>NZ_FNIV01000022.1 GCF_900104135.1 Halomonas shengliensis | reverse complement strand
CGAAAGCGGAGCCTGTCCTGCTCATGGAAGCGGTGGTCGCCACCGACAACATGCAGCGGGCTTACCGTAGGGTGGTGGCCAACAAGGGGGCGCCGGGTGCCGACGGCATGACGGTGGCCCAGCTGGCCGACCACCTGAAGCAACACTGGCCGACGCTGCGCGAGCGGCTGCTGGCCGGTGAGTACCACCCCAGTCCAGTCCGAGCCGTCGAGATCCCCAAGCCCAAGGGCGGGACGCGACAGCTCGGCATCCCCACGGTCACCGACCGGCTGATCCAGCAGGCGCTGTTGCAGGTGCTGACGCCGTTCTTCGATCCGGGCTTTTCCGCATCGAGTTATGGCTACCGCCCCGGGCGCAGCGCCCAGCAGGCCGTCTCGGCGATGAAGGTCCATGTCACCGCCGGCCACCGCTGGGTGGTCGACCTCGACCTGAAAGCCTTCTTCGACCGGGTGAACCATGACCTGCTGATGGCACGGGTCGCGCGCCGCGTCCGCGACAAACGGGTGCTACGCCTGATCCGCCGCTACCTGGAAGCCAGGATGTTCCAGGATGGCCTGGCCGCGCCACGCCGACAGGGAACGCCGCAGGGTGGGCCACTGAGCCCACTGCTGGCGAACATCCTGCTGGATGATGTGGACAAGGAGCTGGAACGCCGCGGTCACCGCTTCTGCCGCTACGCCGACGACCTGCAAGTGTATGTCAGGAGTCGGCGGGCGGGTGAGCGCGTCATGGCCAGCCTGAGTGATTTTCTCGAGAGCTCGCTCAGGCTGACGGTCAACCGCGACAAGAGTGCGGTGGACCGGCCCTGGAACCGGGGGTATCTGGGCTACACGCTGACTCGACACAAGCGGCCAAAGCTGACGCTGGCCAAGGCCAGCCTGCAGCGCCTGATGCAGCGTGTCCGCGAGCTCCTCAAACGCGGCAGGGGACGCCATATTCGTCGCGTCACCAGAGAGCTGGCTCCCGTCCTGCGTGGCTGGGCCAGTTACTTCAGTCTCGTCGACGTGAAGCGACCGCTGGAAGCGCTGGATCAATGGATACGCCGCCGATTGCGCGATGTGATCTGGCGGCAATGGAAACGTCCGCGAACCCGGTGTCGTAAGCTCCTGGCGCTGGGCCTAGATCCACAGCGCGCCTGGAAATCATCGGTAAACGGGCGAGGCCCTTGGTGGAATGCGGGTGCGCTGCACCTGCGCCACGCCTTGCCCAACCGCTGGTTCGCTCAGCGTGGGTTAATCTCGGTGCTGGATACGGTAAGAGGGCTTAGCCGTTCTTCGTGAACCGCCGTGGTACGGAACCGTATGCCCGGTGGTGTGGGAGGGCTCCGGGGGTGACCCCGGACCCTACCCGAT
>NZ_FNIV01000021.1 GCF_900104135.1 Halomonas shengliensis | reverse complement strand
AATCGAGTAGGAGGGGGAGTCGCCTCCCCCGTCCTCTCACACCACCGGGCATACGGTTCCGTACCACGGCGGTTCACGAAGAACGACTAAGCCCTCTTGACCGTATCGAGTACCGAGATCAGACCCTGCTGCTCGAACCATTTCCGTGGCAAGGCCTGATTCATGTGCGAGGCACCGGTGTTCCACCAGGGGCCTCGCCCGTTTCCCGCTGACTTCCACGCCCGATGGTCGTCCAGACCCAGCGCCAGGAGCTTGCGGCGCCGGGTCCGCGGGCGTTTCCATTGCCGCCAGATCACGCAACGCAGCCGGCGACGTATCCAACCATCCAGTGCTTCCAGCGGGCGCTTCACGTCAACGAGGGAGAAGTAGTTGGCCCAGCCCCGCAGGACTGGGACCAGCTCTTCAATGACTCGCCGTATGTTGCGCCCCCTGCCGCGCTTGAGGATCTCGCGGACACGCTGCATCAGGCGCTGCAGGCTGGCCTTGGCCAGCGTCAGCTTCGGCAGCTTGTGTCGGGTCAGCGTGTAGCCCAGGTACCCCCGGTTCCAGGGGCGGTCCACCGCACTCTTGTCGCCATTGACCGTCAGCCTGAGCGAGCTCTCGAGAAAATCACTCAGACTGGTCATGACGCGCTCGCCCGCTCGCCGACTCCTGACATACACCTGCATGTCATCGGCGTAGCGGCAGAAACGGTGGCCGCGGCGTTCCAGTTCCTTGTCCACGTCATCCAGCAGGATATTCGCCAGCAGCGGACTCAGTGGCCCGCCCTGGGGCGTTCCTTGCCGGCGTGGCGCGGTCAGGCCGTCCTGAAACATCCCGGCTTCCAGATAACGGCGGATCAAACGCAGCACCCGCTTATCGCGGACGCGGCGCGCAACCCGCGCCATCAGCAGGTCGTGGCTCACTCGGTCGAAGAAGGCTTCCAGGTCGAGGTCGACCACCCAGCGGTGGCCGGCAGTGACATGGGACTTCATCGCCGAGACGGCCTGCTGGGCGCTGCGTTTGGGGCGGTAGCCGTAACTCGAGGCGGAGAATCCCGGATCGAAGATTGGCGTCAGCACCTGCAGTAGCGCCTGCTGGATCAGCCGGTCGGTAACCGTGGGGATGCCGAGCTGTCGCGTCCCGCCCTTGGGCTTGGGAATCTCGACGGCTCGGATCGGGCTGGGGTGGTACTCACCGGCCAGCAGCCGCTCGCGCAGCGTTGGCCAGTGTTGCTTCAGGTGGTCGGCTAGCTGGGCCACCGTCATGCCGTCGGCACCCGGCGCGCCTTTGTTGGCGACCACCCTTCGGTAAGCCCGCGCCATGTTGGCCTTCTCTACCACGGCCTCCATGAGCGAGGCGGGCTCCGCTTTCGTCCACGATGACGACGCCGGGTTCGTCTCGACGCCCACCGGCCGGGACTCAGGGTACTGCCCCTGCCCCTCTGGGTGGGTGACGGTATCAGCGCCACTTTCTGTCTTCATGATCGATCCTCGAGACGTCATCGCCTACTCGCGGTGCTTCATGTTCGGCCCTTGGTGCCGCGGTGAACCGGCACTTACTATGGCCTCTGCTGACGTCTGGTGGCCCATCCCGTCGCCTCTCGACGCCGGTAGCACCGTGGCAGACCACCAGACCTCCCAGGGTAAGACGCGCGACCTTCCCGCTTATGCCTGTCGGATCTACGTCATGGCGTTCCGTGCAAGTACCGGGCTTTGGTGATGCTTGCCACCTCACCCCGCCATGCCGCCTCGTATCCGCTTCCTGTTCGTCAGGCCAGCGTTTTGCTTCGGGCTGCCTTCGGATTCCCCCTCACGGGAGACACCCTTGCCGTCAGCTAGCACTTCCCCTTGCCGGGCGTGCAGGGGACTTT
>NZ_FNIV01000020.1 GCF_900104135.1 Halomonas shengliensis | reverse complement strand
TTGTCCAGCTTGTCGCTCCCCCCGTGGCACTTCCAGACCTTGTGATGAACGTCCCACCGGGTCTCGGTCGTGATGGGTTGGGCGCAGACTGGGCACTTACCTTGCTGCCTTTTCCAGACCGTGTTCAGCTTTGGAATCGCGTTTGCGAGCATCTGGCGTTTCACCAGTTTCTCGAAGTACTCCTCGTCAGCTGGGTCGTAGAGGTTGGCGTCAGACTTGATCTTGACGTGTCTGCAGCACTTCACCTCGGACAGTAGGAACAGCTTGTGCTCCCCTTCGCTGAACACCCAACTCCGGGAGCCTTTACGCGACCAGTATCGGGCGCGAATCCAGCGTTTCCCTTTGTTGGGATGTCTGCGGTTGGCCCATCTCCATAGCGCCTTCCAGACCATGTGGTCCATCTGGTTGAAGATGCGCGTAGCAGCCACATTCTTGTGGTATTGAGCCCAGCCCCGGAGGATTGGGTTCAGCTCAGCTATCAGGCTGATCTGCTTGGACGTCCGATGCTTATGGACGACCGTGCGAACCTTCGCGTACAGGCGCTTACGGCTGGTTTTCGACGGGGTCATTCTCCAGTCCTGACCGAACTTCCTGAAGGTCCACCCCAGGAAGTCGAAGCCCTCATCGATGTGAGTGATCTTGGTCTTTTTCTCGGAGAGCTCCAGCCCTCGTTCCTTGAGAAATGCCTTGATCAGACGCCTGGCTCTTTCCACGACCTCTTGCGAGGACCCGGTCACGATCCAGTCATCGGCGTATCGGATGAAGTTCACCTTGCTTCGGCGTGTGAAGTTCTGACTAAGCAGTTCCCCCATGCCGTCCAGTGCAAGATTTGCCAGCACAGGGGAAATGATGCCCCCCTGTGGCGTTCCGGCTACCGTAGGGTAGGGCCGGCCCGCGTCCACGACACCTGCCTTGAGCCACTGCTTCAGCACGTTCCTGTCGATGGGGACGTGCTTCAGTAGCCACTCGTGGCTGATGTTGTCGAAACAGCCTCGGATGTCGCCTTCCAGTACCCATTGCGGAGAACTGGGTCGGGACAGTGCATTGCAGCACTGGGCCATTGCGTCCTTGGTAGAACGGTTGGGCCGAAATCCGTAGGAGTTGAGGTCACCCGTCGTCTCGCTTACAGGTTCAAGCGCTAGCAGGTGCAGAGCCTGCATGGCGCGGTCTTTCATGGTCGGGATGCCGAGAGGGCGCTTCCCGCCATTGGCCTTGGGGATATGCACTCGCCGCATGGGTTTGGCCCTATAACCCCTGACGTGCAGGGTCTTGACGGCCAGCCACTTGGCTTCTGGCGTTGACCACGTCTCCCCGTCAATACCGGGGGTCTTGCGGCCACGGTTTTCAGTCACTCGTTTGACGGCAACAGCCTTCGCACTCGTTGACCTTGTGATCAGACGCTGGAGCTGTCTGACCTTGCGCCAGTTACACTCCTTGGTCGCCTTCGCTATTCGAACTTGTAGCCTCCTGACCCTTTGGTGTGCCTGACGCCACTCGATGTGGTGCCACGCATGCCATTGGGGGGAGACGACATCACGATGGGACGTGTCCATATCTGCCTCCACTTGGATAGAAGATCCAGAGTGGAGCGGGCGATGGGAATCGAACCCACGTCACTTGGTTGGGAACCAAACGCTCTACCATTGAGCTACGCCCGCCCATAGGGCAGATACATCTCCCCCAAGAGGGCGATGATCCGCCCTCTCTGGGGGTTGCTACAGTGGTCGGTCTAGCGACGAACCACCTGGTGGAAGTCTGCAGCCTTTCGGCTCGGGGCCATCGTTTCATCCCCTATCCGGCCCGTTACAGGCCGGCATTCGCTTTCTCCACCATCCTTTAACCGCTACGGCATCGCTTCGCCTTGCGGCTCGCTAGTCCCCGAGGGGACACCGTGTCGGTCTTACCCAGTTCCGTGTCAGCAACACGGATCGGGAGGGTTCCGTCATTGCGCCGGTGGTCATGATGCCAACGTAGGGTAACCAAGCTATACCCTAACCGACCACAGACAGGCCACTTATCCGCCTAAGCCTGCTTAGCTTGACGACGCTTTTGAACGGTTCGCTTACGCTAACCCTTCGATCCAGCCTAGCATCTCACTTGCTTGCGGAAGCAAGATCCCAGCTGTCCCCTCGCGGGGTCAGCTGGACCCCGAGAGGGTGATTACATTGTCAGAGCGCTTCGCACCGGGCCGTTACCAGCCCCGCACTGCTCCTAGGCTACAGGTGGTTGGACACCTGGTCCGCTCCCGGCAAACCGGTCGGACAATTGCTACACACGGCTTGAGGCCGCGTTGCCCGCAGTGTTGCCGGGCTAGGTATAATGCCGATTTCCTCAGATCTCAACGTGCCTGAGAAGGCCTGACGTACCTACGCGACCGAGCTGGTCGCACG
>NZ_FNIV01000019.1 GCF_900104135.1 Halomonas shengliensis | reverse complement strand
ACGGCTACCACGTCAGCACCGTGCACTGGAACTACGCCTCCACCATGGATCGCCGCAACTACGAGGCCGGCGGCACCAAGGCGGTGGACGCCGACGGCTGGTCCAAGAGCCTGGGTGGCTTCTACTCCTTCGAGAACGGCCACATGCTGCTGTGGACGCGCCTGCTTAACCCCGAGGTGCGCCCGGTCTACAGCAACAAGGAGTGGATCGAGAAGGAGTTCGGCGAGGCGCGTGCCGACTCCATCGTCAACCAGACGCGTAACCTCTGCCTCTACCCCAACGTCTACCTGATGGACCAGTTCTCCACCCAGATCCGTGTGCTTCGCCCGATCGACGTGGACAAGACCGAGGTCACCATCTACTGCTTCGCGCCCAAGGGCGAGTCGGCCGAGAACCGTCGGGTGCGTATCCGCCAGTACGAGGACTTCTTCAACGTCTCCGGCATGGGCACCCCGGACGATCTCGAGGAGTTCCGTGCCTGCCAGGAGGGCTACAACGGTGCCCTGGCCGAGTGGAACGACCTCTCCCGCGGCGCCAAGCAGTGGATCGAGGGCGCCGACGACAACGCCCAGGCGATCGATCTCAAGCCGCGCCTGAGTGGCGCCTCACCCGAGGACGAGGGCCTCTACGTGGTGCACCACAAGCACTGGGTCGACGAGATGCTGCGCGCCATCGACAAGGAACGCAGCCAGTTCATCGCCACCGCGTCCGAATAATCCGCGTCCGAGAGAGGGAGAGAGACCATGAGCCTTAGCTACCAAGAGATCCAGGCCTTCCTGTACCGCGAGGCGCGCCTGCTGGACGACCGCGAGTGGGACGAGTGGCTGACCTGCTACAGCAAGGACGTCGAGTTCTGGATGCCGGCGTGGGACGACGACGACCAGCTGAGCCGTGACCCGGACAGCGAGATCTCGCTGATCTACTACCCCAACCGCGAGGGTCTCGAGGACCGGGTCTACCGGATCAAGACCGAGCGCTGGGGGGCGAGCACGCCGGAGCCGCGCACCACGCACCTGGTCAGCAACATCGAGGTGCTCAAGGAGGAGGGTGACAAGGTGGAGCTGCGCTTCAACTGGCACACCCTGGTGCACCGCTACAAGAAGACCCTGGAGTTCTTCGGCAGCTCCTTCTACACGCTCGACGTGTCCGGGGAGCAGCCGCAGATCACCCGCAAGGTAGTGCAACTCAATAACGACTATATCCACCAGGTCATCGACATCTATCACATCTGACCTGGTGCGGGAGGAGATTCGACCATGAGCTATACCATTGCCCTCAACTTCGAGGATGGCGTCACCCGCTTCATCGGCTGCAAGGAAGGGGAGACGGTCCTCGACGCCGCCTACCGCCAGAAGGTGAACCTGCCGATGGACTGCTCCGACGGCGTCTGCGGCACCTGCAAGGGCCACTGCGAGCAGGGTGACTTCGACCTGGGCGACGAGTACATCGACGAGGCGCTCTCCGACGAGGAGGCCGCGGAAGGCCAGGTGCTGACCTGCCAGATGGTGCCCTCCTCGGACTGCGTCATCCAGATCCCCGTCGCCTCCACCCTGTGCAAGACCCAGGTGGGCAAGGTCGAGGGCACGGTAGCCGTGGTCGAGCAGCTCTCCGAGGACAGCATCGAGCTGGGGGTGGACCTGGACGACGAGGCCGGACTGGTCTTCCTGCCGGGGCAGTACATCCATATCGATGTGCCGGGTACCGAGGTGCACCGCTCCTACTCCTTCAGCTCGAAGCCGGGCGAGAAGCGCGCCACCTTCCTGATCCGCAACATCCCGGGCGGGGTGATGAGCGGCTATCTCACCGAGCGTTGTGCCGCCGGGGAGCGCCTGACCCTGACCGGTCCCATGGGTAGCTTCTACCTGCGCGAGATCACCCGCCCGGTGCTGATGCTGGCCGGCGGCACGGGCCTCGCGCCCTTCCTCTCCATGCTCGAGCTGCTGGTGCAGAAGAAGGCCGAAGGGGACACCCAGGAGCAACCGATTCACCTGATCTACGGCGTGAACAAGGATGACCACCTGGTCAAGGTGGATGCCCTGGAGCACTTCGCCAAGGAGTTGCCGAACTTCACCTACTCCACCGTGGTGGTGGACGAGGCCAGCGAGCATCCGCGCAAGGGCTACGTGACCCACCACATGGACGCCGAGGTGCTGCACGACGGCGACATCGATGTCTACCTGTGTGGCCCGCCCCCCATGGTCGACGCGGTGCTCAAGCACTTCGACGCCGAGGGTATCGTGCCGCAGAGCTTCCACTACGAGAAGTTCACCCCCAACGAGGCGGGGAGCAAGTCATGAGCCCGCGCTTCACGGACAAGGTGATGGTCATCACCGGCGCCGCCCAGGGCATCGGCAAGCGGGTCGCCGAGCGCGCCGGCGCCGAGGGTGCCCGCCTGGCCCTGGTGGACCGCTCCGAGCTGGTCCAGGAGGTGGTGGACGACCTGCGCGAGCAGGGCGTCGAGGCCATCGCCCTTCTGGCCGACCTGGAGACTTGGGACGGCGCCGCCGATGCCATGGCGAAGACGCTGGAGCACTTCGGGCGCATCGACATCCTGATCAATAACGTGGGCGGGGCGATCAACTTCAAGCCGTTCACCGAGTTCAGCGAGAGCGAGATCTCCGCCGAGGTCAACCGTTCGCTGATGCCGACGCTGTGGTGCTGCCGTGCGGTGCTGCCGACCCTGGTGGCGCAGGGCGGCGGCGTGATCGTCAACGTCTCCTCGGTGGCCGCCCGGGGCATCCATCGGATCCCCTACTCGGCGGCCAAGGGCGGCGTCAACGCGCTGACCGAGTCGCTGGCCTTCGAGGTGGCGGAGCACGGCATCCGCGTAGCGGCCGCCGGCATCGGTGGCACCGAGGCGCCGCCGCGCAAGATCTCCCGTGGCACCCCCGAGCCTCGCAACGAGACCGAACAGGCCTGGTTCCAGGCGCACATCGACCAGACCAAGCAGAGCTGCCTGATGAAGCGCTACGGCACGCTCGACGAGATGGCCGCGCCGATCCTGTTCCTGGCCTCCGATGAGGCGAGCTACATCACCGGCAGCGTGCTGCCGGTGGGCGGTGGCGACCAGGGCTGAGCCCGACGCCAGGGCGGCCCGCGGGCCGCCCGCCGTGATCCTGACCATCCGTGGCTTCCGACAGCAACGACAACAAGCCCCTGGAGCACAGCATGAAACATCTCGAGACAGGCCCCGGCCTCGCGTCGGCGCCACGCGCCTTCCTGCGCGACCTCAATGCCGACAATCTGAGCGCCGGCGTGGTCGCCGGCATCTTCGGCCTCAGCGCCGGCATCATCCATATCAGCGCCGGCACCGCCGCCGGGCTGCCCAAGGACTTCACCCTGCTGTGGGTGATCAGCTACCTCTTCATCAATGGCCTGTTCGGCCTGCTGCTGCCGGCCTACTACCGGCTGCCGCTGCCGGTCGCCAACTCCATCCCCGGCGCGCTGCTGTTCGCCGCCATCATCCCCGTGGTGGGGCTCAACGAGGCCCTCGGGGCGACGTTGATCGCCGGCGCCATCTCGGTGGTGGTGGCCCTGGCCGGCTGGATGAGCCTGGTGATGCGGCTGATCCCCATGCCCATCGTCATGGGCATGGTGGCCGGCGTGCTGCTCAAGTTCGGCACCAACATGGTGATGCCGCTGCAGAACGCCCTGATTCCCGCGGTGGTGATGATCGCGGCCTTCTTCCTCTCGGCGCGCTTCCTGCGCCGGATTCCGCCGTTGGTGGTGACCCTGGTGGTGGGCGTGCTCTACATGGCGCTCTCCGGGGCCGACTTCTCCAGCGTGGAGCTCTCCTTCCGCATGCCCGAGTTCATCATGCCGGCCTTCTCCATGGACGCCTTCCTGGCCTATGGCCTGCCGCTGGCGCTGATCCTGGTGGGCATGGAGACCCCCGCCGGCGTGGGGCTGGTCAAGGGCATGGGCTACAAGGAGGCGCCGGCCAACGCCATCACCTTCGTCGGTGGCATCGGCACCATGGTGTCGGCCTTCTTCAACCTGCACAGCACCTGCATCGCCGCGCCGATGACCGGCATCTGCTCCTCCCCCGAGGCGGGCACCCACGACAAGCGCTGGGTGGCGGCGGTGATCGTCGGCATGATCTTCGTGGTAGCCGCGCCCTTCTACGGCTTCGTGTTCAGCCTGATCGAGGCGATGCCCAGCTACTTCATCGCCATCATCGCCGGCCTCGCCCTGCTGCGGGTGATCAGCTCGGCGATGCATATCACCTTCTCCGGCAAGCATGAGGTCGGGGCGATGTTCTCTTTCCTGATCGCGGTCTCCGGCCTGCAGATCTTCGGCATCGGTGCCTCCTTCTGGGCGCTGATCCTGGGGGCGGCGATCTCGATGCTGGTGGAGTTCCGCGACTTCGACTTCTCCCAGGAGCGCGAGGCCCTGCGCAAGCGCTTCCCGGCGAAGAATGCCGGCTGACCGATAGCGCCGGCGGCTCGCCGCCGGCACCCCTTGCATGGCGTTATCCTCCTTGGCCCGTGGCTGTCATGGCAGCACGGGCCCTTTTTCGTCTCGTCCCGGCCGTCCCCCGTGTCTCCCGTCGGCGGTCGTCGTTCCATCTTTGGTCTATGGCCGGCGCCCCTCAGGGTGGATTCAGCGTTCATGACACGCGCCGTGACCCGCTCCCGGCGCCCTCTCGTGGCGTCCGCCTGCTGCTGGGTAGCCCGCGTCGTCACGAAGGCAAGGCCCCCAACCGCCGCGCTCACGCGTCGACCCCCTGGCGTGGCTTTCCAAGTCATTGTTTAAAAGTGCTTTTGCCGCGATGCGGTGGGCGGATGCCTGGTCCCGGGGGTGGCTTGCCACCCATACCTGTGAAGTATGGACGGCAACTCAAACGATATTGGTGGCGGGCAGGGGAGCTGACCAGAATCAAGGTCATCACAACAAGACGACACCGTGCCTGGCCCCCACAGGGCGGTGTCAAGACCCCACGCCTGGCCCTGCACTCCCCTGACGCTCGCGCAGGCCATAACCACAACCAGAGAGAGTGACTTCCATGACCGTGAAGATCTTCGACACCCCCGAAGTCCAGGACTTCCTGAAGACCATCGCCGGCTTCGACCAGGAGGGCGGCAACGAGCGCTCCAAGCAGATCGTGCATCGCCTGATCTCCGACCTGTTCAAGCTGATCGACGACTTCGATGTCACCCAGGAGGAGTACTGGTCCGCCGTCAACCTGCTCAACGCCCTGGGCAGCCAGACCCAGTTCGGCCTGCTCTCCCCGGGCCTGGGCTTCGACCACTTCCTGGACATGCGCCAGGACGCCATCGACGCCGAGGCCAAGCGCACCGGTGGCACCCCGCGCACCATCGAGGGTCCGCTCTACGTCGCCGGCGCCCCGGAGGCCGAGGGGTTCGCGCG
>NZ_FNIV01000018.1 GCF_900104135.1 Halomonas shengliensis | reverse complement strand
ACCAGACCTCCCAGGGTAAGACGCGCGACCTTCCCGCTTATGCCTGTCGGATTTACGTCATGGCGATCCGTGCAAGTATCGGGCTTTGATGATGCTTGCCATCTCACCCCGCCATGCCGCCTCGTATCCGCTTCCTGTTCGTCAGGCCAGCGTTTTGCCTCGGGCTGCCTTCAGATTCCCCCTCGCGGGGGACACCCTTGCCGTCGGCTAGCACTTCCCCTTGCCGGGCGTGCAGGGGACTTTCACCCCCAAGTCATCCCGAGGCACCACCCTCGGGAACAGCGCCAGTCAGGCGCTGCGCGCCATGCCTGGCGCACAAGCTAAAAGGGGGCGCCGGATCGACCGGCGCCCCCGTTGGGCCCTTGCGTGGTGAGTGAGGGTCAATCGCCCTCGGGGCCCCCGGTACCGGTGGCCACCTTCATGCGCCGACGCAGCAGCGGGCCGACGATATAGGGCAGGATCAGTCCCAGGCCGGCGAACACCCAAAGGCCGATGGCCAGGCCACTGTCCCACAGGATGGTCCAGTCGCCGTCGGAGATGTCCATGGCGTGGCGCAGGTTCTTCTCCATCTCCGGCCCCAGCAGCAGCCCGAGGATGATCGGCACCAGCGGGATCTCCAGCTTGCGGAAGAGATACCCCGCCACGCCGAAGGCCACCATGAAGTAGAGGTCGAAGGTGGTGTTGCTGATCGAATAGATGCCCACGAAGGCGATCATGGTCACGATCGGCAGCAGGAACATCGGCGGCACCGAGAGCAGCTTCACGAAGATGCCCACCAGCGGGATGTTGAGCACCAGCAGCAGGAAGTTGCCGATCAGCAGTGCCGCGATCACGCCCCAGACGATGTCGGCGTTCTGGGTGAACATCAGCGGTCCGGGGGTGATGTTGAGCGAGATCAGCAGCGCCAGCAGCACCGCGGTGGTGCCGCTTCCCGGCACGCCCAGCGTCAGCATGGGCACCAGTGCCCCGCTGGAGGCGCCGTTGTTGCCCGCCTCGGGCCCGGCCACGCCGCGCGGGTCGCCCTCGCCGAAGTAGCCCTTCTTGCCCACCACCTTCTTCTCCAGGGTGTAGCCGATGAAGCTGCCGAGCGAGGCGCCGGCACCGGGCAGTACCCCGGCGATGAAGCCCAGCACGCCGCCGCGGATGCTCGACGGCATGATGCCCTTGATGTCGGCCCACTTGAGCGACAGCTTGTTGACGCTCATCTTCTCCTTGCCGCCCCCGGCCTTCTCCTCGATGAAGAACAGCAGCTCGGAGATGGCGAACAGGCCGACGATGGCGATGATGAAGTCCACCCCCTCGTAGAGCTCGAGCACGCCGAAGGTGTAGCGCTGCACCCCGGTGTTGTCGATGCCCACGGTGGCGATCATCAGGCCGATGCAGGCCGCCACCACCGTCTTCATGGGGTTCTTGCCGGTGATGCCGCCCAGGGTGGCGAAGGCCAGCAGGAAGAGCGCGAAGTACTCCGCCGGCCCGAAGGTCAGGGCGAACTTCGCCAGCAGCGGCGCCAGCAGGATCAGCCCGATGGTGGCGATGAGGCTGCCCATGAAGGAGGCCACGGCGGAGATCGCCAGGGCCTCGGCAGCCTTGCCCTGCCGGGCCATGGGATAGCCGTCCAGGCAGGTCATCATCGCCGGCTCGTCACCGGGGATATTGAGCAGGATCGAGGAGATGCGCCCGCCATACATGGCGCCTGCATAGACCGCGGTCAGCATGATCAGCGCAGTCTCCGGGGCCAGACCCAGGGTGAAGGCCAGCGGGATCAGGATCGCTACGCCATTGGCCGGCCCTAGCCCCGGCAGGGCGCCGATCAGGGTGCCCAGGAAGGCGCCCAGCAGGGCGAACATCAGGTTGTGCGGGGCCAGCGCCACCCCGAAGCCGTCGATCAGATAGCCGAGGGTCTCCATCAGCTCACCTCCAGGAAGGACAGCACGCCCATCGGCAGCGCCAGGTCAAGGGCGAAGTTGAAGAGCAGGAACACCGCCACCCCGGCGAGCGCGCCAGTGACGAAGGCCCTGAGCGGGGCGCTGCCCATGCGCCAGCACAGGGTCCCCACCGCCAGGGTGGTGCTGAGGATGAAGCCCAGCGGCTGCAGCAGGGCCGCGTAGCACACCAGCACCACCACGGCGATCACCAGCTCAACGCCGGTCCGGCTCCAGGGCCAGGCGTTGTCCGGGTCCGGTCGCACGATGAGGTAGAGGCTGGAGAGCACGAGCACCACCGACAGCAGCAGCGGGAAGGTCTCGGGACCCACCGCCTCGCTGCCGCCGAAGGGGGCAGGGAGCTGGGTGGCGCCCCAGCCGTACGCGACGGCCAGGGCAATCAGCAGGATACCGAAGATGCGATCGTTCATGGTGCTCATTGGATCAGGCCGATGTCCTTGGAGAGCTGCTCGATATCGGCGATCTGCTCCTTGACGAAGGTCTCGAATTCGCCCGCGGTCATGTGGAAGGGCATCAGGCCGTTGCTGGTCATCAGCTCCTTCCACTCCTCGCTCTCGTAGACGGTATCCATGGCGTCGATCCAGTACTGGCGAGCCTCATCGGAGATCTCGGCCGGCATGTAGAAGCCGCGCCAGTTGGGGCCCAGCGCCTCGATACCCTGCTCGGTGGCGGTGGGGATATGATTGAAGTCCCCCGGCAGGCGCTCTTCCGCAAGGACTGCGAGCACGCGCAGGTCACCGGAATCCATGAAGCCCTGGGCCTCGGAGATATCGCCGGTGAAGGCATCGACGTGGCCGCCGACGACCTGGGTCATGGCCTCGCCGCCGTTGTTGTAGGAGAGATACGGAATACGCGGCAGCTCGTCGACGCCGGCCGCGTCTGCCGCGATCAGCACCTTGAGATGATCCCAGCCACCCTTGGCGCTGCCACCGGCGAACTTCACGCTACGCGGGTCCTCGTCGATGGCCTCCATCAGCGCCGGCAGATCCTCGTACTCTGAGTCGGCGGCCACGGCGATCACTCCGTAGTCGGCACCCAGCGCCCCGATCCAGTTGACCATGTCGGCGGTCATCCCCGGGAACTGGCCCTGGGCCAGGCGGGTGGTGGTGGCGGTGGAGGCGGCCACCAGTAGCTGCTCGTCACCGGCGCGCTTGCTGACCACGTGGGCATAGGCCACCCCGCCACCGGCACCGGCCATGTTGAGGGTCTGGACGTTGCCCGGCACCAGGTCCAGCGTCTGGAGCACGTTGCCGACGCTGCGGCAGGTGAAGTCCCAGCCGCCGCCGGGATCGGAGGGCGCGATGCACTCCACCTTGCCCTGGGGCTCGAAGGCCATGGCGTTTCCGGCACCGACCGTGAGGGCGGCGACGGCGATAAGCGTGAGCGGCGTCTTGGTCGACATGGAGGGTCTCCTCGTCTTGTTGTCTCGAAGGCCGGCAGCAAAGGGCGCTTGCCGGAGGCTGTCATCTGCCTTACAATTCTGTAAGGCAGAACTACGTTCTTCAGGATGGAAAGCTAGAGGGCGACTCGCGGCCCGTCAACGCCGCGCGTCCCAATTGCGACCAAAGTTCGAGACGGGGACCTGCCCCGGGGGAGTCCATCGCCTATGGCCCAGGATCGCGTGGAGGCCGTGGAGCGCGCCTTGACGGTACTGGAGGCCTTCGACGCCGACCGGCCGGCCCTGAGCCTCGCCGAGCTGGCCCAGGCCACCGGCTTCTATAAGAGCACCCTGCTGCGCCTGCTGGGGTCGCTTTCACGCTTCGACTATGTGCGCCGCGATGCCGACGGCCGCTGGCAGCTGGGCGAGACCCCCGCGCGCCTGGCACGGCGCCAGGACCCCTCCCGCCTGCTCGCCGCTCGCGTCCAGCCGCTCCTCGAGCGCCTGGCGGCCCGCCTCGGGGAGACCGCCTCACTGCTGGAGCGGGTCGGCGAGGCCGTCGAGTGCCGGCTGGCGGCACTGCCCGCCAGCGCCCTACGCCATGACCTGCGCCCGGGAACCCGCTGGCGGGTCGCCGGCGATGGTTCGCCCTGCCCCACCCTGGCGGGCGGTGTCATGGTCATCCACCCCCTGCCGGGGACGCCCCCACGCTGGCTGGCGCTCTCCGGACCCAAGGGGCGCCTGGCGATGGCCGAGTCCACCGATGCCCTCGCCGAGGTCGCCGCGGAACTCACGGCGACGAGCCAGCCCGCTGCCCGGGAGGCACTGCCATGAGGCTGCTGCTGGTGGAGGACGATGCCCTGCTGGCCGACTCGCTGCTCACGCTGCTGCGCGCAGAGGGGCACCAGGTGGAACACCTGGCCGACGGCGACGCCGCGCTGGCGCGACTGGCCTCCCCCGGCCACGGCGTGGACCTGCTGCTGCTCGACCTCAACCTGCCCGGCGCCGGGGGTCTCACGGTGCTGGAGGCGCTGCGCCGCCACGACCGCGAGACGCCGGTGCTGGTGCTCACCGCGCGTGGCGCCGTGGAGGATCGTGTGCGCGGCCTGGACCTCGGTGCCGACGACTACCTAGGCAAGCCCTTCGCCCTGGACGTGCTGGAGGCCCGGGTGCGTGCCCTGCTGCGACGCCACGCCCGTACCGCCCGTCTCGTGCTGGGCCCCCTCGAGCTCGATGCCGCAACCCTCGGCTTCACCCTGGATGGCGAGCCCTTCCCGCTGCCGCCGCGGGAGCAGCGACTGCTGGCCTGCCTGCTGCGCCACGCCGGGGAGCCGGTGGAGAAGGCCCGTCTCGTCGAGGAGGCCTTCGGCGGCGATCCCATGGGCGACAACGCCATCGAGGTCACCGTGCACCGGCTACGCAAGCGCCTGCCCGCGGGCAGGCTGGCGCTCAGGACGGTGCGTGGCCTCGGCTACCTGCTGGAGGCGGAGGGATGAGGGTCGCCCACAGCCTCTACGGGCGCCTGCTGGCCTGGCTGGCCCTGCCGTTGCTGAGCCTGGGGGCCCTGCTGCTGCTGCAGGCGGGGTGGCAGGCCAAGGCCACCGCCGATCGCGCCCATGACCGCCTGCTGGATGCCGCCAGCCTGGCCATCGCCGAACAGGTGCAGTGGCAGGATGGCCGACTGTGGCTCGACCTGCCCCCCGCCGCCCTGGAGATGCTGGCGGGGGACGCCGAGGAGCGCGTCTTCTACAGCCTGGTGGACCAGCAGGGGCGCCACATCACCGGTAACGCCGAGCTGCCCGCCCACCCCGGGGCCGATGCCGAGAGCGGCGACACCCTGCTCTATCGCGACCTCGAGTGGCAGGGGCTGGCGCTGCGCCAGGGGGTACGCCGCTCGCGGCTGGAGGACTGGCGCAACCGGGAGCGCTTCGAGGTGCGGGTCGCCCACACCCGCGAGGGGCGCGACGCCCTGCGCCAGGCGCTGCTGCGGGGCAACCTGGCCGGCATCCTGGGCATGGGGGCGCTGGCGGTGGCGAGCCTGCTGCTGGCGGTACGGGCGGCGCTCAAGCCGTTGACCCGGTTGCGCCACGCCATCCGCGCTCGGGACCCGCGCACCCTTGTTCCCCTCGAGCTCAGCCTGCCACGGGAGCTCGCCGAGCTGCGCGAGGCACTCAACGAGCTACTGGTGCGCATGCGCCGGGTACGCGCCAACCAGGAGCGCTTCATCGGCGACGCCTCTCACCAGCTGCGCACGCCCCTGGCGGGCATCTCCGCCCGGGCCGAGCTGGCCCTGCGCGACACCGACCCCGAGGCGTGGCGCGATGCCCTCACCACCATCCAGGCCACCAGCGAACGCACCGCGCGGCTGGCCATGCAGCTGCTCTCGCTGACCCGGCTCGACAACCCCGAATACCAGGCCACGCATCGGCCCCTGGACCTCAACGCCTGTGTGCGCCGGGCGGTGCGCGACCACTGGACGAGCTGCCGCCAGGCGGGCGTCGACCTCGGCGCCGAGTGCGCCGAGGGTGAGGTGGCGGTGAACGGCACCGAGTGGCAGCTCGAGGAGGCGCTGGCCAACCTGATCGACAACGCCCGACGCTATGGCGCGCGACGGATCACCCTGGCGACGCTCCGTTCGCCGCCACGGCTGGTGGTGGAGGATGACGGCCCGGGCATCGCCCCGGAGCGTCGCCTGCTGGCGCTACGGCCCTTCCATCGCGGCCGCGACGACGGTGAGGGCTCCGGGCTGGGGCTGGCCATCGTCGATGGTATCGCCCGCACCCATAGAGCGCGCCTCACCCTCGACGCGGGCGCAGAGGGAGGCGGGCTGCGGGTCGAGCTGCGCTTTGCGGAGCCCAGCCCATGACACCCCGCCGCCTCGCCCGTCTGACCGCCCTGATCGCGCTCTGGGTGCTGTCGGCCTTGGCCCACGCCCAGCAGAGCCTGCACCTGCCCGCCGCCGAGGGTGCCGGAACGCCCCGTCCGCTGGTCATCCATGCCGCCCTCGACCTGCCCCAGGCACGGCCCCTGCTGGCGGCCTTCCAGCGCCGCCATCCCGAGGTCGCGGTGACCTATCACAACCTCACCACCCTTGACCTGCATGAGCGCTTCCTCGCCCACCCCGACGCGGCCGACGTGGTGATCTCCTCCGCCATGCCCTGGCAGTTCGCCCTGGCCAACGCCGGCCACGCCCGTCCGCTGGGTGGCCATATCACCGACGCCTGGCCGGCCTGGGCGCGCTGGCGCGACGAGTTGGTGGCCTTCACCTTCGAGCCCATCGTCATGGTGGTCCACCAAGAGCTCACCAACATCGCCGAGGTGCCGCGCAACCATGCCGAGCTGCTGACGTTGTTAGAAGAACGTCGCGAAGCGCTCACCGGGCGCGTGGCCACCTATGACCCGGTGGTGAGCGGGGTCGGCCGCACCTACGCCATGGAGGAGTCGCGACTGTCGCCGCGCTACTGGGACCTGGTGGCCGCGCTGGGCGCCGCCGAGGCGAAGCTGGTCGCCACCACCGGGGAGATGCTCGACGGCCTGGAGGATGGGAGCCTGCTGATCGGCTACAACCTGCTGGGCAGCTACGCGCTGCCACGGGTGGAGGCGCACCCGGACCTCGCGCTGGTGGTGCCCGACGACTACGCCCTGGTGACCCAGCGCGTCGCCTTCGTGCCCCGCCAGGCGCCCCACCCGGAGACCGGCACCCGCTTCGTCGCCTTTCTGCTGAGTGAGGCGGGGCAGCGTGTGATCGCCAAGCAGACCTCACTTGGCGCCCTGCACCCCGGGGTCACGGGACCGGGGAGCGCCGCCGCGCTGCGCAAGCGCCTTGAGGACGCCCTGCGCCCTCCGGGGCTCGGGCCCGGCCTGCTCGCCGGGCTCGACCGCCTCAAGCGCCAGGCGCTGCTGGCCCGCTGGCGACGCGAGTTCCGGCGCGCTCAGCCGTCGGCGCCGTCTACGGCGGAGTGACCGGGGCGGCGCTCGGCGGTCTCCCACCCCCGTGAGCCGGCATCCGTCGGGGTGAACCAGGCGAGGCGCTCATGCAGCGCTACCACGCCGCCGACGATGATCAGGGTGGGCGGCTTTACGCTGACCCCCGCCAGGCGCTCGGGCAGGGTGGCGAGGGTCGCGCGATGGACCCGCTGGCGGGCGGTGGTGCCCTGCTCGACCAGCGCCACCGGGGTCTCCCCGGCCAGCCCATGCTCGATCAGCCGGCGACAGATCTCGGGCAGGCCATGCAGCCCCATGTAGAAGACCAGGGTCTGCCCCGGGCTCGCCAGGGCCGGCCAGTCGAGGTCGGTGCTGCCGTTGCGCAGGTGGCCGGTGATGAAGCGCACCGACTGGGCGTGGTCGCGGTGGGTCAGCGGGATGCCGGCGTAGGCAGCGCAGCCGGAGGCGGCGGTGATGCCGGGCACCACCTCCACCTCGATGCCAGCCGCCGCCAGGGTCTCGAGCTCCTCGCCACCGCGCCCGAAGATGAAGGGGTCGCCGCCCTTGAGGCGCACCACCCGCAGGCCCTGGCGCGCCCAGTCGACCAGTGCCTGGTTGATCTCCGCCTGGGGCAGGCTGTGGTCGGAGCGCGCCTTGCCGACATAGAGACGCCGTGCGGCGGGGTTGGCCAGCGCCAGCACCTCCTGGCTTACCAGCCGGTCATGCAGGATCACCTCCGCCGCCTCCAGGCGCTTGAGCGCCCTTAGGGTCAGCAGCTCCGGGTCCCCGGGGCCGGCGCCCACCAGGCTGACACGCCCGGGCACCGGGCTGGCAGGCGAGACAACGTCATCGATCATGGGGTCGCTCCTCCTCGCAGCGGGTCAGGGGGTCAGGTGCGCTGGCGCAGGGTGCGGCCCAGCCGCGGGCTCACCAGCTCGCCGGCCAGAGTCAGGACCAGCAGAAGCCCCAGCAACCAGGGCCAGTGATCGGCGAAGGCCACCTCCACCAGGCCCAGGGCGTCGACGAACACCACCAGGATGCCCAGTGGGCTGACGTAGCGCACCATGAACAGCCACAGCGCGTGCCACCCGGCGGTGAGCCCGAGCTCCTCACGCAGCGGCGCCCCGCGCAGCACGAAGCCCGCCAGCAGCGCCATGCCCAGGCCACCCAGCGGCATCAGCCAGCGCGAGGTGAGGTAGTCGAGCCAGTCGAAGAGGTGCCGGCCAGCCAGGGTCCAGTCGGCGCCGAGGTTGAACGAGAGCATCGCCAGGGTGCTGATGACCCACAACACGCTGCCCGCCCCCCAGGCCGCGGCGGGACGGCTCAGGCCGTGGCGGTCGCAGAGCCAGGAGACGGTCGCCTCGACCATGGAGATCGCCGAGGTGAGCGCCGCCATGGAGAGCATGGCGAAGAACAGCACCCCGAACAGGGTGCCCAGCGGCATGGCCTGGAAGGCCAGCGGCAGGCTCATGAAGATCAGCCCCGGCCCCTCCCCCGGATCCATGCCGTTGGCGAAGATCGCCGGGAAGATCGCCAGCCCCGCCATCAGCGCCACCAGGGTGTCGGCCACCGCCACCGTCAGGGAGGTGCGCACGATGGAGGCCCCGGCGGGCAGGTAGCTGCCATAGGTGAGGATGGCGCCGGAGGCCAGCGACAGGGTGAAGAAGGCGTGCCCCAGGGCCGCCAGCAGCCCCTCGCCCGAGAGCGAGCCGGCATCGAAGACGAACAGGAAGCGCAAGGCCGCACCGAAGCCGCCGGAGAAGAGGCCGTAGACGATCAGCACCAGCAGCATCACCACCATGCCGGGCATCATCCAGCCCACGCTTTTCTCGATGCCCGCCTGGACCCCCTTGCCGACGATCACCATGGTGGCCACCGTCACCAGGGTGCTCCACAGCCCCAGGTTCCAGGGGCTGGCATTGTTGGCCGCGAAGATAGCCACCATGTCCTCGACGCTGCCCCCGGCCAGGCCGCCGCTGAGCATCTTCCACAGGTAGGCGAAGGACCAACCGGCCACCACCACGTAGAAACACAGGATCAGGAAGCCGCACAGCATCGCCATCCAGCCCAGCAGCGACCAGGCCCCGCTACGCCCCGACTCCGCCACCACCCGACGTACCGCATCCACGGGGCTGCCGCGGCCGCGGCGCCCCAGGGCGATCTCGGCCATCATCACCGGCACCCCCACCGCCAGGATGCAGGCCAGGTAGACCAGCACGAAGGCCCCGCCGCCGTACTCGCCGGTCATGTAGGGGAACTTCCAGATGTTGCCCAGGCCCACCGCCGAGCCGGTGGCCGCCAGAACGAAGCCCCAGCGGCCGAGCCACTGGGTGCGGGGTTGCGTCGTCGTCATGTCTGTCCCGTGGTGTCGCATGGTGCCCTCGCCGCCGGCGAGCAAAGCCGCGTATTGTGCCGGATTTTTCCCTCGCTGGCAGGCTCGTCTATGCTCAATACGCAAGCGATTGGAGACGGAGCCCGCCATGACCAGTGATACGCGCATCGGCCCCATCGCCCTGCCCGACACCCGCGCCTGTCGGGTGGTGGAGGAGCTGCTCGACGGCTCCGGCGTCGCCCTCAACGGCGATGCCCCCCACGACCTGAGGGTCTATCACCCCGACTTCTTCTCGAGGGTGCTGCACCAGGGCACCCTGGGGCTCGGCGAGGCCTACATGGACGGCTGGTGGGAGTGCGAGCGCATCGACGAGCTGGCCTGCCGCCTGCTGCGCCACGGCCTCGGCGAACGCGCCCACACTCCCTCGGAGCGGCTGATGTATCGCCTGCAGGCCGGCTTCTTCAACCTGCAGAGCAAGGCACGGGCCTACATCGTCGGGGAGGCCCACTACGACCTCGGCAACGACCTCTTCGAACGCATGCTCGACCCCACCATGTGCTACTCCTGCGGCTACTGGAAGGAGGCCCGGACCCTGCACCAGGCCCAGCGCGCCAAGCTGGAGCTGGCCTGCCGCAAGCTCGAACTGGGCCCGGGGATGCGCGTGCTGGACATCGGCTGCGGCTGGGGCAGCTTCGCCGAACACGCCGCGCGCCACCACGGCGTGGAGGTGGTCGGCATCACCATCTCCCGGGAACAGGCCACGCTGGCCCGGGAACGCTGCGCAGGGCTTCCGGTGAGCATCGAGCTCCAGGACTACCGCGACCTCGAGGGCACCTTCGACCGCATCGTCTCCATCGGCATGTTCGAGCATGTGGGCCACCGCAACTACCCCGCCTACTTCGCCACCGTGGAACGGCTGCTGGCGGCCGACGGGCTCTTCCTGCTGCACACCATTGGCTCCAACCACTCCGAGATCACCGCCGACCCCTGGATCAACAAGTACATCTTCCCCAACGGGGTGCTGCCGTCGGCGATGCAGATCGCCGAGGCCAGCGAGCCGCATCTGCTGATGGAAGACTGGCAGAACTTCGGACCGGATTACGATAAGACCCTGATGGCCTGGCTGGCCAACGTCGATGCCCACTGGCCGGAGATCGCCCACCGCTACAGCGAGCGTACCCGGCGCATGTTCCGCTACTACCTAGCCGTTTGCGCCGGCGCCTTCCGCGCCCGCCACCTGCAGCTTTGGCAGGTGGCCTTCTCCCGCGACCGCGCCCAGCGCTATGATGCGCCGCGGTGAAGCGTGCTGCGCCTGCTGATGGAAGACTGGCGCTGGACACGACCTGGGTCGACCCGGACCACCACCGCACCCTGATGACCTGGCTGGCCAACGTCGATGCCTACTGGCCGGAGATCGCCCACCGCTACAGCGAGCGTACCCGGCGCATGTTCCGCTACTACCTTGCCGTCTGCGCCGGCGCCTTCCGCGCCCGCCACCTGCAGCTGTGGCAGGTGGCCTTCTCCCGCGACCGCGCCCAGCGCTATGATGCGCCGCGCTGATGATGCCCATCCCCTGACATGGATCAGGAAACGATGAATTGTCGGCGATCACCTACATCCTCTGACGGAGATCCGTCAACGAACGGCGGGCCGGAATCGGGGTAGACTAGGAGGATGGCCGGCCGCAGAGCCGCGCCCACCATAACCAGAACATCACCTGTACGCAGCAGGAACTGACAAGAAGGAACCCGCATGACGTCGACGACTGTCATGCCGGGCGGGAGGGATGCTGACGCCACGGCCATCGACCGACTCCCCGGGGTCGTCTTCCAGCTGCACCGCAGCCATGACGGGCGGCTACATTTCCCCTTCCTGGCCGGTGGCGGTGTTCGTCTGATCGGTATCGCCCCCGAGCGACTCGCCGAGGATGCCCGCCCCGCCCTGGACCGCCTGGTCGAGGAGGACTACCCGCGCCTGATGGCGGCGCTGGAGCGTTCCATGCGCTGGAAGACCCCGGTGAGCACCCGCTTCCGGCTGCCCCTCAAGGGGCGCGGCGTGCGCTGGATCGCCCTGCGCGCACAGCCCACCCCCGCCGACGACGGCGTGCTGTGGCACGGCATGCTGATGGATATCTCCGAGCAGGTGGCGGAGGAAGCGCGCCTGCGCCGCCTCTCCGACACCGACGACCTCACCGGCGTCGCCAACCGCCGGCGCCTGATGGCGCGCCTGGAGGAGGCGGTCTCCCTGAGCAACCGCCACGCCACCCCGCTGTCGCTGATGATCCTCGACATCGACCACTTCAAGGGCATCAACGACACCCACGGCCACCTGCAGGGAGACGAGGTGCTGCGCGAGGTGGCGCGGCTCTGCCAGGCGATGCTGCGCGAGGAGGACCTGGTGGCACGCATGGGCGGCGAGGAGTTCGCCCTGCTGCTTCCGCTGACACCCAAGCGTCGCGCCCTGACCCTGGCACAGCGGCTGTGCGGCGCGATCGCCGGGCACGACTTCGGCGTGGAGCGCCCCATCACGGTAAGCATCGGCATCGCCGAGCATCGCATCGGCGAAGGGGCACGCCAGCTGATCGCACGTGCCGACCACCGGCTCTACGCCGCCAAGGACGACGGCCGCAACCGCGCCCTGGCGGACGCCTGAACCCAAGGTGAGGCGGCGCGAGGAAGACAGTCGCGACCAGGGCGCCTATACTGGACATCCATCCATATCAAGCACCCCGCTATGATCGACGAGACCCTGCTGCGCGTCTTCGGCTACGCCGACTTCCGCCCCGGCCAGCGCCCGGTGATCGAGGCGGTGGTGGCGGGCCGCTCGGCCGCGGCGATCTTCCCCACCGGCTCCGGGAAGTCGCTCTGCTACCAGCTCCCCGCCCTGCACCTGCCCCACCTCACCCTGGTGATCTCGCCACTGCTGGCGCTGATGCAGGACCAGCTCGCCTTCCTCGAGCGACACGGCATCCCCGCGGCCAGCATCGACTCCGGGCAGAGTCGCGAGGAGGCGGCCGCGGTGATGGCCGGGGTCGAGCGCGGCGAGATCCGCATCCTGATGATCTCGGTGGAGCGCCTCAAGAACGAACGCTTCCGCGCCTTCATCCGCCGGGTGCCGATCTCGCTGATGGTGGTGGACGAGGCCCACTGCATCTCCGAGTGGGGCCATAACTTCCGTCCTGACTACCTGAAGCTCCCCGACTACCAGCGCGAGTTCGGCATCCCCCAGGCGCTACTGCTCACCGCCACCGCCACCCCACGGGTGATCGACGACATGCGCGAACGCTTCACCATCGCGGCCGCCGATGTCACCGCCACCGGCTTCTACCGGGAAAACCTCGACCTGACGGTCGCCCCGGTGGCCGCCGAGGCCCGTCCCCGCGCCCTGGCCGCCTGGCTAAAGGCGCGACGCGGCGCGGCCCCCTTCCCCACCATCGTCTACGTCACACTGCAGCAGACCGCCGAGCGCCTGGCCGCCTACCTGGGCAAGGCCGGCATCCCCGCCACCGCCTATCACGCGGGGCTCGAGGCCGACAAGCGCGAGGCGATCCAGCATGACTTCATGGACGGCAGGTGCGACTGCATCGTCGCCACCATCGCCTTCGGCATGGGCATCGACAAGGCCGACATCCGCGCCGTGGTGCACTTCGACCTGCCCAAGTCCATCGAGAACTACAGCCAGGAGATCGGCCGCGCGGGCCGCGACGGGGCCCGCTCCGAGTGCCTGATGCTGGCCGGGCGCGACACTCTCGGTGTGCTGGAGACCTTCGTCTACGGCGACACCCCGGAGCACCACGGCATCCGCCGGGTGGTCGACGAGCTGCTCGCCGCCGGGACGCGCTGGGAGCTGAGCCTGAACGCCCTCGCCCAGCACGCCAACATCCGCCCGCTGCCGCTCAAGACCCTGCTGGTACAGCTGGAGCTGCGCGGCATCCTGCGCCCGCACCACGCCTACTTCGCCGACTACCGCTTCAAGCTCAACGAGGCACCCGAGGCACTGGTGGCACGCTTCCAGGGCGAACGCCAGGCCTTCGTCCAGGCGATCCTGGATGCCGCGCGCAAGGCGCGCACCTGGCACGAGCTGGACTTCGCGGCCCTGGAGGCGCTGGGCCGGGAGCGGGGTCTCGATACCCGCCGCGGCCGGGTGATCACCGCCCTGGACTACTTCGTCGACAAGGGCTGGATGGAGCTGCAGAGCCGCCAGCTCACTGAGGTCTACGAGGTGAGGCGCGCCGACCTCGACCCGGAGGCGCTGACCGGGGAGCTCCACGGCTACTTCCGCGACAAGGAGGCCGCCGAGATCGAGAGGCTGCACGCCATGCTCGCGCTCTTCGAGAGCGAGGGCTGCCTGAGCCGCCGCCTGGCCGAATGGTTCGGCGACGACCGCGCCCCCGAGCGGTGCGGCCACTGCTCGGCCTGCCGCGGCCAGCCCGCCCGGCTGCCGCCGGGGCCCGAGCCGCCCTCCCTGGCGGCCCGGCGGCCCGAGGCGCTGCTCGGCGACCTACGGGCACGTCTGGCCGAGCAGGGCGAGGGACATCCCGCTACGCCGGACCTACTGGCCCGTTTCCTGTGCGGCATCACCACGCCGCTGTTCACCCGCCTCAAGGCACGCCGGCTGCCGGGCTTCGGCGCCCTCGAGGGCACCCCCTACGCCGAGGTGCGCGAGTGGCTGGCCGCGCATGGCGCGAGCGATTCAGCCCAGTAGCCCCCGGCGCTGCAGGGCGCGCGTCAGCAGGTGAACCGGAAGGTAGAGCAGCAGCGGCCAGAGGCCCATCAGGGCGACCAGGTAGAGCAGCGGGTCCACCAGCTCCTGGGGCTCGCTGCCGAAGGGGCCCCGGGTCCAGTTGATGTTGCGCTGGGCCTCGGTGAGCAGGAAGCTGGCCGGGATCACCAGCCAGGTGAGCCCCGTCTGCCAGGCCAGGGCACGCGGCTCGTAGCCCAGTCGCCATACGCAGAGCCCTGCCACCGCAGGCAGGATCAGGTGGTAGAGGGAGAGCAGCCGGGTGAGCAGCGGCTCGTCGCCGTCGAACATGTACTCGGTGCCGCCGATGGGGTGCCAGCCGGTCAGCGCCGCGGTGCCCACGTCCAGCGCCCAGAGCGAGCCGACCAGGGCCACCGCCAGCCACTGCATGGAGAGCAGCAGGCGGCTCTCCCGCCACAGCCCCACCAGGAGCAGGAAGTTGGCCAGGTTGCACAGCCAGAAGTAGTTCTGGGGGCCCAGCAGCACCCAGAAGGTGGGCGCCCAGCCGGCGATCCACGCCGTGAAGGCGAGCTTCAGCCAGAGGGGGAGCCGCTGGCGCCTGTGGTCCGACATGCCGCTCTCCTGGTTCAGCCTGCCTGCGCCTGCCGGCGTTGCCCGGTGCCACCCGGCTATCCTGTCGAGCATGGCAGCTCGCGCCGCCGGCCTCCAGCGCTTGACGCCTCGCCGTCACTGCACGACCTTTCGGGGTGAACCCCCCGACCGAGGAGACCCGCATGAGCCAGCTCTCTCAACAAGCCTGCGAGGCCTGCCGCGTCGGCGCCCCGACGGTCACCGAGGAAGAGAAGCAGTCGCTCGGCGCCGAGGTGCCCGAGTGGCAGATCGTCGAGCGCGATGGCATCATGAAGCTTGAACGAACCTTCACGTTCAAGGATTTCGTGCAGGCCCTGGACTTCACCCATCGCGTCGGCGAACTCGCCGAAGAGGCCGACCACCACCCCGCGATCCTGACCGAGTACGGCAAGGTGACCGTGACCTGGTGGTCCCACAAGATCAAGGGCCTGCACAGGAATGACTTCATTCTTGCCGCCAGAACCGACGAGGTAGCGAAATAAATGTTCGAACACATTGAGCGGGTTCCCGGGGACGCCATCCTCGGTCTGATCGAGGCCTTCAAGCAGGACACCAACCCGCAGAAGGTCGATCTCGGCGTCGGCGTCTACAAGGACGCCCAGGGCAACACCCCGGTGATGCGCGCCGTCAAGGAGGCCGAGGCCCTGCTGCTCAAGAACGAGACCACCAAGACCTACATCGGCTCCCACGGGGCGCCGGAGTACGGCGCGGTGATCCTGCCCATGGTGCTCGGCGAGGGCTCGCCGGTGCTCGAGGCCGGCCGCGCCAGCGCTACCCAGTCCCCCGGCGGCACCGGCGCCCTGCGCCTGGCGGCGGACTTCATCGCCAAGCAGCTGCCCGGCAAGGGCATCTGGGTCTCCGACCCCACCTGGCCCAACCACCACGGCATCTTCACCGCCGCGGGCATCGCGCTGCACAAGTACCCCTACGTGGATGCCGAGAACCGCCTCGACTTCGACGGCATGCTCGCCGCCCTCAAACAGATCCCCGAGGGCGACGTGGTGGTGCTGCACGCCTGCTGTCACAACCCCACCGGCTTCGACCTCTCCCGCGAGCAGTGGCAGACGGTGCTCGAGGTGCTCCGTGAGCGCAACCTGCTGCCGCTGGTGGACTTCGCCTACCAGGGCTTCGGCGAAGGCCTGGACGAGGACGCCTACGGGGTACGCCTGCTGGCCGAGAACCTCGACGAGGTGATCATCACCAGCTCCTGCTCCAAGAACTTCGGCATCTACTGCGAACGCACCGGCTGCCTGATCATGGTGGCCAAGGACGCCGAGCAGATGGAGAACGTGCGCTCCCAGATCGCCATCGTGGCCCGCGAGAACTACTCCAACCCGCCGGCCCACGGCGGCGCCATCGTCAGCGAGATCCTGCACTCCGCGGAGCTCGCCGCCCTCTGGCGCGAGGAGCTCACCGAGATGCGCGACCGCATCAACACCCTGCGCCGCGACTTCGTCGAGGCCCTCAAGCCCTACGGCCTGGACCAGAAGTATGCGCATATCGCCGAGCAGCGCGGCATGTTCAGCTACACCGGCCTGACGCCCGAGCAGGTCGACCGCCTGCGCGACGAGTTCGGCATCTACATGGTGCGCTCCGGCCGCGCCAACGTGGCGGGCTTCTCCCACGAGAACCTGCCCTACCTGGCCAAGGCCGTCGCCGCGGTCAACTGATCGCCGCCCTGCCAGCCAGCCACGACGCCCGGGCCCTGCCCGGGCGTCGCCGTTTCGGGTAGAATGCCCGCCCTCCAGAGACATCGATCCATCGCCGCCGGGGCCCGGGGCGCCGCGTGGCGCCCGTGGAACAGGACCAGTTGACCGATCAGTCAGGTATCGACCAGACTGCCAGTCGGCCTTGTTCCAATAATCCGACAACCAAGAGGCACACCCATGGCGGCTCCCTCCCGGCACCCCCAGGTGCACTACCCCTGGTACAAGAAGGAGGACACCGACGCCTTCTTCGCGCTGTTCCAGAACAACATCGCCAACTTCGTGATCATCGCCATCACCATGCTCGGCATGGAGTTCCCGGCGTCGATCGTCTTCGGCCAGGTGCTGCCCGGCGCCGCCGTGGCGGTGATGGTGGGCAACTTCTACTACGCCTGGAGCGCGGCGCGCCTGGCCCGCAAGGAGAACCGCGCCGACGTCACCGCCCTCTCCTACGGCATCTCGACCCCGGTGATGTTCGTCTTCCTGTTCGGCGTGCTGCTGCCGGCCAAGCAGCTCACCGGCGACGCCGAGCTGGCCTGGAAGGTGGCGGTGGCCGCCTGCTTCATCAGCGGCGCCATCGAGGCGGTGATCAGCCTGATCGGCCGCTGGGTGCAGTACCATCTGCCGCGGGCGGCGATGCTCGGCGCCGTGGCCGGGGTGGCGCTCACCTTCATCGCCGGCGAGATGCTGTTCAAGACCCTGGAGATGCCGGTGATCGGCCTGCTGGTGCTGGCGATCATCATCGTCGGCCTGGTGGCCCGGGTGGCCATGCCCTTCCGCCTGCCCACCTCGCTGTTCGCCATCGTGGTGGGCACCGCCATGGCCTATCTGATCGGCGACGCCGGCGGCGAGCGCTTCAGCGACGCCTTCACCCACCTGGGCTTCTACCCGCTGCTGCCCAATCTGGCCTGGCTCGAGGGGCTGGGGCTGCTGTTCACCGGCATGCTGGCTGTGCTCACCGTGGTGCTGCCGATCACCCTCTACAATGCCATCGAGACCATGAACAACGTCGAGGCCATGGAGGCCGCCGGCGACAAATACGACGTGCGCGAGTGCCAGGCGGTGGACGGCGTGGGCACCATGCTCGGCGCGCTGTTCGGCGGGGTCTTCCCGACCACGGTCTACATCGCCACCGTGGGTGCCAAGTGGATGGGCGCCGGGCGCGGCTACAGCCTCCTCAACGGTGCCGTCTACGCGGCGGCCACCATGTTCGGGCTGATCGCCGCGCTGGCCGCCGTCATCCCGGTCTCGGTGGTGGCGCCGATCCTGGTGTTCGTGGGCATGTCGATGATCGCCACCGCCTTCCAGAGCAACGACACCCGCTACTACCCGGCGGTGGCGCTGGCCATGCTGCCCTACTTCGCCAACTACGTGATGACACGCTTCAACCGCGCCGCCGAGGAGACGGTAAGCGGGATCTCCGCGGGGGTGGTGCCCCTGGGCCAGGGGGCCATGTTCACGGCGATCTTCATCGGCGCCATGACCGTGGCGGTGATCGACCACCAGTTCCGGCGTGCCGCGGCCTTCGCCGCGGTGGCGGCCGGCTTCGCCTTCGTGGGGCTGATGCACGCCCCCGAGCTCGCCCTCAACGCCGCCTGGGACTACACCCTGGGCTACCTGGTGATGGGGGCGCTGTTCCTCTACTTCGCCTGGCAGGAAGGGCGCCGGGCGGCCACCGCACTTGGCAACCCGCCGCGCTGAGCGCCGCAGGGCCTAGCGACAACGACGCGCCCCGCCATTTGGCGGGGCGCGTCGTTCAGGGCCCGGGCGACGCCCGGCGCGGCCTCACTTCCAGAAGTCGCGGATCGAGGCGACCCCCTGCGCCCCCACGGCGCGGGCGTGGTTGGCGTCATGGCGGGTCATGCCGCCCAGCGCGAAGACCGGCATGGCGGCCCGTTCCACCAGCTGCTGGAAGTCGTGCCAGCCCACCGGCGCCACGTCGGGATGCGACGGCGTGGTGCGAAGCGGCGACAGGGTGACGAAGTCACACCCCAGCCGGCCGGCGTGGTCGAGCTGGCGGCGGTCGTGGGTGGAGGCGGAGAGCCACTTGCCCTCGGCGATGGGGCGCCGCTCCAGCTGCATCAGGCGCTCACTGGTCAGTTGGATGCCGTCGGCATCGATGGCCTCGAGAAGCTCGGGCTCGCCGTTGAGCAGCAGGCGGGCGCCGTGCTCCCGACAGAGCGACAGTGCCGCCTGGGCGCGCTCGCGATAGGCGGCCTCGTCGAGGGCCTTGGCACGCAGCTGGACCAGGCGCACGCCATCCTCCACCAGGGCGCGCTCGAGGCGCGTGGCGAAGCGCGCCTCGTCCTCCTCTTCGCCGGTGATCAGGTACTCGGTGGGCAGCATCACCGCGCGCAGGATCGGCAGGTTGGCCGCCGGGAAGGGGTAGTTGACCAGCTCGTCCATGGGCACCCAGCGCACCGCCTGCCCCTCGCGCCCGAAGGGCTCGCCGGAGAAGTCGTGCACCTGCCAGACATCGAGCAGGATGTGCTTGTCGGGGTACTCGTGGTGGATGCGGATCAGCGGCTGGGCGCGCTGGATCTCCACGCCGAGCTCCTCGTGCAGCTCGCGTCGAAGGCCGCCCAGGCCCGTCTCGTAGGGCGCCAGCTTGCCGCCGGGGAACTCCCAGAGGCCGCCATGATCGACGTTGCTGGGCCGGCGCGCGATGAGTACCTCGCGGCCGTCGGCGCTGATGATGGCGGCGGCCGCCACATGCACCCTTCTCTTCACCATTGCGTTCATTACCCTTTCCAACGTGTTCGCGCCCGCAGGCACGGAGGTCTGTGTCCGGTTGCGTCTGGTTCGCCGTGCTCGTCCTGGCTCAGCTGCGGTAGTCGGCGTTGATGCTGACGTAGTCGTGGGAGAGGTCGTTGGTCCACACCGTGGCACTCGCCTCGCCGCGGCCGAGGTCGATGCGGATCAGGATCTCCTCCCGGGCCATCACCGCGCTGCCCGCCGCCTCGGTGTAGCCCGGGGCGCGGCCGCCCTGCTCCACCAGGCGCACCTCGCCCAGGTCGATGGTCACCCGGTCGACATCGAACGCCTCCACCGGCGCGCGCCCCACCGCGGCGAGGATGCGCCCCCAGTTGGCGTCCGAGGCGTAGAGCGCCGTCTTGACCAACGGCGAGTTGGCCACGGTGAAGGCCACATCCAGCGCCTCGCGGCGCGTGGTGGCCCCCTCGACCTGCAGGGTGACGAACTTGGTGGCGCCCTCGCCGTCGCGGATGATTGCCTGGGCCAGCTCCGTCATCACCCGCACCAGGCCGTTGCGGAAGACGGTGATCGCCTCATCCCCCTCCACCGTCGGGCCACGCCCGGTGCTGATCAGCATGCAGGCATCGTTGGTGGAGGTATCGCCGTCCACGGTGATGCAGTTGAAGGAGCGCTCGACGGTCTCGCGCAGCAGCGCGTCGAGCAGCCCCTGCTCGAGGGTGGCATCGGTGGCCACGAAGGCCAGCATGGTGGCCATGTTGGGCTGGATCATCCCCGAGCCCTTGGCGATGCCGTTGACGGTCACCGTCTCGCCGGCGATCTCCAGGGTGACGCTGGCCCCCTTGGCGCGGGTGTCGGTGGTCAGGATCCCCTCCCCGGCCTGGCGCCAGGCCGTGGCGCCCTCGCCCAGGCCCCGCAGGGCGGCCGGCAGCCCGGCCAGCAGCCGCTCCATGGGCAGCGGCTCGCCGATCACCCCGGTGGAGAAGGGCAGCACGGCCTCGGCGGGCACGCCAGCCAGCCGGGCCAGTTCCTCACAGGTGGCGCGGGCGTCACGCAGCCCCGTCTCGCCGGTGCCGGCGTTGGCGTTGCCGGTGTTGATCACCAGATAGCGCGGCGCCTCGCCGCTGGCGAGGTGCTCGCGGGCCACCGTCACCGGCGCGGCGCAGAAGGCGTTGCGGGTGAAGGTCCCGGCCATGCGGGCGCCCGCGGGCGCCTCGATCACCACCAGGTCGCGGCGGCCCGGCTTCTTGATGCCCGCCATGGCGGTACCCAGCCGTACGCCGGCAATGGCCGGCATCTCGGGAAAGGTTGCGTCACCCACTGCCATCGTCTCGTCTCCTCTGGGGTTGGCCGAAGGCCCGGTTCAACTCAGCTTGCCGCAGCACTGCTTGTACTTCTTGCCGGAGCCGCAGGGGCAGGGATCGTTGCGCCCCACCTTGGGCCCCTCGCGACGCAGCGGACGGCCGTCGGCGCCCGGCGGCGTCGCCTGTTCGCCTGCCTCCTCGCGGGAGGCGGCCTCGGGCGCGTCGTGGCGGCTGGCCGCGCTGGCCTTCTCGCGCTCCAGGGCCTCGCGACGCTGGCGCTCCAGCGCCTCGACCTCCTCGGGCTTGCGCACCTGCACATGGCTGAGGATGCGCGTCACGTCGGCCTTGATGTTGGTCAGCAGGCCCTGGAACAGCTCGAAGGCCTCGCGCTTGTACTCCTGTTTGGGGTTCTTCTGGGCGTAGCCCCGCAGGTGGATGCCCCGGCGCAGGTGGTCCATGGACTGCAGGTGCTCCTTCCAGCGGGTATCCAGCACCTGCAGCATCACCTGCTTCTCGAAACGGCGCATCAGTTCGGCGCCGGCCTGCTCCACCTTGGCCTCGTAGGCCTCGCGGTGCAGGGTCTGCAGGCGCTCGCGCAGCTGCTCCTCGTGGAAGCGCTCGTCCTCCTCGACCCACTGCACCACGGGCGCATCGAGGTTGAACTCGGCGCGCAGGTGATCCTCGAGACCGGCCAGGTCCCACTGCTCGGGCAGGCTCTGGGGCGGCACATAGTCGCTGATGGCGAGCTCAAGTACCTCCTCGCGGATGCCGGCGACGGCCTCGCTGACCTCCTCGGCGGCCAGGATCTCGTTGCGCTGCTCGTAGATCACACGACGCTGGTCGTTGGCCACGTCGTCGTACTCGAGCAGCTGCTTGCGGATATCGAAGTTGCGGCTCTCGACCTTCTTCTGGGCGCGCTCCACGGCGTTGGAGACCATCTTGTGCTCGATCGCCTCACCGTGCTCCAAGCCCAGCGCCTTCATCATGCGCTGGACCCGGTCGGAGCCGAACAGGCGCATCAGGTTGTCCTCCAGCGACAGGAAGAAGCGGGTCGAACCCGGATCGCCCTGGCGGCCGGCACGGCCGCGCAGCTGGTTGTCGATGCGCCGCGACTCGTGGCGCTCGGAGCCGACCACGTGCAGCCCGCCGGCGGCCAGCACCGCCTCGTGGCGCTCGCGCCACTCGGCCTTGAGACGCTCGATCTGGGCCTCGGAGGGGTTCTCCAGCTTGGCGGCCTCGGCCTCCCAGTTGCCGCCCAGCACGATGTCGGTGCCGCGACCGGCCATGTTGGTGGCGATGGTGATGGCCCCGGGGCGCCCCGCCTGGGCGATGATCTCCGCCTCGCTCTGGTGCTGCTTGGCGTTGAGCACGTTGAAGCTCATCCCGGCACGCTTCATCAGGTTGGCCAGATACTCGGAGGTCTCGATGGAGGCGGTACCCACCAGCACCGGACGGCCTGCCGCGGTCTCGGCCTTGACGTCCTCGATGATCGCCTCGAACTTCTCCTCGGCGGTTAGGTAGACCAGGTCGTTGAGGTCGCGGCGGATCAGCGGCTTGTTGGTGGGGATCACCACCACGTCGAGGCCGTAGATCTGGCGGAACTCGAAGGCCTCGGTGTCGGCGGTGCCGGTCATGCCCGCGAGCTTGTCGTAGAGGCGGAAGTAGTTCTGGAAGGTGGTGGAGGCGAGCGTCTGGCTCTCGCGCTGAACCGTGACCCCCTCCTTGGCCTCCACCGCCTGGTGCAGGCCCTCGGACCAGCGCCGTCCGGGCATGGTGCGCCCGGTGTGCTCGTCGACGATCACCACCTGGCCGTCGCTGACGATGTAGTCGACGTCCTTGTGGTAGAGGTGGCGGGCGCGCAGCGCGGAGTGCATGTGCTGCAGCAGGTTGAGGTTCTGGGCGGCGTAGAGAGAGTCCTCCTCGCCCAGCAGTCCCTGCTCGCGCATCAGGCCCTCCACCTTGTGGTGGCCGCTCTCGGTGATCTCCACCTGCTTGTGCTTCTCGTCCAGGGTGAAGTCACCGTCTACCGGCGCGTCGGCGTCTTCCGACACCTCGCCCCGAACAAGATGCACCGCCAGGCGGTCCACCACCTTGTAGAGCTCGGTGTTCTCGTCCACCGCCCCGGAGATGATCAGCGGGGTGCGCGCCTCGTCGATCAGGATGGAGTCCACCTCGTCGACGATGGCGTAGGCGAGCCGGCGCTGGACCTTGTCCTCCAGCGAGAAGGCCATGTTGTCGCGCAGGTAGTCGAAGCCGAACTCGTTGTTGGTGCCGTAGGTGATGTCGCAGCCGTAGGCGGTGCGCTTCTCCTCGGGAGTCTGGCCGGCGTAGATCACGCCGACGCTGAGGCCCAGGGCCTCATAGAGGGGACGCATCCACTGGGCGTCGCGGCGCGCCAGGTAGTCGTTGACCGTGACCACGTGGACGCCTTCGCCCGGCAGGGCGTTGAGGTAGACCGCCAGGGTCGCCACCAGGGTCTTGCCCTCGCCGGTCTTCATCTCGGCGATGCGGCCGGTGTGCAGGGTGATACCGCCGATCAGCTGCACATCGAAGTGGCGCATGCCCATCACGCGTTTGCTCGCCTCGCGCACCGTGGCGAAGGCCTCGGGCAGCAAGGCATCGAGGCTCTCGCCGGCCTCGAGGCGCTCACGGAAGGCCGGGGTACGGGCCGCGAGGGCTGCGTCGTCGAGGCCCTCGAGCTCCCCTTCCAGGGCATTGATGCGCTCGACCTGGCGGCCCATGCGCTTGACTTCACGGTCGTTCTTGGAGCCGACGACCTTGCGTAACAGGGTGTTGATCATGAGGTGTCCGTTATCCGCGTGTGGCATCGTGCCGGCCGCTCCTGGCGGTCGGCGAGGTTCAGATCGAGAATGCCCACACCGCTGGCGGACCACGGCGGGTAAGGACGTCATGGGCGGCGGTGGCCCGCGGCACCGGCGCTCGTGGACGCGGCAGCGGCCTCGGATGCGCCGGCGAGGCGAGCCGCGGCCAGCGGCGCCGGGCGCGGCGGCGCGCCTGCAGCCGCGAGGAGGCGCGGATCAGCGCCGGGGCGAGGATGCAGATCGGCGCCAGGCGCTCGACCTGACGCACCAGCTCCGCCTGGGGCAGCCCGGCGGGGAGCAGGCAACCCACCAGCAGGCCGGCCAGCCACCAGCGCGCCTGCCGCCGCGGCGAGGCGGGTCGCGCGGCGGTAGCGGGCGAAGGGGTGACGGTCTCGGCCATGCTGTCGAGGGGCTCTCCGGCGTGCTAGTCTGGCGGGCGCTTGCGTCCCGACGCGTTCATCGTCCGACCCGCCCGTGCGGGTAGAGAGACAAGCCCATGAGTATAAAGGTTAAGCGCTTTCGCGCCCAGCCCATGTCCCGGCTGCTGGAGGGACGCGGCGAGCTCGGCTCGCTGATGCGCACCGCGCAGCTGATCGAACGCGCCCAGGCACACCTGCGCGCCGGCCTGCCCGAGGAGCTGGCCAGCCATCTTCACGTGGGCGGGTATCGCGACGGCCGCCTCACCCTGATCGCCGACGGCGCCGCCTGGCTGACCCGGCTGCGCTACGAGCAGCCGCGCCTGCTGGAGCGCCTGCACGAGCTACCGGGCTTCGAGGCGGTGCAGGGCTTCACCCTCAAGGTACGGCCGGTTCGCCCCGCCCGGGCGCCACTGCGCCAGGTGCGGCGGCTGCCCGCCCGCGCCGGCGACGAGCTCTCCAGCTGCGCGGCCGACATCGAGGACCCGCGGCTGCGCCAGGCGCTGGAGCGGCTCGCCGCCCATGCCGAGCGAGAGGAGCCGTCGTAAGCTGGAAGCGCGGCATAATCGGGTAGGGTCCGGGGTCACCCCCGGAGCCCTCCCACACCACCGGGCATACGGTTCCGTACCACGGCGGTTCACGAAGAACGGCTAAGCCCTCTTACCGTATCCAGCACCGAGATTAACCCACGCTGAGCGAACCAGCGGTTGGGCAAGGCGTGGCGCAGGTGCAGCGCACCCGCATTCCACCAAGGGCCTCGCCCGTTTACCGATGATTTCCAGGCGCGCTGTGGATCTAGGCCCAGCGCCAGGAGCTTACGACACCGGGTTCGCGGACGTTTCCATTGCCGCCAGATCACATCGCG
>NZ_FNIV01000017.1 GCF_900104135.1 Halomonas shengliensis | reverse complement strand
ATCTCTTGGCCGAGATTGGAGGTTCCCTTTGACCGCATCACACGGTCAAACCTCGGGTAGTCCCCCGGCAAAGCCGGGGGATTACCTTATTTATTTAATCACCTTTTCTTGGATAGAGCTTAAGGCTTACAACCAGAGGGAAGGTACTTAGAATCCATATCTGCAGTTGTCTCTGTATAGTTGCCATCGGAGGTAGAATCCCCATCACCTAGACACTCCCAACCAACTATAGCATTATTATCAACAATGGAGACAAACTCAAATTGATTAGCAGCTTGGATTGCAGCTGCAGCTGGCGAAGATGTCTTCATTCTAACAGTGATAACTGCTGCGCTTGCGCCACCTGCAACAACGCTAGTGTGAATAGCATCAGATGTATACCTTCCACTTGACGTAACATTGTACTCACCATCGGGAGGCATATCACCTTGAGTAGTGTAATACTCAGTAATAGAAGTCCTGACTGCAGACGCTGTTGCAACCCCTTCTGAAACTTGGGACCTTGCAACATAATCTTGGTAGGCAGGAATGGCAATCGCCGCCAAGATACCAATAATCGCTACCACGATCATCAGCTCAATCAGGGTAAAACCACCCTGACCGCGCTTGGTTTTCATCATCTCATGCTTTTTCATCGTTCTGCCCCTTAGCTCCTGTCCGTCCGGCCCGTGGGCCCTTCGGGTTATGGTGGGCGGCGGGCCGCCCGGTTCACCTCTTTACCTCTTTACCACTACAGGGTGCCAGCCTCGCTCATGATCCGGCACCTAAGGTTACATTAAGTTACGAACCCTGACCTTGCAAGGTGAAGGGTAGCTTGCGAGCAAAAATTCTTCATGCTCATTCTGTCTGGGGGATCAACGATTGCGGCGAAGGCGCCGGAGGGGGGAGGGCCAGTGGGTTGAATTCGCGTCGGATACTCGGGCGATGCGGCTGGGCGCGGGGTGGGGTTGGGGCTAGAATGGGGCATATCATACAGCCGGTATGGCATTTGCCAGCCATGACCTGGGCGGCCTAACACGGCCTTTGGGGTCAGACCCCGGCCAAGCCACCGGAAACCGGTGCAGGGTAGAATCCCAGCAACGTTGCCCACCGCTGGGGTCTGACCCCAAAGGGCCTCCCAACGCCCCACATAGCCACAGCGAGACGCCATGAACGACTACCGCACCCCGCCCCACGCTCCTTTGCATGCCACCCAGCCCGAGACCGGCGGGCTGCGCGGCCTGGCGCGGCGGCTGGTGGCGGATGAGCGCCTCTCCCATGCGGCGGCGGTACGCGCCGAGTCGGAGGCGCGGGAAGGCGAGCTCTCGCTGCTGGAGCACGTGATCGATACCGGGCTGGTCTCGGCGCGCCAGGCCACGCTCACCGCGGCCTGGGAGTATGGGCTGCCAATCATGGACCTGGACGCCATCCGCGCGGAGACCCTCCCACGCGCCGAGGGCTTCCCCGAGAAGATCCTGCGCAAGCTCAAGGTGCTGCCGCTGGTGCAACACGGCCATCGTCTCACCGTGGCGGTGCCCTACCCCTCCACGCTGGCCCAGCTCGACGAGCTGCAGTTCGCCACCGGCCTGACGCCTGAGGGGATCCTGGCCCCGGTGGACCAGCTGGTGCCGGTGCTGGAGAGCTACCTGGCACGCAGCGAAAAGAGCATGCTCGACGAGCTCAAGGGGGTGGACGACGCCATCGGCGAGCTGGGCTATGACGACCCGGAGGGCAGCGGCGAGGTCGATCCCCACGCCGATGCCCAGTCGGCCCGCGAAGACGCGCCGATCATCAAGTTCGTCAACAAGATCCTGCTCGACGCCATCAACCGCGGCGCCTCGGACATCCACTTCGAGCCCTACGAGACCAGCTACCGGGTGCGCTTTCGCATCGACGGCATGCTCCACGACGTTGCCCACCCGCCCTTCGCCATGCGCACGCGCATCGCCGCGCGCTTGAAGGTGATGTCGCGCCTGGATATCTCCGAGCGCCGCTTGCCCCAAGACGGCGCCATCAAGCTCCGGCTCTCCAAGACCCGCTCCATCGACTTCCGTGTGAACTCACTGCCCACGGTCTACGGCGAGAAGGTGGTGCTGCGTATCCTCGACCCCACCTCGGCGCAGATCGGCATCGAGCAACTCGGCTTCACGCCTGAGCAGAAGGCGATGTACGAGACGGTGCTCGACCAGCCGCAGGGCATGATCCTGGTCACCGGCCCCACCGGCAGCGGCAAGACGGTGACCCTCTACACCGGTATCAATATCCTCAACGAGGTGGAGCGCAACATCTGCACCGCCGAGGACCCGGTGGAGATCAAGGTGCCCGGGGTCAACCAGGTCAATGTGCTGCCCAAGATCGGGCTCGACTTCGCCAGCGCCCTGCGCGCCTTCCTGCGCCAGGACCCGGACGTGGTGATGGTGGGCGAGATCCGTGACCTGGAGACCGCCGAGATCGCCGTGAAGGCCTCCCAGACCGGCCACCTGGTGCTCTCCACCGTGCACACCAACTCGGCGGCGGAGACGCTGACTCGTCTCGCCAACATGGGCCTGGCACCGTTCAATATCGCCAGCTCGGTGAGCCTGATCATCGCCCAGCGCCTGGCGCGGCGGCTGTGCAAGCACTGCAAGCAGCCGGCAGACATCCCCCACGAGGTGCTGGAGCGCCAGGGCTTCACCCAGGACGAGATCGCCGGCGCCACGATATTTGAGCCAGTGGGCTGCAAGCACTGCACCAAGGGCTTCAAGGGCCGCGTGGGCATCTACGAGGTGGTGCCGATCAGCAACGCCATGAGCCAGCTGATCATGAAGAACGGCAACTCGATGGACTTCGACGCCCAGGCCCGCGAGGAGGGCCACCCCGACCTGCGCCGCAGCGGCTTGCTCAAGGCGATGCAAGGCGTGACCAGCCTGGCGGAGGTGTTTAGGGTGACGAAGGACTAAGCGAAGGGGTCAAGGGGTCAAGGGGCAAAGCTAAGTAGAAAGTGACAAGTGGAAAGCATTAAGGTCAGCTGCCAAAGAATCGATGGAGGTCCACGAAGCGAGCCATGCCATCTGCCTTGACCCTTGCATCCTTGCTCCTGGATCCTTTCTACTTTCCACTTTCTACTCAATAACACGCAAATTACAGCGCATGCCGCGGCGTGCGACGCAGGGAAGGAACACACCATGGCCACGACAGCCAAGCTCAGGGCACACCAGAAGGTCAAGCTCTACCGCTGGAACTGGACCGGTAAGGGGCCCGGCGGGCGCAAGGTGAGCGGCGAGCTGATCGCCGCCAAGAAGGCCGAGGTCGAGAAGGTCCTCACCGGCCAGAACATCATCATCAAGAACATCCGCCGCAAGGGCAGCTTCGGCGGCGGCATGGGCAAGATCAAGCCCCGCGACATCATGCTCTTCGCGCGCCAGATGGCGACCATGATACGCGCCGGCGTGCCGATCCTGCAGGCCTTCCAGGTGGTGGCGGAGAGCATGAAGAAGCCCGCCATGAGCGCCCTGGTGCAGGAGCTGATGAGCGACGTGGGCGCCGGTGCCAGCTTCTCCGAGGCGATGCAGAAGCACCCTGACCATTTCGACAAACTGTTCTGTAACCTGGTAGCGGCGGGTGAACAGTCCGGCTCGCTGGACCGCATGCTCGACCGCGTGGCCACCTACAAGGAGAAGGTGGAGTCTCTCAAAGGACGGGTGAAGAAGGCACTGTGGTACCCCGCCGCGGTCATCGCCGTGGGCATCGGCGTCACCGCCCTGCTGCTGATCAAGGTGGTGCCGCAGTTCGAGAGCCTGTTTCAGGGCTTCGGCGCCGAGCTGCCAGCGATGACCCGCATGACCATCTCGCTCTCCGAGTTCGCCCAGCAATACTGGTGGTGGGGCGTCCTCGGCATCGTCGCGCTGATCTTTTTCATCCGCACCGGCGTGAAGAAGTCGGAAAGCTTCGCCTACCGCATGCACGCTTGGTCGCTGAAAATCCCGGTGATTGGCCAGATCCTCGACAAGTCTGCCGTGGCGCGCTACTCGCGCACCCTGGCCACCACCTTCGGTGCCGGTGTGCCGTTGGTGGAGGCGCTGGATACCGCCGCCGGTGCCACCGGCAACAAGGTCTACGAGCGCGCCGTCGGCCAGATCCGCGAGGACGTCGCCACCGGCCAGCAGCTCGCCTTCGCCATGCGCATGACCGAACTCTTCCCGCCGCTCGCCGTGCAGATGGTCGGCATCGGCGAGGAAGCCGGCTCCCTCGACGCCATGCTCAACCGCGTCGCCGACTACTACGAGGAAGAGGTCGACAACATGGTCGACACCCTCACCTCGCTGCTCGAGCCCTTCATTATCGTGGTACTCGGCGTACTCGTCGGCGGCCTGGTGATCTCCATGTACCTGCCGATCTTCGAGCTGGGTTCGGTGATCTGAGACATGGAAATGTTCTGCGAGCGTTTCGGCCTGCCGGTCCATGTGACTCGTCACGCTGCAGAGCGTAAGACTGAGCGCGGTATAAGCCTGGACCAGCTTCTCGAACTGCTGGAGCACGGCACCGTTCGTTACAAGGATGATATCCGAATGTGGGTTGCCAAAGCCTTCACTGGCCGGGACGACAACCTGGTCTGTGCTGCGGTGATTATCGAAGATAGACTGGTCGTAAAGACCGTGATGCATCACTTCCAGTGGGAGCCATGACCATGCGTACTACCTATGACGAAGCCGACGATATCCTGGTACTCCACCTGGCCGACAAACCTATTGTCAGGGAAGCCTCTCAGGACTGGAACACCCATATCAGCTATGCCGAGGACGGCTCCATCGTCGAAGTCGTGATTCTGGAGGCCTCCAAGCAGGGTGCCTGGCCGTTGCTGAAAAGCGAAGCCGCCTGATATTTCTACACCGGGCACCGTAGGCTGATACTGTGGAAGCCCGATTTATCGGCAATCTGACTAAGGATGCCTTGGTGCTCGACCTCTCCCCCACCCTCATCTACCCCCTCGCCGCCTTCGTCGGCCTGTGTCTGGGCAGCTTCCTCAACGTGGTGATCGCCCGCCTGCCGGTGATGCTGATGCGCGGCTGGCGGGCCGAGGCCCGCGAGGCGCTGGAGCTGCCAGAGGAGCACAACGAGCCCTTCAACCTGGTCACCCCGCGCTCCATCTGCCCCGCCTGCGAGGCGCCCATCGCCTGGCACGACAACATCCCGGTGATCGGCTGGCTGAAGCGTCGCGGGCGCTGTGCCAACTGCCATGCCCGCATCAGCCCCCAGTATCCGCTGGTGGAGCTGGCCGGCGGTGCCCTGGCGTTCGCCGTGGCGGTGCTGTTCGGCGCCACCTGGCAGGGCGTGTTTATCCTCGGGGCGTGCCTTGCGCTGCTCGCCATGGCGGTGATCGACCTGCGCACCCAGCTACTGCCGGACTCCCTCACCCTGCCGCTCTTATGGGCCGGCCTCCTCTACCAGTTGCTGTTCCAGCCGCTGATGCTGGAAAGCGCGGTGATCGGCGCCATGGCGGGGTATCTCACGCTATGGAGCTTCTACTGGGCCTTCAAGCTGATCACCGGCAAGGAGGGCATGGGCTACGGCGACTTCAAGCTGCTCGCCGCCCTGGGCGCCTGGATGGGCTGGCAATACCTGCCGCTGCTACTGATCCTCTCCGCCGGCGTCGGTGCAGTGCTCGGCATCCTGATCCAGCTCGCCTTGCCCAGGCTGCGCGGCGCCCCCATGCCCTTCGGGCCCTACCTGGCGCTCGCCGGCTGGATCGCCCTGCTCGCTGGCGAGCCGCTGATGGCGGTATATGGGAGTTTCTTTCTGGTATAAACGCAGAAGCCGCCGCCTCGATCTCTCGAGACGGCGGCTTCCGGTGAGCACATCAACCCTCAGTGCCTGGCCGGGCTGGCCTCCAGCGCCAGGGAACGCCCTTCGTTGCAGCCGTTGGGCAACAAATCCACCATATCTCCGCTATGCGCAAAGCCACTGACGCCTCGCTTCAAGGCGGCGCAGGCGCGATGGCTATCCAGGCCACGCTCGGCCTCGCGAAGCTCGTCCAGCAGTGAGACCAGCTCCCGATGCGGGAGGACCTCCTCCTGGGCGCGCAGGATCTTGGGGTGCTGGGTGCCGACCACGCTGTCGCCGATCAGCAACTCTTCATAGAGCTTCTCGCCGGGACGCAGGCCGCTGAACACCACCTCGATATCACCATCAGGGTTCTCCTCGTCCTTCACCTCCAGGCCAGTGAGCTGGATCATGCGCCGCGCGAGGTCGACGATCTTCACCGAGTCGCCCATGTCCAGCACGAACACATCCCCGCCCTCAGCCATGGATCCGGCCTGGATCACCAGCAGCGCTGCCTCGGGGATAGTCATGAAGTAGCGGGTGATCTCCGGGTGGGTCACAGTGATCGGCCCGCCCTGCTCAATCTGGCGACGGAACAGCGGCACCACCGAGCCGCTGGAACCCAGTACATTGCCGAAACGTACCATGGAGAAGATGGTGCGGTGGCCCTCCTTCAGCGCGTAGCGCGAAGCCAAGTCCTGGCACACCAGCTCGGCCATGCGCTTGGTGGCGCCCATCACGTTGGTGGGGCGCACCGCCTTGTCGGTGGAAATCAGCACGCAGCGCTCCACGCCCAGCCTGGCCGCGCTCTCGGCCACCACGCGGGTACCATGCACGTTGTTGCGCACGCCTTCCAGCACATTGTTCTCGACGATCGGCACATGCTTGTAGGCGGCGGCGTGGTAGAGGGTCTGCACGCCGTAGTGGCGGATGGCCGCTTCCACCCGGTTGCGATCGCACACGTTGCCGAGCAGCGGCACGATGGGGAAGCTCTCGCCCATCTCCAGGCGCAGCGCCTCCAGCTCCTGCTCGATGGCGTAGAGCCCGAACTCGCTCACCTCGAACAGGATCAGCGCCCTGGGGCCACCACGCATGGCCTGGCGGCACATCTCGCTGCCGATGGAGCCACCGGCGCCGGTCACCATCACCACCTTGTCGCGGATACTGGCATCCACCAGCTCATGCCTGGGCGGTACCGGATCACGACCCAGCAGGTCCTCCAGTTCCACCTCGCGCAGCTGGTCGACGCTGGCCACCCCGGCGACAATCTCCGGCATGGAAGGCACCGTCTGCACCCGCACCGGCAGGTCGGCCAACCGATCCAGCGCCTGCTTGCGCTGCGCCTTGGTGGCGGTGGGCATGGCCAGCAGAACCCGCTTGATATCGAGCTGTTCCGCAACCGCCTTGAAGTTGGAGGGGTCGTAGACCTTCACGCCCTTAATCGTGCTTTGCCACAGCGCCGGGTCGTCATCCAGGAAGGCGGCGGTATAGAACTCTCGGCCACTCGCCAGCGCCAGGGTCAGCTGTGCCCCTGCCCCGCCAGCACCGTAGATCGCCACCGCCTCCTTCTCGGTGTAGTGCTTGATCAACCACTGGTAGTAGCTACGCACCAGCAGCCGTGTGCCGCCCACGTACACCAGGGTGACCAGAGCGAAGTTGATCGGCACCGAGCGCGGGAACCCCTCCCAGCGGTAGAAGTAGGCCGCGGCCCACATAAGCAGCGCCAGAAGCACTGCCCCCTTCACCACCGCCCACAGCGCCTGAGGCCCCATGAAACGTACCACCGCGCGATAGAGCCCCAGCCGTGCGAAGATGAACACACCCACCGGCGGTACGATCACGAATAGCCACCAGTAGGCCTCCAGGTAGCGCTCCGGCCACCACTCCGCGAGACGCAAGGCATAGGCCGACCACAGCGCCAGGGGCAACGCCACCAGATCCGCGGCCACCATGATCAGGCGCTTCTTGCCGCGGCTAAGCGTGGCGATGGAGCGGTGCATTCGTCCTGATTGTGTCATCTCAACATCCTGTCGTTGAACTGGAGCGATGATAGCAAACGGCATGCTGCATTACAGCGCGTCCCGCGGGCGACTGACCCATCGACACCGTTGGCCTCTTCTCCTCCCATCTCATGAAAGCAACCCAGAATGAATTCCCTGCCGAGTATGCGTTCGATGGCAGCCACAGGAGCGTCTGAAGTGGCCACCAACATTCGGACCAGGCGCCAAGGCGATGAACAGACCTACCCGTACAACCGTCGCAAGTTGGGGCAGCCGCTTGTACGCATCAGGCTTCGCACCGCTACGAGGTGTAATGATGCACGGCTGTTTGGCTCAATTGACTACACCACCGGGGCGAACAGCAGCGCCAGGTCCTCCTCGTCGAACAGCGGACCGTCGCCGCCGCGTTCGGCGCCGCCTTCGAGGATCGAAGCGGCAAGGTCGGCCTTGCGCGCCTGCAGGTCGAGGATGCGCTCCTCCACGGTACCGGCACACACCAGCTTGTAGACGAAGACGGGATTCTGCTGGCCCATGCGGTGGGCGCGGCCGGTGGCCTGGGCCTCTACTGCTGGATTCCACCAGGGGTCGTAGTGGATCACGGTGTCCGCGGCGGTAAGGTTGAGCCCGGTGCCGCCGGCCTTGAGACTGATCAGGAACACCGGGATCTCGCCTTGCTGGAACAGCGCCACCCGCTGAGTGCGGGTCTTGCCCGGGGTATCGCCAGTCAGGGTGGTGAAGGGGATGCCATCCTTTTCAAGAGTCTCGCCGATCAACGCCAGCATCTCGGTGAACTGGGAGAAGATCAGGATGCGCCTGCCCTCCTCCACCAGCGGCGGCACCAGCTCGCGCAGCTGGTCAAGCTTGGCCGAGCGTTGGGTCTTGCGGGCACTCTCCAGCTTGACCAGTCGCGGGTCGCAGCACACCTGGCGCAGCTTGAGCAGCGCATCGAGCATGACGATGCCGGAGCCCGCCAGGCCACGCTCGGCCACCGCCTGCTGCACCCGCTGGTGCTGGGCCAGGCGCAGGCTCTCGTAGAGCTCGCGCTGGGCACCGCTGAGGGTAACCTCGCGGCGGGTATCGGTCTTCTCCGGCAATTCGGCCAGCACCTGCTGCTTGGTGCGGCGCAACATCAGCGGGGCGATGCGCCGGGAGAGGCGCCGGCGCAGCTCAACGTCCCCGTCTTTCTCGATGGGGGTACGGAAGCGCTGGCCGAACCACTGCTGGCTGCCCAGGGCGCCTGGCGCCACGGCGTCGAGCTGGGCCCACAGCTCGCCCAGGTGGTTCTCCAGGGGCGTGCCGGTCATGGCGATGGCGCGTTTGGCATCAAGGGCACGCACCGCTCGGGCGGTCTGACTGGCGGCGTTCTTGATCGCCTGGGCTTCGTCGAGGACCAGCAGGCCGAAGTCACGCTCGCGCAGGCGTTCGAGATCGCGGATCAGCAGCGCATAGGTGGTCACCGCCAGATCGGCGCCGGGCAGCGCCTCCTCGAACTGGCGCTCACGCTGTGCCTTGCCACCCTGCAGGGCGACCACCTTGAGCTCGGGGGCGAAGCGCTCGGCTTCGGCGCACCAGTTGCCCACCAGGGTGGTGGGCGCCACCACCAGGGTCGGACGAGTCAGCGCGCCGCGGGCACGTTCGTCGAGGATGTGAGCCAGCACCTGCACCGTCTTGCCCAGGCCCATGTCGTCGGCCAGGATACCGCCGGTGCCGAGCTCGGAAAGGAAGCGCATCCAAGCGATACCGCGGGCCTGATAGTCGCGCAGCTCGCCGGTAAAACCTCGCGGCGCCGGCAGGCTCGCCGGCAGCTCGCGCAGTCGGCTGGCCAACGCGGTGACGTTCTCACGCCCCGCCCAGCGCTCGTGCTCGGCAAGCGGCGCGACCTTCTCTGCGGCGGTCACCGGCAAACGCAGCGCCGCTTCCGGGTCACTCTCGTCGCTGAGCCAATCGAGGATCGGCGTCATTAAAGACCGCAACCTCGCTAACGGCATCACCAGCCGGCGGTTCTCCGGCAGGGCCAGCGTCCAGTTGGCGTCCTCGGCTTCGTCCTCGACAGGCTCCAGCGGGAAGTCGGGGTCCTTGAACAGGCGACGCAGGATCGGCAGCAGATTGAGCCTCTCGCCTTCCACCTCGATATCCAGTGCCAGGTCGAACCAGCCGTTGCCGGCAGGCTCAAGCTCGCCGACCCAGTCGTCTGGCTCAAGGTAAGTCGGCTCCTCGGGGAAGTCATCGCTGAAGTGAACCAGGCAACCGGCCTCACGCAGCCTCGCGATCATTTCCCACCAGCCATCGGGATCAGCAAGATGGGTTGGCCACTCGGCGGCGTTGCGCGGTGGCACACCTTCCAGAGGTAGCAAGAGAGTCCAATCGGGAATGTCGAGCTGGGCAGGCACGGCGTCTATCTCTTTCAGACGCTCCAGGGAGACCATGCCGGGGGGCAGGGTGCGTACCAGGGCCAGTTCCGCCTCGCGGTTACGCTGGATGGTGAGCCGCTGGCCGTCGCGGAAGGCTTGGTGGCTGTCGCCTTCCTCCGGCGGCACCTCGATGCCGTCGTAGTCAAAGTCCACCACGGCAGCGCCCACCTCGATACCGTGTGGCACCATGACGCCGTGGTGATCGCCCAACTGGCCGGTGGCGATCCGCATAGTCACCATCAGGCGTGGCGCCACATCTTCCAAAGTGCGCTCTTCCACCGCCTGAGGAGCCGGTAGGCAGTTGGCCAGACCCGGTGCCTCATGAAGCTGCTCGGTGAGCCAGCCACTCATCTCGGGAGGCAAGGGCGGAGCATGTCGCAGGCGCAACAGCAGATCCGGATCACCCGCCAGACGCCCGACGCGACGGTGCTTGGTATCGAGATAACAGAGCTCGTGGCCGGCACGCATGATGACGGCCTCATAGGAAATGACATCCGCTGGCTCGGCGTCTGCAAAAAGACGCTGATTGCCGTCGGCATCCGCTTCCCAGGCCAGGGTCAGCCGACAGGCCGGGCCGAGGTCGAGCATGGCGCCGGTCTGCTTGGGGTGAAACAGCAGCGGCGACGTGTCGCTTTCCAGCAACGACCACAGGGCGCGCGCCTGGTAGGCATGGGTGACGCTGCTCCAGATCAGCTCATTGGCCCCGGCGTACTGGCGACGCTGCTCGCCAAGCATCAGCAGCTCCAGGGCCTCTTCCTGGTCCGGTGCCAGCCCCTGGGGTGGCATCGGCGTCAGGCCGCCGCCCCTGCGCACAATGATGGATCGCGGCTTGACCCAGCCATTGCCCCGCGCGCGCTGCTTGGCAGGCCTCACCCAGACAGGCGACACCGCAAGCACCGGGGCACGCGAGTCCGAGCCGATATCCAGAAATAGCGCCAGGCGATAGTCACTCTCCAGCTCCTCGACGTAGCGCTTACCGCTGAGCGGCGACTGCAGCTCGGCCAGCCACGACGCCCACCGCTGCTCCAGAAGCGCTGTGTCGTTCCGCGGCGGTATGCCATCCGCTTCCAGCTCGTCAATGAAGTGCTGGATCACCGCCACCGCATGCTTGCACTGGCGCCCCACCGGGCAACTGCAGTCGCTGACCACACCCATGGCAGGGTTGTCGGGATCCACGGCCAGGCTGGTGAGATAGCGACTGCGACCACTGCCATGCACCTGGGCCCGCAGCACCAGCATCTTGCCCTCATGTTCGAGACGAGTGCCGTTTCGCACTCGGCCCTGTCGCGCATAGTTCCGCCCGCGGGTCAGCGAACGCGCATCGAAGCTTAGCTGCCACTGGACATCCTCCAGGCTGTGGTAGAGCGTCAGGGCGGGGTCGGCGAGATGGGCATCCGGCACAGTGGCTCCTCACGGCATGTAGACGAGGCCGGTATTGGAACGAATCGCGGCGTCGTCTGCAAGCCAGCGCAAAGGGCGCGCTGCTGGGCGTCGTTGACGTCTACCGTGGGGCTTGCATGCTATCATCAGCTCACCATCCTGCCCCATGCTCGCTCACAGGACTCACAGGAGGATGCCTTGTCCGTCACCGGGAAGAAGCGCCTGCCCATCGGTATCCAGACCTTTGCCGATATCCGTGAAGGCGGCTACTACTACGTCGACAAGACACCCCACATCCACCGTCTTGTGGAAGAAGGCAAGTACTACTTCCTGTCGCGGCCACGGCGTTTCGGCAAGAGCCTGTTGGTGGATACCTTGCACTGCCTGTTCGAAGGGCGCGAAGCACTGTTCCAGGGGCTCTACATTCACGACAAGTGGGACTGGCAGGTCCAGCACCCGGTGATTCGCCTGAGCTTTTCGGATGGCGTGATGCACAGCCGCCAGGAGCTGGATGCCAATATCCGCTATCAGCTAGCTGAACACCGCAATCGGCTGGGTATCGATTCAGGGCAGCCGGAGCTGATCGCCAACGACCTCTCCCAACTGATTCGCCTGGCGCACGAACGGCATGGCCAGCGCGTGGCGGTACTGGTCGATGAATACGACAAGCCCATCCTCGACAACCTGATGGTACCGGAGCGTGCTCGCGAGCTTCGCGAAGGCCTGAAGAACCTCTACAGCGTGCTCAAGGACGCCGACCCTCACCTGGCCTTCGTGCTGCTCACCGGGGTTTCCAAGTTCAGCAAGGTCAGCCTGTTCTCCGGACTCAACAACCTGCGCGATATCACCCTATCACCAGAGTATGGCGCCATTTGCGGCTATACCGATGCCGACCTCGACACGGTATTCGCCGCCGAGCTGCCGGGACTGGATCGAGACGAGATTCGCTGCTGGTACAACGGCTACCGCTGGGGCGATCAGGACGTTACCGCCGTCTACAACCCCTTCGACGTGCTGCTTCTGTTTCAGGAGCGCCAATTCGGCGCCTACTGGTTCGAGAGCGCCACGCCCACCTTCCTGGTGGAGCTTCTCAAGCAGCGGGGCGTATTCAGCCCGCGCCTCGACCGGATGCAGGCCAAGGCACAGTTATTAGGTCGTTTCGATGTCGATGACATCACCACCGAAGGGCTGCTATTTCAAACCGGCTACCTCACCGTCAAGCGCATCGAGGAGCCGCTGGTCGGCTATCACCTCTATACGCTGGGGTACCCCAACCAGGAGGTGGAATCCAGCCTCAACGAGATGCTGCTGCCCGCCCTAGGGTTGAAAGACGGTGAACTGCAGCAGTATCAGCTGTGTTTGCTTGAAGTGCTGCGGTCACATGACCTCGCCGCCCTGGAAACCCACCTCAAGGCGCTCTTTGCCGGCCTGCCTCACGACTGGTATCGCAACAACCCGATCGCCAAGTATGAGGGTCACTATGCGAGTGTGTTCTACAGCCACTTCGCCGCCCTTGGCGTGGACGTGACGGTAGAGGATGCCAGCCACCATGGACGAGTCGACATGACCGTTGAAGCGTTCGGCCACCTCTACCTTTTCGAGTTCAAAGTGGTGGAGCAGCTTCCTGAAGGCCGCGCACTGCAGCAAATAAAGGATAAGGGATACACCGACAAATATCGCGCCGCCGGCAAGCCGATCCACATGATAGGGGTGGAGTTCTCTCGTGAACGGCGGCAGATTGTGGGCTTTGAGTGTGAGACCACGCGGACGTGACAGATCCCTGTTAATCCCCACCCGAAGTGCTTCTGAGTGGACCGGCCAAGGATTAGTAGACGGTAAGCTTTCATTCCAAGGCGTGCCGATTTCCGCTTGCCTTATACGTCGCGCAGTGGCTGGATCAGCGCCACCGCGACCTTCCACTGCCGCTGATCTTCCGACTGCACGAGAACGGTCTTGCGGTTGATCTTGATGACGCGACCGAACACCTGACCTTCGCGGCTCTCGAAAGAGACGGCCTGTCCCAGGGTCAGGCGGCTCAACACCTCCATCTCCTGACGGGCCTGGAGTTCGTCGATACGGCGGCAGATGAGGTCGTTGAGCGCCAGGAGTTGGTCGAGGCTCATGTCGTCGATACGCATGGGACACCGGATCTCGTGCATCGGAAAAAGCGCCACCTTGCCCAACGCGTCGGTGGATGTCGATTCAGCGCTCGATGTCGGACGGCAGCGACGCGGCGTCAGCTCGTCGACCCGTGAGGTGGGATGAAGCGCCACGCGCTGGTGGACATCGACCAGGTAGGTGTAGGGGGTCGACACCCTGCAGCCGGCATGTGGTCAGCAAGCTCTGCACGATGCCGACGTGCTCGGCGCCGACCTTGCTCCATCAGAACAACTGGCTGTTCGGCGGATCATTGCGCAGTGGCCAGCGAGCCGCCACCACCACGAGCCTGATTCAGTGCGCCAAGCTGAATGGCCACGAGCCCTTCGGCTACCTAAAGGACATGCTGGAACGGCTGCCGACCCAGAAGACCAGCCAGCTCTACGAGCTCCTGCCCCATCACTGGCAAAAACCGCCTGATCATGCGCCGGCGGTGGTGCCCGGTCGCTTACCATGGATCAGATTCTGGCCAACCTGTCCATTCAGCACACCATGCAAACCTCAGCGACGTCCCCCTACGCAGCATCAACTCAGGGGTGAGATTGAACAAAGGGGTTGACATCAGAAAATCACCATATAATGTGTGGAAGGTCCCCATCGCACTGATCGGTGACCACCCGGTAGCTGGCCGGGCTAAATGAATCAGCAAGATTTATGAACGGCCGGCAGCAACCATTGCTCTTCGCCGAACTGACTTTGATTCTGGTGGGTAATAGTCCGCATCAACAGTGTCAGAGCCAGAACTGCCTAGCGTGCCTCACTGGCATACGCCTGACGTACATCTCGCCATGGATCTCTCCCTTATGGCGGTGGGACTTGCATTCCTTACGTCCGCATTCACCATTTTATCCTGCTTACATGAGCCCCAGAGCGGCTGCGACTCCATTGCCGTTTTCAGGCAGCTTGCAGTGATGTTGAGTGAATCCCCAGGCCTAGCTCACCGCCTCCGCGGCGTGGACTGACGAAATCGTTGCGACCGCAGCGATTGATCTGAATAAACCGGCTTATCACTCGATGTCGATGATATCAGCGGGTTAGCTCATTCGTCTTTGCCATCATGCGCCTTGGTTCACCCATGGGTGACCCAAGGCGCTCTGCCAGATCGCTGCCAAAGGCCATTCGCTCCCCAGTCGCCTTTGTCGTGATGATATCGGTCCCGCAAGGACCTTGAACTGCCTCAGAGCACCTCTGGGTACCTCGTCCTTCTCAGGCCACCGGTTGAAGGTCATTTTCACCGTTGGCACTCGCCGCTTGCGCCATGACGCTGCCACTCTGCCTGAGGGTAGGGTGGCCTCGCGCCACTTCTCCATGCCCCGCCCCTTCCCTGCCACTTGCGACTCGCCGCATCGGCCTACGGGATCACGGGACGCATCATCATGTCTGCCAGCCCCCACTTGATCAGCGACGGTATGGACCACAGACCCAACCGTCATGCCATGCGCTTATCCACCGTCGTCGGGTGACGACGTACTCCCTCCCCTGCACCTGTTGCCCCGGCTCACCTGACGGCGTGAGCCGGCCAACAGGTCCGCTGAATGGCCCGCCGCAGAACTGGCCAGCACCGGCATGGGCGTCCGGCCCGGGGAACCGTATGTGAAAAAAAATCTGGTGCGCCGTCGCAAAACCCAACTCGGTGACCCCTGTATAGAGGTAGGCCATTTCACAGGAGACCCTCATGAGCATTGATCACCGTCACCGCCAGCGTCTGCCAGACGCGATCCATACCCCAGCCCCTGCCGAGGCCACCCTGGCTCGAGGTGCCCGTATCGCCCGCCATGTGTCGGGCATGCGCAGTTACTGCCCCCCCTCCTGGGGCCTTGCCCCTTATATCCGATAGGCAACGGGAGAGACCGACATGCGAATCAAGAAACGTCCGATCCATAAAAGCGCCTGGGGCACACCGGTCAATGTCAGGGTCGTTGAGGTGAGCGACTGCGCAGAGATCCGCACCCACGCCTCACCGTATGGCGACTCGGCCATTTCGCTAGACACGACAGCCTTTTTTCTGGATGGGGGTGGCCAGGAGCTGGAGCTCATCAACCCATCAGCTGTGGTTTGTGAGATCGAGCAGTATGGCGCCCCCGGTGTACGCAGCATTGTGGGCCATGTCATCGATCGCGAAGAACTGAAACCCGGCGAGGAAAAATTTTGGGGATTCTATTTGGGTAAGGTTGTCCCAGCCTGCCTGGGAAGTAACGAAAAAGGTGAGCAAAAGCGTCTTAGACAATCCTGTATCAAAACATTATTGAAGAACGAAACGTTGCTAAATTTTATCACTCATGTCGTCCTTCCAGGGGAAGATATGACGAAACCGAATGCCTATAAAAAGCTTTTCAACAATGCATTTTCAAAACGGACCATTGAGCATGACCTGACGGCATTGCGAAAGAAAGGGGTCCTTCCGACATCGGATGTAGCAACCAGGAACACAGCACACGCCACGTCAGAGGAAAAATCAGAGAACACGACAATCTCACCTGAGGATGGCGAGGAAAAATGCGACCACGTAAAGAATGAAAGAGACGAAAATACGTCACAAAATACAATGAACTCAGTCCCAAAGGAAGAGTTTATTGACCCGGACAGTGAGGAACAGAACATCACACCATCGTATCAACATCATATTAACACAGTGATTAATAAACATCTGGGACTTAATCTATAAACCATCCGCACCATGGATCTCGTGGTGTAGCCATACGCTGCTGAACGTTGGACAATGGCGCCCTGTTGAGATCCATGAATTTTCTCATATGTTGCCAAGGAAGCTGAATGAATAAAATTCCGCAACCCCCTGGGTGGATCATCGAGCGATATGAGCGGATCGCCGATTCCCATGGCATGGAAGCCTCCCTGCGCCCGCTTTTCATGGGGGTCATCAGTGAGATGCTCCCTCCTCCCACACGTCCCGATCTACAGCAGGCGGCTGAGCTGTATGCCCAAGACCATGGGATGCCAGAACCGACAGAACTGATCACCACCTTTGACAATCTGACATCACTGTCGTCGACCCCCTGTACCACGACGGGAACTCAATACCCGCTCTGGTATGCACTGAGCCAGCCACGATTCCTCAATCGGCACGACGAGGACGCGCTCACGGCCAGACGATTGCTCAGAGACTGGTTCACCCCCGTCATCCGCGGCGCCGTGCCAGGCATCTATGTCACGCAGGTCCGGCATGTGAGAGACATCCTGGTTCTGGTGCTGGATCATGCCGAGCTGCATGGGATGTCTCTTTCCAACTATGACGACGTGATTCGCATCATGGGGCATCCCGTGATGCAGACGCAGCGGCAGGATGCGAGTCGCCAATACCAGACACTGTATGAACTGTACGAGGAGCGACGTCGGCCCGGGGTTCGTATCGGTGCCGACCTCTCCGGTTACCAGCGATCATGCCGCGTTTCTCAGCGCCCCAGGAAACTCAACGGCTATCAGGTGTCACGCCGTGAACAGATCGCCGATGCGCCACTCGCCCCACAGTGCCGGGTCACGGATACGCCCGGCAGGGACCGGGCCTCGGCCGAGGATCAACTCGACTCGGAACTGAGCGGACGCGGCTATCGGTATGCCCGTCACACCGCGCCGCATCGCGAGACGGCCGATACCCCCGACCTGGCCATCCCCGTGATCGAGCGCGCCAACCCCTCACAGCTGACCCCCGCCGATGACCGCCGCGCGGCGCGCCAGGCGGTGCAGATGGCCGCGACGCAGACATTGGCCACGCTGGAGGACGTTCATCGGATGACTCCCTGGCAGGTCCGGCAGGTCCTCAGCCTCGACCTGCCGCCCGCCGAGTGGGCCCTGACACGGTTGCTGTTGGTCACGGGGATGCCCGTCCGTCGTCTGGTCACCCTGCAGCGCATACATCAAGACAGCGCGCCAACCGACGATGACCCTGCTGCCCCTCCTCGATGGGATCCGACATCGTCCACCTGGCGCTATCGACTCCGGGATGGGCCCAGCCCAGCACAAGACGGCAGCACCGCACACCAGTGGGTGACACTGGGTTTGCCTACCGAGGTGAATGACGCCCTGCTCAGCGTGGACGAAGAGACGCCGTTGGCCGGCAGCGTTGCCCACCTGAATCGAAGGCTTAAGCGACACTTTCGGGACGCGCCAGGCCTCACCCCCACGGCCGAGCGACTTGCGGCAACGTCGCCACTTCTCATGGGCAGCCTGGCCCGTGACAACCACTCCCTACTGACGTTGAGAGGCGAGTATGGCCTGCTCCATTCAGCTCCCGCCGCCTACCGACAGTTAGACCCGGGCTCGCTGCAGCAGCTGTTCGACGCCGGCATGACCCGATGTGGGGTTCTGATGCCCTCGTCACCACCGGCGCTCGCCAGCAGCGACTATGTGGGATCGAGCCGAGCCCTGGCCGCCTCGGCCTGGCAACCGTGGACGACTCGTCTGCAAGATGCCATCGAGCAAGCCCGTGAGCCACTGGAAACGTGGCTGAGACCGGATCCCCTGCCTATCGCCTCAGTCGTCGACTATGTCCAACTGGCTGCTGCCTATGCGTATCTCGGGTGGCTGTTGGCAACGGGCGCAAGGCCCGCGTCCGCGAATGCGCAAACCATGATCACAGGCACCCGGGCCTGGATCCGTGACAAGGGGTCGCGCCGGGGCATTGAGAGCCGAGTCATCCCCGTAGACGCAAGCGTCCTGCAACAACTGACGTCACACCAAACACTGGTGGAGAAGACGATCCTGTTGATGGAACGACACCACACCCCGATCGATGACCAGCGACGCACCGACCAGCAGTGGCCGACCTGGATCTACCTGACGCATCACCGTCAGCCCCGGTGTCGGATTCGCGCGATTCACCACGGCGACTTCCGGCAGGTGCTATCCAGGCTGATCCACACTGAGCCCCTGCCAGAGGCGCTGCTGCCGGCCGATAACGCCACTCGGCACAGCCTGACGACGGCGCTGTATCGCGCCATCCCGGAGGCTGAGCTGGACGCGCATGCCGGTCACGCCAGGATAGGGCGAGACCGTACCCACCCCCGGGCCAACGTATCTCTCTATCAAAGCCAGGCATGTCAGCGCCATATCAGCGCATGGCTGAGGGCCACCGGCTACCGAGTTCTGAATGTGGAGACACCACCATGGCAATGACGCTGTCGACCCCCCTACTCATGGGACAGTTGGTGACCCTCGGCGCAACGGTGTGCCGGGCACAGCGGCGTGACGAGACCGAGCGGTTGCTCGATATGATCATGGCGTATCAAGCAGAGGGACGTCTGGCCCTCAAGAGCGATCAGGTCGACACACTGGTCTCTGCCTATCGCGATGCTCGCAAGGCCGCGGGCCAGTCCTACCGACTGGCCGATTGCCGACAGCGCGTGACAGAGGTGCTCCAGGCGCTCAACGAACTCCCCTACTGCCACAACGTCCTGCCCCCCACCGCACAGCCGCTGCATCGTCCGACGGCGATGCCCCAGCGGGGCGAGCAATTACAGGATATCGAGGAAGCCAAGTCGATCCGTGCCAGCCTCCTGCAGTGGTGTCGTGAAAGTGAACATCCCGATGGCTGGCTACTGACGCTAGCACTGTCTCTCGCGTCGCGACTGGGCATGGGGGAGCGCGTCATCGTCTCGACGCTGGCCATGCTGCGCTATGAGATGGTGGCGAAGGATTCCTGGCTGTCGATTCCCACGCAACCCATCGAGTTACCCCAGGTGGGACGCTACGCCCTGCAGGTACCGCATGATGTCTGGCAGGCACTGCGTGCCATCCGGGCTCGGGCACCATCCCGGGCCCCTGACACGCTGCTGGTATTCTCAGCGCGAGAGGCTGAGAAACCCTTGCACAAGCGTGAATCGGTAGTGCGCCAACGTCTGAACAAGGCGTACCAGGCCTACCAAAAAGCGTCCCGACGCGAGGGCTCACTGCTTATTCCGCGTCACTGCATGAGCTGGTATGCACTGGCAAGAGCGGCACGCTATCTCCCAGTGTTTGCCAAGGTGCCGCCGCTATGGGCCACACTGCTGACCCGCTACCCATTACCCACCAGCACCACCCGCACGCTGCTGGGCAGCTCTCGGTGGGAAGACGAACCGGATACGCTCAATACCACCCGTACCAAAATGCCTGTCATCGCCCAAGCACCGGAAGCCTTGACACGCCCTGCCGGGAGCTGGGAGCGACCGACGGCATCGTTGCCCGACGACTGGGCACGTCAATTGAAAAACACCATCAACCAGTGTCTCAATGCCATCCTTTCCGAAGTCGGCACGCCCTACACCAAAGCCGCGCACCGACAGAAGATCGAAAGCATCGTCACTCGCTACCAGCGGCACGTCACCGAGTTAACCCACACCGACACCAGTTATGTGCATCTGCTGCTGGATTGGGCCTATGACCTGCTCTGCTGTCAGAAGACCTACAAGTGGAAAACGGTAAGTACGTACCTATCTCGGCTGAGTCATATGAGCATTCTCGAAAACTCCGCCATTCTGGATCTGCAAGAGTGGGATGATGACACCATCGAAGATATTCAGCTAACGTTGCTTCAGGAGATACGCCTGGAAGCCAGCACACGCGCTGACACCTTAATGCTACTCCGGCGTTTCTTCTCGTTTTGTACCGAATTGGGGCTTCTGGACGGACTACATTTGCCGCAGGCGAACATCGACGTCCCCATGAGTACGCTGCGCACGGAGATCATCTCCCCGCGTGATGCCGAGCTGCTCTGGAAACAGTTGACCCATGCCGGCGTCATCGGCTCCACCAACCAGATGTATGCGCTGATGCTGGCACTGGGCTGCTATGGCGGGCTGCGCATCGGCGAAGTCGCCAACCTGACCCTGGCAGATATTCAGATCGAGCCCTGGGTAGGATTTTCCGATGACTTCATGAATGACGCGATGTCAGATATCGCGCCAATGGATGGCGCGACAGCCTGCTGGATCATCGTGAGAGGCGGAAAGACGCCTGCTGCCAGACGACGCATTCCGCTCCACGTCCTGGCTTGTCGGGACGTCATTCCCACGCTGAATAATTGGATTCAGGAACGCCGCCGCCAATGTGCCACGTTACCACTGAAAGATATCGCGCTATTCGGGCCGAGAGGGCAAGCGGATGCGTATAGCAAGGAGGCAATTGGACGCGCTATCCTGCCGATACTCAAGGACGGATTAGGGCAACGTATCGATTTTCACAGTCTGCGTCATGCTGCGGTCAGTTGGCTATTGCTGAGACTTCACGCCGCCCAGCATCACGATTTCGCTGAAAGCTTATCGTATCGTTTTGATGAGTTATTTCAGATCGACCGCTGCCAGGAAGTGCTGGATCACTTCTGCTCAGCTGGAGGTGATGGCATTCTGCAGCGCGGCAATCTTTACGAAGCGGTGGCCAAGTGGATCGGTCATCGCCACTCCGGCACGACGCTTCTGCACTATGCTCATACGCTGTCGATCATCCATTCCGACATCCTGAAGCAATCTCGATGACTGCGCCTCGTTTCGGATTATCTGTGCAGGTGAGCCGCCCCTGCGTGACAAGTAGACGATCACCATGAAGCGATCCCCGGTGGTGGTGGGCAGGATGGAGCGCTGGTCACTTTACAAGCCAATAGCTCGCTGCTACTGTACGGATGTCGAGTGAACTGCTCGAACGGGTTTGGCGACCTGATAACACAAAGGCGCATAAGCGCCACTGCCATGGTAGGCGCTTTTTTTCTTTGCCTGCCATGTCTATGGCGGTCGTGCGTGGGAGACCCTCGGGTCTGCCGGTTTCCTTTGTGTCCGGTTCGCCAACCTGCGTACGGCCGCCCCCATCCTGTTTGGCGACAGCGGGGTCGGTTCCTAAACCTACACAAAGGAACGTCCGCTATGATCTACCCGACCATCTTCCCCCACCGCAGCAATCGCCGTGCGCGTGCTGCCGCCCATCGCGCCATGGCCATGGCCGCCCTTACTTCCAACAGCAGCCTGGGGGTGCGTTACCGCCGCTACCACGCCCATATGCGCAAGGCCGAGGCGCTCTCCCGCGCCGCCGATGCGATCGCCCTGGAGGTGGTGCAGGAGGTCAGCGAATGAGCCCGCGTGTCGATACCGCCACTACCCTGCCCTGCCCACAGCGACGCAGCAGCGATCCGTTGTATCGCATGATCGCCGAAGCGCTCGACCATCAGTTGCTGTGTCACGCCGAGGCCGATGCCAGCTTCACCATCCCCGAAGTACGCGACCAGTTGCTCAAGCTGCCGGAACTGGAGGACATTGACCCGACCCAGCTGCGTTATCGCGTTCGCGACAGGCTGCGTACCCTGGAGACCCACCAGCTGGTCAGGGAAATCGGGGTGCGTGGGAAGAATCGGCCACTCTACCGAATGCAGCTGGATGGGACTGCACACCAGGATGCAGGTTCGGCCAGCTCTGCCATCCCAAATGACGCCGGCGACACTTCCTCCACACCACCCGACTCCCTGTTCGCACATCTGGAGCAGGAACGCCATCGCCTCCAGACCGCCATGCAGGTCGCCATCAGCGAGGCCGAGCACTACAAGCGTCTGATCACGCAATTCCCCGACGCTCGGCGACAGATCTTGCCACTGCTGGAGACGGCGATTGAGCGCAGTGGCCGCCTGCAGGGTCAGTGGGACGCCAACCTGAAGGTAAGGCAGACACTCGAATCGCTGGTGGCTCCCACTGGCAAGGCTGTCGAGGAGGTGCACTCATGAAACTACCTTCCTCGACCCGAGACACTGGCCGCGAGTCCTTGCCCCCGCTGCGCCCCTGGCAGTCGGCCTGCCTCGATCAAGCGCTTGCGACGTTATCGCCCCGGCATCCTCACTTCCTCTGCCAGGCCACCCCGGGAGCCGGCAAGATGCGTCTGGCCGCCGAACTGGCAAAGGCGCTGATGGAGCGAGGGGATATTGACCATGTGCTGTACTGCGGCCCTACCCGTGCCGTGGTGAAAGCCGCTATCGAGACGCTACAGACGGTACTCGGTCGCCCCATGCACGGCCAGCTCGGCGCCGCCGGCGCCGGGTTGACCTATCACGCGCTCCCCGGACGCCTGGACGCACTCAAGCACCTCGGCCAACGCCACCGGGTTCTGCTGATCTGGGACGAGAGCCACCATGCCGCCGGGCATCTCGGCGGTGAGGGTCCCAACCAGTGGGGCATGGCGCTGATGGCGCTGGAGCGCCAGATGACCTACACCCTGGCCCTGTCGGGCACTCCATGGCGCACCGATGGCAGCTGTCTGCCGCTGCTGCGCTATCTGGAGGTGGCCGATGATCCACGTGAGTCCGAAGCGACGTTGCCTGCCTATCCGGCAGGTTCAGCCCAAAGCGACTCAGCTGCGTCGACAGCTCGGATGCTACTGCCTGACTTCGTGTATACCCTGCAAGACGCCATCCATGACGGGGTCTGCCGTTATCCGCGCGTACACCTAGTCGATAATCGCGCCATCGAACTGACGGGCTTTCATCCTCGCACCGGACGCCGGGAAACTCACCGCTACGCCAGTATTCCCCAGTTGCTGCGACACCCTGCCATCGACTATGGCAGCCTGGTCCGCCTGGATGCGCCCATGCAGCGCGTGCTGAGCCTCAGTCGCGAGCAGCTGACGGCACTCCGCCAGCAGGACCCCGACGCGGCCGGTCTGGTGGTAGCCGCTGATATCGACCATGCCGAAGCGGTGACCCAGCAGCTGGAGGCCGATGGCCACGATGTCTGTCTGGTCAGCAGCCGTGACCCTCTGTCGCATGCTCGACTGGAGGGCTTTCGTGAAGAGAGCACGCCCTGGATTGTCGCGGTCGGCATGGTCGCCGAAGGGGTCGATATTCCGCGCCTTCGGGTTGGCTGCTACCTGAGCCATATCCGTACCGAGCAGCACTTCCGCCAGGTAGTCGGCAGAATCATCCGCCGTCGAGGGGAGCATGATCCCGACTGCCACTTCTATGCGCTCAACGACACGCGGCTCGCCCAGATGGCACGGCGGCTGAGCGACGACCTGCCGCAGGATCTCGCCACCGTCAATGTTGGCGTTGGCAAGGCGGTACCATTGGGTGGCCATAGAACTGCACCGCCGGAAGGCCCCCCGATGACATCCAATCCTGCTGAGCCAACCGCACCACCGGAGGGCAGTCCGGATGAGAGCGCCTCGACAGGTAGGGAGGTTTCGGTGGCAATGGGCGGGCCCTGCGCTCAGGGGACGGTCAATGTGGCGACCGATGTGGCGTTTTCAGCGTCGTTTTTCGAACGCCTGATCGCCCTGCGTCTGGCACCTTGAGGGGGGATGGAAGATGAAACGGAACCCATCAGGACATCAGCTGATGCACCGACCGAGCCCCTATGACCAGGGGGCCATGACGGCCCCCGTGGAAGGTCTGTCACGAGAGGCCCGGCGGCTGCTATCCGAAAGCGTCTCGCCCAACACGGTGCGGGGCATGCGCTCGGACCTTCGGGTCTACCAGAAGGCCGGTGGTGTTCTGCCGGCCACCGAGATCGATATCGCCAACTTCCTGTCGGCGCAGAACAAGCTTGGCAAGAAACCGGCAACATTGGAACGTTACGCCAACTCGATCCACATGTGGCACCGCTATCACAACCTGCCTTCCCCGGTGAAATCGATGGCGGTACGTAGCGTACTTCGCGGTATCAAGAAGTCGCGGGATACCCGCCAGGCCTCGGCACCGGCGCTGCGGCTAAAGGAGCTGCATCGTCTGCTCGATGCGATAGATCGCGACACCCTGCATGGCCTGCGCGACAGTGCCTTGTTCCTGTTGTCCTTCTACGGTGCCTTCCGGCGCAGCGAGGTGGTGGTGATTGCCTGCGAGGACCTGGAGTGGCGGCCCGAGGGCGTCATCGTCACGCTCCATTACAGCAAGACCAACCGTTCCGGGCGCATCGAGACCAAGAGCATCATGCGGGCGCCGCCGGGCACACGCTACTGTCCCGTCAGCATGCTTGAGCGCTGGCTCGCGGTATCAGGCATTCAGAAGGGCGCCATCTTCCGCGGCATTTCACGCAAAGGCCGCCTGGGCGCCGGGCGCATGACCGCCAACACCCTGGCGGTGCGAATGAAGCTGGGGCTGATGGCGGCCGGGTTGACGGAGGAAGGCTACTCGCCCCACAGCTTCAGGGCAGGCTTCATCACCGAAGCGCACCTGCGCGGCAAGAGCGATGTACAGATCAAGCGGGTCAGTGGCCACCGGGACCAGCGCACCTTCGAGAAGTACATTCGTGTCGCGGATGCCTTCGAGAACCACGGCGGTGATTTCTTCGGTTTGTAAAGCCGCAGGAGGCCTGCAGGGCCTCCCGCCATACGATGAATGGCCAACTGTCTCTCCAGGAATCCCATCATCGCAAACGCACTGCCTTCGTCTTGATCGTAAAGGCAGTCGTATAACGGTAAGAAGATCACCAGCTCTATATGCCAGTAAGTATCCCCCGGCAAAGCCGGGGGCTTTATATTGTTAGCCCCTCAAAGGGGCAAGAATCTGAGCCGCCTGAAGGCGGCTGCCTCACATTCC
>NZ_FNIV01000016.1 GCF_900104135.1 Halomonas shengliensis | reverse complement strand
TCTCTAATGATGGCAGTAGGTTAGGCGAGGCTGTAGGCAACACTGGCAGTGTTGAGGTCAGCGGTTCGATCCCGCTAGGCTCCACCAACAAGACACATCGAATCAGCCGCTTAGCGCACCCCGCTAAGCGGCTTTTTCGTGGGCGCCGTTGCGTGCCTCATTGCCATGACGGCGGCTGTCGTCAGGCCAGCATCCCGCCGTCGCCCAAGGCGTGGCTGTGCCGGGCGAAGGCCCGGGCCATCTTCTCGTCGTAGCGGTTGCGGGCGTAGGCGGGGCCGTTGTAGTAGCGGGCGAAGCGCGCCCAGTCCTGGTCGCGCAGGCTGTCGTGCAGGCGCCTGTCCTTGCCGATGAAGCGGACGAAGGCGTCGAGGTGGTCTCGCTCACGCCTGTGCATGCACTCCACGTAGTGGCTGGCGCTGTCGTAGCCCAGGTGCTGCCAGTGGAAGCCCATGATCTGGAAGAGCCCCCAGGAGGCCGACTCCAGGGCGCTGTCGTGGTGGATCCGCTGTGCCCGCGTCAGTCGGTCATACTCCCGTACGCCGCCGGCATAGCCCCCGGCCGAGGGGTTGACCAGGTCGGGGTGCTGGGCGCGGTGGGGCGCGGGGTCTAGGCCATGGTGCTTGAGCCGCCGGTACATGATGTGGCGCTCGAATAGGATGGCCGGCCTGTCGTTGGGAAAGAAGCCGCTGCCGCGTGACTCCACCTCGTTGACCGCCATCACCGCCGCCACGGGTACGTCGAGCTCGGCGGCGGCCCACTCCAGGTCGGCCTGCTGCAGCAGCCGCTCGTCCGGCGGGCTCTCGCGCAACGCCTGCAGGGTCTTGGGGCCCGCGATGCCGTCCGCCACCAGTCCGACCCGGCGCTGGAAGGCGCGTACCGCGCGCTCGGTGGCCGGTCCGTAATCGCCGTCGATCACCAGGCGGTGGCCTGCCTGTTGCAGCAGCCGCTGCAGCGCCATGACCTCCTCGCCGCCGTCCCCGCGCCGCAGCATGCGCACCTGCTGCACCACGAAGTCGGCCTCGTCCTCTCGCTCGCCCATGTCATGCCCTCCCCGTTTGCCTTGTTTCACTCTAGTGAGCGCAGCGAGTCGGCGCCATGTGATCGCCGAGTGAGGCCTGATGCGTGAGCCGGGCTGGCTGGCGTCCTGGCTATCCGCCGGTGTGCCAGAAAGGCTGGCCCAGGGTCGGGGTGCTGGGGCTTGCCGTCTGGCGCCGTTCCATCAGCCCGGCGCTATGGGCCTCGCGGCCCGCCTCGATGGCGCGGGCGAAGGCCGAGGCCATCGCCGCCGGCCGCCGCGCCTTGGCCACGGCGGTGTTGAGCAGCACGCCGTCGAAGCCCATCTCCATCGCCTCGGCGGCCTGGGAGGGGGCGCCGAGGCCGGCGTCGATGATCAGCGGCACATCCAGGCGTTCGCGCAGGGTGCGCAGGGCGTAACGATTCATCAGGCCACGACCGGTGCCGATGGGGGCGCCCCAGGGCATCAGCGCCTGGCAGCCGGCCTCGCGCAGCCGCTGGCAGAGCACCAGGTCGTCGGTACAGTAGGGCAGCACCTTGAAGCCCTGGTCGATTAGTTCCCGGGCGGCCTCCAGCAGCCCGAAGGGGTCGGGCTGGAGGTTGTAGTCGTCGCCGATCACCTCGAGCTTGATCCAGGGGGTGTCGAACAGCTCCCGGGACATCTCGGCCAGGGTGATCGCCTCCCGGGCGGAGCGGCAGCCGGCAGTGTTGGGCAGCAGCCGGCAGCCGCTCTCGCGCAGGATCTGCCAGAAGGCGTCGCCGTCGCCGCCGGCGGGGTTCTGGCGGCGCAGGCCCAGGGTGACCATGTCGCAGTTGGCGGCGGCGATCGCCTCCTGCATCACCGCCGGCGAAGGGTAGAGGGCGGTGCCCAGCAGGAGGCGGCTGGTGAAGGCCTCGCCATACAGCTCCAGGGCGTCATGCTGGTCGTCTTTGAGCGTGTTCATCAGCCGCCTCCTACCGGGGCCACGATATCGATGCGGTCGCCGTCGTCGAGGGTGCGCTCCGCCCAGCTGGAGCGCGGGGCGAAGGTGTCGTTGATGGCCACGGCGACGCGCCGGCCGCCGTAGCCCCAGCGCTCCAGGGCCTGGTCCAGGGCGGTGCCCGCGGGCAATCGGGCGGCCTCGCCGTTGAGGCTCAGGGTGATCTCGTGCATGGCGTGTTTCTCCTGGATGCCTTCCTTCATGATGCGCTCTCCTCGGGGGCGGTCTCGGCCAGCACCGCGGCGAAGGGGCGCTCGCCCGCGCCGCGGACCTCGGCCAGCAGGTGGTCGACCACCGCGGGGGCCAGCAGATAGCCGTGGCGGAAGAGGCCGTTGGCGCTGGTCAGGCCGTCGCGATGGGTGACATGGGGCAGGTTGTCGCGAAACGCCGGGCGCAGGTTGACGCCCTGCTCGAGCACCCGCGCCTCGGCGAAGGCCGGCGACAGGGTATAGAGCACGCTTGAGAGCTCCAGTGACGACTGCAGCGAGATGGGTGAGCGGTCCTCGCTCTCGATGGAGGTGGCGCCGACCACGAAGCGGCCGTCCGGCTTGGGCACCACATAGAGCTGGTAGCGGGGGTGCATCAGGCGCACCGGGCGTGACAGCCGCACCTCCTCGGTGTGCACCTGCAGGGTCTCGCCACGCACGCCACGCAGGGTGGGGTGGCGCGGCCTGGCGCCATGGCCGCGGCAGTCGATCACCCGGTCGAAGGTGCGCCGGCCGGCGGCGCTCTCGACCTCGCCGGGCCGGGTCTCGACCGGCGTATGGGCGTAGCACTCGCCCCCTAGCTCGCGGATCGCCGCCAGCAGCCGGGCGAGCAGCTCGCGGTTGTCCAGGTGGGCCTCCTCCTCGAGGAAGAGGCCATGGCGGAAGCCTTCCGCCAGGTCGGGTTCCAGGGCCTGGAGGTCGGCGCCCGACAGCGGGCGGTAGCGCGCCGGTGCACCCAGGGCGTCGTCGAGCTCGCGGCGGAACTGGGTCAGCTCGCCCTCGTCCTGGGGATGGGCCACCACCAGGCTGCCGTGAGGGTGCCAGAGCCCGGGGGCCTCGAGCTCGGCCAGCCACTCGGGCCAGCGGGTCAGGGCCATGCGGCCCATGTCGTAGACACAGCGCTCGCTGACCACGGTCTCGGCCAGGGGGGCGACCATGCCGGCGGCGGTCCAGGCGGCGGCGGGAGGGGTGTCCAGGTCGCCGGCGTCATAGAGGGTGACGGCGTGGCCGTCGCGCAGCAGGCGCCAGGCCACCAGGCGGCCGAGCAGGCCGGCGCCGGCCACGGCGAAGCGCTGTTGGGGGAGTCGACTCATCGAACGGGCATCCAGCGGGTGGAGTGACGACCAGGCAGGATGCGGGGCAGGAGCGGGCAGGGGTGCACGAGCTTGTTCCCTCCGCAGGCATCAACCTGATCAGGTTCAACGGGTTCGGCCGTACCGATCTCAGCCCTCGTCCAGCGCGCCAGGCGCGTGTCAGGGCTCCCCGACAAGTTGTTCCAACATAACCAAGGAGGCCCGCCGACGCAATCGGCGTCGGCGGGCCTCGGGGGGGACTGCCTGGTGGGGGCGGTGTCGCCCGGGGGATCAGGCGCAGTCCGCCGCGCCCTCGCCGAACATGTCGAACAGCAGCTCGCGGCCGAGGCCGGTGAGCACGAAGCGCCGTTGCTCGTTGAAGGTGGCCGCCTCGCTGGACTCGAGGATGCGCTGGCAGGCGGACCACTCGCGGGAGTCCGCCTCGAGGCGCTCGAGGGTGGCGGGGTCGAGGCCGCGGTGGGGCACGGTCACGGTCTCGAGGACGTGGCCCTGGCGGTAGAGCAGGGCGGCCATGTTGGAGAGGCACTGGCGCAGGCTGCGCTGCATGCCGAAGGTGTCGATCGGGGGAGGTGTCATGCGCCGCGTCTTCCTTGCTGGAATTTGCTGCGGCGCATTATACAACCTTGGTCGTACAAGACCAAGGTCTAAGGGGGTGTCGGCCTCAGTCGTCGACCCGGCCCAGCAGCAGGAACTCGATCAGCGCCTTCTGGGCGTGCAGCCGGTTGCCGGCCTCCTGCCAGACCACGGCCCGCGGGTCGTCGAGCAGGGTCTCGCTGATCTCCTCGCCGCGGTGGGCGGGCAGGCAGTGCAGGAACAGGACATCGTCGGCGGCCCGGTCGAGCAGCGCCTCGGTCACCTGGAGACCGGCGAAGGCCGCCTCGCGCTTGGCCTGCTCCTCCTCCTGGCCCATGGAGGCCCAGACGTCGGTGGTCACCAGGTCGGCACCCGCGACGGCCTCGGCGGGGTCGCGCAGGAGGGTGACACGGTCGCCGGCGGCGGCGAGGATATCCTGGCGCGGCTCGTAGCCTTCGGGGCAGCAGATGCGCAGCCGGAAGTCGAACTGCCGGGCGGCGTTGATCCAGGAGTGGCACATGTTGTTGCCGTCGCCGATCCACACCGCGGTCTTGCCCCGCACCTCGCCGCGCAGCTCGGTCCAGGTCATGACGTCGGCGAGCAGCTGGCAGGGGTGGTAGTCGTCGGTCAGCGCATTGATCACCGGCACGCTGCTGGCGGCGGCGAAGGACTCGAGGCCCGCATGGGAGAAGGTGCGCACCATCACGATGTCGACCATCTCGGAGAGCACCCGGGCGGTGTCGCCGATGGGTTCGCCGCGCCCCAGCTGGGTGTCGCGGGGCGAGAGGAACAGGGCGTGGCCGCCGAAGTGCGCCATGGCGGTCTCGAAGGAGACCCGGGTGCGGGTCGAGGACTTCTCGAAGATCATCGCCATGGTGTGGTTGGGGAAGGGCGTGTAGGTGGGGCCCTCGGCCTTGAGCGCCTGCTTGATGGTGATGGCGCGGCGGATCAGGTGTTCGAGCTCCGCGGGGCTGGCGTCCAGCAGGGTCAGGAAGTGGCGGGTGGCCATGGGCTGCTCCTCGCAAAAACGCTCATCCTAGCCAGCCGCCGGGGGATGCGCAACGCGCCGGGGATCAGTAGAATGGCCCTCACCAAGACCGACCGGCGGACTCGGGTATTCCCCGCCGCCTCAGCATCCGTAACGGGAGACGCCATGAGCACCACCCTCGAGAACATCCAGCGCCAGATCGGCGAGAACCCGATCCTGATCTATATGAAGGGCACCCCCCAGCTGCCGCAGTGCGGCTTCTCCGCCCAGACCGTGCAGGCACTGATGTCCTGCGGCGAGCGTTTCGCCTTCGTCAATATCCTGGACAACCCGGACATCCGCGCCGAGCTGCCCAAGTACGCCAACTGGCCCACCTTCCCGCAGCTGTGGGTCGAGGGCGAGCTGGTCGGCGGTTGCGACATCGTGCTGGAGATGCACCAGAACGGCGAGCTCGAGACGCTGATCAAGGAGACCGCCGCCAAGCACAAGGATGACGCCGAGCAGTAAGCGTCTGGCGACGGGCTACACGCCAACCCCCCGCAGGTGGAAGCCTTCGGGGGTTTTGCTTTAGGTGGATGCCCCACCAAGCCTGAATTCCTTGCGCCTTGCGCCTTGCGCCTTGCGCCTTGCGCCTTGCAGCCTATGGCTTCTCCTCCATCCCCTGCTCGCGCTGGGCCTGGGCCCAGCCGCCGATCTCCCGGTAGCGGTTGACCATGGCGCAGAACAGCTCGGCGGTGCGCTCGGTGTCGTAGCGCGCCGAGTGAGCCTCGCTGTTGCTGAACTCGATGCCGGCGGCGCGGCAGGCGCGGGCGAGCACCGTCTGGCCGTACATCAGGCCGGCCAGGGAGGCGGTGTCGAAGCTGGAGAAGGGGTGGAAGGGGTTGCGCTTGATGCCGCAGCGGGCCACCGCGGCGTTGAGGAAGCCGTGGTCGAAGGCGGCGTTGTGGCCCACCAGGATGGCGCGGGTGCAGCCATGCGCCTTGATCGACTTGCGCACCGGGCGGAAGATCTCGCCCAGCGCCTCGGCCTCGGGCACGGCCACCTGGCGACGCAGTGGGTCGTCGAGGTTGATGCCGGTGAAGTCCAGCGCCGACTGCTCGACGTTGGCCCCCGGGAAGGGCTCGACGTGGAAGGCGTAGGTGGATTCCGGCAGCAGCCTGCCCTCGGCGTCCATGGTCAGGGTGACCGCGGCGATCTCGAGGATCGCGTCGCGCTCGGCATTGAAGCCGCCGGTTTCCAGGTCCACCACCACCGGCAGGTAGCTGCGGAATCGCTGGGCCATCAGGTCGCGGGCGATCGCCTCGCTCATGCACCTCTCCTTCCTGTCCTTGCAGTCTGCGTGTCCTCGGCCCCGGCCCCGGGTCGAATCCGCGCAGTCTAGCAGCTCGGCCGCGGCGCGTCCCGGGGCGGTATTCGCTGCCGGGCTGGCACGCTATACTGACGCCCTCTAGCGTTCACCAGAAAGGAGCTCCCCGAATGTCCGATGTCAAGAAGGTCGTGTTGGCCTACTCCGGCGGCCTGGACACCTCCGTCATCGTCAAGTGGCTGCAGGAAACCTACAACTGCGAGGTGGTGACCTTCACCGCCGACATCGGCCAGGGCGAGGAGGTCGAGCCGGCCCGTGCCAAGGCGCAGGCACTGGGCGTCAAGGAGATCTACATCGAGGACCTGCGCGAGGAGTTCGTGCGCGACTACGTCTACCCCATGTTCCGCGCCAACACCATCTACGAGGGTGAGTACCTGCTCGGCACCTCCATCGCGCGTCCGCTGATCGCCCGCCGCCTGATCGAGATCGCCAACCAGACCGGCGCCGACGCCATCTCCCATGGCGCCACCGGCAAGGGCAACGATCAGGTGCGCTTCGAGCTGGGCGCCTATGCCCTCAAGCCGGGCGTCAAGGTGATCGCCCCGTGGCGCGAGTGGGACCTGACCTCCCGCGAGAAGCTGATGGCCTACTGCCAGCAGCATGACATCCCGGTGGACTTCACCAGCCAGAAGAAGAAGTCACCCTACTCCATGGATGCCAACCTGCTGCATATCTCCTACGAGGGCGGCATCCTCGAGGATCCCTGGGCCGAGGCCGAGGAGGACATGTGGCGCTGGAGCGTCTCCCCCGAGGCAGCACCGGACACGCCCACCTATGTCGAGCTTACCTATGAGAAGGGCGACATCGTGGCGCTGGACGGCGTGCCCATGAAGCCCCACGAGGTGCTGGAGCGGCTCAACAAGCTGGGCGGCGACAACGGCATCGGCCGCCTCGACATCGTCGAGAACCGCTACGTGGGCATGAAGTCCCGCGGCTGCTACGAGACCCCCGGCGGCACCATCATGCTCAAGGCGCACCGCGCCATCGAGTCGCTGACCCTGGACCGCGAGGAGGCCCACCTCAAGGACCAGCTGATGCCCAAGTACGCCGAGGTGATCTACAACGGCTACTGGTGGAGCCCGGAGCGCCGCATGCTGCAGGCCGCCATCGACGAGACCCAGCACAACGTCTCCGGCGTGGTGCGCCTCAAGCTCTACAAGGGCAATGTCATCGTCGCCGGTCGCCAGTCGAAGCAGTCGCTGTTCGACGAGTCCATCGCCACCTTCGAGGATGACGCCGGCGCCTACGACCAGAAGGATGCCGAGGGCTTCATCAAGCTCAACGCCCTGCGCCTGCGCATCGCCGCCGGCAAGGGTCGCCAGCAGGATTGATGCCGAGGCGGGGCGCCGTGGGCGCCCCGCCGGCACCAGGAGGCCGACCATGTTCAAGAAGCTTCTCTCCGGGCTGTTCGGCGGCGACGACGACGCCACCCCCGGCAACGCGCCGGCCGCCGAACCGGTGGAGTACAGCGGCTACCTGATCATCTCCGAGCCGGCCAAGGAGGGTGGCCAGTACCGCGTCAGCGGCTGGATCCGCAAGCCCCTGACCGGCGACGGCGAGGAGGAGGAGGACGAGGTGCTCGAGCACCGCTTCGAGCGCTCCGACATGGTGCCCGGACGCGAGGCCTGCGACGAGCTGATGATCAGCAAGGCGCAGCGCTTCATCGACGAGCTGGGCGACGACATGTTCGCCCGCTGACCGCGGCGCCGACGCCGTGCGCCTGCTGCATCGGGCCTCGCCCTGGCGGACCCTGTTCGCCGGGGAGAGGCTTCCCGACCCTTCCCGCCTGCCCGACCTGCTCGCCCCCCTGCGCGAGGCCCTGGAGGCCCTGGGCCCCGACCCGGAGCTCGCCGACGCCCATGCCTGGCAGCCCCGCCTGGTGACGGCGCTGGTGCGTCTCGACCTGCCCGCCTGGCGCATCAGCCAGCTGATCAGCGACCACAACGCCTGGCTCACCCGGCGTGCCATCCGCCTGGCCGAGGCGGAGATGGCGGGGCAGGGCTGGGGCGCGCCGCCGGTGCGGTTCTGCGTGCTGGTGCTGGGTTCCGGCGGTCGCCACGAGAGCCTGCTCGCCCCGGACCAGGACAACGCCATGATCCTCGAGGACTACCCGGACGCCCGGCACGTCGAGATCGACGGCTACTTCCAGTCGCTGGGCGAGCGCTTCACCGCGCGCCTCGATGCGGCCGGCATCCCGCTGTGCCAGGGCCATGTCATGGCGCGCTGGCCGATGTGGCGCAAGCGCCTCGGCGAGTGGCGGCGCCAGCTGGAGATCTGGAGCGCCGAGCGGCGGGTCAAGCGGGTGCAGCAGGCCAACATCCTGCTCGACTTCACGCCGGTCTACGGCGACGAGGCGCTGGCCGAGGGGCTGCGCGACTGGGTGGCCGAGCGGCTGCCCGGGGCGGGGCTCTTCCTCGACGAGATGGGGGCGCTGTTCGACGAGCAGCCGGTGGCGCTGGATCGCTTCCAGCGCCTGGCCGGCACCCGGGAGGGCGCGCCCCACGAGCGCGCCCTGAACCTCAAGCACCAGGCGATGCTGCCGCTGGTGGCGGCGGTGCGCCTGCTGGCGCTGCGCCACGGCGTTCGCGAGACCGACACCCGGCGGCGCCTCGCCGCCCTGGTGGGCCGCGGGGCCCTCGACGCCGAGCACTGTCACGCGCTCACCGCCGCCCACGCCCGGCTGCAGGGACTGCTGCTGGCCGAGCAGCGCCGCAACCTCGCCGCCGGCCGCCACGCCGACGGCTGGGTGGATATCGCGCGGCTGGGCGAGGACGAACGCCTGCTGCTGCGCCACGACCTCCAGCGGATCCGCGTGCTGCAGAAGCGGGCGCGCCGGGGTTAGGGTGTCTGGGCGGGTGCCTGCGGCAGCTCCATGATCAGGCAGGCGCCGCCAAGGTGGGGCGCCTCCTCGACCCACAGCCGGCCGCCCAGGTGGGCGACGATGCCGCGGCTGATGGGCAGGCCGAGGCCGCTGCCGCGGGGGCGACCGCGGCGCTTGTCGGGCGACTCCTCGGGGCGCTGGATCTGGTGGAACTTCTCGAACACCCGCTCGCGCTCCTCCGCGGCGATGCCGGGGCCGTTGTCCTCCACCGCCAGGCGGTAGTGGTTCTTGTGGCGCACCAGGCTCAGGCGCACCCGCGGCTCGGCCTCGTCGGCGAACTTGCCGGCGTTGTCGAGCAGGTTGATGACCACCTGCTCGAGGCGGTCCGGGTCGCCTACCACCGGCGCCACCTCCACCTCGATCGCCACCTCCAGCGCCACCCCCCGGTCCTCCTGCATATGGTGCACGGCATCCACGCTGTGGCGGGTCAGCGCGACCAGGTCGAGGCGCTGGGGGTTCAGGGTCAGGCGCCCGCTCTCCAGGCGCGCCAGGTCGAGGATCTCCTCGATCAGCCGCGACAGGCGCTGGCTCTCCTTGACCACCACGTCGAGGAAGTGGCGGCGCTTCTCCTCGGGCAGCTCGCCGCTGTCGCGCAGGATCTCGGCGAAGGCACGGATCGATGTCAGGGGCGTGCGCAGCTCGTGGCTGACCATGGCCACGAACTCGTCCTTGAGGCGGTCGAGCTCGCGCAGGCGCTCGTTGGCGGCGCGCAGCTCCTCGCTGGCGCGGGCCAGCTCCCGGGACTTCTGCTCCAGGCGGCGGTTGACCTCCAGGGTCTCCGAGGTGGTGTCGAGGATGCTCAGTATCGACTCGAGATCCAGCGCCTCGCCGCGCACCACCGAGTTGATCAGCACCCGCGCCGAGGCGTTACCCAGCGCCCCTGAGAGCGCCTGTTCGGCGCGGGCGATCTGCGCCGGGCTCGCCGGGGCGGCGGCGTCCTCCTCCTCGCCCGCGGCGGCGTCGGCGAACACCCGGGCGGTGGCGGCGCTGCCCAGGTAGCGGTCGAGCAGGGCGCCCAGCTCGCCGCGGGTGGTCTGGCCGTGCCACAGCGAGCTCTGCAGCAGCTGGGGATGCAGCGCCTCGGTGAAGAGTGCCGCCTGGGTCTGCTCCAGGGGCGTCTGGCGGCTGAACAGCGAGACCCCCACCAGCAGGCCGACGTTGGCCGCGAGGCTCCACAGCAGCGAATGGGTGTAGATGTCCCACCCCTCCAGGCCGAACAGCGCATAGGGGCGCAGCCAGGCGAGGCCGAGGGGGCCGTGCTCCAGGAAGCCGGCATCCAGCCAGCCGGACTGGGCGAAGCCGGGGATCAGCAGCGTCCAGGCCCACACCAGGGTACCGGCGATGAGCCCCAGCGCCGCGCCGCGGCGGTGGGCGCCGCGCCAGAACATGCCGATCAGCATCGCCGGGGCGAACTGGCAGGCGGCGGCGAAGGAGACCAGGCCGATGGTCACCAGGCTGTAGGCGTCACCGATCAGCGCGTGGTAGAGGTAGCCCAGCAGCAGGATCAGCACGATGGCCACCCGGCGGATGCCCAGGAGCCAGCCGGCCAGCTCGCCGCGCCCACCCAGGTGCAGGCGGCGGCTGCGCAGCAGCAGCGGCATCACCAGCTGGTTGCTGACCATGGTGGAGAGCGCGATGGTCTCGACGATCACCATCCCGGTGGCCGCTGAGAGCCCGCCGATGAACACCAGCAGCGGCAGTCCCTGGAGCTCCGCGGCCAGCGGCAGGGTGAGCACGAAGCTGTCGGGGTCGGCGTCGCCGCCCATCAGCAGCAGGCCCGCCATGGCGATGGGGATCACGAACAGGTTGATGGCCAGCAGGTAGAGCGGAAAGAGCCAGCTGGCCCGGGCCAGGTGGCGCTCGTCGACGTTCTCCACCACCAGCACCTGGAACTGGCGCGGGAGGGTCAGGAAGGCGAGGAAGGCGAGCACCAGCATGCCGGCCCAGCCGGTGGCGCCGCCGGGCACGGCGTCGAGCCCCAGGCGCTCGGCCAGTGCCGGGGTGGCGGCGACCCGGGCGAAGAGGTCGCCGGGTCCCTGGAAGAGCACGAACACCGTGAACACCCCCACCGAGAGGAAGGCCACCAGCTTGACCAGCGATTCGAAGGCGATGGCCGCCACCATGCCCTCGTGGCGCTCGCTGGCGTCCAGGTGGCGGGTGCCGAAGAGGATGATGAAGACCGCCAGCACCAGCGCCACCCAGAACGACTTGTCTAGCCAGAAGGGCTCGTCGGCCAGGCGCAGCTCGGCGGCCTCGGGGTAGTTGACCAGCACCGCATGGCTGACGGTGATCGCCTTGAGCTGCAGGGCGATGTAGGGGGTGATGCCGATCAGCGCGATCAGCGCCACCAGCGCGCCCAGGCTCGAGCTCTTGCCGTAGCGGGCGCTGATGAAGTCGGCGATGGAGGTGATGCGCTGGGCGCTAGCGATGCGCACCATCTTGCGGATCACGAAGGGCGCCAGCAGCATCGCCAGCGTCGGCCCCAGGTAGATCAGCAGGAAGCTGGGGCCGAACTGCGCCGCGCGCCCCACGCTGCCGTAGAAGGTCCAGGCGGTGCAGTAGACAGCGATGGAGAGGGCGTAGACGTTGGGCGAGCCGATCAGCGAGCGCCCCTGCTCGGCGCGGCGATCGCCCCAGGCGGCGATCAGGAACAGCAGCGCCAGGTAGCCGAAGGCGACGCCGAGGATCACCGGTTCGCTGCGCATGGGGCTATTCCCTTCGCGGCCGCCGGGTGGAACCGGGCGGGCCTTCCAGCAGCCAGGCGGCCAGGCCGATCACCAGGCCCCAGGCGAGGAAGAGGTAGAGTGGCAGCCAGGAGACCGTCCCGGCGCGGTCGGCCACCAGCACCAGCGGCGGGGTGAACAGCAGCACCGCCAGCACGATCAGTGCCAGCAGCCGTTCGCGGCGGCGCGGGGCGCTCAGCACGACACTGTTCCCGGGGCGGTGGCGGTCATGAGGCGCAGGCATCCTCCTTGTTCAGCGCGCTGGCCTGCAGCGTCAGCGCCTTCTCCAGGGTGTCGATGCCGCGGGCCTCGAGCCGCGGCAGCAGCGAGAGCCACAGCTCGGCGGTGACACGGGCGTCGCCCAGGGCGGTGTGCCGCGTGCCCGGCGGGAAGCTGAGGTCATAGCGCTCGGCCAGGGTGTCGAGGTCGTGGCCGTCGAGGCTGGCATCCAGCGCCCGGGAGATCAGCAGGGTGTCGAGCACCGGCATGTCGAGCTCGATGCCGGCGCCCGGCGGCTGCAGGGCGAGCAAGTCGAAGGCGGCGTTGTGCGCCAGGATCACGGCGTCACCCACGTAGTCGCGGAAGCGCGGCAGCGCCACCGAGAGCGGCGGGGCGCCCTCGACCTCGTCGTCGGTGATGCCGTGGATGGCGGTGCTGGCCGGGGGGATCGGCTTGCCCGGGTCGACGTAGAGGTCGAAGGTCTCGCTGGCCAGCAGGCGGGCGTTGACGATGCGGCAGGCGCCGATGCTGATCACGGTGTCGCCGCGGCGCAGCTCGAGGCCGGTGGTCTCGGTGTCGAAGGCCACGACCTCCAGGGCGCGCAGCGGCCGGGCGGCGAGCTCGGCGTCGGGCGCCGGCAGCTCGGCGATGCCGAAGTCGTGGAACTCGGGACGCGGCGGGGTCGCCGGGCGTGGCGCGCCGACCCGTTCGGCGGCCGGCAGTGGCAGGCGCAGCCGGGCGTGCTCGCCGTCGCCATCGGCCAGGCTCCAGGCGTCGCTGGCGTGCTGGCGCAGCACGTCGGCGACCCGCGGGTTGAGGGGCAGGGAGGCCAGGTGGCGCTGCTGCCACTCGCCTAGCTGGCGCTCGGTGAGCGGCGCCCCCGGCCAGATCAGGTCGAGGTAGACCCGCCGGTTGCCGAGGCATACCTCCCCCTCCAGCGGGATCTCGCCGAGGGTGTCGCGGAGCCGCTCGAGGAGTGACTCCAGCAGCACCAGCAGGGCGATGGCGTCGCCCTTGAGCCACGCCGGCATGCCCACCGCGGTGATCTGCCGGTCGGCGGGCAGGCGCTCGTTGAGGCTCGCCCAGAGGTCGTTGGACCACAGCGGCACCAGCCGCGCCCCCTCCTGCTGCATGCGCTCCACCAGGCCTGCGAGCCCCTCGATGTCGTGGCCCAGGGCCTGGCTCTCCTCCTCGATCACCCCCTCCAGGCGCCTGCGCATGTCGGCCTCGCCCTCGGGCAGGGCGGAGAGGGCATCGGCGGCGCTGGTCAGGCTGGCGCCATGGCGGCGCAGGCGCGGCAGGCCGTCGAGCAGTTCGGCCCGGGCCCCCATCTCGCTGGTCCAGGCGGCGGTGGTGTCGGCCAGGGTCAGCAGGGTCTCGCCGTGGCTGCCGGGTACCCGGCGCAGCATGGCGCGTAGCCAGCGCTCGCCGCTGGGCACCAGCACCTCCCGCGGGGTGCCGTCGGCGGGCAGCTGGCCCAGGGCATCCTGCAGGCTCGCGGCGGGCAGCAGGGTCTCCAGGCGCTTGCCCAGCCCCAGGCCGCTGTGCTCCTCGAAGAGGGTCTCGGCGGCCTGGTTGAAGAGGAGGATGCGGCGGTGGTGGTCGCACAGCAGCAGCGGGGTCTCCAACACCTGGAGCAGGGTCTCCAGCTCCTGGCGGATGCGTGCGGCGCTGCGCGCCCCCTCGGCGTGGGCGGTGGCCAGCCGGGCACGGTCGCTGCGCCACGCCTCGCGTACCCGCACCAGGTCGGGGCCGAGGCTGCGCAGCCAGCCTTCGGGCGGGTAGTCATCGCGGGCATCGGGGTTGGCCACCAGCCGCGCCAGCTGTACCTGAAGATGGCGCAGCGGGGTGAATAGCTGGCGCTCCAGCAGCAGCCCCACCAGGAAGATGGTACCGCCGCCGGAGAAGCAGCCCGCCCACAGCACCAGGCGGGCGATGCCCTGGGGCTGGAAGAGGGTGTCGAGCCACAGCGCGAAGGTGGCGCCACCGAACAGACTGACGCCGCTGAGCAGCAGCCACAGGCCGATCAGCCGCTGGCGGCGGGGCAGGCCGGCGAGGGGGCGGGCCATCAGGACACCTCGGAGAGCAGCGTCTTGACCTTCTCCACCAGCGCCTGGGTGGAGAAGGGCTTGGTGACATAGTCGTCGGCGCCCAGCGCCAGACCCTTCTCGCGCTCCACCTCGCGGCCATGGGCGGTGAGCATGATGATCGGCAGGCGGGCATGGTCCGGGTCGCCGCGCAGGCGCTCGAGCACATCGAAGCCGCTGATGCCGGGCAGGCTGATATCCAGCAGCACCAGGTCGGGAGCGCCCTCCGCGACCCGGTCAAGGGCGCTCTCGCCATCCTCGGCGGTGACCACCTCGAAGCCGGCCTGCTGCATCAGGAACTCCAGCGAGAGGACGATATTGGGCTCATCGTCCACCACCAGCACCTTGGCCATGACGCTCTCCTGTTCGTTGTCATCGTTATTGCCGTCAGTCTAAGGGGCCCGCCACGGGCGGGCAAAGACGACCTTGGCACAAGGCGCCGCGCCGCGGCCGTGCTAGGGTGGAGGCTCCTTCACCGACGGGAGCCTGGTCATGATCGAGGTTCACCATCTGGAGAACTCCCGCTCGCAGCGGGTCGTGTGGCTGCTGGAGGAGCTGGGCAGCGAGTTCGAGGTCGTGACCTACCGTCGCGACCCGGCCACCATGCTGGCCCCCGTGGCCCTGCGCGAGCTGCACCCGCTCGGCAAGTCGCCGGTGATCCGCGACCGGGCACGGGGCGACCGGGCACGGGGCGACCGGGTGATTGCGGAGTCCGGGGCGATCCTCGACTACCTGATCGAGCACCACGACCCCGAGCGGCGGCTGGCCCCGGAGGCGGGCAGCGACGACCACGAGCGCTACCGCTTCTGGATGCACCATGCCGAGGGCTCGGCGATGCCGCCCTTGGTGATGCGCCTGGTCTTCTCGCGCCTCGGCCAGCCGCCGGTGCCGGCCCTGGCGCGACCGCTGGGGCGGCTGTTCGCCCGCGGGGTGGAGCAGCAGTACCTGGGGCCGGAGATCCGTCGCCTGGTGGAGTTCTGGGAGGGCGAGCTCGAGGCCAAGGGTCCCTGGTTCGCCGGGGAACGCTTCAGCGCCGCCGATATCCAGATGAGCTTCCCGCTGCTGGCCCTGGCCAGCCGCGGCGGCCTGGAGGACACTCCGCGGCTGCAGGCCTTCCTCGCGGCGTGCCGCGAGCGCGAGGCCTACCGGCGCACGGTGGCGCGCATCGGCGAGTTCGGCCTCGACGCCGGGGAATAGTGCAGATCCGGGCGGGGTCGACCTGCCCCCGGATGTCGCAGGCCGTTGTCGGGCGGGGTCAGGGTGTCGGCAGGCGGGTCTTCAGCCAGGCCACCCCGCGGCCCAGCCACTCGTGCAGGGCCCGACTGCTCTGGTTGAGGTGGTAGGCGCGCGGGATCCAGGCGTGGAGCCCCGGTGGCGGGGCGCTGGCGAACTCGGTGGGGGCGGGGATCACGGTCAGGCCGGCGGCTTCGAACTCGGCGATGGCGCGGGGCAGGTGCCAGGCCTGGGAGACCAGGGCGATGCGCTCTATGCCCGCCGCCTCCAGCATGGCGGCGCTGAAGTGGGCGTTCTCCGCGGTGTTGCGGCTCTCGCCCTCCAGCCAGCGCACCGGCACCTCGAACACCTCGCGCAGCGCTGCGGCCATCAGGCTGGCCTCGGCGCTGTGCTCGTCATGGACCCGGCCGCCGCTGACCAGAATCGGCCAGCCGCTGCCACGCTGCAGCCAGGCGCCGTAGGCCAGGCGCCGCCAGGTGGGGTTGGCGGGGGCGTCACCCCAGCCGAACTCGGGGCTCCGGGTGTCGCGGCCGCCGCCGAGGATGACGATGGCCCCCTCTCCGCGCAGCGCCGCCGGGCCGGAGAGTGGCGGCGGCTCCAGTCCCTGGCGCAGGGCGTGGCTCACCACCGGGGTGGCCAGCACCAGCAGGCTCGTGAGTCCCAGGGTGACGAGCAGCCCGCCCGTCAGTCGGCGGGTGCCGGCGGCGAGGCCGGCGAGGATCAGCAGGGCGTTGATCAGCGGCGGCAGCAGGAGGTACTTCAGGGCTTCCATAGGAGGCGTCTCGTCGGGGCCTGCCGCCAGTCAAACAGGCCGCGACGGTCGATGCCAGCCTCAGGTGGTCAACGGCGGCTCCGCTACAGCTCCGTTTTCTCCTTGAACTCGCAGAGGTCCTCGATCACGCAGCTGCCGCAGCGTGGCTTGCGTGCCACGCAGGTGTAGCGGCCATGCAGGATCAGCCAGTGGTGGGCATCCTGGCGGAACTCCCTGGGCACGTGGCGCAGCAGCTTCTTCTCCACCTCGACCACGTCCTTGCCGCGGGCGATGCCGGTGCGGTTGGAGACCCGGAAAATATGGGTGTCCACGGCGATGGTGGGCTGGCCGAAGGCGGTGTTGAGGATGACGTTGGCGGTCTTGCGCCCCACGCCGGGCAGCGCCTCCAGGGCGGCGCGGGTGCGGGGCACCTCGCCGCCGTGCTTCTCCACCAGCAGGTGGCAGGTCTTCATCAGGTTCTCGGCCTTGGTGTTGTAGAGGCCGATGGTCTTGATGTGCTCCTTGAGCCCGTCGAGGCCGAGCTCGATGATCGCCTGGGGCGTGTTGGCGACGGGGAAGAGCCGGGCCGTGGCCTTGTTGACGCCGACGTCGGTGGCCTGGGCGGAGAGCAGCACCGCGGCGAGCAGCTCGAAGGGGGTCTCCCAGTGGAGCTCGGTGGTGGGCTCGGGGTTGTGCTCGCGCAGCCGCGCGAATATTTCAAAGCGTTTCTGGGCGTTCATGGCGTCCTGTCGAATCGGAATGGCTGGCCCCGAAAGTACGGTCCAAAATCGGGGCTTTCCCGGCGACAGGTCTACGAGGAGGCGCTGTAAATACTTCCCTGTACGCTACCGACGCCATCCCTGGCGTAGGACCTCCTCTTCTACCTGTCCCCGGCGCCCCTCGCGCCGGTGGTGGCAGTCGTTGTCTTGAATTCGTCAGCCTTTCCGGACCTCTTCCAGTGCTTTCCTGGCCTCGGCGAGCAAACATTCGGCCTCCGGGAGCTGGCTCCTGGCGGTAGCCTCGGCCTCGCTGTCGCCACGACGGCGGGCGCTCTCCAGCTGCTGCTGCACGCGTCTGACGGCCTGCTCGGCGGCCTTGAGCGCCATCCGGCGCTGGCGTGTCGCCATGGGGCCCGCGACGGCGGGGCTGCCTTCGCCGCTGGGGCGGCGCTGCTGCATCAGCCGCTTCTGGCGCTCCAGACGCTTCTCGCGGGCCTCCCGGGCCAGCCGCGCCTGGCGGGTGCGATGCCGGCGGCGTCCCAGCTCGGCGCGCCGCGCCAGGTAGGCGTCGCGCTCGTCCTCGCTCTCGGCGGCCTGCCAGGCGGGGTGGGGCACCAGGTCGATGCAGTCCACCGGACAGGGCGCCACGCACAGCTCGCAGCCGGTGCATTCGTCCGTGATCACCGTGTGCATGCGCTTGGCCGCCCCCAGGATGGCGTCCACCGGGCAGGCCTGGATGCACTTGGTGCAGCCGATGCACTCCGCCTCACGGATCACCGCGGCCAGCGGCGACTGGGGCGGCTCCGCCAGGGGGCGTTCGGGCTGGCCGGTGAGCGCGGCGAGCTGCACGAGGGTGCGTTCGCCACCGGGTGGGCAGCGGTTGATGGGCTCGCCCTCGGCGATCGCCTCGGCATAGGGCAGGCAGCCATCGAAGCCACACTTGCCACACTGTGTCTGGGGCAGCAGGGCGTCGATGGCCTCGATCCGGTCTCGGCGATTCACGGTGGCTCAGGTCACCCGCTGGCCGGGCTCGGCACCTGTGTCCGGCGAGAGCAGGTAGATGCCCTCGTCGTTGGCCGAGGCCAGCACCATGCCCTCGGAGACGCCGAAGCGCATCTTGCGCGGCGCCAGGTTGGCGACCATCACGGTGAGCCGGCCCTCCAGCGCCTCGGGAGCGTAGGCGGCGCGGATACCGGAGAACACCGTGCGTGACTCGCCGCCCAGGTCGAGGGTCAGCTTGAGCAGCTTGTCGGCGCCCTCGACGTACTCCGCCTTGGCGATGCGCGCGATACGCAGGTCCACCTTGATGAAGTCGTCGAAGGCGACCTCGGGGGCGATGGGCGCCTCGGCCAAGGGCCCCTTGGGGGTCTCCTTGAGCTTCTGTTCCTCCACCAGATCCTCCTTGGACGCCTCGATCATGGCGTCGATCTTGTCCCGTTCCACGCGGGTCATCAGCGGCTTGAACTTGGCGATCTCGTGATCCAGCAGCACCTCGTGGCGGCTGTGCCAGTTCAGCGAGTCGAGCCTGAGGAAGTCACGGGCGCCCTCGGCCATGGCCGGCACCACCGGGGCCAGGTAGACCATCAGCTGGCGGAACAGGTTGATGCCCACCGAGCAGATGTCCAGCACCTCCTGCTCACGCCCTTCCTGCTTGGCCAGCACCCAGGGCTCCGCCTCGGCGATGTAGGTGTTGGCCTCGTCGGCGAGCTCCATCACCCGGCGCATGGCGCGGCCGAACTCGCGGGCCTCGAATTGCTCGGCGATCTCGTCGCCGGCGGCGATGAAGCGCGCCAGCATCTCCGGCTCGGCGCAGTGGGCGGAGAGCCTGCCGCCGCCGAGCTTCTTGACGAAGCCGGCGCAGCGGCTGGCGATGTTGACCACCTTGCCGACCAGGTCGCTGTTGACCCGGGCGGCGAAGTCCTCGAGGTTCAGGTCCAGGTCGTCGACCCGCGAGGTGAGCTTGGCGGCGAAGTAGTAGCGCAGGTACTCCGGGTTCAGGAAGTCCGCGTAGGTGGCGGCCTTGATGAAGGTGCCCCGGGACTTGGACATCTTGGCGCCGTTGACGGTGACGAAGCCGTGGCAGTTGACCGCCGTGGGGGTGCGGAAGGCGGCGCCATGCAGCATCGCCGGCCAGAACAGGGCGTGGAAGTAGACGATGTCCTTGCCGATGAAGTGGTAGACCTCGGCGTCGCTGTCCTTCTCCCAGTAGCTGTCGAAGTCGAGGCCCTCGCGCTCGCAGAGGTTCTTGAAGCTCGCCAGGTAACCGATCGGTGCGTCGAGCCAGACGTAGAAGTACTTGCCCGGGGCGTCGGGGATCTCGAAGCCGAAGTAGGGGGCGTCGCGGGAGATGTCCCACTCGTTGAAGCCGGCCTCGAACCACTCCATCAGCTTGTTGCGGATCTGCGGCTGGACGTGGCCGTCGTTGATCCAGTCGTGCAGGAAGTCGGCGAAGTCCGGCAGCTTGAAGAAGTAGTGGGTGGAGCCGCGTACCTCGGGGGTGGCGCCGGAGATGGCCGACACCGGGTCGATCAGCTCGGCCGGGGTGTAGGTGGCGCCGCACGCCTCGCAGTTGTCGCCGTACTGGTCGTCGGCCCGGCACTTGGGGCAGGTGCCCTTGATGAAGCGGTCGGCCAGGAAGAGGCCCTTGACCGGGTCGTACATCTGCTCGATGTCGCGGGTGGCGATATGCCCCTTGTCGCGCAGCCGGGTGTAGATCAGCTCGCTGAAGTAGCGGTTCTCTTCCGAGTGGGTCGAGTGATAGTTGTCGAAGGCCACGCCGAAGGTGGCGAAGTCCGCCTGGTGCTCTCGGCTGACGCGGTCGATCAGGGCCTCGGAGGTGATCCCTTCCTGCTCGGCGCGCAGCATGATGGCGGTGCCGTGGGCGTCGTCGGCGCAGACATAGTGGCACTCGTGGCCGCGGCTCTTCTGGAAGCGCACCCAGATGTCGGTCTGGATGTATTCGAGCAGGTGGCCGAGGTGGATGGCGCCGTTGGCGTAGGGCAGGGCGCTGGTGACCAGGATCTTGCGCGTGGCGTTCGTCGACATATCGGCTCTTGAATCCCAGGAAAATCAGACGCCCGATTGTAGCCGGGATGGCGGCCCACTGCACCCGGGGGCGGTCTCACGAGGCGTCGTTATCCTGCCGGGTGTCGTCCGCCATCAGCGGCTCGGGCGTGGGGGGAGTCTGGCAGCGGGTCTGTTCGCCGGAGGCGAGGTAGGGGGTGAGCAACGGGGCCATGCCCTTGAGCACCTGCACCGGCAGCCCGGAGGTGAACTCGAAGGCGTCGGCCTCGTCGCCGGGGACATAGGCGGTGAGGGTGCCGAAGTGATCGTCGCCGAGGGTGAAGGCGAAGGTGGCGGTGCGGCTGCGGGCCTCGGAGCTGACCACCTGGCCGCTGGCGGTCACCGTCACGAAGCGGTTGTCGCCGGTGCCGGTCTTGCCGCCCAGCGCCAGGGCGCTGCCGTCCTCGAGCCGGAAGCTACCCTGAAGGCGGCGCGCCGTGCCGCCCTCCACCACGCCCGCCAGGGCCCGCCTCAGGGTGGCGGCCACTTCCGGTGCCATCACCCGTCGGGCGCTGCTGGCGTCGGCCACGAAGCGGGTCTCGTAGGGGGTGTCCGCGGCGAAGTGCAGCGAGTCGATGCGCCGGGTGGGGGGACGCACCCCCTCGTTGAGGATGATGCCCACCACCTCGGCCAGGGCGGCGGGGCGGTCGCCGGAGCTGCCGAGCGCCGTGGCCAGCGATGGCACCAGGTGGTCGAAGGGATACCCCAGCCGCTGCCAGCGCCGATGGAGGTCGAGGAAGGCCTCCGCCTCGAGCATGGTGCGAATACGCGAGTCCCGCGCCCCGCGGTGGCGGGTCCGAAACAGCCAGCCATAGACCTCCTGGCGGGCGTCGCGGCTGGCGAGCTCGGTCGCGGCGTAGTCGGCGTCGGGACGGTCGACCAGGAAGCCCACCAGCCACAGCTCCAGGGGGTGTACCCCCCCGATGTAGCCCTGGTCGGAGAGGCTCAGGGTGCTGGGGTCGCTGCGCTCGTGGAGGGCGGCGAGGTCGATGTCGAGGCGGCGCCGGTCGCCCAGGCGCTCGGCGAGGAAGGCGGTCAGGGCGATGGCGTCGCCCTCGGGGTAGAGGTAGCGGAACACCGCGGCCAGGCGGCGGGCATCGGGCCTGAGGCCACCCAGCAGCGCCTCGAGCCGTCCGGCGGTATCCAGGTGGCGATACTTGCGCCAGAAGCGCTGAAGGAAGACGCGACCCTCGCGGTCGGCGAAGCCCTGCAGGTAGTCGAGGCGGCGCGGGTCATCGTCGTCCTCCAGCAGCCGCCGGCGCCCTGCCTCCTGGTGGATGGTGAACCGCACCAGGTCACGCATCAGGCGCACTAAGGGCAGGTTGAGGGAGTCGCTCAGCGCCTCCTCCACGGTCGGTCGCCGACGGTCGTCCTGGCGGCTGAAGTTGCTGAAGGTATGCTGCCCGCCGCCGGTGAAGAAGGTTTCGTGGGGACTCGCCGAGTAGCGCCGCTGCATGGCGGCGCCGAGCAGTGCCTCGAGGGAGAGCGACGGGTCGGCCGCCAGGCGGTCGATCACGAAGCGGCGGATGGCGTCCTGGCGGTCCACCGGCAGGGCACGCAACGCCGCGGGGTCCTGGCCGGCGTGTTCGGCGTGCAGCTCGGCGACGATCTCAAGGTAGCTGGCCAGCACGCGCAGCTTGGCGGTGGAGCCGAGCTCCAGCTTGCTGCCCTGGTTGAGGTCGAAGGGCTGGTGGTCGTTGTCCGTCTGCACCCGCACCGCGAAGCCGTCGGGCTGGCGCTCCAGCAGGGTGAAGCTGTAGCGCACCGCGCCCACGCCGTCGGCGTCCAGCAGGCGCTCGCCCAGCAGGCCCTGCTCGGCGGCAAAGCCTGGGTCGGCCAGGCGGTGGAGGTGGTCGGTGACCGCCTCCTGCAGCGGGACATTGAGGGTGGTGGTGGCGGCGAGGTCGAGCCGGTCCAGCTCGTAGAGCGAGAGGCCGAGCAGGCCGGCGAGTCGGGTACGGGCGACCTGCAGCGCCTTGCCGCCCTCGACCCGGAGGCGGATGGGGTCCTGGCTGAAGTCGCGGAAGCCGAGGCGCTGGCCGAGGGCGGCGTCGCGCAGCGCCGGGGAGAGCAGGCCCTCGCGGGCGAGCAGCGTCAGGTGGGCGTCGGTGAGCGCCTCCAGGGCGTCGCGGCGGGTCATCAGGTAGCCGCTGGGGCGGCGCTGGGCGATCATCAGCGCCAGGGTGCGACGCACGGCCAGGCCATGCTCGGCGCCGGGGGCACTGGTATTCGAGGCCTCGCGCAGCAGGCGGTTGGTGGCGGTGACGTCGGCGCCGAACCACACCGCCAGCCCGTCGCCCAGGCCGTGGACCTCGCCGTGGCCCGGGGCGGCGGAGAGCGGCACGCTGTTGAGGTAGTCCAGGGCGATGCGGCGGCGCTGGGTCAGGGTCTCGGGCCCATCGCGGTAGCCGCGCACGCTGGCCGAGACCATCTGGCGCAGCTTCTCGGTGGGGGAGTGGGTCAGGCCGCCGGGGGAGTGGCGATACTTCTCGATCTGGGTGGCCAGGGTGCTGCCGCCGGCGGACTGGCCCGGCAGGTCCAGCGCCTCGCCTAGCTGGGAGAGGGCCGCCCGGGCGAAGCGTGGCCAGTCCACCGCCGGGTTGGCATGGGGGCTCTCGGTGTCGAGCAGGCCGCGGTCCTCGATGAACAGCAGCATCGCCAGCGCCAGCGGCGGAACGGCGTCGAAGTCGGGGTAGTGGTGACCCGGCTGGCGGAAGCGGTAGAGGGGCGCGCCGCTGCAGCTTTCGAGATCCAGGCCGGCCCGGGTCTTCTCCTCGTAGGGCGGGAAGAAGCCGCGCTCCACGTAGCGCATCATCGCCGGCGAGAGGCGCGCCTGGGCCTCGACCGTGAAGTCGCGCTGCAGTAGCCGGCGCTGGAAGTCGGGCAGCCGCGTGTAGCCGAGCCGCTCATCGAAGGGGCCGTGGCGCGGCGGTTGCCAGCGGTCGCTGGGGCCGGGGGCGAGGGTATAGGTGAGCCCCGCGGCGTAGCGGGAGAGCTCGCGGGACTGCCACTCGGAGGTACGCACCTCGGCCACCACCAGGCCGGCCACGGCGCCGACGGCAAGCATCAGGATCAGCAGCAGCCAGGGCCAGCGGCGACGCCGGCGGGGCTTCGCCGCCAGCGTGTCGGGTACCCGGGGCGGCCGGGGCCAGCCCGGGTCGAGCAGGACCTCGCCGCTGCCGGGGGCCCGCGGGGGTGGCGGATGGCGGTGCCTTCCCATGGTCTCGCTCCCGAGGTGACCCTTCTGTAACGAAAGGTAGCTTTCCCTCTAGCGTAGACGCATACGCCCCCGTTGCGGCGGGGAATTCAACGGGCTCAGGACGCCTGGTAGACGCCGAAGTGGGTCAGGCCACGGTCGTGCAGGTGGAGTGCCTGCATGCGGCTCATCACCCCCTGGTCGCAGTAGAGGAAGTAGCGGCGGTCGTCGGGCAACTCGGGTGCCCGCTGCTGGAGCTCGTAGAAGGGGATCTCGAGGCAGCGTCCGGCGGCGAGCCGGAGCGGCGCCGCCTCGCGCTCCGCCGGTGCCCTGATGTCGATCACGCTGACCGCGTCGCCGGCGCCTGCCTCGGCCAGTGCCGCGTCCGGTCGAGGGGCTGGCTCGGGGTCGGCGAGCCGGTCGCTGCGGGTGACCTCGGCGGCCTCGATGGCGGCATCCAGCACGGTGAAGTCGAAGCCGGCCTCCGCCTCGGCGACCTGGTCGCGGCGGGCGCGGGTGTTGGGGCGCCGCGAGATCACGCCGCAGTACTCCGGCATGCTCTCGGCGAAGCGGGCGGTGTCGATCTCGCGCGCCTGGGCGATGATCGCCTGCTTGTCCTCGGTCAGCAGCGGGCGCAGCAGCGGCAGCTCGCTGGCGTCATCGATCAGCGCAAGGTTGGTCAGCGTCTGGCTCGAGACCTGGGCGATGGCATCGCCGGTGACCAGCGCCGGCACCCGGTGGCGACGCGCGATGCGCGAGGCGGCGCGCACCATCATGCGCTTGAGCACCACACCCATCATGCCGTCGGGCACCTGGCGCAGGATCTCGCCGACCACCGGCTCGAAGGGGACCGAGATGAAGTTGACCCGGTGCGAGAGGCTGTAACGCTGCCACAGGTGATGGGTCACCTCGCGTACGCCGCGCTCGTGCTCGGGGCCGCCGAGGTTGAAGAACAGGAAGTGCGTCTTGATGCCGCGGCGGATCATGCGCCAGGCCGCCACCGGGGAGTCGTAGCCGCCGGAGATCAGCGCCATGGCCTGCCCCTGGAGGCCCAGCGGATAGCCGCCCAGGCCGGGCAGGCGGCGGTCGATCAGGCGCAGGCGGCCCTCGGCCACCTCCACGGTCACGTCCACCTCGGGGCGGTTCAGGTCGACCCGGGCGTCGGGTGCCGCCGCCAGCAGCGCCGCCCCTAGGTGGCGCTCCATGTCGGCGGAAGTGAAGGCGTGACTGCCGCGGCGCTTTGCCGACACCCGGAAGCGACGCCCGGCGATCCGCTCCCGCCAGCGCGGCACCACCGACTCGGCGATCTCCTCGAGGGTAGAGAAGTCCACCTCGCGCACCTCCTGCACCTCCTGAATGCCGGGGAGGCGAGACAGGCGTGCCTCCACCTCCTCGGCGAGGCCAGGGGCGGCCGGCTCGGGCAGGGTGACCCTGAGCAGGTCCCATGCCTCGCGCACCCCGATGCGCGCATCCAGCGGCTTCAGGGTGTTGCGCACGTTGGCGGTCAGGCAGCGGGTCATGTGACGGCGCACGGAGCGCGACTTGATGGTGATCTCGGGGAACAGCTTGAGCAGATAGTACATGAGGCGAGAGTTTGTATAACTCTAGTCAAAACAATGGCTTGTCATTGTACCAGAGCCGGCTTGCGCACACACGACGACGCCCGGCCGGGGCCGGGCGTTGAGGTATCAGGGGTGGAGGAGCGTCAGTAGAGCGCCTGCTCCTCGTTGACCACCTCGCGCAGCAGCTCCAGGAACAGCTTGTCGGCCTCGGAGTGCTCGGCGGGATCCTCCGGGATATGCACGCTGGTGGTGTCGGAGATCTCGTTGGCGATGCGTGCCATGACCGCGGAGGAGCTGCCCTCCGGCAGGTGGCGGCGTGCGACCTCGAGGGACTGCTCGAGGATCTTCGGGTCCTGCAGCAGCTTCTTGATGAAGCCTCGCAACTCGTTGATGACGCGAGTCTTCTGGATTTCGGAAGAGGACATGGCGTTCTCCTTGTGATCACCGGCCGTGTCGATGGTCGAGACGATAGCACGTTTGCCGGGGCGAGGTGAGGCCCGGGCCCGCCATGTAAGCCTTGTCCTACATCAGGAAAGTGCAATCTCCTAACGGAAGGGGCGCGATTGTGCTGGACAACGCCACACCCTGAGTTACGCTAAGTTACAAATACGTCATGGCGCCGGGGTGAGGGATCTGGTCATCCGGGATTAGCCACTGCCGACCGCCGACTCACCCTTCTCGGCAGGTGACGTGGGCGTGGATGACGTAGACCGCTGCAGGGGAACCTCGAACGGGAAGGGAAGCGCCAGTGGGTCGCGCGGGACACGCGATCGCTGAGGCCCGACAACAGCAAGCCGCGTCCTGCTCACCGTCTGCGGGGGCAGTGACCCATCATCGCAAGGGAACCGTCATGAAGCGCACAACCGCAACCTCCACACGTCGTCTGGCCGGTGCCGCCGGCCTGGGTGCCGCCCTGACCCTGATGCCGATCGCCGCGGCGGTCGCCCAGAACCTGCCCCAGGGGCTCTATGCACCAGGCTCGGCGGAGCTGACCGAGGTGGTGCGTCAGGCCCTCGCCACCAATCCTGAGGTGCACGCCGCCTGGAACGGCCTGCGTGCCGCCGAGGACGATGTGGACGTGGCCTTCGGCAACTACCTGCCCAGCGTCGACGTCAACGCCGGTATCGGCCGCGAGTATCGCGAGGGTGAGGTGGGGACTTTCAACCAACCCCATAGTGGTAGCTACGAGACCCGCTTTGCCGAGATCACCCTGAGCCAGATGATCTACGACGGCTTCGCCACCGCCAGCGAGGTGGAGCGCCTCGACCGCGCCAAGCTGGTGCGCTACTACGAGCTGATCGGCGCCAGCGAGAACGTCTCCCTGGAGGCGGCTCGCGCCTATCTGGACGTGCAGCGCTACCGCGAGCTGGTGCGCCTGGCCCAGCAGAACTACAGCGACCACCTCGAGGTGTTCAACCAGATCGAGGACCGCGTGCGCTCCGGCGCCGGGCGTGGCGTGGACCTCGAACAGATCAGCGGCCGTCTGGCGCTGGCCGAGTCCAACCTGATGACCGAGGCCTCCAACCTCCACGACGTCACCGCCCGCTACCAGCGCATCGTCGGCGAGCTGCCGGCCGCCCAGCTGGCGCCGGCCCCGACTCTCGACGATAACCTGCCGCCCAACGTGGCCGCCGCCCTGGACCTGGCCTTCCAGGGCAACCCGGAGTTCCACGCCGCCATCGAGAACATCGAGGCCAGTCGGGCCGAGCGCGAGGGCACCAAGGCCGCCTTCCACCCGCGCCTCGACCTGCTGGGTCGCGCCGGTGAGTATCGAAACGACAGCGGTTTCGACGGCTTGGGCGATCGCGAACGCCAGTCCATCGAGCTGGTGGCGAGCATGAACCTCTATCGCGGCGGCAGCGACCTGGCCTCCTTCCGGGCCGCCAGCAACCGGGTCGAGCAGTCGATCAACCTGCGCGAGAAGGCGTGCGTCGACGTGCGCCAGACCACCCAGATCGCCTACAACGACACCCAGCGCCTGCGCGAGCAGCTGCAATACCTGAACCAGCACCGCCAGTCCATCGACCGCGTGCGCGGCGCCTATCAGCAGCAGTTCGACATCGGCCAGCGCACCCTGCTCGACGTGCTGGACAGCGAGAACGAGTACTTCGAGGCCAGCCGTGCCTTCGTCAACGCCCAGTACGACGTGGCCATCGCCGATGCCCGCACCCTGGCCGCCATGGGCCGGCTGATGCAGACCCTGGGCGTGATGCGCGATGACATGCCGACCCTGGCCGAGATGGGCAGCGACGGCGTCGCCCTGGACCCCGAGACCATCTGCCCGGCGGATGGTCCCATGGGCTTCACCCTGGCCGACTTCACCGGTGAGCCCCCGGAGCGCGCCCCCGACGTGACCCTCTCCGCCGATGCGCTGTTCGCCATCAACAGCGCCGAGCTCTCCCCCGAGGCGCGCGGTGAGCTCGACGACCTGGCTCGCCAGATCCGTGGCATGGACAACCTCGAGCGGGTCTTCATCGCCGGCCACGCCGATACCACCGGCAACGACGCCATCAACGACCCGCTCTCCCAGCGGCGCGCGGATAGCGTGGCCAACTACCTGATCAGCCAGGGCGTCGACCGTAGCATGGTCCAGACCCGCGGCTACGGCTCCCGCGAGCCCGTCGCCACCAACGCCACCGTGGAGGGGCGGCGGCAGAACCGTCGCGTGGAGGTGACCCTGGAGCGGGTGGGCGAGAACCTCGATATGACCGACTTCCGCCCGGCCGCCCTCGAGTCGCTGGCGAAGGGTGAGGTGCGCAGCGCCCCGACCGTCGACGCCGACGCCTTCGCCCCGGTGGCCGGCGGCCTCTATGCCGAGCTCGACGCCCTGGTGGCCGTCGAGTCCGGCAGTTATGCTCAGGTGAGCACCGGCGGGTCCCCGCGCGGCTGAGCAAGGCGAGCGACCTGATGGCCGGGGAGGAGGAGCCTCCCCAGCGAGACCTTGGCCCCATCGACATCCTGCCGATGGGGCCATTCGACGCAAGAGGTGTCTGTGACGCAGAGAGAGCCGCTGGAGTCCTCCGAAGGTTCGTCGCGTTCCGCGGTTCAGGATGAACTGCTCGAGTGCCTGCAGACGGTGGCCAGCTGCCATGACCGGGCCACCACCGCCGAATCCCTGACCGCCGGGCTGCCCCTCGAGCAGGGGCGCCTGACGCCCGGCGTCTTTCCCCGCGCCGCCAGCCGTGCCGGCCTTTCGGCCCGGTTGGTCAAGAGTCGCCTGGTGCAGCTCAACCCGGCGCTCTTTCCCGTGGTGCTGCTGCTGGAGCCGGGCCGCGCCTGCGTGCTGCTGGGTCTGGACCTCAAGGCACGCAAGGCACGGGTGATCTTCCCCGAGCTCGGCGATGCCGAGAGCGAGGTGGCGCTGGATGGCCTGCAGGCCAGCTACAGCGGCCAGGCGATCTACGTGCGCCCGCGCTTCCACTTCGATGCCCGCGGCCCCGAGGTCAACCGGCAGCGCTCGCGCCACTGGTTCTGGGGCGTGATCCGCGAGAACCGCAAGCTCTACCGGGACGTGATCGCCGGCTCGGTGATGATCAACCTCTTCGCGGTGGCGATGCCGCTGTTCGTGCTCAACGTCTACGACCGGGTGGTGCCCAACCACGCCACCGAGACGCTATGGGTGCTGGCCATCGGCATCTTCGTGGTGCTCTGCTTCGACCTGGCGCTGCGGCTGATGCGTAACGCCTTCGTCGACCTGGCGGCGAGCCGTGCCGACGTCAAGCTCTCCTCGTCGATCATGGCGCGGGTGCTGGGGCTACGCATGGAGGCACGTCCGGCCTCCACCGGCTCCTTCGCCGCCACCCTGCAGTCCTTCGAATCGGTGCGCGCCTTCATCGGCTCGGCCACGGTGGTGGCGCTGGTGGACCTGCCCTTCGTGCTGATGTTCGCCGGCATCATCGCCCTGATCGGTCCGCCGCTGGTGATCCCGGTGCTGGTGGGCATCGTCTTCGTGCTGCTCTACGCCCTGGCCGCCCAGGGCAAGCTCCATGAGCTCTCCGAGACCACCTGGCGGGTCAGCGCCCAGCGCAACGCCACCCTGGTGGAGTCGGTCTCCCAGCTGGAGACAGTCAAGACGCTGCGCGCCGAGAGCCGCATCCAAGGCATCTGGGAGAAGGCCTCGGCCTACCTCTCGCGGACCGCCGCCCAGCTGCGCCTGGTCAGCTCCTCGGTCTCCAGCGTGGCGCTGTGGGCCCAGCACAGCGTGGCCGTGTGCGTGATCATCATCGGCGTCTACCAGATCATCGAGGGCAACCTCACCCAGGGCGGTCTGATCGCCGCCTACCTGCTCTCCTCCCGCGCCATGGCGCCGATCAGCCAGGCCGCGGCGCTGCTCGCCCAGTACCACCAGTCCTCCACCGCCCTGCAGTCGCTCAATGGCGTGATGGAGCGCCCGGTGGAGCGCCCCGAGGGCAAGGCGTTCGTCAGCCGGCCGGTGATCCGCGGAGAGATCCGCTTCGACAAGGTCTCGCTGCGCTACCCCGAGCAGGAGAACGAGGCGCTGCGGGATGTCTCGCTAACCATTCAGGCGGGGGAGAAGGTGGCGCTGCTGGGGCGCATCGGTTGCGGCAAGACCACCCTCAACAAGCTGGTGCTGGGGCTCTATGAACCCACCGCCGGGGCGGTGATGATCGACGGCGTGGACCTGCGCCAGTTCGACCCCATCCAGCTGCGTCGCCAGATCGGCTATGTGCCCCAGGACGTCAGCCTCTTCTACGGCACTCTGCGCGAGAACATCGTCGCCGGTGGCGGCGCCGAGGGGGTGGATGACGAGGCGCTGCTGCGGGCCATCCGGCTCAGTGGCCTGGAGCACCTGGTCAACACCCATCCCCAGGGGGTCGACCTGCCGGTGGGCGAGCGGGGCCAGGCGCTCTCCGGGGGGCAGCGACAGTCGGTGGCGGTGGCCAGGGCCCTGGTGCACGACCCCCAGGTCCTGCTGCTGGACGAGCCCACCAGCTCCATGGATCACACCAGCGAGGAGGCCTTCAAGGCCAACCTCAAGAGTTTCGCCCGGGCCAAGACCATGATCGTGGTGACCCACCGCACCTCGCTGCTGTCGCTGGTCGATCGCATCATCGTCATCGACGCCGGCCGCGTGGTGGCCGATGGCCCCCGCGACAAGGTGGTCGAGGCGCTGCGCAAGGGACAGATCGGGAGGGCGCGCTGATGGCTAGCAGGAAGCCGGGCGCCACCGCCGAGCAGCGTGGCTTCGAGGCGATCGGCCGCTTCTCCGAGGTGGGTGGCCGGCCCTTTCGCCCCTTCATGGACCGCCTCTTTGCCAAGCGGGTGACCGCCGCCCACCTCAACCGCGACTGGGCCAGCGATGCCGACTGGGCGCGACTGCAGCAGGATCCCCTCCGCGCGCGCTGGTTCCTCTATACCGTGCTGCTGGCCATCGTCGCGCTGCTGGTGTGGGCTTATTTCGCCCCCATCGACGAGGTCACGCGTGGCGCCGGCCGGGTGATTCCCTCCAGCCAGTTGCAGCGGGTCCAGACCTACGACGGCGGCGTGGTGCAGGAGATCCTGGTACGCGAGGGCGAGCGGGTGGAGCAGGGCGAGGTGCTGATGCGCATCGACCCTACGCGCTTCTTGGCCAACTTCCGCGAGAACCGCGCCCAGGCCGAGGCGCTGCAGGCCCGTGCCGAGCGGCTGCGCGCCCTGGTCACCGACACCTCCTTCTCACCCTCCGAGGAGCTGGTGAGCAAGGCGCCGGACATCGTCGCCCAGGAGCGCGACCTCTACGAGAGCAACCTGGAGCGACTCGAGGAGGAGCGCCGCATCCTCGAGGAGCGCCTGGCCCAGCGCCAGGCGGAGCTGAGCGAGGCACAGTCGCGGCGTGATACCGCCGCCAGCCAGCTGGGCATGGCCAGCCGCGAGCTCAACCTCACCCGGCCGTTGTTGCAGTCCGGGGCCGTCTCCGAGGTGGAGGTGCTCAGGCTGCAGCGCGAGGTCTCCCGGGCCAGTGGCGAGCGCACCCAGGCCAGTGCCCAGGTCGAGCGGCTGCAGGCGGCTATAGAGGAGGCCCAGGCGCAGCTGCGCGAGGTGGAGCTGGAGACGCGCAACCGCTGGCGGGAGTCGCTGACCGAGACCCTCGGCGAGCTCGCGGCGCTGCAGGAGTCCGGCACCGGGCTGCAGGACCGCGTGCGCCTGGCCGAGATTCGCTCGCCGGTGGATGGCGTGGTGCAGCGCCTCAACATCAATACGTTGGGCGGGGTGGCGCAGCCCGGTCAGGAGGTGGTGGAGATCGTGCCGACCGATGACCAGCTGCTGGTGGAGGCGCGCATCGCGCCCCAGGACATCGCCTTCCTGCGTCCCGGCCAGCCTGCCACCATCAAGCTTACCGCCTACGACTTCGCCATCTACGGCGGGCTCGAGGCGGAACTCGAGCACATCAGTGCCGATACCATTACCGACGACAACGACAATACCTTCTACCTGGTGCGCGTGCGTTCGACCGAGGAGGCGACGGATCATCCCGACATGGAGGTGATCCCGGGCATGACCGCCCAGGTCGATATCATGACTGGCAAGCGTACCGTGATGCAGTTCATGCTCAAGCCCGTGCTGCGGGCGTGGAGCAACTCGATGGGAGAGCGATAGATGGCGACCTACTTCGTCAGTCAGGGGCACGACGAGATTCCACGCTGGCAGGAAGCCTTCCCGGACGCCCGCCTGATTCGCCCGGAGGACCTCAAGGCCAGGCTGGTGCGTGGCGACTGTGTCTGGGTGATGGCGGACGCGCCGGAGTGGCCGGAACAGGTCGGCGAGCTTCAGCGTCGCGGCGCCGCCGTCGGCGTGATGACCTACTCGCCGGCCACCGCCGAGGCCTTCCAGGCGCTGGAGAGCGGCGCGCGGGCCTATGTGCATGCCCTCTCGCCGCCGGAGCTGCTGCGCCAGGCCCGGCTGGTGATCCTCAACCAGGGGATCTGGGTGCCGCCCGAGCTGATGGCGCGGGTGGTGGGGGGCGTCTTCCATGCCCTGGGCGGCAGCCCGCGCGATCGCGACGAGGCCCTGGCACCGCTGACCGAGCGCGAGCGTGCCGTGGCCCTGGCGGTGGTCGAGGGGTACAGCAACAAGGAGGTGGCGCGTCGGCTCGACATCACCGAGCGCACCGTGAAGGCGCATCTGGGGGCGGTGTTCCGCAAGCTCGGCGTGCGTGACCGCATGCAGCTGGTGCTGCGGCTGACGTCCGTTCCGGAGACCGCCCTCGGGGTGGGGCGTGGCAGCTGACGGCCAGCCTCCGGAAACCTGACCTCGGTCAGGGTTGTGGATGCCATGTCCTTCGGTCCAATGTTGCCGCGCCCGAGGATTGCCTAAGTTTCCGGTATCGAACGGGCGTTTGTCGGCAGGCCCTTTCCGCCACTCCTTGCAGCAGGAAACACCACCATGATCATCGCCACCGTTACCGCCATCTCCGGTCAGGCCTGGGCACGTGACGCCGCGGGCAACCTTCGCGAACTCCGCATCGGCGACACCCTGCAGGAGGGAGAGGTGCTCGTTACCGCCGAGGGCGGCCGCGTCGAACTCGACGTTGGCGGTGGCGCCGATCCCACCGTGATCCAGGGCGGGCAGGAAGTCGCCATGTCCCCGGAGCTGGATGCCGAGGCGCCGGTCACCGAGGAGGAGGCGAGCGCCCTGGACGAGGACCTCGAGACACTCCTGACCGCCATCGACGAGGGAGAGGGGGACCTGCTGGTGGACCTCGACGCCCCAGCCGCCGGCACCGGCCCCGGAGGCAGTGCGGAAGGCGGCCACAGCTTCGTGCGCCTGGCGCGGATCGTTGAGCCGCTCACGCCCCTCAGCTACGCCTATGGCCTCGGTCAGCTCGAGGAGGTCGAGTTCCCCGAGGATGAGTTCCTGGCCCAGGCCGCCGAGGAGGACTCGACCCCCGGCGTCGCCACCGAGGACCTGGATGGCGATGGCGACACCGTCTGGGAGTCGGCGCTGACAGAGGGCAGCGGCGGGGGTGTGGCCACCACCGGCGGGGCCTTCCAGATCGACACCGGCGGCGATGAGCTGGCGTTGATCGAGGTGCAGGACGCCGACGGCAACTGGGTGGCCATCTCTGAGACCGGCACCGCTGTGCAGGGCGACTATGGCGTGCTGAGCGTCAACCCGGACGGCAGCTGGACCTATACCCTCAGCGAGCCCCTGGCGCATCCGCTCGCCGGCGAGACCGGTGCGAGCGACCAGCTGCCCGCCGAGACCTTCGCCGTGCGCGTCACCGACGATGATGGCGACGTCTCGGCCCCGGCGACGCTGACCATCACCATCACCGACGATGGTCCCACCGCCGTCGAGGATGCTGGCCTCGTCGCCGAGGACACCACCACGGCGCTGACCGGCGACGTGCTGCTCAACGACACCCTGGGCGCCGACCGTCCCGAAAGCGTGGCCTTCGACGACACCCAGGCCAGCTACGGCACCTTCACCGACAACGGCGACGGTACCTGGAGCTACCTGCTCGACACCACCAGCGCTGCGGTGCAGGGGCTGAGCGAAGGCGAGACGCTCACCGAGACCTTCGCCTACACCCTGACCGATGCCGACGGTGACATCAGTACCGCAACCCTGACCGTCACCATCACCGGCCAGGACGACGGCGTGCTCCTCACCGGGATCAGCGCCGGAAGCGCCGAGCAGACCGTGCTGGAAGCCAACCTGCCGGCCGGCTCCGACGCCGACGCCACCGCCCTGACCCAGAGCGGCACCTTCAGCTTCGTCGCCCTGGACGAGCTGGGCAGCCTGACCATCGCCGGCCAGAGCCTGACCCTGGCCGAGCTGCAGGCGCTTTCGGCCGACAGCCCGCTTGCGATCACCACAGACCATGGCACCCTGCTGATCACCGGCTTCAGCGGCGACGCCGCCGGCGGCACGCTGAGCTATAGCTACACTCTGGACGCCACCGTCGACAACGACACGGTCAGCGGTGCCACCGGCACCGAGTACCTCGACAGCTTCGCGGTCGGCCTGGTCGATGCCGACGGCAGCAGCGCTACGGCCTCGCTGGATATCCGCATCGTCGATGACGCACCAAGCCTGGATGCCGGTAACCTGGCCATTGCCAACATCGCAGGAAGCTACGAGGGGTCCTACGAGCTTATTCCCGGTGCGGACACTCAGGACTTTGCCGATCAGGCATCGCTGCAGTGGTTGAATGCCGCGGAGGGCTATTCCCTGGTCTACGACGCTGAGAGTTCGACGGCCGATCTCCAGGTGTTCAACGGGGTCTACAACGAGGGTGAGGACACCTTCTTTACCCTCGCAGTGAGTGCTGACGGGACCTATACCTTCGAGCTGGTCCAGCCGGCACCGGTGCTGGAGGTGCCGGTCGAGAGCCTTCTCGCCGGGGTGACAGGCGGGAGCAACCTGCCCCAGTACGTGTTCGACGCCAGCCTCTTCGGCGGCTACTTCGAGGTGGTGGTAACCGGATCGAACGACGATGGCGACGGCACGCTGACCATCTCCGCCACCGAACTGGGCGTCAACGATAACGTGGTCCATGGCGACAAGGGAGATACCCTGACCTTCGACGTGGTGCCGGTGTCCGGCTTCGACAACGTCACCCTCTCCGAGCTGACCTTCGAGATCGCGGAGACTGCCGGCGCCAAGCCCGGGGACATGGTCGAGCTCCGCATCGTCTACGACGGGGATGGCGGTGAAACGGTCTACTCCGAGGCCATCGGCGACGACTACAGCATCACGGTATCGACCGATCCTTCGCTGACGGTTGACTTCATCGAGCTCGCGCCGGCCGACAAGGTCAGCCTGAAGATCGAGGGCCTCTCGGCTGGCTACGCGATCCTCGAGTACCCGGATGACTATCAGCTCGACTTCGCGCTCACGGGCACAGACGCCGATGGCGACGAGGCCGTCTCGGACTTCTCGGTGGTGGTCAACACCACCGACACCGGAAGCTACGAGATCACCGGTACTGTAGAAAGCGATACCCTCTACGGCACCGGCGGAGACGATACGCTCACCGGTGGCCCCGGTGCCGATACCTTCGACTGGAACCTCGGCGACGAAGGCAGTGCCGATTCGCCTTCCCTGGATACCGTGACGGACTTCTCCGTCGGCGAAGGTGACATGCTGGATATCTCCGACATGTTGAGTGGCATGCCGGACGGCGCGGATCTTTCGTCCTTCATCCAGGCGGCGCCCAGCGACAGCGGCACCATGCTCTACATCAGCACCGAGGGCAGTCTGGCCGATGGCGACCTTTCCGGCGCCGACCAGATGATCCTGCTCAGCAATGTGGAAATGGGCGACCTCTCGTCTCTGCAGTTCCTGCAATCCCTGATCGAGGAGGGACAGCTCGAGATTGATTGAGCCATCCAGCCTCAGAGCGCCCGTCACCCGACGGGTGCTTCTCTTCCAAGCCTACGTCGACGCGGGCTTCCCCATAGCATCGCACCGATAGCGCTTGCTGCCTGACGTAGATCAAGACATCAGGCATTCCTGCCTAACCTGTCCATCGGTCCAATATCCCGCCCCACGGTTATTGCCTAGCTTCAATGTATTGAGCGGGCGTGCGTCGGCACGCCTGTTATCGCCAGAACACCCTGCAGGAGTCACACCATGACCATCGCTACCGTTACCGCCATCACCGGTCAGGCCTGGGCGCGCGACGCCGACGGCAATCTTCGCGAACTGAGCATCGGTGACACCCTGCAGGAGGGAGAGGTTCTCGTCACCGCAGATGGCGCCAGTGTCGAACTCGACTTCGGTGACAACCTCGATCCCACCGTGATTCAGGGCGGCCAGGAAGTGGCCATGACCCCGGACCTCGGTGGCGAGGAAGCGGTGGCCGAAGAGGAGGCAACCGCCCTGGATGAGGATCTCGAGGCCCTGCTCACCGCCATCGACGAAGGCGAGGGCGACCTGCTCGCCGAGCTGGATCCCACGGCCGCGGGTGCCGGCCCCGGTGGCGGCGCGGAAGGTGGCCACAGCTTCGTGATGCTGGCACGCATCGCCGAGCCGCTCAGCCCGCTTAGCTACGAGTTCGGCATGGGCGCCCTCGACAGCGGCGAGTTCCCCGAGGATGAGTTCATCGCCCAGGCCGAGGAAGAGGTTGTTGAGGAGCCCGTGATGGGCTTGGTGAGTTTCGAACTACTGGGAATGGAAGGAGCAGTCAATCTTGGTGGAAGCTCCATCGTTGAGGACGAGAACTTCCTAATCGTGGCCACTGTCGATACCCCTCCAACGGGCACGCCGTTGGAGATTACTCTCTCGAATGGACAGCAGATCACGATTGCTGTCGGTGAAATCACCGGTCAAGTCGCTTTCGAGTCTCGTGAGGATGATTTTTTCATTCAGGGTGATGAAACTATAGGGCTGAGTGTTGCCGATACCTCTGGTGGCGGGTACGACGAACTGACCATCGGAGATGTTCCGTCGTTGACCGTGGTCGACGACAACGACACCACCACGGTGACGCTGGACGACGTGACGGTGAACGAAGCGCAACAGCTGGTCTACACCGCGAGCGTGGACAACGCCCCGCAAGGTGCCTTCAGCGTGACGCTGAACAACGGCGTGGTGATCAATTTTGCCGACGGTGCGTTGACTGGCAGTTCGGAGCCGCAGCCAGCCCAGGGTGAAGACGTTTACCTTGATGCTGACAGCTTCCCGATCAGCATTGCTTCCACCAGTGGCGGCAACTACGAAGCGCTGGACACCACTGACACCGCAACGGTGACGATTACCGACACCACTGACACCACCACGGTGACGCTGGACGACGTGACGGTGAACGAAGCGCAACAGCTGGT
>NZ_FNIV01000003.1 GCF_900104135.1 Halomonas shengliensis | reverse complement strand
AATAAATAAGGTAATCCCCCGGCTTTGCCGGGGGACTACCCGAGGTTTGACCGTGTGATGCGGTCAAAGGGAACCTCCAATCTCGGCCAAGAGATAGGAAGTTCCCAATGAGAGAGTACCAGAGTCTTGCTCACACAACATGGAACTGCAGGTATCATGTCGTGTTCATCCTCAAAAAGCGAAAGAAGGCGATCTTTGGTGGTATCCGAAAACACCTTGGTGAGGTGTTCCATGAGCTGGCAAGACAGAAGGAGTGCCAGATCGTAGAGGGGCACCTGATGCGTGATCACGTTCACATGTGTATCAGCATCCCTCCGAAGCACTCGGTGTCACATGTGGTTGGCTACATCAAAGGGAAGAGTGCGATATCTATAGCCAGAAACTTCATGGGCAGATCGCGAAATTTCTCTGGTGAAAGCTTCTGGGCGAGAGGTTATTTCGTCTCGACAGTAGGGCTTGATGAAGGAATGGTAAGGGCCTATATCCGGAATCAGGAAAAGGTGGATGAGCATTATGATCAGCTCAAGTTTGGAATGTGAGGCAGCCGCCTTCAGGCGGCTCAGATTCTTGCCCCTTTGAGGGGCTAACAATATAAAGCCCCCGGCTTTGCCGGGGGATACTTACTTTACCTTAAAAATACCATAGAAATTTAGCTTTATTGAGCAGCGGTCGGCAGCAATGCCGGCCGCTAGATTTTTTTAATTCAGAGGCACAGTAGCGGCAGTGGATGTCGTCTTTATATCGGCTTTCTTTGCGCTCTCTATTTCAAGAGAAGTAGGAAAAAGCCGGCGTGACAACTCGGTAATCGGCGATAGTTCTCCCTCGTTTTTAATGACTCTTTCAGCGCGAATCATATTGGCGTAAAGATCAGGAGTGGGGTTCACTCTGCTGAGATTTTCCGCCCATACTAGATAGTGGTTAACCATTCCTGTCATACCCAGTCTAGCAGCAGACTTGAGCTGCTGCGACATTACAAGAAACTCCAGTGTCCTACCAATTCCGAGGGGATTGATAATCTTGGTCAGTGCCTGAAACCTCTCCCCCTGCGTCTCTACATAGCGTTTTGTTTGCCACAGCGTATGGAAATGCGTCCCCATAAATACCACCAGCACCGCCGGGACCAGTACTACACCAGCCCTAACCCCGAAGGTATAGCGATTTTCCCACTCCTTTTCCTGCCAGCACTTGCTGGCCACTATGCCGAGCATTAGCACAAACACCAACCAATGCGCCTGGCTATGATAGAAGGGCAGTTCCAGCATGCTGTGAACGATCAGCGGTAGCAGCAGGGCCGCCAGCAGCAGCCTTTCCCCCTTCGGCCCCTTCGCTCTTGATTTCAAGGGCAGCAGCCGCCAAAGCACCCACCCGCCGAAACCGATCAGCGCAAGCAGCGGCAGCAGCCCGCCCTCGATGCCCCAATAAAGCAATTCATTATGGGGATGGGCGTAGGTCTGGGTGATGATGGGGTCGACGATCTCCGGCTGGTTCTGGGGCAGAGCGGCGCGCCAGTCGGCGAAGCTGTGCAGAAACTCGTACTGGAAGCGGCCGTAGCCCCAGCCGGTGAGCGGCTCCTCCAGGATCATCTTCAGGCTATGCAGGTAGACCGGAATGCGCTCGCCGCCTCGGCTCATGGCTTCGATGCTACGGCCACCATCCTGAGGCATCAGGTTAAGCAGGATGGCAAAGGCGATGCCGGCGAGCAGGGCGCCACCCCACTGCCTGAAGCGCGCGCGATCCTGGTGCCACAGGTAGCCCATCACCAGCGGTACGGCGATCAGGGTGCCCAAGAAGCCGCTGCGTGAGGCGATGGTCAGCAGCAGGAAGGGAATGAACAGCGGGGCGAGCAGGGTGACGCCGCGTTCGATCTTGTTACGTGCCTCGGCGAACAGCCAGGCGGAGATGACGAGCCCCGTGGCCAGGAAGCTCGCCATCACGTTGACCTGTTGGAAGACGCCATAGGGGCGGCCGCTCTCCACCGGGTAGCCCAGCCAGTTGCCCGGCTGCAACACGAAGTGCTGCACATAGCCGAAGGCGGTTTCCAGCAGCACCCCGGAGAGGATCGCCATGCCGATCCACCACCAGTCCCGGCGGGTGAGCTGGAGCTGGGCGATGCCCAACAGCAGGATCGCCCCGGCGGTGACGGTGAGCATACGGGGCAGGGCGATCAGCGAGGCCTCGTTCCAGCTCCACAGGAAGGGCAGCCATAGCGCCAGCAGCAACAGCCCCAGTCCCTTGTGGAAGGCGCTGAAGCGAATCACCCCGCGGCTCGCCGGCCACATGGCGATCGCCATCATCACCCCGAAGCCCATCCACACCGCGGCGTTGTGGGGCATGCGCAGCCCCGTGCCCCCCAGGTTGGGGAAGGTGACGTGCAGCAGCACGGTGAAGGTGACGAAGGCGGTGATGATAAACGCCTTGCGCAGGCGCGGGTTGGGCGCCTGGTCGTCAGGCTCGGGGCGGCTCAAGGCCTCATCGGCGGCATGCATGGCGGTTCCCTGGCTTTAAGGATGTGGGGCTGTAGCGATTTGTAACCGCTAGTCTCCGGGTTGGTAGGGCGTAGCGCAATACGCAGGCTGTTCTTGACCCCTTGACCCCTTGACCCCTTGACCCCTTGACCCCTTGACCCCTTGACCCCTTGACCCCTTGACCCCTTGACCCCTTGCCCCTTGCCCCTTGCCCCTTGCCCCTTGCCCCTTGGCCTTCGCCTACACTGCAGGCGTTCCCCGGCATGGAGGCCAGCGCGATGCCCGATTCCCTCTTCTTCCCCCGGCTCTCCCACCACGGCGGCGCCGGAGGCGTCACCGGTAGCTGCCATCGCCTGCAGATCAGCGATGACCGTGCCCTGCTGGTGGATTGCGGGCTCTTCCAGGGCCAGGACGCCGACCACGTCGATGGCTTCGAGCAGCTTAAGGTCACCTTCCCGGTCGATGACGTGCTGGCACTGGTGGTGACTCATGTGCATATCGACCATATCGGTCGCCTGCCCTACCTGCTGGCGGCGGGGTATCACGGGCCGATTATCTGTTCGGTGCCATCGAGCCGGCTGCTGCCGCTGGTGATCGAGGATGCGCTCAAGATCGGCTTCACCCGCGACCGGGCGCTGATCGAGCGTTTCCTGGCCGAGGTGGAGGGGCACCTGGTGGCGCTGGATTACCGCGAGTGGCACACCCTGGTGGACGACGACCGCCACCGGGTGCGTGTGAGGCTTCAGCGCGCCGGGCATATCCTCGGCTCCTGCTATGTGGAGGTGGATACCCTCGACCGCGAGAGTGGCGAGCGCCATCGCACCCTGTTCTCCGGCGACCTGGGCGCACCCTATGCGCCGCTGTTGCCGGCGCCCAATCCGCCCTGGGGCTGCGACACCCTGGTGCTGGAGAGCACCTACGGCGACCGGTGCCATGAGGATCGACGCCACCGCCGCGCCCGGCTCAAGGCGGCCATCGACCGGGCGCTGGCGAACGGCGGCACCGTGGTGATTCCGGCGTTCAGCATCGGCCGCACCCAGGAGCTGCTCTACGAGATGGAGACGCTGATCCACCAGGCGGGCAGCCGCCGCTCGCGGGAGCTGGAGATCATCGTCGACTCGCCCCTGGCGGCGCGCTTCACCGCGGTCTACCGCGAGCTCAGGCCCTGGTGGGACGCCGAGGCCCATGCCCGGCTGCGTGCCGGGCGCCATCCGCTGAGCTTCGAGAACCTCTACACCGTCGATTCCCACGAGGAGCACGAGCGCACTGTCGAATACCTGGCCGAGAGCCATCGCCCGCGGTGGTGATCGCGGCGAGCGGCATGGTCAGCGGCGGGCGGGTGGTCAACTACCTCAAGCGCATGCTGGGCGACCCGCGTCACTGCGTGCTGTTCACCGGGTACCAGGGCGCCGGCACACCGGGGGGCGATATCCAGCGCTATGGCCCCAGGGGCGGTTGGGTCGAGCTCGACGGCGAGCGCATCACCATCCGCGCCCGGGTGGAGACGGTCTCCGGCTACTCGGCCCACGCCGATGGCCAGGATCTTCTGACCTTCGTGCGCCGCATGCGCCGCCCGCCGCGGCATATCCGCCTGGTGCACGGCGAGCGCCAGGCTCAGCAGGCACTGCGTAAGGCCCTGCTGGCCTGGGCGGCGGAGCAGGGGCATGCGATGACGGTGACGCTGGGGGTGGACCTTGCCGAGGGCTGATTTTCCCAAGGTGCTTGCAAGCTGCGATACTCTGCGTGGCCCGTGGAGCCTGTGAGGAGACGAAATGCGCCTGGAAGAATCCGAGTGCCGTGTGATCGCCGATACGCTGCGCAAGCGGTTCGGAGAGCAGAGCAGGATCTGGCTGTTCGGTTCGAGGGTCGATGATACAGCGCGGGGCGGGGATATCGATATCTACCTGGAGCCGGAGATCCAGGCGCCCGATGCCATCGTCGATGCGCGACTGGAGGCACTGGTTGAGCTCAAGCAACGACTGGGCGACCAGCGGATCGACCTGGTGATCCATCGTGCTGCCGCCCGGGAGCTGCCCATTCATGCCATTGCCAGGGAAACGGGGGTGAAGTTGTGAGAGCACTGGAAGCCTTCGAAGGTAGCCTCGATGTCTGTGAGCGTCACGCCGATCGACTGCGCTGGGCCATGGGGGAGCTCTCTCGGCACTTTCCGCTGTCACCAGGAGAGCTTGGCGAGTTGACGGATGTCGAGCTCGCCATCATCGACCAGTTCATCGTACGTTTCTCGAAGCTGCAGGATGCCATGGGCGCCAAGCTCTTCCCGAATGTGCTGGCCTTGACCCAGGAGCACGGTGACCTGCCGACGTTTATCGACAAGGTGAACAAGCTGGAGAAGATAGGGGCCATCGAGTCGGCCTCGGCCTGGTTGCGGTTGCGTGAGATGCGCAATCAGTTCGCGCATGACTACCCCGACGACCCCGAGATCCAGGCCGGTCTGCTGAACAAGGCTTACGGTATGGCGGATGACTTGCTGGATTGTCTCTCACACATCAAGGTTTTCTCGGAGCCCTACCGGGCAATGTGAGCCCGATCACCGTTGCAGGGAGCATGCCATGGCCACCATCGAACACGCCGCGATCCTCAAGGCACCGCCGGAACGGGTCTTCGCGCTGCTGGAGCGGGTGGAGGACTTCGCCGACTACTCCGACCTGATCCACAGCATCGAGGCGCTGGGCGACGACCGCTTCCGCTGGCACGTGCATGCCGTGGGGCGCGACTGGCACTTCGACGTGGCGATCACCGAGCGGCGCGCGCCGGAGGCGTTGGCCTGGGCCTCGCTGGATGGCGTGGAGAACCAGGGGCGTTATCGCCTGCGCCCGGTGGAGGGCGGTACCGAGGTGAACCTGACCCTCACTTACACGCTGCGCAACAAGCTGCTGGAGAAGGCGGTGAACAAGGCCGCCACGCCGCTGGTGAACCGGGTCAGCCGGCAGATCCTGGAAAGGGTGGCGGAGCGGCTGTGAGAGGTTAGCCCTTGCTGGCAGCAGCGGGGGCAGACGCCAAGGGGGAGTTCCTGCCAAGCCCGATGGCTTTTCTCCCCGAGGCATATACTCAGAGTGACCGGCACTCGCTGGGCATGCCAAGGCCTCAAGGAGGGCAGGAGATGTTAAAGGAGTTCAAGGAGTTCGCCGTACGCGGCAACGTGGTCGACATGGCGGTGGGGATCATCATCGGTGGCGCCTTCGGCACCATCGTCACCAGCCTGGTGAACGACGTGCTCATGCCACCGATCGGCCTGCTGATGGGCGGGGTCGACTTCTCCAATATCTTCCTGGTGCTGAAGGGCGAGGGACCCTACGCCACCCCGGCGGAGGCCGCCGCGGATGGGGCGGTGACCCTGAACATCGGGCTGTTCGTGAATAACGTGATCAGCTTCCTGATCGTGGCCTTCGCGGTCTTCCTGCTGGTGAAGGGGATCAATCGCCTGCGTCGCCAACAGGCCCAGGCGCCCACCGAGCCCGCGGCCCCACCCGAGGAGATCCTGCTGCTGCGCCAGATCCGCGATAGCCTGGCCGATCGGGAGGGTCAATAGTGGGCGATGCGGGGCAGCGCAGGGGCGATAGGCGAGGCGAGTAAAAGTGGCCTGCGTCATGATGGCCCTGCGCTCCCGGGAGCGCCCACCATCCCGCTATCGGTTATCCGTTCCAGATGGGTAAATTCTATTAGCCGGCTATCTAGCTGGCCGATGGCGGAGGGACTATGATCATGCCTGAGGAGGCCGTGGGCCTCCCTTGAGGATATCGACATGATCAAGGCGCTGTTCTGGTGTTTCGCCGTGCTGGCCGCCCAGCTGGCCCTGCTGCACTGGGTCGACAGGCGGGTATTGGGGATGAAGTTCGGTGGCAGGGAAGAGAGGGACGAGTTGCCGGAGGAGGCGCGGCCGGAGGGCTGATGCCCTGGAGGGGGGCTACTGTTGTCTGGCGGCCTTGAGATAGACGCCGTTTTGATCCCGTTTGCCGACGGCGATGACCAGCACGACCAGTTCGCTGTCACGGACCTCGTAGACCAACCGGAAGCCCGCGCTGCGCAACTTGATCTTGTAGCGATGCTGGCTACCCGACAGGCGTGAGTCGGGGATGGTTGGTGATTCCAGGATAGTGCGCAGTTTCTTCTTGAACTGCTCGCGTACGCTGCCGTCGAGCTTGTGCCACTCCTTCAGGGCCTCGGCCTGAAAGCGCAGTTCATAGCTCATCCAGTGTCACCGAGATCTCTGCCTGGTCGCTGCGCTCGTCGGCGATGCGGTTGAGTTCGGCGTCTTCCAGCTTCTCAAGCAGCTCCTCGTAGACGGCGGCCGGAATGCAGTAGAAAGCGGGCTCGTTGCGGTTCAACACGGCGACCGGGAAGCCTTCTCCCGCAGCCACGGTGGCCATGGGGTTCTTCTTGAGCTCGGAGATGCTGGCGGTGGTGGTCGCCAGGATATGGTGAGGCATGGGAGGTCTCCTGTGATGATCTCATCACCATTTTAGACCTGTTCCGAGTCTTTCAACAGGTCTTGAAGCTTCCCTTATCGATACCGATAGACCCGCAGGCTGGGGAGAAAGGGCTCGTCCTCGAGCTTCTCGTCGCGGCGGCGGGAGCGGGTGCGTTTCTCCGGCGGCGACAGCGGCGGCAGGTTGTGGTCGGGCAGGCGGCCGTCGGGCGCGGGAATGAACAGCGGCAGGGCGACGTTCATGGCGCGGCGTATTCGGCCATCCTCCAGCGGCTCCCGATAGAAGAGGTTGGCGCGCATCAGCGGCGCCTGGCGCTGCACCTGGGCCAGCGGCTCTCCGCTGGGGATGCCGGCCAGCTTGCGCAGCTGGATGCGGATATGCGGCGCCTCGTGGTCCAGGGCCAGCAGCCTCTGCTCGGCCTCCTGCACCGTCAGCTTCTTGATGGAGCGCCCGCTCGAATACCAGGCCAGGCGCACCCGGGCGAGCGGCGCCTCGCTGGTGGGGATCGCCCGCCAGCACTGCTTGAGGTGTACCCTGGCCAGCCCTTCGCCGCGCAGGTGGTCGTGCAGCGCAGGATGGCGGAAGGGCAGCACCGCCTTGGCCTCGGGGATCAGCGCCGGGGCCTGGTCGCGGATGCGCGCGGTGAGTGCGGCGAATTCGGCCTTGGCGGTGTTGGCCGCGGCCACCGCCTCCATCACCACTTCGCTTGCCGCCACCAGGCCGATATGGGCGCGGGTGGCGCGGCCGTCCTGGCCATCCTGGTACCAGACGTCCTGCAGCGCCCGACGCAGCCATGCCGCGGCGTGCTCGGGGGAGACCGGCTCGGGCTCGCCGAAGATCCAGCAGGCGCCGGGGGCGCGGGCGTAGGCCTCGGCCACCGCGGCGGCGCGCTCGATCACCGCATCGAAGGCGGCCTCTAGCTCGGCGAGCAGGCGGTACTCGGGGTGCTGAGGGCTGGCGTCGTTCATTTCTTACTCTTGCCCGTCGTCCTGCAGGCCGCGCTCGGCGCGCAGGATCATCTCGTCGATCTCGGTCTCGTCCATGGCCGGCTCACCGGCGATACGGTGGCTGCCATCGGCCCAGGCGCCGAGGTCGAGCAGCCGGCAGCGCTGGCTGCAGAAGGGGCGGTAGGGGTTGTCCTCCCGCCATGCCACCTTCTTGCGGCATTGCGGGCAGGCGACGTGCAGGGGGCGTTGGGATTCGCTCATGGGGCTCCGGGGGTGGTTCAGTGTCAGTGTCAGGAGGTGCTGAGGTGCCTTGTGGGAGCTGAATTTATTCGCGATGGGGGGTGAGGACCAGCTGGCGATAGCGCCGATCCAGCTCGGCGACCTGGCGGCGCATCTCGGCCTCGCTGCCGCCATTATCCAGCACGTCGTCGGCGCGGGCCAGGCGCTCGGCGCGGGGCATCTGGGCGGCGACGATGCGCCGGGCCTGGTCGGCGTCCACGCCGTCGCGGGCGGCGGTGCGTTCGATCTGCAGCGCTTCCGGCACGTCGATGACCAGGGCGCGGTCGACCATCTCGACCTGGCCGGACTCGAACAGCAGCGGGGTGACCAGCAGCACATAGGGGGCACCATCGGCCACCAGGCGTTCCAGATGGGCGATCAGCCGCTCGCGGATGCGCGGGTGGGTGACCGACTCCAGCCAGCGACGCTCGCCTTCATCGGCGAAGACGATCTCACGCAGCTCACGGCGGTTCAGGGTGCCGTCATCGTTGAGTACCCGCGCGCCGAAGCGCTTGGCGATCTCGGCCAGCGCCGGCTCGCCGGGCGCCACCACCTCGCGGGCGACGTCGTCGGCATCTACCCAGGGGGCGCCCAGCGCCGCGAAGGCGCGGGCGACGGTGGACTTGCCCGAGGCGATGCCGCCGGTCAGGCCGATGATCAGGGCCATGTCGCTGTGCTCCTTGAAGCTGGCGTATCGGGAAGGTCGATGCTGCTGTGGCGGCATGATGCCATTCGGCGGGAGTGTGCTCCAGCAACTCGAACGATCCTTGGCTACTGGCATTGTGCCGAAATGGTAGGATAGTCATCCAGAATCCTCAGGGTGCCCACACCGTCTCAGGCCTGTGGTCTTGCCGACCTCGCTGATGTCGTCGGCGGCAGGAACATCCTGGCGAAAGCGCATGAGTACCCTTCAGGGCAGGGCTTGCCCGTAGCGCCTGTGATGTGAACGGTGCGGTAAGGCCGTCAGCAGCAGGAAGCGGCCACCCGAGTGATCGGGCTGGCACCCGAAAGGGAATCCTCTTCCTGAGTCGCGATGGCGCGAAGGGGGATTAGAGCGTCATCAGCGTTTCGACCACCGTTCCGGCAGCTTCCTGCAGTTGCTTAATAGCCTATTTTGCAACCTCTCCAACAGCGTCTGCTCCGCGCCCTGATGAGCCTGGGGGGCCAGAGCGACGAGGGTGCTGTCGATGGCCGCCGGGATGCGTTCGGCGAGTCCAAGCCCTTGGCGCAGGAAGTAGCGTGGCTGGAACTGCATCGAGCGCGCTAATGATTCGAGGTGCGAGCGTTCGATGCTGCCGGGGCGATCCTCACCGGCGATGCGAAACGCGAAGCGTCGAGAGAGGCCGCTGTAGAGCGTTGTGCTCATCAAGTCGTAGAACGGTGCCAACCGCGGACCTGCTTCCGTGTAGAGGATGGAGAGGTTCTTGGCGTGGCTATCGTTGTTGCCGATCAGCAGGTTAAAGAAGAACCAGGCGATCAGGCGTTGCAAGTCCTTGGCCGGTGTTCCCACCTGCTGCAGGAGTTCACGGCAGCGCACCAGGCCGGGGCCTCCGTCACTTTCGTATTTGATCAGTGAGGGAGTGTCGGCAAGCTGGCAGAAGTCGAGCTGGTGCAGGCGCTGCAGCCTGCCCTGTTCGTCGGGCATCCGGTCGTATCGTCGTACGAGGCAGGCGCGGGTATCGGGCTGGTAGCTAGCCTCAGCGACTTCGAGCCCGAGTTCGGCGGCCAGCTGCATGCAGAAGGTCTCGTTGATGGCGGTGGCCCATATGCCTCCCAGGCCTCGAATGTTCGGCTTGAGAACATGGCTGGACGGTGCCGATCCTTCCGGAATGGCGGGGCTTCCGTCTGCCTGCACCATCACCAGCAACTTGTCCTGGGCACCCGCCAGCGAGATACGAGCCTCTTCGCCCTGTTGTGAGAGCAGAGGGCCTCGTTCCCTGTGCCGCAGGTGGTCCGCCAGCGCTTCCCAACTGATAGGCCGATAGTGCGGCGGAGCGGGTGTCACCCCCGGTGGCAACAGAGTGAAGCCGCTGGCCGTGTCTCCGCCGATGGCTTTCAGCAGCCCGAAAACAGTAGTGGTGTGGTGGCGAAGCTCTAGGTGATGACGCAAGTCGCCTTCCGGCAGCAGGTTCTCGAAATAGGCCAGCACCGCATCGCCTACGTGCACCTGCTGCGAGAGGGGCAGGGAGGGTGAGAGACTCACCGCTTCAGGGTGTTCCAGCCACTCCGGAGCATACTCTAAGCGCAGCGGTTGAGCGTCATGCAGCCGGCCGACATGCTTGTCGCCGAGGTAAACCTCCAGGGCATCGTCACTCGCCATGGTGGCTGCCGCCCTTGCGCCGTACGACCACCTCGAGCCCCATCAAGTCCAGCACGTCCAATACCTTCTGCAATTGCAGGGTCGGCTTGCCCCGCTCCAGGTCGACGATGAAGCGATTGCCGGTGCCGGCCAGCCCGGCCAGGTCGATCTGCAACAGCCCCTGCTCGGTGCGCATCTGGCGCACCAGCCTGCCGAGCTCTTCGCTGTCGCGGATGGTGGCGGCCTGGGGAGTGAGGGGGTCGGTGGTCGGCATGGAAACCTGTATGTGATTACCGTTCAGTAACTCTAGCCAGGATTCCGGTGCCTCGCAACGCAATAATTACCGATCGGTAACTATTCTAGCAGCTAAGGCTGGATTAACGAACGAAATTACCGTTCGGTAATCCTTCGATGGGATCGCGGGTGAAGCTGACATGAAGCTGGTGGTGAGATGGATGGATGCCTGGGGCATGCCTGTCTCCTAGGCTTGGGCCATGATTTCCGTTTGCTTGCTACGCCAGCTCGACCAGCCGCGTGGCGAACGCCAGAAGCTCGTCGGTGTGATCCTCGATGATGGCCACCACGATGGGGATATGGATGGCCTGGTAGTCGTGCACGGCGATATTGCGAAAGCATGTCATCTGCTTCATCGCCCTGGCGAGGGGCGTGTCGATCAGCTCGGCCGTGGCCAGAATATCGAAGACATCTCGGGCGCTCTGGGGTAGCCCCAGCCTGTGGCGGCGAATCAGCCAATTCCCCGCGTCGATCGTGGCTTCACAGGCACGCTGCAGGTTGAGGATGGCGGCATCCTGTCGAGTCAGGTCATCGGGGAAGGTCGCCGGGTCCTTGGCGTACTCCTCGCGAGCACGCCCGACACCGCGCTCGATGGTGGCCGCCTTGTTGAGCAGGACATCATCCGCCATGCACACTGCCTCGTTGCTTGATGTCATCGATCAGCCCCCGCCGCTGGATGGCGAGGTCCCAGTATTCGCTCTGCACCATCAGCTCGAACTCGTCGGCCTCTGACCCGCACGCCCAAAGCCGCCTGCCCTCGCTGAGTACCTGCTGCTGGAGCACCGTCGAGGCCTGGCGAAGATCGACCAGGTCCACCTCGCGGTTCAGACGCTCGGCAAGTTCACCGGCAAGGGCCCAGCGCTGGGCGGCACTCAGCGGCCTGGGCAACAGGATGGCGAGGTCCACGTCGCTCTCGGCGTTGGCCTCGCCGGTCGCCTGGCTGCCGAAGAGATAGATGGCCTGCAGCGTGGACAAGGCGTCTCTAAGCAGGTCGACGCTTTGAGACGTGTCGATCTGGGGCAGTGACATGAGGATCTCCTCGGCTGGCATGCCTGGCGGGCCAGGCTTCAAGTCTACCATCCTTGATCTCGGTGCTGGCGGTAGTGGCGCGGCTGCTCCATGGTGAAGGTATTGGCATGGACGACAGGAGACGAGCCGTGGTCGAGCCGCTGACAAGCGCACAGGTGTATCAGGCATGCCCGGAGGAGGCCTTCGCCTTCGAGGTCACCAGCGAGCTGGAGTCGCTGGACCTGCTGGCGGGGCATGAGCGGGCGCGGGAGGCGCTGGCTTTCGGCACGGCGATCCGCAGCGACGGCTTCAACCTCTTCGTGCTGGGCCAGCCGGGGCACGGCAAGCACAACCTGGTGGGCCGCTACCTGACCGAGCGCTCCAGCCAGGACGCCTCGCCGCCGGACTGGTGCTACCTCTACAACTTCGAGGATCCCTCGGTGCCGCTCTACCTGCAGCTGCCGGCGGGGCTGGGGCGTCAGCTCAGGCGTGACATCGAGTCGCTGGTGGAGGAGCTGCGCGGGGCCATCCCGGCGGTGTTCGAGAGCGACGAGTACCAGAACCGCCTGCAGGAGCTGAAGCAGGCCATGGGCGAGCGCCAGCGCGATGCCGTGGAGGCGGTTCGCCGCGAGGCCCGCGAGCAGGGCGTGCTGCTGCTCTCCACCCCCAACGGCTTCACCTTCGCCCCCGCCGATGGCGACAGCGACAAGATGCTATCGCCCAAGGAGTACGAGAAGCTCCCCGAGGAGGAGCGCGAGCGAATCGAGCACACGGTGGAGATCCTGCAGCGCAAGCTGACCCAGGCGATCCGCCGCATGCCGAAGCTGGCCAAGGAGCTGCGCGATCAGGTCCAGCAGCTCAACGAGGAGGTGCTGCAGACCGCCATCGGCGCGCCCCTGTCGGAGCTCGAGGAGCGCTACCAGCACGAGGAGGGCGTGATCGCCCACCTGACGGCGATCCGCGAGGCGATCCTGCAGCACGCCGACTCCTTCATCAACGAGGAGGCGGAGATCCCGCCCGAGGCGATCTTCAGCCGCTGCTACCTCAACCTGCTGGTGGACAACGCCGACACCGAGGGGGCGCCGGTGATCTACCAGGACCTGCCGGGCCACCAGCACCTGGTGGGACGCATCGAGCACCATGTGCACAACGGCACCCTGCTCACCGACTTCTCGCTGATCCGCGCCGGCGCCCTGCACCGTGCCAACGGCGGCTACCTGGTGCTGGATATCCGTGGCCTGCTCACCCAGCCTGGCGCCTGGGAGACCCTCAAGCGCGTGCTGCGCGCCGGCGAGATCCGCACCGAGTCGCTGGAGCAGGCCTACGGCCTGATCAGCACGGTGAGCCTGGAGCCCCAGCCGATCCCCCTGGACATCAAGGTCGTGCTGCTCGGCGAGCGGCTGCTCTACTACCTGCTGTGCGAGCACGACCCCGAGTTCCTGGAGCTGTTCAAGGTACAGGTGGACCTGGAGGACGAGCTCGAGCGCAGCGACGAGAGCCTGGCGCTCTACGCGCGGATGATCGCCACCCTGGCGCGGGAGGCGGCGCTGGCTCCGCTGGATCGCAGCGGGGTGGCGGCCACCATCGAGCGAGCCAGCCGCCTGGCCGATGACCAGAAGCGGCTGACCGCGCGCCATCGTGATCTCCACGACCTGCTGATGGAGGCCGACCACTGGGCCAGCGTGGCGGGTTCCAGCGTGATCCGACGCGAGGATATCGAGAAGGCGGTGGCCCAGCAGCTGTGGCGGGCGGGTCGCATCCGCGAGCGCAGCCATGAGCAGATCACCCGCGGCAGCGTGATGATCGCCACTCAGGGGCGCGTGGTGGGGCAGGTCAACGGCCTCTCGGTGCTCGCGCTGGGCGACTTCGCCTTCGGCCAGCCGACTCGCATCACCGCGACGGCCAGGCCCGGCAGCGGCCAGGTGGTGGACATCGAGCGCGAGGCGCGCCTGGGCGGGCGCATCCACTCCAAGGCGGTGATGATCCTGTCGCGCTACCTGGCCGGGCGCTACGCCGCCGAGAGCCCGCTGTCGCTGTCGGCGAGCCTGGCCTTCGAGCAGTCCTACGGCGGCATCGAGGGCGACAGCGCCTCGGTGGCGGAGGTGTGTGCGCTGGTCTCGGCCATCGCCCGGGTAGGGCTCGACCAGGCCTTCGCGGTCACCGGCTCCATCGACCAGCACGGCGAGGTGCAGGCGGTGGGTGGCGTCAACGAGAAGATCGAGGGCTTCTTCGATGTCTGCGTCGCCCGCGGCGAACTTGAGGGCCAGGCGGTGATCCTGCCGGCCACCAACGTCGAGCACCTGATGCTCAAGCGCGAGGTGCGCGAGGCGATGGAGGGGGGCCGTTTCCGTATCTTCGCGGTGCGTCATGTGGACGAGGCATTGACCCTGCTGACCGGCGAGACCCTTGGCGAAGCCGACGAGGCGGGCAGCTTCCCGGCAGAGAGCCTCAATGGCAGGGTCCAGGCGCGCCTGGCCAGGTTCCAGGAGGTGGTGAAGGCCGCCTCCGGCAACGGTGACGAGCAGGCCGCCGAGGGCGGCGAGGAGGGCGGCGATGACGCCTGAGCTGCCATCCACCGAGCCTGGGCGTTCCACCGCGACGGGGCTAACCTCCGATGAGGCGCTGCGGGTATTGGCGCTGCTCGACGACTCCCGTCAGGGACTGGCGGCGCTGCAGGCCGCGGCGGCCCTGGCCGAGCAGGCGCGCGCCGAACTGGTGGCGCTGTTCGTGGAGGATCTCGACCTGCTGGCCTGCGCGGCCTTCCCCTTCTCGCGGGAGGTGGGAGCCAGCAGCGGGGTGGCCCGCCCGCTCTCCAGCGAGAGCCTGGAGGCGAGCCTTGCCCGCCAGATGCAGCGGGTGCAGCGTGCGCTGCGCCTGGCGGCGGAGGGCCGCGCGCTGCGCCATCGCCTGCAGGTGAGCCGCGGCCAGGTGGCGAGCGTCGCCCTGGAGGAGGCCGGGCCCGGCGACGTGCTTGTGCTGGGCAAGGCGGGGCTCTCGGCGCGCTGGGGCAATCGCCTGGGCTCCACCAGCCAGCGCCTGCTGCTGGAGGCGCCCTGCACGGTGATCATCTGGGACGAGCGCCACCCGCCGGAGCCGGGCCCGCTGCGCTACTTCCGTGGCGAGGTACCGGCGCTGCCCTGGGGCGAGACGCCGGAGGAGGCGGTGCGCCGCCATCCGCTGTTCCTGGGTCGCGAGGAACTCGCCCCCATGGACGCCCCGGCGCTGGAGCGCTTCCTCGCTCGCGCCCGCCGCGGCGCCCTGGTGATCACCCGCGCGCGGCTGATCACGCTGCTGGAACAGGATGTCGACCTGCTGGCCCGTATCCCGGTGCCAGTTGTCGTGGTGCCTTGAGATCGCCTCACCAGTTCATTGGAGTTCGTATGAAACGAATCAGCGATGTTGATCTCCGGGGAAAACTTGAGTCTGTCCTCGATGATCTGAGTGAGCCTGTGATGGTGGCTCGGGGCTCGGGTGAGCCGGTTGTGTTGCTGTCATATCAAGAGTTCCGGTCTCTCCAAGAGACTTTGTATCTCATGGCAAGTCCGCGAAATGCACAGCGTCTCAATGAAGCTATTGCTGAGGTCTCACATCCCCCAGCTGACTCGGAAGGATAGCCCGGTGACCACGAAGGCCACCGAGAGCAGGGTGACCGCGGCGATATGCCAGCCCATCAGCGGCAGGGTGGCGGCGGAGAGTCGCGGGATGACCCGTAAGCGGGCGTGGGTGGCGACCAGGGCGGTGAGCAGCAATAGCGCAAGCTTCACTCGGATCAGGTGGGCGATGGGGCCGGCGTCCGGGTCGAACCACAGCGAAAGCGACGGCACCTTCTGCCAGGCCAGCCACAGGCCGGTGACGGTCTGCACCACCAGCGCCGGCATGCCAATCCGCTCGTAGCCCTGTTCGAACCACTCAAGCGCGGCGATGTCGCGCCCCTTGAGTACCCGCGGCAGGATGGTGAAGGCGAGCACCAGATGGCCGCCGGTCCAGACGGTGGCACCGAGCAGGTGCAGGAGCAGCAGGGTGGCGGTCATGGTGCCCTCCATGGCGAGAACGATTGTCGCTTATTCTACCGGTCCGACACCGCCGGGCTATCTCTCCAAGGGGGTAGCGGGTGGTATCGTGGGCGCCGACACTTCATCGCAGGAGCCGCCATGACCCACCCCTCGAACACTCCCAAGGAAGCTCGGGCCGAGACCTCGCCCCAGGCCAGGAGCGGCCGCTACGAGCGGCTCTTCGAGCGCTTCCTGTGGAACAGCCGCCTGCTGGTGATGCTGGCGGTGGTGCCGAGCCTGCTGGGGGCGCTGGTGCTCTTCATCATCGGCACCCTGGATATCCTCAAGCTTACGGTGACCGCCGCCACCTACTACCTGGTCGGCGGCCAGCCTGACATCCACGAGACGGTGGTGCCCAGCGTGGTGATGGCGGTGGACATCTATCTGGTGGCCATCGTGCTGCTGATCTTCGGCCTCGGCGTCTACCGGCTGTTCGTCTCGCCCATCGAGCCCGCGGAGTCGCATCCCGCCTCCAACCCCTTCAACGTCAGCTCCTTCGACGAGCTCAAGGACAAGATCGCCCGGGTGGTGATCCTGGCGGTGATCATCGAGTTCTTCCGCGCCGTGGTGGACATCACCTTCGCCACACCGCTGGACGCCATCTACCTGGCGCTCTCCGTCCTGGCGCTGGCCGCGGCGCTCTACCTGATGAGTCGCGCCCACAAGCACCACCACAAGTAGGGGTAGCGAGCCGTCGCTGTCCGCTGTGGCACAATACCGGGTCTGAACATCGACAAGGATCGCCAATGGCCTATGTACTGGTGATGGGCGGCCTCGCGCTCTCGGTCAGCTTCACCCTGGGCTGGGCGCTGTGGCGTCTGGGTCGCGTGGCGCTGCGCTGGCTCACCGGCGGGACCCCGAGCGGCCGCTCGAAGGTTACGCCCAAGCCCCGGCAACGGGGCGCCAGCCGCTCCGCCGCGCCCAAGGCGGCCGCCAAGGCCAAGCCGGCTTCTACCAAGAGCACCAAGGCAGCCAAGCCGCCGAGAGAGCCCTGGGGCCTGACCCGTTGGCTGGCCGGGTGCCACTCCCTGCTGCCCCTGGCCAGCCTTGGGCTGATGCTCTACGCCCTGGGGCGCATCGTCGTTTTCGGCCTCGACCACCGTCCCGTCGAGGCCCCCAGCGGCTTCGCCGGCCTGGTCGATGGTCTCGGCTGGGCTGCCGCCATCCTGCTCGGCCTCGCCGTGCTCTCCCTGCTGGCCCGTTGGCGCTGCCGTGACTAACCCCGCTTGGGGTCAGACCCCTCAACTCGCTTTAGGGCCTGACCCCAAGGCGGCGAACCCGAGGGCGGCTGGCAGGTCCCAGCCTTAGCGAATGACAAGGAGACGCCTGTGCTAGCCAATATCCAGCGGTTCTTCCAGGAGATGCTGTCGGAGGGAGAGGCCGGCGCCGGCCACGAGACGCCGAGCCTGGAGCTCGCCGCGGCGGCGTTGCTCTGCGAGGTGATGCGTGCCGACTACGAGGTGACCGATGACGAACTCACGGCCCTGCGGCGGTTACTGCGTGAGCACCTCGAGCTCGGCGATGAGGCCATCGACGAGCTGATGACGCTGGCCCGGGAGGAGGTCGACGACGCCGTCGACCACTACCAGTTCGTCTCGCTGATCCGCGAGCACTACGCCTATGGACGGCGCGTGGAGCTGGTGCAGATGATGTGGGCCCTGGCGCTTGCCGATGGCGAGCACCATCACCTGGAGGAGCACCGTATCCGGCAGTTAGCCGATCTGCTGCACGTCAGCCACAGCGACTTCATCCGCACCAAGCTGAGGGTGCAGGAGGCGAACGACACCACAGGCTGAGCGCGTGCCTCGGCCGTTTCGACCAATGGCTGGCGATATCCACGCCGTCGTGCAAGTGTTATGTTTTATTCAACACTTGCCTGGTCCATGCTGAAGGCAAGCCCATGCCCCTTCAGGAGCCTCGATCATGTCCTCGACCCCGTTTGCGGATATCACCTCGACCTCGACTGCGCCGTTCCCCGGATCCGCCGATGCCTCGGCGATCAACCGCCACTACTGGATGCCGTTCAGCGCCAACCGTGACTTCCACGCCCATCCGCGGGTGATCACCGGTGCCGAGGGGCGCTACTTCATCGACGATCGTGGCCGCCGGCTGTTCGACTCCCTCTCGGGGCTGTGGACCTGCGGTGCCGGCCACAACCGCGAGGAGATCCAGCAGGCGGTGGCCCGCCAGCTGGGTACCCTGGACTATGCGCCCGGCTTCCAGGTCGCCCATCCGCTGGCCTTCCAGCTGGCCGAGCGGATTGCCGGCCTGACCCCAAAAGGGCTGGACCATGTGTTCTTCACCGACTCCGGCTCGGAGTCGGCGGACACCGCGCTGAAGATGGCCAAGGCCTACTGGCGTGCGAAGGGGCGCCCGGAGAAGACCCGTCTGATCGGCCGCGCCAAGGGCTATCACGGGGTCAACGTGGGCGGCACCAGCCTCGGTGGCATCGGCGGCAACCGCAAGCACTACGGCCAGCTGATGGAGGTGAGCCACCTGCCGCATACCCTGCAGCCGGGGCATGCCTTCACCCGGGGCCAGGCGGAGAGCGGGGCCGAGCTGGCCGACGCGCTGCTCGACCATATCGCCCTGCATGACGCCTCCAACATCGCCGCGGTGATCGTCGAGCCGATGTCCGGCTCCGCCGGGGTGATCGTGCCGCCCAAGGGGTATCTCGAGCGGCTACGCGAGATCTGCTCCGCCCACGATATCCTGCTGATCTTCGACGAGGTGATCACCGCCTTCGGGCGCAGCGGCGCGCGCACCGGGGCCGAGGCCTTCGGCGTGGTGCCGGACATGATGACCATCGCCAAGCAGCTCACCAACGGCGCGGTGCCCATGGGGGCGGTGATCGCATCAAACGAGATCTACGACACCTTCATGCACGCCGGTGGCCCCGAGCACGCCATCGAGTTTCCCCATGGCTACACCTACAGCGGCCATCCGGTGGCCTGCGCCGCCGGCCTGGCCGCTCTGGACCTGTTCGAGCGCGAGGACTTCCCGGCCCAGGTGCGGGCCATCGCCCCGGCCTTCGAGGCCAAGCTGCACGCCCTCAAGGGACGCCCGCATGTGGTGGATATTCGCAACTACGGCCTGGCTGGGGCGATCCAGCTCGCGCCGCGGGACGGCGACCCGACCATTCGTCCCCGCGATGCCCACCTGGCGCTGTGGGAGGCGGGCTTCTACGTGCGCTTCGGCGGCGACACCCTGCAATTCGGTCCGCCCTTCGCCAGCACCGAGGCGGAGCTGGAGCGGCTGTTCGATGCGGTGGCGGAAGCGTTGGACAGGCTCGTGTAATCTCGCTGCTTGCCCAGCGCGTTCATGGTCCTGGGCACGCGTCTACAGATGATGGCAAGAAATGTACCATGCCCCTGTCGACAGGCATGCGGGGGCATGGTGTGTCTGTCGGGAAACGTCAATGGGAAGCCAGTTCGTTGTAGAAGGCCGGGTTGTCACGAAGTGTCGCCAGTACCTTGGCGGCCAGTCCCGTGGGATTTCGGCGCTTGGTTTCCCAGCTCCTGATGGTGTCGACGCTAGTGCCCATGGCCTCGGCAAACTCCGCCTGCGACACATGTAGCTGGGCCCTGATGGCCTTCACGTCGGCGACCTCATGTCGCGTGACGCGACTGGCCTGGGTCTTACCCTGTTTGATGTCGACGGCTTCCTGAAGCGATGTCTGGAGTTCGTCAAAGATGCTCATGCGGACGCCTCCCCTTTCAACTGGCGTGTCAGGTTTTTTAATGCGGCCTTCTCGGCGAGCGACAGACTATCTTTGACGCTCTTGGGATAGGCCAGAATCAAGTAGATACGTTCGGCGGTCGCCAGTAAGTAGATCACCCGCGCTCCACCGCTTTTGCCTTGATGGCCAAGTGGCATGCGAATCTTGCGCAAACCGCCTGTGCCTTGAATCAGGTCGCCCTTGTCGGGTTGGGCGATCAGGGTGCGTTGAAGCTCCTTGAATTCGTCATCTGTGGCAATGGCCTGGATCTGCCGGGTGAAGGTCGGCGTTTCGATGAACTCGATGGCATGACTCACGTCAGGCGCTTCCTGGGAACGAGGCATTGATACTTGTACATGGTACATCTTCTGTTTGAGAGAGTCGACTATTCTCGTCAGGCAACGTGATGCTCACCTGGCGCTGTGGGAGGCGGGCTTCTACGTGCGCTTCGGCGGCGACACCCTGCAGTTCGGCCCGCCCTTCGCCAGCACCGAGGCGGAGCTGGAGCGGCTGTTCGATGCGGTGGCGGAAGCGTTGGATAACCTGGCCTGATCACACCTCCAGGTCGTCCAGCCCCGCCTGGACCTGCTGCGACAATAGGTGAGGGAAGGCTCTCTCCACCGCTCGCGTGGTGGGAAGCTCGCGAAGCTCGTGATGCAGCAGGCTGGCGACGATTCTGGCCTGTGCCTGATCGCGGTGGCGCTTCAAAGCATCCCTGTCTGGCTGGTGGCCGGCGTGCCACTTGTGGAGGAGGAACGCCCGGGGGTCGATAGTCGTCAGACGTAGCGGCATGCCGCGCTCGTCAAAGGCCACCGCCTCGAAGCTAGGCGAGGCGATGGCCCATTTGAGCGACTCGATGCCCACCGGCTTGAGGTCAGTGGTTTCCAGCTGTCGCTCGAAGTCGCTCATCGGCATCGGATTGGCAGTCTGGGTAATCAGGTCGACACGGTAGCCATTGGCATTGCCGGCTCGGAACTCGAACTGCCCAGCCGTGATCGGTGCAAAGGTCTTGTCGCTGGCCTGGATGACCGACAACAATGTGTCTCCTTCCAGGGTCGCCACGATGCGCAGCCCCTGGCGGGCATCCATCAGCACGTTCATATCGGCGGTCGCCAGATGTTGGGGGTCGATCCTGACTCCCGCTCGAGCCTCGTAGGCGTACAGGGCATTGGTGCCGATGATGCGGAACGGGATGCTGCGACGTTGCAGGGCGCGAATCACCCGAGCGCCAACCAGGGGGAAACGGTTCAACCGATTGGCGCGCACGTAGGCCGCGTGCAACCGTAGCTGCTCTTTCAGGCTGGCGTCGCGTTCCTTGTAGGCGGCCTTGCGGGTATTGAACTTTGCCTTCGTCTGCTCGGTTTCCTCGCTGCGGGGACCGATGGAGTGGTTCTTGCCGCCGGTGTAGCAGCGATAGAGGTAGTCACGACCTTTGATCCGCTTCCAGTGCATCGACCCCTCGACGTATCGAGCGCCAGTGCGGTGCTGCTCCAGCGCCTCGAACAGTTGGCTGGCGTTGATGGCGACACGAGAGGCTTCGGGCCCAAAAGGCATGTAGGACATCGGTAGGTCCACCTCGTTAACAAATTCATGTCTATTTATTATTCTATATTTGTTAACTTCACGACATCAGTGCGATGACGAACACTAGCAGCGAGCGCATGCGGTCTGCGGCATAGTGGGGAAGCGGCGGCGAGGGTTTACCGTTGTGCCTGGGGTGCTGGATAGCTTGTCCTGATTTCTATGTATTATGCAGTATATTTTTTTGCATAGATTTCTAACTACAAAGCAATATCCTGTCAAAGGTTGTAAATATAGAATATCTTGTGATGTTCTCCACGCTATGATGCGACCTGACGCCGCCACCGGGTCGCATTCGACCCGATGGCGGCATGGCGTCTATCGTTGAGTCAGGCCTCGCCGGGTGGCGGGGCCTGCGTGCATGTCAGAGGAGGGGAGCGTGATGTCTCGTGAGATCGTGGTGTTGGGAGCCGGCATGGTCGGCGTTTCGGTGGCCTGGCATCTGGTGCGCCAGGGCCATGCGGTGACGCTGGTGGATCGCCGCGAGCCCGGCCGCGAGACCTCCTTTGGCAATGCCGGCATCATCCAGCGCGAGGCGGTGCGTCCCTACGCCTTCCCGCGGGACCTCGGCACCCTGTTGCGGGTGCTGCCCAACCGTGAGGTGGATATCCGCTATCGCCCCACGGGTATGCTCGGCGCGGCGAGCCCGCTGCTGCAGTACTGGCACAACTCCGGCGGCTCGCGCTACCGGAAGATCGTGCCGGAGTACGCCTCGCTGATCATGCGCTGCCTGGAGACCCATGGGCCGATGATCGAGGCCGCCGGGGCGGAGTCACTGGTGCGGCGTGACGGCTGGCTGGAGCTCTACCACACCGAGGCCGCCTTCCAGGATCGCATCAAGGACGCACGCGAGAACCGCGAGCGCTTCGGCGTCGAGTTCGAGGTGCTGGATGCCGCCGGCCTCTACGCCAAGGAGCCGCACCTCAAGAAAGGGCTCGTCGGCGCCATCCACTGGACCCAGCCGTGGACCGTGGCCGACCCGGGCGCGCTGGTGCAGGCCTATGCCGAGCACTTCCGCGAGCAGGGCGGGCGCTTCCTGCAGGCCGAGGTCAAGGCGGTCGAGAAGGCCGGCGCGGGATGGAAGGTCACCACCGACAGTGAGACCCTCGAGGCGCAGCAGGTGGTGGTGGCCATGGGCCCCTGGAGCGGCAAGCTGATGGCGAAGCTGGGCCAGCCGGTGCCGCTCTTCGTCAAGCGCGGCTATCACATGCACTACGCCAGCGCCGACGAGAACGCCCATCTCAACCACTGGATCATGGACGCCGAGACCGGCTTCCTGCTCGAGCCCATGCGTGCCGGCATCCGCCTGACCACCGGCGCCGAGCTGGCCGACCTGGAGGCGCCGCCCCGCTTCAAGCAGCTCAAGGCGGCGGAGGCGGCCGCACGCAGGATCTATCCCCTGGGCGAGCGTCGCGACCCCGAGCCCTGGAAGGGCGCGCGGCCCTGCCTGCCGGACATGAAGCCGATCATCGGCCCGGCACCGGGGCAGGAGGGGCTGTGGCTGGCCTTTGGCCATGGCCACCAGGGCTTCACCCTGGGCCCGGTGACGGGGCTGCTGCTCAGCCAGATGATGGCGGGGGAGACACCCGAGGTGGATATGGCGCCGTTCAGCGCCACACGTTTCTGAAGCAAGCGTTGGTCGGGTGGTCAGTCGCCGGGGCAGCCGCCCCGGCGTTGTCGTTGTTGTCGGGCGCCCTTCTTTTCAGTCGCCGTTGCGGCGCTGCTTGACCTTGTGGGCGCAGAGCTTGATCACCAGGGTGACGATGAACACCAGCCAGCCGGCGGTGGCCACCACATTGAACAGCGTCAGCTTCTGGACCCCGCTCAGCGGCGTGAAGATCAGCTCGAAGCTGACGCCCAGCACGAAGGCGATGAACAGCGGCAGCGCCAGGATGTGCATCCACATCTCGGTGCGACGCTTCCTGACGTGGTAGCGGCGCAGCAGCACCCGTGTCGGCCGATGCACGAAGGTGACCAGCACCACGCTGCCCAGCAGCAGCAGGGCGGCCAGGGTGGGCTCCAGGTTGTCCAGGTAGGCCGACAGGCTGATCGACCAGTACACCACCAGCCACATCAGCCCGGCGGTGATGGCGGCGATATCGGCGTAGTGGCGCACCTTGGGCATCGTCTCTCCCCCGTGAATTCTGGCGGCATGATACGGGATTCCGCGGCTCGCTGGCGAGCGGGCAATTTCATTCGATCTGATTCGTTAAATAGCACGCTATTCTCCTCATCAGATCGATAAACTTGCCTCGAAACCCGAATCTCTCGTTACGATCGGTCAAGCCCGACAGGTTCCTAGCGGGCGAATCTCAGCACCAGCTTGCGCACCCAGTACCAGCGGTTGATCAGCAGCGCGGCGAAGATCAGCGAGCAGCCGGCCAGCTGCAGGGGCGTCATGGTCTCGCCGTACCAGGCGGCGGCCAGCAGCGCCGCCCATACCGCTTCCAGCATCAGGATCACCGCGGCGTGACTCGGGGTGGTGAGCCCCTGGGCATAGACCTGCAGGAAGAAGCGCAGGGTGCTGGCGAGCAGCACGCTGGCCGCGAGCCAGCCCAGGGTGACGCCGCCGATGCGTGCGGGCCAGGGCTCCACCAGCGCCGAGATCGAGCCCAGCACGACGCCCACCACGGTCAGCTGGATGGCGGTGAGGGGCAGGGCGGGCAGGCGGCGTACCACCCGCGTGTTCACGTTGATCAGCAGCGAGAAGAGCACCGCCGAGGTGGCGAACAGCCACTGGCTGGGCTCCAGGCGCAGTCCCGCGTTGAGGGAGAGCAGGGCGAAGCCGACCAGGGCGATGGGCAGCGCGATCCAGGTGGTGCGCGGTGGGCGGTCGCCGAACAGCAGCCTGGCCATGACGGGCACCAGCAGGATGCCCAGGCTGTTGATGAAGGCGCTCTCGCCGAGGTGGCGGGAATGAAAGAGCCCCAGGATCCAGAACGTCAGGGCGCCGCTGAACAGCAGGCCCACGCCGGCCCCGGCGACGACATCTCGCGCCGAGAGCCGGTGCAGCCGGGGCAGGGCGAATGCCATCAGGATCAGGCCCGCCAGCAGGAAGCGGCTGCCGATGAAGAGCAGCGGCGGCATGCCCGCCAGCGCCTCCTTGGAGAAGATCCAGCCGGAGGCGGCGAGCAGGGTGACGGTGAGCAGCAGCAGGTCGGCGCGCAGCGGGCTGCGCTCGAGGGTGTCGGCCATGGGGCGTCCGGGGTCAGGGCAAATCGCCATGTTAGCAGACTAGCGACCGGTGCGGCGCTGCCTGGGGCGGTGCCTTTCGGTATACTCCCCCCATTCGCTGAACCCGCTACCACAGGACGCGCCGTGACCTCCCTGACCCTGACCCGCCCCGACGACTGGCACCTCCACCTTCGCGACGACCAGGCGCTGGCCGCCGTGGTCGCGGCCTCGGCCCGCCAGATGGGCCGCGCCATCATCATGCCCAACCTCAAGCCGCCGGTGACCACCACCGAGCAGGCCCTGGCCTATCGCGAGCGCATCCTGGCGGCGCTGCCCGAGGGCAGCCGCTTCGAGCCGCTGATGACGCTCTACCTCACCGACAACACCCCGGCGGAGGAGATCGAGCGCGCCCATGCCAGCGGTCTGGTGCAGGCGGTGAAGCTCTATCCGGCCGGCGCCACCACCAACTCCGACTCCGGGGTCACCGACCTGGCCCACTGCGACGCGGCCATCGCCGCCATGGCGCGGCTGGGCATCCCGCTGCTGATGCACGGCGAGGTGACCGACGCCGAGATCGATATCTTCGACCGCGAGGCGGTGTTCATCGAGCGGGTGCTCACGCCGCTGCTGGAGCGCCATCCGACCCTCAAGGTGGTCTTCGAGCACATCACCACCGCCGATGCCGCCGAGTTCGTGTCTAGCGCGCCGGCCAACGTGGGCGCCACCATCACCGCCCACCATCTGCTCTACAACCGCAACCACATGCTGGTGGGCGGCATTCGGCCGCACTACTACTGCCTGCCGATCCTCAAGCGCGAACGCCACCGGCAGGCGCTGCTGGCCGCCGCCACTTCGGGCAGTCCGAAGTTCTTCCTGGGTACCGACAGCGCGCCCCACGCCCAGGGCGACAAGGAGAGTGCCTGCGGCTGCGCCGGCGCCTACACGGCACCGGCGGCCATCGAGCTCTACGCCACCGCCTTCGAGGAGGCCGGCGCCCTGGAGCGTCTGGAGGGCTTCGCCAGCCACCATGGCCCGGACTTCTACGGCCTGCCGCGCAACGCCGACACCATCACCCTGGTGCGCGAGCCCTGGACGCTGCCCGAGTCGCTGCCCTACGCCGATGGCCAGCGCATCGTGCCGCTACGCGCCGGCGAGACGCTCGAATGGAAGCTGAAGGGCTAACCGACCTGCACACGATGAAATGCACCACAGATGTTGCTATTGAGCGATTAAGACAATTTTTGAATCTTCGCACTTTGACGTGATTCAGGTTGTAGGAGGGATGCTTTGCATCGCGACGGGAGGCCGAAGGACTCCCAGGTGAAGCCCCCGGATTGGTAAACCGCCAGGGCGCCTGACGGCGCCAGTCGCGAGGCGGAGCCTCCCTCCTACCATGATGTCGCTACCCAAGGGTGGTTACGACACCTATCAGACAGCTTCACGCGAATGTGCGATGAACCCAACTTTTGTGGTGCTTCGAGCGTGTCTGGCAGATTAGCGCGCGTCTTAGCGGTCCCTCCTTTGCCCAGAGCGGCCCACCTGCCGCTCGAGGAAGTCTAGGCCGGCGTCGATGGCGCTGCCGCGAGTCAGGAAGCTGAGGAAGTGGCCGCGGCCGTGCTGGAGGAAGAGCTCGGCCTCCCCGCCCTGGTCGCGCAGCGCCTGGTAGAAGTCGGTGGCGTGGTCCACCGGCACCAGGGTGTCCCAGGTGCCGTGGAACAGGAAGAAGGGCGGCGGCGCCTCGGGGATCTGGCGCGCCGGGGAGGCGAGCCGATACTGTTCCGGCACCTCGGCGCGGGTGCCGCCGAGGAACTGCACCACCAGCCTGCCGTCGTCGAACTTGAACAGGTCGGTGGGGGTGCCGCCTGCCACCACGGCCGCGAGGCGGGCATGCTCGCCACCGTGCGGCGAGGAAAGCGGCCCGTCGCTTCCCGCCAGGGCCAGCAGGCTCACCAGGTGGGCTCCCGAGGAGAAGCCGACCCCGACGACGCGCTCGGTGTCGACGCGCCAGGCCGTGGCGTTGGCATGCAGCCAGGCCATGGCCTGCTGGAGGTCGTGGAGCTGGGCCGGGAAGCGATGCTCCGGGGCGAAGCGGTGCTCGATGTTCAGCGTGACGAAGCCGCGTCGGCTCAGCGACTCGGCGATGGCCTCCATGTCGTCCGGCGTGCGATTGCGCCAGCCGCCGCCGTGGACCAGCAGGGCGGCGGGGCGCAGGGAGCCATCGTCACCCTCTGGCAGCAGGACCCGGGCGTTCAGCGGCTCCGGCCAGTCGTCGGGGGTGTAGCGAAGCTCACCCAGGTCGCGAACGGTCTCCGGTTCGCCGTTTGGCATATCGATGTCATGCGCTACCACCTCGCGACCGTCGCTGTCCAGGTGCGTGCTGGCACAGCCGGCGAGGCCCAGGCTGGCCAGCAGCAGGGCGCCTCGCCACCAGGCCGCTGCCGGCATCACATCAGGCGCCCGCCACCGCGGCGTCGCGATGGCGGTCGGCCAGGCGTGCCACCATCGCCTCGATCATCTTCGAGGAGTGCAGCGCGGCCTTCTCCAGGAACTGCTCGAAGGAGAGGTGGTTGTCGCCGCCGCCGGCGATGTCGGAGAGGGCGCGGATCACCACGAAGGGGCAGTCGTAGAGATGACAGGTCTGGGCGATGGCCGCGGCCTCCATCTCGGCGGCGAGCATGGTGGGGAAGCGCTTGCGAGTCTGCGTCACCAGGTTGGGGCAGGCCATGAAGACGTCGCCGGTGGCGATCAGCCCCTCGACCACCTTGACCTCGCCCAGCGCCTCGACGCACTCGCGGGCCAGGTGCATCAGCCGCTCGTCGGGGAGGTAGGCGGCGGGCATGTCGGGCACCTGGCCGTGCTCGTAGCCGAACACCACGGCATCCACGTCGTGGTGGCGCACCTCGCTGGAGACCACGATGTCGCCGATCTCGAGCCCCTCGCCGAAGCCACCGGCGGAGCCGGTGTTGATGATCGCCTCGGGCCGGTACATGTCCAGCAGCAGGGTGGTGCCCACCGCGGCGTTCACCTTGCCGATCCCCGACTGCAGGATCACCACCTCGACGCCATGCAGTCGGCCGCTATGGAAGGTGTTGCCGACGTGGATGCGGGTCTCGCGCCCCTCTAGCAGGGAGGCCAGGCGCTCCACCTCCTGGCTCATGGCGCCGATGATGCCGATGCGCTTCATCAGGCGAACACCTGGGTCCACTCGTCACGCTTGGCCAGGAAGCCGCGGGCGACCTCCTTGGCCCCCTCGAGGCTGTGGCTCGCCGCCCAGCCGCACTGGGTCTCGTTGCAGGCCGGCACCTCGGTGGCCTCGAGGACGTCCTGGAGGGTCTTCTCCAGCAGCTCGAGCATGGCGTCGTAATCGTCGTGGTTGATCATCGCCCAGTAGAAGCCGGTCTGGCAGCCCATGGGGCTGATATCGACCACCTTGTCGGAGTGGTTGCGCGACATCTCGGCCAGCAGGTGTTCCAGGGAGTGCAGTGCGGGCATCGCCATGTGCCCCTGGTTGGGCTGGCAGATGCGCATGTCGTACTTGTGGATGGTGTCGCCGTGCTCGCCGGTCTTGATGTCGGCGAGGCGCAGATAGGGGGCCTTCACCTTGGTATGGTCCAGGTTGAAGCTCTCGACGTTCATCTTGTCGCTCATGGAATCCTCGTGTCTGGTGTGATGCAAACGGTGTGACTTCGGCCCGGGGCCGGTGTTCACCGGCGCCGGGGGAAGGGGGCTGCGCCCGGGAGGCTGTCAGCTGTCGTCGTGAAGGTCGGCGGCCTGGAGGGTATTCTCCAGCAGGGTGGCGACGGTCATGGGGCCGACCCCACCGGGAACCGGGGTGATCCAGCCGGCCCGTTCGGCGGCGGCCTCGAAGTCGACGTCGCCCACCAGGCGCCCATCCTCCTGGCGGTTGATGCCCACGTCGATGACGATGGCGCCCTTCTTGACCCACTCGCCCTTGACCAGGCCGGGGTTGCCCACCGCCACCACCAGCACGTCGGCGCGGCGCACGTGCGCCTCGAGGTTGCGGGTGAAGCGGTGGCAGACGGTGGTGGTGCAGCCGGCCAGCATCAGCTCCAGCGCCATGGGGCGGCCGACGATATTGGAGGCGCCGACCACGGTGGCATCCAGGCCACGCACGGCCAGGCCGCTCTCCTCGAACAGCGTCATTACGCCCTTGGGCGTGCAGGGGCGCAGCAGCGGCAGGCGCTGGGCCAGGCGGCCGAGGTTGTAGGGGTGGAAGCCGTCCACGTCCTTGTCGGGGTGGATGCGCTCGAGGATCGGCCGGGCGTCGAGGTGCGCCGGCAGCGGCAGCTGCACCAGGATGCCGTCCACCTTGGGGTCGGCGTTGAGCTCGTCCACCAGCGCCTCGAGGGCCTGCTGGGAGGTGTCGGCGGGCAGCTGATGACGAAAGGATTCGATGCCGGCCTCGACGCAGGCGTTGTGCTTGTTGCGCACGTAGACCGCGGAGGCAGGATCCTCGCCGACCAGCACGACGGCAAGCCCGGGCGTGCGTCCGCCGGCCTCGCGGCGCGCCTGTACCTGGCGGGCGACCTTCTGGCGAACACGAGCGGCTATGGCTTTGCCATCGATCAGTTGCGCGGTCATCGAGGATCCTCTGGGTGGCCGAATGAAGGAGGCGCGATTTTCGCATGCCGACGCCATGAAACAAAGCCGCGGCGCGGCGTCACTTGACGGTCGGGGAAAGTCACGTAGAATACGCAGCGCTCGACGAGGCCCCTGCGGCGGCGTCCGGCCCGCGAAGTCGACGGCGGAGTGTAGCGCAGCCTGGTAGCGCGCCTGCTTTGGGAGCAGGATGTCGGGGGTTCGAATCCCTCCACTCCGACCACAACCTGTTGATTGTCAAGGAATAATTTGACGTTCAGGGTTGCGGCCAGGCGAGTTGGAACGTAGAATGCGCCCATAGCTCAACCGGATAGAGCAACGGCCTTCTAAGCCGTAGGTTGCAGGTTCGAGTCCTGCTGGGCGTGCCATCCAGGCGCGGTGGCGGGATGCCGGTTCGAGCGATTGTCGATGTGGTGGATGTAGCTCAGTGGTAGAGCCCCGGATTGTGGCTCCGGTGGTCGTGGGTTCGATCCCCATCATCCACCCCACCTCGACACACGCAGTGCAGCGGTAACAAGGCAATGGTGGATGTAGCTCAGTGGTAGAGCCCCGGATTGTGGCTCCGGTGGTCGTGGGTTCGATCCCCATCATCCACCCCATGTCTTGCGTCTCTTTCGGTACCTCCGTGTTCAGCAGTTCCGCATCTTCCTCAGCATTCCTGCTTTCTGTTATCTAGTTTCTCGTTTTATCGCGCGGGCGCATTCGGCGTTGGCGGTCTTCGCGTTTCCGGAATATGCCCCCTTGCGTGGCGTGCCGGTGTCCATCGCTGGCTTGCTTGAGTCCCGTGTTCGGCCCAGCCCTTGCAATCCGGTCGCTTGCCCCCATCTCTCCTGCCATGGCGCTTGCCAGTGCCGGGCGGGATTCATAAAATCACCCCCTTGATTTTCCATTCACGCAGTCAACACATTGCCCCAGTCGGTAGAGGACATTTCATGCAAGTTTCCGTCGATACGACCTCCCAGATCGAACGCCGCGTCACCGTCCAGGTGCCGGCAGCCGAGGTCGACGAGGCCGTCAATGCCCGTCTCAAGGATGCCGCCAAGAACGTCCGCATGGACGGCTTCCGCCGGGGCAAGGTGCCGATGTCGGTGATTCGTCAGCGCTACGGCCGCGACGTGCGCAACGAGGTGGTCGGCGAGGTCATGCGTGAGCGCTACGTGCGCGCCATCTCCGAACACGAGCTCAACCCGGCCGGCTTCCCGCAGATCGAGGCCACCGTCAACGAGGCGGGCAAGGACCTGGAGTTCGTGGCGACCCTGGAGGTCTATCCGGAGATCGAGCTGGCCTCCATCGAGGGCACCGAGGTCGAGCGTCCGGTGGTCGAGGTGACCGACGCCGACGTCGACGAGATGATCGAGACCCTGCGCAAGCAGAACGCCGGCTGGGAAGCGGTCGAGCGTGCCGCCGAGGATGGCGACCAGGTCACCATCGACTTCCAGGGCTTCCTGGGCGACGAGCCCTTCGAGGGCGGCAGCGCCGAGGGTCACGACCTGGTGATCGGCTCCGGCAGCTTCATCCCCGGCTTCGAGGAGCAGCTCATCGGTGCCAAGGCCGGTGACGACACCGAGATCAAGGTCACCTTCCCCGAGGACTACCAGGCCGAGCACCTGGCGGGCCAGGAAGCCACCTTCAAGGTCAAGGTGCACGAGGTGAAGGGCCAGTCGCTGCCCGAGGTCGATGCCGAGTTCGTCAAGAAGTTCGGCGTCGAGGACGGTGACCTCGACAAGTTCCGCGCCGAGGTCAAGAAGAACATGACCCGCGAGGCGAGCCAGGCGGTCGAGAATCGCGTCAAGCAGCAGGTGCTGGGCGCCCTGCAGAAGGCCAACGACATCCCGGTGCCCCAGGCGCTGGTGCAGCAGGAGGTCGACGGCCTCAAGCGCCAGGCGGCCCAGCAGTTCGGCCTGGGTGAGGACTTCGATGTCTCCCAGCTGCCCAACGAGCTGTTCGCCGAGCAGGCCAAGAGCCGTGTCGAGGTGGGCCTGCTGCTGGCTGAGGTGATCAAGGCCAACGAGCTGGGTGCCAGCGATGACGAGATCAAGGCCAAGGTCGAGGAGCTCGCCGAGCAGTACCAGGAGCCCGAGCAGGTGGTCGAGTACTACATGGGCAACGAGCAGATGAAGACCCAGGTCAAATCCGCCATCCTCGAGGAGAAGGCGGTCGACCTGCTGCTCGAGCAGGCCAGCGTCAAGGACGTCGAGATGTCCTACCAGGATGTGCTGGCCGCCGCCCAGCAGCAGGACGAGGCCGACGAGGAAGAGGGCAGCGAGGAGAGCGCCGGCGAGGAAGAGCGCCAGGCCTGATCTGCCCCACGCCCCCGGCATGGCGTCGGGGGCGCATCGCTTCCATACATCGGATGCAAGGACAACACGCTATGAGCAACGAGTTCGAGATCCAGAACGCCGGCGGCCTGGTGCCCATGGTGGTCGAGCAGAGCGCCCGCGGCGAGCGCGCCTACGATATCTATTCCCGCCTGCTCAAGGAGCGTGTGATCTTCCTGGTGGGTCCGGTGGAAGACTACATGGCCAACCTGGTGGTGGCGCAGCTGCTGTTCCTGGAGTCCGAGAACCCGGACAAGGACATTCACCTCTACATCAACTCGCCGGGTGGTGCGGTGACCGCGGGCATGTCGATCTACGACACCATGCAGTTCATCAAGCCCGACGTCTCCACCGTCTGCATCGGCCAGGCGGCGAGCATGGGCGCGCTGCTGCTGGCCGGCGGTGCCGCGGGCAAGCGCTTCTGCCTGCCCAACTCGCGGATGATGATCCACCAGCCGCTGGGCGGCTACCAGGGTCAGGCCTCGGACATCGAGATCCATACCCGTGAGATCCTCGGCATCCGCGACAGGCTCAACCATATCCTGGCCCACCACACCGGCCAGGACATCGACACGATCGCGCGGGACACCGACCGCGACAACTTCATGGACGGCAAGCAGGCGGCGGAGTACGGCCTGATCGATGCCGTGCTGGATAAGCGGCCCACATCCTGATAGCGTGATTTTCATCACACGCTGATCGTTCCCGGCGGCACCGTCCGCCGCTGTGAGCCCGGTGGTGCCGCCCTGGCGGCACCGCCACCATCAAAAGAGGTAAGCGAATGGCCGACGGCAAAGGCAAGGACGACGGTGGCAAGCTGCTCTACTGCTCGTTCTGCGGCAAGAACCAGAACGAGGTGCGCAAGCTGATTGCCGGCCCGTCCGTCTATATCTGTGATGAGTGTGTCGACCTCTGCAACGACATCATCCGCGAGGAGGTGCTCGACAACGATGCCGAGAGCGACGAGGAGCGCCTGCCGACGCCCCGCGAGATCCGTCACACCCTCGACGATTACGTGATCGGCCAGGACCGCGCCAAGATGGTGCTGTCCGTTGCCGTCTACAACCACTACAAGCGCCTGCGCTCCGACGTGAAGAACGACGAGGTGGAGCTGGGCAAGTCGAACATCCTGCTGATCGGCCCCACCGGCAGCGGCAAGACGCTGCTGGCCGAGACCATGGCGCGGCTGCTCAACGTGCCGTTCACCATCGCCGACGCCACCACGCTGACCGAGGCCGGCTACGTGGGCGAGGATGTCGAGAACATCATCCAGAAGCTGCTGCAGAAGTGCGACTACGATGTGGAGAAGGCCGAGCGCGGCATCGTCTACATCGACGAGATCGACAAGATCTCGCGCAAGTCGGACAACCCCTCCATCACCCGTGATGTCTCGGGGGAGGGCGTGCAGCAGGCGCTGCTCAAGCTGATCGAGGGCACCACCGCCTCGGTGCCGCCCCAGGGTGGCCGCAAGCATCCGCAGCAGGAGTTCCTGCAGGTCCACACCGGCAACATCCTGTTCATCGTCGGTGGCGCCTTCGCCGGGCTGGAGAAGGTGATCCGAGACCGCGCCGAGAAGGGCGGCATCGGCTTCAATGCCGAGGTGAAGAGCAAGGACGACAGCAAGCCGGTGGGCGATATCCTGGCCACCGTGGAGCCCGAGGACCTGGTCAAGTTCGGCCTGATCCCGGAGTTCGTCGGCCGCCTGCCGGTGATCGCGACCCTCACCGAGCTCACCGAGGATGCGCTGATCCAGATCCTCACCGAGCCCAAGAACTCGCTGATCAAGCAGTACGCCAAGCTGTTCGAGATGGAGAACGTCGAGCTGGAGTTCCGCGAGGACGCCCTGCGCGCCGTGGCGGCCAAGGCCATGGCCCGCAAGACCGGCGCCCGCGGCCTGCGCTCCATCCTCGAGTCGGTGCTGCTCGACACCATGTACGAGATCCCGTCGCTGGACGGTGTCAGCAAGGTGGTGATCGACGCCTCGGTGATCAGCGGCGAGAGCGAGCCACTGCTGATCTACTCGCAGCAGCAGGAAGCCGCCGGCGACGGTACCGACGGCTGACGCCTCGGGGGTCACCCCGCGGGAGCGCCCAGCCTCCAGAGCCGGCCCGGCCGGCCGGAGACGCGGGGGCTCCCGTTTTTTTTGCCCCGCTGTCCACCTTGCAAAGACCCTCGGTCGCCCCCACCCATTGGGTATTCCTTCGTTTTCTCTTGAGGTACGTCTGCGATGCAGCAGAACGCTGATCAGACCCTGAGTCTGCCCCTTTTGCCGCTGCGGGACGTGGTCGTCTACCCGCAGATGGTCATCCCGCTGTTCGTCGGTCGCGAGAAGTCGATCGAGGCCCTCGAGGCCGCCATGAGTGCCGACAAGCGGGTGCTGCTGGTGGCCCAGCGCGAGGCCAGCAAGGATGACCCCGACCGCGACGATCTCTTCGCCATCGGCACCGTGGCCGAGATCATGCAGCTGCTCAAGCTGCCCGACGGCACCGTCAAGGTGCTGATCGAGGGGGTCTCCCGCGCCGACCTGGGCGAGCTGCACGCCGGCGAGGACTACACCCGCGCCGATGCCGTGCTGCGTGACAGCGTGCCGCTCACCGAGCGCGAGCAGGAGGCGCTGGTGCGCGTGCTGCTCAACCAGTTCGAGCAGTACGTGAAGATGTCGAAGAAGGTACCCAACGAGGTGCTCAACTCGCTCTCCGGCATCGAGGATCCCAGCCGCCTGGTGGACACCATCTGTGCCCACCTGTCGCTGAAGATCGACGACAAGCAGCAGCTGCTCGAGATGGACAAGGTGCGCGACCGCATCGAGCACCTGATGGCGCTGATCGAGTCCGAGATCGACCTGCTGCAGGTGGAGAAGCGCATCCGCTCGCGGGTCAAGGACCAGATGGAGAAGTCCCAGCGCGAGTACTATCTCAACGAGCAGATGAAGGCCATCCAGAAGGAGATGGGCGAGCTCGAGAACGTGCCCAACGAGGCCGAGAAGTACGAGCAGGCCATCGAGGAATCCGGCATGCCCAAGGAGGCCCGCGAGAAGGCCCTCCAGGAGCTGGGCAAGCTCAAGATGATGGCGCCGAACTCCGCCGAGGCCACGGTGGTGCGCTCCTACCTCGACTGGCTGGTATCGGTGCCGTGGAAGAAGCGCACCCGGGTCAAGCATGACCTGGTGCACGCCCAGAAGGTGCTCGACGAGGACCACTACGGCCTCGAGGAGGTCAAGGCGCGCATCCTCGAGTACCTGGCGGTGCACAAGCGGGTCAAGAAGCTCAAGGGTCCGGTGCTCTGCCTGGTGGGGCCGCCCGGGGTAGGCAAGACCTCGCTGGGCAAGTCCATCGCCCGGGCGACCAACCGCAAGTACGTGCGCCTGGCCCTCGGCGGGGTGCGTGACGAGTCCGAGATCCGCGGCCACCGGCGTACCTACATCGGCTCGCTGCCGGGCAAGATCGTCCAGCGCATGTCCCGCGCCGGGGTGCGCAACCCGCTGTTCCTGCTCGACGAGGTCGACAAGATCGGCATGGATCATCGCGGCGACCCCGCCTCGGCGCTGCTCGAGGTGCTCGACCCGGAGCAGAACGACACCTTCAGCGACCACTATCTGGAGCTGGATTACGACCTCTCCGAGACGCTGTTCATCTGCACCGCCAACTCCATGAACATCCCCGGGCCGCTGCTCGACCGCATGGAGGTGATCCGCCTGCCCGGTTACACCGAGGACGAGAAGCTGGCCATCGCCCGGCGCTACCTGGTGCCCAAGCAGCTCAAGGCCAACGGCTTCAAGGACGAGGAGCTGGCCTTCTCCGACGAGGCGCTGCTGGAGCTGATCCGCTACTACAGCCGTGAGGCCGGGGTGCGTGAGCTGGAGCGCCAGATCGCCAAGGTGTGCCGCAAGGTGCTGCGTGAACGCCTCGAGAAGGAGAGCAAGGAGGGGGCCCAGGCCCCGCTGCTGCTGGCCGCCGCCGATATCGAGGGGTATGCTGGGGTGCGTCGCTACAGCTACGGGCTGGCCGACCAGGAGGATCAGGTGGGTCGCGTGACCGGCCTGGCCTGGACCTCGGTGGGTGGCGAGCTGCTCAACATCGAGTCGGTGGTGACCCCGGGCAAAGGGCGCCTCAACAAGACCGGCTCGCTCGGCGACGTGATGAAGGAGTCGGTGAGCGCCGCTCAGACGGTGGTGCGGGCCCGGGCGCTGGCGATGGGCATCGACCCCGAGCGCTTCGAGAAGGAGGACCTGCACATCCACGTGCCCGAGGGGGCGACCCCCAAGGATGGCCCCAGTGCCGGCATCGCCATGGTCACCGCCATGGTATCGGCCTACACGGGCCGGCCGGTGCGCTGCGACGTGGCCATGACCGGCGAGGTCAACCTGCGCGGTGAGGTGCTGCCCATCGGCGGCCTGAAGGAGAAATTGCTGGCCGCCAGGCGCGGTGGTATAAAGACCGTGCTGGTACCCGAGGAGAACCGCCGGGACCTCAAGGAGGTGCCGGACAATATCAAGGAGGCTCTCGACATCAGGCCGGTACGCTGGATCGATGAGGTGCTGGAGGTAGCTTTAGCAAAAAGGGATGAGGCATCCGAGGGGGAAGCCCGTTCCGAAGATTCGACCTCTACATCGTCAATGATCAGCACCCATTGAGGCTCTTTTCCCCACCATTATCCAGGGCAAAGCCCGATATGGTGGGGCTCTGAGCGCAATGTTGCTTGACAGTGCTTTCCCCGCATTGCTATAAATTGCTTATGCTGTGATCGCGCTTGTCGGTTGAAAAGCCGGGTCGATTAGAGCCAAATTCCGAAAACGTCAAGGGGTGAAGTGTGAACAAGTCCGAGCTGATCGAAGCCATCGCCGCGTCCGCCGATATTCCCAAGGCCTCCGCCGCCCGCGCGCTGGATGCCATGGTGGATACCGTCACCGACAGCCTCAAGAAAGGTGACAGTGTTTCCCTGGTCGGTTTCGGTACCTTCCAGGTCAAGGAGCGTGCCGCGCGCACCGGTCGCAACCCGCAGACCGGCCAGCCGATCGAGATCAAGGCGGCCAAGGTTCCCAGCTTCAAGGCCGGCAAGGCGCTGAAGGATTCCGTCAACTGATAGCTCTGTCAACGGATACGCTTTCTCCGGAAAGCCAGGTGCGACGCCCGCGCCGCTGAAGGTTGACCACTACCGGTTGATTGATACAGGCGCATCGCCCTCGGCGGTGCGCCTGTCTTCGTTCTACTCTCCACTCTTCCGAGGCCTGCATGCTGCAAAGTATTCGAGACCGCTCCCGTAGCTGGGGAGCCAAGATCATCATCGGCGCGGTGGTCGTCACCATGGCGCTGTTCGGCGTCGAGTCGCTGGTGGGCCTGTTCGGCAACAGCGGCGACGAGGTCGCCGAGGTCAACGGCGAGCCCATCATGCGCCAGGAGCTGGAGCTTGCCGTGCAGCGGGCGATCCGCTCCGGTCAGGTGCCGCCCGAGCAGGAGCGGGCCCTGCGCGCCCAGATGCTCGACCAGCTGATCACCGATCGGGTGCTGCGCCAGTACGCCGAGGAGGGTGGGCTGCACTTCTCCGAGGAGCAGCTCGACCAGATCATCGTCTCGCTGCCCGAGTTCCAGGACCAGGAAGGGCGCTTCGACAGCGACCTGTTCCGCAACCGCCTGGCCAGCGCCGGCTATACCCCGGTGGGTTTCCGCGAGCAGCTGCGCCAGGATATGCAGCAGCAGCAGCTCCAGCAGGGGCTGGCGTTCAGCGACTTCACCCTGGAGAGCGAGCGCGAGCGCCTGGCCAAACTGCAGCGCCAGACCCGCACCTTCCGCCACGCCGCGATCGATGCCGCCTCCCTGGATGAGGAGGTCGCGGCCAGCGAGAGCCAGATCGAGGCCTACTACGAGCAGCATCAGGAGGCATTCCGGCGTCCCGAGCAGGTGCGCCTGGAGTATGTGGTGGTGGACCGCCAGGCCATGGCGGCCGAGGTCGAGGTCGACGAGGCGGCGTTGCGCGATGCCTGGCGCGAGGCTACCGCGGACGCCGACCGTCGTCTCTCCCACATCATGGTCACCTTCGGTGACGAGCGCAGCCGCGAGGAGGCGGTCAGCCGCCTGGAGGAGGTGCAGGCGCGTCTCGAGGAGGGCGAGGCCTTCTCCGAGCTTGCCGCCGAGTTCTCCGATGACACCGTCTCCGCCGAGCAGGGTGGCGACCTGGGCGTGGTGAGTCGCGGCTTCTTCGGCGAGGCCTTCGACGAGGCGGCCTTCTCGCTGGGCGAGGGTGAGGTATCCGGGATCGTCGAGACCGACAACGGCCTGCACCTGCTCAAGGTGACCGGCCTCGAGCGCGAGGCCTTCGCCGAGATGCGCGATGAGCTGCGTCGCCAGCTGGCCCGCGACGCGGTTTCCGACGCCTTCAACGACAAGGTACAGCAGCTGATCGACGAGAGCTTCTCCGCCGATGACCTGTCCAGCGTCGCCGATGACCTGGGGCTCGAGCTCGAGACCAGCGACTGGATCTCCCGTGAGGGCGCCGAGGGTGTGCTCGCCGAGCCGGGCGTGATGAGCCAGGCATTCAGCGACGATGTCCTCGGCGAGGGCTACAACAGCGAGGTGATCGAGCTGGACAGCGATCGCCGCCTGGTGCTGCGTGTGGCCGAGCATCGCGAGGCGACCACCTTGCCGCTGACCGAGGTGCGTGATGAGGTGCGGGCCGAGGTCGAAGCCGAACTGCGGCGCGAAGCGCTGCTGGCACGGGCCGATGAGCTGGTCACCACCCTGCGTGACGGCGAGTCGGTCGAGCTCGACTGGCAGCAGGCCGAGGCGGTCAGCCGCCAGCAGAGCCAGGGCCTTTCCCGGACGCTGATGGACGCCGCCTTCCGCCTGCCGGCGCCCGAGGGCGAGACACCCACCTACGGTCGGGTCGCCGACGGCGATCGCGCGGTGATCATCGCCCTGGAGTCGGTCGGAGAGGGCGAGATCGACGAACAGGTCGAGCAGTTCGTCGCCTCCATGGCCGAGCGTCTGCGTGCCCAGGCCGCCATCCAGGGGCTGATCGAGCACCTGCGCAGCGAGGCCGAGATCCGACGGTAAGCTACAAGGAGCAAGCGCCAAGAGGCCAAGTAAAAGTAGAAAGCAGAAAGAGAAACCCCGCACCCCTTCAGGGCTTGCGGGGTTTCTTTTCCTTGCATATCAGCACTTTCGACTTGTCGCTTTCTGATTGCTACTCGGACAGCCGGCGGCTTGGCGTTTGGCCACTTCAATATGTTATAACATTACGATTAAGTGACAAGAGAGCAGCCATGCCCACACCCCTTGCCCATATCCCCGTCCACCTGATCACCGGCTTCCTTGGCAGCGGCAAGAGCACGCTGATCCACCGCCTGATCGAGCAGAAGCCTGCCGGTGAACGCTGGGCGGTGCTGATCAACGAGTTCGGCCAGGTGGGCATCGACCAGGCGATGTTCGAGGAGCGTGATGACCTGGTGGTCAAGGGGCTCCCGGGCGGCTGCCTCTGCTGCCAGCTGGCCTTCGTGATGCAGGCGACCCTGGTCAATCTACTGCATCGCCATCGGCCCGATCGGGTGATCATCGAGCCTTCGGGGCTGGGCCATCCGGCGGGGCTTCTGGAAGTACTGCGCGGTGAGGCCTTCGCCGAGGTTCTCGACGTGTGCAGCGTCGTGGCGCTACTCGATCCCCGTCGCCTGGACGACCCGCGCGCCCGGGAACACGAGACCTTCCGGGACCAGCTCGCCATGGCCGATGGCGTGGCCTTGACCATGACCGACCTGGCAACGCCGGCCCAACTGGCCGCGGCGAGGGAGTGGGTGGAGCAGCTGTGGCCGCCCAAGGGCTGGATCCTCGAGGCACCCGGCGGCGAGCTGTCCCTGGCGAGGCTGACGGCGGGCGAGCGAGAGGTGTCGCTCCGGGCGGCGGCCGGCAGCGATGCCCATCGGCACCTGAGGCAGGCGGCGGACGACGCTCGCGGCATGAAGGGCGTGGTGCTGGAGGCGTTTGCCGAAGCACTGCCCGAGCCGGGCCGGCCCCGGCGAGAGGTCGGCAGCGCCCTGGGCCACGAAACCCTGGGCTGGCGGTGGCATCCGCATGACGTCTTCGATCTGGATCGGCTGGGGGAGCGCCTGGGCGGGTTGCCTGGTCCCCTAAGGGTCAAGGGCGTCTTCCACACCGACGCCGGCTGGAAGCTCTTCAATCGCGCCGAGGGTGCGGTAAGCCTGACCGATAGCGCCTGGCGGCGTGACTCGCGCCTCGAGATCATCGCTGAGGCAGGGGGGCTCCCCGACCCCGAGGCGCTGGAGGTGCTGTTGCAGGGCTGCCTTACTGGCCCAGCGGGATCTCCCTGAGTTGCGGGGCACCACCGTCGATCGCGATCTCCCACCCCGTGCCGGGCTGCCAGTCGCCCAGCACATAGCGCCTCGCCGGCTTGCCCTCGACCTCGAGCTCATGCACCGCCGGGCGGTGGGTATGGCCATGGATCAGGGTGGTGACGCCGTGCTCGGCCATCGCCTTGACCACCTCCTCGGGGGTCACGTCCATGATGTCCTCGGCCTTGTTGGAGTTGGCCTCGCCGGACTGGGCACGCAGCTGGCTGGCAAGGGCGACGCGCTGCTCGATCGGCATGGCCAGTACCTGCTGCTGCCACTGCGGATGGCGCGCCTGGGCGCGGAACGCCTGGTAGTCGGTGTCGCGGGTGCAGAGGCTGTCGCCATGCATCAGCAGCACAGGCCGGCCACCGAGCTCGACCACGCTGGGGTCCGGCAGCAGGGTGGCGCCGGCCTCATCGGCGAAGCGCTCGCCCAGCAGGAAGTCGCGATTGCCGTGCATCAGATAGAGCGCGGTGCCGTCATCGGCAAGCCGCCTGAGTGCGGTGGCGATACGGGCCGCCAGGTCGGCGTTGCCGCTGGGATCACGACCCGCCAGGTCGAGCAGGTCATCGCCGACCCACGCCTCGAAGAAGTCGCCGAGGATATAGAGGGCGTCACAGCCGCAGGCGCGCTCCTCCAGCCAGCGCAGGAAGCCCTCGGTGATCTCGGGGGCGCCGGGGTGGAGATGCAGGTCGGATATCAGCAGGGTGGCCATGGTCGAGGGTTCCCGGGTCGTGCGTCACAGGGCAGGACGCCCGCACGGGGCGGGCGTCGGACAGGGCAGGGAAGGCGGTTCAGTCTTCCTTGACGTAGGCCTTCTCGATCAGCACGTCCTGTGCCGGCACGTCGGCGTGCATGCCGCGGCGGGTGGTCTCGACCTTGCGAATCTTCTCGACCACCTCCATGCCGTCGACGACGCGGCCGAAGACGCAGTAGCCCCAGCCCTGGATGGACTTGCCGCTGTGGTTGAGGAAAGCGTTGTCGGCGACGTTGATGAAGAACTGGGCGGTGGCCGAGTGCGGGTCCTGGGTGCGCGCCATGGCCAGGGTGCCGACCTCGTTGGCCAGGCCGTTGTCGGCCTCGTTCTCGATCGGATCGCGGGTCGGCTTCTGGTTGAAGTCCTCGTCGAAGCCACCACCCTGGACCATGAAGCCGTCGATCACGCGGTGGAAGAGGGTGCCGTCATAGAAGCCGTCGCGCACGTACTGTTCGAAGTTGGCGGCGGTCTTGGGTGCCTTCTCGTGGTCGAGTTCGACGCTGATGTCACCGAAGGTGGTCTGCAGAACGATCATCGCTAAGTTCCTGTGCAATAAAGGGGCCCCGCCTTGGCGTTGCCCGTGGGCGTGGCGCTATAATACCGGTTTTGCTTCCATGCGCGAAGCGAGCGTGGAGCAGGGCACGGCGGTTGCCATTGGTGGCAGCCCGGGGCTGATCCGGCGGGAGGTCTTTGAGGAAACGCTGTGATCATCCCTGGGCGCTAACGACGCCATCCCTGGCGTAGAACCTCCTCTACGCTACGACCTGCCCCCGGCGCTCCTCCCGAGACGCGTCGCCATCGCTTGCGTCGGCAGGCCCGCATTCTCAACCAGAGGCTGTTTTTCTCGACATGTCCACCGAAACCACCAGCGCGCCGAACTTTATCCGCAACCAGATCCGCGAGGAGATCGAGGCCGGTCGCACCGGCAAGATCGTGACCCGCTTCCCGCCGGAGCCCAACGGCTTCCTGCATATCGGTCACGCCAAGTCGATCTGCCTCAACTTCGGGCTCGCCGAGCAGTTCGGTGGTGACTGTCACCTGCGCTTCGATGACACCAACCCGGCCAAGGAGGAGCAGGCCTACATCGACGCCATCAAGGAGGATGTCAGCTGGCTGGGCTTCGAGTGGGCCGGCGAGGTGCGCTTCGCCTCCGACTACTTCGACCAGCTCTACGCCTGGGCCCAGCACCTGATCCGTGAGGGCAAGGCGTACGTGGACGACCTCTCACCGGACGAGATCCGCGAGTATCGCGGTACCCTGACCGAGCCGGGACGGCCGAGCCCCTACCGCGAGCGCAGCCCCGAGGAGAACCTCGAGCTGCTCGAGCGCATGCGCGTCGGCGAGGTCGCCGAGGGCGAGAAGGTACTGCGCGCCAAGATCGACATGGCCTCGCCCAACATCAACCTGCGCGACCCGATCCTCTATCGCGTCCGTCATGCGCATCACCACCAGACCGGCGACAAGTGGAAGATCTACCCCTCCTATGACTTCACCCATGGCCAGTCCGACGCCATCGAAGGGGTCACCCACTCCATCTGTACCCTGGAGTTCGAGGATCATCGTCCGCTCTACGAGTGGTTCCTGGAGAACCTGCCGGTGCCGGCGAAGCCCCGCCAGATCGAGTTCGCTCGGCTCAACCTCAACTACACCCTGACCTCCAAGCGCAAGCTCAAGCTGCTGGTGGACGAGGGTATCGTCGATGGTTGGGATGATCCGCGCCTGCCGACCATCTCCGGGATGCGCCGCCGCGGCTATACCCCGGCCTCCATCCGCAAGTTCTGCGAGATGATCGGGGTGACCCGCGCCGACGGTGGCCTGGTGGACATCGCCATGCTCTATCACGCCATCCGCTCCGACCTCGAGGACAACGCGCCGCGCGCCATGGCGGTGCTCAAGCCCCTCAAGGTGGTACTGACCAATGTGCCCGAGGGCCATGAGGAGACCTACGAGGTCCCTGGTCACCCGGCACGGGATGACATGCCGGTGCGCAAGATTCCCTTCACCCGTGAGCTCTACATCGACCAGGACGACTTCATGGAGGAGCCGCCGAAGAAGTTCTTCCGCCTGGCGCCGGGCAAGGAGGTGCGTCTGCGCAACTCCTACGTGATCCGCTGCGACGAGGTGATCAAGGACGATGCCGGCGAGATCCGCGAGCTGCGCTGCTCCGTGGACTTCGACACCCTGGGCAAGAACCCCGAGGGCCGCAAGGTGAAGGGGGTGATCCACTGGGTGAGCGCCGAGCACGGTGTGCCCATGGAGGTGCGCCTCTACGACAACCTCTTCCTCGAGGAGCAGCCGGACCGGGACAAGGACGCCGACTTCCTTGAGCACCTCAACCCCGAGTCGCTGGTGGTCTGCCAGGCCATCGGCGAGCCGAGCCTGGCCGAGGTCGCCCCCGAGAGCCGCTTCCAGTTCGAGCGGGTGGGGTACTTCTGCGCCGACCGCCACGCCTGTCGCGACGGAAAGCGGGTGTTCAACCGTACCGTGAGCCTCAAGGACAGCTGGGCCAAGGTCCAGAAGAAGGCAGCTCAGAACCAAGACGCGCAGAAGAAGGGGGGAGCGTGAGCGCCGACCTGCAGATCTACAACACGCTGACCCGTCGCAAGGAGGCCTTCACCCCCATCGAGCCGGGGAAGGTGAGGATGTACGTGTGCGGCATGACCGTCTATGACTACTGCCACCTGGGCCACGCCCGGGTGATGGTGGCCTTCGACGTCATCACCCGTTACCTGCGCCAGCGCGGCTTTGATGTCACCTATGTGCGCAACGTCACCGACATCGACGACAAGATCCTGCGTCGCGCCGACGAGAACGGCGAGTCGATCGCCTCGCTCACCGAGCGCATGATCGAGGCGATGCACGAGGACGAGGCGCGCCTCGGCGTGCTGCCGCCGGACCAGGAACCCCGCGCGACCCGGCATGTCGACGACATCCTGACGATGATCGAGACGCTGATCGACAAGGGCTACGCCTACGCGGCGGACAACGGCGATGTCTACTACCGGGTGCGCCGCTTCGAGGGCTACGGCAAGCTCAACAACCGTGACCTCGACGAGATGCGCTCGGGCGCGCGTGTGGAGGTGGACGAGCACAAGGAGGACCCGCTTGACTTCGTGCTGTGGAAGGCGGCCAAGCCCGGCGAGGCGAGCTGGCCCTCGCCCTGGGGCGAGGGGCGTCCCGGCTGGCATATCGAGTGCTCGGCGATGTCCAAGTGCTGCCTGGGTGAGACCTTCGATATCCACGGTGGCGGGCCGGACCTCACCTTCCCGCACCACGAGAACGAGATCGCCCAGTCGGAGGCAGCCAACGGCAAGCCCTTCGTCAACACCTGGATGCACGCCGGGGCGGTGCGGGTGAACCACGAGAAGATGTCCAAGTCGCTGGGCAACTTCTTCACCATCCGCGAGGTGCTCGAGCACCACGACCCCGAGGTGGTGCGCTACCTGCTGGTGGCCAGCCACTACCGCAGTGCCATCAACTACTCGCCGGACTCCCTGGCCGAGGCCCGCAAGTCGCTGGAGCGCTTCTATAACGCTCTCGAAGGGGTGGCCCTGGAGGGCGTGTCGACACTGGGTGGCGAGGCGTCGCCGGGGTTCGAGGCGCGCTTTACCGCCGCCATGGATGACGACTTCAATACCCCCGAGGCGCTCTCGGTGCTCTTCGACCTGGCCCGGGAGCTGAACCGGGCGAAGAAGGAGGCACCCGGAGAGGCCCCGGCGCTGGCCGCCGAGCTCAGGCGCCTGGGGGGCATCCTGGGGCTGCTGCAGCAGGACCCGGCGGCCTTCCTCAAGGCGGGCGCCGGTGAGCTGCCGCTTTCGGAGGCGGAGATCCAGGCGAAGATCGACGAGCGCGCCGCGGCCAAGCAGGCCAAGGACTTCGCCGCCGCCGACGCCATTCGCGACGAGCTCGCCGCCCTTGGCATCATCCTCAAGGATTCCCGCAAAGGCACCGGCTGGGTGTTCGAGAGGCCCGAAACCTGAAGGCAATCCGCAAGCGCGATGACTAGCGCCAACAGACGCCCGGCTCCCTAAACCGATGTGCAGGGGAGTCGGGCGTCTTGGTTTTCCCGCCAAGGAAAAATTTCAGACAGAACTCCGCCTTTCCTTTCATTTTTCCCTGGCGGGATAAAATCTGGCAACGATGAGCACCTTGCTGTTATCTTTCCCTTTAGGGAAAGATCAGGAGGACATTTCGTCATGGACACACATGCCGGTGAAGCGCTTGACGTTCCTGTGCGCGATGCCCTCGTATTGGGGCAGCTGATACGCCGGGTCCGCAAACAGCAGGGATTGACGCTGGAGACCCTGGCCGGCCTCTGCGGGCTAAGCATTCGCTTCCTGAGTGAGCTCGAGAACGGTCGAGAGACCTGCAGCCTGGTACGAGTGCTCAAGGTGCTGGATACGTTGGGGATCGAGCTTACGGCCAAGCCGCCTGAGGCGCTGGCGTCGTGAAACGCCAGGATACGTTGCATGTCTGGCGCGAGGAGCGTCGCGTCGGCACCCTTTGGCGTGGCCAGGGGGAGCGCCTGATGGGCTTCGAGTATGCCCCATCCTGGCTCGATACGGGACACGCCATCTCCTCTAGCCTGCCGCTGGAGCAGAAAGCCTGGTTGCCAGAGGAGCAGACCGCTCACCGCTGGTTTGGCAACCTGCTGCCGGAGGAGCAGGCGCGGACGGCTCTGCTCAAACGGTTGGCGATTCCCGACGACGACTTCGCCTTGCTGGAAGCCATCGGCGGTGACTGTGCGGGTGCCTTGACGATCCTGCCGCCGGACCGCTATCCGACACGGGAGTGGGAGGCAACACCCATGCCACCGGAGAGGCTCGCCCAGTGGGCCGCCTTCCGTGATCGCTATGCGTTGATGGGCGATGTAGCACCACCTCGGCTCTCCCTGGCGGGAGCCCAGGACAAGATTCCGGTGTTGGTCGAGGAGGGTGTGATCAAGCTGCCGGGCGGGAGCACACCCTCGTCGCACATCCTGAAGTTTGCCGTGGACGGACGCGACCTGGTCATCCTCAACGAGCTGTTCCTGAATACCCTCGCCCGGCTGGCGGGCTTGGCGTGTCCGCTAACAACGGTGGGTGAGGTAGAAGGGCACTGGTACCTTCTCGTGGAGCGTTACGACAGGGACGGCATCGGCACCCCCGGACTGCGTCGAATCCATCAGGAGGATTTCTGCCAGGCCATGGGGCTCTCGCGGGTCGACAAGTATCAGGTGCCCAGCGGGCCACGCTTTGCCGATTGCGTGGCCACGGCTCGGCAGGCGTGTCGGCCCAGTGCCGCTTCTTTGCTGCATTTGCTGCGCTGGCAGATCTTCAACGTGCTGGTGGGTAATACCGACGGGCATGCCAAGAATATTTCGCTGCTTCAGGACGATCGTGGTCGCTGGCGAGTCGCGCCGGCCTACGACCTGGTGGGTACCCTGGTGCTTGGCTACCACCCCGGTCTGGCTTTTACCGTCGGTGAGCAGGCGAATTCGCAGCAACTGCTGTCCCGAGACTGGCAAGCCTTTGCGCGGGAGTGTGGGTTCGGCTATCCCCTCGTCAGACGCGAGATAGCCAGGCTGGTAGAACGCCTGGAAGCGTTGCTCGCCTCGCAGGCGTTGCTCGATGCCTTGCTGGACGCAGGCATGAGTGAGCGCGGCTGGAGCAGGCTCCAGCAGCAGCGCCACCACATTGCCAGACAGTGTCGACGGGCGGCGTCGTGGTAGTCGTCGCGGATGGCATCATCGCGGCGGCAGTGGGATCTGCCGCGGCCAGTCGTCGGAGACCACGAAGAGGCGTCGCCAGCCGGCGTCGGGGTGCCAGAGGGCGATCTGCACCGGAGTGGCGGGTTGGCGAAAGTGCTCGGCGAGGCGGCTGGCCAATTCATCGAGCGCAAGCAGCGATTCGGTTCGGGGAAGGGCGAGCCAGTGGGGCTTGGTGAGCCAGGCGCCTTGAGTGCCACGGGGTAGGGATGCCCGGAAGCGATGCCAGTCCTGCCAGAAGAGCCAGTGGCCGCGCAGATGATCGGCGGTCGCCTCGCGGGGTGGCGGCAGGGGGCGGTGCCAGGGGGTGAACAGCACCCCGGGGATTGCCACCCGAGGAATGAGGCGCCAGGGGCGGTCGGCGCCGACTCGACTGGCGCCCAGGCGGGCGACGATGGCCTCCCGGGCCGCGGGGTGATCGGCGAGGCGCAGCTGATGGCGGTGCAGGTGTTCGCGCTTGCCGGCCAGGCTGTCGGCGCCCCCGGGGCCGATCCAGCGCGCCTGGCTCTCGGCATCGCCTGGCCCCTCGGTCAGCCCCAGGTAGAACTTGATGGCCACCTCCAGGTGGACGATCGCCTCGTTATCTCCCTCCCGATAGAGCAGATCCAGCTCGCCCAGGGTGCGCTTGCCCTCGAGGATGCGCAGGTTGTGGGCGAGCAGTTCGGTCCCCGGCGCCCAGCCCAGCAGGAATTGCCAGAGGCGCTCGTGATAGAGCCCCATGCGCCCCTTGAGCGCGTTGCCGATGCAGCGCTCCAGCGGCTGTGGCCAGGCCTCCAGGGTGTCCAGCCAGCGCGCGGCGCGCTCGTCATCCTCAAGGCCCAGGATGTCGCGGCCGGGGCGTCCCGGCCAGGGCATGCGGATCAGGTCGGGCACCAGCAGCACCCAGGCCAGGTCGCGCACCAGCGGGTGGCGGCAGCGATCCAGCAGGGGCAGGGCGTCGGTGGGCATGGCGGCATCCTGTGCGTTGGCGGTGGGACACTGCAGGTATTCCCATGTTTCCTTATACTTCAGCGTACATCCATGACTCGCCAGGTGGTATTTCGCCATGCGACACGCCCTGCTTTCCTTCGCCACCCTCGCCGCCGCCGTTTCGCTGGGTGCCTCGCCCCTGTACGCCCAGGAGCCCGTCACCGTTTCGTCCAAGATCGACACCGAGGGCTCGGTGCTGGGGGAGTTGATCGTTCAGCGCCTGGAGGCGGCGGGGATTCCCGTCGAGTCGCGCCTGCAGCTGGGGGCCACCAGCATCGTGCGCGAGGCGCTGCTGGCCGGCGAGATCGACCTCTATCCCGAGTACACCGGCAACGGCGCCTTCTTCTTCGACATGACCGACAGCGACGTCTGGCACGACGCCGACGCGGCCTATGAGAAGGTGCGTGAGCTGGATGCCGAGAATGGCCTGGTGTGGCTGACGCCGGCCTCCGCCAACAACACCTGGGCGATGAGCGTGCGTGGCGAGCTGGCCCGTGAGCATGAGCTGGCGAGCCTCGAGGACCTGGCCCGTTACCTGGACGAGGGCGGCGAGTTCAAGTTCGCCGCCAGCGCCGAGTTCGTCGAGTCTCCCCAGGCCCTGCCCGCCTTCCAGGAGGCCTATGGCTTCACCCTGGATGACGACCAGCTGCTGGTCCTCTCCGGTGGCAACACCGCCTCCACCATGCGCGCCGCCGCCCAGCAGACCAGCGGCGTGAATGCCGCCATGACCTACGGCACCGACGGCGGCCTCAAGGCGCTGGACCTGGTGGTACTCGATGACACCCTGGGGGTCCAGCCGGTCTACCAGCCGGCGCCGGTGGTTCGCGCCGAGGTGCTCGAGGCCTATCCGGGCATCGAGGCGGCGCTGGCGCCGGTCTTCGCGTCGCTCGACCTGGAGACCCTGCAGTCGCTGAACGGCGACGTGGCCGTCAACGGCCGTCCCCCCGCGGATGTGGCATCGGATTACCTGGACACCCTGGCCCTCGATAGCTCGGAGCCGTAATCCGTGTCGCGCAGGGAGGCGCCGCTCAATCGCGTGGTGATGGCGCTGTCGCTGGTGGCGACGGCGACCTGGCTGGCGTTGCCTCTGGCGAGCGTCGCGCCCAATCGCATCGTACCCGGCACCGCCCATACGGCCACCGACCTGCTGGGTTGGCCGCTGGCGCTGTTGGCCTGCCTGCCGCTGGTGGCGCTGATGGCGCTTTCGCGGCGCCTCGATAGGGTTCGATGCCACTTGGCCCTGGCGCTGGTACTGCTCCTGTTGATGGCGCTGCCCGGCTGGTTGGCCATCGCCTCCCAGTGGCTGGTGGATCCCGAGCTGCCCCAGGCGAGGCTTGGCATCGGTGCGGCCTGGTGGCTGTCGCTGTTCTGGCTGTCACTGATGCTGATCGAGCTGCGCTCCCGGCTGGCGCTGGTGGGGTGGCGGGCGGCGCTGCTGCCTGTGGTGGTCGCGACGGCCTGGTGGCTGCAGGGGGCCTGGCTCGGCTCGCTGGCGCTCGGTCAGGAACTGGATGGGCGCCGCGGTGACTTCCTGGAAGCGGTGGTCGACCACCTGTTGCTGGTCGGTGGTGCCGTGGGAGCGAGTCTGGTACTGGGCGCACTGATCGCCCTGGCGATGCGCCAGAGCCCGCGCGTCGAGCGTCTGGGCTTCGCGGTGCTCAACTTCCTGCAGACGATCCCAAGCCTGGCCCTGTTCGGTCTGCTGCTGGCGCCGCTGGCCTGGCTGGCGGCGCGTTTCGATTGGCTCTCGGCGATCGGCGTGAGCGGCATCGGCTGGGCGCCCGCCTTCCTCGCCCTACTCGGTTACAGCCTGCTGCCCATGGTGCGCAACACCCATGTGGCCCTCTCCGAGGTGGATCCCGGTGTGCTGGAGGCCGCGCGAGGCATGGGCATGGGGCGTGGCCAGGTCTTTCGCCAGGTGCGCCTGCCTCTGGCGCTGCCGGTGGTGATCGAGGGCGTGCGAATCACCACGGTGCAGGCCATCGGGCTGACCGCGGTGGCGGCGCTGATTGGGGCAGGGGGGCTGGGGTCCTTCATCTTCCAAGGACTGGGCCAGGCGGCCATGGACCTGGTGCTGCTCGGGGCGCTGCCCATACTCGCCATGGCGTTGGTCGCGGATGCCCTGCTCGGGGCACTGGCACGTCGCCTGGACCATCGCCGCCTGGCGTCACCGGGAGGAGCACCATGATCGAACTCAAGGGCGTCACCAAGCGCTTCGGCGACGAGACGGCGGTCGACGCCATCTCGCTGACCGTCAAACCCGGTGAGCTGTGTGCCCTGGTGGGCACCTCGGGCTGCGGCAAGTCCACCACCCTGCGCATGATCAATCGCCTGATCGAGCACGACGAGGGGGAGATCCATATCGATGGCCGCCCCATTCGTGAGTTCGACGGTCGGCTCCTGCGCCGGCGCATCGGCTATGCCATCCAGAGCACCGGCCTCTTCCCCCACTGGACGGTGGCCCGCAACATCGGCCTGGTGCCGCGCCTGCTGAAGTGGCCGGCCGCTCGCGTGCGGGAGCGGGTCGAGGAGCTCATGGGCCTGCTCGGCCTGCCGGTGGATCAGTTCGCCGATCGCTACCCGGCCCAGCTCTCCGGCGGCCAGGCCCAGCGGGTGGGGGTGGCGCGTGCCCTGGCCGCGGATCCCGATATCCTGTTGATGGACGAGCCCTTCGGCGCCCTGGACCCGATCACCCGGGAGGGACTCCAGGCCGAGCTACGCGACCTGCAGTCGCGACTCAGGAAGACCATCGTGTTTGTCACCCATGACATGGACGAGGCGCTGGCTCTGGCCGACCGGCTGGTAGTGATGAAGGCGGGGCACATCGTCCAGCAGGGGACGCCCCTGGCGCTGCTGCGCGCGCCGGCCGACGACTTCGTGGCGTCCCTGTTGGGCGGCGACGATCGCGGACTGAAGGAGGCGGCCATCACCCAGGTCGCCGAGCGCATGCTGCCGCTGTCACCTCGCCTGCTTCCCCAGGCACGGGTGCATCGCGATGCCACCCTGCGTCAGGCACTGGCGGTGATGTTTCGCGAGCACGCCGACCGCCTGGCGGTGGTGGACGACGAGGCGATGCCGATTGGCGAGCTGTCGTTGCGACGCATCGTCGGGGCGGGGCGCGACGGGAGCGGTGAATCGTGAGTGGCCGCCAGGTGAACGCGTGGGCCGCGCCGCTGCTGTGGCTTTCGCTGTTGTTGCTCCTGGCGCTGGGCGGCGACTGGCTCGAGCCGCTGCTGCGCTGGAGCGAGCCCGACGCCCGTCGGGTGCTCTATCCCCAGGCCGACCTGCTGACCCTGCTGGTGCGCCATGTCCAGGTGGTGGCCATCGCCTCGGGCCTGGCGGTGGTGATCGGGGTGGGGGCGGCGATCCTGGTCACCCGCCCGGGCGGCCGTGACTTCCTGCCGCTGGTGGCCCAGTTCGCCTCCATGGGCCAGACCTTCCCGCCGGTGGCGGTGCTGGCGCTGGCGGTGCCTGTGCTGGGCTTCGGTACCTGGCCGATCATCGTGGCGCTGCTGCTCTACGGGCTGCTGCCCATCGTGCGCAACACCCTGGCGGGGCTCGAAGGGGTTGATCCGGCGGTGCAGGAGGCCGCCCGCGGCATGGGGATGGGGGGCGCGCAGCGGCTGTGGCAGGTGGAGTTGCCGCTGGCAGCCCCGGTGATCCTGGCCGGCATCCGTACCTCGGTCACCGTCAATATCGCCACCGCGGCGCTGGGGGCAACGGTGGGGGCCAGCAACCTCGGTGCCCCCATCATCGCCGGCATCGTCAACAACAACACCGCCTACATCCTCCAGGGAGCGCTGATGATTGGCCTGCTGGCGCTGGTGGTGGACAGCGTCTTTGCCCGTCTTCTTCCCGCAAGGCAGTAAGATCGCCTGCCATTATCGACCAAAGGTGGAGGCCGTTCGGCTGTCGATAGAGATCAGTTTACGTTAACGTCATCTCGGGTTGCGTTGATCCCGCGGGAGTGATCCTCCTGGCGAGGGTCGAGACTAGCGACAACACTGCCCTCAAAAGGGGTAGAGGACGCCGAGATGACAACGACACAAGATATCCATTCGCCGCGGTTCCTGGCCGGCGACGAGTTTTCCATTCCCACCTTCCGCCTGCTCCAGCAGGACGGCACCCTCTTCGAGGGCGCCGAGGCCCCCGAGCTCTCCCGCGAGCAGGCGCTGAAGATCTATCACACCATGGTGGCCACCCGGGTGCTGGACGAGCGCATGATGGCGGCCCAGCGCCAGGGGCGGCTCTCCTTCTACATGCAGTGCACCGGCGAGGAGGCCGCGGTGATCGGCGCGGCGGCGGCGCTCGATGACGCCGACATGATCATGGCCCAGTACCGCGAGCAGGGCGCCTTGGTCTATCGCGGCTTCAGCTACGACGAGTTCATGAACCAGCTGTTCGGCAACGAGCTCGACTATGGCAAGGGCCGCCAGATGCCGATCCACTACGGCTCGCGCAAGCTCCACTACATGACCATCTCCTCGCCGCTGGCCACCCAGATTCCCCAGGCCGCCGGCTACGCCTATGGCCAGAAGCTGGCCGGCGAGGGCCACTGTACCCTGTGCTTCTTCGGTGAGGGGGCCGCCTCGGAAGGCGACTTCCACGCCGCACTGAACATGGCGGCGGTGCACGAGGTACCGGTGATCTTCTTCTGCCGCAACAACGGCTATGCGATCTCCACGCCTTCCATCGAGCAGTTCGCCGCCGATGGCGTGGCGCCGCGGGCCTTCGGCTACCGCATGCACGTGATCCGTGTCGACGGCAACGACATCCTGGCGGTGCTCTCGGCGACCCGCGAGGCGCGCCGTATCGCCGTGGAGCAGAACAAGCCGGTGCTGATCGAGGCGATGAGCTACCGCCTGGCGGCCCACTCCTCCTCGGACGACCCCTCGGGGTACCGTTCGAAGAAGGAGGAGGCAGCGTGGCGCGAGAAGGACCCCATCCTGCGCATGCAGCACTGGCTGATCGACCAGGGGTGGTGGAACGACGACGAGGAGAAGGCGTTGCAGGAGTCACTGCGCCGCGAGGTGCTGGAGACCATGAAGCGCGCCGAGAAGCGTCCGCCGCCGCCGCTGGACAGCCTGGTGAGCGATGTCTATGCCGACGTCACCCCGGCGCTTCAGCGCCAGCTCGACCGCCTCAAGGCGCATGTCCGTCAGTACCCGGAGGCCTACCCCAAGGGGGCGCGCTCCCTGGACCCGGACGTCAAGGTCCACGACGACGACGCAGACGACGCCCAGGGAGGGAAGTGAGATGCCGACCATGAACATGCTGCAGGCGATCAACCAGGCCCTGGATATCGCCATGACCGAGGACGACAAGGTCGTCTGCTTCGGCGAGGATGTGGGCCTGTTCGGCGGGGTCTTCCGCGCCACCAGCCACCTGCAGGAGAAGTACGGCCGCGCACGCTGCTTCAACACCCCGCTGGTGGAGCAGGGCATCCTGGGCTTCGCCAACGGCCTGGCCGCCCAGGGCTCGGTGCCGGTGGCGGAGATCCAGTTCGCCGACTACATCTTTCCGGCCTTCGATCAGATCGTCAACGAGACCGCCAAGTTCCGCTACCGCTCCGGCGATCTGTTCAACGTCGGTGGCCTGACCATCCGCGCCCCCTACGGCGGCGGCATCTCCGGCGGGCTCTATCACTCCCAGTCGCCGGAGGCCTACTTCGCCCACACCCCGGGGCTCAAGATCGCGGTACCGCGCAACCCCTACCAGGCCAAAGGGCTGCTGCTGGCGGCGATCCGCGACCCGGACCCGGTGCTCTTCTTCGAGCCCAAGCGGCTCTATCGCGCCTCCACCGGCGAGGTGCCCGAGGAGGATTACCAGCTGCCCCTCGGCGAGGCGGAGGTCACTCGCGAGGGCACCGATGTCACCGTGCTCGGCTGGGGCGCGCAGATGGAGGTGATCGACCGCGCCGTGGAGCTTGCCGAGAAGGAGGGCATCTCCTGCGAGGTGATCGACCTGCGCTCCATCCTGCCCTGGGACGAGGAGAGCGTGGTGGAGTCGGTGCTCAAGACCGGGCGGCTGGTGATCACCCACGAGGCGCCGCTGACCGGCGGTTTCGCCGGCGAGATCGCCGCCACCGTGCAGGAGCGCTGCTTCCTCTACCTGGAGTCGCCCATCGCCCGGGTGACCGGCCTGGATACGCCCTTCCCGTTGACCCTGGAGAAGGAGTACCTGCCGGACCACCTCAAGGTGTTCGAAGCGATCAAGGCCAGCGTGGCCTTCTGATCCGATATCGGAAGCGACCAGTCTAGGAGACGACGAGATGAGCGATTTCATGCTGCCCGATATCGGCGAAGGTATCGTGGAGTGCGAGGTGGTGGAGTGGCGCGTCGCCGAGGGCGACGTGATCGAGGAGGACCAGCCGGTGGTCGAGGTGATGACCGACAAGGCGCTGGTGGAGATCACCGCCCCCGAGCCGGGGCGTGTCACCCGCCTCTACGTGGCCCAGGGCGACATCGCCAAGGTTCACGCCCCGCTCTTCGCCTATGAGGCCGAGGGCGAACAAGAGGCGGAACCGGCGACGGCCGAGGGGAGCCAGCAGGCCGCGGCTTCGCCGGCACCCGCGGTGCCCACCGCCACCGAGCCGGCGGGCGACGGCGCCTCACGGGAGGCGTCGGCGAAGGACTTCATCTTGCCCGATATCGGCGAAGGTATCGTGGAGTGCGAGGTGGTGGAGTGGCGCGTCGCCGAAGGCGAGCGGATCGAGGAGGACCAGCCGCTGGTCGACGTGATGACCGACAAGGCGCTGGTGGAGATCACCGCTCCCGAGGCGGGGGTGGTGCACCGGTTGCATGTCGCCCAGGGCGAGGTCGCCCGGGTCCATGCGCCGCTGTTCGCCTATGTGCCGGAGGATGCCGATGACCAGGCGGCTGCCGATTCCGCACCGGCGGCGGAAGAGCAGGCGGCCCCTGCCGCGAAAGCCACGCGCCGGGTCGAGTCCTCTGCGCCGGCCACCAGGGAGTCCCCGGCGGCCCAGGGGCGCGGCCCCTATGGCCGGATTCCGGCGGCCCCCGCGGTGCGCCGCTTGCTGCGCGAGCATGGCCTCGCCCTGGAAGAGGTGCCAGGCAGCGGCAAGCAGGGGCGCGTGCTCAAGGAGGACGTGCTGCGCCACCTCGAGGAACAGACACCGGAGACCGCTGCCGGGCAACCGGCGGCAGCCGCGACGTCACAGGCCGCCGATGGCCATGCCGGTACGTCGGCGCCTTCTTCTGCCGAGGGCGAGGTGCGGGTGGAGTCGCTGCGTGGCGTGCGCGCGGTGATGGCCCGGCGCATGGTGGAGTCGGCGTCCACCATTCCCCACTTCCAGTACGGCGAGGAGATCGACGTCACCGAGCTGCTGGCGCTGCGTGAGCGGTTGAAGCCGTTGGCCGAGGGCTCGCGACTCACCCTGATGCCCTTCTTCATGAAGGCGATGGCGCTGGCAGTACGCGAGGCCCCGATCCTCAACGCCCGGCTCAACGACGCCGGCGACGAGATCCACTACCTGCCGTCGGTCAACGTCGGCATGGCGGTGGACAGCCGCAGCGGGCTGCTAGTGCCCAACGTCAAGGGGGTGGAGCGGCTCTCGCTGCTGGGTATCGCCGCCGAGGTGGCGCGCCTGACCGAGGCCGCCCGGGCCGGCAAGGTCGCGGCATCGGACCTCAAGGGTGGCACCATCAGCATCTCCAACATCGGCGCCCTGGGGGGCACCTATGCGGCCCCGATCATCAACGCCCCCGAGTCGGCCATTGTCGCCATCGGCAAGACCCAGTGGCTGCCGCGCTTCGACGCCGACGATCGGGTGGTGAAGAGGGCGATCCTGACCGTCACCTGGGCCGGCGATCACCGCATCATCGATGGTGGCACCATCGCTCGCTTCTGCAACGCCTGGAAGGGCTACCTGGAAGCGCCCGAGTCGATGCTTCTCCACTTGAGCTGACGCCATGAGCTGGAGTTTCCTGAGTAGGAGGCCGGCTTCGCCGGGCGAATGGCGCCGACAGGCGCCCGGCAGTGTTTCCACCCGCTGAGATGAAGCCATGCCCCAGGCGCCCCTGCAGCAGTTCTATATCCCGGAAGAGCAGTCGATCTACCTGCTCAGCCATGGCGATGCCCGCAAGCTCAAGGCGTGGGTGGCGCTGTGCCAGGAGCAGCTGGAGCAGCTCGGCTATCGGGAGATCGAGCTGGTGGGCAAGGGCGCCTACGGCTTCGTCTTCGCCGGGGTCACCGCCCTGGGCGACGATTACGTGTTCAAGTTCACCCGGGTCAACCTGCCCCATCACCTGCAGGACCGCCTCGAGGAGGAGGCCTTCATGCTGGAGCAGGTCGACCACCCCCGGGTGCCGCGGCTGATCGCCTTCCAGCGAGTGCGCCACCAGTCGATCCTGGTGATGCAGCGCGCCCCGGGGCACAACCTGGAGGAGGTCTCGCTGCGCGAGGGGCGGCTCTCGCCAAGGCTGGTCGTGCGCATCGCCGACCAGCTCGCCGATATCCTGCGTACCCTGCGGCGCGAGTTCGGACCCGCCGGCAAGCCCATCGTGCATGGCGATATCAAGCCCTCCAACCTGGTCTTCGACGCCCGCGACGAGACCATCGCGCTGATCGACTGGGGCTCCTCGGTGTTCGCCCAGCTCGACGCCAACCAGCAGTTCGTGGCGGCCAACGTCATGGAGCTGATGTCGGACAACCTTCAGCAGACCAACGCCCGCCTGGGCGACGTCTACTTCATCGGCGAGGAGCAGCTCAATGGCGCGCTCTCCTCGCCACGCTTCGACGAGCAGGGGGCTGCCGGCACCCTCTACGCGCTGGCCTCGGCCCAGTCCTGCCGCTTCGGGCACCGGGCGATTCCCGCCACCTCCCTGGGCCTGCCGGTGGAGTTCGCGCGCATGCTGGATGGCATGCTCGACCCGGATCCGCGGCTGCGCATGCGAGCCGGCGATCACTTCATCCGCGAGATGCCGAGGATTGCCCGCACTGTGATGATCGACCTGCCCGAGCCCGCCGAGGCGCCGCTGGTGCCGGTGTGGGCGCGGCCCGCCGGGCGCGAGATCGATACCGTGGTGTACAGCTCGCGCAAGGCCTTCCTGCGCGAGGAGGGAGCGCCGGAGACCCTGAACGACGTCAATGACGTCCAGCTCGATCGCTACTACAAAAACTTCATGCAGGGCATGGGCGAGACCGAGAAGGCCTTCCTCGCCGCGGTGAGTCGCCTGGGGCGCTATCCGGTGGTGGGGGGGCTCGCGGTGCGCTGGGAGAGCGACGGCGTCTACATCGACACCTCGTTGAACCTCCACGACCCCGAACTCAAGGCCGCCTTTCGCTCGGCGGTCAACAACATGGTCCACCTGGCCCGGGCGATCTATCGCCAGGGGATCTTCAAGAGCTGCCTGTTCAATGCCCGGGATACCCTTCACCTGGAGCGCGACAGTCAGGCCGAGCCCTTCGTGCTGGAGCCCGGCATGCGTCTTCACTACGAGGTCAGCGCGGTGCCGGAGCTGGAGGATCGCACCCGACTGCACAGCTACTTCGAGGACGGGCCTGACCCCGAGGAGTTCCTGGTGCTGCCCGAGGCGATCATCATCGCCCTGGAGGCGCTCAACGAGATCCACCACACCGGCATGATCATCTTCGAGGCGCTTCCCCGGCACCTCAAGATCCACAGCTACTACCGCCTGCTCGATCCCTCCCGGGAGGACGAGTTCCGCGCCCGCCTCGAGGAGATCCTCGAGGCCGTGGGGCGGATCGAGGGACTCGGTGTCTCCGGCTTCATGAAGATGCCCTACAAGGACACCCGCTTCTTCCCCCATGCGGAACGCCAGCCGGAGCGTTTCTACCCGCGCAACCCGCGCCAGGTGGCGGAGGAGTAGCGGCGCTTTCGCATGTGGTGCCTGAGAAGGCCTGACGATCGCAGTAGGGTTAGCGCCGTGCAAAGGGTCCAAGAAGGGTAAGCGAAAGCAGGCAGGCTGGAATGGCGACGACTTGCTGAGCCTCAATCGCCAGTTCGCTCAACTGCGATAGCCCTGGCAGGCATTCGGCTCAGGTCGGGGTGTCGATTGCTACCTGGGTTGCCAGCACCTTGTGCAGGAAATCTCGTGTGCGGGGATCCTGCGGCGAACCGAAGAGCTGGTCGGGTGGCCCCTGTTCGACGATGCGACCGCCCTCCATGAAGATGACCCGGTCCGCGACGTCCCGGGCGAAGCTCATCTCGTGGGTGACGACCAGCATGGTCTGGCGTTCGCGCGCCAGCTGCTTCATCAGGCCCAGCACCTCCTCGACCCACTCCGGGTCCAGCGAGGAGGTCGGCTCGTCGAACAGGATCACCTCGGCCTGGGCCGCCATGGCGCGGCCGATGCCGACGCGCTGCTGCTGTCCACCGGACAGGGAGGCGGGGTAGGCATCGGCCTTGTCGGCGAGGCCAATGCGCTCCAGGATCTCCCTGGCCCGCGCATGCGCCTTCTCCTTCGGCCAGCGATTGACCACGATCAGCCCCTCGGCGATGTTCTGAAGCGCCGTCTTGTTGGCGAACAGCGCGTAGTTCTGGAACACGAAGGCCGTGCGCCGCCGTGCGGTCAGGATGTCGGCCCGGCTGGCCCGGGTGACGTCCACGTCCAGATCGCCGATGATCAGCCGTCCGGCATCCGGGCGCTCGAGGAAGTTCAGGCAGCGCAGCAGCGTGGACTTGCCGGTCCCCGAGGGGCCAATGACGACGATGATCTCGCCCTGCTCGATGGCCAGGTCGATGCCGTCGAGCACGGCGGTTCCGCCGAAGCGCTTGACGAGTCCGGTTACCTTGATCATCGGCGATAGGCCTCGTTGAGTCGGGTTTCCAGGCGCCGCTGGAACCAGGCCAGCAGCTCGACGATGACCCAGTAGAAGATCGCCACGGTGATGAAGGCCTCGAAGTAGAGGAAGCTGCCGGCGGCCTCCTTCTGGGTGGCGCCCATCAGCTCGGTGACCCCCAGGGTGAAGGCCAGGGAGGTCGCCTTGATCATGTCGATGAAGTAGTTCATCAGCGTGGGCACCGCCACGCGTGTGGCCTGGGGCAGCACGATGCGGCGCATCAGCTGGCCGTTGGTCATGCCGATGGAGAGGGCCGCCTCCGTCTGGCTGCGGTCGACCCCCACGATGGCGGCGCGGATGGACTCGGCCATGTAGGCCGAGAAGTGCAGGGTCAGGCCCATGATGGTGGCGGTAATGCCGTTGATCTGGGTCAGGAAGGCCATCAGCTGGGGCAAGCCGTAGTAGAACAGGAACAGCTGCACCAGCAGTGGTGTGCCGCGGAAGAAGGAGATGAACAGCAGGGTGGCGGCGTTGAGGCCCGGGATGCGCAGCACGCGAATCACGGCCAGGCCGCAGGCCAGCACCAGGGCCAGTGCCATCCCCACGGCAGCCATCTGCAGGGTCAGCGGCAGGTAGCGCAGCAGGATGGGCACCAGCCCCAGCATGTAGTCGAGATCGAGTACTTGCATGGAAGCGGCTCAGCGCCTCAGCGGCGCGTGATGTCGGTGCCGAACCACTCTTCCGAGATGGCCGCGAGCTCGCCCGACTCACGCAGGCTGGTCAGGGCGGCGTCGACCCGGTCACGCAAGGCTCGGTCCTCTTCGGTGTCACGGAACGGCAGGGCATTGCGGATCTCGGAGAACGGCTGGCCGGCCAGTGCCAGGGGCAGCGGCTTCTCCTTGATCACCTGGCTGGCACTGACCCGGTCCATGACGAAGGCGTCGACGCGGCCCAAGGCGGTATCCTGTTCGATGTTGCTCTCGTAGGTGCGGATGTCGATCTCGTCGGCGTAGGGCAGCTCGCGCAGCAGCTGCTCGTAGTTGGAGCCGAGGTTGACGGCAACTGTCTTGCCCTTCAGGTCCTCGACGCCCTGGATCGCCTCGTTGCCTTCCCTCACCACCACCTGGGCGCCGTCATAGACGTAGGGTTGGGTGAAGGCGTACTTGGCGGCGCGCTCCTCGGTGATGGTGATCTGGTTGGCGATGGTGTCGATGCGCCCCGACTCGAGCATGCCGAAGAGTCCCGAGAAGTTCGCCGTGACGAACTCGACCTCGACGTCCATCTCCTCGGCCACGGCCTCCATGACATCCACCTCGAAGCCCTGCAGCGTGTCCTGCTCGACGAAGGTGAAGGGGAAGTAGCCGCCGGACATGCCGACCTTGATGGCGTGTTCATCGGCCTGGGTCAGGCCGCCAGCGGTCATCAGGCCTGCGGCCATGGCGGTAAGGGCTAAGCGCTTGAGCATGGGGTGCTCCTGTATATCTGCTGAAGTCAGGGGAGATAGTGCGACGTCTGTGCCGCTGTTTGATGTACACAGTAAAGAATAAGGCAGCGGCATTTCCAATAGCCTTTGGTTATTTGAGCTACCGTCGCTGCCGGTCCTCGCTTGTAGGCACTCCGGGCCCTGTCGCCGGGTCAGCCTTGAGCGGTGCTGCCATCTGCGATGGCCCTGTTGAGATGGGCCCCCACTCTCTGATCTCCAGATAAAGATATGCTATCATTGTGTCTAGAGATACAGGGAGGGCAGGCCATGACCACAGTGGCAGCGCCGACGGAGGACCGAGCGAAGAGTGCCGCCGGCCTGAGAGCCGCGGTCGCCATCCTCGAGAAATGGGGGGCGAGCGGTGAGCAGGCCGCGGCGATCCTGCGGGTCTCGCGCAGCACCTATGCCCGCGCCAGGCGGCACGATCCCGAGTGGCGGGTCAGCCTGGACGAGGACCAGCTGACGCGCATCAGCCTGGTACTCAACATCCATGCCAGCCTGAGGGTCCTCTTCGATAACCCCGAGAACCTCTATGGCTTCATGGCCATGGCCAATCACAACGTGCCGTTCCATGGGCGTTCCCCGCTCCAGGTGATGGCGGAGGGCGGCATGCTGGCGCTCTACGATGTCTTCCGTCACATCGACAGCCTGCGGGGGGGCCAGTGGTAGCGCTGGCGTCGCTGCCCTCCCTTCCCGCCGGAGAGCGACAGGGCTATCGTCTGGTCAATTCCAAGTACCCGCCCATCGACCTCTTCGACGATGTCGCCAGTGCCGACGAGTTCGCGATGCTGCATGAGCTCCAGGCGCTGACCAACCCGCGTCTGCGAGCCCAGGTCGGCGATATGGGACTGGTGTCCCGCGAGGAGATCCCCTTCGGCATTCCGGGCTGCTCCTATGCCGTGGCGCCCTTCACTCGCGTCAATCCGGCAGGCTCGCGCTTCAGCGCGGGGGCGTATGGGGTACTGTATATCGCGGATGTCATGGAGACCGCGCTCGCCGAGGTGCGCTATCACCAGGAGGCGTACTGGCGCAATGTGCCGGGGCTTAACTTTGAGCGTTTCGTGTTTCGGGGCCTGAGGGGTCGATTCCACGAGACGGGCATGCTGGATGGCCTGGCGGTACCCGCCACGCACCCGGTGTATGACTCCGATGACCTCTCGGCGGCCCGGGCCCTCGGCCGGTCGGTGAAGCACGCCGGCCTGCCGGGGCTTCGCTACCGCTCGGTACGCCGCCCCGGTGCCATGGCCTGGGCGCTGATGACCCCGCGGCCGGTGATCGCCATGGTCCAGACCGCCCACTACGAGATGGTCTGGAATGACGCCATCACCGCCGTCAACCGGCTCTCTACCCCCTGAACCGACGCTTCATGCCCTGAACGGGAGCCCCGATGCTGTCGCCGATACTCTTCAAGCTGCTGGCCACCGCCGCCATCGTCATCCTCGTCGCCCTGGCGGTGGCCCGGGTGGGGCCGCGCCTGGGCGGGATACTGGCCGGCACCCCGGTGATCCTGGGGCCCGGCTACTTCTTCATGCTGCGCGAGCAGCCCCCGGCCTTCGTGCAGGAGGCGGTGCTCTCCACGCTGCATGCGCTTGCGGCCACGCTGCTGTTCACGGTGTGCTTCGTGATGACCGCAGGCCGGCTCTCGGCGCTCAGGAGCCTGGGGCTTGCCAGCCTGCTGTGGGTGCCGGCGGCGCTGCTGTTCACTTTCCTGCCCGGAGGCCTGGCGGGCGCGCTGGGTGCCTACCTGGCGCTGCTGGTGCTGGCCGAGGGGATCAATCGCTGGCTGCGCCTGGGGCAGCCGGTGGTGGTGGCGAGCTCGGGCTGGCTCGACCTGCTGCTGCGCGGCCTGCTCGCCGGCGGACTGGTGAGCCTGGCGACGACGCTCGCCGCCCGGGCGGGGCCCGGGGTCTCCGGCGTCATCCTGGGATTTCCCGCCGGCATCCTGACCATCGCCTGGGCGCTCCATGAGCGCTACGGCGCCGAGGTGGCGCGCATGACGGTGAGCATGACCCAGCGGGGGATGCTGAGCCTGCTGGCGTTCTGTGCAATGAGCTACCTGGGCGTGGGGCAACTGCCCGGGATGCTGGTGTTCGCGCTCTCCCTGGCGGCCGCCATGGCCACCAGCTTCCTGCTCTTCATGGTCAGCCTGTGGCGGGCGCGGCGCCTCTTTGCCCGCGAGGCGGCCTGAGCCCGCCTGATACGAGCTACAGCGACGCCGCCGCCCGGGCGGCCTGGTCGTAGATGCCCGACATCGCCCGCAGCATGCCCGCCAGACGGCTGGTCTCCTCGGGTTCGATCCCCAGCGAGGAGAGCGATTCGATCAGGCAGTCCTCGCGGATCTCGGCGTAGCGCTGGCAGGTGCTGCGCCCCTCCTCGGTGGTGTGGAAGAAGGTCTCCTTGCCGCGCTTCTCGCCGTGAACCAGCCCGAGCTTGGTGAGCTTCTTGAGCGCATAGGTCACGGTGTGGCTGTCCTCGACATTGAGTACCAGGCAGATGTCGGAGAGCCGCTTGGCGCGCTCGCGATGGTTGACGCTATGCAGCACCAGTACGTCCAGCGGGCCGAGCTCCGGATAGCCCGCCGCGGTCATGCAGCGCACCATCCAGCGGGTGAAGGCGTGGGAGGCGATGATCAGCCCGAACTCGAACTCCGACTGCTCCTGGGCGCGATGGGAGAGGTGGGCGGAGGAGACGATGGGGCCCCGAGAGGCCCCCTTGGTGGTGCGGCGTTCCGTGTCCATCGGTAGTCACGCTCCTCGGTCATTGTGGGTAGGTCAGTTGGCCATGGCCTGGGGCAGCCAGGTGGCGATCCCCGGGAACAGCCAGATCAGGATCACCCCCAGCATCATCAGGAAGAAGAAGGGCAGGGCGGCCCAGGCGATGGAGAGGATGTTGCGCCCCGTCATCCCCTGCAGCACGAAGAGGTTGAAGCCCACCGGGGGGGTGATCTGGGACATCTCCACCACGATGACCAGGTAGATGCCGAACCAGATCAGGTCGATGCCCGCCGCCTCCACCATGGGCAGCATGATGGAGGTGGTGAGCACCACCACCGAGATGCCATCCAGGAAGCAGCCCAGCAGGATGAAGAACAGCGTCAGCGCCATGATCAGCATCCAGGGCGAGAGGCCGAGTGTGCCGATCCAGGCGGCCAGGTCGCTGGGCAGCCCGGTGAAGCCCATGGCGGCGGTGAGGAAGGAGGCGCCGGCCAGGATGAAGGCGATCATGGTGGAGGTGCGCACCGCTCCCAGCAGGGCGTCGCGGAAGGTAGCGCGGTTCATGTTGCCCTGCAGGCGCGCCAGCAGCAGCGACAGCACCATCCCCACGGCGGCCGCCTCGGTGGGGGAGGCCAGGCCGGCATAGATCGAACCGATGACGCCGACGATCAGCGCCAGCATCGGGATCAGGCGCCGGGCGCGGCGCAGCTTCTCGGCCAGCGGCAGGCGATCCTCGGCGGGGGGTACCTTGTCGGGATAGCGCCAGGACCACAGCATCAGGTAGAGGGCGAACAGCGAGATCAGCAGCAGCCCGGGCAGGATGCCGGCCATGAACAGGCGGGCGATGGACTGGTCGGTGGCCACGCCATAGACGATCAGGATGATCGATGGCGGGATCAGCAGGCCCAGGGTGGCGGAGCCCGCCAGGGTGCCGATCACCAGCTTCTCGTCGTAGCCGCGCCGGGTCAGCTCGGGGATGCTCATCTTGCCCATGGTGGCGCAGGTGGCGGCCGAGGAGCCGGAGACGGCGGCGAACAGGCCGCAGCCCACCACGTTGGTGTGCAGCAGGCGGCCCGGGATGCGCTGCATCCAGGGCGAGAGCCCGGTGAACATGTCGTCAGCCAGGCGTGAGCGGAACAGGATCTCGCCCATCCAGATGAACATCGGCAGGGCGGTCAGCTCCCAGCTGTAGCTGGAGCCCCAGATATCGGACGCCATCACGCTGCCGGTGGGCACCGAGGAGAACTGGGAGAGGCCTAGCCAGCCAAGCCCCAGCAGCGAGAAGGCGACCCAGACACCGCTGCCGAGCAGCAGCAGCAGGGCGCCGAAGAGTACGAGCATCATGGTCAGCATGTCAGGTCTCCGGGCTCACTCGTGGCCGCTGTCGTCGATGGTGAAGGCGTGCGGATCACGGATGGCGGCGACCAGCGTCTGCCAGAGCCCCTCCGCCAGCGCTAGGCAGAACAGGACCACCCCGGTGAGCATCGCCGACTGGGGGATCCACAGCGGGATGCTGACCAGCCCATAGGAGCTCTCGTTGAAGGCGATGCTGTCGGCCAGCAGCCAGTAGAGGTTCCACGCCAGGTAGAGGCACAGCGTGAGCGCGATGGCGAGGCAGAAGACCTCGACCCAGGCGCGCAGCGCGGGGGGCAGCTGGCCGATCAGCAGGGTGACGCGGATATGGCCGCCATGCACGAAGGTGTAGGCCAGGCCCAGGAAGCTGGCGCCGACCAGCAGGAAGCCGGAGATCTCGGCGAGGCCGGGGATCGCCAGGCCGATGCGGTTGCCGCCGACCCAGGTGGCCACCTGGTCGACGATGCGCCCGAGGATCTGGGCGGTGATCAGTAGGCAGATCAGGCTCAGGCAGGCCGCGGCCAGGTAGCCGCCGAGGTGATAGAGGGGGCGGAGTCGGTAGGTCATGAGCGGGTCCCGAGGGTGAGTCGGTAGCACCCCGGCCGGAGTGGCCGGGGCGGTCGGGCCGGGATCACTCCCCGGCGTTGCGGTAGGCCTCGAGGATGGTCTGACCCTGCTCGCCGGCACGCTCGACCCACTCCTGGGTCATGGTCTCGCCCACCTCGCGAAGCTTCTCGGCCAGCGCCTCGCTCGGTTCGCTGACCACGATGCCGTTCTCCTCGAGCACCGCGATGGCGTCGTCGGTCTCCTGGCGGCTCATCTCCCAGCCGCGGGTCTCGGCCTCGGCGGCGGCGTCCAGCAGCGCCTGCTGGCTGGCCTCATCGAGGCGCGAGAAGGCACGCTCGCTGACGATGATCATGTTCTTGGGCAACCACAGCTGGGCATGGTTGAAGTGACTCAGATAGTCCCACGCCTTGGTGTCGGCGCCGGTGGCCGGCGAGGTGATCATCGCCTCGACGCGCCCGGTGCTGAAGGCGGTAGGGATGTCGGGGACCTCCACCTGGGTGGGCACCGCGCCGACCAGCTGGGCGATGCGCTCGCTGGCGGTGTTGTAGGCACGCATGCTCAGGTTCCTGAGGTCATCACCGCTATCGATCTCCTGGTTGGTGTAGATGCCCTGGGGCGGCCAGGGGACGGCGAACAGCAGCCGCAGCCCCTGCTGCTCGAGCTCCTCGGCGATGATCTCCCGCGAGGCCTCCCACAGCTCCCAGGCTTCCTCGTAGCTGGAGGCAAGGTAAGGCACCGAGTCCACCTCGAAGATGGGGTTCTCGTTGGCGAGACGCGACATGATCAGCTCGCCCATGGGCACGATGCCCCGGCGCACCGAGTTCTTGATCTCGGCGTGGCCGATCAGCGAGCCGTTGGAGTGCACGGTGATGTCCAGCTCACCATCGGTGGCCTCGCGCACGTCGTCGGCGAACTCGCGGATGTTCACGGTGTGGAAGGTGCGATCGCCGTAGGGCGTCGGCATGTCCCACTCGGTGGCGGCGACGACGCCCGAGGAGAGGGTGGCCAGGCTGGCGCCCAGGGCCGCGGCGCTGACCAGGTGGGGAAGACGGGATTGGATCGCAGGCATCGAAAGGTCCTCGTTGAGTGTTCGTTGTTGTGCGGGTCACGTGTCGAATGTCACCGACTACGCTCTGAGTGTAGCCGTTGACGATGGGGCGAGGTTAGGCGGGTCCTGTTATCTTCGTCAACGTTAACTAGACGAATGGATGATGTGTTATCGATAAATTGTTGATAAATTCATTTGGACATTTCGATCAGGAGAGACCCATGCCATCGTGTCCCTTGCTGCTCAATGCCGACATGGGGGAGAGCTTCGGTCCCTGGGTGATGGGCATGGACCATGAGGTGATGCCCCATGTCGACCTGGCCAACGTCGCCTGCGGCTTCCACGCCTCCGACCCCGACGTGATCCGCATGACGGTTCGGCTCGCCGCCCGGCACGGCGTGCGGGTCGGTGCCCATCCCGCCTATCCGGACATGGTGGGGTTCGGTCGGCGCTCCCTGGCTTGCTCCGCCGAGGAGGTGGAGAACCTGGTGCTCTACCAGCTCGGCGCCCTTTCCGGGGTGTGCCGGGCGGAGGGGCTTGCGGTGAGCTACGTCAAGCCCCACGGCGCCCTCTACAACGACATGGCCCGCGACCCCGAGATCATGACCGCGGTGATGCGAGCGATCCTGGCCTACGACCCCTCCCTGCCGTTGATGACCATGGCGACCCGGGACACCTCGGCGGTGCGCGAGCTGGCCGAGGCGCAGGGCGTCACCCTGTGGTTCGAGGCCTTCGCCGATCGCGCCTACGATGGTGAGGGCAGGCTGGTCTCGCGTCGCGAGATGGGCGCCGTCCACCATGACCCCGAGGTGATCGTCGACCAGGCGGTGCGCATCGCCACCGGCAAGCCCTTGACGGCAAGCGACGGCAGCGAGCTGCTGCTCACCGCCGACACCCTCTGCGTGCATGGTGACAACCCGGAGTCCATCGCCGCGGTGAAGGCGATTCGCCAGGCACTGAGCCGTCTCGAGGCGAGCGCATGAGGCAGTATCTCGGATTGCCGCGGATCGAGTCCGCCGGCCTGGATGGCTGGATGGTGCGCCTCTTCGATCGCATCGACGAGGGTAACCTGGCCTGGCTCGGGGCGCTGGCGCGCCGCTGTGAGGAGGAATTCGGTGAGGCGCTGGTGGACCTGGTGCCCTCCTATACCACCCTGCTGGTGGTGTTCGACCCGCTGCGCCTGGCGCCCGCCACCGCTCGACTGCGCCTGCAGTCGCTGCTGGCCACACTCGAGCCCGACGAGGCGGTCGGCACGGGGGAGGTGCATGAGTTGCCTACCTGGTACGACCCCAGCGTCGGCCCTGACCTCGAGCGGGTCGCCCGGCATGCCGGCATGAGCGTGCAGGCGGTGATCGACTGCCATGCCGGGCGCGACTACCGCGTCTTCGCCCTGGGCTTCGCCCCCGGCTTCGCCTTCATGGGGCTGCTCGACGAGCGCCTGGAGGTACCGCGCCTGGACACGCCGCGCCAGAAGGTGCCGAGGGGCAGCGTGGCCATCACCGGCCGCCAGACCGCCGCCTACCCGGCGGTCACGCCGGGTGGCTGGAACCTGCTGGGGCGTACCGCCGCGCGCCTCTTCGATCGCGACCGTGACGGCTTCAGCCTGCTCAGGGTGGGCGACAGGGTCCGTTTCGTGGCGGTGGATCGGGCCACCTTCGAGCGCCAGGGCGGTGATGCCACGCCGATGGAGGCGCTTCCATGAGTCAATATACCGTTATCGGGCTTCGCGTCGAGCGTGCCGGCCCCCTGGCGCTGCTGCAGGATGCCGGGCGGTTCGGCGTGCGCCGCCTGGGCGTGACCCAGGGCGGGCCGGCCGACCTGCACGGCTGGGCCTGGGCCAACCGCCTGGCCGGCAATCCCTGGGGGACAGCGGCGCTGGAGATCACCTTCGGTGGCCTGACGCTGGTGGCGGAGCGTGACCTGACCCTCGCGGTGGCCGGCGCCGATCTGGGGGCGACCCTCGAGGGAAGCCCCTTGCCGCTGTGGGAGACCGTGATGGTGCGGGAAGGGCAGAGGTTGACCTTCGGTTCGCCACGCCACGGCCTGCGCGCCTATCTGGCCGTGGCGGGCGGCTTCCATGCCGAGCCGGTGCTGGGCAGCGTCAGCTGCGTGGTGCGCGAGGGGCTGGGCGGATTCGATGGCCGTGGCAGCAAGCTCGCCGACGGCGATCGCCTGGCGGTGCGCGCCGATGCCGGCCGGCGAGTCGCGAAGCAGGAAGTGCCGGAAGGGGAGCGACCCGACTACGCGGAGCCTGCGACGCTGGCGCTGCTGCCCGGGGCGCAGGTGGCGGATTTCAGCGGTGACAGCCTGTTCGCCGCCTTCAACCGCCCCTGGCGCGTGGATGACCGTGCCGATCGCATGGGGGTGCGGCTGACCGGCCCCCGGCTGACCTGCCGGATCGGCTCGCTGATCTCCGAGGGGATCGGGCTCGGGGCGGTGCAGGTGCCCCCCGACGGCCAGCCCATCGCGCTGCTCAACGACCGCCAGACCATCGGCGGCTACCCGCGGCTGGGGGCGCTGACGCCGCTTGCGGCGTCGCGCCTGGCCCAGTGCCTCCCGGGCCAGGCGCTTCGCCTTCGGCCCACCACCCCCGAACGCTCCCTGGCGGCGCTGCGCCGTTTCCGCGACGCCGTGGCCGGCTGAGCGCCGAGCGTTCCCGGCGCCGTCAGGCGCCCAGGCCGCTCTCGCGCAGCAGCTGGTCGATGCTGGCGCCGGCGCGCGTCGGCTGGGCGTCTTCCATCAGCAGCTCGGCCTCGAGGGCGGCGACACCGCCCTCGAGGCAGCGTTCGATCAGCACCGAGCGGCTAAGGCCGGTGGCCTCGGTGAGGCGCTCGAGGCGGGCTTCCAGCTCCCTGGACAGTCTCAGGATATGGGGCATGACGCGGTCTCCGGGTTGAGGCTTGCCGTTGCACTCCACATTGGCCATCCTTGCAGGCCTTCATGTCGCTAGCATGACAGATTCAGCGGCAAATGGCGTCGGGACGACCCGGCTTGCCTTCCACGCTGCGGGGACGGCCTCGCCGGAACAGGGACTGCACGACGATGGCAACGGCCTGGACGCTGCTGGTAATCGCGGGGCTGCTGGAGGTGGCCTGGGCGCTGGGGATGAAGGCCACGGAGGGTTTCACTCGGCTGTGGCCGAGCCTGTTCACCCTGACCACGATGCTGGCCAGCTTCTACCTGCTGGCCCAGGCGATGAAGACACTGCCGGTGGGCACCGCCTATGCGGTGTGGGTCGGCATCGGCGCCGTGGGGACCGTGCTGCTGGGCATCCTGATCTACGGCGACAGCGCCTCGCCGCTGCGCCTGGCGAGCCTGGTGCTGGTGCTGGCGGGCCTGGTCGGACTCAAGCTGGCGGGGTGATCAGGTCAGCCCCTGCTGGCGCATGGCCTCGGTGATGATCGGCACCGGGGTCATCAGATGCTCGCGCATCATGGCGGTGGCGCGCTCGCTGTCGCGGGCCAGGATCACCTCGACCAGGGCGGCGTGCTCGCGCCGCTTGCGCTCCAGTGCCTCCTCGGAGAGCACCGTCTCGCGCAGCCACAGGTGGCGATAGCGCTCCACCTGATCGAACAGACTCTGGCGAATCTGCAGCAGGTGGGGAGAGCCGCAGCCGCTGACGATGGCACTGTGAAACGCCTGGTGACGGGTGTCCCAGACCTCGAGCAGCTCCTCGGGAGTGTTGACCTCCATCACCTTGGAGAGGGTGTGGGCGCGGGCCAGGATCTCGGCCTCCCAGCTGTCGTCGCCGCGCTCGATGGCCAGCGCCAGCAGGAGCCCCTCGATCTGGGCCCGGGCGTCGTAGAGGTCGGCCAGCTCGGCCAGCGACATCGGTGCCACGCGGAAGCCCCGCTGGCTGATCGCAACCACCAGGCGTTCCGCCACCAGCTGGGAGAGCGCCTCACGCAGCGGGCCTACGCCCAGGTCGTAGCGCTCCTTGAGGCGACTCATCAGCAGCTTCTCGCCGGGCTTGAAGACGTTGCGGATGATGTCCTTCTTCAGGCGATGGTAGGCGCTGATCCCGAGGTTCTCGCGGGACGCCGGGGTGTCGAGGGGCATGGTGTCCATGATGTCGTCATTTTGTCCGTGTGCCTGACATGATAGCCGAATATCGGCACCCGGGTTAATGCCGCCAGGCTACGGCGCCTCCTCTGTGCCTGCCTCCGGGCTCGCCTTCAGCGCCTGCCAGGCGGCATAGCTGCTGAGAAAGACCCGCCCCGTCAGATCGTCGAGGAAGTCGCTGCGCTTGAGGCGGTCCATCACCGGTCCCTTGACCTCGGCCAGGTGCAGCGTGACCTCCGCCTCCTGCAGTCGTGCGTTGATGGCATCCAGGCTCTCCAGCGCCGAGGCGTCGATCAGGTTGACCGCCGAGCAGATCAGCACCACGTGCTCCAGCCCTGGCTCGCGGGCTACCATCTGCAGCACCGTGTCCTCGAGGTAGCGCGCATTGGCGAAGTAGAGGCTCTCGTCGATGCGCAGGAAGGCGACGCTGGTGAGGGTCTCGACCTCGTGGCGGGTGATGCTCCTGAAGTGCTCGGTACCGGGGATGCGGCCCACCACGGCGCTGTGGGGGCGGCTGGTGCGGTAGAGGAAGAGGCCGATGGAGAGCACCACGCCGCTGATGATGCCGGCCTCGACCCCCTCCACCAGGGTCAGCAGGATGGTCACCGCCATGGCCGAGAAGTCGCTGCGCGAGTAGCGCCAGGTCTGGCGGATCAGCGGGATGTCCACCAGGGTCAGGATCGCCACGGTGATGGTGGCGGCCAGGGTGGCGATGGGCAGGTGATGCAGCAAGGGGGTGAAGGCGAGCGTCACCCCGCCGATGCCGAGTGCTGCGAAGAGCCCGGCCAGGGGCGTCTGGGCACCGGCCTCGTCGTTGATCACGGTACGCGAGAGCCCGCCGGTCACCGGCATGCCGGCGGTGAAGGCGGCCGCCAGGTTGGCACCACCCAGGCCCACCAGCTCCTGGTTGGGGGAGATGCGCTGGCGTCGCCGGGCGGCCAGCATCTGGGCCATGGAGATCGACTCCACGAAGCCCACCACGCTGATCAGCAGTGCCGGAATCAGCAGCGCCTTCCATAGAGAGAGCTCCGGCGTGGGCAGGGTGAGCGGCGGCAGGCCGGCGGGGATGTCGCCGACCACCGCCACCCCGCGCCCGGCGAGCCCCAGGCGCCAGCTCAGCAAAGTGGTGGCGATCACCGCCAGCACGGGAGCCCCCCGGGCGATCAGCGATGCGGTGCCGGTGGTGAGGCCCAGCCGAGTGAAGAGCCGTACCCCATGGCGTCGGGAAAGTACCAGGAAGAGCAGGGTGCCGAGTCCCATGGCAAGCGTCGGCCAGTGAAGCTGGGAGAGGTTGCCGACCAGGCTTGCGATCAGGTCCAGGGCGTTGTAGCCCCCGGCGTCGATGCCCGCCAGGTGGGCCGACTGGCTGATGGCGATCAGCACCGCCGAGGAGGAGAGGAAGCCGGCGATCACCGGGTGGCTCAGGAAGTTGGCGAAGAAGCCCAGGCGCAACAGGCCCATGGCCACCAGCATCGCGCCGGAGAGCAGCGAAAGCACCAGCGCGGCCTCGAGGTAGGCGGCGCTGCCTGGCGTGGCCACGCTGGAGAGCGCGGTACCGGTCATCAGCGCGATGATCGCCACCGGGCCGATCGCCAGGGTGCGACTGGTGCCGAGGAGGGCATAGAGCACCGCCGGCAGCAGGCTGGCGTAGAGGCCCACCACGGCGGGCAGCCCGGCCAGCAGCGCATAGGCCAGCGACTGGGGGATCACCATCACGGTCACGATCACGCCGGCCAGCAGGTCTGCCCCCAGCAGGCGTCGATTGTAGTGGGGCAGCCAGGTGAGAACCGGCAGGTAGCGTTTCAGCATCCGTTGCCTGGTCGAGTCGAGGGAATAAGGCATTAGCCTAAACGATATTAGTGCTCGGGTTCAGGGTTGGTTAGCATCGAGTGAAACCGACAACACCCTCACGACACGCTAGGACACGCCATGCAACGCGAAACCATCGCCCTCCATCACGGCTATGCCCCCGACGACCAGCACGCGGTGGCGGTGCCGATCCACCAGACCACCTCCTTCTCCTTCGACAGCGCCCAGCACGCCGCCGACCTCTTCGACCTCAAGGTCGAGGGCAACATCTACTCGCGGATCATGAACCCGACCTGCGCCGTGCTCGAGCAGCGCGTGGCGGCGCTGGAGGGTGGCATCGCCGGCCTGGCGGTGGCCTCCGGCATGGCGGCGATCACCTACGCCATCCAGACCATCGCCGAGGCGGGCGACAACATCGTCTCCATCAGCGAACTCTACGGCGGCACCTACAACCTCTTCGCCCATACCCTGCCGCGCCAGGGCATCGAGGTGCGCTTCGCCGACAAGGACGACATCGCCGGCCTCGAGGGGCTGATCGACGCGCGTACCAAGGCGGTGTTCTGCGAAAGCGTGGGTAACCCCTCCGGTAGCGTGGTGGACATGGAGGCGCTGGCCGAGGTGGCGCATCGCCATGGCGTGCCGGTGATCGTCGACAACACCGTGCCCACCCCCTTCCTGTGGCGCCCCATCGAGCATGGGGCCGACATCGTGATCCACTCCGCCACCAAGTACATCGGCGGCCACGGCACCACCGTGGGCGGAGTGATCGTCGACTCCGGCAAGTTCCCGTGGGCCGAACATGCCGAGCGCTTTCCGCTGCTCAACGAGCCGGATGTCTCCTACCACGGTGTCTGCTATACCCGGGACCTGGGCGAGGCGGCCTTCATCGGTCGTGCCCGGGTGGTGCCGCTGCGCAACATGGGGGCCGCGCTATCCGCCCAGTCGGCATGGCAGCTGCTGCAGGGCCTCGAGACCCTCTCCCTGCGTATCGAGCGTATCTGCGACAACACCCAGCGCATCGCCGAGTACCTGCAGGGCCACGACGCCGTGACCTGGGTGCAGTATGCCGGCCTCGAGTCCCACAAGGACCACGCCCTGGCCAGGAAGTACATGGACGGCCGCGCCTCCGGCATCCTGAGCTTCGGTATCCAGGGCGGCCGCGAGGCAGGGGCACGTTTCTACGATGCCCTGGACATGATCCTGCGGCTGGTCAACATCGGTGACGCCAAGACCTGCTCCTCGATCCCGGCGGCCACTACCCACCGCCAGCTCAACGACGAGGAGCTGGTCAAGGCGGGTGTGACCGCGGACATGGTGCGCCTCTCCATCGGTATCGAGCATGTCGACGACATCATCGCCGACCTCGACCAGGCGCTGGCGGCGAGCCAGGCCTGAGACGACCCGGGGCCGCTTGTGGCCCCGGGTCCCGCTACCTTCCGGCCGGCTGCGGGGTCTCCCGTGGCCGGCTCTGCCATGCCGACCAGGAGTAGAGCGCCAGGCCCGTCCAGATCAGCACGAAGGTGGCCAGCTGCACGCCGGAGAGCGGCTCGCCGAACACCAGCAGGGCGATGAAGAACTGGATGGTGGGGTTCAGGTACATCAGGAAACCCAGGGTCGCCAGGCGCAGGCGCCGGGCGGCCCCGGCGAAGGCGAGTAGCGGCAGGGCGGTGATCACCCCACTGGCGATCAGCAGCAGGGTGGTGCGCGTGTCACCCAGGAAGTGCGAGAGCTCGGCCTGAGTCAGCCAGCCCAGGGTGATCAGCCCCAGCGGCAGCAGCAGCAGGGTCTCCACGAAGAGCCCCGAGAGGCCGTCCAGGGGCACCTGCTTGCGCAGCAGGCCGTAGGTACCGAACGAGAAGGCCAGCGCCAGGCTGATCCAGGGCAGCTCGCCGAGCATCACCAGCTGCAGGGCGATCGCCAGCGCCGCCAGGCCCACGGCCACCGCCTGCAGGCGATGCATGGTCTCGCGCAGCACCAGCATCCCCAGCGCCACGTTGACCAACGGGGTCATGAAGTAGCCGAGGCTCGCCTGGAGCACATGGCGGGTCTCTACCGAATAGATATAGAGCCCCCAGTTGAAGGCGATCAGCAGCGCACAGCCCAGTACCCGCCCTAGCCGCCGCGGCTGCCCGAGGGCCTCGCGGATCGGGGCCCAGCGCCCGAGCAGGGTGACCAGCCCCACCAGGAAGAGGCAGGACCACAGCACCCGGTGGATCAGGATCTCGAAGGCGGGCACCCCCTCGAAGAGGGCGAAGAACAGCGGGAAGCAGCCCCACATGGTGTAGGCGGCCAGCCCGAAGATGACGCCCTGGCGGGCTTCCTTGTCGGCGGCGATGGGCGTGGTGGTCATCGTGGTTCTCGTCAGCGAAACAGCGATTAACTTAGCCAAAATCCGCGTAAACCCTCGCCCACTCGGGCGGGTATACAAGCGGGCAGCGCTATAGCGCTGCTGGGTTGGCGGTATGGGGTCCGGCAGCATAAGCTGTACATACATCCATGCATCAATGGCGCGCCATGCTGAAGGCTACCAAGATACGCATCTATCCCACGACCGAACAGGCGGAGTTCCTGAACCGCCAGTTCGGTTCGGTGCGCTTCGTCTATAACACCGGCCTTCGCATCATGTCCCAACGCTACCAACGTCACGGGCAGTCGTTGAGCGCCAAGCACGACATCAAGAAGCTGCTGCCGGTCGCCAAGACATCGCGCAAGTACGGCTGGCTGAAAGAGGCTGACTCCATCGCCCTCCAGCAAGCGTGCCTGAACCTCGACCATGCCTTCCAGCGTTTCTTCGATCCCAAGCAGAAGGCGGGTTACCCACGCTTCAAGAGCAAGCGGGGCCAGCAGTCCAGCTACCACTGTGTTGGCGTCAAGGCTGGCGACGACTGGGTCAAGGTGCCCAAGCTTGGGCCGATCAAGGCCAAGGTTCACCGTAAGGTCGAGGGAGAGCTGAAAAGCATCACCCTGACCCGAACGGTCACCGGCGAGTACTACGCCTCGCTACTCTACGAAACAGGTCACGCCGCCCCCGCACTACTGAAGGATGTCGAGGGCGCCAAGGTCGTCGGCCTCGACATGGGGTTGTCGCACCTTGCCATTGACTCGAACGGCCGAAAGATCGCCAATCCGCGATTCTTCAAGCAGGCGCAGAGGAACCTCAAGCGCAAACAGCAGGCGCTGTCACGCAAGCAAAAAGGTAGCGCTAATCGAGCCAAGGCACGACTACTTGTCGCCAAGGCTCACGAGCGGCTGGCCAACGCCCGAAACGACTTCCAGCATAAACTGTCCCGGCAGATCGTTGACGACAGCCAAGCGGTGATCGTCGAGACGCTGAAGGTCCGCAACATGATGAAAAACGCCCGCCTCGCCAAGCACATCGGCGATGCGTCATGGCACGCGTTGACCACCAAGCTGGCATACAAGGCCAGGGAGCAGGGCAAGCATCTGGTCAAGATCGACCCGTGGTTTGCCAGTTCCAAGACCTGCCATGTCTGTCAACACAAGGTGGACGCCATGCCGTTACACATCCGGTCGTGGGAGTGCCCTGCCTGCCATACGCTCCACGACCGGGACATTAACGCGGCGCTGAACATCAAGCACCAAGGCATTATCCAGTTGAAGGCGGAAGGGCTGTCCGTCTCTGCCCATGGAGGCTTGCGTAAGTCCGGCACATCGACGGCGGCTGCCTGAGAAGTGGGAAGCCTCGCCCGCTAGGGTGGGGAGCAGTCACCAGCCTATTTGCCGCCGGGCCATGGTTCCGGCTGACGGTGTTCGTGCTGTCGGGTAGTCTGGGCGGCAACAGCCACGACGACGAGGGAGGCCGCCATGAGCGAGCTCAGAACGACCCTGGTGCAGTGCGACCTGCGCTGGGAAGACCCGGCCGCCAACTGCCGGATGCTGGAGGAGACCCTGGGCGATCTGGGGGGCAACGACACCGACCTGATCGTGCTGCCGGAGATGTTCGCCACCGGCTTCACCATGAACTCCAGGGAGATGGCCGAGCCTATGGAGGAGAGCCGCACCGTGGCCTGGCTGCGCGAGCAGGCCTGGCAGCGTGGTTGCGTGGTCACCGGTAGCGTGGCGATCGTCGAGCACGGCGACTACTTCAACCGCCTGGTGTGGGCACGCCCCGACGGCTCCATCGCCACCTACGACAAGCGTCATCTGTTTCGCATGGCGGGCGAGCACGAGCGCTACGCCATGGGCCACGAACGGGTCATCGTCGAGCTCAAGGGATTCCGGATCCTGCTCAGCGTCTGCTACGACCTGCGCTTCCCGGTGTGGCTGCGCCAGCAGCCCGGCGAGGGCGAGCACTTCGAGTACGATGCCCTGCTGTGCGTAGCCAACTGGCCGGCCCCGCGCCGTCACCCCTGGCGGATCCTGCTGCAGGCCCGGGCCATCGAGAACTTGTGCCCGGTGATCGGCGTGAACCGTGTCGGCGAGGACGCCAAGGGACTGCCCTATGCCGGTGACTCCATGCTGGTGGACGCCAAGGGGGAGGCGCTGATCGACGAGGCCGAAGGCACACCCTTCGTCAAGACCGGCACTCTGTCGCTGGAGGAGCTCCAGCGCTTCCGGGAGAAGTTTCCCGCCTGGCGTGACGCCGACCACTTCGGCCTCGCCGATGGGGTGGGCAGCTGATGCGCCTGGACCGTTTCCTCGCCGAGACCACCGACCTGACCCGTAGCCTGGCCAAGAAGGCACTGCACCGCGGCGAGGTGAGCGTCGACGGCGAGGTAGTGAAGAACCCCGCCACCCAGGTGGACGCCTCCAGCCAGGTGACCTGGAACGGCCAGCCGCTGGCGCTGGTGGGGCTGCGCTACGTGATGCTGCACAAGCCGGCCGGGGTGGAGTGCACGGCGCGCCGGACCCTCTATCCCCGCGCCATCGACCTGATCGCGCTGCCCAAGGTGGAGCGCCTGCAGCCGGTGGGGCGCCTGGACGTCGACACCACCGGCCTGGTGCTGCTATCCGATGACGGCCAGTGGTCCCATCGCGTCACCTCCCCCAGGCATCGTTGCGGCAAGGTCTACCGGGTCACCCTGGCTGACCCGCTGGAGGGCGCCGCCCTCGAGGACGCCATTGCCCGCTTCGCCGAGGGACTCCTGCTCGATGGAGAGGAGAAGCCGACCCGCCCGGCCGAGCTTGCCATGCGCGAACCGACCGTCGCCGAGCTGACCCTCTTCGAGGGCAAGTACCACCAGGTGAAGCGCATGTTCGCCGCCATCGGCCATCACGTGGTCGCCCTGCACCGCGAGTCCATCGGACCGCTGTCGCTGGGCGAGCTTTCCGAAGGGGAGTGGCGGGAGCTGAACGCCGAGGAGGTCGCCGCCTTCTGACCGGCGACCCGAGGGGATCGGCGCCTCAGGTGCCGGCGGCGCCAGGGGGTGCCGGATCCGGATCGCTGGTTGCCCTGTTCCAGGTCGCGCTGCGGTCGCGCCCCTGGTACTTGGCCTGGTAGAGCGCCTTGTCGGCGAGCCCCAGCAGGGCGATGGGCTCCCGGGCGTGACAGGGATAGGTGGCCACGCCGCAGGAGAGGGTGAGTGTTGGCAACGCCAGATCGCCATGCTGCAGCCGGAGCCGCCGGACCCGCTCGACCAGGTCCCTGGCCCGGGCCTCGGCGCGCTCGGTGGTGGCGCCGGGCAGCAGGGCGACAAACTCCTCGCCCCCCATGCGACACACCACGTCGGCATCGCGGAAGTGCTCCTGCAGCAGCTGGGCCACCGCCATCAGCACGCCGTCCCCCGCCTCGTGCCCGTAGCGATCATTGATCCGCTTGAAGTGGTCCAGGTCGATCATGATCAGCGACAGCGGCTTCCCCTCGCGGTCCGCGCGGCTCGCCTCGTGCTGCAGCAGCTCGTCGAAGAAGCGTCGGTTCTTGAGTCCGGTGAGCGGATCCTCGTAGGAGTACCCCTCCAGCTTGTGCACCAGGCGGTCGAGCTCGGCGGTGCGTTCGCGTACCTGCTCCTCCAGGTGGCGGTTGAGCCGCGCCAGCTGCTGCTGGGTATGACGGTAGTGCCACAGCGAGACCCCGACGATGGCCAGGGTGAAGGCGAGCAGCCCCAGGCTGACCGGTACCTTGCGCCAGGCTAGCAGGCCATGGGCCACCGCCATGTCGGCCAGCAACAGCAGGGCGATCAGCGCGAAGCTGCCGATGATCCAGTGCTGCTCGCCGTTCAGACGACGCAGCCGCCAGCTGGCCAGCACCAGCATCATGGGCAGGGTGATCGCCAGCAGCAGGTCGAACGGGGGAAAGGTCGCGGCGATGCTGACGCGCCCGGTGAGGATCAGGACCAGGGCGGCCACGAGATAGACCAGGTGCAGCCGCCACAGCCCCTGCATCCAGCGTCGTGGCCATCCTTCCAGCCAGTGGGTCAGCAGCAGCCCCATGGCCACCGGGAGGGTGAAGTAGCCGGTGGCGGCGATGCCATCCCACAGCAGCGGCCGATTGAGCATCAGCTGGCTGAACTGGGTCTCGGCGAGGATCATGGCGCCGGCGGCCAGCGAGAAGAGCGCCACCGCGGCGAGGCTCTGGCGCTGGGCGCCGATGGCGGCGAAGCCCCCGGCCAGCAGGGCCAGCAGCAGCGAGACACCGGCGATCACCACATCGTCCCAGGCGCGCTGCACGATCATGGTCAGGGCGTCGAAGCGGTCTATCAGCTTCACCTCGCCCCACAGGCCGATGTCGGTGTAGTCCGAGAAGACCCGCACGTGCAGCGGCTTGCCGGCGAAGTCCTCGGGCAGCTCGATCATGTGCCAGGGCCAGCCCGCGAAGCGGCCGCGCCCCACGTCATCGAACTCGCCGTACTGGTAGAGCGGCTCGCCGTCGAGGAAGAACTGGGCGATCAGGTCGATGCTGTAGAGGTAGATCACCGGGTCCCGCCACTCGCCCTCGGGCAGGGTGGTGCGCAGCCAGAGGTGCTCATGACCGGCCCGGCCGGGCGGGTTGGAAGGGAAGTCGATCACCTGCCATTCGCCGCTGCCGGCGTCTTTGAGCCAGGCGGGTGACCCCGAGGCATCCAGGGGGCTGTCTCCCCAGCGCCACTCCCAGCCGGTGATGTCCTGGGGCGGCGCCGTGGCCGCCATGCCGATGGCGGGGCCGAGCAGGCAGAGCAGGGCCAGCAGGAGGATCTGGCAGAGCAGGGAACGGCGCATCGGAAACCCGTCGGGAGGTGGCGACGCGCCGAGTATAGCCGAGGGCTGGGGCCTCAGTCCCCGCCCCGAACGGGCGCTGCTTCCACGTTAGGGGCCAGGCCCGCCGCGGTCACCAGCGCCCGGGTGTAGTCGCTGCGCGGCCTGGCCAGCACCTCGAGGCAGTCGCCTTCCTCGACCACCTCGCCCTCCTTGAGCACCAGGAGTCGATGGGCCATGGCGCGCACCACCGCCAGGTCGTGGCTGATGAACAGGTAGCTCAGCCCACGCCGGGCCTGGAGGTCACGCAACAGCGCCACCAGCTGCTTCTGCACGGTGCGATCCAGCGCCGAGGTGGGTTCGTCCAGTACCAGCAGCTCCGGTTCGAGGATGATGGCGCGGGCCACGGCGATGCGCTGGCGCTGGCCGCCGGAGAATTCGTGGGGGTAGCGTCCGGCGCAGTCCTCTGGCAGGCCCACCTCACGCAGGGTAGCGGCGACCCGCCGCCTGACCTCCGGCTCGCCAAGCTCGGGATGGTGGAAGCGCAGCCCCTCGCTGATGATCTCCGAGACCGGCAGGCGCGGGGAGAGCGAGCCGAAGGGGTCCTGGAAGACGATCTGGGCGCGCTGGCGCATGCGCCGCAGCGCTGCCCCGCTGAGGGCGTCCAGGCGGGTGTCACTCAGGGTGATCTCGCCGCGGCTCTCCACCAGGCGCAATAGGGCCTGGGCCAGGGTGGTCTTGCCAGAGCCGGACTCGCCGACGATGCCCAGCGTCTCGCCACGGCCGAGCGAAAGCGACAGCGGGCGAACCGCCTCGAAGGCGGGCGGGCGCTTCATCAGCAGCCGCTTGGGGCGCTGGAAGCGTACGCCGAGCCCCTTGGCGGAAAGCAGCATCGCCGGGTCGCTGACCGGGGCGGGGCGTCCCTCGGGCTCGGCCGCCAGCAGGGTGCGGGTGTAGGCGCTTTGCGGGGCGTCGAAGACCCGCGCCACGGGACCGGTCTCCTGCTCGCGGCCCTGGTAGAGCACGCAGACGCGATCGGCGTGGCGACGCACCAGGTTGAGGTCGTGGGTGATGAAGAGCATGCCCATGCCGTGGCGGTCGCGCAGCTCGGCGAGCAGGGCGAGGATCTCCTGCTGCACGGTGACGTCCAGCGCCGTGGTGGGCTCGTCGGCGATCAGCAGGGCGGGGTCGTTGGCGATGGCCATGGCGATCATCACCCGCTGGCGCTGTCCCCCGGAGAGCTGGTGGGGCCAGGCGTCGGCGAGCTCCTCGGGGCGCGGCAGCTTCACCTGGGCGAGCAACTCGATGACCCGGGCCCGCGCCGCCCGGCCGGCGAGGCCCTGGTGCAGGCGCAGGGTTTCGCCGATCTGCTTGCCCACGGTGTGCAGTGGGTTGAGCGAGGTCATCGGCTCCTGGAACACGAAGCCGACCCGGCCACCGCGCAGCCCCTGCCACTCCCGGCCCTTGAGGCGCGAGAGGTCGGTATCGCCCAGGAAGCGGCCGCCGCTGACGCCGGCGTTGCGCGGCAACAGGTCCATGGCCCCCAAGGCGGTGACCGACTTGCCGGAGCCCGATTCGCCCACCAGCGCCAGGGTCTCGCCGCGTCCCACCCTGAGCGAGAGGCGGTCCACCACGGTGACGCCGTCGAAGGCGATGGAGAACTCCTCCAGGCGCAGCAGGTCAGGCATCGGCGGGACTCCTCTGGATATGCCGCGGGTCGAAGGCGTCGCGCAGCCCCTCGCCGATGAACACCAGCAGCGAGAGCATCAGCGACAGGCTGACGAAGGCGGTGATGCCGAGCCAGGGGGCGTGCAGGTTGTTCTTGCCCTGGGCCACCAGCTCCCCCAGCGACGGGGAGCCCGGGGGCAGGCCGAAGCCCAGGAAGTCCAGGGCGGTGAGGGTGGTGATGGCGCCGGTGAACAGGAAGGGGATGAAGGTCAGGGTGGCGACCATGGCGTTGGGCAGCACATGGCGCCACATGATCAGCCGCGGCGGGAGCCCCATGGCCCGGGCGGCGCGCACGTACTCCAGGTTGCGGGCGCGCAGGAATTCGGCGCGTACCACGTCGATCAGGCCCAGCCAGGAGAACAGCAGCATGATGCCCAGCAGCCACCAGAAGCCCGGCTGCACGAAGCTGGCCAGGATGATCAGCAGGAAGAGCACCGGCAGCCCCTGCCAGATCTCGGTCAGGCGCTGGCCGATCAGGTCGGTCTTGCCACCGAAGTAGCCCTGGATGCCGCCCACCAGCACCCCCAGGGCCAGCGAGCCCGCGGTGAGGACCAGGGCGAACACCACCGAGAGGCGAAAGCCGTAGATCACCCGCGCCAGCACGTCGCGCCCCTGGTCGTCGGTGCCCAGCCAGTGGCGGCCATCCGGCGGTGCCGGCGAGGGCCGCATCATCTGCATGTCCAGGGTCTGGTAGGAGAAGGGTACCGGTGGCCACAGCGCCCAGCCGTGCTCGGCGATCTGCGCCTGGACGAAGGGGTCGTGATAGTCGGCGGTAGTGGGCAGGAAGCCGCCGAACTCGGTCTCCGGGTAGTCGACCAGCAGCGGCACGTACCAGTCGCCCTGGTACTGCATCACCAGCGGCTTGTCGTTGGCGATCAGCTCGGCGGCGAGGCTCACCACGAACAGCGCGGTGAACAGCCACAGCGACACCCAGGCGCGGCGGTTGGCACGAAAGACTCGCAGGCGGCGGCGGGTGATGGGCGAGACGCGCCCGGCCAGGGAGGCGAACGATAGGGCCATCGGCTCAGGACTCCCGTGTCTCGAAGTCGATGCGCGGGTCGACCCACACATAGGTCAGATCGGAGACCAGCTTGAGCAGCAGCCCGATCAGGGTATAGAGGAAGAGGGTGCCGAAGATCACCGGGTAGTCGCGCTGCATCACCGCCTCGAAGCCGAGCAGCCCGAGCCCCTCCAGGGAGAAGATTACCTCGATCAGCAGTGACCCGGTGAAGAAGATCGACACCAGGGCCCCGGGCAGGCCGGCGATGATGATCAGCATGGCGTTGCGGAAGACGTGGCCGTAGAGCACGCGCCGGTCGCTGGCGCCCTTGGCGCGGGCGGTGAGCACATACTGCTTGTGGATCTCGTCGAGGAAGCTGTTCTTGGTCAGCATGGTCAGGGTGGCGAAGCTGCCGATGGTCATGGCGATCACCGGCAGGGTGATGTGCCAGGCGTAGTCCTTGACCTTGCCCCAGGTGGATAGGTCATCGAAGTTGGGCGAGGTGAGGCCGCGCAGCGGGAAGAGGTCCCAGTAGCTGCCCCCGGCGAACAGTACCACCAGCAGGATGGCGAACAGGAAGCCGGGGATGGCGTAGCCGACGATGACCAGTCCCGAGGTCCAGACATCGAAGCGCGAGCCGTGGGTCAGCGCCTTGCGGATCCCCAGCGGGATGGAGATCAGGTAGACCAGCAGGGTGGTCCAGAGTCCCAGCGACACCGACACCGGCAGGCGCTCGATCATCAGCTCGATCACCGGCCGGTCGCGGAAGAAGCTGGTACCGAAGTCGAAGGTGGCGTAGTCGGCCAGCATGCCGAGGAAGCGCTCGTGGGCCGGCTGGTCGAAGCCGAACTGCGCCTCGAGCTGCTCGATGAAGCGCGGGTCGATGCCGCGCGCGCCGCGCGACTCGTTCTGCACCACCACCTCGCCGCCGCCGGTATCCAGGCGGGTGCTGGCCATGGCATCGGCCCCCTCGAAGCGAGCCAGCATCTGGTCGATGGGGCCCCCCGGGGCGGCCTGCACGATGATGAAGTTGAGCAGCATGATCCCCAGCAGGGTGGGGATCATCAGCAGCAGGCGACGCAGGACATAGCGACCCATGGCTTAGCGGCCTCCGCGCTGGCGACGTTCGATGAGGGCCGCCCGCTCGGGGTCGACCCACCAGGCGGCCATGTCCATGCCGTATTCGGGGCCGGGCTCGGGCCAGCCGAACTTGTCCCACACCGCGATACGGGTCTCCCCGGAGTGGTAGTGGGGAATGACGATATGCAGGTGCAGCAGGACGCGGTCCAGCGCCCGGGCCAGGGTGTTGAGCTCCTCACGGCTGTCGGCACGGATCAGTCGGGCCACCAGGTCGTCCACCGCGGGGTGGTCGAGCCCCATGAGGTTGCGGCTCTGGGGCACCTCGGCGAAGTCGCCGGTCCAGAACTCCCGCTGCTCGTTGCCGGGGTTGTTGGACTGGGGGAACTGGCCGATCACCATGTCGAAGTCGAAGCCGCGCAGCCGGTTGAGGTACTGGTTGATATCGACGATGCGGATGCGCCCCTGGATGCCGAGGCGCGCCATGTTTCGCAGCATCGGCTGCACCACCCGCTCAAGGCCGGTGTCGTAGAGCAGCACCTCGAGGGTCAGCGGCTCTCCCGTCTCGCCGTCCACCAGGCGTCCGTCGTCGACCCGGTAGCCCGCCTCGCGCAGCAGCTCTAGGGCCCGGCGCAGGCGCTCGCGCAGGGCGTCGGGCTGCTCCAGGGGCACCGGTTCGGTGAAGACCGCCTCGGGGAGCTCGTCTCGCCAGGGGGCCAGCACCTCGAGCTCGGCGTCGCTCGGCAGCCCCTCGGCGGCCATCTCGGAGTTCTGGAAGAAGCTCTCGGTGCGCCGGTAGGCGTCATAGAAGATGTTGGCGTTGAGCCAGGGGAAATCGAAGGTCAGCGCCAGCGCCTCGCGCACGCGCCGGTCCTGGAACCGCTCCTTGCGCAGGTTGAAGACGAAAGCCTGCATGCGTGCCGGCTGGCCGTCCGGCACCGTGACCTTCCTCACCAGCCCCTCCTCGAAGGCGGGGAAGTCATAGCCGATCGCCCAGGTGGCGGCGCGTGCGTCGATGCGAAAGTCCAGCAGGCCCGCCTTGAAGGCCTCCCAGGCGATGTCGCGGTCACGATAATAGTCATAGACCAGGCGGTCGATGTTGTGGCGGCCGCGATTGACCGGCAGCTGGCGTCCCCAGTAGTCGGGGTCACGTTCATAGACGATGCGCCGCCCCGGGTCGACCTCCGCGATGCGGTAGGGGCCGGAGCCGGGATGGGCATCGAGGGTCGGGGAGGTGAAGTCGCGGCCTTCCCAGTAATGTTTCGGCAGCACCGGCAGCTGGCCGACGATCAGTGGCAGCTCTCGGGAGTGGGTCGAGGCGAAGTCGAAGCGCACGGTGTCGGTGTCCAGCGCCGTCACCGCCTCCACGTCGGCGTAGTAGGCGCCGTAGAAGGGATTGCCCTGTTCGGTGAGCAATTCGAAGCTTAACACCACGTCCTCGGCGGTCACTGGCTCGCCGTCGTGGAAGCGCGCCGCGGGACGCAGGTCGAACTCCACCCACTCGCGTGCTGGATCGAGGCGGATGCCCTCGGCGAGCAGCCCGTAGAGCGAGAAGGGCTCGTCGGGGTTGCCGGCCAGCAGGGTGTCGTAGATCTGCGAGACATCCGCGGCCGGGGTGCCACGGATGATGAAGGGGTTGGTGGAGTCGAAGCTGCCGCCTACCGCCGCCTGGGTCAGGGTGCCGCCGCTGGGCGCCTCGGGGTCGACATAGGGGAAGTGGGCAAAACCCTCCGGCAGCGCCGGCTCGCCGTAGAGCGCCAGGCCATGCACCGTGGGTACCGACTCACCGGCAGGCGAGGCATCCGGCGACTGGGCGCTGGCTAGCGGCGCCAACAGGCTCAGCAGCAGTAGTGTGGTGGTCCGGCGTGACGGTCGAGGCATCCTTGACATCCCGTGTCGACAACGTCGCCGGCCGCTGCCGGCGTCGCTCCTAAGGTCTCAGCGGCGGGCGTGAAAGACAAGTCCCGCCCTCGCCTCACGCCGGGGCCTGCCTCAACGGGAGGCGAGGCTTCGGGTCGGCAGCGTCAGGGCCTGGCCGGGGCGGATCAGGCTGCCGGTGAGGCCGTTGGCCTGGCGGATCTCGTCGACGCTGACCCCCTGGCGGGCGGCGATGGCGGCCAGGGTATCGCCCCGGCGAACCACGTAGCGGTCGTCGCCGGTCTGGGTGCTTGCCAAGGCGGGGGCGGGCGACGCCAGGCGGGCCATGAGCTCGTCGGCGCGCTCGGTGGGCACCAGCAGCACGCGGCCGCCACCCGGCGGCACCACGCCGCCGGTGACGCCGGGGTTGAGCTCGGCCAGCGTCTGGTGGGGCACGCCCGCCAGGCGGGCCGCCTCGTCCAGACGCAGCGGCTGGTTGACGGGAACCTTGGCGAAGGCCGGGGCGTCCTCGATCTCGGGCAGGGCGACCTGGTACTCGTCAGGGTTGGCGATGATGGCGGCGATCGCCTTGAGCTTGGGCACGTAGTCCATGGTCTCGCCGGGCAGCGAGAGGCTCCAGTAGTCGCCGCTCTTGCCCTCGGCCAGCGCCTGGCGACGCGCCCGGTTCACGGTGCCTGCGCCGGCGTTGTAGGCAGCCAGGGAGAGCTGGATGTCGCCGTCGTACCACTGCTCCGCCTGGCCCTCGATATAGTCCAGGGCGGCGCGGGTCGAGGCCACCACATCGAGGCGGCCATCGTAGCCGCGCTGGCGGGCAAGGCCCAGGGCGTCGCCGGTGCGCGGCATGAACTGCCACAGGCCGGCGGCGCCACGATGGGAGCGGGCACCCGGATCGAAGGAGCTCTCGACGAAGGGGATCAGGGCGATCTCGGCGGGCAGGCCGCGCTCCTCGACCCTCTCGATGATCCAGGCGAGCCAGGGACGAGCGCGCTCGGTGATCTCGACGATGTTGTGCGGGGCCTGGCGGTAGTGGTCGATCCACGCCTGCACGCGGGGTCTGTCGATGCCGTCCTGCCACGCGAGGCGGCTTCTCAGCCGGCTCCAGGCGTCACGGGGTTCCAGCGCCAGGGCATCCCAGAAGTGGCGGGCCAGCCCATAGGGTGAGGGCTGGGCCACCTCGCTGGGCTCGATGCCCGCGGTGGCGCGGCGCTCCAGGGTGGAGGCCTGGCTCTGCATGCCGGCACTCATCAGGGCGCCGAGCAGCGCGGCGCTGCTGGCGAAGGCGAACAGCCTGCGGCGGGTGGTGTGGTAGGTCATCCGGTCGTGTTCCTCCAAGGCGCGTGGTTGCCCTCCGGCATGGCCGGAAGGCCGGTAGCGTCCAGGGATCGAGTTCAGAAATTGTCCTTCCAGGCGCGCAGGGTGGCGAAGGTCGCCTCGTCGCTGTCGACGTCGCCATGGGCCGAGGCGGCCTGGCGCACGCCGGCATCCGCCACGCGCAGGAAGGGGTTGATGCGTTTCTCGCGGGCCAGGGACGTGGGCAGCGTGGGGCGCTCGAGCTCCCTGGCACGCTGGCACTCCTCCATGGCCTGGGTCACGTCCGGGTTGTGGGGGTCGGCCGCCTGGGCGAAGCGCAGGTTGGCCAGGGTGTATTCGTGGGCGGCGAACACCAGGGTGTCGTCCGGGAGGGCGGCGAGCTTGCCGAGCGAGGCATGCATCTGCGCCGGGTCGCCCTCGAACAGCCGGCCGCAGCCGGCGCTGAACAGGCTGTCGCCGCCGAACAGCAGCGGGGGAATGCCCGCGGTGAAGAAGGCGATATGGTCCAGGGTATGCCCCGGCACCGCGATCACCTCGAACAGCCGACCCATGACGCGAACCTCGTCGCCCTCGGTGACCGGGGTGTCGATGCCCGCGATGGCGTCGTTGTCGGGGCCGATCACCCGCGGCGAGTAGCGCTTGATCAGCTCGTCCAGGCCACCGGTGTGGTCCTGATGGTGGTGGGTGATCAGCACGGTCGAGAGCGTGAGTCCCTCGCGTTCCAGCAGCTCGATGACCGGGGTGGCGTCGCCGGGGTCGACCACGCAGACCTCGGGGCTCGTGTCCTGGCGCAGAAGCCAGATATAGTTGTCGCTAAACGCGGGAATCGGTGTCACGCTCAACATGGGCGGCTGTCCTGAGTGGGCATGAACGGTTCGCAAAATCCGCCCAATATGAAGAGACGGGAGAGGCATGTCAACCGAGACCAGCGCCCAGCGCCTGGCCGCCCTGGTTCGCGAGGGGCGTCGCTTCTGGTCCACGCCGGAGGGGCAGGTCCTGCGCCAGGCCGAGCGTGCCTGCCTGGGGCCCGCCTGTGAGCGGCTGTTCGGCGCCCACAGCCTGGAGCTCGGCTACGGTGGCCTGCTGGCGGACATGTGCCCGGTGCGCCATTCCCTGGCGTGGGCGCCGACCCGCGAGCTGGCCACGGATCCCTCGACGCTGGTCTGCGTCCCCGAGGCGTTACCGCTCCCCGATGGCTGCCTCAACCTGGTGGTGGTGCATCACCTGCTGGAGGTGGCGCCCGACCCCCATCACCTGCTGCAGGAGGCGGCACGGGTCACCGCCGACACCGGCAAGCTGATCCTGTTCGGCTGGATGCCGTTCTCCGCCGGGGGCCTGGCGCGGCTCTCGCCGGCGCGGCGACGGCGACTGCCGTGGGCCGGCCAGTGGCGCTCGCCGCGTCGCCTGCGCGACTGGCTGGCGTTTGTCGACTTCGAGATCGAGCGGGTAGACTACTGCGGCTTTCACCTGCCCGGCCGGCCGCCCGGCAATGCGCTGCTGGAGACCCTGGGACGTCGCCATAACCTGGCGCTGGGTGACAGCTACATGATCCAGGCCTGCCGGCGCCCACAGCTGGCCCAGCGCCAGGGCAGCCGGCTGCGCTTCGCCGCCCCGCTGGGGGGACCGGCGCTGGGTACCACGCGCCTGGAGCCAGGGCGGGTTGCCCGCCACGAGGGCTCGAGAGCCGAGAAGGAGGCAAGGGGTTGAGTCACTCCGACATCGGCGAGCCTTCGCCGATCACCCTCCTGGCCAAGGCGGCCAAGATTTACCAGCACGGCATGGCGCCGAAACACACCGCATAGGGAGGGCGCATGCGCCAGATCGTTCTCGACACAGAGACCACCGGCATCGATCCCCGCGAGGGCCATCGCCTGATCGAGATCGGCGCGGTGGAGATGGTCAATCGGCGCCTGACCGGGCGCAGCTATCACCAGTACATCAACCCCGAGCGCCCCATCGAGGAGGAGGCGATCTCGGTCCACGGCATCACCAATGAGCGCGTCGCCGACGAGCCGGTGTTCGCCGAGGTGGCCGACGCCTTCTGGGCCTTCATCGAGGGGGCGGAGCTGGTGATCCACAATGCCCCCTTCGACGTCGGCTTCATCGACCACGAGCTGACAAGGCTCAACCGTGTCCGCGGCGAGCCCGCGCTGGGGCCGGTGGCCGAGCACTGCCGCATCCTCGACACCCTGCAACTGGCCCGGGACAAGCATCCCGGCCAGCGCAACAGCCTGGATGCCCTGTGCAAGCGCTACGAGATCGACAACGGCCATCGCGTGCTGCACGGCGCGCTGTTGGACGCCGAGATCCTCGCCGACGTCTACCTGGCGATGACCGGCGGCCAGACCGCGCTGCTGCTCGATCCCAGCGCCGCCAGCGAGGGCAGCGGGGCGCGTGGCATCCAGCGCCGCCCGGTGGCGCTCGAGCCCGGTCGGCTGGCCGTCACCGCCCCGAGCGAGGCGGAGCTCGATGCCCATCGCCACAAGCTGGCGCGGATCCGCGAGTCGGCGGGGGAGTGCGTTTGGGATGGCGTCGAGGGGATTCCCCACTGATGCTGCGTCGCGAACTGCCGCTGGAGGCTAGCTCGGGGCAGGTGATTCGTCTCGCCGAGGGGCGCATCGCTCCGGCCCCGGATGGCGGGGTGCTGCAGCCGGCGATGCCCTGGACGGCGGCGATGCAGCCGCTGGCCTACTGGCACGACGCCCCGGTGGCGCTCAGCCTGGAGGAGCGCGCCGGCGACGACTGGCCGGCCGGGCGCGACTGGCTCTCCCGCCTGCCCGAGTCGCACTTCCCGCTGGTCTCGACGGCGCTCCAGGTCGGGGCCTGGCTGCGCGACCACCGCTTCTGCGGGCGCTGTGGCGCCCCGGCGGAGCGTCTCGACGCCGAGTTCGCCATGCACTGCCACGCCTGCGGGCATCGCAACTACCCGCGCATCTCGCCCTGCATCATCACCCTGGTGACCCACGGCGATGCCCTGCTGCTGGCGCGTAGCCCGCGTTTCCCGCCGGGTCGCTACTCGACCCTGGCCGGCTTCATCGAGCCGGGGGAGAGTGCCGAGGAGGCGGTGCGTCGGGAGATCTTCGAGGAGGTCGGGCTCGCCGTGGGGCGCATCCGCTACTTCCGCAGCCAGCCCTGGCCCTTCCCCCATTCGCTGATGCTGGGCTTCTTCGCCGAGGCCGCCAGCCGCCGGATTCGCATCGACGGCCAGGAGATCGTCGATGCCGCCTGGTTCTCCCCGCGCCGGCTGCCTGCGCTGCCGCCCCTCTACTCCATCTCGCGGGCGTTGATCGAGACCCACCTGGCCGAGGTGGCGGCGCGCTAGCCGGCGGGCGGGGCAGGGTGCCCCGTCCGCCGCGGCCTCAGCCTTTCGGGAACAGGCGGGTCAGCTGGGTGGCCAGCATGACGTTGCCGGTGGCCTTGAGCTTGCCGGTCATGAAGGCGGTCATGCCGTTGACCTCGCCGCTCATCAGCCCCTTGAGGGTATCGGTGCTCATGCTCAGGCTGACGGAGGGATCCTCGTGCTCCCCCTCCTCGACGGCGAGCTCGCCGTCCCGGATCACCAGGTAGTGGCTGGCGGCGTCATCGAAGTGGAACTGGAAGACCTCGTCCATGCCGCTGGCGGCCTGGGGGTCGAAGCGCGCGATCAGGGTGTCGAGGGTGGACTGGCTCATGTGCGGGGCTCCTGATGGGACGGGTGAAGCGCGAGGGTATTTCAAACAACTGTTTCAATCAAGCGGGCCGGCCCCACGACCAGGCGGTTCCCGGCCGGCGAGACCCGTGAGGAGGCAAGATGGGTGAGTGGCTTTCGGATTTCGGCATGTTCCTGGCGCAGCTGCTGAGCCTGGCGGTGATCGTCGGGCTCGCTGTCGCGGTGGCGGCGCGGCTGCGCGGCGAGGGCGGCGACGAGGCGCGGCTCAAGGTCGAGGAGCTCAACCGCGGGCGTGGCGCCCGCACTCGCCGCCTGCGCCTGGCGGCCAGCGAACCCGGTGCGCGCAAGCGGCTTGTCAAGGCGTTTCGCCGCGAGGACAAGCGCCAGGCCAAGGCCGGCAAGGGCCGATCTGGCAAGGATGAGAGCGATGCGCATGCCGCGACCCTCTGGCTGCTGGACTTCCATGGCGATATCCGGGCCAGCGGCACCGGGCGCTTCGCCGAGGAGATCTCGGCGGTGATCTCCGCCGCCGAGCCCGGTGACGAGGTGGTGGTGCGCCTGGAATCCGCCGGCGGCCTGGTGCATGCCTACGGGCTCGCCGCCGCCGAGCTGGATCGCCTGCGCGAGGCGGGGCTCACCACCACGGTCTGCGTCGACAAGGTGGCCGCCAGCGGCGGCTACCTGATGGCTTGCGGGGCAGACAGCGTACGCGCCGCGCCGCTCGCCGTGCTGGGCTCCATCGGCGTCGTCGCCCAGGTGCCCAACGTCCATCGCCTGCTCAAGCGCCACGACATCGACGTGGACGTGCTCACCGCCGGCCGCTACAAGCGCACCCTCACGGTGCTGGGCGAGAACACCGAGGAGGGGCGCGAGAAGTTCGTCGAGGATCTCGAGCGCACTCATGAGCTGTTCAAGCGCCACGTCGCCGAGCGGCGCCCGGGGCTGGATATGGAGACGATCGCCACCGGCGAGATCTGGTACGGCAGCGAGGCGCTGGAGAAGGGGCTGATCGACGCCCTGGGCACCAGCGAGGCCTATCTGGTGGAGCGCATGGCGTCGGCGCGGGTGATACGGGTGCGGCTTGAGCCGCCGCGGCGACTGGGGGAGCGCCTGAGCCTGGCGGTCGCGGCCGGAGTCGAGCGTGCCCTGCTGCGCGGCGCCGAGGCCCTCGATGCCAGCCGCTGGCTGAAGCGCTAGGAGGGCAGGGCGGTCAGCCCTGGGCCAGGCCGAGCTCCACCAGGGTGGCGATGATGCGGCGGGCACTCTCGCCCTGCAACGAGTAGTAGATGGTCTGGGAGGCGCGGCGGGTAGTGACCAGCTCCTCCCGGCGCAGGATGGCCAGGTGCTGGGAGAGTGCCGACTGGCTCAGCGCCAGGTGGCCATTGAGCTCGGTGACGGACATCTCGCCGTCGTCGAGCAGGCACAGGATTCGCAGCCGGTTGTCGTTGGCCATGGCCTTGAGCAGGGCGGTGGCGCGGTCGATGGCGCCGCCCCCCTCGATGAGTCGTGCTGCCTCGCTGCTCGGCGTGTGCATGGGCCCTCCCCGCGCTGACGGTGGTGTCGGGCGGACGCGTTCGCCTGCCCGTATATTGTGGTTTCCTCAAGCATAGCCCAGGCCCGCGTTGCCGTGTGCGTTGATTTGGCGTCTTTCGGCGTGCTTCCTCGTCCTGGTTGTTGACAATAACGCTACAAGCCTTGCGCCTTTCGTCGCAAATTAGCCTATCGTATGAGGGTAACTCGGCAGCGGTGCTTTACAGTGTCAACAATCACCCGTGACCGGACCGCGAAAGGAACCCCATGAGCCGCTATACCGACGAATTCCGCCGTTCCATCGACCATCCCGAGGCGTTCTGGGCCGAGCAGGCCCGGCGCATCCCCTGGTTCAAGGCGCCCGAGCGCATCCTCGAGTACGACGAGGCCAACCATGCCCGCTGGTTCGCCGACGGCGAGCTCAACATCGCCCACGCCGCCCTCGACCACCATGTCGAGCAGGGACGCGGCGACCAGCCGGCTCTCTACTGGGACTCCCCGGTCACCGACAGCAAGAGCACCCTGACCTTCCGCGAGATGCGCGACCAGGTGGCGAGTTTCGCCGGCGCGCTGCGCGACCTCGGTGTGGAAAAGGGCGACCGGGTGGTGATCTACATGCCCATGGTGCCCGAGGCGCTGGTGGCCATGTACGCCTGTGCCCGCCTGGGGGCCGTGCACTCCGTGGTGTTCGGCGGCTTCGCCCCGCATGAGCTGGCGGTTCGTATCGAGGACGCCACGCCCAAGGTGGTGGTCGCCGCCTCCTGCGGCGTCGAGGTCAACAAGGTGCTGCCCTACAAGCCGATCGTCGATGCCGCCATCGAGCAGAGTGCCCACAAGCCGGATGCCTGCGTGGTGTTCCAGCGCGAGCAGCATGTCGCCGAGCTGGGTGCGCGGGACCACGACTGGGCCACCCTCGTCGCCAAGGCCGAGCCTGCCGACTGTGTGCCGGTCAAGGGGACCGATCCCCTCTATGTGCTCTACACCTCCGGTACCACCGGCAAGCCCAAGGGCGTGGTGCGCGACACCGGCGGCTATGCGGTGGCGCTGGCCTACTCCATGGACGTGATCTACGACGTCGAGCCCGGCGAGGTGTTCTTCTCCGCCTCCGACGTCGGCTGGGTGGTGGGCCACTCCTACATCGTCTATGCGCCGCTGCTGCGCGGGGCCACCTCGGTGGTCTACGAGGGCAAGCCGGTCAAGACCCCGGATGCCGGCGCCTTCTGGCGCCTGATCGAGGAGTATCGGGTCAAGAGTTTCTTCACCGCCCCCACCGCCTTCCGCGCGATCAAGAAGGAGGATCCGGACGGCAAGCACCTGGCGAACTACGACATCTCCAGCCTCAAGGCGCTGTTCCTGGCCGGCGAGCGGCTGGACCCGCCGACCTTCCACTGGCTGGATGACCTGCTCGAGGTGCCGGTGATCGATCACTGGTGGCAGACCGAGACCGGCTGGCCGATCGCCGCCAACCTGCACGGCCTGGAGCCGATGCCCACCAAGGCGGGCAGCGCCACCGTGCCGGTGCCGGGCTTCGACGTGCAGATCCTCGACCGCGAGGGGGAGCCGATGGGCCCCATGGAGCAGGGCAGCGTGGTGATCAAGCAGCCCATGCCGCCCGGCTGCCTGGTGGGCGTGTGGGGCGACCCCCAGCGCTTCCATGCGGCCTACATGGCGGCCTTCCCGGGCTACTACCTGACCGGTGACGGCGGCTATATCGACGAGGATGGCTACCTGTTCATCATGGGCCGCACCGATGACGTCATCAACGTGGCCGGCCACCGTCTCTCCACCGGCGAGATGGAGGAGGTCGTGGGGGCCCATCCGGCGGTGGCCGAGTGCGCGGTGATCGGCATCCACGACGCCCTCAAGGGACAGCTGCCGGTCGGCCTGGTGATCCCCAAGGATGGCTTCGACGGCCGCGAGGTGGAGCTCGAGGAGGAGCTGATCGCCCTGGTGCGGGACAAGATCGGTCCCATCGCCTGCTTCAAGCAGGTGCTGGTGGTGGACCGCCTGCCCAAGACCCGTTCCGGCAAGATCCTGCGCAAGCTGCTGCGCAACATCGCCGACGGCAAGGAGTTCGGGATTCCCTCTACCATCGATGACCCGGCGAGCCTGGAGGAGGTCCACGATGCCATGAAGGCACGCGAGGTGGGGGCCGCCCACGAGGCCCGCCAGGTCTGAGCCTGCCTGCCGTCTGCCTCATGCCGCGCCGCCCTTAGGGGCGGCGCGGCGTGTTTGCGGGGCAGGGCGCATGGCCAGTCGGCGGTCGAGCCCGTATAATGCGCCGCGCCGGCGACCGCCGGCCCCGACGTTCAAGAGGGTTCCCTCACCCCTCCCGCAAAAAAGGATCCGAGATGTTCGTGCTCTCCCCGCTACAGTATCGCCGCTGCCTGGCGCTGCTCATCACCTTCCATATCGCCATCATCGCCGCCAGCAACTATCTGGTGCAGCTACCCTTTACCCTGTTCGGCTTCCATACCACCTGGGGTGCCTTCAGCTTCCCGTTCATCTTCCTGGCCACCGACCTTACCGTGCGCCTGTTCGGCAAGGAGCCGGCGCGGGCCATCATCATGCGGGTGATGCTGCCGGCGCTGGCGATCTCCTACGCCGTCTCGGTGATCTTTCCGCGTGGCAGCTTCGCCGGGCTGGAGGCGCTGGGGGAGTGGAACCTGTTCGTCGCCCGCATCGCCGTGGCCAGCTTCATGGCCTACGTGCTGGGGCAGCTGCTCGACGTCCACGTCTTCGATCGCCTGCGCCGCCTGCGCGCCTGGTGGGTAGCGCCGGCGCTCTCCACGGTGGTCGGCAACCTGGCCGACACCTTCGCCTTCTTCTCCATTGCCTTCCACCGCAGCCCCGACCCGTTCATGGCGGCCAACTGGCTGGAGATCGCCGCGGTGGACTACGTCTGCAAGCTGGTCATCAGCCTGCTCTTCTTCCTGCCTCTCTATGGCGTGCTGCTGGCCTGGCTGAGCCGTCGGCTGGTGGCCGTCACCGGCCGCGAGGACGTGGCGCCCGAGGTGGCCCGCGCCCGCTCCTGATCCCCTGAACGAGGTGTTGCCCATGTCGATCGAGCTCAACCATCTGGATACCGGCGGCGAGGGCGTGCCGCTGGTGGTGATCCACGGCCTGTTCGGCAGCGCCGACAACTGGCGCTCCCACCTCAAGGCGTGGGAGGGGCGGCGGCGAGTGATTGCGGTCGACCTGCGCAACCATGGCCGCTCGCCCCATGCCGAGGGGATGGGCTACGCGGCGATGGCCGAGGACGTGGCGGCGCTGCTGGATCGGCTCGAGATCGCGCGCTGCCACCTGCTGGGCCACTCCATGGGCGGCAAGGTCGCCATCAGCCTGGCGCGCCTGGCGCCCGAGCGCATCGCCTCGCTGATCGTCGCCGATATCGCCCCGGTGGCCTACGGCCACGACCACGACAGCGTCTTCGCCGCCCTGCGTCGCGTGGAGGCCGGAGCGCCGACCAATCGTCGCGAGGCCGATGCGCTGCTCGCCGAGCACGTCGCCGAGAAGCCGGTGCGCCTCTTCCTGGCCACCAACCTGATGAGGGGCGAGGGCAACGTGCTCGCGCTGTGCCTGGGTCTCGACGAGATCCAGGCCGACTACGAGTCGATCATGGGCGAACCGGCGGGCCACGAGCCCTTCGCGGGCCCCACCCTGGTGCTGCGCGGTAGCGCCTCCCACTACGTGGACGATGAGCACCTGCCGGCCCTGCGCCGGGTGCTGCCCGAGGCCGAGATCGTCACTCTGGAGGCGGGCCACTGGCTGCACGCCGAGCAGCCCGAGGCCTTCCGTGAGGCGATCGACGCCTTCCTGGCGCGGCACGACGCCAGCGCCTGAGCCTCACTCGGCGCCGAGGTCCACCGCCAGTTGTTCCAGTGGGTGGGGAGCCTCGATCACCCCCTGCTCCTGGAGCAGCGCTTCCATGCGCCGGTAGCGCCCCGCATCCAGCGCCGCCGGCTGGGCGCTCAGGCGCATCAGCACCGCCGGCCAGGCGTCGCGGTTGGCGGGCGTGTCGAGGGTGGGCTCCAGCGCCACCAGCTTGTCCCAGGCCGCGTCCGGTTCCTCGATCATCCATAGCGTGGTGTCGCGCAGGATTGCCACCAGCTCGTCGAGGGGGCCGCGCAGGCGGGCGAGTCGATCGCGATTGGCGACCAGGATCAGGCCGTCGTGCACCGGCACGCCGTGCTCCTCCAGCCGGAACAGCCGGGTGGCCACGCCGCGATCCGCTAGTTGACGAGGCAGGGCGAGGCGCACGGGGGTGATCACCCCGTCCAGGTCCTGCTCGGACAGGGCGGTAGCCAGGGTGAAGCCGGTCTCGGCGAGGGCGACCTCGTCGACGGCGATGCCATGGGGAAGGAGCAGGGCCGGCAGCAGCAGGTCCCGTGCTGCTTCGGTCGCGACGCCCAGGCGCCGCCCGGCCAGCGACTCGGGACCCCGGCCGGCGCGTGACTCGCGCATCACCAGCCCCGCCAGGGGGGTATCCACCAGGGTGGCCACGCGCACCAGCGGCTTGCCGCGCGCCACCTGCAGGTGCAGCTGCGGCTGGTGGGTGAGGGCGAGGTCGACCAGGCCGGCACCGAGCAGGCGCAGCGGGGCGGCGGGATCCGCCGGGCGCTGGATCTCGAGGCTGAGCCCCTCACGCCGAGGCAGGCCGTTGCCGGCGGCCAGCAGCAGGGGGGCCTGATGGAGGCTCGGGTACCAGTCGAGCATGATGGTCAGGGTGTCGAGTGGCGGTGGCTCGAGGGGTTCCGGAGGGGCGTGGACGACGCTTGGCACCTCCGCCACCGGCGCCCCCTCTTCGGCGTTCGGCGACGGTGAGGCGGGCAGGGTGGCTTGTGCCGCGGAGGTCTCCGTGGCGTCATCCGCCGGCGCTGTTTCGTCGCCTGGCGAGGGGCCCAGGTCGGGGACCATGACCTCGCTGTCCAGGGTCAGCGGCGGCGGCGCCTCGAGGGCGGCCTCGGTCTCGGCCCAAGCGGGGGAGAGCGACGACAGCAACAGCGCGACAAGCAGCGGGGCGAGTCGCGTTCGTCGCCCGCAGGCATCGGCGGCAGGGTGGGGCATTCGCAGGCTCCGTGGCGAAGACGATGACGCAGGCCGGCGGCAAGTGTATCCGCGGCGTCCGTTGGCTGACCAGTCGCGCCGGCCGACATCGCGCCGCCATGGGCCGCATGCGATAATGCCACCATTGCCATCGAGAGGATGCCATGGACGTCATCAACACCCTTTTCATTCTTAGTGGCCTGCTCATCGCGCTGAGCGTGCTGGGCAGTCGCCTCTCTAGCCTGGTGGGCTTGCCACTCCTGCTGATCTTCCTCGGTCTCGGCATGCTGGCGGGCGAGCAGGGCATCCTCGGCATCGAATTCGACAATTATTCGTTGGCCTTTGTCATCGGGCATCTGGCGTTGGCCATGATCCTGCTGGATGGCGGCCTGCGCACGCGGCTCAAGACCTTTCGCGTCGCCTTTCGGCCCGCCCTGACGCTCGCCTCGGTGGGGGTGTTCATCACCAGTGGCCTGGTCGGTGTCTTCGCCATGTGGGTCTTCGACCTCTCCCTGGTGCAGGGGCTGCTGGTGGGGGCGATCGTGGGCTCCACGGATGCCGCGGCAGTGTTCTCGATGCTCAGTGGCCGGGGCCTCAACCTCAACGAACGGGTCGGGGCGACCCTGGAGATCGAGTCGGGCACCAACGATCCGATGGCGATCTTCCTCACCCTGGTGCTGGTCTCCTTGCTGGCCGGTGAAGTGGGGGGGCCGCTCGATACGCTCCTGCTGCTGGTGGAACAGTTCGGCCTGGGGGTTGCCCTTGGCCTCGGCGGAGGCTGGCTGAGCGCGCGGCTGCTGCGCTGGGTCGACCTGGCTCCGGGCCTCTACTCGCTGCTCGCCCTGGCGCTCGGCTTCTGCATCTTCGGGCTGACCAGCCTGCTGGGCGGCAGCGGCTTCCTGGCGATCTACCTGGCCGGTCTGATGATCGGCAACCAGAAGGGGCGCCACCTGAACTTTATCCTGCCGGTCCATGACGGCCTGGCGTGGCTCAGTCAGATCGGCCTCTTCCTGGTGCTGGGGCTGCTGGTCACGCCGACGGACCTGGTCGACTACCTGCTTCCGGCCGGGATGGTCGGCCTGGTACTGATCTTCGTGGCGCGTCCCATCGCCGTGGTCGTGGCGCTCAAGCCCTTCTTCAAGTTTCGCTGGCGCGAGATCGGCTTCATCTCCTGGGTGGGGCTGCGCGGCGCGGTGCCCATCGTGCTGGCGATCTTCCCGGTGATCGGTGGGGTGGAGGATGCAGCCCTCTACTTCAACGTGGCCTTCGCGGTGGTGCTGCTGTCGCTGCTGGTGCAGGGCAGCACGCTCTCGGTGATGGCGCGCTGGACGAAGGTGCTGATGCCGAGCTCCGTGTCACCCAACCATCGTGGCCCACTGGGCATCCTGCCCGAGAACGACTACGAGATGTTCGTCTACCGGGTGGAGAACCAGGACCTGGCCGACGTGCCCATCCGCCTGCTGCGCTTTCCCTCCGGGGCGCTGATCTCGGCGCTCTTCCGCGAGCATGCCATGCTCCACCCCAAGGGCAGTACACGCCTGCAGCTTGGCGACGTGCTCTGTGTCATCGGGCGCAGCGAGGACCTCCCGGCGCTCAACCGGCTGTTCAATGGCGAGGCCAAGCTCAAGCAGGAACGCGCCTTCTTCGGCACCTTCACCTTCGATGGGGAGGCGAGGATGCAGGAGGTCGCCGAGGCCTACGGGCTGACCCTGAGCCCCGGCGAACGCGATATGACCCTGGGCGAGTTCGTGGCGCTGCGCGTCGGCGGCCACCCGGTGGTGGGCGATGATGTCGACTGGCATGGCATCCACTGGGTGGTCAGCGAGATGGAGGGCAACCGTGTCACCCGGGTCGGCCTGCGGCTCTATTGAACCGCGGCTAACGTCTTGATCGCACGCCGCTCTTGACCCACACGGCAGAGCTGGTAATATGCATCGCCGTGAGCCGGAGGGATGGCAGAGCGGTTGAATGCACCGGTCTTGAAAACCGGCAAGGGTTAACGCCCTTCCAGGGTTCGAATCCCTGTCCCTCCGCCACTTCTTCAAGAAAACCAGCCCCTTGCGGCTGGTTTTCGCGTTTATGCACCATCCTACCCCACCTTGGCGAGGCGACTTGCCAGCCTCGAGTCGAGCTCGCAGAGTAGAGGCATCCCCGCCGCCGAGAGTCGACCATGCCGAATACCGACGCCTCCAACGTCCCGTCCCGCCCTATCCCGGCGGTCTCCACCGCGCTGCTCTGGAACGAGCATATCCTGATGGTGCGTCGCGCCCATGCCCCCAACGCCGGTCGCCTGGCCCTGCCGGGCGGCAAGGTGGAACCCGGCGAGACCCTCCAGGCGGCGGCGAAGCGTGAGCTTCTCGAGGAGACGGGGCTGCGCGCCGAGGCCGGCGAGGTGGTCACCGCGATCGACCTCTTCGACCATGAGGCGGACGGCAGCCTGCGCAGCCATTACGTGATCATCGTGCTGCGCATGGCCTGGCAGGGGGGCGTGGAGGGCGCCGCCAGCGATGCCACCGAGCTGGTGTGGCTGGATCGTGACGGCCTCGAGGCGGCAGGCAGCGACGTCTGCAGCACCGCGGCGCGGGTGGCCGAGGCCCTTCTGGAGGAGGCCGCAGGGAAGAATCAGCGTTGAGTCCTGCCGGGTCAGGCTCTTGCGCGGGGAACTTCGAGGCGGCATCCTAGGTCAATTGGCACGATCTACCAACGACAGGGAGCAACGGTTCAATGGCCTATCAAGAGTCACATGTGACCCGCCAGGAGACCCAGACCCGGGTTGCCAGTACCAACAAGGTGCTGCGCAACACCTATGGCCTGCTGGCCATGACACTGCTCTTCTCGGCAGTGACCGCCGGTGCCGCTATGGCGATGGGCATCGAGCGCATGAACATCCTCGTGTTCTTCATCGGCGCTTACGGTCTGATGTTCCTGGTCCACAAGACCGCCCACTCCGCCATGGGCCTGCTGACGACCTTCGCCTTCACCGGCTTCATGGGCTTCACCCTGGGGCCGATCCTCAACGCCTACCTGGCACTGCCCAATGGCGCGGCCCTGGTGATGAACGCCCTGGCCATGACCGGCCTGACCTTTATCGGCCTCTCCGCCGTGGCGCTGATCACCAAGAAGGATTTCAGCTTCCTGGCCAACTTCCTGATGGCCGGTGCCATCGTGCTGATCCTGGCCATGTTGGCGGGCATTTTCTTCCAGATTCCCGCCCTGATGCTGATGGTGTCAGCCGGCTTCGTGCTGTTCTCCTCGGCGGCGATCCTCTACCAGACCAGCGAGATCGTTCACCGGGCCGGTGAGACCAACTACATCCTTGCCACCGTCACCCTCTATGTGTCGATCTACAACCTCTTTGTCAGCCTGCTCTCCCTGCTGGGCATCATGAGCAGCGACTGACGATCGACCTCGATCGTGATGATCCGGCTGGCCCCGCCTCGGCGGGGCCAGCCTGTTTGCAGGCCACTTCCGCAGGAGACCCCGGATGCGCTATGCCATCCTGCTGCTCGCGGCCCCCTACAGCCACCAGGCATCTCACTCGGCGCTGCGCTTCGCTCGAGCGCTGCTGGCGAGAGGGCATACCCTCGAGGGGGTGTTCTTCTACCATGAGGGCGTGCATAACGCCGCGCGCCTGGCGGCGCCGCCCCAAGACGAGCCCCATCTCGTCGACGGCTGGGCGGCCCTCGGCGAGGCCCATGGGGTGCCCCTTCAGGTCTGCATCGCCGCCGCCCTGCGCCGCGGCCTGCTCGACGAGCGCGAGGCTCGCCGCCATGGCAAGCAGGGCGCCAGCGTCGAGGCTCCGTTCGAGCTCACGGGGCTCGGCCAGTTGGTCGACCTGGGACTGCGCTGCGACCGCCTGATCACCTTCGGACCCTAGGAGCCCAGCGATGCACGACGAGACGCACCACGGCGACCTGCTGGTGATCCTGCGCCACGCGCCCCACGGCTCGAGCTGGCTGCGTGAGGGGCTGGATGCGGCCCTGGTGGCGGCGGCCTTCGAGCGACGCGTGACGCTGCTCTTCCTGGGTGAAGGCGCGCTGGCACTGCTCGAAGGGCAGGGTGTGGGACCAATGGGGCAGAAGGGCACGGCACCGACCCTGGCCATGCTGGAGATGTATGATATCGACCGGCTACTGGTGGAGGAGAGGGCGCTTCGCGACTATGGCCTCGATGCGTCGATGCTGCTCCTGCCGGCACGCCCCGTGGGTGCCACCGAGATGGCCGAGGAGCTGGCCGCCCACTCCCTGGTACTTAACTTCTGACGAGTCGACCATGCTGCTGCATATACTCAATCGCGCACCGGACACGCCTGCCTGCCGCCAGGCGCTATCGGCCTTGGGGCCCGCGGATCGCCTGTTGCTGATCGAGGACGGAGTGATCGGGGCCTTGCCGGCTCAGCGTGCCGCCTTCCCGGGGGTGGAAGGGCGTCTGTACGCCCTGCATGAGGACCTGGAGGCGCGTGGGCTGCTCGGTCGTCACGCCGATGGCATCCAGGTCGTGGACGTCGAGGGCTTCGTGGCCCTGACCGAAGCGTGTGAGCGCACGGTGAGCTGGTACTGATGGCGAGCACAGAAATATACCGTTATCTCTCTGTGGCAGAAACCCAAATCCCTCTGGACCCTGAGGGCTACCTCGTCAACAGGCACGACTGGTCCGAGACCGTCGCCGAGGCGCTTGCCGCCGAGGAGGGCATCGCCCTCACCGAGGCGCACTGGGAGGTGATCCGGGTATTGCGCGACTTCTATGCACGCTTCGAGCAGGCCCCCGCCATGCGCCCCCTGGTCAAGGCGGTGGGCCAGGCGCTGGGGCCGGAGAAGGGGCGCTCGATCCATCTGATGCGCCTCTTCCCGGGAAGTCCTGCCAAGGTAGGGGCTCGCCTGGCGGGGCTGCCCAAGCCCACCAACTGCCTGTGAGGCGCCGGTGAACTTCCTGGCCCATGCCTGGCTTGCCCGCGGCGGGGATGACGACTTCCTCTACGGCAACCTGATCGCCGATGGGGTGAAGGGCAGTGACCTGAGTGACTGGCCCATGGGGGTGGCGTGTGGCATCCGTCACCATCGGCGCGTCGATGCCTATGTCGACGGCCACCCCGTCACTCGGCAGATCCTGACGCGCTCACCGCCCGGCGGGCGTCGGGTGATGGGCATCGCCCTGGATCTGGTGTGGGACCACTTCGTGGCCCGGGAGCTGATCTTGCATGACGCCGGGGATCGTCTGGTGGAGCGCACCTACCGTCTGCTGGCGGCGCGCTCGGCACCCGCTCGCCTCGCCCCCATGGTGCCGCCGCTGGTCGAGCAGGACTGGCTGCGTCGCTACGCCGACTTCCCCTTCACCTGCCGTGCCATCGACGGCATCGGCCGACGCCTCACCGGCCCCAACCGCCTCGCCGAGCTGCTGCCCTGGCTGGAGGCGGAGTATTCCGCCCTGGAGGGCGAGTTTCACCGGCTATGGGTGTCGGTACGCCAGGAGTTGGAGGTTTCTCCCACGCCCGGCGCAGGGTGATACTAGCCGACGCCTCCGAGCCATAGGCAGGTCACGGGGTCGCCGGGCGTCACCTCGCTATCGGCGGGAATCACCGCCAGGGCATCGGCCTCGATGCAGGAGGAGAGCACCGCCGAGTTCTGGTCCTCGAAGGCCCGGGCCCTTGGCCCCTCCGCCTCGAAGGTGAGGGTGACGCGCATGTAGTGGGCGCGTGGACCGGTGCGGGTCGCGAAGTCGGCCCGGGCGGGCACCTCGGGCAGTTGTGCCAGGGCTGGGCAGCCCAGCAGGGCGCCCACCAGTGGCCTGAGGAACAGCCAGGCGCCCACGAAACTCGATACCGGGTTGCCCGGCAGGCCCACGAAGCGCGCTTCACCGCCGCCTGCACGCGGCAGTCGCCCCAGGGCGAGGGGCTTGCCCGGACGGATCGCCAGGCGCCACAGGTCAAGGCGCCCCAGCGCCTCGACGGCAGCCTTGATGTGATCCTCCTCGCCGACGCTGACACCCCCGGTGGTGACCACGACATCCGCCGCCTGAGCGGCCTCGGCCAGGATCCGCCGGGTGGCGGCGGCGTCATCGGGAATCGATGCCATCATCACCGGCTCGGCACCGAAGCGCTCCAGCAGGCGGCGCAGCATGGGACGGTTGGAGTTGTAGAGCTGGCCCGGCGCCAGGGGCCGACCGGGGTCGACGATCTCGTCGCCGGTGGAGAGTAGGGCGAGGCGAGGGCGGCGACGAACCGCGACTTCGGTGATCCCCTGGCCGGCGAGATGCCCGAGGGCCGCAGCCTCCAGCCGTGTGCCGGCCTCCAGCACCGCCGCGCCGGACGCCACGTCACGGCCGCGTCGGCGCACGTTATCGCCGGCCGGCACGCCCTCGGGTATCCAAGCCGTCGTGCCCTCGACCTCGACCCGCTCCTGCATTACCACGCAGTCGGCCCCGGGCGGGATCTCACCGCCGGTGAAGATCCGCGCGCAGCTCCCGGGTGCCAGGGGGCGTGCCGGGGTGCCGGCGGCGATGCGCTGGCTGATGGGGAGCCGGCCGCCGGCGTCGCGATGGTCCAGGGCGTAGCCGTCCATGGCGCTGTTGTCGAAGCCGGGCACGTCGAGGCGGGCGGTCACGGTCTCGCCCAGCACCCGGCCGGCGGCCTGTTCCAGCGGCAGGGTCTCGTTGTCGAGCGCCTCCACCTCCGCCAGCAGTGCGGCCAGGGCCGCCGAGACCGGCTTGAGCTCACCCCCCTTGTCCCCCCTTGCCTTATCCATGCTGGCCTCGCGCCGGGATCATCGGGTTGGCCTGATGGTAGCGAGAGCCGCAGGGCGTGTGACGGGTTTTCCTTATGTCAGGCATGCTGGCCTCGCTCCGGGATCACCAGGTTGGCGAAGTTGCAGGGCTTGTGTCGGCTGTCCAGCTGCTCGGCGAGGATGCCATCCCAGGCGGTGCGGCAGGCACCGGTGGAGCCGGGCAGGCAGAACAGCACGGTGGCGTTGGCCAGCCCGCCCAGGCAGCGGCTCTGCACCGTGGAGCTGCCGATCTCCTGCCAGCTCAGCTGGCGAAACAGCTCGCCGAAGCCCTCGATGCGCTTGTCCAGCAGCACCGAGACCGCCTCTGGCGTGGAGTCGCGGCCGGTGAAGCCGGTACCGCCGGTGGTCAGCACCACCTGGATCTTGGGGTCGGCGATCCAGGCTGCCACCACCGCCCGGATGCGGTAGACGTCGTCGGGCACGATGCGCTTCTCGGCGAGGCGATGGCCGGCGGCGGTAAGGCGCTCGACCAGCGCCTCGCCGCTGCGGTCCGTGGCCTCGGTGCGGGTGTCGGAGATGGTCAGCACCGCAATGGTGAGGGGGATCATCGGCTCGTTCATGCTTGCCCGCGCTCCTGCTTGGCGGCCTGGCGCGCCGCGAAGGCGGCCTGCTGCTCGGGGCTAGCTTCCTGCTGGTACTGCTCCTTCCATTGGGCATAGGGCATGCCGTAGACATGTTCCCGGGCCGTCTCGTAGTCGAGCTCGGCGCCGCGCTCCTCGGCGGCGCTCACCAGCCACTTGGAAAGGCAGTTGCGGCAGAAGTCGGCCAGGATCATCAGGTCGATGTTCTGGACCTCCTTGTGCTCGTCCAGGTGGCGCAGCAGGCGGCGGAAGGCGGCCGCCTCGAGTTCGGTGCGTGTCGCGTCGTCCAGGTGCTGCATGGGGTCACTCCCTCGGATGGTTTTCGGCCAGCATAACAAAAGACACCGCCCGCAGGCGGTGTCGAGTGGGGCAGAGGATTAACGCTAGCTGGAGCCCTGTGGCGAGGAACCGGAAGGCCCCTTCGCCTGCGCGATCTGCTCCTCGGGCACCGCGCTCTCCTTGACCTCCTCGTACCACAGGTTGTGGTGTTCCTTGGCCCAGGTCTCGTCGACGTAGCCCGTAGTCATCCCTTCCAGTGACCCCTCGGTGCCGACGGTGCCGATGTAGATGTGACCCAAGGCCACGGCGGTCAGGCCCAGGGCCCCCACGGCGTGAATGATGTTGGCCCACTGCATGGTGTCGCGCGCCTGGCCGTAGTTGGGGAAGTCCAGCACGAAGCCGCTGACAATGACCGCCAGGCCGGCGGTGGCCAGCAGCCAGTACCAGACCTTCTCGCCGCCGTTGGCGAAGCCGGCATCGGGATGCCCCTTGCCCACCAGGCCGCCGCCCTTGGCGAACCACTGCAGATCGTGGGCCTTGGGGATGTTGTGGCTGAGCAGGCGAAGCAGCAGGATCACCAGCAGGATGCCGAACAGCGGTCCCAGGTAGTTGTGGATCAGCTTGGTACCCGACATCATCGCCGCCCAGGCCCCGTCGCCGAACAGCGGACGCAGCAGCGTCTTGCCATAGGCCAGGTTGAGTCCGGTGAGGGCCAGCAGGATGAACAGCGTCGCCACCGTCCAGTGCAGGGAGCGCACGACCAGTGACCAGCGCAGCAGCTTGCGGCCGGTACGTGGCTCGTCGAGCTTCTTGCGTCCCACCAGCAGGTAGAAGAGCGCGATCGCCGCGATCATGCCCAGCACCGCGATCGCCCCGAACGGGGAGATCCAGCGCTCGCGGATCTGCCGCCAGGTCTCGCCGCTCGCGTTCACCAGGTTATAGGTGCTCTCGGCCCGGGAGTCCCGGTAGTTGGGGCCTGTCTCGCCGGCCTTGACCTGTCGCCACAGGTCGGCGTCCACGGCGGGGACAGCGAAGGCTGCCTCGCGACCAGGATCGGCCTGCTGCGCCAGGGCGCCCTGGGAGAGGGCCAGCCCCAGCGCCAGCATCAGCGCGAGTAGGCCCAGCCGCCAGAGCGACCGCCATTGCATGGTATGGCTCATGGGATCACCTCCTCAGCCCTGCTGGCTGGCGTCATAGGCCAGCGAGTCAGCATCGGCGCGGGGGTTGCCGGACCAGCCGCCATCCTTGTGGCCGCGCTGGACCACCCGCTGGCGGAAGATGTCGGCCACCTCCTGGGCGTCGCCGGCCAGCAGCGCCTTGGTGGAGCACATCTCGGCGCACAGCGGCAGCTTGCCCTCGGCGATGCGGTTGGCACCGTACTTCTGGTACTCCTCCTCCTTGGTCTCGGCGGGGCCGCCGGCACAGAAGGTGCACTTGTCCATTTTGCCGCGCTCGCCGAAGGCGTTCTGCTGCGGGAACTGTGGCGCGCCGAAGGGGCAGGCGTAGAGGCAGTAGCCGCAGCCGATACAGAGATCCTTGTCGTGCAGCACGATGCCGTCATCGCGCTGAAACAAGGTTTCGGTCGGGCATACAGCGATACAGGGGGCATCGTCGCAGTGCATGCAGGCGACGGAGATCGAGACCTCCTCCGGCTCGCCGTCGTTGAGGGTCACCACCCGGCGGCGCTGGATCCCCCATTCCACCTCATTGGCGTTCTTGCAGGCGGTGACGCAGCCGTTGCACTCGATGCAGCGCTCCGCGTCGCACATGAATTTCATCGTGGCCATGGTTGTCTCCTTGTCGCGGTGCGGGACGCGCCCGCACCGCGTGTCTGGTCAGGCGTCAGGCGCGCTCGATGCGGCACAGGGTGCACTTGGTTTCCTGCATCTGCGTCACGCTGTCGTAGCCGTAGGTGGTGGCGGTGTTGGCCGCTTCGCCCAGCACGTAGGGCGCCGAACCGTCAGGGTAGACGTCGTGCAGGCTCTCGCCCTGGAACATGCCACCGAAGTGGAAGGGCATGAACACCACCTCACGGGCGACCCGCGGGGTGACCAGCGCCTTGACCCGCACTCGACCACCCTCGGCCCCCTCGACCCAGACGTCGTCGCCTTCGGTGATGCCCAGGTCGTTGGCGAGGGCCGGGTTGATCTCGACGAACATCTCCTGCTGCAGCTCGGCCAGCCACGACATGGAGCGGGTCTCCTCGCCGCCGCCCTCGTACTCCACCAGGCGCCCGGAGGTGAGGATGATGGGGTAACGGTCTGTCACATCCTGCTGCTGGATACTCCAGTAGAGCGTGGGCAGGCGGTAGTGGGAGGCGACGTCGTCCCAGGTGCGGTACTCCTCCACCAGGTCTCGGCGGCTGGTGTAGAGCGGCTCGCGGTGCTTGGGGATCGGGTCCGGGAAGGTCCAGACGTTGCAGCGTGCCTTGGCATTGCCGAAGGGCGCACACTCGTGGGCGATGGCCACGCGCTGGATGCCGCCGGAGAGGTCGGTCTTCCAGTTCTTGCCCTCGGCCTCGGCCTTCTCCTCCTCGGTCAGGTCCTCCCACCAGCCCAGGTCCTTGAGCATGTCGGCGGTGAACTCGGGATAGCCATCCTCGAGCTCGGACCCCGCGCTGTAGGAGCCGTCGGAGAGGATGTTCTCGCCCTCGTGCTCGATGCCGAAGCGGGCTCGGAAGGTAAGGCCGCCCTCGGAAACCTTCTTGCTGGTGTCGTAGAGGATCGGGGTGCCCGGGTGGCCCATCTCGGCGGTGCCCCAGCAGGGCCAGGGCAGTCCGTAGTAGTCACCGTCGGCGGGGCCACCCTCGGCTCTGAGGTCACGGAAGCTGAAGGTATGCCAGTTCTGCTGGTGCGCCTTGAGCCGCTCCGGGCTCTGGCCGGTATAGCCCACGGTCCACATGCCGGCGTTGAACTCGCGGGTGATATCCTCGATCAGCGGCTCGGTGCCGTTGACCGCGATGTTCCTGAACAGCTGGTCGGCGAAGCCCAGCTTGCGCGAGAGCAGGTACATGATCTCGTGGTCGGGCTTGGACTCGAACAGCGGGTCGATCACCTTGTCACGCCACTGGATGGAGCGGTTGGTGGCGGTGACGCTGCCATAGGTCTCGAACTGGGTCGCCGCCGGCAGCAGGTAGACGCCATCCTGGCGGCCGTGCATCACCCCCGCCACGGTGGGGTAGGGGTCGACGATGACCATCATCTCCAGCTGTTGCATCGCCTTCTGCATCTCGGGGCCGCGGGTCTGGGAGTTGACCGCATGCCCCCAGTAGAACATCGCCTTGAGGCTGGTGCGCTGGGTGATGTTCTCGTCATCCTCCAGCACCCCGTCGACCCAGCGCGACACCGTGATGCCGTTGGTGTACATCGGCTGGCCATCCGAGTACTCGGTCTGGTCGAAGCGGCCCTTCAGCCACTCGTAGTCGAGGTCCCAGACCCGCGCCCAGTGCTTCCAGGCACCCTCGGACAGGCCGTAGTAGCCGGGCAGCGAGTGGGACATCAGCCCCAGGTCGGTGGCGCCCTGGACGTTGTCGTGGCCGCGGAAGATGTTGGCCCCGCCGCCGGACTTGCCGATATTGCCCAGCGCCAGCTCCAGGATGCAGTAGGCGCGGGTGTTGTTGTTGCCGGTGGTGTGCTGGGTGCCGCCCATGCACCAGACGATGCAGCCCGGGCGGTTGTCGGCCAGGCGTTTCGCGGTGTCGTACATCTGTGCCTCGGGCACGCCGGTGACGCGCTCCACCTCCTCGGGCGGGAAGTTGGCCACCTCGGCGCGTACTTCGTCCATGGCGTAGACGCGCTGGTTGATGTACTCGCTGTCCTCCCAGCCGTTGGCGAAGATGTGCCACAGCAGGCCCCAGATGAAGGCCACGTCGGAGCCCGGGCGGATGCGCACGTAGCTGTCGGCCTTGGCGGCGGTGCGGGTGAAGCGCGGGTCGACGACGATGATCTGCGCCTGGCTGCGCTCCTTGGCCAGCAGGATGTGCTGCATGGCCACCGGGTGCGCCTCGCTGGGGTTGGAGCCGATGAACATGATGGCGCGGCTGTTCTGGAGGTCGTTGAGCGAGTTGGTCATCGCCCCGTAGCCCCAGGTGTTGGCCACGCCGGCCACGGTGGTGGAGTGGCAGATGCGTGCCTGGTGGTCGGTGTTGTTGGTGCCGGCCAGGGCGGCGAACTTGCGCAGCAGGTAGGCCTGCTCATTGTTAAACTTGGCCGAGCCCAACCAGTAGATGCTGTCGGGGCCATGCTGCTCGGTGAGCTCGAGGACCTTGTCGCCGATCTCCTCGATGGCCTCCTCCCAGCTCAGCCGCTGCCACTCGCCCCCCACCAGCTTCATGGGGTACTTGAGGCGGCGGCTGGAGTGGCCGTGCTGACGCAGCGAGGCGCCCTTGGCGCAGTGGGCACCCCGGTTGATCGGATGGTCGAAGGCCGGCTCCTGCTTGGTCCAGATCCCTTCCTGAACCTCGGCATAGACGCCGCAGCCCACCGAGCAGTGGGAGCAGACGGTCCGCTTGGTCTCCACCGGTGCGTCGGAGTAGGCGGTCTTCTCGGCCGCCTCGGCGCGCCGCATCATCGGTGAGCCCATGAAGCCGGCGGCCGCCAGGCCGCCGGTGGTCGCGCCGCTGCGCTTGAGGAACTGGCGGCGAGAAATCCCCAGGCCCTCGGGCCGCTGGGACGCTGTCTTACGTGTCAGGCGCATGTCATTTCTCCTCGCTAGCGGCCGTCAGTCACGCAGGGTGGCGTAGAAGGCGCGGACATGGTCGGTTTCGCGGTAGTGGGTGTCGGCCTTCTCGGTCGGTGCCGCCTTGGGGGTGTCGGCCTGCACCAGGGTGACGTGGCCGACCGCGGCGGCGGCGCCGGCGGCCGCGGTGCCGGCCCCCAGGGTCTTCAGGAAACGCCGGCGTTGCGGATTGCGAGTCGTGCGCATGGGATGGGTCTCCTCTCTCATTCTTTTATGGCCGCCAGTCGGCCTCGTTCTGGTGTTGTTGTGTTGTGGTGCTTGCCGCAGGCCCTCAGGGCTCGAGGATCCTGACCGGCGAGCGCTCGGCCTCGGCTTCCAGGCGGGCGCGCTCGCGGGCGATGAAGGCATTTCCCAGCTCTCCTGTTCGAGCATAGAAGGCCGTGTCCACTCGAGCCAGATCGTCCAGACAACGCTGAGTCCATGGTGCCAGGTGGGTCATGAAGAAGCGGGCGCCCTCCGCGGAGCCCTCGTCGACCAGCATGGCCATCACCTCGAACAGGGCGGCCAGGTGATCCTCGGGGTCGTGGCTCGATTCGCTGCGCTCGAAGCCGAGCCGGCGCAGGTCGTGGCGCAGCTCCACCAGGGCCTGATCCATCAGCTCGCCGTTGCGGTACCAGGAGGCATAGGGGGTGATCTCGCCCTGGATCACGCCGACCAGGTGGCGGAAGTGAGCGCGCTCGAGCGCCTCGCGATCGGCCTCGGCGGCGGCCTGGGCAAGCGACGTCAGGGCCTGGCTCACCGGGTCCTGACCCGGGTCCACCTCGAGCCCGGCCAGCCAGTCGAGCAGGTCGGCGTCCGCCGGTTCGCGCACCAGCCGGGCGAGCAGGCGGTAGAGGTCGGCGCGCAGCGCCTCCTGCTCGTCCAGACCCGCCTGGCTGGCGGCGTCATCCGGGAGTATCTGCTGGCTCATGGCGTCATACCTTCAGTTGGGAGTCGGGATCACGGGCCATGGTCTGCCACACATCCTTGACCCGGCAGTCCTCGCACATCTCCAGGCGTGCGGCCGCATCGCCGGCGAAGTAGGGGTGATCGGCAAGCTTGGCCTTGATGCTGGCGATGGTGCCTGCGCTGGCGAAGGGCTTGCCGCAGCGGATGCAGCAGAATGGCGCCTCCTCGTGGCAGACGCGCCGCTCGGTGCGCGCGGCGTCGGCCAGGAAGCCCGGGTGCAGGCGGATGGCATCCTCCGGGCAGGCCTCCACGCAGAGCCCGCACTGCACGCAGTCCGCCTCGCGATAGCTCAGCATGGGCGTGTCGTCGCCCGCGGCCAGGGCCGGGGTAGGGCAGTTGCTGACGCAGGCGAAGCAGAGGGTGCAGGCCGCCTGGTTCACCACGATCCCCCCGTAGGGGGCAGCCGCCGGCAGGGCGTGGCGCGCCCCGTCCGGCTCGCCCAGCTCGGCGAGCCGGGCCAGCACGGCATTGAGGCGCTCGCGCTTGCTGCCCTGGGGCAGGGCGAGGGGTGCCTCGCCGAGCGGCAGCGACGCGGGCAGGGCATCGCGGGCCGTCGTGTCTCCGCGCTGGATCGTCCGGATGCGGCCTGGCGAGTGACCCAGCGCCGCCAGCAGCCCGTGGGCCTGGGCCAGCTGGTCGTCGATGAAGGCGGCCAGGGTCGGCGGCAGGTCGAGATGCAGCTGGACGCGCACCTCGGCGGCGCCCGCCGCCAGGGCGGTGAGCCACTGGTCATGGCCGGCGTTGCCGAGCTCCTCCAGGGGCACGTCGAGCAGGTGACCGGCCGGGGCGTCGCTCTCGGCCTCCTGGTCGCCGGCCTCGATGAAGCGCAGCACCGGCAGGTGACCGCCCGCCTGGCGGTAGGCGTCGAGGCGCTGAATCAGCGCCTCCTGCTGGCGTGCCGGTTCGGGCAGGCGGAACTGGATGGCCCCGGTGGGGCAGGCGCTGGAGCAGCTGCCCACCCCCTGGCAGCGGTAGGGATCGATCTCGATACGCGACTCGATGCGCCCCTGGTGACTGGAGATGGCGTCGGCGGGACATACCTCCAGGCAACGGGTGCAGCCGAGGTTGCCCGAGGCGGAGTGGGCGCAGAGGTCGGGGTTGATCTGGAAGTAGCGGGGCTTGTCGAACTCCCCCACCAGCTCGGCAAACTCGGCCAGGGCGGTGTCGCGTTCCGGGCTATCCCAATGCAGGTGGCGATAGCCCGGGGGTGGCAGCTCTAGGGCCAGGGTGGGCGAGCGGCCGAGGTCGAGGACCAGGTCGGCGTGGCGACGCCCCAGCAGCGCCAGCGTCAGGTTCAACGGGCCTTCGTCGCCCTCCAGGCCCACGGCGAAGCGTCCCAGGTAACCCTCGATACGCAGGGTGGCGCGCTGGACGGCGGTAAGCGTCCGGCAGGGCAGGTGGCGGGTGCTGGCCAGCAGCGCCTCGACGTCAGCGTCGTCGGCGTCGGCCTCGGTGGGCTCGGTGATCAGCAGGGCGATGGCGGCGAGTCCACTGTCGGCCAGGGCGGCCGCGGCCCGGTGCACGGCGAGCTCGTCGCCCAGCAGCAGCGTATGGCCCGCGCTCTCGTAGGTGACGCTGGCGGGGGCCAGGTTGACCGGCCAGGAGACGCGACGGCGCGCGGCTTCACGCGCGGCCCGATTGGTGGCGTCATCCACGGTCACGGCATCGATGGGAGATGTCATGCGTCCTCACGGTTCACGGTGCGTATGGCGTGTTGTCGTTGTCGTATTGTCTTGTGCGCAACTTTGAATAATATATCAGTCTTTTACGGTTTTTCCCTCTTGTCCAACACTCCCTTGGTCTAAGGGGCACGACGCCTGGGCCTCCTCCTCGTCGGTCGCGGAAGCCGACGCGACGTCCCGGGTCTCGCGCTCCCGAGACTCGTCGTCGGCGTGTGCGGCGGGCTGGTCTCGTTCCGCGGCCGCCGGCTTCTGGTCGTCCTGGGTCTGAACCTGAGCGTCATCGCTATCGGGCTCGGATCGGGTCCAGCGGCGCAGCTGGTCGGCGAGGTCACGGGCCAGGGGCTTGAGCGCCTCGCGGTAGTTCTCGTCGTAGTCGTCGAGGCCGTCACGCAGACCGTAGCCGCCGGTGGACCACAGTCGGCGCAGGGCGCGGCGGCGCAGCTGGCTACTGACCCCCTTGACCAGGTAGGCGGAGAAGTCGGCATCCGCGGGCAGGCTGTCGGGGTCCGGCAGGGTGGCGTCGAGGCTGCCGGGAGCCGGCTCCGCGTCGACGGCCTCCGTGGAAGAGGCGTCGGCGGCGGGGCGCTCGGCCTCTCGCGCTTGCTGAAGCTCTTCCTGCAGCGCCTCGACCGGTTCGTCGCCTTCCTGGCCGAGCTTGCGCCGTGACCAGCGTTCGAAACGGCTCATGGGGCCAGCTCCCGGGCGCGACCCGCGCCCTTGCGCTTCTTCTTGCGTCCCTCTTCCGGTGCCTCACCGTGGCGGGCGAGGTAGCCTTCGATCCAGACCTGGATGGCTACCGGCATCGCCACATCCAGCACCTGCTGCTCGCCATCCATCCAGCTGGCGGCGACGTCCTGGCTGGCGGTGATCGCCGAGGGCACGGCGGCCTGGCCGGCATCGCCGCAGCGCACGAAGAGTCGCGGATGGTCGGAGGTGAGGTTGAAGCGGTAGGCGGCACGCTCGGTCAGGGTGAGCTGCAGCGTCAGGGAGCAGGGGCCGGCGTCGCCGGGGACCAAGTCGCGAATGACCGGGCGGCGTGAGACGAAGCCCTTGATGCGGGTGCGCTCCTCGCCCAGGGTCAGGCTGAGGGTGCGGCGATTGTCGGGGAGTGACATGATGAGGCCTTCGACATGAATGACTGCGACACGCCCATTCAACCCCCGCAGCCCCCCGCTGCGCAATCAACGCCGCACAGGAGCCCGCCAGGATGCCAGCGATCAGCCTCAGCCGTGCCCGCCTGCCCGCGACCCTGGAGATCGAGGTGCTCGACGAATTCGGCGACCCTCGACGCCAGGCTATCGCCGCCGAACGCCCACTGACCCTCTATCTCAACAAGCGCGAGATCGTCACCCTGATGACGCTGGGTGCCGACCCGGAGGCGCTGGTGGTGGGCTACCTGCGCAACCAGGGGCTGCTTTCTCGTCTCGAGGACCTCGAGGCGGTCCACGTGGACTGGGAGGTGGAGGCGGCCGCGGTGGTAACACGCCACTTGCCCGATGACCTGGAGGAGCGCCTGGGGCATCGCACCGTGACCACCGGCTGCGGCCAGGGCACGGTGTTCGGGCGACTCCTCGAGGCGGTGCCGCGCCAGGCCCTTCCCGATACTCCGGTGCGCCAGTCGGTGCTCTATGCGCTGCTGGAGAACCTGGGTGCCTACAACGAGACCTATCGCAGCGCCGGCGCCGTGCATGGCTGTGCGCTGTGCCGCCAGGAGACGGTGCTCGACTTCGTGGAGGACGTGGGGCGGCACAACGCCGTGGATACCCTGGCGGGGCGCCAGTGGCTTGGCGAGAGCGAGACCGGCGGGGCGGATATCTTCTACACCACCGGCCGGCTCACCTCGGAGATGGTGATCAAGGTGGCCCAGATGGGGATCGGGGTGCTGGTGTCGCGCTCCGGGGTGACCCAGAAGGGGGTCGAGCTGGCGGAGCGCTTCGGCGTCATGCTGGTGGCGCGGGCCAAGGGGCGTCACTTCCAGGCGATCCATGCCGAGGGACGGTTGACCCTGGACGCGATCCCGACCCGCCGTCCCGGGGAGCGACGCCGCGAGAAGGCCTGATCAGGCCGCCTCGCCCCGGGTACAGACCGACAGCACCACGGCATCCTCGCGGCTGGTGGAGACCAGGGCGTGGCCCATGTCGCTGTCGAAGTAGATGCTGTCGCCGCTCTCGAGCCGGAGCGGCTCGTAGAACTCGGTGTAGAGCAGGATCTCCCCCTCCAGCACCATCAGGAACTCCTCGCCGTCATGGCGCACCCACTCGCTGAACTCCTCGAAGCGCCGTGCCCGCACGATGGTCTTGAAGGGGATCATGCGCTTCTGGGCCAGCTCGCAGCTGAGCAGTTCGTGCTCGTAGGTGGGCGTGGGGTGAAGCTCCCCCTGGCCGCGCCGGGTGAGGTCACGCCGGCCGTTTGTGCGGGCCTGCTGGCGGGGCGGTGAGAGCAGCTGTGGCAGGTCGATGCCGAGTCCCGCGATCAGCTTCTGGACTGCGGTGAAGGTCGGCGAGATCTGGTCGTTCTCGATCTTCGACAGCGTCGAGCGGGCGAGGCCGGTGCGCTGGCTGACGTCCTCGAGGGTCCACTGGTGGGCGAGGCGGATCTCGCGCAGGCGCTCGCCCAGTCGCAGCGGCTCCACGAAGGGCTTGCGCCCGGAGGCGATGCGCAGGGCGGCGTCCTGATCGGTGGTGGCGGTCATGGCGGCGTGTTCACTATAGGAAACAGGTTTCCTGCAGCTTAACACGCCGGCCGGCCAGCAGCACCTCGCTGCCGATCCATGATCAACCGGCGCGGCCCTGCGGTGCTGGCGGTGGTGCCTGGGGCGCCGGGTTCGGTACCGGTCTGAAGGCCAGGTTTCCCGGGGTCATGAAACGCCGTCGCCGAAGGGCAGCCCCAGCAGCGCCTTGACATGGGCATCCACGCAGCGCCCCAGCGACTCCAGGTGGTAGCCCCCCTCCAGCACCGAGACCAGGCGGCCATCGGCGTAGAGCTCGGCGATCTCCAGGGCCATGTGGGTGACCCAGTGGAAGTCCTCGTCCTCCAGGTTGAGCTCGGCCATCTCGTCCTCGCGGTGGGCATCGAAGCCCGAGGAGAGGAGCACCAGCTCGGGCTTGAAGCGGTGCAGCGCGGGCAGCCAGTCATCCTCGATCGCCTGGCGGAAGGCGGCGCTGTCGGTGCCGGCGGAGAGCGGGGTGTTGACCACGTTCTGCCACTCGCTGCGAAGGTAGCGCCAGGGATAGAAGGGGAACTGGAAACTGGTGCACACCAGCACCTCGGGGTCGTCCTTGAAGATGTCGATGGTGCCGTTGCACTGGTGGACATCGAAGTCGAGGATGGCGATGCGCCTGGCGCCGTACTTGTCCCGGGCATGGGCGGCGCCCACGGCGACGTTGTTGTAGAAGCAGAAACCCATGGCGTCGGTGGCCTCGGCGTGGTGGCCGGGGGGGCGCACCGCGCAGAAGACGTTGTCGGCCTGCCGCCGGAACACCTGGTCGACCCCGCGGATCACCGCCCCGGCCGCGACCCTTGCGGCCCTGAGGCTGTCCGGGTTCATCATGGTGTCACTGTCCAGGGTGATGATGCCCGCCTCGGGAACACACTTGTCCAGGGCGCGCAGGTGGCGCAGGGGGTGGACGCGGGCCAGCTCCTCCTCGGTCGCGGGGCGCGCCTCGGACTGCATGGTCTGCTGCAGGGTGCCGGAGAGCGACAGGCGAGCGCGGATCGCCTCCAGGCGCAGTGGGCTCTCCGGGTGCTCCGGCCCCATGTGGTGCAGGTGACAGTCGGGATGAGTGATATAACCGGTGATCATGGGGCCTCCGTGCTGACTGGCATCACTTTACGTCGGCCCCGCCCTTGCCAGACAGTGTCAATAGGTCGTACACAGTAGGCAGCCCATTCACGCCAGCATCCCGGGAGATCGCCTTGAGCACCCGCTTCCTGCGTCACTTCTTCGAACCTCGCACCATCGCCGTGATCGGCGCCTCGGAAAAGTCGGACTCGCTCGGCGGCATGGTGATCCGCAACCTGCTCGAGGGCGAGTTCCCCGGCACCCTCTGGGCGGTGAACCCAAAGGGTTACGACAGCGTGCACGGCCAGGCGGCCTTCTCCCGGGTCTCCCAGCTGCCCGAGGTGCCGGACCTGGCGGTGATCTGCTCGCCCGTCGCCACGGTGCCGGGGCGCATCGCCCGGCTGGGCAGCTTCGGCTGTCGTGCCGCCCTGGTGCTCTCCGGCGGCTCGCACCTCGACGAGGCGCGCGACGGCAAGGCCTCCATCCGCAGCCGCATGCTAGATGCCGCCAGGGCTTCCGGCATCCGTGTGCTGGGCCCGGAATGCATGGGGCTGATCGTGCCCGGGAGGCGGCTCAACGCCTCCTACGCCAACCAGACCATCAAGCGCGGCAAGGTCGCCTACCTCGGCCAGTCGGGGATGCTGGGCACGGCGATGATCGACTGGGCCGCAGGGCGCGGGGTGGGCTTCTCGCACCTGATCACCCTGGGCGACAGCGTCGACGTGATGCTTCCCGACTTGCTGGACTACATCAACCAGTACTCCCCCACCCAGGCGATCCTGCTGCACCTGGAGAAGGTGATGGACGCCCAGCACTTCATGACCGCGCTGCGCGACGCCTCTCGCAACCGCCTGGTGCTGGCGATCAAGAGCGGACGCACGCCGCAGTCCGACCTCACTGGTCTGCCGCCGACCCCGGGCATCGCCAACCGCGACCAGGTGTTCGACGCCGCCTTCTCGCGGGCCGGTGTGGTGCGGGTCCACGACTCCGACGAACTGTTCGACGCGCTGATGACGCTGTCGCGCATGAAGCCGCTGCGCGGTGACCGCCTGGCGATCGTCTCCAACGGCCTGGGGCCGGCGATGCTGGCCATCGACAAGCTGATCCACGCCGGCGGCAAGCTGGCCGACTTCAGCGAGGAGACCCGCGACGCCCTGAACCGCGGCAACTTCGACATGAGCAAGCCCGGCGAGAATCCGGTGGACCTGGGCGGTAATGCCACCCCGGAGAAGCTGGTGGACGCCCTGGAGATCGTCGCCGCCGACCCGGGCGTGGATGCCGTGCTGGTGGTGCATGCGCCGACGCGGCTGGCCCCCTCCAAGGTGACTGCCCAGGCGCTGGTGGCCAACCGCAAGCGCTTCCGGCGCAACCTGCTGACCAGCTTCATGGGGCTGGAGGAGGCCTTCTCGGCCCGCCACGAGTGCAACCTTGCCGGGATCCCCACCTATGTCTCCCCCGAGCAGGCGGTCAAAGCCTTCATGCACATGGTGGACTACCAGCGGGTCCAGGCGCTGCTCCAGGAGACGCCGCCCAGCCTGCCGTTCTCCACCACCCGGGAGATCCGTGCCCGCTGTCGCAAGCTGATCGAGACGGTCAAGGCGGAAGGGCGCGAGACCCTGACCCACTCCGAGACCGCGCGGGTGCTCGAGGCCTATGGCATCGCCGTGGCGCCCAGCCGCTACGTGGCGACGCCGGAGGAGGGTGCCGAGGCCGCCGCGGCCTTCGAGGGCGCCATGGCCCTCAAGGTGATCCACGAGGGCAACTGTCGCCCCTTCCGCTACCGCAAGCACCCGCATCGCCTCTCCGCCGGCCTGCTGCAGGACCTGCGTACCCCCGAGCAGGTGGCCGAGGGCGTCACCCTGCTCGGCGACAAGGTGGCGGAGAAGTACCCCGCCTTCGAAGTGCGCGAGTACTGCCTGCAGCCGATGCAGCGGGGCAAGCACTCGATGCAGGTGTGCGCCGGCATCACCCGCGATCCCGTGTTCGGCCCCGTCATCGTGTTCGGTATCGGCGGCTACAAGGTCAATATCCTGGCCGACCGCCAGGTGGCGCTGCCGCCGCTCAACATGCGCCTGGCCGAGGACATGGTGGAACGCACCCACGTCGCACGGCTGATCCACGAGCACTCCGGCGACCCCCACCGCGACATCGACCGCCTCTGCCAGCTGCTGGTCAAGCTGTCGCAGATGGCAAGCGACCTGGTGGAGTTGCGCGGGCTGGAGATCAACCCGCTGCTGCTCAACCGCGACGAGATGGTGGCGGTGGACTTCGCCATGGACCTGGGCCAGCCGGCGCGCTTCGCCATCCTGCCCTACCCGGAGGAGCTGCGCGAGTGGGTCACCCTGAAGAACGGCTGGGAGGTGGAGGTGCGCCCGATCCGCGCCGAGGATGCCCCGCTGATTACCCGCTTCCACGAGCAGCTCTCCGAGGAGAGCATCCGCTTCCGCTACTTCCACAACAAGGCGGACCTCACCCAGCGTGACCTCTCGATCCTCTCCCATATCAACTACGACCGGCAGATGGCCTTCATCGCCGAGCACCTGCGGGAGGACGGCGGCAAGGAGATGCTGGGGGTGGTGCGCGTCTGGAACGATCCCGACAACATCCGCACCGAGTTCTCGGTCATCATCCGCGACGACCTCCAGGGGCTGGGGATCGGCAGCCTGCTGATGAACAAGATGATCGACTACTGCCGCAGCATCGGCACCCTGGAAATGATCGGCAAGATCATGGTGGACAACCACCCGATGCGCGCACTGATGAAGCACCTGGGCTTCAGGCAGCGCTACAACATGGAGGAGCAGGTGGTGGATGCGGTGCTCCGGCTCAACGAGCCCGAGAGCGAGTGGCAGCGTCACCGCTTGGAGAGCCTGCCCGACTGACGGGGCGCCCGCGCCCCTGGCTGAACGACACAGGCCCCGCCTCGGCGGGGCCTGTGTCGTGGTGTGGGTACCCCGGGCGGGATCAGGGCGCCAGGCGGAAGTGGTGCCAGTGGCCGTCGCGGCGCTCATAGCGGATGCGGTCGTGGAGCCGGCTGGGCTGGCCCTGCCAGAACTCGATCATCTCCGGCAGCACCCGGTAGCCGCCCCAGTGCACCGGACGGGGGATCTCCTGGCCCTCGTAGGCCTGCTCGAAGCGGCTCTGGCGCTCCTCGATCCAAGTGCGATCGGGGATCACCACGCTCTGGGTGGCGATCCAGGCGCCCAGCTGGCTGGCCCGCGGTCGGCTGGCGAAGTAGCTGTCCGACTCCTCGTCGCTGACCTGCTCGACACGTCCCTCGACGCGCACCTGGCGCGACAGCGACGGCCACCAGAACACCAGGGAGGCATGCGGTACGTTGGTCAGCTCGCTGCCCTTGTGGCTGTGGTAGTTGGTGTAGAAGACGAACCCCTGCTCGTCGACGCCCTTGAGCAGCACTACCCGCGCATGGGGCAGGCCCTGGCTGTCGACGGTGGCCAGCGTCATGGCGTTGCCGTCGAGCCCCTCACTGTCCAGCGCCAGGGTCAGCCACTCCTCGAACAGCGGCATCGGATCCTCGGTGACCTGGGCCTCGTCGAGCTGGCCGCCCTCGTAGTCACGGCGAATATCGGCAATCTTGCGTGTCATCGTCCATTGCTCTCCTGGAAATTACTGTGCATGGTCGCCGCTCCGGCGCCGCAGCTCAACACCTCTTTATGATCGACGTCAGGTTTTTTGACGCTGAGCTTAGGCCGTGTCGCGGGGCCTCAGCCCCACCAGCCGAGCTGTACCATCGCCATATAGGCGCCGGTGCCGGCGATGATCGAGAGCAGGGCGTTGCGGCGCCACAGGTGCAGGACGACCACCAGCAGCGAGGCGAGGATCATCGGCCAGCCGTCGGCTCCGGCATTGAGCCGGCCGTCCAGCAGCGGGCGGAAGTCGCGCAGCGCATAGATCACCAGGATCATCATCACCGCGGGGGGCAGGTAGCGCCCCAGGTGCAGGATCAACGGGTGGTCGGCATGCCGGGCCAGGGCGACGAAGGGGATCACCCGGGTGGCGAAGGTGGCCAGGGCGCAGACGGCGATGAACAGCAGAAGGGAAGGAGTGCTCATGCGCTCACCTCCCGGCGGCGGGTGTGGTGGAAGTGCAGCAGAAGCACCAGGGTCGCCGCCCCGATCGCGCCCAGCAGCAGGTGGCGGTCGGGCAACAGCAGCAGGGCACCGAGCCCTGTGGCGAGCGCGATGACGAAGGGCAGCCCCTGGCGCAGGCGTCGTGCCTGCTCCAGGGTCAGCACGATGAACAGCGCCGTCAGGGCGAACTCGATCCCCTGGCTGTTGAAGTCCAGGGTGGTGCCGATCAGCACCCCGGCGATGGAGCCCAGCACCCACCACCCCTGGTTGAGCAGGGTGACCCGGAAGGCCAGGGCCTGGTCGCCGGCGCGTTCGGCGGGCAGGGTGGTGATCAGCGAGTAGGTCTCGTCGGTGAGGGCGAAGATCAGGTAAGGCTTGCGCCATCCCGCGCCCTGGAAGCGCTTGAGCAGCGATAGCCCGTAGAAGAGGTGGCGCGAGTTGAGCATCAGGGTGGCCACGGCCAGCTCCACCAGCCCGGCGCCGGCGGCCAGCAGCGCCACCGCCAGGAACTGGCCGGCGCCGGCGTAGATCACCAGCGACATCAGCACCGCCGCCCACCACGGCACGCCGACCTCGATGGCGAGGATGCCGTAGGCGGCCCCCAGGGGGAGATAACCGAACATCACGGGGAGGGTCAGCAGCCCGGCTTCCTTCCAGGCGTGGGGCAATGACACGGTGGTAGACTCCTTGTGGGTCGATGGGCATTGAGGCGCCCCGAGCCCTTCATGGTAAGCCAGAATCACCGTCTTGGCAGCCATGCTCGCGACGATCATCTGACTAGCGCAGGGAGGCAGGATGAAACGACTGCTCGTGTGGGATATTCCGGTTCGGCTCTTCCACTGGGCCCTGGTCGGGCTGGTGGCGCTCTCCTTCTACACCATGAAGACCGAGGGGGCCCCCTTCGTCTTCCCCACCGACATCCATGCCCGCGCCGGCTACCTGCTGCTGGGCCTGCTGCTGTTTCGCTGGCTGTGGGGGCTGGTGGGCAGCTTCCATGCCCGCTTCGCCAGCTTCCTGCGCTCGCCGCGGACCATGCTCGACTACGCTCGCGCGATGCGGCGCGGCCGCCCGCCGGCCTATGCCGGGCATAACCCGCTGGGCGGCGCCATGGTGCTGGTGATGCTGCTGTCGCTGAGCGTGCAGGCGGTAAGCGGGCTGTTCATGAGCGACGACATCTTCTTCAACGCGCCGCTGAAGGGCTGGGTGGATGACGACACCGCCTCGCTGATTCAGTCGATCCACCACCTCAACGCTAACCTGATCCTCGTGCTGGTGGCCGGCCACCTGCTGGCCCTGGTGGTGCACCGCCTCAAGGGTGAGCGACTGGTCGGTGCCATGTTCAGCGGCCGCAAGACGCTGGAGGAGCTCCCTCGGGACGAGCCCGAGGAAGGTGCGCAGCGGCGGGTGGCGAGCCTGTGGCTTGCCCTGGTGCTGGCGGGGATCAGCCTGCTGCCCGTGGTGTGGTTGTGGCAGGCATGACCCGGTTGCGGCAGCCATGACGACGACGGGGTGGCCGGTGGCCACCCCGTCCTGCCTGGCGACGCCGTCGCTTATTCGGCGCGGTAGTTGTCGTGGCAGCCCTTGCAGCTGTTGGCCACGGCGCCTACCTGCTTGCGCAGGGCGGCGAACTCCTCGCCGTCATCGACCATCTGCGCCAGGGTGTTGGCCTCCTCGATGAAGGTGTCGCGACGCTCGTGGAAGCCCTCCCAGTCATCGCCGATCTTGGCCAGGGCCTCGGTCTCCACGCCGTGGCCGTCATCGCGCAGGGTACCCTCCATGAACCCCTCCCAGGGCAGCGGGGCGGCCGCGGCCAGGTTGGCGGCCTTGGTGGCGAACACCTCGGCGTCATAGTCGATCTCGCCCTGGGCCATGGCCCCCATGGGGCCGAGCTGCCAGGCCAGCACCCGCAGCGCGGACTGGCGGTACTCGATGGCCTCGTCGGGCTCGGCGGCCTGGGTGGCAAAGGGCAGAGCCAGGGCGGCGGAGAGCCCCAGGGCGAGCAGGGGGCGCAGGGTCACGGTCATCACGTACTCCTTTCGTCGGTCTGTCGTCGGCGTGTCGATGGTTGGCTTGATCCCGTTGACGTCCTCCTCTCCCTCAGCTTCTCAGGAAGCTGAGGGAGGGGATTCCTACGGCGCTCAGGCGCGGCATTGAGCCACTCCCAAGTCGCTTCGGTGGGTTCCTGCTGCTGGCGGCCTTACCGCACCACTCACTTCACAGGCTAGCCGGGCGTGCCCCGCCCTTAACACATTGATGGCGCCGACATGATCGGCGTTGGCCTGGTAGCCACATTCGACGCAGGCGAAGCGTTCCTGGCTGCGCCGGTTCTCCGCGGCCACATGGCCGCATTCGGGACAGGTCCGGCTGGTGTTGTGCGGTGGCACAACAACCAGATGCGCCCCGCGCCAGGCCAGCTTGTAGTCGAGCTGGCGGCGAAACTCGAACCAGCCCTGGTCGAGGATCGAGCGGTTGAGACCGGACTTCTGACGGATGTGGCGGCCGGGTTGCTCGACAGTGCCTCTGGCTGAGCGCGACATGTTGCCCACCTGCAAGTCTTCCAGCACCACGAGCGCGTGGTTTTGGCTGATCGTGGCGGAAGCCTTGTGCAGGGTGTCGCGCCGGACATTGGCGATGCGAGACTGAACCTTCTGGACGCGGACCTTGGCCTTCTTCCAGTTGTTGCTGAACTTGACCTTGCGGCTCATGGCTTGCTGCGCCTTTCGCAGCGCCGCCTGGTGCTTTCTGAAACTGTTGAGGGGTGCCAGGTAGCTGCCATCAGAGAGCGTCGCGAACCGCGCCACGCCCATATCGATGCCCACGGCACCGCCAGTCGGCGCCGTCACCGCGACCTCCCGCTCGGTCTGGATCGACACGAACCATCGGCCCGCCGACTGGCTGACCGTTACGTTCTTGACCGCTCCCAGTACCTCGCGGCTCTTGCGGAAGCGCAACCAGCCGAGCTTGGGCAGGTACAGCCGACGATTGCCCTGGTCGAGCTTGATCTGTTTCGGATCGGGATAGCGGAAGCTGTCGCGGAGCCCCTTCTTCTTGAAGCGCGGAAAATCGGCCCGCTTGGCGAAGAAGTTGGCGTAGGCACGCTCCAGATCCTTCAGCGACTGCTGAAGGGGGTGGATCGGGCCGTCCTTGAGCCACAGCGTGTCATCGCTGTTGCGCCAGCCGGTGAGTTCCTTGCACAGGGCCGCATACCCCAGCTTCTTCTCACCGACCTCATACCGTTCTTTCTGTAGCGCCAGCCCTCGATTGAACACGAATCGTGCCATGCCGGCGAACTGGCGCATCTTGCGCACCTGCTCCCCATTGGGCATCAGTTCGTATTTGAAGGCTTGGAGGCGTTTCACAAAGCACCATTAACTGTCTGTATGTCCAGCATTATAGGGCGCCTGCGGCGCCCGCGCTATCCTTCCCCGCACTAAAAGTACGGGGCATGCCGCGCACTTTGGTCAAGCCTTCTTCCAGCGAACCTAAGCCTAGCACCCCGGCGTGTCAGTTGCCCTCGGCCATCTGTCGCAGCTGGCGAGCACGGAAGCGGGCATAACCGGTACAGCCGGCGAAGAGGAAAAGCGACACCAGCGCCTCCAGAGTGCCACGCAGCCCCTGCCCGGGCAGGGTCGCCACCATCACGCCCTGGGAGAAGTAGAGCAGGCTGACGAAGGCCAGCCAGGCGTGGCCGCGGGGGCGCCTGCCAATGAGTGAGGGCAGGAAGAGCACCAGGGGAAGCACGAAGGCGACGATAGGGATCAGCGGACCGCTGTCGCCCTCGATCTGCAGCCCGCGGTAGACCATCAGCGCCATCAGTACCCCGTAGCTGCCCAGCACCAGCCGGCGCATCTTCGCGGTCAGGTGATCCAGGCCGCGCTCGTTCTCGAGTCGTTCCAGCCAGGCCCTCATGCGCTCTCCTCGCGCATGGCGGCCAGGGCCAGGGCGAGACGCGCCAGTCGCCTGCCCTGGGCATGGGCCAGGCTGCGCTCCTCGTCGTCCAGCGGGCGGTCGCTGCGCTTCCCGGCCAGGTGGCTGGCTCCGTAGGGCGTGCCCCCGCCGGTGGTCGCCATCAGTTCGGTCTCGCTGTAGGGGAGGCCGGCGTAGACCATGCCGTGGTGCAGCAGCGGCACCAGCATGGTGAGCAGGGTTGCCTCCTGGCCGCCGTGCAGGCTCGAGGTGGAGGTGAAGGCGGTGGCGGGCCTGTCGATCAAGGCGCCGCCCAGCCACAGCTCGCTGGTGCCGTCGAGGAAGTGCTTGAGAGGGGCGGCCATGTTGCCGAAGCGGGTCGGGCTGCCGATGGCCAGGCCGGCGCAGTGACGCAGGTCGTCGAGACTGGCGTAGATCGCGCCCTCTTCGGGGATCTCGGGATCCACCGCCTCGCAGGTGGGCGAGACCGGCGGCACGGTGCGCAGCCGCGCCTCGACGCCGCGCACCGACTCGACGCCGGCGGCGAGGCGCTCGGCCATGGCACAGGTGGCGCCGTGGCGGGAGTAGTAGAGGATCAGCACATAGGGCAGGGAAGCGCTCATCGATGCTCCTGATGGCAGGAAGGGAAAAAGGGGGTCACGCCAGCAGCGTGAGGATCGCCTCGGGAGGGCGGCCGATCACGGCGCGGCTGCCATCGTCGGCGATCGGCCGCTCCATGATCCTGGGGTGGTCGAGTATCGCCCGGATCACCTGCTCGGGGTCATTGGTGTCCGCGTCGAGGGCCTTCCACTCGGCCTCCTTGCGACGCACCAGGCCCGCTATGTCGCCCTCTAGGCGACCGATCAGGGCGCGGAGCTCCGCCTCGTCGAGGGGCTCGTCCAGGTAGCGGCGTACCGCGACCTCGATACCGCGCGCCTCGAGCAGGGCCAGTGCCTCGCGCGACTTGGAGCAGCGGGGATTGTGCAGCAGGGTGATGGCGGGCATGGGGACTCCTTGTCGACGGGGCCGGTATGAATGACCGGCACAGTGTAGCAAGCCGCGTCCCGCCGCTCACGACGAGAGCACGGCACCCTCTGCCTCGGGCAGGCGGCGATAGACCCAGGCCTCGCCGCCGTCGTCCAGGGGGAGGCGCACCCGCTCGTAGCGGATGCCCAGGCGTTCGTAGCGATCCAGCCGGCGCAGCGCCTCGGCATCGACGGTCAGCACCTCGCCCTCGACACGCTCCCCGGGTGCCGGCTCGAGGTCGAGCCCGGTGCGTCGCCAGCCAGAGAGGGTCGCCGGCCGGGTGTCGACCCGCTCCCCCAGCACCACCCAGCGGATGGCAGGGACACGCAGGGTGCCGTAGACGAAGACCTCGTGGGGGCCGTCGTTGATAGGCGCCAGGTGGTCGGGGCGCTCGTAGGTGAAGGGGCTGAGCATGGTCAGCCACAGCCAGCCCGCCAGGGCCAGCGGGGCGCCGATCAGGGTGGTGATCACCAGGTGTCGGGGTCGCATGGGCGTCTCGCGGTCGTGGTGGGACCATCCTGCCATGCGTGGGCGTCGCTGTCCGCCTCGGCGCTCTGCTAGGATGGAAGTCCCCATGACGACGGAGGGTTGAGCCATGAACCAGTCGGCACGCGACGACCTCGATTTCCAGGCGCTGATGGGGGATGTGCAGCCGCTGACCCGGGGGCGGGGGCGCGCCGATACCGGGCGGGGCGCGCGTTCGCCCAGCGAGGCCCAGCTGGCCCGCCGCGAGAGCGCCGAGGCCGAGCTCGAGGGCCACGGCTTCCTCTCCGACGACTTCGTCGACCTGGTGCCGCCCTTCGACCCGCTCGAGTATCGCCGCGACGGTATCCAGGAGGGCGTGGTGGATCGGCTGCGCCATGGCGGCTATGCCGCCCAGGCCCGACTGCATCTGCTGCGTCGCCCGCTGGAGGAGTGCCGGCGCAGCCTGCCGCCCTTCATTCACGAGGCCTACGCCCACGACCTGCGCTCGGTGCTGATCGTGCATGGCCGCAGCCAGGCCATCGACGGGGCGCCCAACGTGCTGCGCTCCTACCTGGCCAAGTGGCTGCGCGAGTTCCCCGAGGTGCAGGCCTATGTCTCGGCGCAGCCCGCCGACGGCGGCCTGGGTGCCACCTGGGTGATGCTGCGCAAGAGCGAGCGGGCCAAGGCCGCCAACCGCGAACGCCAGCAGAAGCGGCGGGGGTGAGCCAACCCTGGTACCTACCCTCCCTGCCACCGAGGTCGGAAATGCCCCGGGGCTTACCCGGTGACATACCTGTGCGGGGGCGCTGTGAACCCCTCCCTGGGCGCTACCGACGCCATCCCTGGCGTAGGACCCCCTTCAGGCCTGTCCCCGGCGTCCCTCGATGTTCTATTCGATGTCGAAACAGCAACGGTTGGCTCAGGCTCAGGCGAAGGCGGGGGCCGCCTCGCGGCGCTTGGTCAGCTCGCGCTGGCGAAGGCGGAACAGCGGCTCGGGCTGGTCCACCGCCGGCTGGTAGGCGCGGCTGAAGACCCGCAGGTTACGCAGGGCGTCCTCCAGCCACTGGTCTTCGCGCAGCGCCAGGCCATCGAAGCCGCAGCGGGTCATGAAGTGGAGCTGATCCACCAGCACATCGCCTACGGCGCGGATCTCGCCGCGGTAACCGTGGCGCTCCCGCAGCAGGCGCGCCAGGCTGTAGCCGCGCCCGTCGGTGAACTTGGGGAAGTCGATGGCGATCAGCGGTGCTGAGGCGAGCTCCGCCGCCAGTGCCGGCGTCAGCTCGGTATCGGCGGCCAGCCAGGGAGCACGAGCGGCATCGTCCTGGCGCTCACGCCACTCCTCGAGAGGCACGATGGCGGCCGCGTCGGCCGGCGGCTCGCCCTCGCGCACCAGGGTCCAGCGATCCGCGGCGGGTTCACCGCGGAAGAGGTAGGGGCCGGTGGTCACGGCGTGAAGGGGCTGATCAGGCATAGACGCGCTCCTTGAAGGGCTTGAGGCCGATGCGACGGTAGGTGTCGAGGAAGGTCTCGCCGTCATGGCGCTCGCCGACGTAGACCTTGAGCAGGGTGTCGATGACGTCGGGGACGGCATCACGGCTGAAGGAGGGGCCGAGGATCTTGCCCAGCGAGGCAGCGTTGCCCTGGGCACCGCCGAGCGAGACCTGGTACCACTCCTCGCCCTTCTTGTCGACGCCAAGGATGCCGATGTGGCCGACGTGGTGGTGGCCGCAGGCGTTCATGCAGCCCGAGATGTTGAGGTCCAGCGGGCCCAGGTCGTAGAGGAAATCGAGATCCTCGAAGCGCTCCTGGATCGCCTGGGCCACCGGGATGGACTTGGCGTTGGCCAGGGCGCAGTAGTCGCCCCCCGGGCAGCAGATCAGGTCGGCCAGGGTGCCCACCGTGGGATTGGCCATGCCCAGTGCCTCCAGGCGCTGCCAGAGTTCCTCCAGGCGATCCATGGGCACGTCGGAGAGCACCAGGTTCTGCTCGTGGGTGACGCGTAGCTCGCCGAAGCTGAACTCGTCGGCGAGGTCGGCCACCTGGTGCATCTGCTCGGCGGTGACGTCGCCGGGGGAGTGGCCATGCCGCTTGAGCGACAGGGTTACCGCCTTGTAGCCCGGCACCTTGTGGCCCTGGACGTTGTTGGTCATGAAGCGGCCGAAGGCGCGATTCTCGCCGCGCAGCGCCTCGACGCGGGCGATGGCCTCCTCGGCCACCGGGCGCCGCTCGGGGTCGACGAAGTGGGCCGCCACCCGCTCGACGCTCTCCCGGGTCAGGGTCTGGGGCCCCTCCTTGAGGTGGGCCCACTCCTCGTCGACGCGGCGGCGGAACTCCTCGATGCCCAGCGCCTTGACCAGGATCTTGATGCGCGCCTTGAACTTGTTGTCGCGGCGGCCGAACTGGTTGTAGACGCGCACCAGCGCCTCGAGGTAGGTAAGCAGGTGTTGCCAGGGCAGGTCCTCGCGCACCACCTCGCCGATCATCGGCGTGCGACCCAGGCCGCCGCCGGCCAGCACCTTGACCCGCACCTCGCCGTCACCGTCGCGCCAAAGGCGCAGGCCCACATCGTGCACCTGGATGGCGGCACGATCCTCCTCGGCGCCGGTCACCGCGATCTTGAACTTGCGCGGCAGGTAGGCGAACTCGGGGTGGAAGGTGGACCACTGGCGGATCAGCTCGCACCAGGGGCGCGGGTCGACCTCCTCGTCCTCGGCGACGCCGGCGAACTGGTCGGTGGTGGTGTTGCGGATGTCGTTGCCGCTGGTCTGGATGGCGTGCATCTGCACGCTGGCGAGCTCCGCCAGCATGTCCGGCACCGTCTCAAGCTTCGGCCAGTTGAGCTGCAGGTTGGTGCGAGTGGTGAAGTGGCCGTAGCCACGGTCGTAGTCCCGCGCCAGGTCGCCCAGCTTGCGCAACTGGTAGGCGGCCAGCATGCCGTAGGGGATGGCGATGCGCAGCATGGGGGCGTAGCGCTGCACGTAGAGGCCGTTCTGTACCCGTAGCGGCAGGAACTCCTCCTCGCTCAGGCGACCGGCCAGGTAGCGCGCCATCTGGTCGCGGAACTGTTCCACGCGTTCGTTGACGAGGGTCTGGTCATGAGCGTCGTAGCGATACATTCGGCCATCCTGCTGCAGTGAAGGTGCGGATCCTGGCCCTGTACCTTATGCCGCGAGCGATATTATTTAAAAGAATAAATATTCATAGTTTTTATACAAAAAGTAATTACACGATCACCCGCTGCCAGCGCCGGCGCTGCCAGATCGCCGCGAACCACAGCGAGTTGAGGGCGCGATAACCCAGCTGCACCCACCAGATGCCCACCAGCCCCTGGTCCAGCCAGACCCCGACCCACCACGCCAGGGGCAGGAACAGTAGCCACTGCAGCGAGAGGGTGGCGGTCATCACGGTACGGTTGGCACCGGCGCCCAGCAGCGCCTGGGCCAGCACCAGGGCGGCGGCGTCGAGCACGATCATCAGCGCGGTGAGGCGCAGCGGCAGCCGCGCCAGCTCGACCAGGGCGGGGTCATGTAGGAAGAGCCCCAGCACGGCGTCGGGAAAGAGCGCCATGGGCAGGGCGATCACCGCCAGGCACAGCCAGGCCAGGTGGACCACCTCCCAGCCCCAGCGATGGGCGTCGCCATGGGCCTCGCGCCCCAGGGCCTCGCCCACCAGGCTCATCGCCGCCATGCCGAGCCCCACGCCGGGCAGGATCAGCAGCAGCGAGAGGTTCACCAGCACATGGCCCGCCGCCACGCTGGCGGTGCCCACCTGGCCGAGGATCCAGAACAGCACCGCGTAGCCGCCGGCGAACCACAGCTGCTGGAAGGAGTGGGGGGCGGCCAGGCGCAGGGTGGTCAGGAAGGTGAGGCGGCGCGGCAGCCCAGCAAGGAAGCCGCTGGGGCGGGCATGACGCAGGCTGGCGGCCGCCCAGAGGGCCAGTCCCGCGTACAGCGACAGGGTGGTGCCGGCCCCGGCGCCGGCCGCGCCCATGGCGGGGAGTCCCAGGTAGCCGAAGATCAGTCCCAGGCTCGCCGCCACATTGACGGCGTGCATCGCCAGGATGATGCGCAGGTAGAGGCCGGTCTGCTGGATACCGTTCCAGTAGCCGCGGAAGCAGAAGATCATCGCCACCGCCACCAGCGAGAGCACCCGCCAGCGGAAGTAGGCGACGGCCTCGGCGCCGACCGCGGGGTCCTGGTTGATCAGCGCCACCAGGCCAGGGGCCTGCCACAGGCAGAGCAGGGTGATCGGCAGGGCAAGCAGCGCGGCGATCACCAGTCCCGCATTGAGGGGCACGGCGCGCCGCTCCCAGGCCGCCTCCCCATGGCGTCGGGCGGTCTGGGCCTGGACCCCGGAGGAGAGCCCGAACAGCAGGGCGGTGACCATGAACATCAGGTAGCCGCCGATGCCGACCCCGGCCAGGGGCACCTCGCCCAGGCTGCCCACCATGGCCGCATCGATCAGGTTGATCAGGCTCTGGGAGAGCATGCCGGCGATGATCGGCAGGGCGAGACGCAGGATGGTACGACGGCGTGATGATGGGGGCAGCATGGCGATCCGCGACAGGGAAAGAGGGCGGGCCGACGACACGGCCCGCCGCGAGTCAGGCGGGGTCGTAGGAGAGCACCGGCGCCAGCCAGCGCTCCATCTCCGCGAGGCTCATGCCCTTGCGCTCGGCCAGCGACTCGACCTGGTCGCGGGTGATCTTGCCGGTGGCGAAGTACTTCGACTGCGGATGCGAGAAGTACCAGCCCGCCACCGCGGCCGCCGGCCACATGGCGAAGTTCTCGGTGAGGGTGATGCCGGCGGCCTCGGTGGCCTCGAGCAGCCGGAATAGGGTGGGCTTCTCGGTATGGTCGGGACAGGCGGGGTAGCCCGGCGCCGGGCGGATGCCCTGGTACTTCTCCGCGATCAGCGCCTCGTTGTCCAGCGTCTCCTCGGGGACATAGCCCCAGAACTCCTTGCGCACCCGCTCATGCAGCCGCTCGGCGAAGGCCTCGGCCAGGCGGTCGGTGAGCGACTGCACCAGGATGGCGTTGTAGTCGTCGCCGGCGGCCTTGTACGCCTCGGCGAGCTCCTCCACGCCATGGCCGGTGGTCACCGCGAAGCCGCCGATCCAGTCCGGTTTGCCGCTCGCCTTCGGCGCCACGAAGTCGGCCAGGCTGTAGCAGACGCCGTCGCGGTTCTTGGTGGTCTGCTGGCGGATATGGTGCAATCGCTCGATCACCGTCTCGCGGGATTCGTCGGCATACACCTCGATGACGTCGTCATCGACGCTGTTGGCGGGCCAGATGCCGATCACCCCGCGCGCCTGCACGCGCCTCTCGTCGATCAGTTTGGCGAGCATCGCCTGGGCGTCGCGGAACAGGCTGCGGGCCGCCTCGCCCACCTTGTCGTCGTCGAGAATCTTCGGGTACTTGCCGGCCAGCTGCCAGCTCATGAAGAAGGGCGTCCAGTCGATGCGCTCGACCAGCTCCGCGAGGTCGTAGTCGTCGAAGGTCAGGGTGCCGGTCATGGCCGGCCGCGGCGGCGTGTAGCCGGCCCAGTCCAGCCGGCACTTGCGTTCCCGCGCCTGGGCGTAGCTGAGGTCGGCGGCCTTGGGGCGGCGCTTGGCGTTACGCTCGCGCACCTTGTCGTACTCGGCGCGGATCTCCTCGACATAGGCCGGCTTGAGGGTCGGCGAGAGCAGCTTGCCTGCCACCCCAACGGCGCGGGAGGCGTCGGCCACGTAGATCACCGGCTGCTCGTACTGGGGCTCCACCTTGACCGCGGTATGCGCCTTGGAGGTGGTGGCCCCGCCGATCAGCAGCGGCAGCGTGAAGCCCTGGCGCTGCATCTCCTTGGCCACATGGACCATCTCGTCCAGCGACGGGGTGATCAAGCCTGAGAGGCCGATGATGTCGGCGTTCTCGTCGCGGGCGGTCTGCAGGATCTTCTCCGCCGGCACCATCACGCCCAGGTCGATCACCTCGTAGTTGTTGCACTGCAGGACCACGCCGACGATGTTCTTGCCGATGTCGTGGACGTCGCCCTTGACCGTGGCCATGACGATCCTGCCCTTGGCCTGGGTGTCGGCACTCTTCTCCGCCTCGATGTAGGGGATCAGGTAGGCCACCGCCTGCTTCATCACCCGCGCCGACTTGACCACCTGGGGCAGGAACATCTTGCCGGCGCCGAACAGGTCGCCGACCACGTTCATGCCGTCCATCAGCGGCCCCTCGATTACCTCGATGGGGCGCTCGGCGCGCTGGCGGGCCAGCTCGGTGTCCTCCTCGATATAGGCGGTGATCCCCTTGACCAGGGCGTGCTCGATGCGCTTCTCCACCTCCCAGGAGCGCCACTCGAGGTCCTCCTTCCGGGCCGCTCCGCCGCCGTCGCCCTTGTACTTCTCGGCGAGGTCCACCAGGCGCTCGGTGCTGTCGGCGCGGCGGTTGAGCACCACGTCCTCCACCGCCTCGCGCAGCTCCTCGGGGAGGTCGTCATAGACCGCCAGCTGGCCGGCGTTGACGATGCCCATGGTCAGGCCGGCGCGGATGGCGTGGTAGAGGAATACCGAGTGGATCGCCTCGCGCACCGGGTTGTTGCCGCGGAAGGAGAAGGAGACGTTAGAGACGCCGCCGGAGACCATGGCGTGGGGCAGGTGCTCGCGGATCCAGCGGGTGGCCTCGATGAAGTCCACGGCGTAGTTGTCGTGCTCCTCGATACCGGTGGCGATGGCGAAGATGTTGGGGTCGAAGATGATGTCTTCCGGCGGGAAGCCGATCTCCTCCACCAGCAGGCGGTAGGCGCGCTGGCAGATCTCGGTCTTGCGCGCGAAGGTGTCCGCCTGGCCCGCCTCGTCGAAGGCCATCACCACCACGGCGGCGCCATGGCGGCGACAGATGGTGGCCTGCTGGCGGAAGGCCTCCTCGCCCTCCTTCATGGAGATGGAGTTGACCACCGCCTTGCCCTGCACGCACTTCAGGCCCGCCTCGATGATCTCCCACTTGGAGGAGTCGATCATGATCGGCACCCGGGCGATGTCCGGCTCGCCGGCGATCAGGTTCAGGAAGCGCACCATCGCCTCCTGGGACTCCAGCATCCCCTCGTCCATGTTGATGTCGATGACCTGGGCGCCGTTCTCCACCTGCTCGAGGGCCACCTCCAGGGCGGTGGTGTAGTCCTCCTCCTTGATCAGCCGCTTGAAGCGCGCCGAGCCGGTGACGTTGGTGCGCTCGCCGACGTTCACGAACAGCGAGTCGGGGGCGATGTTGAAGGGCTCGAGGCCCGACAGGCGGCAGGCCAGCGGCACCTCGGGCACCCGGCGCGGGGTCAGCCCCTGGATGGCGCGGTGGATCGCGGCGATATGCTCGGGGGTGGAGCCGCAGCAGCCGCCGATGATATTGACCAGGCCGCTCTCGGCGAACTCGGCGACGATGGCCGCCATCTCCTCCGGAGTCTGGTCGTACTCGCCGAACTCGTTGGGCAGGCCGGCGTTGGGGTGGGCCGAGACGAAGGTCTCCGCCTTGGTGCAGAGCTCCTCGATGTAGGGGCGCAGCTCGGCGGCGCCCAGCGCGCAGTTGAGGCCCACCGAAAGCGGCCGGGCGTGGCGCACCGAGTTCCAGAAGGCCTCGGTGGTCTGCCCGGAGAGGGTGCGGCCCGAGGCGTCGGTGATGGTGCCGGAGATCATCACCGGGTGGCGCTCGCCGCGCGCCTCGAAGAGCTCTTCGAGGGCGTAGATCGCCGCCTTGGCGTTGAGGGTGTCGAAGATCGTCTCGATCATGATCAGATCGGCGCCACCGTCGATCAGCGCCTCTGCCGCCTCGTAGTAGTTCTCGCGCAGCGCGTCGAAGGTGACGTTGCGCTTGGCGGGATCGTTGACGTCCGGGGAGAGCGAGGCGGTGCGTGAGGTGGGGCCGAGCACCCCGGCCACGTAGCGGGGCACGCCGGTCTCCTCGGCCACGGCGTCGCAGACGCGGCGGGCCAGGCGGGCCGCCTCACGGTTGAGCTCCGGCACCAGCGCCTCCATGCCGTAGTCGGCCTGGGAGAGACGAGTGCTGTTGAAGGTGTTGGTCTCGACGATGTCGGCACCCGCCTCGAGGTACTCGCGATGGATCCGCGCCACCAGGTCGGGGCAGGTGAGGGCGAGCAGGTCGTTGTTGCCCTTGAGGTCGGTGGCCCAGTCGGCGAAGCGCTCGCCACGGAACTCCTCCTCGGAGAGGCCGGCGTTCTGGAGCATGGTGCCCATGCCACCGTCGAGCATCAGGATGCGCTCCTCGAGGCATTGGGTCAGGCGTGCGGTCTGGGCGGTGGGAACAACGGCCATGGGTCGAGTCGATCTCCAGCGTGTTGGGGGTCCGGGGCCGCGGGGACGTTCGGGCGTCTTCTGCGAGGCGGCCAGGGTCAAGCCCGCCATCTTACCAAAGCCGCGGGGGCAGGGGCAGGCGGCGGGGTAAAAACCCAGCAAATCACTCGGGATTGTCTCGTCGCGTCGCCTGTCTTACCATTGGCACCATCAATTCTCCGGTACGTGGCGTCCCCGCCGCTGCCGCGGACCGACAGCGAGACCCGACATGAGCGAACCGATCCAGATCACCGACAGCGCCCAGGATTACCTCGCCGAGCTGCTCGAGAAGCAGAACGTCGAGGGGATCGCGGTGCGCATCTTCATCACCCAGCCCGGCACCCCCTACGCCGAGACCTGTCTCGCCTACTGCCGGCCCGGCGAGGAGGAGCCCACCGACGAGAAGCTGGAGCTTGCCAAGCTCAATGTCTTCCTGGACAAGAACAGCCTGCCGTTCCTGGAAGAGGCGGTGGTGGACTTCAACGCCGACCGCATGGGCGGCCAGCTGACCATCAAGGCGCCCAACGCCAAGATGCCCAAGGTCAACGCCGATAGCCCCCTGGAGGATCGCGTCAATTACATCCTCTACAGCGAGATCAACCCGGGGCTCGCGGCCCACGGCGGCGAGATCAAGCTGATTGAGCTGACCGGCGAGAACGTCGCGGTGCTGGCCTTCGGCGGTGGTTGCCAGGGCTGCGCGGCGGTGGACCTCACCCTCAAGGAAGGCGTCGAGCGCACCCTGATGGAGCGCATCCCGGAGCTCGGCGGCATCCGCGACGTCACCGACCACACCGACACCACCAACGCCTACTACCGCTAGGCGCGAGCCGCCGGCCGACGCGCCGGCTGCCAACGCCTGACGCAGAAGGGCCCCGCCAACCGGCGGGGCCCTTCGCGTTCCATGGGCGGCAAGCAAACGTAGGTGCCGCGGATCAGCGAGTCGCTTCCGGCGGCGTCTCGTCTGACGCCTCCCGCTTTCCTGCCTGATCGTCCGCGCAGGTGTCTTCCTCCTCCTGATCACGAACCCCCGGCACCTGCCACAGGCAGCGATGCAGCTGCTCCTCCAGGCGGCGCACCCGGCCGGCCTGCTCCTCCAGGTGGCGCTTCTGCTCGTCGACCCGCGCCTGCAGCAGGCTGCGCTCGTGCTCGCGGGTATCGGCCTGGGCCAGCGCCTGGCGACGGGCCCAGTCGGTCTCGCGGTGCCGCTTCTCCTCCTCGGCCAGCCGCCCATGAGCCTCCTGAAGCTGGCCTTCCAGGCGCTCCAGGCGCTTCTCCAGCTGCGCCTCGCGGCCGGCGGCGGCCTTCTCCAGGGCCTGGCGCTCCTGCCGGGCCTGGTCGAGCAGCGCCATCAGGCGTGACTCCGCGCTTTCGTGGCGCTGCTCCTCCCGGGCAAGGCGCTCGCGGTGGGACGCCTCGGCGGCCTCCAGGGCCTGGCGATGCTCGTCGGCCAGGCGCTCCGATTCCTCGCGATGGCGGGCCAGCAGCGACTCCAGCTCCGCCAGCCGGGTGGCGAGTCGGGTTTCCTGCTTGTCGCGGGCCTCCAGCTCCGCCTCACGGCGGGCCAGCTCGGCGGAGAGCGACCCCAGGCGCGCCTCGGTCCCGGCCAGGTGCTGGGCCAGGGCCGCCTCGCGCTGCTCGGCATCCTCGGCGAGCCGGCGTGCCTCGGTGGCGCCCTCGCGGGCCTCTTCCGCGCGGCGGTCGGCCTCCTCGCGATAGTGGGCCAGGGCCTCGTTGGCACTCTCCTGGGCCTGGCGCCACAGCCCCTCGGCCATCTCCTGGAGGGCGGCGGGCATGCCGCGGGGCGGCGGCACGTCACGGTTCTGGGCGCGCCGTTGCCGCCACTCCCGCAGGTGGTCGCTGATGGTGGTGAAGCTGCCGGTGCCCAGCCGTTCGCGAACCTTCTGCACGCTGGGGGATTCCCCCTGGGCGAGCAGCTCGTCGATCGCGCGCTGGACGTCCTCGTAGGTCACGCCGCTACGGGCCATGGGCTCTCCTGATGGTGTCGCCTGGGTCATGTGGGGCGGGTCGAGAGCCGCAGCATAGCCCCGTGATGCCGGAAAGGGAAGCTTTTTACGTTATACGTAATACGTAAAATACGATACGATAATGGAAATAAAAGCAAGATTACGCGGCTTATCTTGATTTTCTACGGCCATGACAGGCAAGCTAAGCCACAAGGAGCAAGGAGCAAGGAGCAAGGAGCAAGGAGCAAGGAGCAAGTAGCAAGCGATGGGTCGTGCAGTAAAGGAAGGGCGGGTAATCGAGGCGCTGCCAGCACCGATGGCAGGGCGGTTGTCAGCGACAGGGGGGCAGGGGGCCCATATCGCGGCGACCAGCGACGCCGAGGCGGTGGCGCGCTGGATGGCCGAGTACCGGGGAAGCCCCAGGACGCTGGCCGCCTATCGCCGCGAGGCCGAGCGGTTGCTGATGTGGCTGTCTGAGCAGGGCCTGGGCCTTGCCGAGGTGCGCCGCGACCATCTGGAGGCCTTCGAGGCCTTCCTCGCCGACCCGCGTCCCCGGGAACGCTGGGTGGGGCCGCCGCGGCCGCGCCAGGCGGAAGACTGGCGGCCGTTTCGCGGGCCGCTGTCGCCGGCCAGCCGCCGCCAGAGCCTGGTGATCCTGCAGGGCATGTTCGCCTGGCTGGCCGAGGCGGGCTGGGTGGCGCATAACCCCTTCCGGCTGATGCGTGACAAGCGGAGGCGCCTGGACAACCGCCAGGGCGGCATCGAGCGCTACCTGGAGGCGCCGCTGTGGGGGTGGCTATGGGACTGGCTCAATCGGCCGGTGGAGGAGGGCGCCTCACCACGAGTCCGCTTCGAATGGGCCCGGCGGCGCTTCGTGTTCGGCTTCGCCTACCTGCTTGCCCCGCGCATCGCCGAGATGGGCGCGGCGCGCATGGGCGACTTCCGCCGTCGCGAGGGGCGTTGGTGGTGGGAGGTGGTGGGGAAGGGGAGCAAGGCGGCGCGTATCCCGGTGCCGCCGGATATGGTGACGCTGCTCATGGAGTGGCGTGCCGTGCTGGGCCTTGCCGGCGAGCCGCAGCCCGACGACGACAGCCCGCTGCTGCGCGCCCTGGATGGCCGGCGCGGCCTCGGTGACAACCGCCTCTACCGGTTGATCCGCGAGACCTTCGGCGAGGCCGCCGCGGCGCTCGAGCAGGAGCAGGGCGACGCGGCTCGCCCCTGGGCCCTGCGCCTGAGACAGGCCACCCCCCACTGGCTGCGCCATACGGCGCTCACCCACCAGGCCCAGGCCGGGGTGGAGCTGCGCTACCTGGCGGCCACGGCGCGCCACTCGCGGCTCGACACCACCGCCCGCTATCTGCACGCCGAGGACGAGGCGTGGCATCGCCAGCAATCCCGCCATGGGCTGGCCCGGCCGGGGGCGGACGACGGCGGGGGTGAGCCGGTATAATCGCCGCAATCATCACGAGGAGATCCCATGACCACCGAAGCGACCGCGGAGCAGGCCCAGCAGGCGCTGCTGGAAGAGTTCGAGATGTTCGACAACTGGATGGACCGCTACCAGTACATCATCGACATGGGCAAGGCGCTGCCAGCCTTCCCCGAGGCGTGGAAGCGCGACGAGCTGAAGATCCAGGGCTGCCAGTCCAACGTCTGGATGCATCACGAGCGCCAGGGCGAGACGCTGCACTTCGACGCCATCTCCGACGCCGCCATCGTCTCGGGGCTGATCGCCGTGCTGATGCGCATCTACAACGACCGCCCGGCCGCGGAGATCCGTGACACCGATCCCCACTTCCTCGCCGACCTGGGCCTCGACAAGCACCTTTCGCCGACCCGCAGCAACGGCCTCAACGCCATGCTCAAGCGCATATACGAGGTGGCCGAGCAGGAAGCCGCCTGAACCGCGTCACTCTCCAGGGTGCCTCTCCCGGGTGGTGTCCTGCGGCGCCCGGGGCCGGAAGTGCTCGTCGAGCTCCGGGTCCTCGCGACACAGCGCCTCACTGGGGCCACCCGGCACCGGGTCGATGCCGCCCTCGCAACCCGGATGGCAGCGCGCGATGCGCCGCGCCGCCAGCAGGCCGCCGCGCCAGGGGCCGTGGACTCGAATCGCCTCGATGGCGTAGCTCGAGCAGCTCGGCCAGTAGCGGCAGCGCGGGCCCAGCAGCGGGCTCAGGGTGACCTGGTAGAGCCGCACCAGGGCGATCATCAGCCACCCCAGCACCTGGCGCAGGGCGCGCAGCGCACGTGCCAGCCAGGCGGCGAGGCAGGGCATCAGGCCTTGCCGTAGAGGGTGTCGGGGTCGATCAGCGGGGCACTGCCGATGCGTGCGCCGTCCTGCTCCAGCAACACGTAGAAGCAGCTGCGCCTTCCGGTGTGGCAGGCGGGACCCATCTGTTCCACCTGCAGCAGCAGGGTGTCGCCGTCGCAATCCAGGGCGGCGCTCTTCAGGTGCTGCTGCTGGCCGGAGCTCTCGCCCTTGCGCCACAGCGTGCCCCGCGAGCGCGACCAGTAGCAGACCCGCCCGGTGCGCAGGGTCTCCTCCAGCGCCTCGCGGTTCATCCAGGCCATCATCAGCACCTCGCCGCTGTCGTGCTGCTGGGCGATGGCGGGGATCAGGCCGTCGGCGTTGAACCTGACCGCCTCGAGCACGGCGTCCAGGTCATGGCGGCTGTCGACGGGGGCCCGCTCCAGGGCCTTGAAGGTGAGGGTCATGGGGTCTCCGCGGATTGGGGCTAAGGCGTCGTGGCTCAGGCGTCGGGGCAGGCCTCGCAGCGTCCCAGCAGCTCGATGGTCTGGCGCTCGACGCGAAACCCCAGCTCACGGGCGCGGTCGGCCAGCTGGTCGTTGACGTCGTCGAGGTGCAGCTCCTCGACCCGGCCGCAGCGGCGGCAGATCAGCAGCTGGAAGCCGTGGGAGTGCTCGGGGCAGGGGCAGGCGACGTAGGCATTGAGGGACTCGATGCGATGCACCAGCCCCTGGTCGATCAAAAACTCCAGCGCCCGGTAGACCGTGGGCGGCCGGGCGGCGGCATGCTCCGCCGCGAGGCGGTCGAGCAGGTCGTAGGCCTTGAGGCCGCCGGGGGCCTCGGCGATCAGCTCCAGCACACGACGACGGATCGGGGTGAAGCGCGCGCCGCGCGCCTGGCACTGGTGCTCCGCCTGGCGCAGCAGGTCTCGGGATTCGGTCATGGGGCCGTCGGCTGTCGGGTTCAGGCCCCATTCTACGCGGCCGGGGGAGGGCGGGCCACCGCGGCTCAGGCGGGGGTGGCGCTCTCGAGCTCGCTGCGCCGGGCGAAGTGCTCACGGGCGAAGGCCACCCGCTCCTCGGGAGGCACTCCTTCGGGCTGCTTCTCGACCAGGTCGAGGCGGCGCCTGAGTCCCTCGCCGTTGGCCATCTGAATGGCCAGCCCCGGGCGGGCGTTAAGCTCCAGCAGCATGGGGCCGCGATCACGGTCGAGCACCATGTCGGTGCCGAGGTAGCCGAGCCCGGTCATCTCATAGCAGCCGGCGGCGAGACGCAGCAGGGTCGGCCAGTCGGGGATCGCCAGGCTCGCCAGCTCATGACCGGTGTCCGGGTGGTCGTGGCGGGTGCGGTCGAACTGCACGCCACGCACCGCGGTGCCGGTGGCGATATCCAGGCCCACCCCCACGGCGCCCTGGTGGAGGTTGGCCTTGCCGTCCGAGGCGGCGGTGGAGAGGCGCATCATCGCCATCACCGGGTAGCCGCGAAAGACGATGACGCGGATGTCGGGAACCCCCTCGTAGGTGTACTCCGAGAGGCTCTCGTCGAAGTTGATCAGCGCCTCGATCAGCGCCACGTCGGGTGCGCCGCCCAGCGAGTAGAGCCCCGAGAGGATGTTGGAGACATGGCGCTCGACATCGGAAAGGCTCATGTGCATGCCGCTGGGCTTCACGAAGTCGCTGCCCTCGACATGGTCGATCACCAGGATCCCCTTGCCGCCGCTGCCCTTGGCCGGCTTGATCACGAAGCCGTCGTGGCCGGCGAGCAGGTCGGCGATGTGCTTGACGCCGAACTGGGTGGTCACGGTGCCGATCAGCGCCGGGGTGGTGATCCCGAAGCGCTCGGCCAGCAGCTTGGTCTGCAGCTTGTCATCGACCAGCGGGTAGAGGCGCCGGCTGTTGTAGCGGCCGATATAGCGGATGTTGCGGCGGTTCATGCCGATGATGCCGCGGGCGCGCAGCTTGCCGGGGGTGGTCCATTCGCGCATGGCTCAGTCCTCGGTCACCGGCTTGAAGCGACGCAGCTCCAGCAGGCGGTAGCCGGTGTAGTTGCCGATCAACAGGATCAGCGCCATCAGGATCAGCTGCACCCCCAGGAAGTTGAAGGTGATATGGCGCACCCAGGGGTTGTTCATCGCCAGGTAGGCGAGCACCGCGGTGACCAGGCTGCCGCCGCCCTGGATCAGCACCTCCTTGGGGCCTTCCTCCTCCCACAGGATCGACATGCGTTCGATGGTCCAGGAGAGGATGATCATCGGGAAGAAGGTGATGGTCAGCCCGGCGTTGAGCCCGAAGCGGTAGGCCAGCACCGAGAACAGCGAGATGATGCCGATCACCGTGATGATCACCGCCGTGACCCGCGCCACCAGCAGCAGGTTGAGGTAGGAGAGGTAGCCGCGGATTACCAGACCCACCGCCACCACCAGCAGGAAGCCGATCAGGCCGGTGGCCAGGCTGGTCTGGATGAAGGCCAGGGCGATCAGCACCGGCATGAAGGTGCCGGAGGTCTTGATCCCTACGAGGATGCGCAGCACCACCACCACCAGGGCACCGATGGGGATCAGCAGGATGGTCTGGAACAGCGACTGCTCCTCCAGCGGCAGGCTATGGATGGAGAAGTTGAGCAGGGTGTCCTCGGCGAGCTGGTTACGCACCGCCGCGGCCGCCGGCTGGTTGCGCGAAAGCATCGAGAAGGTCACCCGGGAGTTGGTGCCCCCCTGGACCTCCAGCACCGCCTGACCGCTGGCCTCCCACAGCAGCAGGTTGTCCGGCCGGCCCTGCTCGCCGGTGGCCGGGTCGAAGAGCGCCCATTGCTGGTCATCGAAGACCTGGATCCAGCGGGTCAGCGACTGGCGACGGCGGCCGTCCTCCAGCAGCAGGCCGTTGACTTCGCGGGCCGGCACCCCGGCCTGGTTGAGCAGGCGCACCAGCAGCGGCGTGCGCTCGAACTGGGTGAGCAGCAGCCGGGCGTTCTCGCCCTGGCGCTCATCGCTGAAGTCCTGGAACAGCTCCCGGGCGAAGGTGTAGGGGTCGGCGCTGCGGCTCCAGGCGCGTTCGATCACCTGGCTGGCGGCGGTGTCGTAGGGGCGCTCCCAGACGATGTCGCGGCGCACCGGGGGCGTCTCGATGCGCGGCGGGCGGCTGTCGGGGGCCACCAGCACCTGGGCGGTGTAATAGAGCTGCTGGGGCCCGGTCGCCTCGCGGATCGACCACTGGGCGCGCCGCGCTCCCTGTTCCTCGAGGTAGGAGAGGCCATACCCCGGTGAGGCGGTGTGCTCGGTGAGCAGCCGGAAGCCCTCCTGGGTGGAGGGCAGCGCCATCTCCACCAGCGCCGGGTCCCCCAGGGCGGTGAAGTTGACCTGGGCCTCCACCTCCCACACCTGGCGCTGCTCGCCGGGGGTCCAGGGCACCTCGAGCTGATAGTGACGATGCAGGCTCATGGCGACGCCGACCAGGAACAGCAGGCCGACCAGCAGGTAGAAGGGCAGTCGTGACATGGGTCTTCCTTGGCAGGGGCGCGGCCGGGATCGGCTCAGCGCGCCTCGGCTTCGAGTTCGGCGTCATCCTGGTCGCGCTCGGCTTCCGCTGCCGGGCGACCGCCGGGGAATTCGGGACGCTCATGGAGGTACTGCTCGGCGACGTCGACGACGGCGATATCCATCAGGAAGCGTCGTCCGAGCAGGGCAGGGTAGTCGAGGTGGGTGCGGTCGCTCAGGGTGAACTCCACCGGCTCCTGGAAGCTGCCGAGGGTCATCATCAGGGTGACCACCGGACGCGACTCCTCGCCGGTGGCCTGGATGACGCGCACCCGGCGCTCGATGGGCGCCTCGATCCATTCGTCGCGCACCGCATTCACCACCACGTCATCCTCGGTGAGGCCCAGCTTGAAGCGAATCCAGTCCTCGCCATCACGCTCGAAGCGGGTGATCTCCCGGGCCGAGAGCGACGAGGTGTTGGCACCCGAGTCGATGCGCGCCTTGAGGTAGGTGCCCACACCGGGCAGGCCGATCCACTCGCTGCGGCCTAGCACCATCTTGTTGGCCAGCCCCAGTTCGTCGGCGGCGCAGTCGCGGGCCACCACAACGGGGTCGGGCGCCTCGGTGTCGAGGGCATCCAGGCGCGTGTTCATCCCGCGCAGCAGGGAGCCGACCTCGCGCACGTCCGCCACCAGGGTCTCCTGGCGACGCGTCAGCTCGTCGTGCCGACGGTCGCTGACATCGCAGCGCTCGCCCAGGGTCGCCTCCAGTTGCGCCATGCGCTGCTGGAAGGCCGCCGGGGAGAGCGTGGGTTCCGGCGGGGTTCGATCGAGGTGGGCACAGCCGGCGAGAACCAGCACGGACGCCGCCAGTCCGGCGCGCAACAGGGGGTGGGGCATGAGGGTCGGCACATCCTTGAGACAGTGCGTTGATGATAAGGAGTGGCCGGGGACCTTGTCCAACGCCGCCGGATGGCGACAGGGGGTGTCGGGGCGGTAACGAAAGGAAATCCCCATGCAGGATTTAACATAATATACATTATGCGAATCATTGGCCCGGGATAAGACTCCTGGCCTTCGCGCGTCCTGGCCCCGCCGACGAACCTGCGCTGGTCATGCCGGCACGGGTCGGCTAGCCTATTTCTTTACGCATCCGCTACAGGAATATTGATCATGTACAGAAATTGGCTGTCACGCCTGGTGCTGCTGGGGGCCGCCCTGCTGCTGGCCGGCTGCGCGAGCGTCGATATCGAGCGCTACGCGGGGACACAGCCGCGCCTGGATATCGCCGAGTACTTCGAAGGCCGGACCCGCGCCTGGGGCATGGTGCAGGACTACTCCGGCGAGGTGCAGCGCCGCTTCACCGTGGAGATCGAGGGGCGTGTGGAGGGCGAGACCCTGACCCTGGACGAGCGCTTCGTCTACGATGACGGCGAGACCGACCGCCGGGTCTGGACCTTCGAGCGCGACGGCGAGGATCGCTGGATCGGACGCGCCAACGACGTCGAGGGCCCGGTGGAGGCGCGCCAGGCGGGACATGTCTTCCACATGACCTACCGGCTGCCGGTCACGGTCTCGGGGCGCGAGATCACCTTCACCCTGGACGACTGGATGTACCTGCAGCCCGATGGGCGGCTGATCAACCGCACGGCGATGAAGAAGTTCGGCGTGACCCTGGCCGAGATCACCATCGTCTTCACGCGCGGCGAGTGATCCCACCCACGCCGCGGGCCCCGACATCACTGCCGGGGCCCGCACGCTCAGGGTGTCACGCCCTGCCGGGTCACTCGCTCAGGCTCACTCCGCGGGGGCGTAGGAGCCGTCTTCGCGGTGCACTTCGGTGCCGGTCAGGCCCGGGGTGAAGACGCAGGCCAGGTGCATGGTCTTGTGGGCGCGCAGCAGGTGCTCGTCGTGCTGGTCGAGGATGTAGATGTCGCCCGGCTTGATCGGCCAGATCTTGCCGTCGGCCAGGGTCTCCACCTCGCCCTCGCCCTCGATGCAGTAGACCGCCTCGAAGTGGTGCTTGTAGTGGATATGGGTCTCGGTACCCTCGAAGATCCGGGTGATATGGAAGGAGCAGTTGCCGCCGTCATCGGCGAGCGACAGGCGGGTGCTGTCCCAGTTGCCGTTCTCCGCCTTCACCAGGCGGTCGGTCTTGCGGCACTCCTCGAGATTGCGAACGATCATGTGGTCTCTCCTACGTAATCCGTGACGGGCCGGTCGGCATCGCGACCGGCCGAGTGTTGACCGAGCCGCCGGGGCGGCTCTGACAAGCCTATCAGCTCAGCGCGTCCTTGGCGCTGCGCTCGAGGATATCCAGCCCTTCGCGCAGGTCCTCCTCCGGGATGGTCAGCGGGCAGAGGCACTTCACCACCTCGCCGTCCTGGCCGCTGGTCTCGATCACCAGGCCGTTCTCGAAGGCCTTGTGGGTGATCTTGTCGGCGATCTCGCCGCTGCCCACGTCGATGCCGCGCATCAGGCCGCGGCCACGCTCGGAGGCCTCGATGCCCTGCTCACCGATCCAGGCGGCAATCTTCTGGAAACGCTCGGCGACGATCTCGCCCTTGCGCTGGACTTCCTTGGCGAAGCTGTCGTCGCGCCAGAAGGTCTCCAGGGCGGCGGCGGCGGTGGTGAAGGCCAGCGCGAAGCCACGGAAGGTGCCGTTGTACTGGCCCGGCTTCCAGACGTCGAGCTCGGGGCGCATCAGTACCTGGGAGAACGGCAGGCCGAGGCCGGAGAGCGACTTGGAGTTGGTGACGATGTCAGGCACAACCTCGGCGTGCTCGAAGCTGAAGAACTTGCCGGTACGGCCGCAGCCGGCCTGGATGTCGTCGACGATCAGCAGGATGTCGTGGGCGCGGCAGATCTGCTCTAGGCGCTTGAGCCACTCGGTGCCACAGGCGTTGATGCCGCCCTCGCCCTGCACGGTCTCGACGATGACGCCGGCCGGCACGTCGAGGCCGCCGGACTTGTCGGAGAGCAGCTTCTCGAAGTAGTCCAGGGTATCGGTGCCGTCACCCAGGTAGCCGTCGTAGGGCAGGAAGCTGCCACCCACGGTGGGCACGCCGCCGGTCGCCTCGCGGAACTTGCGGTTGCCGGTGGTGGCCAGCGCCCCCATGGTCACGCCGTGGAAGCCGTTGGTGAAGGTCACGATGTTGTGACGGCCCTTGGCATTGCGCGCCAGGCGGATGGCCGCCTCGACGGCGTTGGTGCCAGTCGGCCCGGGGAATTGCACCTTGTAGTCCAGGCCGCGCGGCTTGAGGATGATCTCCTCCAGGGCCTCGAGGTAGCGGCGCTTGGCGGCGGTGAAGAAGTCCAGGCCGTGAATGATGTTGTCCTCGGCCAGGTACTCCAGCAGGGCCTGCTTGATCTCGGGGTTGTTGTGGCCGTAGTTGAGGGTGCCGGCGCCGGCCAGGAAGTCGATGTACTGGCGGCCCTCCTCGTCGGTCAGGCGCGCATTCTTCGCCTTGGTGAAGACCACCGGGAAGGAGCGGGAATAGGTCCGGACGTCGGATTCCATGCGTTCGAGGATCTGGGTCTGCATCGTGCGACCTCCTTGAGGAGAGGATGAATGAACGAAGGGTGGCGCGAGGCCGTCGTCGGCCTCGCCCAAGAGATCGGAAGGGATCAGAGACGATCGGTCTGGAAGGGGCCGATCCGCACCAGGTTCTCGGGGTCGTGTTCGCCGCCGAGCTGGTCGGTGGAGAAGTATTCGCGGCTGTTGAGCGGCGCCTGCCAGCGGGCGGCGAGGCGGCGGAACAGCCCCCAAGAGGCCTGGTTGTCGGGGGTGATGGTGGTCTCGAGGTGGTGCACCTCGGCGAGCTCCGGGCGGGTCATCACCGCCTCCACCAGGCGGCGGGCCAGGCCGGTACCGCGGGCCTTCTCGCCCACCGCGACCTGCCACAGGAAGTAGGTGTCAGGCGCGTTGCTCTTCACGTAGCCGGAAACGAAGCCGACGATCTCGCCCTCCTCGTCCGTGGCCACGGCGCAGCTGTCGCGGAACTGGGTGGCCAGCAGCAGGTAGGCATAGGCGGAATTGACGTCGAGCGGGGGGCAGGACTTGACCAGTTCGTAGATGCCCCAGCCATCGTCGGGATTGGGCTTGCGGATAAAGAGGTCGCTGGCCTCGGCGTCGACCACCTCGTCGGCGACGGTGGGCCGCGCGAGGTCGGCGGAGGGCGTGAAGGGCTCGGTTGTTGTCATCATGGGCGATGTTCGCTTCGGCGATGTCGGGGAGGATTATACCAAGCGTCGGCCAAATCTCAAATTTGCCATTATTTTGCGAGCCGCAAACCATAACGGAAAATTATGCAAGGGGCGCTCGCGGTAGGGAATCTCGCTGTGGTTGTCGATGAGTTCAGTCTTGTGCTCGCGGTAGGGAATCTCGCTGTGGTTGTCGATGAGTTCAGTCTTGTGCTCGCGGCAGAGAATCTCGCGGTGGGGTCGATGAGCTCAGTCTAGTCCAGACGGACCGGGGTGGCCCCAACGAAGAAGGCCGCCAAGTGGCGGCCTCCTTGCAGTCAGATCAGCGCCGCGTCGGCGTGCGCATGGTGACGAACTCCTCGGCGCCGGTGGGATGGATGCCCACGGTGGCGTCGAAGTCGGCCTTGGTCAGGCCCGCCTTCACGGCGATGGCGATGCCCTGGATCACCTCGCCGGCCTCCTCGCCCACCATATGCGCGCCCACCACCACGTCGCTTTCGTCATCCACGATCAGCTTCATCAGGCAGCGCTCATTGCTGCCCGACAGGGTGTGCTTCATGGGGCGGAAGTCGGCGCTGTAGACGCGGATCGCATCGTAACGTTCCCTGGCCTCCTCCTCGGAGAGGCCCACGGTGCCGATGTTGGGATGGCAGAACACCGCGGTGGGGATGTTGGCGTAGTCAAGCGATGCGTTCGGCGGCGTCGCCTCGAAGTGGCAGCGCACCAGGTGCATCGCCTCGGCCAGCGCCACCGGGGTGAGCTCGGGGCCGCCGATGACGTCGCCCAGGGCCAGCACCGAGGGCACCGAGCTCTCGAAACGCTCGTTGACCTGGATGTAGCCGCCGTCGTCGAGCTCAACCCCCAGCGCCTCCAGGCCCAGCCCCTCGAGGTGCGGGCGGCGGCCGGTAGCGGCGAGCACCGCATCCACCTCCAGCGTCTCGCCGTCGGTGAGGGTCACCGCCAGGCCGCCCTCGACGCGCTCGATACGCTCGACGTTGGTGTCGAAGCGCAGGTCGACGCCCTTGGCGGCCATCTGGTCCCTGGTGAACTCGCGCACCTCGCGGTCGAAGCCGCGCAGGAACAGCTCGCCGCGGTAGATCAGGTGGGTCTCGCTGCCCAGGCCATTGAAGATGCTGGCGAACTCCACGGCGATATAGCCGCCGCCCAGCACCAGGAAGCGCTCGGGGAAGCGGTCGAGGTCGAACACCTCGTTGGAGCTCAGGGCGAGCTCGCTGCCCGGGAATTCGGGAATCCAGGGCCAGCCGCCCACCGCCACCAGGATCTTAGCGGCGCTGTGCACCTCGTCGCCCACGGCGACGCGATGGGCATCCAGCACCCGGGCGCGGCCATTGATCAGGCGCACCCCGGCGCCATCCAGCAGGCGCGCATAGATGCCATTGAGGCGCTTGATCTCGCCCACCTTGTTGTCGCGCAGGGTCGGCCAGTCGAAGGTCGGCGGCTCGCCGAGCCGCCAGCCGAAGCCTTCGGCATCCTCGAAGGCGTCGTGGAAGTGGGCGGCGAAGGAGTAGAGCTTCTTGGGCACGCAGCCCACGTTGACGCAGGTACCGCCCAGGTAGCGGTCCTCCGCCACGGCCACGCGGGCGCCGGTGGCGGCGGCTGTGCGCGCCGCCCTGACGCCGCCGGAGCCGGCGCCGATCACGAAGAGGTCCCAGTCGTAGGTGGTGGTATCGAGGTCGGACACGGTCTCGCTCCTTGTGGTGGGTCAGGGGCCCGGGGTCGGATGCGGCGATGATAGCAGCCAAGGGCAACCCACGGCATGACGCGGGGTCGCCCCCGTCGCCCGCGGTTGACCCTCGCCGGCGCCGGGGGTAAAAGGGCGCCACCCACCCGCTAGCGAAGAGCCCGCCATGAGAAAGGAAATCGAGAGCCTGCTGGAGAAAAATCGTGCCTGGGCCGAGGCCGTGCGCCGCGAAGACCCCGACTTCTTTACCCGCCTTTCGAACCAGCAGAACCCCGACTACCTGTGGATCGGCTGCTCCGACAGCCGGGTACCGGCCAACCAGATCATCGACCTGCCGCCGGGGGAGGTCTTCGTGCACCGCAACGTCGCCAACCTGGTGCACCACAACGACCTCAACGCCCTCTCGGTGCTGCAGTACGCCGTGGACGTGCTCAAGGTGCGCCATATCATGGTGGTGGGCCACTACGGCTGCGGTGGCATCCGTGCCGCCGTGGAGGGCGGCGACAACGGCATGGTGGACAACTGGCTGCACTCGGTGCGCGAGCTCTACTACCTGCATCGCGACGAGCTGGCGCCGCTGCCGCTGGCCGAGCGGGTGGACCGCATGTGTGAGCTCAACGCCTGCGCCCAGGTGACCCGGCTGAGCCGCACCAAGATCATCCAGCACGCCTGGCAGCGCGGCCAGGAGGTGTGGCTGCACGGCTGGGTCTACGGCCTCGCCGACGGGCGGGTGAAGGATCTCGACTGCACCATCGCCGGGCTGGATGAGGCCGCCGACCTCTATCGGATCCGGGAGGTATCCCCTTAGACCAAGGTGTAACGCTTTCCCTGCCGATTCATCCCGCGCATGGCGCCAGTCGGAATTTCGATTGTGGCGAGCGCCGTCGGGTCTCTATGTTGTGAGGGGCAATCGCCGCGTGCCGTGATCGCGCCCCCACAACAATCCGAAAGGGAACCCGACATGATGTTCAAGCGTACCCTCCTCGCCGCCGTCGTCGGCGCCACCATGACCGGGGCGGCGCTGCTGCCCGCCACCGCCAGCGCCGAGACCACCCTGCGCATGGCCTACGATGCCGACCCGGTATCGCTGGATATCCATGAGCAGCTCTCCGGCGGCATCCTGCAGCTGTCGCACATGACCCACGACCCGCTGGTGCGCTGGGACCAGGACCTGTCGTTCGAGCCGCGCCTGGCCACCGGCTGGGAGCAGGTGGACGACACCACCATGCGCATGACCCTGCGCGAGGGTGTCGAATTCCATAGCGGCAACCCCTTCACCGCCGAGGACGTGGTGTGGACCGTGGAGCGCCTCAAGCGCAGCCCCGACTTCAAGGCGATCTTCGACCCGATCGCCAGCGTCGAGGCCATCGACGACCATACCGTCGAGATCACCACCGCCGAGCCCTACCCGCTGCTGCTCAACCTGGCCACCTACATCTTCCCGATGGACAGCGCCTTCTACAGCGGCACCGACGAGGATGGCGACCCCAAGGACGAGATCGTCAAGAACGGCAACTCCTTCGCCTCCGCGAACCTCTCCGGCACCGGCCCCTACACCGTGGTGGAGCACCGCAAGGGCGTGCGCATGGAGTTCGAGCGTAACCCCAACTACTGGGACGGCGACTCCCCGGGCAACGTCGACACCATCGTGCTGACCCCGATCAGCGAGAACGCCACCCGCGTGGCCGCCCTGCTCTCCGGTGACGTCGACTTCATCGCCCCGGTGCCGCCCAACGACCTGGAGCGCGTGCGCGAGAGCGAGGATGCCAAGCTGGTCACCATGTCCGGCACTCGCATCATCTTCTTCCACATGAACCAGGAGCGGGTCGAGGCCTTCAAGGATCCGAAGGTGCGCCAGGCCTTCGCCTATGCGGTGAACCAGGACGCCATCGCCGACCGCCTGATGAAGGGCTTCGCCACCCCGGCGGCGCAGTTCTCCCCGGAGGGCTACGCGGGCCATATCGACTCCCTGGAGCGTCGCTACGACCTGGAGAAGGCCCAGGCGCTGATGGAGGAAGCGGGCTACGCTGACGGCTTCGAGATCACCATGATGGCGCACGTGAACGACGCCAAGATCGCCCAGGCGGTGGCCACCATGCTGGCGCGCATCAACGTCGACGTCGACCTCAAGACCCTGCCCAAGGCCCAGTACTGGGGCGAGTTCGACAACCGCGCCGCCGACATGATGATGATCGGCTGGCACGCCGACACCGAGGACAGCGCCAACTTCCACGAGTACCTCACCGCCTGCCCGGATGCGGACACCGGTGCCGGCCAGTACAACGCCGGCAACTACTGCAACCCGAAGCTCGACAAGCTGGTGGCCGAGGCCAACCTGGAGGTCGACCTGGAGAAGCGTGCCGAGATGCTCCAGCAGGTCGAGCAGACCCTCTACGACGAGGCCGCCTTCGTGCCCCTGCACTGGCAGGACCTGGCCTGGGCCGCGGCGCCCAACGTCAACATCGAGCCGGTGCTCAATGTGATGAACTTCCCCTACCTGGGGGACCTGGTCGTCGACGAGGCCGAGTGAATCACCCGCCGGCCCGTCGGGCCGGCACCCATTCCCGCTGACCGCGCGACGCCCTCGGAACGCGAGGGCGTCGCCGCCTGTATGCCCACAGGACGCCCGACATGATCGCCTTCCTGATCAAGCGCCTCTTCCATGCGCTGCTGGTGATGTTCGTCATCAGCATCATCGCCTTCTCCATCCAGGACAACCTGGGCGACCCCATCCAGCAGATGGTCGGCCAGTCGGTGCCCGAGAGCGAGCGCGAGGCCCTGCGCGAGGAGCTGGGGCTCAACGATCCCTTCCTGGTCCAGTACCTGCGCTTCGCCAGGAACGCCGCCCAGCTCGACTTCGGCTACTCCTACATCTTCAACGAGCCGACCACCGAGGTAGTCCTGCGCCACCTGCCGGCGACCCTGGAGCTGGTGGCGGCCACCACCCTGCTGATCGTGCTGCTGTCGGTGCCCATCGGCGTCTACAGCGCCATCAAGCCCCGCGCCCTGTTGTCACGTTTCTTCATGGGGGTCTCCATCGTCGGCATCTCGATCCCGGTGTTCCTCACCGCCATCGTGCTGATCCAGTTGTTCGCCATCGGCGTCACCTGGTCCCCCTTCCCCGCCGATACCGGCTGGGGCAGCTGGCTCAACGGCCTGCTCTCCACCGAGGGCGGCATGCCCGCCTACGGCCGCGGTGACCCGGTGCACGTCTTCGGCACCTGGTACACCAACTTCGCCTCCCTCGACGGCCTGGTCTACCTGGTGCTGCCGGCGATCTCGCTGGCCTCGATCATGCTGCCGCTGTTCATTCGCCTGATCCGCGCCGAGATGCTCGAGGTGCTGCAGTCGGAGTACGTCAAGTTCGCCCGGGCCAAGGGCATCCGCCTGCGGCGTATCTACTTCCTGCATGCGCTGAAGAACACCATGCTGCCGGTGATCACCGTGGGCGGGGTGCAGATCGGTACCCTGGTGGCCTACACCATCCTCACCGAGACGGTGTTCCAGTGGCCCGGCATGGGGCTGATGTTCCTCAACGCCATCAACCGCTCGGACATCCCGCTGATCGTCACCTACCTGATGATTGTCGGCCTGATCTTCGTCATCACCAATACCCTGGTGGACCTGATCTACGGCCTGGTCAACCCCACCGTCAAGCTGACAGGCAAGCCCGCATGAGCACCGAGACCTCTCTCCAGCCGACCGCCGCCCTGCCGAGCCGCTGGGCGCGCTTCCGCGACTCCTACCTGCTCTACAGCTTCCGGCGTGACCTGATCGCCCAGGTCAGCCTCGCGGTGTTCATCGCCTTCGTCGCCTGCGCCGTGCTGGCGCCGTGGCTGGCGCCGATGAACCCCTACGACCTGGCGCAGATCGACATCCTGGCCTCGGAACTGCCGCCCTTCTGGATCGACGGCAGCGACCCCGCCTACCTGCTGGGGACCGACGCCCAGGGTCGCGACCTGCTCTCCACCATCCTCTACGGCGCCCGGGTATCGCTGATCATCGGCTTCGGTGCGGTGGCCCTGCAGGCGCTGCTGGGGGTGGTGTTCGGCCTGCTGGCCGGCTACCTGGGCGGGCGCATCGACGCCTTCCTGATGCGCCTGGCCGACATCCAGCTCTCCTTCTCCACCCTGATGGTGGCCATCGTGGTCGGTGCCCTGGTCAAGGCGATCTTCGGCGGCGCCACCTTCAGCGCCTATGCGGTGCCGCTGCTGGTGCTGATCATCGGCCTGGCGGAGTGGCCCCAGTACGCGCGTACCGTGCGCGCCTCGGTGCTGGCCGAGAAGGGCAAGGAGTACGTGGACGCCGCCCGCACCATGGGCCTGCCCAGCCGGCGCATCATGTTCCGCCATATCCTGCCCAATACCCTGTCGCCGATCTTCGTCATCTCCACCGTGCAGGTGGCCAACGCCATCATCTCCGAGGCCGCCCTCTCCTTCCTGGGGCTGGGCATGCCGGAGACCCACCCGTCGCTGGGTTCGCTGATCAAGTCGGGCTTCGACTACATCCAGTCGGGCTCGTGGTGGATCACCCTGATCCCGGGCGCGGTGCTGGTGGTGCTGGTGCTGGTGATCAACCTGCTCGGCGACTGGCTGCGTGATGTTCTCAACCCGCGACTCTACAAGGGCTGAGAACATGCCGAATATCGAATCCTTTCATCTTTCCGACGGTTGCTGGCACGAAGTGCTCAACCCGCGCCTCTTCATGCTGCACAAGGGCTGATCCCATGTCTCTTCTCGAAGTCAACCACCTCGACGTGCGCTTCGCCCTGCGCCGCGGCGACGTCAAGGCGCTGCGCGACGTCAGCTTCTCCCTGGACCGCGGCGAGCGCCTCGGCATCGTCGGCGAGTCCGGGGCGGGCAAGTCGGTGGCCGCCTTCACCCTGCTCAACCTGATCGCCCGGCCCGGCTACATCGCCGGTGGCAGCATCCGCTTCGATGGCCAGGAGCTGACCGGGATGAGCGACCGCGCCCTGCGCAGGATCCGCGGCAACCGCATCTCGATGATCTTCCAGGACCCGATGATGACGCTCAATCCGGTGCTCTCCATCGGCGAGCAGATGGTGGAGTGCCTCAAGGCGCACCGCCGCATCGGCCGTCGCGAGGCCCGTGCCATCGCCCTGCGCAAGCTCGAGCAGGTGCATATCCCCTCCCCCGAGGCGCGCCTGGACCAGTACCCCCACGAGCTCTCCGGCGGGATGCGCCAACGGGTGATCATCGCCATCGCCCTGCTGCTCGACCCGGATATCATCATCGCCGACGAGCCCACCACGGCGCTGGACGTCACCATCCAGGCCGAGATCATGGACCTGCTGCTGGAGCTGTGCGAGAAGCACAACGTCGGCCTGATCCTGATCACCCACGACCTCGGCGTGGTCAGCCAGGTGACCCAGCGCATGCTGGTGATGTATGCCGGGCGGGTGATCGAGCAGGGCCCGACCCGGGATATCATCAACGACCCCCAGCACCCCTACACCCAGGGGCTGATGAACGCCCTGCCGCAGATGGCCACCCCGGGCAGCCGGCTCAACCAGATCCCCGGCAGCATGCCCTCGCTGGACAACCTGCCGAGCGGCTGCGCCTTCCATCCGCGCTGCGGCTTCGTCACCCGCCCCGACGGCAGCGAGCGAACCGCCTGCCGTACCCAGGTCCCCGGGTTCGTGGCCTCCGGCAACTGCCAGGCCGCCTGCCACATGGTGGCCGAGATGCTCGAACGCGAACGCCTTCCGGCCGAGGAGACGACACGATGACCGCTACCGCGACTGCCCCCCTCGCCCATCCGGCCGCCACCGGCGACGAGGCCGCCCGCCCGCTGCTGGAGATCCGCGGCCTGGAAAAGCGCTTCTCGCTCTCCGGCGACTTCCTTGAGCAGCTCAAGTTCAAGGGCGGCAAGCTGGTGCGCGAGCAGGAGCATGTCCACGCCATCAACGGCGTCGACCTCGAGATCCAGCGCGGCGAGGCCCTCTGCGTGGTGGGCGAGTCGGGCTGCGGCAAGTCCACGGTGGCGCGCACCGTGATGGGCCTGCTGCACCCCTCGGCCGGCGAGATCCGCTACGACGGCCAGCGCATCGATAACCTCTCGACCCAGGCGCTGATGCCCTACCGTCGGCGCATGCAGATGATCTTCCAGAACCCCTATGCGTCGCTGAACCCGCGCATGACCATCCAGCAGACCCTGGAGGAGCCGATCCGCCTGCACCACCCCGACTGGAGCCGCCAGCAGGTCAGCGACAAGGTCGCCGAGGTGATGGGCTCGGTGGGCATCGCCGCGGACTGGGGCAAGCGCTATGGCCACGAGTTCTCCGGCGGCCAGCGCCAACGCATCGCCATCGCCCGGGCGCTGGCCGTGGACCCTGAGTTCATCGTCGCCGACGAGCCGATCTCGGCGCTGGACGTCTCCATCCAGGCCCAGGTGCTCAACCTGCTAATGGACGCCCAGCGCGACCGCCACCTCACCTACCTCTTCATCACCCATGACCTCGCCGTGGTGGAGCACTTCGGCACCCGGGTGGCGGTGATGTACCTGGGAAGGGTGTGCGAGGTGGCGCCCACGGCGACGCTCTTCGCCACGCCGCGCCACCCCTACACCCGGGCGCTGATGTCGGCGATCCCGCGCCTCGAGGACGACCGGCCGCAGCATATCCGCCTGGAGGGCGAGGTGCCCACGCCGGTGCACCTGCCTTCGGGCTGCGTCTTCCACGCGCGCTGCCCGCATGCCAACGCCCGCTGTCGCCAGGAGGTGCCCGCGCTGATCGCCCGCGACGACGGCAGCCAGGTCGCCTGCCACGCCATCGAGGAGGGGCGCCTCGACTGAGCCCCGACCCGCTCTGGCATAATGCCGGATTCGATGGCCCCGACCGGGAGAGACGATGGAACTGCGCTGGCTCGACGACTTCATCGCCCTGGCGAGGACGCGGCACTTTTCGCGTGCCGCCGAGCAGCAGAACGTCACCCAGCCCACCTTCTCCCGGCGCATCAAGCTGCTCGAGGAGGAGATGGGCAGCGTGCTGGTCAACCGCCAGACGCTGCCCCTTTCGCTGACACCGGCCGGCGAGGAGTTCCTGGCCCTGTGCCATGACGTGACCCAACGCCTCGCCGACAGCCGCCGGCGCATCGCCCAGCTCGGTGAGCAGCAGGCCGGCCGCATCCGCCTGGCCACCCCCCAGAGCCTGCTGACCCACTTCGTGCCCGGCTGGCTGGGGCGCTGGGTGGTACCGCCGCCGATCGTCCCCGACCTGCGCGCCACCGGCTGGCTGGTGGACGACTTCTTCCGCGCCCTGGCCCGGGACGAGTGCGACCTGGTGCTCTGCTACTGGCCCGAGACGCCCTGCGGCATCGAACCCGACACCAGTGAGTTCGTCTCCTGCCGGCTCGGCAGCGAGCGGCTGGTGCCGGTCTCGCTGCCCGAGGCCGGCGGTCGACCGCGCTTCGCCCTGGAGGAGGCGCTGCGCCTGCCGCTGATCGCCTACCACCCGCGGGGGCTGACCGACGCCGCCATCCGCGCCCACCTGGCGCGGCTGGGCGATGCCCCGGCCTTCAGCATCCTCAACGAGAGCATCCAGAGCAGCAACATCCGCGAGCTGGTCGCCCTGGGCTACGGCCTGGGCTGGCTGCCCGAGGCCAGCGTGCGCGAGGCGCTGGCCAGGGGCGAGCTGGTGCCGGCCGGCGGCGAGCGCTGGCAGGTGCCGCTGGAGATCCGCCTGTTCCGCCGCGCCGAGCAAAACCCCGCCGCGGTGACGGCCCTGTGGGAGGAGATCGCCGCGGCCGCCTCACCCTGATTCACCGGAGACCCCATGACCCAGGACCTCGATACCCTGCAGGCGCGCCACCTCGACGCCCTGCTCGCCGCCTACGCCGAGACGCTCGGCCATCAGGCGCTCGATGGCGTGCTGATCCACAGCGGCCGGCCGCGCTGCCACCTTGGTGACGACCAGGAGGCGAGCTTCGTCGCCTACGGCCACTTCGTGCACTGGACCGGCCAGGCCCATCTCGCCCACAGCTGGCTGCTGGTGCGCCCCGGCCAGACACCCCGCCTCTACCTGCACGCCCCCGAGGACTTCTGGCACCTGCCCGCCGCCCTGCCCGACGAGCCCTGGGTCAACCGCTTCGAGGTGGAGCGCGGCCGCTTCGAGACCCCGCCGGCACTGCCCGGCGGGCGCTTCGCGGTGATCGGCGACATCGAGGCCGGTGAGGCCCGCGCGCTGGGTGCCGAGGCCAACCCGCCGGCGCTGCTCGCCGCCCTCGACGAGGGGCGGGTGCGCAAGAGTGCCTATGAGGTGGCCTGCATCCATGAGGCCAACCGCCAGGCCCTGGCGGGGCATGCGGCGGCACGGCGCCGCTTCCTGGAGGGCGGCGCCGAGCTGGATATCCAGCTCGCCTACCTGGGCGCCTCCCGCCAGCGTGAGGGCGAGCTGCCCTACGCCAACATCGTCGGGGTCAACGCCCACGGCGGCGTGCTGCACTACCAGCACTACGATCGCCAGGCCCCCGCCCGACGCCACAGCCTGCTGGTGGATGCCGGCCATCGCCACCGCGGGCTGTGCGCCGACATCACCCGCACCTGGGCGGGGCCGGACGCCGACCCGGCCTTCGCCCCGCTGATCGAGGGGGTCACCGCCATCAAGGATCGCCTGGCCGCGGCGCTTTCCCCGGGGGTCGAGTTCGTCGCGCTGCAGGAGAGGATGCACCGGGAGCTTGCCGAGCTGCTGGTCGACCAAGGGATCGTACGCGGTTCCGCAGAGGGCGCGGTGGAGAGCGGCCTGACCCGCGCCTTCTGCCCCCATGGCCTGGGGCACCTGCTGGGTGTCCAGGTCCACGACGTCGCCGGGCGCGTCGACGCGGCGGGTCGCCCGCTGCCGCCCCCCGAGGCCCACCCGGCGCTGCGCCTGACGCGCCGGCTTGAGGCGGGCATGGTGGTGACCATCGAGCCCGGGCTCTACGTGATCCCGATGCTGCTGGCCGCGCATCGCGGACGGGATGACGTCGACTGGGGGCGGGTGGAACGCCTGGCCGACCACGGCGGCATCCGCATTGAGGACAACCTGGCGATCACCGCCGAGGGGGCCACGAACCTCACCCCGGCCCTCCCCGACTGATCGCGCCCCCCTCGCCGCTCAGCCGAGCGGGCAGCTGACCCCGGTGCCGCGCAGGCCGCAGTAGCCGCCGGGGTTCTTGTGCAGGTACTGCTGGTGGTACTCCTCCGCGTAGTAGAAGGCGCTGAGCGGTTCGATCTCGGTGGTGATCTGCCCGCCCCCGGCGCGGGAGAGCGCCTGCTGGTAGGCGTCCCGGGTGCGCTCGGCCACCACCTGCTGGGCGGCGTTGCGGGTCAGGATGATCGAGCGGTACTGGGGGCCGATGTCGTTGCCCTGGCGGTCCCCCTGGGTCGGGTCGTGGGCCTCCCAGAACACCCGGAGCAGGCGTTCGAGGTCCACCTCGGCAGGGTCGAAGACCACCCGCACCACTTCGGCGTGGCCGGTGAGCCCGGTGCAGCACTCCTCGTAGGTGGGGTTGGGGGTCACCCCGCCGGCGTAGCCCACGGCGGTGACGTAAACGCCCGGCAGCTGCCAGAAGAGCCGCTCGGCCCCCCAGAAGCAGCCCAGGCCCAGCACGACCTCCTCCATCCCCTCCGGGAAGGGCGGGGTCATGGCGCGGCCGTTGACCGCATGGACGCCACTGATGGCGAGCGGGGTGTCGCGCCCGGGCAGGGCGCGGGCAGGATCCAGGGACATGGCAGGCTCCTCAGTCGTCGTCGATGATGCGCGGGTTGCCGGACCGCGTGAAACGGTAGACCAGGTCCACCGCCTGGGCGGTTCCCGACACCGCCTCCAGGTAGAGGCTGCGCCAGATGTTGTAGCGCAGGGTGAGCTCGGCGATGGGCGAGAACACCCCTACCCCGTAGCGCACCTCGAGGTCGTCGGTGAGCTGGCCGCTCAGGGTGACCTGGCTGTCCTCACCGCTGCCGGCGGTGTCCAGGGTGAGGTCGGAGACCCCGAAGGCCTCGCCGATGCCGCCCACCGCGCCGCCGGCCTGGCCGACCGCCATGCCCACCAGCGCCGAGGTGAGGGCGCCGTCGGTGTCGCTGTCGTTGGGCGCGCGGCCGCGCAGCAGGTAGGAGAGCGCGCTGGCCTCGTCCATGGCCGGCTCCGAGAACACCCGCAGCTGCGGCTCGCTGGCGCTACCGGTGACGCGCAGGCCGGCGATCACGCCATCCTGGGTGGCGTCGGGGTTGCGTACCGCCTCGAAGTTGAGCAGCGGCTGGCCTGGCGGCCCGCTGAACAGCAGCTGCCCCTCGCGGATCAGCAGGTCCTGGCCGTAGGCGCGGAAGCGCCCGTCCACCAGGCTGACGTCGCCGAACAGCTGCACCGGCCCATCCTGCTGGCGCACCTCCAGGGTGCCGGAGAGGCCCGACTCTAGCCCATAGGCGGCGAGCTGCATGTCCGGGCCGAGCGACAGCTCGACCTGGACGTCGAGCGCCATGCCCGCCTCGGCCATGGCCGCGGCGGTGTCCTCCCCCGCCGCCGCCTCGTCGGCGGCGCGTTCGGCCTCGCGCCGGGCCCGCGCCTCGTCGCGGGCGGTGATGATCACCTCGTCGGGGCTCGGTGCCACCGCCGAGGGGGGCAACTCGCCGACCTCCAGGCGCGCCCAGGGGATGCGTACGTCGCCGCGCACCTGCAGCAGGGTCGGTCGGGCACGGATCTGCAGGTCGGGGGCGATACGCAGCCGTCCGAACGCCGGCAACACCGCGAGCAGCGGCTGCTCGGTGCCCACCAGGTCGATGTCGGCGCGCCACGCCTGGGGAGAGGGCCAGGCGGCGCTGCCGTCGATCTCGAGGCGCCCCTGCTCGGCGGCGATGAAGCCGTCGAGGGTCGCGGCGTCGCCGGCCAGGTCAAGGCGCACCTCGCCGTCGCGCACCGCCAGCGGCACGTCGGCGCCGCTGGCACGCAGGCCGGTCAGGGCGAGCTCGCCGCGCAGCTCGGGCGTCGTCAGGGTGCCGGCCAGGTCGACCTGGCCGGCAAGCTCGCCGGCCAGGGTCTCGATGCCGGGCGCCAGGGTGCGGTAGGGGGCGAGGCTCAGGCCGTCGAGGGTCAGGGCGCCCGCCAGGCGCCCCTCGCCCGCGGGGTCGTCGAGGCGCGCCTGGAGCGCCAGGTCGCCGGCCTCGGCGAGCCCCAGCGACAGGTCCAGCTCGGCGGCCTGGTCGTCGGCGGTGAGCCGGCCCTCGAGGCGGGTTCGCGGCAGCGACCAGGGCTGGCCGTAGGCGTCCTCGCCGGCGAGGTCGAGTCGGCTCTGCAGGCGTGCCTCGGCGCGCCAGGTGCCGCCGGCGCCCCAGCCGGCGTCGAGGTCGAGCTCGGTCATGCCGGTCGCCGACCAGGGCTCGGGCAGGAAGGGGTCGAGCAGCGCCATGGGCAGCTCGCGCAGCGCCAGGCGCGCCTCGCCACCATCGGCCGAGGCGGTGAGGGTCTCCACCACGCAGAGGCTGCCGCCCTGGCGGCGTGCCAGGCAGAAGGGCTCCACCCGGGCGCCGCCCTCGGCCAGGTCGGCGGTGAACACCGCCGGCGAGGGCAGGCGCAGCTCGCCCTGCTCGGCGTCGACCTCCAGGCGCGAGACCTGGCCAGCGTAGGTGGTGCGGGTCGGGTCGAGCCCCCCCTCCACGGCGAGTGCCGCCCGCGAGAGCGGCATGCTGGCCGGGGCCGTGGCGTCCAGGGTCAGGGTATGGTCGGAGAGGCGACCGCCGAGCACCAGGGCGAGGCGTTCCAGCCGCTGGCCGCCGGCGGCGAGGGCCTCGGCGTCGAGGGTGACGTCCAGCGCCGGATCCTCCAGGCCGCTGACCCGGGCCGCCAGGTCGAGCCGCTCGAGGCGATTCTCGGCGAAGGCGAGTGCCTCGCCGGTCAGGGCGACGTCCAGCTCGGGGGCCTCGAGGCTGCCGGCGGCGGCCAGGGTGCCGCTGATCCGTCCCGACAGCGCCTCGTGGAGGCTGGCCAGGGCGGGCATGTCGACCTCGCCGTCCAGGGCGAGGCGCGGTTCGCTGACCTCGCCCGAGAGCGCTAGACGGTTCTCGCCCTGGCGGAAGTCTAGGGTGCGGATATCCCAGCGCATCTCGCTGTCACCCGCGAGCTCGGCGCGCAGGCTGAGCGGGCGCTGCTGCAGCTCGCCGTCGATGGCCAGGCGCGGCACCGTGAGTGTCCAGCCCGCCTCCCCCTGGCGGAAGGCGGCGGCGAGGTCACCCTCCAGGCGCCCCGGCAGGCCCTCCACGAAGCGGCCGGGATCGACGTCGTCGAGGCGCGCCTCGGCCTCCACCGCCAGGCCGTCCTCCCAGGCGACGCGGCCGCGGCTGGTCAGCGAGGCGTCGGCCACCGCCAGCGACAGTGGGTTCCAGGCGAAATGGGTGAGATCGCCGCTGCCGGTGAGGGCCAGGCGGGTGAAGGGCAGCTCAGGCCCCTCGGCGGAAAGCGCGGCGGCCAGGCGGTAGTCCACCAGGCTGCCCTCCAGGCGCAGAGCGATGTCCTCCACCACCCAGGGCTCGACGGCGACCTCCTCGCCGCTCTCGTCGAGGCGGGTCTGGTGACCGGGCAGCGGCCACTGTACCAGGTCGCTGGCCAGGCTCACGGTCATCGGCAGCGTGGGGGCCAGGGCGTCGAGGCGGGCGTCCAGGGCCAGGTCGATCGGCCCCGAAAGGTCGAGGCGCGCCACCAGCGCGGCGAGGCTGCCGTCCAGGGCCAGGGTGATGCGCTGTCCCGCCAGTTCGGGGAGCCGCTCGGGCAGCCACAGGGCGCTCTCAAGGCGCAGTGTCAGGGGGTAGTCGCCGGCGAGCGCCACCTCGGCCTCGAGGCTCGCCTCGGCGTCGCGTGTCGCCACCTCCAGCGGACGGACCTCCACCCGGTGGCCCTCCCCGTAGAGCGACAGCGCCAGGCGCTCGACCCCGTACTCCACGGCCCCCTCCACGGCACTCTCCTCCACCAGCAGCTCGGGCACCTCGAGGCGCAGCGGCAGGGTGATCTCCGGGAGTTCGCGGCGCGGCTCGCTGGCCAGGTCCCGCGCGGCGAGCCCCTCGGCCTCGGCGGCGACCGGTTCCGGCAGCGGCGAGCGCACGGCGATGGCAGCGTCGATGGCCGGCGCCGAGAGGCGCGGCCCCTCGGCCTCGCCCTCGGCGAGGGCCAGGCGGGTGCCCGGCGAGAGCGGCAGGGTCAGGCGCGTGCCGACCAGCCGCGTCGGCAGCAGGCGCAGGGTGTCGCCCTCGGCGGTGGCGCCGCTGCTGAAGTGGTCCCAGCGTAGCCGGGTGCCGTCGGCCAGGCGCACCTCCACGTCCTCGAGCAGCAGGCGACGCAGCTCGATGGGGAACGGCAAGGCGATGGGCCCGGGGGGGGCGGCGCCCTCGGGGGCTTGCTCATCGCTCGCCTCGCCCTCGGCGAGGCGGATGCGTGCCCCCTCCACCGCCAGGGTCTCGAGGCAGAGGCGGCCGTCGAGCAGGCACTCCTCCGACCAGGCCAGCTCCAGGCGGCGCAGCGCCACGCTGGCCGGGCCGGCCTCGAGGGAGAGCCCCTCCAGCACCAGGCGATCCAGCGGCGCCCCCGCGTGGGACTCGACCTCCAGGAAGCCCAGGCGCTCGCCCTGGTCGAGGAGCAGCCCGGTGCCCCAGGGCGAGAGCGCCAGGCCCAGGACGAGGACGACCAGGCCGAGGAGCCACAGGGGAAGCAGGATCAGCAGGCGGATCAGCGCCCAGAGCGCGGTCAGAACTCTGGACCGATGGCGAAGTGTAGGCGCCACGAATTGTCCTCGTCGTCGAACGGGTGAGCGATGTCCAGGCGGATCGGGCCGACCGGCGAGATCCAGCGCACGCCGAGGCCGGCACCGGTGTTGAGGTCGTCGGGGCCCCAGCTTGCGAAGGCGTCGCCGGTATCCACGAAGGCCGCGCCCCACCAGTCGCCGGTCACCCGGCGCTGCCACTCCAGGCTGGTGGTGAGCAACTGCTGCCCGCCGGTGAGCTGGCCCTCGGCGTCGCGCGGCGAGAGGCTCTCGTAGCCGTAGCCGCGCACGCTGTTGTCGCCGCCGGCAAAGAAGCGCAGCGACGGCGGGATCATCGAGAAGTCATCGGTCTCGATGGCCCCCAGGCCGACGCCGGCCAGCAGGCGATTGTCGTCGCCCATCTTGCGTATCCAGCGGGACTCGCCGGTGACACGCATGAAGTCGGCATCGGAGCCCCACAGGCCGTCGGAGACCTCCAGGCTCAGGCGCTGACGATCGCCCCAGGAGGGGAAGGTGGGGTTGCGGGTCCGGGTCCGCGACCAGCGGATCCCCGGGTAGAGCAGCAGCACCTGCTCGCTGTCGCCGGCCTGGGTGAAGTCCTCGTAGGTGGTGCGCACATAGAGGTGCTGGACCCAGCCGTTGTCGAACTCCCAGCGGCGTGCGCCCTCCAGGGTCGCCTCCAGCGAGCGGGTGTCGTCGTTGTCCTTGTTGGTGAGGCCGTACTGGAACTCGTAGCTGTCGCGCAGCGGGTTATCCAGCGGCATGGAGTAGACGCCGCCGAAGCGCTGCTCCGGGGCCGAGACGTAGAGGTCGTGGTCGAGGCCGTGGCCGTAGCGGTTGATCCACGGCTGGTCCCAGCTGAAGCGCAGGCGCGGGCCGACGTCGGTGGCGTAGCCCACGCCCACCTCGAACTGGTGGCGGTCGGCGGGCGCCAGGTTGACGTCGATGGGCACCGTTGGCGCCGAGTCCGGGGTGGCGGTGACCGCGGTGGTGGCCGCCAGCGCCGCCCCCGAGAGGCGCGGTCCGGCCACATAGCTCGCCTCGCCCTCGGTGGCCACCGACGCGATCCAGCCAGGCTCCCCCTCGTCCAGGGTCAGGGTGGGGCTCTGCAGCCGGGGACGCACGGTCACCGAACGGAACCACTCGGTCTGCCCCAGACGCTGGTTGTAGCGGGCCAGCTCGCCGGCCAGGTAGGGCTCCCCGGGGGCGAAGGGCAGCATCCGCCGCAGGCGTTCGTGCTCGATATGGCTGCCGATCAGCAGGACGTCGCCGAAGCGGTAGCGGGGGCCGCTGTCCAGGGTCAGGTAGAGGCGCGCGCTCTCCTCATGGGGACGCACCTCCAGGCGGCGCGTGGCGTAGCGCCAGTCGAAGTAGCCGCGCTCCAGGGCCAGGTTGGCCAGCCGAGCACGCAGGCTGTCGTAGGGGGCATGGACCAGGGGGTCGCCGGTCGCCAGGGGGAAGGCGTCGATCGCCTCCCGGAAGGGGGGATCCTCGTCGGCCGCGCCCTCGAGGCGGAACTCCAGCGTCTCGATGCGCACCCGCGGGCCCGGGGTGATGGCCAGGGTGACCTGCTCGGGAGGCTCACCCTCCGCCAGGCGCACCTCGAGGGTGGGCTCGTAGTAGCCGTAGGCGCGCATCGCCTCGGCGGCGCGGCGCCTCGCCTCCCCCTCCAGCCGAGCGCGGCTGTACTGGGCGGCATCCAGCCCCTCCAGGTAGTGGCGCACGTTGTCCGCCACGTCCCCCTCGAGACCCTCGATGCGCGCCTCGAGGGCGAGTGCCCCCGGGCTCACCAGCAGCCCCACCACCAGAGTCGCGGCAGCCAGGCGTCCCGTCACGCGATTCTCCATCTCCCCACGCCCTTCTGTCTGCGACTCGCGGGGATGCTCCCGGCGCCACCTCACGGCCGCAGGGCCTCGAGGCGGGCGCTCAGCGCGAGCTGGCTACGGCGCAGCTCGCCGGCCTCGGCCTCGAGGGCGGCCAGGCGCGAGCGCAGGGCATCCCGATCCTGGCGGCTATCTTCCCGCGCCTCGTCGACGCCTTCAACCGCCTCGTCCAGGGCGGCAAGGCGCCGCTCGAGGGCATCGCGGGCCTCCTCGCCCGCCTCGCGGGTGGCCGCCAGGCGTGACTCGAGGGCTGCCAGCGACTCGCGCAGCCCCTCCAGAGCCGCGGCGTCCCCGCCGTTGGCGGCATCCAGGCGCGCCATGCGCTCCTCGAGCGCGGCGCGCCCCTCCTCGCCGGCACGCTCCAGGGCGTCGAGGGAGTCCTGGAAGGCGGCGAGCATGGCCTCGCGGGTGGCGGCGGCCTCCCCCATGCGGCTGAGGCGGCCCTCCAGTCGCTCGATGCCGGCTCCCAGCTCATCGAGACCGGCGGCGAGGTCCTCCTCGAGCACCGCGAAGCGCCGCTCCTGGGTCGCGTTCTCCTCGCCCAGTGCCGCGACGCGCTGCTCGAGTTCCTGGAGGGCGTCGCCCTCGCCCAGCGCCGTGTCGAAGCGGGCATGGACATTGGAGAGCTCGCCGCCGAGGCGCGCCACCTCCGCCGACAGGCGTTGTCGCTCCTGCCAGCCGAACCAGCCGGCCGCCCCCAGCCCGGCGGTGAGCAGCAGCACCAGCAGCCACAGCGGCCACACCGTCGGCGGCTCGGGATAGCGGTGGCGCTGTGCCGTCAGGCTGGCCTCCGGGTCCGGGACGATCGGTCCGGCGTAGCGGCGCGGATCCTGGCGCTCTGCCATGGGGCGACTCCTTGTAGGGCCTGGGCGGGGAACGGATGCCGGGATGGCGGTCGCCTGCTATCATGCCGCGGCGCCTGGCGACCTGCATCCCGATGCGGCCGTCAGTGTAAGGGGTTTCTCGGCCCCGGCGCACGGGCGAGATGCCAACGCAGCCCTCGCCGTCCATCGCCGCCCCTCGATCAGGAAGCCAGATGTCCCTCGAACTGCCCGCCCTGCCCTACGATATCAAGGCCCTCGAGCCGTACCTCTCGCGCGAGACGGTGCGCCGCCGCCATGGCCGCCTGCAGCGCCGGTGCGTCGCGCGTCTCGCCGCCCTGGCGGCCGGTACCCCCTGGGCCGACGCCTCCCCCGAGGCCATCGCCCGTGGTGCCGAGGGCGAGCTGGCCCGCGAGGCCGCCCGCGCCTGGGCCCTGACCTTCCACTGGCACAGCCTCGCGCCTCGCCAGGGTGCGCCGAGCGAGGCGCTGGAGGCCGCCATCGTGGCCGCCTTCGGTGACCCTGAGGGGCTGTATCGCGCCCTCGACGACGCCAGCGCGCCGCTGCGCGGTGTGGGGGGTTGGGGTTGGCTGGTGGCCCGGGGCGAGGGGCGGGAACTGGCGGTGCTCGCCACCGCCGAGGGCGAGCTGCCCCTGGCGCCGGGAGTGATCCCGCTGCTGGTCCACTACGTGGCACCCGAGGCCGAGGAGGCCGCGGCGGGGCTGGCGGCCTTCCGGGCCCTGGCCAACTGGCGCTTCGCCGCCGCCAACCTGGCCGGCCCCGCCCTGCCGGCCTAGTTGGCGTTCAGGGGTCGGCGCGACGCCCGATACCGCGATAGGTGAGCCCCTGGGCGGAGACCCAGGCCGGGTCGTAGATGTTGCGCCCGTCCAGTACCAGGCGCTCGGAGAGCGCCTCGGCCAGGCGCGCCCAGTCGGGGTTCCAGTAGGTCTTCCATTCGGTGACCAGCATCAGGGCGTCGGCGCCCCGACACGCCTCCAGGGGGTCGCCATCGAAGGTCTCGAGCAGCGGATGCTCGCCCACCTCCTGGCGCAGCGCCGGCAGCGCCGCGGGGTCATGCAGGCGCACCCGCACCCCCTGCGCCCACAGCGCCCGCAGCAGCGGCAGCACCGGCGCCTGGTCGATCCGCGCCGTGCCGGGCTTGAAGGCCGCCCCCCAGATCGCCACGCAGCGCCCCTCCAGGCGGCCATGGAGGTGGTGCCACAGCTTGCGGAACAGGGTCTCCTTCTTGTGCTCGTTGATGTCGAGCACCTGTTCCAGCAGCGCCGAGCGGCGTCCGCTGGCGGACTGCACGTCGGCCAGGCGCATCAGGTCCCGGGAGAAGTTGGGGCCGCCGAAGCCACAGCCGGGGTAGAGGTACTCGTAGCCTATGCGCGGGTCCGAGCCCATGCCCAGGCGCACGTGCTCCACGTCGACCCCCAGGCTGTCGGCCAGGCCGGCGACCTCGTTCATGTAGCTGATGCGGGTGGCGAGCATGCCGTTGATGGCCAGCTTGGTGAGCTCGGCGGCACGCCGCGGCATGCGCTGGATCACCTCCTGGCGGCGATTGAAGGCGCGCAGCAGCTCGCGCACCCGGGCCTCGGCCTCGGTGTCGTCGCAGCCCAGCAGCCAGCGGCTGGGCCGCGTGAAGGTCTCCCAGGCGCGCCCCTCCTCGATCAGGTCCGCCAGGGCCACGGCCCGGGCATGGCCCCCCAGGCGCGCCTCGAGCCGCTCGGTCTCGCCCACCGGGAAGGTGGAGTGGTTGACCAGCAGGCGCAGCCCCTCGGCGTTGACCAGCGCCGCGAACAAGGCCTCGAGCCCGTCACGCTGCTGCGGGGAGAGCGACAGCCAGACCACCTCCTGGGGGGTTGACACGGCGTCCCGGGTGTCAGCCGCCAGGCGCAGGTCGCCGGCGGCCAGGGCACTCTCGAGCCGCTCGAGGAGTCCCGGTTCGCGCACCAGCCACTCCGCCTGGCGCAGGGTCTCCCAGGGCTGGTCGGGATGCGGCAGCCAGGTGACGCTGTGGCCGACCCAGGAGAGGGCGGCGGCCGCCGCCGTCGCCGAGAGCTCGCTGCCGTGGATCAGTACGCGCATGCTCACGCCTCCCCGGCGTAGCGGGACAGCAGCTCGCGGAAGCCCTGGCCGTAGCGGGGGTGGCGCTGCCCGTAGGCGAGGATCGCCTCGAGGTAGCCGAGCTGGTGGCCGCAGTCGAAGGTCTTGCCGCGCATGCGGTAGGCATCGACCCCCTCCTGGCGGCGCAGGGTCTCGATGGCGTCGGTGAGCTGGATCTCGTCGCCGGCGCCGGGCGGCGTCTCGGCGAGCAGCGGGAAGATGCGTCCGGGCAGGGCATAGCGACCGATCACCGCCAGGTCGGAGGGGGCCTCCTCCACCGCGGGCTTCTCCACCACCCCCACCAGGGGACGGGACTCGCCGGGCCCCGGCGCGTCGCCGCCGGTATCCACGATGCCGTACTTGTGGGTCATCTCGTGGGGCACCTCCTCGACCATCAGCTGGGCACGGCCGGTGCGTTCGAAGGCCTCAAGCATGCCGGCGAGGTCGTTGCGCGCAAGCCCCTCGTCGTCCACCAGCACATCGGGCAGCAGCACCGCGAAGGGCTCGTCGTCGCCTACCACCGGGCGGGCGCAGAGCACGGCGTGGCCCAGGCCCAGGGGCTCGGACTGGCGCACGCTGATGATGTTGACGTCCTCCGGGACGATGGCGCGCAGCTCCTCCAGGAGCTCGTGCTTGCCCTTGGCCTCGAGGCTCGCCTCCAGTTCGAAGTGCTTGTCGAAGTGGTTCTCGATGGCGCCCTTGCTGCCATGGGTGACCAGCACGATGTCGCGGATGCCGGCGGCCACCGCCTCCTGGACCACGTACTGGATCACCGGGCGGTCGACGATGGTGATCATCTCCTTGGGAATCGCCTTGGAGGCCGGCAGGCAGCGGGTGCCGAAACCGGCGACGGGAAGCACGGCCTTGCGAATCATGATGAAGTCCTTGTCGATCTCTCAGCGTCAGTGGATGGCGCCGCGGGTCGCGGCGCCCCTTCCCGGGGAAGTGGCCAGGACAGGTGGCATGGGAATGCCTCCCCGAGAACGGGTATCATGGGCATGATACCGGACGCGACCCGGGCTGCCACTGTGTCGACCCGACGACGGCGACTGTCGCGTCAGGCCAACAACCGGGCCAGGGGCCGCACCATGCAGCAGTCCCGCACCATGAATCAGCAACGGAGAGCGCAGATGGGCGCAACATCGACCTCAGCGGACAACGTGGATCCCGGCGAGATCGCCAAGTTCGAGGCCCTGGCCGGCCGCTGGTGGGACCGCGAGGGGGAGTTCAAGCCGCTCCACGACATCAACCCGCTGCGCCTGGACTTCATCGACGCCCGGGCGGGGCTCGCCGAGCGCCGGGTTCTGGACGTGGGCTGCGGCGGCGGCATCCTGGCCGAGGGCATGGCCCACCGCGGGGCCGAGGTGACCGGCATCGACCTGGGTGAGGCGCCGCTGGGGGTGGCCCGCCTGCACGCCGAGGAGAGCGGGCTTGCCATCGACTATCGGCGGGTCAGCGTCGAGGCGCTGGCCGAGCAGGCCCCGGGAAGCTTCGACGTGGTCACCTGCCTGGAGATGCTCGAGCATGTCCCGGACCCGGCCTCGGTGGTCCGCGCCTGCGCGAGCCTGGTGAAGCCCGGCGGGCAGGTGTTCTTCTCGACCCTCAATCGCAATCCCAAGGCCCTGGCGCTGGGCGTGGTGGCCGCCGAGTACCTGCTGCGACTGGTGCCCCGGGGCACCCACGACTACAAGCGCTTCATCCGTCCGGCGGAGCTGGCCGGCTGGTGTCGCCAGGCGGGCCTCGCGGTGCGCGAGCAGAGCGGCCTGGTCTACAACCCGCTGACGCGGCGCTACCGGCTCCACCCCAGCGATGTCTCGGTCAACTACCTGATGCACTGCCGGCGGGACGCCTCGTGACCGCCCTCACGCGACCCGCTGCCCTGCTCTTCGACCTCGACGGGGCCCTGGTGGACACCGCCCCGGACCTGGCCCGGGCCACCAACGCCCTGCGCGCCCACCACGGGCTCTCCGCCCTGCCCTACCCGGTGATCCGCGCCCAGGTCTCCAACGGCGGCAGCGCCCTGGTCGAGCTCGCCCTGGGGCTGGCCCGGGAGGCACCGGGCCACGACGAGGCCCGCACCTTCCTGCTCGCCGCCTACGGCGAGGCGGTGGCGGCGGAGAGCCGGGTGTTCCCCTCGCTCGCCCCGCTGCTCGAGGCCTGGGAGGCCGCCGGCGCGCCCTGGGGCATCGTCACCAACAAGCCCCGCGCCTATGCCGCGCCCCTGGTGGAGGCCCTGGCCCTCAGCCCCGGTGCCCTGCTGTGCGCCGACGACCTGCCCGTCAAGAAGCCCGACCCGGCGCCGCTCCACGAGGCGGCGCGACGCCTCGGGGTAAGCCCGCAGGCGTGCTGGTACATTGGCGACCATCTGCGCGACATCCAGGCGGCCCGTGCCGCCGGCATGGCGGCCGTGGCGGTGGGCTGGGGGTATACCGAGACGGCGGATGACTATCGTCGCTGGCCCGCCGATCTCTGGTTCGAGACCGGCGAGGCGCTGGCGGCGGCGCTGGGTTGAGAAAGCACAAAAGCGGCGGCGGTGACAGACCTGTCACCGCCGCCGCTCGCGTCATCGCCTTGGGTCAGGCCTTTGGCGGCTGGGCGTCGAAGCGCTCGCCGTTGTGGCCGCGGCTCTCCGGCCCCATCAGCCACAGGTAGGTGGGCATGATCTCCTCGGGGGTGCGCAGCGTCATCTCGTTCTCCCCGGGATAGGCTGTCTTGCGCATGGCGGTGCGTGTCGCGCCGGGGTTGAGGCTGTTGACGCGGATGCTGCCGAGGTGCTCGAGCTCGTCGGCGAGCAGCTCCATGAAGCCCTCGGTGGCGAACTTGGAGACCGAGTAGGCGCCCCAGTAGGCCCGGCCCCGCCGCCCCACGCTGGAGGAGGTGAAGATCACCGAGGCGTCCGGCGAGCTCTTGAGCAGCGGCAGCAGCGCCTGGGTCATCCAGATCGGGCCGTTAATGTTGACCTGCATCACCTGCTCCCACAGCTCCGGGTTGTACTGCTCGAAGGGCATGATGCGCCCCAGCAGGCCGGCGTTGTGGAGGATGCCGTCGAGACGGCCGAACTCCCGGTCCAGGGTCTCGGCCATGTCGTAGTAGTCCTTGAGCGTCGCCCCCTCGAAGTTGAGCGGAAAGATCGCCGGCTGCGCCCCGCCGGCGGCCTCGATCTCGTCGTACACCGCCTCCAGCTTGGCGATGGTGCGGCCCAGCAGGATCACCGTGGCCCCATGACGGGCATAGGCCAGGGCCGCCGCCCGGCCGATGCCGTCGCCGGCCCCGGTGACCAGGATCACGCGGTCGGCGAGCAGCCCCTCGGGTGCCTGGTAGTCGATCTTGCAGGTGGTCATGGACTCTCCTCGATGATCAGTTGCCGGCCTGGCGCAGGAAGTCGCCGGCCAGCCCCGCCGCGGTGCTCTCGGGGTACTCCTGGCGCACCCGCTCGAGCAGCTCGCGGCCGGCCTCCGGCTCGCCCTGGCGCGCCTTGAGCAGGCCCAGCTTGTAGAGGGCGTCCGGCACCTTGCTGCTCTCCGGGTACGCCTCGAGCACGGTGGTGAAGGCGGCCTCGGCGGGTGCCAGGCGCCCTTCCGCGGCGTGCAGCTCGCCCAGCCAGTAGTGGGCGTTGGGGGTCAGCCGGCTGTCAGGGTGGTCGCCGACAAAGGCCTCGAAGGCGGCGATCGCGCGGTCGAACTCGCGGGCCTGGACATGGCCGAAGGCCTGCTGGTAGGCCTCCTGGACGCCGGCGTCGACGGCATTCGGCGCCGGCGCCTCGGCCACCTGGCGGGCGGCCTCCTCGTCCACGGCCTGCTCGGCCGGCGCGGTCATGCCGGCCGATGCCGAGGCCAGGCGATCCTCGAGGTCGAGGTACTGCTGGCGGGTCTGGCTGCGCAGCTGCTCGAGCTGGTGGCGCAGCTCCTCGACCTGGCCACGCAGGCGGCGCAGCTCCTCCTGGTGCTGCTGCACCTGGTTGAAGATCACCAGGTTGCCGCCGGCCGACTCGCGGGTATCCGTCTGCTGGTAGAACGAGCTGGGCTGCGCGGTGAGGTCCTCCACCACCGGCTGCTGGGCCAGGGCGGGTAGCCATACGGCGAGCGGGAGCACCAGGGCTCCCGCGCCGCACAGTCCTTTCAGACCGTGTCTCATGTGTCTCTCCCTCGTCGCTTGGGGTCGCCTCAGTAGGCGAACACGACACGACGGTTCTGGGCGTAGGCCTCTTCGTTCTGGCCGCGGGCGGCGGGACGCTCCTCACCGTAGCTCACCACCTCGACCTGGGAGGGGGAGACGCCCTGCACGGAGAGGAACTGCTCCACCGCATTGGCACGACGCTCGCCCAGCGCCAGGTTGTACTCGCGGGTACCGCGCTCGTCGGTATGCCCCTGGAGCACCACGCTGGCATTGCCGTTCTCGCGCAGGAAGCGGGCGTTGGCGGCCAGCACTGACTCGAACTCGGGGCGGATCACGTCGCTGTCGAAGGCGAAGTAGATGGTGCGCTGCTGGGGGATGCGGCCGTCGGCCTGCTGGCCGGCGGTGCCGCCATAGCCGGAGCCGCTGGCCTGGCCACCGCTCACCCCGCTGCTGCTGGCGCCGGAGCCGGCGACGCCGCCATCCATGCTGCCGTCCTGGGTGCCGCCGGTGCTGGAGCAGCCGGCCACCAGGGCCAGCGAGAAGGCGATCGCCAGGGAACGGGCGTAGGGCTTGAATTGCATCTCTTGCACTCCTGAAAGATCAGTTCAGAAAAGGTGACCACGCGGGCTCGCGCACATCACCCCGAGCCGAGGGCAGGCGGAAGGACGCGCGCCCATCGGCGGTGACGGCCCCCAGCACCCCGCTGTTACCCTGCTGGGTGGCGAAGAGTACCATGGTGCCGTTGGGGGCAACACTGGGCGACTCGTCCCAGCGTGAATCGCTCAGCGTGACCAGGCGGCCGCTATCCAGGTCCTGGCGCGCGACCTGATAGCCGCGATCCGAGCGGTGGATCAGGAACAGCGACTCGCCGTCGGGAGAGAAGCGGCCGCGGGCATTGTAGTTGCCGGTGAAGGTGAGGCGCTTCTGCTCGCCGCTGCCGAGGTCGTGGCGATAGAGCTGGGGGCCGCCGCTGCGGTCCGAGGTGAACACCAGGCTGCGCCCGTCCGGCGCCCAGGAGGGCTCGGTGTCGATGGCCGAGTCGCGGGTGAGGCGCTGCAGGTTGCGCGAGGCGATATCCATCACGTAGATATCGGGCTGGCCATCCTTGGAGAGCGACATGGCGAGCCGACGGCCATCCGGCGACCAGGCCGGGGCGCTGTTGAGGCCCTGGAAGTCGGTGAGCCGCGCCCGCTTGCCGGAGCCGAGCTCCTGCACATAGATGGCCGGCCGCTCGGTCTCGAAGGAGACGTAGGCGAGCTTGCCGCCGTCCGGCGACCAGCTGGGCGAGAGGATCGGCTCCCGCGAGCTCAGCACCTGCTGGCTGTTGTGGCCGTCGGCGTCCGCCACGTAGAGGGCGAACTGCATGTCGTCGCCCACCCCCTGGGAGGTGACGTAGGCGATGCGGGTCGAGAAGGCGCCGCGGATGTCGGTGATCGCCTCGAACACCTGATCGCTGATGTAGTGGGCGGCACCGCGCAGCCCGCCGGCATCGGCGGTGACCACCTCACCCAGCATGCGCTGCTCGCCGCTCACGTCGAGCAGCTCATAGCGCAGCCGGTAGCCGTCGCCCTCGCGTTCGGCGCTGCCCACCACCAGGTAGCGCGTATCGAGGGCCTGCCAGTCGCCGAAGCGGACCTGCTCGCTCTCGCTGGGCTGGTCCATCATCTGGCGGCGTGGCAGCGGCTCGAAGTAGCCGCTGCGCTCGAGGTCGTCGTGCACCACCTGGGCGACATCCTCGGGCAGCCCCTCGCCGCCGGCGAAGGGCACCACGGCGATGGGGGTCGCGCTCTCGTTGCCGCGGGTGATCTCGATGGTCAGGTTGGCCTGGGCAAGCTGGCTCGCCAGCAGCAGGGCGGCGGTCAGCCAGGCGGTCATCATGGCTTTCATCAGCGGACGTCTCCCGGTGTGAAACGCAGGTTGAATTGACGGTAGTCGCGTTGGACGCCGGCTGGCAACTGTCGCAGTTCGGCGAACGGCGCGGCGGCCTCCACGGCCTGGAGGGCTGAGCGGTCGAAGGCACCGTCGCCGCTGGCACGGCGCACCTCGGCAGCGAACAGCTCGCCGGAGGGGCCCAGGCGCACGGCGATCTCGACGCTGGTGCCGGCGGCGACGTTGGGCGGGATGCGCCACGCCTGCTCCACCGCACGCCTGACCAGGGCGATGAAGTCGTTGGCCGCCTGCTGCCCCTGCTGCGCATTGGCGACACGCTCCTCGGCGCCCTCGATCAGCCGCTGCATCTCTGCCTCGGCCTGCTCGCGGGCGAGCCGAGCCGCCTCGGCCTCCTCCTGGAGACGGCGCTCGGCTTCGGCCTCCTCCTGGCGGCGACGTTCGGCCTCGGCCTCCTCCTGGCGACGGCGTTCGGCTTCGGCCTCCTCCTGGCGACGGCGTTCGGCTTCGGCCTCCTCCTGGCGACGGCGTTCGGCTTCGGCCTCCTGCTGGCGGCGACGTTCGGCCTCGGCCTCCTCCTGGCGGCGACGCTCCGCCTCGGCCTCCTCCTGGCGGCGACGCTCCGCCTCGGCTTCCTGCTGGCGGCGGCGTTCGGCTTCGGCTTCCGCGGCCTGGCGCTGCTCCTCGGCCTGCTCGCGCTGGTGAGCCTCGGCCTCGGCCTGCTCCGCGCGGCGGGCCGCCTCGGCCGCCGCCTCCTCGGCCGCGCGACGCGACGCCTCCTCCGCCTCGGCGGCCGCCTCACGCTCGGCCTGGGCCTGGCGCTCGGCGTCACGGGCGGCGGCCTCCGCCTCCTGGCGGGCCTGCTCCTCGGCCTGGCGTGCCTCCTCCGCCTGACGGGCCATGGCACGCTGGCGGGCCTCCTCGGCGCGCTGGGCCTGGTCGGTCACGGTCTCGGTGCTGACCAGGGTCGCCTGGACGATGGAGGAACTCTGCGGTGGGGGCTCCCGGGCGGGCAGGCTGATCACGCTGACCAGCAGCACCAGGGCGTGGAGCCCGACCGCCAGCAGCGTCGGCAGCCCGTAGCCGACCCGCTCGTGTCGTCTGGCCATGGCGACGCTACTCCTCCCCGCTCGGCGGCTCGGAGATCAGGCCCACTTTGGCCACCCCGGCGGTCTGCAGCGTGCCCATCAGGCTGACCACCTTGCCGTAGGGCACGTTGCGGTCGCCGCGCACCATCACCGGTGTGTCGGGGTTGCGCTCGCGCAGGATGATCACCCGCTCGGCGAGCTCGTCGAGGCCGAGCTCCAGCGGATCGTCGTTGCCGAGCTCCAGGTAGAAGCGTCCGTCGCGATCCACCGAGACGATCACCGGGTCCTCCTGCTCCTCGACGTCGATGGGCTCCGAGGTCACCTGGGGCAGGTCTACCTGGACCCCCTGGGTCAGCATGGGGGCGGTGATCATGAAGATCACCAGCAGCACCAGCATGACGTCGATGAAGGGCACCACGTTGATCTCGCCCATGGGCTTGCGCCCACCCCCGCGATGAAAGGGACCGTGCATGGCGAAACCTCCCTCAGGCGCCGGCGGCGTCGCCGCGGCCCTGCAGGTTGCGGTGCAGGATGGAGTGGAACTCCTCGGCGAAGTCCTCGTACTTGCCGAGCAGGCGGCCGGACTCCGAGGAGAGGCGGTTGTAGAAGATCACCGCGGGGATCGCCGCGAACAGGCCCATGGCGGTCGCGATCAGGGCCTCGGCGATCCACGGCGCGACGGTGGCCAGCGTCGCCTGCTGGGCCATGGAGAGCGACTGGAAGGAGCCCATGATGCCCCAGACGGTGCCGAACAGGCCGATGTAGGGGCTGGCCGAGGCGACCGTGGCCAGGAACACCAGGTGGCGATTGAGGCGCTCCTCCTCCCGGGACCACGCCACCCGCATGCTGCGCTGGACGCCGTCGAGGATCGCCTGGGGGCTGCGAGTCTTGCTCATCAGGCGATTGAACTCGCGGAAGCCGGCGCGGAAGATGTGCTCGCCCCCCTGGGTCTCCTGCTCCGGGGGCACCTCGCGATAGAGCTCGTTGAGGTCGACCCCGGACCAGAAACGGTCCTCGAAGCGGCGATGGGCCTTGCGCGCCCGGCGCATCACGAAGCTGCGCTGGAAGATCACGACCCAGGAGAGGATCGAGCCCAGCACCAGCAGCAGCATCACCAGCTGCACCACGGTGCTGGCGTTCATGATCAGGTGGGGAATGGACATGGCGTCGTTCACGGGCATCCTCGTCAGACTTGCGATTGGGCAGAAGGGGTGGCCAGACGCTCGGCGAGCGCCGCCGGCCAGGACCGGGGGCGCAGGCGCTCGGCGTCCAGGCAGGCGATGTCGACCCTGGCCTCGCACAGGGGTTCCCCGCGGCGGGTCACCACCTGGCCGAACTGCAGCCGGGCGCGACCCCGTGACAGGACCTCGGCGCTCACCTCGAGCGCGTCGTCCAGCCGGGCGGGCTTGGCATAGCGACACTCCAGGCGGTGTACCACCAGCTGGATGCCCTGCTCGAACAGCTCGCGCTGGGTGATCCCCTGCGCGCGCAGCCATTCGCTGCGGGCCCGCTCCATGTACTTGAGGTAGTTGACGTAGTAGACGATGCCGCCGGCATCGGTGTCCTCGATATAGACCCGCACCGGGTGGCGGAAATCACTCATGGACGCCTCTCCCCCGCCGCGTCCTCGGCGGCCTCCGACGGCGCCAGGCCGAAGTGCTGCCAGGCCTGGCGGGTCACCACCCGGCCGCGGGCGGTGCGCATCATCAGCCCCTGCTGGATCAGGTAGGGCTCGATGACGTCCTCGATGGTGTCGCGCTCCTCGCCGATGGCGGCGGCCAGGGAGTCGACCCCCACCGGGCCACCGTCGAACTTCTCGATCATCGCCAGCAGCAGGCGCCGGTCCATGTGGTCCAGGCCGTGCTGGTCGACGTGAAGCATGTCCAGCGCGCGGTCGGCGATGGCGGCATCGATGCGCCCGCTGCCGCGCACCTCGGCGTAATCGCGCACCCGCCTCAGCAGGCGGTTGGCGATGCGCGGGGTGCCCCGGGAGCGGCGCGCCACCTCCAGCGCCCCGGCCGGGTCGGCCTCGACGCCCATCAGCCGCGCGGAACGGGCGACGATCTCGGTGAGTTCCTCGATGGCGTAGAACTCCAGGCGCTGGACGATCCCGAAGCGGTCGCGCAGCGGCGAGGTGAGCAGTCCCGCGCGGGTGGTGGCGCCCACCAGGGTGAAGGGCGGCAGGTCGAGCTTGATGGAGCGCGCCGCCGGCCCCTCGCCGATCACGATGTCGAGCTGGAAGTCCTCCATGGCCGGGTAGAGGATCTCCTCCACCACCGGCGAGAGGCGATGGATCTCGTCGATGAACAGCACGTCCCCGGGCTCGAGGTTGGTGAGCATGGCGGCGAGGTCGCCGGCACGCTCCAGCACCGGCCCGGAGGTGGACTTGAGCCCGACGCTCATCTCCTCGGCGATGATGTTGGCGAGGGTGGTCTTGCCGAGCCCGGGAGGCCCGAACACCAGGGTGTGGTCGAGGCTCTCGCTACGCCCGCGCGCGGCGCCGATGAAGATCTCCAGCTGCTCGCGTACCCGGGGCTGGCCGATGTAGTCGGACAGTCGCTTGGGGCGGATGGCGCGATCCACGGGCTCCTCCCCCTCGCGGGCATCGGCGGCGATCAGGCGATCGTTCTCGAGCATCGCCCTACCCCGCCATCCGGCGGCTCAGCGCCGCCTTGATCATCGCCTCGGTGCTGCCCGCCTCCTCGAGCCCGGCCAGCATGCGTGCCGCCTCGGCGGGCTTGTAGCCGAGGCTCACCAGGGCGGCCTCGGCGTCGGCCAGCGGGTCCTGGCGCGGTGTCGCAGCACCTCCCGCTTCCAGCCCGGCCAGCGCCGGTTCCAGCGCCTCCCAGTGGGGGAAGCGGTCACGCATCTCGATGATCAGGCGCTCGGCGGTCTTCTTGCCGACGCCGGGCAGTCGGGTCAGCGCCTTGACGTCGTCCTCCATCACGCAGCGCTGAAAGGCCGCCTCGTCCATGCCGGAGAGGATCGCCAGGGCCAGCTTGGGGCCCACGCCATTGACCTTGATCAGGGCGCGGAACAGCGCGCGCTCCTGCTCGCGGGCGAAGCCATAGAGCAGGTGGGCGTCGTCACGCACGGTGAGATGGGTATGCAGGGAGACCGCCTCGCCGACGGCGGGCAGGGCCACCAGGGTGGTCATGGAGGCCTCGAGCTCGTAGCCGACTCCGGCCACGTCCACCACCAGCCAGGGGGGCTGTTTCTCGAGAAGCGTGCCTCGCAGGCGTCCGATCATGGGAAGTCCGTGTCCTTGCCTAGCAGGGGGCGGCAGGTGCCGCCGATGCCGCCACTATACTGGTCGGCCGCGGGGCTGGCCAGTGTGAGGGAACGCCGTTCGAGAACTCGCGAGTGTCCCCATGGGGCGACGCCATCAGGGGCGGAAATCGCGCCAGGAGCTTCCCTTGCGACGGCTCTGGTGGCCACCGAAGCTGCCGCTGGTGAGCAGGCCGCGGCGGGCGTGGGCATGGGTCAGGGCGATGGCCAGGGCGTCGGCGGCGTCGGCCTGTGGCGACGCCGAGAGCCCCAGGATCGCCGTGACCATGTGCTGCACCTGGGCCTTGTCGGCGCGTCCCGAGCCGGTCACCGCCTGCTTGATCTGGCGCGGGCCGTACTCGCTCACCGGCAGGCCGTGGTTGGCCGCGCAGACGATGGCGGTGCCCCGCGCCTGGCCCAGCTTGAGGGCCGAGTCGGCATTCTTCGACATCACCACCTGCTCGATGGCGAACTCAGCGGGACGGTGTACGGCGATCAGCTCGCTCACCCCCGCATAGACCTGGGCCAGCTTCTGGGCCAGGTCCTCGGCGCGGATGCGGATGCAGCCGCTGGCCACGTAGCGCGGCGTGGCGGTGGAGACGTCCAGCACGCCGTAGCCGGTGATCCGCGAGCCGGGGTCGATGCCCAGTATCAGCATGCCCAAGGCCTAGTCGATGGCGTCGAGCACGGCATCATCGAACTCCGCGTTGGTGGTGACATTCTGGACATCGTCCAGGTCCTCGAGCATGTCGATCAGGCGGATCACCTTGCGGGCCAGTTCCTGGTCCTCGATGGGCGTGGTGGTCTCGGGGAAAAGCCCCAGCTCGCTGCGCTCGGGCTCGATGCCCGCCGCCACCAGCGCCTCCTTGACCTCATGGTAGGCGTCGGGGGCGGTGACCACCTCCAGGGTGCCGTCGTCGAGGGTGACGATGTCCTCGGGCTCCGCCTCCAGGGTGGCCTCGATCACCGCCTCCTCGCTGACGCCCTCGGGGAGCGCCAGGCGGCCCTGGCGATGAAACATGAAGGCCACCGAGCCGGTGGTGCCGAGGTTGCCGCCGCTCTTGTTGAAGGCGTGTCGCACCTCGGAGACGGTGCGATTGCGGTTGTCGGTGAGGCACTCCACCATCACCGCCACCCCTTCCGGGCCATACCCCTCGTAGACGCCCTCCTCCATGGCGTCGCCGTCGGCGTTACCGGCGCCACGGTCGATGGCGCGCTGCACGGTGTCCTTGGGCATGTTCTGGCCCAGCGCCTTGTCCACGGCGGTGCGCAGGCGCGGGTTGTCTGCGGTGTCCGGGCCGCCCTGGCGCGCGGCCACGGTGAGCTCGCGGATCAGCTTGTTGAAGATCTTGCCGCGCTTGGCGTCCTGGGCCGCCTTGCGGTGCTTGATATTGGACCACTTGCTATGGCCGGCCATATGTCTCTCCTTGCCTGGAACATGACACCGGCGCCCTTGGGCGCCGGTGAGATGCATCGGGTCGGGGGCGGCGTCACTCGCCGGCGGTCTCGACCTTGGCCTTCTGGCGCAGGCGGATGCTGAGCTCCTTGAGCTGGTCGCCGCTGACCTCGCCCGGAGCGTCGGTCATCAGGCAGGCCGCGCTCTGGGTCTTCGGGAAGGCGATCACCTCGCGGATGGTGCGCCCGCCGGTCATCAGCATCACCAGGCGGTCGAGGCCGAAGGCCAGGCCGCCGTGGGGCGGCGCGCCGTACTGCAGGGCATCGAGCAGGAAGCCGAACTTCTCGCGGGCCTCCTCCTCGCCGATGCCGAGGATCTCGAACACGCTGCGCTGCATCGCCTGGTCATGGATACGGATGGAGCCGCCACCCAGCTCGGTACCGTTGAGCACCATGTCGTAGGCGCGCGAGAGCGCCTCGGCGGGGTTCTCCTTGAGCGCCTCGACGCTGCACGCCGGCGAGGTGAAGGGGTGGTGCAGCGGGCTCAGGCGACCATCGTCGTCGGCCTCGAACATCGGGAAGTCCACCACCCACAGCGGCGCCCACTCCCGGGTGTAGAGGTCGAGGTCCTCGCCCAGCCTGACGCGCAGCGCGCCGATCGCCTCATTGACGATGCGCGCCTTGTCGGCGCCGAAGAAGATGATATCGCCGTCCTCGGCGCCCACCCGCTCGAGGAGCTCCTCGACCACGTTCTCCATGAACTTGACGATGGGCGACTGCAGCCCCTCGAGGCCCTTGGCGCGCTCGTTGACCTTGATCCAGGCCAGGCCCTTGGCGCCGTAGATGCCGACGAACTTGGTGTAGTCGTCGATCTCCTTGCGCGAGAGCTTGGCGCCGCCCGGCACGCGCAACGCCGCCACGCGGCCGTCATCGGCGCTGGCCGGCCCGGAGAAGACCTTGAAGTCGACCTGCTGCATCAGGTCGTCGACGTCGGTGAGTTCCAACGGGATGCGCAGGTCCGGCTTGTCGGAGCCGTAGCGGGTCATCGCCTCGTGCCAGGTCATGCGCGGGAATTCGGGCAGCGTGACCTCGAGCACCTCCTGGAACAGCTGGCGGATCATCGCCTCGGTGATCCCCATGATGTCCTCCTCCTCAACGAAGGAGGCCTCGAGGTCGATCTGGGTGAACTCCGGCTGGCGGTCGGCGCGCAGGTCCTCGTCGCGGAAGCACTTGGCGATCTGGTAGTAGCGGTCGAAGCCGGCCACCATCAGCAGCTGCTTGAACAGCTGGGGCGACTGCGGCAGCGCGAAGAAGCTGCCCGGGTGGGTACGGCTCGGCACCAGGTAGTCGCGGGCGCCCTCGGGGGTGGCGCGAGTCAGGATCGGGGTCTCGATATCGAGGAAGCCCTGACCCTCGAGGAAGGCACGCACGCTGTGGGAGATGCGCGAACGCAGACGCAGCTTGTCGATCATCTCCGGGCGGCGCAGGTCGATGTAGCGGTGCTTGAGGCGCACCTCCTCACCCACCTTGCCGTGCTCGTCGAGCTGGAACGGCGGGGTGGCGGCGGTGTTGAGGACCTCGACCTCCTTGGCCAGCACCTCGATCATGCCGGTGGGCATGTTGGGGTTCTGGGTGCCCTCGGGACGCAGCCGGATGCGGCCCTGGATGCGCAGCACGTACTCGCTGCGCGCGCGGTCGGCGTTGGCGAAGGCCTCGGCGGTGTCGGGGTCGACCACGACCTGGGCGATGCCGTCGCGATCGCGCATGTCGAGGAAGATCACGCCCCCGTGGTCACGGCGGCGGTGAACCCAGCCGCACAGGGTGACCGTCTGGTCCACCAGGGTCTCGTTGAGCTGGCCGCAATAATGGCTGCGCATGGTGTGTCCTGTTCTGTTGCGTCGTGTGAATCGAAGTCGGTAACGGGTCGGCGGCGGCCCTCAGGCCGCCGCGCCATCCTTCTTGCCGCCGGTCGTCTCGGCGGGCTTGGCGTCGCCGCCCTTGCCGTCGTCGCCGGCCAGGTTCTTGCGGTTGCCGGCCTTGAAGTCGGTCTCGTACCAGCCGCCGCCGGCCAGGCGGAATCCGGCGGCGGAGACCAGGCGGCCGAGTTCGGGGGCCTCGCAGGCGGGGCAGTCGGTCAGCGGCGCGGCGCTCAGCTTCTGGAGCTTCTCCAGGCGGTGGCCGCAGGCCTTGCACTCGTATTCGTAGATGGGCATGGTTTGATCACTCCAAATCGTCATCACCCAGATCAGGACGGCGTCGGGCCGGGCCCGACGTGACCAATATGCGGCCGGCCGTGGCGACTTCCAAGCCTGCCAAAGCCCGCTATTATAGCGCGCCCCCTACCAGTCCCGGCAAGGCGCACCACACAGAGCAAGGAACCTGCGATGAAAGCCGTCATCCTCGATGCCGCCAGCCTCGGTCCCGACGTGGACCTCGGCCCCCTCCGCGACCGGGTCAGCGAGCTGGTGGTGCATCAGCAGAGCACCAGCCACCAGGCCCGGGAGCGCCTGGCCGACGCCGAGGTCGCCATCGTCAACAAGGTGGTGCTGGACGCCGAGACCCTCGATGCCCTGCCCCGCCTCCAGGCGATCTGCGTGCTGGCCACCGGTACCAACAACATCGATATGGCGGCGGCCCGGCGGCTGGGCATCGCGGTGAAGAACGTCACCGGCTACGGCACCGCCAGCGTCGCCCAGCACACCCTGCTGCTGCTGCTGGCCCTGGCCAACCGGCTGCCGCGCTACCAGCGCGATGTGGCACAGGGACGCTGGGGCGAGAGCCCCTTCTTCTGCCTGATGGACCACCGCACCCTGCAGCTCGAGGGCAAGCACCTGGCGGTCGTCGGCCAGGGCGAGCTGGGCGGTCGCGTGGCGCGCCTTGCCGAGGCCTTCGGGATGCGGGTGACCTTCACCGCCCGCCCCGGCAACGAGGCCCACGACAGCCGCCCCGCCCTCGCCGACCTGGCCGGGGAGGTGGATGCCATCAGCCTGCACTGCCCGCTCAACGAGGCCACCCACCACCTGGTCGGCGAGGCGCTGCTGGCCCGGCTCAGGCCCGACACCCTGCTGGTCAACTGCGCCCGGGGCGGCATCATCGACGAGGCGGCGGCGCTGGCCGCCCTGCGCGAGGGTCGCCTGGGCGGGCTCGCGGTGGATGTGCTGCCCGAGGAGCCGCCACGCGAGGGACACGCGCTGATCGATGCCCTGGGGGAGCCCCTCAACCTGATCGTCACGCCCCACAACGCCTGGATCACCCCGGAGGCGCGCCAGACCATCGTGGCCATGACCGCCGACAACCTGGGTGAGCTGCAGACGGCCCGGGGAGACGCCGCCGATGGCCGATAACGCGCCGCCTCTCCTGCACAACTACGGCTCCATCAACCTGGACCACGTCTATCGGGTGCCCCACCTGGTCGCCCCTGGCGAGACCCTGGCGAGCCGCGACTATCGCGTCGGCCTGGGCGGCAAGGGCGCCAACCAGTCGCTGGCCATGGCCCGTGCGGGCGGTCGGGTCCGCCACTGGGGACGGCTGAACCACAGAGACGCCTGGGCCCGGGAGGCCCTGGCCGAGGCCGGGGTCGATGTCGCCCGGGTGACCCTGGTGGAGGCACCCAGCGGTCACGCCATCATCCAGGTGGATGACGCCGGCGAGAACGCCATCATCCTCTACCCGGGGGCCAACCACGCCACGCCTCGCGAGGCCCTCGCCGAGCTGGTGGGCGAGGCGACGCCCGGCGACTGGTTGCTGCTGCAGAATGAGTGCTCGGGGCTCGAGGCTCTGTTGCCCCTGGCCGCCAAGCGCGGCCTCAGGGTGGCCTTCAACCCGGCCCCCATGGACGCCGCCGTGGCCAGCCTGCCGCTGGAGGGCTGCGCCCTGCTGTTCGTCAATCGCCCCGAGGCGGCCCGGCTCGCCGGCCTTGCGCCGGAGGCCGAGGCAACGGCGCTGCTCGATGCCCTGGCCGCCCGCCTGCCCCAGACGGAGCTGGTGCTGACCCTGGGCGGCGAAGGCGCCTGGCACCAGCACGCCGGCGAGCGCCGCCACCAGCCGGCGCTGCCGGTGGCGGCGGTGGACACCACCGCCGCCGGCGATACCTTCATCGGCTACTACCTTGCCGCCTGTCAGGCGGGCATGCCCGTCGAGGCGTGCCTGCGCCGCGCCACCACCGCCGCCGCCCTGGGCGTGCAGCGCCAGGGGGCGGCGGAGAGCATCCCGACCCTCGACGAGGTGGAACGGGCCCTCACCCAGGGCCCCGCGGCGTCCGAGGCGCCCATCACCCCCGAAGCCCCCTGACATTGGCCCCCTGACCCTGGAGAGAGCCGTGACCCATTCCATCATCTTCGATACCGATCCGGGCGTGGACGACGCCCAGGCCATCGCCATCGCCCTGCGCCATCCAGAGATCGAGCTGCTGGGCATGACCACTACCTACGGCAACGTCGACGTGGAGGTCGCCACCAAGAACGCCCTGCTGCTGGCCCAGCTGGCCGGTCGCGGTGAGGTACCGGTGGCCCAGGGCGCGGCGGCGCCGATGGTCAAGGCGCGCCACGCGCCGCCGGCGCATATCCATGGCGCCAACGGCCTGGGCGATATCGCCCTGCCCGAGGTCCAGGGAAAGGCCGATCCTCGCAGCGCGGCGCAGTTCATCGTCGACACCGTGAACGCGCGCCCCGGAGAGGTGACCCTGGTGGCCGTGGGCCCGGTGGGCAACCTGGCCGCGGCGCTGCAGCTCGACCCCGGCATCATCGACAGGGTCAAGGGCGTGGTGATCATGGGGGGCTCGATCCGCGAGGGAGGCAACGTGACGCCGGTGGCCGAGGCCAACATGTTCAATGACCCCGATGCCGCGTCGCGGGTGCTGACCGCCGGCTGGCCGCTGACCCTGGTAGGGCTCGACGTCACCCACCGCTGCGTGCTGACGCCGGCACACATGGCGCGCATCGAGGCGGGCCAGGGCGAGCTCGGCAAGGTGCTGGCCGGCAGCTACGCCTTCTACCGCGACTTCTATCACGAATTCCTGGGCATCGACGGCTGTTGCCCCCACGACAGCTGTGCCCTGGCGTGGCTGCTGCGCCCGGAGCTCTTCACCACGGCGCGCGGCCACCTCACCGTGGCCACCGAGGGCGACGCCGAGGGGCAGACGATCTTCGCCCCCGAGGGGCGCGGCTTCATCGAGGCGCGCTGGTCGCGCACCCCGGTGGTGGAGGTGTGCCTCAAAGTCGACGGCGAGGCGGTCAGCGACTGGATCGCCGACGTCCTCGCCTGAGGCTCAGCCGGTCCGGAAGTCGTCCGGGGCGTGGGTGTCGAGTACCTCGAACTCCACGTGGGTAACCCGGGCGTTCTCCGGCCCCTTCCACAGCCACTCGGCGACCTCCTTCACGGCGTCGCGGCGACCGCACAGCAGCACCTCCACGCGGCCGTCGGGGAGGTTGGTGGCATGGCCGGTGAGCCCTTGCTTCAGCGCCTGCTCCTGGGTGGCGCGGCGATACCAGACGCCCTGGACCTTGCCGGTCACCAGGGCCTTCACGCAGGTCGTCTCCATGGCGAACTCCTTGTCTCGATGGCCGCCCCCTTTCTACCAGCCGCCACCGCGCTCGGCCAGCCTCGGGAACGGTGGCGCTGGTGGCATCCCCCCGGTCCCTTTAGGCGCCATCGCGCCGTGGCGAGGCGGCCTCAGGCGTCGCGGTCCCGCCGCTGGCCGGCGAGTGATGCTCACCCTCGAGCAGCTCGCGGCGCACCACCACCGCGGTGTTGCGCGGCACCAGCGGCTTGCCGCGTTCGGCCAGGTGGCAGCGGGTGAAGGCCGCGCCGAACAGCAGGATCAGCGAGCTGTAGTAGACCCACAGCAGGATCATCACCACCGAGCCCGCCGCGCCGTAGGTGGAGGCGGTGGCGGTGTGCGAGAGGTAGAGGGCGATCATTGAGCGTCCCACCGCGAACAGCAGCGCGGTGACCACGGCCCCCACCGCCACATCCCGCCAGCTCAGCACCACGTCCGGCAGCACCTTGAAGATGGTGGCGAAGAGCGCAGCGATCACCACCAGCGAGACCAGGAACTCGGCTCCGGTGGTGAGCAGGCCGACGTAGGGCAGCAGGGTGTCGGCGGCCTGCAGGGTGGCGCGCAGCATCACCCCGAGCACCAGCGACACCAGCAGGATGAAGCCGATGGCCAGTACCACGGTCAGCGACAGCAGGCGGTTCTTGACGAACACCAGGGCGCTGTTGGCGCTGGGGCGGGCGGTGACGCCCCACAGGGTGTTGAGGGAGAACTGCATCTGGGCGAAGACGGTGGTGGCACCGACCACCAGGGCGCCGATGCCCAGCAGGCTGGGCAGCAGGCCGGACTCCTCGATGCGTGACTGGGCGACGGCGGCCTCGATGGCGGCGGCGGCATCATGGCCCATAGTGCCCTGCAGTTGGGCGACGATCTGGCCATGGGCGGCCTCCTCCCCCAGCACCAGGCCGATCACCGTGACCGCGATGATCACCGTGGGGGCCAGCGAGAAGAGGGTGTAGAAGGCCAGCGAGCCGGCGTAGCTGAAGGCGTTGCGCTCCAGCCAGAGACGCACGGCACCATGCAGCACCCGCCACCAGAACCCAATCTCCTCCCGGATCCGCGCCGGCGAGAGTTTCCGTGGATCGAACATCGCGCTCCCCGCTTCCCTGTGTTTCCGACAGCATACCGAAGCCCGCCGCGGGCGTCTTCTCGCTTCCCGGGGCTACTGCAGTTCCACACCCGAGGGGCGCTGGGGGCAAGCCGACGAGGAGGTCCTACGCCAGGGAAGGCGTCGGTAGCGCCCAGGGAGGGGTTCACAGCGCCTCCTCAAAGGCTTGCCCCCAGAACAGCGCCTCCTCAAAGGCTTGCCCCCAGATCAGCCCCGAGAGATGAGAGCTTGCCAGGATAGCCTTGCTAGCGTCCCCACTCGCGTTGCAAGCCCCTGTGAGCGCTACCATAATGGGCCGGCCACTCCCCAGCAGGTCACCCCATGCCCCCGCGCTCGGACGCCCCCGACTCCCCGGACTTCGACTGCCTGGTCTTCATCGGCCGCTTCCAGCCGCCCCACCTGGGCCATCTGGCGGTGATCCACGAGGCGCTCAAGCGCGCGCGGCAGGTGATCGTGCTGGTGGGTTCCTCGTGGCAGGCGCGCTCGCTGCGAAACCCCTGGCGCTTCGCCGAGCGCCAGGCGATGCTGCGCAGCGCCTTCGACGACGAGGAGAACGCGCGCCTCGCCGTGGTGCCGCTGCTCGACGCCCTCTACAACAACGACGTCTGGGTGCGCGACGTTCAGCGCAAGGTACGCGATATCGCCAGGCCCCTCGGCGTGCGCCTGCCGCGCATCGGCCTGATCGGGGCGAGCCGCGGCCAGTCGAGCTACTACCTGTCGCTCTTCCCGCAGTGGGAGTCGGTCAGCGTGCCGCTGGTGGAGGGGATCTCGGCCAGCCAGATCCGCGAGCGGCTGTTCCGTTCCGCCTCCTCGGCCGGTGACTACCTGAGCACCGGCGCCTCCCATGACCTGCCGCCCGGCGTGGTGGAGACCCTGCGCGGCTTCTGCCAGGGCGAGGGCTATCGGCAGCTGATCGAGGAGCAGGGGCTGCTGGACCAGTACCGCAGCGCCTGGGCCCAGGCCCCCTACCCGCCCATCTTCGTCACCGTCAACGCCGTGGTGGTGCAGTCGGGTCACGTGCTGCTGGTGCGGCGCACCGCCGCCCCGGGCAAGGGGCTCTACGCGCTGCCCGGCGGCTTCATCAATCCCCATGAGCGCCTGCTCGATGCCTGCTTGAGGGAGCTTCGCGAGCGGGTACGCCTCAAGGTGCCGGAGCCGGTGCTGAAGGGCTCGCTGCGCGGCCAGCGGCTGTTCGACGAGCCCCACCGCAGCTGGCGAGGGCGCACCCTGGCGGAGGCCTTCTACTTCGCCCTGCGCCCAGAGCAGCAGCTGCCGCGGCTCAAGCCGGTGCAGGGGGGCGACCATGCACGCTGGGTCGCCCTGGCGGACCTCGACCCGGAGAGCCTCTTCGAGGACCACTTCTTCATCATTCAGGACTTCCTGGGGCTACCCGCCGACTTCGGCGGCACCTAGGCTCTGTCCGAAAACTGGCTGCGCTCGACCATACGGCGTTAAAAATCGACTCAAAGACCTCATTTACAACTCGTAAACTCCGTCTTTTCACCGATTTTTGCCTTGTCTGACCTTCGCTCGCCGACTTTTCAGACAAAGCCTAGTTCATCGATAAGGATGGGATTTCCGTCGCGAGCGAAGAGGGAGCTCAAGCCTGGAGGAAGTCACGCGGCAGCTTCTGCATTTGCTTCCAGAGCTTCTCGACGCCGGGCTTGTGGACCAGGGAGCAGCGGTAGAGGCGGATCTCCAGGGGGATGTCCCACTTCTCGGCGCCGGCGCGTACCAGGCGTCCGTCGCGGAGCTCCTCGCGGATGCAGAAGTCCGGGATCCAGGCCATGCCCATGCCCTGCATCACCATGCCCTTGAGCCCCTCGGCCATGGCGGTCTCGTAGACGGTGCGCAGACGCAGGCGCAGCGGGTCGTTCTTGAGCAGCATGCGCACGCTGCGCCCTAGGAAGGCGCCCTGGGTGTAGGCGAGATAGGGGACCGGCTCCTCCGACTCCAGCGCGAAGCGTGGCTCGCCCTCCTCGTCCGGCAGGCTCACCGGGACCATCTTCACCTGGCCGATGGAGAAGGAGGGAAAGACCTCGGAGTCGAGCTGCATGGTGGCGTGGGAGTCGTGGTAGGCGAGCATCAGGTCGCAGTTGCCCTCGCGCAGCACATGGATCGCCTCGCCCACGTTCATCGCCACCAGGCGGGTGGGCAGCTCGCCGACGCCCTGCTGCAGCCGCGAGATCCAGGGCGGAAAGAAGCTCAGCGCCAGGGAGTGGGCGGCGACGATATCCAGCGCCTCGTTGGCCATCGCCAGGCCGCGCAGGTGGCCCAGGCTCTCGTTGAGCTGCTCCACCAGGTTGCGGGCGGTGACCAGGAACAGCTGCCCCTCCGGGGTCAGCCCCACCGGGGTGGTGGAGCGGTCCACCAGAGTCGCTCCCACCGCCTGTTCCAGGGAGCGGATGCGGCGGCTGAAGGCCGGCTGGGTGACATGGCGCTGACGCGCCGAGGCGGAAAAGCTGCGCGTGTTGGCCAGGGCAACGAAGTCCTCCAGCCACTTGGTCTCGAGGTTCACCGCGACTCCCGATCCGTGTGGTGGGCGTAATGACCAGCCAGGCCGGTCATCGCAAGCGGTTAATATATCACTGAATCGGGGCCAGCAGGTAGGCGGCCCGGGAGACCAGCTTGCGCCACAGCGGGCGCGAGGTGAGCTCCTCCAGGCTGATGCGCCGGCACTGGGCGAAGTCGCGCTCCAGCATCTTCCGCACCTCGGCGGCGAAGGCGCGGTCGGGCAGGAAGGCGGTGATCTCGAAGTTGAGCCGGAAGGAGCGGTTGTCGAGGTTGACGGTGCCGACGCTGGCCGCCTCGTGGTCGACCAGCATCACCTTCTGGTGCAGGAAGCCGGGCTGGTAGCGGTAGACCCTGACCCCGGCGCGCAGCATGTCGGGCAGGAAGGAGAAGGCCGAGAGGAACACCAGTAGGTGGTCCGGGCGCTCGGGCATCATGATGCGCACGTCGACACCGCGCATGGCGGCCAGGCGCAGGGCATCCTGGACCCCCTGGTCGGGCACGAAGTAGGGACTGGTGACCCAGAAGCGCTCTCGGGCGCTGTGGATGGCGTGCTGCACCAGCAGGCTGGCGGTCTCCTGACGATCGGCCGGCCCCGAGGGCACGATGACCACCTTGTGGCACTCCTCGCAGGTCACCCTGGGCACCCAGTCGAGGGTGATCATCTCCCCGGTAGCCCAGTGCCAGTCCTCCCAGAAGGCCTCCTGGAGGCCCAGCACGCTGGGGCCGGTCAGCTTGAGATGGGTGTCGCGCCAGGGGCCGTGACGGGGATGCTCCCCCAGGTACTCCACCCCGACGTTGAAGCCGCCGACCCAGCCCTCGCGGCCGTCCACTACCACTACCTTGCGATGGTTGCGGAAGTTGAGCTGGAAGCGATGCCGGAAGCCTCGCGAGGAGCGGAAGGCGCTGACCTCGATGCCGGCCTCGGCCAGGTCGCGCAGGTAGCCCTCGTTGAGCTGGTGGCTGCCGATCTCGTCATACAGGAAGTAGACCCGCACCCCGCGCTCGGCGGCCTGCTGCAGGTGGCGCTTCAGCTCGGCCCCCAGGGCGTCGTTGCGCACGATGAAGAACTGCACCAGGGCATACTCCTCGGCGCGCGCGAGGCCAGCGAAGAGGCTGTCGAAGGTGGCCTGGCCGTCGATCAGCAGCTCGGCACGGTTGCCGCTGGTCATCGGCATCTGGGCGAGCTGCTCCACGGCGCGCACGTCGGGGTCGCGGATGTCGGCCAGGTAGGGCTCCACCCGGCTGCGATAGCGGGCCAGCACCCGGCGCAGGACGGTGTCGCGTTCGCCGCGGGCCGAGACGTAGCCGTAGAAGCGTGGGCGGCCGAAGATCCAGTAGGCGGGCACCGCCACATAGGGCAGCGTGACCAGGGAGAGGATCCAGGCGATCGCCCCCTGGGAGGTTCGACTCGACATCAATGCCAGCACCGCCGAGACGACGCCCAGCAGGTGGATGACGAAGATGGCCAGGCCGATCAGCCAGGAAGTCATGTGCACTCCCCGCAGAAACAATGTGTTGCAGCATACCCAAACGGCAGCGGCCCCGCCAGATGGCGGGGCCGCTGCAAGGCTCGGACTGCGAATCAGGCGCGCTCGGCGATGATCTCCTTCCACTTGGCCGGGCCGGTCTGGTGCACCGAGGTGCCCTGGCTGTCGACCGCCACGGTCACCGGCATGTCCTCGACCTCGAACTCGTAGATCGCCTCCATGCCCAGATCCTCGAAGCCCACCACGCGGGACTTCTTGATCGCCTGGGCGACCAGGTAGGCGGAGCCGCCCACCGCCATCAGGTAGACCGCCTTGTTGTCGCGGATCGCCTCGATGGCCGCCGGACCGCGCTCGGCCTTGCCGACCATGCCCAGCAGGCCGGTCTCCTCCAGCATGGTGCGGGTGAACTTGTCCATGCGGGTGGCGGTGGTGGGACCGGCCGGGCCGACCACCTCGTCACCCACCGGGTCCACCGGACCCACGTAGTAGATGAAGCGCCCCTTCAGGTCCACCGGCAGCGGCTCACCCTTGGCGATCATGTCCACCATGCGCTTGTGGGCGGCATCACGGCCGGTGAGCAGCTTGCCGTTGAGCAGCAGGGTGTCGCCGGGCTGCCAGGTCTGCACCTCCTCGGGGGTGATGCTGTCGAGGTCGACTCGCTTGACGTTGTCGCCCATCTCACGGGTGATCTCGGGCCAGTCCTCGAGCTTCGGCGCCGGCAGCGCCGCGGGACCGGAGCCATCCAGGGTGAAGTGGGCGTGGCGGGTGGCGGCGCAGTTGGGGATGATCGCCACCGGCTTGTTGGCGGCGTGGGTCGGGTAGTCCTTGACCTTGATGTCGAGCACCGTGGTCAGGCCACCCAGGCCCTGGGCGCCGATGCCGCTCTTGTTGACCCGGTCGTAGAGCTCCAGGCGCAGCTCCTCGGCGCGGTTGGAGGCGCCACGGGCCTGCAGCTCCTGGATGTCGATGGGATCGAGCAGCGCCTCCTTGGCGATCTCCATGGCCTTCTCGGCGGTGCCACCGATGCCGATGCCCAGCATGCCGGGCGGGCACCAGCCCGCCCCCATCTTGGGCAGCTGCTCCATCACCCAGTCGACCACGCTGTCGGAGGGGTTGAGCATGGCGAACTTGGACTTGGCCTCGCTGCCGCCGCCCTTGGCCGCCACGAACACCTCGACGGTGTCGCCAGGCACGATCTTGTGGTGGATGATCGCCGGCGTATTGTCGCCGGTGTTCTTGCGGGCGCCGTCTGGGTCGGCCAGCACCGAGGCGCGCAGCACGTTGTCGGGCAGCTGGTAGGCGCGACGCACGCCCTCGTTGATCATGTCGTCTAGGCTCATCTCGGCATCCCACTGGACGTTCATGCCCACGTGGACGAAGACGGTGACGATGCCGGTGTCCTGGCAGATCGGCCGATGGCCCATGGCGCACATGCGCGAGTTGATCAGGATCTGGGCGATGGCGTCCTTGGCTGCGGGATTCTCCTCGCGCTCGTAGGCCGCCGCCATGGCGTCGATGAAGTCCTTGGGGTGGTAATAGGAGATGTACTGCAGTGCATCGGCGACGCTCTGGATCAGATCGTCCTGGCGAATCACGGTCATCAGCAAGGGACTCCTTGGCGTGGTCGGCTTGCCCGCACGGCCCCGGGGCGGCATGGCGGGCTCGAACGGCAAGCATTATACCCTACCCTCCCCGTTGCCGACATGGCGCGGTAGCAAGGCTTATATCGAAGTGGAGATAAAGCAAGATAACGGTATAAATATGGATACTCTAAGGGGTAACACCGGCTACACCGCCCCCAGCGCCAGCTGTCGCTCCTTGAGCTCGTGCAGCCGGTCGCGCAGCCGCGCGGCCTCCTCGAACTCGAGGTTCTGGGCGGCCTCGAACATGGCGTCCTCGACCCGGGTGAGCTCGTGCGCCACCTCCTGTGGCGAGAGGTCGGCGGGGTCATACACACCGGCCGGCTCGGCTACCTTGCGCTCGCCGCGGCGCCCCTTGCCCTTCTTCCCGGGAGTCTGGGCCGCCTCGAGGATGTCCGCCACCGAGCGGGTCACCGTCTGCGGGGTGATGCCGTGCTCCTCGTTGAAGGCGATCTGCTTGGCGCGACGGCGCTCGGTCTCCTCCATGGCACGGCGCATGGAGTCGGTGACCCGGTCGGCGTAGAGGATCGCCTTGCCGTGGGCGTTGCGGGCGGCGCGGCCGATGGTCTGGATCAGCGAGCGCTCGTTACGCAGGAAGCCCTCCTTGTCGGCATCGAGGATCGCCACCAGCGAGACCTCGGGGATGTCAAGCCCCTCGCGCAGCAGGTTGATGCCCACCAGGACGTCGAACTTGCCCAGCCGCAGGTCGCGGATGATCTCCACCCGCTCCACGGTGTCGATGTCTGAGTGCAGGTAGCGCACCCGCACGTCGTGCTCGTCCAGGTACTCGGTGAGATCCTCCGCCATGCGCTTGGTCAGGGTGGTCACCAGCACCCGCTCGCCGACCTCGGCGCGCAGGCGGATCTCGGAGAGCAGGTCGTCCACCTGGGTGGTGGCCGGGCGCACCTCGAGCTCCGGGTCGAGCAGGCCGGTGGGACGCACCACCTGCTCCACCACCTGGCCGGCATGCTCGGCCTCGTAGGGACCCGGAGTCGCCGACACGAAGATCGTCTGGGGGCTGATCGCCTCCCACTCCTCGAACTTCATGGGGCGGTTGTCCAGCGCCGAGGGCAGCCGGAAGCCGTACTCCACCAGGGTTTCCTTGCGCGAGCGGTCGCCCTTGTACATGCCGCCCACCTGGGGAACGCTGACGTGGCTCTCGTCGATGAACAGCAGTGCATCGTCGGGCAGGTAGTCGAAGAAGGTGGGCGGCGGCTCGCCGGGGTTGCGCCCCGAGAGGTAGCGGGAGTAGTTCTCGATGCCGTTGCAGTAGCCGAGCTCCAGCATCATCTCGATGTCATAGAGGGTGCGCTGCTCCAGGCGCTGGGCCTCCACCAGCCGCTCGTGCTTCCTGAGCCACTCGAGACGCTCGGCCAGCTCCGCCTTGATCTGGTCGATGGCGCCGAGGATGGTCTCCCGGGGCGTCACGTAGTGCGACTTGGGGTAGACGGTCATGCGCGGCACCTCGCCACGCACCTCGCCGGTAAGCGGATCGAACAGCCGGATCGAGTCGATCTCGTCGTCGAACAGCTCCACCCGCACCGCCTCATCCTCGGCGTCGGCCGGGAAGATGTCGATGACGTCGCCACGTACCCGGTAGGTGCCGCGCTTGAAGTCCATGTCGTTGCGGGTGTACTGCAGCTCCGCCAGGCGACGCAGGAACTTGCGCTGATCGATCAGCTCGCCGCGGGTGAAGTGCAGGCGCATCTTCAGGTACTGGTCGGGGTCACCCAGGCCGTAGATCGCCGACACCGAGACCACGATCAGGGCGTCGCGGCGTTCCAGCAGTGCCTTGGTGGCGGAGAGGCGCATCTGCTCGATGTGGTCGTTGATGGAGGCGTCCTTCTCGATGAAGGTGTCCGACGACGGCACATAGGCCTCGGGCTGGTAGTAGTCGTAGTAGGAGACGAAGTACTCCACGGCGTTGTCGGGGAAGAACGCCTTGAACTCGCCGTAGAGCTGCGCCGCCAGGGTCTTGTTGGGGGCCATGACGATGGTGGGGCGCTGCAGGCGCTCCACCACGTTGGCCATGGTGAAGGTCTTGCCGGAGCCGGTCACGCCGAGCAGGGTCTGGTGGGCGAGGCCCGCCTCCAGGCCGTTCACCAGGCCCGCGATCGCCGTCGGCTGGTCGCCGGCGGGCTGGAACTTCGAGGCGAGGCGAAAGGGCTTGCTCATGGGCTCTCCGGGTCAGGGCGGCGACGCCGAGGGTCGCCGCAGGGGCGGCTCCCGGTCAGGCCGGGGTCACGGCGCGGGTGCTCACCTCCACCGTGGCGCTGGTCATCAACCGGTGGATGGGGCACTTGTGGCTGATCTCCTCGAGGCGAGCGACCTGCTCGGGGTCGCCGATGCCGTGGAAGGTCATCGCCACGTCGAGGCGGTAGGTGCCGTGGCGCTCGTCGCTGTCGTCACGATGCACGGTGACGCTGATGCCCTCCAGCGGCCACTTCTTGCGCCGGGCGTACATCATCGAGGTGATCGCCTTACAGGCGCCCAGCGAGAGGTCGAAGTAGTCATGGGGGTCTGGGGCGCTGCCCTCGCCGCCGTAGGCCTCGGGGACGTCGACGAAGAGGTCCTCGAAGCCGTCCAGTTCGACCCGCTGGCGGTAGATATGGTTGCGAACGCTCGTGATCTCAATGCTCTTCTGCATACGGATTCTCCCTGCTCACTTGACCTCGATCGACAGCCCCAGGGCCTCGATCGCCTTGACCAGCGCCTCGCGGCGCACGCGGCCTTCCACCTCGGCGCCATGGCGCCCCACCTCCACGCTGTCGACGCCGTCCAGCATCATCAGCGCGGTGGTGATGCGGTTGACCTGGTCGGCGTCGGTGACGCCCTTGAAGCTCAATGACTGGCTGGCCATCGCGCACTCCCCGCTTGCCTGGCATGGGTGAAGGACCGAGTCTAGCATGGGCACGCAGGGCGGACAGCGGTTGCAATGTCGCATCACCGCCCGCATAAGATGGATAGTTCCCCATGACGACGAGGCACCCCATGCAAGACTGGATCACCGCCCTGGGCGGACGGCAGGAGGCCGATGACCGCATCGCGTTCGACACCCCGGCGCCGGCGCGCACGGCGCTGGACGCCACGGTGGTGACGCCGTTGGTGCACCTGGGCGTGCTCGACGTGATCGGCACCGGCGCCGAGCGCTTCCTGCAGGGCCAGACCAGCGCCCAGCTCGGCCTGGTGGACGGCGACCTGGCCCCCCTGACCGTCTTCTGCACCCCCAAGGGACGCATGCTGGCCAACGCCCAGCTGCTGCGCGTTGCCGAGGGTCACTACCGGCTGCTGCTGCACCGGGGGCTGGTGGAATCGCTGGCCGAGCACCTGAAGAAGTTCGCCCCCTTCTACCAGGTCGAGCTGACCCCGCGTGACGACCTGGCGCTGATCGGCCTGATCGGCCAGGAGGCGGCGGCGCTGGCCGAGGCGCGCCTGGCGATCGCCCCGCCGGCGCCCTGGCACCAGGCCGGGGATGGCGAGGTCCAGCTGCTCGCCCACCCCGGGCCACGCCCCCGGCTGCTCGCCCTGCTCCCTGAGGCAATGGCGGCCGAGGCCTGGCCACGCCTCGCCGATCAGGCCACACCGGTGGGCAATGCCGTCTGGTGCCTCCACGATATCCAGGCGGGCCTGGCGTGGCTCACGCCGACCCATCGCGACGCCCTGCTGCCCCAGATGCTCAACTGGGAGGCACTGGGCGGCATCAGCTTCAAGAAGGGCTGCTATACCGGCCAGGAGGTGGTGGCACGCGCGCACTTCCGGGGCCAGGTGAAGCGCCGCCTGGCGCGCGCCCAGCTGGAGGGGGGGGAACTCCCCGCGCTGGGTAGCCAGGTGGAGACGGCCGAGGGCAAGGCGGTCGGCGAGGTGGTCGCCGCCGAACTGGACGCCTATGAGCAGGCGGAGATCCTGGCGGTGCTGAGCACCAAGGAGGACCTCGGCCCGCTGACGGTGTCGGGCCAGCGGCTCAAGCCGCTGAAGCTGCCCTACCCCATCGAGCGCCTGGATCCGGAGAGCCTGGTCGGCGACGCCTGAGCCTTACCGACTTCAGAGCCGGAACAGCCGACGGGCGGTGGCGGTGCTGTTGGCCGCCACCGCCTCGGGCGCCTGACCGCGCAGCCCGGCGACGACCCGGCACACCTCGGCCACCCTCGCCGGTTCGTTGCGCTCCCCCTGGTGGCCGGCCAGGGGCATGTCGGGGCTGTCGGTCTCCAGCACATAGCCGTCGTCGGGCAGGCTCACCACCGCCCGGCGCAGGCGCTTCGCCCGCTCGAAGGTCACCGCCCCACCCAGGCCGACGACGAACCCCAGGTCGAGGAAGGCCCTGGCCTGCTCGGGGGAGCCGGCGAAGGCGTGGATCAGCCCGCCGGCAGGGAGCGCCAGCTGGCGCAGGCGCTTGGCGACCCGGTCATTGGCGCGCACGCAGTGGATCACCACCGGCAGCCTGCGTGCCTTGGCGATCCGCAGCTGGGCGTCGAAGAGGCGCCACTGGTCATCGAGGGTGTCGGCGAAACGGGCATCGATACCGCATTCACCGAGCGCCACCACCTCCGGGTGATCCTCCAGCGCCTGCGCCAGCCGCTCGATATCGCCCTCGGCGTGCTCCTTCATGAAATACGGGTGCAGCCCCAGGCAGACGCTGACGTCGTCCCGCGCCGCCAGCCCCAGCACACCGGGCCAGCGCCGGCGGGTCGTGCCCGGCACCACGAAGTGCGTGACACCTACCGCCCTGGCCCGCTCGAACACCGCCTCGCGGTCGGCATCGAAGTCGGGGAAGTCCAGATGGCAGTGGGCGTCGATGAGCATCGGATGTGTCTCCGAAGAGGTGCCTTCTGTCGCGGCTTGCCCGGCGACAGGCCTGTTCGGGGGCGCCGTGAATACTTCCCTGTAGGCTACTTTTTCCTTCCCTGGAAAAAGACCCCCTCCAGACCTGTCCCCGGCGCCGCTCGCCTGGGCGCCATGCGGCTTGGCTGCTTGGCGGCTCAGTGCTCGCGAGTGGGCTGGAAGCGAATCTCCGGCCAGCGCTCCTGGGTCATCTGCAGGTTCACGCGCGTGGGGGCGATGTAGGTCAGGTAGCCGCCGCCATCGATCGCCAGGTTGGTGCTGGCCTTGCGCTTGAACTCTTCAAGCTTCCTGGCGTCGTCGCAGTAGACCCAGCGGGCGGTGTTGACGTTCACCCCCTCGTAGACCGCCTCGACCTTGTACTCCTCCTTGAGCCGGTGGGCGACCACGTCGAACTGCAGGGTGCCCACGGCGCCGAGGATCAGGTCGTTGTTGTCCAGCGGCATGAAGACCTGGGTGGCGCCCTCCTCGGAGAGCTGCTGCAGGCCCTTCTGCAGCGCCTTCATCTTCAGCGGGTCCTTGAGGCGCACGCGCTTGAAGAGCTCCGGGGCGAAATGCGGGATGCCGGTGAAGCGCATGTCCTCGCCCTGGGTGAAGGTATCGCCGATCTGGATGGTGCCGTGGTTGTGCAGGCCGATGATGTCGCCGGGCCACGCCTCCTCCACCTGGGAGCGGTCCGAGGCCATGAAGGTCAAGGCGTCCGCTATTTTTACATCTTTACCAATCCGCACGTGGCGCATCTTCATGTTCTTCTCGTACTTGCCCGAGCAGACGCGCAGGAAGGCGATGCGGTCACGGTGGTTGGGATCCATGTTGGCCTGGATCTTGAACACGAAGCCGGTGAAGCGGCCGTCATCGGCCTCCACCGTGCGAGTGTCGGTCTCGCGGGGCTGGGGCGGCGGCGCATACTCGACGAAGCCGTCGAGCATCTCGCGCACACCGAAGTTGCCCATGGCGGTACCGAAGTAGACCGGGGTCAGTTCGCCGCGCAGGTAGGCGTCATGGTCGAAGGTGTGGGAGGCGCCGCGCACCAGCTCCACCTCCATGCGCAGCTCCTCGGCCTGCTCCTCGCCCAGCACCTCGTCCACCTCGGGGCTGTCGAGCCCCTCGATGCGCCGGTCATCCGGAATGCGGCTGCCCTGCCCCTGGGTATAGAGGTGGATCACGTCGTTGTAGAGGTGATAGACGCCCTTGAAGTGGCGCCCCATGCCGATCGGCCAGGTCATCGGCGCGCACTGGATGTTGAGCACCTCCTCGACCTCGTCCATCACCTCGATGGGATCGCGGATGTCGCGGTCCATCTTGTTGACGAAGGTCAGGATCGGCGTGGTGCGCAGCCGGCACACTTCCATCAGCTTGATGGTCCGCGCCTCGACGCCCTTGGCGCCGTCGATCACCATCAGCGCCGAGTCCACCGCGGTGAGGGTGCGGTAGGTGTCCTCGGAGAAGTCCTCGTGGCCGGGGGTGTCGAGCAGATTGACGATGCGTCCGCCGTAGGGGAACTGCATCACCGAGGTGGTCACCGAGATGCCGCGCTCCTGCTCCATCTTCATCCAGTCGGAGGTGGCGTGGCGGTCATCGCGCTTGCTCTTCACCGAGCCGGCCAGCTGAATGGCGTTCCCGAACAGCAGCATCTTCTCGGTGATGGTGGTCTTGCCCGCATCCGGGTGCGAAATGATGGCGAAGGTTCTTCTCAGCCCGACTTCGCGGGCCAGGTTGGCGTCTGACATCGATGGGGGGTTCGTCGTCGTGGCACCGGAGCGGTGCGTGAGTGATGGCCGCGTGGCGCGATGGCGGCATTCTACGCCCTCGCGGGGCCGAAATGTAGGCCGTCGCGCCCAACGGGTGGCAGCGTCGCGCTATGATGGAGGTCCTGAACCGGGAGTCACCATGCCAGTCACCCAGCCACTGCCGCTCTCCACCCCCAACCGCAACCTGGTGCGCCTGACGATCGTTCGGGGCATCACCTGGACCGGATTCCTCGCCGCCATCATCTTCGGGGTCGAGGTGCTCGGCTTCCAGCTGCGGGTCGCCGCGGTGATCGGTGTGGTGCTGGCGATGGCGCTGATCAACCTGGCCACCTGGTGGCGCCTGGGACGCCACCGCGCCGTCAGCGACGGCGAGTACCTGCTGCACCTGCTGGCCGACGTCGCCGGGCTGACGCTGCTGTTCTACTTCACCGGTGGCGCCAGCAACCCCTTCATCACCTACTACCTGGTGCCGGTGACCATCGCCGCGGCCACCCTGCCCTGGCGCTGCGCCTGGATCATCGCCGCCACCTCCATGGTCGGCTACAGCACCCTGCTCGCCTTCCACCAGCCGGTCCCCCAGCTCACCGGCGGCCATGCCGGCAGCACCGGGCTCAACCTGCACGTGCTCGGCATGTGGCTCAACTTCGCCCTCTCCGCCGGGCTGGTGACCTTCTTCATCTACAAGATGGCCCACGCCCTGCGCAGCCGGGAGCAGGCCCTGTCACGCACCCGCGAGGCGGCGCTGCGCAACGAGCAGGTGCTGGCGGTGGCCACCCAGGCCGCCGGCACCGCCCACGAGCTGGGCACCCCGCTCTCGACCATGGCGGTGCTGCTCGCCGAGATGCGCGAGGAGGCCACGGACAACCCCATGCTGCAGAAGGACATCGAACTGCTGCGTCGCCAGGTCGACACCTGCAAGCGCCGCCTGCAGGAGCTGGTGGAGAGCGCCGACCGCCGGCGCATGGGCGAACCACGCGTCGAGGACGCCGAGGTGTGGCTGGCGGGCCTGGTTCAGCGCTGGCTGGTGCTGCGCCCGGACGTCAGCCACCGGCTGGAGGTGGCCGAGCACCGTGGCCGCCCCTGGCTGGCGGTGGACACCACCCTGGAGCAGGCGCTGACCAACCTGCTCAACAACGCCGCCGATGCCAACCCGGACGACATCGCCATCCGCCTCGACTGGCACGACGAGGAGGTGGTGATCGACATCCGCGACCACGGCCCCGGAGTGGCCCTCTCCATCGCCGACCAGCTCGGCGAGACCTTCGTCTCCACCAAGAGCAAGGGCATGGGCATCGGGCTGTTCCTGACCCACGCCACCATCAACCGCTTCGGTGGCGGCGTCAGCCTCTACAATCACCCGGAGGGCGGTACCCTCACCGAGGTGGTGCTGCCGCGCAGCGCCGCCGGCGACTGAACCCCAACCGAGCGAGAGTCCCATGCAAGAGACGCCCGAACGCCTGCTGATCATCGACGACGACGAGATGTTCTGCCACGTCCTCGACCGCGCCATGACGCGCCGCGGCTACGAGGTGGTAGTGGCGCGCGATGCCCAGGAGGCGCTCTCCCTGGCGCGCCAGCACCGGCCCACCCTGGCCACCCTCGACCTCAAGCTGGAGAACGAGTCCGGCCTCAAGCTGCTGCCCGAGCTGCTCGAGGTGGTGCCCGCGTGTCGCGTGGTGATCCTCACCGGCTATTCCAGCATCGCCACCGCGGTGGAGGCGATCAAGCTGGGGGCGGTGAACTACCTGTGCAAGCCGGCGGATGCCGACGAGGTGCTGGCGGCCTTCGACAAGGATGCCGGCGACCCGGAGACCGAGGTGGCCGAACAGCCCCCCTCCATCAACCGTATCGCCTGGGAGCATATCCAGAAGGTGCTGCAGGAGCATGACGGCAACATCTCGGCCACCGCCCGCGCCCTGGGGATGCACCGGCGCACCCTGCAGCGCAAGCTGCAGAAGCGGCCGGTGAGACGCTAGGAACACGAAACAAGGAGCGAGGCATCAAGGGGTTCCTCGCCGCTTGCTCCTTGTGGCTTTCCGCTGGCCGACGGCGCTTACTGCGCCGTCCACCCCAGGTCGATGTTCCAGCTGGCGCCGGTGACGGCGCCGGCGGCGTCAGAGGCGAGGTAGGCCACCAGCTCGGCCACCTCGGCGGGCTCGATCAGGCGCTTGACGGCGGCGTTCTTGAGCATGATCTGCTCGATCACCTCCTGCTCCTGCATGCCGTGCAGCCTCGCCTGGTCGGCGATCTGGTTATCCACCAGCGGCGTCTTCACGTAGGCCGGGCAGATGGCGTTGGCGGTGATGCCCTGGGCGCCCCCCTCCAGCGCGGCGGTCTTGGTCAGGCCGATCATGCCGTGCTTGGCGCTGATGTAGGCCGACTTGCCCGGCGATGCCACTTGGGCGTGGACCGAGGCGATGTTGACGATGCGCCCCCAGCCGTTCTCGCGCATGGAGGGCCAGGCCGCCTGGGTGAGCAGGAAGGGGGCGGTTAGCATCAGGTCGATGATCTGGCGCCACTTCGCCTCGGGGAACGCCTCGATGGGGGAGACATGCTGGATACCGGCATTGTTGACCAGGATATCGACCCGGCCGAAGCGCTTGACCGCCTCCGACACGGCCGCCTTGCAGGCCTCGCCGTCGGTCAGGTCGGCCTGGAAGAAGGCGGCTCCCGCCTGCTCGGCGACCTCCTGGCCTGCCGGGTTGAAGTCCACGGCCAGCACCTGATGGCCCAGCGAGCAGAAATGGCGCACCACCGCCTCGCCGATGCCGCTGCTGGTGCCGGTGACGAGGGCGACGCGGGGGGTGACAATACCTGACATGGACGACTCCTTGTTCGATTCACGTTGACGGGAAAACCGCCCGCCCAGCATAAGGCGCAGGCGGCAGGCCGCGCCACCTCGGCGACGGCCGGACTCAGCCCGACTCGCCCTCGGGGGTCCCTGCCGTTTCTTCCTCTGCCGGTGCCATGATCCGCTCCATCAGCCGCTGGGCCAGGCGGCTGGCGGCCTGGCGGCTGTCGAGATCGGCCAGGTCATCCAGCAGCACCAGGCGCCAGCAGGAGAGCGAATCGCCCAGGGCGACCGCCTCCAGCGGGTAGCGCCCGGAGGGTAGCGTGAGGGTGGTACGCGCGCCAGGCTCGGGACCCGGCGCCGCCTCCTCGGCGGGCAGCATCACCAGCCACAGCGACAGCGGGGTCACCAGGGCCCCCACCAGCTGGTCGCCATGGTCGGGCAGACGGTAGCACTGGAAGCAGAGGGCATCGGCGGCCAGGCGCGGGTTGAAGTGGGACGCGGCCTTGGCCCCGCGCTGGTGGACGGCGGTCCAGGCGCGGGCCAGGTCGCGCAGCCGACGGTACTGCTCGGGCGTCAGGGCATGCATGGCTCTCTCCTCGGCGACGAATCGCGCCAGTATAGGGAGTCTCTCGGCGAGGGCACAGCCGACCTGCCGAGGCGCGTCCCGAGCTGCTAGGCTGTCGCCACAGCCACCGCCTCGGAGAGTGCCCATGAACGACACCGACCGCCTCGCCATTGCCCTCGAGATCGCCCGGGAGGCCGGCGAGCGGATCCGCCACGCCCGTCACCACCAGGACTTCGGCCACCGCTACAAAGCAGGCCAGGAGCTGGTTACCGACATCGACGTGGCGGTGGATCGCCATATCGGCGAGCGGCTGGAGGCGGCCTTCCCCGGCGAGGCGCGCCTCAGCGAGGAGCTGGCCCCGGACAAGGGCGACCTTGCCGCCAGCGGGCCACTCTGGGTGGTGGACCCCATCGACGGCACCGTCAACTTCGCCCACGGTCTGCACCATGTGGCGGTCTCCATGGCCTTCCTGGTGGACGGCGAGACCCGCCTCGGGGTGGTCCACGCCCCCTTCCTGGGCGAGACCTTCACCGCGATCCGCGGCCAGGGCGCCTGGTGCAACGACGCGCCGATCCATGCCAGCCGTCGCCGCGAGCTCGGGCGCAGCCTGGTGGCCACCGGCTTCCCCTATCGCCGCGACAGCCGCCCGCCCCTGCTGCGCCGCCTGGCGGCCGTGCTGGACCACTGCCAGGACGTGCGCCGCAACGGCTCCGCGGCCCTCGACCTCTGCGACGTGGCGTGCGGGCGGCTGGATGCCTACTACGAGAGCGTCTCGCCCTGGGACTTCGCCGCCGGCTGGCTGATCGCCGCCGAGGCGGGCGCACGGGTCGGCCACCTCTACCCCTGCCCCGAGGGCATTCCCCCCGCGCTGTTCGGCCACAACCTGCTGGTGTCGAGCCCCGGCATCCATGCCGAACTGGGCGAGCTGTTGCGCCGCGCCGACGCCGGCGAACTCACAGGGCCCTGACCCGGGCAGCGCCGGCGACGCGATAGCGCCTGCCAATAGCTGGCCTCGACAGCCCCTATTGGCCTCAGGGAGGCGGATCATCGACAATGGGCGCCACTTCCATTTTCATGCGCCGCGTGCGCAAGGAGAGCCCATGTTCGTGACCCTCTATGGCCGCCCCGGCTGCCCCTTCTGCGTCTTCGCCAAGGACCTCGCCCAACGCCTCGAGGCCGCCGGCGCCATCGACGGCTTTCGCTATGTGGACATGCCGACCGAGGGGCTGACCAAGGCCGACCTCACCGCCAAGGTGGGCACGCCGGTGCACACCGTCCCCCAGGTGTTCCTCGACGACACCCCCATCGGCGGTTTCTCCGAGTTCGACCAGTATGTGCGCGACCACGACCTGATGGCGGCAGCCCAGCCCCACTGACCCCACCCTCCCGGCTGCGTGGTCGTGGCGTTGAAAGGCCCTCTGCCCAGGCTGCCTATACTTCCCGCCAGTCTCGATGACAAGGGAAGGAAGTTCGATGCAGAGGGAAGAGTTCATCCAGCAGCTGTGGCTGGATTTCGTTCACCAGCACCCGGAGATCGGCGGCCTGCGGCTATGGCCGGTCGACGCCCCCGCCGAGTACCTGGCACTGCTGACCCTCAACCATCGCCATCACGGTATGGATGCCCTGCTCCCCTCCCTGGAACACTTCGGCTATCGCGTCCGCCACCGCCACGCCATGGCCGACCGCGGCCTGCTGGTCAACCTGCTGGCCGCTCCCGACGAGGGTCCCTGGCTGGTGGTGGCCGAACTGCAGCTGGGCACCCTGGCCAGGGCCCCGCGGGAGCGGCTCGAGGCGCTGGTCAACCAAGCCAGCGAGTCGGCCCACCGCGGCCCCAACCGGCTGTGCCGCGGCCGTCCCTGGCCGATGCCCGACTGGGCCACCTACCAGGCGCTCTACCAGGCCCACCCGCTGGCGGCGCTGCTGGCGGTCAACGGACCACGGCTGCACCACGTGGGCTATGACTGCCAGCGCCTCGGCGAATCCCTGGCGACCCTCGACGAGGGCCTCGAGCAGGCCGGCTTCGCCGGCACCGACGACCGCCATCATGGTCTCTTCCCGGTATCGCCCCTGCTCGACTACCGCTTCTACCCGACCGGCTCGCGACGCCTGCCCTTCGCCGAGGGCGACGAGCACCGCATCGAGACCGGCGGCCTGGCGCTGGTGCAGAAGGCGGTCAGCGCCAACCAGGAGCGCGCGGTGGAGCTGCTGCTGCCGCATCACACTCGCTGCGAGCTGTCATGACCGCTATCCACAGAATCTGTGGATAACGCTGTGCAACATCCCCGTGCGCCCCCGATGCCACCGGCCCTGGCGCCGAGTGGTCAGCGAATCGCCAACCGCGAGGCGGCGAGGCTGCGGGTCGCTCGATGATGGCCCCATACGCCAGCGGCCCGGACAGTCGTCCGGGCCGCTGGCGTTCACGGGGTCCCGTGGCGGGAGCCGCAAGACTCAGTCGAAGGTCATCTCCGGCACATGGTCCGGCACCACCAGCTTGCCGGCGGTCAGCGCCTGGATCTCCTCCACGGAGACGCCCGGGGCGCGCTCCTTGAGGTGGAAGGCGCCATCCTTGATCTCCAGGTAGGCGAGGTCGGTCAGCACCCGGTTGATGCAGCCGGCGCCAGTCAGCGGCAGGTTGCAGTTCTCCAGCAGCTTGGACTCGCCATGCTTGGAGGCGTGGGTCATGGTGCAGATGATGTTCTCCGCGCCGGCCACCAGGTCCATGGCGCCGCCCATGCCCTTGATCAGCTTGCCGGGGATCATCCAGGAGGCGATGTTGCCGTTCTGGTCGACCTCGAAGGCGCCCAGCACGGTCAGGTCGACGTGGCCACCGCGGATCATGGCGAAGGATTCCGCGGAGTCGAAGATCGCCGCGCCGGGACGGGCGGTGACGGTCTGCTTGCCGGCGTTGATCATGTCCGGGTCGACCTCCGCCTCGGTGGGGAAGCGCCCCATGCCCAGCAGGCCATTCTCGGACTGCAGCATGACGTCGATGCCGTCGGGGACGTAGTTGGCCACCAGGGTGGGAATGCCGATGCCGAGGTTGACGTAGAAGCCGTCTTCCAGCTCACGCGCCACGCGCATTGCCATCTGTTCGCGAGTCAGTGCCATCTTGTTGCCTCTTTGTTCGGTAAGAAACGATCGTTGAGAAACGCTTGCCGCGGGGGGGATCACGCCTCGCGCACGGTGCGCTTCTCGATGCGCTTCTCGAAGGAGCCCTGGATGATGCGGTCGACGTAGATCCCCGGGGTGTGGATCTGGTCCGGCTTGAGCTCGCCCGGCTCGACGATCTCCTCGACCTCCACCACGGTGATCTTGCCGCAGGTGGCCGCCAGCGGGTTGAAGTTCTGGGCGGTGTCGCGATACATCACGTTGCCGTAGCGGTCGGCCTTCCAGCCCTTGACGATGGCGAAGTCGGCGTGGAACGCCTCCTCGAGGATGTAGTGGCGGCCGTTGAACTCGCGCACCTCCTTGCCCTCGCCGATCGGCGTGCCGTAGCCGGTGGCGGTGTAGAAGGCGGGGATGCCGGCGCCGCCGGCGCGCATCTTCTCGGCCAGGGTGCCCTGGGGGGTGAGGATCACCTCGATCTCGTCGTTGAGCATCTGCTGCTCGAAGAGGGCGTTCTCGCCCACGTAGGAGGCGTAGATGCGCGAGATCTGCTTGTCCTCCAGCAGCAGGCCCAGGCCGAAGCCGTCCACGCCGCAGTTGTTGGAGATGACGGTGAGGTCCTTGACCCCGAGCCGCTTGATCTCGGCGATCAGGTTCTCGGGGATGCCGCAGAGGCCGAAGCCACCGGCAGCGACGGTCATGCCGCTGTCGATGCCTGCCATCGCCTCTTCGTAGGAGTTAACGCGCTTGTCGAATCCGGCCATAGGGCGCCTCGTGTTCTTGTGGATGAAGGTCTCGGGACTGCATACCCCGGAAAGGATACCGGGTCGAGGTGGTAACGTCGCCCAGTGTTGTCCCGCGCGATATATTTGTTAAGTTTGTTTTTCTTATCGTTTGATCGGGCCGACTTATTAATTGCACCTTCGTCGTAGGTCGCCGGGAGCCATCATGACCGTCAAGCAGCTGCGTGCCTTCCTCGCCGTGGCCAGGACCCTGAGCTTCACCCAGGCCTGCGAACACCTGCACCTCTCCCAGCCGGCGCTGAGCCTGGCCATCAAGGGGCTCGAGGAGAGCCTCGGCGGCCGCCTGCTGACCCGCAGCACCCGCAGCGTGCGCCTTACCCCCGAGGGGGAATCGCTGGTGCCGCTGGCCAAGCAGCTGCTGGCCGAGTGGGACAACACCGAGGAGCTGATGCGCCAGCGCTTCACCCTGCAGATGGGTCGCCTGGGGGTCGCCGCCATGCCCTCCTTCGCCGGCAACCTGCTGCCGCCGGCGCTGATGGCCTTCCGCAGCCGCTACCCGCGCATCAACGTCACGGTGCACGACGTGATCAACGAACAGGTGATCGAGATGGTGCGCAACCGCCAGGTGGAGCTGGGCATCGCCTTCGAACCCGAGGCCAGCGGCAGCCTGGCCTTCACTCCGCTGTTCCGCGACCGCTTCGTCGCCGTAGTGCCGCCGGAGTCGCTGCTAGCGAGTCACCCTCGCCTATCCTGGGCGACCCTGCTGACCCGAGACTTCATCGCCCTGCAGCGCCCCTCCATGGTACGCCGCCTGCTGGAACAGCAGCTGAGCGCCGAGGGCATGCGCCTGCCCACCGCCTTCGAAAGCCATCAGCTGGCCACCGTGGGGCGGATGGTAGCCAGCGGCCTCGGGGTGAGCGCGGTGCCCTCGCTGTGCCGCCGCCAGATGGAGGAGCTGGGGGCCCGCTGCCTGCCCCTGGAGGGGCCGGTGATCGAGCGCGCCGTGGGCATCCTGGTGCAGGGCGAGCTCTCCACCGCCGCCCTGGCCCTCCGAGAGGTGATCCTGGACACCCTGGGCACGCCCAGCGAGCCATAGCCCTGGCATTGCCCCCTCCGTGACCTGTTCTCGGCGCCTTTCGCCACCGCCGCATGGCCGACGGCGTTGGCACCGGGCGTTGGCCGGCACCGCTGGGCAGCCGTCGGACGATCCTTTAGCATTGCCGACATTTCCTCGACAACCCATGGAGATCGGCATGTCGACCCTCAGGGGCATCGTCAGCCTGCTGCTGCTCACCCTGACCACCCTGCTGTGGGGCCTGCCCCTGCTGGCGATGACGCTGGTGAAGCTGGTCACCCCCGGGCACCGCCTGCGCCTGGCGGTGCTGCGGGTGCTCAATGCCATCGCCCTCAACTGGATCGGCCTCAACCTGTGGTGGATGCGCCGCTGGCTAAGGCCGCAACTGGAGATCGAGGTGCCGGAGGGCCTCTCCCGCCGGCAGGGCTGGCTGGTGCTCTCCAACCACCGCAGCTGGACCGACATCTTCGTGCTGTTCTTCGCCTTGCACCGGCGCATCCCCATGCCGCGCTTCTTCCTCAAGCGCCAGCTGATCTGGATCCCCATCGTGGGGCTCGCCTGGTGGGCGCTGGAGTTCCCCTTCATGCGCCGCATGACCGCCGCCCAGCGCGCCCGCCATCCCCACCTCGCCCGCCGCGACCAGGAGGCGACCGAGCGCATGTGCCAGCGCGCCCGGGAGATGCCCATCGCCATCTTCAACTTCGTGGAGGGCACCCGCTTCACCCCGGCCAAGCATGACGCCCAGGCCTCGCCCTACCACCACCTGCTGCGCCCACGCGCCGGTGGGGTCGCCCAGGTCCTCGGCCTGCTCGGCGACCAGCTCGCCGGCATCCTCGATGTCACCCTGCACTACGACAATCCGGATCCCACCTTCTGGGGTTACCTGTGCGGGCGCGAGGGGCGCATCGTGATGCGGGCCCGCCGACTGCCGGTGGAGGCGTGGATGCCCGGCAGCGACTACCAGGACAACCCCGGCGACAAGGAACGCTTCCACGCATGGATCAACGCGCTGTGGCACCAGAAGGACGAGCGACTCTCGCGCTTGTGATCGGCCTGCTGCTGATGCTGGCCGGCTGCGCCTCCCCGTCGATGGAGCGCGCTACCCGTGACGCCGCCCAGGCGGCTCGCAGCGGCGGCTGGGTGATCGTGCAGCGCGGCGATACCCTCGGCGAGCTGGCCCGCGAGGCCGGCGTGCCCCTGGAGCGCCTGCAACGCTTCAACCCCGGGGTGGACGCTCGCCGCCTCGCCGTGGGCCAGCGCCTGCTGATGCCCACACACCGCGAGCGCGCGCCCTCCGGCGGCCCCTATCGCTACCAGGTGCGCCCCGGCGACACCTACTCCAGCATCGCGCGGCGCTTCAAGACCCGCGCCTCGCGCCTGCAGGCGGCCAATCCTGGGGTCGCCCCCACCCGGCTGGCGGTGGGCCAGCTGATCAGCGTCCCCCTGGGCGGGTCGCCGGCCGCCTCGGCCCGGCGCGCCGTGGCCGACGGGGGCGCCTCCCGTACCGCCTCGCGGCCATCCCCCGCGGCGAGCCGGCCCGACCCCGGCGACCTGCCCGCCTCCGCCCGGCGCTGGCCCTGGCCGCTGGAGGACTACCGCGTGGTGCGCGCCTACGGCACCGACAGCCGTGGCACCCTGCAGCCGATGCTGCTGGCCACCCAGGCGGGCGCTCGGGCCAGGGCGGTGGCCGATGGCGACGTCCGCTTCGCCGGCAGCATGCGTCAGCTCGGCCAGGTGGTGATCGTCCATCACGCCGACAACCTGCAGAGCGTCTACGCCCTCTGCGAGAGGCTGCTGGTCGCCGACGGCAGCGCCGTGACACGGGGCGCCCCCCTCTGCGAGGTCGGCTACAGCAACGCCACCCAACGCCATGACCTGCTCTTCGACCTGCGCCACGGCGGCAAGCCGGTGGACCCGCGCCGCGTGCTGCGCTGACTCCGAACCGTCATGGGTTGGTCGCCTCTCGGTCATGCCCCCTGCCCATCCTGAGAGGCAACCGGGCGCGATGCCCCGATGGCGACGAGGATGGCGATGCGACTCTGTGTGGTCAGCGAGACCTGGGCCCCCGAAATCAACGGGGTCGCCCATACCCTGGGGCAGCTGAGCGAGGCGCTGGTCGCCCGGGGCCATGACCTGCAACTGGTCCGGCCCCGACCGGTCATCCACGCCAGGGCCGCCGGCGTGAAGCAGGAGCTGCAGCTGCCGGGACTCGGCGTGCCGGGCTATCGACAGGTGCGCTTCGGGCTCCCTGCCGGACGGCGCATCGCCCGGCTGTGGCAGGCGTCACGCCCCGACGTGGTCTACCTGGCCACCCAGGGCCCCCTGGGCTGGTCGGCGCAACGCATCGCCCGGCGCCTGGGGTTGCCCACGGTGGCGGGCTGGCACACCAACTTCGACCACTATTGCCGCGACTATGGCGTGGCGTGGCTCGCCCCGCTGGTGGAGCGCCGCCTGCGTACCTTCCACAATCGCAGCGCGGCCACCCTGGTGCCCACCCGGGCGCTGGCCGACCGGCTCGCCGCACGCGGCTTCCGTGGGCTTGGCACCATGGCACGCGGCATCGACGCCGAGCGCTTCTCGCCCGACCGGCGAGACGAGGCGCTGCGCCGCGAGCTGGGCGCCGATCCCCACACCCCCATCGCCCTCTACGTCGGCCGCCTGGCCCCGGAGAAGAACCTCGACCTGCTCCGCGACACCTGCCTGGCGATGCGCGCCGCGCGCCCCGATCTGCGCCTGGTGATCGTCGGCGACGGTCCCTCCCGGCGCGCCCTGGCCCGCAGCCTGCCCGACGCCCACTTCCCCGGCTTCGTGACGCCGGAGGACCTGCCGCGTTATTACGCCAGCGCCGACCTCTTCCTGTTCCCCTCGCTCTCGGAGACCTGGGGCAACGTGCTGCCCGAGGCCATGGCCAGCGGCCTGGCGGCCATCGCCTTCGCCCATGCGGCCGGCGCCGAACTCATCGACCATGGCCACGACGGCCTGGCCCTGCCCCCCGGTGATAGCGACGGCTTCCGCGAGGCCGCCGTGGCGCTGTGCCAGGAGCCGGCGCGCTGGGCCCGGATCGGCCGCGCCGCCCGCCAGCGGGCACTGGGCCTCGGCTGGCCCGCCATCGCCGATACCTTCATCGCCACCCTCGAGGATGCCCGGGAGAGATGCCATGCGAGCCCTGCCCCCTGCCGTGTTTGAGCGCCTGGACCTGATCGAATGGCAGCTATGTCGGCGCCTGGCGCGCTACAACCTCTATCGGCCCTGGCTCGCCACCCTGCGCCTGGCCAGCGGACTGGGGGACTGGCCCGCCTGGGTGGTGCTGATCGCCGCCCAGCCGCTGCTGCAGCCCGAGCGGGGCTGGGCGCTGATGCTGCAGTACGCCGTCACCGCCCTGCTCGCCATCGGCGTCTACCGCCTGCTCAAGACCCGCCTTTGCCGCGAGCGCCCCTTCATCACCTTCGTCGGCAACGTCAGCCGCGAGGCGCCGGCCCGGGATCGCTACAGCTTCCCCAGCGGGCACACCATGCATGCGGTGATGTTCCTGATGCTCACCGCCAGCCACCTGCCCTGGCTGGCGCCCTGGCTGCTGCCCCTGGTCGTCCTGATCGCCCTCTCCCGCGTCGCCCTGGGGCTGCACTACGCCAGCGACGTGCTGGCCGGCGGCCTGCTGGGCCTGGGCTTCGCCGGCGTGAGCCTGTGGCTGGCAGGGTGAACCGGGGCGTGGCATCCTCGCCCCATGCTGGAGACCCTGCTCGACGACCCGCCCCTGTGGCTCGCCCCGGCGCTGCTGAGCGCTGACGAGGCCGACCGCCTGCTCCACCATCTGGATCGGGTGCTGGCCTGGGAGCGCCCCACCCTGCGCCTCTACGGACGCGAGCATCCCATCCCGCGGCGCCAGCTATGGATGGGCGACCCCGAGGCGCGCTACCGCTACTCGGGACGCGTCTTCGCCCCGTCGCCCTGGGAGCCGGCAATCTCCGCGCTCCGCCGCCGTCTCGAGGCACGGCTAGCCGACGCCGGCATCGCCACCGGCTTCAACAGCGTGCTGCTCAACCGCTACGCCGATGGCGAGGAGCGCATGGGGTGGCACAGCGACGACGAGCTCGAGCTCGGCCCGGACCCCGTCATCGCCGCGGTGAGCCTCGGCGCCGAGCGCCCCCTGCGCTTCCGCTGGCGACACCGCGAGGGGCCAGCGTTCAACGTCTGGCTGCCCCATGGCAGCCTGCTGGTGATGGGCCCGGGGGTGCAGGCACGCCTGCAGCACGCCCTGCTGCCGCGTCGGCTGCCGGGCCTGCGCATCAGCCTGACCTTCCGTCGGGTGCTCGCGGAGCGGTCGCCCGACCGCTGAGACCCTTCCTATGGTCGTGAACCGATTCCTGCCTGAAGCGCCTAGAAAAAAGATAACGGTATATTTTAGATATGGCACCGGCCTCATTCGCCAGGGCCCCCTCACCATGCGCCTTCGAAGGAGCCTCAACGCGAAGAGGCGCCCCGCGGGGCGCCTCTTCGGCCGTCATGGCGAGCGCAGCATCACGACTTGTCGTGATCCAGCTCCTCGCCCGGCAGCACCTCCTCACCGTTGAAGTAGGCCCGGGCCAGCTTGAACACCACCGGCGACAGCAGCGCCAGGGCGATCAGGTTGGGGATGGCCATCATGGCGTTGAAGGTGTCGGCCATCAGCCAGATGAAGCCCAGGTTGGCCAGGGCACCCAGCGGGATCGCCAGCACGAACAGCACCCGGTAGAGCATGATGGAGCGGGTACCGAACAGGAACTGGAAGCACTTCTCGCCGTAGAAGGACCAGCCCAGGATGGTGGTGAAGGCAAACACCGCCAGCGCCAGCGATACCACCTCGTTGCCCATGCCCGGCAGCGCCGCGTCGAAGGAGAGCGCGGTGAGCGAGGCACCCGCCTCGCCGGTCTCCCAGACGCCGGCGGTGAGGATCACCAGGGCGGTGATGGAGCAGACGATGATGGTGTCGATGAAGGTGCCGAGCATGGCGATCAGGCCCTGGCGCACCGGATTCTTGGTCTGGGCCGCGGCGTGGGCGATGGGCGCGCTGCCCAGGCCGGCCTCGTTGGAGAAGACCCCGCGGGCCACGCCGAAGCGGATGGCCGCCATCACCGCCGCGCCGGCGAAGCCGCCGACCGCCGCATGGGGGTTGAAGGCGTAGTAGAAGATCATGCCGAAGGCGTCGCCGATCTGGCCGGCGTTGATGGCCAGGACGATCAGGCCGGCGATCACATAGGCGATACCCATGATCGGCACCAGCTTGCCGGCCACCTTGGCGATACGCTTGATGCCACCCAGGATCACCGCCCCGGCCAGCACCATGATCACCACGCCGGTCACCCAGTGGGGCAGCCCGAAGGTGCTGTCCAGGGCGTCGGCCACGGAGTTGGACTGCACGGTGTTGCCGATGCCGAAGGCCGCCACCGCGCCGAAGAAGGCGAAGGCGCCGCCCAGCCACAGCCACTTACGCCCCAGACCGTTCTTGATGTAGAACATCGGCCCGCCGACGTGGTAGCCGGTGCTGTCGGTCTCGCGGTAGCGCACCGCCAGCACGGCCTCGGAGAACTTGGTGGCCATGCCCACCAGCGCCGTGATCCACATCCAGAACACCGCGCCGGGCCCCCCCAGGGCGATGGCGGTGGCCACGCCGGCGATGTTGCCGGTGCCGATGGTGGCGGAGAGCGCCGTCATCAGGGCGTTGAAGGGCGAGATCTCGCCATCCTCGTCCTTGCTCTTCGCCTCGCCGGGTGCCGGCTTGCGATCGCGGCCCTGCCACATCAGCTTGAAGCCCTCGCCGAGCTTGCGGATCGGCATCAGCTTCAGTCCGGCCTGCAGGTAGAGGCCCACCCCCAGCAGCAGGATGAGCATCACCGGCCCCCATACCACGCCGTTGATGGCGCCGAAGATACTGTTCAAGGTTTCCACGTGAATCTCCCTAAGCGGTTTGTTGTTGTGCGCCCTGGCTCCCCGCGACGGCCGGGCCGCCGAGTGTCGGGTATGGCGAACGATCCACCAAGAACTGGCAAGACGAACGCAGGAACCACAGCACAGGCCCGCGTAACATAGCGGATTCGATGGCCATGAGGCCACCCAGACGAACGACGCATCTTCAACCCAGCTGCCTGCCAGGGCAGCCGAGTTTCCGATGCGAAACTCGCCCGCGCGCGAGGCATACCACGCCGAAGCAGCATAGCGCCTTCACCGCGTCGCGTCCTGCCCGGCAGCCTTCGCGCGGCCACGACGGTCCCGGGGTCGCATGAAGCGGCGCAATCCGCCGCGGAGAATGCCGCGGAGGACTGGACGCCCCGGACGCGGCGGGCCACTCTGAATGGCGAGTCCTCGCCCCGCTGCCACGGCGGCAGGCGACGGGCTCGCCAAACGCCGCCAATGGCGGTAGCATTCGCCCTGCCCGGAAACTCTTTTCTTATAGGAAATCTCGATGAGCTCTATTCCCGCGAATCTGCGTTACGCCGAAAGCCACGAGTGGGTCCTCGACAACGGCGACGGCACCGTGACCATCGGCATCAGCGACCACGCCCAGGAGGCGCTGGGCGACGTGGTCTTCGTCGAACTGCCCGAGGTCGGCCGCAGCCTCGAGCTGAAGGAGGAGTTCGGCGTGGTCGAGTCGGTCAAGGCCGCCTCCGACCTCTACGCGCCCGTAGCCGGCGAGGTCATCGCCGTCAACGAGGCCCTCGAGGATGCGCCCGAGACCCTCAACGAGTCGCCCTACGAGGACGGCTGGATCATGAAGGTCCGCGTCGAGGACGCCGCGCAGCTCGACGACCTGCTCGACGCCGATGGCTACCAGGCCGTGGCCAGCGCCGACGACTGATCCACGGGTCCTGTGCCGGCCCCGCCCCGAACGGACGGGGTCGGCGATGCGTGTTGCCTATTTCGCGGACGACGCGACCGGTTTTTTCCTAGATATCGACAGGGTGTGACATGGCTCTCGACAATCGCCGCCTGGCCGACCTGGCCGCCCATGATGCCTTCATCCAACGCCACAACGGCCCCCGCGAGGAGGACGTGACGGCCATGCTCGAGGCGCTCGGCGAACCGAGCCTGGATGCCCTGCTCGAGCGCACCATCCCCGCCGACATCCGGCTGGGCCGCGAGCTTGACCTCGACCCGCCCAAGAGCGAGGCCGAGTCGCTCGATTACCTCAGGCGCCTGGCGGCCCAGAACCGCCCCTTCAAGAGCTACCTGGGCCAGGGCTACCACGGCACCCACTTGCCCACGGTGATCCAGCGCAACCTGCTGGAGAACCCCGGCTGGTACACCGCCTACACCCCCTATCAGCCCGAGATCTCCCAGGGCCGCCTGGAGGGCCTGCTCAACTTCCAGCAGATGGTGATGGACCTCACCGGCATGGAGCTGGCCAATGCCTCGATGCTCGACGAGGCCACCGCCGCGGCCGAGGCCATGGCGCTGTGCCGCCGTGCCAACAAGAAGGCCAGGAGCCACGTCTTCTTCGTCGCCGATGACGTCCTGGCCCAGACCCTGGACGTGGTGCGCACCCGTGCCGCCTACTTCGGTTTCGAGCTGGTGGTCGCCCCGGCCGAGCAGCTGGCCGAGGTCGAGGCCTTCGGCGCCCTGCTGCAGTATCCCGGCGAGAGCGGACGCATCCGCGACCTCGCCCCGCTGCTGGCCGATGCCCGCGAGCGCGGCATCATGACCTGCGTGGCCGCCGACATCATGAGCCTGGTGCTGCTTACCGAGCCGGGCGCGCTGGGCGCCGACATCGTGGTCGGCTCCACCCAGCGCTTCGGCGTGCCCATGGGCTTCGGCGGCCCGCATGCCGCCTACTTCGCCACTACCGACAAGCTCAAGCGCTCCATCCCCGGGCGGATCATCGGCGTCAGCAAGGACAGCCGTGACGGCCAGGCGCTGCGCATGGCGATGCAGACCCGCGAGCAGCATATCCGCCGCGAGAAGGCGACCTCCAACATCTGTACCGCCCAGGCCCTGCTGGCCAACATCGCCGGCTTCTACGCCGTCTACCATGGCGCCGAGGGGCTCACCACCATCGCCGGTCGCATCCACCGCCTGACCACCATCCTGGCGCTCGGGCTTCAGGAGAAGGGCGTTGCCCTGGCCCACGACAGCTGGTTCGACACCCTGCGCCTGACCGGCGTGGACGCCGGCAAGATCCATGGCCGCGCCCTCACCCACGCCATCAACGTGCGTTACTTCGACGGCGGCGATATCGGCGTCAGCCTGGACGAGACCACCACCGCCCATGACCTCGACGTGCTGTTCGACGTGCTGCTGGGCGAGGAGCATGGCCTCTCGGTGCGCGAGCTCGACGAGCGCGTGGTGGCCGAGGGCGCGAGCGGCATCCCCGCCGCCTGCCGGCGCCAGAGCGACTTCCTGACCCATCCGACCTTCAAGCGCTACCGCAGCGAGACCGAGATGCTGCGCTACCTCAAGCGCCTGGAGAACAAGGACCTGTCGCTGGCCCACGCCATGATCCCGCTGGGCTCCTGCACCATGAAGCTCAACGCCACCAGCGAGATGATCCCCATCACCTGGCCCGAGTTCGCCGAGGTGCACCCCTTCGTGCCCCGCGACCAGGTGGCCGGCTACAAGCAGATGATCGACGAGCTCTCCGCCTTCCTCGTGGAGATCACCGGCTACGACCATATCTCCATGCAACCCAACTCCGGCGCCCAGGGCGAGTATCTCGGCCTCGTCGCCATCCGCCGCTACCAGGCGGCCAACGGCGAGGGCCACCGCAACGTCTGCCTGATCCCGAGCTCGGCCCACGGCACCAACCCCGCCTCGGCGGCCATGGTGGGCATGAAGGTCGTGGTGGTGGAATGCGACGAGAATGGCAACATCGACATCGATGACCTGCGTGCCAAGGCGGAGAAGCACGCGGATGCCCTCTCGGCGATCATGATCACCTACCCCTCCACCCACGGCGTCTTCGAGGCCGGGGTACGCGAGGTCTGCCGGATCGTCCACGACCACGGCGGCCAGGTCTACGTGGATGGCGCCAACATGAACGCCCAGGTGGGCCTGACCCGCCCCGGCGACTTCGGCGGCGACGTCAGCCACCTCAACCTGCACAAGACCTTCTGCATCCCCCATGGCGGCGGCGGTCCCGGCATGGGCCCGATCGGCGTCAAGGCCCACCTCGCCCCCTACGTGGCCAACCACGTGGTGACCCCCATCGAAGGAGTCAACGACGACTGCGGCGCGGTCTCGGCGGCGGCCTACGGCAGCGCCTCGATCCTGCCGATCTCGTGGGGCTACATCAAGATGATGGGCGCCCGCGGCCTGCGCGAGGCCACGGAGCTCGCGATCCTCAATGCCAACTACATCGCCCGGCGCCTGGGCGAGCACTACCCGGTGCTCTACAAGGGCGAGAACGGCACCGTGGCCCACGAGTGCATCATCGACATCCGCCCGCTCAAGGCCGCCTCCGGCATCAGCGAGGAAGACATCGCCAAGCGCCTGATGGACTACGGCTTCCACGCCCCGACCATGTCCTTCCCGGTCGCCGGCACCCTGATGATCGAGCCCACCGAGTCGGAGTCGCGCTACGAGATCGACCGCTTCTGCGACGCCATGATCGCGATCCGCGAGGAGATCGCCCGGGTCGAGGCCGGTGAATGGCCCGCCGACGACAACCCGCTGGTCCATGCCCCGCACACCATGGCCGACCTGATGGACGACGGCTGGGAGCGTCCCTACTCCCGTGAGCTGGGCGCCTTCCCCACCGAGGCGGTCAAGGCGGCCAAGTACTGGCCGGCGGTCAACCGGGTCGACAACGTCTTCGGCGACCGTCAGCTGATCTGCTCCTGCCCGAGCATCGACGAGTATCGTGACTGAGGGACGCGACTGAGCGCGCCAGCGGGCAGGTAGCGCCCGCATGACACGACCAGGCCCCGCTTCGGCGGGGCCTGGTCGTCTTCGTTGAGGGCGGCGTTGCGTCGCCGTTCGGGCGCCGACGCCGAACGCCTCAGCCGCGGGGCGGCGGGATCTCCTGGGGATCCCCGTAGCCATGCAGGGCCTGACGGCGCTGCTCGCGGAAGTCCTCGAGCAGGCGCACGTAGCGACGCGGCATCTCGCTGCCCGCCCGGGTCACGCAGTAGTGGGACTCGTGCACCGCCACCGGCAGCTCCAGCGCCTTGACCTGGCGCTGCCAGGGCGAGGTCTCCAGCACCGGGCGCGATACCACGGTGAAACCCAGTCCCCGGGCCACCGCATCCAGCACCATCCCCACCTCGTTGGTGAAGCCCTGGCGGCGGAAGTGGCTCATGGAGCGAAACTCCTGGGGGAAGTTGCCCCGCAACAGGGCGCTGGCGTGGCTCAGCCCATCGAAGTAGCTGATGAAGCCGATGCCCATCAGCTCGGACAGCCCGGTGCCGGCGAAGTCCGCCGGCACCACCAGGCAGAGCGGCTCGCGATGCCAGGGCACTACCTCCAGGTCCGGGTGGCGCATCGGCTCGGTGACGATACCCAGGTCGTAGCGCCCCGCCAGCACGTCCTGGGTGATCTCCTGGTTGAAGGCGAAGCTGTAGCTCACCGTCAGCCCCGGGTACATCTGCTGCTGCCCCAGCAGGAAGGGGTAGAGCATCACCCCGAGGCTGCCCGGCGAGGCCAGGCGGCAGTCTCCGGAGTAGGTGGAGTCGGCGTCCAGGGAGTGACGGAACTGCTCGTGCTCGGCGAACAGCTTGAGGGCGTAGTCGTAGGCACGGCGCCCCGCCTCGGTGAGGGTGAAGCGGCGTCCATGGCGCTCCAGCAGCGGCTTGTCCAGGTAGCGCTCCAGCTTGCGCACGTGCTGGCTCACCCCGGGCTGGGTCATCTCCAGGCGGCGCGCGGTCTGGGTGAAGCTGCCGGTCTCGACCAGGGTGATGAAGGTACGGAAGTAGAGCGCATTGAACATGGCGGGCCACACGACGAGGAATGGGAGGATTCTATCACCGCCACAGGAGGCGGCGTGATAGCATCGCCGGGTAAGTCACCGCACGACAAGGACGCCCGCATGCCCGACACCATCTCCAGCACCATCTCGCCGGAAGGCAGCCTCGAGATCCTCTCCCAGCATGAGGTGGCGCGCCTCCACGACACCTCCCGCGCCGGCCTGCACGACCTGCTGCGCCAGTGCGCCCTGGCGGTGCTCAACTGCGGCTCGCCTACCGACGACGGCCTGGCGCTGATGGAGGCCTACGCCGACTTCGACATCGAGGTGGTGCCCCAGGACCGCGGCATCCGCCTCAAGCTGACCAATGCCCCGGCCGAGGCCTTCGTCGACGGCAAGATGATCCGCGGCATCCGTGAGCACCTCTCCGCGGTGCTGCGCGACATCGTCTATGTCTACAACGAGATCCAGGGCCACCAGCGCTTCGACCTGACCACCGGCGAGGGCACCACCAACGCGGTGTTCCATATCCTGCGCAAGGCCGGCACCCTCAAGCCCGGCGTAGACCCGAGCCTGGTGGTGTGCTGGGGCGGCCACTCCATCTCCCGGGAGGAGTACGACTACAGCAAGGACGTGGGCTACCACCTGGGGCTGCGCGAGCTGGATATCTGCACCGGCTGCGGCCCCGGCGCCATGAAGGGGCCGATGAAGGGCGCCAACGTCGCCCACGCCAAGCAGCGTCGCCACCAGGGGCGCTACCTGGGGGTCTCGGAGCCCGGCATCATCGCCGCCGAGGCGCCCAACCCCATCGTCAACGAACTGGTGGTGATGCCGGATATCGAGAAGCGCCTGGAGGCCTTCGTGCGTCTCGGCCACGGCATCATCGTCTTCCCCGGTGGCGTGGGCACCGCCGAGGAGATCCTCTACCTGCTGGGGATCCTGCTGCACCCGGACAACGCCGACATGGCGCTGCCGGTGATCTTCACCGGCCCGGCCAGCAGCGCGGAGTACTTCCAGCGCATCGACGAGTTCCTCGCCTATACCCTGGGCGAGGAGGCGCGCCGGCGCTACCGCATCATCGTCGATGACCCCACCGAGGTCGCCCGCGCCATGCGCAAGGGCGTCGACGAGGTCGCCGAGTACCGTCGCGCCCGCCAGGACGCCTTCTACTTCAACTGGCGGTTGACCATCGACCGCCCCTTCCAGGCGACCTTCTCGCCCACCCACGAGGCCATGGCCGGCCTGGCCCTCAACCGCGACCAGCCGGTGCACGAGCTGGCGGCAAACCTGCGCCGCGCCTTCTCCGGCATCGTCGCCGGCAACGTCAAGGAGCACGGCATCCGCGCCATCAAGGCCAACGGCCCCTTCCGGCTCAGCGCCGAACCCGAGCTGATGGCGCGCCTGGACGCCCTGCTCGATTCCTTCGTCGCCCAGGGACGGATGAAGCTCTCCGGCGAGTACGAGCCCTGCTATACACTGGGCTAGAAGAAAGGGGCAAGGGGCGCAGGGCTATCGCAGAGAGAGTACCGCTCAAGGCTACCCCGGCGACAGGCCTTCGAGGGGGCGCTGTGAACCCATCCCTGGGCGCTACCGATGCCATCCCTGGCATAGGACCCCCTCTACGACCTGTCCCCGGCGCCTTTCGCTATCGACGCATGGCTAACGGCGATAGCCCTGGCAAGAGACAAGGAATCCTTGATCCTTGCGCTCTTGAAGCTATCTAACGCGGCGCCTTGACCCATAGCGACAGGGCATGCAGCAGCAGCCCCAGGGTGGCGCCGTGGGCGATCAGCAGTTCCCAGCCGATGAAGTCGGTGAAGAGCGCATGATAGAGCCCCATGCCGGCAAGACCGGCCGCGAGGCAGCCCCCCAGGCGGCCCAGCAGCCGCGGCAGTCGCCGCCTCGCCTCGGCCTCGAGCAGGCGCCACTGGACCACGGCCACCGCGGCCACGACCGCCAGGGCGAGCAGGATCAGGTTCAGGCGGCTGTCATGGCCGCCGACCAGGTAGCGGGGGATGGTGGCGAGCATCAGCAGGGCGAGCCCCAGCACCAGGCTGAGGCGCTCCGGCGTGGGGGTCGCTCCCACCTCAGGCCACCTTGAGCTGCTGGGCGTCGATCCACTCCTCCACCCAGGGCAGCGCGGCGTCATCGGCCATGAAGGTCTCCATGGCGTCGACCTCCAGGCGCTCGCCCAGGCGCGTGGCCCCCTGCCCCGCCAGCAGCTCGTCGAGCTGACGCCCGGCGCCGCAGAAGGTCTCGCCGTAGGAGCTGTCGCCCAGGGCGATCAAGCCGTAGCGCAGCCAGCCGAGGCCGGGACTCTTCTCGGCGATGGCGTTGGCGAAGGGGGCGAAGGCCCCGGGATAGTCGCCGCTGCCGGTGGTGGAGACGCAGAACAGCGCGAGATCGGTGGTCTCGGCGTCGAGGTCGTCCAGGGTGGGGTTCTCGAGGATCGCCACCTCGTGGCCGGCCTCCTCGAACAGCGGCTTGACCTGCTCGGCGACGTCCAGCGCGCCGCCGTACATGGTACCAACGAAGATCTTCAGCATGGGCATGTCGCGGTATTACCTGAGAAATTTTCTCGGATATTACCATGTCTCGCGCCGGCCACGCATCCTCCGGCGCGGCCCCCGGGACAGGGAGAGGATCTCGACCCAGATCAAGCCCGGGACATTTCGTCGCACCCGTGCGGCAGGCCCCCACGCCTGCGGCGGTCCGCATACCCGAGTATGATAGTCGGGAAAACACCCCCTGACGGAGACCCCATGCAACAGACCTTCGAGGCGTGGATCACCCCGCTGATGATCGGCGGCCTGATCGTGTTCATGTGTTTCATCATCTGGGACCTGGCGAAGAAGTCCAACGCCGGACGCTTCGGCACCATCATGCTGTTCGTGGTGCTGGGCGCCGGCATGCTGGGCTATGTGCTCAAGGTGGTGATCACCTGGGCACTGGAGAACGGCGGCGGGGTCTGACCCGCCCCACCGGCGGCCACAGGGCCAGACACGCGGAAGGGCCACCCCTGGGGGTGGCCCTTCTGCATGGGTCACACGCTGCGCGGCGCTCTGGCTCACAGACGTCCGGACTCAGAGATACCCGGCCTCAGTGATGCTCGCCCTGGTAGCCTTCCACCTGGCTCTTCAGCTTCTGGCCGGGGCGGAAGGTCACCACCCGGCGGGCGGAGATGGGGATCTCCTCGCCGGTCTTGGGGTTGCGACCGGGCCGCTCGCGCTTGTCGCGCAGGTCGAAGTTGCCGAAACCCGACAGCTTGACCTGCTCGTTCTCGCGCAGGCAGCCGCGGATCTCCTCGAAGAAGGCTTCCACCATCGACTTGGCCTCGCGCTTGGAGAGGCCAAGCTCCGCGTGCAGGTGCTCGGCAAGCTCCGCCTTGGTCAGTGCGCCCATCGTCTCTCCCTCTTCCGGCTCGGCAAGCCGGTCGACACCCCGCGGGAGCGTCCCGCCCCCGGTCGGGTCAGCCACGCAGCTCGGCCCCCAGATGCTGACGGGACTCATTGACGATGGCGTCGACCAACTCATTGATTTCCTCGTCATTAAGCGTGCGCGATGGATGCTGCCAGGTCAAGCCCAGGGCCACGCTCTTGCGCCCTTCGGGTACACCCTTGCCCTGGTAGACATCGAACAGGCGACACTCGCCGAGCCACTCGCCGGCCTGGCCCCGCAGGGTGTCCAGCAGCGCCTGTACCGGCAGGTCCTCGTCGACCAGGAAGGCCAGGTCGCGGCGCACCTCGGGGTAGCGCGACAGCGGGGTGAAGGCCGGCACCCGCCCCTGGGTCAGGGCGTCGAGACGCACCTCGAACAGAACGGCGTCGACCTTGAGGCCCAGCTCGGCGCGCACCGCCGGGTGCAGGGTACCGATCCAGCCGGCCTCCTCGCCGCGATGCAGCAGGCGGGCAGACTGCCCCGGGTGCAGGGCCGGATGCTGGGCCGGCTCGAAACGCCAGGCGTCGGCCTCGCCACCCATGGTCAGCAGGCTCTCCAGGTCGCCCTTGAGGTCGAAGAAGTCGACCCGTTCGCGGCCGGCCGCCCAGCCCTCGGGATCCCGGGCGCCGCAGGCCAGGGCGCCGAGCATCGGCACCTGGGCCAGGTCATCGAGCTCGCCCCGGAACACCAGGCCGGTCTCGAACAGGCGCACGCGGCTCTGCTGACGGTTGAGGTTGTGCTGCAGAGCGCGCACCAGCCCCGGGAAGAGGCTGGCGCGCATCACCGAGAGGTCGCTGGAGATCGGGTTGGCCAGCACCGGCGACACCGCCTCGGGGAGCAGGGCCTTCTGCAGCTCCGGCGCGACGAAGCTGTAGGTCACCGCCTCCTGGTAGCCACGCGCCACCATCTGGCGACGCAGCCGCCCGAGCGGGGTGCGTGCCTCGTGGTCCGGCCGCAGCCCGAGGCGCGCCTGGGGGCGACGCACCGGCAGGCGGTTGTAGCCGTGGATGCGCGCCACCTCCTCGATCAGGTCCTCCTCGATGGCGAGGTCGAAACGCCAGCTGGGGACCGCTGCCTCCCAGCCAGACTCGCCCGCCTCGACCACCAGGCCCAGGCGCTCGAGGATCTCGCCGACCTCGGCGGCGGGCAACGCCTTGCCCAGCGCCTGCTCCAGGCGGGCGGCGCGCAGCGTGACGCGGCGCGCTGCCGGCAGGTGCTCGGCATGCGCCACCTCCACCAGGGGACCCGCCTCGCCGCCGACGATCTCGAGCAGCAGCGCGGTGGCCCGCTCGGCGGCCTCGCGGGCCAGCAACGGATCCACGCCGCGCTCGAAGCGATGGGAGGCATCGGTGTGCAGGCCGTAGGTGCGCGCCTGGCCGGCCACCGCCAGGGGCGTGAAGAAGGCCGACTCCAGGAAGATGTCGCGGGTCTCGGCACTCACGCCGGAGTGCTCGCCGCCCATCACGCCGGCGATGGCCAGAGGACCGCGCTCGTCGGCGATCACCAGGGTCGAGGCATCGAGGCTCACCTCCTGGCCGTCGAGGAGCACCAGGCGCTCCCCTTCCCGGGCCAGGCGCACGATCACCGCCCCGTGCAGGTTGGCGCGGTCGAAGGCGTGGAGCGGCTGGCCCAGCTCCAGCATCACGTAGTTGGTGACGTCCACCACCGGGTCGATGCTGCGCACCCCGCCGCGGCGCAGGCGCTCCACCATCCACAACGGCGTCTCGGCGGCGACGTCGACGCCCTTGATCAGCCGGCCGAGATAGCGCGGGCAGCGCTCGCCATCCTCGACGCGTACCGGGAAGGTCTCGTCATGGGTTGCCGGCACCGCGACGACCTCCGGCCCCGTCACCGGCAGGCGGTTAAGCACGCCGACCTCGCGGGCCAGCCCCTTGAGGCTCAGGCAGTCGCCGCGGTTGGGGGTGAGGTCCACCTCGATGGTGTGGTCGTCGAGCCCCAGCCAGGCGCGGAAGTCCTCGCCCACCGGCGCCGAGCCGGGCAGCTCCAGGATCCCCGGCGAGGTCTCCTCCTCCAGGCCCAGCTCGGAGGCGGAGCAGATCATGCCCCGGGACTCCTGGCCACGCAGCTTGGCCTTCTTGATCTTGAAGTCGCCGGGCAGCACGGCGCCGACCCGGGCGAAGGGCACCCGCTGCCCCGCGGCCACGTTGGGCGCCCCGCATACCACCTGCACCGGCTCGCCGCTGCCGTCATCGACCCGGCACAGGCTCAGCTTGTCGGCATCGGGATGCGGGGTGCGTTCCAGCACCTCGGCCACCACCACCCCTGCGAAGGTGGCGGCGACGGGGGCCACCGCATCCACCTCGAGGCCGGCCATGGTGATCTGGTCGGCCAGCGCCTGGGTCCCGAGCTGCGGGGAGACCCACTCGCGCAGCCACTGTTCGGAAAATTTCATGACGTATCCTATCGCTGTGTTCTGCGTTGCGGTGGTCGATCAGGCGAACTGGCGCAGGAAGCGCAGGTCGTTGTCGAAGAACAGGCGCAGGTCATTGACCCCATAGCGCAACATGGCCAGGCGCTCGGCGCCCATGCCGAAGGCGAAGCCGGTGTAGCGCTCGGCATCGATGCCGGAGTGGCGGAACACCTCCGGATGCACCATGCCGCAACCCATCACCTCCAGCCAGCCGCTGTGGCCGCAGACGCGGCAGCCGTCGCCGCTGCACATCACGCACTGGATGTCGACCTCGGCGGAGGGTTCGGTGAAGGGGAAGTAGGAGGGCCGGAAGCGCACCGAGAGGTCGTCGCGCTCGAAGAAGGCGTGGAGGAAGTCCTCGATGGTGCCCTTGAGGTCGGCGAAGCTGACATCCTCGTCCACCAGCAGCCCCTCCACCTGGTGGAACATCGGGGTGTGGGTCAGGTCCGAGTCGCTGCGATAGACGCGCCCAGGGCAGACGATGCGGATCGGCGGCTCGGCTTCCTTCATGGTGCGCACCTGCACCGGCGAGGTGTGGGTGCGCAGCAGGCGGGTGGCATCGAAGTAGAAGGTGTCGGCCATGCCCCGAGCGGGATGGTGGGCGGGGATGTTGAGCGCCTCGAAGTTGTGGTAGTCATCCTCGATCTCGGGCCCCACCGCCACGTCGTAGCCGATCCGCGTGAACAGCCCCTCGATGCGCTCCAGGGTGCGGGTCACCGGGTGCAGGCCGCCGCTGGGCTGGCCGCGGCCGGGAAGGGTCACGTCGATGCGCTCGGCGGCGAGGCGCGCCTCCAGGGCCGCCTTCTCGAGGGTCGCCTTGCGCCCCTCCAGCTCCTCGCTGAGAGCCTGCTTGGCCTGGTTGATGCGTTCGCCGGCGGCCGGGCGCTCGGCGGCGGGCAGCTTGCCCAGCCCCTTGAGCTGCGCGGTGATCTCGCCCTTCTTGCCGAGGTAGCGCACGCGCAGCTCCTCCAGGGCCGGAATGGTCTCGGCGGCCTGGATCGCCTGGCGGGCCTCGCTGACCAGTTGAGGAAGGTGGTCCATCCGTTGCGCTCCGAATTCGATACGTAAGTCACAGGGCTAAAAAAACAGGGGAAGAGCGGCTGCTCTTCCCCTGCGACGTCGGCGACCACGCGGCGGTTGCCGCGCGATCGGAAGTGACGCTGTCTCTTACTGGGCAGCCTTGGCCTTCTCGACGATAGCCGCGAAGGCGGCCTTCTCGTTGACGGCCAGGTCCGCCAGGACCTTGCGGTCGATCTTGATGCCGGCCTTCTTCAGACCGCCGACGAAGCGGCTGTAGGAGAGGCCGTGCTGACGAGCACCGGCGTTGATACGCTGGATCCACAACGCACGGAACTGACGCTTGCGCTGGCGACGGTCGCGGTAGGCGTACTGACCGGCCTTGATGACCGCCTGCTTGGCGACGCGAAAGACGCGGCTGCGGGCACCGTAGTAGCCCTTGGCCTGCTTGAGGATCTTCTTGTGACGGCGACGGGCGACGACGCCCCGCTTGACACGAGTCATGGCTTACTCCTGACGTAAAGTGTGGTCTTCCAAGGGGTTAGAGGTTGGGCAGCATCCGCTGGATGAGCGCCTTGTCCGCGTCGTGGATCTGCTTCATGCCGCGCAGATGACGCTTCCGCTTGGTGGACTTCTTGGTCAGGATGTGGCTACGGAACGACTGCTTGTGCTTGAAGCCGTTGGCCGTCTTCTTGAAGCGCTTGGCGGCGCCACTGTTGCTCTTGATCTTCGGCATGAGGAAAACTCCGCTCGAGGTTCTTGAGAAAACCCGCGGCCGACGCATGGCAGCTGCCATGCGCCCGTTGAACCGGCCATCGGATCACTTTTTCGGGGTACCGCTTGCCGGGCGGTACCGGTTACTGCTTCTTCTTGGGGGCGATGATCATGATCATCTGCCGCCCTTCCATCTTGGGGAAGGACTCCACGGTCCCGAGGTCCTCGAGATCGGCGGCGATCCGCTCCATCAGCTTGCGGCCGATGTCCTGGTGCGCCATCTCGCGGCCGCGGAAACGCAGCGTGACCTTGCCCTTGTCACCGTTCTCGAGGAAGCGTGTCAGGTTCTTCATCTTGACCTGATAGTCGCCCTCGTCGGTGCCAGGCCGGAACTTCACTTCCTTGACCTGAATCTGCTTCGTCTTCTTCTTCTGAGCAGCCTTCTGCTTCTTCTGCTCGAAGACGAACTTGCCGTAATCCATGATCTTGCAGACGATCGGATCGGCATTGGAAATCTGCACGAGGTCCATTCCGGCCGCTTCGGCGCGCTCCAGCGCTTCGCTGGTGGGCACGATGCCCAGCTGCTCGCCGTCGCTGTCGATCAGGCGGACCTGATCCTCGGTGATACGCTCGTTCATCGGGGGGCGCTTATCCTGGACACGCCCTCTTGGGTTGCTTCGCTTGATCGCTCAGTCTCCTTAAGACGATTGACGATGTCGTTGGCCGAGTTCGGCGCTGAAGCGCTCGATGAGGTCATCGACCCGCAGGGTACCCAGATCCTCACCGGTACGCGAGCGCACGGACACCGAGTCGGCCTCGACTTCCTTATCTCCTACGACCAGGAGATAGGGAACCTTCTGCAACGTATGCTCCCGGATTTTAAAGCCGATCTTCTCGTTCCTCAAGTCCGCCTTGACGCGCAGGCCGATTTTCTGCAGCCGACGCTCCAGATCCAGCACGTAGTCACGCTGGGCATCGGTGATATTGAGGATCGCCGCCTGCTGGGGCGCCAGCCACAGCGGCATGGCCCCGGCGTAGTGCTCGATGAGGATGCCCAGGAAGCGCTCGAAGGAGCCGAGGATCGCCCGGTGGAGCATCACCGGCGTCTTGCGGGCGCCATCCTCGTCGACGAACTGGGCACCGAGGCGGCCCGGCAGGTTGAAGTCGAGCTGCAGGGTACCGCACTGCCAGACGCGGTTGAGGCAGTCGCGCAGGGAGAACTCGATCTTGGGGCCATAGAAGGCACCCTCCCCCGGCTGCAGTTCCCAGTCGAGGCCGGTGGCGTTCAGCGCCGCCTCGAGGCCGGCCTCGGCGCGGTCCCACAGCGCGGGCTCGCCCATGTAGTCGTCCGGGCGGGTGGAGAGCTTGAGCTCCACGTCCTCGAAGCCGAGGTCACGATAGACCTTCAGCGTCAAGGCGATGAACGCCTCGGCCTCGGACTGGATCTGCTTCTCGCTGCAGAAGATGTGGGCGTCGTCCTGGGTGAAGCCGCGCACCCGCATCAGGCCATGCAGCGAGCCGGAGGGCTCGTTGCGATGGCAGCTGCCGAACTCCGCCAGGCGCAGGGGCAGGTCGCGATAGCTCTTCAGCCCCTGGTTGAACACCTGCACGTGGCAGGGACAGTTCATCGGCTTGATGGCGTAGTCGCGCTTCTCCGACTCGGTGGTGAACATCAGCTCGCTGTAATGGCCCCAGTGGCCGGACTTCTTCCACAGCGAGAGATCCACCACCTGGGGCGTCTTGATCTCCTGATAGCCGTTCTCCACCTGCACCCGACGCATGTACTGCTCCAGGGCCTGGTACATGGTCCAGCCGTTGGGATGCCAGAACACCATGCCCGGCGCCTCCTCCTGGAGGTGGAAGAGGTCCATCTTGCGCGCCAGCTTGCGGTGGTCACGCTTCTCGGCCTCCTCCAGGCGCTTCAGGTAGGCCTTGAGCTGCTTCTTGTCGGGCCAGGCGGTGCCGTAGATGCGGGTCAGCATCGGCTTCTCGGCGTCGCCGCGCCAGTAGGCGCCGGCCAGCTTGGTCAGCTTGAACGCCTTCAGGTGCCGGGTGTTGGGCACATGGGGCCCCCGGCACATGTCGGTGTACTCCTCGTGATGGTAGAGCCGGATGGTCTCGCCTTCCGGGATCTCCCGCACGATCTCCTGCTTGTAGGGCTCGTCGCGATGCAGGAAGGTGAGCATCGCCTTGTCACGATCGACGTACTCGCGGACCACCTCGTAGCCCGTGTCGATCAGCGCCTTCATGCGCGCCTCGATCGCCTCGAGGTCCTCCGGGGTCGCCGAGCGCCCGAAGTCGATGTCGTAGTAGAAGCCATCCTCGATGACCGGGCCGATGGCCATCTTCGCCTCGGGATATAGCTGCTTGACGGCATGACCGATCAGGTGGGCGCAGGAGTGGCGCACCACCTCCAGGCCTTCGGGATCCTTGGCGGTGAGGATGGCGACCTCGGCATCGCGCTCGATGACATCGGCGGCGTCCACCGGCACGCCGTCGATCTTGCCGGCCACGCAGGCCTTGGCGAGACCGGGCCCGATGTCCTCGGCCAGCTGCATCACGGTGAGCGGTTCGTCGTAGCGTCTCTGGCTGCCGTCCGGCAGGGTAACGATGGGCATGAAGGGGTCCTTTAGCGCAGTGGTGGCCCATACGAAAGACCACATGTCGCGATGAACGGGAGTGAATGGCACAAGCGCACTCGGCGAGCCGGTGACGCCAGCTCGGCAGGGCTCTCAGACATGGCCGAGCCGGTGAGAACCGAGTAGCACACCGCGCCGAATGACGCGCCACGATAGCAAAGCGGGACAACGGGCGCCAGCGACCTGGAACGAAACCGGGGCGGCCCATAACGCAGCAGGGGCGCCCGAAGGCGCCCCTGCCGGCGAGCCCGTCAGGGCTCGTCGCGATCGAACCAGGCTTACTGGCTCATGATCTCCACGCGACGATTCATGGCGCGGCCTTCGTCGGTCTCGTTGGTGGCGACCGGACGCTCCTCGCCATAGCCCACGGTACGCATGCGATCACCGGCGACGCCCTGGCTCATCAGGTAGTCGGCCACGGAATCGGCACGATCCTGAGAGAGGTCGAGGTTGTACTCGTTGCTGCCGATGGCGTCGGTGTGACCGGCGATGGTCACGCGAATCTCCGGGTTGTCGTTCAGGGTCGCCGCCACCTCGTTGAGCTCGTACTCGGCGCCGGGACGCAGCTCGGCGGAGTCGAAGGCGAAGGTGACGTCGCTCTGCAGGGTCACCGGCTCGAACTCGGGCTCCGGCTCGGGCTCGGGTTCCGGCATCGGCTCGGGCTCAGGCTGCGGCTCCGGGCTGTCGGCACACAGCATGGCACCGATGGTGGCACCCGCCGTGGCACCGATGGCGGCGCCGTCGTCCTCATCGGATTCGCCGCTGCTGGCATAGCCGATGCCACCACCGATGACGCCACCCGCCAGGCCGCAGACCATCGGGTGCTGGTACCAGGGCTTGTCGGAGGAGGTGGTGCTGGTGTTGGAGGTGGCACAGCCGGAGAGGCCGACCACCAGAGCAGAACCGAGCAGCAAGCCAGTCGTGGACTTCTTCATGGGGAAACTCCTTCTCTTTTCTTAGTCGCTCCAGGGCAGGCAACCGCTTACCGCCTTCCCAGATGATCCCGACGATCGGGCGCCGCGTTCGCACGTCGCGGCTACCATGTCGCGGCCCCGGCTCGTGATGGCTCGAGTGCCTGGCGACACGCCGCCAAGCTTGCAGCAGCATGACGGCGGTTTCAATCGCCTATCAGCAATTTAGCAGAATCGTGGCGAAAGCGCACAGTGTTCGATAAACCGCCAGTCGACCGGTCAGTGGAGGCTGGCCGGCCAGTCGCGACGGAATACCAGCACGGCCTGTGCCGCCTCGAGCACCGCCTGGCGGTGCGCCTCCTCTACCGCATGGCGCTCCTTGTCCTCCCGGAAGCGCTCCTTGGGACTGAGCGCCTGGCGGGCCTGGTGGGTATGCAGGTGGCGGGTCAGCGCATGCACCTCGCCGAAGGGGCGGAAGCTCTCCCGCTCCATCAGGCGCGGGTCGAGGATCTCGAGCAGCACCTTGCAGCGCCAGGCCCCCTCGGTGACGTCCACCTGCTCCTGGAGCAGCGCCGAGGCGACCAGCTCGAGGTTCTCCAGGCAGTTGTCGTGGGCACGACGCAGCTCCGCCTCCTGGCGCTCCTGGCGCCGGCGCACCTCGCGCCACAGGGTGAAGGCGTAGGCACCGAGGCCGGCGATGATCACCAGGCCCAGGCCGGCCAGGATCACGGCAGTGGTCGTCGTCATGGGGATTCCCCTAGTCGGAATGAGTCGCCTGGGATTCTACCCGCTCATGGAGAGTGACCCCAACGCCGAACGCTTGCATGCGGCCGGGTGCGGACTAGAATGCCGCCACCCGACGACAAGGAGCGATCATGGCCACCCCCGACCCTCATCCCGCCGACGACCCCTCGACACCGCCCCTCGCCTCACGCATCGGCCTGTGGCTTGGCCCCGCGCTGCTCGCCGCCACCCTGCTGCTGCCGCCACCCGGCGGCATGGCCTCCGCGGCCTGGGCCTGCATGGGCATGGCGCTGCTGATGGCCACCTGGTGGTCCACCGAGGCGATCCCGATTCCCGCTACCTCGCTGCTGCCCATGGTGCTGGTGCCGGCCCTCGGGCTCGGCAGCATGGGCGAGGCCACCGGCAGCTACGCCAACCCCATCATCTACCTCTTCCTGGGGGGCTTCCTGCTGGGCATCGCCATGCAGCGTTGGCAGCTGCACCGCCGCCTCGCCCTGCATGTCCTGAAGCTGGTCGGTCACCAGCCCCGCCGGCAGATCGCCGGCTTCATGGTCGCCACCGGCTTTCTCAGCATGTGGGTCTCCAACACCGCCACGGCGATCATGATGCTGCCCATCGGCATGTCGGTGATCAGTCTGCTCGATGACAGCGACCCCAAGGAGCTCAGGCGCTACGCCACCGCCCTGCTGCTGGCCATCGCCTACTCCGCCAGTATCGGCGGGGTCGCCACCCTGATCGGCACCCCGCCCAACGCCCTGCTGGCGGGCTACCTGGCCGAGGATCGCGGCATCGACCTAGGCTTCGCCCAGTGGATGCTGGTGGGGCTGCCGATCAGCATCGCCATGATGGTGGCCGCCTGGTGGTGGCTGACGCGCCGCGGCTTCGCCCTGAACGCCGCCGAGCAGAGCGGCACCCTGGTCGAGGACGAGCTGGGGCGACTCGGCCCCATGACCGCCCCGGAGCGGCGCGTCGCGTTGGTCTTCGGCCTGGCCGCCTTGACCTGGGTCGCTCGCCCGCTGCTCAACGACCTGGGCCTTGGCTGGCTGACCGACACCGGCGTCGCCATCGCCGCCGGCATCGCGCTCTTCCTGCTGCCCAGCGGCCAGGCGAGAGGCGAGCGCCTGCTGGCCTGGGAGGATGCCCACCAGGTGCCCTGGGGCATCCTGCTGCTGTTCGGCGGCGGCCTGGCGCTCGCCGGCACCATCACCCGCACCGGCCTGGCCGAGTGGATCGCCGAACAGCTCGGCGTCTTCGGCGCCCTGCCGCTGCTGGCCATGGTCGGCGTCGTGGTGCTGGTGATCATCTTCCTCACCGAGGTCACCTCCAACACCGCCACCGCCGCGGCCTTCCTGCCCCTACTGGGGGCCCTGGCCCTGTCGCTGGAGATCTCGCCGCTGCTGATCACCGTGCCCGCGGCCATCGCCGCCAGCTGCGCCTTCATGATGCCGGTGGCGACCCCGCCGAACGCCATCGTCTTCGGCACCGGGCACATGAAGATACAGTCGATGATACGCGCGGGCTTCGTACTCAACCTGATCAGCACCGTGCTGGTGACGCTGATGGCCTACGGGTTGATCCAGTTGCTCTGGTGACACCCTTCCCACCAATGACACGGGCCCGGCGATCGCCGGGCCCGTGTCATTGGTATCCCCACGCTTTTGCTTACGGCAGGGCCGGCGCCACCCACAGCGCCCAGGCCTGGGCGTAGTGGTCCAACAGCAGCACGCCGAAGAGCCCCAGGATATAGCGGATCGAGAACCAGAAGGCCGCCAGCGGGGCCTTCGGGTCGGCCCCCCGCCAGACCCGGAAGTTCCACACCATGAAGCGCAGGTTCAGCGCCATCACCCCCACCAGGTAGACGGCGCCGCTCATGCCGATCACGAAGGGCAACAGGGTCACCGCCACGGTGAGCCAGCCGTAGAGCCACACCTGCAGGCGGGTGAAGGCCTCGCCGTGGGTCACCGGCAGCATCGGCACCCCGGCCCGGGCGTACTCGTCGCGCTTGTGCAGCGCCAGCGCCCAGAAGTGCGGCGGGGTCCAGGCGAAGATGATCAGCACCAGCAGCAGCGGCTCGGGGCCGGCCTGGCCGGCTACCGCCGTCCAGCCCAGCAACGGCGGCGCCGCCCCGGCGACCCCGCCGATGACGATGTTCTGGGGCGTGGCGTGCTTGAGGAAGGCGGTGTAGACCAGCGCATAGCCGATCAGCGACCCCAGGGTGAGCCAGGCGGTCAGGGCGTTCACCTGCCACAGCAGCAGGCCGATGCCGGCCACCGAGAGCAGCGTGGCCCAACCCAGGGCGATGGGACTCGGCATGCGCTGTGCCGCCAGCGGACGACGCGAGGTGCGCAGCATCATGGCATCCAGCCGCCGGTCCACCACATGGTTGAAGGCCGCCGCCCCGCTGGCCGCCAGGCCGATCCCCAGCAGGCCGAAGAGCACCACAGCGGGGGAAGGCAGGGTCGGCGTGGCCAGCGCCATCCCCACCAGGGCACACACCAGCATCACCGCCACCACCCGTGGCTTGCCCAGGGTCACCAGGTCTCGCCAGCCCCAGGCGGTCGGTGCCACGACGGGGAGCTCGGCGACTCGCATCTCGCCGGTCAGCGCTTCAGACATGGGCCCACTCCTTCTCGGTCGGTTGTCGTATCGTGTCGGCCTGGGGCGGCAAGGCCCGCCATGCCCAGGCCGCGAGCGCCAGGCCGAGCACCAGGGCCACGGCACCGGCGGTGTGCAGCAGGGCCAACCACAGCGGCAGCCACAGCAGCACGTTGGCCACCCCCAGCAGGAACTGCATGCCATAGGCGAGCCCCAGGCCCGCCAGCCAGGGGCGCATGGCCCGCTCCCGCCAGGCGCTCAGCACCAGCGCCAGCAATGCCACCCCCAGCGCCAGGGCCCCCAGGCGGTGGCCCACCTGGATGGCGGCGCGCGCCTCGGCATGCAGCTGGCCATGCAGGTAGTTGGGCCCCACCGCCTGGGTCAGGTGGTACCCCTCGCTCCAGTCCAGGGCCGGCCACCACTCGCCGTTGCAGGTGGGGAAGCCCTGGCAGGCGATGCCGGCGTAGTTGCTCGACACCCAGCCCCCCAGCGCCAGCTGCATCACCAGCAGGGCCGCGGCGACGCCCCACAGCGGGGTGAGGCGGCGGCGAGGCGGCGCCACGCCCCCCAGGGTCAGGCGCCCGGAGGCGCAGCGGCGCAGGCGCAGGTGCAGCCACAGGAACATCAGCATCACCGAGAGCCCGCCGAGCAGGTGCAGGGTGACCACCTGGGGCCACAGCTTGAGGGTCACGGTGAAGGCACCGAAGGCCCCCTGGAGCAGGATCAGCGCCAGCAGCCCCAGGCTCACTCCCCACGGGTAGTCGGGGCGCCGGCGCAGCGGCCGACCCAGCACCACCAGGACGATCACCAGCAGTCCCAGGGCCGAGGCCACATAGCGATGGATCATCTCCATCCACGCCTTGGCGCCCTCCAGCGGCGTGTCGGGGCTATGTGCCAGGGCTCGCGCCTCGTCCGGCACCACCAGGGCACCGTAGCAGCCGGGCCAGTCCGGGCAACCGAGCCCGGCATCCACCAGGCGCGTCCAGGCGCCCACCAGGATCACCACCACCGTAGCCGCCACCCCCACCAGGCTGAGGGCCTTGAGCAGCGCCAGTCGTCCCTGTTGCTCGTGCATCGTCGTCTCTCCCTCCGCGGGCCTCAGCGCCCGGCCAGCTCCTGGCCACCCTGCCAGGGAGCCTCCGGATTCATGCGCAGCAGTTTTCCCAGGTCATCCTTCACCGCATAGGGGTCGACGTCCGCCGCATAGCCCAGCACCGGCAACCCCCGGGGGTCGAGCAGCCACAGGCGCTCCCCCTCGGCCCAGTCAGGCCGCTTGCGCCATTGCGCCACCACCTCGCCGGGCAGGGCCGACTCGCTGCCCCCGACCCGCAGCCGGCTGACCCGGGGCGCCTCGCGCCCCAGGGCCCGGTGCAGCCGCCACCAGAGATCGCCACGCTCGGCGCAACGCTCGCGACAGTCGAAGGCCAGCACCCAGTCGCCGGCCAGTGCCTCGTCGACCGGGGCATCCAGCGGCCACTGCGCCAGGCTCGGCACCCCGGGCCCCAGCTCGCCGTGCGCCGTGCGCCCCTCGGGGATCCCCACCCGGGTCAGCGCCATCACGGTGGCCACCAGCACCGGCAGCGAGAGGAAAAGCAGCAGGGCCGCCAGCTTCAGGCGCCCTCGGGACGCGGGGGATGCAGCGCTCATCGAGGCTCCTCCTTCGAGATGTCACGGCCCAGGTGGCGCCCACCCAGGATCATCACCGCCAGGGCCGCCAGGGCGAGACCCCACCACTGGATGGCATAGCCGACATGACGGCTCGGTGGCAGCACGTTGGGGGTCCACCAGGCAGGCAGCGCCCCGGGCCCTTCCTCCAGGTGCAGCCAGCCGGCATGGGCGAAGTCGAGCGGCCAGACCTCCAGCGCGATGCGCTGCAGCCGCGCGCCCTCGCGGTTGGGCCCGAACAGCGGCGCCCCCTCCCCCGCCGCCTGCCAGCGACCGCGCAGGGTCACCCGCCCCTGCGGGGTGTCGACGACGGGGTCGGCGCGGCTGGTACCGGTCTCCAGGAAGCCACGCTGGACCAGCCACAGCCGGCCGTCGTCGCCGCGCAGCGGGGTCAGCGGGGCCACCCCCAGGCGGCCATCATGGGTGCGGTTGTCCAGGAACAGGGTGTGATCCGCCAGGTACTCGCCGGAGAGGGTCAGCCGGCTGCCCTCGGGGGGCGCCTCTCGAGGAGCCGTCAGGGTCGGGGCACCGGCCAGGCGCGCCAGGTAGGCACGCTTCTCCGCGGCGCGTTCCCACTGCCACAGGCCGAGCGCCAGCCCCAGCACCACCAGCAGCGACCACAGCGCATACCACAGGCGTTGCCGCCATCGGCCGCGGCGGGCATGCTGAGAGGACGTGATACTCAAGGTGCTTGCCATGCTGCTCAAGATCCTGATCGCTATGGTGTTCCTGGCCATGCTGACGAGCCTGGCCGCCGGCGCCGGCTTCCTGCTGCGCGACGGCGGCGCCTCGCGGCGCCTGCTCGTCTCCCTCAAGCTGCGGGTGGCGCTGGCGGCCACCCTGCTCGCCCTGCTGCTCTACGGCTTCTACGCCGGCAACCTGGCCTGATTTTTTTCTCTGGAGCCCAGGCCTCAGAAGACATAGACGAACAGGAAGAGGCCGATCCACACCACATCCACGAAGTGCCAGTACCAGGCGGCCGCCTCGAAGCCGAAGTGGTGCTCGGGGGCGAAGTGCCCGCGCAGGATGCGGATCAGCATCACCGTGAGGATGGTGGCCCCGATGATCACGTGGGCACCGTGGAAGCCGGTAAGCAGGAAGAAGGTCGCCCCGTAGATCCCCGCCTGCAGGGTGATCCCGTAGTGGTGGTAGGCCTCGTAGTACTCCACCCCCTGGATGACGATGAAGGTGAAGCCCAGCAGCACCGTCACCAGCAGCCAGTTGCGGGTGGTGTCGCGCATGCCTTCCTTGAGCCCCTCGTGGGCCACGGTGAGGGTGATGCTCGAGCCCACCAGGATCAGGGTGTTGACCAGCGGCAGCTGCCAGGGGCTGAAGGTGTCGCGCGGCCCGGCGACGTCGCCCGGCGGCTCCAGCAGCGGCCAGCTGGCGGTGAAGTCCGGCCACAGCAGCGCCGCCACGCCCTTGGCACCCTCGCCGTCGAGCCATGGCAGCGCGAAGGTACGCACGTAGAAGAGCGCGCCGAAGAAGGCCGCGAAGAACATCACCTCCGAGAAGATGAACCAGGCCATGCCCTGGCGGAAGGAGCGGTCCATCTGGGCGTCGTAGAGGCCGCTGCGCGACTCCTTCACTACGTCGCGGAACCACAGCCCCATCACCGCCAGCACCGCCAGGATCCCGAGCCCCATCAGCGCGCTGCCGCTGCCGTGCACCAGCACCATGCCGGTGCCGATCATCATGGTCCCCAGCGCCAGCGAGCCCAGTATCGGCCACTTGCTGGTTGCGGGGACGTAGTAGCTGCCACCACTCATGCCTCATCTCCTTTGCCGGCAGTCGCCCGCGCCTGAAGCGGCGCCTCGTCACGGGTGACCGGATACAGGGTGTAGACCAGGGTTACGGTATTGACGTCCTCGGGCAGGTCGCGGGTCAGCTGGAACACCAGCGGCGCCGAGAGCCTCTCTCCCGCCTCGAGGCGCTGCTCCTGGAAGCAGAAGCAGGCCAGCTTGCGCAGGTGCGGGGTCGCCCGGGGCGGCGTCACGCTGGGCACCGCCCGACCCCTGAGCGCCGTCTCGGCCCGGTTGTGGAAGGCGAACTCGACCTCGGCGCTCTGGCCGGGATGGACGCGTACCTGGCGTGTCTCGACCTCGAAGTTCCAGGGCAGCCCGGCGCTGCCACGGGTCACGAACTGCACCGTCACCATGCGCGAGGCGTCGACCTCCTCGTGCACCAGGGCCTGGGCCGAGCCGCTGGTCTTGCCGTTGAGCCCGGTCACCTCGCAGAAGACGTCGTAGAGTGGCACCAGGGCGAAGGCGAAGAGGAACATCCCGGCCAGGGCGAACAGCGTCTTGGCGACGGTGCGACGCACGCCCTGACGGCTGGCGGCTTCCCGGGCATCGGACATGGCGGTCTCCTCCTGGCGCGGGCCTCACTCGCCATCGCGGCGGAAGGTGGGCGGATGCTCGAAGGTGTGCAGCGGCGCCGGGCTCGGCACGCTCCACTCCAGGTCCTCGGCGCCCTCCCAGGCCTTGGCCGGGGCCTTCTCGCCGCCGCGCACGCACTTGATGATCAGCAGCACGAACAGCAGCTGCGAGGCGCCGAACAGGAAGGCGCCGAGGCTCGAGGCCACGTTGAAGTCGGCGAACTGCAGCGCGTAGTCGGGGATGCGGCGCGGCATCCCCGCCAGCCCCGAGAAGTGCATGGGGAAGAAGGTCAGGTTGACACCGATCACAGAGAGCCAGAAGTGCCACTGGGCCAGCTTCACGTTGGGGTAGTGGCCGGTCCACTTGGGCAGCCAGTAGTAGGCGGCGGCGAGGATCGCGAAGAGCGCGCCGGGCACCAGCACGTAGTGGAAGTGGGCTACCACGAAGTAGGTGTCGTGGTACTGGAAGTCCGCCGGCGAGATCGCCAGCATCAGCCCCGAGAAGCCACCGATGGTGAACTGCACCACGAAGGCCAGCGCGAACAGCATCGGCGGCTCGAAGCTGATCGAGCCACGGAACATGGTGGCGATCCAGTTGAACACCTTCACCCCGGTGGGCACCGCGATCAGCATGGTGGTGTACATGAAGAACAGCTCGGCGGCCAGCGGTAGGCCCACGGTGAACATGTGGTGGGCCCAGACCAGGAAGGAGAGGATGGCGATGGAGGCCGTGGCGTAGACCATGGAGGCGTAACCGAACAGCCGCTTGCGCGAGAAGGTCGGGATGATCGCCGAGACGATGCCGAACGCCGGCAGGATCATGATGTAGACCTCGGGGTGCCCGAAGAACCAGAACAGGTGCTGGAAGAGCACCGGATCGCCGCCACCGGCGGCATTGAAGAAGCTGGTGCCGAAGTTGATGTCCATCAGCATCATGGTGACCACCCCGGCCAGTACCGGCATCACCGCGATCAGCAGGAAGGCGGTGATCAGCCAGGTCCAGCAGAACAGCGGCATGTCCATCAGGCGCATGCCCGGGGCACGCAGGTTGAGGATGGTAGCAATGATATTGATGGCACCGAGGATCGAGCTGATGCCGGCGATATGCAGCGAGAGGATGAAGAAGGTGGTGGACGGCGGCGCATAGGTGGTGGAGAGCGGCGCGTAGAAGGTCCAGCCGAAGTTGGGCCCGCCCCCCGGCATCAGCAGGGTGCTGAGCAACAGGGTGAAGGCCACCGGCAACAGCCAGAAGCTGAAGTTGTTGAGCCGCGGCAGGGCCATGTCCGGCGCCCCGATCTGCAGCGGCACCATCCAGTTGGCCAGCCCCACGAAGGCCGGCATGATCGCCCCGAACACCATGATCAGCCCGTGCATGGTGGTCATCTGGTTGAAGAACTCCGGCACCACCAGCTGCAGGCCAGGCTGGAACAGCTCGGCACGCACCACCAGGGCGAAGATCCCGCCGATGAAGAACATCGTCAGCGAGAAGATCAGGTAGAGGCTGCCGATCTCCTTGTGATTGGTGGTGAGCAGCCAGCGCATCAGCCCGCGGGGTGGCGCGGCGTGGGCACTCGCCTGGCCGCCGGCACTGGCGGTGGAGCTCTGCTCGACGGGGTGATGCAAGGGCAGCTTCGGCGCCATGGTCAATCTCCCTGATCTTCGCGGTTCTTGTGTCGTCGCTGGGGACGGGGGAAGCCCCGAGGGCCGGCCTAGTCGGCCAGCCGCTCGGCGATCTCCGCAGGCTGCACCAGGTCACCGGTGTCGTTGCCCCAGGCGTTGCGTTCGTAGGTGATCACGGCGGCGATCTCCACCGGGTTCAGGGTGCTGCGGAAGGCCGGCATGGCCGCGCCCGACACACCGTTGACCACCGTATCGATGTGCCGCTCGCGGTCATCCATCAGCGCCTGGTTGCCGGCCAGCGCCGGGAAGGCGGGCGGGTTGCCGCTGCCGTCGGGTTGGTGGCAGGAGGCACAGACGGCGTTGTAGCTCTGCTCGCCGCGCGCCATCAGCTCCTCCATGGACCACTCGCGATCGACGCCCTGGGCCTCCTGGGCCGCCGCCTCCTTGCGCTCGGCCAGCCAGGCGTCGAACTCCTCGCCCTCCATGGCGTGCACCACGATGGGCATGAAGCCGTGATCCATGCCGCACAGCTCGGCGCACTGGCCGCGGTAGATGCCCGGCTCGTTGATGCGCACCCAGTTCTCGTTGACGAACCCCGGGATGGTGTCCTGCTTGACGGCGAGGTCCGGCACCCACCAGGAGTGGATGACGTCATCCGAGGTGAGCAGGAAGCGCACCTTGCGACCCACGGGCAGCACCAGCGGCTCGTCGACCTCCAGCAGGTAGTGCTCGCCGCGCTCCTCGGCGCCGCTGATCGCTTCGCGGGAGGTGCCCAGGTTGGAGGTAAAGGCGACATCCTCGCCCAGGTACTCGTAGCGCCAGCGCCACTGCTGGCCGGTGATCATCACGTCGAGGTCGGCGTCGGAGGGGTCGTACATCTTCTTGAGGGTGGCGGTGGCCGGCACCGCCATGCCCACCAGGATCAGCAGGGGCACCGCCGTCCACAGCACCTCCACCAAGGTGTTCTCGTGGAAATGGGCAGGCTTGGCCCCCTTGGAGTGGCGGAAGCGGAACAGGGAGTAGAACATCACCCCGAACACCACCACGCCGATGACCACGCAGATCCAGAAGATGGTCATGTGCAGCGAGTGGACCTCGCGACTCACGTCGGTCACGCCCACCGGCATGTTCCAGCCGTTGGCCATGGCCAGCGTCGTCATCAGGGGGACGACCAGGCAACCTGCCATCCACACGATGAACGTGCGCATCGGCGCCTCCTCCTTGCTTGTTGTTGTCGTCACACGCGTGGTGACCTGGCGGCAACCACGCGCGGCGTGTCGGAAAAGTTCAGCGACCTCTCATGAAGGAGTGTAGACGGCCTGCCCGTGACCGGCTGTCGCAGCCGCCGCCGCAGCCAACGCCAGTTTCAACGGGCCACGGCCATGGCCACCAGGGCCACCACCACCACCAGCACCAGCGCCATGAGGATGCCTACCACGATGAACATCAGGGGGCGTCCCTGCTCGAAGTCTTCCCGCCGCCGCACCTCCTTCTGCACCCCGAAGAAGGCCGCCAGCACCGACTTGACCACGCTCCACATCGCCATTCTCCCGTGACATGAATCAAACAACCCATGACCGCCCCAGGCCCATCACGGGCGGCTCTCCTATACTCTAGACACACATCCCGGGCCCGAGGCGACAGCGGCCCAAACGACGTTCAACGGGAGGTCATCATGGCCCAGAATGCATTCACCAACCCGATGTTCGACTGGTGGCAACAGCAGTGGATGAAGGGCGCCAACCCCATGGCCAAGGCCCAACTCGCCTGGATGGAGAGCCTCGCCGAGGCGCTGCAGTTCGAGGCCCAGTTCGTCAGGGCGATCGCCGAGAGCGGCGAGCGCATGGCCAGGTGCTTCGATGGCGAGCAGCCCACCACCCCCGAGGAGGTGCAGGCGTGCTACGAGAAGTTGGTCAAGGAGGTCGGAGACGCCCAGATGAAGCGGCTAGAACAGGCCACCCAGCTCACCCACGATTTCCGCAAGCGGCTCTGGGAAGAGATCTGACGGCCCGAGCGAGAAGACAGCGACCGAGCGACGCCCCCCCGCCGGGGGCGTCGTCGTTTCAGCTCCCCAGCCCCAGCAGGCGGGTGATCAGCGGCAGCAGGAAGGCCGTCAGCAGGCCGGTCAGCCCCATGGCGAGGCCCGAGAAGGCCCCCGCCACCGCGCCGATACGGGCGAATGCCTGGGCGGTACCGAAACCATGGGCCGAGAGGCCCAGCGCGAAGCCCTTGACCGCCGGGTCCTCGATCCTCAGCAGCCGGAACACCCAGGGCGAGAGCGCACAGCCGATGGAGCCCGTGAGCAGCACCAGCCCCGCCGCGAGCGACGGAATGCCGCCGATCTGCTCGGCGATGCCCATGGCGATGGGCGAGGTCACCGAGCGCGGCGCCAGGGAGAGCACCGTCTCGAGGCGTGCCCCCAGCGCCAGCGACAGCCCCACGGTGCTGGTCACCGCCACCGCTATGCCCACCAGGCAGGCCAGCAGCAGCGGTACCAGCAGGCGCCGGATCCGCTCACGATGGTCGTAGAGGGGGATCGCCAGCGCCACGGTAGCCGGCCCCAGCAGGAAGTGAATGAACTGCGCCCCCTCGAAGTAGGTGGCGTAGTCCATGTCCGCCAGCAACAGCAGCCCGATCAGCATGGCGATGGAGAGCGTCACCGGATGCACCAGGGGCGTGCCCCCCAGCGCCTTGTTGATGCGAACCGCCAGGGCGAACACCACCAGGGTGCCCAGCAGCCACAGCAGCGGATTGCCCGAGAGGTAGACCCACAGCTGGTCGAGGCTCGCCAGGTTCATCGCCCCTGCCCTCCCCGCCGCCGGTTGAGGCGATCCAGTACCCAGGCGGTGGCGGCCAGGGTCAGGCCGGTGGAGACCATCAGGGTCACCAGGATCGGCACCAGATCGCGTCCGATCAGGGCGAAGTGCACCATCAACCCCACCCCAGCCGGCACGAACAGCAGCGTCAGGTAGCATAGAAGCCCCTCGCCGGTAAGCCGCAGGCTTCTGGGCACCTTGCCCCTGACCATCAGCCCTGCCAGCAGGATCACCATGCCGATGACCGGCCCCGGGATGGGCAGCGTCAGTCCCCGGGCGATCACCTCGCCCAGGAACTGACAGGTAAGCAGCACACTCATCCCCATGATCAACGGCATTGTGCACCTCCGGTGGTCGACACCCCCCACGACGGCGTCACGCGGACGATGGCGCCGCACGTCAGCCACTCACCCACTCGCCTGGTCTTGCACCTGACGGGACTGCTCTCCAGGAAGCCGGTGTGTCTCATCGCAGCTGGCTGTCCTTGCTACCCCTGCGGTTGTAACCCGCTGTGGCGCCCTGCCGCCTGTCGCGCTCGGCCTGGCAGGCGACACACAGGCGAACCCCGGGGATCGCCTCGCGCCGCGCCCGGGGTATCTCCTCATCGCACTCCTCGCAGCGCGCCAGGCCCTCGCCATGGGGAAGCCGGCTGCGAGCCCGCTCGACCGCGTCCTCGACACTGGCATCGATCTGATCCTGAACCGCTCCATCCCTGCTCCATCCACCCGCCATGTCATCTTCCTCCTCGCCCTTGCGGCCGACTCTGCCGAGGCACCCCACGCGGCCACGCACCGCCTCGGCGCCTGGGCTTTCGACAGAACCCCTGCGCGCTACACCATCACTGCCTGGGCCATAGCATAGTGCATCGCGCTGGCCGGCCACAGCGCCCAAGGGCCAAGCAATTGAAAAGAAAGTGCTAAAGGGGCTTTTCATTTGCCGAGGAAAGCGCTAGTATACGCCTCGTTCTCGGGGCACAGGCCGAACGGCCAGGAACCGGGAAACAGAGTCGGAGCGTGGCGCAGCTTGGTAGCGCGTTGCAATGGGGTTGCAAAGGTCGCAGGTTCGAATCCTGTCGCTCCGACCAGAAACATCAAGAGAAACCGCCACTTACGGGTCATGCCGGGTGGCGGTTTTTCGTTTGGGCCTTGCGCAGCAATACCCGGATGAGAGTCCAGCTGGAGGTTGAGTCATCCCTAACGCATAATGAAACGCGACATCGCAGTGCATATGCTTTCAGAGAGCATTGTCGAGAATTCAGGAGTTACCTTATGAAAGTTCGCACCAGGCCGTATCGCAAGATCCGCACGGCGGGATCTGTCATGGAGATCTGGCCGGCGAGCAACTACCTCGAGCATATGCCCAAGGGTACGCCCCAGCAGCGAATGGGGCAGTATTGGCAAAACGTGGGTAATCAGCTTTGCAAATCTATCAAGGCTTATGAACAGCTGAGTCATAAACCATGAGTGATGAGGTGCCACAGGGGCACAGCGATGAGGATACTTCGTCGCCACGCGAGAAGCACCCGCCAGAACAAGATCCCGTCGGTGAGTACCTTGATCCGGAGATAGACACCGACGCGCTACTTCAAGGCCTCAAGAGCGGCCAGCTGACCCCAGGCCAACAGGAGGCCTTGGCCGGCATGCTCGTTGAGGATGAACCCCACCAGCATGTCATGGCCATTCAACAGCAAACGACCATGTACAGCGGCTCCCTGCCTCACCCCGACCACTTCAACTCATACGACGAGCATACGCGCCGCACAATCCTGCAGATGGCCGTGGAGGATCAGAAGCATACCCACGATATGCAGAAAACTGGCCTGAACGGTGCCATCGAAAAGGACAAGCGTGGCCAGCGTTACGGACTGACAATCGCCCTTGGAGGCTTTGTAACCGCTGCCATCATCGCGCCATTCAGCCCTGCCGTGGCCGGTCTCATCGGTGCGCTGGACCTGTTTGGCATGGTCGCCCTGTTCGTCGCTCCAAGAGTACTGGAGGGACGAGCAGCCAAGCAGCAGGCTCGCAACCAGGAGTCCGCTGAGCCGGACCGGTCCGCCGAATCAGAATAAGCCTCACTGCCACCCCGCAACCGCGAGGCATTAAGCGTCTTGCTCCGTGCCCTGCCATCCTGCCCTGCTGCTTAAAACCACTCGCTCATCTGCCCGTAGCCGAAGACGAACGCCAGCTTGCGAGCGCGGGTAAGGCTGACGTAGAGCAGCGCGCGCTCCTCGTTCTCGCGCTGGCGGCGGGTCACGGCGTCGGCGGCGGAATTGACCACCGGCGCCAGTGGCTCACCAGGCTGGGCGCTGCCGGCGAAGTTCTCGGCAAGCAAGCCACTTGGCCTGGTGCATGGCCACCACCGTCTTGCCGGTGCCGCCCAGCACGCTCACCGGCCCATTCTTCTTCCCTTTGGCCAGGCTCCGCTGGGCCGGGTGCATCTACCTTTTCTCGATCTGGCGAGGACCGGCAGGCCAGCCGCCACATGATGGAGGATGTCTTTTCCGAGCTTCCGACTCGATGGCATCCAGCACCTCGTCGGGCACTCTACACCAGCTTCAGCGGCTCGATGTCGCGGAAGATGCCGGTCTTGGTCATGTCGCGGCGCAGGGTGAAGGCCTCCAAGGCGGCCACCGGGTCGACCTGGTCGAGGCGGTCGAAACGGATCGCCTGCCACTGGGTGCGGGTGACCTTGACGCTGTAGAGGTACTGGTCGCGCTCGGCGCCGGTGGCGGGGTCGACCACCTGGCGGTAGCCGGAGACCCGCGCCTCCTTGATCCCCGGCAGGCGGGCGAACACCGCCCCCAGCACGCGGAAGGCGATGCCGTGGACATGGTCGCGGTAGAGCTTGCGCTGGCGGGTATCGCTCAACCGGCGTGGCGAGAGCTTGAGCTGCTTGGGGGGCATACCCCAATAGCGATCGGGCACCTCCTCCTCGCCGGGCAGGTCGATGTCCACGGCGATGGTCGAGATATCGCTGCCCAGGTCGAAGTCGATCAGCGTCTCCCGGGGCCAGTCGATCTCCTCCAGCCGCTCACGCAGGGTCGCCTCCATCGCCTCCGGATCGTCCCAGACGCCCTCGCTCTCGCGGCGATGGCGGGCGAACTCGGCGGCATCGTGCTCCGCCTTGCGCCACTCCCAGGCGCGGTAGCGCTCGTCGAACTCGGCGCGCTGCCGGCGGTTCTGCGCCTCCCGGGCGCGGTTCGCCGGCGGCCACAGCGCATGCCACCAGGCCGGGGGCTGCGGCTCGAACGGCGGCGGAGGCGGCTCGGCGAAGTCGCGCATCGCGTAGCCCGAGGCCTCGGGCGCCGGCGTCTCCTCGTGGAGGCGCCCCAGGCGATCGAGATCGGCGTTGAGGCGCTCGCAGTGGGCCTGGAGCTGCTCGCGCAGGCTCGCCTCGGCATGTCGACGCACCGCCCGCGCCTCGGCGTCCGACAGGGGCGTGCCGTCGGCATGGAAGTAGCGGAGCTGGCCGCTCTGTTCGACCTCGAGGGTCAGCGCCAGGCTCTCGCCCTCGGCCAGCCGCTGAGCCAGAGCCGAGGCCGCGGCGTCGCGGGTACCACGTCGCTGCCGATCGGCGCCGGAGAGCTTCTGCCGATAGGAAAGGCCGGTGCCGGGAATCCCGGCATGGCCATGCACGCCGCTCGGCCCCAGGCTAAGGCTGGCACCGCGCGGGCCCAGCGAGAGGCCGAGGCCGCGCTTGCTGAGGTTGAGGCGCACCCCGGGCGCCAGGCGGATGCGACGCTGGAAACGAAAGGCCATCTCGACTCCCTGTCCTGTGGGCTGTCAGCGCTCATGGCGACGCCGGGAAACCACCGGCTACCCCCAGCTGACCAGAAAAGCGCCCGTTTTCCAACGCCGGCCGAGGCGTCAGCCTTGTTGCCGATCATCGCTCCGCTCATCACCCGGCGTGGCGGTTCCCACCTCGAGCCGGGCGCGCTCCAACACCTCGGCGGGCAGTTCCTTCTTCACCGCCACGCCGAGCTCGCGGAACTCGCTGGCCTGCTTGACCAGGTTGCCGCGGCCGTTGACCAGCTGGCCCAGCGCCCGGTCGTAGCTCTCCCGCGCGCCGTCGAGCTTGCGCCCCACGTCCTGCATGCTGTCCAAGAAGGTGGCGAGCTTGCTGTGGAAGCGCTCGGCCTTGCGCGCCAGCTCGGCGCTGTGGCGGCTCTGGTTCTCGAAGCGCCACAGCTGGCCGACGATATTCAGGCTGGTGAGCAGCGTGGTCGGGGTGGCCACCAGCACGTTGCGCTCGACGGCGCGCTGATAGAGGATGGCGTCGTGGCGCAACGCCTCGATATAGGCGGACTCCACCGGGATGAACATGATCACCACCTCCGGCGAGTTGAGCCCCGGCAGGTCGTAGTAGTGCTTGTCGGCCAGCTCCTCGATGCGCTCACCCACCGCCCGGGCGTGATCGGCCAGCGCCCGCCGGCGGGTCGCCTCGTCCTCGGCGTTGACGTATTCCAGGTAGGCGGCAAGCGAGGTCTTGGCGTCGATCACCAGGTGGCGCCCCTCGGGCAGATAGACCAGCGCATCGGGACGGCGCTTGCCGGCCTCGGTGGTGAAGCTCTTCTCGCGCTGGTAGTCCTCACCGGGGCGCAGGCCGGCGCTGTCCAGCACGTTCTCCAGCATCAGCTCGCCCCAGTTGCCCTGCACCTTCTTCTGCCCCTTGAGCGCCTCGGTGAGCCGGGCGGCCTGGTCGGTGATGTCGCGATTGAGCTGCTGCAGGTGCCTGAGCTCGGTGGTCAGGCTGGCACGCTGGGCGGTCTCCTGGTGGTGCAGGGTCTCGACCTTCTCGCGGAAACCCTTGATCTCCTCCTGGAAGGGCCTGAGCAGGCCCTGCAGGTTGCGCTCGGAGAGCGACGAGAAGGCCTTGCCCTTCTGCTCCAGCAGCTCGTTGGCCAGGTTCTCGAACTCCACCTTGAGCTGGCCCTTGCTCTCCTCCATCCACTCTAGCTGGCGGGCGAAGTGCGCCTCCTTATCCTCCAGGCGGGTGGTCAGCTCGCCGTGGGCCTGACGCAGCGCATAGTAGGCCTCGCGCAGGCGCTGCACCTCGCCCTGCTGCTCGCGGTTCGCCTCGCGCTGGGTCTCCACCTCGCCCTCGGCCACCTGCAGGGCCACCACCTGCTCGCGCGCCTCCAGCTGCTGGGCATGCAGCTCGCCACGCAGGTCGTCCCGCTCACGGCGCGTGGCAGCGATGCGGCGCTGCTGGAGGGCGAAGGCGATCGCCAGGCCGGCGGCGAAGGTGGCCAGGCCCAGGATCAGGTGGGTCGTATCGAGCGTCTGCAGGAGTTCCACGGTGGCGTCGTCCGGTTGGGGCATCAGGAATTAGTGCGAGCATGCAGCGGCACCACGACCCAGTCGTCGCCGCTGCCGAACCACTGCTGCAGCAGGCCGCGCTGCTCGCCGAGCAGCAGCGCGAGATAGCCGGCCAGGGGGTGCCCGGCGGGCAGCGTGGCGGCATGGTCGCGCAGCGCCGCCTGGTAGGCCTGCTGCTCGGCAGGCAGCTGCTGCGGGTTGGCACGCGCCGCCACCACCGCCAGTGGCGGCAGCAGCAGGTGGCTGGCAGCGCCGGCGAGCGCGATGCTCACCCCCTTGGCATCGAAGTCGCCCAGGTAGAGATGGGGCCGGTGGCTTGCCGACCAGGCCCTGGCGAGGTCGGCGAAGCCGCCGCCGTAGTGGCGATCGCCACGGTAGAGCACCAGCGGGCGCGGCCAGGGCGACAGCGCCGGCGGCTCGCCTTGCAGCGCGTAGAAGCTGTCGAGGTTCTCGACCTGTACCAGGACATCGAAGGCGGCGAGGTCAAGCTCATGCCAGTCGAGGTCGAGGTGGTCACGCCCCCGGCAAGCGACCCCGGGACGGTTTACCGCCGGCAGGCTGGCCAGCACTCGCCGCTCGCGGGGCGCCGACCGTACGCCCTTCGCCTCGCGGTTGCCGAGGGCAGCCTGCTCGACGCTGGTCAGGCCGCCGAGCTCGGCGGCGATGGCGGGCTCACCCAGGGCGGCCAGGGCCTCGTCGATGTGGGCCAGCAAGTCACGGTCCAGCACCAGGCGGCCATGGCTGAGCCGCGAGCCGAGCTCGATATCCTGCGCCTGGCACCAGGCAACCACCTCTTCCACGGCCTTGCCGCGGGGCTTCTCCACCCGGGAGGTGCTGCGAAGCGCCAGGTCGGTATCGCGAAGCAGGCGGCGGGCGCGGGACGATAGCGGCATGGGACCTCAGGCGAGCTCAAGGACGACGTCGTGGATCAGCCGCACATCATTGTAGCGGCCGGCCTGGCTCTCCTGCGGCCGCAGGCGAAAGGCACGCTGCTCGCTGCGGGGCAGGCCCTGGAACTCGGCGATCACCTGGAAGAGCCAGATCTCCTCGCCCCAGGCGAACGCGCCCTGGGCCAGGAACTCGAGGGCGCTGAGCGGCTCGCCGCCATCCACCACGGCCAGGTAGAAGCGCTCCACGTCCTCCTTGAGGGCCTGCTGGCGCGCGGCCACCAGCGCGTCCTCCTGGGGCGCGGCGACGCCGGCGGCGCTCACCGGCTCCGGGCGATGGACGGGGGGCGGCAGGTGCTTGAGCAGCTCGCCGAGCACGCGGCCGTCGGGGTGGTGGTCCAGGGCGGCGGCGCCGGCGGCGACCAGCGGGGCGGCGCGGTTGACCAGCCCCGGCACCTCGCTGCGCCGGGCGTAGTTGCCGGGCACGAAGCCCGGGTGCTCGCGCAGGAAGCCGGCCATGCCGGCCACCAGGCGGCTACGCGACTGCTGCTGGCGGAAGCGCGCCATCAGCTCCACTAGGCGCCGCTGCACCTCGCGCAGGCTGGTGTAGTGCTGGGTGAGCTGCTGCTGCAGGCCGCTGACCAGCAGCTTGCGCAGGGCCCCGTCGCTGCCCACCAGGGTGATCAGCTCGTCGAAGTCGATCAGCGCCAGGCCGTCGAGCAGGCGCACGATCTGCTTCTGGGCGCGCTCGTTCTCGCGGATCTTGTCGGCCAGACGGCTGACGAAGCCGAAGTCGCCGTTGAGGCGCCGCCACAGGCTGTCGATGGCGTCGGCGAAGCGGCCGTTGAGGTCATCCACCTCCTGGCGCAGGCGCAGCAGCTGCTGCTCCTGGCGCCAGTACTCCCCCGCGTCGCGCGCCTCGCGGTAGCTCTGCACCAGGCCGCGCAACAGCTCCAGGGTCTCGGCGACGTCGGCGTTGACGTGGCGGCGGCTCTCGTCGGCGAGCATCTCGGCGATCAGCTCGCGCACCTTGGGGGCGAGCTTGACCCCGCCCTGCTCGTCCGGCCGCCACAGGATGCGCGCCGCCAGCAACCGGTTGAGGGCGGTGGTGGTGAGCCCCTCCAGGGGCACCTCGTTCCGGGCATAGCCGGCCATCAGCGCCTCGGCGTGCTTGCCGAGCAGCGCCAGGCGCTCGACGCCGGTGGCGATCAGGCGACTCTCCAGGGCATGGGCCGGCGCCTGGCTCACAGCAGGCGCTCCTGGGCGCTCGGCGCCTGGTCGTCCACGGGCAGGTTCTCCTCGTCGCGGATGAAACGCACCAGGTCGAGGAGGTAGTCGATCTTGGCGGTGACCAGGTAGTACTGGCGGTCGGCGTGGGGCTGGAGCAGGTAGCCGTGCTCCTTGAGCCGCTTGAAGACCTGCTTGAGCTGGGCGTCGAGCTGGTCGCTCTGGGAACCGAAGAAAGGGTCGGTGGCCAGGCGCTCGAGGCGCTCGCGCAGCCCCAGGTGATCCTCGCAGCGCGAGCTGAAGTCGGCAGGCTTGAGCACGTCGCCGGGGGCCGGCGGCCCGTCGCGCCCGAGCGCCTCCTGCACCAGCTGCAACCACTCCAGCAGCGGCAACAGGCTCGCAACGGTCTCGCCCAGCTGGCGGGAGAGCTGCTCCCGGGCGGCCTCGTCCAAGGTGTGCCAGGCCAGGAAGTAGACCGTGCCCTCATCGTTGGTAGCCAGCCGCCGGTTGAGCGGGCGCAGGTAGGCGTCGAGCCGTTCCCGGACCTCCTCGTCCTGCAGGCGGCGGAAGGCGCCCTCGTCGCTCACCGCGCAGATGAACTCGCCGGCCAGCAGCCGCTCCAGCAGGGGACCGAAGGCCACCATGGAGGGCGTCGTCATCGTGGGCTCACTCATGACGCCGCCTCCTCGGCGCGGGCCTGCAGGCGCTGGGCCAGGCGCGACAGGCGCGGCTCGATGCGCTTGAGGCGCCGCTTGGCCGGGGCGGCCTCGTCTCGGTCGATCAGATAGCGGTGGTGGAACAGCAGCAGCACGTCCGACTCCGGGTTGGGGAAGGCGCCGACGATATGGATGCGGTTGTTGTCGCAGGCGTCGAACAGCTTCTCGACGTTGTGGTAGGCCAGGGTGCCGATCTCGTCGATGGGCCAGTGGATGGTGATCCCGGCCTGGCCACGCAGCAGCCGGGTGAAGGCGAGCAGGAACTTGCACAGGATCAGGTAGGCCATGCCGTGGCTGGAGGATTCCAGCAACTGGCGGTCGCTGCGGATCACCAGGTCGGTGCCGCCCTCGTTGAGGTGCAGCTCCAGGCGCAGCAGGCTCTCGAAGCTGTACTGCTGGTCGCTGCGCAACAGCTCCACCACGTCTGCCAGGGCGTCGAGGTAGTCGTCGCCGGGCAGCGGCTGGCCGGAGTCGCGCCACTCGCGATAGCGGCGGGAGAAGCGCTTGAGCGGCTCCCAGAAGCCCAGCTCGTCGATGGTGGACTGGATCCTCACCTCGGCGCGGCCGATGCCCTCGAGCGCCAGGTCGTCGGCCACCTCCTCGGAGAGGCGCCGGCTCTGGGCGCTGATGCGCCGGTTGAGGTCGCTGAACACGGTGAAGAACTTGTCGAGGTCGTCGGAGAGGTTGCGTCCCTCCTGCAGCAGCTGCTGCTGCTGCCCCTCGAGGAGCTGGAGCATGCCGGCGATCACCGGCAGCAGGCGGCGCGGGCTCTCGCCCTCGAGCCGGGCTCGCTCGGCGGCCAGGGTCGCCTCGAAGTCGGCGCTGGCGCCCTTGATCAGCTCCGCCTCGAGCCGCTCACAGCCGCGGCGCAGGGCCTCGAGCTCGCGGGCGTGGTCGGCCAGCGCCTGGCGCAGGCGCTCGATGCGCTCCTCCACGTCGCCCGGCGCCTCGCCGCTGGCCTCGGGGGCCGGCGCCAGGGCCAGTCCCTCGAGGGTATCGAGCAGCGGCGCCAGGGTCTCCACCAGTGCCCGGGCGGCATCGCGCCGGGCCTTGAGCTCGGCGAGCGCCGCCTGATGCTCTCCCCGGGCGGCCTGGAAGTCGGCCCGCCGCTGCTCGCGCTCCCGCTCCAGGGCGTCGCGCTCACGGGAAAGCTCGGCCTCGCGGGCCACCAGGCGCGGCTTGCGCTCGCCCCACTCCACGCGCATGAAGCGGGTGTAGGCGTCGAGCTCCTCGCGGCGCGCCTCGGTCTCGCGCAGGCGCTTGCCCAGCGCCTCCAGGCGTGAGCGGGTCTCGCGCACGGTCGCCGGGTCGACGCCCTGCTCCGCCAGCTCGCGGTCGAAGGCGGCGGTGAGCTCGTCGCGCTGGCGGCGGTGCTCCTCCTTGTGCTCGGCGAGCTGGCGGCGGTGCTGGGCGATCCGCTGCTCGAGGGTCTCTACCTTCCCCTGATGGTCGGCGGCGAGCTCCAGGCGCTGGGCATGGTGGCCGTCGGCGAGCGCCTCCAGCGCCCGGCGCTGCTCCTCCTGCAGCGCCTCCCGGGCGGCCTCCTGCTCGGCCAGCGCCTGGCGGCAGGCGGCCTGGCGCGCCTGGCGCGCCTCGGCATGGCGCTGCTGGCACTGGCTGCGCGCCTGCAGGGCATAGTCCACCTCCTCGGCGGCGCGACGCCGGGTGCGGCGCGCCTCGTCGAGACGGGCGTCCGCCTCCTGAACCTTCTGGTGCCGACCCCGCAGGGCCTTCTCGGCGGCCCTCTCCTCCTCGCGGGCCGCCTCCAGCGCCGCCTCGGCGGCGGCGATCTCGGCCAGCAGGTCCGCCTCCTCGCGGGCATGGTCGGGCGGGGCGATGGCGGCGAGATCCAGCGCCAGGCCGTAGAGGTCGTCGCTGGCGGCATCGTTGAGCTGCGGGGCCAGGTCACGCCGCGCCAGCAGCTCGGGGGCGATCACCTTGCCCAGCCGCTGCTCCCAGCCCGGGCGATGGTGGCGCAGGAAGTGGCGCAGGCTGCCCTGGGCGGGGTCGCGCTGGGCCTCGAGCGCCTCGAGGCGCGCATCGGCGCGGCCGCGCTGGGTGCGGACGGTCTGCAACTCGTCCTCGGCGGCTTCACGCTCCTCCTTGCGGGCGTCGAGTTCACCGCGCAGCTGCTCCAGGGCGGCCGCGGCGGCACCCTGCTCGCTCTGGGCCTGGTCGACCCGGGCCTGGGCCTGCTCGGCCTCGCGGACCTCCTCGGGGCTCTGGGCATGATGCTCGAGCCGTGCCCGGAGCTCGGCGAGCCGCGTGGTCACCGCCTCCAGCCGCGTGCGGTAGTCGTCGTCGAGCGCCTGGCGACGCGCCTGGTGGTCGGCCTCCAGGCGGCTCTCGGCCTCGCGCTGGGCCTCGCGGCACGCCTCACGCTCCTCGCCCAGGGCGTCGATCCGCGCCTGGAGCTCGTCGCGGCGCGCCTCTAGCAGGTCGCCGAGCTCCACCAGGCGCGCCTCCAGCCTGGCCTTGCTCTCCTTCACTACCTGCTGCAGCTGCTCCAGGTGGTCGCGCAGCTGTTGCTGCTGCTCGCGCCACTGGGGCAGTGCCTGCAGGTCCTGCTCCAGGGCCGGCATGTCGGCCGCCTCGAAGGCCTCATAGCGATGCTGCAGGTCGTCGAGGTCGGCGCGGGTCTGGGCCAGCTCGCTGTCGAGGCGGCTGGCACGCTCGTTGAGGGCGTCACGCTTCTCCTGGTAGGCCGCCTCCAGGGCCTGGACATAGCGCTGGCGGCGCTGGATCTCGGCGTCGTGGTCGGCCTGCTCACGCTCGGCGCGGTGACGGTCGGCGGTGAGCTGGGGGCCCAGCTGCCACAGCGTGGCCTCGAGCTCGCCGATCTCGCCATCCAGGCGCTCGAGCTCGGCAAGCGAGCGCTGCAGCGGCGCCAGGCGCATGGACTGGCGCATACGGGCGATCCACTCCCGCGCCTTGGTGTTGCGGATGCGGGTCACCGGCAGCTCGACGCCATCCTCCTCGAAGATCGCCGCCAGCATGGTCTTGAGGGTGTCCATCTTGCCCTCCTTGGCGTGCACCGCCGAGACCAGCTTCTCCATGTGGCGGATGCGCTGACCGGGGCGCACCAGGCTGAAGCGGGCCGCCACCTGGCGCAGGCGCAGCGCCTCCTTGCGGCTGCCCCGGGGCTGGGTCCCGGTCTGGGTCCCGGTCTGGGTGAAGTCGTTCTGGACCACCGCGCGATACTCGGAGGTGGCCCCCAGCTTGGGCGAGACCGATACACCCCGCCGGCGCAGGCCGTTGGCCCACTGGGCGTAGTCCAGGGCCACCACCCCGGCCTCGCTCTCCACCAGGTAGTCCTCGGGGCGGTAGGCGTCGCCGACGAAGCGGTACTCGACCCCGCCCTCGCCGCGCCGGGTCAGCACCGCCTGGCAGACGTCACCCTCCTCGCGGCGATACTCGTAGACCAGGTAGCTGTTGCGGTGCGGCAGGTAGAAGGCGTCGAACTTGAGGCGGGTGCGCGGCACCACCCGGTTGGGCAGCTCGCCATAGAAGACCGGCACCAGGCGCTGCAGGGTGGTCTTGCCCGAGGCGTTGGTACCGCAGATGTTGGTGTGGCCCTCCACACTCAGCTCGACCACGCCCTCGAGGTGGCCGTGGATCATCACGATGCGTAGCAGCTGGCCCATGTCGCGTCCCTGGTCGTTTGGCATGGCGATACCGACTCATCATCGGCGAGCGCACATAGTGCCGGAGCGGCGAAGCCTTCTCAATCGACAGGGGTCGCCCGCGGGACAGGACGCCGGCAATCGGGCCGGCCGCGGCGCGAAGCGCGGGAACGCGGGGAGGAGAGAAAAGAGGAAGGGGGTGGCCATCCCTGGCCGGGGGAGAATTTCAGCCGATGTAGGCAGCGATCGCCTCGCGGGCGGCCTTGACGGCCTCGGCCTTCTGCAGCAGGTATTCCATGACTTCGGGGGTGTGGATGGGCAGTGACATGGCGTGTCTCCGTGTTGGTTACCCGTCTAATAAAGCGCACCGCCGCACAGATTTCAATATCCGGCATGCATTTCCATAATTGTTTGCACGGTGAGACCAATCGTTACAGACGCGGTGGCGTCGCTGCGCCTTGGCTGTCATGGCAGGCGCCGGCGGGTTAGGCTGGTGTGGACAGGAGGCTCGCCATGCTCTCTCGCTTCGCCGCCCAGCGACTTCACAACACCCTCCAGCACCTGCTGATCCTGGGCGGCATGTCGCTGCTGCTCTCGGTGCCCGCCTGGCTGCTGGCCGGGGGCACCGGTGTGGTCTGGGCCTTCGGCCTGGTGCTGCTGACCCTCTACCTCAGCGGCCGGGTGCCGGCACGCCTGGTGCTGGCCAACGCCGGGGCCGGGGTGCTGCACCGCCACCACGCCCCGCAGCTCTACCGGGTGATGGACCTGCTCTACCGCCGCGCCGGCCTTTCCCAGCCGCCATGGCTCTTCTACGTGCCCTCGAAGGACCTCAACGCCTTCGCCGTGGGGGACGCCCGGGACGGCGGCATCGCGGTGACCGAAGGGCTGCTGCGCCGCCTCTCGCTGCGCCAGCTGGCCGGGGTGCTGGCCCACGAGGTGAGCCACCTGCGCCATGGCGACACCCGGGTGATGTCCATGGCCGCGACCATGACGCGGCTGACGGTGTGGGGCGCCTTCCTGGTACAGCTGGCGCTGATCGCCATGCTGCCCATGGTGATGGCCGGCGAAATCCGCCTGCCCTGGCTGGAGCTGCTGGCGGTGGGCCTGGCGCCCACCGCCAGCACCCTGCTGCAGCTGGCGCTGTCGCGCAATCGCGAGTTCACCGCCGACATGGAGGCCGCCGCGCTGACCCGCGACCCGGAGGGACTGGCCGATGCGCTCGGGGTGCTCGAGGCACACAACGGGCTATGGCTGACCACCCTCTTCGGGCGCCGTCAGCTGCCAGGCTGGCTGCGCTTCCTGCAGACCCACCCGGCCACCGAGGAGCGGGTCGGACGCCTGATGGCCCTGGCGCGACGCCAGGGGCCGCGTCCGCCCTCCTCGCGCCCCTACCGGCCGCGGGAGCCGCTGGTGGAGGCCCGCCCCGAGCGCCGCGGCCATCGCTACTGGCTGGGCCGCCCCGACGACCGGCGCTGAGCGACCCGCAATTCGCCCGCCACGACGCAGGACGGCACCCCGCAGGGTGCCGTCCTTATCGCGCCTCGGGTCCGCCAGGCGGGCCGCGCCACCCGGCTTACTGGGCCGGCGCCTGCTGCTGTTGCTGCATCTGCTGCTGCATCTGGCGCATCTGCTGCTGGCGCTGGGCGATCTGGCGCTCCAGCTCGTCGCGCTGCTCGGCGGTCAAGGCGGCCTGCATGCGCGACTGCATCAGCACGCTCTCGGCGGTCATCTCACCGGAGAGGTCGCCCAGCAGCTCGGCATCCTGGCGGATGGCGGCCTCGTCATACTCCGGGCCGGCGTTCTGCTGCAGGCGCATCTGCACGCTCCGGGCCTCGGCCTGCAGCGACTGGATGCGCTCGCGGGAGTCGCTGAGCAGGGTCACCAGCTCCTGCTCCTGCTGCTGGTCGAGGTCGACCAGCTGGTCGAGCTGGGCCACCTGCTCCTCGGCGCTGGGCGGCTGCCCCTGGGGCATCTGCTGGGCGAAGGCCGGCACGGCCATGGCCAGGCTCAGCGAGGAAACGGCGAGGGACTTGCGCAGGGTCATGGGATCTCCTGGTTGATCGAGGTGGCCCCCGACCCTAGCGGACCGGCGCGGGTGACGTCCACCGTCGCCACGAATGGACGCCCTGGGGTTCGCCGGCCGGATCGGCGACAATCCCGGGATCCGCCACCCCGGACCACCCGACAAGAGAGCACACAGGATGAAGTACATCGGAGCCCACGTCAGCGCCGCCGGCGGCGTCGACCAGGCGGTGGAGCGCGCCGTGGCCATCGGCGCCAACGCCTTCGCGCTCTTCACCAAGAGCCAGCGCCAGTGGAAGGCCAAGCCCCTCGACGAGAAGGTCATCAAGGCCTTCCGCGACGCCTGCCGGCGCCACGGCTTCGGCCCCGGCCAGATCCTTCCCCACGACAGCTACCTGATCAACCTGGGCCACCCCGAGGCCGAGGGGCTCGCCAAGTCGCGGGCCGCCTTCCTCGACGAGATGCGCCGCTGCGAACAGCTGGGCATCGACCGCCTCAACTTCCACCCCGGCAGCCACCTGCGCAAGAGCAGCGAGAGCGACTGCCTGGCGCGCATCGCCGAGTCGATCAACCAGGTGCTGGCCGAGACCCGCGGCGTCACCGCGGTGCTCGAGAACACCGCCGGCCAGGGCAGCAACCTGGGCTGGCGCTTCGAGCAGCTGGCCGAGATCATCGCCCAGGTGGAGGACCGCACGCGGGTCGGCGTCTGCCTCGACACCTGCCACGCCTTCGCCGCCGGCTACGACCTGCGCAGCGGGGACGCCACCCGCGCCATGCTCGACGAGTTCGACGCCGTGGTGGGCATCGACTACCTCAAGGGGATGCACCTCAACGACGCCAAGAGCGAGCTCGGCAGCCGGGTGGACCGCCACCACAGCCTCGGCCGCGGCAACATCGGCACGGCCTGCTTCACCGCCCTGATGCAGGACCCGCGCACCGACGACATGCCGCTGGTGCTGGAGACCATCGAGCCCGACATCTGGGCCGAGGAGATCGCCTGGCTGCGTGAGCAGGCCGGCGCCCAGGCGTAGGCGCACACCACCCGGCGCGAGCGTGAAATTGACCGACCTCCCCGCCACAGGGCATGCTTTCCGGCGCTGGATTCGCAACTCGCTGACACACAAAGGAAACGAATAATGAACGGTTTTCTCCGCAGCACGCTGGCTCTCTCCGTCTCGCTCGCCATGGCCGCCACCGCCCAGGCCAACGAGTTCGCCGACATGGACCCGGTCACCCTGCGCCTGGCCCATGTGGTCAACGAGCAGGACGGCTTCCATATCGCCGCCATGAAGTTCGAGGAGCTGGTGGAGGAGCGCACCGAGGGCAAGGTGGACATCGAGCTCTACCCCAATGCCAGCCTGGGTGACGAGCGTACCCTGCTCGAGGGCATGCAGATCGGCACCGTGGACATGGGCGTGATCACCAACGGCCCGGTGGCCAACTTCCTCGAGGAGATGGCGGTGTTCGAGCTGCCCTTCCTCTTCCCGAGCCCCGAGGCCGCCTATGCGGTGCTTGACGGCGAGATCGGCCAGGAGCTGCTGGACCGCCTTTCCGAAGTCAACCTCAAGGGGCTGGCCTACGCCGAACGCGGCTTCCGCAACCTCACCAACAGCGAGCGCCCGGTGGAGGCCCCGGCGGACATCGACGGCCTGCGCATCCGCGTGATGGAGAACCCGGTCTACGTCGACACCTTCCGCGAGCTCGGTGCCAACGCCGTGCCCATGGCCTGGACCGAGGCGCTCACCGCCATGCAGCAGGGCACCATCGACGGCCAGGAGAACCCGGTCAACGTCATCCACTCCTTCAAGCTCTTTGAAACCCAGGACCACATGACGCTGTCGCGCCACACTTATGCGCCGGCGCTCTTCGTGATGGGCATGCCGGTGTGGAACCAGCTGCCGGAGGCCGCCCAGTCCGTGATCGAGCAGGCCGCCCAGGAGGCCGCCGAGCATGAGCGCCGGGTCAACGCCGACATGGAGGCCGAACAGCTGGCCGAGCTGCGCGAGGCGGGCATGGAGATCGTCGAGGAACCCGACATCGCCGCCTTCCAGGAGGCCGTCGCCCCGGTCTACGAGCAGTACGGCGAGCAGTTCGGCGACTACCTGCCGCGCATACAGGAGGCCCTGAAGTAAGTGCCCGACCTTGCCCATTCCCTGCTGCGACCGCTGCGGTGGAGTGAGCGCACCCTCGACGCCGTCATCGCGCCCGTGGTCGTCACGGCGATGGCGGCGTTGATCGGTGTGATCACCCTGCAGATCGTCTCGCGCGTCTTCTTCACCGCGGTGGGCTGGACCGAGGAAGTGGCCCGCTTCCTGCTGGTGTGGATCACCTTCCTCGCCGCCACCCTCGCCTTCCGTCGCGGCCGGCATATCGCCGTGACCTTCGTGGTGGACGCCCTGCCCGGGCTGCCCCGGCGCCTGGCGCGCATCGCCGCCCTGCTGGTGGCGCTGGGCTTTCTGCTCGGTCTGGTGGTCATCGGCTGGGAGTACATGCAGGTACAGAGCTTCCAGAAGTCCGCCTCGCTGCGCCTCTCCATGACCTGGGTCTATGCGGTGATCCCGCTCTCGGCAGCGATCATGGCCTGGTACGCCCTGGTGGACGTCATCGGCCTGGTGCTGGGCGAGGCGCACGAGCCCGAGGAGGAGGCCCCATGACCGCCCTGCTCTTCGCGCTGTTCCTTATCTTCATGCTGCTGGGGGTGCCCATCGCGCTGGCCATCGGCGCCAGCACCCTGGTGGCGCTCCATGCCCAGGGGGTGCCGCTGATGGTGGTCACCCAGCAGATGTTCCAAGGCATCAACTCCTTCGCCCTGGTGGCGGTGCCCATGTTCATCCTCGCCGGCGACCTGATGGCCCAGGGCCGGGTCAGCGAGCGGCTGGTGGCCTTCGCCGACTCGCTGTTCGGCTTCCTCAAGGGCGGGCTCTCCATCGTCTCGGTGGGTGCCGGCATGTTCTTCGCCGCCATCTCCGGCTCCGGGGCGGCGACCACCGCCGCGGTGGGCTCGAGCCTGGTACCCGAGCTGCGCAAGAAGGGCTACGAGCCCGCCTCGGCGGCCAGCCTGATCGCCGCCAGCGGCACCATCGGCGTGGTGATCCCCCCCTCGGTGCCGATGATCATCTACGCGGTGATCGCCCAGCAGTCGGTCTCGCAGCTGTTCCTCAGCGGCATCCTGCCGGGCATCGCCATGGGCGTGGGGCTCTCGGCCATCGCCATCGTCCAGGCCTACCGCCGCCACTACCCCCGCGGCACCGCCCTCTCCGCGGCCACCATCTGGCGCACCTTCAAAAGCGCCAGCTGGGGCCTGATGACCCCGGTGATCATCCTCGGCGGCATCTTCTCGGGGGTGTTCACCCCCAGCGAGGCGGCGGTGGTGGCGGTCAACTACGCCCTGCTGGTGTCGCTGTTCGTCTACCGTGACCTGACGCTCAAGGATGTCTACGCCATCCTGATGCGCTCGGCCATCACTACCTCGGTGATCATGCTGGTGATCGCCACCTCGGCGGTGCTCAGCTGGACCCTCTCCAGCGCTCAGGTGCCCGGCGCCATCGCCCAGGCGGTGCTGTCGCTCTCCACCGACCCGCTGGTGATCATGCTGCTGGTGGTGGCGGTCATCCTGCTCACCGGGGTGTTCATCGAGACCGCCAGTGCTCTGATCATCCTCACCCCGGTGCTGCTGCCGCTGGTCACCCAGCTGGGCATCGACCCCATCCACTTCGGGCTGATCATCGTCATGGGGCTGGCCATCGGCATGATCACCCCGCCGGTGGCGATCAACCTCTATGTGGCCTCCTCGGTGACCCGCCTGCCGCTGGAGCGGATCACCCGGGCGATCGTCCCCTACCTGCTGGGCCTGATCGCGGTGCTGCTGCTGGTGGTCTACGTGCCGATCCTCGCCGGCTGGTCCGGGTAGGCCCGCCGGGAGACGCCTGACGCCCTGCCGGCCGGCGGCGACGCCGGCCGTCGCTTCTCATCCCCTCTGGAGAGCCCCCATGTTCATCGCTCGCCCGCTAATCGCCGCCCTCGCCCTGACGCTGCTCGCCGGCTGCACCACCTACACCTATCCGGACCGCGAGAGCGAGACGGTGTGGGGCGTGCCCGCCGAGGACGAGACCCTGACCTCGGAGGAGCGCCAGAACGCCCCGACCCGCTACCGTGTGCCCGGCGAGCTGCCCGAGACGCGCTGACGCCTCTCACGGCCGGCGTTTCAGCGGCTTGGGCACGGAACCCTGTCCCGTGTCACTGCAGCGCAGCATGAGATGTGATACATCTGCCGGCATGGACCATGACCGGCCGGAGATCACGGGATGAGCGAATCACAGCAGGAGGCGGGCGCCTGGCACGCCCTGACCGGCGAGGAGGCCCTGGCACGCCTGGAGGCGTCCGCCGACGGGCTTGCCGAGGACGAGGCCGAGGCCCGTCTCGAGCGATACGGCCCCAACCAGTTGCAGCAGGCCGAGGCACGCCCGGCATGGAAGCGCTTCCTCGAGCAGCTCGCCAACGTGCTGATGCTGGTGCTGATCGGCGCCGCGGTGGCGAGCCTGGGGCTCGGCCACACCCTGGACGCCATCGCCATCTTCGGGGTGGTGCTGATCATCGCCCTGATCGGCTTCCTGCAGGAGGGCAAGGCCGAGCAGGCCCTGGAGAGCATCCGCAACATGCTCTCGCCCCAGGCCCAGGTGCTGCGCGACGGCCGGCGCCAGACGATCCCCGCCGAGGCGCTGGTGCCGGGGGACATCGTGCTGGTGGAGAGCGGCGACCGGGTGCCGGCGGACCTGCGCCTGCTCACCGCCAGGCGACTACGCACCGAGGAGGCCTCGCTGACCGGCGAGTCCACCGCGGTGGACAAGGAAACCGCGACGGTGGAGGCCGAGGCCGAGCTGGGCGACCGGACCGGCATGGCCTACGCCGGCACCATCGTGGTCCAGGGCACCGCCCGGGGGCTGGTGGTGGCCACCGGCACCCACACCGAGATCGGTCGCATCTCCGAGCTGCTGCGCGGGGTGGAGAAGCTCAAGACCCCGCTGCTGCGCCAGATCGACCGCGCCGGCCGGGTGCTGGCGATGATCATCCTGGCGATCGCCGCCCTCACCGCCGCCTTCGGCGTACTGGTCCACGGCGAGCCGGCAAGCGACATGTTCATGGCCGCGGTGGGCCTGGCCGTGGCGGCGATCCCCGAGGGGATGCCGGCCATCGTCACCATCGGCCTGGCGCTGGGGGTGCAGGCCATGGCGCGGCGCCACGCCATCATCCGGCGCCTGCCGGCGGTGGAGACCCTGGGCTCCATCTCCACCATCTTCTCCGACAAGACCGGCACCCTGACCCGCAACGAGATGACCGCCCGGGCGATCTGGCTGCCTGAGGGCGAGGTCCGCGTCGAGGGCACCGGGTTCGCCCCCGAGGGGCGCTTCCACGCCGTGGCCGACGACGGCCGGACGGGCGCGACACTCGACCTCGATGACCACCACGCCCTGCGCCACTTCCTCAAGGTGGGGGTGCTGTGCAACGACGCCGAGCTGGCCCGCGAGGAGGGGCACTGGCGCATCCACGGCGATCCCACCGAGGGGGCGCTGGTGGTCGCCGCCGCCAAGGCGGGGCTCGAGGCCCGCACCCTGCGCGGCGATCATGGCCGCCAGGACGCCATCCCCTTCGAGTCCGAGCGCAAGTACATGGCCACCCTCCACAAGGTTGACGGCAGGCACTGCCTGCTGGTCAAGGGGGCACCGGACCGCCTGCTGGAGATGTGCCACCGCGTGCGCCTGGAGGATGGCGAGGACGGCGAGCTCGATCACGATGCCTGGGAGGCGCGCATCCATGCCCTCTCCGAGCAGGGGCTGCGGGTGCTGGCGCTGGCCGAGAAGCCGCTCGATGAGGTCGCCTCGCTGGAGGATCACCACGCCGAGGACGGCCTGACACTGCTGGGCCTGGTGGGCCTACTCGACCCGCCCCGGGACGAGGCGATCGCCGCGGTGGCGGAGTGCCTGGCCGCCGGCATCCGCCCGGTGATGATCACCGGCGACCACGCGGTGACGGCGCTGGCCATCGCCCGCCAGCTGGGCTTCGCCCATACCGAGCGGGCGATCAGCGGCCGCGAGATCGAGGCGATGTCCGACGCCGAGCTCGCCGAGGTGATCCTCGAGGTGGATGTCTTCGCCCGGGCCGCACCGGAGCACAAGCTGCGCCTGGTGCAGGCGATGCAGTCCCACGGCGGCATCTGCGCCATGACCGGCGACGGGGTCAACGACGGCCCGGCACTCAAGCGCGCCGACGTCGGCGTGGCCATGGGCATCCAGGGCACCGAGGCGGCCAAGGAGGCCGCCGAGATGGTGCTCGCCGACGACAACTTCGCCACCATCGTCGGGGCCATCCGCGAGGGCCGCAAGGTCTACGACAACATCCGCAAGACCATCACCTACCTGCTGCCCACCAACGGTGCCCAGGGCCTGGCGATCCTGCTCGCCGTGCTGGCCGGCAGCCAGTTGCCGGTGACCCCGGTGCAGGCGCTGTGGGTCAACATGGTGGTGGCGGTGACCCTGGGCCTGGCGCTGGCCTTCGAGAAGGGCGAGGCGGACCTGATGCGCCGCCGCCCGCGTGACCCCGGCGCCGCCCTGCTCGACCTCTTCCTGCTGTGGCGGGTGGGCTTCGTCTCGCTGCTGCTGCTGCTCGGCGTGTTCGGGGTCTTCTCCTGGATCCTCAACGCCCAGGGCGGCAGCATCGAGCTCGCCCGTGCCGGCGCGGTGAACATGCTGGTGGTGGGCAGCGCCGCCTACCTGATCAACAGCCGCTTCCTCACCGCCAGCACCCTCTCCCTACAGGGGATCTTCGGCAGCCGCCCGGTGTGGGGCTCCATCGGCGCGGTGGCGGTGCTGCAGCTGGGCTGGACCTACCTGCCCTTCATGCAGCTGGTGTTCGGCGCCGAGGGACTGGCCGCGAGCCACTGGTTGGCGATCCTCGCGGTCGGCGTGGCCATCTACCTGGTGATCGAGGCGGAGAAGTGGGTGCTGCGGCGGCGCCACTGAGCCAGCGGGAACAGGCGACAGCCGGGCGCGGGTGACCCATGCTGGGAAGGTCCCGGGCATCCACCGACACGCCGGCGAGGGAGGGAAGCCATGCCGCTGCTGATGACACTGCTGGTGATCCTGCTGGGGCTGCCAAGCCTGGTGGCCGTGGTCGCCCTGGTGCGGCTGTCGCGGCTGAGCCGTCGCGTGGCGGCGCTTGAGGCGGCCCTGTCCCGCCCCGCCGCCGACGGCGCGTCGAGCGAACGGGCCGAGGCGGCGCCTCGAGACCGAGCGGATCGACCGGGGCCCATGGCGCCGGCGCAAGAGGCACAAGAAGCGCGCGAGGCGAGAGAGACGAAAGGGGCGAGAGAGGCGCTGACCATGGATGCCTGGCGCGAGGCCGAGGCTACCGAGCGCCCACCTGGCGAGGGCCGGCGACGCGTCTGGCGAGGTGGGCCCGCCCGTCGGCTCGCCGCCGCCACTCGCCGGGCGCGTGGCGCCGCGGCGCGCTGGCTCAGCGAGGGCAACCTGCCGGTCAAGATCGGCATCCTGGTGCTCTTCGCGGGGCTCGCGGCGCTGATCCGCCACGCCTCCACCCAGGGCTGGCTGACCCTCTCCGTCGAGCTGCGCCTGGCCGGCATCGCCGCCCTGGCCGTGGCCGCCCTGGGGCTCGGCTGGCACCAGCACCAGGCACGGCGCGCCTTCGCCCTGAGCCTGCAGGGTGGCGCCATCGGCGTGCTGCTGATGGTGATCTTCGCCGCCGCCCAGCGCTTCGCGCTGCTGCCCCTGCCGCTCGCCTTCCTGCTCAGCGCGGTGCTGGTGGCGGGGCTCGGGGTGCTCGGCGTGCTGCAGAATGCGCTCTCGCTCGCCGTGCTGGGCAGCCTGGCCGGCTTCCTGGCCCCACTGTGGCTGGCCCGCGGGCCCGGCGATCCGCTGGTGCTGTTCGGCTACTACGCCCTGCTCAACCTCGGCATCTTCGCCATCGCCTGGGTGCGCCACTGGCGTCTGCTCGAGCTGCTGGGCTTCGTCGCCACCTTCGCCATCGCCACGGCCTGGGGCGTGCTGGAGTACGCTCCCGCGCACTTCGCCGTGGCCCAGCCCTTTTTGGCGCTGTTCTTCCTGCTCTACCTGGCGATCCCGATCCTCCACGCCCGACGCGGGGCGGAGACGCCGTCCCCCCGCGCCGCGGTCAGGCGGCTCGATGGCACCCTGGTCTTCGGCACCCCGCTGCTGGCCTTCGGCCTGCAGGCCGCGCTGCTGGAGGGCGAACGGTTGCCGCTGGCCCTGTGTGCCCTGGGGGTCGCCCTGCTCTATGCCCTGCTCGCCGCCAGGCTCATCCGCCGCGCCCCCACCCGGCCGCTCGGCGAGGCCCATGCCGCCCTGGCGCTGGGTTTCGCCACCCTGGCGATCCCGCTGGCGCTCTCGGCCCGGGTCAGCGCCGGCCTGCTGGCCGTGGAGGGCGCCGCCCTGGTGTGGCTGGGCCTGCGCCAATGCCGCCTGCTGCCGCGCCTCGCCGGCCTCGCCCTGCAGCTGGTGGCGGGCCTCACGCTGCTCGCCAGCCTGCTCTTCGCCTGGACCACCGATACCCCGGTGGCCAACGCCGCCTTCATGGCCGGCGTGCTGATCGCCGCCGCCGGGCTGGTCAGCGCCGAGCTGCTGTGGCGTGACGGCCGACGGCGTTGGGCCATAGGCGCCTTCGCCTGGGGCCTGGCCGGGTGGTTCGGCATCGCCGCCCGGGAGATCGAGCGCCACGCCCCGCCGAGCCTGGCGGACGACTGGCGCCTGGCGCTGCTGGCGTTCACCGGGCTGGCCCTGGCCGAGTGCCATCGCCGCCGGCCGGCCGCGGCGCTGGCCTGGGGCGTGGCCGGCGGGCTGCTGCTCGCGGCGCTACTGCTCGGCGGTGCCCTCGAGCAGGCCCTTATGGCACCGCTCGCCGGCGGCCCCCTCGCCCCCTGGGGCTTCGCCCTGGTGATGGCGCTCGGCTATCACCAGCTCCAGGGGCTGGCGCGACACCCCGAGGCGCTTATCGGGGAGCCCCTGCCGCCCGCCGCCTGGGCCCAGGGGGCCTGGCTCGCCGCCACGCCACTCTTCCTCAGCACCCTGCTGCTGCAGCCGCTGCCCCTGAACCTGGCGCCGGCCTGGCAGCTCGCCGCCGCGCTACTGCCCTGGCTGACGCTCGCCGTCCTGCTCTGCCGCCGCCCCGACTGGGTGCTGCGCCCCCTGGTCGAGCCGGCCAGGGCCTGGCGCGTGTCGCTCGCCACCGGCGTGCTGCTGGCGCTGGCACTCGCCTGGGTGGCGCTGCTGCCGCGCCCCGGCGATCCCTATCCGCTGCCCTGGCTGCCGCTGGCCAATCCCCTGGCCCTGGCGCAGTGGACGACCCTGCTGGTGGCCTTCCAGCTGTGGCGAGGCGGCCTCTGGCCCGCGGCGCCGGCACGTCACGCCACGGCCCTGCTGGGGGGCGCGGCCTTCCTGCTGCTCACCGTGGAGCTGCTGCGCGGGGCGCACCTGGCGGGCGGCGCGCCCTGGTCGCCGGCGATGCTGGAACTCGGCCTGGTGCAGACCGGCCTCACCCTGCTGTGGAGCCTACTGGGGGTGATCGGCTGGGTGCTGGGCTCGCGGCGCCGGCAACGCACCCTGTGGCGACTCGCCGCGCTGCTGATGGCGGTGGTGCTGGTCAAGCTGGTGGTGGTGGATCGCCAGCACCTGGGCAACCTGCTGGGCATCGCCTCCTTCATCGGCTACGGGCTGCTGTGCATCGGTGTGGGCTACCTCGCCCCGGCGCCGCCGCGGCGGCAGGAGGAGACGCCATGAGACGCCTCGGCTATCTGGCACTGCTGGCCTGGCCCACGCTGCTTGGGGCCGGAACGCTCGAGGAGGAGTGGCGCCATGCCTGGCCCCTCGAGGTGGAGGCGCCGGCGGCGGCCTACCGCCTCACCCTGACCCCGGAGGTCTACCGCTCGCTGCATACCCCGGCCCTCGCCGACCTCCAGGTGGTCGACGCCCGCGGCCGGGCGGTCCCCACCCGGGTTGAGGAGGAACCCGCCCCGGCGCCGAGCGAACGCCTGCAGCCGGTGGCCTGGTTCCCGCTGCCGCCCCCACCGAGCGATACCTCGCGCTGGGAGCTGATCGGCGAGACCGATGCCTCGGGACGGCTGCGGCGCATCGAGAGCCGCGGCTCGGCGGGCGATGACGCCGCGCGCCGTGACCGAGACGCCTCCGGCGCCGCCCTGGTCGACCTGAGCGGCCTTGACGGGCCCGTCGCCGCCCTCTCCCTGCACTGGGACGCCGAGGCCCCGGTGGACAGCCTCTACCGCGTGGAGGCCAGCGACGACCTCGAGGAATGGCGGCCCCTGCTGGCCCGGGGCCGGCTGCTGGAGGTCGCCCACGACGGCCAGCGGCTCGTCCGTCGCCGCCTGGAGCTCGGCGCCACCTCGGCCCGCTATCTGCGCCTGCGCCCGCTGCCGGGCCAGCCGCCGATCGCTTTCGATGGCGTCGAGGCGGTCATGCCGGCATCCCCGGCGGCCCGGGAATCGGCCTGGGCGCTCCTCGACGGCGAGCGCCTCGCCGATGGGGAGTTCCACTACCGGCTGGCGGGGCGGCCGCCGGTCAGCCTCGCCGATGTGGTGAGCGACACCCCCTACGCCGCGCGCTGGCGGCTGGAGAGCCGCGAGGCGCCGGACGCCCCCTGGCGGACGGCGACTCGCCCCTGGACGGGCTATCGCCTAGGGGAACCCCCGGGGGAGCTGCGTTCCCTGCCCCAGGCGCTTGACGAAACCCGCCGCGACCGCCACTGGCGGCTGCTTACCGATACCACGCGCCCGGGTCCGCCACCCCGGCTGCGCCTGGGCTACACGCCGGAGCGGGTGGTGTTCCTGGCCGAGGGCGAGGCCCCCTGGCGGCTGGTGGCCGGCAGCGCCCAGGCGGTACGCCAGCCGGCCGCGGTGGCAGCGGTGCTCGAGTCGCTGCGGGCCCGCCACGGCGAGGCGTGGCAGCCGGCCGGCGCCTGCCTGGGGGCGCGCGAGACCCTGGCCGGCGAGACCGCCCTGACCCCGCCCCGGGACTGGACCCGCTGGCTGCTGTGGGGGGTGCTGATCGCCGGTACGCTGCTGGTGGGCGGCCTGGCGCTGCGGCTACTGCGTCGAAGCGACGCCACCTAACGCCGCTTGGTGCGGGCGGTGGCCTCGGCGGTGGCGGGATCCTCGGGCCAGGGGTGATTTGTATCGAATAACATCACCCTCGTTGACACTGTGATAAATACGAGATGAATCTTTACAAAACAGCATGTTATGCATCGACCAGTGCTGCTAGGCGGTATCTGTCAACAGAGTGACCAAATATGGGGCTTCAGGTAAATAAATTGGCCATTCGTTGACACCTGACTGACCACAACACGCTGCTCATCAGGCATCACTGGCATGCGGTAGAGGCTGGTTGTATTGGTGCAGCTAGGTCGGCGGCGGCCAGAGGCACCCTCGAACCGGCCTTTACCGCTCGGCGTCATGTCTTATTCTCTGACAATTGACGTCCGGACATGACATAAATTGAAGAAAGCTGTATATCGTCAGGTCAGATGGGTGCCTGAGGCCGCATTTGTTCGGGCCAGGCCAGACTGGGAGTTTTACCAGGCGCTTCAGCGAGTATATGCACTTAGTTGGTTTGGTGGGTGCTTAAGATCGCATTTCCGAATCAGACCTCTCCTGAGCCTGCAGCCCGGGGAGTCCACGAGTGTAAGCACCTAGCTAGCTGTCCAGGTCGGTTGGGGGTTTGAAGTCGCGCTTCTACGTGCGAAGCGGCCTATGGCTGGCGAGGCACTTGTATGTTGATGTCGAGCTTATCGCCAGCAAAAAACGATTGGTGCTGCCTGGAAGTATGTCCACATCGCGGATTCTGCTTCATTCAGGTTTTGAAAAAATCGATTCATTATAATAATTGTTAGCATCGCGAAAGTTTGCGCTGCACACGGTCCTACGAAACATTCGTGAAACTCATTCGATCATTGCCTAGCTAGGTTGCACTCTCATAAAAAGAGATCAGGAAATGAATAGTCTGTTTGTTAGAAACAACCTATGACTTTAATCAAAATAATTCGACGGCATTCACCTGCTGTATCAAAACTGAACATTTTCTGGATGTAGGTGGTGAGGTCTATTGAATCATATAGAAAATACTACCATACTACTTACCTCCATCCAGCCCATAGAGAGGAAGCCCATGTCAATTCTCACCACCTACATACAGAAAGAACAGCAGCTGAAGCAGCTCCAGGAGGAGCTGGACAGGCTGAAAAACGACGATCGCCTGAAGACAGAGCTGGAGTTCAAGAACCACCTTGAAGACCTAATGCGCGAGTTCGATAAGTCAGCCACTGAGGTTATCAAACTACTGAATCCGGCATCGATTTCTGACAAGGGATCCAACAGCACCAGGAGTACCGGCCGCGCCAAGCGCAAGCTGAAGATCTACAAGAACCCTAACACCGGTGAAGTCGTCGAGACCCGCGGCGGTAACCAGAAGACACTGAAGCAGTGGAAGGATGAATATGGCGCTGAGGTGGTGGAAGGTTGGCTGGTGAGGACTGAGAATTAAAATCTCATAGCCTGCCTGCCAACGTGTTGGCAGGCAGCTTTTGGCCAGAAGCGGCCATTGAGATTATCCTAACTTACAACGCCACCAGCAGAGGCGATGGCAGCCCCCTCCACCTCTGACTGACTTTGTTATGCAATTAACTATGTAGCGACGTTATTGCTGTAATCTTCCGAACACGCTCTAACCAGATCCATGTTCACTTCTTCGCAGACAAGCCTTTTTCTGTCAAATTTTTCTGAGAAATATTTCTTCGCTAACTTTTCAGGTATTAATGCAGTGCCATACCAGTCATATAGCCAGCTTATAAGCTGTTTGTCATTTTCCACCACATAGACAGGGGTTTCAAACAACTCTCTTAGGCCATCAATGCTCCTTTTGCCACAATATGGACGCGGTTCTCTAACTTCTCTCCCTAGCTTGTCCCACCCGATCCATTGGCTATAGAACGCAACTTGAATAGCTTGTATACCTTGAGAAGCATAAAACTCAACATAATTTTCATCCAAGCTGGGCTTTGCCGCTTGGCAATATTTCCGCATTAATTTTAGAGAAACTTTACCAAATCGATCTTCAGGTAATTTATGTAGAGTACTTTTTAAATGATGGTAGTTATTGAAGCCGAATTCTTGGCTACAGAGGTCAAGCTTCTGGCAATGAGACTTGTCTTCGAAAGTGGATACCTTTGCAATATATTTAAGACTATCTAAGCACTCTTTATATGCAAACATCTTTTTACTCCGACAGCCCTATGTTAATCATAGTTAGCATGCTGCTTGCTTGGCTTCAAAGTAAATTTTGGAAGGTCAATTAGGTATTTCCCAACGCAGCAGGGAGGCTACCTATGCCTACTCAAATTATTAGGAAACAGCTTGGATTTGTCAATACTTTTAAGGTCCCGCATGCTCGATATTCGACTTGAGCGCGCACGCGCTTTCAAGAATGCTTTTCCACTCACTCAGTCATCTCTTATCTCACCGAAAAACAAGCGTGTTAAGCCTAGACTGTTAATATCGCATCGCCTATATTGCATATCCCATAGAAACGGGATCGTGACTGGTTCCACTATAACCATGTCGGCTTTGGGTCGTCAGTGACTGCCCGATCAAGGCAGCCTAAAGATCAGCTTCCGGCCAGAAGCAGCCGTTGAGATCATTCTGATATATAACGACCAAGCTCAGCCGAGGAAGGCCGCAGCGCGGCCTGACGTCGGCTGGAGCGCCATGTTAGTTGCGCTGTATGCCATATGCTCTTCGCCACTGAACTCTTGGCTTGCATTGTGACGCCTCCAAGTGGGAGTTCAACTGGCCTAAATTTCGTCCCTTCCGCTCAATCAGCCTCCGCCCTTTAACTCTTGAATCAATGATGTCAAAACATTCGGCATAGAACTGGACCACCGCAGCCGGCATGTTTTCTTTGTATCCCTTTTCTATTTCTAAAAATCGTCTTATACACAGCACGACCAAATCAGAGAGCTGAATCATAGGATTCTTTCGGGAATCTACCGGGTAGCTGAACTCTACAATCCACTTAACCTTTTGGTTAACCGGAACTTCGAACCTGCGATTATGGATTATTGCCTCGACGCTATCGTGATGTTCTTCTTTCTCGTCCATGACAATCATTCCACGTGCTGATTGCCCAAGATTCTCCTTCACATGCCAATTCATGTATGTTATCAAGTAATCGAAGGAAAGGAGATATGGGTGATTGCTGTTGTATACGGTCGGGAACTGGCATTCAACATTGATCAGGGCAGTTTTTTCAATGGCGAAGTAGTGAGCGTGATGACCCAGCTCGCCCATAAGGCCAAGTAAATCCTTTGCGAGCTGCAAGCGTTCGCTGATTGGGTGACCCGCAAATGGCCCTTCACCATTCGGTGAAAGCAACTCATTCGAGTGGACCTCGAAGCCGGCGGGTACTTCGCCATCGAAATAGGCCGTTATTATTTGATCGAGGCGTTCCTTTGTGTTGTTCCATTTCTTATCGGCGACACTGAGTCCGCCCAGTACGAATATTGACTGCTGAGGATCTTCGAGATTTTCCCCAGTATCGCCACTTTCATCCAAGTAAAAGAAGTGCATCTACTCCTCCATGAAGCAACCAGCTCCTGTGGTAATGGGCACCAACGGAGCGCAGCGTAGTTGACGTCCCGTTGACCACAGTGTTAACCATTTTTCGGACTTTTGCGCATTTTCGCCAGCATTTGGCGATTAATTTCGAGTTTTTTCGCTCTCTGCTTCGGAGTAAGGTTTCGTTTCCGCAAGTTGTCAAAATAGAAGTTCTTCTCCCACTCGTTGATCCACCCGCTGCGATACGCATGGTCAATCGCCTCAGCGTTTAGCGATTTCTCCTGATCCTTTCGGACCCGTTTCACGGCCTGGAAAATTTTGTCTGACGGGAGGCCGATAAACTTTTTTACGCAGCAATTTCCGACTGTTGCAGAGCTGCGATTCAGCTTGTTCGACAACACGCAGCACTCAATTATGGGATAGTGGCCACAAAGGCAGGTCTCGGACTCGTCAGCCTCATAGACCTCACTCAGCTCCCATTCCAACTTTGCCTCATCCCAGTTGGATGACACGGAACGGTCAATGATTTCCTTTGTCAGCCTATACTCAGACATGATCTGCCTTCTTGGTTAACGCCCGCCATCACCGGTGGCAAAACCAGAGCGAAGCGGAAGTTTTGGCATCCGGTACATGGCTTGGTTATGCATGACGACAGACTGAAAACAGGTAAGCGATTCCATCCTCTACCCTATTTTTGATCGATAGCAACTTTGTGATGCCGAATTTCCCGGATGATCCATGAGTGCCATCATTGAAAACACGAAAAAGGCTGAGCACATTTTTGACATCCGCATCCACAAAATCGACTGCTTCTTCTGTGAGTATTCCTGAACGCCCTAGCAGGTACTTAATTTTCTCTTTCCGCGTTGGTTGGCCTTGATGATTCTTATCGCACTCAGGTGCTTTCTCTATCACTTTTTCATCAGGCGCGTTGATTTCTAAAATTTGAACAAAGACTTCTCGGGCACTTGTGCAGAAATGTCTAGCCGCATCGGGGTTTTCTGGATTCAAAGAGAACAAGGCTCCTTTCCAACGATTGCTCAATTCGGGTGACAGCTCTTGCAGCATGTCGTCGATCTCAGTGCGAAGGAGATCGGATTGGTGCCCTTCGTCATCCTCGGCGTTAGATTCGAGTACGTTTGAAAGAGCTAGACTATTCGCATTTTCTTTCTCAGATCTGTCTAAGAAGTCATAGCCAAAGCTGGCCTGTTCAAAATCGTTCTCTCTGGCATCTAGACGCTCATAGTAGGTATTGAGCGTCATGGCGGAACTTCTAACGACCTGGTATTGAGACGAGCTAGACGACCTCATTTTTCGGAGTTCAGAATCGATTTTTTGTCGATTGGCCCTGACCCTCGCATTGTGTTTTCTTACTTCGCTGTTGTATCTATTTACTACCTTTTTAACTTTTTGATTATGCTGCCTGACCTCACGGTTATACTTGGCTTCTGCCTGTTTTTGTTTATTCTGGACCTGCCTCAACTTGCTCCGCATCTGCGCGGGACTTATTCTTCTTGGCATGCAAGCCTCCTATTGATTTCCTGCATAACGCCCGCAATAAACGGCGCGAGGAACGAGCGTCCGGCGACCGAAGGGAGCGAATTTGATTGCTTTGTTATATGCCATTTTCAAGATCTGCGATTAGGTCCAAGCATAGCGATTTATAATCCTTCACGACCTTCGGCTGAATATTTATTGAATAATATTTTAGCAGCGCAAGGGCGAATGAGGAAAAATACAGCCAGAACCAGTCATCTTCCGGTAAGTTGACATCTTTCACAGTCGCAGACCAACGCCCGTAAATAGGAGGATGAGTCGCTGAACCCGCGAGACGGCTTCTTCCTGTTGCGAAAAGGATAAAGGCCGATGCTAGAGCGATCCCCATCATACGCTTCATCCTAACCTTTTCCGGGGGATACCCACTGCTTGCGGCGTACTGATCGATCCTGGTTATCATCATATCCTTCGCGAACTGATCACACCGATATTCTTCGTCCCTCGGGTCTTCCGGTGCATTTCCTTCAGCTGAGAAAATAACGTGCTTTAGTTCGTGCAAAAATACATATGCCGTCGCCATGCACGTGAGATCATATACTGCAGCGCGCTCTGCATCTGACGGCCTACCCTTCTCTGGTTCAGGAATACCCACAGGCCATTCAAAGTCATCTTCATGAAATGCAGTGCTCAGGTCTTTCACTGCATCAAGTATCGACTTGAAAGCCTCATCTTCTGCTGCCTGATCTGGAATCTTGTTAATTTCGTTGATGTCGAGAGTGGCGCCCCATGATTTGAGCAATACGATCAACGAAGCATAACAGTGTAACGCCTGCCTTCCCGCATAACCGAAAAGCCACATTTGACGCGTTGATCTGCTGGTGTACTGGATCGCGGAGAACCCTCCAGCATCTAAGTTAAATCCTTCGCGGTCACCAATCAGGCGGAACTGGGCCTCATAATCGTTAGCGATAGACTCAATCTCTGATGCTCTCTCAGGAACAACACCGTCAAAAAGTTTGCGAACAATGTCTGTCGTTTCCACTAGCCCTCCTATGGCATATAACAGGTGTTAGACCGCGTGCTTGATATTCCACTTGAACGCGCACGCTCGTTCAATAATGTTATGCTGCGCGCTTGCCCACCTCTTATCTTATTGAAAAATCTAGGAATTAATTATAGCTTGGCAGCATAACACCGATCCTCGTGCATGCTGCAGATCCCCAATGAACGAGCATGCAGCCATTGACTGCATGGCCGCTTTGGGTCGTCAACCGACGACCCTTGTCATGAGCGTAGCCTAAACTTCCCCATCCGGCCAGGAGCAGACGCTGAGAACATTCTAATATACGTATTCATGAATTACTTTTATCCATGCGGCGAAAAGCTTATCCTTTGGAGTCATTATCCATATTCCTGATTGCCAAACCTTTCTTGATTAACGACGGAATTAAATGTTCCCCAGCGATCTCAAAAACATATGTTAACTGCACGCCGTTGGCCTGCAATCGTCGTTCCTTTGAACCATGTTGGTCGAGAGTTTTTGGCCGGGATCAAAGTAGGGATGCCCTTCGCTATACATAAACTGGCTTGGAGAAAATCTTACTCCCTTGATGGTTTTATCTCGCCCTCCCCGGTAGTTATAAAGATTTTCTCGCATATAACCTCTAAGTTTTTCCCTTTCACTCATGGAAAGAGTTGGTGTGCGAGTCATAAACATCCCATTTACAAAGCAGGCAGAACCGGATTCTTCAAAATCATTCCCCAAAATTGAGGGAGAAGGCATTGGAAGATCTACATCCATGATCGAGCTCCTTATGTCGACAATCTGCAGCCCATCAGCTTCTAGCACTATTCTTAAAATATCATTTACCGGAAAAGCGCTTATCATTAATGGTACAGACCTGCCTACAGCTCGGTCCGGAGAAATAAAATCATGACTCATGCTTAGACCATTATTATCAAGTATGCGAAGTTCAAGCACTTCTTCTGACTTCCGGCGCAAAGAGATTCTATTTCTACCCTTCTCCCAACCAACATCAAAAACACATCCATTTTCAATATTAAATGGATCTAGCTGATAGAGTAATGCAATTGTAAACCCTGACCAATGCTCGGCTTGCGGATATTTACCTGAGTACCACGCCTGCATAGAGACCAATGCCTGATCGAAGGTCGCCAACGATAGATTAGCCTTAAAACGATCTAGCATTCTTGTAACTTGGAGCTGATTAAGATACTCAGATTGTCCGGCAATAATTGTCGCTGGGAAACCCTGATGCATAGTGACGCCATAACGTCGCTCGAACCTGGCGCACACAGATTGATCCCTTAGCTGGTCTATATAGTCCATACACTGTGAAAGGTAGCCTTGCATTTCCGCGTACCAAGCGTCTCGACGCGCACTATTCTTTAGTACTTTAGTGTTTGGCCGCTTTAGTTCAAGCAGCTGCCATAACCCATCGTCTCGCTGGACAATAAAATCAGGGATATATTTTCCCTGAGTTCGACTCTCAATTATTGGGTGTGGTATTGCATTTGAATATCCCAGCGCCTGGAACAGAGTTATATTCTCTTCAAAGAACCTCTGAAACTTCTGCTCTGGCTCATCTGCATGAACAAGCCCAGAGAATTCTTCTATTCCATTTTCGATCAGGGTGCAAAGCTGAGCACTATTCATAAATTCAACCCTACTTATTCAGAATACCGAGTAACTATCAGGAATTAGACTGCGCACTATTATTTTATAATCGCTCCTGCATAATAGGCGACTGACGAAATATTTTCAGCTCCATACCTGAAACATTTTATTTTCTTGCATGTCGATTTAAATCATCACAAATTAAGCATATAATAAAGTACTGCATTCGACCAAAAGCGGACAATCATAATTTCCTAAAATAGGAATTCGGAAAACATCCATTACCCTTAATTAATAATGATAGAAGAATTTTGGGCCATCCTAGAGATTCTACCCTAGGAGAGCGGCCCCATGAACACTCCCTCTGAAAAACATCACTCCCCGTGGAACAAGAGCAAGCTGGTTGGCCAAAAGCACCCACTCCGATTGAAAGACGTTTGGGCTATTCGTGTCAGGCTTCAACTCAATAATAGACAACGTGACTTGGCGCTGTTTGAACTAGCCATTGATAGCAAGCTAAGAGCCTGCGATTTGGTCGCATTGCATGTCCGAGACGTCTCTCACGGAGATATGATATCTTCCCGAGCCATTGTAATGCAGAGAAAGACCCAAAGACCGGTCCAATTCGAGATAACCGAAAAGACTCGTAGCGCACTACGCCAGTGGATCAAGAACGAAAGCCTTGGAATGGATGATTTTTTATTTCCGAGTAGAAAATCGAGGCAGCTTCATTTATCTACCCGTCAGTATGCTCGGATAGTAAAGAACTGGGTGGCATCCATTGGCTTGGACTCATCCTAAAAAAACAGATACGCATGAGAGCGGTACAAAGGATTCAAGAAGTTAATACTGCGCTGGTGTCATGCCGAATAACCAACCAAGACCAAAGTTTTGAACATACATCCATGCCGAAACGGTATAACCTACGGTAAAAGTCATCCCAGCCATTCGCCCAGGTCACCACTTCAATGAGGCCACTGCAGCTTACGGCAAGCTCCATCTTGATCCATGTCAATGGACAGGATTCGATTCTGCGCTAGGGTAAGATGTACATCACTCTGCAGGAGCCCTGCCGCATGGCCAGGCACGCGTCATTTCCCAAGCAATCCTCGCGGTCTGCCACCGCGTGGCATCGCTTTGGTCTGGTCATCCTGCTGGGCATGGTGCTACTGCTCTCTAGCGCCGCCACAATGGCAGATGTCCCTTCCTCGGCAGATGCTCCCTCCTCTACTTTGTCTGGCCAGGTTGGCGTTGAGCCTCACGCCGATGCGCACTCGAACATCGAGTTCATCAACGCAGACTATCCTCAACCGCGATGCCACCATGGCCATGGCACTCGTAATGTCGGCAGCGCCCTGTTGCGCCTGGAGCGCCTGGACTTGGACTTCGAGCCTCTTCCTTTGAGCATGACGGCCCCAGCCATAGCGCCCCGGGTTGTCACCGCCAGCGGCAGGCCAAGCGCTCTCCTCTCCCCCTCTTCGGTTCCAGTCTACCTTTTGACCCAACGCTACAGAGTCTAAGTCGACTCGCTCCCTGATCCCGCGCTTCCAGACATGGCTGTGCGGGAGAAACCCGTGCCCGCCCCACATTGATCCAGGCAACTGCCGGAGTGGCCGCTGTGCGTGGAGAGTCTCTTTCGCATGCACATTCGTAAGCACGCCAGCGGGCTCGGTATCGGGTACAGCTTAGCGGAAGTCACGAGGAGGCATTTATGAACGCACTGTTTTACTTCCTGATCTGGGCAGCGATCCTCTTTCTGATGATGCGCTTTGGCTGTGGTGCCCACGTCATGGGGCACCGCCATGGCAGGAGCAACCATGGCGACGATAGTCGAGAGGATCCACACGCCACCGAGGGGCTGAAGTGGATTCCGCCAGCCGAGGACGTCGATCCCGTCTGCGGCAAGACCGTCAGAACCGAAAGGGCCAAGCCGAGCGTCCACGATGGCCACGTCTTTTACTTCTGCTCTCGTGACTGCCGGGAGCGCTTCGAGGCCGCGCCCGAACAATATCTCGCACCTGCAGCAAAGGACTTTACTACCCAACCGGAGAACGAAGATGCCTGATGCCGATGTTCCGTCGACAGCCAAGCCTCGCTCCGGAACCCGCTTGCCGGTCCAGGCTACGCCACGGATTCCCGTGATCACGCTCGGGATGAGCCTGGGGCTGTTTCTGGCCGTGACCTTCACCCTATGCGTCGGCTTCGACCTGCTGTTTCCCGACCAGGCGATGTATGAGAGCTGGCTTCGCCTGCTGCCTGGCTTCACCTGGTTGAGCTGGTCAAGCTTCTTCCTGGGCCTGGCTGAAAGCTTCGGCTACGGCTGGTACGTCGCCCTGGTCTTCGGCCCGCTCTACAACTTCTTTGCCACACGCTTTGGACGGTGAGAATCGGCGGGAGGCAGGCCCCATGGACAACACATGTAACGCTCCAAGCAGCCATTCAGGCTTGTTTCAGCTTTTTCGGCCATATTCGATGTTGCCAAGGAATTGGCAGCGACATCTCGCGCCTATCAGCGGCGAGTACCGATGTTTATTCCTCGCTGGGGACAGTGGCGGAAGCTAGCCGATACCTCACGCAATACTCACGATGAGCGGGATCAAGAGCCGCATGCTTTCACCTCTATTTTTCTTGATCCTTGGGTTACCCACAGGTTTTAGCCTGACATCAGGGCAGGGTAATTCAACATGAAAGGAGATCCGACCATGTGGGGCGACATGATGGCGTATATGGGGAATTACGGCTGGGGGCATATGCTCTTCGGCGGGCTCATGATGGTGTTGTTCTGGGGCGCCGTCATTGCCTTGGCCGTTCTCCTCGTGCGTGGCATGACCCGAGGCCGGGGCGAGGCCATGTCTCAACAGCGGCCAACGGCACTGGACCTTCTGCAAGAACGCTATGCCCGCGGCGAGATCGACCGCGAGGAATACGAGCAACGCAGGCGCGATCTTCTGCTTTGATCGCACCTCCTGATTATTGGATACGGCACTATTAGTTTCGACCCTATCGAGATAGGGCCACGAGGTTGAATCAAGACGCGGAAGCGACGGAGACGATTCCATGACGCAACACCAACACGACCATTGTCACGGGCATGCCTCGCACGAGGCACCGACACGAGGCAGCGGCGATACGGACCAACACACCGCCGGCAGCCAGGGTGGCGCCCAATACACCTGCCCGATGCACCCGGAGGTCGTCTCCGACCAGCCGGGTGACTGCCCCAAGTGCGGCATGCACCTCGTGCCCGTGGGAAGCGACGACTCGCAGACGCATGACGGGCATGGTCATGGGGCCTCCGCGCCGGCCCACGGCGGCAAGTACGACAAGGTGCCGGCCGGGCATGCCGGCGCCGTCTACACCTGCCCGATGCACCCCGAGGTGCGCCAAACCACTCCCGGTGCCTGCCCCCTGTGCGGTATGGGTCTGGAGCTGGAATCGGCGGCGGTCGGCGATGAAGGGCCGAATCCCGAGCTGGTCGATTTTACCCGACGCTTCTGGGTCGCGGCCGTGCTCACGCTTCCGGTCCTGATTCTGACGATGAGCCCCTACCTGGGCCTCGGGGCCATTCGCGACTTCTTCGGTGAACGCAACGCGATGTGGATCGAGCTGGTGCTCAGCACGCCGGTGATCCTGTGGTCGGGCTGGCCGTTCTTCGTGCGCGGCTACAACTCCTTCCGCACCATGAACCTCAACATGTTCAGCCTGATCGGCATGGGGGTCGGCGCGGCCTATCTGTTCAGCATCGTGGCGGTGCTGTTGCCGGGCGTCTTCCCCGACGGCTTTCGCCGGGAAGACGGCACCGTCGGCGTCTATTTCGAGGCCGCGGCGGTGATCGTCACCCTGGTACTGCTGGGTCAGGTGATGGAGTTGCGCGCCCGTGAAGGCACCGGCAAGGCGATCCGCGCGCTGATGGACATGGCCGCCAAGACCGCGCGGGTGATCCGGCCCGACGGCAGCGAAGAAGAGGTCGCGCTGGAAGACGTGCAGGTGGGCGACCACCTGCGGGTGCGCCCCGGCGACAAGGTGCCGGTGGACGGCGTGGTGGTCGAGGGCCGCTCCTCGATCGACGAGTCGATGATCTCCGGCGAGCCGGTACCGGTGGAGAAGGTCCAAGGCGACCAGGTCACGGGGGCCACGATCAACGGCACCGGCAGCCTGGTCATGGAGGCCACCCGCATCGGCGCCGACACCATGCTCAGCCAGATCGTCGAGATGGTGGCTGCCGCCCAGCGCAGCCGCGCACCGATCCAGAAATTCGCCGACAAGGTGGCGGGCAAGTTCGTGCCCGCGGTGATCGGCGTCGCCATCCTCTCCTTCATCGCCTGGGCGATCTGGGGGCCGGCGCCGGCGCTGTCCTATGCGCTGGTCTCGGCGGTGGCGGTGCTGATCATCGCCTGCCCCTGTGCACTGGGGCTGGCCACGCCGATGTCGATCATGACGGCCACCGGACGCGGCGCGCAGGCCGGCGTACTGATCAAGAATGCCGAGGCGCTGGAAGGCTTCGCCAAGGTCGATACGCTGATGGTCGACAAGACCGGCACCCTGACCGAAGGCAAGCCGAAGCTGGTGGCGGTGCTGCCCGAGGAAGGGCATGACGAGGCCGAGGTATTGCGCCTGGCGGCCAGCCTCGAACGTGGCTCGGAACACCCACTGGCCGAGGCCATCGTCGCCGGCGCCGAAGAACGTGGCGTATCCCTCGCCGATGCCACCGATTTCGAAGCCGTGACCGGCATGGGCGTCAAGGGGGTCGTGGACGGCCAGTCGGTGGCCCTCGGCAACGCCAAGCTGATGGCCGAACTGGGCCTCGATGGCGGCCGGATCTCCGAGACCGCGAACGCCCGCCGCGATGAAGGCGAAACGGTGATGTTCGTCGTGCTCGATGGCCAGATCGCCGGCCTGGTCAGCGTCGCCGACCCGGTGAAGGAGACCACCCCCGAGGCCCTGAAGGCGCTGCACAAACTTGGCTTTCGCATCATCATGGCCACCGGCGACAACGAGCGGACGGCCAAGGCGGTGGCCGGGCGACTGGGTATCGATGAGATCCGCGCCGACGTGCTGCCCGAGGACAAGGCCCGCATCATCCGCGAATTGCAGGAACAAGGCCGCAAGGTGGCCATGGCGGGCGACGGGGTGAACGACGCTCCCGCCCTGGCCCAGGCCGATGTGGGCATCGCCATGGGCACCGGCGCCGACGTGGCGATCGAAAGCGCCGGCTTCACGCTGGTCAAGGGCAACCTCGACGGCATCGTTCGGGCCCGCAAGTTGTCGCTGGCCACCATGCGCAACATCAAGCAGAACCTGTTCTTCGCCCTGGTCTACAACGGGGCCGGCGTACCGATCGCCGCCGGGATCCTCTATCCGTTCCTCGGCATCCTGATCGGGCCGATGTTCGCCGCCTTCGCGATGAGCGCGTCTTCGCTGTCGGTGGTGATGAATTCGCTGCGCCTGCGCCGGGTGAGGATTTGATCATGCATGACGAAAAGGGGTGGCTGGAGCGAGGACCCAGCAAAGGCAGCTTCTGGCTCATGGTGGCGATCGCCCTGGCGGTGATGGGCTTCCTGCTCTGGGAGGAGCACAAGGTGCACCTGCTCGGTGCCCTGCCCTGGCTGATCCTGCTCGCCTGTCCGCTAATGCATGTGTTCATGCACGGCGGACATGGAGGCCACGGGGGTCATGGCGGGCATGATGATCACAAGGGAGGACGCGATGAGTGATGACGTACCCGCCTATGGGCTGTGGGGCCTGGTCATTCTCAACTCGGCGATCTTCATCTTCTTCGCCTTCAGCTTCTTCAAGCCGCAGACGCGCCGCGACTGGCGCTCGTTCGGGGCCTTCAGCGCCTTCCTGGTGGCGCTGTTCACGGAGATGTACGGCTTCCCGCTGACCCTCTACTTCCTCTCCGGCTGGCTGCAGTCGCGCTACCCGGAGGTGGACTGGTTCAGCCACGATGCGGGCCACCTGCTGGAGATGCTGTTCGGCTGGCAGGCCAACCCGCATTTCGGGCCGTTCCATCTGCTGAGCATGGTGTTCATCGCCGCGGGTTTCTGGCTCATCGCCGCCGGCTGGCGGTCACTCTATACCGCCCAGCGGCGGGGAGAACTGGCCACCACCGGGCTCTATGCCCATGTCCGGCATCCCCAGTACGCCGGCTTCGTGCTGGTGATGACCGGCTTCCTGCTGCAGTGGCCCACCCTGCTGACCCTGGTCATGTTCCCGGTATTGGTGTGGATGTACTCACGACTGGCGATCCACGAAGAGCGCGAGGTAGCGCGCCAGTTTGGCGACAAATGGCAGACCTACGCGGCCCGCACGCCACGCTTCATTCCGCACCTGCGGATGGCGAGTACGAGTGGCTGGCGCCTGTAAGGACAAAATCCCAGAGGTGCAGTCATGAAAAGCAGACGTTTTTCTCGTCGGCACGATCGTGGTCGTCAGCGACGACTCGCCCGGGGCTTCTTCTGCCCCTGCCACGGCTCCCAGTTCGACTTCGCCGGACGCGTGTTCAAGGCGGTGCCGGCGCCGATCAACCTGAAGGTTCCGCCGTACCGCTTCCTGTCCGAGTCCCGGATCGAGATCGGCGCCCACGACATCCTGACACTGAGAGGTATCCACTATGACCGCCAAAACATCCACCACCAAGCCACCCACGGCTCATAAAAACCCGCGCAAGCGCCAACCCACCGCCCCACCAGAGATGGACGCCCCGATGACCGCACCCGAGCCCGAAGAAGGCACCCTCCCGAGCCACCCGGCCACGGAGCTACTCGCCTATCAGACCGACCTGTGGCGACGCGGCGTACGCTACCTGGACACGCTGCGTGAGCGCGCGGACAACATGCTCGAGCATGAGCAGGCGGGCAAGCCGCCACTGCTCGACTTCGATTACGAGATGCTCGTGGATGGCCGTCGACTGGCGCGCCCCGCCAACTATGCCCTGCTGCGCATCACCCGGGTCGGCGAGGACTGCCTGGAGGACTGCCTCGACGAGACTAGGCCGCCAGTGATGATCGTCGACCCGCGTGCCGGCCACGGCCCAGGCATCGGCGGCTTCAAGCGCGACTCCGAGGTGGGCATGGCGCTCCACGAGGGACACCCGGTCTACTTCGTGATCTTCTTCCCCGAGCCCGTCCCCGGCCAGACACTGGAGGACGTGCTGCACGTCCTGCGCCGCTTCGTCGAGACGCTGGCCGAGCGCCACCCCGGCCAGCCGCCGGTGCTCTACGGTAACTGCCAGGCGGGCTGGGCCATCGCGCTGCTCTCCGCCGACTGCGAGGGTCTGGTCGGGCCGGCGGTGCTGAACGGCTCGCCGCTCTCCTACTGGTCCGGCGAATCCGGCGTCAATCCCATGCGCCTCGCCGGCGGCCTGCTTGGCGGTGCCTGGCTGACGCACCTGATGGCCGACCTGGGAGACGGGCGCTTCGACGGTGCGAACCTCGCCACCAACTTCGAAGCCCTCAAGCCTGCGAATACCCTGTGGCAGAAGGACTATCAGCTGTTCGCCGACATCGACGGCCAGCGCGAACGCTTCCTCGAGTTCGAGCGCTGGTGGACGGGCTTCTATAGCCTGAGCAAAGAGGAGATCGTTGCCATCGTCGAGAACCTTTTCGTCGGCAACAAGCTGGAGCGTGGCGAGCTCGAGGTCTGCCCCGGCTGTAGCGTCGACCTCAAGCGCATCCGCAACCCCCTGGTGATCTTCGCCTCCGGCGGCGACAACATCACCCCGCCCCATCAGGCGCTCAACTGGATCCCCGCGGTCTATCCCGATACCGCGGCACTCAAGGCCGCCGACCAGCGTATCGTCTACCTGCTCAATCCCCACGTCGGGCATCTGGGCATCTTCGTCTCCTCCAAGGTGGCGCGCCTCGAGCACCGAGCGATCCTCGAGAGCGTCGGCAATCTGAATGACCTGGCCCCTGGCCTCTACGAGATGCGCATCGACAACCCCACCGGCGACCCCGACTGTCACAAGCCCCAGTTCCAGGTGCGCTTCGAGGAGCGCCGCGTGGAAGACCTGAACTTTCCCGACCAGGCCCCGGCGTTCGAAGGGGTGCGAGCGCTCTCCGAGCACAATGTGGCCCTCTACGAGACCTTCGTCGGGCCCTGGGTGCGGTTTTACACCACCCCCTGGTCAGCCGAGGTGCTGCGTCAACTGCATCCGGCGCGGACCAGCCGGCTGATGTACTCGGAACGCTTCTCCCCCTGGATGACCGGTGTGAAGTGGCTGGCCGAGATGGTAGAGACCGCACCGGCGCCGATCGATAGTGACACCCCCTATCGGCAATGGGAGACGCTGTTGAGCGACTCTATCGCCTCGACGCTGGAGCTTGCCGGCACGACCCGCGACAGCATGTACGAGATGGGGTTTCGCAGCCTCTACGGCGGGGGATGGTGGAGCGAGAACGAGTGACCCAGTCGAAGCCGACCCGGTTTACAGCCAATACCTATAGAGCAACCCACTAATGGAGAGCAATAAATGAAGATCGAGACCTTTCATGACCTGATCGACTGGACTCGCCAGCTGCATGCCCAGTTGGCCGAGTGCTTCAGGCACTGTGCCACCCGGCAGGAGGAGGCACGGGCCAAATCACTGCTGGAGTATCTCGCCGATCACGAGGCGGTCCTGGAGCACACCGTGGCCAGCTTCGAGAAGCAGGCCGACCCCAAGGCCCTAAACACCTGGGTCTACGATTATCTGTCGCATGCGCCCATCAAACCCCATCAGGCGTGCAATTTGCCCTATGCCGAGATGGGCTTCGAAGACATCAGCCGGGAAGTCTTCTCGCTGCACGATCAGGTCATCGCGCTATACCGCTACCTGGAAGGACGCGCCGACATCCCCGAGGCTCGGGATCTCGTTCGCGAGCTATTGAAGCTGGAGGAACACGAGGCGATGCGTCTGTCCCAGCAGATCAACCGGGCTCGGGATCTATAGATGTCGACGCTACAGGGCCGTCTAAGCAGAGGTCGTAGCCACTAATGAAGAACGGATGATCGCCCGGCACGTGCAGCGCACATTAACCAACACCCAGGAGGTGACATGACCCAGACGGCAACGCCAGTGGCCCTTGCGACGCTCGATGATCTGATTCAGCGAGCCGGTGGCGGTAACCCGATCCGCGTCGCCGTGGTCAACGCGGCCCAGGCCGCCGTGCTGGAGACGCTTCGCGAGGCGGCGAGGCTGGGCATCGCCGAGCCGGTGCTCATCGGCCGTCCCACCGAGATCGTCGAGGCCGCCGCGGCGATCGAGTGGGACCTCGATCCGCAAGCGATGATCGAGGCCGATTCGGATGTGGAGGCCGCCCGCATCGGGGTGGAGCTCGTGCAGGCCGGACGCGCGGAGGCGCTGATGAAAGGGCACCTCCACACCGATACCTTCATGCATGCCCTGCTGGGCAATGGCCTGCGACAGCCCGGCCGGCGCGTGAGCCACGTCTTTCTGGTGGACGTGCCCGACTACCCACGCCTGCTGGCCGTGACCGATGCGGCCGTGAACATCGTGCCGGATCTCGACGCCAAGGCGCAGATCCTGCACAACGCCATCGAGCTGATGCACATGATCGGGCTCGAGCGGCCACGCGCCGCGGTCATTTCCGCCGTGGAAACGGTCAAACCGGCCATCGTCTCCACCCTGGATGCGGCCTGCCTGACGTTGATGGCCCGCCGCGGCCAGATCGCCGGCGCCGAGGTCGACGGGCCGCTGGCCTTCGACAACGCCATCTCGGAACGCGCGGCCCACGAAAAGGGCATAGACTCCCCGGTGGCGGGGAAAGCCGACATCCTGCTCATGCCGGATCTGGTGTCCGGCAACGTGTTGGCCAAGAACCTCGAGTACCATGCCGGCGCCACGGCGGCCGGGGTGGTCATGGGGCTGACGGTACCGGTGGTACTGAGTTCCCGGGCCGACCCTCCCGAGGCACGCCTGGCCGGACTGGCCGTGGCGGCGCTGATGTACCGTGCGGGGATCCGCCTGCCCGTGCCCTCTCCTACCGAAGCGGAACCCACCTTCTGCTGTTCCCCGCAACCCGAGTCGGCCTGCCGCCCCATGGAGGTGCGCTGATGGACACCACGACCCGAACCAACATCGACGGGCCGGCAGCGAGCCCACCGGCGACGTCGACCGATCAGCGCCTGCACGCCATGGCGAGCCTCTTCACGGGTGGGCTGTCGCCGACCGCCGTCCAGCAGGCCTGGTGGGACTGGGCGCAACATCTGCTCCTGTCGCCCGACAAGCAGGCCGAACTCGCCGGCAAGGCCCTGCGTAAGTGGCAACGCTTCGGCGGTTACTGGGAGCAGGCTTGCCGGGCACCGTGCGAGCCCTGCATCGAGCCGTTACCCCAGGACAAGCGCTTTCGCGGCGAGGCCTGGCAGCGCTGGCCTTTCAACGTGCTCTATCAGGGTTTCCTGCTGCAGCAGCAGTGGTGGCATGCAGCCACCACCGGTGTACCGGGTGTCTCGCGCCACCATGAGGCGATGGTGAACTTCGGTGCACGACAGATACTCGACGTCTTCTCGCCGTCGAACTTCCTCGCCACCAACCCCGAATTGCTGGAGCAGACTCGGCGCGAGGGTGGCGCCAACCTGGCCCGCGGCGCCAGTAATCTTCTGGAGGACTGGCGCCGCCGGCAGGCCGGCGAGGGGCCTGTGGGCGTCGAAGCATACCGGGTCGGCCGAGACGTGGCGGTGACGCCGGGCAAGGTGGTCTACCGCAACCGGCTCATCGAGCTGATCCAGTACGCGCCCGCCACCCAGGAGGTCCATGTCGAGCCGGTGCTGATCGTGCCGGCCTGGATCATGAAGTACTACATCCTGGACCTCTCCCCGGAAAACTCCCTGGTTCGCTACCTGGTGGCGCAGGGCCATACGGTGTTCGTCGTGTCCTGGAAGAACCCGGGCAGCGAGGAGCGGGACCTGGGCATGGCCGACTACCGGCGGCTGGGGGTCATGGCGGCCCTCGACGCGGTCACGGCCATCTGCCCGCAGCAGCGTGTCCACGGCGTGGGCTATTGCCTGGGCGGGACGCTGCTGTCGATTGCCGCGGCCGCCATGGGCCGGGACGGTGACAATCGCCTGGCCAGCCTGACGCTGCTCGCCGCGCAGACCGACTTCAGCGAGGCCGGTGAGCTGATGCTGTTCATCGACGAGGATCAGGTGCGTTTCCTCGAGGACCTCATGGCCGTCAGGGGCTATCTGGACACCCGGCAGATGGCCGGCGCCTTCCAGCTGCTGCGTTCCCAGGACCTGATCTGGTCGAGGATGGTGCGCAGTTATCTCGCCGGCGAACGTCCGCCCATGTTCGACCTGATGGCCTGGAACGCCGACGGCACCCGCATGCCGGCGCGCATGCACAGCGAGTACCTCCGGTGGCTGTTCCTCGACAACGACCTCGCCGGTGGGCGCTACCGGGTGGACGGACGGCCCGTATCGCTGACCGACATCGAGATTCCCGTGTTCGCCGTCAGCACGCTCAAGGATCATGTCGCCCCCTGGCGCTCCGTCTACAAGGTCCAGTGGCTGACGCCGGCGGACGTCACCTTCGTGCTCTCCAGCGGCGGGCACAACGCCGGCATCGTCAACCCGCCCGGTGATTCCCGCCGCTTCCACCAGATCTCGACCATCCAGGCTGAGGACCCCTTCATGGATCCGGATGGCTGGCAGGCCACTGCCGCGCATCATGACGGCTCCTGGTGGCCCTGCTGGCAGGGCTGGCTGGAAGGTCACAGTACCCAGCGCATACCCGCTCGGGAGCCGGGGGTGACCAGAGGCTATCCAGCGCTGGACGAAGCGCCAGGGCGTTATGTACTGGAGTAATGAGCCCGTCCTGCGGGCCTGCTAGAGGAAGCGGTGCAACTGTAACCGCGAATTGACCCGAATGCGTAGCTCTCCATGAGCTGCCGAGCTGTGCCACTCAATGAGGTAACATCATGAAAGCACTCGTCTATCACGGACCGGGCCAGCGACGCTGGGAGGAAAAGCCGCGCCCGAGCATGACCAAGCCCACGGACGCGGTAGTGCGCATCACCCATACCACTATCTGCGGCACCGACTTGCACATCCTCAAGGGCGACGTGCCCGCCGTGGAGGATGGTCGTACCCTCGGCCACGAGGGCGTCGGCGTCGTCGAGGAAGTCGGCGACGGCGTCAGCCATATTCAGGTCGGCGATGAGGTGCTGATTTCCTGCATCACCTCCTGTGGCCGCTGCGACTATTGCAAGCGGGGTCTCTATGCCCACTGCCGCGACGGCGGCTGGATCCTCGGTCATCTGATCGACGGCACCCAAGCCGAGTACGTGCGTATCCCGCACGCGGACAACAGCCTGCACCGCTTGCCTAAGGACATGGACCGCGCCGCGGCGGTGATGCTCAGTGACATTCTGCCTACCGGCCATGAGATCGGCGCCTTGAACGGCGAGGTAGGGCTCGGCGACACGGTGGCCATTGTCGGCGCGGGGCCCATCGGCCTGGCGGCCCTGATGACCTCGCGCTTCTATTCTCCCGCACGGATTATCATGATCGACCCCGACGAGAACCGTCTGGCCATGGCCAAGCAGCTCGGCGCCACCGACACCATCGCCCGGGATCCACTCGACGCTATCGACGAGCTGACCGGTGGCGAAGGCGTGGACGTCGCCATGGAAGCAGTGGGAATCCCCGAGACCTTCGATATCTGCCAGCGCATCGTGCGCCCGGGGGGGCATATCGCCAATATCGGCGTGCACGGCAAGAGCGTCGAGTTCCGCCTGCAGGATCTCTGGATCAAGAATGTCACGGTGCGTACTGGCCTAGTGAACACCAACACGACCCCGGTGCTAATGCGCATCGTCGAGGCCGGTGGCGTCGAGCCCGCAGGTTTGGTGACCCACCGCTTCAAGCTCGACGACATCGAGAAGGCCTACGACGTGTTTTCCCGGGCATCGAAGGAGCAGGCCATCAAGATGCTATTGACGGCCGAGTAACCGATCCGGGGGGATGCGATGGGCGCCACCTGGGCCAAGGACTTCGCCCGCCACAATACCTGCGTCGCGGCCATCGCCCCCGGGGGGGGGCTACTGCATGGCCATGGTGAAGGCGATGCCCAATAAGAGCCTCGACAAGCTGCGTGCCAAGGCCGCCTCCGGCATCGAGCACTTCGGCGAACTACTCAATGGCCCGAGAAGCGAGCACCGCTGAACTGCATCTGCATCTTCAGCTTCATTTCAGCTTGCACAGCTATAATCAATGTCGTCAAACAGACTTGACGTCTGATCGAAATATCATGTGTTGCCCAGATTTACTCCATTCGGCCTCACCCACTTATATTACTACGGGGAATAAAAACATAATCTTTAAACCCATGATGACCCAGCCAACAAGTTGATTCAAGACATCAAGGCGAGGCAGGCGACTCCATAGCTCAGCACCTTCACCGACATGAACATCCATCTCACGGTAATCGGAGGAAAGGCGAGAAAGCCGGCACAATGAAAGTCACGGTGGTAATGAATTCGCTACGTCGCCGCCACTCGCGACAGCCTTTTTGAGATGGGGTTCGAGGAACTCTAAGGCGTGGCGTTTGGGCGTGTCGTTTCGTGGCACAAGGGTAAAGTGACCCAGTGAGATTCGTCTCATCAAAACTATGCCGCCCCAGGACTAAATCACCAACGACCGTGTCGACAGCGAACCCATAGCCCTGCGCTCTTACGGCGTATTTCAGCAAAGATAAGGAAGTAAAGCATGAAACGCAAATCAATACGGCCATGGCTCAACTCCATGGTGGCGGGTGTGATGATGGGAGCATCGATCACTGCGATGGCGTCTGGTAATCACGCCTTCGTGCCGATGGGCTTGGCAGATGCCGTCGGCGTGATCGACCTGGAGAGCTACCAGATGACTGCCACCATACCGGATACCATTAATACGCACGGCTCGGCATTAACACCGGACGGTAAGTATCTGGTTGCCGGCAGCCTCACGCCGCGCGATACCGAGGAAAATGTCAGTCGTCCGGAGGGCATGACGGAAGACGAACATGCGGCACATCACGGTGGGAGCGGGAAGGCCCCGGCGGATGAGCAAAGCACCGGCCTACTGTATGTAGTGGATACGACCACCCATTCCATCGTGCGAAAGCTGGAAGTCCCCAGCCCGGTTCACCATGTGTTGGTGACGGCCGATGGTCGCTATGCCGTCTCCACTCATCCCATGGGGGGTGGCATCAGTATCGTTTCGCTAAATTCCGGCCAGGTTGTCGCGACAGTGGCCACCGGACCGGCCCCGAACTACGTCACCGAAACTGAAGACGGCCAATCGCTGTTGGTCAGCAACACGGGGAATGGGACGGTCAGTGAGATCGATACCCAGAACTGGTTCGTTGAACGCAACATGCGGATCGGCGGCAGCCTGGGGCACATGGTCCTATCACCCGACAATGACCGGCTCTACGTCAATGATGATTCGGCCGGGCGCGTCGTTGCACTCGATCTGTCTACCGGCACCGTGGCGGGTGAATATACAGTGGGCAAAGCCCCCCATGGCGTCGGCTTGAGCCCAGATGGGCAGACGCTGTACGCGACGAGCCAAGGTGACGACCGGCTTGTCAGGATCACACTCGACGACGGGACTCGGCAAAGTATCGACCTGCCCCCGGCCCCCTACCATCTGGCAGTGGCTCCAACTGATGGTCGGTTGCTTGTCACCAGTAGCGAGGAAAGCAAGCTCTGGGTAATCGACCCAATCACTCTCAATATCCAGCACGACATACCACTTAATGGGATAGGCCACCAGATATCTCTGGCCCCGCGTTAAGACAGCACTCTTGCTGCCGATTGCGAGCGGAACCTATCAACCTAGATAGCATCCACCCGAGAAGTGACATGACCCAGACGGCAACGCCAGTGCCTATTGCAACGCTCGATGACTTGGTGCAGCGGGCTCGGAACGGTTACCTGCTCCGCGTTGCCTCCGTAAAAGCGGCACGGACGGCGGTGCTAGCCAGCGACTATGTCACTGGTGTTAACGGTGAGATATTCCAAGTCGATGCCGGCTTTGATATCGCCAGCATGGTCTTTCACTAATGGCGGGGGTCCTCAGCAAATCAGGAGCCGGCTTCACGGCTCTGCTCGCCGCCACCTTAGTCGTCTTCCTCGGCTACGGTACGGTGCTGCCGATTCTGCCGCTGTTCCTCGACCGGGTGCTGGCAGTGACTACCCCCGGGGACGTATCGCTTCACACCGGGCTGCTGACGGGGGTGTATACGCTGGCCTTGTTCGGCTTTGCCCCACTATGGGGAAGTCTCTCCGACCGCCTGGGCCGTCGGCCCATCCTGCTATGGGGGCTGGCAGGGTTTGCACTGGCCATGCTGGGCTTCAGCCTGACTCGAAACCTGCCACTCGCCTATGGGGTACGGGCCCTTGCCGGCGCCTTTGCGGCAGCGGTGATCCCGGTGGCGTTGGCGCAGGCGGCCGAGTGTGACGACCCAACGCGCCGTGCACGGCGTTTTGCCTGGCTCAGTGCCGCCGCCACCTTGGGCTTCTTGTCCGGCCCCATGCTTAGCGGCTGGCTCGCCAGCATTCCCATGGTGATGCCTCAATCCGACATGGTCCTCGGCGGGCCAGTGGCATGGCCCTTCGTGGTCACGGCGGGATTCGCTGGTGCAGTGTGGCTGTTGATCTACCATCACGTCCGCGAACAGCCGGCTCACCGCCCGCCTTCCGACACGCATGCCTCCGAGCCGGACTCGACTCGAGCAATCGGTGGCTTCCTGATGCTGACGCTGCTGGCGATGCTCGGCCTGGGGGCCTTTGAGGTGGGGCTCAGCCTGCAGGCGAGGCAGTCTATTGGTCTCGACCCCTTCAGGGTCGGGTTGCTGTTCACGGAGTGCAGCCTGGTGATGCTGGCGGCGCAACTTCTGTGGTCGGCATACCCACCGAAACGCCTCTCTCCCAGCCATCTGATCGGCGGGTCCTTCCTGTTGATGGCCGTAGGCATTCTTGGCCTCCCGTATGCTTCGAACTTCTGGGGGGCATTCGTCGTGGTCGGGCTACTTGGCGCGGGATCAGGGCTGCTGGTTCCGCTACTGGCCTATCAGGTCTCCCTGGCCAGCGGGCCGGCACAGGGTGCGGCGCTGGGCAAGCAGACCGCCTTGGCCAGCCTTGGGCAAGCCGTGGGGTCTGCGGGCGCCGGATTGCTGTTCGCTGGCAGCGCGCTCGGCACATACTGGGGGCTTGCGATCGTGCTTTTCGTTACCGCCATCCTTACATTCTTTGTTCACTATCATCCTCGAGTGATAGCACTGGTTAAACACGCACCGCGTCAGAATTAATGACAGTATTTCATGGCGGAAACAGGATTTGGCAACCTGATTCTGCACACACGCCTCCTGCTTTCTTCGATCTTGATGCATATCAATGGACAGGTAGTATCACTGGTCTAAGGTGAGGGAGCCGTTTCTCGTCAAGTTGTCTGCCACCATGGCCAAGAGCCCACCGACACGCCGCCTCAGTCTTGCCCACGCCTTGTCGTGGCTGCGTATCGGTATAGTCACACTGATGCTACTGGGTCTATTCCTGGTTGCGATTCAGTCCCACGCCCACCACGAGACTGCCTTCCTCCAGGGCAGCCCCCTAGCCGGGCAACACCTCGAGGCTCCCCAGGAGGCCCCCAGCTGCCACCATGGCCATGATACGAGTTCTCTCGTCGGTGCCCTGCCGCACGTGACGCAGCAGGACATCAAATTCGGGGTATCCGGATTATCTGGTTGGTATGCGAGAGCGAAAGGTGGCCGACAAACTCAACCCACAACGGATTAGCTGGTTGATGGCTCGCTGAGTACGCTCACTTGCTAGAGAGCAGATACTTCACCAAACAGGCGATGCCCAGGACCAGTAGCAATAGTAGGGCAATTCCGATCACTGGCATTATCCAGCCCATCGCCCCCATCATCCCGCAATCTGGTAGTGTCGTGTTCATCGTGACAGGGCTCCCTGTGGTGTCCATGCCCAAAACCCGTGGTGCCGCCGCCCAGTGGCACCACGGTCGCGCTCATATCGTTCACCCGGCACAGCAGGACAACTGCGTCACATCCTTGGTGAAAGTCTGGGCACAGAGCTTGAGCCCTTCCACCATGGTCAGGTAGGGAAACAGCTCATTGGCGATGTCGTGTACGGTCATGCGTGCGCGTAGCGCCATCACCGCCGTCTGGATCAGCTCACCGGCTTCCCCCGCCACCGCCTGCACCCCCAGCAACCGGCCCGAGTCGCGTTCGGCCACCAGCTTGATGAAACCACCGGTGTCGAAATTCACCAGCGCACGCGGCACGTTTTCCAGGTCCAGCTCACGGGTATCGACGCTGAAGCCTTGCTCGATGGCCTCGGCTTCCGTCAGGCCGACGGTGGCCACCTGGGGGTCGGTGAAGATCACCGCCGGCATGGCGCTCAGGTCCAGGGTGGCTTCGCCCCCGGTCATGTTGACGGCAGCCCGGCTGCCCCCGGCGGCGGCGACATAGACGAACTCCGGCTGATCGGTGCAGTCACCGGCGGCATAGAGCCCCGGCACCGTGGTGTGCAGATGCTCATCGACCAGAATAGCCCCATGTGCGGTTTCCACGCCGAGGCTCGCCAGGTTCAGGGCCTCGGTATTGGGTGTCCGTCCGGTGGCCACCAGCAGTTGATCCGCCCGCAAGGTGCCGGCGTTGGTGTCGACAATGAATTCATTGTCGGTGTAGTCCACACGGCTCGCCTGGGTCTGCTTGAGGACCTCGATGCCCTCGCGGCGAAACGCCGCCTCCACCGCATCCCCTACCGCCGGGTCTTCCTGGGAGAGCAGGCGGCTGCGGGCCAGCACCGTGACCCGGCTGCCCAGCCTGGCGAAGGCCTGGGCCAGTTCCAGGGCCACCACCGAGGCGCCGATCACAATCAGCCGCTCGGGAAGAGTGTCCAGGGCCAGAGCACTGGTAGAGGTCAGGTAGGGGGTGTCGGCAAGACCCGGGATCGGCGGTACTGCCGGTCGGGCGCCAGTACCGATGAAGGCGCGGTCGAAGTGGACGACCTGCTCGCCGCCCTCGTTCAGCTTGACCATCAGGCTATGGGCATCGATAAACCGGGCCTCGCCGTGCAGGACAGTGATGGCCGGGTGGTCGCGCAGAATCCCCTCGTACTTGGCGTCACGCAGTTCCTCGACACGTCGCTGCTGCTGCTCGAGCAGCTTGGCCCGATCCACCACCGGCGCCTGGGCGCTCAGGCCTGCATCGAAGGGACTTTCCGTACGCAAGTGGGCAATATGGGCCGCGCGAATCATGATCTTCGAAGGCACACAGCCTGTATTGACACAGGTACCGCCGACGGTGCCGCGTTCGATCAGGGTGATCCGGGCGCCGCGCTCGGCGGCCTTCAGGGCCGCCGCCATGGCGGCGCCGCCGCTGCCGATCACCGCGATGTGCGGGGCGTCTTCATCACGGCCCTTGGACACCGATGCGCCTGCCGGGGAAGTGGGCCCACTGTTGGCCAGTCGAGCTTGGTAGCCAAGTCGGGTCACGGCAAACGTCAACGCCGAGGCCGGTGTCCCCGGATCAACGGCTACCGATGCCGTCCTCTGAGGATAGGATACCTCCACCGACTGCACGCCGGGCAGCTTCTCCAAGGCTTCCCTGACATGATCCGCACAGCGGTCACAGGTCATGCCGCTCACGTTGAGTTCAATCATCACGTTTCTCCGAGTCTTCATTAGTAAAGCCGGCATCCTGCTTCCGCTTGTGGTATCGCGCGTAGAGAGGTAAGCCGATGACGATGGCCAGGACGGCAAACAGCAGGTAATCGAGATAGCCTGCCAACGCGGCCAGGCCCGCCGTACCGAATAGCACCAGGGCGATTGGCCCGGCGCAACACAGCACCATCAACCCGGTGCCAAGCACGACGCTTATAAATTTCTGCGAATCTTTCACGCTTATTCCTTCACCGTGACGGACAAGCTCGTAAACAACTCACCCGATGACCGCGATGTGCAGCTGCTTGATGTCACTCAGGGGGCGTATTCCTTGATTTGATAGAGCCGTTGTCACAACAGGCGTCGAACTGCTTCTTACGCCAAATCGCATAAATGGTCAGGCCGATGAAGAAGGCCAGGGCCGGCAATAACACAACGTCGAGATAGCCCGTCAGCGCCGCCAGGCCCACCGTGCCAAGCAGGATCACCAGGATCGGCGTAAAGCAGCACAATGCCACCAGGACGGTGCCGATCACGCTCACGCGCAGCAGGGTCTTGGGATTCTTCATGATCACTCTCGATCCGCTTGCGAGGATGTCGGGGTTGATGGATACCCAGCGTTGGTGGTGGCCTCGGTCAATGCCTCCACCGACGTTCGGGCGTCGTCAAAGGTGACCACGGCCTCGAGATCCGCGTAGCTCACGTCGACTTGCGAGACGCCGTCCACCTTGTTGAGGGCGGCCTTGACGGTGATCGGGCAGGCGGCACAGGTCATGCCCGGCACCGACAGCTTCACGGTCTGCAAGGCCGCTAAGGCGGGCGTGCTGAGCAGGGCGAGTAGCGCGATGAAGGCGAAACGAGCTTTCATGGTAGATCTCCTTTTAATAGAACAAGGGCAAGACGTAGGGGAATACCAGGGCGATTAGCACCAGCAGCGATACGAGCCAGAAGATCGCCTTGTAGCCCGTCCTGACCCGTGGCACGGCACACACCTCTCCCGGCTGGCACTTTTCCACTGGCCGAAAGACGCGACGCCAGGCGAAGAACATCGCCACCAGCGCGACGCCGATAAAGAGCGGGCGATAGGGCTCCAGCGACGCCAGATTGCTGATCCAGGCGCCGGAAACGCCCAGCGTGATCAGAACCAGCGGGCCGAGGCAACACGCCGAGGCCAGGAGGGCCGCGACTCCTCCGGCGGCCAGGGGCCCTCGCCCCGTTTTAGGTGTCCGCATTGACGATTCTCCTTTCGGGATGGGGGGAGCTACGATAAGGTTACTTCCGTAGCTTGGTACGGAGTCAAGCATCATGAAGAGACATGCAGATAAAGTGGCGGACACCATGACCATTGGCGGCCTGGCCAAGGCGGCCGGCGTCAATGTCGAGACAATCCGCTATTACCAGCGACGAGGGCTATTATCGGAGCCCGAACGACCTCCCGGAGGTATTCGACGCTATAGTGCCGCCGATATCGACAGGTTGACGTTCGTGAAAACGGCGCAGCAGCTGGGCTTTAGTCTGGATGAGATCAGTGACCTACTTCGGCTGGAAGATGGCGCCCACTGTCAAGAAGCCAGTGCTCTCGCAGAGCACAAGTTAGGGGACGTTCGCGAGAAGATCGACAGGCTTGAAAGAATTGAGAAGGTGCTGAGCGAAATGGTCGACCGATGCCATGCACAACAAGGCAATATCACTTGCCCGCTAATTGCGTCATTGCATGAAGGGCTCAGAGAAGCAGAAGACCCAAGGGAGTAAATCACCTTCAGTTCGTAGAAAACAACGCGGTCAAAGAGTCGCAATCATCTATGGACCATGTCGACAAGGAAAGTTTGCATGACCAGCTTGCCTGACAACATCCTGCACCTTCCCGAGTACCACGTCCTAGCCACCAAGATGGAAGAGCATGATCTCCACTACCAGGTCGAAGCTCCTGAGCCTCTAGCTTGCGAGGAATGCGGCGTTGAGAGTGAGTTTGTCAGGTTCGGCAAGCGCGATGTGGCCTATCGCGACCTACCCATCCACGGAAGGCGGGTCACCCTCTGGGTGGTCCGTCGCCGCTACACCTGCCGGGCGTGTGGAAGGACGTTCCGGCCAGCTCTTCCGGAAATGGTAGACGATCACCGCATGACGCGGAGGCTTTACAACCACGTCGAGAAGGAAGCCTTCAATCACCCCTACGCCTACGTGGCTGATACCACGGGCCTCGACGAGAAGACTGTCCGCGAGATATTCAAGAAGAAGGCTGAGTTCCTGGCAGCCTGGCATCGCTTCGAGACACCCCGCTGCCTGGGGATCGACGAGCTGTACCTGAACCGCCGCTACCGCTGCATCCTGACCAACCTGGAGGAGCGTACCCTACTGGACCTGCTGCCCGGTCGCCAGCAGGACGCGGTGACGAGGCGCCTCATGAGCATGACCGAGCGCCACCAGGTCGAGATCGTCAGCATGGATATGTGGAAACCCTACCGCCGTGCTGTCCAGGCGGTGCTGCCGCAGGCTCGCATTGTGGTCGATAAGTTCCACGTCGTGCGAATGGCCAACGAGGCCTTGGAAAAGGTCCGCAAGGGGCTCAGGAAAAAGCTGACGTCCAACCAGCGCCGAACCCTCAAGGGTGACCGGAAGATCCTGCTGAAGCGCGCTCACGATGTCTCAGATCGCGAACGGCTCATCATGGAGACCTGGACAGGGGCATTCCCCCAGCTCTTGGCGGCCTACGAGCACAAGGAGCGGTTCTTCCACATCTGGGACGCCACAACCCGGCGTGACGCCGAGAAGGCGCTGACTGCCTGGATTGACGACATCCCACAGGGGCAAAAGGAGGTCTGGAAAGATCTCGTCAGTGCTATCAGTGGCTGGCATGAGGAGATGCTGACCTACTTCGAGACCGACATCCCGATCACCAACGCCTTCACGGAGTCAATCAACCGGCTGGCCAAGGATAAGAACCGCGATGGCCGTGGCTACTCATTCGAGGTGATGCGGGCCCGGATGCTCTACACCACCAAGCACAAGAAGAAGGTGCCGCAGACCAAGGAATCCCCCTTCCTGGGCAAGGCCACCATGACCTACAGCATGGGTCTTCCCGAGCCTGAGAAAAACTACGGCGTCGATCTATCAACCTTCTGGAAGAGTTAAGGGTTCGAAGGAGCAAGGGGCTCCATCTACCACTTAATCCGGATACCCCAAATTCGCTACCGTTCCTCCCTCCTTGGGCGGTATGGACCCGGCACCTCGGATACTCGCCAGCAGCGGTGTCCCGCAAGCTCTGCCCGACCCTTCTCCGGTTCCCGTCTATCTGCTGACACAACGTTTCAGATCCTGAGCCCTGGGTAATTCTCCTCACACCTAGTCACTGTTACATGGGATTGACCTCTGTGCAGCACGTAGCCGAATAATGTCAGCAAAGGGCCTGAATGGGCCCAACAGCTCGCTAGGAGAAGGATCATGGAAATTCGCAAGCATACTCTCGCTCTCGGACTCGCCCTGGCACTCGGTGCCAGTGGTAGCGGCATCGCTCTCGCCCAGAGCATGCCGACCAATCAGCCCAATCAGGGTAGCGGCATGACGGGCGGCAGCGGCGGCCAAGGCGGCATGGGCCCTGACATGATGGGCGGAATGATGGGCGGCGGCCAGGGCGACATGGGGCCCGGCATGATGGGGGGAATGATGAGTGGCGGCCAGGGCGGCATGGGGCCCGGCATGATGAAAGGCATGATGGGTGGCGGGATGATGACCTGCCCGATGATGGGAGGCGCCGGCATGGGCATGATGCGGGAGGTGCTCGACCCGGAGCAGCACGACGAGATGCGCGCGCTGATGCAGGAGCATCGCCCCGCCCAGTTCGAGCGCATGGGCCGCCTGATGAACCTACGCGAGGACCTGATGGCGGAGATGCGCGGCGAGCGCCCCGATCCTGAGGAGGTCCAGGCCCTGCACGGTCGGATGGCCGAGCTTCACGGCGAGATGATGGCCGAGAGGGTGCGTCTGGAAAATACCATGAACGACCTGCTCACCGACGAGCAACGCCAGCAGCTTCAGCAGGCCACCCCTGAGAGTGACGTCGACCCCGAGGACCACGAGGCCCATCACTGACCGGGAGTGTCACAGACTCAGGCAACAGGACGGCCATTGTTGGCCGTCCACTCGGCAACGCCCGCAGGAGACAAGCGATGAGCGACTCGCCCCCCAGCACGATCACCCTGACGGTCCCCGGCATGGGCAGTGACCACTGTGCCGGCATCGTGCGCAAGACGCTCGAACGCCTCGATGGTGTGGGCGAGATCCAGACCAATATCGCCAACCACCATGTCAGCGTGACCATTGAAACAGGCGGGCCCAACGGCGACACCTTGAAAGATGCCGTCGAGGGCGCCGGCTATGACGTGGCCGCCGTCAGTGGTGGTACCGGCATGCAACAGGTCCGCCTGACAGTTCCCGGCATGGGCTCGGACCACTGCGCCGGCATCATCCGCAGTACCCTGGAGCGGCTCGAGGGTATCGAATCAATCGACACCAATATCGCCAGCCACCGTGTGGCGGTGACCGTCGCCCGGGATGGCCCCGATGGTGAGGCGATCAAGCGCGCCGTGGAAGGGGCCGGCTATGATGTGGCCGCCGTGCAGGCCGACGAGGCGGAGGATGCCGACAGCGACGCCGAGATCGAGGAGGCCTATCTTTCCCAGGCCCGCAAGCGGCTGATCATCGCCGCGGTCCCCACCACCCTGATCATGCTGCTGATGATGCCGCACATGTTCTGGCAGCCGATTCCCGGCTACCTGGCCATCATCGCCGTGCTGGCCTTCCCGGTGGTGTTTCTCCATGGCGGTATTGCCACCCACAAGTCGACCTGGCGCTCGCTGAAGAACGGCACCTTCAACATGGACGTGCTGATTTCCATGGGCAGCCTGCCGCCCTACCTGATCGGCCTAGTCGGCTTCGTCTACCCCATGACCTCATTCATCGAGATGGCCGCCACCATCATGACCTTCCACCTGCTGGGCCGTTACCTGGAGGCACTCGCCAAGGGACGCGCCTCCCAGGCCATCCGCCGCCTGATGACCCTGGGTGCCAAGACAGCACGCGTCGAGCGCGATGGCGAGGAAGTCGAGGTGGCGGTGAAGGAGCTGGCCCCGGGCGACATCATGGTCGTGCGCCCCGGCGACAAGATCCCCACCGACGGCGAGGTGGTCGAGGGCGAGAGCCATCTCGACGAGTCCATCGCCACCGGCGAGTCGATACCGGTCTACAAGAGCACCGGGGACAGCGTGATCGGTGCCACCATCAACAAGGAGGGACGCTTGCGGGTCAAGGCGACCCGCGTCGGCGGCGATACCTTCCTCGCCCAGGTGGTGCGGCTGATCGACCAGGCTCAGGGCTCGCGAGTACCGATCCAGGAATTCGCCGATCGCATGACCGGCCGCTTCGTACCGGCGGTGCTGGCCATCGCCCTGGCCAGCCTGATTGCCTGGGCACTGTTCCCGGATGCCCTGCGACCGATACTCGACTGGGGTGCGACCTTCCTGCCCTGGGTGAACCCCGAGGCCGCCACGCCGGTGCTGGCGATTCTCGCCGCCATCGCCGTGCTGGTCATCGCCTGTCCCTGCGCCCTGGGCCTTGCCACCCCCACGGCGCTGATGGTCGGCTCCGGTATCGGGGCCGAGCGTGGCATCCTGATCCGTTCCGGCGAAGCGATCCAGACCTTCAAGGACGTCAAGGTGATGGTGCTCGACAAGACCGGAACCATCACCCGCGGCGAACCAAAACTCACCGAGGCCGTCGCCGCCGAAGGCGTCGACGAAAACCGCCTGCTGACCCTGGCGGCGAGCGTGGAGAACGCCTCGGAGCACCCCATCGCTCGGGCCATCGTCGATGGTGCCCGGGAGCGCGATGTAAAACCCGGCGAGGTCAGCGAGTTCCGCTCCACCGGCGCCCGTGGCGTGTCGGGCCGGGTCGGCAACGAAAGCGTGCTGATCGGCAATCGCCGGTTGCTGGAAGAGGAAGGCGTGACCGGCCTCGAGGCCCTGGATGACGCCATGGGCGAGCTCGAGGGCAAGGGCCGCACCGTGGTGATCGTCGCCGCCGACGGCCAGGCGCTCGGCTTGGTGGCAGTGGCCGACACCCTCAAGCAGGAGTCGGTGGAGGCCATCCGCGGCATGCATGATCTCGGTCTGCACGTGGTGATGATCACCGGCGACAATGAACGCGCCGCCCGCGCCGTGGCCGACGAGGTGGGCATCGACGAGGTCCAGGCCGGCGTGCTGCCGGAAGGCAAGGTTGATGCCATCCGCGCGCTGCAGGAACAACACGGCAACCACGTGGCCATGGTCGGCGACGGCATCAACGACGCCGCAGCACTGAAGCAGGCCAACGTGGGCATCGCCATCGGTGCCGGGGCCGACGTGGCCATCGAGGCGGCGGACGTGACCCTGGTACGCGGCGAGCTCACCGCCGTGGTGGACGCCATGCACCTCTCGCGTGCCACCTTCGGCAAGATCGTCCAGAACCTGATCTGGGCCAGCGCCTATAACGTGGCCGCCATCCCCATCGCCGCCATCGGCCTGTTGCACCCGATGATCGGCGTCATCGCCATGACCACCAGCTCCCTCTCGGTGATCGGCAACTCGCTGCTGCTCAAGCGGCGTTACGCCCGTGAGCAGCCCCGCGGAGAGCCTTCCACTGCCACCCCATCGGTCCAAGCCAAAGGCGACCGCTCATGAAACGACCAGAATCCACCAAGCCCCCCTCGGGAGAGGCCGAATCACAGAAAGAGCCGTCTTCCCCTACCGCGGCACTCCATAAATGGATGATGACCGCCTGCGTGGTGCTGATGGGAGGCGCCGTGCTGCTGTTCATGTGGGGCGGGCAATCACTGAGCAGCGGCGCCTGGCTGCTGCTGCCCCTGGCCCTCTGTCTCGGCATGCACTTCCTGATGCACCGTCATGTCGGGCATGATCAGCGCGACCGAGATGAATAGCAGATATAAAAGGGTATACGGATTTAATGGTTGATGGGGCACCTTCACCCCATCAATCTGATACCACCCTCAGATGGTTGATAGATCGACTCCGTAGTTGAGTTCCTCTGCGAAGTCCGGCAGTCCGTAACCGATGGTTTTCTTGTAGAAAGGAGAGACCTTCGCAGTCGGTGCCTTCTTCTTGTGCTTCGTGGTGTAGAGCATTCGTGCCCGCATCACCTCGAAGGAGTAACCGCGCCCTTCACGGTTCTTGTCCTTGGCCAGTCGGTTGATGGACTCCGTGTAAGCGTTGGTGACGGGCATGTCCGTCTCGAAGTAGGTCATGGTCTCTTCGCGCCAGTTTCCCACTGCCCTGACCAGATCGCTCCAGACTTCCTTTTGGCCCTTCGGGATGGTGGCTATCCACTCGTCCAGGGCGGCTTCTGCCTGGAGCCGTGTGGTGGCGTCCCAGATGCCGTAGAAGCGCTCCTTGTGCTCGTAGGCGGCCAGCAGTTGCGGGAACGCGCCTGTCCAGGTCTCCATGATGAGGCGCTCCCGGTCTGAGACTTCGTGAGCGCGTTTCAGCAGGATTTTCCGGTCTCCCTTGAGAGTCCGGCTCTGGGACGGTTTCAGCTCCTTTCTGAGGCCCTTGCGCACTCTCTCTAGGGCATCGTTGGCCATGCGCACCACATGGAACTTATCGACCACGATACGGGCCTGGGGCAGCACAGCCTTGACCGCTGCCCGGTAGGGGTTCCACATGTCCATGCTGACGATCTCGACCTTCTGCCGGTCTTTCAGCTTCATCAGGTAGTTGGTCACCACGTCCTGGCGGCGGGTGGCCAGCAGGTCGAGCAGGGTTCGCTCCTCAATGTTGGTCAGAATGCAGCGGTAGCGCTTGTTCAGGTATAGCTCGTCAATGCCCAGGATGCGGGGCGTCTCGAAGCGGTGCCAGCGCCCCAGGAACTCGGCGCGGGCGTTGAAGATGTCGCGCACCGTCTTCTCGTCCAGGCCGGTCTGTGCCGCCACAAAGGTGTAGGGGTGGTTGAAGGATTCCTTCTCCACGTACTCATGCAGCCGCAGTGTCATACGGAATCCGTCCACCATCTCCGGTAGCTGGGGCCTGAATGTTGTCTTGCAGGCCCGGCAGGTGTATCGGCGGCGGACCACCCAGAGAGTGACCCGCTTGCCGTGGATGGGCAGATCACGATAGGGAACGTCACGCTTGCCGAACCGTACGAACTCACCCTGCACGCCGCATTCCTCGCAGGCGATGGGATCGGGCACGTCCACCTGGAAGTGCATTTCGTCGTCGGTTGATTTGCAGCCCAGTACTTGGTATTGCGGCAGGTGAAGGATGTTGTCGGGAAGTTCGGTCATGGTGTTGTATAGGCGTAGGTGTCAGTCAGATCCATCCGGCTCGGCATTGGTGTTTGCTTTTTTACCCAACAAGCTGCTGGAAACGAAAAGTAAGGCACCGAGGACAATTGCAATATCAGCCAGGTTGAAGGCCGGCCAATGCCAGTCTCGCCAATAGAAATCAAAGGAATCCACAACATAGCCGCGAAAGACCCGGTCAATCAGGTTGCCCATGGCGCCACCGAGGATAAGACTGTAAGCGATGGCTTCTCCTTTATGACGATTTTCAAGGATCAGCTTGATCAGAAAAATCGAGACCACTACCGCGATTCCGATAAAAAAGTAGCGCTGCCAGCCTCCACCATTCGCAAAAAGACTGAATGCGGCACCGGTGTTCCATAGGTGCACCCAGTTAAAGAACGGGGTCACCGAAACATACTCGCCATAGGCCATTGATTGCTGCACCAGCCACTTTACAGCCTGATCAGACGCTGCCAGCAGGCCCGATATGGACAATAGGGCATACGGCGAGAGCTTTTTGCCAATAATGAGCATTATTTAACCCTTCAACGCCAAAATGCGTCTGGCACCGTTAAGTACAATGCCCCCCGCGATGGTGCCGATAATCAGATCGGGATAATTGGAACCGGTCCACGCGACCAGGGCGCCGGCGGTGATGACCCCCAGGTTGATCACCACGTCGTTGGCCGAGAATATCCAGCTTGCCTTCATGTGCGCCCCGCCTTCCCGATGTTTGGATATGAGCAGCAGACAACTGGTATTGGCAATCAATGCGACGAATGCGATAGCCATCATCACCAGCGATTCAGGCTCACTACCGAATACAAAGCGTCTCACCACCTCTACGAGCACGCCCACAGCCAAGATCAGTTGCAGTACACCAGCAAGATGCGCGGCACGTACCTGCATTTTCACGCTATGTCCAACCGCATAAAGGGCAAGCCCGTACACCGCCGCATCGGCAAAATTGTCCAGGGATTCTCCAATCAGGCCGGTGGACTGGGCGATCAGACCGGCAGTCATTTCCACCACGAACAGAAGTGCATTGATGCCGAGCAACCAGCGCAGGGTCCCGGATTCTTGCTTAGCAGAAGCTGCCGAAAACTCGGCGGCCTTGATGGTCTCCGGATTTGCAGCGACGGTTTCCTGAAGCGAGGCGCCTAGCCCCAAGGTCTTCAGTTTCGAGGTGACGGGCTCGACCTCGCCGTCATGCACGACCTTCAGCCGGCGGTTCGACAAGTCGAAGGACAGCGCCCGAATCTCCTCAAAGCCGTTCAGGGCTAGGCGAATCATTCGTTCTTCTGATGGACAGTCCATCTTCGGCACGGCATAAACACTGACCCATCTCCCTGGCGCCTCGGAGGAGGCCTGTATATCGGTATCCGCTGCGGACGTTGCATCACCGCCACAGGCGCCACCACAGGATTTGCTCATGATACGACTCCACTTGAACAATGTTGTGGTACCATTTAAAACTATAAAGCTACTATAAGGTCAATAGAGTAAAGAATCCGTTGGGGAGGAGGCTGATGCGCATTGGTCAGTTGGCGCAGTTGGTAGGGGTCGAAACACAGACGATCCGCTTCTATGAACAGCAGGGCTTGTTGCCGCCGCCTGATCGGCAGGACAACGGTTACCGTGTCTATACCGAGAAGCATGGTGAGGGGCTGGCCTTCATCCGTCGCTGCAGAATCCTGGGCCTGTCACTGGCTGAGATTCACGAACTACAGAGCTATCAGGACGACCCTCATCAGCCTTGTACCGCCGTCAACGCCTTGCTCGATGATCACATCTCTCATGTGCGGTCGCAGATAACCGCTCTGCAAGCGCTTGAGAAACAACTCGTTTCACTGAGAGCGAGTTGCAACGATGACCGGGAAGTTGAGGCGTGTGGGGTTCTTGCTGGAATTAGCGAAGGAAACATGCACCAGCAGTAGGTGAAGCATCAACCAGATAATCCGATGAGATGCCGGTCTGTCTCACTCTCATGCAAAGGTAAGATCAACCATTTAATCCGCTTACCCATATAAAAAACAGGACAATCGGCATCGGTGCCAGACACGCAATGCCGATGCCGTTCTGGTACGTTACTTTAGGAACAGTCAGGACAGATGTTATGCCGAGGGTGGCGATCAGGCAGCTATAACAGATCCAGACATCATTTTCTTACAGATCGTCCATCCTCCCAGTCTGCCGAACAAGGCGCATCGCTTCGTGCTGTTCCAGTTCAAGAAGGGATTCAAGTAACTCCCTTGCTTCAGGAATCTCCGCCTTGCCCACCAAGGTACGATAAAGATCCGTCACTTGATCATGGAAATCAAAAATCTCCCGGCAGATCTCATTGAAACCCAGCGCGGCATAGGGGGCATCACAGGTCCGATGCGTCCGGATCGGCTTGTGCTCCAGATAATCATACACATAGGTATTCAATGCTTTGGGATCCGCTCGATTTTTTAACTCACCAACAACATACTCCATCTCATTCTCATGAGCTGCCAGATAATTAAGAAGCATCTTGGCACGCTCTTCTTCATTATGATCGGCACAGTGAGAGAGACAACGTGCCAAATGCTCATGAAGCTGCCGCGTCCAGTCAATCAGGTCACCAAATGTCCGTATCTCCATGATCCCCACCCTTCAACATCAATGTGAATGAGTTCTGTCGTCTAAACTTGAGACTCCTTTGCGAGAGATAAAGAGTCGCTCGACAATCAAGATTGCCACCATCACAACGAGAGCAACAATTAACACTAAATAATCTGTCGTAGCCTTGACCCAAAGAAAGCCTACCAACACGGCTACATCCAGGAGTATAGCAATCACTAGCACCGTTGCGCTTGCACCAACTTCATTACGCAGATGACGCAATACCCCCCAATGAATACCTATATCCATAATCAAATAGAAAATGATTCCAAGCGCAGCGATACGACTGAGGTCAAAGAATGCCGTTAAGATCAAGCCAAGCACGACCGTATAGACCAAGGTATGCTTCTGGATACTGCCTGGCATATGAAAGTGGCGATGTGGCACCAGCTTCATTTCCGTCAGCATTGCCAACATGCGTGATACCGCAAATATACTGGCAATGATACCACCCGCGGTGGCCAGCATGGCGAGAATGACGGTGAACCAGACGGCGGCCTCCCCCAGCGCAGGACGCGCAGCAGCCGCCAACGAATAATCTTTCGTTTCGATTATCTCGCTCAGCGACAGATTACTGGCGACAGCGAAGCCCACCAGCGCATAGATCACCACACACAGGGCGATCGAGATCATGATCGCCCTGCCGACGTTGCGATGGGGATCTTTTATCTCTGAACCACTATTGGTGATCGTCGTGAACCCCTTGAAGGCCAGGATCCCCAACGCGGTTGCTCCTAGAAAGCCTGACAGAGATCCCTCGGGCGTCGACGCCGAGGTTTCCATGCCGACCGAGTCGGCGATGATGACACCGACGACCCCGAACAAGATGATCCCACCAATTTTTATGAACCCGAGTACTGACGCAACACCCTGAATCAGCTTGTTGGCGGAGAGGTTTAATAAAAATGCAGATATCAGCAGCGCAACACCCAATAAGGGGACAAGCAGTGACCTATCCCCAAAATCGAAAAGCTCTAGCGTGTAGGACCCAAAGGTTCTCGCCAAAAAGCTTTGTGCTATCACCATGGAGAAATACATTAAAAGCGCATGGAAAGCGGTGGTCAGAGTTGGTCCATAAGCCTTGCTGAGGTACATGCCAATACCACCAGCTGACGGATAGGCATTGGACATTTTCACGTAGGAATAAGCACTGAAAGAGACGATTAGTGCCGCTGACAAGAAGGCTAACGGGAAAAGCACTCCCGTCATCTCGGCCATCTGTCCCGTCAAAGCAAAAATACCAGCGCCAATCATGACCCCGGTCCCTAAGGCAATCGCACCGACCAGTGAGAGGCTATTCTGCTTGTACTGTGGCGTTCTATCCATAGACTCCATCACCTCTCTCCTGGGTGAATGAAACCAGACCCTACCGAAAGCCCTCTTGACGCTCTGAGACTCACCAGATGACAAATGGTAGAGTGTGGTTAGATACATTGAAATCAAAGTGTAGAACCTATGTGCTACCCAATAGTCAATTATTTTCTTTGGATACAACCTCCGAACCTAACCGATGACGACGCGCCATCCACAGCATCAACGGCGGCAAGATCAACCACTGTAGTAACGGCGAGAGGCCCGTGCCCAACCACGGCACACGGGGCATCAGCTGCGCATACTCCCAGCGTTGACTGACAAGCGTAGCGTGCCACTCCATCGCCACCGTGATACCGATAGCCACCAGCACGAAGCCCACGCACTCCTTCGCTCCATAGACCCGAAGCCAGTCACGACGTCGATACCATACAGCCACCGACCAATACGCCATCAACGCGATCACCACATCGCCAAGGGCCGCCTGGGTACAAGCCTGCACGGCTTCCCAATGTGGCATCACAGGCATGCCCGCATACAACGGAACCTGTAGAAACTCCCAGGGCAGATTCAGCAGAAAGGCAAAGAGCGCTACATGAAGCTCCGGCGCCGAGCGGAGTAAGCGTAGCTTCATGCAGTGTTCACCTCAAGGCTAGCCCATGCGCGGTTATGACTACCATTCAATGGCAGCTCCAAGGCTCCTTCTTGGCGTTGTCCTTCACATTCTGATCGACAAATCGATAATGCTCCTCCTTGAAGCGGTTCCACCAACCACGACTGATTTCTACCGCATATTTGTCGAGAATATCTTCGACGCAGTCGAGGCAGAGACGTGAGGCATCATAGGCCAGGTGAAGCTTTCGTTTCTTCTCATCGAACGAAACACTGTCTAGCCCGTATAGCTCATCAATATCTGCAACAGCCGCTTTCACCGCATCCAGATCGCTGGAATCAAGCTTTAAGTGTCGGTTCACCAAGGTCGTTTCAGAAACTCCCAACCGATGCTCTCTGTGTGCCATGAGAATTCTCCTCGTACTGTAATATCGTTAACGTTCTTCCAATATTATTGCCATGTCTCACATCACTTGTCTTGCTTACCGGTCTGATGTAGCACCCATGGTTCGCTGACTACGACGTGCAGTGGTGACCAGGAACGCACCTGCTGCCAACATTGGTACCGTCAACAACTGTCCCATAGTGAGCCAATCAAAGGCGATGAAGCCCAATTGAGGATCGGGTAAGCGCACAAACTCCACGATGAAACGGAAGGTGCCATACAGAAGCAGGAATAGACCCGAGATAAGCCCTTGAGTTTGCGGTTTCCGTGACACCCACCACAACACGACAAACAGCACCACACCCTCCAGGACAAACTCGTAGAGTGCTGATGGATGTCGGGGTTCAGGCCCCAAGCCCAGCATGGGAGGGAAGATCATCGCCCAGGGCACTTCGCTGGCCCTCCCCGGCAACTCGTGATTGATGAAGTTGCCCAGACGCCCTGCCCCCAGACCGATCGGCACCAGCGGGGCGATGAAATCGGTCAGCTGAAGGTAGGCCAGGCGGTGACGGCGAGCGAACAGCCACGCGGCGATCAGTACGCCGGCCAGGCCCCCATGGAAACTCATGCCCCCTTCCCAGACCATGAACAGCCACAAGGGGTTGGTCAGGAGCTGATCGAGCCCATAGAACAACACGAAGCCCAGGCGGCCGCCGATGATGACGCCCAGAGCGCCATAGAAGATCAGGTCACCGATATCATCGTGGGTCAGGCCGAGGCGGTGCGCTCGCCGCCGCCCCAGCCACCATGCGGCCGTCAGCCCCACCACGTACATTAGGCCATACCAATGTAGCTGTACCGGTCCGAGGGAGAATGCCACTGGATCGATCTGTGGGTACGCAATCATGGCAATTTCCTCGCGACCTTCAAGCTTCTATGAACCGTTCGACGCTACGCCAGCGGGTTAGCGAATAGCCAAGCGTGCTCTCTTATCTACCAGCATAGCCTCATGGCCTGAATACAAGCTGAATCTTGACTCACGAAGTGCAAATTCAACCTAACGCCAGGGGGCATCGCTGGTGTACCTCACATCGAGTACCACTGACGATTCGTGTTAGGCTGGGTGCTCGCGAGATACTGCATTCGATTATCTAGAATGTGCCACCCAGCCTTGTCGATCCTGACGTTATGCATGATTCACATGGCGGCATTTCCACAGGTAGTAGACACAGGGCAACACCAGAAGCGTCAGTATCACTGCGCTCAACATCCCCCCCACCATCGGGGCCGCAATGCGGCTGACCACCTCGGAACCCGTGCCGGAGCTGTACATCAGTGGCAGAAGACCGGCAATGGTCGAGACCGATGTCATCATTACCGGTCTCACCCTGAGAGCAGCACCGTGCAGCACGGCGTGGCGAAGAGTCTCCCGACGGGGTTGTACTCCCTTGTGTTGGCAGCGCTCGAGCATCTGCTGATAGGCCTGGTTGAGATATACGAGCATGATCACTCCGATCTCGACTGCCACCCCGGCCAGAGCGATAAACCCCACTCCCACGGCCACGGAGAAGTTATAGCCCAGCAGATACATCAGCCAGATGGCTCCTACCATGGCCAGTGGTAGCGTGCCCATGATGATGGCTACCTCACTGAAGCGCTTGAAGCTCATGTAGAGCAGGATCACGATGATGGCCAACGTGAAAGGCACCACATAGCTCAGCTTCTCCTTGGCACGCAGCATGTATTCATATTGCCCGGACCACGTCACCGAATATCCGGTGGGTAGCTCGAGCTCCTCCGCCACGACATCCATGGCGCGCTGCACGTAGGTGCCGACATCCACACCCTCGATATCCACGAAGGTCCAACCGTTAGGGCGTGCGTTTTCGCTCTTGATCGCCGGTGGACCGTCCTCCACGTAGATGTCCGCCACGTCTGCTAGCGCGATACGCTGCCCATTGGCGGTGACGATCGGCAGCTCGGCCAGCCGCTCGGGGGAGTCCCGGTAATCCTGTGGGTAGCGCAGGTTGACCGGGTAGCGCTCCAATCCCTCGATGGTCTGAGTAATGTTCTGACCACCGATAGCGGTCGCCACCACTTGTTGCACGTCGGCAATGTTCAGGCCATAGCGCGCCGCCTGAGCGCGGTTGATATCAACCTTGATATAGCGACCTCCGGCCACCCGCTCGGAATAGACCGAAGCGGTACCAGGAACATCGCTAAGGATCGTCTCCAGCTGCTGTCCGATGGACTGAATCTGCTTGAGATCTTCTCCGCCCACCTTGATGCCCACCGGCGTCTTGATCCCGGTCGCCAGCATATCGATGCGCGTCGAAATCGGCATCACCCAGGCATTGGATACCCCCGGTATCCGCACCAGGCTGTCGAGTTCCTTCTTGAGCTTGTCGGTGGTCATCCCCTCTCGCCACTCTTCCCGCGGTTTGAGCTGAATGAATGTTTCGATCATGGTCAGCGGCGCAGGGTCGGTAGCCGTGTCGGCCCGTCCGATCTTGCCAAACACCGTGTCCACCTCCGGTACGCTGGCAATCAGTTTATCGGTCTGCTGAAGGAGCTCCCGCGCCTTGCCGATCGACAGCCCTGGATAAGTGGTCGGCATGTACATCAAGTCGCCTTCATCCAGGGGTGGAATAAACTCGCTGCCAATCTTGCTGACCGGCCAGAAACCTACCAGGGTTATCGCTAGCACCAGGGCGATGGTCGTCTTTGGGAATCTCAATACCGCCTTGAGTACCGGCATGTAGACCCCGACCAGCAGTCGATTGACCGGATTCTTGTGCTCAGGAAGTACGCGGCCGCGGATGAAATAGCCCATCAGCACCGGAACCAAGGTGACCGCCAGCCCGGCACTGGCTGCCATGGCATAGGTCTTGGTGAAGGCCAAGGGTGAAAACATTCGCCCCTCTTGGGCCTCGAGGGTAAAGACAGGAACAAAGCTGACAGTGATGATCAGCAAGCTGAAGAAAAGAGCCGGTCCCACTTCCACCGCCGAGTCGGCCACCACCTTCCAGCGGTTCTCACGCGTCAACGGTGTACGCTCCATGTGCTTGTGCAAATTCTCGATCAATACGACGGCGCCATCGATCATGGCACCGATCGCTATGGCGATACCCGCAAGCGACATGATGTTGGCGTTGATGCCCTGCCAGTTCATGATGATGAAGGCAGTGAGAATGCCCATCGGCAAGCTGATCATCGCCACTAACGCAGAGCGCAGATGGAACAGGAAGAGCACGCATACCAAGGCTACGATGGCTAACTCCTCGAGCAAGCCACGCAGCAGGTTGTCTACCGCCTTTTCGATCAAGCCTGAACGGTCATAGACCGTCACGACCTCCACCCCCTCCGGCAGGCTGGACTGGAGCTGCTCAAGCTTGGCCTTGACGCCATCGATCGTCTTCTGGGCATTCTCTCCTGTGCGCATGACGACGATGCCGCCGACGGTCTCACCTTCCCCGTTCAGTTCGGCAATGCCACGACGCATCTGGGGCCCCATCCCGATGTCGGCGACATCCTTGAGCAGCAGAGGCGTTCCATTGTCATCCACACCCAGCGGGATACTGGCAAGATCCTCACGACTCTGGATATAACCAGTGGCGCGCACCATGTACTCGGCTTCGGCCATCTCGACGACCGAGGCGCCAACTTCCTGGTTGGCCCGCTGTATAGCGGTCTGGATGTGAGCCAGGGGAATGTCGAAGGCACGCAGTTTCTCCGGATCTACCACGACCTGGTATTGCTTGACCATGCCGCCAAGCGCCGCGACTTCAGAGACGCCCGACACGGTCTGAAGCTCATACTTCAGAAACCAGTCCTGCAAGCTCCGCAACTCACTGAGATCATGTTGGCCAGTCTTGTCGATGAGGGCGTAGAGATAGACCCACCCCACGCCAGTGGCATCTGGGCCAAGCTGTGGGCGCGCACTATCCGGTAGCGTAGGCGCCACCTGAGAAAGATACTCCAGCACACGAGAGCGTGCCCAGTAGGGATCGGTATCCTCATCAAAAATCACATATACGTAGGAGTCACCGAAGAAGGAGTATCCGCGTACCGTTGCCGCCCCGGGAACCGACAGCATGGCCGTGGTGAGCGGGTAGGTGACTTGATCTTCGACGACCTGCGGAGCCTGGCCCGGGTAGTTGGTCTTGATGATCACCTGCACATCTGACAAGTCCGGTAGAGCATCAATCGGGGTATTCTTGACTGAATAGATTCCCGCCCCCGCCAGAATCACGGCAGCAAGAAGCACGAGAAAACGGTTGCTTATTGACCAACGGATCAACGCAGGAATCATTACTTGCTCTCCCCAGTTGCATGGCCTTGATGGCTTATCACGTCTTGCTGGCCGCGTTCCGCATTACTGGTTTCTCCGTGATCCATGCCCTCATCGCTGGGTGCTTTAGTCTTATCATCGTCAACATGCACACCGCGTAGAGCGACTTTGTCTTCCGCAATCCGTTCGAGTTCGGCATGGATGTCCATACCGTCTTTCAGCTGTTCAAGGCTAACCGTATCAGCAACCTGGAAATCCATGCTCATGGCCGGCCAGTTCCACGCCGCGATGGGGGCATGGGATAGCGTCACCATGCCATGATCCGGCATGACATCTTCGATGCGTGCTGGCACCCATACGGTCTCAACAAGGGAATTATCATCGGCCTCTTCAGCACTGTCACTATGCTCCATTCGTCGAAAGTCTGATGTTCGACTTGACTCGGAATCCAGAAGGAACTGAGCCGACGTAACAATGCGATCGCCCTCCTCCAGGCCCGATAATATCTCGACGGTTTCCCAACCCACGCGTCCAACGTCGACTTCGATCGATTTGAATTTTCCATCACCCAATGCAAGAACGACACGCGACTGGCTTCCGGTGCGAATCAAGGCCTCACGGGGTATTTGCAATGCCTCAGTCGTCGTATCGGACATAATGGTCAGCTGAGAAAACATTCCAGGCTTCAGTGCCAGGTCGTCGTTGGCGAAACGCATCCTTACACGAGCCGTACGCGTCTCACTATCAATACTTGGGTATATATAGTCCACCACCCCTGTCCACTCCCGTTCGGGTAGATAGTCAAGAGTCATGCGAACCTCATCTCCCTCAGCGATCAACGCTGCCTGGCGCTCAAACACCTCTCCGACAGCCCACACATGATCAAGAACGCCAATACTCATCATGCTCATTCCCGGGCTCACGAACATTCCTTCACGCACTTGCAAGTTGTCCAAAACGCCACTCTGAGGTGCGCGCAAGATGATCGTCTGGCTGACCTGGCGTGTGTCTTTGAGACTCTGGATGGCTTCAGTGGGAACTTGTAACGCGCGGAGCCTTTCCAAGGCGGCAGAAATCAGACGTTGGTTGCCGCGGTTCATTGCAAGCAACAATTCTTGCTGTGCATTCACGAGCGTCGGCGAATAGATCGAGTAGAGCGGCTGACCCTGGGTAACTCGATCCCCTTCGGACTTGGCAAATAACTTTTCTATCCACCCCTCGACGCGGGGATGGATATGTACCAACTTATCTTCATCGTATTGGACATACCCAACTGTCCTTACCGTAGTGTCAAAGGTATCCTTTTCGACTGTGCCTGTTTTGACACCAAGATTATTGACGACATCAGGAGAAATTTTCACTGTCCCGGGAGTATCTCCTTGGTCCTGATCATCATATACCGGCACGAGGTCCATCCCCATCGGGGATTTTCCAGGCTTGTCCCGCTTATAGTTGGGATCCATTGGCGCCACCCAATAAAGGGGAACGCGCTCCCCCCTCTCTTCCATCCCAGTCTCACTACTATCGTTTCCAATAGCAGTTTCTACTGCATTCAGGATGAATGTCTTGCCTCCCAGGACTATACTGCCGGACACGCCCAACATGACGCCTAACGATATGACGAAAAAGTACCTACCCATTTGATTCATCGTGATGTCTCATTCCAGACTTGAGAAGTCGTGAGTTAGCGTGAAGACGTGCCTTGGGACAGCAGGTAGTTGATATCCGAGATCACCTTGAGTCGTTGGGCTTTCAGGCCTATGAGCTCCACACTCGCATTGGTTTCATCAATTCGTGCCCGCACGGCTTCTGCAAAATCACCATCGTCATTGTTATAGGCATTCAGGGAAGCTTCGGCCTGTTCGCTCAGCTCTGGCAACAAGCGATTCCCATACAGTGCAAGCCTTTCATCAAGCCGCGACAACTTAGCCCAATTTGTTTCTAGCCTGGCAATCAGTTCACGTATCAAGCTTTCCCTTTGATATTGCACTGATTCATGGCGAGAGGCAGCCGCCGCCACTCGCTTGTCCTGTCGATTTTCCGTAAAGATAGGCACGTCGAATGTGACGCCGACGGAGAACAAATCCGCTCGGCTCCCACCCATGGGGTCGTCTTCGCGGTAGCCATACTGGGCCGACACACCCCATTCTGGCTTGTACTGCTGCCTCGCTGCATCGACTCCAATTTCCATGGCATCAATCGACTTATCGACTGCCAGCACGGCAGGGTGATACCTCACCCGCTCATACCATGCCTGACGATTGGGACGCTCAACGGCAGTGAAAAGCTTAGGTTCTTCCAATTCCAGCCCGGGGAAATCCGCCACTACCGGCATTATCGCTTCGCTCCCCAGCCATTCAGATAGCTGTCGTTCAACGGCCTCCTGTTGCTGCCTGAGATCGGTCAACCGGTCCTCCAGGCGAGTCAACTCCAACTGAGCACGAATCACATCGTCTTGGCGGGTCATTCCAAAGGCGGACGAATAACTCACCTCGGCGACATCAGCTAGCTGCTCAAACAAGCTACGATCACGCTCTATCCGCTCGATGCTCAGCTGAGCTCGAGTGGCCTCCAGCCAAAGCTGGCTGACCGTAGCCTCGACTCTGGCTTCCCTATCCTGCCGCAACATCGGCTGTTGGGCCGCAATCTGCTGCTTTTGTTGCTTGGCAAGCGCCAGGCTATCTCCTCTGGGAAATTTCTGACTGATTCCTACGCTGAACTGGGTCATACCTTCTTGATTCAAGTCAAAGGTATCAACCGGCAGATTTCCCGCTTTCAATGAAATCTGGGGATCAGGTAGCTGGGCCGATGCAATGGCCTCGTTCTCAAGGGCGGCTTCAGTGGACATACTTCCGGTTAACCAAGGGTCTTGATCAATGGCTATCTGTATCGCTTTTTGCAAACTGTCCGCTTCACTTCCGGCAACAGCAATAGCTGGCATCCAGGCGACACCCAAGACACCGGTGAGTAATAATGCAGCCTTGATCACAGCAGATCTCCACGAAAAGGTTATGCCACACAGCAAAACATCATCATAACTAAATTAAATACTCAGCCATAATACACCATGACTGGAAATCTATTCGGAAAACCAAAATCTTACTGGGACGCTGGTTGGCCAGCATTAGCTGGCCAACCACCGCGCATCACTGAATGTCTACATGCAGACTGTACTGGTGCATATCACTATCACCAAGCCCACCACTATCACCTGATACCATCAGGCGATATTCGCCTTTCTCGAGCTTTTCATCAATCGTGAAGTCTCCATTGAATGAATCTACTTCCGCAATAGTTTTCCCTGAATCATTCATCAACTTTGCCTTCATCCCAAGTGTAAGACTTGATGATCCTGGAAAGTGATCACTGGCAATTTTCACCTCCGAACTTTCGTTTAACGAAAGTGCATATTCATGTGGGAAGCCGCTGGTCAAAATCCCACCAGACGTAATCCCCTCCGTCAGCTGCCTGCCTTGGGATTCAGTATGACCAAAGCTCGCAAATGCCGGAGTAGCAACGATGCTAATAATGGCGGCGGCAAGTGCAAATTTGATTTTCATGTCAACTCTCCATTTCTGTTTGATGACAGGGCTAGACTACCCCTCCTACCTGAACCCAGGCTTAACAGGTAGACTTAAAAACCATGACACAGGTCATGACTATTCACTTGCATTGCCAACATGACTTGTGGCTACCCAAAAAATTACCCATGATTGGGCTGTAATGAAAAAGGCCAGCTCAAGGCTGGCCACTATGATAAAAAAACTCTGCCCGACTACTTCATTCAGTATGCAGTGTGAAGCTCATACCGGTTTCGATCACTCTCAGCATTGCCTCCCAGTGATGATCCTGACACTTCAATTTGATAACTCCCAGGTTGCAGCTGTCTGTTGAGCTGAAAGTGACCTCGAGGGCTGGATGCTTCCGCTACACGGTTACCGGCATCATCATATAATATCGCTTTGATCTGATTACCCTGACTCGACACTCCCGCAAAGTGTTCACTTGAGACTCTCAGCGTCGTGGGCTGGTCAATCTTAATCTGGAAGCGTTTCGGGTGTCCATTAGCCAGGATCTGTGTAGGAGATACTCCTCTTTCCAAAACCGGCATCTCCTGGACACTGGCTCCCATATTGGCGAGGACAGGCATTGAAAACATGCTTGCCACTGCCATTCCAAAAGTAATTGTCTTGAACTTCATGAGAGGTCTCTCCGTTTTGGTGACACTGTCATGATAGTGGTGCAACTTGAAATAGAGCTGAATATACGTAGGTGAAGGGTAAAAAAAAACGCCACCGGAAGGTGGCGCAAGCACCGACATACAAGGATGGCTAGAACATCAGCCTTACCCCGGCTACGAGACCGGTATCTTCCGTGGCATCACCTCCGGCACGCGAGAGATCGGCGGTATCCCCGTACTGCTTCTCCCAGTAGCCACCCACGTAGGGCGCGAACCGCCGGGTTACCTGATAGCCCAGGCGCATACCGGCACGCACGGAGTTGAGCCCCTTCCCGACCCCGAACTCCTCGACCTCGCTGGCAGCGACGGCAATTTCGGTACGTGGCTGCAGATAGAGGCGCTGGGTTAAACGCAGGTCATACTCACCCTCGACACTAGCCGAGACGTCTCCCTCGTCGCTGACCTGAAGTGCCACGTCAGTCTCGATCCCGTAGGGCATCACACCCTGCAGGCCGATGACCCCATAGCCGCGTTCGGCATGGTCGTCCGAGAACACACCGCCCTGATAGCCGATGCCGCCCTGGAGTTCCCAGAAGTCAGCGATCAACCGGCTATAGAGAAGCTCCAGGGATTCGAACTCGGCGTCCTCGCCATCGCCCTGGACGTTCTCGCCCTCGGACTTCAGGTAGACACGGTTGACGTCGCCGCCGTACCAGGCCTCGAAGTCCCAAACCACGGCCTCTTCCCCCTTGTCGGGCACGACGTACTCGAGCCGGTCGAACAGTGCCATGCCCATATTGTGTTCCACAACCGGTGACGGCCAGCCGGCCGGAGCATCGTAGCCGTCCTCTGCCTGGGCGACGGAAAACGCTGTCGTGGCCAGCAGGACACCGGCGGCGGTCAGTGGGATTCTGTTATTCATGCCTTCTCCTTACGAAACCTTGACGACCCGGAACATGCCGGCATCCATGTGGTAGAGCAGGTGGCAGTGGAAGGCCCAGCTGCCCTCGGCGTCAGCGGTGATCAGCGCCGAGACGCGCTCACCCGGCTTGACGTTCAGGGTGTGCTTGCGCGGGATCAACTCGCCCTGGCCGTTCTCCAGCTCCATCCACATGCCATGGAGATGGATGGGATGCTCCATCATGGTGTCGTTGATCAGGATCAGGCGCAGGCGCTCATCCTTATTGAAGTGAATGGGGCCAGTCACTTCACTGAACTTCTTGCCGTCGAAGGACCACATGTAGCGTTCCATATTGCCGGTGAGGTGCAGTTCCAGCTCACGCTCAGGCTCACGGCGGTCCGGCCAGGGAGTAAAGGCCTTGAGATCCCGGTAGACCAGCATCCGGCGCTCGCCGGGATCGATACCGATACCGGCCTGATCGTAGCGAGAGCCAGGCTGAGCCGCCCCTGCCGCCAGCATGCCATTGGCGTTCATCCTGTTCTCTTCACCTGACATGCCCTGCATGTTGGAATGGTCCATGCCCTGCATGCTGGAGTGATCCAGGCCCTGCATGTCCGAGCCGTTCATGCCGGAATGATCCATGCCCTGCATGTCTGAGCCGCCCATGCCGGAGTGGTCCATGCCCTCCATGCTGCCCATGCCGTGGGCACCCATGGCCTCCATGCCGCGGTCGGCAATCTTGCGACGCTCGGGAATCTCGGCGGCCATGCCCTCGCGCGGCGCCAGGGTGGCGCGGGCGTAACCGCTGCGATCCATTGCCTCAGCGAAGATCGTATAGGCCGTGTCGTCCTCGGGGGCGACCAGCACGTCGTAAGTCTCGGCCACCCCTATGCGGAACTCGTCGACGGGAACCGGCTGCACCGGCTGGCCGTCGGCGGCCACCACGGTCATCTTCAACCCGGGAATACGCACGTCGAAGTAGGACATGGCCGAGCCGTTGATCACCCGTAGACGGACCCGCTCACCGGCCTTGAACAACGCCGTCCAATTCTCTTCGGGCGAGTGACCATTGAGCAGGTAGGTGTAGGTACTTCCGGTGACATCGGCGATGTCACGCGAGCTCATGCGCATCTTCGCCCACATGCCGCGCATTTCGGCGGTGGCGGCAAAGCCCTTCTCACGCACGTCGGCGAAGAAGTCGGCGACGGTACGCTCCTGGAAGTTGTAGTAGCCCTCGGCGGTCTTGAGGTTGCGGAAGACCGCCATGGGGTCCTCGAAGGTCCAGTCGGTGAGCAGCAGCACGTGCTCACGGTCGTAACGGAAGGGCTCGCGTCCGGCGGCATCGATGATCAGCGGGCCAGCATGGCCGAGCTGCTCCTGCAGGCCGGAGTGGCTGTGATACCAGTAGGTACCGTTCTGGCGAACGGGGAAACGGTAGGTGAAGGTCTCGCCCGGCGCGATGCCGGGAAAGCTCACTCCCGGTACGCCATCCATCCCAGGCGGCAGGATCAGGCCATGCCAGTGGATGGACGTGGGCTCGTCGAGCAGGTTGGTGACCCGCAGCACGGCGTCCTGGCCTTCCTTGAGCCGGATCATCGGCCCGGGGCTGGTGCCGTTGATGCTGATCGGGCGTGCCTCCTTGCCGTCGATCAGGATCGATTCGCGGCGGATGGCCAGCGACACCTCCGGCCCCTCTTCGACTCCCTTGGAATAGACATTGGTCTGACCCCAGGGGTTGGCCCAGCTAGGACGTAGGCTAAGGGCCGCTGCCGACCCAAGGCCAAGCGCCGCACCGCCTTTGAGGATCTGACGACGTGACATCGGGTGCGTGATGACGCGCGAGTTTGCCATGTGTGACTCCCGTCCATGTTTGACGCGAGCCAGTTTGACTGACGAACCTGAAACAGGCCTGAAAATGCGCAATTAATCGGTAGATTCCTTGATGGGCACCTCCATCCTCACGCACAAGCCCCCCAGTGCACTGGGCTCAAACCTCACTTTCCCGGCATAGCGCGTCATGAGTTGCCACAGAATAGACAAGCCAAGGCCATACCCAGGATGACTTTCATCCAGCCGCCGGCCGCGCTGGCCAAGGCGAGGCAGGTCATCTACTGGAACACCAGGACCGTCATCCTCAACGGTAATCCTGAGGACATCATCGAGCACAATGCGACTGTCCACTTTGCTACTGGCCCACTTGCCGGCATTGTCAAGCACAATCCCGAGCATTTCGGAAAAGTCCTGAGATTCGATGGGTACACGTTTCTCAAATTCCCCCGGCAAGCTCATGGTGAAATTAATGTTTGGGTAAAGACCTCGAAACATCTCGGTCAACCTTGTGCAATCACGATGGAGATCAGACATACGCCCCGCGTTTGGGCCCGCAATCCTTGACCGCCTAAGTTCTGCATCCAGTTGGGCGTGAATCTCCTCGAGACGCTGCACCAGCTTCTGGCGACGAGTATCATCAATAGGACGCGTCCCTCGCAATACCTGGGTTACCGCCGCGAGCGGCGTCTTGAGTGCGTGAGACAAGTTTGCCACCGAGTCGCGGGAGCGTTGCAAACGACTATCGATCTCGTCCATGAGCCGGTTGAGCTGAATAACCAAGCTATCAAGTTCAGAAGGAACATCCAAGGATAGACGCTCTCGATCTCCAGTCCGAAGTTCTCCAAGTTGCTCCCTGAGTCGTGAGAGAGGTATCAAGCCTCTATTGACCGCCAGAATATTCAGCAGCACCAGGAGCAGTAACAGAACTGCCGCAATAGCCGCTACCCACCAGTGAAGCTCATGCAGCCCTGCTTCTACCTGAGAAAAATCTTCACCAACAAGTAGCACCCCACGATCTTCCTCCAAAGTGAAAGATCGCCGATATACCAATATATGTTGCTCCCCATCTCTTACTTCCACGAGAGCATCACTGGTATCATCCAACAAAAAGTTCAGCGCCTTCACCCAACGTGGGTCTGAAGAGGAGATATCGCTTCCTAAGCGTAGAACGTACAAGTGGTGAAAGGCTTGAAAGCCACGGCTCGCGGAATCCAGCACGACTGGGGTAGAAATATGATCCTGCTTGACTTGTTCAATCGCATGATCGGCTTCTCGTTTCAGGCGCTCTCCGAGAAAATCGCGCGCCAGGTCTTGAAGCAAGATACCATGCAACAGCCATGTGGCTCCGGTCACGATGATGGCAATGCCAGAGAGCCAACACAGCAAGCGGATTCGCAGGCTTCGTCCGTCAATGCGTAACAAAGACATACCCCTGTCCGCGCCGAGTCTGGATCACCGATTTCCCTACATAACGGCGCAATCTGGCAACATACACTTCGATAATATTAGGCGTCGCCGCATCTTGATCCAATGCATAAAGTTGCTGGAGAAGGCGTTCCTTAGATAGCACCCGATCTGGATGATGCATAAAATAACGCATGAGGGCGAACTCAGTTCCAGTCAGGGACTGCCAAGCCCTACCATTGACGCTGACAGATCGACTTGCCTCGTCCAACATAATACCATTGAGAGAAAGCTCATTCGACGTACTGCCAAACTTCCTGCGAAGTAGTGCTCTAATCCTGGCGATGAGCTCAGGCTCATGAAAGGGCTTTGTCAAGTAATCATCAGCACCTTCTTCAAGACCTACGACCTTATCTTCCCAGGTATCTCGAGCAGTCAGAATCAGAACAGGAAGGTCGTATCCATCTTTACGCCACTTCTTGAGCAAATCCAGCCCAGAGCCGTCTGGAAGACCGAGATCGAGGATTACCAGTTCATAGTGCTCGGTTGCCATAAGTGACCTGGCCACTTTCAGCGAAGTGGCCAAGTCAACCCGGTAACCGTTGTCTTTCAGACTTTCGGCCAGACTCTCTGCGAGAAGGTCGTCATCTTCAAGAAGCAACAGTTTCATGTAAAAAACTTACCCCTGTAAATCGATATTTCCGGACATGCCTGCCTCATAATGGCCCGGAATGTTGCAGGCGTACTGCAGCCCGTCCACATTCTGGGGGGCAGTCCATACAAGCTCTGCGGTGTCACCCGGCGCGATGGTCACTGACGGCATGCTGCCACCATGCTCGCCTTCGGCCATGTCATGGCCTTCGTGACCACCATGGCCACCACCACCGCCATGGCTACCCCCCATCTCCTGCATCATCTTGCGATGTGCTTCCTGAGCCTCGGCATCACCGATGACGAATTCGTGCTCCACGTTACCAGTATTAACAATTTCGAACTTGATTGTTTCGCCGGGAGCAATGTTGAGCTTCTCCGAGTCGAACCACATGTCACCCGCCTCGACGCGGATGGTGCGATCGATGTCGGCATCGCTCACCGCAGCTTGAGAGCCGCCGTGCCCAGCACCAGCGAAGGCAGCTGTCGTAGCGAGGCCGAGTGCCAGCGTCAGTAGAGTCTTGCGCATGATATACCCTCTTTTAGTTGAGTCAGGGGAGTTCACTTGTAACGCACAAACCTGAAGACAAGCTGAACAAAGCAAAAAATAGTGTCAATCCACATCACACCTTGACATTGGGCCCACCCATAAGTTGTAAGCTCATAACTGAAGCCAAACAGCCTTCCCTGCCTCGGTAAGGCGATTTCTCTACCAGCAGCAAGATGAGAGTACAGCACATGATCAAGCACAAGCAGCTTCTCGCCATCGCTCTGGCCGCCAGCATGGGTGTCGTCACCAGCGGTGCCGCCTCTGCGCAAGGTATGCAACAGGGTCAGGGCATGCAACAAGGCGGCATGATGGGCGGTCAGGGCGGTATGGGCCCCGGCATGATGATGGGCGGCCAGGGCGGCATGGGCCCCGGCATGATGATGGGCGGCCAGGGCGGCATGGGCCCCGGCATGATGATGGGCGGCCAGGGCGGCATGGGCCCCGGCATGATGATGGGCGGCCAGGGCGGCATGATGCCCTGTCCGATGATGGCGAACATGGGAGGCATGGCCGGAATGCTCGACGAAGAGCAGCTGAGTTCCCTGCGCGAGATGCGCAGGGAGCACCGTTCCGCCCAGTTCGAACGCATGGGCGAGATGATGAACCTGCGTGACGACATGATGCTGCTGATGCAGGCGGAGCGTCCTGATCCGGAGGAGGTCCAGGCACTCCATGGTCAGATGGCCACCCTCCAGGGCGAGATGATGGCGGACAAGGTGCGCATGCGTAATCGGATGCAGGATCTGCTGAGCGATCAGCAGCGCGAGCAGCTGAAGCAGGACCCGTCTTCCGGCAACAACCCGCAGTGATACCCGATGCCCGCCGCCTGACGGGTATCGCTCAGCCATCTCGCTCCCTATTGCGCTGGGTCAAGGTGGTCAACCGGATGACTGGCACAGAATGACACAAGGATGACGAGGGAATCACCATGACCGAACAGGCCAGACCGCTGCACCGCACACGAGGAGGACGCTTGCTGGCGTTGCTGCTCGTGGTGCTGCTGTCAGTGACCGGCCTGACCGCTCAGGCGGCCATGGAGAGCTGCGCCGCTGACTGCAGCACGGCTGAGGTCGAGTTGTTCGATCACGCCGACCCCGAATGCGCCGGCTGCGCGGCCCTGGCGTCGACGCCCCTCGTCATTCCTGCCACCCCCGACACCCTGGCCGACACCGCCGGACCGGCTAAGGTCGAATTCATCGCCCCGCCCCCGCGCGAACCTCCCAGACCCTGACCGTGCATCCAACGCCTCGGTGATGCTGGCCATCGGCCTGCCACCGGATTTACCTGCACGTTCGTCAGGAGTCTTGTTATGTTCAGCAACGAATGCTTCGCCTTCATGGACTCAATGAGCTGGATGGGATGGCTGATGCCGCTGACGGTCACGCTTTTGCTTGGCCTAGGCATTGCCGCCCTCGTCAAATACCTGTTCGTTTCCCGTCACACCCAGGAGAACCGCTCATGAACCGCTTTGCCCCCACCCTCTTTTTCTCCACCGCGCTGCTGTTGGGCGCCGGCACCACCCAGGCCGCATCGCCGACCGAGGCCACCCTCTACAAGAATCCCCAGTGCGGCTGCTGCGACGAGTACGCCCGCCAGCTTGAGGAGCGCGGTGTCAGCGTGACCATCGTCGATGACGTGGAGCTGGGCAAGGTCAAGGAGCGCGTCGGCCTGCCCTACGGGCTCGGCGCCTGCCACACCATCGAGATGGGTGAATACGTGATTGAGGGCCATGTTCCCTTCGTGGCCGTGGAGAAACTATTCGAGGAACGTCCTGACACCGATGGCATCGGCCTGGCCGGCATGCCTATCGGCACCCCCGGGATGCCGGGCCCAAAGCAGGAAGACTGGAACATTTATCAATTCCGGAACGGGGAGGCAACACCCTTCATGACCCTGTAATCCGACCTACAGGCAGAGAAAAAAGGGCCGCTTCACGCTTGAGTGAAGCGGTTTTTTCTGTTTGGTTGAAGCACAACTGCGTCGTGATATGTAGGGCGGGACAGGACTGCCGATGAGGTCAAGGCATTGGCACTTGGTCGATAGCACCCACGGCCCGACAGGCCAACCGGCCACTTCGGGCGCGGGCAGGGGTAAATAGTGGTCATAAGGGCCGTATTCCTCGGTGGCGCTCCTGTAACACCAGTACCACCAGCGTCAGGGCTGTCAGCGGGAGTGCAAAGAACAGCATGGTGACGCTGAAGACCGGTAGCGCATCGTGGTGTGTGGCAGCCAGGATCAAGTAGAGGGTGTAAGCCAGGTAATAGGCTAACAGAACGCCACCCTCCCAGCGGCTGATCACCCCGCCAGTGAAGCAGATCGGTAGACAGAGCAAGGCCACGGCATTCATGACCGGGATATCGAAACCCGCCATGGCCTCGGGGACGGCGATGCCGGTGGGAGCCAGCAGCCCGGCCAGGCCCAGCACGCCAAGGAGATTGAACACGTTACTTCCCACCACATTGCCAACGGCAATGTCGCGCTCCCCACGCAGCGCAGCCACGATCGAGGTGACTACCTCGGGAAACGAGGTACCCGCCGCGATGATGGTCAGACCGATTACCTGATCGCTCACGCCTAGCGACTGAGCAAAGACCACGGCGCCGTCCACCAGCCAGCGCGACCCCAGCACCAGCATGCCCAAGCCTCCCACCACATACGCCAGGTTGTTCAATAGCCTGGCGCCTATCGGGCCATGCTTGGCGCGGCTCTCCGGTGATGGTTCCCGACGGCTCTGGCGGAAAAGGAACAGCAGGTAGGCAGTCAGGCCTATCACCAGTAGCCCTCCATCAAGACGCCCGACGCTGCCATCCAGAACCAGTAGCAGGACCAGCAAGGAGAGTCCGACCATGAGCGGGATGTCGAAGCGAATCAGCTGCTGTGCCACGGTCAGCGGTACGATCAGCGCCGAGACGCCCAGGATGAACAGCACGTTGAACACGTTACTGCCCACCACGTTGCCCAGGGCAATACCCGCCTGGTCATCGATGGCCGCCTTCAGGCTGACCGCCAGCTCAGGCGAGCTGGTACCGAAGGCCACGACCGTCAACCCGATGAGCAGCGGCGACATGCCGAACCTGACAGCCAGTCGAGAAGCGCCCTTGACCAGTCCCTCGGCCCCGATGATCAGCAACAGCATCCCGGCAATGAGCGCCAATATCGTCATTATCACTCCCTAAGCCCCACCTCTCGGGATTCCACTCTCCAAGATCTCCCTGGATGAGCCGGAACCGGCATGCTGCTATCGCCCGTCATCCTGCAATTGGTACCGCCCCGTATCACCGCCTTCACAACAGCCCCTGCCTCGATAACCGTCCTTGACCTCGCGCCTTGCGGCCACCCTGCCGATTCACCATGATGGCCTGTATCATCAGCAGGCTAAGCGCATTCATCGCCGCCAGAACGACAGGGACGCCCCATGAGCCAGACCGACGCCCAGCTACGTGAGCTGATCCTCACCCTCGTGCCCGATGACGGCAACACCATCGGCAACGCCAGGCTGCTCAAGCAGCTCAGCGAAGAGGCAGGCGAGGTCGACAAGCTCGACTACGAGCAGGTTCGCGACGGGCTGATCGAGGAAGGCGTGCTGGGCAAGGGGCGTGGCCGGGGCGGCTCGGTCTACCTCGTCGATCCGCCCTTCCAGCAAGAAGACCCGGCTTCAGACGACATGGCCCCCGACCTCACCCTGCAGATGCAGGAGGTCCCTGCGGAGCTGCCGCTGAACCAGCAGCAGGCCAAACCGAGGAGGGCCACCAGACCGCGCCAGAAGAAGCCTGACCAGGCCGAGGTGCTCTCCTACCGTTATGACGAGAAGCGCAAGAACAACCCCCATGTGGGCATGGTGGATACCGCCAGCGACGGGGTGGAGGAGACCACCACCTGGGCCTACGACCCTCACCTGGACCCCGAGCTGCAGTTCGATTCCTCCGCCAACCGTGCCCAGGTCGAGTCGCTGATCGACGATGCCCTGGCCTCCGGGGACCAGGTGCAGATGAAGGCCGCGCTCGAAGAGCTCAAGCGGCTGCAGTCGCCCTACCTGCAGTGGACCGGCAAGACCGAGCGCACCAGCTTCGAGGTGGATACCGTCTCCCTGCATGTTCACGAGCGCATCGACCCCGCCACCATCCTCGGTGAGGTGCAGAAGCGCATGAAGGCGGGCAAGAAGGCTGGCAGCGCCTTCCAGCCCGACATGTTCCACGCCCCCTTCGAGAACCTGCCGCTGCGCGAGGCCATCGACTTCTACAAGCACGAGCGCGACTGGGCCAACCGCCTGATCGCCGGCGACTCCCTGCTGGTGATGAACTCCATGTTGCAGAAGGAGGGCATGGCCGGGCAGGTGCAGATGATCTATATCGACCCGCCCTACGGCATCAAGTACGGCTCCAACTTCCAGCCGTTCACGAATAAGCGGGATGTGAAGGATCGCAAGGACGAGGACCTGACCCAGGAACCGGAAATGATCAAGGCCTTCCGGGATACCTGGGAGCTGGGCATCCACTCCTACCTCACCTATCTGCGCGACCGGCTGCTGCTGGCGAGGGAGCTGTTGAGTGATAGCGGGTCGGTGTTTGTGCAGATTTCTGATGAGAACCTTCACCATGTCAGGGAGCTGATGGATGAAGTTTTTGGACAAGATCAGTTTTTCTCATTGATTACTTTCCAAAAAACAAGTAGCTCATCTAGCGAGCAACTTGCCTCGGTGTCTGACTATTTGGTGCGGTATGCAAAAGATATAAATTTTCTGAAATATAGAAGCCTCTATATGAGGAGGTCTGGCGATCGCTGGGTTAATTACGACTACCTTAGAGATATCTCTCTCAACCATAGGAGAATGTCACTCGCGGAAAACAAGGATCGCTCCCTAATACCAAGAGGTTCATTTGTCTATCGTAGAGATAATTTGACTAGCCAGCGTCCAGCCCAAGAAAGAGATCCTGAATCCGTGATGCCGGCGTCGACACTTTCCCTATCGCCGTCAGCGAGCATTTTTTGACCTCCGATTCCGTCTCAACCGCCGAATGCATATCTGCCATGGCCAACCATAGCGGCATCGGCCGGCGACGATGACCCGGTTGCTCATGCATTGCTACCCGCCGGGTACGGTGATGCTGGCTGCCGGTGACCGTCAGCCCTCTGCGTGGTGCCTTTGTCCGACAGACGATCAGCATGGCGTGCCTCGCGGATAGCGCAGGCGGCTTCGCAGGGTGTTCAACACCGTCATGCGTCCGATGTCCTGCCCGAAGTCGAGGATGATCTGCCGCGCCTTTTGAACCACGAGCGCCGCACGATGCACCAGCTCTTGTAGCACGGTGCGGATCCGGCGCCGCTTGGCGGGATGGCGCACCGGGCTCAGCTCGCCGGTCATGCCCAGCTGCCCCATCAGCCGCAGGATGTTGTAGGCCAGCTGGGCGAGGTGCAGGATCAGATCGTTGGTGGCGAACTTGCCCAACGGCAGCCGCTCCAGGTCGAGATCGGTCTTGATCTCACTGTGGAATTGCTCGTGGGTGGCATGCGCCTGGTAGCGTTTGATCACCGCCTCCGGCGCCTCGTCCAGGCTGGTCCACCAGCCTTCCAACTCATAGTCCGGTTCGAGCAGCAACTGGCCATCGCGATCGGCGGTGCGCTCGACCAGGCGCATCACGCGTTGGACGACGTATTCGGTCTTGTTGTCGTCGTGGATCGAGACGGTCTGCGTCCACAGCGCCTGGCGCTTGCCAGGACGCAGCTCTTCCCAGTAGTCCGCCGCCACAGCCAACCAGGTATCCTGATCCGCCGTGGCCGAGCCGCGCGGGTTCCATTTGACGACATAGTCGAGCCGGCGCCCCTCGTCGGCAAAGACCTGGCGCTGCTGTTCGAGAAGCGCCAGGTGCGCCTGGCTGTCGAAGCCGCTGTCCTCGCGTAACAGGATCGGTTGCTTGGTCAGGCCTTGGGCGCGAGGCAGTACCCGCTCCAGGAAGGCGTTGCTCTCCTTCATGGTGTGCTGCTTGCCAGGCCGCAGTTCCAGACCCAGGCACCACCCTTCGTTGCCCAGATAGGCGGCGATCGGGGTGTAGCCATCGACCTTCTGGTAGGTCCGCGAGACGCCTTCCTTCTTCGAGTTGCTGTTGTCCATGACGAAGGTGTCGATGTCCAGGCAGACGTGCGTCGTCTCGGCGGTGATCGGTGCTTCGATCAGTGACAGCAGGGTCGTGGACCAGGTGGCGGTGCGCGCCTGCAGGTCGTTGGCGGCAAGTTTCTCCAGCCGCTGTCGCAGCGTCGCCGCGCTCGGCACCTTCTGCAGGGTCAGCAGTTGTTGGAAGGGCTTGTCGCGGCGGAAGTTCTCGACAGCGTCATAGTCGCTCATGCCCAGACACAGCAGGCCCAGGTAGCTCTTGATCACGTCACTGGTGCGCATGCCCAGCGTGGTGGGGAAGCGGCTGTCGATGCTGTCGACGCCAGCGATCTCGAAGCATTGCCCGATGATGGACAGCCCGGCGTGGCTGGTGAGGGTGCGGCGACTGGCGCGGAACTTGACGTTGGGCATGGCACTGTCTGGGTGAATGGCGATATTCGCTATATTGCCATGCAGTTCAGTAGGTTAGAAGCATTCCTGGGGGCCGGTCTCACGGATTCAGGTAACTTTAATAAGCCCCATTAACGCAGCACCATTCCAAAGGTCGCTATCAGCCCTCGATAGTAATACTCCCTGCCATTCGAACTGAATAATCCGACCAGCAGTAAATTATTGACGTATGCGGAATTTATATCTGCTTAACTCCTTCTCAAGTTCTCTGACCCTCTCAACTAACATAAGATTCTGCGTAAGAACTTTATCCATCACTTCGCTAAGCCTATCAACTTCCAATCGGCGTTTTTCTGCAAGCGCCTTAGCCCTTTCCAACTTCTTCTTATTCGCAGTGGACGTAGAGAATCCAGCCCCTCTCTTTAAGGCGTCTATTCGGGCAATCAAAGGTAAGTGATATTCTCGGCTACGTTTTAAATAACCTTTATCAAAGCCAGCTTCAATACTCACCATAGCCGGTGTAATGTCCTCATACTTAACTCCAACATGGTCAGAAATGTGTGGTTGACCAGACAAGAGCCGTTCAAGAGCCTTTTCACAGCGCTCTAAACTGCTGATCTTAGGCATCAGCCTTCTCCAAAACCTTAATAAGCTTTTTATCTCTAAAATCAGTCAACTTTGTGACTTCCATCTTGGCAATTTGGTGTTCTACGCTTGCTTCTGGAAAAGTTTCCATATCCGCCTCAGCCTTTGACAACTGACTAAGCAACCTGTCCTCTCGTATGATGGCGCCGGGACAACTTAGACAGGCTGTTATATCACCAAGGAGAAAGTCATTGCACGGGCCAACTTTCGTGCATCCACCAAGCAACGTATTTCGATAAGCTATCTCACCCTTCTCAGCCATCTTAATGGTAGTATCCTTGGCTGAAAGAACAGAAATTTCGCCTTTCTGAACACGCCCTTTTAGCTTTTCAAGATAGGAGCCGGTCCCGCCCATCAGGGTGGCCTCCGACTCAAAAACATCATCGAATAGTTGGTCTACTGCTGCTACAGGGACAGCCATTTGGAAGTCATGAGCAATGTGTGACATGGGATTAATTTTTATTTTCTTTCGATCATCCCAACGCCCAAATATTGAAAGAAAATTATGATTATTTCTAGAATAATACTTAGCCATCATTTGAGCTAAATGCTTAAACTGATGAGACACTGTACGCATTGATACAAATCCGCTGTTCGCAGCATAGAACGCCAGAGACCTCCTAAATTGATGCGATGTAAGAGGCCAGAACTCACCCTCTTTAAACAATTCTTCCTGACTAAATTCACGATCTGGATCTGTATACTGAAGGTGAACCAAGTCATCTTTCGTGATTCTAAAATCCGGACTTGTCAGAAGAGCATCGCCCCCTCTAGCAAGATTATTTCTGAACTCAGTAGCTGTGAATTTTGGTTTTATATTATGTTTTAAAATGGATACATTGATTAATAAAGGGCAATTTTCTGGTTTTACACCCCATACATGCGCTATTCCTTCAACAATAGACTCAGCAAGTTTTACAGCCTTAACAACTGAATCTGGTGCAAGCCATGTATCTTCCTTTTTAAAACCAGTAAATTTTGTATGAGTAGAAACTATGCTAACCATTCTTGCAGAATCCAAGATAGCTCCACTATCATCCAAGACAGGTTCAGAAACCAGCTCATTTCCTAAGCACCCGTAATACGTTCTAGCGCATTCTTCATGCCTCATTCCAGTGTAAATATGGATAACATACTTAACCAGGAACTGGATTCTCTTTAAGAAACGTGCTAATGACGATCGCGAGGCGCTATAAATTTTAAATTTATCATATAGCAATTCTTCAAGACCGTGATCCTCTATCAAATTACTCATATCGGGGTGGTAGTAACCAGACCGAACACCAGCACGGGCCCTCTGCCTTGACTCTGTAATACCATTTAGGGGATCTTTCAAGTCACAAATTAGGGCCTTTATTTTCTCCCGATGCGGGTAGACATCTTCAATTAATGACTCGTAATGGTTCATAATCGCTATATAGATTCGAGGAGGGATTACTGGGTGTTGACGGTCCTCAAGCCGTTCAAAGTTGAACAACTTCTTAGGGCACGATTCAAAACCCAACACATCAATATCAATCTGATTCAATGCAGTAAGGAGTGCAGATGTTTGCTTAAGTTGATTCTTGGCAACATCCTTCCTCCCAAGATAGCTCCTCAAATAGGCGCTATTAGACAAAAGATCAAAAAGGGAAATACCCTGAGCTAGATCATTATCGAGACTGGACACACAGAACCTGGCCATTGACCGCAGCTGAAAAAAGTACTGAACAAGCGTTGAAGCACTCAGCCGACCAAGATAGCCGCTAGCGGAAAAATGCATGAGCAGATAGAGAATAAACTTAGCTTCTTCTGATAATTTACTCCTAAAAACCTCATCGTCACACTTTACAAAGTCACCAAAGCTCAACACGCGAATTTTCTTGGAAGATAACCTGTAAGGGTTAAAATCCCAATGGTCTTCACCGTAGATAGCCGTGGGGTTCCCGTTTGAATCTCTGCACAAGACATGATCCGCAGTTGGCCTATAGACAAACTCATCGGGAGAATTATCACTGAGAAAAAAAGCATTCCCCCGGTTAATAAACAATACATTTAAACTCCCCTCTTTCACAAGATCACCCCCATTTCTTCATATCGATTAAGGCGAGATTCCCAAAAAGGGGTTAGCACGCCTAATTCAAAAACTTCCTCGCGAATGACATCTATAGAGTCGATCATTTTAGGATATAGCTCAGTCATCCTTTTTAGCAAGGCTTCAACACGTAAGCAAAGATCTTGAAATAGCTGATCTGCTGCTTCAAATTCCACAGCTTGCCCCCTAACTTCCTCAATAACGTACTTTAAACATAGTAACTTTCGAATATCCTCATCATCTGCATGGCAAACATAGTGCTCACAATACAGACACCCATACTGCGTCCGACAATTCGGCTCAATCAGAGAACCTTCACTAATTTCTTCGGCATTACCTAAATCATTACAGTGGCCAACGGCAATGTCTACACCGGAAATACCGTCATCAGAGCCAATAAGCTTTACTTTCTCTGCTGAACTTTTTACGGCACCCCAAAACTGAGATAGCTCTCGACTTGAATCATCAACACTAGGCGCACCATAGCTGCGACGGTTCGTTTCCAGTGAATGATTCAGAAGATCTGCTGCTTCTTCCTCTGTCGCGCCAATAAACTCTAGGGCGATACTCTTATATTTTCTGGCCAACATAGGTGATATATTTTTAACATAGCTAGGAAACAGCTTTCCCTTTAATTGCTTGAAAAATCTGGTCTGGAAGTCACTGCGCAAAGGAACAGGCATATCTCTTTTTCCAGATGTTTCTGCATTGGAGAAAAAAAGCAAATCATATTCCTCTCCATCGAGTAACCAATCCCTAAATTCTAGATACTCTCTCAATATTTTTAATCCCCTCCTTCCTCCGAGAGGATAGGGTTCGACACGACCTTTCGCCCTGTGCTTGATTGATATTAACTCTTTTTTTACGCTGCCTTTGCCAACCGCTAATGCATCCTCATACTTCAAATTGACCAGCGGAGTATTGTTCATCCCCGTAAGGAATTGCAGCAAAATAGCATACCCACGAATGACCTTTTGGGCCCAAAAAACACGGTAATAGGCACGACTTTTATCAACATTTGACTTTTGAAATATCTTCAATGACCGATTATATTCATTTTTTAATGAAGATCTTCTCTTTTTTTCCGAAATAGTAGTAGACCGTAGATCCACCTTACTCTCAACATATTCATTCATGGTTAGCAACCTACCATTCTTTAAATCGAAGATGCCTATAGAAGATAATTCTTCCCCATGAATTTCCGGGCTATAAGAATATCCCGTATTGCCCGTAAAAATGTACATTTTGCACTTCCCCTCATTTATCGTTAGAGGGAAATCATCATTCATGAGTGCCTTTCTAAGTCCTCTAATAAAGGGAACTAGATAGGATAGGTACTCGTTAAAATCATGGCGAGAAGGAGCTTGAGTAATATTCTTTTTTTCTCGAATTCGATAGGTTTTCGCTTTAATTTGATACTCTACATCAGAGAACATCAACCCAATAATCCCGTGAATCAACATTCCTTGGCGTTTCGCTGCAGTATTAACTGCCAACCTACCATTTTGTATTTCATGGTAAAGATAATCAGTGTAAGCTATATAAGCCTTCTCCGCTCTCTCCTCACTACTAAGAAAATTCGAGTAACGATTGCTATCCAGCCAGTCAAAAATTTTAACTATCTCTACTAGTTTAGTATTGATAGACTCATCACGAAGACCACTAACCGCCACAGTATCTAGATAGCGAGCTACAAACTCTCGCCGATCCACCATAAGGCTACTCATAATAACAGGCAACGCCTGTATCTCTCTATTTGTATTCCATCCTGATCTCCGCACAGCTCTTTGAGAAAAGCAGAGCGACCCTATATCGTGGGGTTTTTTCCTTTGAGATTCAGGCAGGCTAAGTAATATGTTCTCGGGGCGTAGGATTTCCGCTCCCAATTCTTTCCTTGTAAGCACAACATAGGGACGTGATTTATAGACACCGTCATTAATCAAAATACACCCCCTCCTTAAAGATTTTTTCCGGGAGAATCAGCCCTTCATAAAGTTCTTGATTTTCTAGTCTCCTGTCCATATTTCGGAATAGCTTCAGATAATTCTCAGTGGTTTCTCTGTTTTTGTGATACAAGCGTTCTTGAATGACACTGATAGCTTCAGCCGAAGTTAAAACACCTTCCTGTATCTTTGGTTCAAGTCCTTTCCAAAGCAACAAGGCGAAGGTTGCTCGCAACCAGTGGTAGTAAAAATCTTTTGGAAATTCATTAGAGGCGACTTTAAGGATTTTTCGTTTTAAAGTCTCAACAACTTGGCCCCGAGGTGGAGATTTGACCATCGGATAACGTGGATCATCTCTGGCCATGAAGTAGCAATTCCCTTGATCACTGAGAAATAAATAAACATCCTCCTCAGCGATCTTATCCAAATTAGGATTATCCTTCTCATATCGACTCTTAAATTTTTCCCTGCGAGCTTTAGCCTGAGAACTGTGTGCGTATACGTAAAGCTCCTTAACCAATTGCTCAGGCAGCTTGAGTGCTTGGTGTTTGTTGTTTTTCGTATCAACTTGAGTTCCTGGTCCAGCATGCAACACATAGTACCCATGTGCATTGGGGCCAGAGCTAATGAGAAGATCAATGTGCTTCACTCGAAGTGTTAGCACTGTCTGTTTCCTTGCCCCTGTCATAATTGGAAATAGCATAATAAGTCTTTCAATCGGACTCCACTTCAGGCTATTTATAATATCCTTAAGCTCTTTTAACTCAAAGCTTTGCAGGGGGCGAAGAACCTCCCCATCATCACGCACAAATCCTATTTGTACCTTAGAGGTTTGTGGAACAGATTGAGTTTGTGACCGCTTCAAACGATCAACAGATCGAGCGCCTGAATGAGTCTGGAAGTAAATCTTAATAGTTTTTACCGAGTCAACCCGTTTCATGGAAATATCATGCCAGTTTTCCGAAACAAATTGGTAAAACTGATAGACATCTGATGTATATTGATTTACAACTTGGGCACTCAGCCCGCGCTCCTCAATCAAATACTGAAAATAACGGTATGTCGGCCGAGAAGTTAGTCTTCTACCACTGAAGTCCAGCCAGTTTATTGCATTTTGTTCAGTAAATATTTTGTAATCCAGAAGCCTGGAAGCTCTTCTACGCGCATCATCTGCAGGGCGATTAAAAACATGCTTATTAGCGACAATATCAATGAGGTAACTATTTGCTTCGTACCATGGAGAGCCGTCAGCATTGATCAAAAAAGGGAAATTGTAGATACCACTATGGCACTTCGAGGCTACGAGCTCTCGGGTAAGGTATACTTTATCTCCTGTCTCTACGCCAATTAATGGAACTTCCAAAGCCCCCTTCGTTTTGGAGGCGCTTAACTGGCCAAACAAGTCCTCCGCCTTAGAGATGTTTACAATCCTTTCGGAAAGCTGGAAACCTTCATGAGACATACAATGCATTAACTTTTCCACCAAACTTATGAATCTAATGTTAGCGTTTATAAATCCGCATTGGAAGAAGAAAAAACCAGCGATGCAACTATTGCTGACACGTCACCATGATTTTATGGAAGCATGAAATGCAAACATTTTCAACATGCCAAAAATTTAATAACCACACCATGTAATGAGAAATATCGATTAACTACACCATGTAATGAGAAATATCACTTAACCACACCATGTAATGTGAAATATCGCTTAACCACACCATGTAATGCGAAATATTGCCTAACCAGGAAATATACAAAATCAGGAATTTACATCACCTTGATCAATTGCAGCCCGATCTTTGTTAAACATTCTCTCTAGAATTTGTATAAAATATACGCTCTCATTTAAAGGCACCTAAATAATGTTTAATTTCAATAAAATACTGCCGATATAAAACCAATAAATTATTAAATAGCGGATTTGTAATACATTCTGGATTCATAGAATAACCGCAGCACTTTAGACACCACGGTGGAGGCAGGAGGGCCAGCGCCGGTACCTTTTTCGGAACACCATGGGATAGAGTCCTCCCCACCCTCCCGGCGCCAGTGCGCCAAACTGAGAGGGTGAGGCTGAACTGATCTAATTGGAGCGGACACCCCGGTAAGCCTCATTCTAGAGGCATCGGAGGTGTTCATGACCAAGAAGGCGCGACGTCGGTACTCCGACGAATTCAAGGCTGAGGCTGTCAACATGGTTCTAGGAGAGGGTTATGCCATCTCCGAGGCTGCCAGGCGGCTGGATATCGATCGCAACCTGCTGGATCGCTACCACCAGCGATTGCAGGAACTGGTCGCCGAGCAGCCTCATCAGATTCGACCCTTGCAGGCTCGCTTTCAAGAAGAGACCGGCAAGACGGTCAGCATGGTGCCCCTTCGCCAAGCGTTGAAAAAAATCGCTATAGCTTCAAGCGCGTTCGGAATTCACTGAAGGAGCAGCGCGACGAAACGGATTTCCGCAACACTCAGGGCTTTCTCCAGGGTGCTTCACAAGTGGGAAGACCAGGGCGAGCATGAGCTCTATTACTTTGATGAATCAGGCTTTTCCCAGTCATAGCCGGTGCCATACGCGTGGAGCCCCTTCGGCAAGTCCTTCGAGGTAACGGCATACTCATATAGTCAAACTCTGAACGTACTGGGGCTCCTCAGCCGAGACGGGAAGCTGGTCTTCCATACCACCACGGTCTCAGTGACCACCGTGACAATCATCGAAGTGTTTGAACTTTTTGTGTCCCAGAAAGCCCCCGATGCCTTTGCCGTCGTGGTGCTCGACAATGCCAGCATGCATCGCTCCAAGGCTTTCAGGCGGAAGATAGTGGAGTGAATGTCGCATCGTGTGCACCTGGTCTACCTATCGGCTTACTCGCCGGAGCTGAACCTGATTGAGATTCTGTGGCTGCAGATGAAGTATGCATGGCTACTGTTGAGTGCCTACCTATCATTTGAGCACCTCTACAACGAGGTTCATCGCCTACTCGGCAGCTACGGATCTGATAACGCAATTAATTTTGAATAACCACTTAGCACAGGGTACGGATATTTCCGTTTACAACCAGCAACAACTCAACTCGAGCGCCGAATCACTGGACACGCGGCCACGCAAGACACTGCACAGCTTACGCCGTTAGAAGTTACGCCAAGGTGCTAAAGAAATCGGCCGCTGGCCTGAGTACCCGTCAATAGCATTTCTCTTGGCTAGCTTACCATTAATTCAATGTATCGCATTTGATCATGAAGGTTCCTCTCTGCAGCGCCTATCTACAGGTGGAATAATTACCAATTTAATAACCGAGCTGTCGGAAACGGCCATGACTCTTCTAACTGACTCCTCATTTCGTCGCGACCTTTTTAATAACGTCGCTTAATAATGCTAAGCCTACCAACAACCAAGCCACGATTAAGTTGAATAAGTTCGGATATTGAATCCAGGATTAGCAGAGAGGGAAGAGCGAGAACCGTAATCGAGTGCTGCGGCCTTATCCCGAAAACGACAGACTGGCGGCAGATTGCCGATACCAAGCTAAGAAAGCGAGTCAGGAAGCTGGATGACGGCCCCCAGAGATTGCTCGGCTAGATGCCATCCTAGGTCGACTACATTCTGTCAACGGCCTTATGTTAGGCACCTGGGTGTCAACAGTGGAGTCATGCGCTAGCTTGGGGTAGCGCCCCCTCATCTCGCGACGCACCTCGGCGTAGCCGCCCGCCCAGAAACTCGCCAGGTCGGCGGTCACCTGCAGGGGACGCCGCGCCGGCGAGAGCAGGTGCAGCAGCACCGCCGCACGGCCGTCGGCCACCCGCGGGGAGGCCTCCCAACCGAAGCACTCCTGCAGCTTTACCGCCAGCACCGGCGGCTGGTCCTCCAAGCAGGGCGCGTAGTCGACTCGATGATGGGCGCCGCTGGGCACCGCGAGGCGCTCCGGGGCGAGCGCGTCGAGCCGCGCGCGCAGCGGCCAGTCGAGGGTATCCAGCAACAGACGCGCGAGGGGCAGGCGCGCCACGGCGTCGAGACGGGTGATGCCATCGAGGTGCGGCCCGAGCCACCCCGCCAGGCTCGCGAGCAGCGCCTCCTCCGATGCATCGGGCCACTCCTCGCCCAGGGTGCGGCGCAGCAGCGCCAGGCGGCCACGCAGCTGGGTCAACGCCTCGTCCCTCGGCAGGCCGCGGCGGCGCAGCGCCTCGAGCAGGGCCTCGCGCACCGCCTCGGCCGGCAGCCGCTCCAGTGGCCGGCGCGCCAGCACCACGGCCCCCATGCCGCGCACCTGCTCCCCGACGAGGCGGCCCTGCTCGTCGGACCACTCCAGGCGAGGGCGCCATTCACTGCACTCGGGATAGAGCGACTCCAGGCGCTCGACACCCAGCGCCACCGCCCGGTAGATCCGCGCCCCGCTCGCTTCCCCCGAGAGCTCCGCGGCCACCAGCAGCTCGGTGTGGGCCAGGGGATGCGACTCGGGCAGGGTCGCCAGGCCCCCGGAAGCCAGGCGGAAGCGCCCCGGTTCGTCCAGGCGCTGGGCGATGCGCTCCGGGTAGGCGACCGCCAGCAGCGCCCCCAGCGGGGCCAGGCTCGCCGCCGCGAGGGGTACGCCGGCGATGCGGGCCAGGCGCTCGGCGTCGTGCCGCCACTGGCGATGGGCGCGGGGCTCGCGAAGGCGCGCCTGCAGCGCCCGTTCCAGGTCGCGCTCCTCGTCGCCACCACGCTCCTCCAGCAGCGCCACCAGGGCGCAGGCCAGCGGCAGCGCATCGAGCTCATGGGAGCGCTCCAGCATCGCCGCCAGGCGCGGGTGGGTGGGCCAGCGGGCGGCGGCGCGCCCCCGCTCGGTCAGCTGATGGCGCTCATCCAGCAGCCCCAGGCGACGCAGCAGGTCGCGACCGGCGGCCAGCGGCGCCTCGGGCGGCGGGGTCACCCAGGCCAGGCCGACGGGGTCGGTGATGCCCCAGCGCGCCAGCTCGAAGGCCAGCGGCGCCAGGTCGGCCTGGCGGATCTCCGGCTCGCCATGGGGGACCAGCGGCTGCTCCTCGGCCCACAACCGCAGGCAGAGGCCGGGTCCCTGACGGCCGGCGCGACCGCGGCGCTGGTCGGCGCTGGCGCGATTGACGCGGCGGGTCTCGAGCCGGGTCAGGCCGCTCCTGGGCTGGAACACCGGCACCCGCTCGAGGCCCGCGTCCATCACCAGGCGCACGCCGTCCACGGTGACGCTGGACTCGGCGATGGCGGTGGCCAGCACCACCCGCCGGCGTCCCTCGGGGTCCGGGCGCAGGGCCCTGCGCTGCGCCTCCAGGGGCAGGCGGCCGTGCAGCTCCATCACCTCAAGCTCGGGCGCCCGGCCGGCGAGCTCCCGGGCCAGGCGGCGAATCTCCGCCACCCCGGGGAGGATCACCAGGGCGTCGCCATGCTGCGCCGCCATGGCGTCGAGCAGCGCCCGGGCCTGCTGGGCAGCGGTGTCGTCGCGGGCATTGAGGGCGCGGTGGCGGGTCGCGACGGGGAAGCTTCGCCCGGGGCAATCGATCACCGGGGTCGCCTCCCCCAGCACCCCGAGCAGGGCCTCGACGTCCAGGGTCGCCGACATCACCAGCAGGCGCAGGTCGTCACGCACCGACTGGGCGTCCAGGGCCAGCGCCAGGCCGAGGTCTCCCTCCAGGCTGCGCTCGTGGAACTCGTCGAAGAGGATGCCGGCCACCCCCTCGAGCAGTGGGTCCTCCTGCAGCATCCGGGTCAGCACCCCCTGGGTGACCACCTCGAGCCGGGTGCGTGGGCCCACACGGCTCTCGCCGCGCATTCGGTACCCCACTGTCTCCCCAACACGTTCGCCAAACTGATCGGCCATAAAACCGGCGGCCAGGCGCGCCGCCACCCGCCGCGGCTCCAGCAGCAGCAGCCGGCCCTCGCGGGCCCAGGGCGCCTCGAGCAGCGAGAGTGGCACGCGGGTGGTCTTGCCGGCGCCGGGCTCGGCCACCAGCATCGCCCGGGAATGGTGGGCAAGGGCCGCCTGGATGGCGGGGAGACGGGACTCGATGGGGAGTGACATGCGGCGCTTCAGTCGGTTGACGTGGCGCGCGGTCTGACGCCGCACCCCTTGAGGATCACCCGGGTCAGGAAGGCGGTGATCGCCTCCACGTCGGCGTCGCTGAGCGACTCGCGGTCGGTGATGCCGAGCACCTGGGCCTCGAAGTCGGCGTAGTGCTGGGTGGCCGACCAGATCAGGAAGATCAGCCATACCGGGTCCACCGGGTCCATCAGGCCGCGCTCGGCCCACTGGCGGAAGATCGCCGCCCGCGCCTGCACCCAGTCACGCAAGTCGCCGCGCAGGTACTCCTGCAGGAAGGGGGCGCCGCCCAGGATCTCGGCGGCGAACAGCCGCGACCCCTCGGGATGCCGCCGCGAGAGCTGCATCTTGCTGCGGATGAAGGCCTCCAGCACCTCGGCCGGGTCGTCCTCGACGGAGATGTCGTCAAGCAGGGCGTTCCAGCGCGCCATCATCCGCTCCAGGAGGCGAACGTAGAGGCCCCGCTTGCTGCCCATGTAGTAGAGCACGTTGGACTTGGGCAGCCCGGCCTGCTCGGCGATGGTGGCCAGGCTGGCACCACGGTAGCCGTGGGCGGCGAAGACCCGTTCGGCGGCGGCCAGGATCTCGCGCTCGTTGCGCTCCCGGGTGGCACCGTTGCCACCCTCCGTCCCGGGGTTCGCGGGGACATCGCCCTGGCTCATCAAGCGCCTCCTGGCCATATGTAAGGTTGCGGCGAGTTTGCCGCATGCCCCGGGAGCTTGCAAAGCACCCGCATCTGGACCATGCTGAGAGCATTCCTGACCAAACGGTCAAGATAATCCCCCGAACCCACACCCCCGACACCATCGACGAGTCGCACTCAACAGTCGTACGACACAACAGAGACAACACGATGATCGACTTCCTGCTCAACGGGCAGCCCCGCCGGTGCGAGGCCTCGCCCGACACCAGTGTGCTCGAGCTCCTGCGCGACGCCCTGGGCCAGACCGGCACCAAGGAGGGCTGCGCCTCCGGTGACTGCGGCGCCTGCACCGTGGCCATCGGCGAGCCCGATGCCGACGGCACGACCCGCTACCACGCCGCCAACGCCTGCATCACCCCGGCCCACCAGCTCCAGGGCCGTGCCCTGGTCACCGTGGAGGGGCTGGCCCGGGGCGATACCCTGCATCCCGCCCAGGCGGCCATGGTCGTGCACCACGGCAGCCAGTGCGGCTTCTGCACCCCGGGCATCGTGATGTCGCTGTTCACCCTGCATGAAAGCCAGCGCCGGGGAGATGGAGAGCGTCCGGCACCGCTGACACCGCAACGCCTGGAGGCCGCGCTGGGCGGCAACCTCTGCCGCTGCACCGGCTACCGCCCGATTCGCGACGCGGCGCTGGCCATGGGCGACTACCCCGAGGCGCGCCCCGACTGGCTCGACCTCGCCGTGGACGCCACGGCCCCGCCGCAGGAGGCGGCGACCGAGGCCGCCTTCGTCCAGCCCACGAGCCTGGCGGCACTGATCGCCGAGCGTCGCGTCCATCCCGAGGCGCCGATCGTCGCCGGGGGCACCGACCTGTGGCTGGAGGTGACCCAGCGCCTGGCCCGCTTCCCGCGGGTAGTCGATGTCACCCGTGTGGCCGAGCTCACCGCCCTCGAGGAGGCGACCCTCGCGGATGACCGCGTCGGCTGGTGGATCGGTGGCGCGGTGACCTATGCGCGCCTGGAACCGCTGCTCGCCGAGCACTACCCGGCCTTCGCCCACCTCCTGCACCGGCTGGGCTCGGCCCAGGTGCGCAACCGCGGCACCCTGGGCGGCAACATCGCCAACGCCTCCCCCATCGGCGATACCCCGCCGGTGCTGCTCGCCCTGGGCGCGCGGCTGTGGCTGGCGGGCCCCGCAGACGATCAGGAAATCGCCGAGCGTGAGTTGCCCCTCGACGACTTCTTCCTCGACTACAAGCAGACCGCCCTGAACCAGGACAAGGCGTGCGAAGGCGAGGTGATCCGCGCCATCTTCCTGCCCAGGCCAGAGGCGGGACGACACCTGAAGGTCTGGAAGCTCTCCAAGCGCCGCGAGGACGATATCTCCGCGGTGCTCGGCGCCTTCGCCTGGCGCCTGGAGGAGGGCGTGCTGCGCGACGTGCGCCTCGCCTTCGGCGGCATGGCGGCGATACCGAAACGCGCCAAGGCCGCCGAGGCGGCCCTGGAGGGCCAGGCCCCCAGCGAGGCGGCCTTCGCGGCGGCCCGCGCCGCCCTGGCGGACGACTTCCAGCCGATGTCCGACGTGCGCGGCAGCGCCGACTACCGTCGCCTCTCCGCCGCCAACCTGCTCGAACGCCTGCGCCTGGTAGTGACCGCCCGCGACCAGGACCCGACATCCAACAGCGCCCGGGAGGTGATGCTCGATGCGTACGCTCACTAAGCTTTCTACCCAGGCGCCCGAAGCCGCGCCGACTCAGACGCCCGACACCCGTCCCGACGACCTCGATAGCGACGCCGCGGCGGCGCGCCGCGACCTCGAGGGGCGCATCCAGGGCTCGGGCCCGGTCGCTCGCGAGACCCTGGGCCAGGGCGGCGCCGGCAGCGCCCGCGCCCACGAGAGCGCCATCAAGCACGTCACCGGCCGGGCCGCCTATATCGACGACCTCAAGGTACCGGCGGACTGCCTGCACCTGGCGCTCGCCCTCTCGCCGGTGGCCCATGGTCGCCTGACCCGCCTCGACCTCGACCGGGTCCGCGCCCTGCCGGGCGTGGTGGACGCCGTGGGCTTTCATGAGGTGCCCGGCCACACCGACATCGGCCCGGTCTTCCCCGGCGACCCGCTGTTCGTTGCGGATACGATCAGCTACGCCGGCCAGGTGCTCTTCGCGGTGGCCGCCGACAGCCATCGCGCCGCCCGGGAGGCGGTGAAGGCGGCGTGTGATGTCGGCGTCGTCGAGATCGAGGAGCGCCCGGCGAGCCTCGATGCAGTGGCCGCCGCCGAACGCGGCGAGTTCGTGCGCCCCACCCATGTGCAGGAGCTCGGCGACTGGGCGGCCAGCCTGGCCGAGGCACCGCTGATGGTGGAGGGTGAGCAGTTCGTCGGCGGCCAGGAGCACTTCTACCTGGAGGGCCAGGCCTGCCTGGTCACCCCCACCGAGGACGAGGGCGTGGTGGTGCATACCTCCAACCAGCACCCCAGCGAGACCCAGAAGCTGGTCGCCGAGGTGCTGGGGGTGCCCCTGCATGCGGTCACCGTGGAGGTGCGCCGCATGGGCGGCGGCTTCGGCGGCAAGGAGACCCAGGCCTCGCCCTGGGCCTGCATCGCCGCCCTGGTCAGCCGGCGTACCGGCCGCGCGGCCAAACTTCGCCTGCCCCGCGGCGAGGACATGCGCGTCACCGGCAAGCGCCACCCCTTCCACAACCGCTATCGGCTGGGGGTGGACGCGCAGGGCGTGATCCAGGGCGGCGAGATCACCGTGGTCGGCGACTGCGGCTACTCGCCGGACCTCTCGGATGCCATCGTCGACCGCGCCATGTTCCACGCCGACAACGCCTACTCCCTGGGCCAGGCGCGGGTCACCGGCCAGCGGGCGCGCACCCACTTCGCCTCCAACACCGCCTTCCGCGGCTTCGGCGGCCCCCAGGGGATGATGGTGATCGAGGCGGCCATGGACGACATCGCCCGGCGCGTCGGCGAGGACCCGCTGACCATCCGCAAGCGCAACCTCTACCGCCCCGGTCGAGAGACCACCCACTACGGCCAGAGCGTGGAGCAGATCGGCCTGCTGCATGAGCTGGTGGAGCGCCTGGAGGCGAGCAGCAACTACTGGACACGGCGCCGCGAGATCAGTGCCTTCAACGCCGCGAGCCCGGTGGTCAAGCGCGGCCTGGCGCTGACCCCGGTGAAGTTCGGCATCTCCTTCACCGCCCAGCATCTCAACCAGGCGGGCGCCCTGCTCCACGTCTATACCGACGGCAGCGTGCAGATCAACCACGGCGGCACCGAGATGGGCCAGGGGCTGCACACCAAGATCTGCCAGGTGGTGGCCCGGGAGCTGGGCCTCGACCTCGATGCCGTGCGCATCACCGCCACGCGCACCGACAAGGTGCCCAACACCTCGCCCACCGCGGCCTCCAGCGGCGCCGACCTCAACGGCATGGCCGCCCGCGACGCCTGCCTGAGGCTCAAGGAGCGCCTGTTCGACTTCGCCGCCGAGCACTTTTATCAAGGGCATGCCCTCGACCGCGAAGGCATGCGCCTTGAGGACGGCCACCTGGTGGCGGGGTGGGGTGAGAGCGAGCGGCGCATCCCCTGGGGCGAGCTAGTGCAGACGGCCTACTTCGGGCGGGTCTCGCTCTCCGAGAAGGGCTTCTACGCCACGCCGCTGATCCACTACGACCGCCAGACCGGCCAGGGGCGCCCCTTCTACTACTACGCCTTCGGCGCCGCGGTGGCCGAGGTACGCGTGGATACCCTGAGCGGCGAGTACCGGGTGGAGGGGGTCGACATCCTCCACGACGTCGGTGACTCCCTCAACCCGGCCATCGACGCCGGCCAGGTGGAAGGTGGTTTCATCCAGGGCATGGGCTGGCTGACCAGCGAGGAGCTCAAATGGAACGAGGGCGGGCGGCTGATCTCCGATGGCCCCGCCACCTACAAGATCCCCACCTTCGGCGACCTGCCGCCGCGCTTCAACGTCGAGCTGATGGAGGGCCACCCCAACTCCATGGCGAGCCTCTACCGCTCCAAGGCGGTGGGCGAGCCGCCGTTCATGCTGGCCATCTCGGTGTGGTCGGCGCTGCGCGACGCCCTGGCGAGCCTCACCTCCTACCGCGAGGCGCCACGCCTGGACACCCCGGCCACCCCGGAGCGTGTCTTGATGGCCGCCGAGGCGCTGCGCCGCCGCGGGGAGTCGACGCCATGAGCCGGCAGGCCGAGAGCTGGCACGCCGCCCTGCACCGGCTGCAGCGCGAGGGGGTGCCCCACGCCCTGGCCACCCAGGTGACCAGCGCCGGCTCTACGCCCCGGGAGCCCGGGGCGCGGATGGTGATCACCGCGGATGACGTCTTCGACACCCTGGGCGGCGGCACCTTCGAGTGGCAGACCATCGAGGCCGCCCGAAGCCGCCTGTCCGCCGGCGAGCCCGGCATGAGCCTCGAGGCCTTCAGCCTCGGCGGGCGCAGCGGCCAGTGCTGCGGTGGCTTCGTCAACGTGCTGCTGGAGGTCTTCCCGGGCAGCCCCGTGACCCTGGCGCTGTTCGGGGCCGGCCACGTCGGCCGCGAGATCGTGCGGCTGGCCGCCCCCCTGGGCTGGCGCATCGTCTGGCACGACAGCCGCGACGACGCCTTCCCGTCCTGGGGCGAGGAGATCCCGCGCCTGGAGTGCCGGCGAACCACGGACCCGGCCGCCGCCGTGGCCACCCTCCCTCCGGGCAGCCACGCCCTGGTGATGACCCACGACCACGCCGAGGATCGCGCCCTGGTGGACGCCCTGCTGCGTCGCGACGACACGGCCTCGCTGGGCCTGATCGGATCAAGGAGCAAGTGGGCGAGCTTCCGCTCGCGGCTGATCGATGCCGGCCACGCTGAGGCGGCGCTGGCCCGGGTGCGCTGCCCGATCGGCGACTCCGGCGGCGACAAGCGCCCCTACGCCATCGCCCTGGCCACCCTCGCCGAGCTGCTGCCGCTGACCGCCGACGCCGAGCGCCCTGACCAGCGCGGTCTGGCTCCTGCCGTGCTGAGGGCCACTTTCCAAAGGGCTACCCCCGGAACCTAGGGGCGCCGGGGGCAGGGCGAAGAGGAGGTCCTACGCCAGGGATGGCGTCGGTAGCGTACAGGGAAGTATTCACAGCGCCTCCTCGCAGCCCTGCCGCCGGATCAGTCCCGGTGATACCAGATGATGAGCTCGACACCATGACGACGACAGACTCGCGCGTGCTGCGCGCCGAACTGCTGAGCTTCGATGCCGACCCCGGCGACGACGACACCCCGGCGCCGGGCAGCGTACGCCACCACCCCGATGGCGCGGTGTGGATCGAGAACGGCCGACTCCGTGCCGTTGACGACTACGCCACCCTGGCCCCCGACCTGCCCTCCGGCATCGAGGTCATCGATCATCGGGGAAAATTGATAGTGCCCGGCTTTATCGACAGCCATGTCCACTACGTGCAGCTGGAGATCATCGCCTCCTACGGGCGCCAGCTGCTCGACTGGCTGAACGACTACACCTTCCCCGAGGAGCTGCGCTTCTCCGACCCCGACCATGCCGCGGCGCTCTCCGAGGCCTTCCTCGACGAGCTACTGCGGGTCGGCACCACCACCGCCCAGGTGTTCTGCTCCAGTCACCCTGCCTCGGTGGACGCCTTCCTCGCGGCCAGCCACCGCCGCGGCCTCTGCATGCTGGCCGGCAAGGTGCTGATGGACCGCCATGCGCCGGCGGGGCTCACCGACGACGTCGAGGGCGGCATCCGCGACAGCGAGCGGCTGATCGGCGACTGGCACGGCAAGGGGCGCCTCGGCTACAGCCTGACCCCGCGCTTCGCCCCCACCTCCACCCGCGAGCAGCTCGACGCCACCGGGGCGCTGTTGCGTAACGACCCGAGCCTCTGGCTGCAGACCCACCTGGCCGAGAACACCGGCGAGCTGGACTGGGTGGCCGAGCTCTTCCCCGGCAGCCGCGACTACCTGGAGGTCTACGAGCGGTCCGGCCTGGTGGGCCCGCGCAGCACCTTCGCCCACGGCATCCACCTCGACCAGGAGATGCGCGGGCGGCTCGCCGAGCGTGGCGCCAACCTCGCCTTCTGTCCCAGCTCCAACCTCTTCCTGGGCAGCGGGCTCTTCGACCGCCAGGCCGCCCGGGAGATGGCCCTCAACGTCACCTACGCCAGCGACGTGGGCGGCGGCACCGACCTCTCGGGGCTCGCCACGCTCAAGGCCGCCTATCAGGTGGGCCAGCTGCGCGGCCAGCCGCTGACCGCCTGGCAGGGGCTCTTCGGACTGACCCTGGGCAACGCCCGGGCGCTCTCGCTCGACGATCGCATCGGCCGCCTGGCGCCGGGCATGGACGCCGACCTGGTGGTCCTCGACCCCGCCGCCACGCCGCTGCTGGCGCGGCGCACGGCACACAGCCGCAGCCTGGCCGAGACCCTCTTCGCGCTGATGATGATGGGCGACGATCGCTGCGTGGCCGAGACCTGGGCGGCCGGGCGCCTCCAGCACCGCCGCGACGCCGCCTGAGCCAGGCGTGGGCGGGGCGTTGACCGATGACACCAAGGTCGACTTGTCCGATCGGTCAACCCCGCCTAGGCTGCCGAGGTGCTTGCTGACCGAACGGTCAACAGAAACTTCCGCCACAACAACAACGGGTTCGACATGACAACCGAGACCTCCTCCCTCCCCGGCGAGGCGGCCAGCGCCGCCTCAGCCTCCGACGCCCCCTGGCTCGACCGCTTCTTCGGCGTGAGCCGACGTGGCTCCAGCCTCAGGACCGAGATACTGGCCGGCATCGCCACCTTCCTGGCCTCGATGTACATCATCGTGGTCAACCCGGCGATCCTCTCCGAGGCCGGCATCCCCTTCTCCGCGGCACTCTCCGCCACCGTGCTGATCAGCTTCATGAGCAGCCTGGCCATGGGGCTCTACGCCCGCAACCCCATCCTGGTCGCCCCGGGCATGGGCATGAACGCGCTGTTCACCTACACCCTGGTGCTGGGCGCCGGCCTCTCCTGGGAGGTGGCCCTGGGCTGCGTCTTCTGGTCCGGGGTGCTGTTCGCCCTGCTCGCGGTGTTCAACGTGCGCAAGGCGATCATCGAGGCGATCCCCGCCTCGCTGCGCTACGCCATCACCTGCGGCATCGGCCTGTTCATCACCTTCATCGGGCTCAAGAACGCCGGCTTCATCGTCGGCAGCGACGCCACCCTGGTGACCCTGGGCAGCTTCGGGCCGGGCCTTGTGACCTTCTTCATCGGCCTGATGGCCACCGCGGTGATGGTGATCCTGCGCATGAACGGCGCCCTGATCCTGGGCATCGCCCTGACCACCCTGCTGGCCACCCCCATGGGCCGGCTGTGGGGCGGCGAGATGGTCGTGGAGTGGAGCGGCCTGGCCGCCTGGCCCGACTTCGGCGCGGTGATGCAGGTGGATATCTGGGGTGCGCTCAAGGTCGCCTACCTGCCGTTCATCTTCGTGATGCTGTTCACCAACTTCTTCGACGCCCTCTCCTGCTTCATGGCGCTCTCCGAGTCGGCGGATCTCAAGGACAAGGACGGCAACCCCCGCAACCTCAAGCGCTCCATGACGGTAGACGCCTTCGCCTCGATGATCGCCGCGCCGCTCGGCACCAGCGCCGCCCAGACCTTCATCGAGTCCGGCGCCGGCGTCGCCCAGGGCGGGCGCACCGGCCTGGTGGCGGTGACCATCGCCCTGCTCTTCCTGCCGTTCCTGTTCCTGTCGCCGCTGCTGTCGCTGGTGCCCGGCATCGCCACCGCCCCGGCGCTGGTGCTGGTGGGGCTTTTCATGCTCTCGCCCATCGGCCGCATCGACTGGAGCCGCTACGAGGAGGCCTTCCCCGCCTTCCTGGCGATCATCCTGATGCCGCTCACCTACTCCATCACCCTGGGCATCGCCTTCGGCTTCCTGAGCTACGTGCTGATCAAGCTGACCACCGGCAAGGCCGGCGAGATCCGCCCCGCCATGTGGGTCTCCGCGGCCCTCTGCGTGGTGCTGCTGGCCACCACCTGAGGCTGATCGCCGGTACCGAAACGCCGAAGGGCCGCCCATGGGCGGCCCTTCGACGTTTCAGAAAGCCCCAAGGTGGCGACTGGGCTACGCCTCGGCCAGCAGGCGACGCAGCTCGTCGCGGCGAGCCTCGTCGACGAAGGCCGCCTCGATGGCGTTGCCGGCCAGGCGGCGGAAGGTCGCCTCGTCCCAGTCGAAGGCGCGCTGGCAGGCGAGGAAGTTCTCCAGCATGCCGCCGCCGAAGTAGGCCGGGTCGTCGGAGTTGAGGGTGACGTTGAGCCCCTCGGCGAGGAGTCTCGGCAAGGGGTGATCCTCGAGGCGGTCGACCACCCTGAGGCGCACGTTGGAGAGCGGGCAGACGGTAAGCACCGTCTGCTCGTCGCGCAGCCGGGCGACCAGCGCCGGATCCCCCAGGCAGCGCACCCCATGGTCGATGCGGCACACGCCGAGGAGGTCCAGCGCCCCACGGATATAGGCGGGCGGCCCCTCCTCGCCGGCGTGGGCCACCCGCGGGATGCCGAGCCGCCGGGCGCGCTCGAACACCTCGACGAACTTCTCCGGCGGGTTGCCCTGCTCGGCGCTGTCCAGCCCCACGGCGTCGAGCATCTCCCAGTAGGGGGCGGCCTCCTCCAATACCTTGAGCGCCTCCTCGGCGTCGCGGTCGCGCAGGAAGGCCATGATCAGGGCGGTGGAGAGCCCCAGCTCACGGGCCGCCTCGCGCCGCGCCAGGGAGAGCCCCTCCATGACGACCGGCAGCTCGACCCCGCGCGCCAGGTGGGCCTGGGGGTCGAAGTGCATCTCCACGTGGACCACCCCTTCGGCATGGGCGCGCCGGAAGTAGTCCATGGCCAGGTCGTGGAAGTCCTCGGCGGTGTGCAGCACGCTCATGCCCTGATAGTAGAGGTCCAGGAAGGACTGCAGGTCCGAGAAGTCGTAGGCGGCGCGCACCTCCTCCACCGAGGCGTAGGGCAGCGCAACCCCGTTGCGCTCGGCCAGGGCGAACATCAGCTCGGGCTCGAGCGAGCCCTCGATATGCAGGTGCAGCTCGGCCTTGGGCAGGCGGGTCAGGAAGTCACGCATGGTTCGTCTCGCTCTCCTCGGATCCTATCACCACATCCTGATAGAAAGCGGGCCACCGCGCAAAGCCCGCGCCCTCAACGCCCTCCTGGGCATGGCAACGCCTTCAGGGCAGCCGGCGCTCAACGCCCTCCTGGGCATGGCAACGCCTTCAGGGCAGCCGGCGCAGGGTCTCGGCCAGGGCCTCGCGACGCCGCTCGCGCTCGGCCTCGGCCTCGGTGCGCCGCGCCTCCAGCTCGGCGATGCGTTCCTCCGCGGCCTCCAGGTCGGCGAGATAGCGCTGCCCCAGGGCGTTGTCGGTGCCCACCGCCGCCAGGTTGTCGCGGATGCGAGCCTGCCCCTCAACGGCGCGCTCGAGCTCCCGCGCGATGCCCTCGAGGTCACGCTCCACCTCGGCCAGGGCTCGGCGCCGCTCCAGCACCCGCTCGAGCCCCTGCGCGGTCTCCCCCTCGGCGGCCTGCCGCCACTGCACCAGCTGGGCCTCGCCGGCGTCGGCCAGGGCCACGCTCTGGCGGCGGGTCAGCGTCTCCACGGCCGCCACCTCGCCACTCTCGCCGGCGGCCAGGCGCAGCGCCAGGCGGCGGTGGTTCGGGGTGCTCTCGACGAGGGCCTCGGAGGCGAACTCCCACCCCGCGCGGCGCGGATGCTCGATCAGCACCTCGCGCGCCTCCCGGGCATCGTTCTCCACCGCATAGCGGGTGATGCGCCGGGAGAGGTGGGTCAGGCGCAGGGCGCCGTCGACGATCACCATCCGCTCGAGGCGCTCCTCGGGGCGGCTGCTCTCCACCACACGCACCTGGCGATCGGCGGCGAAGCTCGCCAGACGCGACTCGCCGGCCGGGATGCCGGGGAGGTCGACGTCCCCCACATGGCCGAGCCCGGCGTCGTAGACGGTGACCAGCCCCGGCGGCAGCCAGGCGTCGGTGGTGTTCTCCAGGCGCACCGCGGCCACCGGATGGCGCTCGCCGCGCTCCGGCTGGTAGAGCGAGACGCGCCGCGCCGGCACCTCGGCGTCGATGAAGGGCAGCGACAGGGTGCGCCCGGCGTCCAGGTCCACCGGGGCCGGCAGGCGCCAGGTGGCGGCGGTAGCGCCCTCGCGCACCTCGGCGGGTCGGGCCGGCGCCGAGGGGGCCGCCTGAACACGCTCCGCGGCATCGGCGCCGAAGGCCATGGCGGACTCCAGGCGGGCGGCGCGAGGCGCGGCGATGGCGCCCTCGTCGGGGCGCACCGGCGCGATGGCATCGGCGCCCACCGGGACCTCGGGGCGCTCGGCCCAGTAGCGCGCCAGCAGGCGCTGGGTGAGGGTCACCGGGGCGCCGCTGGAGAGGGTCAGGGCGACATCGTCCCAGTCGCTGCCGCTGGCGTTCTCCACCACCGACCACGCCTGCAGCCGGGCCGCGTCGTCGCCCTCCAGCAGCAGCCGGTAGGCGCTCTTCCACACCGGGGCGGCCACCACGTAGGTGAGCGCCACCTCGCGCTCGCCCTCCCCGTCGAGGGCGATGGCGAGGCGGCGCATCTCGTCGGTGCGGGCCCGGGCACTGACCGCGGCGGCCTCACCCAGCCGCTCGCGCAGCGCCGGGTCGAGCAGTTCCAGCCGGGCGTCGTCGTCCAGCGCCAGGGTGGCCACGGCGCCCTCGGCATCGAGCAGCGCCAGGGTGCGCGTGACGCGACCCTCCGCGTCGCGCCGCTCATCGATGCCGAGCACCCGCCCCTCCAGGCGCTGGCCGGCAGCGCTGACGCGCACCTCTACTCCCTGCAGCGCCTGGGCCAGGCGCGCCACCGAGCCGAGGTCCTCGGGGCCGAAGGGCAGCCGACGGAAGGTCTCCTCCAGGGTCGCCAGGCCATCGAGGCTCACCCCCTCGAGGCGGCCGGCGGGGTCGCGCACCACCAGGCTCTTGAGCACGTCGTCCACCTGCTCCAGGGGCACGTCGAGATGCAGGGTGCCATCCCCCTCGAGGGTGGCGCGGCGCTCCACCTCGGCAAGGCCGCCCGAGGAGAGGGTGACGGCGGTCACCGCCAGCCCCTCGGCCTGGGCGGTGGAGGAGAAGGCCACCGTGGAGAAGGCGATGGTGAGGGGGGCGAGGCCGGCGAGGGCCACGGCGAGGCGCAGCGGGCGGCGGCGGGCCCGACGCGGGGCGATATCCCTGAGGATCATGGGGTACTCCTTGAGGTCGGATTCGGGGGAGCGGCGTTGGCTCAGGTATAGCCCCCGGGCTGCCCTTCGACCAGCGTCAGGGCGTGATCGATCCCCGGCGGGTCGAAGGCCCCGCCATCCAGCTGATGCACCAGGAAAAGCGTGGTGCGACCGGCGAGCCAGGCGTCGAGGCGCGGGCCCAGGCGCGCCACGGTCTCGGCATCGAGGCCGGCGAAGGGTTCGTCGAGGAGCACCAGGTCGGGCGCCATCAGGTGCAGCCGCGCCAGGGCCAGGCGCCGCGCCTGGCCCCCGGAGAGGCGCCGGCCGCCCTCACCCACCCGGGTGGCGAGCCCCTCCGGTAACGCCGCCGCCCAGTCGGCGAGCTCGACCCAGGCGAGCGCCGCCCACAGCGCGCCCTCCTCCGCATCCGGAGCCGCCAGGCGAAGGTTGGCGGCCAGACTGTCGTCGAGCAGGTCGACCCGCTGGGTCAGCGCCGCGACGCGTCGGCGCAGGGCCTCCTCGGGCCAGGCCGCGAGCGCCACCCCGCCCAGCCGGATCTGCCCCTCGTCGGGGGCGAGCCGGCGCAGCAGCAGCGACGCCACGCTGGACTTGCCCGCACCCGAGGCGCCGCACAGCGCCAGCCGCTCGCCTGGGGCCAGGCGCAGGGAGAGCCGCTCCAGGGTCGGCAACGACGCGCCGGGGTAGCGCAGCGACACCGCCGCCATCTCGACCGAGAGTGGCCCGGCGAGCGGGGTCGCGCCGCCCTCCCCGGACGGGGGCGGCGAGGCAGCCCGGCGCAGGGCGTTGAGCCGCGCCGCCGCGCCCCGGGTCGCCCCCAGCCAGGTGAAGGCCGCCGGCAGGGCGGCCAGCGCCTCGTTCATCGCCAGCACCGCCAGGGGCATCATCACCACCAGGGGCCCCGAGAGCGCGCCGGCCTGCCAGGCCGTGGCGGCGAGCCACAGCGCCGCCAGCGACGCGCCCCCCACCAGTAGCGCCACCAGGGCGTTGCCCAGCGCCACCAGGCTGCCGAGCCGGCGCTGGTCCCGATAGAGCGCCGCCTCGAGCGCCGCGAGGCGGCGCCGATGATCCGCCAGGGCGCCATAGGCCTCGAGCTCCGCCAGCCCCTGCAGCTGCTCCACCAGGCGGCCGCGCAGGGCATCACGGCCCTCGACCTGGCGCCGGCTGGCGGCCATGCCGAGCCGCGCCTGCCCGACCACCAGCCAGCCCCAGCCCACCAGCAGCAGCGCCGCCACGCTGAACCCCACCGCGGGGGCGAACAGGGCCAGGAAGGCACCGAGGCCGAGGATCGCCGCAAGCGCCACACCCGCCGGGGCCAGCAGGCGCAGGAAGAGGCTGTCCAGGGTATCGATGTCGGCGGTGAGCCGGCCGAGCCAGTCGCTGGCGCGACGCCGGGCGAGGGCGTCGGCGTCGAGGCCGGCCACCACGGCGAACAGGCGCCCGCGCAGGTCGGCCAGCAGGCGCAACACCGTGTCGTGGTTATAGAGCCGCTCCAGGTAGCGCGCCACGGTGCGGGTCACGGCGAAGGCACGGATGCCGCCCCCGGGCAGGTAGACGTCCAGCCGCGCCGCCACCCCCGCGGCCAGCAGCAGCCCGGTGAGGCCGGTGGCGGCGATGAACCAGCCCGAGAGCGCCAGCAGGCCGATGGCCGAGACCAGGGTCAGAACCATCAGCCCCGCCCCGCCGGCCAGCCGCCCGCGACGCCGGGCCAGCAGCCGCAGCCAGGGGGCGAGTTCGGCGAGCAGGCCGACGGGGCTCTGATCGTGTCGGCTCATGCGCCCTCTCCCGGGGAAGCGTCCAGGGCCAGGCGCCGGTCGGCCAGCGCCATCAGCGCCGGATGGTGGGTGGCGATCACCAGGCAGCGCCCCTCCTCGGCCAGCCGGCGAAGCGCCGCCACCACGACCGCCTCGCTATCGGCATCGAGGCTCGCGGTGGGCTCGTCGAGCAGCACCAGGGGGGCGTCGGAGAGGAAGACCCGGGCCAGCGCCAGGCGCTGGGCCTGGCCTCCGGAGAGCCCGGCGCCGCGCTCCCCCACCGCCGTGGCCAGGCCTTCCGGCAGGCGTGTGAGCAGCTCGGCCAGGCCGGCGCGCTCCAGCGCCTCGACAAGACTGGCATCGTCGGCATCGGGGGCGGCCAGGCGCAGGTTGTCGGCGAGGCTGCCCTTAACCAGCAGCGGGCGCTGGTCCATCCAGGCGAAACGTAGCCCAGGGGCCGTGCACCGCCGCCCCTCGGCGGGGCCGAGGAAGCCGGCGAGCAGCGCCAGCAGGGTCGACTTGCCGCCTCCCGAGGGCGCGGTGACCGCTACCACCTCGCCGGGAGCGAGGGCGAGGTCCAGGGGCCCCAGCACGCGCCCGCGCCCGGGGTAGTCGACGCAGGCGCCCTCCAGCACCACCAGGCGGCCCGCCGGCGCCGGCGGGGCCGCCTCGGCGCTGCCGCGCAGGGCATCGGGATCCTCGTCGAGCAGCGCCACCAGGCCGTCGGCGGCGCCCAGGGCCGCGGCGCGGTCATGGTAGTGCTGGGAAAGCACGCGCAGCGGCTGGAAGAACTCCGGCGCCAGCAGCAGCACCGCCAGGCCACTGGCCAGGGTGAGCTGGGGCGAGGGGCCGTAGGTGATGTAGCCGAGCAGGCCGAAGCCGACGTAGATCGCCACCACGGCGATGGCCACCGAGGCGAAGAACTCCAGCACCGCCGAGGAGAGGAAGGCCAGGCGCAGGGTGCGCAGGCTGCGCCGGCGGTAGTCGTCGGCGGCGGCATGAACCTCGGCGGTGGCCTCCCGGGTACGGCCGAAGAGCTGCAGGGTGGCCACCGCCCGCACCCGGTCGATGAAGTGGCCGGAGAGGCGCGAGACCGCCACGAACTGCTCGCGATTGAGGCGCTCGGCGCCCATGCCCACCAGGGCCATGAAGAGTGGAATTAGCGGGGCGGAAAGCAGCAGGAAGAGCGCCGCCAGCCAGTCGAGCCAGGCCACCACGGCGAGCACCGCAAGGGGCTGCAGCAGCGCCAGCACCAGCTGGGGACGGTAGCGCGCCACATAGCCATCCAGCGCCTCCACCTGCTCCACCAGCTGGCTGGCCAGCGCGCCCGTGTGCCGCGCGGCGAGTCCCGCCGGCCCCAGGCGTGCCAGGTGGTCGAGCAGCTCGCCGCGCACCCGGCGCCGCAGCGCCAGGCTGGCGGCGAGCCCCTGGCGCTCCTGGGCGAACAGCGCCAGGCTGCGCAGGACGACCAGCCCCAGCATGGCGATAGCCAGCGGCAGCAGCGTGGCGAGCGGCGCCTCCTCGACCAGCAGCGCCCCCACGAAGCGGGCCAGCAGCAGCAGCTGGGCCAGGGTGGCCAGGGTGGCCAGCACGCCGGCGGCCACCGCCAGGGCGAGGCGGCGCCGCTCGAGGGCGGCATGGGCCGCTAGCCAGCGCGCCGCCTGCCGCGGCTCCCGCGCCTCGGCCACCGCTCAGTGGTAGCCGTCGCCGGGGCGGACCTTGCCGCGGAACACCCAGTAGGTCCAGGCGGTGTAGGCGAGCACGATGGGGATCACGAAGAGCACACCGATCAGCAGGAAGAGCTGCGACTCGGGAGCCGAGGCGGCGTCCCAGATGGTGTAGTCCGGCGGCACGATCACCGGCCACTTGCTGGCCACCAGGCCCAGGTAGGTGAACAGGAAGAGTCCCAGGGTGGCGACGAAGGGCTGCCCCTCCTGGCGCCGGTGCACCGCCATCGCCAGCCAGGCCGCACAGCCCAGGGCGAGCGCCGGCAGCACCCAGATGAGATGCAGGTGGTCGAACCAGCGCTCGAACACCGCCGGGTCGACCAGCGGGGTCCAGACGCTGATGGCGGCGAAGGCCACCAGCACCGCCACCAGCAGGGCTGGGGTGATGCGGTAGGCCCAGCGCTGCACCTCGCCCTCCGACTTGAGGATCAGCCAGGTGGCACCGAGCAGCGCATAGCCGGTCATCAGGCTCAGCCCGGTGAGCAGCGTGAAGGGCGTCAGCCAGTCCAGGGCGCCGCCGACGTAGACGAAGTCCTCCACCGGGAAGCCCTGGATATAGGCGCCCACCACGGCCCCCTGGGCGAAGGCGGCCACCGCCGAGCCCCAGCAGAAGGCGCGGTTCCACCACACCCGGTTGCGCCGCGACTTGAAGCGGAACTCGAAGGCGATGCCGCGGAAGATCAGCCCGGCGAGCATCAGGAAGACCCCGATGTAGAGCGCCGGCAGGTAGACCGAGTAGACCAGCGGGAAGGCGCCCAGGAGGCCGGCGCCGCCCAGCACCAGCCAGGTCTCGTTGCCGTCCCACACCGGCGCCACCGAGTTCATCATCACGTCCCGGGCCTCCTCGTTGGGCGCGAAGGGGTAGAGGATGCCCAGTCCCAGGTCGAAGCCATCCATCAGCACGTACATCATCACGCCGAAGCCGATGATCAGCGCCCAGATCAGGGAGAGGTCGAAGGATGCCATGTCACTGCCTCCAGGTCGGGGCCGCGTCGTCGTCGAAGCGGGCGTTGGCGGCGGAGAAGGGACGCTTGGCGTGGTGCGCCTCGGCGCCGTCGTCATCGGGCGATTCGGGCAGCATGCCCTGGCGCACCACCCGGGTCAGGTAGTAGGTGCCGCAGGCGAACACCACGGCGTAGACCGCCACATAGCCGACCAGAGTGAACAGCGCCATGCCCCCGGTGAGCGACGGCGTCAGCCCCTCGGCATGGGTCATGATGCCGTAGACCAGCCAGGGGGCGCGGCCGGTCTCGGTGACGAACCAGCCGGCCAGCACCGCCACGAAGGGGGTCACGCTCATCAGGCGCAGCACCTGCAGGAAGCCACGATGGTGGTAGAGCCGCCCGCCGCGACGCAGCCAGAGCCCGGCCACGGCCACGGCGATCATCACAAGGCCGATGCCCACCATCACCCGGAACGACCAGAACACCAGCCACACCGGCGGTTGCTCCTCCGGCGGCACCTCGCTGATGCCCGGCACCACGCCGTCGGCATGGTGGGTCAGGATCAGGCTCGCCAGGTTGGGAATGCCGATCTCGAAGCGGTTCTCCTGGGCCAGCTGGTCGGGCCAGGCGGCCAGCAGCAGCGGCACGTTGGACTGGGTCTCCCAGTTGCCCTCCATGGCGGCCACCTTGGTGGGCTGGTGCTCCAGGGTGTTGAGGCCGTGGAAGTCGCCGATCACCGCCTGGGCGGGGGTCAGTATCAGCAGCAGCCACAGGCACATGGAGAGCGCCCGGCGATTGGCCTCGACGTCACGCCCGATCAGCAGGTACCAGGCGCTGACCCCGGCCACCACGAAGCCGCCGGTGACGAACGACGCCATCACCTTGTGGCTGAAGCGCCAGGGGAAGGAGGGGTTGAAGATCGCCGCCGCCCAGTCGGTGACGTGGAAGCGGCCATCGATCAGTTCCACCCCCGCCGGGGTCTGCATCCAGCTGTTGGCGGAGAGGATCCAGAACGAGGAGATGAAGGTGCCCACGGCCACCATGATGGCGGCGAAGAGGTGCACCCCCTGGGGCACCTTGCCGCGCCCGAACAGCAGCACGCCGAGGAAGGCGGCCTCCAGGAAGAAGGCGGTGACCACCTCGTAGCTCAGCATCGGCCCGAGGAAGTTGGCGCTGGTGTGGGAGAAGTTGCTCCAGTTGGTGCCGAACTGGAAGGACATCACGATGCCCGAGACCACCCCCATGCCGAAGACCACGGCGAAGACCCGGGTCCAGAACAGCGCCAGGCGGTCCCAGGCGGGGTTCTCGGTCCTGTAGAAGAGGCCGTTGAGCACGGCGATGTAGGACGCCAGGCCGATGGTGAACACCGGGAAGATGGCGTGGAAGGAGACCACGAAGGCGAACTGCAGTCGCGACAGCAGGAGGGGATCCAGTTCCATGACGCTTGCCTCGGTTCAGGGGTGACACGAGCCGGACGCAAGGGATGCGGATGCACGCTGGGAAGCGTGTTGTGCCTCTGGTGCCGAGTCTCGCAGACACCATGACGCATTCCACCTGGCCACCTGAGGTACCGCTTCAGCCTAGCAGGCCGTGGCGAGGCGCACGGCAGCGCCCCGAAAATGCATTTTAGTTATTTAATTATTCCTTAACTTCAGAACAGTCTACCCGTCTCGACAGGCAGATGGGCGAGGAAGTTGCGTGGCGCCTTGTCGCACCCGCCTCGCCTCAGCCGCCACCGCTCACCACCAGGTTGACCATCCAGGCGGTGTAGGCGACGAACATCGACAGCAGCGCCGCGCCCTCGTAGCGATTGATGCGCCCCTCGCGGCCCCGCCAACCCATGGCGAACACCGCCAGCATCACCGTCATGGCGGTCATCAGGCTCCAGTCGCGCAGCAGCACCTCGCTGCTCACCTCGATGGGGGTGATCACCGCGGCGAGCCCGACGACCCCCAGGGTGTTGAAGAGATTGGAGCCCACCACGTTGCCCAGCACCAGGTCGTGCTCGCGGCGGCGCAGGGCGCTGATGGAGGAGGCGAGCTCGGGCAGCGAGGTGCCCACCGCCACCACGGTGAGGCCGATGATCAGGTCGCTGACCCCGAAGCCCTGGGCGATGGCCACCGCTCCCCACACCAGGATCCGCGAGCTGACCACCAGCAGCAGCAGGCCGATACCGGTCCAGGCCAGGCCGGCCTTGAGGCTCATGGGATGGACCTCCAGGCTCTCCTCGGTCTCGGCGGCCAGCGGGTCCTCGCCCTCGCCCCGGGCCCGCCAGATGCTCACCCCCATGAAGAGGGCGAGAAGCCCCAGCAGCAGCGCCCCCTCGAGGCGACCGATCACCCCGCCCCACATCAGCAGCGCCGAGAGCAGGGTGGCGGCGCCCAGCACGGGCAGCTCGCGACGCACCACCGCGGAGTGCACCGCCAGCGGCGAGACCAGCGCCACCAGGCCCAGGATCAGGCCGATGTTGGCGATGTTGGAGCCGTAGGCATTGCCCAGTGCCAGGCCGGGATTCCCCTGCCCGGCCGCCAGCGCCGAGACCACCAGCTCCGGCGCCGAGGTGCCGAAGCCGATCACCAGCATGCCGATCAGCAGCGGCGAGAGCCCCAGCCGCGACGAGGTAGCCGCCGCGCCGTCGACGAAGCGCTCGGCGCTCCACACCAGCAGGACCAGGCCTGCCACCACCGCTACCGCAGGTACTATCATGGGGATCCCCGTTACATTCAGCGCTGAATGCCAGCGTATGGTAGAGGCCGCGGCGACATGTCACACTTCATCCATACCACGGCCCGCCGCAGTGTAAGCCCGTGCCGGGCATCGCGGGAAGGCCCGGGCCGCCGCACACCCGTCGCCTTCCGCTGACTGCCAGCCGATGATTATCGCCCGAGAGAGACCGCCCTTGGCCCACTCCCCCCTTCGCCTCCGCGGACGCCTGACGCCCCCGACGCTGCTCCAGGGCGAGGCGCCGCGGGTCGAGCGCACGCCGCCCGAGGCGCGGGCGCGGCGCCGCCTGCGCTGCTGCGAGGAGTGCGACTGGGTGGTGGCGCTGCCGCCGCTGCGCCCGGGGGAGAAGGCCGACTGCCCGCGCTGCGGCCACACCCTGGTGACCCGCCACTTCCGCCCCGCCCAACGCAGCCTGGCGCTGGCCCTGGCGGCGCTGATCGCCCTGGGGCTGGCGCTCGCCTTCCCCTTCATCAGCTTCAGCGTGGGGGGCATCGGCAACCGCATCGAACTGACCCAGACCGCCACCACCCTGATCGGCTTCCACCAGCCTGTGGTGGCCGGGGCGGTGGTGCTCACCATCATCGTGCTGCCGGCGCTCTACCTGGCGGGGGTGATCTGGCTGCAGCTGGGGCTGTTGCGGGATGCCCCGCTGCCGGCCAGCCGCACCCTCGCCCGCTCGCTGACCCAGCTGACGCCCTGGATGATGGCCGATGTCTTCATCGTCGGAGCCCTGGTCAGCCTGATCAAGATCGCCGGCATGGCCGACGTCGACCTGGGCGCCTCCTTCTGGGCCTTCTGCGCCTTCGCCGTGCTGCTGCTGATGACCAGCCAGTCGCTGGATGCCGACTGGATGTGGTTCTCGCTGGCCGGCGAGCCGCGCGCCCCCGCGGGCACCCGCACCGGCACCACCGCCGCCGGCCAGGGCCTCACCGGCTGCCACACCTGCGGGCTGATCGGCCGCCTCGACGCCGCCGGCCACGGCCGCTGTGAACGCTGCGGCGAGCGCCTGCACGCACGCCGCCCCCAGAGCCTGCAATACACCTGGGCACTGCTCGCCGCCGCCACGCTGATGTACGCGCCGGCCAACCTCTATCCCATCATGACCACCACCAGCCTCGGGCGCAGCGACCCCTCCACCATCGTCGGCGGCGTGGTGGAGCTGATCCAGATGGGCTCCTGGCCGGTGGCGGCGGTGATCTTCGTCGCCAGCGTGATCGTGCCGGTGGGCAAGCTGGTGGCGCTGGCCTGGCTCTGCCTGGTGGTGAAACGCAGCAGCGAGCTCAACGCGGTGGCCCGCACCCGCCTCTACCGGCTGACCGAGTTCATCGGCCGCTGGTCGATGATCGACGTCTTCGTGGTCGCCATCCTGGTGGCCCTGATCCGCGCCGGGGCGCTGATGTCCATCGAGCCAGGCCCCGCCGCCCTGGCCTTCGGCGGCGTGGTGGTGCTGACCATGCTCGCCGCCATGACCTTCGACCCGCGCCTGCTGTGGGACAGCCCGCTGCCGACGGACGGGGCCGAGCCCCGCGCGCCTGCCCATGGACGACACCCTGAAGGAACCCCGGGATGAGTGACGACGCCCCGCGTCAAGAGGACGCCGATTCCCCCCTGCACCGCGCCCGCCCCTCCCCCCAGGCGCGCTTCTCACCGATCTGGATCGTGCCCATCGTGGCGCTGGCGATCGGCGCCTGGCTGGTGTGGGACAACTACCGCAGTCGCGGCCCGCAGATCACCCTGACCATCGCCAACGCCGAGGGCATCGAGGCCGGCAGCACCCTGATCAAGACCCGCAACGTCGAGGTGGGGCGCGTCGAGCAGATGCACCTCTCCGAGGACCTCTCAAGCGCGGTGATCACCGCGCGCATGAGCCCGGACAGCGAGCCGATGCTGGTGGAGGACAGCCGCTTCTGGGTGGTCAAGCCGCGGGTCGGCCGCGAGGGGATCAGCGGCCTGGGGACCGTGCTCTCCGGCGCCTATATCCAGCTCGAGCCGGGCCAGAGCGAGGTGGAGTCGCGCCGCTTCGAGGTTAGCGACCAACCGCCGGTGGCCCCGGCGGGCGCCGACGGCCTGCGCATCAACCTGGTGAGCCAGCTGGGCAACTCGCTCAGGGTCGGCGACCCGGTCACCTACCAGGGCTACACCGTGGGGCGTGTGGAGGAGGCGACCTTCGACGCCGCCACCCGGCGCATGCAGCACCGCATCTTCATCGAGGCCCCCTACGACACCCTGGTCACCGACAGCACCCGCTTCTGGTCGGCCAGCGGCGTCGACCTGCGCCTCGACTCCGAGGGCTTCCGGGTCAACGTGGAGTCGCTGGAGGCCCTGCTCGGCGGCGGGGTCACCTTCGGCGTACCCGAGGACCTGCCGCTGGGCCAGCAGGTGGAGCCCGACGCCACCTTCCGGCTCTACGCCGACGAGGACGACGCCCGCCAGGGCACCTTCAACCGCTACCTGGAGTTCGTGCTGCTGGTGGACGACTCGGTGCGCGGCCTCGCGCGCGGCGCCCCGGTGGAGTTCCGCGGCGTGCGCGTCGGCACCGTGGCCGCGGTGCCCTGGAACTTCACCGCCCAGCAGCCGGCCGGGCGCAGCGGCTTCGCCATCCCGGTGCTGATCCGCATCGAGCCCCAGCGGCTGGGGATCGAGAACCGCGAGGTGGACATCGAGGAGTGGCGCAAACGCTACGAACGCTTCTTCGAACTGGGGCTGCGCGCCACCCTCAAGAGCGGCAACCTGCTCACCGGGGCGATGTTCGTGGACCTCAACTTCCAGCGCGAACTGGAGGGGGAGTACGCGCCGCTGACCTTCGCCGAGCAGCGCGTCTTCCCCACCACCTCCGGCGGCTTCGCCCTGATCGAGTCCCAGATCACCGAGCTGCTGGCCAAGCTCAACGGCCTGGAGGTGGAGCCGCTGCTCGAGGGGCTCGACCGCAACCTGCAGAGCTCCGAGGCGATGCTCGCGGAGGTGCGCACCCTCTCCGCCTCGCTGCGCGAGCTGATCGAGGATCCCGGCACCCGCGAGGTGCCCGCCAACCTCAACGCCACCCTGGCCGAGCTGCGCGACACCCTGGAGGGCGTCTCCCCGGAGTCCGCCGCCTACCAGCAGCTGGTCGGCGCGGTGGAACGCCTCGAGCGGCTGATGCGCGACCTGCAGCCGGTGGCGAGGACCCTCTCCGACAACCCCCGCGCCCTGCTCTTCGACAGCCTGGACGCCGAGGATCCCGTGCCCCGGGCACCGCGACCGTGAGCAGAGCGAGTCCGAATCACGCAACCCAGGAGACCCCGAGATGACGGCAAGGCGCTGGCTCTTCCCCCTGCTGATGGCCCTGCCGCTGGCCGCCCTCACCGGCTGCGCCAGCAACACGCCGGCCCCCGAGCGCTACACCCTGCCGGCGGTGGAGGTCGCCGCCGCCGGCGGCGCCGAGGCGGCCCACGAGCTGCGCCTCGCCCCGCCGCGGCTCGCTCACTACCTGGATGTCGAGGGCATCGTCATGCAGGTCGACGACATCACCCTGGTGGAGGCTAAGGGCTACCAGTGGGCCGAGGCGCTCTCGGCCCAGTTGCAGCGCGGCCTGCGCGACCGCCTGGCGGCGCGTCTGCCCGACACCCGGGTCGTCCTCGAGCGTCCCGGCCAGGCGGAGGGCGACAGCCTGCGCCTGGCCCTGGAGATCGACCGCTTCCAGGGTCGTCACGACGGCCTGGCGGTGATCGGCGGGCGCTGGCGCCTGGAGGATGCCGACGGCAGCCTGCTGGCCATGGAGGGCCTGGCGGCCGAGGTGGCGCTGGCGGCGGACGGCTACCCGGCGCTGGTGCGCGCCCTGGGCCAGGGCTGGGACAGGGTCGCCGACGAGCTCGCCGCGGCCATCCGCCGGTCCCGCCGACAACAATAGCTGCGCCGGGGCGCGGGTTCTGGCATAATGCGCCGACGCGGCACCCAAGCGAGTCCCTCCTGCCGCGCCCTGACCCCCGAATTTCTCACGCCCCGGCCCGGGACTGGCCACGCGCATTGCGTGGCACGGCCGCGGCGTTCTGCGGAGACCGCATGACCTTTTCCGACCTCGGCCTGCGTGCCGAACTGCTGCGTGCCGTCGAGGCACAGGGCTACACCACCCCGACCCCGATCCAGCGCCAAGCCATCCCCGCCGTGCTCAAGGGCGGCGACCTGCTGGCCAGCGCCCAGACCGGCACCGGCAAGACCGCCGGCTTCACCCTGCCCATGCTGCAGCGCCTGGCCGACGGCCCGCGCCCCGGCAAGCGCCAGGTGCGTGCGCTGGTCCTCGCCCCGACCCGTGAGCTGGCCGCCCAGGTCGGCGAGAGCGTGGCCGACTACGGCCGCCACCTGACCCTGAAGAGCCACGTGATCTTCGGCGGCGTCGGCCAGCAGCCCCAGGTGGACGCCATCCGCCCGGGCCTCGACGTGCTCGTCGCCACCCCCGGCCGGCTGCTCGACCTGCAGCAGCAGAAGCACGTGGACCTCTCCAAGGTGGAGATCCTGGTGCTGGACGAGGCCGACCGCATGCTCGACATGGGCTTCATCCACGACATCAAGAAGGTGCTGCGCCTGCTCCCCGAGAAGCGCCAGAACCTGCTGTTCTCGGCGACCTTCTCCGACGAGATCCAGGCGCTCGCCGGCAAGCTGCTCGACCGTCCCGAGAAGATCGAGGTGGCCCGGCGCAACACCACCGCCGAGACCGTCGACCAGGCGATCTACCGGGTCGACCGCGAGAAGAAGCGCGAGCTGCTCGCCCACCTGATCCAGCAGCATGACTGGCACCAGGTGCTGGTCTTCACCCGCACCAAGCATGGCGCCAACCGCCTCGCCGAGCAGCTCTCCAAACAGGAGATCCCGGCCATGGCGATCCACGGCAACAAGAGCCAGTCGGCGCGCACCAAGGCCCTCTCCGCCTTCAAGAGCGGCGACCTGCAGGTGCTGGTGGCCACCGACATCGCCGCCCGGGGCCTGGACATCAGCGAGCTGCCCCACGTGGTCAACTTCGAGCTGCCCAACGTCGCCGAGGACTACGTCCACCGCATCGGCCGTACCGGCCGCGCCGGCAGCGAGGGCCAGGCGGTGTCGCTGGTCTGCGTCGACGAGCACGGCCTGCTCAGGGGCATCGAGCGGCTGATCAAGCGCGATCTGGAGAAGCGCATCGAGCCCGGTTTCGAGCCCGACCCCAACGCCAAGCCCGAGCCCATCGAGAACGGCCGCAACCGGCGCGGTGGCGGCGGCCGTGGCGGCAACGGCCAGCGTCGCGGTGATAGCGGCCAGGCGCGAGGCCAGGGGCAGCGACGCGGCGCCGACGACCAACCGAGTGCCAACCGTCGACGTCGCCGCCGCGGCGGCGGGAACGGCGGCGGCCGCCAGCAGGCCTGACACCGGACTGGCAGTCAGCATCGCAATATGCGAATGTAGCCTGTTTCCTCCACCACCACGCACGCCATCATGCTGAAACGACTGCTCGGCAAGCAGCCCATCGAGGTCTGGGCCATCAAGCAGGTCGACACCGACCTGCTGCACCTCTGCGGCCGTGCCACCCTGCCCGCCCGCCCCAGCCGCAAGGCGGTGCTGGCGGCGCTGGCCGAATCGCGCTACGAGGGGCCGGTCACCATGGCAACGGGCGGGGTCGTGCTCAACGCACGGCTCTTCGCGGCGTTGGTACCGGTGGACGACCTGCAGCTGCTGCCCGATGGCCAGGCGCGCTGGCAGGGCCGCGACTGGCAGCTCGCCCAGGTGCCCCAGCGCTGCTGGACCTACCAGGGCCGCCTGGTGACCCAGCCCGACCCGCTGGGCGGTGCCGGGGCCCTGGTCAGCGCCGAGGATGTCTCCGGCATCCGCCGCCAGGTGGAGAAGGAGGCGCCGCACACGCCGGGCACGGTGGTCTTCCGCCCCGAGAACGCCAACGAGGACCACCCGCTGGTGGCCGATCGCGACGACACCCCCACCTCCGGCCCCCGCGTCAAGCAGGGCCGCGAGTGGCGCGGTGACCATGATTGAGCGCTCCTCGCGAGGCTCCCTGGCGCTCTTCATCGGCCTGATGGTGCTGGTGGGGCTCAACCTGCGCCCCGCCCTCTCCTCCCTGGCCCCGCTGCTGACCCGCATCCAGCAGGAGACCGGCCTCTCGGCGCTGGCCATCGGCGCGCTGACCACCCTGCCCGTGCTCTGCCTGGGGCTCTTCGCCCCCCTGGCCCCCTGGCTCGCCAGGCGCCTGGGGCCGGAGCGGGCCCTGGCGGCGGGCCTGTTGCTGCTCAGCGCCGGCCTTGCGCTGCGCGGGGTGCCGCTGGTCGCCAGCCTGTTCCTGGGCACCCTGATGGTGGGGGCCGCCATCGGGGTGGCCGGGACCCTGCTGCCGGCGCTGGTCAAGCGTGAGTTGCCCGCCGGCGCCGACCTGATGACCGGCGTCTACACCATGGCGCTCTGCCTGGGTGGGGCGCTGGGGGCCGGGCTCTCGATCCCGCTCAGCGAGTGGCTGGGTGGCTGGCCCCTGGGGCTTGCCAGCTGGGCGGCGCTGGCGGTGACCGCCCTGATCGCCTGGGTGGCCCTGGCTCCCCGCCGCGACGAGGCCACCCTGCCCGGCGGGGGCGGTGCCATGGGCGCCATACTGGGCCAGCCCCTGGCCTGGCAGGTGATGCTGTTCATGGGGCTGCAGTCGTCGCTGGCCTATATCGTCTTCGGCTGGCTGCCCACCCTGCTGGTGCAGCGTGGCTATGGCGAGGCCGAGGCGGGCTGGATGATGGGTGCCTCGGTGATGGTGCAGCTGCCCGCCGCCCTGGCCGCCCCCTGGCTGGCGCGCCTGGGCCGGGACCAGCGCCCCGCCCTGCTGGTCGTGCTGACCCTGGCCGCCACGGGCTTCTGGCTGCTGCTGCAGGCGCCCACCTCGCTGCGCTGGCTGGGGGTGGTGCTGCTCGGCATGGGCCAGGGGGGCAGCTTCAGCCTGGCGCTGACCCTGATCGTGCTGCGCACCGGCAACTCGCGCCTGGCCGGCAAGCTCTCGGGCCTGGCCCAGGGCGGCGGCTACACCCTGGCCGCCATGGGGCCGCTGGGGGTGGGCGTGATGCTGCAACTGGGCCTGGGACTGGCGGCGATCACCGGCGTGCTGGTGACCATCTGCGCCCTCTCCGCCTCCTTCGCGATGTTCGCCGGCCGCAACCGCCGCCTGGAGAGCGACGCCGACGGCCGGGTATTCACCCGCTAGCCGGCTGCCCGCGATCAAGGTCGACCGGACCATCTGCCGCTAGACTGGGGTCAGACAGGCCGGGAGCACGCGGATGGAACACGCCAAGGAGATCGCCCTGGAGGCGCGCGGGCTGACGCGCCACTATCGCCTGGGCGAGGTGACCATCCAGGCCCTGCGTGGCGTCGACCTGACCCTCTACCAGGGCGAGCTGCTGGTGCTGCTGGGCGCCTCGGGCTCGGGAAAGTCCACCCTGCTCAATATCCTCGGCGGGCTCGACAGCGCCAGCGGCGGCGCGGTGCGCCATGTCGACCGCCAGGGCAGCGAGCGGGACCTGACCCGTGCCGGGCCCCGGGAGCTGACCCGCTACCGTCGCCACCACGTCGGCTTCGTGTTCCAGTTCTACAACCTGATCTCGAGCCTCACCGCCCGCGAGAACGTGGCCATCGTCACCGAGATCGCCCGGGACCCCATGGCGCCGGAGACGGCCCTGGCCCTGGTGGGACTCGAGGGGCGCCTCGACCACTTCCCCTCCCAGCTCTCCGGTGGCGAGCAGCAGCGCGTCGCCATCGCCCGCGCCGTGGCCAAGCAGCCCGAGCTGCTGCTCTGCGACGAGCCCACCGGGGCGCTGGACTTCCGCACCGGCATCCGGGTGCTCGAAGTGCTCGAGCGCATCAACCGCGAGACCGGGACCGCGGTGGCGATCATCACCCACAACGAGGTGATCGGCGAGATGGCCGACCGGGTGGTGCGCCTGCGCGACGGCCGGGTCGATCGGGTCCACGCCAATCCACGTCGCCGCCCGGTCGGCGAGCTGCGCTGGTGAGGCCGCCATGAGGACCCTCGACCGCAAGCTTGCGCGTGACCTCTGGCGCCTCAAGGGACAGGTGCTGGCGATCGCCTTGGTGATCGCCGGCGGGGTGATGACGCTGATCCTCGCGGTGACCAGCCTGGAGGCGCTCTCCGGCGCCCGCGAGCGCTTCTACGCCAGCCACCACTTCGCCGAGGTGTTCGCCGAGGTCAAGCGCGCGCCCCTGGGCCTGGCCGAGCGCCTGGCAGAGATCGAGGGGGTCAACCTGCTGGAGCCCGGCGTGCGAGCGCCCATGCGCCTCTCGCTGCCCGGCTTTCGTGACCCCATCCGCGGCCTGGCGCTGTCGCTCCCGGATGGCCGCCAGCCCCTGCTCAACCGCCTCCACCTGGTGGCGGGCGGCCTGCCCGAGGCCGGCCGCGACGACCAGGCGGTGATCTCGGACGCCTTCGCCGAGGCCCATGGCCTGATGCCGGGCGACCGCCTCGAGGCGATCCTCGACGGCCGCCGGGCCACCCTGAGGGTGGCCGGCATCGCGCTGAGCCCGGAGTTCCTCTACCAGGTGGCCCCCACCGACCTGATGCCCGACTACCGCCGCTACGCGGTGCTATGGATGAACCGGCGCGCCCTGGCCAGCGCCTTCGGCATGGAGGGGGCCTTCAACCACCTGGCCCTGACCCTCCAGGCCGGCGCCTCCAGGGAGGACGTGATCGACGCCCTGGACCTGGCCCTCGCCCGCTACGGCGGCACCGGCGCCTGGGGCCGCGACGAGCAGCCCTCCCACCGCTTCATCGAGGAGGAGCTGCGCCAGCAGCGCCTCCAGGCCATCGTGGTGCCGGCCATCTTCCTGTCGGTCTCCGCCTTCCTGCTGCACGTGGTGATGGGCCGCCTGATCCAGACCCAGCGCGTCCAGGTCGCCGTGCTCAAGGCCTTCGGCTATCGCGACACCGAGCTGGCCCGCCACTTCGCCCTGCTCGCCGGGGCCATCGTGCTGCTGGGCTGGGCCCTGGGGGTGGCGCTGGGCGCCTGGGCGGCCAGCGCCCTGGCCGAGCTCTACCGCGCCTACTTCCGCTTCCCCGAGATGCCCTTCCGCGTCCCCGCCTGGGCGCTGGCCCTGTCACTGGCGGTGGTCGCCGCAGCGGCGGGGCTCGGCGCCTGGCGCACGGTATGGCGGGAGGCCGCGCGCCCCCCGGCCGAGGCCATGCGTCCGCCGGCGCCGCAACGCTTCCGCCGTAGCTGGCTCGAGCGCACCCTGCCGACGGGCCTGCTGGGCCACGAGGGGCGCATCGTGCTGCGCCACCTCGGCCGCCACCCCGCCAAGGCGGGGCTCTCGGTGGCGGGGATCGCCCTCTCCGCCGGGCTGCTGATGATCGGCGCCTACCAGCTGGACGCCGTGGAGACGATGATCGACCGACAGTATCGCCAGGTGCTGCGCATGGACATGGAACTGACTTTCCGCGAGCCCACCCCGCGCCGGGCCGAGGGCGAGCTTGCCCACCTGCCCGGGGTGCTGGCGGTGGAGGGCTGGCGCCGGGTGGCGGTGACCCTGCAGCATGGCCACCGGGAGGAGCGCGTCGGCCTGCTCGGCATGGCCTCGCCCCCGCGGCTGCGCCAGGTGCTCGACGCCGGCGGCGAGCCGCGGCGACTCCCCGAGGCGGGCCTGATGGTGACCCGCTGGCTGGCCGAGTCGTTAGATGCCCGGGTGGGCGACACCCTGGAGGTGCAGGTGATGGAAGGCAAACGCCAGCGCCTGGCGCTGACCCTCTCCGCGCTGGTGGACGAGCCCCTGGGGGTAGGCGCCTACCTGGCGCGGCGCGACCTCAACGCCCTGCTCGCCGAGGGCGATGCCATCAACGGTGCCTGGCTGCTGGTGGACGACGCCCGCCGCCAGGCGCTGCTCGACGCCCTCTGGAAACGGCCGGGGGTAGCCGCCATCGGCCTGCTGGACGAGGCCGAACAGGGCATCCGCGACTACCTGGACGAGACGCTGCTGGCCTTCGCCCTGATCTTCCTGGCCATCGCCTCCTCCATCGCCTTTGGCGTGGTCTACAACAACGCGCGCATCGCCTTCGCCGAACGCGCCCGGGAGCTCGCCACCCTGCGGGTGCTGGGCTACGGCCGCGCCGAGGTGGCACGCATCCTGCTCGGCGAGATCGTCCTGCTGACCCTGCTGGCGCTGCCGCCGGGCTGGGCCATCGGCATCGCCTTCAGCCACCTGCTCAACCGGGCCTTCAGCAGCGACCTCTACCGCCTCCCGCTGGTGCTCACGCCCCACGCCTTCGGCTTCGCCGCCGCCGGCGTGCTGGCCGCCTCCCTGCTGGTGGCGCTCATGGTGATCCGCCGCCTGGGTCGGCTCGACCTGGTGGCCTCCCTGAAAGGAGTCGAACGATGACCACACCCTCCCCCTGGCGACGCCGGCTGGCCTGGGGCCTGGCCGGCCTCGTGCTGCTGCTCCTGCTGGCCTGGGCCCTGCGACCGGCGCCGGTGACGGTGGACGTCGCCCGGGTCGAGGTGGCGCCCTTCGTCGACTCGGTGGTCGAGGAGGGCCGGACCCGGCTGCGCCACACCTGGAACGTCTCGGTGCCCATCGCCGGCTACCTGCAGCGGGTCGGCCTGGAGGTGGGCGATGCGGTCGAGCAGGGACAGACGCTGTTCCGCCTGGAACCGAGTCCCGCCCCGGCGCTGGACCCGCGCTCGCGCCGGCAGGCCGAGGATGCCCTGCATGCCGCCGAGGCGCGCCTGCGCGGTGCCGAGGCCAACCTGGAGACGACCCGCGCCGAGCGGCGCTTCGCCGAGGCCGAGTACGAGCGCTATCGCCAGCTGCGCCAGCGCAACCTGGTCTCCGCCGCCGACCTGGAGCAGCGCCAGAGCCAGCGCGATCGCCAGCGCGCCCTCGAGCAGGCCGCCGCCTCCGCCGTGGAGGCCGCGCGCTTCGAGGTCGAGAGCGCCCGGGCGATGCTGGCGGTGGCCAGCGGCACCCGCGACGAGGCGACCACACCGACCCTTGCCGTGCGCGCCCCCATCGACGGCACCGTGCTGCGCCGCTACCGCTGCTGCGAGGGCAGCGTCGCCGCCGGCGAGCCGATCCTGGAGCTCGGCAATCTCAACACCCTGGAGGTGCAGGTCGACCTGCTCTCCATGGACGCCGTGCGCCTGGCCCCGGGCATGGCGGTGCGCCTCACCGGCTGGGGCGGCGGCGAGGCGGTGGAAGGCGTGGTGCGGCGAATCGAGCCCGCCGGTTTCACGCGGGTCTCGGCGCTGGGCGTCGACGAGCAGCGCGTCCCGGTGATCGTCGACTTCGCCGAGGGAGTCGACCCCCAGGCCCTGGGCCTCGGGAGCGGCTTCCGGGTCGATGCCGAGTTCCTGATCTGGCAGCGAGAGGAGGTGCTGCAGCTGCCCACCAGCGCCCTGTTCCGGGCCGAGGGCGAGTGGTCGGTGTTCCGAGTGGAGGAGGCACGGGCGCGCCGGGTGGTGGTGACGACGGGCCGACGCAGCGGCCTGGTCACCCAGGTGCTCGAGGGCCTCGCGGCCGGCGACCGGGTGATCGTCCACCCCGGCCCCCGCGTCGCGGAGGGAGTACGCGTGCGCCTGGCGCCCTGACCGCGGTTGTGCCCGGCGCGGCGCGGGGTATCATGGGCCCCTCCTCACCCGCCCGGAGCCCGCCATGCCCTCTTCTGCCGTCGCCGACGACCGCCCGCTGCTGGTGATCTACACCGGGGGAACCCTCGGCATGGTGGAGAGCGAGCGGGGCCTCGCCCCGGGCGGCGATATCGCACCGCGCCTGGCCCGCGCCCTCGACGCCCTGCCGCCGGGACGAGGCGCCCTGCTGCCCCGCCATGAGGTGCTCGCCGTCGACACCCCCATCGACTCCAGCGCCGCCACCCCGAGCGACTGGTCGCGCCTGGCCGGGATGATCGCCGCACGCCACCGCGACCACGCCGGGTTCGTGGTGCTTCACGGCACCGACACCCTGGCCTGGAGTGCCGCCAGCCTCGCCTACCAGCTGCAGGGCATCGACCGCCCGGTGGTGCTGACCGGCGCCATGCAGCCGCTGGAGGCACCGGGCAGCGACGCCGCCGACAACGTCACCCTGGCGCTGCGCTTCGCCGCCAACCCGGCGCTCCAGGAGGTCGCCATCGCCTTCGGCGGCCGGCTGCTGCGTGGCGTGCGCGCCCGCAAGTGGCACAGCCGGGACGCCGACGCCTTCACGAGTCCCAACTACCCGCTCCTCGGCGAGCGCGTGGGTGACGACTCGGTGCTCTACCCCGGCCGGGGGCTGGAGCGCCAGCAGCGCGGGGCACCCCGCTTCGAGCTTGCCGACTACGCCGGCCTCGACGACGGTGGGGTGGCGCGTATCGCCCTGTGGCCGGGGATCAGCGCACGCCAGCTGGACACCTGGCTCACCGACCCCGCCCTCGAGGGCGCCCTGCTGGAGGTGTGGGGCGGTGGCAACCTGCCGGACGACCCCGACCTGCTGGGGGTGCTGGCACGCGCCAGCGGCGAGGGCAAGCTGCTAGCGGCGATCAGCCAGTGCCCCCACGGCCCGATCACGCCCGGCGACTACGCCGCCGGTCAGGGGCTCGCCACCGCCGGGGTACTATCCGGGGACGCCATGACCCCTGAGGCGGCCTTCACCAAGCTGGTGCACCTGCTCGCCCAGCCGCTTCCCGATGCGGAGCGTCGGCGCCGCTTCCTGACCCCACTGGTGGGCGAACGGCTCTGAGGGGGCACGCCTACCCACGGGAGCACGCCAGAGCGTTGACGTCCATCAAGCAGAGGCCGCGACGAATGGCTATGGTGGTAGGGGCATCCTCCGCGGCTGCCACGTGCGCCGCCTCACCTCACGCAAGGAGCGCCACCATGGAACATCCCGACCACCCCTTCAGCGAGCTCTTCGAACAGCTGGGACTCGCCTCCGACCCCGAGGCCATCAAGCGCTTCATCGACCGCCACGCCCCGATCCCCGATGAGATCGCCCTGCCCGACGCCCCCTGCTGGAACGAGGGCCAGGCGGAGTTCCTGCGCGAGGCGATCGACGAGGACGCCGACTGGGCCGAGGTGGTCGACCACCTCAACACCTCGCTGCGCAAGGGCTGATCCTTTCCAGCGCCCCCCTCCCCACCACGCCAGCGACGCAGCGAGCCCGCCCCCGATCGGGGGCGGGCTCGTCATGGTCAGGGCTGACGGCCGAGGCGTGCGGGCCTAGTAGAGGACGTCGCGGATCACCCGATAGATGATCTCGTTGGCGGCGTCGACCAGGATGGCATCGGGGCCGACCCGGCGCCACTCGTAGCCGTCGTAGTGCGGCAGGTCGCGCAGCACGCGGTCGTCGAAACGCTTTGCGATCCCCGGGGGCAGCGGCTTGCCGCGCTCCAGGTTCATGCGGATGCCTGGCGGCAGCCCGGCGCGTTCCTCCTCGCGGACCCAGTCGCGGCGCTCGCTGAAGAGCCGGCGCAGGTCGCGCTCGTCGATGATGGGCCTGTCACGATCGCGATAATCGCGACGTTCCCCGAAGTCACGACGGTCATCGACGTCGCGACGTTCGCGGTCACGATAGCCATCGTCACGGCGCTCACGCCAGGACTCGCGGTCGCGACGCTCCTCCTGATAGCGCTCGCGGGACTCGCGTCCCTCCTGCTTCTGCTGGCCCGGCGGCAGCTGGCGCTGCGCCTGCCCCTTGCCCTGGCCGGCGTGCTCCGGGGGCTGCGCCAGTGCCGGCCCCGTGGCCAGCAGCAGGGCCAGGCCGGAGAGGGCCAGGGTCGTGCGAAGATCGAGTCGCTTGCTCATGGGAACCTCCGTTTCCATGGGGTGATGCCCCCAGCATAGCGGTCAAAGATGCAGGCGGCATGGAAACGCTGTCGGCTCCCGGCGACAGGCTCAGCCGAGGTCGCGCATCAGCAGGGCGAACTCGATGCGCTCGGGGGCGATCGCCTCGCCGGGCACCGGGATACGCACCACATGGCCGGAGCCCGGAGCGGCACCCACGGACTCGCCGCGCCGGTTCTCGATATGCTCGAGGCTGAAGCGACGATTGCCGCCGGGCAGCATCAGCTCCATGGAGTCCCCCACCTCGAAGCGGTTCTTGACGTCGACCTCCAGCACCCCGCGGTCGGGATCGTAGCCGATCACCTCGCCGACGAACTGCTGGTGCACCCCCACCGAGTTGCCGCGTTCGTAGTTCTGATACTCGTCATGAACGTGGCGGCGGTAGAACCCCTCCGTATAGCCACGGTTGGCCAGGTTGTCGAGCTCGTCCATCAGGCGCATGTCGAAGGGGCGGCCGGCCACGGCGTCATCGATGGCCCGGCGATAGACCTGGGCGGTGCGTGCCACGTAGTAGTGGGACTTGGTGCGCCCCTCGATCTTGAGCGAGGTGACGCCCATCTCGGTCAGGCGCGGCACGTGCTGGACGGCACGCAGGTCCTTGGAGTTCATGATGTAGGTGCCGTGCTCGTCCTCGAAGATCGGCATCAGCTCGCCGGGACGGGTGGCATCCTCGATCAGCGCCGAGAGCTCGTCCTGGCCCTCGACGCCGCCCGCGGTGGCGGTGCTGTGGCGGGTGCTGCCGCCCCCGGAGGCGATCAGGCCACCCCCTTGCCCTGGGGTCCAGACGCCGCTCGCCGCATGGGCCGCGGCGGAGTTGGCCGGCACCAGGTCGCCGGTCTCGTCATGGGCCGCGGCCACGGTGTTGTACTGCCAGCGGCAGGCGTTGGTGCAGGTGCCCTGGTTGGGATCGCGGTGGTTGAAGTAGCCGGAGAGCAGGCAGCGCCCGGAGTAGGCGATGCACAGCGCGCCATGGACGAAGGTCTCGATCTCCAGGTCCGGGCACTCGGCGCGGATCTCGGCGATCTCCTCGAGCGACAGCTCGCGCGACAGGATGATGCGGCTGATGCCCTGCTGCTGCCAGAAGCGCGCCGCCGCCCAGTTGACGACGTTGGACTGCACCGAGAGGTGGATCGGCTGCTCCGGCCAGCGCTCGCGGATCATCATGATCAGCCCGGGATCGGACATGATCAGCGCATCGGGGCCGGCCTCGATCACCGGCTCCATGTCGCGCAGGTAGGTCCTGAGCTTGCTGTTGTGCGGCGCGATGTTGGAGGCCACGTAGAACTGCTTGCCGCGCTCGTGGGCGTAGGCGATGCCCTTGTGGAGGTTCTCGAGCTTGAAGTCGTTGTTGCGCACGCGCAGCGAGTAGCGCGGCTGGCCGGCATAGACGGCATCCGCCCCGTAGGCGAAGGCGTAGCGCATGTTCTTGAACGTCCCCGCCGGGGAGAGCAGTTCGGGAGCTTGCATGAGAGATCACCGTTGTCAGGACGATGGCGCCACCAAAGCGCTGGAAATGAGGGGCGCATATTATAGCAGCAACCAGCACGCCATAGGGCCATGGCGAATGGCGCTGGCAACAGGCCTCTGCCGTTTGCCTCACCCTGCGGGTCCAGTAGAATGCCTCCCCTTCCGGACCGGACCCCGGAACGCCGCGCTGCGGCGCGACAAATTCTCCGACCAGAGCGACCCCATGACTTCTTCTCCTTCCCCCAAGGCGGCCGGCCGCGCCACCGTGGTGATCTACTCCGGCGGCATGGACTCCTATACGGTGCTGCACCGAGCCCTGCGCGAGGGCCTCGACGTCCATGCCCTCTCCTTCGACTACGGCCAGCGCCATGCCCGCGAACTGGAGGTCGCGCGCCGGGTCTGCCGCGGCCTCGGCGTGTCGCACCAGGTGATCGACATCACCGCCATCCACGGCCTGATCGACAATTCCGCGTTGACCGACGCCGGCCGCGCACTGCCCGACGCCGACTACGCCGAGGACAACCTGCAGGACACCGTGGTACCCAACCGCAACATGATCCTGCTTGCGCTTTCCATCGCCAAGGCGGTGAACATCGGCGCCGGGCGGGTCGACTACGGCGCCCATGGCGGCGACCACGTGCTCTACCCGGACTGCCGCCCCGAGTTCGTCGAGGCGATGAACGCCGTGGCAGGCATCGCCAACTTCGAGGCCGTCGAGATCCATGCGCCCTACCTGCGCGCCAGCAAGGCGGAGATCCTCGCCGACGGCCTGGCCATGGGGCTCGACTACGCCGACACCTGGACCTGCTACCGGGGCGGGCGGCTTGCCTGCGGGCGCTGCGGCAGCTGCCGGGAGCGCCTGGCGGCCTTCGCCGCCAACGGGGCGGTGGACCCGCTGGCATATGCAGAGCGCCCCTTCGACGGCCCGGGAGGCGGCTGATGGGTCGTTTCCAGGAAGCCTGCCGTCCAGGCTGTGGCGCCTGCTGCATCGCCCCCTCGATCTCCTCGCCGATTCCCGGCATGCCCGACGGTAAGCCCGCCGGGGAGCGCTGTGTCCAGCTGGACGACGACAACCTGTGTCGACTGTTCGGCGATCCGCGGCGTCCCGAGGTGTGTCGCCGCTTCACCTTCGACCCCGACCTGTGCGGCAGCCATCGCGACCAGGCGCTCGAGCGCATCGCCGCGCTGGAGCTCGAGACCGACTAGGCGATCCGGTCGAAGCGCCGCAGCGTCTCCACCAGCTCTTGCACCCGCTCGGCGGAGAGCTCGTACTGCGCCATCAGTGCCTCCAGGCGCCGCTGGAAATCCTCGCCAGCGGGCTGCGCCGCCTGGGTGGGGGGTGCGTCCGTCTCGGCATCGCTCTCCGCGGCCGGCGAAGGCTCCAGCTCGCGCAGCGCCTCGGCGAAGGCATCATCGAGCTCCCGGAATTGACGCAGCTTCTCGCGCTCATCCATGCCGTTGCGTTGGGTGTGGTGTTTCATTCGGGTCCATCTCGATGCTGGGAGGAGGAGGCGGGAGAAGCCCGCCGACAAAGCGGCGATTATACCCCGATCGCTACCCGTCGCTAAGGGCCCTGGCCCCCTACAGGATGATGCCAGGATTACGTATTTCCCCGTCGGGCGCGCCGTGTCGACGCAAAACTGTGCAACAGCGAGCAAACTAATATTCCAAACTTGCCTTTGCAACTGGTTAACACGCATAAAGACATCAGGCACACGACGCGACCACTACCCCCCAGGGTCCGGCGGCACCCAGGACCGCCGCGCCGACGAGAGGGCCGGGCGCTGCCCGGATGGGATCATCCGCAAGGAACGGGGCCAGAGCATGTTCAACGAGATTGTGCGAGCAGAGATCTGGCTGCAGGACACCCTGGAGAGCCAGGAGACCATCGACACGCTGGCCGAGCGCCTGGGCTACTCGACCTCCCAGGTCAGGCGGCGCTTTCGCCAGCACTTCGGCATGTCGCCAAGCGCCTACCGCGAGGCATTGCGCCTGGAGAAGGCATCCCGGTTGCTGATCCACACACCACTCGGCATCCGCACGGTGGCCGGGCGATGCGGCTACACCAATCACTCGGCCTTCAGCCGCGCCTTCCTGCGCCGCTTTCGCCACAGCCCGCGTCACCATCGCCTGACGGGGCGCGAGGCCCTGGTCGAGGCCGCCGCCCGCGCCGGCAGCGCCCCCCGCCCGGAGGTCGAGACGCTGCCTCCCTGCGCGGCGGTGGTAGCACGGGAGTACGCCACCAGCGAGACGCTCCCCCCGCCTCGCCGCTGGCTGGAGCGGCTCGATGGCTACCCGTTGCCGCTGCCGGGTGCCAGCGAGCGCGCCGCCGCCCTCCTGCTGCTCCACGACCCCGGCCCGCCGAGCGGCCTGCCGCGGCTCGACCTGGGGGTGCTGGTGGATGGCGAGTCGGCGGGCAGCCTGCCGATTCCCCCCACCCTGCGGCTGCTCGAGCTGCCCCGGACCCGCTGCGCCTGCCTCGACCTGCCCGGGCCCCAACGGATCCATGACACCCTGGTCGCGCTGCTGGCGGCACTGCCGGAGATGGGTGAGCACTACAACGGCGACCCGGTACGGCTGGTCAGGTCCGAGTCGGCGCTGACGCTCCAGCTGCCCTTGCTCGACGGCGAGGAAACGCCGCGATGACCCGTCTGTCGACCGGCCCGCGAAGGAGGCGAAAAAGATGCAAGGAGGGCACGACTCACCAACAATAACGGCGCCTCTCGGGCGCCGTTGACTCTCGGAGCGTGGGGACGCACGCCCCTCGCGTCAGGGATTCGCGATCACTCTTCCACGCGCACCAGCCAGGACTCGACGGTGTCGGAACCGAACTCGTCCTTCCACGCCTTGAGCGTCTTCTGGTTGCCGCCGCGAGTCTCGACGACTTCGCCGGTGTTGGGATTCTTGTAGATCTTCAACTTGCGCTTGCGACGACCGCCGGTGCTGCTGGGCGAGGCGGCCCTGGCGGCAGGCGCCGCGGGCTTCGGGTCGAGCAGGGCGATGACATCGGCGGCGCTCTTGTCATACTCCTTCATCAGCGCCTCAAGCTTCTCCTTGAACTCGAGTTCGGTCTGGAGACGCTTGTCGTTGTGCAGCTTGTCCAGATTGGCCTGGAGTTCCTTGAGCTGCTGTTCCATCTGCATGTAGTCGTTGAGAAGTGACATCTAGCGCTTTCCTTGAGGTGGGATTGGCGGGAAACAACGGGCAAGCATTATGTCGGTTAACTCCATCTTATGGCAAGAGTCTGGGTGAGTTAACCGATTAACGCAAGTTGTCGCACTTACCAGGGCGATACTATTTCACGGGACCAACTTCACGGGACCCACCCGCTGATTTGCCAAGTAAAGGGTAAAGTTAAACGCGTTGCTACTGAAGCCGGCCAACCAAGAGTGTGGACCGTACGAACTCCTCAACTCAGGATGCGGAGTGAACACAATAGTCGGCGCAAGAGAACGGGGCCCGACATATCGACAGGCATCGTCGAATATGTGCCCCAATACAAAGAAAACCGCCGCCCCGGAGGGCGGCGGTTTCGGTCCGGCGAGACGGCGTCTCGATCAGTCCTGACCCATCTGCTGCTTGATGAGGTCGCCGATGGTGGTCGGGCCACCGCTCTCGACGCTCTCCTCGCGCAGCTTCTTCAGGTTCTGGCGAGTATCGTCCTGCTCCTTGGCCTTGATGGAGAGGGCGATCTGGCGGTTCTTGCGATCGACACCGATGATGCGGGCCTCGACGCTGTCGCCCTCGCTCAGGACGTTGCGGGCATCCTCGACGCGGTCGGCGCTGATCTCGGAGGCCTTGAGCACCGCCACGACGTCGGTGGCCAGCTCAACCTGGGCCTGCTTGGCATCGACCTCGACCACACGGCCGGTGACGATGGAGCCCTTGTCGTTGACGGACAGGAACTCGGCGACCGGATCGGTATCGAGCTGCTTGATGCCCAGGGAGATGCGCTCACGCTCCGGGTCGATGGAGAGGATCACGGCCTCGGCCTCATCACCCTTCTTGAACTGGCGAACGGCTTCCTCGCCGGTCTCGGTCCAGGAGATGTCGGAGAGGTGCACCAGGCCATCGATGCCGCCTTCCAGGCCGATGAAGATGCCGAAGTCGGTGATGGACTTGATGGTGCCGGCAACGCGGTCGCCCTTGTTGTAGGTCGCGCTGAAGGTCTCCCACGGGTTGGCGGTGCACTGCTTGATGCCCAGGGAGATACGACGACGCTCCTCGTCGATATCCAGCACCATGACGTCCACCTCGTCGCCGACCTGAACGACCTTGGACGGATGGATGTTCTTGTTGGTCCAGTCCATCTCGGAGACGTGGACCAGACCCTCGACACCCTCTTCCAGCTCGGCGAAGCAGCCGTAATCGGTGAGGTTGGTGACGCGGGCGTGCACCTTGGTGCCTTCCGGGTAACGATCCTTGATGTTGACCCAGGGATCCTCGCCCAGCTGCTTCAGGCCGAGGGAGACGCGGTTGCGCTCGCGATCGAACTTGAGCACCTTGACGGTGATCTCGTCGCCGACGGCCACGATCTCGCTCGGGTGCTTGATGCGCTTCCAGGCCATGTCGGTGATGTGCAGCAGGCCGTCGACGCCACCGAGGTCGACGAAGGCGCCGTAGTCGGTGAGGTTCTTGACGATACCCACGATCTGCTGGCCTTCCTGCAGGGTGGCGAGCAGGGCCTCACGCTCGGCGCTGTTCTCGGCCTCGAGCACGGCACGACGCGAGACGACGACGTTGTTGCGCTTCGGGTCGAGCTTGATGACCTTGAAGTCGAGTTCCTTGTTCTCGAGGTGCGTGGTGTCGCGCACCGGACGCACGTCGACCAGGGAGCCCGGCAGGAAGGCACGGATGGAGTCGACGTCGACGGTGAAGCCGCCCTTGACCTTGCCGTTGATCACGCCCTTGACGATCTCGTCCTTTTCGAAGGCCGCTTCCAGCACCTTCCACGCTTCGGCGCGCTTGGCCTTCTCGCGGGAGAGGCGGGTCTCGCCGAAACCGTCCTCGACGGCTTCCAGGGCGACGTGGACCTCGTCGCCGATGGCGATGGTCAGTTCGCCATTCTCGTCGCGGAACTGGGCCGCGGGGATCTGACCTTCGGACTTCAGGCCGGCATTGACGGTGACCCAGTCACCCTCGATGTCGACGACGGAGGCCGCGACGATGGCGCCCGGCTCCATGTTGATGTCCTGGAGAGACTGTTCAAACAGTTCAGCAAAGCTTTCGCTCATGATGTTCCTACGTGATCAACGTTAACGTGCGGCAGGGCCGCTTCCTCCGCACCACCAGCGAGTGCGGGCCTTATTCACCAAGCCCCCGGCGATGTTGGCGCTGGTTCGACCTGGCTCGGCTCTCGGCTGTCGGTGCCGAGCCACGTCATCACATGCTGCCGGAGGCGCCGCAAGGGAGTTTCAGGCGTCGGGGAGCAGACCGCGTTGGGTCAGAAGCTCCGTCAGCCGATCCACCACTTCCGGTATCGTCAGGCGCGTGGTATCAAGCGTGATGGCGTCATCGGCCGGCTTGAGTGGCGCCACGCTGCGCTGCATATCGCGGGCGTCGCGCGCCTGAATCTCCTTCAAAAGACTCGATAGACTAGCATCCACCCCGGCCTCCCGCAACTGGCGCTGGCGGCGGTGGGCTCGCTCCTCGGCCGAGGCGGTGAGGAAGATCTTCAGCGGTGCCGCGGTGAACACCACGGTGCCCATGTCACGGCCGTCCGCCACCAGGCCCGGGGGCTTGCGGAAGTCGCGCTGACGGCTCAGCAGCGCCTCGCGTACCGCGGGCAGCGCGGCGACCCGGGAGGCGGCATCACCCACCTGCTCGGTGCGGATGGTGGTGGTGGCATCGTCGCCCTCCAGCAGCACCCGGGTGGCCTCGGCCTCGGCCACGAACACCACGTCGAGGTGACGGGCCACCTCGGCCAGCGCCGCCTCGTCGTCGAGGGCCACGCCATGGCGGCTGGCGGCCAGGGCGGTCAGCCGATAGAGGGCGCCGGAGTCCAGCAGGTGCCAGCCCAGGCGCTCGGCGACCAAGCGGCTGATGGTGCCCTTGCCGGCCCCGCCGGGGCCATCGATGGCCAGTACCGGAATCTCGGATCCGCTCATGCGCCCTCCTCGCCGCTCTCTTCCTCAAGGGTCAGCCCCACCTTGCGCGCCAGGTCGACGAAGCCGGGGAAGGAGGTGGCGACGTTGGCGCAGTCATCGATGACGATCGCGTCGCTCGCCCGCAGGCCGGCGATGGTGAACGCCATGGCGATGCGGTGATCCTCCAGGCTGTCGATCCGCCCGCCGCCATAGTTGGGACCCTCGTGACGGCCTCCTCCCATGATATCGATGCCGTCGGGATACAGGGTGTGTTCGACGCCGATGGCGGCCAGGCCGTCGGCCATGGCCTGCAGGCGGTCGGACTCCTTGACCCTGAGCTCCTCGGCGCCGCGCAGCCGGGTCACGCCCTCGGCGTTGGCCGCGGCGATGAACAGCGCCGGGAACTCGTCGATGGCCAGCGGCACCTGGTCCACGGGGATCTCGATGCCCTTGAGCGGCGTGTAGCGGATATGCAGGTCGGCCACCGGCTCGCCGCCCACCACGCGCTCGTTCTCCTGACGCAGGTCGGCGCCCATCAGCCGCAAGATGTTGATCACCCCGATGCGGGTCGGGTTGATGCCGACGTGCTCCAGCACCAGGTCCGAGCCCGGGGTGATGGCCGCCGCCACCAGGAAGAAGGTGGCCGAGGAGATGTCCGAGGGCACGTCGATGGGCGCGGCGGTCAGCTTGCCACCACCCTCGAGCCAGCAGATGTCACCCTCGCGCTGGACCGCGTAGCCGAAGCCGGTCAGCATGCGCTCGGTATGGTCGCGGGTCGGCGCCGGCTCGCGCACCCGGGTCTCGCCCTCGGCGTAGAGGCCGGCGAGCAGCAGGCAGGACTTCACCTGGGCGCTGGCCATGGGCATGTCGTAGGCGATGCCCTTGAGCGTCTTGCCGCCATGGATATGCAGCGGCGGGCGACCGCCCTCGGCGGTATCGATCTCGGCGCCCATCAGGCGCAGCGGGTCGGCTACACGCCCCATGGGGCGCCTGGTGAGGGAGGTGTCCCCGGTGAGCTCGGTGTCGAAGGCCTGGCCGGCGAGCAGGCCGGCGAACAGGCGCATGGCGGTGCCGGCGTTGCCCACGTAGAGGGGACCGGACGGCGCCTTGAGGCCGTGCATGCCCACGCCATGGACGGTCACCCGCCCCTGGTGCGGGCCCTCGATGGCCACCCCCATCTCGCGGAAGGCCTGCAGGGTGGCCAGGCTGTCCTCGCCCTCCAGGAAGCCCTTGATCTCGGTAACCCCCTCGGCCAGGGCGCCGAGCATGATGGAGCGGTGGGAGATCGACTTGTCGCCGGGGACGCGGATGCGCCCGGTCACGCCGCCACCGGGGCTGACCCGGTAGCGCAGCTTGCCTTGCTGTTGCATCTGGTATTCCGCCTGATAACTGGTCTTGTTGAGCAGGGTGTCGAAGTAGTGGCGCGCATGGCTGGCACGGTCGAAGGTCGCCAGCATGGCGTCGCCATCGCCGCGCTCCACGGCGTCGCGCAGCCGCGCCACGCCGGCCTCGAAGTCCTCCAGGGAGGTAAGCACGGCGTCGCGGTTGGCGATGAAGATGTCGCGCCACATCACCGGGTCGCTGCCGGCGATGCGGGTGAAGTCGCGAAAGCCGCCGGCGGCGTAGCGGAAGATCTCGAGGCGCTCGTCCTGGCGCGCCAGGGTATCCACCAGCGAGAAGGCCAGCAGGTGCGGCAGGTGGCTGGTGCGGGCCAGCACCTGATCGTGACGCGCCACGTCCATCTCCAGCACCTCGGCGCCGCAAGCCGCCCACAGCGTGCGCACCCGAGCGAGCGCCGCCGGGTCGGTGTCGGGCTCGGGGGTCAGGATCACCTTGTGGTCGGCGTAGAGCGCGGGGTTGGCCGCCGCCACGCCGCTCTTCTCGGAGCCGGCGATGGGGTGGCCGAGCACCAGGCTCGGCGGCATGCGCCCGAAGGCAGCGACGGCACCGTCGCGGATGGCCGCCTTGGTGCTGCCCACGTCGGTGACCACCACCTGCGGGGCGGCGCGGCCCAGCAGGCCGGCGAGCTCGCCCATCACGCCGCGCATCGCCAGCACCGGCACCGCCAGCACCACCAGGGTGGCGCCGTCGATGACGCCTTCGAGGCGGGTGTCACCGCCGTCGATCAGGCCCATCTCGATGCCCCGGGCGATCTCATCGGCATCCGGGTCGCAGGCGAGGATCTCCGCCCTCTTCACCGGCCCGCCCCCACCGGCATCGTCGCTATCGCGACGACCGAAGCCTGCCTCACGCAGGGCCGCGGCCAGGGAGCCGCCGATCAGGCCCAGGCCGACGATCAGGATGCGCGCTTCGGCGACCGCGGATGGCTCCGTCACCGCCATGCCTCAGAGCACGCCGACCGGGTAGGAGCCCAGCACCTTGACCTCGGCGGCGCGCAGGCGCACCTCCTCCAGCACCGCGGCGACCCGCGGCTCGTCGCGGTGGCCCTTGAAGTCGATGAAGAACACGTAGTTCCACACGCCGCTGCGCGAGGGGCGGGTCTCCAGGCGGGTCATGTCGATCTGGTGGCGATGGAAGGGCTCCAGCAGGTCATGCAGGGCGCCGGGCTGGTTGCGCATGGCCACCACGATGGAGGTCTTGTCCTCGCCGGACATCGGCACGTCCTGGTTGCCGATGATCAGGAAGCGCGTGGAGTTGTCCGGGCGGTCCTCGATCTTCTCGGCGAGCCGCGTCAGGCCGTAGAGCTTGGCGGACATGTCGCCGGCGATGGCGGCGCTGTGCCACTCGGTCTTGACCAGCCGCGCCGCCTCGGCGTTGGAGGAGACCGGCACCCGCTCGGCCTGGGGGTAGTGGGCGTCGAGCCACTTGCGGCACTGGGCGAAGGACTGCGGGTGGGAGTAGATGCGTGAGACCTTGTCCTGGCGGGTGGTCTCGCCCACCAGCAGGTGATGGTGGATGCGCAGCACCACCTCGCCGCAGATGCGCAGGCCGGAATCCATGAAGGAGTCCAGGGTGTGGTTGATCACCCCCTCGGTGGAGTTCTCCACCGGCACCACGCCGTAGTTGACCGCGCCGGCCTCCACCTCGCGGAACACCTCATCGATGGCCGCCATGGGCAGGCTGACCGCGCTCTCGCCGAAGTGCTTGAGGGTGGCCTGCTGGGTGAAGGTGCCCTCCGGGCCCAGATAGGCGACCTTGATGGGCTGCTCCAGGGCCAGGCAGGCGGACATGATCTCGCGGAACAGTCGGGCGACCTCCTCGCTGTCCAGCGGCCCCTTGTTGAGCGCCATGATGCGGCGCAGCACCTGGGCCTCACGCTCGGGGCGGTAGAAGACCGCCCGGGGGTCCTCGGCGGTCTTCACCTGGGCCACCTGCTGGGCGGCGGCGGCCCGCTCGTTGATCAGCCGCAGCAGCTCGCTGTCCAGGTCGTCGATGCGGTGGCGCAGCGCCTCGAGATCGATGGGAGTCTCGCTCATCCCTCAGCCCCTTCTCTGTTCAAAGTCGGTCATGAAGTCGATCAGTGCGTCCACGGCGGCCTCGGGCACGGCGTTGTAGAGGCTCGCGCGCATGCCGCCGACGCTGCGGTGCCCCTTGAGGTTCAACAGCCCCGCCGCCTCGGCCTCGGCCAGGAACGGCGCGTCCAGCCGCTCGTCGGCGAGCACGAAGGGCACGTTCATCCGAGAGCGGTTGGCCGGGGTGATGGGGTTGGCGTAGAGCCCACTGGCGTCGATGGCGGCATAGAGCTTTGCCGCCTTGCGGGCGTTGATCGCCTCCATGGCGGAAAGACCGCCGATGTCGTCCTTGAGCCACTCGAACACCAGACCCGCCAGGTACCAGCTGTAGGTGGCCGGGGTGTTGACCATGGAGCCCGCCGCGGCGAGCTCCTTGTAGGAGAACAGGGTCGGCATGTCGGCGCGGGCGCGGTCGAGCAGGTCGTCGCGCACGATCACCACCACCAGGCCGGCCGGGCCGATGTTCTTCTGGGCGCCGGCGTAGATCACCCCGAAGCGCGAGACATCCAGGGGCCCGGAGAGGATCGTCGAGGACATGTCGCCAACCAGCGGCACCTCGCGCCCGTCGGGACGGAGCGCCTCGGGGAGGTAGTCGAAGGCCAGGCCCCCGATGGTCTCGTTGGCGGTGTAATGCAGGTAGGCCGAATCCTCGGCGAGGCGGATCGCCTCCGGGCGCGGCACCGCGGTGTGGCCGTTCTCCTCGCTCGAAGCGGCGAGGTCCACCTCGCCGAAGAGGTGGCGCGCCTCCTTGATCGCCTTGCGGCTCCAGATGCCGGTGTCGACGAAGCTCGGCCGCCCGCCCTCGCCAAGCAGGTTGTAGGGCACCGCGGCGAACTGCTGGCTGGCCCCGCCCTGGGTGAAGAGCACGCGGTAGTTGGCGGGAATCGCCAGCAGCTCGCGCAGGTCGGCCTCGGCCTTCTCGGCGATGGCGACATACTCCGGCGAGCGGTGGCTCATCTCCATCACCGAGAGGCCGCGGCCATGATAGTCGAGCATCTCGTCACGGGCCCGCTCGAGCACCGCGGTGGGCAGCGCCGCCGGGCCGGCGCAGAAGTTGAAGTGGCGTGTCATGCGTCCTGAATCTCCCCTGGGGTCAGACCCCTCAATCCGCTTCGGGGGCTGCCCCCGCGTCCTCTTGGCCATCCTGATCGAGGATCTCGGCCTCCTCCGGCGTCTCTTCCGGCTCGTCGATGCGTACCGTCTTGACCAGTGTCTCGTCGTTGCCCAGGCGGATCAGCATCACGCCCTGGGTATTGCGCGAGCTGATCGAGACCTCGTCGACGCGGGTGCGCACCAGGGTGCCGCGATCGCTGATCAGCATCATCTCGTCGGAGGCGTAGACCTGCATGGCGGCGACGAGCGCGCCGTTGCGCTCGCTGGTCTGCATGGCGATCACGCCCTGGCCGCCGCGGCCGCGCAGCGGGAACTCCTCGAGGCGGGTGCGCTTGCCATAGCCGTTCTCGGAGGCGGTGAGGATATAGATCTGGCCGCCGTTGGCCTGCTCGATGGCGGCGCCCTCCTCGCCCTCGGCCTCGACCCCGACCCCGTTCTCCACGCCGGCCTCGGCATCGATCTGCTGGCTCTGGGGGATGATCAGGCTGATCACCTCGGCGTCATCCAGCAGGCGCATGCCGCGCACGCCGCGGGCGGTGCGGCCCATGGCACGTACGTTGCCCTCCTCGAAGCGGATCGCCTTGCCGTTGGAGGAGAGCAGCATGACGTGGTCGCTGCCCGAGGTGATCTGGGCGCCGACCAGGCGGTCGTCATCGTCGAGATCGATGGCGATCAGGCCCACGCTGCGCGGCCGCGAGAACTGCTCGAGGCTGGTGCGCTTCACCGTGCCCTTGGCGGTGGCGAAGAAGATGTAGCTCTCGGGGTCGTAGTCGCGCACCGGCAGGATGGCGTTGATCGCCTCGCCCTCGTCCAGCGGCAGCAGGTTGACCAGGGGCTTGCCACGGGAGCCGCGGCTGGCCGCCGGCATCTCGTAGACCTTGAGCCAGTAGACCTTGCCGCGGTTGGAGAACAGCAGCACGGTGTCATGGGTGGAGGCCACCAGCAGGTGCTCGATGACGTCCTCGTCCTTCATGGCGGTGGCCGACTTGCCGCGTCCGCCGCGGCGCTGGGCCTGGTAGTCGGAGAGCGGCTGGGTCTTGGCGTAGCCGGAGCGGGACACGGTGACCACCATGTCCTCCTCGGCGATCAGGTCCTCGATGGAGAGGTCGAGGTGGCTGGCCTGGATCTCGGTCTTGCGCGGGTTGCCGAACTGGTCGCGCACCGCGGCGAGCTCCTCGCGGATCACCTCCAGCAGGCGTTCGGCGGAGGCCAGAATCGCCATCAGCTCGGCGATCTTCTCGAGGATGCCGAGGTACTCGTCGAGGAGCTTCTCGGTCTCCAGGCCGGTCAGGCGGTGCAGGCGCAGCTCGAGGATCGCCTGGGCCTGGGCCGGCGAGAGGCGGTACTCGGTGGCCGAGGGGTTGAGGCCGAAGCCCTCCTCGAGGTCCTCGGGCTTGCAGGAGGTGGCCCCGGCGCGCTCCAGCATGCCGGTGACCTGCCCCGGCGACCAGTTGCGCGCGAGCAGCTTCTCCTTGGCCTCGGCGGCATTCGGCGAGGCCTTGATCAGCTCGATCACCTCGTCGATGTTGGAGATGGCGACGGTGAGGCCCTCGAGGATATGGCCCCGCTCCCGCGCCTTGCGCAGCTCATAGAGGGTACGCCGGGTGACCACCTCGCGGCGGTGGCGGATGAAGGCCTCGAGCACCTCCTTGAGGTTGAGGGTGCGCGGCTGGCCATCCTCCAGGGCGACCATGTTGATGCCGAAGACGTTCTGCAGCTGGGTCTGGGCGAAGAGGTTGTTGACCACCACCTCGCCGGACTCGCCGCGCTTGACCTCGATCACCACCCGCAGGCCGTCCTTGTCGGACTCGTCGCGCAGCTCGGCGATGCCCTCGATGCGCTTCTCCTTGACCAGCTCGGCGATCTTCTCGATCAGCCGCGCCTTGTTCACCTGGTAGGGCAGCTCGGTGACGATGATGTGGTCGCGGCCGCTCTTGTCGTCGTGCTCGATGGTATGACGGGCGCGCACGTAGATGCGCCCGCGGCCGGTGCGGTAGGCCTCGAGGATGCCGGCACGGCCGTTGATGATGCCCCCGGTGGGGAAGTCCGGCCCGGGGATGTGCTCCATCAGGTCGTCGACGGTAAGGGTGTAGTCGTCGATCAGCGCCAGGCAGGCGTCGATCACCTCCACCATGTTGTGGGGCGGGATATTGGTGGCCATGCCCACGGCGATGCCAGAGGAGCCGTTGACCAGCAGGTTGGGCACCTTGGTGGGCAGCACGTCCGGGATGCGCTCGGTGCCGTCGTAGTTGTCGACCCAGTCGACGGTCTCCTTCTCGAGGTCGGCCAAGAGCTCATGGGCCAGGCGCGACATGCGCACCTCGGTGTAGCGCATGGCCGCGGCGCTGTCGCCGTCGATGGAGCCGAAGTTGCCCTGGCCGTCCACCAGCACGTGGCGCATGGAGAAGTCCTGGGCCATGCGCACGATGGTGTCGTAGACGGCACTGTCACCGTGGGGGTGGTACTTACCGATGACATCGCCCACCACGCGGGCGGACTTCTTGTAGGGCTTGTTCCAGTCGTTGCCGAGCTCGTGCATGGCGAACAGCACGCGCCGGTGCACCGGCTTGAGGCCATCGCGCACATCCGGCAGCGCCCGGCCGATGATCACGCTCATCGCGTAATCGAGGTACGACTGCTTGAGTTCGTCCTCGATGTTGACTGGCAGAATCTCTCTGGCGATGTCACCCATGGGTCGTCGAATCCTTTGCACTGCAAGAGGTTGGCCGCCCGCCGTGGCGTTGCCCGGGGCGCCATAACAGCGTCACATCATACCACCCCGGGCGAGGCAAAGGCAGGCGCTATTCGACCACCAGCGGGGCTAGCAGGGTGCGCAGCTCACCCTCGATGGGGATGGCACGGTTGGCCGCCACGTCGAGCAGCACGAAGGTGATGGTGGCGCGACTGATCAGGGCGTCGTCAGCGACCCGGCGGATCTCCTGGGCCATGCGCGCGCTGCGCGAGCCCAGCTCGCAGAGGCGGCTATCGATGGCCAGGTCGTCGCCGGCCACCGCCGAGGCGCAGTAGTCGATGTTGAGGTTGACCGCCACGAAGGCGATGTCGCCGCGCTGCAGGCGGGCGAACAGCTCGGGCCGCGCGTCGAAGTAGGCCCAGCGCCCCTCCTCCAGGAACTCCAGGTAGCGGGCGTTGTTGACGTGGCCGTAGCCATCCAGGTGGTAGCCGCGCACGCGCAGGGTGGTACGGGTGGATCGTGGGTCCATGGCAGGGCTCCGTCATGGGAAGTTGGATGGGGTGCGGGCCTCGATTCTAGGCCCGCGATCGCACCACATTCAAACACTCGTTTCAAGTCCGGCCCAGCATCCAGGCTGGCACCCCCGCCCCCCTTCGGTGATAATGGCGCCCCTTTTCTGCGGGAAAAATGCTTCATGTGGTTCAAGCACTTACACCTCTATCGGCTGCACGATGCCCCTGAGCTGGACGCCGCCACCCTGGAAGAGGCCCTGGCCGAGCAGGCCGCCCGCCCGCTGGGCGGCCAGGATCCGCGCCGCCTGGGCTGGACCTTCCCCGGCGGACGCGCCGACACCGCCCGCCTCCACGAGCTGCAGGGCCAGCGACTGCTCAGCGCCCTGCGCCAGGAACGCCTGCTGCCCGCCGGCGTGGTCAAGGAGGAGGTCGACGAGCGCGCCGCCGAGGTCGAGGCCCGCGAGGGACGCAAGCTGCGCCGCCAGGAGAAGCTCACCCTCAAGGAGCAGGTGGTGGAGGAGCTGCTGCCACGGGCCTTCGTGCGCAGCCAGAGGGTCGACTTGTGGTGGGACACCCGCCGCCGGCTGATCGGCATCAACGCCAGTTCCCGCACCCGCGCCGAAGAGGTACTCGACCTGCTGCGCGAGACCCTGGGCAGCCTCAAGGTCACCCCGCTGGCCACCCAGACCCTGCCCATGCGCGCCATGACCCAGTGGCTGACCGACCCCGCCTCGCGCCCCGCCGACCTGGTGCTGGGCGACCAGGTAGAGCTCAAGGCCAAGGGCGACGACGGCGTGCTGCGCGCCCGCCAGGTCGACCTCGACAGCGACGAGATCCAGCAGCTGCTGGAGAGCGGCCGCCAGGCCAGCAAGCTGGCCGTGGAGATCGAGGGGCGGCTAAGCTTCGTGCTGCATGACGACCTGGCGCTCAAGACGCTGCGCTTCGGCGACGCCCTGATCGACGAGGCCAACGCCGCCGACGACGGCGACGACGCCCTGCTGCGCCTGGAGACCGATTTCGTGCTGATGGCCCAGGCCCTGGGCGAGAACATCGAGCGCCTCATCGCCTGGTTGGGCGGCGAGGCGGGTACCGCAAGCGACGCCTGACCACCATGACCGAGACCCGACCCACCAGCGACGCCCGGGATCCCTGGGCCGAGATCCGCCCCTACCACGACGACGAGGTCGCCGGCGTCCTGGCGCGCCTGGCCCACGAGCCGGAGCTGCTCGACGCCCTCACCCGCTACCGCCTGCCGCGGCTCTCCCGGGTCATGCCGGGGCTCTCGCGTGCCCTGGCGAGCCTCGCCATCCGCCGCCAGGTGCGCGGGGTGGAGAGCGTGCAGGGCTTCCAGCAGCGCGTCGCCGGCTACATGGAGCGGATGATCCGCACCACCACCGACGCCTTCGAGACCGAAGGCCTCGACGCCCTGGACCCGGGCACCGCCTACCTGTTCATCGGCAACCACCGCGACATCTCGCTGGACCCGGCCTTCGTCAACTACGCCCTCTACCTGGCCGGGCGCGACACGGTGCGCATCGCCATCGGCGACAACCTGCTCAAGAAGCCCTACGTCACCGACCTGATGCGCCTCAACAAGAGCTTCATCGTGCCGCGCAGCGCCCGCGGCAAGCGCGCCATGCTGGCCGCCTATCAGAAGCTCTCCGGCTATATCCGCCACTCCATCACCGCCGACAACCACTCCATCTGGATGGCCCAGCGCGAGGGGCGCGCCAAGGACGGCATCGACCGTACCGACCCGGCGATCATCAAGATGATGACCATGGCGCGCCGTGCCGAGGACCGCCAGGCGGGCCTCGGCGAGGCGATCGCCGAACTGCGCCTGGTGCCGGTGGCGATCAGCTACGAGTACGACCCCTGCGACGTGCAGAAGGCCCGCGAGCTGTACGCGGTGCACCACGAGGGGGCCTACCAGAAGGCCCAGTACGAGGACATCCAGTCCATCGTCGCCGGCATCACCGGCCACAAGGGGCGGGTACGGCTCAGCTTCGGCACGCCGCTCGATGCCTCCTTCGATGCCCCGGATGCCGTCGCCGCCGAGATCGACCGCCAGGTGCTCGCCGGTTACCGCCTCTTCCCCAGCCATCAGCTCGCCCTGGAGACGCTGGGCGCCGCGCCCGAGCTGGTCGACCTCGCGGAGGTCACCGACGCCGACCGCGCCCGCTTCCAGGCCCGCCTGCAGCAGGTGCCGGCCGAGCTGCGCGACTGGTGGCTCGCCCAGTACGCCAACCCGGTGCTCAACAAGGCCGGCCACGCGCCCTTCGACCCCGCCGCGGCCGAGCGGGACAGGAACGCCGACTAGCCCGCACGAGCCCCGCCGCGGGGCTCGCATTGCCGTGCCCGGGCACCTAGACTTCAGCAAACCCTGATCCATCATCAGAGCCGCCCATGCCCGCCGCCCTGCCCGCCTCCTCTCGCCCGCTCGCCTCGCGGTCGCGCCGCCGCTTCCTGGCGGGTCTCGTCGGGGTGATGGCCGGCGCGGCGCTGGGGCTGAAGCCGGGCATGGTGGGCGCCAACCTCGACCCCTCGCGGCTGCGCCAGAGCATGCAGCGCCAGTACGGCCAGGGCGGAATGAGGGTGCTGGAGGAGTGGTTCGCGCTCCTCGACCGCCTGGCCGGGGCCGAGCTGCAACGCCAGCTCGAGGGAGTCAACGACTTCTTCAACCGCCGCATCCGCTGGATCGACGACATCCGGGTGTGGGGGCAGGAGGACTACTGGGCGACGCCGCTGGAGGCGCTGGGCAAGGGCGAGGGGGACTGCGAGGACTACGCCATCGCCAAGTACGTCACCCTCAAGCAGTTGGGGGTACCCGGCGAGCAGCTGCGCATGATCTACGTCCGCGCCCGCATCGGGCGCAGCAGCATCACCCAGGCGCACATGGTGCTGGGCTGGTACGAGACGCCCTCGGCCCAGCCGCTGGTGCTCGACAACCTGGTGCCGTCGATCACCCCGGCCGAGTACCGCACCGACCTCGACCCGCTGTTCAGCTTCAACAGCCAGGGGCTATGGGCCGGCGGCAGCAGCCAGTCCCGCGCCGACCCCTTGGCGCGGCTGTCGCGCTGGCGGCGCGTCATCGATCGCATGCGTGACCAGGGATTCATCTAGGGAGAGCCATCATGTCGCTAATCAAGCAGCTCTGGTTGACCATCGTGGTGCTGCTGTTGCTCGCCTTCGGCGGCAGCCTGTTCATCGGGGTCACCACTAGCCGCGCCTACATCGAGCAGGAAGTGGAGATCAAGAACCGCGACAACGCCAACGCCCTGGCGCTGACCATGAGCCAGATGGAGAAGGACCCGGTCACCATCGGCCTGCTGCTGGCCGCCCAGTTCGACACCGGCCACTATCGGCGCATCGAGCTGCGCGACCCCGAGGGCGGCGTCATCGACCTGCGCGAAGGCCCCGAGGCGGTGCCCGAGGTACCGGGCTGGTTCGTCGACCTGGTGCGCTTCGAGGTCGCCCCCGGCCGCGCCGTGATCCAGGACCGCTGGAACCAGTACGGCACCCTGATCCTCGAGAGCCAGCACAGCTTCGCCTACCGGTCGCTGTGGCGCAGCACCCTGGAGCTGATGGGCTGGTTCGCCCTGGCCGGCGTGCTCAGCCTGGCGCTGGCCGCCCTGATCGTGCGCGGCATCCGCCGTCCGCTGCGCCGGGTGGTGGAACAGGCCCGGGACATCGGCAACCGCCGCTTCACCACCTCTCCCGAGCCGCGCACCCGCGAGCTCAGGGAGGTGGTGCAGGCCATGAACCAGCTCTCCGGCTCGGTGGCCGAGATGCTCGGCCGTGAGAGCGAGCGCCTCGACCTGCTGCGCAAGCGTCTACAGCACGACGCCGTCTCCGGCGTGCTCAACCGCGAGGCCTTCATGCACCAGCTGCGCATCATGCTGGAGAGCAACAACCGCCGCGCCACCGGCACCCTGCTTCTGGTGCGCGTGGCGCGGCTGGGCGAGGTAAGCGAGGCGCTGGGCCACGCCGACACCGACAAGCTGCTGCACGACCTGGCCCAGAGCCTGGAGCAGCTCGGCGAGGTCCGCGGCGAGGGCATCGCCGGTCGCCTCTCCGGCACCGACTTCGCCCTGCTGATACCGGCCAGCACCGACACCGCCGCCATCGGTCAGGAGCTGACCCAACGGCTGGCCGCCCTCAAGGAGCAGCAAGCGATCCGCCTCGGCCTGCCCTCGTCGCTGATCGCCTATGCCCAGGGCGACCGCCCCCGCGCCCTGCTGGCGAGCCTCGACGGCGCCCTCTCCACCGCCGAGAACCGCGGCGACCTCGCCCAGCTGGTGGCCGAGGGGCAGCAGCGCCTGCCGCTCTACCAGAGCCACACCGAGTGGCGCCAGGCGCTCACCCAGGCGCTAGACGATGGCGTCTACCTGGGCCGCTTCCCGGTGCTCGACGCCGAGGGCAAGCTGCTGCACCTGGAGTGTCCGTCGCGCCTGCGCCTCAAGGGCGAGTGGCGCCCGGCCGGCATCTTCATGCCGTGGATCTCGCGCCTCGGCCTAGACGCCCGCCTCGACCTGGCGGTGGCCCGCGAGACCCTGCGCGAGATCAACCGCCACGGCAAGCCGCTGGGTATCAACCTCTCCCCCGCCTCGGTGCGCGACGGCCGCTTCGTGATGGATCTCAGCGGCCTGCTGCAGAGCAACCGCGAGGCGGCCCGGCAGCTGTGGATCGAGGTGCCCGAGGCCATGGTGATCCATGACCAGGAGAGCTTCCGCAGCCTGTGCCGCCAGCTCCAGCCCCTCGGCTGCAAGCTCGGCCTCGAGCACGTTGGCCGCGAGTTCCGTCGCATCTCAGACCTCAAGGACCTGGGGCTCGCCTACCTCAAGATCGACGCCTCCCTGGTACGCGGCATCGCCGACAGCCCCGAACGCCAGACCCTGCTGCGCGGCATGGCCACGCTCTGCCACTCCATCGGCATCCTGGCCATCGCCGAGGGCGTCGACAGCCTGCAGGAGTCCGAGCTGGTCCATGAGCTCGGCATCGACGGCGTCACCGGCCCCGGCATCCGCCAGCTCGATCGCCCCGGCGGCTGAGAACCAGGCCCACGAAGAAGCGCCGCCTGGCAAACAAGCCAGGCGGCGCTTTCGTTATGGGCCGTAACATTGCACTTAGATCACCCCGCTCTCCTCATCCTCCGAGCCCACCAGGTGCAACCCATTGAGCCGGCGACGCAGCGACTGGCGCTCCATCACCTTCTCCTGGGCCGCCTCCGGCAACTCGGTAAAGCTGATCACGCCCTTGTCCATCAACAGCTCGAGCACGTCCTCCAGTACCCGCACGAAGGCCAGATCTGTCGCCTGGAAGTAGGCGCGTCCACGACTCGACTCCCCCTCGGTCAGGAACGCCAGCAGCTCCGGCGAATCCGCCGCCAGGTACTCGTCGCACTCCGCCGTCACCTCCCGGCTGACCAGCTCGATGCGACCGTCACTGTCGCGCTTGATGTACATGGGTGAGCTCCTGAACAGGGTATGAAGGCAGCTTAGCAAAAAGCCCCGCCCGAGTAACCGGGCGGGGCGAGATTGGGTCAAATTAACATGTTATTGATCGATATTTATCTGACCTGTTTCGATAAGGTGCTGGATAAGGTCTTCACCATTATTAAAGGGCGCATCGGTATCAGGATCATTCCAGCTATCGAAACCTTTACCTTCAAGCTTGATGACTTGGTCAGCATTGGCTCCATCGCTATCTATGGCTCCATCGCCTCCATCGTGCTTGATGTAAAGAAGCAGATTTCCATCATCAGCACCCTCACCTTCCTTGGCAACAATATAGTCAGTAATTGCATTAGATTCTAATTCTTCACCCTGAAGAAGATCGGAGATATCCAAGACATCATCGCCATCGCCAAAGTCAGTTACAGTGTCCTCAGCAGGAACGGAGGGCGAACTCTGATCGCCTAAGTTCCAGACAAAGGTGTCGGCGCCTAAGCCACCGATCATTGTATCGTTCCCCGAGCCGCCGGTGAGGGTATCATTACCGGAACCACCAGCCAAAAAGTCATCACCTTCATCACCATATAGTGTGTCATTTCCCTCACCACCAGATAGTGCATCGTTGCCTAGGCCTCCTGCCAATATGTCATCGCCGCCACCACCACCAAGCAGATCATCCCCACTGCTACCGGTTAGATTATTGCCATTCTTATCACCATACTGCTCGAGACCATCGCGATCACCGTAGTCAGCATCATTCAATACGATAGAAGTATCTCCGGGCTGGACTTCCACCTCGAAGAAAGCGTCATAGTTGTTACCTGTTCCCAACTTTATACCTCCGGAATCCGAAATACTGGTTCCTTCCACTACAAAGTCGGTAATTATCACCTTATCACTGACACTCTCCTCGTTGCCCATATACAAGACGTTAATAGTATATGGTTGACTTGGGTCAATATCAAAACCTACATCCAGCGCGAGTGAAGCTCCCTGCCCTTGAGCATCTAGTGCCAATACGCGCGTATAACTGTTTTCTCCCTGAGTAAACAGAATTTGTATGTACTGAGTGTTGACGTTTGTGTTCGTTATTATGTCTAGGTTGAGAATATTGGGTGGTGACCCAACATTCGCAGTGCCTTCATGAACAAGGTTTTCATAGTTCCCCCCGTCATAACTACCGACTTTAATTTCATAGCTTTGCCCAATAGACACAGGAACATCAGCAGTACCTTCGGTCGATTCTGCCTGAATTATTATGGTGACCGGTACGCCATCTTTCATGATGACATCGCCGTTATCGTCGACTAGGTTAAGAGTCAGGTCAGATTCAGGAGCATTATCGACTGTTGCAGTGACAGTGGCTACAGTTCCACCTTGGGTCGCTTCAGAGCCAGTCAGGGTTACGAAACTGTCATTAATAGTGTCGGTAATCGTCACCGTTGCGGTGTCAGTGGTGTCCAGCGCTTCGTAGTTGCCGCCACTGGTGGAAGCAATGCTGATCGGGAAGCTGTCAGCATCGAGGTAAACGTCTTCACCCTGGGCTGGCTGCGGCTCCGAACTGCCAGTCAACGCACCGTCGGCAAAGTTGATCACCACGCCGTTGTTCAGCGTCACGCTGAAGGCACCTTGCGGGGCGTTGTCCACGCTCGCGGTGTAGACCAGCTGTTGCGCTTCGTTCACCGTCACGTCGTCCAGCGTCACCGTGGTGGTGTCAGTGGTGTCG
>NZ_FNIV01000004.1:33657-372191 GCF_900104135.1 Halomonas shengliensis | reverse complement strand
TCACTTCTGCCACTTCCACCGCTAGCAACGTTGGCCCGTCGCCGGCAGCGGATGCGTACTTTACGGATTTCCCGGGGACCGTGCAAGGCCTTCGTGAAGAAAAATGTAGTCCAGCGAGACGCCGCACGCCATGGCCCGGTCAAGCGCCGGAGGCACGAGCCCTGCCTCCTCCATGGCAGAGGCGATTCGCCGGGGTATCGGCACGCTGCGCGATGCCTCAGATCATGAACAGGTCCATGAAGCGATCCACCGCCGTGGCCTCGAGCGCCGCCGGGTCCTGGCACAGCGCCAGGATCCTCGCGCTGTGACCGCGCGGGAAGCGCGTCTCGAGATGGCGCCGGAACTTCTCTTCCAGCACCGGCACCCCCTCCTCGCGACGGCGCCGATGGCCGATGGGGTACTCCACCGCCACCGGGTCGGTAGCACTGCCGTCGGCGAAGAAGACCTGAACGGCGTTGGCGATGGAGCGCTTGTCGGGGTCCAGGTAGTCGCGGGTATAGCGCGGCTCCTCGACCACCTCCATCTTCGCCCGCAGCGCATCGATCTCGGGATGCGCGGCGTGGAAGTCGTCCTCGTAGTGTTCGGCATTCAGCTCGCCGAGGATCAGCGGCACCGCGGTCATGTACTGCAGGCAGTGGTCGCGATCGGCGGGGTTGGCCAGTTCGCCCTCCTTGGAGATGATGCGGATCGCCGACTCGTGGGTGGTGATGACCACCCGCTCGATCTCGTCCACCCGCCCCCTGACCTGCGGGTGCAGCGTCACCGCCGCCTCGCAGGCAGTCTGGGCGTGGAACTCCGCCGGGAAGGAGAGCTTGAAGAGGATGTTCTCCATCACGTAGCTGCCGAAGCCGCGCTGGAAGCGCAGGTGCCGCTCCGCCTCCGGCTTGAGGGCCAGGTCACGGTTGGTGTGGCTGAAGGCGACATCGTAGAAGCCCCACTGGGGCGCGGTGAGCGCCCCGGGAATCCCCATCTCGCCACGCAGGGCGATATCGGCCAGGCGCACCGCCCGGGAGGTGGCATCCCCCGCCGCCCAGCTCTTGCGCGAGCCGGCATTGGGGGCGTGGCGATAGGTGCGCAGGCTCTGGCCATCGACCCAGGCGTGGGAGAGCGCGGCGAGCAGCTGCTCGCGATCGGCGCCCATCAGCCTGGCGACCACGGCGGTCGAGGCCACCTTGACCAGCAGCACATGGTCCAGGCCGACCCGATTGAAGCTGTTCTCCAGCGCCAGCACCCCCTGGATCTCGTGGGCCATGATCATCGCCTCGAGCACGTCACGCATCGTAAGCGGCGCCTCGCCCCGGGCGACCCGTCGCTGGGAGAGATGATCGGCCACGGCGAGGATGCCCCCCAGATTGTCGGAGGGGTGCCCCCACTCGGCGGCCAGCCAGGTGTCGTTGTAGTCGAGCCAGCGCACGATGGCGCCGATGTCCCAGGCCGCCTTCACCGGGTCGAGGCGGAAGGGCGTACCGGGCACCCTCGCGCCATGGGGCACCACGGTGCCCTCCACCAGCGGCCCCAGATGCTTGGTGCACTCCGGGAAGCGCAGCGCCAGCAAGCCGCAGCCCAGGGTATCCATCAGACAGAGCCGCGCGGTGTTCCAGGCCTCGGCGCTCTCGATGCGGTAGCCCAGCACATAGTCGGCGATCCTCTGCAGCTCGGCGTCGTAATCCGGCCGCACATTGGCTTCCACGGTACTCATCGCGCCCTCCTTCGGCATCGGCATTGACTACCTCCACTATAGAAGACGCCTCGGGCCTTTCGACCCGAGGCGCCCTGTCTTCACCCGGTGATGGCTCAGAAGCTGTCGCCGGGGATGCGCACGAAGCCCTCCATCAGCACCCGGGCGCTGCGGCTCATCACCGCCTCGTCGATCACCCAGCGCCCCTCCACCAGGCTCGCCTCGGCGCCGACCCGCAGGCTGCCCGAGGGGTGACCGAAGGTGACGGCGTTGCGCTTGCCACCGCCGGCAGCCAGGTTGACCAGGGTGCCCTCGATGGCCGCGGCGGAGGCGATGGCCACCGCCGCGGTGCCCATCATGGCGTGGTGCAGCTTGCCCATGGAGAGCGCCCGCACCAGCAGGTCGATCTCGCCGGCCTCGACCCGCTTGCCGCTGGAGGCGGTGTAGCTCGCCGGCGGGGCCACGAAGGCCACCTTGGGGGTGTGCTGGCGGCCCGCCGCCTCGGCGACGTCCTGGATCAACCCCATCTTCACCGCCCCGTGGGCGCGGATCGTCTCGAAGCGCGCCAGGGCCTCGGCATCGCCGTTGATCGCCTCCTGCAGCTCGGTGCCGCTATAGCCGAGTTCGGCGGCATTCAGGAAGACGGTGGGTATGCCGGCATTGATCAGCGTGGCCTTGAAGGTTCCGACACCGGGTACCTCGAGATCATCGACCAGGTTGCCGGTGGGGAAGATGGCGCCCTCGCCGTCGGCGGGATCCTTGAAGGCCACCGGCACCTCGGCCGCCGGGAAGGTCACCCCGTCCAGCTCGAAGTCACCGGTCTCCTGCACCTGGCCATCGGTGATCGGCACCCGCGAGACGATGGTCTTGCCGATATTGGCCTGCCAGATGCGCACCTCGGCCTCGCCGTTGTGCGGGATACGCGAGGGATCCACCAGGCCGTTGCTGATCGCGAAGGGCCCCACCGCCGCGGAGAGGTTGCCGCAGTTGCCGCTCCAGTCGACGAAGGCCTTGTCGATGGCCACCTGGCCGAACAGGTAATCCACGTCATGGTCGGGGCTCTCGCTCCTCGACAGGATCACCGTCTTGCTGGTGCTGGAGGTGGCCCCGCCCATGCCGTCGATCTGCTTCTGGTAGGGGTCGGGGCTGCCGATCACCCGCATCAGCAGGCGGTCGCGGGCCTCGCCGGGCACCCGGGCCGCCTCGGGCAGGTCGTCGAGCCGGAAGAAGACGCCCTTGCTGGTCCCGCCACGCATATAGGTGGCGGGGATCCGGATCTGAGGAACCTGACTCATGCGCTTGCTACCTCCGAGGACTCCAGGAAGTCCTTGGCGAAACGCTGCAGCACGCCACCGGCGGAGTAGACGGTGACCTCCTCCGCGGTATCCAGGCGGCAGGTCACCGGCACGCGGTCGACCTCGCCGGTCTTGCGGTGGATCACCAGCTCGAGGGTCGCGCCCGGGGCCGGCTTGCCCTCGACGTCGTAGGTCTCGGTGCCGTCGAGCTGCAGGGTATGGCGGGTGGTGCCCTCCTGGAACTGCAGCGGCATCACGCCCATGCCGATCAGGTTGGTGCGGTGGATGCGTTCGAAGCCCTCGGCGACGATCGCCTCGACCCCGGCCAGCGCCACGCCCTTGGCCGCCCAGTCACGGGAGGAGCCCTGGCCGTAGTCGGCACCGGCGACGATGATCAGCGGCTGGCGACGGTTCATGTAGGTCTCGATGGCTTCCCACATGCGCATCACCTGGCCCTCGGGCTCGACCCGCGCCAGCGAGCCCTGCACCACCTCGCCCTGGTCGTCGCGCACCATCTCGTTGAACAGCTTGGGGTTGGCCAGCGTCGCACGCTGGGCGGTGAGGTGGTCGCCACGGTGGGTGGCGTAGGAATTGAAGTCCTCCTCCGGCAGGCCCATCTTGTGCAGGTACTCCCCCGCCGCGCTGTCCATCATGATGGCGTTGGACGGCGACAGGTGGTCGGTGGTGATGTTGTCCGGCAGGATCGCCAGCGGCCGCATGCCCTTCAGCGCACGCTCGGCCGCCATGGTGCCCTCCCAGTAGGGCGGACGACGGATATAGGTGCTCTGCGGGCGCCAGTCGTAGAGCGGGCTCTCGGCCTTCTCCGCGGCATCCAGGTCGAACATCGGGATGTAGACCTGCTTGAACTGCTCCGGCTTGACGAACTCGCCGACGATGGCATCGATCTCCTCGTCGGTGGGCCACAGGTCCTTGAGGGTCACCGGGTTGCCGTCGGCATCGGTGCCCAGCACGTCCTTCTCGATGTCGAAGCGCACGGTGCCGGCGATGGCGTAGGCCACCACCAGCGGCGGCGAGGCCAGGAAGGCCTGCTTGGCGTAGGGGTGGATGCGCCCGTCGAAGTTGCGGTTGCCGGAGAGCACCGCGGTGGCATAGAGGTCGCGGTCGATGATCTCCTGCTGGATCTTCGGGTCCAGCGCGCCGGACATGCCGTTACAGGTGGTGCAGGCGTAGGCCACGATGCCGAAGCCGAGCTTCTCGAGCTCCGGCAACAGGCCCGCCTCCTCGAGATAGAGCCGCGCGACCTTCGACCCCGGCGCGAAGGAGCTCTTCACCCAGGGCTTGCGTACCAGGCCGAGCGCGTTGGCCTTCTTGGCCAGCAGGCCCGCGGCGACCACGTTGCGCGGGTTGGAGGTGTTGGTGCAGCTGGTGATGGCGGCGATGATCACCGCGCCATCGGGCATGTGGCCCGCCTTCTCCTCCGCCTGGGCCTTGTCATAGTCCACGGCGATGCCACGGTCATGCAGGGCGCTGGTGGGCAGGCGCCGGTGCGGGTTGGAGGGGCCGGCCAGGTTGCGCTCGACGCTCGAGAGGTCGAAGGTCAGCACCCGCTCGTACTTGGCACCGGCCAGGTCGTCCGCCCACAGCCCGGTCTGCTTGGCGTACTTCTCCACCAGCGCGACCTGCTCCGGCTCGCGGCCGGTGAGGGTCAGGTAGTCCAGGGTCTGCTCGTCGATGTAGAACATCGCCGCGGTGGCACCGTACTCCGGGGTCATGTTGGAGATGGTGGCACGGTCGCCGATGGTCAGGCTCCTGGCCCCCTCGCCGAAGAACTCGAGATAGGCCCCCACCACGCGCTCCTTGCGCAGGAACTCGGTGATCGCCAGCACGATATCGGTGGCGGTGATGCCCGGCTGGCGCTTGCCGGTCAGCTCCACGCCGACGATGTCGGGCAGGCGCATCATGGAGGGGCGGCCCAGCATCACGGTCTCGGCCTCCAGCCCGCCGACGCCGATGGCGATCACGCCCAGGCAATCGATATGCGGGGTGTGGCTATCGGTGCCCACGCAGGTGTCGGGGAAGGCGACACCGTCGCGCGCCTGCACCACAGGCGACATCTTCTCCAGGTTGATCTGGTGCATGATGCCGTTGCCGGCGGGGATGACGTCGACGTTCTCGAAGGCGGTCTTGGTCCACTCGATGAAGTGGAAGCGGTCCTCGTTGCGACGGTCCTCGATGGCGCGGTTCTTCTCGAAGGCGTCCTGCTCGAAGCCGGCGTGCTCCACGGCCAGGGAGTGGTCGACGATCAGCTGAGTCGGCACCACCGGATTGACCTTGGACGGGTCACCGCCCTGCTCGGCGATGGCGTCACGCAGGCCGGCGAGGTCGACCAGCGCGGTCTGGCCGAGGATGTCGTGGCACACCACCCGCGCCGGGTACCAGGGGAAGTCCAGGTCGCGGCGACGCTCGACCAGCTGTTTCAGGGCATCGGTGAGCAGCTCGGGCTCGCAGCGACGCACCAGCTGCTCGGCGAGCACCCGGGAGGTGTAGGGAAGGGTGTCATAGGCACCGGGCTGGATCGCCTCGACGGCCGCCCGCGCGTCAAAGTAGTCCAGCTCGGTGCCGGGAAGCGGCTTGCGGTAGTCGGTGTTCATACTCAACTCCGATCCTCGATCGGCACCCACTCGCTCTTCTCCGGACCGACGTAGTCGGCGCTGGGGCGTATGATGCGGTTGTTGGCGCGCTGCTCGAAGACATGGGCGCACCAGCCGGTGACGCGCGAGCAGACGAAGATCGGCGTGAACAGCTTGGTGGGGATGTCCATGAAGTGGTAGGCGCTGGCGTGGAAGAAGTCGGCGTTGCAGAACAGTTTCTTCTCCCGCCACATCACCGCCTCGACGCGCTCGGAGACCGGGTACAGCACGCTGTCGCCGACGTCCTCGGCGAGCTTCTTCGACCACTCCTTGATGATGGCGTTGCGCGGGTCGGACTCGCGATAGATCGCGTGGCCGAAGCCCATGATCTTGTCCTTGCGCTCGAGCATGGCCATGATCTCGCGCTCGGCCTCGTCGGCGGACTTCCAGTCCTCGATCATGTCCATGGCCGCCTCGTTGGCACCGCCATGCAGCGGGCCGCGCAGTGAGCCGATGGCGCCGGTCACGCAGGAGTGCATGTCGGAGAGCGTGGAGGCGCAGACGCGGGCGGTGAAGGTGGAGGCGTTGAACTCGTGCTCCGCGTAGAGGATCAGCGAGACGTTCATCACCCGGGCGTGCAGCTCGGAGGCCGGCTCGCCACGCAGCATGTGCAGGAAGTGGCCGCCGATGGAGGCGTCGTCGGTCTCGGTCTCGATGCGCACGCCGTCGTGGCTGAAGCGATACCAGTAGCAGATGATCGAGGGCAGCACAGCGAGCAGGCGGTCGGAGACGTCCTGCTGCTCATCGAAGCTCTCCTCGGTCTCCAGGTTGCCCAGCATGGAGGCGCCGGTGCGCATCACGTCCATGGGATGGGCGTCCCTGGGGATCTGCTCGAGCACGGTCTTGAGCGCATCCGGCAAGCCACGCAGGCCCTTGAGCTTGGTGATGTAGGCGTCGAGCTCGGCCTGGTTGGGCAGCTTGCCCTTGAGCAGCAGGTAGGCGACCTCCTCGAACTTCGCCTTCTCGGCCAGCTCCTTGATGTCGAAGCCGCGATAGGTCAGGCCGGAGCCGGTCTTGCCGACGGTGCACAGGGCGGTGGTACCGGCACTCTGGCCACGCAGGCCGGCGCCGCCGATGGGTTTCTCTGCCATGATCTCTCTCCTCTTGAAGATATCCGTTATGACGTGAGCGAACTCGCCTCAGGCGCCGCTGCCCTTCTCGGCAAGCTCGGTCTCGGCAAAGAGCGCATCGAGCTTCTGCTCGAAGCTGTGGTAGTTCAGGAAGTCGTAGAGCTCGTCGCGGGTCTGCATGAGGTCGACCACGTCCTTCTGGTGACCGTTGTCATGGATGCTCTGGTAGACCTTGAGCGCCGCCGCGTTCATGGCGCGGAAGGCGGAGAGCGGGTAGAGCACCATGCGACAGCCCACCTCGGCGAGCTCGGCCTGGGTGAACAGCGGGGTGGCGCCGAACTCGGTGATGTTGGCCAGTATCGGCGCATCGACCTGCTCGCAGAACGCCCGATAGTCGTCCAGGGTGTGCACCGCCTCGGCGAAGATGGCATCGGCGCCGGCCTCGATGCAGGCGCGGGAGCGCTCGATGGCGGCGTCCAGGCCATCCTTCTGGAAGGCGTCGGTGCGCGCGATCAGGTAGAAGTCCGGATCGATGCGCGCGTCGGCGGCGGCCTTGACGCGGTCCACCATCTCCTGCTGGGAGACGATGGCCTTGTTGGGGCGGTGCCCGCAGCGCTTCTGGGCCACCTGGTCCTCGAGGTGCACGGCGGCCACGCCGGCGCGCTGCATCTCCTTGACGGTGCGGGCGATGTTGAAGGCCCCGCCCCAGCCGGTATCGATATCCACCAGCAGCGGCAGGTCGGTGGCGCCGCAGATGCGGTGGGCGTCCTCGACCACGTCGTTCATGGTGGTCATGCCCAGGTCCGGCAGGCCGAAGGAGGCGTTGGCCACACCGCCACCGGAGAGGTAGATGGCCTGATGGCCCACGCGCTCGGCCATCATGGCGGTGTAGGCGTTGATGGTGCCGACGATGGGCAGCGGGCGGTTGGCCTCGAGGGCGGCGCGGAAGCGGGCGCCGGGGGTCTGCTGGGTCATGGTGGTTCTCCTGGTGGTATCCGGTGGTGGGCTCAGGCGGTGGTCTCTTCCCGCTCCTTGAGGGTGGCGGCGTAACGGTCGACCACGTTGGCCCGGGAGGCGCTGACGTGGCGGCGCATCAGCAGCTCGGCCAGCTCGGCGTCGCCGGCCTCGATGGCATCGACGATGCGGTGGTGCTCGACGAAGGCGCGCTGCGGGCGCGTGCCGCTGGCGCTGAACTGGGTGCGATAGAGCCGCACCAGGTAGTAGAGGTCGTCGCACAGCATGGTCACCAGCATGCGGTTGTGGCTGCCCTGGACGATGCGGTAGTGGAAGTCCAGATCGCCCTCGCGCTGGTAGTAGGCCTCGCCACTCTTGAGGTCACTCTGGCGCTCGTGGACCGCGAGTACCTCGCGCAGCCCGGCGATCTCCTCGGCGGTCATGTGCTCGGCGGCCAGCCGCGCGGCCATGCTCTCCAGCGCCTCGCGGACATCGAACAGCTCCAGCAGCTCCTTCATGGAGAGCTTGACCACCCTGGCACCGACGTGGGGCACGCGCTCGATCAGCCGGTGCGCCTCCAGGCGACGCATCGCCTCGCGCAGCGGCCCGCGGGAGATGCCGTAGGTGCGCGACAGGCCGGGCTCGGTGATCTTGCTGCCCGGCGCCATCTCGCCGCGGACGATGGCATCCTGCAGCTGCTGGAAGACGCGTTCGGCCAGGGTGCGCACCTCGGGGTTGGCGGTTTCGACTTCGGCTGAGCTCATGATGATTGTCGACAATTAGTGAGTGAGGGAAGAGTAGCCATTGCCCGTCGGCGGGTCAATACGGCACCAGGTCGGGAGCGGTACGCCTTTGGTTGTAGACAACCTGACGCTCACCACCGGAGATGTCGACAATACCCCCAACGGCGTTGAGAACGCCAGCCGGCGTCGACGAGGACAGCGGCGTCCACGGCGCCTAGAATGGGCGCCCCGACGCCAGCCAGGGCCCGCCGCAGGCCAGCCGATGACCGCCACGCTCGAGATCACCCCCTACCCCTACCGCCCCACCCCGCTGGATGCCTTCGCGCGGCTGCGCCGCCGCCCGGGCGCCGCGCTGCTGGACAGCGGGCGCCCCGCGGCGCCGGGCGGCCGTTACGACATCCTCACCAGCGACCCCCTGGCGGTGCTGACGGTGGAGGGCGACGGCCGCGTGGCGGGCGTGCCAGGGCTCGAGGGGCTCTCCCCCTTCGCCGCCCAGCAGGCGCTGCTCGAGCGACTGCCTGGCGAGGTGCCGACCAGCGAGCTGCCCTTCCTGGGCGGGCTGATCGGCCACTGGAGCTACGACCTGGGCTACGCCCTGGAGCCGGTGGGCGAGCGCTCGCGTCCTGCCGTCGACCTGCCCGCCAGCCGGGTGGGCCTCTACGACTGGGCGCTGATCCAGGATCACCGGCGTGGCGAGGCCTGGCTGGTGGCCACCGCCGAGCGCCGCCGCCAGGCGCAGGCCTGGCTGGCGGCCGAGCCGGCCCCCGAGCCCCCCTTCCGGCTCGCGGCCCCCTTCGCCGCCGAGCTGTACCGTGCGGGCTACCTGGCGCGCTTCCAGGCGGTGCAGCGCTACATCCGCGCCGGCGACTGCTACCAGGTCAACCTGGCCCAGCGCTTCAGCGCCCCCTACGCGGGCGACCTGTGGGCCGCCTACCGGCGGCTGCGCGCGGCCACCCCGACCCCCTTCGCGGGCTACCTGGCCTGGCCGGGTCCCGCGGGTGAGCAGGCGATCCTGTCGCTCTCCCCGGAGCGCTTCCTCGAGTGCCGCGACGGCCGGGTGGAGACGCGCCCCATCAAGGGCACCCGGCCGCGGGGCGCCGACCCCGAAGCGGACCGCCGCCTGGCCAGCGATCTTCAGGCGAGCGCCAAGGATCGCGCCGAGAACGTGATGATCGTCGACCTGCTGCGCAACGACCTGGGCCGGGTGTGCCGGCCCGGCAGCGTGCGGGTGCCACAGCTCTGCGGCCTGGAGAGCTACGCCAACGTCCACCATCTTGTCAGCGTGGTCACCGGCACCCTGGCCGCCGGTCGCACGCCGCTGGACCTGCTGGCCGGCGCCTTTCCCGGCGGCTCTATCACCGGCGCCCCCAAGGTGCGGGCCATGCAGATCATCGACGAGCTGGAGCCGAGCCGTCGGGGCGTCTACTGCGGGAGCCTCGGCTACGTGGACCGGCGCGGGCGCATGGACACCTCCATCGCCATCCGCACCGCCGTGGCCGACGCCGGGCGACTGCACCTGTGGGGCGGCGGCGGCCTAGTGGCCGACTCCGACGGCGAGGCGGAGTACCGCGAGACGCTGGACAAGATCCGCCACCTGATGGCGGCCCTCGCGGCGCCGGGAGATCGGGAGGGAGGCCAATAAAGGCATAAGGAACAAGACCTCTTATTCCTTTATTGACATATTGAAGCAAGAAATCGGTATTGGGCACCCCGCCAAGCCCTTCGCTAGGGTAGCGGCATCATCCCTACCGGAGCATCGCCATGAGCGAGTCACTGGAGATCATCAACCGTGACCTCGGCCAGGACCCCGAGGCGCTGGTGCGCTGGGCCCTCACCCAGGGCAGCCGTCCCATCTGCACCACCAACTTCCGCCCCTTCGAGGCGGTCATCCTGCATATGGTGAGCCGCCAGCGGCCGGACATCCCGGTGGTATGGATGGACCACGGCTACAACACCGAGGCCACCTATCGCTTCGCGGATGCCCTGGTGAAGCGCCTCGACCTCAACCTGGTCAGCTACCTGCCGAAGCGCAGCCGCGCCCACCGCGAGGCGCTGGAGGGTCCCTTCCCCGGCATCGACGACCCGCGCCACGCCGCCTTCACCCAGGAGGTGAAAATCGAGCCCTTCGAGCGCGCCCTGACCGAGATGGCACCGGACGTCTGGTTCACCGCCCTGCGCGCCGAGGACACCCCGGAGCGCTCACGCATGGCCCCGGCCAGCCGCAACGCCGATGGCCTGCTCAAGGTGGCACCGCTGCTGCACTGGACGGCCAGGGAGCTTCACGCCTACCTGCAGCGCCACGACCTGCCCAACGAGTTCGACTACTTCGACCCCACCAAGGTCGAGGCCAAGCGCGAGTGCGGCCTGCACCTGCAGCACTGACCCCGAGCCAGTCATGACGCCGCCGCCGCCCCCGGCTGCCCGGGAGGCGGCGGCGTCGTTTATCGCCGAGGCGCGGGATCAGCGCAGCGGCAGCTCGATGCCCTCGAACAGGGCACGCTCGTGGCGCGGCCCGGCGGCCAGGGCGGCGTCGACCAGCTCGCGGTCCAGGTGGGGCGCGAAGCCCTGCAGGAAGTCGTACATGTAGCCACGCATGAAGGTGCCGCGACGGATGCCGATCTTGGTGGTGGAGCTCTCGAAGAGGTGGCCGGCGTCCAGCGCCACCAGGTCGGTGTCCTGCTCGGGGTCCACCGCCATATGGGCGACGATGCCCACCCCGAGGCCGAGGCGCACATAGGTCTTGATCACGTCGGCGTCGGCGGCGGTGAGCACCACGTTGGGGGTCAGCCCGCGGGCACGGAAGGCGTCATCGAGCTGGGAGCGCCCGGTAAAGCCGAACACGTAGGTCACCAACGGATGGCGGGCGATCGCCTCCAGGGTCAGCTCCCCCTCCTCCGCCAGCGGGTGCCCCTGGGGCACCAGGATGCAGCGGTTCCAGCGGTAGCAGGGCAGCAGCACCAGGTCGTTGAAAAGCTCCAGCGACTCGGTGGCGATGGCGAAGTCGGCCTGGCCGTCGCTGACCATCTGGGCGATCTGCTTGGGCGTGCCCTGCTGCATGTGCAGGGCCACCTCGGGGTACTTGCGGGTGAAGTCGCGGATCACCGGCGGCAGCGCGTAGCGCGCCTGGGTGTGGGTGGTGGCCACCGCGAGGCTGCCGCGGCGCTCGTCGCTGAACTCCTGGGCCACCTCCTTGATGTTGTCGGTGAGCCTGAGCACCTCGCCGGCCAACTCGACGATCGCCTGGCCCGCCGGGGTCACCCGGGTGAGGTGCTTGCCGCTGCGGGCGAAGATCTCGACCCCCAGCTCGTCCTCGAGTAGCCGGATCTGCTTGGAGATGCCCGGCTGGGAGGTGAACAGGCTCTGGGCGGTGGCCGAGACGTTGAGGTTGTGGCGCGTCACCTCCCAGATGTAGCGCAGCTGCTGCAGTTTCATCGCGTCCCTCTCCATGCCGCGTCGGCGCAGCGCCGAACCGGTCACCACGCCCATGATATATAAAAAGGCTTATTCATTCCTTTATAGCATAATAGCCCGGAGTCCGCACAAGCGGCGCGCGCCCCATCCCGATTTGCCAGCACCCCGGTCGACCGCTAACATCGTCCGCCCGGGCAGGCGACACCGCCCCCGTCGCCTGCCAACCCGACCCGCTCGACGCAGCGCAACGAAACTGGAGAACCCCATGGCCAATAACGTCGATGTCACCAATGCGAACTTCGAGCAGGAAGTCCTCAAGGCCGACACCCCGGTCTTGCTCAAGTTCTGGGCGCCCTGGTGCGGCCCCTGCAAGGTAATGGCACCGGTGGTCGACGAGGTCGCCGAGGAGCGCAGCGGCAACCTCAAGGTCGTCAGCATCAACGTCGATGACGCCCCCGAGATCGCCGCCGAGCAGGGCGTGCGCGGTGTGCCCACCGTGATGCTGTTCAAGTCCGGCACCAAGGTCGCCTCCCTGGTGGGCGCGCAGTCCAAGTCGCAGCTGTCGCAGTTCATCGACCAGAACGTCTGAGCGACGCCATAAGCGACGGCCTGCACGCCAGGCAACGCCTTCAGCATCCGCACATCGCCCCGGCCTCGGCCGGGGCGATGTCGTTCAGGGACCCTGGGTCACTCTTCCCTGTTGCCCCGCCGCGAGGGGCGCCGGGTGGCCTCGGTCAGCGACGGCTCGTCCCCCGGGCCCAGCAGATGGGCGATCCAGCGCGTCTCGGGATGGCTGTCCAGGGCGATCTTCAGGGTCATGGTCAGCACCACCGAGAGCAGCATGCCCACCGCCCCGAAGATCCACCCCCACACCACCAGCGACAGGAAGGCGACGAAGGTGGAGAGCCCCAGCGCCTTGCCCATCATGCGCGGCTCGACGATGTTGCCGAGCAGGAAGTTGATGCCCAGGTAGGCGCCGGAGAGCAGCAGCGCATCGAAGAGCCCGCCATCCGGGGAGACCAGCAGCAGCAGCACCGGCGGCACCGCGGCGATCGCCGAACCGATGTTGGGAATGTAGTTGAGCACGAAGGCGAGCACCGCCCACAGCAGCGGGAAGTCCACCCCCACCAGCAGGCAGGCGACCCACACCAGGATACCGGTGACCAGGCTGACCACCGTCTTCACCGCCAGGTAGCGCTTGAGGGTCAGGCTGAACTCGCTGAAGCGCTCCAGGCTCGGCGCCGGATTGGCCAGGGCACGGGCCAGCTTGTCGCGGAAGGTCAGCGTCTCGAACAGCATGAACACCGCCAGCAGGCCTACCACCACGCTCTGCATCAGCAGGTTGCCGACCTCGCCGATCACCGCGGGGATCCAGTTGCCCAGTTGCTCGGCATCCAGCAGTTCGGCCAGGCGGTCGGTGTCGATCGCCAGCCCCAGGCGCGCCAGGCCATCCAGCAGCCCCAGGTAGTAGTCGTAGAGCTTCTGCTCGATGCCCGGCAGCGCCTCCACGAAGGTATTGAAGCTGTTGACCAGCAGCAGCCCCAGCAGGGTGATCACCCCGCCAATGACCACCAGGGTCAGCCATACCGCCAGGTTCAGCCTGAGTCCCAGGCGGTTGAGCCACAGCACCGGCGCGGTGCAGATCACCGCGATGATGGCGGCCAGCAGCAACGGCACCAGCAGGCTCGCCCCCGCCGTCATGCCGGCCACGATCACCACTAGCGCCGCCAGCGCCAGCACCAGGTTCAGCGGTATGATGCCCGAGGCATCGCCGTTGCCGTCCGCCATCCGGACCTCCCTCTCCGTATCAGGTTTCCATCATGCCCTCGCGGGCACACCGCCACAATCATCCACGCCGCCCAGACGACGAACCCCCGCCGGGGCGGGGGTTCGCAGCAGCGGGGTGGCCAGGCGCCTAGCGTCCCAGCGTCTCCCGTCCGCCCAGGTAGGGGCGCAGCACCTCGGGCACGCTGATGGAACCGTCGGCGTTCTGGTAGTTCTCCAGCACCGCCACCAGGCAGCGACCCACCGCCAGGCCCGAGCCGTTGAGGGTGTGCAGCAGCTGTGGCTTCTTCTGCTCCGGATGGCGGAAGCGCGCCTGCATGCGCCGCGCCTGGAAGTCCTCGCAGTTGGAGACCGAGGAGATCTCGCGGTAGGTCTCCTGGCTCGGGATCCACACCTCCAGGTCATAGGTCTTGGCGGCGCCGAAGCCCATGTCGCCGGTGCACAGCGTCACCACCCGGTAGGGCAGCGCCAGCGCCTGGAGGATCGCCTCGGCATGGCCGCGCATCTCCTCCAGCGCCGCATAGCTGGTGGCCGGGTCGACCAGCTGCACCATCTCCACCTTGTCGAACTGGTGCTGGCGGATCATGCCGCGGGTATCGCGGCCATGGGAGCCCGCCTCGCTGCGAAAGCACGGGGTGTGGGCGGTGAGCCTGAGCGGCAGCGCCTGGTAGTCGAGGATCTCGTCCCGGGCGAAGTTGGTCAGCGGCACCTCGGCGGTGGGGATCAGGTGGTAGCCGCGCTCGTCGTCCAGCCGGAACAGGTCCTCGCCGAACTTGGGCAGCTGGCCGGTGCCGCGCAGCGAGGCCTCGTTGACCATGTAGGGGACGTAGCACTCCTGGTAGCCATGCGCCTCGGTCTGGGTATCGAGCATGAACTGGGTCAGGGCGCGGTGCAGCCGTGCCATGGGCCCGCGCATCACCGCAAAGCGTGCCCCGGTGAGCTTGGCCGCCAGGTCGAAGTCGAGGCCGCCGTCGAGCTCGCCGAGGTCGACATGGTCGCGCACCGGGAAGTCGAACGCCCGCGGGGTGCCCCAGCGGTGCAGCTCGACGTTATCGCTCTCGTCCCGGCCCTCGGGCACGCTCTCGTGGGGCAGGTTGGGAATGCCGCTCACCGCCTCGTCCCACTCGCCCTGCACCTCGCCAAGGCGCGCCTTGGCGGCGTCCAGGCGGTCGCCCAGGTCGCTCACCTCGTCGAGCAGCGGCTGGATATCCTCCCCCGCCGCCTTGGCCTTGCCGATCGCCTTGGAGCGACTGTTGCGCTCGGCCTGCAGCGACTCGGTCTCGGCCTGCAGCTCGCGGCGCCGGGACTCCAGCGCCGAGAGGCGGTCGACGTCCAGGGCGAAGCCCCGCTTGGCGAGTCGTTGGGCGACCGTCTCGAGGTCGCTGCGCAGCAGTTTGGGATCGAGCATGGCATCCGGTCCGTTGCAGTCGGTGAAGGAGCGTGGCCGCGCGGGGCGCGGCGCTGACAGGCGGCCCATTGTAGGCAAAAGGCGAAAGCCGCGCCACGCAGGCCCGCGGCGGGATGCGCCTCCCGGCGGCGCGCGGTACAGTAATGCCCCCACGCCTGCCCATGCTGATGCCGATGATCGCACGACTGGATACCGCCGACGCCGCCACCGCGCCGAGCCCCGACGCGCCCTACCTGCGCTTCCTCGAGGCCCTCAAGGCCGCCGGCTTCGAGGGCGAGATCGCCCCCGACTACGCCGCCCGCACGGTGCTGGCCACCGACAACTCCCTCTACCAGCGCCTGCCCCAGGCGGTGCTCTACCCCCGCCACGGCGAGGACCTTCAGCGCATCGCCCACCTGGCCGGCCAGGTGGAGCACCGCCGGGTGGTGCTCACCCCCCGCGGTGGCGGTACCGGTACCAACGGCCAGTCGCTCACCGACGGCCTGGTGGTGGACGTCTCCCGGCACATGAACCGGATCCTGGAGATCGATGTCGAGCATCGCCGGGTGCGGGTCCAGGCCGGCGTGGTCAAGGACCAGCTCAACGCGGCCCTGAAGCCCCATGGGCTGTTCTTCGCGCCGGAGCTCTCCACCTCCAACCGCGCCACCATCGGCGGCATGATCAGCACCGATGCCAGCGGCCAGGGCAGCTGCGAGTACGGCAAGACCCGCGATCACGTGCTCGAGCTCTCCACACTGCTGCTGGGCGGCGAGCGCCTGGTGAGCCGGCCGCTGGACGAGGACGAGCTGGAAACGTTGTGCGCGCGCGACGACGCCACCGGCCGCGTCGTACGTACCGCCCGGGAGATCATCGACACCCAGGCCGAGCGGATCGCCGCGACCTTCCCGCCCCTCAACCGCTGCCTGACCGGCTACGACCTGGCGCACCTGAGAACGGCGGAAGGCAGGCTCGACCTTAACAGCCTGCTGTGCGGTGCCGAGGGCTCGCTGGGACTGCTCGACGAGGCGGTGCTCAAGGTGCTGCCGATCCCGAAGCACTCGACCCTGGTCAACGTGCGCTATCCCGGCTTCATGGATGCCCTGGCCGACGCCAAGGCGCTGATGGGGAGCGACGGCTCTTCAAAAGATCAGCCACAGGCGCAGCCTACCTCCATCGAGACGGTGGACGACAAGGTGCTGATGCTGGCCATGCAGGACTTCGTCTGGGACAGCGTCGCCGAGTTTTTCCCCGAGGGCGACACCCCGGTGCGCGGCATCAACCTGGTGGAGTTCAACGACGACGACCCCGAGCGGCTGGCGGAGCGCGTGGCCGCCTTCTGCCGCCACTTGGAGAGCGACCGCGGCGTCGAGCGCCTGGGCTTCACCCTGGCGGAGGGGCGCGCCGCCATCCAGCGCGTCTACGCCATGCGCAAGCGCGCCGTGGGCCTGCTGGGCAATGTCAGCGGCGAGCGCCGCCCCCTCCCCTTCGTCGAGGACACCGCGGTGCCGCCGGACCGGCTCGCCGACTACATCGCCGAGTTCCGCGCCCTGCTCGACGCCCGCGGCCTCGAGTACGGCATGTTCGGCCATGTGGATGCCGGGGTGCTCCACGTGCGCCCCGCCCTCGACATGAAGGACCCGGCCCAGGAGCGGCTGATCCGCGAGGTCTCCGACGCGGTAGCCGACCTCACCGGTCGCTACGGCGGCCTGCTGTGGGGCGAGCACGGCAAGGGGGTGCGCTCGGAGTACGCGCCCCGCTTCTTCGGCGAGCTTTACCCCAGCCTGCAGCGGGTCAAGGCGGCCTTCGATCCCCACAACCAGCTCAATCCGGGCAAGATCGCGACACCGCTCTCTATCCCGCCCGATGCCGCGGGTAAAGGGTCTATCCCGCCCGACGCCGCGGGGACGGGGTCTATCCCGCCCGATGCCGCGGGAGCGACCGCGCCAGCCAGCGCCGCCGACCAGGCGGAGACGGTCACGCTGGTCGACCCGGGCCTGCTGACCATCGACGGCGTGCCCACCCGCGGCCAGTTCGATCGCACCATCGACGAGCGGGTGTGGCAGGCCCATGCCGCCACCGTCTACTGCAACGGCAACGGCGCCTGCTACAACTACGACCCCAACGACGCCATGTGCCCCTCCTGGAAGGCGACCCGCGACCGGGTCCACTCCCCCAAGGGGCGCGCCAGCCTGGTGCGCGAGTGGCTGCGCCTGCAGGGCGAGGCGGGGGTCGACCTGATCGAGGAGGCGCGTGCGCGCCGCGCCGAGGGCGCGTGGGGCGTCGTGAAGCGCCTTCCTGGGCGCACCCTCAACACCCTGCGCCGCGGCCGCGAGGCGGACTTCTCCCACGAGGTCTACGACGCCATGGCAGGCTGCCTGGCCTGCAAGTCCTGCGCCGGCCAGTGCCCGGTCAAGGTCAACGTGCCCGACTCCCGCGCGCAGTTCCTGGAGGCCTATCACGGCCGCTACCTGCGCCCGCCGCGGGACTACCTGGTCGGCGGTCTGGAGTTCCTGCTGCCCGCCCTCACCCGGGTCGCGCCGCTCTACAACGCCGCCCTCGGCAACCGGCTGGTGACGCGCCTGCTTGCCGGCCCCGTGGGCATGGTGGACAGCCCGCGACTCTCCCGCGCCAGCCTGAAGAAGACCCTGGCCGCCTGGGGCGTGAGTGAGGCCACGCCCACCTCCCTGGGCCTGCTGACCCAGGCCCAGAGGGCCAACAGCGTGGTGATCGTCCAGGACGCCTTCACCAGCCACTTCGAGGCCAGGCTGGTGATGGATATCGTCGAGCTGCTCAGCCGCCTCGACGTGCGCGTCTTCGTGGCGCCCTTCTCCCCCAACGGCAAGCCGCTCAACGTGCAGGGCTTCCTGGGGGCCTTCGCGCGTACCGCCGAGAAGCAGGCGCGGCGCCTGCGCGCCCTGGCCGAGTTCGGGGTGCCGCTGGTGGGCATCGACCCGGCCATGACCCTCACCTACCGCCAGGAGTACGTGAAGACGCTGGGTCCCGATGCCGTGCCCGAGGTGCGACTGCTCCAGGAGTGGCTGGTGAGCCGCGCCGGCACCCTGGCCCCCAGGGGCCTGACCCTCGAGGACCCCGGGTACCGGCTGCTCTCCCACTGCACCGAGGCCACCACGGCCCCGGGCAGCCCCAAGGCCTGGCAGCAGGTGTTCGCCGCCTTCGGCCTGGAGCTCGACCTGGTGGCCACCGGCTGCTGCGGCATGTCCGGCACCTATGGCCACGAGGCCAGAAACCTCGAGACCTCGAAGACCATCTACGCCCAGTCGTGGCAGCCGGTGGTGGAGGACACGGCCAACGCCGGGCGGCTGCTGGCCACCGGCTACTCCTGCCGCAGCCAGGTGAAGCGCCTCTCCGAGGCCGCCCTGCCCCACCCGCTGCAGGCGCTGCTGGCCGAGCTCAAGCGGCAGGGGTAACACCAGGCCGAGGGGGCCGCCGAGGCCTCGCAGGTGGTCCCGGGGGCGCATGCGTATAGCGGATCCCATCGGCAGTGGCTAATCTGCACACTGGACCCCCCGCCAGGAGCCACGCCATGGAGAGCCCCGCGGTACTGATCACCGGCATCGGCCTGCTGTCGCTCGCCTGCCAGTGGCTGGCCTGGCGCCTCAGGGTCCCGGCCATTCTGCCGCTGCTAGTCACCGGCATCCTGGTGGGCCCGGTCAGCGGCCTGCTCGATCCCGACGCCCTGCTCGGCGACCTGCTCTTCCCGCTGGTCTCGCTGGCCGTCGCGGTGATCCTCTTCGAGGGCAGCCTGACCCTCAACCTCGGCGAGCTGCGCGGCCACGGCCATACGGTGCGCCGCCTGGTGACCTGGGGGGCGCTGATCACCGCCGTGGTCAGCGCCCTGGCCGCCCACTGGCTGCTCGACCTTCCCTGGGGCATGGCCAGCGTGCTCGGCGCCCTGCTGGTAGTCACCGGCCCCACGGTGGTGCTGCCGCTGCTCAAGACCCTGCGCGCCAGGGAGTCGCTCTCCCGCATCCTGCGCTGGGAGGGGATCCTGATCGACCCGGTGGGGGCCATCGGCGCGGTGCTGGTCTACGAGTTCGTGGCGCTGGGCAGCGCCGGCAATGCCTTCGCCCACACCCTGGCGCTGTTCGCCCTGACCCTGGCCATCGGCTTCGGCCTGGGCGGTGCCGGCGGCTACCTGTGGGGTTGCGTGCTGCGCCACCACTGGCTGCCGCGCCAGCTGCACAGCTTCGGCACCCTGATGGTGATGCTGGTGCTCTTCACCCTCTCCAACCAGCTGTTCCACGAATCGGGGCTGCTCACCGTCACCGTGATGGGGGCCTGGCTGGCCAACATGAAGCGGGTGCCCACCGAGCCGATCATCGAGTTCAAGGAGACCCTGACGATCCTGCTGATCTCGGGGCTCTTCATCCTCCTTGCCGCGCGGCTGCGACTCGACCAGCTCGCCCTGCTGGGCTGGCCGGCCTGGGCCTACCTCGCCGTGCTGATGCTGGTCGCCCGTCCGCTGGCGGTGGCGGCCTGCACCCTGGGCAGCGGCCTCGACCTGAAGGAGAAGGCGCTGGTGGCCTGGATCTCCCCGCGCGGCATCGTCGCCGCGGCGGTGGCCTCGCTGTTCGCCCTCAAGCTGGAGGCGGAAGGGGTGGAGGGCGCCGAGATGCTGGTACCGGTCACCTTCCTGGTGATCATCGCCACCGTGGTGATCCAGAGCCTGCTGTCGCGCCCCCTCGCCCGGGCGCTGGGGGTGATGACCCCACCGCCCAGCGGCTTCCTGATCCTGGGTGCCAACCCGGTGGCCCGCGCCATCGGCCTGGCGCTCAAGCAGGCCGAGCTGCCGGTGCGCCTGGCCGATACCGACCGCGAGGCGCTGGAGGAGGCGCGCATGGCGGGGCTGCCGGTCTACTACGGCAAGCCCCACTCCGAACACGCCGAGACCCACCTGGAGCTGACCGGCCTGGGTCACTTCCTGCCGCTCTCGCCCTACCGCGAGGCCAACGACCTGGCCGCCCTGCACTTCGCGGCCCAGTTCGAGCCGGGCCGGGTGTTCCGCCTCGAGGCCAGGCGCGACGACCAGGCCGAGCGCCAGCGCCCCCAGGACCTCGCCGAGCTGCCGCGCCTGTTCGGCGAGAAGGTCAGCTGGGCCGACCTGGCCAGCCGCATCGCCCGCGGCGCCGAGGTGCGCGTGGCGCGCCTGCACGAGGACCACGACTTCGCCGACTACCGCCGCGACCACGACGGCCGTCTACTGGCGCTCTTCTGCCTCGACGCCAAGGGGCATGTGCGGGTGGCCAGCGACCGTGCCGAGCTCGACCCGCAGCCCGGCGAGACGGTCATCTGCCTGATCGACCCGACGTCGCCGGCGTTCTGAAGGGAGACCGCCATGCAACGCACGCTGATCCTGGTTGGCCTGATCCTCGTGGCCGCGGTACTGGTGGTCGGCGTCATGATCTCGGACTCTGGTGGCTCCTCCATCGATAAGCCAGGCGTCTCCTCTACCGACAGACATCATCCGGAAAACAACGCCGCCCGGTGAGAACCGGGCGGCAGGATGGGTATAGATGGATGGATGGATGGATGGATGGATGGATGGATGGATGGATGACGAGTATGGGCTACTCGGGCAGGGTGACACTGAACTCTATCGACTCGTACCAGGCGGCGAGATGGGAGATCTCCTCATCGCTCAGGTCCTTCGCGATCACGGACATCATCTCGTGTTCGCGCTTGCCGCTGCGAAACGCCTTGAGCTGGGTCTCCAGGTAGATGCGGCTCTCTCCTGCCAGATGGGGAGCAATCGGAATCTTGGCGACACCATCGATGCCGTGACAGGTACGGCACTGGCTCGCCAGTTCGCGGCCTTGCGCCGGATCGGCGGCGTGCACCGCCGAGGCCCACACCAGCAGGAATGCCCCCAACAACAGGTGACGAAGAAGGTTCATCGCGGCTCCTCGAGTGGCACCGGTGGCTCCCTCACCGGCGCGACCAGCGTCACTCATTGCTGCTGGAGTCACTGTAGGAGATGCGATAGACCGCGCCGGCCAGATCATCGGAGACCAGCAGCGAGCCGTCACGGAGTTGTGCGACATCTACCGGTCGTCCCAGATACTCACCGTTCTCGTCCAGCCACCCCTCGGCGAAAGGTACCGTCTCACCGGTGACGTTCCCCTCGGCATCCACCGGGGTGAACATCACACGGGCCCCCACCGGCTCGGTACGGTTCCAGGAGCCGTGTTGTGCAGAGAAGATCCCTCCCTGGTAGGCTTCAGGGAACATGCTCCCGGTGTAGAAGATCATGCCCAGATCCGCCGCGTGGGCCACCGTCTCGACCACCGGGAAGACCACATCGTCCGGCACCTCATGGCCCTCATATTCATGCGTGCGCACGTCACCACCGCCATACCAGGGGAAGCCGAAGTTCTGTCCCTTCTCGGTCTGCCGGTTGATCTCGCCGGGCGGAATATCGTCGCCCATTCCGTCTACCTGATTGTCGGTAAACCAGAGATTTCCGGTCTCGGGATGGAAGTCGTGGCCGACCGAATTACGCACGCCGTAGGTGTACACCTCGCGGTTGCTGCCGTCCTGATCCATGCGAATGATGCCGCCGATACCGACCTCCTCGAAGGTCGCCAGATGCTCCTCAGGCGGAACGTTATAGGGCTGGCCGAGGGAGATGTAGAGCTTGCCATCGGGGCCGACATCACAGACTCGCGCGGTATGGTTGTAGCTGACATGCTCCTCCGGAATCAGCTCGCCCCCTGGCACGACCGGTACGGCCACCACGTCGGGGCTCTCGTAGAAGAACTCGGCGGCCGGATAGGCCAGCACCCGATTCTGCTCGGCAACATAGAGCATGCCGTCCGGCGAAAAGCAGGGGCCATTGGGGATGGCCTTGACCAGTGACGGCGCGAAGTTCTTGACCTCGTCGGCCACGCGGTCCTTGTCGCGATCCGTCACCGCCCAGATCTCGGTCTTGCGGGTGCCGACGAAGGTCACCACGCCCTGGGGCCCCACCGCCATATGGCGTGCATCGGGAACCAGCGCATAGAGATCGATCCGGAACCCTTCGGGAAGCTCGATACGCTCAAGGGTGCGGCGAATCGCATCGGCGCCGTCGGTATCCTGGTCTATCACGGTGAACTCGGTGGTGCCGGTGCTCTGGAAACTCGACAGCTTTTCCAGCACCTCCCCCTGCTGTTGAGCCTGAAGACTGGCGTAGGGAATGGTGAGGGCCCCTGTCGCGAGCCCGATAGTGAGGAACTTGTTGTTCATTATCATCTCCTGTTGCGCCGGTCTCTCATAAGGCCGACAGGTGATGAGTTAAGGTGGCGGTCGGGATGACGTCAAGTTGTCAGACCAATCCATGCCCATCGAGATGCAACACCGCGAGCTGCTGAATCCTTCACGCGATCATCCGCCCCACCCAGCGTTTAAAGCCAGGCCGTTTTCCTGCCAACGAAAATGCCCGAGGTCGCTACACTGTGCTCTGGCATCTCGTCACCCGCCTGCGGGAGACAATCGCCACAACAACAATAATCCGTCAGGCAGAAGGACACGCGCCATGAACAAGGGGGTTTCGCTGCTGGTGTTGCTGGGAGGGGTGGCCGCCGCTTCTGCCCAGACCATGGCTCAGGAGGGCAACGAGCCGGCTGGCGATGACGCGGCGACTCGCCAGCTGCCCACCATCACCATCAGCGCACCACGGCTGACGCGAAGCCTCTATGACACCCCGGCTGCCGTCTCGACCCTGGGCCAGGAGGAGATCCATCAGGGCCAGCAGGGCGTGCGGCTGGACGAGGCCCTGGACGGGGTGCCCGGGGTCTTCCTGCAGAACCGCGACAACTTCGCCCAGGGGCAGCGCATTTCCAGCCGGGGCTTCGGCGCGCGCGGGACCTTCGGCATCCGCGGCCTGCATATCCGCGTCGATGGCATCCCCTACACCCTGCCCGATGGCCAGGCCCAGATCGATGCGGTGGACCTCGACAGCGCCGAGCGCATCGAGGTGATCCGCGGCCCCTCCTCGGTGCTCTACGGCAACGCCGCGGGTGGGGTGATCGACATCACCACCGGCGACGGCAGCGAGGTGCGTCGCTCGCCCAGCGTTCGCCTGCAGGGGGGCAGCGACGACTTCCGCAAGCTCGCCGTGCGCAGTGGCGGGGAATCCGGCAACTGGGTGCACAGCGTCAGCGTGTCGGCGCTGGACTTCGACGGCTACCGGGAGCAGAGCCGGGTGGAGAAGCGGCTGCTCAATGCCCGGCTCGGCTACCGCCTGGATGATGACCGGACCCTCTCGGCCCTGGTCAATGTCCTCGACATGCCGACCGCCGAGGATCCCAGCGCCCTGACCCTGGACGAGGTCGCCGAGGATCCTCGCCAGGCCCGTGACATCGCCATCGAGCTCGACTCGGGACAGGAGGTGGCACAGCAGCTGGTCGGGTTGCACTACGAGGACCGCGACGCCCTGGGGGGCGAGGTCAATGTCCGTGGCTTCGTCAGCCGTCGCGACTTCGAGCAGCAGTTGCCCTTCCCGGGCAGCAGCCTGATCGACTATGAGCGGAACTACTACGGCGGCGGCGCCGACTATACCGGTGCGGCCACCCTGGGAGACCTACCGCTGCGTTATGTCACCGGGGTCGACCTGGCCCGCCAGGAGGACGACCGCGGCCGTCGCTCGGTGGATGCCCAGGGCAGGGTCACCGGCATCACCGCCGACGAACAGCAAAACGCCACCTCCGCCGGTGTCTTCCTGCAGACCGAGCTGGGGCTGACCGACGCACTCGACCTGAGCGCCGGGCTGCGTCACGACCAGGTCCGCATGACCATCGATGACCGCTACTTCGATGACGGTCGTGATGACAGCGGCGAGCGCACCTTCCGCGAATGGACCGGCAGCCTAGGACTGAGCTATCGCTACCACCCCGACCATCAGGTATATGCCACGCTCGGCAATGCCTTCGAGACGCCTACCTTCACGGAATTCGCCCGTGACGACGGACGTGGCGGCTTCAATCCCGAGGTCCAGCCCCAGAAGGCACTGAACCGCGAGGTCGGCCTGCGTGGCATCTTCGGCAACGGCCTGCGCTATGAGCTGGTCGCCTTCTCGGTCGACGTCGATGACGAGCTGATCGCCTACGAGGCCACCGACGGCCGTACCTACTACGAGAACGCCGGCAAGACCTCCCGCGACGGCATCGAACTGGGCGTGGACTGGAGCTTCTCCCTGGCCTGGCGGCTGACCAGTGCCCTGACGCTGGCCGACTACCGGTTCGACAGGTTCGACGACGGCAGCAACGACTTCAGCGACAACCGCCTCCCGGGGCAGCCGAGGCAGGTGTGGCACAACGCCCTGACCTGGTACGGCAACGGGGACCGTTTCGCCAGCCTCGAGGCCCAGTACACCGGCGACTACTACGCCGACAACGCCAACGAGGTAACGATCGACGACCACTGGCTGTTCAACCTCAAGGCCGGCGACGGCTGGCGACTCGGCGACGGGGCTACCCACCTGAGCGCCAACCTGGGCATCCGCAACCTGCTCGACGAGGCCTACTACGAGAATGTGCGCATCAATGCCTTCGGGGGGCGTTACTACGAACCCGCCGCAGGACGCACCTTCTACGCCGGCCTGGAGCTGAGTTTCTAGTCGGTCAGGTCTCGTTACGCCAGCGGGCAGCCCTAGGGCTGCCCGCTGGCATGTTACGTGGCCTGAAGCGCCTAGAAGAACAGCCGCCGGAGCGCCTGACCGGGGTCGGCCTCGCGCATGAAGGCCTCGCCGACCAGGAAGGCGTTGACGTCGTGCTCGCGCATGCGCAGCACGTCGCCGGGGGTGTGGATGCCGGACTCGGTGACCACCGTGACTCCGCCGGGAATGCGCGGCAGCAGCTCCAGGGTGGTGTCCAGGCGGGTCTCGAAGGTGTGCAGGTCGCGGTTGTTGATGCCCACCAGGTCGAGGTCCAGGGCCAGCGCCCGCTCAAGCTCGTGGGCGTCGTGGACCTCCACCAGCACGTCCATGCCGAGCTCGATGGCCTGGCGATGCAGCTCGGCCATCTGCGCATCCTCCAGGGCGGCGACGATCAGCAGGATGCAGTCGGCGCCGATGGCGCGGGCCTCGCTCACCTGGTAACCGTGGGTGATGAAGTCCTTGCGGATCACCGGCAGCGCGCAGGCGTCGCGGGCCTCGATCAGGTAGTCCTCATGGCCCTGGAAGAAGTCGGCGTCGGTGAGCACCGAGAGGCAGGCGGCGCCGCCCTCGGTGTAGCTGGCGGCGATCTCGCCGGGGCGGAAGTCCTCACGGATCACACCCCGGGAGGGGGAGGCCTTCTTGACCTCAGCGATCACCGCCGGATCGCCCTGGGCGATGCGCCGCGCCAGCGCCGCGTTGAAGCCCCGGGGTGCCCCCTGCTCGGCGGCCAGGCGCAGCAGCTCGGCCTCGGAGACCGCACGGCGGCGTTCGGCGACCTCCTCCTCCTTGCGCTGGAGGATGCGAGTCAGGATGGTCGGGGGGGCGAAACCGCTCATGGGGTAACTCCTAGTCGATGGGTGCTCACTGCAGGAAGACGCGGGTGAAGTTGGCCAGCTCCCTGAGCTTCTCCAGGGGCAGCTTGGAGGCCTGGGCGTCCTGGGCCAGGGCCACCCCCTCCTCGAGGCTGTCGGCGACGTCCGCGGCATAGAGGGCCGCGCCGGCATTGAGCGCGACGATGTCCGCCGCCGGCCCCTCGCCCACCAGGGCCTGCTCCACCAGGCGCAGGCTTTCCTCGGCGGAGGCGACCCGCAGCGGGTCCAGGGGCTGGCGCTTGACGCCGAGCGCCTCCGGGGTGATCACGTACTCATGGATCTCGCCCTCCCGGAGCTCGGCCACCAGGGTCGGCTGGGCCAGGGAGATCTCGTCCAGGCCATCCTCGGCATGCACCACCAGCACGTGGCGGCTGCCCAGGCGGCGCAGCACGTCGGCCATCAGCGGCACCAGCTCCGGGGCATAGACGCCGAGCACCTGGTTGGGGGCGCCGGCGGGGTTGGTCAGCGGGCCGAGGATGTTGAACAGGGTGCGCACGCCCATCTCGCGGCGCGGCGCCACGGCGTAGCGCATCGCCGGGTGGTGGTTGGGGGCGAACATGAAGCCCACACCCACCTGCTCGATGCAGCGCGCCACCTGCTCGGCATCCAGGTCGAGGTGGATGCCGGCCACCGAGAAGAGATCGGCGCTGCCCGACGACGACGACACCCCGCGGTTGCCGTGCTTGGCGACGTGGCCGCCGGCGGCGGCGACCACGAAGCTTGAGGCGGTGGAGACGTTGAACAGGTTGGCGCCGTCGCCGCCGGTGCCGACGATGTCGACCACGTTGTCGGCGCCGAGGTGGACCGGCTTCATCAGCTCGCGCATCACCTGGGCGGCGGCGCTGATCTCCTCGGCAGTCTCGCCCTTCATCGCCATGCCCATCAGGAAGGCGGCGATCTGCGGGTCACTGGCTTCCCCGGTCATAATCTGGCGCATGATCTCGTGGGTCGCGGCGAAGCCGAGGTTCTCGCGGCGCATCAGGGCGCCGAGGGCATCTCGCATCTGCATCATGGGTCTCCTTGCGTCAGGCTTGGCCCAGCGGCGCCGGCGCGCGGCGCTTGAGGAAGTTGGCCAGCAGGTCGTGGCCCTGGCGGCTGAGGATCGACTCGGGGTGGAACTGCACGCCCTCGACGTCGAGCTCGCGGTGGCGCAGCCCCATGATCAGCCCCGGGGTGACGTCGTCGTCATCGGTCCAGGCGGTGATCTCCAGGCAGTCGGGGAGGGTCTCCCGGGCCACCACCAGCGAGTGGTAGCGGGTCACCTCCAGGGGATCCTCGAGGCCCTCGAACACCCCCTGGCCGGTGTGGCGGATGGCCGAGGTCTTGCCGTGCATCACCTGGGGGGCGCGCACCACCTCGCCGCCGTAGACCTGGCCGATCGCCTGGTGGCCCAGGCAGATGCCCAGTATCGGCAGCCGGCCGGCGAAGTGGCGGATGGCCGCCAGCGAGATGCCGGCCTGGTCCGGGGTGCAGGGCCCGGGGGAGATCACCAGGTGGCTCGGGGCCATGGCCTCGATCTCGGCCAGGGTGATGGCGTCGTTGCGGTAGGTGGTCACCTCGGCGCCCAGCTCCCCCAGGTACTGCACCACGTTGAAGGTGAAGCTGTCGTAGTTGTCGATCATGCAGACATTCATGGCTCTCTCCGGCGCCTTATTCGAGGTTGTCCAGGCCGCGCTCGGCCATGGCCACGGCGCGGAACAGCGCCCGCCCCTTGTTGAGGGTCTCCTGCCACTCCTGCTCGGGCACCGAGTCGGCGACGATGCCGGCGCCCGCCTGGACATGGAGCTGGCCATCCTTGATCACCGCGGTGCGGATGGCGATGGCGGTGTCGAGGTTGCCGTGCCAGGAGAGATAGCCCACCGCCCCGGAGTAGATGCCGCGCTTGACCGGCTCCAGCTCGTCGATGATCTCCAGCGCGCGGATCTTGGGGGCCCCGGAGACGGTGCCCGCCGGGAAGGTGGCGCGCAGGGCGTCCATGGCGGTGAGCCCGGGCTTCAGGCGGCCGGTGACGTTGGAGACGATGTGCATGACGTGGGAGTAGCGCTCCACCACCATCTCCTCGGTGACCTTCACCGAGCCGGTCTCGCTGATGCGGCCGACGTCGTTGCGCCCAAGGTCGATCAGCATCAGGTGCTCGGCGCGCTCCTTGGGATCGGCCAGCAGCTCCTCCTCCAGCGCCTGGTCCTCGGCCTCGGTGCGGCCGCGCTTGCGGGTGCCGGCGATGGGCCGCACCGTCACCTCGCCCTCCTCCAGCCGGGTGAGGATCTCCGGCGAGGAGCCGGCCACCTGGTGGTCGCCCAGGTCGAGGTAGAACATGTAGGGCGAGGGATTGAGGCTGCGCAGGGCGCGGTAGAGGTCCAGGGGGGCGGCCCGGTAGGGGATCGACATGCGCTGGGAGGGCACGCACTGCATGACGTCGCCGGCCAGCACGTACTCCTTGATGGTCTCCACCGCGGCCTTGAAGCCCGCCTCGGTGAAGCCGGAGGTGAAGTCGCCCTCCTCCACCGCGGCGCTGCCGGTGCCGGGGCTCACGGTGTTGAGGGTGGCGCTGCGCAGGCGGATCTCCAGCGCCTCCAGGCGCTCCACCGCGGCGGCGTAGGCGCCGGTCTCGGCGGGGTTGGCGTGGGTCCACAGCGTCAGCCGCCCGGAGAGGTTGTCGAACACCACCAGGTCGTCGGCCACCATCAGCAGGATGTCCGGGACGCCCAGCGGGTCGGGCTTGGCCGCGGCCGCCTCGCTGCGCAGGCGCGGCTCGATGTAGCGGATGGTGTCATAGCCGAAGTAGCCCACCAGCCCGCCGTCGAAGCGCGGCTGGTCGTCCAGGCGCGGCACCTTGAAGCGGGCCTGGAACTGCTCGATCCACGCCAGCGGGTCCTCCACCTCGGCGGCGCCATGGAGCTCGCCGTCGACGATATGGCTGATGCTGAAGCCGCGCACCTCGATGCGCTCGCGGCTGGGCAGGCCGATGATGGAGTAGCGCCCCCACTTCTCGCCGCCCTGCACGGATTCGAGCAGGAAGGTCCAGGGCGCGTTGGCGAGCTTCAGGTAGGTGGAGAGCGGCGTGTCGAGGTCGGCCAGCACCTCGCGGGTGACCGGAATACGGTTGTAGCCGGCGTCGGCCAGCTCGCGGAAACGTTCGGGGGTCATCATGCCCGGTGTCCTCGGGAAAGGGAGTTGGCGAAGGTGGGCGCGGTGGCGCCGAGGCAGACTCGCGGGGCGAGCGTCACCATCGCCAGCCGCCGCGGACGGGCGAGCGGGGCAGGTAGCGGGCGGCGTGGAGAAGCACGCCGCCGGGCATGAGGGGGTCCGGCAGGGGGCGGCTGATCATCGGGGTGGTGTCCGCGTCTATCGCAATAACGTATTGATTGGGCCGCGCTTATAGCATGAGCCGAACTCACGTTAAACGAGTTCCGCCAGCGATTCAACCACGCCGTCCGGGCCGCTCTCGCGCACCGGCTCGCCATGGTTGTAGCCGTAGGGCACCGCCAGGGTGCGAAAGCCCGCCGCCCTGCCGGCGGCGATGTCGTGGCGCGAGTCGCCGACCATCAGGCAGGCCTGCGGCGCCACCCCGAAGTGAGCCGCCACATGCTGCAGCGGCGCCGGATGGGGCTTCTTCTCGGGGAGGCTGTCGCCACCCAGGCAGAGCGCGAAGTGCTCGGCGAGCCCCAGCCCCTCCAGCAGCGGAGCGATGAAGGCGTGGGGCTTGTTGGTCACCAGGGCCAGCGGCAGGCCGCGCGCTCGCAGGGCATCGAGGCACTCCCGCGCCCCGGGATAGAGCCGGGTGTGGGCACCGGGGTCGCGGCCGTAGTGCGCAAGGAAGGCCGCATGGGCGCGCTCCAGCAGGGTGCTATCCACTTCTTCGGCATCCACTGGTACAGCGCCACCAGATGAGGCCGCACCAGGCGAGGTGCCGGCGACGGATCGCAGAGGGGGTGCATTTATTAACGCGCGCTCCATCAATACCCGCGAACCATTGCCCACCCAGTCACGCACCCGCGCCTCACCGGCGGCGGGCAGGCCCAGCTCGCCCAGGGCGGCGTCCACGGCGATGGCCAGGTCGGGCACCGAGTCGATCAGGGTGCCGTCCAGGTCGAAGGCCACCAGGGCGATCCCCTCCAGCATGCGATGCATCGTCACTGCTCTCCTTTTCAGTATGGAAACCTATCAAGAGCCGGCCTGCCTCTCGAGCCGGTCACGTAGGCAGCCGCCATGGGGGCCGCTATGCTGGGGCGACGTCTCCCCCATACCCTCACCTTTTCCAGGAGTCACTCATGGCAGCTCCCCGTATCGTGGTGGTCGGCGGCGGCGCCGGCGGCCTCGAACTGGTCACCCGCCTCGGGCGCCGCCTCGGCCGGCGTGGCCGCGCCGAGGTCGTGCTGGTCGACCGCAACCCCACCCACATCTGGAAGCCGCTGCTCCACGAGGTGGCCACCGGCGCCCTGGACTCGGGGCTCGACGAGGTCTCCTACCAGGGCCACGCCCGCGCCAACGGCTACCGCTTCCAGCGCGGCACCCTGTGCGACCTGGACCGCGAGGGCAAGCGGCTGACGCTGGACGCGGTGCTCGACGACGAGGGCCAGGAGGTGCTGCCGCCCCGCACCCTCGAGTACGACCGGCTGGTGCTGGCGCTGGGCAGCGTCAGCAACGACTTCGGCACCCCCGGGGTCGCCGAGCACTGCCACTTCCTCGACAGCCCGGAGCAGGCCGAGGCCTTCCGGCGCGACATGCTCAACACCTTCCTGCGCTTCAGCGACCCCGAGCGGCGCGACCACTCCCACCTCACCGTAGGCATCGTCGGCGCCGGGGCCACCGGGGTGGAGCTCGCCGCCGAGCTCTTCGACGCCTCGCGCATGCTGCACAGCTACGGCTTCACCCGCCTGGACGCCGGCCAGCTCTCGGTGCACCTGCTGGAGGCGGCCCCGAGGCTGCTGCCGGCGCTGCCGGAGCGCATCTCGCGGGCGGTGCACGCCGAGCTCGAGAAGCTCGGCGTAACGATCCACCTGGAGACCCGGGTGACCGACGTGGACGCCACCGGCTTCACCACCGCCGACGGCACGCGCATCGCCACCGACCTCAGCGTCTGGGCAGCGGGCATCAAGGCCCCGCCCTTCCTCTCCACGCTGGGCCTTTCCACCGAGCGCAACCACCAGGTCAAGGTCCACCCCACCCTGCAGAGCCACGATGACCCGGCCATCTTCGCCTTCGGCGACTGCGCCAGCTGTCCCCAGGCGGACGGCAAGCCGGTGCCGCCGCGCGCCCAGGCCGCCCACCAGCAGGCCTCGCTGCTCTACCGCAACCTGCGCGCCAGCCTCGACGGCCGGCCGCTCAAGGACTTCACGTTCCGCGATCGCGGCTCACTGATCTCGCTGGCCCACTTCGAGGCGATCGGCAGCCTGATGCGCGGCGCCTCGGCGCGCAGCCTGTTCGTCGAGGGGCACCTGGCGAAGTTCTTCTACGCCTCGCTCTACCGCATGCACCAGCGTGCCATCCACGGCAGCCTCAAGACCGCGGTGACCATCCTGGTCGACGGCCTCAACCGCTTCATCCGCCCGCGCATGAAGCTGCATTAGTCAGCGCTGGACCCGGGCCAGCCAGGCCCGCTTGGCGGCAGCGCCGAGGCGCTTGATCTCGGCCTCGCGGCGCAGCGCCTCGCCATGCTCGCCCACCGGTTCGCTGTGGCGCAGGATGAGAGGGCCCTTGCCACGCAGCGCCTTGGCGCCGCGTCCGGCGGCGTGCTCGGCCAGGCGCCGGGCCACGTCGGTGGTGATCCCGGTGTAGAGCGCCCCGCTTGCCGTCTCCAGCACATAGAGGTGCCAGAGCCGCTCCTCGCGCGCCGGCACGGGCGCCTTGGACAGGGCGCGCTCGCTCACGGCCTCAGCGCGCGCCGGCCAGTTGCTCGCGGAACTCCCGGATCACGCCGTCGTAGCGGTGGGGGTCGGCCGCGTTGCTCGCCTTGAACACCGCCGAGCCGGCGACGAAGGTGTCGGCCCCCGCCCGGGCGATCTCGGCGATGTTGTCCACCTTGACGCCGCCATCCACCTCCAGACGGATATCGCGACCGGAGGCATCGATGCGCCGGCGTGCCTCGCGCAGCTTGTCCAGGGTCGCGGGGATGAACGACTGGCCCCCGAAGCCGGGGTTGACGCTCATCAGCAACACCATGTCGACCTTGTCCATCACGTAGTCGAGGTAGCTGAGCGGGGTGGCCGGGTTGAACACCAGGCCGGCCCGGCAACCGCCGTCGCGGATCAGCTGCAGGGAGCGATCGATATGGTCCGAGGCCTCGGGGTGGAAGGTGATGATGCTGGCGCCGGCGTCGATGAAGTCGCCGATCAGGCGGTCCACCGGCCGCACCATCAGGTGCACGTCGATGGGCGCGGTGACGCCGTGGTGGCGCAGCGCCTGGCAGACCATGGGCCCGATGGTGAGGTTGGGCACGTAGTGGTTGTCCATCACGTCGAAGTGGACGATGTCGGCGCCGGAGGCCAGCACGTCGTCCACCTCCTGGCCCAGCCGCGCGAAGTCGGCGGAGAGGATGGAGGGGGCGATCAGGAAGTCGCGGGTGGCATCGGTCATGGCGGGGAGTCCGAGGTCGCTGGCGAGAGGGCGCATTCTAGCAGACCCCGCCCCCGGCGGCAGGCGGGGATGCCGGGGGCGCAGCCAAATATTCTATAATCGAATAAAAAATACCATTGTAATTACTTTTGCGCCGGCCTACTCTTCTCGCAACGTCATTCACACCTCCTGGAGTCACGCCATGATCCGCCATCCCCGTCTCGCTCGCCCGCTGCTCGCCATCGCCCTGGGGGCCGGCCTGGCCGCCCCGGCGATGGCGGCCGAGCGCGAGCTGCTCAACTCCTCCTACGACATCGCCCGCGAGCTGTTCGCCGCGATCAACCCCGAGTTTATCGCCCACTGGCAGGAGACCCAGGGCGAGGAGATCGCCATTCAGCAGTCCCACGGCGGCTCCTCCGCCCAGGCGCGCTCCATCCTGCAGGGGCTGCGCGCCGATGTGGTCACCTTCAACCAGGTCACCGACGTCCAGGTGCTGGCCGACGACGGCCTGGTGGCCGAGGATTGGCAGCAGGCGCTGCCCAACAACGCCTCGCCCTACTACTCCACCACCGCCTTCCTGGTGCGCAAGGGTAACCCCAAGGGCATCGACGGCTGGGAGGACCTGGACGACGAGGGCGTGGAGATCGTCTTCCCCAACCCCAAGACCTCCGGCAACGGCCGCTACACCTACCTGGCCGCCTGGGGCTTCGCCGAGCATCAGTTCGACGGCGACGAGGAGCAGATCCAGGCCTTCATGCGCGACTTCCTCGGCAACGTGGTGGTGTTCGACACCGGCGGCCGTGGCGCCACCACCAGCTTCATCGAGCGCGGCATCGGCGACGTGCTGATCAGCTTCGAGTCCGAGGTCAACAACATCCGCGGCGAGTACGGCAGCGACGACTACGAGGTGATCGTGCCGCCGGTCAGCATCCTGGCCGAGTTCCCGGTGGCCGTGGTCGAGGAGAACGCCGAGCGCAACGGCAACCAGGAGCTGGCCCGGGCCTACCTGGAGTACCTCTACGCGGAGGAGACCCAGCGCCTGCTGGCCGGCTTCAACTACCGCGTGCACGACGAAGCGGTGGTCGAGGAGTTCGCCGAGCAGTTCCCCGAGACCGAGCTGCTGAAGGTGGAAGAGGTCTTCGGCGGCTGGGACGCGGCCATGGAGACCCACTTCGCCAGCGGCGGCCTCCTGGACCAGTTGCAGCGCCGCTAGGCGCGCGGAGCCATCACCATGAGTCAACGCGCCGCACGCCTGGCCCTGCCCCTCCCCGCCCGCACGCAGCGGGTGCTGCCCGGCTTCGGCCTGTCGCTGGGCATCAGCCTGACCTTCGTGTCGCTGGTGCTGCTGCTGCCGATGACCGGGCTGGTGGGCCAGCTCAAGGGGCTGAGCCTGGCGGAGTACTGGGCGATCGTCAGCGATAGCCGGGTGGTGGCCAGCTACACGGTGACGATCGGCGCCGCCGCCGTGGCGGCGCTGGCCAACGCCGCCTTCGGCCTGCTGATGGCCTGGGTGCTGGTGCGCTACGACTTCCCGGGCAAGCGCCTGCTCGACGCCCTGATGGACCTGCCCTTCGCCCTGCCCACCGCGGTGGCGGGCATCACGCTTGCCACCCTCTACGCCGGCAACGGCTGGGTCGGCGCCCTGCTCGAGCCGCTGGGCCTGCAGGTCGCCTACACCTGGGTGGGCATCGCCCTGGCCATGGCCTTTACCAGCATCCCCTTCGTGGTGCGCACAGTGCAGCCGGTGCTCGAGGACCTGCCCCCCGAGGTGGACGAGGCCGCCATGACCCTGGGCGCCGGCGACGCCACCGGCTTTCGGCGGGTGCTGCTGCCCTACCTGTGGCCGGCACTGGTCACCGGCACCGGGCTCGCCTTCGTGCGCTCCCTGGGCGAGTTCGGCGCCATCATCTTCATCGCCGGCAACGCCCCCTTCGAGACCGAGATCACCTCGCTGATGATCTTCGTCAAGCTGCAGGAGTATGACTATGCCGGCGCCTCGGCCATCGCCTCGGTGGTGCTGGCGGTGTCGCTGGCGCTGCTGCTGGCGATCAACGTCTGGCAGGGGCGCTTCATCCGCAAACTGCATGGAGGACGCGGCTGATGCAACGGATCGGTGATGCCCCGGCGGTGCGGCGCGGCCTGATCGCCGTCGCCCTGTTGCTGGCCGGGCTCTTCCTGCTGCTGCCGCTGGTGGCGATCTTCGCCCAGGCCTTCGCCGAGGGGGTGGCGGTGTTCTGGACCAACGTCAGCGACGACTACACCCTGGCGGCGATCGGCCTGACGCTGTTCGTCACCGTGCTGACCATCCCCATCTGCCTGGTGTTTGGGGTGGCGCTGGCCTGGCTGGTGACCCGCTTCGACTTCCCGGGGCGGCGCCTGCTGCAGACCCTGATCGACATCCCCTTCGCCGTCTCGCCGGTGGTGGCGGGGCTGGTCTACCTGCTGCTCTACGGCCGCAACGGCTGGATTGGCGGCTGGCTGGACGCCCACGACATCCAGCTGATGTTCGCCTGGCCGGGCATCCTGATGGTGACGATCTTCGTCACCAGCCCCTTCGTCGCCCGCGAGCTGATCCCGCTGATGCAGGCCCAGGGCTCCCGGGAAGAGGAGGCGGCCGTGACCCTGGGCGCCTCGGGATGGACCCTGTTCCGCCGGGTCACCCTGCCCAACATCCGCTGGGCGCTGCTCTATGGGGTGATCCTCACCAACGCCCGGGCGGTAGGCGAGTTCGGCGCCGTCTCGGTGGTTTCCGGGGCGATCCGCGGCGAGACCATGACCCTGCCGCTTCACCTCGAGCAGCTCTATCAGGACTACAACACCGTGGGCGCCTTCGCCAGCGCCGCCCTGCTGGCCCTGCTCGCCCTGTTCACCCTGGCCGCCAAGGCCGGCCTGGAATGGCGCACCGCGCGCCAGGAGGTTTCCCCATGAGCATCCGCCTGAGCGATATCGCCAAGCACTATGGTCGTGCCGGGCGCGCCCTGGAACCGGTCAACCTGGAGGTCGCCGAGGGCGAGTTGGTGGGCCTGCTGGGCCCCTCGGGCTCGGGCAAGACCACCCTCTTGCGCATCATCGCCGGCCTCGAGCGCCCGGACCGCGACCCCGCCGGGCGCATCCTGTTCGGCGACCGCGACGTCACCGACGTGCACGTGCGCGACCGGCGCATCGGCTTCGTCTTCCAGCACTATGCGCTGTTCCGCCATATGACGGTGTTCGACAACGTCGCCTTCGGCCTCACCGTGCTGCCGCGCCGCGAACGCCCCTCCAGCGGCGAGATCCGCGCCCGGGTCTATCGCCTGCTGGAGATGGTGCAGCTCGAGCGCTTCGCCGAGCGCTACCCTGCCCAGCTCTCCGGCGGCCAGCAGCAGCGCGTCTCCCTGGCCCGGGCGCTGGCCCTGCGTCCCGAGGTGCTGCTGCTCGACGAGCCCTTCGGCGCCCTGGACGCCAAGGTGCGCCAGGAGCTGCGGCGCTGGCTGCGCCAGCTCCACGACGAGCTGGGCTTCACCAGCCTGTTCGTGACCCACGACCAGGAGGAGGCGCTGGAACTCTCCGACCGCGTGGCGGTGATGAGCCACGGCCGCATCGAGCAGATCGACACCCCAGACGCCCTCTACCACGCGCCGGCCAACCGCTTCGTCTTCGAGTTCCTGGGCGACGTCAATCACCTGGAGGGCGAGGTTCGCGACGGGGTGCTGACCTGCGGCGCGGCACGCCTTCGGACCTCGCTGCCCGAGGGGCGTGAGCGCCTGCTGCTGCGTCCCCACGAGGTGCGCCTGGCCGAGACGCCGAGCCCGGAGGCGCACCTGCCGGCGACGGTCACCGCCGTCTCCCCGGTGGGCGCCGAGGTGCGGGTGGAGCTGGCCGCCGACTGGATGGCCGAACCGTGGCTGGCCACGCTGCGCCACGCCGACTACGAGCGCCTGGGCCTGACCCGCGGCCAGCGCCTCTTCGCGGTGCCGCGCCGCTGGCACCGCTTCACCGCGGATGGTCGTCCCCAGCCAGCCGCCCCGGCGCGCGCGGCGGCGGCCTGAGGCGCGGCCTCAGCGCTCCCAGCACATCAGGGTCTCCTCCTCGCCGGCCTCGGGCTCGCGGCGCTGGTCCACGGCGTGAAAGCCCAGCCGGTGGTAGAAGGAGACCGCGCGCACGTTGCGCGAGTAGACACACAGGGTGAGCCGGGCATGCCGCGCCATGGCGTGGGCCATCAGCCGTGAACCGTGGCCGTAGCTCTGCACCTCGGGGTCGATGTAGAGCGCCTCGAGGTGGTCGCCGTCCAGGGCGGCGAAGCCGATCGCCCGTCCCTCCACCTCCAGCACCTCCAGCTCCTCGGCCACGGCCAGCCGCCGTGCCATGGCCTCGGCACGGGAGGCCCAGAACCCGGCGGGGATGAAGGGGTGGGCGCGCGTCGCGGCACGCCGCCAGATGTCGGTGAGCCGGGGAATATCCTCGGCGGTGGCGGTGCGGATCATGGCACGACTCCTTCGGCACATGCCGACAGTGTAACCGAGCCACCGCCGGCGTACCGGCCGACGACCCCGCCGGCTATACTGGCGTCCCACATCCTCGACACGGGAGTCCCGCCATGCAGCGTCGTCGCTTCCTCGCCCTGCCCTTCGCCCTGCTGGCCGCCGGCTGGCTGGCCGGCTGCGCCGCCCCCCAGACCCTCGACGTCGACCCCAGGCGCAGCGCGGCCGTGCCCCAGACCGGCAGCGGCCAGACGGTGACGGTGGTCGCCGTCGATGGGCGCGACGGCGAGGTGATCGGCACCCGCGGCGGCAGCGCCATGTCCACCGCCACCATCACCGTCTACGCCCACCAGCTGGTACCCCGTCTGCAGCGCGAGGCCGAGCGGGCCCTGCGCGAGATGGGCTTCACCCCCACCACCGAGCCCGCCGAGGGGCGGCCCAGCCTGACCCTGACCCTGGCCCACCTGGGCTACGGGCGCGGCGACAGCCAGCCGGTGATCGGTGAGGCGCGGATGGAGGCGGTGTTCGTCGCCGAGGCGATCAACGGCGGCAACACCTACACCGGAACCTACACCTCGCGCCGCACCCAGGGCTATGCCCTGCGCCCGGACCAGGAGGCCAACACCCGGATGATCGAGGCACTGCTCGAGGACGGCCTCGACCGCGCCTTCCGCGATCCCGAACTGGGACGCCTGCTGGCCCGCTGAGTCGCGGCGTCAGGCCTCGTCCAGGGGCCCGCGGCGCACCAGCGCCCAGACGTGCTCCCGGAAGCCGCTGCCCGCCTCCGGCTCGCCGCGCGCTAGCAGGGTAAGCCGGAAGTTGGGAGCGAAGAGCTCGCGTACCTCCGCCTCCGATACGTGGAAGGGCGGTCCGGCCTGCTCCTCGCCGGGGGCTCGGGTGAGCGCGACCAGCAGCCCTCGCGCCCCCGGGGGAATCAGCTGGGCCAGGTGGAAGGCGTAGCGCTGGCGGGTCGCCGGCGGCAGGGCGATCAGCGCGGCGCGATCGTAGAAGGCACCGATCTCCGCCGCCTGCTCGATATGGAAGTGGAAGACATCGCCGCGCCACAGCTCGACGCTACCCTGGCGACACACCTCGAAGCCCGCCTGACGGTAGCGCGACACCGGCTCGCCGCCCTCGGCCAGGAACTGCTCGACCGCCTCGGGGGCGAGCTCGATCCCCAGCACCGGATGGCCCTGCCGGGCCAGCCAGCGCATGTCGAGGCTCTTGCCACACAGCGGCACCAGCACCTTGGTGCCGGCGGGCACCGCGAGGCCCGGCCAGTGGCGTCGCAGCGCCGGATGTGGGGCGTCTCGGTGGAAGCCGATGCGCCCCTCCCGCCAGCGGGCCAGCCACGCGTTCTCCATCTCCGGTTCTTCCTTCATGGGCTCAGAACCAGCGATCGCGCTTGCGGCGGCGGCGCGGCAGGTGGGGGATGACCAGCCCCACCAGCAGGCCGGCGCCGGCCACGCCGCCGCCATACATGAAGTAGCGCAGCAGCAGGTCCTCCTCGCGGGTATCCAGGCGCGCCTGGAGGTCACGCACGGCCTCGCGGGAGCTTGTCGCCTCGCCGTCCAGCTCGTGGTTACGCGCCTCCAGCTCGGCGATACGCGCATCGCGCACCTCCAGGGTCTCGCGCAGCGTCGCGATACGCTCCTCCCAGGTCGCGTTGATCCCCTCGAGCTCGGCCTCCAGCTCGGCGACGCGCTGCTGGAGCTCGGGCAGGCGCACCTGGGCGCTGGGGGCCTCCTGAAGCTGGCCGCTGGGCACCCAGACGACGTCGCCGCCGGGGCCGCGCACCCGGGTGTAGTCGCCGGAGGTCTCGAGGCGCTCGACGGGCTCGCCGGCGGTCAGGGTGCCGACGATACGGTAGCCGTCGGTGGGGCCGCTGCGCACATAGGTGGTAAGGGCATCGGAGACCCAGACGGTGTCGCCCGCCTGCTGATCCTCCTGGGCCGAGAGCGGCAGGGCCAGCAGGCCCAGCAGCAGCCCCAGGCCGAGTCGCGATGTGATGTGGTGTGTCGTCATGCCGTGGTCCTGGCTGAAAAGTCCTGGCGGATGCAGTCCGCATGATGGCTCGGGTTCTGCGCGATGCGTGGGTGCCGCGGGCCTCCTGCCCGCGGCACCGCGATGCTTGTTCACAGCTGCTGTGGACAACCGTCGGGACAACCGTGGGAAAGCGTCGCGGCGGCGGCACCCCATGGGCGCTCGGCGTGACTGGTCACTTCCTGACCAGCGACGGGTCCCGCAGGTGGCTCAGGGTAGCACACTCGCCCGGCAGCCAGGCTGGCTCCCGGCCGGCGCGACCCGTATAATAATGGCCTGTTTTCCATTGGCCCTTCCCGTCGATTCATGGCCAGGGCCAACGCCACCCCGCCGCCGGCGGCTCGCCGTCGCGAGCGTCGACCATTCCCGAATCCACCGGTGACAGACGTCGGGCGCCTGGCGCCACGACCCAATTCTTATGGCGAAGAAACTCTTCATCAAGACGCACGGCTGCCAGATGAACGAGTACGATTCCGCCCGCATGGCGGATCTGCTCGGCGAATCCCACCGCCTCGAGCTTACCGACGACGAGCGCGAGGCGGACGTCATCCTGCTCAATACCTGCTCGATCCGCGAGAAGGCCCAGGAGAAGGTCTTCCACCAGCTCGGCCGCTGGAAGAAGCTCAAGGAGGCCAACCCCGACCTGGTGATCGGGGTGGGTGGCTGCGTGGCCAGCCAGGAGGGCGAGGCGCTGCGCAAGCGCGCGCCCCACGTCGACATGGTGTTCGGCCCCCAGACCCTGCACCGGGTGCCGGCCATGCTCGACTCGCGCCAGCAGAGCCAGATCTCGGTGGTGGATGTCACCTTCCCGGAGATCGAGAAGTTCGACCACCTGCCCAAGCCGAGCTCCGACGGCGCCACCGCCTTCGTCTCGGTGATGGAGGGGTGCTCCAAGTACTGCACCTTCTGCGTGGTGCCCTACACCCGCGGCGAGGAGGTCTCGCGCCCCTTCGAGGCGGTGATGGACGAGGTGATCCACCTGGCCGACCAGGGCGTGCGCGAGATCAACCTGCTGGGCCAGAACGTCAATGCCTACCGCGGCGAGAACCGGCTGGGCGACGAGATCGACCTGGCCGAGCTGATCGCCTGCGTGGCCGCGGTGGAGGGAATCGACCGCATTCGTTTCACCACCTCTCACCCGGTGGAGTTCTCCGACAGCCTCATCGAGGCCTATGGCGAGATCCCGGAGCTGGTCAGCCACCTGCACCTGCCGGTGCAGGCCGGCTCCGACCGGGTGCTCGCCGCCATGAAGCGTGGCCACGGCGTGGAGGAGTATGTCGACAAGCTGGAGCGCATCCGTGCGCTGCGTCCCGACATCAGCTTCTCCTCGGACTTCATCGTCGGCTTCCCCGGCGAGACCGAGGCCGACTTCGAGGCCACCATGGACCTGATCCATCGCATCGGCTTCGACCACTCCTTCAGCTTCGTCTACTCGGCCCGCCCGGGCACCCCGGCGGCCAGCCTCGAGGATGACACCCCGGAGGCGACCAAGAAGCAGCGCCTGGCGATCCTCCAGGAGCGCATCAACCAGCAGACCATGCAGATCAGCCGGCGCATGGTGGGCACCACCCAGCGTATCCTGGTCACCGGCTTCGCGCCTCGGGACCCGGGCCAGCTCTCGGGGCGCACCGAGAACAACCGGGTGGTCAACTTCCGCGCCCCCAACCCCACCGAGCTGATTGGTGTCTTCGTCGACGTGGAGATCAGCGAGGCATTGCCCAACTCGCTGCGCGGCGAGCTTGCCTCCCCGGCGATCTACTGACATAGGCAGGAGTCTTGCTGCCGGGGCTGATCCGGCGGTAGACCCCGGGACGCCGGACCGACCATGAGGCGCTGTGAACCATTCCCTGGACGCTACCGACGCCCTGCTTCGCTCTCGCGTCCTGCTTCACTTGCAGGACCGGTGCTGGCCATCCATGGCCAGCCCGTTCGAAGCAGTGCTTCTCACCCCTGGCGTGGGACGTCCTCTTCGGTCTGCCCCCGCCGGCGCCCCTGGGCGCGAGAACCACATTCCGGACGCGATAGCCCTTCACACATTGCCCCGGCAATCGCCGGGGCAGTAAGCTGAGCCCAACCATTCACCATCCAGGGGACCCGCCCGCCTTGAGCCAGCCAGCCTCCCAGGCCAACCGCATCATCACCCTGACCCTCGAACCCAACGACCCCCGCCGCCTGGCCACCCTGTGCGGCCAGCGCGACGAGCACCTCAAGCTGGTGGAGTCGCGGCTGGGCATCACCCTGCGCAACCGCGGCAACATCTTCCAGCTGGCCGGGCCCATCCACCGGGTCAAGGCCGCCGCCAACCTGCTGGAGCACCTCTACCGCGAGACCGAGGCCAGCGACCTCGCTCCGGACACCGTGCACCTCTTCCTCCAGGAGTCGGGCCTCGAGGCCCTCGAGGAGGACGAGGGTGGCGCCGACGAGGGCGAGGTGCTGATCCGCACCCCGCGCACCCTGATCAAGCCCCGCGGCCTCAACCAGCAGGGCTATGTGCAGAGCATCCGCGCCCACGACATCAACTTCGGCATCGGGCCGGCGGGTACCGGCAAGACCTACCTGGCCGTGGCCGCCGCGGTGGAGGCCCTCAACCAGCAGGAGGTGCGTCGCATCCTGCTGGTGCGCCCGGCGGTGGAGGCCGGCGAGAAGCTCGGCTTCCTGCCCGGCGACCTGGCCCAGAAGATCGACCCCTACCTGCGCCCGCTCTACGACGCCCTCTACGAGATGATCGGCTTCGAGCAGGTGGCCAAGCTGATCGAGCGCCAGGTGATCGAGATCGCCCCGCTCGCCTACATGCGCGGACGCACCCTGAACAACGCCTTCATCATCCTCGACGAGAGCCAGAACACCACCCGCGAGCAGATGAAGATGTTCCTGACCCGCATCGGCTTCGGCTCCACCGCGGTGATCACCGGCGACGTCACCCAGGTCGACCTGCCCCGCGGCCAGAGCTCGGGGCTGATCCAGGTGCTCGAGGTGCTCAAGGGCACTCCCGGCATCGGTGTCACCCACTTCGCCGCCAAGGACGTGGTGCGCCACCCGCTGGTGCAGCGCATCATCGAGGCCTACGACAGCTTCGAGGCCGAGCAGGAGGCTGCCGAGCGCGCCCGCAAGGAGGCCCGCGATCAGGAGCGCGAGGCGCTGCGCCAGGAGCGCCTGGAGCGCCGCGACCGCGAGCGAGACGACTCATGACCCCTGCCCATGTCGACCGCCAGGCGGCGATCGAGGCCGAGGGGCTGCCCAGCCAGGCCGACCTCGAGCGTTGGGTGGGGGCGGTGCTCGCCCGCCACCCCGAGGAGACGCGCATCGAGCTCACCGTGCGCCTGGTGGACACCGAGGAGAGCCGCGCGCTCAACCGCGACTACCGCGGCCGCGACAGGCCCACCAACGTGCTCTCCTTCCCCTTCGAGTGCCCGCCCGGCGTGGCCCTGCCGCTGCTCGGCGACCTGGTGGTCTGCCACCCGGTGGTGGTGGCCGAGGCCGCCGAGCAGGACAAGCCCCTCGGAGATCACTACGCTCACATGGTGGTGCACGGTACCCTGCACCTGCTCGGCCATGACCATCTCGAGGACGACGAGGCCGAGTCCATGGAGGCGCTCGAGCGCGAGATACTGGACGGACTGGGGATCGCCGACCCCTATCGAACGGCGCCCGACAGCGAGGAGGAGTGACCCGACCCATGAGCGAAGACCGATCGAGTAGCCAGGACCACCGGTCCTGGTTCGAGAAGCTGCTCAACGCCCTCACCGGCGACAGCGACGAGCCCAGCTCCCGGGACGAGCTGCTGGAGTTCCTGCGCCAGGCGGCCAGCCGCCTCAAGCTCGAGCAGGACGCCATGATGATCATCGAGGGCGCCCTGCAGATCAGCGACCAGCAGGTCCGCGAGGTGCTGATCCCGCGCTCCCAGGTCACCGCCATCGCCCTGGACCAGCCGCTGGAGGAGTACCTGCCGGTGATCCTGGAGACCGGCCACTCCCGCTACCCGGTGATCGGCGAGAACCTCGACGAGGTCAAGGGCATCCTGCTGGCCAAGGACCTGCTGCCGCTGCTGCGCGGCGGCCAGCAGAATGGCCGCCCCTTCCGCCTGGAGGAGGTGGTGCGCCCGGCGCTCTTCGTGCCGGAGTCCAAGCGCCTCAACAGCCTGCTCAAGGAGTTCCAGAGCACCCACAACCACATGGCGATCGTGGTGGACGAGTACGGCGGCACCGCCGGCATCGTCACCATCGAGGATATCCTCGAGGAGATCGTCGGCGAGATCGAGGACGAGCACGACGCCGACGAGGAGGAGGATATCCGCGAGCTGGAGGGAGGGCGCTTCGCGATCCGCGCCCTCACCCCCATCGAGGACTTCAACGAGCGCTTCGAGACCCGCTTCTCCGACGAGGAGTTCGATACCCTGGGGGGCCTGGTGATGCAGCGCTTCGGCCACCTGCCCGCCCGCGGCGAGCACACCGTGATCGGCGGCTGGCGCTTCACCGTGCTCAACGCCGACAACCGGCGCATCCGCCTGCTCGAGGCCGAACGCTGCGAGGCCGACGAGCCCGACGCCAACGACTGACGCCATCGCCACGGAGGGCTCCCATGCCGGCGTTTCGCCTCTCCCCCGCCCTGGGCTGTCTGCTGGCCCTGGCGGCGGGTGTGTTCACCACCCTCTCCGCCGCCCCCTTCCAGCTCTGGTGGCTGGGCCCGGTGGCCGCGGGTCTGCTCTATACGGGCCTGAGCGCCCTCTCTCCCGGCCAGGCCGCCCTGCGCGGCGCCTGCTACGGCCTCGGCCTGTTCGGCGCCGGTGCCTCCTGGGTCTTCGTGTCGATCCACGACTACGGCTACACCGGCGTGCCCCTGGCGCTGGCACTCACCGCCCTGTTCGTGGCCGGCCTCTCGCTGTTCCCCGCCGTGACCCTGTGGGCCTACCGCCGCCTCACCGGGCCCAGGCTTGCCTGGCTCAGCTTCGCCGGCGCCTGGGTGCTGGGCGAGTGGCTGCGCACCTGGCTGTTCACCGGCTTCCCCTGGCTGCTGCTGGGCACCTCCCAGGTCGACTCCCCGCTGGCCCCCTGGGCGCCGGTGGGCGGGGTCTACCTGCTCTCGCTGCTCACCGCGCTCACCGGCACCCTGGGTGTCGAGCTGCTGCGCCGGCGTGCCTGGACCGCCGTGCCGCTGGCCGCAGTGTGGCTACTGCCCCTGGCGCTGCCCGCCCAGTGGACCCAGCCCACCGGTGAACCGCTGCGAGTCGCCCTGCTGCAGGGCAACCTCGACCAGACCATCAAGTGGAGCGCCGAGGGGCAGCGCGAGGCGGCCAACCGCTACGCCGAGCTCACCCGCGCCCAGCCCGACGACCTGGACCTGATCGTCTGGCCCGAGGCGGCGCTGCCGATGTTCGAGCGCGAGGCGCGCCCGATCCTCGAGCGGGTGCAATCCAACCTGGCCCCGCGGACCGCGCTGCTCACCGGCATCCTGCAGCGCGACGGCGAGGGACTCTACTACAACAGCGTGATCGGCCTGGGCGACGTCGAGGGCGCGTACCGCAAGCGCCACCTGGTGCCCTTCGGCGAGTACCTGCCGCTGGAACCGCTGCTCGCCGGCACCATCGCCTTCTTCGACCTGCCCATGCCGGCGATGACTCCGGGGCCCGAGGGGCAGGGGCCGATCGTCGTGGGCGGCACCGCCATCGGCAACGCCATCTGCTACGAGATCATCTACGCCGACCAGGTGGCCGCCCAGGCACGCCACAGCGAGCTCTTGCTGACTGTCTCCAACGATACCTGGTTCGGGCGCTCCATCGGCCCGCTGCAGCACCTGCAGATGGCACGGCTGCGCGCCCTGGAGAACGGCCGCTACCTGATGCGCGCCACCAGCAACGGTGTCACAGCCCTCATCGACGCGCGCGGCGAGGTGATAGCGCGCGCCCCGCAGTTCGAGATGGCAAGCCTCGCCGGCGAGGTACAGCCCATGACGGGCCTGACGCCCTTCACCCGCACCGGCAGCTGGCCCGCCTGGCTGCTCGCCGCGCTGATGGTGCTGCCGGGCCTGCGGCGGCGTCGCATACAGAGTTGAGAGCGGCCAAGCGGCCAAATCTACCTAGGCTGTGCCCACAAGAAACCCCCGTCGGATCCGATCCGACGGGGGGGTTGGTTTTCTACCTTGGCCCTGCCGCCCGTCACCGACCGGCTTGGCGCTTACTTCTCGCCCAGCACCTCGGGGATGGTCATCTTGACGTAGCGCCCCGGGGCCGGCTCGAGGATATCCAGCTCGCCGTCGCCGGGCTGGCGGGCCGGCACCAGCTTCTCGGGGTCGGCGTAGCCGTTGTCGGTCATCCACGCCTGCCAGTGGGGCCACCAGGAGCCCTCATGCTGCTCGGCCCCCTCGAGCCATGCCTCGTGGGTCTCGGGCAGCGCGTCGTTGGTCCAGTAGCCGTACTTGTTCTTGTGCGGCGGGTTGACCACCCCGGCGATATGGCCCGAGCCACCCAGCACGAACTTGACCGGCCCCTTGGGCAGCAGGGCGCCGTAGTAGGTGCTGTTCCAGCGGGCGATATGATCCTCCCGGGTGGAGAGGAAGTAGCTCGGCGTGGAGACCTTGCGCAGGTCGATCTTGACGCCGTCGAGCTCGATGCCGCCGGGCTGGACCAGGCGGTTCTCCATGTACATGTGGCGCAGGTACCAGCCGTGGGTGGCCGCCGGCAGGTTGGTGCCGTCGGTGTTCCAGTAGAGCAGGTCGAAGGGTGCCGGCACGTCGCCCTTCAGGTAGTTGCTGATATAGAAGGACCAGAAGAGGTCGTTCTCGCGCAGCAGGTTGAAGCTGAAGGCCATCACCCGGCCATCCAGGTAGCCATCGCGCGCCATCTTGGCCTCGATGCCCTGCAGCACGGGCTCGTTGAGGAAGACGCCGATCTCGCCGGGATCGCGGAAGTCCTGCAGCGTGGTCATGTAGGTGACCGACTTCACCTTGCGCCCGCGGCGAGTGCTGGTCAGGTAGGCCACGGTGGAGGCCGCCAGGGTCCCGCCCACGCAGTAGCTGAGTAAGTTGACCGACTTCTCGCCGGTGGCCTGCTCGATCGCCGCCATGGCATCGATGGGTCCCAGCTGCATGTAGTCGGCCCAGGTCAGGTCGCGCTGCTCGGGCCCGGGGTTGCGCCAGGAGATCAGGAACACTGTGTGCCCCTGCCCCACTAGCCACTTCACGAAGGAGTTATCCTCGCGCAGGTCGAGGATGTAGTACTTGTTGATCCAGGGCGGCACCACCAGCAGCGGGGTCTTGTAGACCTGCTCGGTGGTGGGGGCGTACTGGATCAGCTGGATCAGCTCGTTCTCGAAGACCACCGAGCCCGGGGTGACGGCGATGTTGCGGCCCACCTCGAAGGCGCTGCGGTCGGTCATGGTGACGTTGAGCCCCTCGGCGGAGTTGGCGAGGTCCTGGCGCAGCCGGGCCAGGCCGTCAACCAGGTTCTGGCCCTGGGTCTCCATGGTCCGGCGCATCACCTCCGGGTTGGTGGTGACGAAGTTGGTGGGCGACATGGCGTTGACCAGCTGGCGGGCATAGAAGTCGAGGCGTCGCTTCTGTTCCGCCGGCAGCTCGAGGCCGTCGATCAGCTCCTCCACCAGCCGCGAGAAGAGCAGGTACTGCTGCATGATCGCCAGGTAGTAGGGGTCCTGGGTCCAGGCCTCGTCCTTGAAGCGCCGATCGCCCTTGGCCGGCGTGACCAGCGGCTCCACCGGCTCGCCGGCCATGGCGCGCAGGCCGTTCTGCCACAGCTGGACCTGGTCCTGCAGCAGCCGCGCCTGGGTCTGCCACAGCTGGGGCGGGTTGCCCATCAGCGACTCGGCCGCCGCCTGGAAGCTTGAACGCATGTCCTCATAGACGGAGTCGGCGGCATCGCTGGGCACCATGCGCTCCAGCAGGTCGCCCATCAGGTGACGATACTCCTCGCCGATCTGCTGGAGCTGGGCGTTCCACGCCTCCAGCTCGGCCTGTGTCGGTGCTTGAACCCCTGGCTGCATTGAACCCTCCCGGTGCGTCGGCTATGCCGAGCCGACGTCAGACAGCATGCGTCGCCGCCCTCCTGGGGAGGGCGGCGGTTCGATCGGTGACCTGCGATGGCAGGCGGGCAGGATGCCGGCGCCTCAGCTCTTGGTGCTGCCGCCGCGCGAGGACTGCGCCTTGGCCGGCTGCTCGCTCTTCTCGGCCTTGGCCGCCGCGCCCTGCGCCTGGGCGGCGGCGCCCTGCTGGGCCTCACCCAGGGCCTTGGCCTGCTCGGTGAAGAGCTTCTCCATCTCGGCCTTGAACTCCATGCTCATCTCGGAGAGCGCCTTGGCGTCCTCCATCATCTGCTCGGAGAGCTGGTTCATCATCTCGGCCTGGCGTGTGCCGAAGTCACGCAGGCTGTCGGCGTCCTTGACCTCGCTGGCGTCGCGCAGCCGCTCGGTGCCCATCTGGCTGTAGCGCTTCATGGACTCCATCTGGTACTGCGAGAGCTTCTCCATGTTGTCCAGCATCAGGGAGTTGAGCTTGCGCATCGGCTCGAAGAACTTGCGGGTCTGCTCGTTGAAGTTTTCGATCATCTTGTCCTGCATGGGGAATCCTCCCGTGATGGTTTCGCCTGGCGGGTGTTGCACCCGCCATGTTGCACTGCACAAAGCCTAGTCTGCCAGCGCCCATGTTGCAAGAGAGCTACAAGACAGCGGCAAGACGATGAAAGGCGACGGCGGCGAGCTTACTCCTCCCGCTTGGTGCGTGACCGAGCACTGGCGGTGCCCTTCTTCTGGCTGGAGGTGCCGGCCTTGCGGGAGGAGCTGGCCGAGGCAGTGCCCGCGGCCTTCGTCCCCGCCGAGGCGCCGGACTCGCTCACCTCACCGCCCGAGGCATCGCGACCCTGGGCGGCCGACTGGCCGGCCTGCTTGAGCATGTCGAGCATCATCTGCTGGTAGGTGCCGAAGCTGGAGAGCCCCTGGGAGAGGCCCTGGGAGAGCCCCTGGGTCAGCCCCTGCCCCATGCCGGACTGCTGCAGGAAGGGCTGCATCAGGCTCATGGGATCGTAGCCCTCGACACCGGATTCCATCTGCCGCTGGATGCGATCCAGCAAGTCCTTCTGGAAACCGGCCACGTCGGGCAGGCCCAGCGCCTGGCGGAACTCGTCGGGGGTGAGGTCGAACTCGACGTTGATCTTCATGGTGGCGGCCTTGTCCTTGGGGTCCAGTCCGCAGTGTAGCAGGCCGCCGGCGCCATCCCTCAACGAGGGTGGCGTCCGGCGCCGTCGCCCTTCGCTGTCACCACGCCACCCTCAAGACGTCGGGACGCCGTCAGCGCAGCACCGGGGTCTCCACCCGCACCTCGGCGTTCTGGGCGCGATGGCGCAGCAGGTGGTCCATCAGGGTCAGCGCCATCATCGCCTCGGCGATGGGGGTGGCGCGGATGCCCACGCAGGGGTCGTGGCGCCCCCGGGTGACTACCTCCACCGGGTTGCCGTGGACGTCGATGCTGCGCCCGGGCGTGGTGATGCTGGAGGTGGGCTTGAGCGCCAGGTGGGCGATGATCGCCTGGCCGCTGGAGATGCCCCCCAGCACCCCGCCGGCGTGGTTGGAGAGGAAGCCCGCGGGGGTCATCTCGTCACGGTGCTCGCTGCCGCGGCTGGCCACGCTGGCGAAGCCGTCGCCGATCTCCACCCCCTTGACCGCGTTGATGCTCATCAGGCCGTGGGCCAGCTCGGCATCGAGGCGGTCGAACACCGGTTCGCCGAGGCCCGGCGGCACCCCCTCGGCGACCACGGTGATCCGCGCGCCCACCGAATCCTGGTCGCGGCGCAGCTGGTCCATGTAGGCCTCGAGCTCCGGCACGCGGTCGGGGTCGGGGCAGAAGAAGGGATTGGCGTCCACCGCCTCCCACTCCCGGAAGTCGATGGCGATGGGGCCGAGCTGGCTCATATAGCCGCGCACCACGATGCCCTGGGCCGCCAGGTACTTCTTGGCGATCGCCCCGGCGGCCACCCGCATGGCGGTCTCCCGGGCGCTGGAGCGCCCACCGCCGCGGTAGTCGCGGATGCCGTACTTGTGGTGGTAGCTGTAGTCGGCGTGGGCCGGGCGGAACTGGTCCTTGATCTTCGAGTAGTCCTTGGAGCGCTGGTCGGTGTTCTCGATCACAAGGCCGATCGAGGTGCCGGTGGTCACCCCCTCGAAGACTCCGGAGAGGATCCTCACCCGGTCGGGCTCGCGGCGCTGGGTGGTGTGGCGCGAGGTGCCCGGCCGGCGGCGGTCGAGGTCACGCTGCAGGTCCTCCTCGGACAGCGGCAGCCCCGGCGGGCAGCCGTCGACGATGGCGCCCAGCGCCGGGCCATGGCTCTCGCCGAAGGTGGTGACGGTGAACAGCTTGCCGAAGGTGTTGCCGGACATGGGCGCGTCTCCTTGAGGGGGCGGGGATCAGGCGAAGGACGCCGCATGGGCGTCGAGTTCCTCGGCGGTGAGGGCGAAGACGCCCTGGCCGCCGCGCTCGAAGTCGAGCCACAGGAAGGACACCTCGGGGAAGGCGGCCTCCAGGTGGTGGTCGGAGTTGCCCACCTCGACGATCAGCACGCCGTGGTCGTTCAGGTGGGCGCGGGCCTCGCGCAGGATGCGGCGCACGATCGCCAGGCCGTCGTCGCCGGCCCCCAGCGCCAGGGCCGGCTCGTGGCGGAACTCGGCGGGCATGGTGGCGAGGTCACGGGCGTCGACATAGGGCGGGTTGGAGACGATCAAGTCATAGCGCCCCGGCAGCGCCGCGAAGAGGTCCGAGTGTACCGCGCGCACCCGCTCGCCGACGTCGTGGCGGCCGATGTTGCGCCGCGCCACCGCCAGCGCCTCCTCGCTGATGTCGGAGAGGTCCACCTCGCAGGTAGGCAGGTGAAGCGCGGTGGCGATACCGATGCAGCCCGAGCCGGTGCACAGGTCGAGCACCCGCGCCGGCGGCTCCTCGGGGAACCAGGCGGCGAAGCCCGACTCCACCAGCTCGGCGATGGGCGAGCGCGGGATCAGCACCCGCTCGTCGACGTCGAAGGGCAGGCCGGCGAACCACGCCTCGCCGAGCAGGTAGGGCAGCGGCCGGCGGGTCGTGATGCGGGCCCGCACCAGGGCCACGATGCGCTCACGCTCCATGGGCAGCAGGCGCGCGTCGAGTACCGCCGGGTCGACGTTCCAGGGCAGGTGCAGGGCCCCCAGGGTCAGCGCCACCGCCTCGTCCCAGGGCGACTCGGTGCCATGGCCGTGGAACAGCCCGGCGAGGTGGAACTCGCTGGCCGCCCAGCGCAGGCAATCGCGCAGGGTGAACAGCTCGGCGACCAGGCGGTCGTCATCGAGGGCGAGGGAGGAGGTCGCGCGGGGGGCGTGCGGGTCGGCCAAGGGAGCACCTGAACATCGTGGGGAAAGCCGCGATTGTAACCCGGCGCGCCGGTTCACAGCCACGCCGCGCCGGGTATACTGGGCGCCCACGCCAACCGACCCGACTCCCATGAGCCGAGACTGCCACCGCCCGGACGACGACGAGATCAGCGCCTTCCGCCAGGCCCTGCGCGAGGCCGGGGTGCGCCGCATCGCCCGCAACCGCGCCGACCCCGGCCGCCCCCGCCGCGAGGACCCGGCCGCCGCCGCGCGCCGCGCCGCCGCCCAGGCCGCCGGCGAGGAGAGCAGCACGGGCCGCACCTCCGACGGCCGTGTCGAGGCGGTGCGCCCCTCGGAGTATCTGGAATTCTTCCTGCCCGACCTCCCCTGGCGGGAGCGTAGCCGCCTGAAGCGCGGCGAGCTGGCCTGGGAGGCGGGGCTGGACCTGCATGGCTACACCCTGGACGAGGCGCGGGCCGAGCTCGAGAGCTTCCTGCGCGACGCCGGCGCCGAGGGACGCCGCTGCCTGCTGGTGGTACACGGCAAGGCATGGGGAGTCGACGGCAACTACCCGGTGATCAAGAGCCACGTCAACGCCTGGCTGCGCGAATGGCCGGGGGTGCTGGCCTTCTGCTCGGCCACCGATGCCGACGGCGGTACCGGCGCCGTCTACGTGCTGCTGCGCCGGCGCGGCACACCCTGATCCCTCACTCCTCCTAGGCCTCCGGCGCCTCCGGCTCCACCACGATGGCGCGGCTGCCCCAGCCCGGCTGGTGGCGCCCCTCGAAGCGGTCCAGCGCCTCCACCGCCAGCTGGCGGCCCAGGGTGATCAACGCCTCGGCGCGGTGGAACTCGTAGGCACCGCACACCGTCTTGGGCACCTCGATCAGCACGTCCGGCGGGTGCCCCGCCACCTTGTACTTGGCCAACGCCGCCTGGGTGATGTCGAAGGAGGCGAGCACGGTGTCGAGGCGCCCCCACTGGCGGCGGCGATCGCTCTCCGCGTCGCCCGCTGCCTCCTCGGTCTCGCGCCCGCCCAGGCCGTCGATCCAGCGCCCGGCGGCGCTCCTCACCCCCTCGACCCAGCCGGCGAAGTCCACGCCCGAGGAGGCGTCGCGGGCGGCCTCCCGCTCACGCTCCTCCCGGGCCGCCTCCGGTGGCAGAAGCTCCTCCAGGGTCACCGGGCGCGGGCTATGGGCGGTGACGTTGACCGCCAGCACCAGGTCGGCGCGGGCGGCCAGGGTGGGCATGATCGGCAGCGGGTTGAGCAGGCCGCCGTCCACCAGCACCTGGTCACCGCGGTGGACGGGGGTGATCACCCCGGGCACGGCGATGGAGGCGCGGATCGCCTCCAGCAGCGGTCCGCTCTGGAACCACACCTCGCGCTGGCGGGTCAGGTCGGTGGCCACGGTGGTGACCGGGATCGCCAGGTCCTCGATGCGGGTGTCCCCCACCAGGCTCTCCAGCTTGGCCATCACCTTGCTGGCCTTCATGGCGCCCATGGGGCTCCAGGTGATGTCCACCAGGCGCAGCACGTCGAAGTAGTCGAGCCGGCAGACCCAGTCGCGGTAGGCCTCCAGCTGGCCGGCGGCGTAGACCCCGCCCACCAGGGCGCCCATGGAGCACCCCGAGACCGCCACCACCTGGTAGCCGCGCCGCTCGAGCTCCTCGATCACGCCGATATGGGCATAGCCGCGCGCCCCGCCGCTGCCGAGCACCAGCGCCACCCGCTTCTCCCGTGAGGCGCCTCGCCTGTCGTCGTTCATGACCCGGCCTCCCTCGCCAGTCTCTCCGCGCTGTCGCCTGCTTCTCCTGCTCATCCGCCCACCTCGTCGCTGCGTCGTTCCGCCTCCGCCGGGAACGCCACCCCACCCGTACCCTCGGCCCAGGCGGCGATGGCCTCGGCCACCGCCGCCACCGCACCGGGCTCCAGGTGCAGGTGGTGCCCGCCCGGCAACACCCGGCGCTCGAGCCCCGGCAGCGCCGCGCGGGCGGCACGTGCCCGCTCGCTCTCGCCGAGGATGCCGTCCTCCCCTTCGACCAGCAGCGCGGGACAGGCGATCGCCGCCAGGCAGGCCGCCACCTGGGCCGGGGTCAGGCGCACCGGGGAGGGGCGCACCAGCCGGGGGTCGCTGCGCCAGCCCAGAACTCCGTCCGCCAGGAGGCGCAGGTTGCGCGCCACCACCGGTCGGATGCTGGCGGCCTCTACCGGGGTCGCGCCGCCCCTGGCGCGCGCGGCCACGGCGCTCTCCTCGTCAGCATAGCGCGGCCCACGGGAGGGCGGGCGGCGGTGGCCCAGCAGGCCCCGTCGCAGCTGCCGCGGGGCCTGGTCGGCGGGGGTGGTCACCGCCCCCAGGCCGTCGATCAGCGCCAGCCGCCCCACCCGTTCGGGCAGCGCCGCGGCGACCAGGCAGGCCACCCCGGCACCCATGGAGTGGGCCAGCAGGGTGGGCGCATCGAGGCCCAGCGCCTCGACGGCGTCGAGGACGTCGTCGCAGTAGTCCCAGATGGCGTAGTCGCCCGGCGAGTGGGCGGAGTGGCCATGGCCGGCGAAGTCGATGGCCACGACACGGATGCCCAGGCGCGCCACCAGCCGCGGGGCGAGGCGCGAGAAGCTCGCCGCGTTGTCGAGCCAGCCATGCAGCGCCAGCCAGGTGGGCGCCCCGGGGTCGCCCCAGGCCAGGGCCGCCAGGCGGTCATTGGCCAGGCGCAGCGAGGCGGGAGCCATCATGGCGCCACCCCGATCAGCTCGTCGAGCACCCCGAGCAAGCCCTGGCGGGCCGCGTCGGGGTGCTCCATGGGGAACATGTGGCTGCCGGGCACCAGGCGCACCCGCACCCCGTGGCGGGTCAGGCGCCGGCGCCGCCGCGGGGTCAGCAGGTCGGAGTCCTCGCCGGCGAGCACCGCGTGGGGCACCCGCAGCCGGCGCGGCAGGTCCCCCAGATGGTCGGGCAGGTGGCGAAAGATCTCCACCTCGATGGCCGGGTCATAGACCAGCACCGCGCGGCCGTCATCGAGCAGGCGGGTGCCGCCTTCCACGTAGTCGTCCAGGGCCTGCTCGGTGAAGCGCCGGAAGAGCCCGCGGCGGCGCAGGTAGTGGCGCATCGCCTCGCGATCCGGCCAGGTGGTGCGCCGCCCCAGGCTGCGCCCGGCGGGGGTGACGCGGTCCACCAGTCCCAGGCGCTTGGCGCTCTTCATGGCCCAGGCATCGAGCCCCAGCATCAGCGGCGGGTCGAGCATCACCACGCAGCGGAAGCGCTCGGGGGCCGCCTCGGCGGCCATCGCCATCAGCACCCCGCCCATGGAGTGGCCCACGCCGATCACCGGGGTCTCGAAGGCCTCCAGAGCATGGAGCAGCTCGTCGCGCAGCGCCAGCCAGTTGTGCCCCACCGGGAAGTCGGGATGATGGCCCAGGCGGTCCAGGGGGTGCAGGGTGAAGCGCTCCCCCAGCGGCGCCAGGAAGCTGCGGTAACAGACCCCGGGGAAGCCGTTGGCGTGGGCGAACAGCAGCGTGGGGCGGTCGGTCTCGGCGGCGGTCATCGGGGATCCTGGTCCGGGAGTCGGGGCGGCGCGGGGCGCCTGGTGGTAGCAGGCTAACGGGATTACCATGGTTCGCCAAGTCACCCAGCCCCGGAGCCGCCGTGAACGCCCGCAAGCCCCGTGATACCCGCACCCGCAACCGTCTGTTCTTCGCCACCGTGCTGGCCGCCGTGGTGGTCGGCTTCTGGCTGGCGCGCTGATGGATGCGCTGGCCCTGTTCCGCTCCACCCTGGAGATCACCCTGCCGGTCTTCGCCATGGTCTTCATCGGGCTGGGGCTCAAGCGCGCCCGCTGGATCGACGCCGCCTTCGTCACCACCGCCTCCCAGCTGGTGTTCAAGGCGACACTGCCCACCCTGATCTTCCTCAGCATCATCCGTGCCGACCTGGCGGCCACCCTCAACCCCCGGCTGCTGGTCGCCTTCGCCCTGATCACCCTGGGCGGCTTCCTGGCGGTGTGGGGCTGGGCGGCGCTGCGCGTGCCCCGCGCCGACCGCGGCAGCTATATCCAGGGGGCCTTCCGTGGCAACTGCGGCATCGTCGGCTTGGCGCTGGCCGCCGGCATGTACGGCGACTACGGCCTCTCCGCCGGCGGCCTGCTGCTGGGGGTGGTGATCCTCACCTACAACGCCTTCTCGGTGGTGGCGCTGGCCGCCTATCGCGACGAGGCCCGGGTCGACTGGCGCGACATCCTCGCCCATATCGTGAGGAACCCCCTGATCCTGGCGGTGGTGGCGGCGGTGCCGGTGGCGCTGCTGGCCCCGCCACTGCCCGGCTGGCTGCTCACCTCGGGCGACTACTTCGCCTCCCTGACCCTGCCGCTGGCGCTGATCTGCATCGGCGCCACCCTCTCCTTCGGCGCCCTGCAGGCCTCCGGCATCACGGCGCTCAGCGCCAGCCTGATGAAGATGGTGGCGCTGCCGGCCCTCTCCACCGGCGCGGCCTGGCTGGCGGGCTTCGAGGGGCGCGAGCTGGGGGTGATGTTCCTGTTCTTCGCCAGCCCCACCGCGGCGGCGGCCTTCGTGATGGCCAAGGCGATGGGCGGCAACGCCGTGCTCACCGCCAACATCATCGCCCTGACCACCCTGATGGCCAGCGTCACCCTCACCCTGGGGGCCTTCGGGCTGCAGGTGATCGGACTGATCTAGCGGCGGCTGGTCAGGAGAGGCGGTATCTCCTCTTCGGCTTGCCCCCAGCGCCCTCGCGTACGGTCCTGATCCTGGCTCAGCCGAGATCGGCAGGGCTGACAAAGCGTGCCAGGCGGGCACAGCCTGCCGCCCACACCTCGGCCTCGAGTTCCGCCACAGCGGCGGTGGGGAAGCCGAGGCCACGGTCCGTCCGTCCCTCCACCAGCAGCCCGGTCAGCGCCCCCACCAGCGGCATATGGCTGACCAGGATCAGCGGCCGCCCCGCCGGCTGTTCGAGCAGCCAGTCGCTCACCGCCTCGGGGGCGTCGTCCGGCGTGATCAGGGCGAGGGGCTCGATCTCCACCTCGAGCGCCTCGGCCAGCGCCGCGGCGCTCTGAAGGGCGCGGCGGTAGGGGCTCGCCAGCAGGCGCGCCTCACCCACTCCATGCTGGCCGGCCAGCCAGGCCGCCATGCGCCCCGCCTCCTCCCGGCCGTGGTCGGTGAGCGCTCGCTCGCGGTCCGGGGCGCCCGGGGCGGCCTCGCCGTGGCGCATGAGCCAGAGCCGCTCAGCCATGCTCGCCTCCCGTTTCACCGGCACGCTCGCGATGGGCGCGCTGGACATCCTCCCGGGCCAGCACGAACTCCACGTCGCTGCTCTGCTCGCCCAGCATCAGCATCTTCGCCATCTCCTTGGCCGGCACGCCCTTGAAGAGCACCTGGTAGAGCCCCTCGGCCAGCGGCATGTAGATGCCCTCGGCACGCGCCTTGTCGCGGACCAGGCGCACGGTGTTGACCCCCTCGGCCACCTGACCCAGGGCCTCCACCGCCTCGTCGAGGGACTTGCCCTCGCCCAGGGCGTAGCCGACCCGGTAGTTGCGCGACAGCCGCGAGGAGCAGGTAACGATGAGGTCCCCAACCCCGGCCAGTCCCAGGAAGGTCATGGGGTTGGCGCCCTGGGCCACGGCGAAGCGGCTCATCTCGGCCAGCGCCCGGGTCATCAGCATGCTGCGGGTGTTCTCGCCCATGCCCAGCGCGGCGGCCATGCCGGCGGCGATGGCGTAGATGTTCTTGAGCGCCCCGCCGAGCTCCACCCCGTAGCGGTCGTTGCTGGCGTAGACCCGAAAGTAGTCGCAGCCCAGTGCCGTCTGCACCCGGGTGCGGGTCTCGGGGTCGTCGCTGGCGATCACCGTGGCGGTCAGCTGTTTGTCGGCCACCTCGGAGGCGAGGTTGGGCCCGGAGATCACGCCGATATGGGCGAAGCCGGTCTCCTCCTCGAGGATCTGGCTCATCAGCTTGAAGCCCTCCTCCTGGATGCCCTTGGTGGTGGTCACCAGGATCTGCTGCGGGGCGAGGAAGGGGCGCGCCTGGCGCACCACCTCGCGGAACGCCTTGGAGGGGATCGCCACCAGCACCAGGTCGGCGCCCTCGAGCACCTCGGCCATCCCGGTGGCGGCAACCACCGCAGGGTTGATGGCGTAGTCGGGCAGGTAGCGGCCGTTGACGTGCTCGCGGTTGATCTGCTCGGCCAGCGCCGGGTCGCGCAGCCACTGGCGCACCCGGGCGCCGTTGTCGGCGGCGATGCTGGCCAGCGCGGTGCCGAAGCTGCCGCCGCCGAGCACCGCCACGCGCAGGGGTTGGTCGGTCATGGTCGCCCCGTGTCGGTCGGAATCGATGGGCGCAGTGTAACGAAAAACGCCCCACGAAGGGGGCGTCTCGAGGCGACAGCGCCCGGGCCTCGGCCCGGGCGGTTGGCCGGCTCAGTCGATCTGCGGCAGCAGCGAGTCGATGCTCTCCCGGGCATCGCCGTAGAACATCCGGGTGTTCTCCTTGAAGAACAGCGGGTTCTCGATGCCGGAGTAGCCGGTACCCTGGCCACGCTTGCAGACGAACACCTGCTTGGCCTCCCACACCTTCAGCACCGGCATGCCGGCGATGGGGCTGTTGGGATCCTCCTGGGCGGCCGGGTTGACGATATCGTTGGAGCCGATGACGATCACCACGTCGGTGGTGGCGAAGTCGTCGTTGATCTCGTCCATCTCCAGCACGATGTCGTAGGGCACCTTGGCCTCGGCCAGCAGCACGTTCATGTGGCCGGGCAGGCGACCCGCCACCGGGTGGATGCCGAAGCGCACCTCCTTGCCGGCACTGCGCAGCTTGCGGGTCAGCTCGCTGACCGCGTTCTGCGCCTGGGCCACCGCCATGCCGTAGCCCGGCACGATGATCACGCTGTCGGCGTCGTTGAGGGCGCTGGCCACGCCACCGGCGTCGATGGCCACCTGCTCCCCCTCGATCTCCGCCGCCGGGCCCTGGCTGCCGCCGAAGCCGCCGAGGATGACGTTGAGGAAGTTGCGGTTCATCGCCTTGCACATGATGTACGACAGGATGGCACCGGAGGAGCCCACCAGGGCGCCGGTGACGATCAGCAGGTCGTTGGAGAGGGTGAAGCCGATGGCCGCCGCGGCCCAGCCGGAGTAGCTGTTGAGCATCGACACCACCACCGGCATGTCGGCGCCGCCGATGCCCATGATCAGGTGGTAGCCGATGAAGAACGCCAGGGCGGCGATCAGCAGCAGGGTCCAGAAGCCGGCACCGTTGAGGTAGAGGATGGCCAGCAGCAGCGACAGCGCCGCTGCGCCGGCGTTGAGCATATGCCCGCCGGGCAGCTGCTTCGGCTTGCCGTCCACCTTGCCGGCCAGCTTGCCGAAGGCGATCACCGAGCCGGTGAAGGTCACCGCGCCGATGAACACGCCCAGCACCACCTCGATCTGCAGGAACATCAGCTCGTCCGGTGCCTTGGTCGCCACCAGGGCGGCGAAGGCGGAGAACTGGTCGGTGCTCGCCTCGACGGCACGCGCGGCGAGCACGCGACGCCGCTCGAGGTCGGCGCTCCAGCCGACGAACACCGCCGCCAGGCCGACGAAGCTGTGCAGCGCCGCCACCAGCTGCGGCATCTCGGTCATGTCGACCTTCTTGGCCACATAGACGCCGATGCCGGCGCCGATGATCATCATCGGGATCATCCAGCCGTAGGCGCCGATGCCCGGGCCGAAGGCGGTGAAGAACACCGCCACCGCCATACCGACGATGCCGTACCACACCGCCCGCTTGGCCTTTTCCTGATTGCTCAGCCCCCCCAAGGAGAGGATGAACAGCACACTTGCCGCGATCGCCGCGGCAGACACGAATCCTTGACTCAGCATGGGTTGTCTCCGCGGTTCATGATTTCTGGAACATGGCCAGCATCCGGCGTGTCACCAGGAAGCCGCCCACGATATTGATGGTCGCCACCAGCACCGAGATGGCCGCCATCAGGGTCACCAGGCCGTTGCCCGAGCCGATCTGCAGGATCGCGCCCAGGATGATGATCCCGGAGATGGCGTTGGTCACCGCCATCAGCGGCGTGTGCAGGGAGTGGCTGACCCCCCAGATCACCTGGAAGCCGACGAAGCAGGCCAGGGCGAAGACGATGAAGTGCTGCATGAAGGAGGGCGGGGCCACCTGGCCGAGCAGCAGCATCAGCGCGCCGCCGACGCCGAGCAGGGTCACCTGGCGCTTGGTCTGGGCCTTGAAGGCGGCGTGCTCGGCGGCCTTCTTCTCCTCGGGGGTCGGCTCCTTCTCCTTGGGCTTGGGCTTCGCCGCGGCGATCGCCTTCACCTTGGGCGGCGGCGGCGGGAAGGTGACCTCGCCCTGATGGGTCACCGTGGCGCCGCGGATGACGTCGTCCTCCATGTCGTGGACGATCTGGCCATCCTTCTCCGGCGTCAGGTCGGTGAGCATGTGGCGGATATTGGTGGCGTAGAGCAGCGACGACTGGGTCGCCATGCGCGACGGGAAGTCGGTGTAGCCGACCACGGTCACGCCGTTGTCGGTCACCACCTTCTCGTCGGGCACCGTGAGGTCGCAGTTGCCGCCCTTCTCGGCCGCCAGGTCGACGATCACCGAGCCGGGCTTCATGGCCTTGACCATGTCCTCGAGCCACAGCTTGGGCGCGGGGCGGCCGGGAATCAGCGCGGTGGTGATGACGATGTCCACGTCCGGTGCCTGCTCGCGGAAGCACTCCAGCTGCTTCTCGCGGAACTCGGGGCTGGAGGGCGCGGCATAGCCGCCGGTCTCGGCGCCATCCTGGCTCTCCTCGAAGTCGAGGAACAGGAACTCGGCACCCATGGACTCGATCTGCTCGGCCACCTCGGGACGCACGTCGAAGGCGCGCACCACTGCACCCAGGCTGGTGGCGGTGCCGATGGCGGCGAGGCCCGCCACGCCGGCACCCACCACCAGTACCTTGGCCGGCGGCACCTTGCCGGCGGCGGTCACCTGGCCGGTGAAGAAGCGTCCGAAGTTGTTGCCCGCCTCGATCACCGCGCGATAGCCGGCGATGTTGGCCATGGAGGAGAGGGCGTCCATCTTCTGGGCCCGCGAGATGCGCGGCACCATGTCCATGGCCACCACGGTGGCGCCCTGGGCACGGCACTTCTCCAGCAGCTCCTCGTTCTGGGCCGGCCAGAAGAAGCTGATCAGGGTCTGCCCCTGGCGCAGGTGCTTGACCTCCGCGTCCTCGGGCTCACGGACCTTGATCACCACCTCGGCCTCGCTCCACAGCGCCTCGGCGCCGTCGACCACGCTGACGCCGGCGTCGCGATAGGCCTGGTCGTCGAAGCCGGCGGCCACGCCGGCACCGCTCTCGATCAGGCAGTCATGTCCAAGCTTCTGGATGAACTGCGCGCTGTCAGGGGTCAGCGCCACACGCGCCTCGCCCTTGGCGAGCTCCCTGGGTGCACCAATCTTCACGTTGGATCTCCCGGTTGGTTATTGAATTCTTGCATAGGTCAGACCGGATATTCATACCGGACAATGCCGCATTGCACAACCGTCGAAAATGCGTCGAAGGCGATGAAAAGGCAAGCATCCGGGGCAGAAACGTCTCGACAACGGTGCGCCGCGGGAGGCAGGAAGGCAAGGGACAAAGGCGCGCAGGCCGCCCGAAGGCGGCCTGCAGCGGAGAAGGTGACGCGGTGGGGTCAGGCGCTCAGCAGGGCGTTGAGGCGCTTGACGTAGACGGCCGGGTCATCGAGGTGACCGCCCTCGGCGATGATCGCCTGGTCGAGCAGCACATGGGCCAGGTCGGCGAAGCCCTCGCCCTCGGTCTGCTCCAGGCGCGCCACCAGCGCGTGCTCGGGGTTGAGCTCGAGGATCGGCTTGACCTCCGGCACCTTCTGGCCGGCGGCCTCCATGAGGCGGCGCATCTGGAAGCCCATCTCGTGCTCGGGCAGCACCACGCAGGCCGGCGAATCGGTGAGACGGTGGGTCACCTTGACCTCCTGGACGCTCTCGCCCAGCGCCTCGCGGACCCGCTTGACCAGATCCTCCTTGGCCTTGGCGGTCTCCTCCTGGGCCTTCTTCTCCTCCTCGCCCTCGATCTCGCCGAGGTCGAGCTCGCCCTTGGCGACATCGACGAAGCTCTTGCCGTCGTACTCGTGGAGGTGGCTCATCAGCCACTCGTCGATGCGGTCGTGCAGCAGCAGCACCTCGATGCCCTTCTTGCGGAAGATCTCCAGGTGCGGGCTGGACTTCGCCGCATTGAAGCCGTCGGCGACGATGTAGTAGATCTTCTGCTGCCCCTCCGGCATGCGCTCGACGTAGTCGGCCAGGGACTGGTCCTGGGTGGCGCTGTCGGTGTGGGTAGTGGAGAAGCGCAGCAGGCCGGCGATCTTCTCGCGGTTGGCGAAGTCCTCCGCCGGCCCCTCCTTGAGCACGCTGCCGAAGGTGTTCCAGAAGGTCTGGTAGGCCTCCTGGTCCTTGGCCAGCTTCTTGAGCATGTCCAGCGCCCGCTTGGTCAGCGCGGACTTGATCTTCTCGACCTGGGGGTCCTGCTGCAGCAGCTCGCGGGAGACGTTGAGCGACAGGTCGCGGGTATCCAGCACGCCCTTGATGAAGCGCAGGTAGAGCGGTAGGAACTGCTCCGCGTCGTCCATGATGAAGACGCGCTGCACGTAAAGCTTCACGCCCCGGGCGCCGTCGCGCTCATAGAGGTCGAAGGGCGCGCGGCCCGGCACGTAGAGCAGACTGGTGTACTCGAGCTTGCCCTCGACCTTGTTGTGGCTCCAGGTCAGCGGGTCCGAGAAGTCGTGGGCCACGTGCTTGTAGAAGGCCTTGTACTCCTCGTCGGAGATCTCGCCCTTGGGGCGCACCCACAGCGCGGTGGCCTCGTTGACGGTCTCCCAGGTGACCGTCTCGCTGCCCTCGATCTCGTTGCCCTCCTCGTCGCGGGCCTTCTCGACCTTGGGCATGCGCACCGGCACCTCGATATGGTCGGAGTACTTGCGCACCAGGCTCTGCAGGCGGAAGTCGTCGGCGAACTCCTGGGCATCGGCCTTGAGGTGCAGCACGATCTCGGTGCCGTGGGCCTCGCGCTCGACATCGGCGACGGTGAACTCGCCCTCGCCCTTCGAGCGCCACTCGACGCCCTCGGCGTGGTCGCTGCCCGCCTTGCGGGTGCGTACCGTGACCTCGTCGGCGACGATGAAGCCGGAGTAGAAGCCCACCCCGAACTGGCCGATCAGGCGGGCGTCCTTCTGCTGCTCCCCGGAGAGCTGCTTGAGGAACTCGGCGGTGCCGGAGCGGGCGATGGTGCCGAGGTTACTGATCACCTCGTCGCGGCTCATGCCGATGCCGTTGTCGCGCACGGTGACGGTGCCCGCCTCGGCGTCGTGCTCGATCTCGATGCGCAGCTCGCTGTCTCCCTCGTAGAGGGCGTCATCGTCCAGCGCCGCGTAGCGCAGCTTGTCGCAGGCGTCGGCGGCGTTGGAGATCAGCTCGCGCAGGAAGATCTCCCGGTTGGAGTACAGGGAGTGGATCATCAGGTGGAGCAGCTGCTTCACCTCGGTCTGGAAGCCGAGGGTCTCCTCGTGGTGCGTCGCGGTGGTCATGTGGCGTGAACCCCTCTCTCTTCTCGACATGACGGCATGTTCGTAACCGGCAATCGATATGGGGGTCCCGCGACGCTTTTCAAGGCGCGGGGAGGCTCAGCGATCCTCGGCGTCGGGCTCACCCAGCACGAAGTGCAGTCGCGCGGTGGCCACCGGAGCCGTCTCACGCGCCTGCCAGGCGCTGACCGTGACGTTGGCCAGCCGGCGCCCCTCGCGCAGCAGCTCGCAGCGGGCGAAGGTGGGCGCGAGGCGCGCGGCGCGCAGGTAGTCGATGGAGAGGTCCACCACCCGCGGCAGCCGCGGCTCGCGGGTGGCCAGCATCAGGTCGAGGGTCGCGGCGGTCTCCATGAAGGCCGCCACCACGCCGCCGTGCAGCGCCGGCAGCATGACGTTGCCGACGTTGCCCGGGTGCGGCTCGAGACGGTAGCGCAGGCCGTCGCCCGTGGGATCGGGCTCGGCGCTGACGCCGATGCGCCGGGCGTAGGGGATCAGCGCCAGCCAGGCGGCCAGGTCACGGTCGTCACGGGTGCGCGCCAGCCAGGCGGCGCGATGGAAGCCCTCAGGCATGGGCGTCCTCCTCGGCGAACAGCGCCGCGGCGAAGCCGGGCGGGGTGTTGCGTGGCCCCAGGCGCACGAAGTTGCCGACGGCCCGGGCGACGTCGCCGTGCCCCGCCTGCCAGACGCGCCCCTCGGTGAAGACGATGGAGGCGGTGACCCGTCGGGTCCAGGCCTCCACCTCCAGCGGCTCGCCGGCCAGCGCCGGGCGATAGTGGTCGACGCGCAGGTCCAGGGTCGGACACACCTCGGGGGCGGGAAGGGCCGGCAGCACCGCCGAACCGCAGGCGGTATCCAGCAGCATGGTCAGCACGCCGCCATGCACCAGGCCGCGCACGGCGTCGCCGGTGAGGTCCGTGTGCCAGGGCAGGCGCATGCGCACCCCCTCGGGGCCGGCGGCGAGCACCTCGAGGCCCAGCTCCCGGGTATGGGGGATCACCGTGACGAAGCGGGTCAGGGCACGCCGCCAGTCGGCGGCGTCGGGCGAGGCATCGGTGGGGAACGTCATGCGGGTCGGGCTCGTCTCGCGGGTCGATCAAACGATCGTATCAGGTCGTGGAGGCGTCGTCCTCGTTCGCGTCCACCCCGCCCTCGCGCCAGGAACGATAGGGAGCCAGGGCGGCGTCGACTCGGGTCAGCAGCCAGCCGACGATCACCGCGTCGTCGAGCACCCCCACCAGCACCAGGACGTCGGGGATCAGGTCCAGCGGCGAGACCAGGTAGACCAGCGCCGCGAGCATCCACAGCATGGCCGGCCAGGGCACCGGGCGGTAGCGCCCACGCAGCACGTCCCTGAGCATCGGCACGAACAGCCGCAGTGCCCGGGCGATCTGCGCCACCACACGGGAGCGGCGCCGCAGCCGCGTCTTCAGGTTGCCACCCTTCTGCGCCATGGGCCTTCTCCTTGTCCGTCGCGGCGAACTCCGCTATCAAGGCAGCAAGGTACCACAGGCGATCCGCGCCCGCCGCGACCCCCTTGGGGCCTGTCGTGACCGGGCGACACTATCCCACCGCCCCGCGCCTGGGCGAGGATGAGGCATCGCGCAACGTTCTGCTGGAGGCTTCGCCATGTTCCTGCGCCCCACCCTGCTCTCCTGGCGCGGCCTGGCCGTCGCCGCCCTGGCCTGCCTGCCGCTGGCCGGGCCGTCCCAGGCCGCCCAGGCCGATGACCGCGCCATGCGCGAGGCCCTGGCGGCCGCCCGGGCCGGCGACTGGCCGGCGGTCGACCAGGCCGCCATCCGCGACCACGCGCTGGCCGGCTACGTAGCCTACCATCGCCTGCGCGACCGCCTCCCCGAGGTCGCCCCCGGCGAGGTGCTCGACTTCATCGACCGCCACGCCGACTCGCCCCTGGCCGAGTGGCTGCGCGGCCAGGCCATCGCCCAGTACGGCCAGGCCGGGCGTCGCGCGCACCTGCTGACGGTGGCCGACGGCGAGCCGGAGGGCACCGCGCGTCGCTGCTACTACTACACCGCCCTGCTCGACCGCGACCCCGCCACGGCCGCCGAGGGCGGGCGTGAGCTGTGGCGAGTCGGGCGCTCCCAGCCCGACGCCTGTGACACCCTCTTCGATACCCTGCGCTCCCGTGGAGAGATCGGTGAGACGGAGATCTGGGAGCGCCAGATGCTCGCCTGGCAGGCCGGAGAGAGCGGCCTGGCACGCTACCTGGGACGGCTGCTGGGCAGCCGCTGGCAGGGCGCCCTCGCCGCCGTCGACAGGGTGCAGCAGTCGTTCGCCACGGTGACCCAGGTGCCCCGCTGCCTGGGCCCCGACTGTGCGGCCAGCGGCCCCTTCTTCGCCGCCGCCCTGCACGGCTATGTGCGCGCCGACACCGAACAGGCCCTGGCGGCCTGGCGCCAGATCGCCCCGCAGCTGGCGATCGCGCCCGAGCATCGCCAGGCCATCGAGCGCGACCTGATCTTCTACTCGCTGGTGCGCGAGGTGCGCGAGAACCGCGCCTGGGTGGATGCAGCCCTCCCCCAGCTTCCCGACCCGGAGCTCCTCGAGCTTCGCGTGCGCACCGCCCTTGCCGAGCGCGACTGGCGCGGGGTACTGGCGTGGCTCGCCGAGATGGATGCCGAGACCCGCGATGACGCCCGCTGGCACTACTGGGCGGCCCGCGCTCAGGAGCAGCTGGGGCGCGACACCGAGGCGCGGGCGGCCTACGCCCGGGCGGCCGAAGAGCGCAGCTTCTTCGGCTTCGCCGCCGCCGACCGCCTGGGCCAGCCCTACGCCCTCAACCTCGAGCGCAACGCCATCGGTGAGGCCGAGCGTCGCGAGGTGGCCGACTGGCCGGTGGTGCGGCGCACCGAGGCGCTGATGCGCATCGGCGAGCCGGGACTCGCCGCCAGCGAGTGGTACGCCGCGGTGCGCCGCGCCGGCCCGCGCGAGGTTCGCGCCCTGGGCGACTACGCCGCCCGCCGCGGCTGGCACGCCAAGCTGGTGCAGACCACCATCGCCGGCCAGCTGTGGGACGCCCTGGCGTGGCGCTTCCCCGAGGCCTACCGCGAGCACTTCCTGCACTGGGGGCGGATGACCGGGGTCGACCCCTACCTGCTGATGGGCATCGCCCGGCGCGAGAGCGCCTACAACCCTGAGGCGCTCTCGCCGGCCGGCGCCCGCGGCCTGATGCAGGTGATGCCCGGCACCGCCACCCAGCTGGCCCGCCAGCTCGGCATCGGCGACCCCGGCCCCTACGGCGTGCTCGACCCCGAGCTCAACATTCGCCTGGGCAGCACCTACATCCGCGACATGCTGGAACGCTACCGGGGCAACCGCCTGGCCGCGGCGGCGGCCTACAACGCCGGCCCCGGCCGCGTGGACCGCTGGCTCGAGGAGAGTGCCGGCAGCGAGTTCGACCTCTTCGTCGAGCGCATCCCCTTCCGCGAGACCCGCCGCTACGTCAAGGCGGTACTCACCTACCGGGCGATCTTCGAGAGCCTGGCCAACGGCGGCGACAGCACGGGGGTCTCGATGCTCAGCGACGCCGAGAAGGCGGTGCGCTACGACGGCTCGCTGCTGGCCCGCAACTAGCCGGGCTGGCGTTCCAGCGCCAGCTTGATGCCGAAGGCGATGAGCACGGCGCCGGTCACGCCGTTGAGCCAGCGGGCGAAGGCGGCGCTGGCCAGCAGCCGGCCGGCGCCGCCCACCATCAGCGCCACCCCCACCTGCCAGAGGTTGGCGATCACGAAGTGCACCCCGGCCAGGAACAGCGACTTGGCCAGTGCCGGGTCGCCGGGGGCGATGAACTGCGGCAGGAAGGCCATGTAGAAGACCACCGTCTTGGGGTTGAGCACATTGGAGAGCAGCCCCTCGCGCAGCGGCCGCCAGACGGGCACCGTCTGGCGTGCCCCGCTTACCCCGGCTACCGGCAGCCCCTGGCCGCGCCGCGCCGCGAGGAGCGCCTGGAGCCCCAGCCAGATCAGGTAGGCGGCCCCCGCCAGCTTGAGCACGCCGAAGGCCCAGGCCGACTGCAGCAGGATCAGCGAGATCCCCAGCGCCGAGACCGCGGCGTGCACGAAGAGCCCGCAGCAGATCGCCAGGCTGGTGAGCACCCCGTCGCGCACCCCGCCGCGGGCGGTGTTGCGGATCACCAGCAGGGTGTCCACTCCCGGGGTGATGGAGAGCAGGGTGATCGCCACCAGGAAGGGCCAGAACTGCGCATCGACCAGCATGGCGCTAGCCCGCCCGGCGCGCGTGGCGCATCGAGATCTGGTCGTTGAGGGTCCAGAAGTCGTACAGCACCCCCAGCCCCAGCAGGCCGAAGGTGAGCAGGTAGAGGATCCCGGTGAGCCACTTGCCCTGGTAGAAGCGGTGCAGGCCGAACACCCCGAGGAAGGTCAGCAGCAGCCAGGCCAGGGAGTAGTTGATAGGCCCGGCGGTGAAGCGCAGGTCCGCCTGGCGATCCATGGAAGGGATCAGGAAGAGGTCGATCAGCCAGCCGATGCCCAGCAGGCCGAGGGTGAAGAACCATAGGGTGCCGGTCACCGGCTTGCCGTAGTAGAAGCGGTGGGCCCCCAGGAAGCCGAACAGCCAGAGCAGGTAGCCGAGCAGCTTGCTGTGGGTGTCGCGAGGGGCGATGTCGGTATGGGTCATGTCGATCTCGAAACGGGTGAAGGGAGGTGGCCGGGCGTGCTGGACGCTTCCGGGGTTTCCAACTAGAGTGACCTTGCGGGCTCGGTAGCGGCTCCCGGCGCCCCACCGCGGGCACCCAGGCCGGTAAGCCGAGGCGCCGCAGACGATGCGCTGGTCCCGGATGGAACGATGTCAGTTGAACACGCTTCCTTCTTTTCCCGCCAGGCACCGCGGCAACGGCGTGACGTCACGCCCGCGCCGGCAACACTATCTAGCAAGTTAAGGAAATCGACAAATGGCAACTGGCACTGTCAAGTGGTTCAACGACACCAAGGGTTACGGCTTCATCTCCCCGGACGACGGCGGCGATGACCTGTTCGCGCACTTCTCCGAGATTCAGGCTGAAGGCTTCAAATCCCTGCAGGACGGCCAGAAGGTCACCTTCGAAGTGACTCAGGGCAAGAAGGGCCTTCAGGCCTCCAACATCCGGCCCGCCGACTGAGGCATTGCCGGACGCGGCGACAGCACTGCTGCTGAGCCGCCGCTGAAAGAGACGGGCCCACCCTGGCGGTGGGCCCGTCGCGTTGGGTGCCATGGGTCGTGCTGCCGGAAGCCTACGACCGCTCACTCCTCGGGCGTCGCCTCCTCGCCCGGCACGGACGCCTCCTCCCAGGGTGTAGCCTGATCGTCGCCGAACTCGGGCACCTCCTGCTCCATCGCCTCGAACTGCTGCTCCAGTTCGCGCTGGGCCGCCTCGAAGCGGCGTTCCTGCTCTTCGAGGAAGGCGTCGACCTCGGCATCGCCCGTCGCCTCACCGCTCAGCGGCTCCTCGTCGAGGGCGGTGTCGATGTCGATTCCGACCTCCGCCTCGCCTTCCATTGGCTCCGGCACCACGGCCTCCTGCTCGGCCTGCTCGAACTGCTGGTCGATGCGCTGGCGGGCCTCCTCGAAGCGCTTCTCGGTCTCCTCGATGATGGCATCCACGTCCTCGCGGGTCGCCTCGCCGGTCAGGGTTCCCTGCCGCTCCAGGGTCGCCTCGGGCGAGGCCCCCAGGGTCGTCTCGGCATCGGCTTCCACCGGCTCGCCGGCAGGCGCCGCGGAGGCGGGTGCCTCGGCATCGGCCGGCACGCCCTCTCCCGCCGCGGCGGCCCCCTCAGGCATGGCGGCATCCGCTCCCCCGGCGTCCTCGGCCACCCCCTCCGTCTCGGTCGCCTCTTCGGGCGACTCGGGCGTCTCGGGCATCGGCTCCGCCGGCGCGGCCTCGGCACTCTCCTCAACATTCTCCTCGGCGCCTGACAAGGCCTCGGGGGCGGGATCGTCGCCGTTGCCGCAGCCGGCCAGGCCCAGCGCCAGCAGCAGCGCCACTAGGGTCGGTTTCCAGGGTTGGGTGCTCATGGCGACTCCATCTGCGTGTTCAAGGGGGCACATTGCAGCAGAGCGCCTCGTGCCTCGCAAGTCGCCCGCTCAGGCCGCGTCGAGCTCGCCCAGCGGCAGCGGGCAGCCCAGGCTCCAGGCCACCGCGCGCAGCAGCTCGGCCTCCTCGGGGGCGACCCGGCCGTCATGCGCCACGCAGCACACCATGGCGGCGACCAGCGGCGCGCGATCGGCGTCGCGCAGCCGTGCCAGCCGCGAGAGCGCCCACTCCAGCTCCGCGGCCGTCGCCGGTTCGGCGACGAAGTCCAGGGGCACGCCCAGCGCCGCGGACACGCCGGCCAGGGCCTCCCGCGCCGCCTCGGGCTCGGGGTGACCCGCCAGCGCCAGGGCGGAGAGCAGCCGCGACAGCGGGCCACCCAGGTCGGCCAGCCGGCGGTCGCGCAGCGCACGCCGCTCGCCGTCGAGCCCGGCACGCACCAGGCGATGCAGGGCCCACTGCAGGGCGCCGGGCGCCGTCTCGGCGGCCATCAGGCCATCCAGGCAGGTGCGAAAGCGCGCCCCCTGGGCCGGGCTCAGGGCGCGCAGCGCCGGCAACGAGAGCTCGATCAGCGGCAGCCGGTCGCCAGGCGAGAGCCGGGCCAGGGGCTCGGCCAGGGCATCGAGTTCGGCCACCACCTCGGGCAGCGCCTGGCGCCCCAGCACCGCCCGCTGGGCCTCGCGGCTGGCCGGCTCGACGCCCATCAGGATGGCGTAGACCAGCGCCCGGGCCGCGAAGGGCTCGTGGGCGGCATCGAGCAGGCGCGCCTCGAGCCCCGCCAGGCGTCGCCGCGCCCGGGCCAGCGACGCCTCGTCGGGGCGACCGATGCTGGCCGCCGCCACGCTGCCCAGGGCGGCGCCGGCCAGCTCCGCTCCGTCGGCGGGGCTGGCCGGGCTGGCGGAGGAAGCCGGCGCCTGGGTGGCAGCGGGCGAGGCAGGAGTGGCCCTGGGCGTCGGGGCGAAGGGCTCGGGCAACCGACCGTCCCAGCGCGGCAGCACCCGGCGGATGCGCGCCTCCAGCGGCGGGTGGGTGGCGGTGAGGCGGCTGAAGTGGCGCACGCCGCTGCCGAAGTAGAGGTGGCTGAACTCGGCGGCATGGCTGGCCATCAGCCGCGAGCCCAGGCGGTAGGCGGCCAGGGTCTTGAGGGCGCCGCCGATGCCCTCGGGGTTGCGGGTGTACTGCACCGCGCTGGCGTCGGCGAGGAACTCGCGCTGGCGGCTCACCGCGGCCTTGATCAGGTTGCCACACAGGGTGCCGGCATAGCCCACCGCCATCAGCCCCACGCCGAGGCCGAGCAGCGCCAGGTGGCCGCCGCCGCGGCGCGAGCCCCGCCGGCGGCGCCCCCCGGCCATGCCGCGCAGCAGGAAGCGTCCCGCCAGGCCGATCACCAGGATGCCGTGGAGCAGCGCCACCAGGCGCAGGTTGAGGCGCATGTCACCGTGCAGGATATGACTGAACTCGTGGGCGATGACGCCCTGCAGCTGGTCGCGGTCGAGGTGCTCGATGGCCCCGCGGGTCACGCCGATCACCGCATCGTGGCTGTCGTGCCCCGCGGCGAAGGCGTTGATGGCGGCGTCCTCGAGCAGGTAGACGGCAGGCACCGGCAGCCCCGAGGCGATCGCCATCTCCTCCACCACATGCAGCAGCCGCCGCTCGCCCTCGTCGCGGGTGTCCAGCGCCAGCGGCCGCCCGCCCAGCGCCTCGGCCACCGCCGAGCCCCCGGCACGCAGCTGCAGATGGCGCACCAGGCCGCCGAGCACCACCACCGCCACCACGCCGCCCGCCACCATGGCGAAGAGGCGCGGCTCCAGCGCCGCCGTCAGCGGGTCGCCGGCCCCCATCCGCTCCGGGTTCAGCACCACCACCGTCACCGCCACCAGCACGCAGGTCAGCACCACCAGGGCCACCACGGCGAGCAGCAGCAGCAGGACCAGCCGGCCGGAGAGGCGCCGGGCGCGATCCTGGGCGGTGAAGAAGTCCATGGCGCGAGCCTCAGAAGCTGACGCGCGGCGCGGCCTGGATCTCGGCGCTGTCCTCGAACTCGAGCAGCGCGGCGTCGTCGCGGTGGCCGAAGGAGGCCGCCAGGATCACCGGCGGGAAGCGCTGCTTGTAGGTGTTGTACTGCATGACGGCGTCGTTGAAGGCCTGGCGCGCGAAGGCGACGCGGTTCTCGGTACTGGTCAGGGTCTCGGAGAGCTGCTGCATGTTCTCCGAGGCCTTGAGGTCCGGATAGGCCTCCATCACCACGTTGAGGCGCCCCAGGGCGGCGCCCAGCGCCCCCTCGGCACCGGCCAGCTCGGCCATGGCGGCGGCATTGCCGGGGGCGGCGGCGGCGTGCTTGAGGCCCACCTCGGCGGCGTTGCGCGCCTCGGTGACCGCGCTGAGGGTCTCGCGCTCGTGGGCCATGTAGGCGCGGGCGGTCTCCACCAGGTTGGGGATCAGGTCGTGGCGCCGCTTGAGCTGCACCTCGATCTGGGCGAAGGCGTTCTGGAAGCGGTTCTTCAGCGCCACCAGGCGGTTGTAGATGCTGACCGCATAGATCAGCAGGGCGACCAGCAGCACGATGGGCAGGATCAGCGAGAGGTCCATGGCATCCTCGACCGGGAGTGAAGGGACAGGCGCCGACTGCGGCACCCTCGCTTAACCTTAGCCGCTCGCCGGCAGACTGACGACACCGGCAAGGCGAGGCCCGTCCCGTCTCGGCGGCGTCACACCGCCAGGGCAGGCTGGCGTCGAATCATGCCATTCCACCGCCGGCTCCCGTAAACTGTGGGGCATGTCCGATCCATCGAACAGGGAGCGTGAATGATCGAACCGGCCTTTCTCCTTGCCGCCTTCGTCGGCGGCCTCGGCGCCATCGCCATCCGACTGCCGCCACTGGTCGGCTTCCTGGTCGCCGGTTTCCTCCTCAACGCCCTGGGCTTCGACAGGACGCCCCTGCTCGACCTGATCTCCGACATCGGGGTCACCCTGCTGCTGTTCACCATCGGCCTGAAACTCGACGTGCGCACCCTGCTGCGCGGAGATGTCTGGGGCGGCGCCACCCTGCACATGCTGGGCTCGTCGCTGCTGTTCTTCGGCCTGCTGGCGCTGCTCAAGGGCTGGGGACTGAGCCTGCTGGCCGACAGCCAGTGGCAGACACTGCTGCTGCTGGGCTTCGCCCTCTCCTTCTCCAGCACGGTGTTCGTGATCAAGGTGCTGGAGAAGCGCAGCGAGACCCAGACCGCCTATGGCCGGCTCGCCATCGGCGTGCTGATCATGCAGGACATCTTCGCGGTGCTGTTCATCACTGCCTCCACCGGCAAGCTGCCCAGCGTCTGGGCGCTGGGCCTGGTACTGCTGATCCCCCTCGCTCCGCTGCTGCGCCAACTGCTCGACCGCCTTGGCCATGGCGAGATGCAGATCCTCTTCGGGATGCTGCTCGCCCTGGTACTAGGCTACTCCCTGTTCGAGGCGCTCGGGGTCAAGGGGGATCTCGGCGCCCTGATCATCGGCCTGCTGCTGGCGCCCCATCCCGCCGCCCAGACCCTGGCGCGGTCCATGTTCAACATCAAGGAGCTTCTGCTGGTGGGGTTCTTCCTGGGTATCGGCCTCACCGCCATGCCCGAGCTCAGCCACCTGAGCATGGCACTGCTGCTGCTGGCACTGCTGCCCCTCAAGAGCCTGCTCTACCAGCTGGTGTTCATGCGCTTCCCGATGCGTAACCGCACCTCGATCCTGGCGACCCTGAGCCTCTCCAACTACTCCGAGTTCGGGTTGATCGTGGGCGCCATCGCCGTCTCGGGAGGACTACTCGGGGAGGACTGGCTGATCGTGATCTCGCTGGCCGTGGCGCTGAGCTTCGGCCTCTCGGCGATGCTCAATGCCGTCAGCGAGGGCATCTATCGCTGGCTGGAGCCGCGCCTGCCCAAGCGACAACGCGGGGAGCTTTCCCCCAGCGACCGCCCCATCGAGGTGGGGGATGCCGAGGCCGTGGTGCTGGGCATGGGGCGCATCGGCCGCAGCGTCTATCGCCGCCTGCAGAAGCAGTATGGCCTGCGCGTGTTGGGTATCGACAGCAACCCGGCCAGCATCAAGATGCTTTCCAGCCGCGGCTTCAATGCCGTGGAGGGCGATGCGCTGGATTCCGACTTCTGGGACAAGCTGCTGATGTCACCCGGCGTGCACATGGTGGTACTGGCCATGCCTCACCATGCGGGTAACCTCTTCGCCCTCAAGCAGCTGCGCTCGCGCCAGTTCCCGGGCAAGATCACCGCCGTGGTCGAGTTCCCGGAAGAGATCGAGCCGATCCGGGAGCTGGGTGCCAGCGCGGTGTTCCACGTCTATGACGAGGCGGGCCGAGCCCTGGCGGACAGTGCCGCCGAGGAGTCAGGCATCGAGCCGGTCTCCAGCCACCTCGGCTGAGGCCCCGAACCGATGATGACAAGCGTGGCAGGGGTGGTTACCGTTAGCGGCTACGCGACACGTCAGGGACTACGCACATGGAAGAGTTCTTCACCTGGATCGGCAGGACGCTCGGCGAGGTCATCCGCTTCGTCGTCGACCTGCTGACCGGCTTCTTCGCCAACATCGGCGACTCCGCCCGCGGCTTTCTTCAGGGGCTGGCCGGTTCGCTGGGCATCTCCACCTCCATCGTCAGCCTGCTGATCCTGGTGGTCGGCCTGTGGATGCTGTGGAAGGCGTTCCGCGCCCTCACCCGCCGTGCCATCGTCGCCACCCTGGTCTGGCTGCTGCTGGGCTTCGTGGTGTTGAGCTGGCTCATATATTGACCGCCATCCCGACGTGAAAGCGCCGCCCCGAGGGGCGGCGCTTTTTAACGATAAAGGGAAGGTGGAATTTCCGTCGCGAGCTAAGATAGGCTGGCCGCAGCCGGAGCGCAGCTGCCGGAGTGTAGCCTGCTACATGAGGAGACGACCGGGCCGGCGCACCGGCACCGCCGGCGGCCAGGATTTCAAGCGCAGCAGGAAATCCCCCTTTCCTCATCAGGCCAGGGCCTTTTCCACCACCTCGTAGACGTTCGGCGAGAGCTCCTCGGCACGGATGCGCTCGAGCTCGGCCTTCATGAGTTCCTGGCGCGACTCGTCGAAGCGCGCCCAGCGGGTCAGCGGGGTGACCAGCCGCGCGGCGATCTCGGGATTGAGGCGATTGAGTTCAATCACGGTGTCGGCCAGCAGGCGGTAGCCCGCGCCGTCCAGGCGGTGGAAGTTGACCCGGTTCTGGCCGGCGAAGGTGCCGATCAGGGCGCGCACCTTGTTGGGGTTCTTCAGCGAGAAGGCCGGGTGCTCCATCAGGAACCTGACGCGTTCCAGCACGTCGGCCTGCGGGCGGGTCACCTGGATGGCGAACCACTGGTCCATCACCAGGGGATCGTGAGCCCACTTCTCGCCGAAGGCCTTGAGCGCCGGTTCGCTGAGCTCGTCGCGGCTGCTGTGGGTGAGCAGGGTCAGGGCATGGCGCACGTCGGTCATGTTGTGGTCGGCCGCGAACTGCTCCCGGGCCAGGGCCACGCCATCCTCGTCCTCGATGGCCATGAGATAGGCCAGCGCCACGTTCTTGAGGCTGCGCCGGGCGATCTGTTCCGGGGTCGGGGCGTAGGCCGCGTCGCTCTGGTTCTCGCGATAGACCCGCAGGAAGTCGTCGCGCAGCGCCATGGCCAGCCCCTGGCGCATGAACTCCCGGGCGGCGTGGATGGCGTCGACGTCCACCAGCGGCTGCTGCTCGGCGATATAGGCCTCGCTGGGCAGGGTGAGCATCTCGGCGAGCACCGCGCGATCCTCGGGCTCCCCCTCCAGCAGGCCACGGAAGGCCTCGATCACCCGCGGGTCCATCACCTTCTCCACCCCGTTACGGTGGGCGGCGATGAGGTCGTCCAGGGCCAGCATGGCCAGGCGCTGGCCGGCGTCCCAGCGGTTGAAGCCATCGCCGTCGTTGGCCAGCAGGAAGGCGAGGTCCTCGCGGCCGTAGGGGAAGCGCAGCTTCACCGGCGCCGAGAAGCCGCGCAGCAGCGAGGGCACCGGCGCCTCGCTAACATCGGTGAACAGGAACTCCTGCTCCGCCTCGCGCAGGTGGATCACGGCGTCGCTGCCCAGCGCCTCGCCCTCCAGGGTCAGCGGCAGGTCGCGGCCGCTCTTGGTGCCGACGAGGCCCAGGCGCACCGGGATGTGCAGCGGCTGCTTGTCGGGCTGGTCGGGGGTCGCCGGGGTGCGCTGACGCAGGATCAGGCGGTACTCGGCCTTGGCATAGTCATACTCGCCGAAGGCGTCGATCTCCGGGGTGCCGGCCTGGGAGTACCAGCGCAGGAACTGGGAAAGATCCAGGCCCGAGGCCTCGGCCATGCAGTCGACGAAGTCCTCGATGGTCACCGCCTGGCCGTCGAAGCGTTCGAAGTAGCGGTCGCTACCGCGGCGGAAGGCCTCCTCCCCCACCAGGTTGGCCAGCATGCGCACCACCTCGGCGCCCTTCTCGTAGATGGTCAGGGTGTAGAAGTTGCCGATCTCGATGTAGTGGTCGGGACGCACCGGGTGTGCGGTGGGGCCGGCATCCTCGGCGAACTGGGCGGTGCGGAAGAAGGAGACGTCCTCGATGCGCTTGACCGCCGGGGAGTTGGTGTCGGCGGAGAAGCACTGGTCACGATAGACGGTGAAACCCTCCTTGAGGGAGAGCTGGAACCAGTCGCGGCAGGTGACGCGGTTGCCGGACCAGTTGTGGAAGTACTCGTGGGCGACGATGCTCTCGACCCGCTGGAAGGCGGCATCGGTGGCGGTGTGGGGATGGGTCAGCACCGCCGCCGAGTTGAAGATGTTGAGCCCCTTGTTCTCCATGGCGCCCATGTTGAAGTCGTTGACCGCCACGATCATGAACAGGTCGAGGTCGTACTCGCGGCCGTAGGCCTCCTCGTCCCAGCGCATGGCGCGCTTCAGCGAGGCCATGGCGTGGTCGGTCTTGTCGAGGTTCTCCTCCTCCACCCAGATCTGCAGGGTCACCTCGCGACCGCTGGCGGTGGTGAAGGCGTCCTCGACCTTCTTCAGGTCGCCGGCCACCAGCGCGAACAGGTAGCTGGGCTTGGGGTGTGGGTCCTCCCAGGTGACGAAGTGGCGCCCATTCGGCAGCTCGCCGCGCTCCACCGGGTTGCCGTTGGAGAGCAGCACCGGCTCGCCGGGCCCGCCGATCACCGTGGTGGCGAAGGTGGCCATGACGTCGGGGCGGTCCGGGTAGAAGGTGATGCGCCGGAAGCCCTCCGCCTCGCACTGGGTGCAGTACATGCCGCTGGAGAGGTAGAGCCCCTCCAGGGCGGTGTTGGCCTCGGGCGCGATGGTCACCTCGGTGTCCAGGTGGAAGCGCTCGGGCACCCGATGCACCGTCAGGCTCGCCTCGTCCTGGCTGTACTCGTCCGCCTCCAGGGGCTCGCCGTCGAGGGCGATCGCCTCCAGGGTCAGGCCCTCGCCGTCGAGCATCAGCGGCTCGCCGGCCGTGCGCTCGGGGTGACGCTCGAGGTGCAGGCGCGCCTTGACCCGGGTGGCGGCGGGGTCGAGGTCGAAGGTGAGCTCGGTGTGGGTGACGCGGTAGGCAGGGGGACGGTAGTCGCTCAGGTAGGTCGCCTGGGGGTCGGACATGCGGGGTGCTCCTGTCGAGAATTGCGACCATTGTACGGCGCCGCGCCCCCCGACCTCAAAGCGCCCGTCACACTGCCGGCTCCGGCCGGGTGACGATCCAGGCCCCGAGCAGGGCGAGGCCGGCGATCAGGGCGAGCTTAAGCCACAGCAGGCTCACGGTGAGCGCCAGCACCAGCATCGACAGCGCCAGCATGGCGGCGGCGAGCCGCTTGGCATGGCGCGGGATGGCTCGCTCGCCCTCCCAGGCCAGCACCGCGGGGCCGAAGCGCGGGTGGGCGCGGATCCAGCCGGCCAGGCGCGGCGAGCTCCTGGTGGCGGCCCACACCGCCAGCAGCATGAAGCAGGTGGTGGGCATCAGCGGCACGAACACACCCACCACCCCCAGCGCGAAGCCGACGCCGGCGATGGCGAGGTAGACGAGGCGTTTGAGCTCGGACATCCGGCGCTCCCTTACCGACGATCTCTTCATTGAAGCGCAGGCGGGCCCGGCATGCCAATCGGGGCTGGCTATGGGGCCCTTAGCCGCGGGCCCGAGGCGGGATCAGTCGCGGAAGTTGTCGAACTGCAGCGGCAGGTCGGGGCCCTGCTCGCCGCGCAGCAGCGCCATCACCGCCTGGAGGTCGTCGCGCTTCTTGCCGGTGACGCGCACCTTCTCGCCCTGGATCTGGGCCTGCACCTTGAGCTTGGAGTCCTTGATGCGCTTGACGATGTCCTTGGCCTCCTTCTGCTCCAGGCCCTGCTTGAGGTGGGCCTGCTGGCGGGCGCGCACCCCGGAGAGCACCGGCTCCTGGACGTCGAGGCAGCGGGCATCGATGCCGCGGCCGATCAGCTTTCCGCGCAGCACGTCGAGCATCTGCTTGAGCTGGAAGTCCACCTCGGCCTCGAGGCTGACGGTGTCGCCCTCCAGGGTGAAGCCGGCGTCGACGCCCTTGAAGTCGAAGCGCGACTGGATCTCGCGGTTGGCCTGGTCGACGGCGTTGCTGGCCTCGTGCTTGTCGAACTCGGAGACGATATCGAAGGAGGGCATGACGGCTCCTGGGTCTGTCGATAGGGGGTTAGGGATGGCGCGATTCTATCAGGGCGCGGCCGCCGCCGCCTCCAGCGCCTTGACCATCTGCCAGGCGGCGCAGCCGTCCTCGTAGTACTCCGGCAGCCAGCGCTCGAGCCGGAAGCCCATGCGCCGGTAGAGGGCTAGGGCCACGCGGTTGTCGACCCGCACCTCCAGGCCCAGTCGGGCGCTGCCGCGGGCCACGGCGGCCGCCTCCAGCGCCTCGAGCAGCCGGCGCCCCAGGCCAGCGCCGCGGGCGTCGGGGTGGATGCCGAAGGAGTAGAGCCGCGCCCGGTCGCTGCCGTGGCGGAACAGCAGGGTGCCGTAGCCCAGCAGCCGAGCCGGGCTGAGGGCCTCGGCGTCGCGCTCCAGCACCCAGGTCTCGGCGTGGGCGCGGTTGAGCAGGTGCCAGAGCTGGCGGCGGCTGAAGCGGTCGCCGCTGAAGGCGCTCTCCTCCAGCCGGTAGAGGGCATCGAGATCATGGCCGGTGGCCCGGCGCAGCTGAACGGTCATCGGGTACTCCGCATGGAACACGCCGATTCTGGTGGCACCCAGGATCGCTGTCACCCGGGCGACAGCATGAAATCTTTTCACCCACGAAGGCGCTTGTCGCCACCGTGCGGCGATAGCATGCTGGCCGCTGTCCGGCCGCGCGCCGCCCTCCCCCATCGACCGGTAGCCCACGCCCATGTGCCCCTTGCGTATCGTCGTCGACCGCCTCGCCGACTGGCAGCCCTACTACCCCAGCGAGGACCTGATCACCGCCGAGGCGTACCTCTCGCTGGACCCACGCCACCGCGCCGCCGCCGAGGGCGAGCGCACCACCCACGTGATCAACCTGTGCGGCGAGCTCGACTACCTGGGCACCGGCTACTACGTCTCGCTGCTGGCCCAGGCCCGCGGCCAGCGGGTGCTGCCCACGGTGGAGACCCTCAACGAGCTGTCGCGCAAGGCACTGATCGACCTGCAGCTGGACACCCTGGCCCCGCTGCTCGGTGACCTGGCCCGCCACGAGCGCCTGGCCGGCGATACCCTCACCCTGAGGGTGATGTTCGGCGAGTGTCGCGAGCCGGGCCTCGAGCGCCTGGCGCGCAAGCTCTTCGAGCGACTGCCCTGCCCGCTGCTGGAGGCCAGGCTGGTGCGTCGCCACGACCAGTGGCGGCTGGCGCGCCTGCGGCCGCTGACCCTGCGCGACCTGGTGGGCGAGGAGCAGGACGCCTTCGCCGCCGCCTTGAACCGCCACTCGCGCCAGGTGTGGCGCACGCCGCGCGCGCGGCGCCGCTATCGCTTCGACCTGGCGATGCTGGTGGAACCGACCGAGGCGCTGCCGCCCAGCAACCGCGGGGCCCTCAAGGCCTTCATCCGCGCCGGGCGCCGGCTCGGCATCGACGTCTCGCTGATCACCCGCAAGGATGCCGGACGCCTGGCCGAGTTCGACGCCCTGTTCATCCGCGAGACCACCGCCCTGGACCACCACACCTATCGCATGGCGCGCCGCGCCGAGCACGAGGGACTGGTGGTGATCGACGCCCCCCGGGACATCCTGCGCTGCACCAACAAGGTCTACCTGCACGCCCTGCTGCGGGCCCGCGGCGTGCCGGCGCCGGATGGCGCCCTGCTGCGGCGTGGCGACCGCGGCCCCCTGGCCGAGCGCGTCGGCCATCTGGGCTTCCCGCTGGTGCTCAAGGTGCCCGACGGTGCCTTCTCCCGGGGCGTGGTCAAGGTGGAGAGCCTGGAGGCCCTGGAGCGTGAGGCGGCGCGGCTGTTCCGCGACTCCGCCCTGCTGCTGGTGCAGGAGTGGCTGCCCACCGAGTACGACTGGCGCATCGGGGTGCTGGATGGCCAGGTGCTGTTCGCCAGCCGCTACTACATGGCCCGCGGCCACTGGCAGATCTACGACCACTCCGGTGGCCGGGTGAAGAGCGGCGGCTTCACCACCCACGCCCCCGAGGAGGTGCCACCGGCGGTGATCAAGGCGGCGCTCAAGGCGTGCCGACTGATCGGCGACGGCCTCTACGGGGTCGACCTCAAGCAGGCCGGCGAGCGGGTGGTGGTGATCGAGGTCAACGACAACCCCAACATCGACGCCGGAATCGAGGACAGCGTGCTGGGCCGCGGCCTCTATGAGCGCATCATGGGGGTGTTCCTGTCACGCCTGGAGGCGCAGGTGCGCCAGGGGAGCTGACGCGCGGCACCGGCTCGCGTATGCTGGCGCCTTCCTAGACAAGCCTTGTACAGAACACGGAGCCAGGATGAACGATCGCGATACCCGCCACCGCCAGGCGATGCAGAAACTCAAGTCCCGGGTCGACGAGAAGGTGGCCGCCGCCACCGAGCAGCGCGGCCTGCTGCTGGTCTTCACCGGCAACGGCAAGGGCAAGACCACCGCCGCCTGGGGCACCGTCACCCGCGCCCTGGGCTATGGCTACCGGGTCGGGGTGGTGCAGTTCATCAAGGGCCAGTGGGAGTGTGGCGAGCGCGAGCGGCTGGTGGAGGACCCCAACCTCGAGGTCGCCATCATGGGCACCGGCTTTACCTGGGAGACCCAGAACCGCGAGGCGGACACCGCCGCCTGCCGCGAGGTGTGGGCCGACGCCGAGCGCATGCTGGCCGACCCCGGGGTCTACCTGGTGGTGCTCGACGAGATCACCTACATGCTCAAGTTCGGCTACCTGGACATCGACACGGTCCGGCGCGCCATCGAGAACCGTCCCGCCGAGCAGACGGTGATCGTCACCGGGCGCAACGCCCATCGCGACCTGCTGGCCATGGCCGACACCGTCACCGAGATGCAGGAGGTGCGCCATGCCTTCAACGCCGGCCTCCAGGCACGTCGCGGCATCGACTACTGAAATATCCATCAATTCAATAGTTTGAAAGAATTCTCGAGGGCGCCGTTGCCGGCTGGCAACACTCTATCCATATGAAATAAAAGAACTTTCCCTGGGCTGGCGAGTATTGTAGCGGCATGGCGACGCCTCGGCCCCGGCCCGGCGACGGCGACGCCGACCTGGATAACACAACCAGTTGATATTAAAAGGAATATAAGAACCTGGCCCGATAATTGCTCCTGTGGATGGTCGCACGCCCCGACGACCCGCCCTTCCCGCGCCTGATACCTGCGGGTGGGCCCTCAGCAAGGAGCAATGACGACCATGCGGATTACCATCTTCGGTTCCGGATACGTGGGCCTGGTGACCGGCGCCTGCCTGGCCGACGTGGGACATGACGTCCTCTGCGTCGACGTCGACGCCGACAAGATCGCGCGCCTCAACGAGGGCGAGGTACCGATCTATGAGCCCGGCCTGGAGGCGCTGATCCGCCAGAACCGGGCGGCCGGACGCCTGCGCTTCACCACCGATGCCGTCGAGGCCGTGGCCTTCGGCCTGCTGCAGTTCATCGCCGTGGGCACCCCTTCGGACGAGGACGGCAGCGCGGACCTGCGCCATGTGCTCAAGGTGGCCGAAACCATCGGCCGCCACATGACCCAGTACCGCATCATCGTCGACAAGTCGACGGTGCCGGTGGGCACCGCCAGCAAGGTGGAACGCGTGATCGCCGCCGAGCTCGATGGCCGCCGCCTGCAGCTCCCCTTCGATGTCTGCTCCAACCCCGAATTCCTCAAGGAAGGCGCCGCGATCGAGGACTTCTCGCGCGGCTCCCGAATCGTGGTGGGCACCGAGTCGGAGCGCGTGCGCAGCGCCATGCGCGAGTGCTACGGCCCCTACAACCGCAACCGCGACAAGCTGATGTTCATGGGGGTGCGCAGCGCCGAGCTGACCAAGTATGCGGCCAACGCCATGCTCGCCACCAAGATCAGCTTCATCAACGAGATCGCCAACCTCGCCGAACGCCTGGGCGCCGACATCGAGGAGGTCCGCCACGGCATCGGCAGCGACCCGCGCATCGGCTACCACTTCATCTACCCCGGTTGCGGCTACGGCGGCTCCTGCTTCCCCAAGGACGTCAAGGCGCTGGCGCATACCGCCGAGCATGTCGGCCACCCCGCCGAGATGATCGCCGCCGTGGAGCGCGTCAATGCGCGCCAGAAGAGCCGCCTGTTCGAGATGCTCTGCCAGGCCTTCCACGGCCAGCTGACCGGCAGGACCATCGCGCTGTGGGGCCTGGCCTTCAAGCCCAACACCGATGACATGCGCGAGGCCCCCAGCCGGGCGCTGATGGAGGCGCTGTGGGAGGCCGGTGCCCGGGTCCAGGCCTTCGATCCCGAGGCCGCCGACGAGTGTCGCCGGCTCTACGGCGAGCGTGACGACCTGGTGCTCGCCGGCTATCGCGACGAGGCCCTCGAGGGGGCCGATGCCCTGGTCATCTGCACCGAATGGAAGGCCTTCCGCACCGTCGACTTCGAGGCGCTGCGGGCCACCCTGCGTGAGCCGGTGGTGGTCGACGGCCGCAATCTCTTCCCCCCCGAGTCGGTCAAGGCCGCCGGCCTCGCCTACTACGCCATCGGCCGGGGTGACTCCGTGCGTCCCGTGCTCGCCTGAGGGGGCGTCGAGATGTCGAACCGACCTGACGATCGCTCCGTCGCCAGCAAGGTGACGGAGGTCACGACCTTCCTCCTCGGAATCGCCCTGCTGATCCTGGTGGTCGATGGCCTGCCGCTGGAGGTGTTCTCCGCCGAGTCGAAGAGCTTCTTCTTCGCCGTCGGGGCCGTGGGCATCTGGCGCTACAGCTGGTGGCTGATCCAGGCCGTGCGTTCGGTGTGGTACAACCGCCGGATCTTCCCGCGCCTGCGGGCCGAGGCGGATGCCCAGGGGGAGCAGGGCCTCCCCCCGGAGCTCTATGTGCTGTGCACCTCCTTCCGCATCGAGCCCGAGGTCAGCTTCCGGGTCTACGATGCCCTGGTCCGCGAGGTCGCCGACTACGGCGTGCCCACCACCATCTTCGCCTCGCTGTCGGACCGCACCGACGTGGACATCATCACACACGTCATGGACGACAACGGCTGGCCGGAGAACATCGAGCTGCGCTACATGTTCCAGAAGGGTGACGGCAAGCGCTCGGCCATGGCCGAGGTGCTGCGCGCCATCTCGCGGCGCATGCCGACGCCGGGCGCCCTGCTGGTCTCCATGGACGGCGATATCCGCCTCGAGCCGGGCACCCTGTCGCGCTCGCTGTCGTTCTTCGGCGTCCAGGAGGACCTGGGGGCCCTGACCACCAACAACAGCGCCATCGTCACCGGAGGCGATGCCACCAAGGAGTGGTACGACATCCGCTATGCCCAGCGCCACCTGGTGATGAGCTCGATGTCGGTCTCCCGCCGCCTGCTGGTGCTGACCGGCCGCTACAGCGCCTTCCGGACCGAACTGGCGACCCAGCCCGACTTCATCGAGCTGGTGGAGAACGACCACGTCGACCACTGGCGCTTCGGCACCTTCAAGTTCCTCTCCGGCGACGACAAGTCGACCTGGTACTGGTTGCTGAAGAACGGCTGGCGGATGCTCTACATCCCGGATGTGCATGTCTCGGGGTTCGAGGAGCTGCCCGACCGCAGGCGCTTCTTCACGTCGACCACCGACCTGATGCGTCGCTGGTACGGCAACATGCTGCGCACCAGCAACCGGGCCATCGCCCTGGGACCAAGACCCATGGGCCTGTTCACCTGGTGGAGCCTGGTCGACCAGCGACTCTCCATGTGGACCACCCTGATCGGCCCCACGGTGGCCCTGCTGGTGACCCTGTTCATCCGCCCCTCGTTCATCTTCGCCTACGCCCTGTGGATCCTCTTCACCCGCGGCATCGTGACGCTGATCCTGGCCTGGCAGCACGGGCGCTTCAGCCTGCTGTGGGTGCCCCTGATCTACTACAACCAGGTGTGGGGTGCGCTGCTCAAGACCTATGTCAGCTTCCGCTTCAACCGCCAGAAGTGGTCGCGCCAGGGCATCTCCGCTGGCGAGCCCGACGACCCGGCGGCCGTGAAGCGCCAGCGGCGCATGGGCCATGTGCTGCACGCCTTCGCCTACGGCGTGCTGCTCTACGTGCTGATCCTCGCCACCGGCGTCCTGCAGCCCCCGGACCGCACCTCGCTGGCCATCCTCACCGACGGCAGCCCGGCGTCAGCGTCACGGGTGGACGAACGCTGGCTGTCGCTGGCCATCGCCGATGCCCCGGAGGGCGGCAGCGTGCAGCTGCCGGCCGGCGACTTCCGCCTCGACGACGGCCTGCTGGAGGCGCTCGAGGGGCTGGACCGTCCCCGGGCGGGCCACCTGCTGGGCGCCACGGGGGGCACCACCCGCCTGATCGTCAGTTCCGCGCTGGCCAGCCACCTGAGCGACGGCCGCGGACGGCCCATCGCCGAGGCGGCGGCCTGCCCGCAGCCAGCCGGCTGCACCCTGACACTGACGCACCACTCGATACGTCTGAAGGGCCTGCGGATCCGGGTGGATGCCGGCCGTTCCGGCGACACCCTGGCGTCGGCCAAACAACAGAGCAAGGAGAAGGCAAAGGATGTCTGATCATCATCCCGACATGAACGGCATCGACCGCAACGAGCCGCGCCTGGGCCCCATCGCCCATCGAGGCGAGGGACGCCATCACGAGAGAATCTACCACGAGCGACGCGACGAACGCCGCTTCATCCGCGTCTCGCCGCCTTTCCGGGTCCGCCTCGAGGATGGCCAGGAGCTCCCCGGTGCCGATGTCTCGGTGGGCGGCTTCGCGGTTCGCACCTCACGGCCGCTGCACCCGGGCGAGCGCCTCTCGGCCTCGCTGCTGCTGACCGCCGGGGCCAGCGAGCTGATCGTGCCGGTGCGCGCCGAATGCCGCCATGCCACCGCCGAGCAGGGCGGGAGACACCACGTCAACGGCTTCGAGATCACGGATATCGAGCCACCCCATCGCGAACTGCTGCGTCAGGTGGTTCGCAGCTGCCTGACCGGGCGCCAGCCCAGCATCGAGTCGCTGATGGAGGGCGAGGATCCCCAGACCCCGCGCAAGCGCCAGGCGACCCACAACTCGCCCCTGCCGCCGTCGCGCCCGCCCAAGCCGCGGGGACGCTACCTGCTGCTGTTCGCCGCCATCGGCGTGCTCGCGATCGCGGCCGCGGCGACGGCCTACCGCAACTTCATGCTGATCGAACCGAGCTTCGCCGCGGTCACCGCGCCACGGATCGATATCCGTGCCCCGGGCCCCGGCATCCTCGAGGCCCACGACCTGCAGGCCGGCGACCGGGTCGAGCGCGACCAGGCGCTGACCAGCATCGCCAACAGCGACCTGAAGTCGGAGCTGATCCTCTCCCGGGCCTCGCTGAACTACAACGAGCAGCTGATCGCCAACCTGAAGGAGCACCTGGAATCGGCCGGCGGCGGCCAGGTCAGCATCGCCAGCTCCGCGCGTCCCGAGAGCGGCGAGGCGATGAGCTTCGAGACGGTATCGCCGGAGATCGCCCAGGCACGCATCGAGCAGTTCGAGACGGCACGCGATCTGGAGAGCTCCCGCATCACCGCCCTGGAGGCGCGCCAGGCCAGCAACGACATCTACAGCCCCTGCGAGTGCCTGGTGGCCTGGGCGCTCTCCAGCGCCGACGGCACCTACGTCAACGAGAGCGAGCGGATCATGACCCTGATCCGCACCGGCGAGGACGATGTCATGGTCGAGGCGCTGGTCCACATGGACGACATCGAGCGCATCGAGCCCAACCAGACGGCCTACGTCTCGCTGCCCAACGCCTCGACCCCAATCCGCGCCCGGGTGCGCAACGTGGCGCTCGATGTCGAGCGCCAGCCGCGCGCCGGCTTCCCCAGCTGGGTCCGCCAGCAGCAGAACGTGGCCAGCGTGCTGCTGGTGCCCGAGAAGGACCTGCCGGCGGAGAGCGTCGGCAAGCCGGTGGATGTGCGCTTCACCGAGGCCCCGCTGCTGGGTGCCACCGCCGAGTGGGTGTGGCAGGGCATGCGGGCCGTGATCCAGCTCGGCGAGCGCGTCTACCGTGCCGCCACCCAGGAGGAAGAAACCCGCGAGGCGGGGTGATCCAAAGCCACCGACGCCGCGACGCCTCGGCGCCGCGGCCCTGCGTCAAGGAGACGCCATGCGCATGACATCAACCGATTCCCGGCGACTGACACTGCTCCTCACCGCCCTGCTGTCGGGCCTCGCCTCGGCGGGCGCCTCGGCGCAGCAGGACGAGGCGCCGACCCTCTCCTATCCGCGAGTCGAACCCTGTTCGGCGCGCTATCCACTGGTGGCCTCCCCGCAGCCGGACCTCTCCGCCGAGGAGGCCCGGACGGGGGTGCGCCAGGGCTTCGGCACCACCCGTGACTGGGGGGTCGAGAAGAACGTCGAGCTGCTCGACGCCGACGCGACCGGCCTAGGCAAGCCGGGCCTGCGCGTCCACTACCCTGAGGGCACCTCCTCCCCCGGCGACACCGAGAAGGGCGGTGCCGGCTTCTATGCCGACCCGGCGGGCCTGGCCGGAGCCGAACGGGCCTGCCTCACCTACCAGGTGCGCTTCGAGCCGGGGTTCGACTTCGTCAAGGGCGGCAAGCTGCCGGGCCTCTACGGCGGCGACGCCCCCAGCGGCGGCGACGAGGTCGACGGCGAGAGCGGCTTCTCGATGCGCTTCATGTGGCGCGAGGCCGGCCAGGGCGAGCTCTACGAGTACGTGGCCAGCCAGGACGAGGAATTCGGCGCCTCCGTGGGCCGCGGGCTGTGGAGCTTCCCCACCGGCGAGTGGGTCACCATCGAGCAGGAGCTGGTGCTCAACACGCCCGGTGAGGCCGACGGCCTGGCCCGGGTGTGGATCGACGGCGCGCCGGTGCTCGAGCAGGGCGAGATCGTCTACCGCACCACCGATGAGGTGACCATCGATGGCCTGATGTTCTCGACCTTCTTCGGCGGCAACGGCAAGGCCTGGCGCACCCCGGTCGACCAGCATGCCGACTTCGCCGCCTTTCGCTTCTACGCCCCCTCGCCCTAAGCGGGGCGTATCCCACCTCACAAGGAGTGACACCCGCCATGTCCCAGGCCCGTTCCGGACTGCCCCACCGGCCCCTCGCCGCCACCCTGATCCTGCTGTTCGCCGGGCTGTCGGGCGGCGCAGGCGCCCAGGAGATGGACATCCTCACCATCGAGGAGCGCGAGGCGCTGGACCTCTCGGAGTATCGCGTCACCGCCCCCGACGCCGGCTACTTCGACGTGGCGGCCCGTATGGAGGAGCTCGCCGACACCGACAACGCCATCCTGCTCCAGGAGCTCGACGACCTCTCCCGGGGGCCGAGCTGCCAGCAGCTCATGGCGTACGAGCCCATCACCACCCAGTTGCGGGTCCCCGGCTACTACCCCAATCCGGAGGCATGGGAGCTCGCCTCGGAGCCGCTGTTCCAGTTCGAGGACAACGTCTCGATGCTGGCCGGCAGCTTCGTCGCCAGCGGCGACGACTACTACGCCGAGTGCCTGGTTCGCTTCCTCGACCATTGGGCCCAGCAGGAGGCGCTGACCGACTTCTACTACGACTCCGTCGAGCCCCAGGCGTGGTTCGCCACCGAGTCGATGATCTTCGCCGCCGCCATGGCCTACGCCACCGTGCGCCCCTTCGTGGAAGGCATGCAGGAGGAGCGCGAGCGCGTCGAGACATGGCTCAACGGCCTGGCCCACCAGCACGCCGATATCCCCGGCGGCGTGGGCAACAGCTGCTGCAACAACCACTTCTACCGCCGGGCGCTCTACGCCAGCATGGTCGGCGTGCTCACCGAGGACGACGAGCTGTTCCGCTTCGGGGTCAGCGCCATCCATGCCGCGCTGCACGATATGACCGAGGAGGGCGCCTTTCCGCTGGAGGTCTCCCGGGGGCGGCGCGCCACCCACTACCAGAACTATGGCCTGCTCTACCTGATCACCAACATGCAGGTCATCGCCCGCCAGGGCTACGACATCTTCGAGCTCGAGGTCGACGGCCGTAGCATCCATGACGCCGTCGACTTCCTCTTCGCGATCCTCGATGACCCCGCCGCCCTGGGCGATGTCGCCCCCCTCGAGCAGTACACCGGCTTTCTCAAGGACCCCCAGTACTTCACCTGGATGGAGATCTACCTGAAGCGCTTCGATGACCCCCGCGTCGAGGACTTCATCCGCCGGGTACGCCCCCTCTACAACCGCAGTGCCGGCGGCTACATCACCCTCTACTTCATGGATCCCGACGCCCAGCGGCATGTCGTCCTCGACGAGGAGAAACAGGAGACCACCGCCTTCAAGGGGATGGGGCAGGAGTGATGCCCCACTGTCAGCCGTCATCCAACGATCACCGCGAGGACCCAACCCCATGAACACCACCCCGACCGACCTCCCCACCCTCCCGCATGCCAGGGGACTGCGCCTGATGGCCTCGGCCAGCCTGCTGGTGCTGCTCACGGGATGCGCCGTCACCGATAGCGCCCCCCAGGCCACCGCCCCCCTGTCCGAGCCCTACCAGGCCTGGTTCGAGGATGGCCAGCCACGCAACCTCGAGTGGAGGCACAAACAGCTCGTCAAGAAGGCCGACGAGGCGATCGCTGCCGGCAACCCCCGTGAGGCCATCCGGCTACTCACCGGCCTTGCCAACCAGGGATTTCCCCAGGGGCACTACGAGCTGGGCAAGCTCTATGACCAGGGAAAGGCCATGGAACGGGACCCTGCCCAGGCGGCCGAGCACTACGCCCTGGCGGTACGCACTCCTTCCTATATCCGTGGCCATGCCGCCCTCAACCTGGCGAAGCTCTATCGTGAGGGCGACGGCGTCGAGCGCAATGACCTGCTTGCCTACCACCTGCTGCGCCTGGCGGTGGAAGAGGAAGTGGGCCGCGACGAGCGGGTGATGCTCGCGGCACTATTGCGGGAAGGCGGCGACGGGGTGTCGGCCAACCCGGAACGTGCGGCCAAGCTCTATGCCATCGAGGCCGAGCAGGGCCAGGAGGAGGCGCTCAAGGCGCTGGCGGAGGCCCATGCCCCCGGTGGCTGGCTCGACGAAAAGCCCGAACGTGCCATGGACTACGCCCGGCGCTACGCCGAGGCACTGCGCAAGCGCGCCGCAGCCGGCGAGACCACGGCCATGCGACAATTGGCGGGTCTGCATGCGCCCGACGGCCTGCTCGGCGACCAGCCCGCACAGCGTTTGCATTGGCTGCGTCAGGCGGCCGAGGCCGGCGACAAGGATGCACTGGGCAATGCCGGGAGTGCCCTGCTGGACGCCGGAGAGACCCGACAAGGCATCAGGATGCTCGAGGAGGCCGCGGAACGCGGTGATGTCGATGCCATGACCCAGCTGGGCAGGATACTGGTCGATCCCGAACGGGCGCCCACACGGCCGACGGCCGGCAAGCGCTGGCTCGAGCAGGCCGTGGAGGCCGGGGATATCGACGCCATGGAGGCCCTCGGCACCACGCTGGTGGCCGAGGCCCGTCGGCGGGCGCAGGCCATGGGGACGCCTCGCGACAATGCCGCGAGTCCCGACGCCCCCTCCGCCGGCCTCGCCGACCCGCCTCGCTTCACCCCGCCCGAGGTCGAGCGCGGCATCGCCCTGCTCGAGCGCGCCGCCGAGCAGGACCACGCCCTGGCGATGGCCCGGCTGGGTGACCTCTACCTCGCCGGCGAGCTGGTGCCCAGCCAGCCCTATCTCGCCATCGACTACCTGAAGCACGCCCACGAGCTGGGTCACCCCTGGGCCACCCAGCAGCTGGGCGCCGCCTACCTGGAGGGCCGCGGTGTCCCCCAGGATGGACGCCGCGCCGAGGGCCTGCTGCGCGACGCCGCACAACAGGGCCAGCCAGCGGCGCTGCGCCTGCTCGGCGAGGCCCACCTCCAGGAGCAGGGGCCCCTGCCCTTCCACCCCAGCCGCGCCGAGTCGCTGCTGGAGGAGGCGCTGGAGGCCGGCGATGACACCGCCATGGCGGTGCTTGGCGAGGCCTACCTGAGGGGGCCGCTGCCGGAGAACGCCGAGCGTGGTCGAGCCCTGCTCGAGAGGGCGGCACGCCAGGGCGACGCCAACGCCATGCTGGTGCTGGGGCGTGCCTACCGCGACGGCGAGGGGGTCGGCCGGGATCTCGACGAGGCCACCCGCTGGGTGACGCGGGCACGGGAGGCCGGGCACACGGGCGCCGAGGAGGTCATGACCGGGGTCAACCGCAGGAAGGGGGCTCGCGGCGACATCAACGCGCTGATCGCCGCCGCCGAGCAGGGTCACCCCGGGGCCATGGCCGACCTGGGCCGTGCCTTCCTCGACGGCCGGGGCGTGCAGGCCAACCCTCGGGCCGCCCGCCGCTGGCTCGAGCAGGCGGCGAACGCCGGCCACATCGGGGCACGTGCCGAGCTCGGCGAGATGCTGCTCGACGGCGAGCCCAGGCGCGCCCTGTCGCTGCTGCAGGCCGCCGCCGACGCCGGCCACCAGGGGGCACGCCTGACCCTCGGCCAGGCCTACCTGAAGGGTGGCCCCGTCGAGGCCGACGCCGAGCGCGCCATCGGCTACCTGCGCCCCCTTGCCGAGGCGGGCAACCCCCACGCGGCCCGTGAGCTCGGGGTCGCCTATCAGGAGGGCCTGGGGGTGGCGGCCGATCCCGAGCAGGCCCGCAAGTGGCTGGAGCGCGCCGCCGAGAGCGGTGACCTCGCCTCACGGGCCAACCTGGGCCGCGCGCTGCTGCGCGGCGAGAACGGTATTCCCCGAGACGGTGAGCGCGGCAAGGCGCTGCTGCAGGAGGCCGCCCAGCAGGGCCATCCCGGGGCCATGGCCACCCTGGGCCGGGAGTACATCCGCGGCGAGAACCTCGAACAGGACGTCCGCCAGGGCGCCGACTACCTGCTGAAGGCGGCCGAGCAGGGCCACCCCAGCGCCCGCCTGGCGCTGGCCAAGGCCTACCTGGCGGCCAACGGCCTGGAGAATGCCAGTCGCGAGCAGGCCCTGGTGTGGCTCGATAGCGTCATGCAGGGCGACAGCGGCATGGCGGTGCAGACCCTCCACGAGCTGCTCTCCGACGAGAGTGCCGCCGAGGCCCTGGAGGTGGCGGCGGCGGAGTGATCCGCCAGCGCTCCCCGCAACGCGAAGGCCGGCCCCCGAGGGGGCCGGCCTTCCTGCTTCCGGGCGGTGGAGACAGCGCTCAGCCCTCGAAGGGGTTGCGCAGCACGATGGTCTCGTTGCGGTCGGGGCCGGTGGAGATGATGTCGATGGAGGTCCCCACCCTCTCCTCCAGGAAGCTGATGTAGGCGCGTGCGTTGGCCGGCAGGTCCTCGACCCGACGCACCCCCAGGGTGGATTCGCTCCAGCCCGGCAGGTCCTCGTAGACCGGCTCGATGGCCTCGTAGCCCTCGGAGTCCACCGGGGTGTCGAGCACCTCGCCATCCTTGCTGCGGTAGCCGACGCAGACGCGAATGTTCTCCAGGCCGTCGAGCACGTCGAGCTTGGTCAGGCAGAGGCCGGAGACCGAGTTGATCTGCACCGCGTGACGCAGGGCCACGGCGTCGAACCAGCCACAGCGGCGTGGCCGCCCGGTGGTGGCACCGAACTCGTGGCCCTTCTCGGCCAGGTGGCGACCATGGTCATCGAACAGCTCGGTGGGGAAGGGACCGGAGCCGACCCGGGTGGTGTAGGCCTTGGTGATGCCCAGCACGTAGTCGAGGTAGAGCGGCCCCACACCGGAGCCGGTGGCGGTGCCGCCGGCGGTGGTGTTGGAGCTGGTGACATAGGGGTAGGTGCCGTGGTCGATGTCCAGCAGCGAGCCCTGGGCGCCCTCGAAGAGGATGTTTTCGCCGTTGCGGCGCACGCCGTGCACCAGGCTCACGGTGTCGGCCACCATGGGGCGCAGCTCCTCGGCCATCTGCATGGCGCCGTCGAGGACCTCCTGGAAGTCCACCGGCGCCTCGCCGTGGTAGTTGACCAGCACGAAGTTGTGGTAGTCCAGCACCTCGCCGAGCTTGGAGGCGAAGCGCTCGCGATGCAGCATGTCGCCCAGGCGCAGGCCACGACGCGCCACCTTGTCCTCGTAGGCCGGGCCGATGCCGCGCCCGGTGGTGCCGATCTTGGCCACGCCGCGAGCCTTCTCGCGGGCCTGGTCGAGGCGCACATGGTAGGGCAGGATCAGCGGACACGCCGGCGACAGGCGCAGGCGCTCGCGTACCGGCACGCCCTTGGCCTCCAGCTCGCGAATCTCCTTGATCAGCGCCTCGGGGGACAGCACCACGCCGTTGCCGATGACGCACATCTTGTCCTGGCGGAGGATGCCGGAGGGGATCAGGTGGAGGACGGTCTTCTCGCCGTCGATCACCAGGGTGTGGCCGGCGTTGTGACCGCCCTGGAAGCGCACCACCGCGTCGGCGGATTCGGTGAGCAGGTCGACGACCTTGCCCTTGCCCTCGTCACCCCACTGGGTGCCCAGTACGACTACGTTCTTGCCCATTGCTCTCTCGTCTCTCGTTGCCGCGCGGCGGCGGGCCGTCGCGCCAAGGTGGTAACCCAGTCTACAGTGTCACGGCCTGCCAGCGGCCAGCGGCCTGCACCAGCTCACGGTCGCAGCGGTGCTCCATGGGGCCGGTGCGCTGCCCGGGCAGCGCCTGCACCACGCGCTCGCCCTCGGCGCGCAGCGCCACCACGGCCTCCGCCAGCCCCTCGCCCTCCGCCGGCGCCCAGATGCCGTCGCGGGGCGGCTCGGCCGGCGACAGCGTGGCCAGCTGCTTGAGGTCCATGGAGAAGCCGGTGGCCGGGCGGGCGCGGCCGAAGGCGCGCCCGGTGTCATCATAGCGCCCGCCCTTGGCCAGCGCCTGGCCATAGCCGGGCACATGGACGGCGAACATCATGCCGGTGTGGTAGGCGTAGCCGCGCAGCTCCCCCAGGTCGAGGTAGAGGGCCACCTCGGGGTGGGCGGCCAGCACGCCACGCAGCAGGGCGCGCAGCTGCTCCAGCGCCGCGGCCACCGGGGCGGGTGCCTCGGCGAAGGCCTCGCGGGCCTCGTCGAGCACCTCCACGCCGCCGTGCAGGCGTCCCAGCGCCATGAACATCTCGGCCAGCGTCGGATCCGCCACGCTCTCGGCGACCCGCGCCGCGAGCTCGCCCGGCGACTTCAGTTCGAGGGCCTCGAACATCGCACGCTCGGCGTCGGCGTCGAGCCCGGCGGCCTCCACCAGGCTGCGGTAGATACCGATGTGGCCCAGCGCCAGGTGGAGCTCCTCGGCGCCGGCGACGGTCAGCGAGGCCAGCGCCAGGTTGAGGATCTCCAGGTCGGCCTCGAGGCCGGCGTGGCCGAACAGCTCGACCCCCACCTGCACCGGGCTGCGTCCGCCCTGATGCTGGTCCGGGGTGGCGCGCAGCACATTGGTGCAGTAGCACAGCCGCACCGGGCCCTGGCGCTTGAGGGAGTGGGCGTCCATGCGCGCCACCTGGGGGGTAACGTCGGCGCTGATGCCCATCATGCGACCGGTGAGCTGGTCGGTGAGCTTGACGGTCTGCAGCGCCAGGTCCGAGCCGGTGCCGGTGAGCAGGGAGTCGAGGAACTCCGCGGTGGGGGGCATCACCTGGTCGTAGCCCCAGCGATGATAGAGGTCGAGCAGCGCGCGGCGCAGCTCCTCCATGCGGCTCGCCTGGGGCGGCAGTACCTCGTCCATGCCGTCGGGCAGCAGCCAGCGGTCAGCGATGGTCATGTGAATCTTCCTGCAAGGCAGTGAAATGGCCAGGAAACGGACGCTCCGGCCGAGAGTTCGGGCGCGCGCCGCGGCGGGGGGCGGCCACAAAAAAACCGGGCCACGCCCGGTTGCAGGAGTCTACCACGTTTGCGCCGGGGATGAACCCCGGCGCGTCTGGCCATCACTCCTCGCCGGAGGGCATGGCGCTCTTCAGGTAGCGGAAGAAGTCGCTGGAGGGGTCGAGCACCAGCATGTCGCGGTCGCCCTCGAAGCTGTCCCGGTACGCCTGGAGGCTGCGCCAGAAGGCGAAGAACTCGGGATCCTGGGAGTAGGCCTGGTCATAGAGCGCGGCCGCCTCGGCGTCGCCCTCACCGCGCAGGGTCTCGGCGCGCTCGTTGGCCTGGGCCAGCAGCACCTGGCGGCGACGGTCGGCGTTGGCACGGATGCGCTCGGCCTCCTCCTGGCCCTGGGCACGCCACTCGCGGGCCTCGCGCTCACGCTCGGAGCGCATGCGCTCGTAGACCGCCGAGGAGACGTCGTCGGGCAGGTCGATGCGCTTGACCCGCACGTCGAGGATCGCCACCCCGAGCTCGTCGCGCAGCAGCGCGTCGAGGTCCTCGGTGGGCCCGGTCATCAGGTCGTCGCGACGCTCGGCGATGATCTGCTGCAGGTTGAGGCGACCGAACTCGTTACGCAGGCTCTCGTCGACCCGCGGCTGGATCAGGCGCACCGCCATCATCTCGTCGCCGGAGGTGGCCTCGTAGTACTTGGTCGGGTTGACCACCTGCCACTTGACGTAGGAGTCGACGATCACCGCCTTCTGCTCCAGGGTCAGGTAGCGGCTGGGATCGGTGTCCAGGGTCAGCACCCGGGTGTCGAACTTGCGCACCGTCTGGGTGATCGGCACCTTCACGTGCAGGCCGGGCTGGATGTTCTCCTCGATGATCTCGCCGAAGCGCAGCTTGACGGCGCGCTCGGTCTCGTCGACCACGTAGAGGCTGTTGCTGGCCAGCCAGGCCACGGCGGCCAGGCCGCCGACGATGAGCAGGGAACGATTGTTGATCATTTAGCGGCCCTCCCTGCGGATACCACCGGTGTTGCTGCTGTTGCTCGAGGAGGCGCTGCCGCCCTCGCTGCTGCTGCGCAGGCGCTCGAGCACCCGCGGGTCGAGCTCGCCCTGTTCGCCCTGCTGCCGGGGGGAGCCGCTGCCGCCGCCCATCTGGTCGAGGGGCAGGTACATCAGCGGCGCATCCTCGGCCACGTCGACCAGCACCTTCGGCGTCTTGCCGAACACCTCGGCGATGGCGTCGAGGTAGAGGCGCTGGCGCATGACCTCCGGGGAGTCCTGGTACTCGCCGAGCAGCGAGTTGAAGCGGTTGGTTTGACCGCGCGCCTCGGCGACCACCGACTCGCGGTAGCCCTGGCCCTGCTCGACGATGCGCTGCGCCTGGCCCTGGGCCTCGGGAATGATGGCGTTGGCGTAGGCCATGCCCTGGTTGATGGTGCGCTGGCGATCCTCGCGGGCGCGGATCACGTCGTCGAAGGCGTCGATGACCGGCGCCGGCGCCGAGGTGGACTCGATGTTGATGGTCTGCAGCCGGATGCCGGTGCCGTAGCTGTCTAGGTAGGACTGCAGGCGGCTGGCCACGGAGCTGCCGAGGATCTCACGCCCCGAGGTCAGGATGTCGATCATGTCGGTGCCGCCGACCACGTGGCGCAGGGCGCTGTCCAGGGCGTTCTCGATGGAGAGCTGCGGGTTGCGCACGTTGAGCACGAAGTCGCGCGGCTGTGCGACCTGGTACTGGGCCGAGATCTCGACCTCGACGATGTTCTCGTCGCGGGTCAGCATCGACTGGGTCTGGGTCAGCGAGCGCACCCGGGTGACGTTGACCATGCGCACGTCATCGATCAGCGGCGGGTTCCACTGCAGGCCCGGGCTGACCACCTCCTGGAACTTGCCGAAGCGCAGCACCACGCCGCGCTCGGACTGGTCGACCAGGTAGAAGCCCGAGGCGGCCCAGATGGCCAGCGCCACCACGATCAGCAGGCCCGGCAGGGTGAAGGCGTTGCGGGGCTTGCCGCCGCCCTTGTTGCCGCCACCGCCGCCGCCCTTCTTGCCGCCGCGGCCACCGAGCATGCCGTTGAGCTTGTCCTGAAACTTCTTCAGGGCCTCGTCCAGGTCCGGCGGCTGGTTGCCGCCGCCACCGCTGCCACCGCCTCCGCGGCGGCCACCGCCCCCGCTCCAGGGGTCGTGCTGGTTGCCACCACCACCAGGCTCATTCCAGGCCATAGGTCCTCTCCACTCTGCGTTGCTGCCCCGGCCACGCCTGGCGGCCCGGGCCTCGGTTGCGATCCTGTGTGTCCCGTTACTGCCCCGCTAGCCCGGGCCGGAGGCCTCTTCCCAGGCCTCGCGCGCCTGCAGCGCCGCGGGCAGGTAATCCTCGGCACGCTCGCCCAGTCGCGCCATCAGCTGCAGGAAGTCGCGGCGCGGCAGACGCACCTGCAGGCGGATCCGGCCGTCGTCGTCGAAGCGCTCCTCGCGCACGGCGCCGAGCTCGTGCAGGGCGGCGCGCAGCCGGCCCTGCTCGGGGGCCAGGGTCAGCGGGAAATCGATGACATCCTCGGCCAGGCGCTCGGCCAAGGCCTGCTCGAGCAGCTCCAGCCCCCGCCCCTCGCGGGCCGAGAGCCAGACCACCTCGGGTCGCCCCTCGCCGTCGCGCTCGATGCGCGGGGCGCTGTCGAGGAGGTCGATCTTGTTCATCACCTTGAGCGTCGGCACCTCCAGGGCGCCGATCTCGTCGAGCACCGTCTCCACCTGCTCCACGTTGAGGTCGCGGTCGGGGTCGGCGGCGTCGATGACATGCACCAGCAGGGTGGCCTCGGCGGCCTCCTGCAGGGTGGCCTGGAAGGCCTCCACCAGCTTGTGCGGCAGGTGGCGGATGAAGCCCACGGTGTCGGCCATCACCACCGGCCCCACGTCCTCGATCTCCAGGCGCCGCAGCGTCGGGTCGAGGGTAGCGAAGAGCTGGTCGGCCGCATAGACCCTGGATGCGGTCAGGGCGTTGAACAGCGTTGACTTGCCGGCGTTGGTGTAACCCACCAGCGAGACGCTGGGGATCTCGGCCCGGGCGCGGGAGCGGCGGTTCTGCTCGCGCTGGCCGCGTACCTTGTCGAGGCGACGGTGGATCGCCTTGATGCGCCCGCGCAGCAGGCGGCGGTCGGTCTCGAGCTGGGTCTCGCCGGGACCGCGCAGGCCGATGCCGCCCTTCTGGCGCTCCAGGTGGGTCCAGCCGCGCACCAGGCGGGTCGACATGTACTCCAGCTGAGCGAGCTCCACCTGCAGCTTGCCCTCGTGGGTCCGCGCCCGCTGGGCGAAGATGTCGAGGATCAGGCCGGTACGGTCGAGCACGCGACACTTGAGCGTGCGCTCGAGGTTGCGCTCCTGGGAGGGGCTCAGGGCATGGTTGAAGATGACCAGCTCGGCGCCATGCACCGCCAGCGCCTCACGCAGCTCCTCCACCTTGCCGGAGCCCACGAAGGTGCGCGGGTCCGGCCGGTGGCGGCTGCCGGTCAGCAGGGTGGCCGGCTCGGCCCCCGCGGAGCGCACCAGTTCCAGGAACTCGCCCGGATCCTCGCGCTCCTGCTCGTCCTGGAAGTCGACATGGACGAGTACCGCCGTCTCTCCGGCGTCGGGACGTTCAAAAAACAATCACTACCTCACTGGCCTTCCTGCGCGGCGGCAGGGTCCTGGGCCGGCAGACGCACGTTGCGCGACGGCACCACGGTGGAGATGGCGTGCTTGTAGACCATCTGGCTGACGGTGTTGCGCAGCAGGATCACGAACTGGTCGAACGACTCGATCTGGCCCTGCAGCTTGATGCCGTTCACCAGGAAGATCGATACCGGGATGCGCTCCTTGCGCAGGATGTTCAGGTACGGATCTTGAAGGGACTGCCCTTTGGACATGTTGCTCTCCCTGGAATTGTCTCTGGGGGTTGGGTTGTTGGGATTCTGGGGCCCGTCGCGGGGCCCGGCCAGCGGCCTGCCGAACACCGTATCTTACGCTAAGTGCCGAATTGGCGCACCAATTTCAGCACCTCGGCCAGGGGATCGCCGACCAGGGGGTCGACCCAGTGCAGCGCCTCCCAGCCGCGCATCCAGGTCAGCTGGCGCTTGGCCAGCTGCCGGGTGGCGACGATGCCGCGCCGCTCGAGCCCGGCCCGGTCGACCTCGCCGTCAAGGTACTCCCACACCTGACGGTAGCCCACGCTCTTCATCGCGGGCAGCGAGGCGTCGAGATCGCCGCGGGCCCTGAGCGCCGCGACCTCCTCGACCAGGCCCTGGGCGAGCATGGCCCGGAAGCGCGCGGCGATGCGCTCGTGCAGCACGGCCCGATCGGCCGGCGCGAGCCCTATCGACAGCGTGCGCCAGGGAAAGGTTTCCGGGCGCTGCTCGGCCCATAGCTCGCTGAGTGGGCGACCGCTGAGGCGAAACACCTCCAGCGCCCGCAGCAGCCGCTGGGGGTCGTTGGGGTGGATGCGCGCCGCAGAGGCGGGATCGACGCGCCCGAGCTCGGCGTGCAGGGCGGCCAGGCCACGGGATTCGAGCTCGGCCTCGAGCCCGGCGCGCACCACCGGGTCGGCGCTCGGCAGGTTGGCGACCCCGTGGAGCAGCTGCTTCAGGTACATCATGGTGCCGCCCACCAGCAGCGGCACCCGCCCGGCGGCGCTGATCTCGCGCATCTCGCGCAGGGCGTCCTCGCGGAAGTCGGCCGCCGAGTAGGGCTCGGCGGGGTCGCGGATGTCGATCAGCCGGTGCGGCGCCCGGGCCAGCTCCTCGGCGGAGGGCTTGGCGCTGCCGATGTCCATGCCGCGGTAGACCATGGCGGAGTCGACGCTGATCAGCTCGACCCCCAGGCGTTCATGGAGCGCGATGGCCAGGTCGGTCTTGCCGGCGGCGGTGGGGCCCATCAGCAGGATGGCGGGGGGGCGCGTATCGGGCATGGGTCTACTGCCCTCTCATGAAGAGGCGGTCCAGCTCCCTCATGCTCATCTCGGTCCAGGTCGGTCGGCCGTGGTTGCACTGGCCGCTGCGCTCGGTGCGCTCCATGTCGCGCAGCAGGGCGTTCATCTCCTCCACGGTCAGGCGGCGGTTGGCGCGCACGCTGCCGTGGCAGGCCATGGTGGAGAGCAGCTCGTTGATATGCGCCTCGAGGCGGTCGGAGCGGCCGTAGCGCTCGAGGTCGGCGAGCATCTCGCGCACCAGCGGCTCGACGTCGGCATCACTCAAAAGCGCCGGCACCTGGCGCACCAGCAGCGTCTCGGGGCCGGCGACGTCGAGTTCCACCCCCAGGCGGGCGAAGGCCTCGTGCTCCGCCTCGGCGGTGGCGACCTCGGCGGGGCTGGCGGCCAGCGACACCGGCACCAGCAGCGGCTGGGCCTGGAGCCGTCCGCCGTGCACCTGGGTCTTCATGCGCTCGTAGACGATACGCTCGTGGGCGGCGTGCATGTCCACCAGGATCAGGCCGCGCTCGCTCTGGGCGAGGATATAGACCCCGTGCAGCTGGGCGATGGCGTAGCCCAGCGGTGGCGCCCGAGTGTCGTCCGCCTCGGGCAGCGACTCGCGGCGCCGGGCCTGCGTCGCCTGGCGCTCGGCGAGCGCCAGGCCGGCGGCGGCCCCGCCGGCCCCGGGCGCCGCGGGCTGGGGGGTGAGCAGGCTCTCCTCGTGCTCCGGGTGCAGGCTGCGATACCCCTCCATGAAGGCCCGCACCCGGTCCGGGGTCACCTTGCTCCCCTCGTCGCGCCCCGGCAGCGCCATGGGCTGCTGCTGCCAGCGCCCGGCGGCCTCGGCGACGCCCGCGGGGGCCTCGGCAGATGCCGACTCGCCCTCCTCGGGCCCCTCCTCCTCGGCGGCGGCGCCGGCCTGCCCGGCGCGGGCCTCGCCCAGCGCCCGGTGCAGGCTGGAGAAGAGGAAGTCGTGGACCAGGCGGCCGTCGCGGAAGCGCACCTCGTGCTTGGTGGGGTGGACGTTGACGTCCACCACCGCGGGGTCGACCTCCAGGTAGAGGACGAATACCGGGTGGCGGCCGTGGAAGAGCACATCGCGGTAGGCCTGGCGCACGGCGTGGGCCACCAGGCGGTCGCGCACCACCCGGCCATTGACGAAGAAGTACTGCTGGTCGGCCTGGGCCCGGGAGTGGGTGGGCAGGCCGACCCAGCCCCACAGGCGCAGGCCCGAGGCCTCGATGTCCAGGTGCAGGGCATGCTCGAGGAAGGCCTTGCCCAGCAGCGCGGCGATGCGCCGCTCGCGGCTGGCGGGGTCGACCCCCGCGCGCAGCTGGTGGATGGTCTTCTGGTTATGGCGCAGGGTCCAGCCGATGTCATAGCGGGAGAGCGCCTGGCGGCGGAAGGCCTCCTCCACGTGACCGAACTCGGTCTTCTCGGTGCGCAGGAACTTGCGCCGCGCCGGGGTATTGAAGAACAGGTCGCGCACCGTCACCGAGGTCCCCCGGGGGTGCGGTGCCGGGCTGACCCGCGGCGCCATCTGGCGCCCCTCGGCCACCACCCGCCAGCCGGCGGTGGGGTCCTTGTCGACGTTGGAGGTCAGCTCCAGGCGCGACACCGAGCTGATCGAGGCGAGCGCCTCGCCACGAAAGCCGAGGCTCGCCACCCCCTCCAGCTCCTCCAGCGAGACGATCTTGCTGGTGGCGTGGCGCGACAGGGCCAGCGGCAGGTCCTCCTCGCCGATGCCACCGCCGTCGTCGCGCACCCGGATCAGCCGTGCGCCGCCCGCCTCCAGCTCCACCTCGATGCGCGAGCCGCCGGCATCGATGGCGTTCTCCACCAGCTCCTTGACCACCGAGGCGGGGCGCTCCACCACCTCGCCGGCGGCGATCTGGTTGGCGAGACGCGGGTCCAGGACCCGGATACGACGCTGTTGTGACATATCACTCCACGCAGGATGGACGTTCAGGAACGGGGGATGCGCAGCACCTGCCCCACCCGGATGACGTCACCGTTGAGCTCGTTGGCCTGCTTGAGGCGGCGCACCGGGACATCGTGACGGGCGGCGATCTCCGAGAGGGTGTCGCCGGGCTGGATGCGGTACTCGTTGCCCGCGGTGCTGCGCCCGTGGTCGCGCTGCCAGGCCAGCAGGCTGGCCGGCGGCGGGTTGGTGCGGAAGTGCGCCTCGATGCCGGCGAAGATCGCCCGGGCCAGCCCCTGCTGGTGGCCGGGGTCGCGCAGTCGGCGCTCCTCGTCGGGGTTGGAGATGAAGCCGGTCTCCACCAGCAGCGAGGGGATATCGGGGGACTTAAGCACCACGAAGCCGGCCTGCTCGACCCGCGACTTGTGCAGGCGGTTGACGCCGCCCAGGCGGTCGAGCACCTGCCCGCCGATGGCCAGGGAGTCGTTGAGGGTGGCGGTCATGGTCAGGTCCAGCAGCACCCCGCGCAGCACCTCGTCCTTGTCCCTGAGCGACAGGCTGCCGTCCACCCCGCCGATCAGGTCGGCGCGGTTCTCGCTCTCGGCCAGCCACTGGGCGGTCTCGGAGGTGGCGCCGCGCTGGGAGAGCGCATAGACCGAGCTGCCATTGGGCCGCGAGCTGGTGAAGGCGTCGGCATGGATGGAGACGAAGAAGTCCGCCTTCTGCTCCCGGGCGATGCGGGTGCGTTGGCGCAGGCCGACATAGTAGTCGCTGTCGCGGATCATCACCGCGCGGAACCCCTCGGTGCCGTTGACCCGCTCCTGCAGGCGCTTGGCGATGCCCAGCACCACGTCCTTCTCGCGGGTCCCCGAGGGGCCGATGGCACCCGGGTCCTCGCCGCCGTGGCCGGCGTCGATGGCGATGATGATGTCACGCCTGGGGTGGGGCTGGGCACGCTGCACCGCGCTCTCGGGCTCGGGCGCCACCACGGAACCACCGAGGTCGGCCTGGGCCTGGGCCCGCTTGGCGGCGATCTCCTGCTCGCGGATCATCGCCTCGATGGGGTCGATGGGATCCTCCACCGCGCTCTCCCCGGGGTACTCCAGGTCCACCACCAGGCGATGGCCGTACTGGTCGTTGGGCTGCAGGGTGAAGTGACGCGGCTCGACCTCGCGCTCGAGCTCCAGCACCACGCGCAGCCCGTTGCCGTCACGGACCCCGGTGCGGATGCGGCCGATGGCGCTGCCGGTGAGGTCGAGCCCCTCGACATCGGCCTTCATGCGGCTGTCGTCGAGGTCGATCACCAGGCGCCGGGGGTTGTCGAGGGAGAAGACCTCGGCGCGGGTCGGCGTGGCGAGGTCGAACACCAGGCGGGCGTGATCGGGGGCCGCCCACAGGCGCAGGTTCTCGACCTCCCCCGCCGCGGCGCCCAGGGAGACCAGCGCCAGCAGCAGCCCGCCCAGCAGTCGTGCGGCCACTCGCCTCATGCCCCAGCCTCGCCTTCGCCATCCCTGGCTCGCCAGGTCACCAGGCGCGGCTCCTCGGCGAGGCGTGCCAGCGCCGCGCGGCCATGGTCGCTCACGGCCTCGAGCCGAGCCTCGCGCCCGGTGCCGAGCACGCGCAGCGAGACGCACAGGTCGGGGGGCGGCAGCCACCCCTCGCCGCGGCCGGGCCACTCGATCAGGCTCAGGGCGTCATCGCCGAGCAGGTCCCGGCCGCCGATGAACTCCAGCTCCTCGGGGTCGCCCAGGCGATAGAGGTCGAAGTGGTAGATGCGTACGCCATCCAGGGTGTAGGGCTCCACCAGGGTGTAGGTGGGGCTCTTCACCGCACCACGGTGACCATAGGCGCGCAGCACGCCGCGCGTCAGGGTGGTCTTGCCGGCCCCCAGCTCGCCTTCCAGGTGGACCCGCCCGCGTCCGCCCAGGGCACGCCCCAGGCACTCGCCCAGGGCCACCTGGGAGGCTTCATCATCGAGTCGCAACCGCATCGCCCTCGCCCGCCGTCGGGTTGACCAGAATTCGCGCATAGGATGCCAGATCGCCGGCCAGCAGACCACGCTCCCCGCCCGCCGCGGCGGCCAGGTCGGCGGCGCGGGCGTGCACCAGCACGCCGAGGCGTGCCGCCCGCTCGGCAGGGAGCCCCTGGGCGAGCAGCGCCGCGACCATGCCGGTCAGCGCATCGCCCATGCCACCGCTGGCCATGCCCGGGTTGCCACAGGCACAGACGGCGAGCCCCGAAGGCCCCGCCACCAGGCTGCCGGCGCCCTTGAGGATCACCACGCCACCGTAGCGATCGCGCAGCGCGAGTGCCGCCGCGGGACGGTCCGCCTCCACCTCGGCCGCACTGCACCCCAGCAGACGGGCCGCCTCACCGGGGTGCGGGGTCAGGATCCAGTCGTCGCGGGCGGGGCCCGCGAAGCGTGATGCCAGCAGGTTGAGGCCATCGGCATCCACCACCAGGGGCTTGCCCGCCGCGAGCGCCGCCTGCAGCACCCCCTGCCCCCAGCTGCCCTGCCCCAGGCCCGGCCCCACCGCCAGGACGTCGGCCTGGTCGGGCAGCGCGCCGAGGTCGGCGGCACCGCGCACGCCATGGACCATCACCTCCGGGCGGCGCACCAGGCTCGCCGTGACATGCTCGGGCGCGGTGGCCAGGCTCACCTTGCCGGCCCCCAGCCGGGCGCAGGCCTCGGCGGCGAGCAGCGCCGCCCCGCCGAAGCCGGGCGCCCCGCCCAGGATCAGCACATGGCCGCAGTCGCCCTTGTGGGCGGTGCGGGCACGCGGCGCCAGCCAGGCCTCGATCAGGCCCACCTCCAGCCGCTCGGCCGCCGGGACCAGGTCGGCCTCGGCCGCCGCGTCCACGCCGAGGGCGCGGAAGAGAGGCTCGCCCACATGGTCGCCGGCGGCGCCGGTGTGGAGCCCCAGCTTGTCGCCGATGAAGGTCACGGTGGCACTCGCCCTGACCGCCTCGCCCAGCACCGCACCGGTGTCGGCATGCAGGCCCGAGGGGATGTCGATGGCCAGTACGGGCCTGTCGCTTGCGTTTATCGCAGCGATCGCCTCGCGGAAGGCGCCGCGCACCTCGCCGGAGAGCCCGGTGCCCAGCAGGGCGTCCACCAGCACGTCCCCCTCCAAGGCCATGCTGGTCGTCCAGGGCACGGCGCCGACGCCGGCCGCGGTGGCCATGTCGGCGGCGCGACGGGCGTCGCCCGAGAGCGCCTCGATCTCCTTGAGCAGGATACGCTGCACGGCGAGCCCCTCGGCGGCGGCCAGGGCGGCGAGCACATGGCCGTCGCCACCGTTGTTGCCGGCCCCGCACAGCACCGTGAGCGAGCGCGCCTCTGGCCAGCGCGCGCGCAGCGCCTGCCAGGCGGCGGCACTGGCGCGCTGCATCAGGGCGAAGCCCGCCACCCCTTTCTCGATGGTACGGCGGTCGAGCTCACGCACCTGTTCGGCGCGGTAGAGCGGGTGAAGCGGTTCGGCAGTGCGGGTGGCGTCGGCCATGCGGTGTCTCCCGGGTCGCGATGCTTTACCATGGCGAGGGTTCGATAGGAATGCAGGCAAGGCATTTATCGAACAGTGTAAAGCCTCCGCGGCCGTCGCCAAGTGGCGCCGGCCCCCTGCACGGTGTTTCCGCGATCATGTCCTCCCCGTCCGCCCTCGACGACGCCCCCGATCCGCATGCCCTGGCCGAGCGCCTGCGCGGCTGGGCCCACGAGCTCGGTTTCCAGCAGCTGGGCATCACCGACGTCGACCTGGCCGAGGACGAGGCACGCCTGGCGCGCTGGCTGGCGGCGGGCCATCACGGCGAGATGGGCTTCATGGCCAAGCACGGCAGCAAGCGCACCCGGCCGCAGGAGCTGGTGCCGGGCACGATCCGGGTGATCAGCGTGCGCCTGGACTACCTGCCCGCGGAGGTGGAGACCCTCGAGACCCTGGCGAGGCCCCAGACCGCCTTCGTCTCGCGCTACGCCACCGGCCGCGACTACCACAAGCTGATGCGCAAGCGCCTGGCGGCCCTGGCCAAGCGCCTGGAGGCCGAGGTGGGCCCCTTCGGCTACCGCGCCTTCGTCGACTCGGCGCCGGTGATGGAGCGGGCCCTGGCGCGCAAGGCGGGGCTCGGCTGGGTCGGCAAGAACGCCATGCTGCTCCACCCCAGGGCCGGCTCCTGGTTCTTCCTGGGCGAGCTCTACACCGACCTGCCGCTGCCGGTGGACCCGCCCTTCGAGGGGGAGCACTGCGGCAGCTGCAGCGCCTGCCGTACGGCCTGCCCCACCGACGCCATCGTCGCGGACCGGGTGGTGGATGCCCGGGCCTGCATCTCCTACCTCACCATCGAGCTGCACGGGGCGATTCCCGAACGCTACCGCGAAGCGATGGGCAACAGGGTGTTCGGCTGTGACGACTGCCAGCTGGTCTGCCCCTTCACCCGCTTCGCCTCGCCCACCGGCGAGGCGGACTTCACCCCGCGACACGCCCTGGACCGGGCGAGCCTGCTGGCGCTGTTCGCCTGGGGCGAGGAGGAGTTCCTGGAGAAGACCGCCGGCAGCCCGATCCGCCGCATCGGCTACGAGCGCTGGCTGCGCAACCTCGCCGTGGGGCTCGGCAACGCCCCTTGGAGCGAGGCGGTGGAGGCCGCGCTGCGCGCGCGGCTGGCCTACCCCTCCGAGCTGGTGCGCGAGCATGTGCGCTGGGCGCTGGACAGGCAGCGGGAGAAGCGCCAGAACATCATCACTAGCGCTTGAGAAGACCCCGGTAGCGAGCGGCGCCGGGGGCTGGTCCGGAGGGGGTCCGAGGACCAGGGGTGAGGAGCACTGCTCCGAACGGGCTGGCCAGGGATGGCCAGCACAGGGCCTGCAAGCGGAGCGGGACGCGAGAGCGCCGCAGGGCCGAGGTAGCGCCCATGGATGGGTTCACAGCGCCCCCGATCGGACCCGCCGCCGGGAAAGGCCGCGCTTGTCCCAACCAGGCCTACTCCTCCTCGTCGCTCTGCGCTCCCGGCAGGCGCAGGAAGGTCTCACGGTAGTGGGCCAGCTCGGCGATGGACTCCTTGATGTCGTCCATGGCCAGGTGCACGTTGCGCTTCTGGAAGCCGGCCATGGCGCCAGGGTTCCAGCGCTTGGCCAGCTCCTTGAGGGTCGAGACGTCCAGGTTGCGGTAGTGGAAGAAGGCCAGCAGCGCCGGCATCTCGCGCTCCAGGAAGCGGCGATCCTGGTGCACGCTGTTGCCGCACATGGGGGAGCTGCCGGGCGCCACATGCTCGCGCAGGAACGCGAGGGTACGCCGCTCCGCCTCGGCGGTGTCGACATCGCTCGCCTTGACCCGGGCGGTCAGCCCCGACTCGCCGTGGGTCCTGGTGCACCAGGCGTCCATGGCGTCGAGCAGGGCGTCGGGCTGGCGCACGGCGATCACCGGCCCCTCGGCGACGACGTTGAGCTCGGCGTCGGTGACCAGGGTGGCCACCTCGATGATGCGCTCCTTCTCCGGGTCCAGCCCGGTCATCTCCAGGTCGATCCACACCAGGCGCTGCTGGCGGGGATCGGGCGTGTCGTCCTTGGCGGGGGTGGTCGCGCTCATGGGGAATCGTCTCCTGCGGGGCCGGCGCGCAACGTCGCGACAGCCGGTGTCATGGATGAGTACAATGCCGACATTGTACCGAGCTTCAGGGGCCCATGAGCAAACGCAAGCTGAGCCGCCAGCAGCGCTGGCGCGTCGAGAAGATCCAGGCCGAGCGTGCCGAGCGCGCCGCGCGGAAGGACGAGCAGGATAGCGAGAAGCTGGCCGCCGGCGAATATGGCCCCGAGCGGACGGGACGGGTGGTCGCCCACTTCGGCCGCACCCTGGAGGTGCGCCCGGATGACGACGGCGGCGCCGTGCGCTGCCACCTGCGTGCCAACCTCGAGGGCCTGGTGACCGGCGACCGGGTGGTATGGCGCGGCCGCGAGGATGTCGAGGGGCGCACCGTGGAGGGCGTGGTGGTGGCCCGGGGCGAGCGCGAAAGCGTGCTGGAGCGTCCCGACGCCCGCGGCCAGCTCAAGCCGGTGGCCGCCAACATCGACCAGCTGCTGATCGTCTTCGCCGTGGAGCCCGAGCCCCACCCCAACCTGATCGACCGCTACCTGGTAGCCGCCGAGGCCACCGGCATCCCGCCGGTGCTGGTGCTCAACAAGGTCGACCTGCTGCCCGAGGGGGGCGGCGAGCTGAGGCTGCTGCTGAAGCGCTACGCCGCGCTGGGCTACCCGGTGGTGGCCACCACCACCGAGCGCGAGGATGGCCTCTCGGCGCTGCTGGCGCGCCTGGCCGGACGCACCTCGGTGTTCGTGGGGCAGAGCGGCGTGGGCAAGTCCTCGCTGATCGACCGCCTGCTCCCCGACGAGGAACTTCGCATCGGTGCGCTGTCCAAGGAGTCGCGCAAGGGCACCCACACCACCACCACCGCACGGCTCTACCGCCTGCCGGAGGCCGAGGGCGCCGAGCTGATCGACTCCCCCGGGATCCGCGAGTTCGGCCTGACCCACCTGGACGAGCGGCAAGTCACCGAGGGGTTCATCGAGTTTCGCCCCCACCTCGGCCACTGCCGCTTCCGCGACTGTCGCCACCGTCACGAGCCCGGCTGCGCCCTGCTCGAGGCGGTGGAACGCGACGAGATCCACCCCGAGCGCTTCGCCAGCTACCGGCGTATCCTCGACTCGCTGGCATAAGCCAGGCCAAGCTCTGACAAGCCCGATCCAGAACACGCCCGATCCAGAACAAGCAAGGAGAGCCCCATGAGTTCCGAAGCCAACCTGCTGCCGCTGATCGTCGAGCCGGAACAGCTCGCCGAGCACCTCGACGAACCGTCGCTGCTGATCGTCGACGTGCCCCTCAAGGCCGAGAGCTACGCCGAGGGTCATGTGCCCGGCGCGGTGTTCCTGGACAAGGCGCGGCTGATGCGCGGCGAGGGCGAGGTGCCCTGCCTCGAGCCCAGCGTCGAGCAGCTCTCGGCGCTGTTCAGCGAGCTGGGCCTGACCCGCGACACCCATGTGGTCGCCTACGACGACGAGGGCGGCGGCTGGGCGGGTCGCCTGCTGTGGACCCTGGAGTTGATCGGCCATACCCGCTACTCCTACCTCAACGGCGGCATCCATGCCTGGCGCCAGGTGGGTCAGCCGGTGACAAGCGAGCCCAGCCGGCCCACCCCCAGCGACTACCGGGCGGAGCTCCTCCACCCCGAGGTGCTGATCGACCGTGTCGAGCTGGCCGAGCGCCTGGGCGAGAAGGGCTTCGCGGTGTGGGACGCCCGCTCCCCGGCCGAGTACCGCGGCGAGAAGGGCGACAACCGCCGCCTCGGCCATGTGCCGGGCGCGGTGAACCTGGAGTGGACCGAGGCCATGGACCGCGAGCGTGGCCTGCGCATCCGTGACTACGCCGAACTGATCACCGAGCTTGAGGCCCTGGGCCTGACCCCGGACATGGAGGTGGTGACCCACTGCCAGAGCCACCATCGCAGCGGCTTTACCTGGCTGGTGGGCCGGGCGCTCGGCTTCGAGAGGATCCGCGGCTACGCCGGCTCCTGGAAGGAGTGGGGCAACCGCGACGATACCCCGATCGAGAAGTAAGCCGCCATTACCCCCGATTCCCCTCAGAGACCTCGTGCCTTGTCCCTCGCCAAGCTGTTTTCCCTGATCCAGTACCCCCTGCCCCACCACCTGCTGTCGCGGCTGGTGGGGCGGCTCGCCGAGTGTCGCCAGCCCGCGCTGCGCAACGCCCTGGTGCGCGCCTTCATCCGCCGCTTCGGGGTCGACATGGCGGAGGCCGCCGAGCCGGACCCGACCGCCTACGCCACCTTCAACGACTTCTTCACCCGCGCCCTCAAGACGGACGCGCGCCCCATCGGTGAGGGGGTGGTGAGCCCCGCGGACGGGCGGCTCTCGCAGTTCGGCGCCATCGAGGCCGGCCAGCTGCTGCAGGCCAAGGGGCACCGCTTCTCGGCCATGGAGCTGCTGGGGGGCGACGGCGACGCCGCCCGTCACTTCCTCGGCGGCAGCTTCGCCACCGTCTACCTCTCTCCCAGCGACTACCACCGGGTGCACATGCCCTTTGCCGGTACCCTGACCGAGATGGTCTATGTGCCGGGGCGGCTGTTCTCGGTCAATGCCGCCACCACCGCGCATGTCCCTAACCTGTTCGCCCGCAACGAGCGGCTGGTGTGCCACTTCGACACCGAACACGGGCCCATGGCGCTGGTGCTGGTGGGGGCGATGATCGTCGCCGCCATCGAGACGGTATGGGCGGGGCAGATCACCCCGCTGCCCCGGGGCGAGGTGCAGCGCCTGCGCTTCGACACCCCGGTGCGGCTCGAGAAGGGTCAGGAAATGGGCCGCTTCAAGCTCGGCTCCACCGTGGTGATGGCCTTCGCCGAGCCGCTGTCCTTCGCCGACGGTATCGAGGCCGGCGACAAGGTGCAGATGGGGCAGTCGCTGGGGGAACTGGCGAAATAGTCCCCGCGCTGTCCCGGCCCTAGCAGCGCGGGGTGGCGAAGGCCATCACCTCCGCCACGCTCTCGTGGCCCAGCGCCAACTGGATCAACCGGTCGATGCCCAGTGCCACGCCGCTGCCCGCCGGCATGCCATGCTCGAGTGCTGCCAGCAGGCGGGCGTCCACCTCCACCTCGACAAGCTCCGCCGCCCGCCGGGCGGCGTTGTCCTCATCAAAACGCGCCGCCTGCTCGGCGGCATCGGTGAGCTCGTCGTAGCCGTTGGCGAGCTCCAGCCCCGCCAGGTAGAGCTCGAAGCGTGAGGCGACCCACTCGCCATCCTCCGGGTCGCGGTGGCGCCGCGCCAGCGCCGCCTGGCTCGCCGGATAGTCCACCACCACGTCGATGCCCTCGCGGCCCAGCTGCGGCTCGATCACCAGGCTCATCAGCAGGTCGAGGCAGTCGTCGCGGGGGGCGTCGTCCATGGCCAGGCCGCCCTGCTTCGCCGCCAGACGGCGCAGCGTGTCGAGAGGCACGCCGAAGGGGTCGATGGCCAGCGCCTCCCGGAACAGGTCACGATAGCGGCGACGCCGCAGCGCTCCCGGCGCCTCCCCCGGCTTTCGGTCCAGCACCCGGTGCACCAGCGCCGCCGTCTCCTCGATCAGCGCCTCGAGCCTCATGCCCGGGCGATACCACTCCAGCATGGTGAACTCGAGGTTGTGGCGCCGCCCCACCTCGCCATCACGGAAGCAGCGCGCCAGCTGGAAGATCGGCCCGCTACCCGCCGCCAGCAGGCGCTTCATGGCGAACTCCGGCGAGGTCTGCAGCCACAGCCGTTCACGGCCGGCCGGCGTGGTCGCCTCCACCGAGAGCGAGGCCAGGTGCAGGTCGGTACTGCCGCCGTGGCCCAGCACCGGGGTCTCCACCTCCAGCACGTCCCGCTCGGCGAAGAAGGCGCGCACCTCGCCCAGCAGTCGCGCCCGCTCGCGCAGGGTCGCGATGGTCGCCGTGGGGCGCCAGTCATCGATCATCTTCAGGGTCTCCAGAATCGCCAAGGCCACGCCGAAGCGTGGCCTTAATAGGGCAGATCCGCGGCTTATCCGGCGACAGGCCTACGCGGAGGCGCTGTAAACCCATCCCTGGGCGCTACCGATGCCATCCCTGGCATAGGACCTCCGCTTCGACCTGTCCCCGGCGCCGCTTTCAGCGCGTAGCTAAATGCAATCAGGCGCGGGAGACGTACTCGCCGGACCGCGTATCCACCTTGAGCACCTCGCCCTCGTTGATGAACAGCGGCACGCGGACCACGGCGCCGGAGGAGAGGGTCGCCGGCTTGGAGCCGCCCTGGGCGGTGTCGCCCTTGAGGCCGGGATCGGTCTCAGTGACCTCGAGCTCGATGAAGTTGGGCGGGGTCACGCTGATGGCGTTGTCGTTCCACAGGGTGACGGTGTAGACCACCTGCTCCTTGAGCCACTTCTCGGTGTCGCCCAGGGCCTTCTTCTCCACCGGGTACTGCTCGAAGGAGCCGTCGGTCTTCATGAAGTACCACATCTCGCCGTCGTTATAGAGGTACTCCATGTCCAGGTCGAGGACGTCGGCCCCTTCCAGGCTCTCACCGGACTTGAAGGTGCGCTCCCAGACCCGGCCGGTCATCAGGTTGCGCAGCTTGACGCGGTTGAACGCCTGGCCCTTGCCGGGCTTGACGAACTCGTTCTCGACGATCGCGCAGGGATCGCCGTCGAGCATCACCTTCAGACCGCCCTTGAATTCGTTGGTAGAATAGCTCGCCATCTTCACTCACTCGTATATTCGAGCGCGCCCCCGGTGACCCCGGCGGCGCGCTGGGAAACGACTCTCGACGAGGCGGTGCGTCCTGGCGACCGCCTCGCCCGTATCGACTGGTGTGCCGCATGATAACCCGAAGCCCCATCCCTTTGCAGCGTCAAGACGAAAGCGAAGAAAGCCGCCAGAACGGCTCGCAGCGAGAGGCGCCAGGGACAGGTAGAGGATGGAGCCCTACGCCGCCCGCCTGGCAGGCCCAGCTGGCCGGCGCCATCCGCGACCCGCGCGAACTATGCCGCCGCCTGGGGCTGAACGAGCGCTGGCTGCCCGGGGCCGAGGCGGGTCATGCGCTGTTCGAGGTGCGCGTGCCCGAGGCCTTCCTCTCGCGCATGCGCCCGGGGGACCCCGACGATCCCCTGCTGCGCCAAGTGCTGCCGCTGAACGCGGAGGCCCGGCCCGTACCGGGCTATGTCGCCGACCCGCTGGAGGAGGCCGCGCATACGCCGGCGAAGGGGCTGATCCACAAGTACGCCGGTCGGGTGCTGCTGATCGCGAGCCCGACCTGTGCGGTCAACTGCCGCTACTGCTTCCGGCGCCACTTCCCCTATGCCGAGAACTCCCCCTCCACGGCCCAGTGGGAGGCGAGTCTCGAGACGCTGCGCGGTGATGCCACCATCCGCGAAGCGATCCTCTCCGGCGGCGACCCGCTGGCCGCCAGCGACCGCCGGCTGAGCTGGCTGGTGGAGCGCCTGGGTGAGATTCCCCACCTGAAACGGCTGCGGATCCATACCCGGCTGCCGGTGGTGATCCCCGACCGGGTCGACGACGCCCTGCTCGCCTGGCTCTCCGCCACCCGCCTGCAGAAGGTGGTGGTGCTGCATATCAACCACGAACAGGAGATCGACGACGCCGTGATCGCCGCCTGCGCGCGGCTCAAGGCGGCGGGCGTGACACTCCTCAACCAGAGCGTGCTGCTGCGCGGGGTCAACGCCTCGGTGGCGGCCCTGGCTGCGCTCTCAGAGCGGCTCTTCGACGCCGGCGTGCTGCCCTACTACCTCCACGTGCTCGACCCGGTGGCGGGCGCGGCCCACTTCGACGTCCCCGACGATGAGGCCCGCGAGCTGGTCGCGGGCCTCAGGGAGGAGCTGCCGGGCTTCCTGATGCCGCGGCTGGTCAGGGAGATCCCCGGCGAAGGGAGCAAGACGCCGCTGTAGGAGGCCAATTTATTGGGCGATGGAGGCCTAAGGCCTCCCCGGCGGCGACCCGCTCAGCCTGGTCAACACCGCCATGGCGCCTGCGGCGCCAGTCGCGCAGCAGAGCTGCCCTCCTACAGAAACGGCGTTAAGCCAGTGACGCGGCAGTCACATTGGCCGCCGGCGCCTGGGTGGAGAGTTTGCGGTTGATGGCGCTCATCACCGCCTTCATGGAGGCGCTGGTGATGCTCTCGTCGCTGCCCACGCCGAACACCGCCTCGCCGTCGATGCGCACCTCCACGTAGGCGATCGCCTCGGCATCCGAGCCCTGGCCACGGGAGTGCTCGTGGTAGTCGATGATCTCCACGTCATGGCCGGCGGCGGCCAGCGCCTTGATGAAGGCCGCCAGCGGGCCGTTGCCCTGGCCGCTGAGGGTACGCCGCTCGCCGCGCTCCTCGATGGTCGCCTCCAGGGTCACGGTGGGGCTGTCGGGCTCCGAGGAGAGGCGGTGGCTGACCAGGCCGAAGGGCGAGGTCTGCTCGAGGTACTCGTCGGCGAAGGCCTGGTAGATCATCTGCGAGGTGATCTCCTTGCCCGTGCGGTCGGCCACCTCCTGCACCACCTGGCTGAACTCGATGGAGAGGCGGCGCGGCAGCTCGATGCCGTGCTCCTGCTCGAGCAGGTAGGAGACCCCGCCCTTGCCGGACTGGCTGTTGACGCGGATCACCGCCTCGTAGCTGCGGCCCACGTCGAGCGGGTCGATGGGCAGGTAGGGCACGTCCCAGACGGCCTCCGGGTGGGCGCGACGCTCGGCCATGCCCTTCTTGATGGCGTCCTGGTGGGAGCCGGAGAAGGCGGTGAACACCAGGTCACCCACGTAGGGGTGGCGCGGGTGCACCGGCAGCTGGTTGCAGTACTCCACCTCGCGCATGACCGGCGTGATGTTGGAGAAGTCGAGCCCCGGATGCACGCCCTGGGTGTACATGTTCATCGCCAGGGTGACGAGGTCCACGTTGCCGGTGCGCTCGCCGTTGCCGAACAGGGTGCCCTCGACACGATCGGCGCCGGCCATCAGGGTCATCTCGGCGGCGGCCACGCCGGTGCCGCGGTCGTTGTGGGGATGCACGCTGACGATCAGGGCGTCGCGGTCCTTGACATGGCGACAGAACCACTCGATCTGGTCGGCGTAGTTGTTGGGGGTGGCGACCTCCACCGTGGCCGGCAGGTTGACGATCATTTTCTTCTCGGTGCTGGCACCGAAGGTATCCATCACCGCCTCGACGATCTCCTTGGCGAACTCCATCTCGGTGGTGGTGAAGAGCTCCGGTGAGTACTGGAAGGTCCAGTTCGTCTGCGGCGCCTCCTCCATGCGCTGGCGGATGCGCGCGGTGGCCTCCACGGCGATCTGGATGCACTCGGGCTTGTCGACCCCGAACACCACCCGGCGGAACATCGGGTCGGTGGCGTTGTAGACGTGCACGATGGCGCTCTTCACCCCCTGGAGCGCCTCGAAGGTGCGGTCGATCAGGTGATCACGGGCCTGGGTCAGCACCTGGATGGTGACGTCGTCCGGGATCTTGTCGTTCTCGATCAGCGAGCGCACGAAGTCGTAGTCGGTCTGGGAGGCGGAGGGGAAGCCCACCTCGATCTCCTTGAAGCCGATCTTCACCAGCAGATCGAAGAGGCGCTGCTTGCGCTCCTGGTCCATCGGGTCGATCAGCGACTGGTTGCCGTCGCGCAGGTCGACGCTAGTCCAGATCGGCGGCTGCTCGATGCGGCGATTGGGCCACTGGCGGTCGGGCAGGTCCACGGCGACGAAGGGGCGATACTTGGCGGCGGGATTGTCGAGCATCATGGCGGCGTTCTCCTCTGGAGTCGGGGCGTCAGGCGGGCTGGCGTTCGGAAACGGCAGCGCCCCGACGGCGGGGAGCCGGTCGGGGCGCTGCATGAATGATCACAGGGCAACAGGCAGCGCCCCACTGGGGCGAAACCGGTGCGACCTGGAAACAAGCTGTGACGACGGGGATGGATGACATGGTACGACCTCTTGACGACCGGGGCTCCGCGGGGGAGCGATGACTCGGCGGTGCAGACGGCACCGCCAGCGCTCAGGCCAGCGCTAGTAGTCGTAGGTCGAGGTCGTACGCGGTCAGGTTCATGCCCACTAGAAAATCAGGCCTGGGCGACGTTGTCAACTCCGCCGTTCCAGCAGCGTCTCCATGCGCGAGAGCTGCTCGCGCAGCTCGCGCACGTCGTCGCGCAGGCCGTGGAGCTCGGCGGCCTCGCCCTCGCCGGTCTCGATCTCCATCTGCACGCTCTCCTTCTGCATCACGTCGAGCACGATGCCGATCATCATGTTGAGGAAGATGAAGGCGGTGAGGAAGATGAAGGTCAGGTAGTAGATCCAGCTCCAGGCATACACCTCCTGGGTGGCGTACATCACGTCGGTCCAGTCCTCGAAGGTGGCGACGCGGAACAGCGTGAGCATGGCAATGGAGATATTGCCCCACAGGAAGTCGTCGATGTCGGCGAACAGGAAGCTGCCGATGGCCGCATAGATGTAGAAGATGATGAACATCAGCAACGCCACATAGCCCATGCGCGGGATCGACTTGACCAGCGCCGCCATCAGCAGGCGCAGCTCGGGGATCATCGACACCAGGCGCAGCACCCGGAAGATGCGCAGCAGCCGTGCCAGCAGCACCATCTCCGAGTCGTCCAGCGGGATCAGGCTGGCGGTGACGATCAGGAAGTCGAAGATGTTCCAGCCGCGGCGGAAGAAGTCCCGCAGGCGCTTCTCCGCGGCCATGCGGATCAGGATCTCCACCAGGAAGAACACCGTCACTGCCACATCCAGGACCAGCAGCCACTGCTGGAAGCGGCTGGTCTCCTCGTAGGTCTTGGCGCCGATCAGCAGCGCCGAGAGGATGATGATGGCGATGACAGCGGTCTCGAACAGCTTGTTGGCGCGCAGCCGCTCGAAGCGGTCGCGCCAGGCCTCGAAGCCCGCACTCACGACGCCGGCTCCTCCAGGTCACCCTGGCGATAGCCGATCAGGTAGAGCACGGCGTCGAGCCCCAGCGTGGAGATGGCGTGGCGCGCCTGGGCGCGCACCAGCGGCTTGGCGCGAAAGGCGATGCCGAGGCCGGCGGCGGCCAGCATCTTGAGGTCGTTGGCGCCGTCGCCCACGGCGATGGTCTGCTCCATGGCCAGTCCCTCGCGGCTGGCGATCTCGCGCAGCAGCAGCGCCTTGCGGTCGGCATCGAGGATCGGCTCGGCGACCTCGCCGGTCACCTTGCCGTTCTCGATCACAAGCTCGTTGGCGTGGATCTCGTCGAAGCCGAGCCGCTCCTGCAGGTGGCGGGCGAAGTAGGTGAAGCCGCCGGAGAGGATCGCCGTGCGATAGCCCAGGCGCTTGAGCTGGGCCATCAGGCGCTCGACGCCGTCCATCAGCGGCAGCTCCTCGGCGATCTCGGCCAGCACCGCCTCGTCGAGCCCCTTGAGCTTCGCCATGCGCTCGCGGAAGCTCTGCTGGAAGTCGAGCTCGCCGCGCATGGCGCGCTCGGTGACCGCGGCCACCTCGTCATGGACACCGTGGCGGCGCGCCAGCTCGTCGATCACCTCGGCCTTGATCAGGGTGGAGTCCATGTCGAAGCAGACCAGGCGGCGATGGCGGCGCCAGATGGAGTCCTCCTGGATGGCGATGTCGACGCCGTGCATGGCGCCCAGCGCCAGGGCCTTCTCGCGCAGGGCATCGAGGTCGACCTCCTCGCCGCGCAGCCAGCACTCCACGCAGGCGCCCTGGATGGCGTCGTGCTCGCCGGGCACGCCGCCGTCCAGCGGCTCGCGGCCGGAGAGGCGGTGGATCAGCTCCACGGTCAGGCCGTGCTCGGCGGTAAGCGCGCCCACCTCGGCCAGGATGCCGGCGGGCAGGTGCGGCGCCAGCAGGGTCAGGATCAGCCGCGGCTGGCTGGCCTGCACGCTCCAGCGCTGGTAGTCCTCGGCGGCGACCTGGATCGCCTGGACGTCGAGGCCCAGCTCGTCCCCCGCCGCTGCCAGCGCCGCCTCGAGGTCGGCCTCATGCTCGAGCCCCACCAGGGCCTCCAGGGAGAGCATGCCGAAGGTCACGCTCTGGTTGATGTCCAGCAGCCGCGCGCCGCTGGCGGCCAGGGCCCGGCCCAGGCCGGCCAGCTGGCCCGGCCGCGCCGCGCCGGTGGCGCGGATCAGGATTCGTCGTGTCATGGTTACCTCAGGAGCTCTCTCGTTTCCGCGGCTGCCCCGGCGCCGAGGCACCCTCTTGTCAGGTGTCGCCGTTCAACGCTTCCAGCCTGTCGACCTTCTGCAGGCCGCGGGGCAGCTTGCTGCCGCGCCGGCCGCGCTCGCCGCGATAATACGCCAGATCATCCGCCTTGAGGGTCAGGTGGCGCTTGCCGGCATGCACCACCAGCGCCGCGCCCTCCGGCAGCACCACCAGGTCGCGCACGAACTCCTCGCGCCGCGCGGCCCGGGGGCCGGGGATATCGAGCATCTTGTTGCCCTTGCCCTTGGCCATCTCGGGCAGGTCCGCCAGCGGGAAGAGCAGCAATCGCCCCTCGTTGGAGACCGCGGCGACCAGCGCCCCCTCCCCTTCCGGCACCGCCACCGGGGGCAGCACGTTGCACCCCTTGGGTACCGTCAGCACCGCCTTGCCCGACCTGTTCTTGCCGATCAGCTCCTCGAGCCGGGCCACGAAGCCGTAGCCGCCGTCGGAGGCGAGCAGGTAGCGGGTGGCCGGCGGCGCCAGCATGACGCCTGCCATATGGGCGCCGGCCACCACGTTGACCCGGCTGGTGACGGGCTCGCCCTGCCCCCGGGCGCTGGGCAGGTTGTGGGCCTGCAGGGTGTAGGCGCGACCGGTGTCGTCGAGCAGCACCAGCGGCTGGTTGGTCTTGCCGCGGGCGGCCAGGGCGAAGCGGTCGCCGGCCTTGTAGGAGAGCCCGGCGGGATCGATCTCGTGCCCCTTGGCGCTGCGGATCCAGCCCTTCTCGGAGAGCACCACGGTGACGGGGTCGGCGCCCACCAGCTCCACCTCGGAGAGCGCCCGGGCTTCCTCGCGCTCGACGATGGGCGAGCGGCGCGCATCGCCATAGCTCTCGCCGGCCTCGCGCAGCTCCTCCTCGATCAGGTCGGTGAGCGCCGCCTCGTTGCCGAGCAGCTCCTGCAGGCGGGCACGCTCGGCCTCGAGCTCCTCCTGCTCGCCGCGGATCTTCATCTCCTCTAGCTTGGCCAGGTGGCGCAGGCGCAGCTCCAGGATCGCCTCGGCCTGGCGGTCGGAGAGACCGAAGGCGGCCATCAGCGCGGGCTTGGGCTCGTCCTCCTCGCGGATGATGCGGATCACCTCGTCGATGTTGAGGTAGGCGATCAGCAGGCCCTCGAGCAGGTGCAGGCGATCCTCCACCTTGCCCAGGCGATGCTCCAGGCGGCGACGCACCGTGGCGCGGCGGAAACGCAGCCACTCACCGAGCAGCTCGGGCAGCGGCATGACCCGCGGCCGGCCATCGAGGCCGATCACGTTCATGTTGACGCGGATGTTCTTCTCGAGGTCGGTGGTGGCGAATAGGTGCGCCATCAGCGCCTCGATGTCGACCCGGTTGGAGCGCGGCTCGATCACCAGGCGGGTGGGCTCCTCGTGGGTCGACTCGTCGCGCAGGTCGGCCACCATGGGCAGCTTCTTGGCCTGCATCTGGGCGGCGATCTGCTCGAGCACCTTGGCGCCGCTGACCTGGTAGGGCAGCGCGGTGATCACCACGCTGCCCTCCTCGCGCCCGTAGCGGGCGCGCAGCTTCACCGAGCCGCGCCCGCTCTCGTAGAGCTTCCGGAGGTCCGAGCGGGGGGTGATGATCTCCGCCTCGGTGGGGAAGTCGGGAGCCGGCAGCTGTCGGACCAGGTCGGCGGTGGTGGCCTCGGGATGGCGCAGCAGGTGGCAGGTGGCCTCCACCACTTCGTTCACGTTGTGCGGCGGTATGTCTGTCGCCATGCCCACGGCGATGCCGGTGCCGCCGTTGAGCAGCACATGGGGCAGGCGCGCCGGCAGCACCACCGGCTCGTTCATGGTGCCGTCGAAGTTGGGGGTCCAGTCCACGGTGCCCTGGCCCAGCTCGGCGAGCAGCACCTCGGCGAACTTCGACAGCCGCGCCTCGGTATAGCGCATGGCGGCGAAGGACTTGGGGTCGTCGGGGCTGCCCCAGTTGCCCTGGCCGTCCACCAGCGGGTAGCGGTAGCTGAAGGGCTGGGCCATCAGCACCATCGCCTCGTAGCAGGCGCTGTCGCCGTGGGGATGGAACTTGCCCAGCACGTCGCCGACGGTGCGCGCCGACTTCTTGTGCTTGGCGTTGGCGGTGAGCGAGAGCTCGCGCATGGCATAGACGATGCGCCGCTGCACCGGCTTCATGCCGTCGCCCACATGGGGCAGCGCCCGGTCGAGGATGACGTACATCGAGTAGTCGAGGTACGCCTTCTCGGTGTATTCGCGCAGCGAGAGGCGTTCGACGTCGCCCTCCGCCACCTGGATATCCATGGTCATACGGTATGCCCCTGATCAGGGTGTCCAAAATCGTTGGCTTTCTTACCTCGCGGCTGATCCGGCGACAGGCCCCGAAGTGTCGGACCATCGGGGAGGCGCTGTGAACCCTTCCCTGGGCGCTACCGATGCCATCCCTGGCATAGGACCTCCCCTCCGACCTGTCCCCGGCGCCGCTCGCCCTTGGCGCTTGGCGCTTGTGGCTTGTGGCTTGTGGCTATACCTCGATATCCGCCAGGTTGCCGTAGTCCTCGAGCCAGCTCTTGCGGTCGGCGGCACGCTTGCGCGCCAGCAGCATGTCCATCATCTCCATGGTGCCGTCGCCCGCCTCCCGGGTGAGCTGCACCAGGCGGCGGGTCTCAACCGCCATGGTGGTCTCGCGAAGCTGCAGCGGGCTCATCTCGCCCAGGCCCTTGAAGCGCTGCACGTTGGGGGTGCCGCGCTTGCCCTCGAGCTGGCGCAGGATCGCCGACTTCTCGCTCTCGTCCAGGGCGTAGTGGACCTCCTTGCCGAGGTCGATGCGGTAGAGGGGCGGCATCGCCACATAGACGTGGCCGGCATCTACCAGCGCCGGGAAGTGGCGCACGAAGAGCGCACACAGCAGGGTGGCGATGTGCAGGCCGTCGGAGTCGGCATCGGCGAGGATGCAGATCTTGTGGTAGCGCAGCTTGGAGAGGTCGTCGCTGCCCGGCTCCATGCCCACGGCCACGGCGATGTCGTGGACCTCCTGGGAGCCGTAGATATCGTGGCTCTCCACCTCCCAGGTGTTGAGGATCTTGCCGCGCAGCGGCAGGATCGCCTGGCTCTCGCGGTTGCGCGCCTGCTTGGCGCTGCCGCCGGCGGAGTCGCCCTCCACCAGGAAGAGCTCGCTCTGGGCCGGGTCCTGGCCGGAACAGTCGGCCAGCTTGCCGGGTAGCGCCGGTCCCGAGGTGACCTTCTTGCGCGCCACCTTCTTCGAGCTCTTCTGGCGGCGCTGGGCGGCGCTGATGACCAGCTCGGCGAGCGCCTCAGCCTGGTCGACATGGTGGTTCAGCCACAGCGAGAAGGCGTCCTTGACCACCCCCGAGACGAAGCCCGCCACGGTGCGCGAGGAGAGCCGCTCCTTGGTCTGGCCGGCGAACTGGGGGTCGAGCATCTTCACCGAGAGCACGTAGCTGACCCGCTCCCAGAGGTCCTCGGCGGTGAGCTTGACCCCCCGCGGCAACAGGCTGCGGTACTCGCAGAACTCGCGCAGGGCGTCGAGCAGGCCGGCACGCAGCCCGTTGACGTGGGTGCCGCCCTGGGGGGTGGGGATCAGGTTGACGTAGCTCTCTAACAGCGGCTCGCCGCCCTCCGGCAGCCACTGGATCGCCCAGTCCACGCCGTGCTCCGCGTCGGCGAAGTGGCCGATGAAGGGCGAGGTCGGCAGCACCTCATAGCCGTCGGTGGCCTGGGCCAGGTAGTCGCGCAGGCCGTCCTCGTACTGCCAGCGGCTCTCGGTGCCGTCCGGCTCCACCAGGCGTACCTCGAGGCCCGGGCAGAGTACCGCCTTGGCGCGCAGCAGGTGCTTGAGGCGGCCGATGGCGAGCCGCGGACTGTCGAAGTAGCTCGCCTCGGGCCAGAAGCGCAGCACGGTGCCGGTGTTGCGCTTGCCCACGCTGCCGATCACCGACAGCGGGGAGACCGGCTCGCCATGCTCGAAGGCGATGGCATGGCGGCTGCCGTCGCGCAGCACCTCCACCTCGAGGCGCTTGGAGAGCGCATTGACCACCGAGACCCCGACCCCGTGGAGGCCGCCGGAGAACTGGTAGCTGGCGTTGGAGAACTTGCCGCCGGCGTGGAGCCGGGTGAGGATCAGCTCCACCCCGGAGACGCCGTGCTCGGGGTGGATATCGATGGGCATGCCGCGGCCGTCGTCGGACACCTCGATGCCGCCATCCTCGAACAGGCGCACGCTGATGCGGCTGGCGTGGCCGGCCAGCGCCTCGTCGACGCTGTTGTCGACCACCTCCTGGATAAGGTGGTTGGGCCGGCTGGTGTCGGTGTACATCCCCGGGCGCTTGCGCACCGGCTCGAGGCCGGAGAGCACCTCGATGGAGCTGGCACTGTATTGCGTCATGTGTCGTCCGGTTCCTTGTGTTGGCTGGCCTGCCAGGCCGGCGGCAGGGCATGACCGCCGTGGGCGAGCAGCGCCGGCAGGTGCCGCGCGAGCACCGTGAAGGCGTGGTCGGCACCGGGGTGCAGCAGGGTACGGGCGCCGCGATAGAGCCGGAAGGCGTGCCCCGGGTCGAGCACCTCGTCGGCGCTGCCCAGCAGCAACAGGTAGCGCTCCGGCGCGGCAAGCCGCTCCGGCGTCAGCGCCGCGAGCTCGGCCAGGTGCTGCGCCTCGATGGTGAAGCGCTCGCCGGTGTAGTCGTTGGCGAAGCGCTCCCCCACCCACTCGGCCACCAGATCCGCCGGACGCACCGCCGGGTTGACCACCACGGCCGCAAGGCCGTGGCGTTCGGCCAGGCAGGTGGCCAGGAAGCCTCCCATGGAGCTGCCCGCCACAAGCGGGCGCTCCCCCAGCTCGGCCAGGCGCGCCTCGGCCAGCGCCAGCGCCTCACGCGGCCGATGCGGCAGCTGCGGCGTTAGGCAGGGCAGCGACAGGGCCGCGCAGGCCTGGCGCACCAGCACACCCTTGGGCGAGTCGGCTCCGCTGTTGAAGCCGTGCAGGTAGAGCACGCCGCTGGCCGGCGGCGTCCGCCATGGCGCGCTCAGCATACCGCACCCCCTGTATGCATAGCCAGCATCACGCCCGCGTCTCCTCCTCGGCCGCCCAGGCCGCCTCGATCAGCGCCCGGGTGGAAGCATCCATCGCCTCCACGCCCTGGTGGCTCTCGAGGATGCGCTGGGTCTCGCCGGCGATCTTCTTGCCGAGCTCGACGCCCCACTGGTCGAAGGGATTGATGCCCCACACGGTCGCCTGGACGAACACCTTATGCTCGTAGAGCGCGATCAGCGCTCCCAGGGTGGCCGGGGTGAGCGCGTCGAGCAGCAGGGTGGTGGAGGGCTGGTTGCCGCGGTAGCGCTTGTGGCCGGGGCGCGGACCGTCGTCGGGAATGGCGTCGTCGCCCAGCATCAGCACCCGCGACTGGGCGAAGCAGTTGGCCAGCGTCAGGCGATGCTGTCCCTTGAGGTGGGTGCGGGTGGCGGCGTCCTCGACGTCGTCGTAGCGCCGCAGCGGGGCGATGAAGTCGCACTCCACCGCCTGGGTGCCCTGGTGGAGCAGCTGGTAGAAGGCGTGCTGGGCGTTGGGACCGAGCTGCCCCCACAGCACCGGGCAGGTGGCGTAGCCCACCTCGCGGCCGTCGTGGGCCACCGACTTGCCGTTGGACTCCATCTCCAGCTGCTCGAGGTAGGCGGCGAAGTACTCCAGGCGGCCATCGTAGGGCAGGATGGAGTGGGCGCGGATATCCAGGAAGTTGACGTTCCAGATCCCCGCCAGCGCCAGCAGCACCGGCAGGTTATCGGCCAGCGGCGCCTCGCGGAAGTGGACGTCCATGGCGTGGGCCCCGGCCAGCAGCGCACGGAAGTGCTCCATGCCCACCACCAGGGCGATGGGCAGGCCGATGGCGCCCCACAGCGAGTAGCGCCCGCCGACCCACTCCCAGAACTCCAGCTGATGGGCCTCCGCGATGCCCCACTCGGCCATCTTCCCGGGGCTCGCCGAGACGCCGATGAAGTGCTGGCGCATCACCAGCTCCGCGTCGACGCCCTCCTCCCCTCCCAGGCGCGCCATCAGCCAGTCGCGGGCGGTGCTGGCGTTGGAGAGGGTATCGATGGTGGTGAAGGACTTCGACGACAGCACGAAGAGCGTGGTCTCGGGGCTGAGCCGGCCCAGGTAGTCGGCCAGCTGGGAGCCGTCCATGGTGGAGGCGAAGTGCACCTCGACCGGGTGGACCTCCCGCGGACGATAGTCGGCCAGGGCGTGGGTCACCATCACCGGTCCCAGGTCCGAACCGCCGACCCCCAGGTTGACCACGTCGGTGATCGCCTTGCCGGTCGCGCCGCGCCACTGGCCGGCGTGGAAGCGCTCGACCATGGTGGCCATGCGGTCCAGGGTACGGTGCACCCCCGGCACCAGGTCCTCGCCCTCCACCACCAGCGAGGCGTCGGCGGGCAGGCGCAGGGCGGTGTGCAGCGCCGGTCGGTCCTCACTGACATTGACCCGCTCGCCGTCGAGCAGCCGACGGATCGCGTCCGGCACCTCGGCGGCCTCGGCCAGCGCCAGCAGGTACGCGAGGGTCTCGGCGGACCAGCGCTGCTTGGAGAGGTCGAGGGTCAGGCCCGCGGCACGGCGGGTGAAGCGCGGCTGGCGATCGGTTTCGGCCGCAAACAACTCGCGCAGGTGGTGACGCTTCAGGGTCTCGGCATGGTCCTTCACTACCTGCCAGGCGGGGGTCTGGTCGATCATGGTTCCTCCTTGGACGCCGCGGGACGGGCTACCGTGCACCGTCCTGTTTCCCGACGTAGAATGACGGATTTCCCTGCATGACTGGCTCGACGATGAGTGACGCATCTTACCGTGACGCGATCTTTTCGACACCCCTCGACCGGGTGGCGCGCTTCTCCTTCGACGAGCGGGTCGTGGCCTGCTTCCCCGACATGATCCGGCGCTCGGTGCCGGGCTACGGCCAGATACTGGGCATGCTGGGGCTGATCGCCGCCCGCCACCTGCGTCATGGCGCCCGGGTCTACGACCTGGGCTGCTCGCTGGGCGCCGGCGGCCTGGCGCTGGCCGGCCGGCTGGCCCCCGATGCCTTCCGCTACACCGGCGTGGACCTCTCGCCCGCGATGGTCGCCCGCGCCCGGGAGACGCTGGCCGCCGAGTGTCCCGGGCATGCCATGGAGGTGATCGAGGGTGATATCCGCACCCTGGAGTACGCCCCCGCCGGCATGATCGTGCTCAACTTCACCCTGCAGTTCCTGCCCCCGGAGGACCGCGAGGCGCTGATGACGCGGCTCTTCGCGGCCCTGGAGCCCGGCGGCGTACTGGTGCTCTCCGAGAAGATCCGCGCCGAGGACGAGCAGGAGAACGCCTGGCTGGTGGAGCGCTACCACGACTTCAAGCGCGCCAACGGCTACAGCGACCTGGAGATCAGCCAGAAGCGCACGGCGCTGGAGAACGTACTGGTACCCGACACCCTGGCGACGCATCACGCCCGCCTGGCCCGGGCCGGCTTCTCGCGCAGCTACACCTGGTGCCAGCTGCTCAACTTCGCCTCCGTCGTCGCCTTCAAGAGCGAGGCGTTCAAGGACGCCGCCTTCGAGGACGCCCCGTCGACGCCGAGGGAGGCCTGAGCCATGCCGATCCCCGCCGAGCACCGCGACCTCTACCGTGCCCTCCTCGACCAGGGCCTGGAGACCTGGCTGGCGCGCCTGCCCGAGCAGCTCGCCAGCGGCCTCGACCGCAGGCGCTTCGGCGACCTGCCCGCCTGGGAGAAGGCGGTGGCCAAGCTGCCCCCGCTGCCGGACGAACGCCGGGTGCGGCTGGAGGCCGACACCATCAGCGTCGAGGTCGCACTGTCCGACAGTCGGCGCCGCCAGGCCGAGAACCTGCTGCGCAAGCTCGCCCCCTGGCGCAAGGGGCCCTTCTCGCTCGCCGGCATCCACATCGACACCGAATGGCGCTCCGACTGGAAGTGGCAGCGCGTCGCGCCGCACCTGGCCCCGCTCGCCGGCAGGAAGGTGCTAGACGTGGGCGGTGGCAGCGGCTACCACGGCTGGCGCATGGCCGGGGCCGGCGCCGCCTTCGTGCTGGTGATCGACCCCTCGCCGCGCTTCTTCTGGCAGTTCCGCGCGGTGCGTCACTTCGTCGGTGACGCCGACGGCCATCGCACCCACTTCCTGCCGGTGGGCATCGAGGCGGTACCCGAGGGGCTGGGCTTCTTCGACACGGTGTTCTCCATGGGGGTGCTCTACCATCGCCCCTCGCCCCTGGAGCATCTCCAGCAGCTCCGGGACGCCCTGCGCCCCGGCGGCGAGCTGGTGCTGGAGACCCTGGTGGTGGAGGGTGACGACACCACCGTGCTGCTGCCGGGGGAGCGCTACGCCGCCATGCCCAACGTCTTCTTCCTGCCCTCCTCCGCCGCCCTCTGCGGGTGGCTAGAACGCTGCGGGTTCGAGAACGTGCGGGTGGTGGACGAGGCGCAGACCACCACGGACGAGCAACGCGCCACCGAGTGGATGACCTTCCAGTCCCTGGCCGACTTCCTCGACCCCGCGGATCCGACGCGGACCCGTGAGGGCTATCCCGCCCCGCGCCGCGCGGTGGTCATCGCCAATCGGCCGCGCTAGCGCCTCAGAATCACCAGCCAGCGGCCCAGGTTGAGGATGCTGGCCAGCGACGCCGCCACATAGGTGAAGGCGCAGGCGGTGAGCACATGGCGGGCGCCGGGCATGTCGTAGGGCGGGATGTACTCCTTGAGCAGCGGCAGGGCGCGCTGGAAGCTGGCGTCGAACTCCACCGGCAGGGTCACCAGGTGCACCAGGGCGGCGGTGCCGAAGCTCACCACCGCCGCCGCCACCACGATGGCCAGCCCGCCGGGCAGGCGGGTGAGGAGGAACAGGAAGGGGGCGGCCATCATCAGCAGCGCGCCGAGCCTCTCGGCCTTCTGCGCCACCGCGACCAGCCGAGAGCGGGCCAGCAAGGGCGCATAGCCGTGGTGATGCTGGATGGCGTGGCCCACCTCGTGGGCCGCCACCGTCACCGCGGTGAGCGAGCGCCCATCATGCACCGACGGCGAGAGCCGTACCCGGCGCGCCTCGGGGTCGTAGTGGTCGCCCTGACCGGTGCGCTCCACCCTGACCCCCTCGATGCCCAGCCGGCGCAGCAGGTGATCGGCCAGCTCCGCCCCGGTGCCGGGATAGTCGTCGCGGCCACGGGCGTGACGCCTGAGCACCCAGCGGGCCCAGACATTGGGCAACAGAAAGATAGCCAGCAGCAGGACGACGGCGATCACGAGCATCGAAGGCGGCTCCGAAGGGGATGAGGCATTGGACACAGCCTACCAGAGCCGGTTTCCTCGTCGGTGGACGTCCTGCCCCAAAACGATAACGACCCCGGCGACGAGGTCGCCGGGGTCGTGGGGGGCCGAGGAAATCGGCCTACTTGAGCAGTTTGCGCAGGTCCCTGGCCTCCCAGTGGGGGAAATACTTGCGCACCAGGGCATTGAGCTCGACCTCGAAGCCGGCCCAATCCACCTCGCCGACGCGCGGCGCGTCCTCCTCGACCACGCTGCGGATCATGCCCGCCCCTACCGTGACGTTGGAGAGTCGGTCGATGACGATGAAGCTGCCGGTGCCAGGGCTCGTGGCGTACTCGTCCAGCGGCACCTCGGCGGTGAGCTCGACCCGGCAGCGGGCGATGGCGTTGAGCTCGAGGCGCTCGGCCGGGTGCCGCGCCAGGCTGTTGACGTCCACCTGGAAGTCGATGGCGCTCACCTGTCCCGCCACCGAGCGGCCGGCCAGGCGGATGTCGACCTGACGGCCCAGCACCAGCGGCGTCTCATGCATCCACACGATGTCCGCCTCGAAGGCATGGGAGAGCGCCACCTCGGCGTCATCGGCGACGATCCAGTCGCCACGAGAGATATCGATCTCGTCGGCCAGGGTCACGGTGATCGCCTGGCCGGGGAAGGCCTCCTCCAGGTCGCCGTCCCAGGTGACGATGCGCTCGACCCGGGAGCGCTGGCCCGAGGGCAACACCTTGATCGCCTGGCCGGGACGCAGCAGGCCCGCCTCCAGGGTGCCGGCGTAGCCACGGAAGTCCAGGTCGGGCCGGTTGACGATCTGCACCGGCAGGCGCAAGTCGGTGAGGTTGCGGTCGCGGCTCACCTCCACCGTCTCCAGCAGCTCGAGCAGCGGCGGTCCCTCGTACCAGGGCGTGTGCTGGCTTGGGTTGACCACGTTGTCGCCCTCCAGCGCCGAGATCGGCACGAAGCGGATATCGCGGGCATCGAGCTTCTCGGCGAGCTCCCGGTACTCGGCGACGATCGCCTCGAAGCGCTCCCGGGAGTAGTCCACCAGGTCCATCTTGTTGATCGCCACCACCAGGTGCTGGATGCCCAGCAGGTCGGCGATGAAGCTGTGCCGGCGGGTCTGGGTCTGCACGCCGTGCCGCGCGTCGATCAGGATGATCGCCAGGCTCGCCGTGGAGGCGCCGGTGGCCATGTTGCGGGTGTACTGCTCATGCCCCGGGGTGTCGGCGATGATGAACTTGCGCCGGTCGGTGGAGAAGAAGCGGTAGGCCACGTCGATGGTGATGCCCTGCTCGCGCTCGGACTGCAGGCCGTCCACCAGCAGCGCCAGGTCCACCGCCTCGCCGGTGGTGCCGCTCTTCTTCGAGGCCTGGGTGATCGCCGCCAGCTGGTCATCGAAGATCATCTTGGAGTCGTGCAGCAGCCGGCCGATCAGGGTCGACTTGCCGTCGTCGACGCTGCCGCAGGTGATGAAGCGCAGCAGGTCCTTGTTCTCGTGCTCGTGCAGGTACTGCTCGATGTTGTCCGCTATAAGCGTTGACTGATGAGCCATGTCGATACCCCGGAAAACGGTAAACAGGCGCTGAGAGAAACGTCTGCGAGCAATGGCCAGACAAGGCGAACAGCGGCGAAAGAGCGGAGTTTACGGTAATAAATGAGCATCTTGAGCCGTTGTTCAACGCCGTATGGCCGAGCGCAGCAAGGTTTCGCCAGCGGCTAGAAATAGCCCTCGCGCTTCTTCCTCTCCATGGAGCCGGCCTGGTCGTGGTCGATGGCGCGGCCGCTGCGCTCGCTGGTGCGGGTCAGCAGCATCTCCTGGATGATCTCGGGCAGGGTGGCGGCGGTAGACTCCACCGCCCCGGTGAGCGGGTAGCAGCCCAGGGTGCGGAAGCGCACGGAGCGCTCCTCGGGCACCTCACCCTCCTCGAGGGGCAGGCGCTCGTCGTCGACCATCACCAGCATGCCGTCACGCTCCACCACCGGACGCGGCGCCGAGAAGTAGAGCGGCACGATGGGAATCGACTCGAGGTGGATGTACTGCCAGATGTCCAGCTCGGTCCAGTTGGAGAGCGGGAAGGCACGGATCGACTCGCCCTTGTTGACCCGGGCGTTGTAGAGGTTCCACAGCTCGGGGCGCTGGTTCTTGGGGTCCCAGCGGTGGAACCTGTCACGGAAGGAGAACACCCGCTCCTTGGCGCGGCTGGCCTCCTCGTCGCGGCGCGCCCCGCCGAAGGCGGCGTCGAAGCCGTACTTGTCCAGCGCCTGCTTGAGGGCCTGGGTCTTCATCACGTCGGTGTAGCCGCTGGAGCCATGGTCGAAGGGGTTGATGCCGGCGGCCCGCCCCTCCTCGTTGATGTGCTCGATCAGCTCCATGCCGGACTCCGCGGCCATCGCATCGCGGAACGCGATCATCTCGCGAAACTTCCAGGTGGTGTTGACGTGCAGCAGCGGGAAGGGCGGCGGGCCGGGGTAGAAGGCCTTGCGCGCCAGGTGCAGCATCACCGAGGAGTCCTTGCCAATGGAGTAGAGCATCACCGGGTTGTCGAACTCGGCGACCACCTCGCGGATGATATGGATCGACTCCGCCTCGAGCTGCTTGAGGTGGGTCAGCCGCCGCGGATCGGCGGCGACCGAGGCATCGTTCGCCTGGAGCGACGCCGTGCGTCGGGGGGCGTGAAGCAGGGTCATGGCCGGCTACCTCGCATGACGTGGAGTACGTGATGCCAGCAGGGTAACGCCGGGCCTATAATAACCCAAAAGAATTAATATCTATCTTTTTATAACTTATTTGGAGATATCGACGCGTTCTACCCGGGTCTCGACCTCGCCCTCCCCCAGTTCGAGGACCCGGAGGCCGGGCCGGGTGACCGCGTCCACGGCGAAGGTCTCGCTGCCGGGCAGGAAGGGGTCGGTGACCGAGGGGCAGCCGTAGACCGGTATGGAGCGCTCCCCCACTGCGCGGCGAGTGGCGAAGGCCTGGTGGGCATGGCCGCAGAGGATCGCCTTCACCTGGGGAAAGGGCGCGAGCGTCGCCCAGAAGGCCTCGGCGTGGTGCAGGCCGATGGCATCGAGCCAGGCCGAGCCCACCGCCACGGGCGGATGGTGCATGGCGATCAGGGTCGGACGCGGGTCCGCGGCCAGGCGCGAGGCCAGGGCCTCGAGGGCAGGAGACTCCAGCTCGCCATGCTCGGCACCGGGGACATGGGTATCCAGCAGCAGCAGGCGCCAGGCCCCCAGGGTCAGCTCCGCGGGCAAGGGGCGGGTCGCTGCCATGGGGGCGAGCACATCGTGGTTGCCCGGCAGCCAGTCCCAGGGGGCCTCGAGGCGATCCAGCAGGCGGGCGGCCAGGGCATAGGAGGCGGCGCTGTCGTCGTGGCTGATGTCGCCGGTGACCAGCACCCGATCCGGCCGCTCCCGGTTGGCGGCCGCCACCACCGCCTCGAGCTGGCGGCAGGGCACGCCGGTGCGCGAGCGCGCCGCAGGGTCGGCATGGAGGTGGCAGTCGCTGATCTGGATCAGGCGAGGCATGGCGTCAGCGCAGCTCCGGCAGGTCCAGGGAGTGGCCATGGGCCAGGCCGTGCTCCAGCCACTCGCCGAGGAAGCGGTTGAGCTGCAGCTTCTCGTCGGGCTGGTGCATCTGGGCGTTGGGGTAGCGGTAGCGGCCGTGGAAGTGGCGGCGCCGCTGGAAATCGGTGACCTCGGCCATGCGCACGTCGTGGTAGAGATGCACCCGCATGCGCGGCGTCTCCAGGTAGGCATCCAGGATGCCGCGCTGGGAGACCCTCACGATGCTGGTGTAGGGGGCGCGCTCCTGCAGCTTCAGGCACAGCTCCCCCACCCGGCGGCCGTGGCTCACCAGCTCCACCTCGCGGGTCTCGCCGGCCTCCAGGGCGCCCAGCAGGCGCGTCAGGCGCAGGTAGTTGGCGCTGCACTCGCCCTGCAGGCCCTTCAGGTCGGTCACGTAGGCGCTTCGATTCGGCACGCTACCTCCTTGCTCGCAATGAGGCCCGCTCGCCCGCCAGCCAGTGGAAGGCGATCAGACACATGGCATTGTCGAGTCGTCCCGCCTGCAGGAGTTCCCAGGCGCGGAGAAACGGCAGGACCTGCACGCGGATGTCCTCGTGCTCCTCGTCGAGGCCATGCACCCCGCCGAGGCCGCGGCTGTCGATCAGGCCGCAGTAGAGGGTGACCCGCTCGTCGCAGGCACCGGGGCTCGGGTAGTAGGTGTGAAGCGCAATCAGCTCACCCACCTCGCAGCCGGCCTCCTCCAGCGCCTCGCGGCGCGCCACCTCGGCGGGGCTCTCGCCACGCTCGACGAGCCCCGCCACCACCTCGAGCTTCCAGGGCGAGTCGGGGTCCTCCAGGGCGCCGGCGCGGAACTGCTCCACCAGGGCCACGGCGTCGCGCTCGGGGTCGTAGAGCAGCACCCCCACGGCGTCATGGCGATGGTGCACCTCGCGCACCATGGGCTGGCTCCAGCCACCCTCGAACAGGCGATGGCGCAGGTGCAGCGCGTCGAGCCGGAAGAATCCCTGGTGCAGGCAGCGCCGCTCCAGCAGCTCGACGTCCGCGGCGGTGAAGGGCGCCGCCGCGGCCAGGTCGGGCACCTCTGGCGTGTCACTCATGGCGGTCTCCGCTGGCGCAAAGACGCCCATTATCGTGACCCGGGACGAGGATGCCAACCGCGTGAGGGGTGTCAGAGCCGGCCGAGCATCTCGCGGGCCTGCTCGCGCAGCGCCTCGTCGGAAGCCTGGCGGCCAGGGCGCGCCTGCCCCTCCACCGCACGGCGGGCGTGCTCGCGGGCGGCCTCCAGGCGGCCCTCCTCCTCGAGGAAGGCGGCGTAGTAGAAGTGCACATCGATGCCGTCGGGGCGGATCGCCAGCGCCTGCTGGAACATCGCCTCGGCGACCTCGCTGTCGCCGAAGCCCAGCAGACCACCCGGCACCCGATCGTAGAGGGCGCCCAGGGTCACGTAGGCGGAGCCGTGGTGGCCCGTGGGGTCGAGCTCGACGGCGCGCTCCAGCGCCTCCCGGGCACGCTTGGCGCTGGAGAGCGCCCCCAGGCCGCCACGCTCCCGGGCCCAGGAGGCCTCGATGATGCCCTGCCACACCAGCGGCACCGCCTCGCCGGGGTTGGCCTCCACCAGCCGCTCGGCCTGGCCGGCCAGCGCCGCGAGGCCATCCTCGCGCTCGCCCTCGGGCTGCTCGGTCACCAGACGTTCCCAGTGGTTCTTCATGCCCTCCACCCGGGCCTCCCAGGCGTGGGCGGCGACCAGCGGCAGGACGGCAAGGCCGAGACTCAACCCCAGGCCCATGGTGGTATTCAGCAGACGACGACGCGGCATATCGGCTCTCCTTCGGGGTGTTGGTATTGTGCTCCCGCCCCGGAATGTAACGAACGTTTGAATGATGCGCCAGCGACTTGGCCGCCTGGCCGCCATGGCGTATGTTCGCCGCCAGAGCCCGGATCAAAAAGGAAGAGTATGAAAGGCCGTAACATGACCCGCTGGCGCGACCCGGCCAAGGACCCGCGCCAGGAACCCAAGAGCCACCTGATCACCGCCGAGGGCGCCGAGCGGCTGCGCGGCATCCTCGACCATCTCTCGCGGGTCAAGCGCCCCGCCCTCTCCGCCAAGGTGGGCGAGGCCGCCGCCCTCGGCGACCGCTCCGAGAACGCCGACTACACCCACAACAAGAAGGAGCTCAACCGGGTCATCGCCCGCATCCGCTACCTGACCAAGCGCCTCGACGAGCTGACGGTGGTGGACCGCCTGCCGGCGGATACCGGCAGGGTCTACTTCGGCGCCTTCGTCACCCTGGAGGACGAGGAAGGCGAGGAGATGAGGATCCGCATCGTCGGCCACGACGAGATCGCCCCGGACAAGCGCTGGATCAGCGTCGACTCGCCCCTGGCCAGGGCACTGCTCGGCAAGCCCCTTGACGAGGAGGTGACGGTGGCCGCCCCGGGTGGCGAGACCAGCTACGTGATCACCGAGATCGAATACCGCGACCCGACGCAGTGAGGGGCCGCCCTTTCAGCGCCTCACGGCCCGATAGACCCGGAAGCGGCGGTCGTCGGCGAGGACCTCGAAGCCGCCGAAGGCGCGCTCCAGCCGATCCGGATAGGGCAGGAAGGCGTTGGCGACGATGATCAGCCGGCCGCCGGGCTTGAGATGCGCCGGGGCCTCCTCGATCAGCCGCGCCGCGGGGCCGTAGTCGATGGCGCGCTCCTGATGGAACGGCGGGTTGCTGACGATGGCCTCGAAGGTGCGCTCCCCCAGCGCCGAGAAGACATCGCTCTCCAGCGTTTCCCCAGGCAAGACCTCGCCGGCAAGGCCGTTGGCCGCCAGGCTGCGCCGTGTCGCCGCCACCGCGAAGGCGTTGACGTCCACCGCGGTCACCCGGGCACCGCGCCGCGCCAGCCAGGCGGCCAGGATGCCGTCGCCGCAGCCCATATCGAGAACATCGCCTAGTACATCGCCGAACGACCTTCCCTCCCCCGCCAGGGTCTCGATCAGCAGCCGGGTGCCGTCATCCAGCTTGCCATGGCCGAATACCCCGGGGTGGCTCGCCAGGGCCAGCCGCTCGCCGTCCAGCTCGACCTCGAAGGAGGTCCAGGCCGCCTCGGGGTCGATGCCCACGCGGCCGAGACGCGTCTCGAACAGCGAGCAGCGCCGGGCGCTGTCGAGCTTGCGACACCCCAGCCCCAGCGCGGCCAGCACCTTGAGTACCCGCTTGATGCCCCCCTGGTTCTCCCCCACCAGCTGCAGGGGCGAGCCCTCCGGCAGGGTGGCGCAGAGCCACAGCAGCCACCACTCGCCCAGCGCATGGCTCTTGGGCCAGAACAGTACCGCCCCGGGTGGCGAGGCCTCGCCGGCCGGCAACCCGGCGGCCAGGGGAGAGAGCGCCGGCCTACCGGCGGCCTGCCACGCCTGGCGCACCGACAGGTCGGCGCTGACCGCCACGCCCTGCCCAGAGGCCAGCCAGGCATCATGGGGTGGCGCCACCCACCACCAGCCGCGATAGTCGGCAGGCTGGCGCTCCAGCAGCTGGCAGACCGGGCTCTCGGCAGGCGGGGTCGGGTATGTCATCACAGGGGCTCCTCGGCGGGGAAAGGCGATGCGTCGGGGCGCACCAGGGTGTAGAGCAGATAGCGGCCCAGCCGCCAGTGGGGCTCGGCCCGACAGTAGCGCCACTCGAGTTCCAGCAGCCTGTCGCGCTCGTCGTCGCGCTCCGGCGGCTGGCGCAGGTAGTCGTGGAAGACCCGCACGCCGGCCACGGCGCGGACCTCCAGGCCCAGCGCGTCGCACCAGGCCATGACCTGGGCATGGGTCAGCGGCGAGATCGGCGTCAGCCGCCGGCGCAGCCCCTTGCCCTCCAGGCGGTCGGCCAGGGCCTTCTCCAGGTTGCCCTTGATCACGTTGGAGAAGCGCAGCGCGTCGCGATTGAAGACCATCAGCGAGAGCTGGCCGCCCGGCGCCAGCAGCCCGGCCAGGGTGGCAAGCGCACCCCGCGGGTCGCCCAGCCACTCCAGCACCGCATGGCAGGCGATCAGCGACCAGGGGCCGGGGGCCTGTTCGGGCAGCGCCTGCAGCGGCACCGGCAGGAAGGTGACCTCGCACTCACCCGATGTTTCCTGGAGCGCCTCCCGGGCTCGCGCCAGCATCTCGGCGGAGGGCTCGGCCAGGGTCACCGGGTGGCCGCGCCCGGCGAACCACGCCGCCAGCTGCCCCAGGCCGCCGCCCACGTCGAGCACGGGCTGGCCCTCGAGGGCGAGCATCTCCGGCAGCAGGCGATCGAGCAGCGCCAGGCGCAGCTCGCCCCGCGCGCCGCCGTAGAGGCTCGCGGCGAACTTGTCGGCCAGGCCATCGAAGTGGCGATCGCCATGGGCGGAGAACGGGGACGCGGGCGTGGTCATGGGGCTACCTTGAACGGAGATGCCGGCATTCTACCCGCAAGCCACGCCAGGCTCATGTCCGCGTCCACCCTGCGCCACCCTTGGGGGCGCGTGATAAAATCGTCGACTAATCATTTTGCGCCTTATTATCTCGACCACCACGCCACGAGGACCGCCCATGCCCCTCTCCCGTCGGCTCTCCGCCGCCGGCTTCGACCTGGAACGCCTGCGCTTTTCCCTGCGCACCGCCCTGGCCGCCTGCCTGGCCCTGATCGTCGCCTGGGCGATCGGCCTGGAGCACCCCCAGTGGTCGGCGATGACCGTCTGGGCCGCCTCCCAGCCGGTGCGTGAGCTGCTCGTCGAGAAGAGCCTCTACCGCATGCTGGGCACCCTGGTGGGCACCACGGTGGGGCTGGCGCTGCTCGCGGCCAGCGGCGACAGCCTGCCCTGGCTGGTGATCGGCCTGGCGCTCTGGGTCGGCCTGTGCGCCGGCATCGGCAACGCCCTGCACAGCATGATCGCCTACGCCACGCTGCTCTCGGGCTACTCCGCCTCCATGGTCGCCCTGCTGGGGATCGCCGACGGCCAGGACATCCTGGCGCTGGGGGCCGACCGCCTGCTGACCGTGCTGGTGGGGGTGGTGATGGCGCTGGCGGTAGGCCTGGCACTCGCCCCGAGGGCACGGCGCAGCGAGCTCGAGGAGCGCGGGCGACGCAGTACAGCGCGGGTGCTGCACCTGCTGGCCGAACGGCTGGGCGAGCGGCGTCGCGTTGCCGGCGTGCCCCCCAACGAGCTGCTCGCCGATATCGCCGTGCTCGAGGCGGAGCTCGAGCCCAGCGCCGCCGGCTCGCGCCGGGCACGACACTCCGCGCGCTCCCAACGGGCCATCCTCGGCGCCCTGACGGCCACCCTGCTATGGGTTCGCCGCCGCGAGCATGGCCAGCGCCCCGCAAGCGCCGTTCGTGCAGGCGTGGTCGAGGCGGCGCTCGCCATGGACAACGCCGAGCCCCTGCCGGTGGTCGCCGCCCATCTAGCCCGTGCCCGGGACCGCGCCGAGGCGCAGGACCCCACCCTGGCCAGGGTGCTCGCGCGCCTGGCCGACGCCCTGACCCAGCGTCAGCGCTTCCGTGACACCGGCCGCACCGACCGTGAGGCGAGCCGGCACCAGGTGACCCCGCCACCGCGACTGGATCCACGCCCGCCACGCCATGCTGCGCACCACCGGCGTGCTGCTGCTGATCGGCCTGGTGTGGGTGGCCACCGGCTGGTCCGCCGGTGCCTACGTGATGCTGGGCACCTCGGTGATGGTGACCCTCTTCTCCACCTTCGAGAACCCCGCCTGGATCATGCGCCGCATCCTCGCCTGGCAGGCGGCAGGCGCCCTGTGCGCCCTGGCCCTGCGCTGGCTGCTGTGGCCCCTGGCCGACGCCGAGTGGCAGCTGGTCGCCCTGATGCTGCCGCTGATCCTGGTGACGGTGGTGCCCTTCTTACACCGCCGCACCCAGAACGGCTCCATGGACTACGTGATGATCCTGCTGCTGCTCTCGCAGCCGGCCCTGCCGCTCACCGGCAGCATCGGCCACTCCCTGGCGGTGGTGGCGGGCCCGCTGGCGGCGCTGATCGCCTTCCGCCTGGTCTTCCCCACCAACGCCCGACGCCGCCGGCGCCACCTGGAGAGGATGATGCTGAGCGAGCTGGAGGCCCTCGCCTCCCGCGGCGACAGCCGGCGCGAAACGCTGTGGCAGGCCCGCCTCTACCACCGCGTGATGCGCCTGGTGCACTGGAGCCACCTGCAGGGTGACGCGACCCACCGGGTGGTCGACGCCAGCCTGGCCGTCCTGACCCTCGGCGAGACCCTCGAGGCACTGCACCGCTTCGCGAGCGACGAGCGCGACCCTGGCACCCGGCGCCGCCTGGCCGCGAGCCTGCGACGAGTCGCCCGACTGCGCCAGGCGCCGCAGGAAGCCGCCGCGGCACTGGAGCGCCTGGCCCACACCCTGGCACGCCGCCAGCGGGTGGAGCTCGCCCGCCAGGCCCGCCACGCCGCCGGACTGCTGCGCGAGAACCAGGGTTTCTTCGGCTCGGGCGCCCACCAGGCCACACCGGCTTCCCGCTAGCAGCGCCCGGAAGCCCCGTCCGAACGCCCCACAGGCAAGCGCCGCCCGCGAAGGCGGGCGGCGCTGCATGCCGGGGGTACGGGCGAAGGGCCCGTGCGGTCCGTGGTGTCGATGTCAGAAGGCGTAGTCCACCGCCAGCCAGACGCTGCGCCCCGGCTCGTTCAGTGGCAGATCCAGGCTCTCGGGGTCGCTGCTCAGGAAGGGATCGCTGCTGGCCCGGTTGCGATTCAGGAAGTCGCTGTAGGTCTTGTCCAGCAGGTTGCTGACGCCGGCGCGCAGGGTCAGCGCCTGCCACTGCCAGGCGGCCTCGGCATCCAGCACCACGTAACCGGCGGTAGCGACCTCATCCGGCCCCAGGCGGTCCTGATCGTCGGAGAAGCGCGCGGTCAGGCCCGCCTCCCAGGCATCGGCCACGTAGAACTGGGAGAGCTGGCCACGCAGCGGCGCGATATCCGACAGGGCACCGCCATCGTCGAGGTTGTCGCCGCGCACCCAGCTCAGCTGACCACGGGTCTCCCAGTGGTGGGCCCAGCGCAGGTCACCGGAGAGTTCCAGGCCATAGAGAGTGGCGTCGATGTTGCGATAGGTACTGATACCCGCCGTATTCCTGTCACGGAAGATGTAGTCGTCGACGCGGTCGGCGAAGGCCACCACCTCGAAGCCAGCGGTCTCCAGACGGCGCTCGAACCCCAGATCCAGCTGGTGATGCACCTCCGGGTCCAGCGACGGATTGCCGACCCAGTCGCTCTTGGCGAAGTAGCGCTCGGTGGCATCGGCATCGCGCTCGGCGCGGCTCACGCTGGCGAAGATGCTGTCGGTATCGCTCAGGCGCTGCTCGCCGCGCAGGAAGGCGCCCACCAGCCAGGCGTCATGGTCCAGGTCACCCTCGACCCCGTACTCGCGCGCATAGAGATCGGCCGCCACCACGCCGCTGTCGCTGGCCTGATGGGCCGCATCGGCGCTGGCCTCGGAGTAGTCGAGGCGCAGGCCGCCACTGACCACGGTGTGCTCGCCCAGGTAGCGGTCCAGCTCGGCGAAGGCGCCGGCCTGGCGGGTGGTCACATCCGGCCAGGAGTTGAACATCAGCTTGCCGGTGGAATCGTTGATGATGTCGGCGTCGCGCTGGTTCTGCAGCACATTGACCCCGTAGCGCAGGTCGCTGTCGGCCAGCCGCTGCACGAACATGCTCTTCCAGGTGAAGGTGTCGGACTCGGTGGGCGAGCGCATCCTCATCATCGGCTCGGCACGCAGCGAGTAGTTGTCCATCACGTGGTCGATGGTGGTGACCTGCAGCCGGTTCTCCATGCGCAGGCTATCGGAGAAGGCATGGTCGAGGCGCAGCCGCAGGGTGTCGTTGTCGCTCTCGGGGGAGTCCATGCGGGCGCCTGCGAACTTGACGTCGCGCTCGCGCACCGCCTCGTAGCCCAGAGCCAGCTCGGTATTCTCGCTGGGTGTCAGCCCAAGGGTGATGCCGCCGCTGGTGGTCTCGAAGCCGCTGTGGATGCGCTTTCCGTCGCCGTCCTCATAGTCGCTGACGTTCTGGTGCTCGCCGAACACCCGCAGGTAACCCTGGCGGTTGCCGGCCTCCAGGTTGGCATACATGCCGACACGCTCGCCGTTGTCATCATAGCTGGCACCCACGCTGCCCTGCTGGCCGACCACGTCGCCCTCGAACTCCGGCACGCTGCGCTCGAACAGCACGGTGCCGCCACTGCCGCCGGCGCCATGCTGCAGGGTGGTCACACCCTTGCTGACCGTCACGCGATCGAAGCTGTGCAGCGGCGCATAGGCGGTGGGCGGATCCATGCGATTGGGACAGCCGCCGAACACATAGCCGCCGTCGATCAGGACATTCAGGGCGTTGCCCTGCTGGCCGCGGATCACCGGGTCGAGGCCATGGCCGCCCATGCGAATGCCCTCGACGCCATTGAGCCGCCGCAGCCATTCACCGGCATCGGCCGCCGGCGCAGGCGAGGATTGAGGCGAGAGCGACAGCTCACCCGGCACCTGCCGGGTGCCCTCCACCACGATGGTGGAGAGGGTCTCGGTGTCCTGTGCCTGGGCAAGAGAGCCCCAGGCCGCGGCGGCGACGAAGGCCGCCAGCGGCAGGCGGCGAGGTAGTTGGCGTGTCATGGATCCCGTGCTCATTGCTGATGTAGGTTTATAAGCAACAGGAATATTAAATGGCTGTTATGAGGCACGGTATGGGGCAGGTTGCCGCAGCGGTGAGCGAGGTCAAGAAGGCGGCTGCCCCTGGCGCCAGCGGTTCCCCTCGGCGGCCGGTTTCCCTATAATGCTGCCCCGCAGCGCCCCTATAGCTCAGCTGGATAGAGCGTCCCCCTCCTAAGGGGAAGGTCTCAGGTTCGAATCCTGATGGGGGCGCCAGGAAAATCAATGCCTTGCGGTTAGCCCCGCAGGGGGCTCGACTGAAAACACGCTCCCGCCCCCACACACGCCCCCACACTCTGCAAGGTATGGGCCGGGCGGCCCCAACGAAACAAGGCCCCGAAGGGCCTTGAGTGCTGGCGCCCGTGGAGGAGCCAAGCGGGGCAGACCAGCGGCGGGCGTTTTGCTCCCTTCCCCCGTGGCACAAGGCCCGCGATACCCGGGGAGGAGGCACCGCTAGACCCGCAGGGGCCAGCGCATCCGGTGATGGGTCAACAGCGGCCCGCTGATCTCGAGGCGATCCCCGCCCACGGTCGCGGGGGTGTCACGGTCGGCAGCCCGGCACGCACGGCTATAAGCGGCCCGGGCCTCCCTGAGCCGCTCCATGGTGTGGGCCAGCTCCTCCCCTTCCAGCAGCTCCACCAACCGGCGCTCGGCTTCCGCCCATTCATCCCGGCAGACATCGGCCTCGACCTCCCGGGCGGCGTGCTCCAGGTGGTCGATACCCGCGGCCAGCGCCTCCGCCTTCCGCTCGAGCCCCCGATGGGCTGCTTCGCCCAGCTTGCGCGATTCTCCGGGGCCTGCCGCCCGCTGCCGGGCTTTGGTCAGGGCGGTGGCGGCGGCCCGCTGTTCGGCTTCATCGACCTCCCCCAGGGCCTCGGCGGCGGCCAGGTCGTCTACCCGCTGCTGGGCGGCCTCCAGCTCGGCGGCAGCGGCTCCGGCGTCGGATTCGCCCGTCTCTAGGTCGGCAAGGGCCTGATTTACCCGCGCCAGCTCGGCACGCTGGCCGGCAATGGCGTCGGTCAGGCGGGCCAGCCCCTTACGGGTGGTCGGCACCCCATGGCCGGCGGCGTTGACCTCCGCCAGCTCCTCCTCGAGGGCGGCCCGCTCCTCGGCTTCCGCCTGCCACGCCTCCGACAGCTCGGCGACGGTGCCGGTGGCGCGCTCCAGGTGGTCGCGGCAGCCGTTGAAGTGGGCATCCCGGTCGGTCCCGAGGTTATCCAGCCCCCGGGGCGTGCGGCGCTCGGCAGCGGCCCGCACCTCCTCCACCTCGGGGACGTTGGCCCATTGCTCGGAGGGCGCGAAGGCCCGCCAAAGCCTCTCGGCGGCGTCACGCTCCACGGCCTCGGCGTGGGTCAGGCGCTCGTGGGTGTCGCTCTCGGCCAGGTTAGCCAAGCGGGTGGCAATGGCGTCGCGGCGTTCGGCCTGCCGGATGATAGTCGCAGCCAGGTCGGCGGCGTTGGTGATGGTCATGTGCGGCCCTCTTTCAGGTTGCGTATCTCTCGCAGCATCAGCAGCAGCCCGGCGGCGTGGGCGTCCCCGTGGTCGGCCAGGTCGCGCAGCAGGCGCCAATAATTGGCCTCGTCCTGCCGGGTGGGTCGCTGCTGTCTGCCTCGGCGGCGGTGGTGGTCTGGCATGGCTGATCCCCCCTGATTCGGGCTGATCTTGTCAGCGCGCGTCGTCAGGAAGGTGACAGCGGGTCGGCGGCATGATCCGTCCAGGGGCTCGGGGACTGTGCCCGGGTGGGCGGTCGGTTGGCGGTATCTCGAAGGGTCAACCTATGGTTGGTTGAGAACAGAACCGGGGAGGGCCACTAATGAAACACTTTGCCGAGTTTGTCGTTGCCGTCGGTGGCGGATTCTTGTTCCTCGCATGGATTTACACCACCCTGCCCATCCTCCTCGACGGCCACTGGATCGTCGCCGCCCTCATGACGGGGGGCTTTAGCTGGGCCATGAACGCGGTCCTCGATATTGGTAAGACACTGACCCCGAAGCCGAAGCGTGACCCCGCCGACGATCCGTAACGCCCCCAGCGGGGCTATGCACTCGGCTTGATCCGCACCCCGGCGGCCATCTCCGGGCGGCCAAGGGCCTCCCACTCTGCACGGCCTAGCACCACCCCGGCAGGTGGGCGCCCGTGCTGGCGCTGGTATCGCTCGACATAGCCCCGCAGGTAGTGGACCAGCTCGGCGGCGTCGGGGGTGATGGTGCTGTGGTGGTCGGTCATCGCGTTGATCTCCTCCAGGTGGTGGCGGTGGGCGGCCATGCTGGCGCCCGGTCAGGTCAGGTATGCCACGCGCCCGGCAGCCGGGGAACCGGGCCACGCACAAATAACGCCTTCAACCAGCGGTTGGTGCGCCAGGTGACTGAATCCCGGTTTTTTCCTGATTCGCAGGGCGGCAACCGTCAACCGGCGGTTGGCCCCTGAATCTGGGTTTTTTCCTGATTCGGCGGGGAGTGCTGTAAACCCGGAGGGATCCCGGAGTTAACTCCGAAAAAATCCCGAACTCTCTTTGCTCGCGCTCAGCGCCACTCGCGGGCGGCGACACGGCCAGGAAGGACCCGCTACGGGGAGGGGCTAGCCAGGCGGTGCCGGGTTGGTTACCCGGACATTTTGTCCGGGTATCGTCCGCCTTTCGTCCACCTTTCGTCCGCCTTGTCCGCCTTGCACCGTTTGCCGGGTTTGCCGCCCCCCCTATAAGGGGCGGCAACCCGGCGGCAGGTCGGACCGGGTTTCCGGCAGGTCAGGGGGAGTGCAGCAGGTGGATGGTTTCGCCATCATCCTCGGTGAGAAGCCACCCCAGCTCGGCTAACCGCTTGAGCGCATCCGATACCCGGCGGCGGTCGACGCCTTGCTTGTCTAACTCGCGGCGCACGGTCTCGGCGGGAACCCGGCAACCGTCCTCCCGGGCCTCCCCGTCCTCGGGGAAGGCGGCCAGGTTCTCCAGCACCTCGAGCACGCGGCGGGGGTGCTTCCCGGTCGGGCGCTTCGGCCCGCCTACCCGGGCCTCGGTCGGCTCCGGCACGCAACACACGACCGGCTCCCCGTCGTCATCCACCAGCGGCAGCTCGACAGACGCCAGCCGGAAGGCCCGGCGCTCGGGCTGGTCGGCGTCCTTCATCTTGCCGGCCTCCAGGGTCACCACCCCGGCGGCGTCCTTGACCACCTTGTATTCGGCGTCGACGGCCCCCCGCAGCGCCGTCGATCCACGGGCGCCCCGTGCGGCGTCCTTGCCGCTGTGGTGAATCGTCAGCACGGTCGCGTTCCAGCGGTGGCGCAAGGCGTCAAGGTTGGCGACGAAAGCGCCGATGTCCGTGGCGCTGTTCTCATCGCCACCGAAGCAACGGGCCAGGGTGTCCACCACGATAAGGGCGGGGGCCTGCCCGGCCTCGGCGGCCAGGTCTTCCACCGCCCGCAGCACCTCGGCGGCGCTCGCCTTGTCATCCAGCGGCGCGGCCCGCTGCGAGACGAACAAGCCCCCCTCCGCCAGGCTAACCCCGCGTGTCATCTCCCATGCCTTGAGGCGGCGCGACAGCCCGTTGCGGCCCTCCCCGGCGATATAGAACACGGCCCCCGGCTTGGTCTCCGCCCCGTGCCAGGGGGTACCGGTGGCGATGCTGGCGGCCATGTCGATAGCCAGGAAGGACTTCCCGTGGCCCGGCTCCCCGTAGACAAGCGCCAGCGAGTCGGCCTCGAGATAGCCCCGCAGCAGCCACGACGGGGGGCGAAGGTTGGCCACCAGCTCGGCGGCATGAATGAAGCCAAACGCTCCCCGCTGGCGCCTGTCCTCGGCTCCCGGGGTGCCGGGCTCCCCGTCCTCCGGGTCGCCCAGGTCCTCGAGGGCGTCCAGCGCCTCCCCCTGCCGGGCCTCCCGGTAGCGGTCCTGATTTAACTCCGTCAGGGTGCGCCCGTCGTCCGTGGTCATCATCGCGCCCGCGGCCCGGAGGGCGGCATCCCGGTCGCCGTCGTGTGCCCAGTGAGAGTAAAGGTCGAAGGCGTCCCCCCACTCCGGCAGCCCGGCATCCCGGTCGCTTTCGTGGGCGGTATGCCAGCGGGTCCCGGTGGTCGTCACGCCAGGCGCCCCGGACTCCGACAGCGGCGACAACCAGCGATCCCCGTGGCGCGTGTAGCCGTATGCCTCGAGGACCAGCGGCAGCGGGAAGGCGGCGTTATAAGCGGCGATGGGGCTAGCCTGCCCGGTGGCCTGCCGCTCCGCCATCTTGGCTCGGGCCTCCGCCTGCCGGCGCTCCAGGGCCTCCAGGGCCTCGGCTTCGGCCCGGTCGTGGGCGGCCAGCTCCGCGACGAAGGTCTCCGCCCACTCGAACCCGCCCAACGCCAGCAGGTCCTCCCCGGCGGTCGCGGCATAGAACTCGCCACGGTTGGGCAGGTAGCAAACCTGATTTGCACGCTCGGTGGCCCGGTCGGGGGTGATCCCCAGCGCCTCGAGCCGGTCATTCAGGATGCGCTGGCACGCCTCGAGCCGGTGGCCAGGGCAGGCGGTGGCGAGGGGGACCACCAGCCGGGCCTTATGCCGGTCGGGTGTGGCGCTGGCGCTGGTATAGGCGAGCACGGGGGCGGCCAGGTCAGCGGCCAGGCGGTCGGCGGCGTCCTGCAAGGTCGGCGGGTCGCGGTCCAGGTCCGCCCACAGGGCGTAGAAGCGCCCATGCTGGCGCTGATCCTCGGCGCGGCGGCTCAGGTGGTCGGAGAGGATGACCCAGCGGGCGCGGGCCTTCGGGACCTGCTGGGGGCGGTTCATCATCGCCACGATGGCGGCGCCCGTGATGGTCTCCAGCGCGCGCGGGTCGCGCTTGTTGTCGGGGCTATGATACTGGCCCACACCTGAGCAAAAACGGGCATCGAGGAAGGCCCGGGGCAGCCCCAGGGCATCCGGGTCGATGCCTGCCGGGCGGAGGGGAACGACGGTCGCGGTCATGCGGCGCCCTCCGTGTCGATGGCGGACAGAATCCGGGCGATCCTCCGGCGATCCGCAGGCGTGGGCCGGTAGACCCCGCGGGTAGTCGGCTCCCCGTCGATGGTCACGCAGGGGACCCGCTCGCAGGGCAGCCACAGCCCATAGGCGCGGCGAAGGGTGCCGATATGGTGTGGGCCATTGCTGGCCGGGGCGATCCGGTCGGCATCCTCCCGGGATATGGGGCCACGGGCCAGGGCCTCCAGCAGGCGGCGCTGCCGGGGTGAAGGGGGTGCAATGGTAGGCATTGCCGGTCCTCCAGGTTGGAGGCGCCAGCACGGCCCGGGGTTAGGGCCCCCCACCCCCGACAGGCTATCAACTATTGGTTGAACGGCTGCCGGGCGTGGGTTAGGCTTTCGGTATCCCGTGGCCAGTGCTGGCGCGGGTTTAGGTCAAGGCGGAGAGTTTGCCGACACGACGCCTTGAACCGTCAGAACACGCCAAAACGCTCGGTTTAGCCCCTCGGGGTGGTGCCGGGCGTTTTCGCGTAGGGGCTCGAGATAACCCGGAACGTAGGGGAGTTGAGCAGCCCCAGCGCCGTCGCTACTGCGGCCTCGCAGGCGTGCGCCTTGTCCCGGCTGTCATCCGGCAGCGATACGAACCAGGCCCACTGCTGAACAAAATCGGCCAGCTTCCGCCCCTCGGCGGGTGATCCCGTCTCGACAATGCTGGCGTGCTGCAAATCGAGAGCGAGGGAGTCCGCGAACAGCAGGGCGGCGTCCGCCTCGTCCTCGGGAGTCCACTCGGCGCGCGGCTTCGCCAGCAGCTCCTCCATAAAGGCGTTGCGCGCCCTGATCTTCGCCTTAACGTCCATCATGCCCGCACCTCCCGGGACGCCTCGAACTCCTCCAGGTCCTCCAGGCGCCAGCGGGTGCAGCCCGCGCCCAGCTTCAACGGCCTCGGGAACGCGCCAGCCTGAACCCAGCGCCAGACGGTTGACGGGCTCACGCGGTAGCGGTCGGCGGTTTCCCGGTCGGTCAGGAACGGGCGTTCCTTGGTGTGGTCAGTCATCGTCTATCCCCTTTCGTTTCACACGACAGCAAGCGTGGTTTGGCTTGCATGGGATAGGTTAGGGAGCAATGGGGGAAGGCTGCAACCCGTATAAAACTAAAATCCCTTTGCGAATCAATAGTATGCGTCAACCTATGGTTGACTCTCCCCGAAAAATCGTCGCGGCTGCAATGGGTTAGCCGAGCCGGGGTCAGGCCCCGGATTTGCGAAACACCACCACATTTTCCCCCGGGTCAGACGCGATCCGGTCTGCGACAAGCTCCGCCCACCGTTTCCAAACATCCTTTTGCGCTGGCCAGCGGGCGGCATGGTTGTATGTGGCGACCAGCTTGGGCGGGGCGTGCGCTAGCATCTGCTCGACCAGCAACGGCTCGACCAGCAGGTCCTCGGTCCAGCGAGTCGCGGCACTCCGGCGGAGGTCGTGCGTCGTGAACGGGGGCAGGCTGTACAGCGGGGCGGTCTCGTCGTGTTCTTTCCGACTTCTCCCCTGCAACCGTGCAACGGCCGTGCTCAGGCTGTCCGGGTGGATCGGCTTGTTCGGGTCGGTCAGGCTGGGGAACACGAAGGGGCTTGCGGTGTTCTGGCGCTGTTCGCGCAGAATCTCCAGCGCCAGCGGGGCCAGGTATACACGATGCGCCCGACGAGACTTGGCGCGCTCAGGTGGAATCGTCCAGGAATCCCGCGACACTTCCTCCCAGCGCATCGCGGCGACCTCGGTCCGGCGGCACCCCGTCAGGATCAATAACCGGATCGCGTTGGCAGTGCTGGCGCTCAGGACAGCAGTAGCGGCCAGCCCCTCCGGGGTGTGGCGGGCGTCTGCGATGGCCTGCCAAAGGGCACGCAACTCCGACAGGCTAAGGTGACGGTCTCGGGGCTTGCCGGGTCGCGCCTTGATCTTTGCTGGGGTCAGGCCGGCGGCAGGATTGTCGTCTATCTGCTCGCGGTCCTCGCAATAGTCCAGCATCTGCCGCAGCAGGTTGAGACACTTTCGCGCCTCCTCCTTTGACGCGCTAGCGGCGTGCTCCAGGACCTCGATGAGTAGCCGGCGGGTCACGTCTCGAACGTAGAACTTGGCCAGGCGGGGGGCCAAGTGTAGGCGCCAGCGGCTCCTATGCTGGGCAACGGTCCGCGGGGTCGGCGGGTGGCCGCCTTTGGTTGGCGCCTCCGCATAGAACGCGGCCCACCTCTCGAACGCTTCCCCCATCGTCCAGGCGGCTTCGTTGCGCGCCTTCTCCGCCTCGCGGTGCTTCCGGGGGTCGATCCCCTGCTCTACCAGCTCGGCGGCCCTCGCGTGGGCTTCCCGGGCCATGGCCAGCTTCATTGCAGGATAGCGCCCCAGGGTCATCTCGATTAGCTTGCCGCCCAGCCGGAAGCGGTAGACCCATGCCTTAGCCTGCCGGTCGGTACGGACATACAGGGACAGCCCCCCGGCCGCCTTGTTGGTGACGGCACAACGGGCCTTGTCCTGCCCCTCGGGTGGAGCGAAGGCGGCAACCTGACGATCCGTGCTGATGGGTTTTCGTGCGGTCATGGCGTCGTGTCCTCTGTTATCCGTGTGTGGGGGCGGGGGATTTTCGCCCCCACACACGCCCCCACACCGAACCAGTATAGGATAATATTAGACGAGACACCATAGGACTAGAAATAGCCACAAAATATTGAATTTTTACGGATTTTCCAGTGAATTGAAACTTGGTGAAATACCCTGAAACTGCCTATCGTAGTGCTCCTAAGGGGAAGGTCTCAGGTTCGAATCCTGATGGGGGCGCCATATCACACCGCCTTCCTATCCCCGGCAGTCACGGCCAGAAAGTTCCTACAACTTTGGTCGCCTCAAGCGTTCATGGCGTTGTCATCAACGCAGGGTCTCGTTAAGTTGCCTCTGACGTTTACGTCAGCGTTTGGCTGACTTTTACGTCAGCGTAAGCAAACAACAAGGCCCAGACAGCGGCCCCAGTATTCAAGGAACAGCACACGTGACAACCTATAACAAGTTGAAGCAGGCATCCGTTCTCACCGCTTCCGCCCTGGCACTGGCAGTGGCCAGCGCCTCCCACGCCGTGGATTTCGAGGTCGGCGACACCAAGGCCAGCGTCTACGGCTACGCCAAGCTGGATATTATCTATGACGTGGATGCCGACCTGGGCAACGCCATTGGCCATAGCAATATTGCACTGGATGACGCGCCGAGTCAGGACGGGCACTTCAATATGCACGCCTACCAGAGCCGCATCGGCTTCAAGACCGTGACCCCGGTCTCTGGCAGCGATCTGGTGACCCAGATCGAGGGTGACTTCTACGGCTCAGACAACAACTTCCGTCTGCGTCACGCCTACGGTTCCTGGAACGGCATCCTGGCCGGCCAGTTCTGGACCAACTTCTACGGCTTTGTCGCCGGCACCCCGACCATCGACTTCACTGGTCCTCCCGGGGTCGGCAACCAGGCTCGCCAGCCGCAGCTGCGCTACACCACTGGCAACTTCTCCATGTCCATCGAAGATCCGGACACCTTGGGTGGCTCCGAAACGGCATTGGTTGACACTGTTGAAGACGAAGAAGATGTCGCCAAGAGTGAATTGCCGGACGTGACCGCGCGCTATACCGATACCTCCGGCCCCTTCAAGTACTCGGCCTCTGCGGTACTGCGTCAACTCGAATATGATGCTGAGGCTTACCCGTCAGCTGCCGTTGATGACGATTCTGCCTTCGGTTGGGGCGTTGCCCTGGAAGCGGCCATGGATGTCACCGAGGCCGTGACCCTTCGCGCCGGCGTGACCCATGGCGACGGCATCGGCGGCTACATGAACGTCAGCCCCCAGAAATCACCTGCCTACCTGGCCGACAACGGCGATCTCGAGACACTGGAGAGCACTGGCGGCACCATCGGCGCCAGCATCAAGGCCGGTCCGGGTGCCATCAACGCCTCCTATAACGTTTCTACCGTCGATCTCGATGACGAGGAACTCAGCGGGAATGACACCTTCGAGACTGCCTACCTGAACTATATCTGGTCACCGGCAGAGCGCATCAGCTACGGCATCGAAGCTGCCTGGGCGAGCCGTGAAGAGAAAGGTGGAGCCGATGGCGATGCCACTCGCCTCCAGGGTATGGTGATGTACAGCTTCTAAGGAGCTGACCGATGGCGGGGCCCGCCCCGCCATGCTGGCGATAGCACCCGACGGTACAAGCAGAATGCTTCGATCTTTACGCCCCGGCCAGTGGCCGGGGCTTTTTGCGCCCAGCCGGCAACTTTCCGCCGCAAGGATGACTCTAAACAGGACGTTAATTCTTTCTTAATCTTTTGTTTCAGCTGAATTATCTGCCTGTTTAGACTGAATCGCTAGATCCCTCTACATCTTGACTCATATCAAGCTTTTCCTGCGCCTCGACTGTGGGCCCAGAGCGTCGGGGTGGTTAGCATGACAACCATCGGCGGCAAGCGGAATCATCAAGGGAACCCGCAGGCGTCGCCGAGTCGCTTCCGCCCAATGGGCGTCCCGCAAGAAGGAAAAGCCAATGACTGCTCCCATCCGCCTCAAGCACGCCACGCTGCTCGCCGGCAGCACCCTGGCGCTGGCCATCGCCTCGGCCTCCCACGCCGTCGACTTCGAGGTCGGCGACACCAAGGCCAGCGTCTACGGCTACGCCAAGCTGGACATGATCTACGACGTCGACAATGAACTCGGCGACCTCGCCGCCCGTCCGCGCATCCTGATCGACGGTCAGGAAGGCAGCGACGGCCATACCACCATGCACGCCTACGAGAGCCGCCTGGGCTTCAAGACTGCCACCCCCATGGGCGGCAGCAACCTGACCACCATGGTCGAAGTGGACTGGTTCAACAACGCCCCGGAAGGCGGCGACCTGCGCCTGCGCCACGCCTTCGGCAGCTGGAACGGCATCACGGCGGGCAAGACCTGGACCAACTTCGGTAGCCTGCTGGGCAAGACCCCGACCATCGACCTGGCGCCCCAGCCGGGCCAGAGCAAGGTGGGCCGCAAGGCGCAGCTGCGCTACTCCTTGAACAACTGGCATATCGCCCTGGAGAACCCGGATCCGGAAGACTACCGGGACGGCGTCGCTGCCCGCTTCAACCCCAACCGCGGGATCTACACTGAGCATGAGGGCGCCAAGACCGGCCTGCCCGATCTGACCCTGCGCTATCAGAACCAGGCCGCCGGACTGCACTACTCTGCCTCCGCCATGGCCCGCCAGCTGGAAGTCGAAGAGGTCAACGGCGTCGATGACAGCGCCACCGGCTATGGCCTCAACCTGGCGGCCCGCTATCCCGCCACCGAGGCGCTGACCCTGCGCGGCGCGCTGACCTGGGGCGACGGCATCGGCGAATATATGCAGAACAACCCCTCGGCGCCGGCCTACCTGGATGGCGACAGCATCGAGATCATCGAGGCCTGGGGTGCCAACGTGGGCATGAGCCTGGCTGTCGGCCCCGGCGCCATCAACCTGGGCTACGGCATATCCAAGGCGGACCTGGATGATGCCCGCGATGCCGGTATTGCCGGGGTGGAAGGCGCCAACGAGCAGTTCGAGGCGGTGCACCTGAACTACATCTGGTCGCCAATCCAGCGCGTCAGCTACGGCATCGAAGCCGCCTACCATACCCGTGAGGTGGTCGACGGTCGCGACGGCGACGCGGTACGCCTGCAGGGCATGGTCAAGTACAGCTTCTGAGCTGTCGGATGACGGCCCGATGATGACGGCCTGAACAGAAGAGAAGGTTCGATCGATTGCGCCCCGACCAGAGACTGGCCGGGGCGCTTTTTGGTGGTCCCGATCGAATGGGGGTATGCGGGACCCTAGAGCCGAGTCCTAGCGGCGATCCAGCTGCCGTACCTCGAGCTCGTAGTTGTTGACACCACTCATCGCCGAGCCGAACTTCTGGCCGTTGACGCGGATGGTGTAACGCCCCGGTTCCAGCTCGGTGCGCAGGTCGACGTCACCGTCGAAGCCTTCACCGGCATCGCGTGCCACCACGCGTCCCTGCTCGTCCACCACCTCGGCCTCGATGCGGTAGGTGCCCTCGTTACCGGGGAAGGTGGAGGTCGCGATGGCCACGGTACCCGCTTCCAGCACCTCGAAGCTCAGAACCTCGCCGCGGGCACGGATCTTCACATCGGTGACGATCCGCTCGAAACCCTTGTCGGGCTCGGGCGCTGAGGCCACGGAAGCATCGCTCTCGGCAGTGGTTGCCTGGCTATCGGCTACCTCCGTTGCCGGCGTGGCAGGCTCGGCTGCGGATGACGGAGCATCCGCCTGGGCCGGCTGCGGCGCATCGGCGTACTCGCTGGCCGCAGGCGCGGCGATGGCGGCCACCACATCCGGACGACGCACGAAGGCACTACGGCCTCCCTCTCGGCCGGTGCCGGTAAAGGCGATCCCCTCGCCGGCGGAGACGTCCTCCTCGACATTCACACCGGAGACACTCACCGAGAAGCTGTTGCCGCCGCGCCGCACGGTGCCGAACTTGTGCCCCTGCACCTGCAGCACATAGTCGCCGGGCTCCAGGCGCTGCTCGAAACTCAGCCCACCATCCTGGCCCAGCCCTTCACTGCGGGCCAGCACGTTGCCCTGCTTATCGAGCAGCAGTGCCTCGATGCGGTACTCCTCGGATTCACCGGTCGGCACGCGACTTTCGAAGCGGTAGCTGCCGGCCTCCTTGACGGTGAAGTCGTGCTCCTGCACGCCGCCGTAGAGGAAGCTGCGGCTGCGGGCGTCGTTATCGGCCTGCAGGAAGCCGGTCAGGTCGAGCTGCTTGCCCGACTCGCGGAAACGATCCTGCATCTCGCTGGCCAGCGCCTGGGAACCGGCCAGGGCGAGCCCCAGGGTCAGCAGGCCTGCGGTCAAGATAGGCTTGTTCATGGAACCTCGCTGATCACGTGGAATAAAAAAAGCCGACCCCGGAGGATCGGCTTTCGATGTCGAAACCCATCGGGGCAGGGTCAAACCCTGCGACCGAGACGTTTAGAACATGTAGACCGCGCCAACGGCAACGCCGTCGTCTTCGTCGTTCTCGCGATCGTACCAGGCACCCTCGATAAAGGTGTACATGGCATCGGAGATGTTGTAAGTGGCGCCGATCACGACCTCGTTGTAGCTCTCGTCCTCGCGCTCGCTGGGCCAGTCACCGCTGGTGAATGCATCGTCGGCGGTATCGAGGAAGTTGTCACCGCCCACGTCGACATACTGGTAGGCGCCGTAGATGTCGCCCATGCCGTAGCCGTAGCGCGCACCCAGGCCATAGTAGTTGGTGTCTGCCAGCAGATCGTTATCGGACTCGAAACGCTCGAGCTTGGCGGCAACACGCAGGGTGTTCCAGGTGTACTGGGCGGTAATACCGTACTGCTCGCCGGCGTCGAAGTCACCACCGATGGCGTTGCCATCGCTATCAGTGCCGCTAAAGCTACCGTCGTTGTTGTCGAGGTTGTCATAGACCGCGGCGATGGAGAAGGCGCCAGCGGTGTACTTCACACCACCGAAGAAGGACGCGTTGCTGCCACTATCCTGAGTGACAGTTGCGCTGCCACCGGTAGAGGGGGAAATAGATTCAATACCATCATTGTCCTCGGCATCACCTTCATACTGAGTGCCCACGGCAAACTGGAAACCATTCAGCACCGGAGACATATAGCTGAGCTTGTCGCCTTCACGAGTGTTTTCGATGCCCACGATACGACCATTGGAGTCGGAGACGTCGAAGTACTCGTTGTTGGTAATCGGATCCTGGATCCAGTCGTCGATCAGCGGATCCCAGGAACCCAGGCGCACATCACCGAAGGTGCCCTTCAGGCCCATATAAGCCTGGTCACCACTGTTCAGGCCACCGTTATTCTTGGCTTCGTCTGCGTCGCCTTCAAACTCGTACTTGAAGTAGCCGGCCAGACCTTCGTTGATCATGTGCTCGCCGGAGACACCCAAGGTGGAGCCGTTATCGAAGACTTCGCCTTCAGAGTCGACAGAGCCATCGGCTTGAGCAGTCTCGATTGACTTGTAGGCAATCTGGAGGTTGCCGTACAGATCCAGCTTGGTGCCGTCCTGGTTATAGACGGTGGCGGCCTGGGCGCCGGTGGCGGCCATGGAGGCAGCAATAGCAGTCGCTAACAGTGTCTTTTTCATGATGACGTTCCTTTGACTAGCAGTCTGTTTCGATCGTTTTATGCCGACCGCTCTGGGGCGATTCGGCGGGCTTTGCCGGTCTGCGCCGGTTCGTAGCGGCAGGACTCCTCGCGGAGGGCGCCGATGCGAGCCGACTTCGACGAAGCCTTGTTATAGTCCAATGCTCGCAAGAGGAACCTTATACCGGGTTCTGGGGGAACGCAAGAAGAAAAAACACTGTTTTCCTTCGCGATGAACCCATCCCATGGAACTTTCCCCTGCCTACGCAAACACTCGCCTCACGGCAGTTGCTGCATCATGCCTTGCCGATATGACGAACACAAGTCAACGACCACCAACGCCGTTCGATAACGGCATGGCGAGCGTTGAGGATTGAAAAAAGACTTGCCTGGCAGGGTGTTAGCGGCCGTTATGCTTGGCCAGCAGGGCCGAGAGTTTCTCTTCCATGGTGGCGGGTGCCGGCTCGGCACGCTCGCGGACGGGCCCGGCGCTGGTGCCCGGCCCCTGCGACGAGGGCCTGCCCTTGGCGCCATCCTTCGGCTTGCCGTGGGCTCGGTCCTGAGAGCCTGCCCTGGCCGGCTTGCCGCGCCCCTTGGTGTTATGGCGCTCGTTCTGACGCCCCTGGGCCTTGCGACCTTGAGTGTTCCGCTTCTCGCCCTGCAGGCGGTCGAGCTTGCGGTGGGCGTGATCGGCCGACTGGGCATCCACCTTGCCGGCGGGCTGGCCGTCGAGATCGATGCGCTCGGCATCCTCGCGCACCGCCTTGAGATAGCGTGGCAGGTTGACGTAGCAGGCCAGCGCCCTGCGCACCAGCTTCTCGGGCCAGGGCTCACGGCTGGCCAGCACCTCGTGGATGCCGACCATCAGCGGGCGAGTATGGCCCTTGAAGAAGGCGGCGGGATAGCGTGCATACCATTCATCGAGCAGGGCCTGAGGAGAGGGAGCCTCGCTTTGGGTGGCGCCTGAATTGGCTGATCGCTCGATAAATCGAGCTCCTACATCGGAGCCGGATTTATCCGGCGATGCGGTCGCGATATATCTCGCGTCATCATCAGCAGCCGAAGCAGCAACATGACTGCCGTAGGAGCCGGATTTATCCGGCGATATCTGCGATGCGCCACCGTCTTCCTGGCGTGCCACAGGCCGCCGGCCGATCAGCGCGGAGAGGCCCTGGGAGCGACGCCCGGGGCGGAAACCGCCCTCGGCGGGCTCGCCGGCGGCCAGGCGTTCGTGGAGATGGCGGTTGTGGGCCTCCAGCTCACTGTTCTGCTCGTCGAGCTCGCGGCACTCCTCAATGAGTTCCAGGCGTGTGGCCTCGGCCTCGGCCAGTTGCCGCTCCAGTTCGGCGAGGCGCTGGGCCAGCTCGCCCTGCACGGCCTCGGCGTGGCGGCGCGCCTCGCGCTCGAGGGTCAGGCGCTCCAGCAGCGATCGAGTGCGCCCATCCAGGGCGTCCAGCAGCGAGTGTACGCGTTGCTCGGCCAAACCGGTCTCCTCCCGCAAGCTCTGTGATACAGGCATCGCCTTCAAGTCTGTGCCAGATGCGTGCCCATGACAAATGTCGTCGGGTGCCGACATCCTCGCGGCGCTAACCTTCGCGACGACGATACTCGACGAAGTCGTAGGCGGGCTGCCCCTCGGCGGGAGTGCCCGGCACGCGCTGGACCTCCTCCCACTCCGCGGGATCGATCTCCGGGAAGCGGGCGTCGCCCTCCACCTCGATATCCACCTCGGTGAGATAGAGGCGGCTGGCGTGAGGCAGGGCCTGGGCGTAGATGTCGGCACCGCCCATCACCATGATCTCCTCGACGCCATCGATGATCGCCTGCTGGTCGGCCAGGACCAGGGCGGAGGGCAGGTCGTGGCAGACCCGCACGCCGTCGTGGGCGAACCCGGTGTCGCGGGTGACCACGATATTGAGCCGCCCGGGCAGCGGCCGGCCGATGGACTGGAAGGTCTTGCGCCCCATCACCAGCGGCTTGGCCTGGGTCATGCGCTTGAAGAACTTGAGGTCCTCGGGCAGGTACCAGGGCAGCTGGTTATCGACGCCGATCACCCGCCGACGATCCATGGCGGCGATCATGGCCACTGGAACGAGGGTGTCATCGCTCAGGAGGTCTGACTGGTTCATACCGCCACCTCGGCCTTGATATGCGGATGGGGATCGTAGCCTTCGATGGCGATATGCTCGATGCCAAAGGCGAACAGGTCATCGATGCTCGGGTCGAGCACCAGCCGGGGGGCCGGTCGAGGGGTGCGGGCGAGCTGCTCCTCGGCCTGCTCCAGATGGTTCAGGTAGAGGTGGGCATCACCCAGGGTGTGGATGAACTCGCCGGGCTCGAGGCCCGCCACCTGGGCGATCATCTGGGTCAGCAGCGCGTAGCTGGCGATATTGAAGGGTACCCCCAGGAAGATATCGGCGCTGCGCTGGTAGAGCTGGCAGGAGAGCCGCCCCTCGGCTACGTAGAACTGGAACAGGCAGTGGCACGGCGGCAACTGCATCTCGTCGACCTGGGCGGGATTCCAGGCGGAGACGATCAGCCGCCGCGAGCGGGGATTCACCCGCAGCTGTTCGAGCAGACCCGCGATCTGGTCGACATGGCCGCCGCGCGGATCGGGCCAGCTACGCCACTGGTAGCCGTAGATCGGGCCGAGGTCGCCGTTCTCGTCGGCCCACTCGTCCCAGATCCGCACGCCATGCTCCTTGAGGTAGGCGATATTGGTATCACCGGCCAGGAACCACAGCAGTTCATGGAAGATCGAGCGGGTGTGCAGCTTCTTGGTGGTCAGCAGCGGGAAGCCGCGGGCCAGGTCGAAGCGCATCTGGTGGCCGAAGATCGAGCGCGTGCCCACCCCGGTGCGGTCGTCACGCTCGACGCCATGGTCGAGCACCTGGCGCATCAGGTCGAGGTAGGGCTGTTCCAGGGCGGGCAGGGTTTCGTCGGTCACGGTGTTCTCTGGCTGATGAATGCAGGGAGCGAATTCTAGCGTATCGCGCGATAAATCGCGCTGCTACGGGGTGCCGATACGGGCATCGACGGGCTGGCAGCGCGACCAGGCGATCAGCGCCAGGCCACCGGCAATCATCGGCAGCGTCAGCAGCATCCCCATGGTGAACCAGCCGAAGGCCAGGTAGCCGATATGGGCATCCGGCAGGCGGTAGAACTCGACCAGGAAGCGGAAGGCACCATAGAGTGCAAGGAAGAGTCCCGAGGCCAGGCCACGGCGGCGCGGGGTGGCGGTGACGAACCACAGCACCACGAACAGCACCGCGCCCTCCAGCAGCGCCTCGTAGAGCGAGCTGGGGTGACGCGGCTCGGGCCCGAGGCCGGGGAACGGCATGCCCCAGGGCATCTCGGTGACTCTCCCGGGAAGTTCGCGGTTGATGAAGTTGCCGATGCGCCCGGCGCCCAGGCCGATGGGCACCAGCGGGGCGACGAAGTCGGTAAGGGTCAGGAAGGCGAGTTGCTTCTTCCTGGCGAACCACCAGGCGGCCACCAGCACGCCGAGCAGGCCACCGTGGAAGCTCATGCCGCCATCCCACACCCGCACAATCCACAGTGGGTTGGCCAGCCACTGGTCGAGGCCATAGAAGAGCGCATAGCCCAGCCGGCCGCCCAGCACCACGCCCAGGGCCGCGTAGAACAGCAGGTCGCCGATGTCGTCGCGGGAAAGCCCGATGCGCGAGGCACGGCGCCGCCCCAGCCACCAGGCGGCGACGAAGCCCACCACGTACATCAGGCCGTACCAGTGCACCTGGAAGGGGCCGAGGGAGATCGCCACGGGGTCGATATCGGGATAGCTGAGCATGCGGAGTCCTTAAATCACGAAGGTCAGGCCGACGGCGGCCAGCAGGGCGGCGAAGGCCAGGCGCAGCACCTTGGCCGGCAGGCGGTGGGCGAGCCGCACGCCAAAGCGCGCGCAGGGGACGCTGGCCAGCACGATGCCGACCAGGGCGGGCCACATCACGAAGCCGGTGGCGCCGGCGGGAAGCTGCGGGTGGCCCCAGCCGACCACCGCGAAGGTGGCGGCACCGAACAGGGCGATGGGCACGCCGCAGGCGGCGGAGGTGCCCACGGCCTGGGTCAGCGAGGCGCCGCAGCGGGTCAACCAGGGCACGCAGAGGGTGCCGCCGCCGATGCCGAACAGCGCCGAGACGCCGCCGATCACCCCACCGGCGGCGGCCATCACCGCCCGCCCCGGCGCCTGGCTGCCGGGGCGTGGCCCGCGGGAGAGCGCCATGCGCGCGGCCATCACCAGCACGAAGACGCCGAACAGGGTGCCGAGGCTGCCGGCGGAGAGCCCGTCGGCGATGAAGACCCCGGCCACCGCACCCGCCAGCAGGCCGGGCAGCAACGCCAGGAACCACTGGCGATGGATGCTGCCACGGTGGTGGTGCCCCCAGGCCGAGGAGGCCCCGGTGACCACGATGGTGGCAAGCGACGTACCCACCGCCAGGTGCATGGTGACCTCGAGGGCCACCCCCTGCAGGCCGAAGGCGGCCACCAGCGCGGGCACGATGATCAGCCCGCCACCGACGCCGAACAGGCCGGCCATGGTGCCGGCGAGCGCCCCCAGCGCCATATATCCGAGGAAGAGCAGCAGCATGCTCATGGGGAACCGGGCTCCATCAGCCGCTCGGGCAGCCAGCGGGCCACCCGCTCGACCAGCTCGTCGGGGCGATAGGGCTTGGCCAGGAAGTCATCGAGGCCCGCCTCGGCGAAGCGACGGCGGTCGGCGTCGCTGGCGTTGGCGGTCAGCGCCACCAGCACGCTGCCGGCGGCGACCTGGCCCGCGCGCTCCTGCTCGCGCCAGCGCCGGCTCGCTTCCATGCCGTCCATGCCCTCCATGAAGATATCCATCAGCACCAGGTCGAAGCGCTGGCTCGCCTGCAGGGCGAGCGCCTCGGCCCCGGAGGTGGCGGTGGTGACCTCGAGGCCCTCGCGCTCCAGCACCTGGCGCGCCAGCATCAGGTTGACCGGGCCGTCGTCGACGATCAGCACCCGCCCGTGCCGCCCGGCCGCCGCGGGCGTGGCCGGTTCGCCATCGCCGGCGAGCCCCTCGAGCAGCTCGCCGAGGTCGGCCAGGCGCTCGCGCAGCTCGTCGGCCATGCAGCGCCCCGCCTCGGGGGTCGCCACACCCTCGGCGGTGAGCTCGTCCAGGCGCAGGCGCAGGCGCTGGAGTTCACGCCCCATCAGGGTCAGGTAGTCGGACTTGAGGCGCGACTCCTCGCGGGCCCGCTCGCGGCCGGCGGCCAGGCGCGAGACCCGACTCTCGCGCTGCTCCAGGCTCTCCTGCAGCTCGGCCACCTGGCGACGCAGCCGCTCCTCCTCGGCGCCATCGTCGACCGGCGGCGGCGCCTGCCCCGCGCCGGGGGCACCAAGCGCCTCGTCACCGCCGCGCGGCAGCCGACAGGGCTGCAACACCACCAGCACCACGTTGAGGCTCGAGGCCAGCAGCAACGCCATCAGCCACCCCTCGGGGGCTGCAGAGAACAGCATGAGGAAGGCCCCTGCCAGTAGTAGGAGCAGTTGCACCAGCAGGGCTAGCGCGATGAGGGGCGGCAGGCGCCGGGGGCGCCGAGGCTCGTCTCGCATCCGTCATCCTTGGCCGTGAACGAGGTCGAAGCTCGAGTGTACGCCGGCCCGCCCGCGCTGTCATCGCGCGCCCTTCCCCGCCCGGGGACGAGCCGCTAAGCTGGCCGCATGTGCCTGATCGCCTTCGACCATCGCCCCGGCGACGCCTGGCCGCTGCGCCTGGTGGCCAACCGCGACGAGTTCCACGCCCGCCCCGCCGCGCCCCTGGCCGCCTGGGACGACGCCCCCGAGATCATCGGCGGGCGCGACCTGGAGGCCGGCGGCACCTGGCTGGCGGTGCATCGCCGCGGCCGCTTCGCCGCGGTGACCAACGTACGCGACCCCGAACTGCGCGTGCCGGACGGCGCCCCCAGCCGCGGCGGCCTGGTGTATGACGCCCTCACCCACCCCGACCTGGCCGCCTGGCTGACGCGCCTGGAACGGGGCGAGGCGCTCCGCTACGCCGGCTTCAACCTGCTCGCCGGCGACGGCGAGCGGCTCTGGCACCTGCACCGCGGGCGTGAGGGCGTGGCCCTGCACGAGGTGCCACCCGGCACCCATGGCCTCTCTAACGCCAGCCTCGACACCCCCTGGCCCAAGCTGATCGAGGCCCGCCAGGGGCTCGGCGCCGCCCTGCGCCATGGCCGCTGGCCTGAGGATGCCCTGGCGCCCCTGGCCGACCCGCACCCCGCCGACGACCACGCCCTGCCGGACACCGGCGTCGGCCTGGCGCTGGAGCGCACCCTCTCCTCTCCCTTCATCGTCGGCGAGCAGTACGGCACCCGCGCCATGACCTGGCTCGGCTGGCATGAAAGCGGGCGCATGGAGATCGGCGAACGACGCTTCGGGCCGGGGGGAATCGCGCTCGGAGAGACCCGGCTCAGTCTCTAGGCGGCAACAGGTGGGCCAGCTCCCACTCGGCCATGCGCGCCTCGAGGTGGCGACGCACCTCGCCGGGGGAGTCGAGGCGCAGGGTCTGGGCGACCAGCGCCTCGGCGCTCTCCCGGGTGACGCGACGGATGGCGGCGCGCACCCGGGGCAGGCTGGGGGCGTTCATGGAGAGCGCATCGAAGCCCATGCCCATCAGCAGCAGGGCGCCGGCCGGGTCGCCGGCGAGCTCGCCGCACACCGAGATCGGCATGTCGAGCCGCTTCGATTCCCGGGCCAGGGTCGCCATGGCGGAGAGCACCGCCGGGTGGCAGGCGTCGTAGAGGTCGGCGACCCGCGGGTTGTTGCGATCCACCGCCAGCAGGTACTGGGTCAGGTCGTTGCTGCCCACCGAGAAGAAGTCGGCCCGCGCCGCCAGGGCGTCGAGCTGATAGAGGGTCGCCGGCACCTCGATCATCACCCCCACCCGCGGCCGCGGCACCGTCACCCCCTCCTCGCCCAGCTCGACGATGGCGCGCTCCAGCAGGCGCTGGGCGGCGTCGACCTCATCGACGTTGGTGACCATGGGCAGCAGCACCTGGAGGTTGTCGAGCCCCTGGGAGGCGCGCAGCATGGCGCGCAGCTGCACCATCAGCACCTCGGGATGGTCCAGGGTCACGCGGATGCCGCGCCAGCCGAGGAAGGGGTTGGCCTCCTCAATGGGGAAGTAGGGCAGGTCCTTGTCGCCCCCGATGTCCAGGGTACGCATCACCACCGGCAGCGGTGAGAAGCTCTCCAGCTGGTCGCGGTAGAGGCGGGTCTGCTCCTGCTCGCCGGGGAAGCGCTCGGTGACCATGAAGGGCACCTCGGTGCGGTAGAGCCCCACCCCGCTGATGCGCGGCTTGAGCTGAGCCACCGCATCCACCGCCAGGCCGGTGTTGACCATCAGCGGCATGTCGTGGCCGTCCGGGGTACGGCTGGGCAGGTGCTGCTCGTGCTCGAGCACCTCGGCGAGCGCCTGCTCCTCAGCGATCAGCCCCTCGTAGTGGGTCAGCAGCTCCGGGCCGGGGCGGACGAAGAGGCGGCCGCGGTGGCCATCGAGGATCACCCGCGCGCCGGAGAGGCGCGGCAGCGGCAGGTCGACCATGCCCAGCACCGTGGGGATGCCCATGGCGCGAGCCAGGATCGCCACATGGGAGGTGCTGGAGCCGCGCACAGAGACCAGGCCGACGAGCCTGTCCCGCGGCACCTCGCCAAGCAGCGCCACGCTGAGCTCGTCACCCACCAGGATGGTGCGCTCGGGATAGACGTCCGGGGTCTGGGGGGTCTCCTCCTGGAGGTGGGCCAGCACCCGGCGGCCCAGGTCGCGCACGTCGGCGGAGCGCTCACGCAGATAGTCATCGTCGACCCGTTCGAGGTACTGCACGTGGCGCTTGACCACGTCGGCCAGGGCCCCCGGCGCCCACTGCCCCTCGCGGATGCGCTTCTCCACCTCCTGGGAGAGCGCCGCCTCGCTGAGCATCTGCTGGTAGACCTCGAACAGCGCCAGCTCCTGGGCGGAGATGCGGTTGGCCAGGCGCTCGCCGGCGGCGCGGATCTCCTCGCGCACGCGACCGATCGCCTCCTTGAGGCGGGCGATCTCGTAGTCGACGTCGGTGGGGATCAGGTCCGGCACACTGTCGAGGTCGGCGGGCGGGGCGATCACCACCGCCTCGCCGATGGCCATGCCCGGCGAGGCGGCCACCCCCTTGAAACGCACCTGCCCCTCGAGGCTCGGGCGGGTCAGGTTGCCGGTGGCCAGGGCGTGGGCCAGCACCCCGGCCAGCTGCGCCGCCATGGTCACCAGGAAGGCCTCATCCTCCTCGCCGTAGCGACGCTTCTCGGCCTGCTGCACCACCAGCACCCCGAGCATGCGACGCTGGTGGATGATGGGCACGCCGAGGAAGCTGGAGTAGCGCTCCTCGCCGGTGGACTCGAAGTAGCGGAAGTGGGGGTGCGCCTGGGCATCCTCGAGGTTGAGGGGCTCCTCGCGGCGGGCCACCAGGCCCACCAGCCCCTCGCCGATGGGCAGGGCCACCTGGCCCACCGCCTGGGCGCGCAGGCCGATGGTCTCCATCAGCACCAGGCGATCGAGCTCCTCGTCGAACAGGTAGAAGGAGCAGACATCGGTCTGCATCGCCTTGCGAATGCGACGCACCATGGTGGAGAGCGCCGCCTCCAGGCTGCGGGCCCCGTTGACTTCCTGGATGATGCGGCGCAGGACCTCGAGCATGGCGCGCGTTTTTCCTGTTGTTATGCGACGTGTGTTGTGCGGCGTGGTGGTAGCGGCAGAGGCCACGACGGAAACGCCGTGCCCGGCCATGTGACTCCCTCACCCGGCCGGGGTTCGGCCCGACGGCGTGTCGGGCTCAGCCATGGCCCAGCGCCAGGCGCTGGGCCCGGGGCGAGAGCTCCTTCAGGGCGCGCCGGTAGACCTCGCGCTTGAAGGGCACCACCTGCCCTAGCGGGTACCAGTAGCTGACCCAGCGCCAGCCGTCGAATTCCGGCTTGCCGGAGAGGTCCATGCAGATGCGGCTCTCCTGGCACCGGATCCGCAGCAGGAACCACTTCTGCTTCTGGCCGATGCATACCGGCCGGGAATGCGTGCGTATCATGCGTCGCGGCAGGCGGTAGCGCAGCCAGCCCCGGGTACAGGCGAGTATCTCGACGTCATCGGCGGTCAGGCCGATCTCCTCATGCAGCTCTCGAAAAAGCGCCTGTTTGGGTGTCTCGCTCGCCTTGATGCCTCCCTGGGGAAACTGCCATGCGTTCTGCCCTACCCGACGCGCCCAGAGCAGCTGCCCCGCGTCGTTGGCGATGATGATGCCAACGTTGGGGCGAAAGCCGTCAGCGTCGATCACGGACTTCACCTTGTCTGAAACAGTATTACCGCCATTCTTCCACAAGGGCGCGAAGCGCATCAATACGCCTTCCGGCGCAGGATGCAGGGGGCCACGGCATCTGCCATAATCGCCGGCTTTCGCCACCTTCCTTCATCCGTCATCGCAACCCTGGAGTCGCCGTGAGCCTGGCCATCTTCGACCTGGACAACACCCTGCTGTCGATCGACAGCGACCATGCCTGGGGCGAGTTCCTGCTCGAGCAGGGCGCCGTCGACCCGGTGGCCTACCGCGAGGCCAACGACCGCTTCCTGGCAGACTACGAGGCCGGCACCCTGGACATCCATGCCTTCCTCGAGGTGGCGCTCCGCCCGCTGGCCGAGAACAGCCCTGAGCAGCTCGCCGCCTGGCACCAGCAGTTCATGGCCAGCAAGATCGAGCCGCATATCCTGGCCAAGGGCGAGGAGCTGCTGGCCCGCCACCGCACCCGCGGCGATACCCTGCTGATCGTCACCGCCACCAACCGCTTCATCACCGGCCCCATCGCCGAGCGCCTGGGGGTGGACGACCTGATCGCCGTGGAGCCCGAGATCGTCGACGGCCGCTATACCGGGCGCGTCAGCGGCACGCCCAGCTACCGCGAGGGCAAGGTGGTGCGGCTGGAGGCGTGGCTCGCCGACAAGGAGCACACCCTGGATGACGCCTGGTTCTACAGCGACTCCCACAACGACCTGGCACTACTGGAGCTCGTGGCGTACCCGGTGGCGGTGGACCCCGACCCCAGCCTGCGCGAGGTGGCCGAGGCCCGCGGCTGGCGCATCATCAGCCTGAGGGACTGAGCCGGCCTTCGGCCAGCTCAGCGCTGTAAGCTATACGCCGTAAGCTGTAAGTAAAGGCGCTTCGTGCCTTGAGAACATGAAAAACCCCGCTCAGGCATGGCCTGGCGGGGTTTTCTTACGGCTTAACGCTTACGGCTTACAGCTGGGGTTTAACCCAGCAGGTGCTCGACCGCGGCGCGCTCCTCGCGCAGCTCGTCTTCGGTAGCCTTCATCTTCTGCTTGCTGAAGTCGTCGAGCTCGAGGCCCTGGACGATCTCGTACTTGCCGCCCTGGCAGGTCACCGGGTAGGAGTAGATGATGCCCGGCTCGATGCCGTAGCTGCCGTCGGCGGGGATCGCCATGCTGACGATCTTGCCGTCGGTGCCCAGCGCCCAGTCGCGCATATGGTCGATGGCAGACGAGGCCGCGGAGGCCGCGGAGGAGGCGCCACGGGCCTTGATGATCGCCGCGCCGCGCTGCTGGACGGTGGGGATGAAGTCGTTCTCGTACCAGTCACGCTCGACCAGCTCGGGTGCCGGCTTGCCATCCACCTTGCAGTGGGCGATGTCGGGATACTGGGTGGCGCTGTGGTTGCCCCAGATGATCATGCTCTCGACGTCGGTGACGTGCTTGCCGGTCTTCTGGGCCAGCTGGGTCAGGGCGCGGTTGTGGTCCAGGCGGGTCATGGCGGTGAACTGGCCCGCGTCCAGGTCCGGCGCGTTGCAGGAGGCGATCAGGGCGTTGGTGTTGGCCGGGTTGCCCACCACCAGCACCTTGACGTCGCGGCTGGCGTTGTCGTTCAGCGCCTTGCCCTGGGCGGAGAAGATCGCCGCGTTGGCTTCCAGCAGGTCCTTGCGCTCCATGCCCGGGCCGCGCGGACGTGCGCCCACCAGCAGGGCGAAGTCGGCGTCCTTGAAGGCCACGTTGGCATCGTCGGTGGCGACGATGTCCTGGACCAGCGGGAAGGCACAGTCGTTGAGCTCCATGACCACGCCGTTCAGGGCGTCCATGGCCGGGGTGATCTCGAGCAGCTGCAGGATGACCGGCTGGTCCTTGCCCAGCATGTCGCCGGAGGCGATGCGGAACGCCAGGGAGTAGCTGATCTGGCCGGCGGCGCCGGTGATGGCAATGCGAACGGGGGCTTTCATGGGGGCTCCTTGGGTTGTCAACGCGTCGTTGTCACCGATGGGCGGTCCAGCCGGACCGCCGTGCAAACCGCCAAGATGGTATTCGTGCATTGCACAAAACTCAATTCTACATAGGGGTGAAGCCGGGCTATCGGAGTTAGCCATGCAGCGATAGCGAAAGGCGCCGGGGACAGGTCGAAGAGGGGGTCCTATGCCAGGGATGGCATCGGTAGCGCCCAGGGACGGGTTCACAGCGCCCCCTCGAAGGCCTGTCGCCGGGAAAGCCTTGAGCAGTGTTTCCATCTTCTAGTGCCGTCAGGGGTAAAGGGGATAGGGTGAGGGGTGCGACGACAAACGGCTGTATGAGGATGCCGGCCGGGAATAGTATGCTGGCGCCTTCATGCCCTGCTGATGGATCACGCCGCATGCCCCGCCGTCGCCTCCCGCCCCTGCCACCGCTGCTCGCCATCGGACTGGTCATCCTGCTGCTGGCCTGGCTGCTGCTCGGCGATATCCAGGGCTTCCGGGCCGAGCCACCCGAGGCCACGCCCGCCGCCGAGGAGCAGCCTCCGCGGGTGGAGGTCGCGACGCGCCACGCCGAGCCTTACGCCCCGACCCTGACCCTTCAGGGGGAGCTGGCTGCCCAGCGGGTGGTGGAGCTGCGCGCGCGCCAGACCGGCCGGGTGGCGGCACTGCCGGTGGCCGAGGGCAGCCGTGTGGAGGCCGGCGATGTGCTGCTGGAACTGGCCCAGGACGAGCTACCCCAACGCCTGGCCCAGGCACGGGACGACCTGACCCTGGCCCGGGCGGAGCTCGCCGGCGCCGAGTCGCTGCGCCGCCGCGAGCTGATCTCGCGCCCCGAGTACCTGCGCCTGCAGGCGGGCGTCAGCCGGGCCGAGGCCGAGCTCGCCGCCCTGGAGCGCCAGCTCGGCGACACACGCCCGCAGGCGCCCTTCGCCGGCACCCTGGACCGCCTCGAGGTGGAGACGGGCGACCTTGTGCAGGTAGGCGAGAGCTGGGGGCGACTGGTGGACGACTCCAGGCTGACCGCCGTGGCCTGGGCGCCCCAGCGTGACGCCCTGGCCCTCGCCGAGGGACTCCCCGCCGAGCTGCAGCTGCTGGACGGCTCGCGGCTTTCCGGCAGGGTGAGCCTGGTGGCGCGCCAGGCCGAGGAGGCGACGCGCAGCTTCCGGGTCGAGGTCAGCGCCGACAACCCCGAGCGCCGCCGCCTGGCCGGCGCCTCCGCCACCCTGGCGATCGCCCTCCCCGAGCGCCGGGTCCACCGCCTCTCCCCTGCCCTGCTGGTGCTGGACGACGCGGGCGGGCTCGCGGTTAGGCACCTGGACGCCGACGACCGCGTGGTGGAGAGCCCGGTGACCCTGGTGGACGCCGGCCTGGAGGAGGCCCGAGTCACCGGCCTGCCCGATCCGGTGCGGCTGATCCCCCTGGGCGCCGGCCTGGTGGGAGTCGGCGAGCGGGTCGAGCCGGTGCCGGCCGAGGAGGACGAGGCGAGCGACGCCACGCCCGCCGCGCCGTTCGGCGCCGCCGACGCGGAGGCCCCCTGAGATGCGTCGGCTGATCGCGGCCGCCCAGTCCCACGCCCGCACCACCCTGATGCTGCTGGTGGGCCTGCTGCTGGCCGGGCTCGGCGCCTGGCAGGCGATCCCCAAGGAGGCCAACCCCGACGTCGCCATCCCCATGATCTACGTGGCCATGAGCCTGGAGGGGGTCAGCCCCGAGGATGGCGAGCGGCTGCTGGTGCGCCCCATGGAGCAAGAGCTGCGCACCATCGAGGGGCTGCGCAAGATGACCGCTCAGTCGAGCGAGGGCCACGCCTCCATCACCCTGGAGTTCGACGCCGGCTTCGATGCCGACCAGGCGCTCTCCGACGTGCGCGAGAAGGTCGACATCGCCAAGGCCGAGCTGCCCAGCGAGGCGGAGGAGCCGCGGGTGGTGGAGGTCAACGTCAGCGAGTTCCCGGTGCTCTCCATCGGCCTCTCCGGGCCCGTCGAGGAGGCCCGGCGGGTGGCCATCGCGCGACGCATCCAGGACGAGATCGAGGGCATCGCCGAGGTGCTCGAGGTGGACATCGGCGGCGACCGCGAGGAGCTCCTGGAGATCGTGGTGGACCCGCTGGTGCTGTCGAGCTACGGCGTCGACTTCGACACCCTCTTCAACCTGGTCAGCCGCAACAACCGCCTGGTGGCCGCCGGCAGCCTGGATACCGGCGCCGGCCGCCTGGGGGTGAAGGTGCCCGGGGTGATCGAGACCCTGGAGGACGTGATGGCCATGCCGGTGAAGGTGGACGGCGACCGGGTGGTCACCTTCGGCGACGTGGCCGTGATCCGCCCCACCTTCAAGGATCCCGAGGGGTATGCGCGCATCGACGGCCAGCCGGCGCTGGTGCTGGAGGTCTCCAAGCGCGCCGGGGCCAACATCATCGCCACCGTGGCGCAGGTCGAGGCGCTCTTCGACCAGGCCGCCGGGATGCTCCCCGAGGGCCTCAAGGTCACCACCATCACCGACCAGTCCGAGTTCGTCGAAGACATGCTCTCGGAACTGCTGAACAACGTGGTCACCGCGGTGGTGCTGGTGCTGATCGTGATCCTGGCGGCCATGGGGGTGAGAAGCGCGCTGATGGTGGGGCTGACCATCCCCGGCGCCTTCCTCTCCGGCATCCTGATGATCTGGGCGGTGGGCTACACCCTCAACATCGTGGTGCTGTTCGCGCTCATTCTCGTCGCCGGCATGCTGGTGGACGGCGCCATCGTGGTCAGCGAGCTGGCCGACCGGAACCTGCACCAGGGCATGACGCCCCGCCAGGCGTGGCTGGAGGCGGCCACCCGCATGAGCTGGCCGGTGATCGCCTCCACCGCCACCACCCTGGCGGTGTTCGTGCCGCTGCTGTTCTGGCCGGGCATGGTGGGCGAGTTCATGAAGTACCTGCCGGCCACGGTGATCATCTGCCTGCTCGCCTCCCTGGCCATGGCACTGCTCTTCCTGCCCACCCTGGGCAGCGTGTTCGGCGCCCGCCACGCCGCCCCGAGTGCGGCGGCGGTGGAGGCCACCGCGGTGGGCCGGCTCTATCGCGGGGCGCTCGCGCGCCTGCTCGCCCACCCGGCACTGACGCTGCTCTTCGCCCTCTCGCTGATGGCGCTGATCTACACCGCCTACGCGCGCTTCAACCACGGCGTGGAGTTCTTCCCCAGCGTCGAGCCCGACACCGCCCAGGTGATGGTGCGCACCCGCGGCGACTTCTCCATCGAGGAGAAGGACGCCATGGTGCGCCGTGTGGAGGCGCGCCTGGCGGGCATGCCCGAGGTGGAGGCGCTCTACGCACGCTCCTTCGCCACCCCCAGCGAGCAGCTGGGCGCCGACGTCATCGGCGTGCTGCAGTTCCAGCTGATCGACTGGCACCGGCGCAGGCCGCTGACCGAGATCTTCGCCGCCATGCGCAGCCGCACCGCCGACCTGCCCGGCCTGGTGCTGGAGTTCCGCGAGCAGCAGATGGGCCCCGGCGAGGGCAAGCCCATCGCGCTGGAGATCGGCGGCCGCACGCCCGATCAGGCCGAACGCGCGGTGGACCGGTTGCGCGAGGTGATGGCCGAGCTTCCGGGCTTTCGCGACGTGGAGGACAACCGCAGCCTGCCGGGGGTGGAGTGGCGGGTGATCGTCGACCGCGAGGCGGCGAGTCGCTTCGGGGCCGACGTCACTAGCGTAGGCAGCGCGGTGCAGCTCCTCACCACCGGGGTGCAGGTGGCCAGCTACCGTCCCGAGGGGGTCGACGACGAGGTCGACATCCGGGTGCGCCTGCCTAAGGGCGACCGCACCCTGGACCAGCTGGGGCAGCTGAGCCTCTCCACCTCGCGGGGCCGGGTACCGCTGTCGCACTTCGTCAGCGTCGAGCCGGCGCCCAAGGTGGGCACCCTGCACCGCATCGACGGGCGCCGCGCCATCACCCTGGAGGCCGATGTCGAGGAGGGCTTCAACGCCGACGAGCGGCTGCGCGCCTTGCTGGAGGCGGCGGGCGAGCCGCCCGAGGGGGTGCAGGTTAACGTGGCCGGCGAGCAGCAGGACCAGCAGGAGGCGAGCCGCTTCCTGGCCAGCGCCTTCCTGGTGGCCATCGGCCTGATGGCGGTGATCCTGGTGACGCAGTTCAACAGCTTCTACCAGGCGGGGCTGGTGCTCTCGGCGATCGTCTTCTCCACCGCGGGGGTGCTGCTGGGGCTGCTGGCCAACGCCCAGCCCTTCGGCATCGTGATGGTGGGGATGGGCATCATCGCCCTGGCGGGGATCGTGGTGAACAACAACATCGTGCTGATCGACACCTACAACCAGCTGCGTGGCGAGGGCCTGGCCCCCTTCGAGGCGGCGCTGGAGGCGGGCTGCCTGCGCTTCCGACCGGTGCTGCTCACCGCGGTGACCACGGTGCTGGGCCTCACGCCCATGGTGCTGGGGGTCAACATCAACCTGCTCGAGCCGAGCCTGGGGGTCGGTGCCCCCTCCACCCAGTGGTGGACCCAGCTCTCCAGCGCCATCGCCGGCGGCCTGACCTTCGCCACCGGCCTGACCCTGCTTCTGACCCCCTGCATGCTGGTACTGGACCCCCGGAGGAGCCGTAAGCCGTAAGCCGTAAGCCGTAAGCCGTAAGCCATGATATCGCCACCAAAAACCACGACATGGGGTTTTCTTACAGCGTATAGCTTACAGCGCCGGGCGAAGCCCGGCCCTTACAGCTCCGAGCGCAGCTCGGCGCGTGCCGCATCCGGCGCGTGACGGGCGTGGATCCGCCCGATCAGCTCGTCCTCCAGGGAGAAGCGCTCGGTGAGGCCGTGGGCCAGCCGTTCCAGCCAGGCGGGCAGGCGGCCGAGGTGCTGGCGCACCCGGCCGGGGCTGGCGTAGTCGGCATCGAAGTTCAGCACCAGCTCGGTGGACATCTCCAGGCGCTGCAGCAGGCGGTCGGCCAGGGTCAACGCCTCCTCGTCCGCGAAGGCGCGCGCCTCCTCGCGCAGCTGGGGGTAGACCTCGAAGTGCCCGGCGCTGATGTAGTCCATCAGCAGCTCGCTGAAGGCGTCGATGCGCTCCTTGGTCACCGCCTCGAGCTCGGCGTCGCAGGCCTCCTTGAGCTCGACGAAGTTGACCAGCAGGTCACGGCGCTCGTCGAGCCAGCGATCGATCAGCCTGTGCACGCCACCCCAGCGCTCCAGGGCGCTCTTGCAGTCTTCCAGCATGGGGGCCTCCCTTCGTGTGGTCGAGCCGACTAGTGGATTCGGGGGCGTCCCGCGCCCGGTTGAGGCTCAGAGTCGCGCCCCCGCCGACGGCTGTCAATCCTGCCGGCGCGAACGTGGAGAGGCCGCGGCGTCAAGAGGACCATCGGGGCCTTTTCCTTTCCCTGGCGGCGGCGTTTCCTTGGTAGTCTATGGCCACACCAACAACACCCCACCCTCCCCGAGGTGCTCGATGAAACAGATTGCTCGCCTGGGCGCCGGCCTGCTGCTCGCCGCCGGTATCGCCACCGCACACGCCGAGGAAGACGTCAGGATCGGCATGATCACCACCCTCTCCGGCGGGGGCTCCCACCTGGGGGTCGACGTGCGTGACGCCTTCCTGCTGGCCATCGAGCAGTCCGGCCGCGAGGATATCGAGGTGCTGGTGCAGGACGACGCCCGCAAGCCCGACCTGGCGCGCAGCCTGGCCAACGAGTTCCTGCAGCGCGACCGGGTGGACATCATGACCGGCATCATCTGGTCGAACCTGGCCATGGCGGTGGTGCCCTCGGTGGTGCGCCAGGGGACCTTCTACCTCTCCCCCAACGCCGGACCCTCGGACCTGGCCGGGCGGATGTGTCACCAGAACTACTTCAACGTCGCCTACCAGAACGACAACCTCCACGGCGCCATGGGCGCCTGGATGCGCGAGCAGGGCTACCAGAACCCGATCATCCTGGCCCCCAACTACCCGGCGGGCACCGACGCCCTGGCCGGCTTCAAGCACCTCTTCGAGGGCGAGGTGGCCGGCGAGCTCTACACCCAGCTGGGCCAGACCGACTACGCCGCCGAGATCGCCCAGATCCGCGCCAGCGACGCCGACAGCCTGTTCTTCTTCCTGCCCGGCGGCATGGGCATCTCCTTCATGAAGCAGTGGGCCGGCTCGGGGGTGGAGCTGCCGGTGTTCGGCGCCGCCTTCTCCTTCGACGAGGTGCTGATCAAGGCGGTGGGCGAGGCCGCCGTGGGGGCCCGCAACACCTCGCTGTGGGCCCACGACCTCGACAACGCCACCAACCACGCCTTCGTGGAGAGCTTCCGCGAGGCCTATGGCCGTACGCCGACCCTCTACGCCGCCCAGGGCTTCGACACCGCCAACCTGATCCTCGCCGCCCTGGAGAGTGCCCACCCCGATGACCAGGACGCCTTCCGCGAGGCGCTGCGCGAGGCCGACTTCGACTCGGTACGCGGCGAGTTCCGCTTCGGCCCCAACCACCACCCCATCCAGGACGTCTACGTGCGCGAGGTGGTCATGGGCGAGGACGGCGAGCCCACCAACCGCCTGCTGGGCATCGCCGTGGAGGAGATCCAGGACATCTACTACCCCGACTGCAAGATGTGACGCCGTGGCCGGGCCTTAGCGCCCGGCCCCTCTCTCCCGCCCCGACCAAGGAAGCGTGACGTGTCGGCGACCCTGCTTCTCGAGCAACTGATCAACGGCCTGCAGCTGGGCACCATGCTGTTCCTGATGGCCAGCGGCCTGACCCTGGTGTTCGGGGTGATGGGGCTGATCAACCTGGCCCACGGCGCCTTCTACATGGTGGGGGCCTACCTCACCGCCGCGGTCACCGCCGCCAGCGGCTCCTTCCTGCTCGGCCTCGCGGCCGGCCTGTCGGGAGCCGCCGCGGTGGGCGCGGTGGTGGAGCTGGTGGTGATCCGCCGGCTCTACCATCGCCCCCACCTGGACCAGGTGCTGGCCACCTTCGCGCTGATCCTGATCTTCTCCGAGGGCACCCGCTGGCTGTTCGGTTCCTCGCCCCTTTGGCTCAACACCCCCGAGTGGCTGGCCGGCCATGTGCCGCTGCCCGGCGGGGCGCGCTACCCCCTCTACCGGCTGGTGATCATCGGCGTGGGTATCGCAGTGGCCGTGGGGCTGTGGTGGCTGATCACGCGCACCCGGCTGGGCATGCGGGTGCGCGCCGGGGAGAGCGACCGCGAGATGATCGGTGCGCTGGGCATCGACATCTCGCGGCTCTATACCGCGGTGTTCGCCCTGGGGGCGGGGCTCGCCGGCCTCGCCGGCGCCCTGGTGGGGGCGCTGCAGTCGGTGCAGGTGGGCATGGGGGAGCCGGTGCTGATCCTGGCCTTCGTGGTGATCGTGATCGGCGGCATCGGCTCCATCAAGGGGGCGCTGCTCGGCGCCGTGCTGGTGGGGGTGGTGGACACCCTGGGGCGGGTCTTCCTGCCGCTGGCCTTCCGCGCCGTGCTGCCCCCGGCGGAGGCCACCGACGTCGGCGCCGCCCTGGCCTCGATGCTGATCTATATCCTCATGGCGGTGATACTCGCCTTCAAGCCCAGGGGACTCTTCGCCGCCCATGACTGACCCGACCCCAGCCCTCTCCGCTCGCCGGCCCTCGCGCCGCCTCGGCCGCCAGGGCCTGGTGCAGCTGCTGCTGCTCGCCCTGCTGCTGGCACTGCCGGTGGCCGCCGACCTCACCGGCCACCCCTACTACGTGACGCTGGCCTCGCGGCTGACGCTGATCGCCATGGCCGCGGTGGGGCTCAACCTGGCGCTGGGCTACGGCGGCATGATCAGCTTCGGCCACGCCGCCTACTTCGGCCTGGGCGGCTACGTGGCCGGCATCGGCGCCTTCCACGCCTTCGACATGACGCCCTTCCTGGGCGGCATCCCGGGCAGCGACAACCTGCTGGTGCTGTGGCCCATCGCCATGCTCGCCTGCGGCCTGCTGGCGCTGGCCATCGGCGCGGTGTCGCTGCGCACCTCCGGGGTCTACTTCATCATGATCACCCTGGCATTCGCCCAGATGGTCTACTACTTCGCCAACTCCTGGCCCACCTACGGCGGCCAGGATGGCCTGCCGATCTATCTTCGCAACCAGCTGCCGGGGCTCGATACCCAGGAGCCGCTGACCTTCTTCCTGATCTGCTTCGTCGGCCTGGTGCTCGCCATGGCACTCACCTCGCGGCTGATGGGCTCGCGCTTCGGCGCCGCACTCACCATGGCACGCCTCAACGACACCCGCCTGGCCACTGCCGGCATCAGCCCCACCCCCATCCGCCTGGTGGCCTTCGTCATCTCGGCGATGATCACCGGGCTCGCCGGCGCCCTCTACGCCGACCTCAACGGCTTCGTCAGCCCCAGCATGCTCAGCTGGCACCTCTCCGGCGAGCTGATGGTGATCGTCATCCTGGGCGGCGTGGGTCGCCTCTACGGCCCCCTGGTCGGGGCGGCGCTGTTCATCGGCATGGAGACCCTGCTGGGCGGGCTCACCGAATACTGGCAGCTGTTCCTGGGCCTCACGCTGCTCGGGGTGGTGCTCTTCGCCCGCCAGGGGGTGATGGGCTGGCTGGCAGGGAGGGAGCCCCATGCCTGAGGCGGTGCTGGCCCTGGAGGGGCTCCACAAGCGCTTCGGCGCCCTGGCGGCCACCGACGATGTCTCGCTGACCCTGAGGCCCGGCGAGATCCACGCCCTGATCGGCCCCAACGGGGCCGGCAAGTCGACGCTGATCGCCCAGATCGCCGGCAGCCTCAGGCCCGATGCCGGACGCGTGCTGCTCGGCGGCGTCGACGTCACCGGCGAGAGCGTCGCCGCCCGCGCTCGCCGCGGCCTGGGGCGCAGCTTCCAGGTGTCGTCGCTGGCCGAGCCGCTGCCGGCGATCCGCAACGTGATGATCGCCGTCCAGGCCCTGGCCGGCCACAGCTTCCGCTTCTGGAAACCGGTGGCGCGCGACCCAAGGCTGGTCGAGCCGGCCATGGCGGCGCTCGAGCGCATGGGGCTCGGCCACCGCGCCGCCACGCCGGTGGCCGAGCTCTCCCACGGCGAGCGCCGCGCCCTGGAGGTGGCCTGCGCCCTGGCCCTCAGGCCCCGGGTGCTGCTGCTCGACGAGCCCATGGCGGGGCTCGGCCCCGAGGGCTCAGCGCACCTCACCGAGCTGCTGGAGCGCCTCAAGGCGGAGGTGCCGATCCTGCTGATCGAGCACGACATGGAGGCGGTGTTCCGCCTGGCCGAGCGCATCTCGGTGCTGGTGGCCGGGCGCATCATCGCCCACGGCGACGGCGACACCATCCGCCGCGACCCGCAGGTTCGCGACGCCTATCTGGGAGACTGAGATGCTCAAGGTGGAAACCATCGAGACCTGCTATGGCCCCTCCCAGGCACTGTTCGGCGTCGACCTGGAGGTGGGGGCCGGCGAGCTGGTGGCGCTGATGGGGCGCAACGGCATGGGCAAGACCACCACCATCCGCTCGATCTTCGGCCTGACGCCGCCGCGGGCGGGGCGCATCACCTTCGCGGGGCGCGAGCTGATGCGCCTGCCCCCGCACCGCATCGCCCGCCTGGGGCTGGGACTGGTGCCCGAGGGGCGGCGCTGCTTCCCCAACCTGACGGTGCGCGAGAACCTGCTGGTGGCGGCCCGGCCCGGGGCGTGGACCCTCGCGGCGGTGGAGGCGCTCTTCCCGCGCCTGGGCGAGCGCGACCGCCAGGCCGCCGCCACCCTCTCCGGCGGCGAGCAGCAGATGCTGGCCATCGGCCGGGCGCTGATGACCAACCCCCGCCTGCTGGTGCTCGACGAGGCCACCGAGGGGCTGGCGCCGGTGATCCGCCAGGAGATCTGGCAGGCGATCCGCCGCCTCAAGGCCCAGGGCCAGGCGATCCTGATCGTCGACAAGAGCCTCTCGGAGCTGCTGCCCCTGGCCGACCGCTGCGTGCTGCTGGAGAAGGGCGTCAGCGCCTGGACGGGACCCGCCGAGGCGCTGACCGCGTCGCTGCGCGACCGCTACCTGGGGGTGTGATGGCTTGCATGCCGCTTTCTGGTCGGGGCTGATCCGGCGACAGGCCCCGGGGCGCCGGACCGTCAGGGAGGCGCTGTAAATACATCCCTGTACGCTACCTCGGCCATCCTTGGTCCTCGGACCTCCCTTTCGGCCTATCCCCGGCGCCCCTTACTGCTCGTATCTTGCCGATCATGGAGACCCTTGACCGTCGCGGCCAGGCGCCTGCCATCGAGGAAGTGCTCGAGGATCGAGAAGTGGTCGTCGCCGGGCAGCAGGGCCTGCTCGACCTCGACGCCCTGCTCGTCCAGGTGGGCGGCGTAGTCGGCCATCTGGCGGGCAAACTCGCTAGACTCCGCGCCGCCCGCCACCAGGCTCACCCTGGCCTGTGACCGGCAGGGCAGGAAGGCGGGGCTGAACTCGGCCACGTCGCGGCCGTCGAGCCTGAGCTTGGGCTGCAGCCAGGACCAGGGGAAGGGACCGAGGTCATAGAGGCCGCTGACACACAGCGCCCCCCGGATCGGGTCTGCCGGCAGGCCGTAGTCGCCCTGCCAGTCGGTGGCCAGCAGCATGGCACACAGGTGCCCGCCGGCGGAGTGGCCCGAGACGCTGATCTGCGCCGGGTCGAAGCCGAGGCGCTCGGCATGGCGGTAGGCCCAGGCCAGGGCGGCGCGGGCCTGGCGCACGATCTCGGCGAAGCGCACCCCGGGACAGAGCGCGTAGTTGACCACCGCCACGCCGATGCCGCTTGCCACCAGGTCGTCGGCGAGAAAACCGAACTCCCGGTGGCCCAGCGAGCGCCAGTAGCCGCCATGGAAGAAGAGGTGCAGCGGCGCGCCCTCGCCGGTTCCCTCTCCCCTGTCCTCGGCGTGGTAGAGATCGAGACGCTCGGCGAGCGTCGGCCCGTAGGGCATGTCCAGCGACACCCGATGGCGAGCGCGGGCGGCGTCGCTGCGCGCGCGCCAGCCGGCCACCAGCGTCGCCGGGTCCCGGCCGATCATGGGGTCGTAGGCGGCGTCGATCGCCTCCTGGGTGGCGAAGTCGCGGTAGAGCATGGCCAGTCGCCCCGTCCTGATCAGCGCTCGCGGAAGGCCGAGAGCAGCAGGCCCAGCGGCGCCAGAGCCAGCACCAGGAAGCCCACCAGGGTCCAGCCCGGCAGCGAGAGACCGAGGAACAGGAAGTCGATCTCGGCACACTCGCCGGAGCCGGAGAGCACCATGTCCACCACCTGCTGCAGCGGCAGGACCTCCAGCATGTAGTCGAGGCCGGGGCCGCAGCTGGGGACCTCGTCGGCGGGCAGCGACTGCAGCCAGAGGTGGCGGCCCGCCACGCCGATGCCGCCGCCCACCGCGGCCAGGCCCAGCAGGCCATAGAGGGTCGCGCCGAGGCGACCGGCGGGGTTGTGGATCGCCGCCACGGCGAACACCACGCCGGCCGCGATCACCGCCACCCGCTGGAAGATGCACAGCGGGCAGGGCTCGAGGCCGACGAGATGCTCGAGGCCCAGGGCCACGGCCATCATCAGCACGCAGAAGGCGAGCCCGGCGAGGCTCCACTGGCGCACGGAGAGGCGGGCCAGGGCGCTCATCGGCTCACCCCGTCGGCGATGCGCGTCTCGCGGGCCCGGGCGAAGTAGTCGGCCAGGAAGTCGGCGAAGGGAACCCGGTCACCGGCCTCGATCTGCGCCTGCTGGTCGTGGGAGGTACCCACCAGCTCGTCGAAGAGGGCGGCGCGGGCCGGGTCGAGGGGCTCCTCGCGCAGCCGCGCGGCCTGCTCCCGGGCGATCGCCAGCATCGCCTCGCTGAACTCCTCGCCGGTTTCCTCCAGGCGCGCCAGCAGCCGGCCGGAGGGGGTGAGCGAGGGATCGGCCAGGCGCGGCGCCATGGCGGCCACCGCCTCGGCATGGGGGCTGCCCTCCTCCAGGGCGTCGAGCAGCTCGGCCACCCGGGCCATCTCGCCGAGGATCTCCTCGCCCCACTCCGCCACGCTCACCGGCTCGCCATGGCGGCACAGGCGCAGCGCCGGGTCGCGGCCGCGCTCCACCACCCGGCGGCGGTTGTCGTCCAGGGTGTCGCACTCCGCATCGGGGATCCAGGGACTCTCGGCCAGCAGGCACCACATCACGAAGGTGTCGAGGAAGCGGATCTGGGCCTCGTCCACGCCCAGGGTGGCGAGGGGGTCGAGGTCGAGGCAGCGCACCTCGATGTACTCCACCCCGCGGGCCTCCAGCGCCTGGCTGGGGGTCTCGTCGTGGCGCGCCACCCGCTTGGGGCGGATGTCGCTGTAGTACTCGTTCTCGATCTGCAGGATGTTGGCGTTGAGCTGGCGCCACTCCTCGCCCTCGCGCACGCCCAGCGCCTCGTAGGCGGGCCAGGGCGTGGAGATGGCGTGACGCAGGGTATTCACGTAGTTGGAGAGCGAGTTGAAGCAGATCTTGAGCTGCTCCTGCACCTTGTTCTGGTAGCCGAGATCCGACATGCGCAGGCTGGTGGCGTAGCGCGAGACCAGGGTCTGCTCGCCGTGGGGCTCGAGCTTGTCGGGAATCTCGCCGTCGGGCAGGAAGCTGCGGTCGATGGCCGGCGAGGCGCCGAACAGGTAGAGCAGCAGCCAGCTGTGGCGGCGGAAGTTGCGGATCAGGCCGAAGTAGCGGGCGGAGCGGTAGTCATCGAGCGGCGTAGCCTCGGCGCCGTCGATCCCGCGCAGCAGCGTCCACAGGTCGTCGGGCAGCGAGACGTTGTAGTGCACCCCGGCGATCGCCTGCATGATGCGCCCGTAGCGCACGTCCAGCCCCTGCCGATAGACCCGCTTCATGGTACCCACGTTGGAGGGGCCATAGTCGGCGATGGGGATGCTGTCGTTGCCGTCGAGGCGTGCCGGCATGCTGGCCGGCCAGATCAGCTCGTCGCCCAGCAGGCGATAGCTGAAGCGGTGCAGGTCGCCGAGGAATTCCAGGGCGTCGGCGGGCCGGCAGGTGACCGGGGTGATGTACTCCAGCAGCGCCTCGGAGTAGTCGGTGGTGATATGCGGGTGGGTCAGCTTGGAGCCCAGCGCCCGGGGGTGCGGCGTCTGGGCCACGCGACCGTCACGGTCGACGCGCAGCCCCTCCTTCTCAAGGCCGCGCCGCAGCCGGCTGAACTCCCCCCGGCGGGCGGGGCCGGCCAGGCGCTCGATGAGGGTAGCGAATGAGTCGGACAAGATGACACCCCTGCTGGTGGTAACGGCGCCGAGGCGGCGCGCCTCGCTGGTCATGGGACGGGCGCCCTGGCGGCGCCCGTGAAAGGGCTGATTATGGTGGCTGCCGGGCCGGATGCAAAGTTTAGCCGGCTATTAACCAATGAGAGCGGACCTATTTACAGCCCGGGGCGACTCTGGGGACAAGCCTCCTATGAGGCGCTGTGAACCCCTCCCTGGGCGCTACCGACGCCATCCATGGCGTAGGACCTCCTCTTCGACTCGTCCCCAGCGCCCCTTGGGTCTTGCAACGAAAGTGCCCCGGCACCGGCTTCGGCCTCAGCGTTTCTGCTTGGCCTTGAGCAGGGCCGCCCCCAGGGCGCCCATCTGCCCGCCCTGGCCGGCGTCGTTGCCGCGCCCACCGCCCCGGCGCGCCGGCTTGCCGCCGCGGGCCTGACGCTCGCCGCCATCCCCTTCACGACGGCGGCGGGGCTTGTCGCCCTCCTCCCCCGGCTGGTCGTCGAGGCGCATGGAGAGGCCGATGCGCGCACGCTCCAGATCGACGCTCATCACCTTCACCTTGACGATATCGCCGGCCTTGACCACCGAGCGCGGGTCCTCGACGAAGCGGTCGGAGAGCGCCGAGATATGCACCAGGCCGTCCTGGTGGACGCCGATGTCCACGAAGGCGCCGAAGTGGGTGACGTTGGTGACGCTGCCCTCCAGCACCATGCCGGGCTCCAGGTCCTTGAGGGTCTCGACCCCCTCGCGGAACTCGGCGGCCTTGAACTCGGGCCGCGGGTCACGGCCGGGCTTGTCCAGCTCGGCGAGGATGTCGGTGACCGTGGGCACACCGAAGCGCTCGTCGGCGAAGTCGGCGGGCTTGAGGGATCTGAGGGTGGCGCTGTCGCCGATCAGGCTGGATAGCGGGCGGCCGCTCTTCTCGGCGATGCGCTCCACCAGCGGGTAGGCCTCGGGGTGCACGGCGCTGGCGTCCAGCGGGTTGTTGCCGTTCATGATGCGCAGGAAGCCCGCGCACTGCTCGAAGGTCTTGGGCCCCAGGCGGCTGACGTCGAGCAGCTGCTTGCGGCTGGCGAAGGCACCCTCGGCATTGCGCCGGGCGACGATGGCGTCGGCCAGCGCCGGCGAGAGGCCCGCGACCCGGGAGAGCAAGGCGCTTGACGCGGTGTTGAGGTCCACCCCCACGGCGTTGACGCAATCCTCGATCACCGCCTCGAGGCTTCGCGACAGCTGCACCTGGGAGACATCGTGCTGGTACTGGCCCACGCCAATGGACTTGGGCTCGATCTTGACCAGCTCGGCGAGCGGGTCCTGCAGGCGCCGAGCGATGGAGACGGCGCCACGGATGGTGACGTCGAGGTCGGGCAGTTCCCGGGCGGCGTACTCGGAGGCGGAGTAGACCGAGGCCCCCGCCTCGCTGACCATCACCTTGGAGAGCGCACGCTTGCCGGCCCCAGTCCTTGTGGAAAAGGCTTTCACCAGGTCGCCGGCCAGGCGGTCGGTCTCGCGGCTCGCCGTGCCGTTGCCCACGGCGACCAGCGCCACGTCGTGCGCCTCCACCAGCCTGGCCAGCTCGGCCAGGGAGGCGTCCCAGGCGTTGCGGGGTGCATGGGGGTAGATGGTGGTATGGGCCAGGAACTGGCCGGTGGCGTCCACCACCGCCACCTTGCAGCCGGTGCGCAGGCCCGGGTCGATGGCAAGCGTCGCCTTCTGCCCCGCCGGGGCGGCCAGCAGCAGGTCCTTGAGGTTGGCGGCGAAGACCTCGATCGCCTCCTGCTCGGCGCGCTCGCGCAGGCGGCCCAGAAGCTCGGTCTCCAGGTGGGTGTAGAGCTTGACCCGCCAGGTCCAGCGCACCACGTCGCGCAGCCACTTGTCGGCGGCACGCCCCTCGTCGCGGATGTTGAAGTGGCGGGCGATGGCCACCTGGCAAGGGTGGATCGGTGCCTCCTCCTCACCGGGCAGGCGGATGGCCAGGGTCAGCACGCCCTCGTTGCGGCCACGGAACATGGCCAGGGCTCGGTGGGAGGGTGCCTTCGACAGCGCCTCGTCGTGCTCGAAGTAGTCGGAGAACTTGGCCCCCTCGCGCTCCTTGCCGGGGATCAGCCGGGCACTGAGCTCTCCCTCCTGCCACAGCCGCTCGCGCAGGCGGCCGACCAGCTCGGCGTCCTCGGCGAAGCGCTCCATCAGGATCTGGCGGGCGCCGTCCAGCGCCGCCTTGGCGTCCTCCACCGCGGGGATGTCACCTTCTGCGGGTCGAAGATAGCTGGCCGCCTCGGCCTCCGGGTCCAGGGTGGGGTCGGCCAGCAGCGCCTCGGCCAGCGGCTCGAGCCCCGCCTCCCGGGCGATCTGGGCCTTGGTGCGACGCTTCTTCTTGTAGGGGAGGTAGAGGTCCTCCAGGCGCTGCTTGGTATCGGCGGCCTGGATCAGACCGGCCAGCTCGTCGGTGAGCTTGCCCTGCTCGTCGATGGCGGCCAGCACCGCCACGCGGCGCTCCTCCAGCTCGCGCAGGTAGCCCAGGCGTTCATGGAGCTGACGCAGCTGGGTGTCATCGAGCCCGCCGGTCACCTCCTTGCGGTAGCGGGCGATGAAGGGCACGGTCGCCCCGCCGTCGAGCAGTTCCACCGTGGCCTTGACCTGCGGCGGGCGTACGGCGAGCTCCTCGGCGAGGCGCGTGATGATGCGGTTGGTGGCGTCCATGTAACCCCTTCGCTGATCTCGAGAACGAATCGCGACAAGGTATCACAGCCGCCGTGCCCGCGGCAGGCTTGACGCCGGCGCGTCGGTCAGGCGGGCACGAAGGTCAGCGCCAGGCCGTTGTTGCACCAGCGCAGGCCGGTAGGCTCGGGGCCATCGTCGAAGACATGGCCCTGGTGGCCGCCGCAGCGGGCGCAGTGGTACTCGGTGCGCGGGATGACCAGGAAGAAGTCGACGCTGGTCAGCAGGTGACCCTCGACGTGCTCGAAGAAGCTCGGCCAGCCGGTGCCGGAGTCGTACTTCATGGCGCTCGTGAACAGCACCAGGTCGCAGCCGGCGCAGCGGTACTCGCCCTCGCGGGTCTCCTTGTCCAGGGGGCTGGAGAAGGCCGGCTCGGTGCCCGCCTCGCGCAGGATCTCGAACCGCTCGGGCGTCAGGCGCTCGCGCCATTCGGCCTCGCTGAGCTCGAGGGGCTCGAGCCCCGGGGCACGCGTCAGGTCGGGCTTGGGGCGAGCGGTGGCCAGGCCCGGGAGCAGCAGCGTGGATACGCCGACACCGGCCAGGCCGAGGAAGTGGCGTCGTTGCATGGTCTCTCTCCGTCAGGGGGGCAGACAGCAGAACGGGGAAGCGGCGATGCCGCTCCCCCGTTCAGACCCCGGTCATGCCCGGGGGTTCGCCATGCCAGTCCTCAGGTCAGGCTGGGCCCCGCCTGGACGATCGCCTCGCTGACGCCGTCGAACTTCTTGAAGTTGTCGACGAACTTGGCGGCCAGCTCCTGGCGCTGGCGGTCGTAGGCGTCCTTGTCCTCCCAGGTCTCGCGCGGGTCGAGCAGGCTGGAGTCGACGCCCGGCACCGCGGTGGGCACGTCGAGGTTGAGGCCGTCGATGCGCTTGGTCTCGACGTCGCGCAGCACCCCGGACTGGATGGCGCTGATGATGGCGCGGGTGGTGGGGATGGAGAAGCGCGCCCCGCCCTCGCCGTAGGCGCCGCCGGTCCAGCCGGTGTTGACCAGGTAGACCTGGGCATCCTTCTCGACCACGCGCCGGATCAGCAGGTCGGCGTACTCGCGGGCCGGGCGCGGGAAGAAGGGGGCGCCGAAGCAGGTGGAGAAGGTGGCGGCCAGCCCCTCGGAGGAGCCCATCTCGGTGGAGCCCACCTTGGCGGTGTAGCCGGAGAGGAAGTGGTAGGCCGCGGCCTCCTCGGTGAGCACCGAGACCGGCGGCAGCACGCCGCTCATGTCGCAGGTCAGGAAGACGATGGCGCTGGGCTCGCCGGCGCGATTCTCCGGCACGCGCTTCTCGACGTGCTCCAGCGGATAGGCGGCGCGGGAGTTCTGGGTCAGGCTGTCATCGGCGTAGTCCGGCTCGCGGCGGTCATCGAGGACCACGTTCTCCAGCACGGTGCCGAACTTGATGGCGTTCCAGATCACCGGCTCGTTCTTCTCGGAGAGGTCGATGCACTTGGCGTAGCAGCCCCCCTCCATGTTGAACACGGTGCCCGGGCCCCAGCCGTGCTCGTCGTCGCCGATCAGGTAGCGACCGGGGTCGGCGGAGAGGGTGGTCTTGCCGGTGCCGGAGAGGCCGAAGAACAGGCAGGTCTCGCCATCCTCACCGACGTTGGCGGAGCAGTGCATCGGCAGCACGTCGGACTCGGGCAGCAGGAAGTTCTGTACCGAGAACATCGCCTTCTTCATCTCGCCGGCGTAGCGCATGCCGGCGATCAGCACCTTCTTCTGGGCGAAGTTGATGATCACGGTGCCGTCGGAGTTGGTGCCGTCGCGGGCCGGGTCACACTCGAAGTCGGCGGCGTTGAGGATGGTCCACTCCTCCTTGGTGGAGGGGTTGAAGGCCTCGGGACGCACGAACATGGTACGGCCGAAGAGGTTCTGCCAGGCGGTCTCGGTGGCCACCCGCACCGGCAGGTAATGGACCGGGTCGCTGCCCACGTGCAGCTCGGAGACAAAATGCTCCTTGCCCAGCAGGTAGTCCTCGACCCGCGCCCAGAGGGCGTCGAACTTCTCGGCGTCGAAGGGACGGTTGACGCTGCCCCAGTCGATCTTGGCGCTGGTGGACGGCTCGTCGACGATGTAACGATCCTTGGGCGAGCGGCCGGTGCGCACGCCGGTGCTCACCACCAGGGCACCGTTGGCGGACAGGCGGCCTTCGCCGCGGGTCACCGCCCGCTCGATCAGTTCGGCGCTGCTGAGATTGACGTGGGCGTGAGAAGCTTGGGGTGTGGTCATGTTGATTCCTGGGCCGGAGGGCCGATTCTCTCGTGTGCCTGGCGTCGCCGAAGACGCGGAAAAGCCGGGGAGGGATAGCGACCGGGCGGACGGTGGGCCGTCTTCTGTGGGTGGTCACCTCTGAAAGCGGCGCCATTATGGCAAAAAGGGCCGGGGTGGGAAACGCCCCTTTTAGGCGAAATTCATGTAGTTTTTCTACAACATGAAAGGATTTCGCCGCCGATATTCTTGTGCAGCGCAATATCGGCGGCGACGGCATGGCAGGCGACGGGCACGCTGCCTTCGCGCCCGACCTCAGTGCAGGGTGGGCGGCGGCGTGCTGGACTCGGCGAGCAGCGCCTCGACCTCCTCGGCGCTGAAGGCGTAGCGGGTATGGCAGAAGTGGCACTGGGTCTCGATGCCCCCCTGCTCCGCCACCACGTCGCGCAGCTCCTCGGCGCCCAGGGTCACCAGGGCGCCGGCGATGCGTTCCCGGGAGCAGGTGCAGCCGAAGCGCAGCGGCTTGGGCGCGAAGACCCGCACCGTCTCCTCATGATAGAGGCGGTGCAGCAGCTCCTCGGGGGCCAGGCCGGTGAGCTCCTCGGCCTTGACGGTCTCGGCCAGGTGCAGGGTGCGCTCCCAGGCGTCCACGTCCTGGTTCTGCGACTCGTCGGGCATGCGCTGGAGCAGCAGGCCGCCGGCACGCCGGCCATCGGCGGCCAGCCACAGCCGGGTGGGCAGCTGCTCGGACTGGGCGAAGTAGGCGGCCAGGCAGCCCGCCAGGCTCTCCTGGTCGAGGGCGACGATACCTTGGTAACGATGCCCCTCGCGGGGATCCAGGGTGATCATGATCTGACCGTCGCCGAGCAGCTCGCGGAAGCCGGCATCCTCGGAGGGCATCTCGGCGTCCTCGGCGAGGCGCGCGATGGCGCGCAGCTCACCGCCGGGGTTGGACTCGGCCATCAGCAGCGACAGGGGGCCGCTGCCGCGCACCTCCAGGCTCAGGGTGCCCTCGAGCTTGACGGTATCGGTGAGCAGCGCCACCGCGGCGACCAGCTCGCCCAGCAGCCGGTTGACCGGCGCCGGGTAGTCGTGGCGGTCGAGCACCTCGGCATAGGCCTGCTCCAGGCTGACGAGCTCGCCGCGCACATTGGTGTTGTCGAACAGGAAGCGCTGGATCTGGTCGGTCATGGCTCTCGTATCGGGTCGGGAAGTTGGGCGCATTCTACCAGCCTCCCCCCTTCTCGCGGATACCCTGCCCCGGCAGGTGCTCGCGGTCGTGGGGGCGTTCCAGCTCCAGCAGCGGGCCGTGGGGCACGATACGGGTGGGGTTGATGGTGTCGTGGCTGTAGTAGTAGTGGCGCTTGATGTGGTCGAAGTCCACGGTCTCCTTCACGCCCGGCCACTGGTAGAGCTCGCGCAGATAGTTCGAGAGGTTGGGGTAGTCCTCGATGCGGCGCAGGTTGCACTTGAAGTGGCCGTGGTAGACGGCGTCGAAGCGCACCAGGGTGGTGAAGAGCCGGATATCCGCCTCGGTGAGCCACTCGCCGGCCAGGTAGCGGTGCTCGGCCAGGCGCGCCTCCATGCGGTCAAGGGCCTCGAACAGCGCCACCACATGCTTCTCGTAAACCCGCTGGTCGGTGGCGAAGCCCGACTTGTAGACGCCGTTGTTGATGTGGTCGTAGACGTCAGCATTGACCGCATCGATGGTCGCGCGCAGGTCCTCGGGATAGAAGTCCAGGCGGTTGCCGGTGAGGCCATCGAAGGCCCCATTGAGCATGCGCAGGAGCTCGGCGGACTCGTTGTTGACGATGCGACCCTCCCGCCGGTCCCACAGCGCCGGCACCGTGACCCGGCCGGTGTAGTGCGGGTCGGTGAGGGTGTAGAGCTCGCGGTGGTAGGTCACGCCGTTGACCGGATCGCCGCTGGAGCCCTCGTCCTCGTGGTAGGTCCAACCCTGGTCGAGCATCAACGGGCTGACGTGGGAGAGGCCGATCAGCGACTCCAGCCCCTTAAGCTTGCGCAGGATCATCACCCGGTGTGCCCAGGGACAGGCCAGGGAGACATAGAGGTGGTAGCGCCCTGCCTCGGCCGGCAGGCCCGGCTGGCCATCGGGACCGGGCGCGCCGTCGCGGGTGACCCAGTCGCGCAGCTTGGCGGATTCGCGGACGAACTCGCCGCCGTGCTTGTCGGTGTCGTACCACTGGTCATGCCAGACGCCGTCGATCAGAAGGCCCATGTCGTACTCCTCGGGAGTCGCCTCCCCGTCATTGAAGGTTGGCTCAAGGATAAGGCGAAACCGTCGACGCATCAGCGCAGATAATGGGCGCTTCTATTCGATGCCTTCGAATGGCGCCTCGTCGAGGCAACGCATCGCCTCCGTGGCCAGGGCCTCGGCCATGGCCCGGGTGGCGGGCCCGGCGCGGTCCCGGTCGCGATGGATCAGCTGCACGGGGATCTCGCGGATACCGCCGGCGGCGAGGGGCAGCGGCGCGAGCCGCCCGGCCTCGAGCGCCTCGCCGAGGCGGGTCTCCGGCAGCCAGGCGAAGCCCAGGCCGCGCTTGACCATGTCGATGGAGGTCTCCAGGTGGCTCACGGTCCAGCGCTGCTCCGCCTTGAGCCAGCCAGAGTCGAGTGACTGGCGCTGGGCCGAGTCGCGCACCACCAGCTGGCGATGCTGCACCAGGTCGCGCAGGTCCAGGGTCCTGCCCAGGGCATGCAGCGGGTGATCGGGGTGGGCCACGGCGACGAAGCGCACCGTCACCAGCGGTTCGCCGAGGAAACCCTGGGCGGCAAGGCCGGAGATCACCAGGTCGGCGCTGCCGTCGTAGAGCATCTCGATGCCACCGTTGAGCACCGTCTCGTGGAGCTGGACGCGCACATGGGGGAAGGCCGCCGAGAAGGTGGCCAATGCCCGCGCCAGGGCATCCGACGGGAACACCTGGTCCACCGCCAGCACCACCTCGGCCTCCAGCCCCTCGGCCAGGCTGCCGGCGACATCCTCCAGCGCCTCGGCACTCTCGATCAGCTGACGCGCGCGACGCAGCAGCATCTCGCCCGCCTCGGTCAGGCGCACCTGGCGCCCCGCGGGCTCGAGCACCCGCACCCCCAGCTGCTCCTCGAGCTTGTGCACCGCGTGATTGAGGGTGGAGGGGCTCTTGTGGATGGCCTCGGCGGCACGGGCGAAACCGCCATGATCGACCACCGCCGCCAGCATCTGCCACTGCGCCAGGGTGACTCGCGACATTTCGAACTCCTCGAATGAACCAAGCAAAACTATGCGCTTAATCTTCGAAAAAATCGGCCTAGAATGCCAGGCAAATATCACTGCGTCACCGCGAGGAGAGCGCCATGACCACCCCTGCCCTGCGCCAGGTCGAACACCTGCAGCCCAGCCAACCCAGCCAGGATGGCGACGGCGTCAAGATCAAGCGGATCCACGACTTCGGCGGCGGCCTCGACCCCTTCCTGATGCTCGACGAACTGGGATCCGAGCGCCCCGACGACTATATCGGTGGTTTCCCGCCCCACCCCCACCGCGGCATGCAGACCCTCACCTACGTGATCCACGGCGGACTCACCCACGAGGACCACCTGGGGCATGCCAGCACCATCCGCGCGGGCGACGCCCAGTGGATGCACACCGGCCGCGGCATCGTGCACTCCGAGATGCCGTTGACCGACCACCAGGGGCTGCACGCCTTCCAGCTATGGTTGAACCTGCCGGCCCGCGACAAGATGAGCGCGCCGACCTATCGCGACGTACGCGGCAGCGAGATGCCACACCTCGTCGAGGGCGACAGCCAGCTGGTGGCCCTGGGCGGCCGCTGGCGACTGGCGAGCGGCGAGGGCGTCGAGGGCCCGCTGGAGGCCCTGGCGGGCGACGGCGCGGTGGCCCACCTGAGCCTCGCGGCGGGCGCCCACCCCACCCTGGACCAGGACGCCCCCACCCTGCTGGTCTATGTCTTCCGCGGCGAGCTGGCCATCGGCGAGACGCGCGTCGGTGCCGGCCACCTGGCCCGGCTGGGCGAGGGGGATCGCCTGATGCTGTCGAGCCGCGATGGCGCCGAGGCGCTGCTGCTGGCGGGCGCCCCCCATGGCGAGCCCATCGCCCACTATGGCCCCTTCGTGATGAACACCCAGGCGGAGCTGCAGCAGGCGCTGCGCGACTACCGCGACGGCACCTTCACAAGCGGCACCGCCTGAGCCAGGTCGGTTGACCACCGCCCGGGTTGCAAAATCCGGGCGGATTCGGTCCAATGAATAATTAGCAAACAGCGTTCACTGAGAACTCGGCATCTCACCGCTCTGGTGCTTTCATGGCGCCGGGGCTACGCCTGTGAATGCATACAGCCTAGGCAATACCCCCACCATGGGTTATGGTTCAGAGGCCTTTTTGTCACCTTTACCTCTATTCACTGGCCATTACCCATGCTGCGAATCCTCCATTCGCTGCCCCGCACGCACAAGCTATTGCTGTTACCGGTCGCCACCATGGTCACCGTGCTGGGCGCACAGAAGATCGTCACCACCTACCAGGATGTCCAGCGGGAGTCCCGCGCGCTGGACACCGTCGTCGTCCCCCTCGATGCCGACGCCTCTCCCGGCCTGCCCTCGCTGAACCTCCAGCGTCACCAGGTGGGCGAGGCCATCGACCTCGCCAACCAGGCCCTGGAGGCGACCCGCCGCCACGTGCCGCTCTCCCAGCTGAAGCCCAGCGAGGTGATCGACCTCGACCTGGTCGCGGAGGCCGACGACGCGGCGGCACCGCCGCTGCTGGCCCGCCCGGCAACCACCGCCGGCGACCCCGAGGTGGCCGAGGACGACAGGCTCAGCGAGACGGCCATCGCCGCGGCCGGCCGGGTGAACGAGCCGCGAACGGTCACGCTTGACCAGGGCGCCATCCATATTGCCACCGTGATCGGCACCATCGGCGCCGGCATGCTCGACCACGACGGCAGCCTGCTGGCCGACGCCACCTCCTACGAGGAGATCCCCGAGGAGGAGCTCAGCCTGTTCGAGGATGGCCCGATCATCCTCGAGGAGGAGATCGCCGCCACCGAGCCTTACGTGCCGGAGTGGGAGACCTACACCGTCCAGCGCGGCGACACCTTCGCGGTGATGGCCCAAGAGCGCCTGGGCCTCGGCTACAGCGAGGTGATGGCCCTGCTCGAGCAGCTGCCCGATAAGAACGTCCTCACCCGCTGGCGGGTCGGCACTCGCTTCGACTACCAGCTCGACGAGGACGGCAAGCTGCTCTCCCTGCGCCTGATGCGCGACGCCCGCAGCGGCTTCGTCGCCGAGCGCGGCGAGGGCGAGGCCGCCGGCTTCGAGGTAGCGGTCATCGAGCGCACCGGCGAGGCCGCCCAGCGCCTCTTCGCCGGCAGCGTCAGCGGCAGCTTCGCCCGCTCGGCCCAGGCCACCGGCCTCTCCAGCACCGAGGTCTCGCGCCTGACCCACGTGCTGGGCAAGAAACTCGACTTCCGCCGCGACACCCGTCGCGGCGATCGTTTCCAGGTGCTGGTGGAGTCCGACGTGGTCGACGGCGAGAGCTTCGATCCGCGCATCCTCGCCGTGCAGTATCAGGGCGAGCGCATCGACCTGACCTTGGTGCGCAACAGCGCCGACAACAACTTCTACACGCCGGAGGGCGAGAGCCTCGATCCCGCCTTCGCCCGCTACCCCTTCGAGGGGCGCTACCGGCTGAGCTCCAACTTCAATCCGCGCCGCAAGCACCCGGTCACCGGCCGCATCAGCCCCCACAAGGGCACCGACTTCGCCATGCCCATCGGCACCCCGGTTTCCTCCCCCTCCGATGGCGTGGTGGAGAAGGTCAGCAACCACTTCGCCGCCGGCCGCTACGTGGTGATCCGCCACGACAACGGCTACCGCACCCGCTACCTGCACCTCTCCAAGCCCCTGGTCAGCCGCGGCGAGCGGGTCACCATGGGGCAGCGCATCGCCCTGTCGGGCAACACCGGCCGCAGCACCGGTCCCCACCTGCACTACGAGGTGCTGGTCAACAACAACCAGGTCGACGCCATGAAGGTCAAGCTGCCCGAGAACAGGAGCCTGACCGGCGATCGGCTGGTGGCCTTCCAGCGCGAGGCCGAGCCCTTGCTCGCCACCCTGCGCTCCGGCGAGACCGGCCCGGTGGTGGCCAGCACCGGCGGCGAGCCCGAGGACGCCGCGGAGGGCGACGAGGGCTGATCGCCGTCGCCTCCACCGCCCGCCCCGCCTGCGCCCCGCCCTCGTGCGGGGCGCCTTGCATCTGACAGGAGCCACCGTGTCCTCCCGCTCGCCCCGCCCCGCGCCGCCCCCCGAGAACCGCCTCGCCGCCTTCCTCGGCGTCTTCCGCTACAGCCGCCGCGCCCTGGCGCTGGTGTGGCAGACCTCGCGCTCCCTTACCATCGGGCTCGCCGTGGCCACCCTGGTGGCCGGGGTGCTGCCAGCGGTGGCGGCCTGGCTCGGCCAGCTGATCGTCGACGCCGTGGTCGCCGCCATGGAACGCCATGCCGAGACCGGCCAGGTCGCCTGGTGGTCGGTGCTGCGCTACGTGCTGGCCGAGGCCGCGGTGGTCGCCACCATCGCCCTGGCCCAGCGCGCCCTCTCCGCCCAGCAGTCGCTGCTGCGCGCCCTGCTGGGGCAGAAGGTCAACGTGATGATCCTCGAGAAGGCCGGCACCCTAAGCCTGGCCCAGTTCGAGGACTCGGAGTTCTACGACAAGCTCACCCGGGCCCGTCGCGAGGCCTCGGTGCGCCCGCTGGGGCTGGTCAACAAGACCTTCGGCCTGGCCCAGAACGCCATCTCGCTGGCCAGCTTCGGGGTGCTGCTGGTGCAGTTCTCGCCCTGGGCGCCGCTGCTGCTGGTGGCGGGCGCGCTGCCGGTGTTCCTCTCCGAGGCCAAGTTCTCCGGCGACGCCTTCCGGCTGTTCCGCTGGCGCTCGCCCCAGACCCGCATGCAGATGTACCTGGAGACGGTGCTGGCCCGGGAGGACAGCATCAAGGAGGTCAAGCTGTTCGGACTGGAGCCGCTGCTGCTCGACCGCTACCGGCGCATCTTCGACACCCTCTACGCCGAGGATCGCCGCCTGACCCTGCGCCGCGAGGGGTGGGGCTTCGCCCTCGGCCTGCTGGGCACCCTCGCCTTCTACCTGGCCTACGCCTGGGTGGTGGCGGAGACCGTCACCGGGCGCCTGACCCTGGGCGAGATGACCATGTACCTGATGGTGTTCCGGCAGGGCCAGGGAGCACTCTCGGCGAGCCTCACCGCGATTGGCGGCATGTACGAGGACAACCTCTACCTCTCCAACCTCTACGAGTACCTGGAGCAGCCCACTCCTCCCGACGCCGGCTCGTTGACGGCGGGCGCCCACCCCGGCGACGGCATCCGCTTCGAGAACGTCGGCTTCACCTACCCCGGCGCCGAGCGCCCCGCGCTCCAGGGCATCTCGCTGCACCTCCGCCCGGGCCAGAGCCTGGCGCTGGTGGGCGCCAACGGCTCGGGCAAGACCACCCTGATCAAGCTGCTCACCCGCCTCTATGCCCCGAGCGAGGGGCGCATCCTGCTCGATGGCAGCGACCTGCAGGCGTGGGACGTGCAGGCGCTGCGAGGCCGCATCGGGGTGATCTTCCAGGACTTCGTGCGCTACCAGCTCAAGGTGGGCGAGAACCTCGGCGCCGGCGACGTGGCCGCCTTCGAGGACGAGGCGCGCTGGCGCGAGGCCGCTCGCCGCGGGCTCGCCGACGACTTCATCGCCGAGATGCCTGGCGGCTACCACACCCAGCTGGGGCGCTGGTTCCAGGGCGGCCAGGAGCTCTCCGGCGGGCAGTGGCAGAAGGTCGCCCTGTCGCGGGCCTACATGCGCGAGGAAGCCGACATCCTGGTGCTGGACGAGCCCACCGCGGCCATGGATGCCGCCGCCGAGGCGGCCGTCTACGCCGACTTCCGCGACCACAGCCGCGACAAGATGACCCTGCTGATCTCCCACCGCTTCTCCACGGTGCGCGCCGCCGACCAGATCCTCGTCATCGACGGCGGCGAGATCCTCGAGCAGGGCGACCACGCGAGCCTGATGGCCGCCAACGGCCGCTACGCGCGGCTGTTCCGGCTCCAGGCCCGGGGCTACGAGTGATCAGGACGACAGCGGACGATCCAGCGCCCGCAGCAGGGCGTCGTCGCGCTGGTAGATGTCCGGACGAAACTCCAGGTGGCCCGCCGGGTCGGGATGCACCGTCCAATAGTGCAGCACCACCGGCATGGGCTCGGCCAGGGGCACGTTGCGGGTGCGCCCCTCCGCCAGCAGGGCCCGCAGGTCGCGCTCGCTGCCGCTGTCATCCAGCAGCAGTTGGGCGAACTCGATCACCCCCTGCACGCGGATGCAGCCCGAGCTGAAGGCGCGCTGCTCGCGGGCGAAGAGCCCCTGCGCCGGCGTGTCGTGCAGGTAGACCAGGTGGTCGTTGGGGAAGCGCACCACCACCTGGCCCAGGGCGTTATCGGGCCCGGCGGACTGTCGGATCATCACGTTGCCGGGGTTCGACCAGTCCACCTGCCAGGGGGCGAGGCGCTGGCCCGAGGGCGTGATCACCTGCATGTTCTGGCGCGCCAGGTAGTCCGGGTCGCGGCGAACCTTGGGAATCACGTCCTCGCGCAGGATGGTGGGCGGCACCGTCCAGGTCGGGTTGACGGTAAGGTGGGTGATCCGTGAGCGCAGCGACGGCGTGCGCCGATAGGGCCGCCCCACCACGATGCGCGAACGCCAGGTCTCGCCGTTGGGGCGAAAGTAGGCCAGCCGGTAGCCGGCGATGTCCACCAGCACGAAGGCCTCGGGCAGGCCATGCATCAGCCAGCGCGCCCGCTCCAGGTTGAGGCGGATCTGGTCGATGCGCCGCCCCACCGGGACGTTGAGCGCCGCCCGGGTCTGCGGGCCGACGATGCCGTCGACCTCCAGCAGGTGGCGCCGCTGGAAGCGCTTCACCGCCGCCTCCAGCTCGGCATCGAAGCGTTCGGGATCCGGCGCCTCGAGCGTCGCCCCCGGCAGGATGGAGGCGTCCGCGGCGGCGACCGCCATCTCGCCGCCGCGCACCAGCCGCTCGCGCAGGCGTGCCACGTCGGGGTGGACATCACCCGGGCGCAGGGTGGGGCCCTCCGGCAGGCGCGGCCAGCCTCCCAGCCGCCGCAGCTCACGATAGCGCGAAAGCCCCTGGCGCAGGCGCTCGTAGGGGGCGTAGGAAGGACGCACCCGGTCGAACAACGCGGCGATCTCCCCCGCCGCGACCGCCGCCTCGATCGCTGCCGCCGGCGGCAGCCGCTCGTTGATGGGCACCTCCCAATCGGGGTCGACGCGCCTGGGGTCCACCTTGCCGTGGTGCAGGTGGCGCAGCGCCGTCAGCAGGGTGCGGGTGGTGGCGGTATCGAAACGCCCCATGGCCTGGTCGCCGGCCTCCCGGGCTTGGCGATGGTCGGCCAGCAGCCGCTCGGCACCGTAGTCGGCGGGTTCCAGCCCATCGGCGGCGAGGTCACGCAGAGCCTCGGCCAGCGCCTCGACCCGACGCGCATCGTGCCAGGCGGCGCGGAAGTCGCGGGCCGCATAGAAGGCCTCGATGGTGTCATCACGCCGATCGAGGGCCTGCGCCACCGCGCTCGCGGTGCCGTCCCGGGCCGTCGACGGCTGTGCCAGGGACATGCCAGGCACCAGCAGGATACCCAGCAACATTGCGCCTATCGCGACAGATCGCCGCATGTTCGCCTCCAATATCGTTGACATCTAATTTGGCCATCCCGGCCCGCCCCTCCATAATAGCGACAAACTAGGAGGCCCACGCCATGCTGCGACCGACCCTTTCCGCCTGGCTGCTGTGCGCGGCCGGCCTGATGACCAGCGCCACCGCCGGCGCCGAGACTACCCTCGCCCAGGTGCTGCACCCCCGGGTGCTCGGCGACGAGGCACTCGCCGACACCCTGACACGCCTGGCCCCGAAGGCCAGCCCCGAGGTGCTCGAGCTGGCCGCCGAGGCCCTCTCCTGCGCCGACCCTGGGGCCGAGCGCCTGGCGGTGATCGACTACTCGCTGCCCTCCAGCGAGCCGCGGCTATGGGTATTCGACCTGGCGCGCGAGCGGCTGCTGTTCGAGGAGCTGGTCTCCCATGGCCGCGGTTCCGGCGACGCCCTGGCCACCGCCTTCTCCAACACCCCGGAGAGCCACCAGTCGAGCCTGGGCCTGTTCCGCACCATGAACACCTACCACGGGCGCAACGGCTACTCGCTACGCCTGGAGGGGCTGGAGCCAGGCGTCAACCATCTCGCCTATGAGCGCGCCATCGTCATGCACGGCGCCGACTACGTCAGCGAATCGTTCATCGAGCAGACCGGTCGCCTGGGCCGCAGCCTGGGCTGTCCCGCGGTGCGCCAGGCGGTCACCTATCCGTTGATCGACAGCCTCAAGGAGGAGCAGTACCTGTTCGCCTACTACCCCGACCCCGAATGGCTGGAGAATTCCGCGTTCCTCAGCTGCGAGCGTGAGGCCACCCAGTTGGCCATGTACTGATCCACGCGGAATACCTGCCGACCGATCTCGCCCTCTGCCCCTTGGCACCAGCAGAGGGCATTTTCGTGCGGCACTGCACCATTGTTGCCACCCTGTGACCACTCAGCGGCTGCTCTCTTGCCATTCTCTTCAGGGTCGTCCGACCCCCGATCCATTCATCAAACCATAACCCGATGTTTTACATGAACAACAAGGCAATATGGCAAATGGATTGCTTGATATGAATCAAATTGCCGGGTAGGCGTGGACCAGGCTTCCAGGAAGCACGAGTGCGTCAGACCTGACCTTCAACGGAGAAGGGCGAACTCTTGTATCGACAATCCGTACGAGGTCATAGCCCATGGAAATTCTCAACAAGGCGAACCGAATTCGTCTCTTGAGCCTGCGCACACCACAGATGCGTGCCTTCCACTTCTCCTGGTTCGCCTTCCATATCTGCTTCTTCGGCTGGTTCGGCATCGCCCCCCTGATGGCGGTGGTCCGCGAGGACCTCAGCCTGACCCAGACCCAGATCGGCAACACCATCATCGCCTCGGTGCTGATCACCGTGATCGTGCGCCTGGCGATCGGCGTGCTCTGCGACCGCATCGGCCCGCGCAAGACCTACTCGGGGCTGCTGCTGCTGGGCTCGCTCCCGGTGATGGGCATCGGCTTCGCCAACAGCTTCGAGACCTTCCTGCTGGCGCGCCTGGCCATCGGCGCCATCGGTGCCTCGTTCGTCATCACCCAGTACCACACCACCATGATGTTCGCCCCCAACGTGGTAGGCACGGCCAACGCCACCAGCGCCGGCTGGGGCAACCTGGGCGGCGGCACCACTCAGATCGTCATGCCGCTGATCTTCTCCGGGCTGCTGATGCTGGGCGTCAGCGAGACCCTGGGCTGGCGTCTGGCCATGGTGGTACCGGGCGTGGTGATGTTCGTCACCGGCATCGGCTACTGGCTGTTCACCCAGGACGCTCCCAACGGCAACTTCGCCGAGCTACGCGCACGCGGCGAGCTGCCCCCCGCCACCGGTGAGAACAGTGCCGGCAAGAGCTTCATGGCCGCCGCCAAGGATATCCGCGTGTGGGCGCTGTTCGTGGTCTATGCCATCTGCTTCGGCGTCGAACTGACCATCAACAACATCGCCGCCATCTACTTCTTCGATCACTTCGACCTGACGCTGGCCACCGCCGGCATGATCGCCGGCCTGTTCGGGCTGATGAATGTCTTCGCCCGCACCCTGGGCGGCGTGTTCTCCGACCTGTTCGCCCGCAACGGCGGCCTCAAGGGTCGCGTGCGCTGGCTGTTCATCGCCCTGGTCTGCGAGGGGATCGCCCTGATCGCCTTCTCCCAGATGCATGTGCTCTCCTATGCCATCGGCATCATGCTGGTCTTCAGCCTCTTCGTGCAGATGGCCGAAGGTGCCACCTATGGCGTGGTGCCCTTCATCAACAAGAAGGCGCTGGGTGCCGTGGCCGGCATCGTCGGCGCCGGCGGCAACGTGGGCGCCGTGGCCGCGGCCTTCCTGTTCCGCTCCGAGGCGATCACCTATCAGCAGGGGCTCTTCTACCTGGGGGTGACCGTGCTGGTGCTGGCCTCCTGCGCGCTGGTCGTGCGCTTCTCCCCGGAGATCGAGGCCGAAGAGGCCAAGGCCTACCAGGTCGCCGTAGGCGAAGACACCGGCACCGGCGTCCTGTCGCTGCGCTGAACCTCGCGCCCCCACCTGGGGGGGTGCTCCACCCGTCCGCCGCCATAGAAACAGGACGCTGACCCCTTAGCCCCCGACACCATAGATACACAAGGGCCGGCCATAGAAGCCGGCCCTTGTGCGTGGTGGTGGCGGGTCAGTTGCGTCGGCTGCCACCTTACTCAAGCGCGCATCACTATTACCCGCGTTGCTGTCACACGAGCCCTCCCGTCGGGTTGCCATCGATGGCGGCGACTCGCTGAACGGCCGGGCTGGTGGCGGCCATGTGCACCACGCTGCCGACCACGATCAGGCACGGCGAAGGCAGCGGCTTTTCTGCCAGCTGCGCCGGCATGTCGGCCAGGGTGCCGGTCAGCGCCTGCTGCTCGGGCTTGCTGGCGTTGGCTACCAGCATGATCGGCCAGTCGCCGGGCAGGCCGGCGTGGCGCAGCCCGGCGCAGATGGCCGCCACCTTGGAGAGCCCCATATAGAACACCAGGGTCTCGTCGCGGCGCGCCAGCAACTGCCAGTCCGGGGTGCCGTCCTCGCGGCAAAGCTGGGCGGTGATGAAGCGCAGCTGCTGGGCGTGGCCGCGGTCGGTGAGCGGAATGCCCATGCCGGCCGCCGCCGCCGAGGCGGCAGTAATTCCCGGCACGATCTCGGCCTGAATACCGGCCTCGGCCAGTGCGGCCAGTTCCTCCCCCATGCGCCCGAACACGCCGGGGTCGCCGCCTTTGAGCCGCACCACGGATTTACCCTTCTGTGCCAGCCTCACCAGCAGCGCGCCGATCTCGGTCTGGGGCACGCTGTGGTGGCCACGCGCCTTGCCCACGTAGTAACGCTCGCTGGCAATGCCAATCAGCGTTAGCACCTCATCGCCGACCAGGCGGTCGTAGACCACCGCATCGGCCTGCTGCAGCAGCCGCGCAGCCTTCAGCGTCAGCAGCTCGACGTCGCCGCTGCCGGCGCCGACCAGATAGACCTTCCCCGAGCGACACTCGCCGCGCAGGTGCATGTCCGGAGCGTCAGCGCCGGGCGCTGCATCACCGCCCAGGGACAGATGGCGGGTGATGCTCCGGCCGAAGCGGGCCAGGGTATTAGGCCACTTGGGTGTCAGGGGTCGGCTTGGCGCGCTCATGGCTAGGCTCCTCTTCAATCAGGGATTTGAGTTCGGGAATACAGCTGCCGCACTGGGTACCGCAGGCGAGCCGGGCGCCCAGCGCCTCGACGCTGGTGTCGCCGTCGCGAATGGCAGAGACGATCGCCTTCTGGCCGACCTGATGGCAGCTGCACACCACCGGCCCCTGATTGGCGGCGCCGTCGTCGCAGCCAGCCAGCAGCCGACGGCGATGCTGCGCCGAGAGCCCCACACCGGCTCTGGCCTCCTCGAAGCGAGCGTCGAGCCAGGCCAGGTTGGGCAGCTCTACCGGCGGTCCCGCCATCAGCCACCAGCGCAGGCGTCCCGCGGCATCCACTCCGGCGGCACGTAGCCTTCCGGTAGCCGGATCGGTGCACCACAGCGTCGGCGCCACCGGCAGCGTCGCCTCGAGCCAGGTCAGCCAGTCGCGCTGCGCCGCTTTTTTCGCAACCCCGCCGCAGGCGCTCTCGCCACCGGCCAACTGCCAGCGCTGGCAGCCGTGCAGCGGAATGCGCGCCCAGTAGCGGCTCTCGTCGCACCAGCTCGATTCCGCCACGCCCAGGTCGTCGGCCACCAGCAGGGTGGCCTCCCACTCCACCGCCAGCGGGGCCAGCGCCACCGCCCCGTGCTTGGATTCCGGCTGGCCGGAGACCGGATCGAGATGCGCTTCGAGCAGCGTCCCCATGCGCGCCGTGCCGCTGAAATAGCCGCTCCAGTGCATCGGTACGAACACCTCGCCGCGACGCTGTCCGCGCGACAGCCGTACCCGCCCGACATAGTCGCCACCCGCTCCCTCCAGGCGTGCCAGGCCATGCTCCGCCACGCCCCATTCGGCGGCATCTTCCGGGGTGAGTTCGATGAACGGCTCGGCGCGGTGATTCATCAGCCGCGGCGCACGGCCGGTGCGTGTCATGGTGTGCCACTGATCGCGCACGCGCCCGGTATTGAGCCGCAGCGGACGGGCCGCGTCCAATGCCTGGGCCGGCGGGCGCGGACGTACCGGCAGCAGCCGCGCGCGGCCGCCCGGCGTGGCGAAGCGGCCATCGGTAAACAGCCGCGCGGTGCCGTGGGGGGCCCCGGCGTTGACCGGCCATTGGATCGGCGCCAGGGCATCGTAGGCGTCGCGGTCGAGCCCGGCCAGGCCAGAGATATCGAACAGCCGGCGGCTCTCCCCCGGGCCCTCACCGTTCTCGAAGCCCGAGAGCCTGGCATGCTCATCGAAGATCTCGCTGGGGTGGCTGTAGTCGAAGGCCTCGCCGAAACCCAGCCACTTGGCCACTTCACAGACGATCCACCAGTCGTGCTTTGCCTCTCCCGGCGGCGGCAGGATGCCGCGCTGGCGAGAGATGCGCCGCTCCGAGTTGGTCACGGTGCCGTCCTTCTCCGACCAGCTCGAGGCCGGCAGCACGATATCGGCATAGGGCAGCAGGTCGGCGTTGGCCATGCACTCGGAGACGATCACCAGCGGGCATTTCTTCAGCGCCGCACGCACCCGGTCGGCCCGCGGCAGGCTCACCGCCGGGTTGGTGGCCATGATCCACAGCGCCTGCACCTCGCCGCGCTCGATCGCCTCGAACAGTGCCACTGCCTTGTGGCCGGGCGCCTCGGGCAGGCACGGCACCAGCCGCTCGGTGGCCCAGAAGCGCGTGACCCGGTCCCGCGCGCCGGGTGTGTCGTAGTCCATATGAGCGGCCAGTTGATTGGCCAGCCCGCCCACCTCGCGCCCGCCCATGGCGTTGGGCTGGCCGGTGATCGAGAAAGGTCCCGCCCCCGGCAGGCCGATCTTGCCGCCGGCCAGGTGGCAGTTGATGATGGCGTTGCCCTTGTCGGTGCCGCTGCTCGACTGGTTCACCCCCTGGGAGAACAGCGTGACCACATGCAGGTGACTAGCGAACCAGTAGAAGAAGGTCTCCAGGCGCTCGGCATCGACATCGCAGTCGGCGGCGATGGCCTCCACAGCGGCATCCTGCTCCCGCGCCGCGGCAAGCGCCTCCTCGAAGCCCTGGGTATGCGCCTCCAGATAGACCCGGTCGTGCTTGTTGCGCTTCGCCATCCACGCCAGCAGCCCGGTGAACAGGCGCGCATCGCTGCCCGGCTTGAGCCCCAGGTAAAGGTCGGCGATCTCGCAGGTATCGGTGACCCGTGGGTCGATCACCACCACCCGCAGCAGCGGGTTGCGCTGCTTGGCCACCTTCAGCCGCTGATAGAGCACCGGATGGTTCCAGGCCAGGTTGGAGCCCACCAGCACCACCAGCTCGGCCTCTTCGAGATCCTCATAGCTGCATGGCACAGCGTCGGCGCCGAAGGCACGCTTGTGGGCCGCCACCGCCGAGGCCATGCACAGCCGCGAGTTGGTATCCAGGTGCGGCGTACCGAGAAAGCCCTTGAATAGCTTATTGGCGACGTAATAGTCCTCGGTGAGCAGCTGCCCGGAGAGGTAGGCGGCCAGCGCCTGCGGCCCGTGGGCCGCCCGTACCGCCGCCAGCCGCTCGGCGACGGCCTCCAGCGCCGTATTCCAATCGGTCTCGACGCCGTCAACCCGCGGCCGGGTCAGGCGGCCATGATGGCCCAACGTCTCGTGCAGCGCCGAACCCTTCACGCATAACCGGCCGAAGTTGGCCGGATGCTCCGGGTCGCCCTGCACCTCGACGATCCGCTCGTTCTCGACGCTGGCCAGCACGCCACAGCCGACGCCGCAGTAGGGGCAGGTGGTTCGGGCCTCGCGCATGTCGATCTCCTGTCTGGTCTTGGCGAAACGACGACGCCCGCCAACGGCCGCCCCCGAAGGGTGGCGTTGGCGGGCGTCGTTGCCGCTTGGGGCACCGCATGGCGCCCTCTAGAGAGTATTGACCCGTAGCAAGCAGGAAGCGTGCCATCCACCGAAGAACGAGCGGGTATCAGGCAGATGCTCTTTCGTTCCTGACGCCCCTCCATGCTGCTTTGCACCATTTCCCCATGGCCGGTTCCGCCCTTGCACCAGACTGGTGCCAGTGAGCGAATCAGGCTCGCTCGCCACCAGCCAGTAGCACGCCAAATGCCCCACTACCCGCGACGGACCGCGACGGAGTATCAGTTGGAACGTTTCTTGCATCGTGTTTCGCAAGAAGTACCACAGGAGCCGCTAGGCTCTTGCGCCAATGCAAAGGCGCGACACAGAGCGAGACCCTATGCCATCACCATCACCTCTGAACATTCTGTTGGTCGACGATGAGGTAGTGCGTGCCGCCATGGTCGAGGAAGCGCTGATGGCCGAGGGTCACCGGGTCATCTGCCGGCTGACGAGCCCGGCCAGCCTCAACGAGATGGTCGAGCGCCACCAGCCCGACGTGGTGATCATCGACATGGAGAGCCCCGACCGCGACACGCTGGAAAGCATGGCCCTGCTCAACCGCGAAAACCCTCGTCCGGTGGTGTTCTTCGCCGACCAGCACGACTCCGACACGCTGCAGGCCGCGCTCAAGGCCGGCGTCAGCGCCTATGTGGTCGACGGCCTGGTGCCGGAGCGTGTAGAGGCCATCGTCGAGGTCGCCATCGCCCGCTTCGACGCCTTCCACAGCATGCGCCAGGAACTCGACAAGGCGCGCAACCAGCTCGCCGAGCGCAAGCGCATCGAACGCGCCAAGGGCCTGTTGATGAAGCACCAGAGCTGCGATGAGGAGCAGGCCTACCGCATGCTGCGCAAGCTCGCCATGGACCGCGGCCAGCGTATCGCCGAGGTCGCCGACAGCGTCATCGACATACTCGACCGCCTGAATCCGACCCTGGCATCGCCCCAGGGGCGACCCGACCAACGGGGATCCCGCTCATGAGCCACCCGCAACACCATGCCGCCAGCCCCGAACTCGAGCGTCTCACCCTCGGCTTCGTGCCGCTGCTCGACGCCGCTCTGTTGATCGTCGCCCGCGAGCAGGGCTGCTTTGCCGCCCAAGGCCTCGAGGTCAGTCTTTCGCGGGAGAACGCCTGGAGCACCCTGCGCGACAAGGTCGCTGCCGGCTTGCTCGACGGCGCCCAAATGCTCGCCCCCATGCCGCTGGCCATGAGCCTGGGGCTGGGCCGCGCCCCCTGCGAAACGCTTGCGCCGACGCTGCTCTCGCGCAACGGCAATACCATCACGCTCTCCACGTCGCTGTGTCAGGCCAGCGGCGCCGCGCTAGCAACAGACCCAGGCACCAGCGCCCTGGCACTGGGCGACTGGCTGCGCGGGCCGGGCAGCGGCAAACGCCCACGCTTGGCCATGGTATACCCCTACTCCTGCCAGCACTACCAGCTGCGCGAATGGCTGACCCTGGGCGACATCGCCCCCGAGCGCCACGTGGAACTGATCGCCCTGCCACCGCCGCGCATGGTGGAAGCCCTGCGCAACGGCCAGATCGACGGCTTCTGCGCCGGCGAGCCCTGGGGCACCCTGGCCCGCCACTGCGGCGCGGGCCAACTGGTCGCCACTGGCGCCCAACTGTGGCAGGACCACCCCGAGAAAGTGCTCGGCGTGACCCGCTCCTGGGCGCAGCGCTACCCCGCTACCCTGGCCGCCCTGCTGCGGGCCCTGGCAACAGCCAGCGAGTGGCTGGCCGCCTCGCCGGATCACCGTCGCCAGGCACGGGAGTGGCTAGCCCTGCCGCCCTACCTCGACCGCTCGATTCGCCATCTCGAAACGCTCGACAACGACGCAGCCCCCATTCATCAGCATCTCTGCGGGGCGGACATGCTGCGCCCGACGCCACAGGCCGCACTGCACTTCGCCGCCCCCATCGTGAGCCAGCTCGAAGCGCAGGGCGGCCGCTTCGATCCCGCGCTACTGGCGGCATGCTACAGCGCTGTGCATTTCGATGCCGCAACGCACCATTGATGTGCATGGCCGGTGAAAGCTGAGTTTCCTCCGGCCAGCATCACGCCCTCAAGTCACTTTCCAACACACTGGCAAACAAGGAAAAACTTCACGCAACAGGTACCTTGGCCAGAATCTTGCTAACTGCAGGACAAAGCGGCGATCAAAGGCGATCGCCCACATGAATGCGACAACGACGTCTCTGTGCTCCCCGGTTCGATCCTCGAATCGACAGGGGAAGCGCCGAGGCGTCGTTGCGTTATAGGCCCGTCATTCTGACAAGCGCAGCGAGAGGAGGTGTTCGCATGCCACGGCGACATCCCGAGACATCCACCGTCGAGCATCTGGTCATCGTCGGCAACGGCATGGCCGGCCACCGGCTGGTCGAGGCACTCCTCGCCCGGACCGAGCGCCCCGCCAGGATCACGGTCATCGGGGCCGAGCAGGCGCCGGCCTACAACCGCATCCTGCTCTCGCCGCTGCTGGCCGGCGAAATGCAGCGCGAGGCCCTCACCCTGCGCAGCGCCGAATGGTATGCCGAGCAGGGCATCGAACTCATCCTCGGCGAGCGGGTGGAGAAGATCGACTGCGACGCACGCACACTCAGCACCGATGCCGGTCGCCGGCTCGACTACGACCGCCTGGTGCTGGCTACCGGTTCGAACCCAGCCCGCCCGCCGGTGCCGGGACTCGAGCTTCCCGGCGTACACGTGTTCCGCGACCTGCACGACGCCGACGCCCTGGCACGCGCCGCCGAAAGCGGCCGCAACGCCGTGGTGATCGGCGGCGGCCTGCTCGGCCTGGAAGCCGCGGAAGGGCTGCGCAAGCGCGGCATGCAGGTGAGCCTGCTGCAGCGCGACGACCGCCTGATGAATCGCCAGCTCGACCTTACCGCCGCCCGCCTGCTGGAGAATGAGCTACGCGGTCGTGGGCTCGACATCCATACCGACGCCCAGCTCGAACGGCTGGAAGCCGACGCCGAGGGCCAGGTGTGCGCCGTCCTGCTCGCCGACGGCACGCGGCTCGCCGCCGACTGCGTGGTGGTGGCCATCGGCATCGTGCCCAATGCCGAACTAGGGCGCGTGGCCGGACTGGAGGTCAATCGCGGCGTGATCGTCGACGAGTGGCTGACCACCAGCGACCCGGCGATCCACGCACTGGGCGAATGCTGCGAGCACCGCGGCAACCTCTACGGCCTGGTCGAGCCGATCTGGCGCCAGGTAGAGGTGCTGGCCGAGCGGCTCTGTCTCGACCATGACCACGCCGATGACGAAGACGCACAGGGCTACGTCGAGAAACCGACCGCCACCAAGCTCAAGGTCAGCGGCATCTCGCTCTACGCCTTCGGCCCCACCGAAGCCGAACCCGATCACGAGGTACTAAGTTACCGCGATCCCCAGCAGGGCAACTACCGCCGCCTGCTGCTGAGAGGCGGCCGCCTGGAGGGCGCCGTGCTCTACGGCGACACCGCCTCCGGCCCCTGGTACTTCGAGCAGGCCCTGGCCGGGGTCGACCTCACCGCCTGCCGCACCGCGCTGCTGCTCGGTGCCGCCGACGCCCAGGCCCTGCTCGACGATGCCCTGAATGAATCACCGCACAGCCCCGCAAAGGAGGCCGCATGAACACTCCCGTGAAACCGCAACTGATCGTCATCGGCAATGGCATGGTCGGCCACCACCTGGTCGAGCAACTGGTCGAACAGGGCGCCACCGAGCGCTACGCCATTACCGTGTTCGGCGAGGAGCGTCACCTGGCCTACGACCGCGTGCACCTCTCCGAGTACTTCAGCGGCCGCGATGCCGCCTCGCTGGCGCTCTCCACCGCCGACTACTATGCCGAGCACGGCATCGAACTGCGCCTGCACGAAGCGGTGACCGCCATCGACCGCGAGGCGGGCGAGGTGGTCACGGCCCAGGGCCGCTACGCCTACGACCGCCTGGTGTTGGCCACCGGCTCCTACCCCTTCGTGCCGCCGATTCCCGGCAACGACCGCGAAGGCTGCCTGGTCTACCGCACCCTGGAGGACCTCGACGCCATCCGCGAAGCGGCCGAAACTGCCACCACCGGCGTGGTGGTGGGCGGCGGCCTGCTCGGCCTGGAAGCCGCCAACGCCCTGCGCGGGCTCGATCTCGACACTGCGGTGGTAGAGTTCGCTCCGCGACTGATGCCGATGCAGGTCGACAGTGAAGGCGGCGAGCTGCTGCGCGAGAAGATCGAAGCGCTGGGCGTACAGGTGCTCACCGGCCGCGCCACCCAGGAGATCGTCGACGGCGAGGCCAGTCGCCACCGCATGGTGTTCCAGGACGAGAAAGTGCTGGAGACCGACCTCATCGTCTTCTCCGCCGGCATTCGTCCCCGCGACGAACTGGCCCGCGACAGTGGCCTGGAGATCGGCGAGCGCGGCGGCGTAGTGATCGACGACAGCTGCCTGACCAGCGACCCGGCCATCCTCGCCGTTGGCGAAGTGGCGCTGTGGAACAACAGCATCTTCGGCCTGGTCGCCCCCGGCTACCAGATGGCCAAGGTCGCCGCCGCCACCCTGCTCGAGGGAAATGAAGCCTTCAAGGGTGCCGACATGAGCACCAAGCTCAAGCTGATGGGGGTCGACGTGGGCTCCATCGGCGATGCCCACGGCGACCGTACACCCGGAGCACGCCAGTTCCGTTTCCTCGACCCGCTCAAGCAGCAGTATCGCAAGCTGGTGGTTTCCAGCGACGGCAAGCGCCTGGTCGGCGCCATGCTGGTGGGCGACAACAGCTACTACGACACCCTGCTGCAGTACTATGCCAACCGCATCGAGCTGCCCGAGGACCCGGCTTCCCTGATCCTGCCGGCCGGCAGCGAAGCCGCCCCCGCGCTGGGGCCGGACGCCCTGCCGGCTACCGCCACCATCTGCTCGTGCCACAACGTCACCAAGGCCGACGTGTGCAGCGCCATCGACGGCGGCGCGGTCGACCTAGGCGCGGTGAAAGGCGAGACCCGCGCCAGCACCGGCTGTGGCGGCTGTGCCGCCCTGCTCAAGACCCTGGTCGATCACGAACTCGAGAGCCGCGGCGTGGAGGTCGACAAGTCGATCTGCGAACACTTCCACTACACCCGCCAGGAGCTCTACGACATCGTGCGGGTGGAGGGCATCAAGACCTTCAGCGAGCTGATGGAGAAGCACGGTTCCAAGGTGGGACATGGTCTCGGCTCTTCATCAGCCCCGGGGCTTGGCTGTGACATCTGCAAGCCGGCGGTGGCCTCGATACTGGCCTCCTGCTTCAACGAGCCGATCACCGACGCGGCCCACATTCCGCTGCAGGACACCAACGACACCTTCATGGCCAACATGCAGAAGAACGGCACCTACTCGGTGGTGCCGCGCATCGCCGGCGGGGAGATCACCCCCGACAAGCTGGTGGTGCTGGGCCAGGTGGCGCAGAAGTACGAGCTCTACACCAAGATCACCGGCGGCCAGCGCATCGACCTGTTCGGCGCCCGCCTGGAGGACCTGCCGGCGATCTGGGGCGAACTGATCGAAGCCGGCTTCGAGACCGGTCACGCCTACGGCAAGTCGACCCGTACCGTGAAATCCTGCGTGGGCAGCACCTGGTGCCGCTACGGCGTGCAGGACAGCGTGGGCATGGCAATCCGGCTGGAGGACCGCTACAAGGGCCTGCGCGCGCCGCACAAGCTCAAGTTCGCCGTTTCCGGTTGCGCCCGCGAGTGCGCCGAGGCCCAGAGCAAGGACGTCGGCGTGATCGCCACCGAGAACGGCTGGAACCTGTACGTGTGCGGCAACGGCGGCATGCGCCCGCGCCACGCCGAGCTGTTCGCCACCGACCTCAGCGACGAGGAACTGTTCCGCACCATCGACCGCTTCCTGATGTTCTACATCCGCACCGCCGACCGCCTGCAGCGCACCTCGGTATGGCGCGAGAACCTGGAAGGCGGTCTGGACTACCTCAAGGAAGTGATTCTCGAGGACAGCCTCGGCATCAATGATGAGCTGGAGCGGCAGATGCAGACGGTGATCGATGCCTACCAGTGCGAATGGGCCAATGCCATCAGCGACCCGGAGAAGCTCAAGCGCTTCCGCAGCTTCGTCAACGACGCGCGCCCGGATCCGGACATCATCATGACCAGCGAGCGCGGCCAGTTACGTCCCGCCTGAAGGAGTCTTTCCCCATGACTATCGCCTCTGCAGCAGCCAACACCATGACCCAGACCTGGCAACGTCTATGCACCCGCGCCGACCTGGTGCCCTACTCCGGCGTGGCCGCCTGGCTCGAAACCGACGCGGGCCCGGTTCAGGTCGCGCTCTTCTATCTACCTGGCGGCGCGAACCCGCCGCAGTCAGCCGCCCAGACCCCACCGTCGCTGGCCGGCCACGCGCAGGAACTCTACGCCATCGACCACCGCGACCCCTTCTCAGGGGCCAACGTCATCGCCCGCGGCATCGTCGGCGATCTACAAGGCGAGCCGGTGGTCGCCTCGCCGCTCTACAAGCAGCACTTCCGCCTCGCCGACGGCCGGTGCCTGGAGGACGACAGCGTTCGGCTGCGCACCTGGAAGGTGAGCTTCAAGGGCGAGGAGGTGTGGATCCAGGCCTGACAGCAGCGCTGGCCGCCCCGAGGTGAACTCTCTATGCTGTTCGTGATGCAATGCAGCACAGCGTAACCGCCATGAGAGGCAAGCCGATGAGCGAGACCAAACGGATCGACCTGGCGCTGCAGGGCGGCGGTGCCCACGGCGCCTTCACCTGGGGCGTGATGGACCGCTTGCTGGAGGAGGGGCGCCTCGAGATCGAGGGCATCAGCGGCACCAGCGCCGGGGCCATGAACGGCGTGGTGATGGCCGACGCCCTGACCCGCGGTGACCGCGACACCGCCCGCCAGGCGCTCCACGACTTCTGGGCCGCGGTGAGCCGCGCCGGCATGGCCAGTCCCATCCGTCGCACCCCGCTGGACATGCTCACCGGCAACTGGAGCCTGGACCACTCCCCCGGCTACGTGGCCATGGACCTGATGAGCCGGCTGGTCTCGCCCTACCAGTTCAACCCCTTCGACCTCAACCCGCTGCGCGATATCGTCGCCGAGCGGGTCGATTTCGAGCGCGTGCGACGCTGCCCCGACCTCAAGCTCTTCGTCACCGCCACCAACGTGCGCAGCGGCAAGCAGCGCGTCTTCGCCCGGGAGGAGATGAGCATCGATGCCGTGATGGCCTCGGCCTGCCTGCCCACGGTGTTCCATGCCGTGGAGATCGACGGCGAGGCCTACTGGGACGGCGGCTACACCGGCAACCCGGCGCTGATGCCGCTGATGGAGCACTGCGGCTCCCGCGACATCGTCATCGTGCAGATCAACCCCATCTACCGCGACGAGGTGCCCACAAGCGCCGCGGCGATCATGAACCGCCTCAACGAGATCACCTTCAACGCCTCGCTGATCAAGGAGGTGCGCATGATCGCCATGCTCCAGCGCCTGCTCGGCGACCACGGCGTCGACATCGGCTGCTACGCCGGCGCCCTCTTCCACCGCATCAGCGGCGACGAGGCGCTCGCCGAGCTCTCGGTGTCGAGCAAGATGAACGCCGAATGGCCCTTCCTCTGCCACCTGCGCGACCAGGGCCGGCGCAGCGCCGAGGCCTGGCTGGCCGAGCACTTCGCGGATCTCGGGCAGCGCTCCACCCTGGACGTCGAACAGGTCTATCGCCACGCGGAGTGAGCCCGGCTGGGTTGACCTTCCTTCGTTGACCCTGCATCGACCACCCGCCTTGCCATGCCCCGCGGCGCCGACCATGCTCGGAGACAGCGGGGCACCCTGTTCCCCGCCGCTTGTCCAAGGCCACAGGAGGGATTTCCCAGCGCCGCTGACACCGTCGGGCCGCTGTCACCTTCCTGACATCGCGCGCTGACAGTGTCGACATCGGGGCGTCACATGACGTCCCTCTCGCGACAATCAGGAGAGCTGCGCCGATGGTACGCATCGACAAGAAGGCCACCCGGCTGTACGTGCTGGACACCAACGTGCTGCTGCACGACCCCGCCGCCCTCTACCAGTTCGACGAGCATGAGGTGGTCATCCCCATGACCGTGCTCGAGGAGCTCGACAAGCACAAGAACGGCATCCGCGAGATCGCCCGCACCGCCCGCCAGGTCAGCCGCACCCTGTCCGACCTCACCGCCGACGTCGGCCTCGAGCAGATCCGCGACGGCATCCCCATCCCGCGCCTGGAGGGCCACCAGGGGCGGCTACGGCTGCTCTGCTACCCCGACCTCGAGCCCCTCGACACCCTGGACGACAGCCCCGACAACCGCATCCTCGCCGAGACCTGCCGGCTGCGCCGCGAGCGCGACGACGCCTCGGTGATCCTGATCACCAAGGACATCAACCTGCGGGTCAAGGCGGCCGCCCTGGGCGTGCCGGTGGAGGACTACCTCACCGACCGCGCCTTCGACGACAGCGACGCCATGCTCGAGGGGGTCCGGGTCTATCCCGACGCCGGCAGCGAGCTGTGGAACGGCCTGGCGCTGGAGGTCGAGGTGGAGCGCGACGAGCGCCGCGTGCTCTACCGCCTGGCGGGCGAGATCCCCGCCGAGTGGCACCCCGGGATGCTGGTCGCCGACGGCGACTGCGAGGCCGGCTTCGAGGCCATCGTGCGCGCCACCAGCCGTCGCCAGGCCACCCTGGAGCTGCTCACCAACTACCGTCACGGCGCCAGCGTGTGGGGCGTGCACGCCAGCGACTGCCGCCAGAACTTCGCCCTCAACCTGCTGATGGACGAGGGCATCGACCTGGTCACCATCGCCGGCAGCGCCGGCACCGGCAAGACCTTCATGACCCTGGCCGCGGCCTTCCAGCAGACCCTGGACAGCAAGCGCTTCGAGCGCATCGTCTTCACCCGGGCGCCGATCTCCATGAGCGAGGACATCGGCTACCTGCCCGGTACCGAGGAGGAGAAGATGTCGCCCTGGATGGGCGCCTTCCACGACAACATGGACAACCTGCTGCGCGACGAGGATGGCGGCTCAAGCTGGGACAATGGCGCTACCCGCCAGCTGCTCGGCTCCCGGGTACAGATCCGCGCCCCGGGCTTCATGCGCGGGCGCACCCTGAACGACACCTTCCTGATCATCGACGAGGCACAGAACTTCACCCCCAAGCAGCTCAAGTCGCTGGTGACCCGCGCCGGGCGCAACACCAAGATCGTCTGCCTGGGCAACGTCGGCCAGATCGACACCCCCTACCTGACCGCCAACAGCTGCGGCATGGCGGCGGTGGTGCAGCGCTTCCGCGACTGGCCCCACGCCGGCCACGTCACCCTCAAGAGCGTGGAGCGCTCGCGCCTGGCCCTGGCCGGCGAGGAGCTGCTGTAGCCCTGGGCAGGTGCCACAAAGGAGGAAGGCCGGCGCCATCGGCGCCGGCCTTCCGGTTGTCAACTCACGCCCGACGCCACTCAGCCGCGGCGGTTGACCGCGGCCTCGATCAGCGCCTCGCTCTCGCTGCCGGGGCCCTGGCGGATCACCGTCTGGGCCTCGTGCCACAGGCAGACCGCCTTGCCGCAGGAGGCGCAGTGGACCACGTCGTCGGGATTCTTGACCTGGGAGACGCGCATCAGGTGGCTGCCGCAGCCCGGGCAGGCCACCGGCAGGCGGAAGTCTTCGGAGAGTCCGGACATGCAGAGGTACTCCTTGCTGGGATACTGGGCCACTCATCGTGCCGCGGTGGCGCGTGGAATGCCACCCCGCTCAGGGCATGTCGGGCGTCTGCACCAGGGATTCGGGTCCGCAGATGCGGTTGCGGCCGCTGTGCTTGGCGCGATAGAGGGCGCGATCCGCCTGGCCGAGCCCCGCGTCCAGCGAGCCATCGGCGGAGAGCACGGCCAGCCCCAGGCTGACGGTGAAGCGTATGGTCTCACCGTCGGCCTCGAGCTCGATGGCCGCCACCGCCTGGCGCAGCCGCTCGAGGATGGCCCAGGCCTCCTCGGGACGGCTGTCCACCAGCAGCACCACGAACTCCTCGCCACCGATGCGGGCGAAGAGGTCGTAGGGGCGCAGCGACTCGCGGCAGGTGGTGGCGAAGAGCTGCAGGGCCAGGTCGCCCGCGGCATGGCCGTAGGTATCGTTGAGGGCCTTGAAGTGATCCAGGTCGAGCATGGCCAGCGACAGCGTCTGGCCGTGACGGGCGGACCGGGCCAGCGCCGCCTCCCCCTGCTCGAGGAAGGCGCGCCGGTTGAGGGCACCGGTCAGCATGTCGATGCCCACCAGGCGCTGGATGCGCTGCTCGACCTGCTTGCGTTCGTCGATGTCGATCAGCACCCCGTCCCACATCTGCTCCCCTTCGCGGCGTGCCAGGGGGGTGGCGCGGGCCTCTACCCAGCGCAGCCCCCGGGGCAGCGAGAGGCGAAAGTCCAGCTGCCAGGGCGCAAGCGACACCGTCGACTGGGCCAGGACCGCCTCGAGCCGCTGGCGATCCTCGTCGGGCAGTCGTCCGAGCAGCGACTGAGGGGCATCCATGCACTGCTCCGGGGCCAGCCCGAACAGCGACTGCAGCCCCTCGCTGAGGTAGAGGAACTCGAGCCGGCCCTCGCCGTCCTGGCGCAGGCGGAACAGCACCCCGGGCATGCGCGCCACGCTGCCCTCCAGCCGTGTCAGCTGGTGGCGCTCACGCAGCTCGCGCTCGCGCATGCCGGTGACATCGTACTGCATCACCAGCAGGCGCGGCGGCGCCTCGCCCTGCTGGAGCGGCTGGATCATGGTGGTCTGGTGGCGCAGGGAGCCATCGGCGCGGCGGCACAGCAGCACCCCCTGCCAGGCACGCCGCGTCGCCAGGCACTGCTCCAGCGCCTGGGCGAAGTCCCCGCGCAGGGGGTCGATATCGAGCATCACCGCCCGCCGCCCGAGCAGCTGCTCCGGCGGGTAGCCGGCATGGCGCTCGAAGGCCGGGTTGACCTCGCACACCACCCCCTGGTCATCGAGCAGCATGACCGCACCGGGGTAGTGCGCCAGCAGCAGCGCGTCGAGGCCCGCCCCTGCGGTCGACTCGCCGCGCCACCAGCGTTGCCATCTCTTCCTGAGTGGTAGCATCTCCTCGCCCCGCGGTTCCCTGTAGGTGGCCGGGCCTCTCCGAGCCCTGGCCCCACCCTACTCCAGTTTTCCGCGCAGGGCACCACCCGACGGCCGGGGCTCGCCGCCTACAGCCCCAGGCGAGCGGCCACGTAGTCGGCATCCTTGTCGCCGCGGCCGGAGAGGTTGACCAGGATATGCTGGTCGGCGGGCAGGGTCGGGGCCACGCGCATCGCCCAGGCCACGGCGTGGGCGCTCTCCAGCGCCGGTATGATGCCTTCGACGCGGGAGAGGGTCAGGAAGGCCTCCAGGCACTCGTCGTCGCTGGCGCTCTGATAGTCGACCCGGCCTAGCTCCTTGAGGTAGCTGTGCTGGGGCCCCACGCCCGGGTAGTCGAGGCCGGAGGCGATGGAGTGCACCGGCATGGGATTGCCGGCCTCGTCCTCCAGCACGTAGCAGGCCATGCCGTGGATCTCGCCGGGCTTGCCCAGCGTCAGGGTCGCCGAGTGGCGCGGGGTGTCGAGGCCCTCGCCGGCCGGCTCCACGCCCACAAGGTGCACGGAGTCATCGTCCAGGAAGGCGGTGAACATGCCCATGGCGTTGGAGCCACCGCCCACGCAGGCGGTGACGTGGTCCGGCAGGCGGCCGTGGCGCGCCAGGAATTGCTCCCGCGACTCGCGGCCGATGACCGACTGGAAGTCGCGCACCATCTTGGGGAAGGGGTGCGGCCCCACCACCGAGCCGATGGCGTAGATGAAGTGCTGCGGGTCCTTGAGGTACTCCTCGAAGGCGCTGTCCACGGCGTCCTTGAGGGTCGCCGTGCCGCGTGTCACCGGGATCAGGGTGGCCCCCAGGATCTTCATCTTGGTGACGTTGGGGTGCTCCTTCTCGATGTCCACCTGGCCCATGTGGATCTCGCAGGGGATGCCCACCAGGGCGCAGGCGGTGGCAAGCGCCACGCCGTGCTGGCCGGCGCCGGTCTCGGCGATCACCTTGGTCTTGCCCATGAACCTGGCGAGCAGCGCCTCGCCCAGGCAGTGGTTGATCTTGTGGGCGCCGGTATGGTTCAGGTCCTCGCGCTTGAGGTGGATCTGGGCGCCGCCCAGCGTCTCGGAGAGACGCCGGGCATGGAAGATCGGGCTGGGGCGGCCCACGTAGTCGGCGAAGAGGCTGGCGAGCTCGGCCTGGAAGTCCTCGCAGACGCGGATCTCCTCATAGGCGGCGTCGATCTCGTCCATCACCGCCTTGAGCTCCGGGGGGATCAGCTGGCCGCCGAAGCGGCCGAAGTAGCCCTGGGCATCGGGGAGGTTGGCGTAGGGGGAGGTGCTCATGTCGGATACCTGCGGGCATGGAGGGTCGTGAGACGCATCCTGCCCGCCGGCGACGGGGCTGTCGAGGCGACCTTCGGCGACTCAGCGCGCCAGGCGCTGGCCCAGCCAGTGGCCGATGTCCGCCACCTGCTGGGGGCAGACGGCGTGCGCCATGGGGTACTGGCGGTAGTGGGCCGGGTAGCCCAGCCGCTTGACCGTCTCGAAGCCCGCCTTGCCCAGCGCCTCGGGCACCACCGGGTCGAAGCTGCCGTGGTGCACCTCGATGGGCAGCTCGCGGTTGGCCTCGGCGAGCGCGATGGAGTCGGCGGTGGCGAAGTAGGTGGAGAGCGCCAGCAGTCCGCCCAGCGGCTGCTCGAAGGAGAGCGCCGCCTGATAGGCCACCGCGCCGCCCTGGGAGAAACCGGCCAGGATGATGCGCCGGCTGTCGATGCCGTGGCCGATCTGCTCGCGCACCAGGCCCTGGATGCGCTCCGCGGAGGCGATAAGCTGCGGCTCGTCGACGCGACGGTCGAGGCTCATCTCCTTGATGTCGTACCACGCCGGCATCACCATGCCGCCGTTGATGGTCACCGGCAGGCGCGGGGCGTGGGGCAGGATGAAGCGCACGCTGGCATCCCGCGGCAGCGACAGGGCCGGCACCAGCGGCTCGAAGTCACGACCGTCGGCGCCCAGGCCGTGGAGGATGAAGACGCAGGCGTCGGCGGGGGTGCCGCCCTGGGGATCGATGATCAGCTCACCGGGTTCGCTCATGGCTCGGGGTCTCCAGCGGGAAAAGGACTTACCCTAGCGCACTGCGCCGGGGCTGGCCATGGCGGGAACGAGTCCCCCAGGGTGATCGCAGACAGAAGCAAGGCGCAAGGCGCTACCGGCGCCTTTCGCTATCGCCGCATGGCTAACGGCGATAGCCCTGACGGGCACCCAGACAGCAGAAAGGCCCGCCGAGGCGAGCCTTTCATCATGCGCAGGGCTTACGCCCGGGCAATCACATCAGATCAGTCGATGACCTTGATGTTGGAGGCCTGGAGGCCCTTCTTGCCCTGAGTGACCTCGAAGGAGACCTTCTGGCCGTCCTGCAGGGTCTTGAAGCCGTCGGCCTGAATCTCGGAGAAGTGTGCGAACAGGTCGTCGCCGCTGTCGTCCGGAGAGATGAAGCCGTAGCCCTTGGTGTCGTTGAACCACTTGACGGTACCGGTAGCCATGATCGAATTCCTCGAATAGCGTTTTGATTTGCCGGGAAATACCCGAGTTGCAGTGGGTAAAACAAGAAACGTTCCCGGGAAAATCGAGGCGCTAGAGCGTTCGATGCCTACCTGGGGTGTTACGACTTGCTAACCAACTGCGTTCAGCATGCGCCCTTGGCGGGCGCACGTCAAACACTATTTGCACTGGATGACCGGAACGTGACGCTCAGGCCCCGGCGAGGATCCAGCGTGCCGCCTTCTCGGCGATCATCAGCGTCGGCGAGTTGGTGTTGCCGCTGGTGATGGTGGGCATCACGCTGGCGTCCACCACCCGCAGGCCCGCCACGCCGCGCACCCGCAGGTGCGGGTCGACCACCGCCATGGGGTCGTCGTCGCGCCCCATCTTCGCCGTGCCCACCGGGTGGAAGATGGTGGTGCCGATGTCGCCGGCCAGGCGCGCCAGGTCGTCGTCGCTCTGGTACTCGAGGCCGGGCTTGACCTCCTCCGGCGCGTACCTGGCGAAGGCGGGCTGGCTCGCGATGCGCCGGGTGACCCGCAGCGAGTCGGCCGCCACCTGGCGATCCTCGGGGGTGCTCAGGTAGTTGGGCGCGATGGCCGGGGCCTGGCGCGGATCGCGGCTTCGGATGCGCACCGTGCCGCGGCTGGTGGGGTTGAGGTTGCAGACGCTGGCGGTGATCGCCGGGAAGGTGTCGAGGGGCTGGCCGAAGGCGGGCAGGCTCAGCGGCTGCACGTGGTACTCGATATTGGGATGCGTGAAGGCCTCGCTGCTGCGGGTGAAGGCGCACAGCTGCGAGGGCGCCATGCTCATGGGTCCCGAGCGCTTCAGCGCATACTCCAGGCCGATCTTCGCCTTGCCCACCAGGGAGTTGGCCATGGTGTTGAGGGTCCTGGCCCCTTTTACCTTGTAGACCGAACGGATCTGCAGATGGTCCTGGAGGTTCTCCCCTACCCCGGGCAGGTCGGCCACCACCGAGATGTCGTGTTCGGCGAGCAGCGCCGCCGGGCCGATGCCGGAGAGCTGCAGCAGCTGGGGCGAGCCGATCGCCCCGGCGGCCAGGATCACCTCGCGCCCGGCGCGCACCACGGTTTGCTCACCGCCGCGCTCGACGCGCACGCCGCGGGCCCGGGGCTCGCCTTCCTCGCGGTCGAGCTCCAGCCCCAGCACCTGGGTGGAGTGCCACAGGGTCAGGTTGTCGCGCCTCTCGACGTCGCGCAGGAAGGCCTTGGCGGTGTTCCAACGGAAGCCGCGTCGCTGGTTGACCTCGAAGTAGTCGACCCCCTCGTTGTCGCCACGGTTGAAGTCGCGGGTACGCGGGATCCCCGCCTCCACCGCCGCGGTGGCGAAGTCGTCCAGCACCTGCCACCTGAGGCGCTGCTTCTCCACCCGCCACTCGCCGCCGTGGCCGTGGTAGTCGGCGTGATCGGGGTCGGCGTCGCCCCCCTCGTCCAGGCGATAGTGGTGCTCGTGGCGCCGAAAGTCGGGCAGGCAGTGCTCCCAGCGCCACTCGGGCTCGCCGGTGAGCTCGGCCCAGCCGTCGTAGTCGCGGGCCTGGCCACGGATGTAGAGCATGCCGTTGATGCTCGAGCAGCCGCCCAGGGTCTTGCCGCGGGGGTAGATCAGCGAGCGGCCGTTGAGGCCGGCGTCAGGCTCGGTGCGGAAGCGCCAGTCGGTGCGCGGGTTGTCGATGCAGTAGAGGTAGCCCACTGGGATATGGATCCAGTGGTAGTTGTCGCGCCCCCCCGCCTCGATCAGCAGCACCCGGTTGGCCGGGTCGGCGCTCAGGCGGTTGGCCAGCAGGCAGCCGGCGGTGCCGGCCCCCACCACGATATAGTCGAATTCCTGTTCCGCCATGGCGTACTCTCGGTGATGACTTCACTCGAGGCTGTTCCGGAGACGACGCTACTTCCCCTTCACGTCGTCCCCGGCGCCTCTCGTTCATTCGGTGATCGGCAGCCTTACTTGTGAGTCGGCATGGCGAACTCGGCGCCGCCGCGGATGGAGTCGGACCAGCGCTGCATGATCGACTTCTGCTTGGTATAGAAGCGCACGCCCTCCTCGCCGTAGGCATGGGTGTCGCCGAACAGCGAGCGCTTCCAGCCGCCGAAGCCGTGCCAGGCCATGGGCACCGGGATCGGCACGTTGATGCCCACCATGCCCACCTGAATGCGCCGCCCGAACTCGCGGGCCACGCTGCCGCTCTCGGTGAAGCAGCTCACCCCGTTGCCGAACTCGTGGGCGTTGATCAGCTCGATGGCGGTGGCCACGTCCGGGACCCGCACGCAGACCAGCACCGGGCCGAAGATCTCCTCCCGATAGATGGTCATCTCCGGGGTGACATGGTCGAACAGGGTGCCGCCCATCCAGAAGCCCTGCTCGCAGCCCTCGCCGGTGGCGGAAGCATCGAAGTCGCGACCATCGACCACCAGCTCGGCGCCCTCCTCCACGCCCTTGGCGATGTAGCCGGTGATGCGCTGGTGGGCCTGGCGGGTGACGATGGGCCCCATCTCGGCGTCGAGCTGCATGCCGTCCTTGACCTTGAGGGCGCGCGCCCGCTCGGCCAGGCGCGGCACCACCTGGTCGGCCACGTCGCCCACCAGCACCGCCACGCTGATCGCCATGCAGCGCTCGCCGGCGGAACCGTAGGCGGCGCCGATCAGGGCATCCACCGCCTTGTCGAGGTCGGCGTCGGGCATCACCACCATATGGTTCTTGGCCCCGCCCAGGGCCTGAACCCGCTTGCCGTGGCGTGCACCACGCTCGTAGATCAGGTTGGCGATGGGGGTGGAGCCGACGAAGGAGAGCGCGCGCACCTCGGGGTGGTCGATCAGCGCCTCGACGCTCTCCTTGTCGCCCTGCACCACGTTGAAGACGCCATCGGGCAGCCCGGCCTGCTTGAGCAGGTCGGCGATCATCAGCGAGGCGCTGGGGTCGAGCGGGCTCGGCTTGAGGATGAAGGTGTTGCCGGTAGCGATGGCGACCGGGAACATCCACATCGGCACCATGGCCGGGAAGTTGAAGGGGGTGATGCCGGCCACCACGCCCAGCGGCTGGCGCATCGTCCAGTTGTCGATGCCGCTGCTCACCTGCTCGGTGTAGTCGCCCTTGAGCAGCTGCGGGATGCCGCAGGCGAACTCGACGATATCGATGCCCCGGGCCACCTCGCCCTGGGCATCGGTGAACACCTTGCCGTGCTCCTTGGTGATCGCCTCGGCCAGGGCGTCCTTGTTGGCGTTGAGCAGCTCGAGGAACTTGAACAGCACCCGCGCACGGCGGATCGGCGGGGTATCGGCCCAGGCCGGAAAGGCCGCGGCGGCGGCGCTCACCGCGCCATCGACGTCGGCGGCGCTGGCCAGCGCCACCTGGCCGGTGACCTCGCCGGTGGCCGGGTTGGTGACCGGCTGGGTGCGGCCGGACTCGCCGCCGGAGATGGCGCCGTTGATATAATGCTGGATGCTGGCTGCGCTCATGTCTCGCCTCATCATTGTCGTCGGGGATGCTCCCGAAGGGATGGCTCGGGAAGCCCGTATCATGGGAATGCAACCCTTCCAGACTAGCGCGCCGCCGGCCGGGATCAATTGAGAAATCCAAAAGCAGCGTATAAGTTTCTCTGATATCACTCCTCCCGGAGCCCCCCCATGGCCGACCTTCAGACCCTGCGCGCCTTCGTCGGCGTGGCCCGCGCGGGCAGCGTCTCCCGCGCCGCCGAACGCCTGCACCTGACCCAGCCCGCGGTCAGCCTCAAGCTCAAGCAGCTCCAGCAGGAGATGGGGCTGACCCTGTTCCGCCGCCGCCCCCAGGGGCTCGTGCTGACCGAGGATGGCGAGGCGCTGCTGCCCGCCGCCGACAAGGCGCTGGCCGCCATGGCCGCCTTCGAGCAGCAGGCCCGGGCGCTGCACAGCACCCTGCGCGGCCGGCTGCGCATCGGCACCATCGTCGACCCCGAGTTCATCCGCCTCGGTGCCTTCCTGCACCGCCTGGTGGAGCGCGCCCCGCAGCTGGAGACCGAGCTCTCCCACGGCATGAGCGGCAGCGTGCTGGCCCGCCTGGGCCGCGACGAGCTCGACGTCGGCTTCTACCTGGCGCCACCCGGCGAGGGGCCCGGCGCGCAGGCCGACACCATCGCCCACCGCGAGCTGACCCACTTCGACTACCGGGTGATCGCTCCGGCGGGCTGGGGCGGCCGCCTGGCCGGGGCGGACTGGGCCCGGCTGGCCGGCCTGCCCTGGATCGTCACGCCGCCCGACTCGGTGCATCAGCGCCTGCTCGAGGGGACGCTGGCGCCCCTGGGACTGGCGCCGCGCGGGGTGGCCCGGGTCGACCAGGAGGCGTGCATGCTCGACCTGGTGCGCGCCGGCGTGGGGCTGAGCCTGGCGCGGGACACCCTGGCCATGACCGAACGCCAGGAGCGCGGCCTGGCACTCGCCGAGGGGATCCGCCTGCCCTGCGCGCTGTGCTTCCTGTGGCCCCGGGGCCGCGAGGAGGACCCGGTGATCGCCGAGGCCCTCTCGGCCCTGGAGGCGGTATGGGGAGGCCCGGAGGCCTGAGGGCGCCTTCGACATCGCGCCAGCGGCGGCGCATCATGACGCCTTTTCCGACCCACGACGCCACGACCTCGACATGAGCCACGACACCACCCAGCAGAATCGACAGCGCAACCACTTCGCCGGCCACGACGCCATCTGGCTGTTCGGCTACGGCTCGCTGATCTGGAAGGCCGATTTCCCCTACCTGGAGCGCCGCCCGGCGCATATCCACGGCTGGGTGCGGCGCTTCTGGCAGGGTTCCCACGACCATCGCGGTACCCCGGAGGCGCCGGGCCGGGTGGTCACCCTGGTGCGTGAACCGGGGGCGGTCTGCCACGGCATGGCCTACCGCATCACCCCCGAGGTGCTCGCCCCCCTCGACGTGCGCGAGAAGAATGGCTACCTGCGCGAGGTGATCACCCTGGGCTTCGACGACGACGCCGGGGGGCATGCGGAGGGGCTGGTCTACCTGGCCGGCGCCGACAACGCCGCCTACCTCGGCGACGCCCCGCTGGACGCCATCGCCGCCCAGATCGCCGCCGCCCACGGCCCCAGCGGCCCCAACCGCGACTACCTGCTGCACCTGGCCGAGGCGCTGCGCGCCCTCGAGGTCGAGGATGAGCACGTCTTCGCCCTGGCCGCCAGGCTGCCCGGAGAACGTGACTGATGGAAGCGCTCGCGACCTGGCAGTACCTGGCGATCGCCCTGATCTTCGTATGGAGCGGTTTCGTGCGCACCAGCCTGGGCTTCGGCGGCGCGGTGCTGTCGCTGCCCTTCCTGCTGCTGGTCCACGACCAGCCGCTGGTGTTCCTGCCGATCATCGCCATCCACCTGCTGATCTTCTCCAGCTGGATCGCCTGGAACGGCCATCGCCAACTGGTGGCCGAGAACGGCGGCCGCAAGCCGGCCGAGGGCAACATCGACTGGGCCTACCTGTGGCGGGCCATGAAGGTGATGATCGTGCCCAAGCTGGTGGGGGTGGTGGGCCTGCTGACCCTGCCCGGCCACGTGATGACCAGCATCATCTTCGTGATCGTGCTGGTCTATGCGGTGGGCTACGTGCTCGACAAGCCCTTCCGCAGCCACCACCCCTGGGTCGACGCCCTGCTGCTGGCGCTGGGTGGCTATGTCAGCGGCACCTCGCTGATCGGCGCGCCGCTGATCGTGGCGGTGTTCGCCACCCACGTGGCGGCCCGGCAGCTACGCGACACGCTCTTCGTGCTGTGGTTCATCCTGGTGCTGATCAAGATGGTCTCCTTCCTGATCGCCGGGGTCGACCTGCAGCTGATCCACCAGCTGTGGCTGCTGCCCTGCGCCCTGGTGGGGCACCTGCTGGGCGAGCGTGCCCACCGCTACCTGGTGGGCAGCCGCACCAACCTCTACTTCCGGGTGCTGGGCGCGGTGCTGATCCTGGTCAGCCTGGTGGGGCTGGTCAGCGGCCTCGGCGCTGCCGGCTGAGCCGAGGGCCGCGCGTCACGGCCCGGCGCCCCACGCCCTTCCCTCCACGTCACCGCAAGGAGTGCGTCATGTCGCCCCTCTCCCGCCTCGCTGCCCTGCCGCTGCGCTACGGCGCCTATGCGCTCAGCCTGCTGGGCCTGGCCGTCAGCCTGGCCGGCCTGGCCCTCCTCTCCCCCTGGTGGGGCTGGGGGGTGCTGGCCTTCGGCCTGCTCGCCGCCCTGGGCACCCATGACCTGCTGCAGCGCCGCCACACGGTCAGCCGCAACTACCCGATCCTGGCCCACCTGCGCTACAACCTGGAGTCGTTCGGTCCGGAGGTCCGCCAGTACTTCATCCAGAACGACACCGACGAGGTGCCCTTCTCCCGCGAGCAGCGGCGCCTGATCTACCAGCGCGCCAAGGGGATAAGCGACAAGCGCCCCTTCGGCTCGCTGCATCATATGAGCCATACCGGCTATGAGTGGATGAACCCCTCCCTGGCGCCGGCCCATATCGAGCCCGGTGAGCTGCGCATCACGGTAGGCGCCGAGCGCGCCAGGCCTTACTCGGCCAGCGTGTTCAACATCTCGGCGATGAGCTTCGGTGCCCTCTCCGCCAACGCCATCAGCGCCCTCAACGATGGCGCCCGGGAAGGCGGCTTCTATCATGACACCGGCGAAGGGGCGATCTCGCCCTACCACCGCCGCGGCGGCGACCTGGTCTGGGAGATCGGCTCGGGCTACTTCGGCTGCCGCGACGAGGCCGGGCGCTTCGACCCCGAGCGCTTCCGCCAGGCGGCCCGCCAGGACGCCGTCAAGATGATCGAGATCAAGCTCTCCCAGGGCGCCAAGCCGGGCCACGGCGGCATCCTGCCCGGCGCCAAGGTCACCGCGGAGATCGCCAGCACCCGCGGCGTCCCACCAGGCCGCGACGTCATCTCGCCGGCGGCCCACTCCGCCTTTACCACGCCGAACGAGATGATCGACTTCATCGTGCGGCTGCGCGACCTGGCCGGCGGCAAGCCTGTCGGCATCAAGCTCGCCATCGGCCACCCCTGGGAGTGGTTCGCCATCGTCAAGGCGATGCTCGAACGCGGTGAGCACCCCGACTTCGTGGTGGTCGATGGCGGCGAAGGCGGCACCGGCGCCGCCCCCCTGGAGTTCATCAACCACCTGGGCATGCCGCTGACCGAGGCGCTGCTGCTGGTACACAACACCCTGGTGGGTGCCGGCCTCCGCGACCGGGTGCGACTGGCGGCGGCCGGCAAGCTGACCAACGCCTTCGATATCGCCCGGACCATGGCCCTGGGGGCCGACTGGTGCAACGCCGCTCGCGGCTTCATGTTCGCCCTGGGTTGCATCCAGGCCCGCAGTTGTCACACCGACCGCTGCCCCAGTGGCGTCGCCACCCAGGACACCCTGCGCGGCAGCCGCCTGGACGTACCCACCAAGGCCCAGCGGGTGACAAGCTTCCACGGCAACACCGTCGCCGCGCTCGCCGAGATGCTGGGCGCCGCCGGGCTTCGCCACTCCTGCGAACTGGGCCCGGAGCATGTGCTGCACCGGGTGTCACGCCATGAGGTGAAAAGCTTCGCCGAGCTGCATGACCACCTGACCCCGGGTGAGCTGCTGGCGGGCGGTGCCGACCGTCACCCGGTGTTCCGCGACTTCTGGGAGAGCGCCAGCGCCGACAGTTTCGCCCCGCCCGAGTCAGTCATCAGGCTGCGCTACAGCAAGCTCTACTGAAGGCCCAAGAAGAGGGCCCGACACCTGGCGCGTCGGGCCCTCTCATCACGATCGAGTCGGTGGCCGGGAAAGTCCCCGGCCGAGGATCAATCGTGCTCGACCTCGAGCACTTCGCCGTCACGGCTCTTGACCTCCAGCTCACGGCCCTCGGCGTCGACGCCCTCGATGTCGACGCGGCCGTCGCGGTCGACCTGGAGCTCCTCGAACTCGACCAGGCCCTCGGCCACGGCCAGCGCCATGGCATCGCGCACCTCGGCCTCGCTGAGGCCCCAGGCGCCGCCGTCGCGCTTCTTGCGCTCCTCCTTCAGGCTCTCGCCGCTGGCCAGGTCGAAGCTCACCTCGGCCTGCCACTCGTCATCGAGCCAGCCCTCGACCTCGACGCGGTCGGCGCGCTTCACCTCGATCTCATCAAAGGTCTGGAAGCCGAAGTCGCCGGCCTGGGCCAGCACCTCGTCGAGGCGCTCGGTGGCGAGGCGATCATCGGCGGCCTGGGCCAGGGTGGCGGCGCCCAGCAGGGCGGCCAGGGAGGCGGTCAGGATCATCTTGCGTTGCATGGTGTCGTCCTCTTGTCTGCGGGTTGCCGAGCCATTACACACCGTCCCACCTTGCCCGAAGGTGACGAAGCCGTTCATGCTCTGTTCATGTTGCCCCTGGCACCCTGAGCCCATGCTGACACGACACCCCCACCCTCGCCCCCACCTGCGCCCCCGGCTGATGCTGCTGGCCGGCCTGCTCGCAGGGCTGCTGGTACAACTGGCCGCCTTGCCCGCGACGGCCGAGGAGCACTGGCAGGAGCTCCACGAGGCGGTGCGCGAGGAGCGAGTCGTGGCCCTGCCCGAGATCCTCGACTGGCTGGAGGCGCGCTACGCGGGCCAGGTGCTGGAGATGGAGCTGGAGCGCGACGACGACCGGCTGGTCTACGAGATCGAGATGCTCGGTCCCCAGGGGCAGAAGGTGGAGTTCGAGTTCGACGCCGAGAGCGGCGAGCTGATCGGCATGGAGGGCGTGAGGATCGACGCCATGCGACGCAAGGAGGCACCGTGAAGGTACTGCTGGTGGAGGACGACCCGGCGCTGGCCGAGGCGCTGGGCGAGGCGCTCGGGGATGCCGGCCTGCTGCTCGAGCACACCGCCAGCGGCGACGAGGCGGACTTCCTGGTGCGCACCGAGGCCTACGACGCGGTGATCCTCGACCTGGGCCTGCCCGACGGCGACGGCAGCCGCTGGCTCGCCGAGTGGCGCGAGGACGGCCTCGAGCTGCCGGTGCTGGTGCTCACCGCCCGCACCCGCTGGGCCGACAAGGCCGCCGGCTTCTCCGCCGGCGCCGACGACTACGTGACCAAGCCCTTCGAGACCGCCGAGGTCCTCTTCCGGCTCCACGCACTGGTGCGCCGCCGCCACGGCCACGCCCACCCGGTGATCCGGGTGGGCGAGCTGGCCTTCGACACCCACAGCGGCAGCGTCACCCTGGCCGGGCGACCGGTCAGCCTCACCGCCCAGGAGTCGCGGCTGCTCGCCTACCTGGCCCACGCCGCCCCGCGGGTGGTCAGCCGCAGCGAGCTCGCCGAGCACGTCTACGACCGCGACCACGAACCCGACTCCAACGTCATCGACGTGCAGATCAGCCGCCTGCGCCGCAAGCTGGGGGCTTCGCGCATCGAGACCCGACGCGGCCAGGGCTACCGCCTGGTCGACACCGACGACGCGCCATGACCCGACGTCGCCTTTCCCTGGCCAGCCGGCTGATGCTGGCGACGCTTTCGATCCTGCTGGTCTCGCTGCCCCTCGCCGGCATCGCCCTCTCCCGCCATGTCGAGGCCACCGCCACCGCCGCCTTCGACGAGCGGCTGGAGTCGCTGCTCAGGGTGGTCGTCGCCGGGCTGGCCTGGGACGAGGTCGCCGGCGAGCTGGTGCTGCAGCGCGACCTGGGCGAGCCGCGCTTCAGCCGGGTCTTCTCGGGCTGGTACTGGCAGGCCAGCGACGGCGGCGAGCACACCCTCGCCTCGCGCTCGCTGTGGGACCAGCGCCTGGCCACCGCCACCCACCCCGAGGTCGCCTTCCGCGACCTCACGGGGCCGCGCGGCACGCCGCTGCGCGCCATCGAACGCGACATCCGCCTCGCCCCGCTGGCCGCACCGCTGCATGTGGCCGTGGCGATCTCCCGGGCGTCGCTGGACAGCGAGATCGTCCGCTTCGACCGCCTGCTGGCACTCTCCCTGGCCGGCCTCGGCGCGCTGCTGCTGGCCGCCCTGGCGCTGCAGATCCGCTGGGGGCTGGCCCCGCTGCGCCGCCTGCGCGCCGACCTTCGCCGGGTGGAGGATGGCGAGGCCGAGCGCCTGGACACTCGCCTCCCCGAGGAGCTCGCCCGCCTGGCCGCGGCCATGAACGGCGTGCTGGAGCGCGACCGCCGGCTGATGGCCCACGCCCGCCACGCCGCCGGCAACCTGGCCCACGCCCTGAAGACCCCGGTCAGCGTGCTGACCACCCTGGCCGACGGCATCGAGGAGCCGCGGCGCGGGCGCCTGCGCGAGGAGCTCGCGCGCATCGACGCCGCGGTGCGTCACCACCTGGCGCGGGCCACGGCGGCGGGCGACGCCGGCCTGGCGCCACGGGTGGCGGTGGCCGAGGTGCTCGCCCCCATCGTCGAGGGACTGGGGCGCCTGGCCGAGCGACGCGGTATCGTGCTCAGGGTGGCACTGCCCGCCACCCTGCGCGTGCGCCTGGATCCTCAGGACCTGCAGGAGCTGGCCGGTAACCTGCTCGACAACGCCCTGCGCTGGGCGTCACGCGAGGTGCGCCTCGACGGCGGCGAAGCGGAGGACGGGGTGTGGCTGGCGGTGGAGGACGACGGCCCCGGCATGGACGAGGCCCAGCGCCAGGCGGCCCTGGGGCGCGGCGCTCGGCTCGACGAGCAGCGTTCCCAGAGCGGCCTGGGGCTTGCCATCGTCGGCGAGCTGGTGGCGCTGCACGGCGGCGAGCTTACGCTTGCGCGCTCGGCGCTGGGCGGACTGGCCGCGCGGGTTCGGCTGCCAGCGAGCCCGCTGCGCGAGCGAGACCCGGGCTAGGCCTCGTCGGCGCAGTCGCCCGGCGCCTCGACCTGGATGGTGGCGTGGCGGATGCCGTAGCGCTCCACCAGCAGCGCCTTGATCGCCACCAGGGTCGCCTGGCGATCCTCCCCCGCCGCCACCGCGGCATGCAGCGAGACCAGGTGACGCGCCGGGGTCAGCGACCAGACATGCACGTGGTGGACGTCCTGCACCGCCGGCAACGCCGCGGGGATCTCCCGGCGCAGGGTCGCGGCATCGGGATCCTCGGGCGAGCCCTCCAGCAGGATATGCCCCGCCTCGCGGGTGAGCTTCCAGGCGCTCCTCAGGATCAGCGCCGCCACCAGCAGCGACAGCAGCGGGTCGATGGGGGTCCAGCCGGTGGCCAGTATCACCACGGCGGCGACGATGGCCGCCACCGAGCCCAGCAGGTCGCCCAGCACGTGCAGGGCGGCCCCGCGCATGTTGAGGTTGTCGCGATCGCCGCCGTGGAGGATGGCGAACACCACCAGGTTCACCACCAGCCCCAGCACGGCGATGGTCAGCATGGTGCCGCCCATCACCTCCACCGGCGCGAGGAAGCGGCGCAGCGCCTCGATGGCGATCCACACCACGATGGCGATCAGGGTGATGCCGTTGACGAAGGCGGCCAGGGTCTGCACCCGGTGGTAGCCGTAGCTGCGCCGACCGTCCGCGGGCCGCTGGCTGATCCAGGCGGCGAACCAGGCCAGCGCCAGGGCGGCGGTGTCGGTCAGCATATGGCCGGCGTCGGCCAGCAGCGCCAGCGAGCCGGAGACGATGCCGCCCACCACCTCGGCGACCATGAAGCCGCCGGTAAGCAGGATCGCCCAGCTCAACCGGCGCCGGCTGTCGTGGGCGTGATGGGCGTGGTCATGGGCATGATCGTGGGACATGGGGCCCTCCTGTGGCGGGCCCCAGCATAGCGCAGGGATCACACCCCCTTCACCAGTCGTGCGGCCTCGCGGCGTCGCTTGAACTCGTAGGCCGCCGCCAGCAGCACCGTGACCAGGATCAGGATCAGCCCCAGGGCGTTGACCGCCGGGGTCAGGCCGGTGCGCACCTTGGAGGCGATGTAGACCGTCAGGGTGGTGTCGTAGCCCACCACGAACAGGGTGGTGTTGTAGTTCTCGAACGACTGCAGGAAGGCGATCACCCCCGCCGAGAGGATCGCCGGCTTGAGGAACGGCAGCAGGATGCGCCGGAACGCCTGCCAGGGGGTGGCACCCAGGTCCAGGGCGGCGCGCTCCAGGGTGCGGTCGAAGCGCTGCAGCCGGGCGGTGACCATCAGCATCACGTAGGCGGCGATGAAGGTGGCCTGGCCCACCACGGTGAGGAAGATGCCGCCGCCCACGCCCCACTGGCGCCAGAAGATCAGCGTCGAGATGCCGATGATCACCCCGGGGGTGAGCAGCGGCGAGAGGATCAGTGCGTAGAGGAAGGGCTTGGCACGGCTCGAGACGGTGTTGAGGAACAGCGCGGTGGCGATGCCGATGGGTACCGCCAGCAGCAGCACGCCGACGGCGACCAGGGCGCTGTTGGCGAGCGCCTGCCACATGGCGCCATCCTCGGCCAGTTCGCCGAACCAGCGCAGGGTGGTGCCGTCCCAGGGGGTCACGGTGGGGAAGCGGCTGTCGTTGAAGGTGGCCGCGGCCATGATGGCGAGCGGCAGGAAGAGGTAGCCGAAGAACACCACCACGTAGAAGCGCAGGCCCCAGCCCAGCAGCCGTTGCGAACTCATTTGGCGATGTCTCCCAGTCCCACCTTGAACACCTTCATCACCAGCGACATGAAGCCGATGCACAGCACCAGCAGCAGGAAGGCGTAGGCCGCCCCCTGGTTCCAGTTGCCGCCCTCGAAGAACCAGTTGTAGATGATCTGGGTGAACCAGCGGCTGCCCGGCGAGCCGAGCAGCGCCGGCACCGCGTAGCTGCCGGCGGCCAGCATGAAGGTCATGATGCAGCCGGTGGCGATGCCAGGCTTGGCGTGGGGGATGACGATGCGCCGATGGGTGCGCAGGGTACCGGCGCCGAGGTCCCGGGCGGCGCGCACCTGGTTGTCGTCGAGGCTCTCGATGGCGTTGTAGACCGGGAACACCATGAACAGGATGTAGGCGTAGACCATGCCCACCATCACCCCGGCGTCGCCGCTGAGGAAGCGGATGGGACGGTCGATCAGCCCCAGCATCATCAGCAGCTCGTTGAGCGGGCCGCGGAAGGCGAGCAGGATGAACCACGAGTAGGTGCGCAGGATCTCGTTGATCCAGAAGGGGATGATCAGCAGCAGCAGGCACAGCGCCGCCTGCCGCGGGGTGGCCACCTTGGCCAGGTACCAGGCCAGCGGGTAGCTGACGCCGAGCGTGAGCAGGGTCACCAGCACGCTGGACCACAGCGTCTTGAGGAAGATCGCGCGGTGGATGTCGTTGGCGAACAGGGTGGCGTAGTTGGCAAGCGTCCAGCCATCCTCGGGACCGCCGCGCTGGTCGGGCAGCAGGTTGGGGCGCAGCGAGTAGTCGATCATCTGCAGCTGCGGCAGGGTCACCATCAGGATCAGCCAGATCCCCAGCAGGGCGAGGATCGCCGCCGTCAGCGGGCCGCCGAAGCGCGCGGCGAGCTGCCTAGCGATGCTCATCGCTCGCCTCCACCACCTCGCCGGTCTCGGCGTCCACCCGCGGGCCGTCATCCCGGGGCAGCACCACCGTCTCGGCGGGATCAAAGCCCAGGGTGATCGCCTCGCCGGGGGCGAGGGCATCGGCGAAGCGGCGCGACACCTCGCTGCCGAGCTGCATGCGCAGCACCTCGCCGGAGCCCTCGAGGCGTGCCGCCACCATCAGCCAGGCGCCCTCGAAGCTCACCGACTCGACCCGCGCGGGAAGGGTCATGCCGCCGGCATCGGCGGCCACCGGGCGCAGCTGCTCGGGGCGCAGGTAGAGCGCCACCTCCACGCCGACGCCGAGCCCCGCCTCCTCGCCCACGCGCCCCTCCAGCTCACCCAGGGCACCGGCATCCAGGCGCACCCGCTCGCCCAGGCGCTCGATCACCCTGGCCTCGATGCGGTTGTTCTCGCCGACGAAGGCGGCCACGAAGCCGGTGGCGGGCTGGCGGTAGAGGGTCACCGGATCGGCCACCTGCTGCAGGCGCCCCGCCGACATCACCGCCACCCGGTCGGACATGGTCAGCGCCTCGCCCTGGTCATGGGTGATGTAGATGAAGGTGATGCCGGTCTTGCGCTGGATCGCCTTGAGCTCGCTGCGCATGTGCTGGCGCAGCTTGAGGTCCAGCGCCGAGAGCGGCTCGTCGAGCAACAGCACCCGCGGCTCCACCGCCAGCGCCCGGGCGATCGCCACGCGCTGCTTCTGGCCGCCGGAGAGCTCGTCGATGCGCTTGGGTCCGCTGCCCTCCAGGGCCACCAGCGCCAGCAGGCGCTCGGCGGTGGCGCGCCGGGTGCGGCGGTCGACCCCGCGCACCTCCAGGCCGAACTCGATGTTGTCGAACACCGTCATCAGCGGGAAGAGCGCCAGGTTCTGGAAGATCATCGCCGTGGGACGGCGATTCACCGGCACCCCGGCCATGGGCTCGCCGCCGATCAGCACCTGCCCCTCGCTCGGGGTCAGGAAGCCGCTGACCATGTTGAGCAGGGTGGTCTTGCCGCATCCCGAGGGCCCGAGGAAGCTGAAGAACTCCCCCGAGCCGATGGTCAGCGACGTCTTGTCGATGGCGGTGAAGTCGCCGAAGCGCATCACCACCTCCTCCAGGCGGACACTGCCGTCCATGGTCACCTCGCGGCCAGGCATCCGTCAGGCGGACAGGTAGCGATCCTGGTACTCGTTGCGCAGCGCCACGTACCAGGGCTCCTGGATCGGCCACCACCACAGGTTCTCGAGGTCCTGCTCGGTGTAGGACTCGGTGAAGAAGCGCCGGGTCGCCTCGGGCAGCAGCTCGGTGGCCCCCCTGGAGGTGGAGTTGTAGCCGGTGGCCTCCACGAACATGGCGCCCGCCTCGGGGGTGTAGTACCAGTTGATCAGCTCGTAGACGGCGTCCGGGTTGCGGGCGTTCTTGGGGATCACGAAGCCCTCCATCCACGCCAGGGCGCCCTCCTTCGGCGCGCCGTAGGCGATGTCGTCGCCCTCCTGCTGCAGGCGGAAGGCGGTGGAGTCCCAGGTCTGGCCGATGATGGCGCCGTTGGTGCGGAAGGCGGCCTGGGCCTCGTTCTCGGTGTTCCAGAACTGCACCAGCATCGCCTTGTGCTTGATCGCCTCCTCGAGGATGACGTCGAAGTTGGCGCGCATCGCCTCCTCGCTGGCGTAGGAATCCAGCAGTGGCCGCGGCAGGCGCCCCTCGCGCTCCAGCCACAGGCCGATGCCCACCAGCGCCGAGTGACCGCGCACCGTCACGCCCTGGCCGTGCTCGGGATTCCACAGGTCGGCGTAGCTGAGGTTGGCGCGGTCGATGTCGGCGTAGCGGCGGTGCCAGGTGATCGCCTCGGTGCCCCAGTCGCTGGGCGCGAAGTAGCGCTTACCATCCACCACGCCGCCCACCTCGGAGCCCTGGATGGCGCTCTCCAGGGCGCCGTCCCAGTGGATGCGCGACTCGTCCAGGGGCTGGATCAGATCGTAGTCCAGGTAGCCCGGCACCCGGTCCACGGTGGGCATGATCACGTCGAAGCCCTCGCCGGCGCTGGCGCGCAGCGAGTTCATCAGCTCGTCGTTGGTGCCGTAGGGGGTGAAGGTGGCGGGGATGCCGGTCTTGTCGGTGAAGTCGGCCAGCATGGCGTCGTTGAAGTAGCCCGCCCAGGCGTAGATGCGCAGCGGCTCCTGCTGGGCCAGCGCCCGGTTGATGTAGAAGGGGGTGGGCAGCGTGGCGGCCGCGCCGGCGGCCAGCGAGCCCTGCAGGAAGCGGCGACGGGTGATCGACATGGGCGAGTTCTCCTTGTGTGACGAGGTCCGTACTGGCGAGACGAGGTCCGACGCCGTAGCGGGTGCGACGCGCCTTCCCCTTATGGCGCCCGGCCATGACGGCCGGATGACACCCGCATGACGCTTGCATGACCGTTCAACCTGAATCTCCACTGTAGGCGATTCCCCGCACCGCGCCAGTGAGGCGCCTCAACGCGACGCTTGCCGAGGTGTGTTGCATCGGCGAGGGTGGAACCTCGACCCCGCGCGCCTGTCGGTGACGGGGTGCCCCAAGGAAATCGCAGACGACCTCGCCCATGGACGACGCTTCCCTCCCCACCGTGCTCGCCGGCCCGCTGCTGCGCCGCCTCACCCCCGACCGCCTGGTGCTGTGGCTGGCGGCGAGCCGCCCCCTCGCGCCGACCCTCGCCCTCACCCCGGCCGGCGAGGCGACGCGACGGCTGCCTCTCGACGCCCACTGCCGGCGGGTACCGCTGGGCCGCCACGCCTGGCTGCACCTGATCGACCTGCCGCTGGAAACCCCGCTGCCGACCGACACTCTGGTCGCCTACGACCTCTGCGTACAGGAGGGCGAGCGCGCGAGCGGCATCGCCGACTGGGCCCCCCACCTGCTCGAGGCCGACGGCGCGCTGCCCACCTTCGTGCTGGCCGGCCGCCACCACCGGCTGCTGCACGGCTCCTGCCGCAAGCCCCACCACGACGGCGGCGACGGCCTGGTACGCGCCGAGGCGTGGCTGGCCGAGCGTCGCACGGCCCCCGAGGAGCGCCCCGCCTGGCTGTTGATGACCGGCGACCAGGTCTACGCCGACGACGTCGCCGGCCCCATGCTGGTGGCCATCCACGCCCTGATCCGCCGCCTGGGGCTGTTCGACGAGCCGCTGGAGGGCGCCGTGGTGGCCGACAGCCGCGCGCTGCATGGCGAGGCCGCCCACTACTACGATCGCGAGTCGCTGCTGCCCGATGTCGAGAGCAGCGAGAACCTGCGCGAGCGCTTCTTCGGCGGGGTGCGCAAGCCGGTGTTCACCTCCGCCAATGCCCGCAACCACCTAGCCACCTTCGCCGAGGTGGCGGCCATGTACCTGCTGGTGTGGTCACCCACGCCCTGGGAGCTGATCGAGGTGGCCACGCCCGCGCTGGATGACCGGCATGCCGCGCTGTTCGCCGAGCAGCGCGAGGTGATCGAGCGCTTCGTGGCCGGGCTGCCCGCCGCCGCGCGCCTGCTGGCGCGGCTGCCGACCCTGATGATCTTCGACGACCACGACATCACCGACGACTGGAACCTCACCGCCGACTGGGAGCGCACCGCCTACGGCCACCCCTTCTCGCGGCGCATCATCGGCAACGCCCTGCTCGGCTACCTGCTCTTCCAGGGCTGGGGCAACGACCCCGAGCGCCTGGCCGAGCCGCTGGAGGCGGCCGTCGAGCCCCTGGAGCGCGCCGCGACCGGCGACGGCTGGCTCGACGCCGTGGCGTGGGACGCCCTGATCCGGGACCTGCTGCGCTTCGAGGGATGGGAGTACGAGATCCCCGGCGAGCCACCGCTGGTGGTGCTCGACACCCGCACCCGGCGCTGGCGCAGCGAGAGGAGCCCCAGGCGCCCCTCGGGGCTGATGGACTGGGAGGCGCTGAGCGACTTCCAGCAGGCGCTGCTCCACCACCGTTCGGTGATCATCGTCTCGCCGGCGCCGATGTTCGGGGTCAAGCTGATCGAGGTGGTGCAGAAGCTCTTCACCCTGGCCGGCAAGCCACTGCTGGTGGACGCCGAGAACTGGATGGCCCACCGCGGGGCGGCCAGCGTGCTGCTCAACATCTTCCGCCACTCGCGCACCCCGGGGAACTACGTCATCCTCTCCGGCGACGTGCACTACTCCTTCGCCTACGACATCCGCATCCGCCAGCGCCGCCAGGGGCCGCGGCTGTGGCAGATCACCTCCAGCGGCATCAAGAATGCCTTCCCCGACACCCTGCTCGACTGGTTCGACCGCCTGAACCGCTGGCTCTACTCGCCCCGCTCACCGCTCAACTGGTTCACCAAGCGCCGCCGCCTGGCCATCACGCCCCGCGATCCGGATCGCGCCAAGGCCGGGGAGCGGCTCTGGAACGGCAGCGGGATCGGCCTGGTGGACTTCGACGACCAGGGCCGCCCCCGCGAGATCCGCCAGCTCGACGCCCGCGGCTTCGATGTGAGCTTCCCGCCACCGGCTCACGAGGAAGGCTGACGCCGCCGCCACAGCGCCAGGCCGCCGGCCATCACCAGCCAGGCCATGGCCGCGGCGATCAGGTCATCGAGCACGATGCCACCACCGCCGGGCACCGCCTCGGCGAGGCTCACCGGCGGCGGCTTGGCCGCGTCGAAGACCCGGTAGGCCACGAAGGCGGTGGCCATGACCGCCGGCTGGCGCGCGGCCGCAAGTCCCAGCACCGCCACCGGGAAGGCGACGATCTCGTCGAGCACGATGCGCCCGTCATCCTTGGCGGCAAGCGCCTGCTCGGCCAGGTGGCAGAGCGGTACCGCGGCCAGCAGCAGGGCCAGCGTCATCGCCGCCTGCACCCGCCGCGCGCGTCCCAGCAGCCACCAGGCCAGCGGCACGCCGAGAAGCGACCCCAGCGTGCCCGACGCCCAGGGCGAGAGACCCAGCCCCAGGCCGGTGGCCAGCACCATCAGCGTCTCGTGCATCAGCCGGCCTCACGCGCCTGATGCTCCAGCGCCGAGGTGACCTCCCCCGGCAGCGCCAGGGCGCGGCCCAGCTGGTCGAGCCAGGCGCGCTCCATGGCGTTCTGCTCGTCCACCACCGCCACGCTGATCAGGTACATCTCCCGGGCCGCCTGGGGGGAGTCCACCTGGGCGGCCAGCGCCTCGGCGTCCAGCGGCGCCGAAAGCTGGCGCTCCACCCAGGCATGCAACTCCTGGTCCGCCCCCAGGGCGTCGATCTGGCCGGCGATCAGCTCGCGTTCCTGGGCGTCGATATGGCCGTCGGCGCGGGCCGCCATGATCATCGCCTGCAGCAGCTCCAGGCTACGCCGCTCGCGGGCCTCGCCACCCAGGCGCTCCACCGGCTCGCCCTCGGCGGGTGACGCCTGCGCCTGGTCGGCGCCGCCACGCGAGCCCTGCCACGCCTTCCAGGCCAGCATCCCGACCCCGGCGATGGCGCCGTACTTGAGCGCCTTGCCGCCCAGCTTGCGACCGCGCTTGGAGCCCACCAGCAGCCCCAGGGCGCCGCCGCCGAGCAGGCTCTTCACGTCGACGCCGGACCCGCCGCCCTTGCCCGAGGCGGACTCACCGCCACCGCCTAGCTGGCGGGTGAGACCGTCCAGCATGCCCTTGATATCCAGGCCCGAACCGCCCTGGCCGCCGCTTCCGCCGGCGGCGTTGCCGGACTGGCCGCCTGCCTGGCGCATCAGCTGCTCGAGAATCTTGCTGGCGTTCATCGCGCTCTCCTCGTGATCCCATGCATGAAGGAAGGGTGTCCTGGAGGGACTCTATCCCAGCCGCAGGGTTTCGACATCCCCGGTGCGAGACAGCATGATGAGGGTTGACACGAACCACGGAGCGGCCCAGATGAGCGTCACCCTAGAAGACATCCGCACCGCCGCCGAGCGCATCCGGGGCAGCGTGGAGCGCACCCCCTGCCTGCACTCCCGTACCCTGTCGCGGATCACCGGCTGCGAACTCTTCATCAAGTTCGAGAACCACCAGTTCACCGCCGCCTTCAAGGAACGCGGCGCGCTGAACCACCTGCTCACTCTCACCCCCGAGGAGCGCGAGCGTGGGGTCATCGCCATGTCCGCCGGCAACCACGCCCAGGCGGTGGCCTATCACGCCGCCCGGCTGGGCATCCGCGCCACCATCGTCATGCCGCGGCATACGCCCAACCTCAAGGTGCACAACACCCGCCGGCTCGGCGCCGAGGTGCACCTCCACGGCGACGGGGTCGCCGAGGCCGGCGACTACGCCCACCGCCTCGCCGCCGAGCGCGACCTGGTGTTCGTGCACCCCTACGACGACGAGCGCATCATCGCGGGGCAAGGCACCATCGCCCTGGAGATGCTCGAGGACGCCCCCGACCTCGACGCCCTGGTGATCCCCATCGGCGGCGGCGGGCTGATCGGCGGCAACGCCATTGCCGCCACGGAGCTCAAGCCCGGCATCGAGGTGGTCGGGGTGCAGACCACCCGCTTCCCCGCCATGCAGCAGGCGCTGGCCGGCGAACCGATCCACTGCGGCCTGGCGACCCTGGCCGAGGGCATCGCCGTCAAGCAGCCCGGCAGGCTGACCCTGCCCATCGTGCGCGAACGGGTGCGCGACATCGTGCTGGTGGACGAGCCCGAGATCGAGCGCGCCATCCTGCTGCTGCTGGAGATCGAGAAGAGCGTGGCGGAGGGCGCCGGCGCCGCCGGCCTGGCCGCGGTGCTGGCCGACCCGGAACGCTACCGGGGGCGCAAGGTGGGACTGATCCTGTGCGGCGGCAACATCGACATGCTGGCGCTCTCCTCGGTGATCCAGCGTGGCCTGGTGCGTTCCGGGCGCATCGTGCGGGTGCGCGTGGCGATCCCCGACGTGCCCGGCGCCCTGGCCGAGCTGACCCGGCGCCTGGCCGAGTGCCACGCCAACGTCATCCATATCGCCCATCACCGCACCTTCACCGACCTCTCGCTGCGCGCCACCGAGGTCGAGGCCACCCTGGAGACCCTGGGCAGCGACCACACCCGGGAGGTGATCGAGGCGCTGCGCCAGGATGGCTACGACCCGGTGCTGCCCGCCAACGAGGTCCACCCCGACGAGCGATGGGCCGGCAGCGAGGGGTAAAGGCCCTCTCCCACTGCTGGCTATCGCGGTTACCGACAGGGCGATAGCGAAAGGCGCCGGGGACAGGTCGGAGAGGGGGTCCGAGGACCAGGGATGGCCGAGGTAGCCTACAAGGACGTACTCGTAGCGCCCCATCGACGGTCCGGCGCCCCGGGGCCTGTCGCCGGAACAGCCTTGAGCGATGCTGCCATCGGCGATGGCCCTGCCTCCCCCCTTGGAAGCATGGCGCCTCCCGGCCTTCCGGCGTACCCTAGGCGCACTTCCCAGCGTGCTGAAAATGAGACGAGGCGATGAGCAGCAAGATCACAGTCGACGCCCCCCTGGTCATCCTCCACGGTGACGAGATGGCCCAGGTAGCCTTCGAGAAGATTCTCGACACCTTCGTGACCTCCCGGCTGGAGATCCCGCTGGTGGAGATCGACCTCTCCGCGGAGAACCGCCTGGTCACCAACGGCCAGGTGGTAGTCGACGCCGTCGAGGCCCTCAAGCGCCACGGCGTGGGCATCAAGAACGCCGGCATGACGGTCAACCGTGCCCAGCTCGGCGAGCTGCTCGCCAAGCACCCCGACCTCGACGGCACCAAGCTGCATCCGCTGGCCACCAAGTCGCCCAACGGCGCCATCCGCAAGGGCATCGGCGGCAACATCACCCGCGAGGACATCGAGTTCCGCAACCTCCAGGTCAAGCGTCCCGAGTGGGTCGGCCGCGACATCGAGGTGGAGACCATGGAGGTGGGCGGCATCAAGGAGAGCTACAACGAGCTCTCCCGCGCCACCGGCATCGTCAAGCTGATGTTCGTGGGCGCCAGCGGCGACCCGGTGGAGCTGCACCGCCGCGAGGTCAAGAAGGGCGACCCCTGGCTGCTCGCCACCAACGACCTGGAGGACGTCAAGGCCTGGGCCCACCGCTTCTTCCAGCGCGCCATCGACGAGAAGCGCGACATCTACCTGGGCCTCAAGGACACCGTGATCTCCGGCTACGACGGCGTGATGCGCGCCGCCATCGAGGGGATCTTCGAGCAGCACTACCGCGAGCAGGTCGAGGCCCTGGGCCTCAACTACTTCTACGAGCTGATCGACGCCCAGGCCGCGCGGCTCGTCGCCAACCCGCCCGAGCGGGCGCTGTGGGGCGTGCCGGACAACACCACCGGGCGCAAGCTCTTCAAGCTGGTGGAGCAGCTCAAGCGCTTCGGCATCCCCGACCGCAAGGCCCAGGTCTCCATCTCGCGCATGAGCGCCGGCGGCGGCGACCAGTACGGCAGCTTCAACGCCCCCGCCGACGAGGACGGCATCCTCAAGGTGATCGTCGACGGCGAGGAGAAGCACGCCCGCCACGTGAAGAAGGGCGATCCCATCCTGCTGATGTCCAACGACCACGAGGCGATCAAGGACTGGGTGCTGCAGGTGTTCCGCGACGCCTCGCGCAAGAGCAAGGAGGTCTACTTCGGCCTCAAGCGCGAATACATGGAGTACGACGAGGTGTTCAGCACCGTGATCACCGACGTGCGCCGGGAGCTCGCCGAGGCCGGCACCCCGCCGCCCTCCTTCATGATCATGCGGCCCTCCAGCCAGCTCATCAAGATGATCACCGACCCGCCCCGCAACGCCCTCTACCCGGCGCAGAACCTGGACGGCGACATCTTCTCGGACATCTCCGCCGCGCTGGGCGGCAGCCTGGCCACCGCCAGCTCCATCATCGAGAGCAAGGACGGCACCATGCTGTTCGAGGCGCCCCACGGCACCGCCCACGACCTCTACCTGAGGTACCTGGAGAGCGACGGCAAGGAGGCCCACTTCAACTCCTCCGCCCTGCTCTACGCCGTGGCCAATGCCCTGGAGACCCTGGGCGAGCGCGAGGAGAACGCCACCCTGGTCGACTACGCCCACCGCCTCAAGGCGGCGCTGATCGACACCGTCGACGCCGGCATCATCACCGGCGACCTCAAGGGCAAGACCAACGCCCCGGAGAACGAGACCCTGGTCGACATGCAGGGCTTCCTGGACGCTGTCGCCAGCCGGCTCTGAGCCCCCGCTGCCCTCCCGACCCGACGGGGCCTGCCAGGTGCAGGCCCCGTTGCTTTTGGGTGTCGCCGTGGCGCCCCTCACGCCTCTCCTTTCTCGCGCCTTGCCCCTTGCCCCTTGCCCCTTGCCCCTTGCTCCTAAAAGTTGCATGCAATATTCGACCAATGTCTAGTGATACGGCACACAAATCGCCGCCTATATTCCAGATTGCATGCAATCTACGGAGCCCCCATGACCCGACCCGCTTCCGCATCGCTGTCGCCGGTCCCGCGCACCGCCACCGCCGAGGTGCACGACGTGATCAAGCAGCGAATCCTCGATGGCCACTACCGCGCCCACGAGTACGTGCGCGAGGCGAGCATCGCCCGCGAGCTGGCGGTGAGCCGCACGCCGGTGCGCGAGGCGCTGCGCGAGCTGGTCTCGGAGGGCTGGCTGGAGGCGATCCCCCACCACGGCGCCCGCGTCGTCGCCTGGACGGAGAAGGACGCCCGCGAGGTGTTCGAGCTGCGCCTGGTGCTGGAACCCATGGCGGTACGGCTGGCCGGCGGGCGCATCGACGCCGAGCGGCTCGCCCGCCTGGAGGCGCTGGCCGGTCGCATGGAGGCGCTGGTGGAGCGGGTCGAGGCAGACCCCGCGGTGCGCAACGAGATCGCCTTCCTCAACCACGACTTCCACCGCCTGCTGGTGGAGGCCAGCGACAACCTTCGCCTGGCCAGCGTGCTGGAGAGCGTGGTGCGCACCTCGGTGATCCGCCGCAACTTCGGCAACTACGACCTCGACAACCTCCGCCGCAGCATGCGCCACCACCGCGAGATCCTCGAGGCCATCCACGCCGGCAGCCCCGAGTGGGCCGAACATGTGATGCGCGCCCACCTGTTGGCGGCCCAGGCGCTGCATGTCCGCCCCCCCGAGCCCGGCGGCGACCAGACCCCCGACCACTAGAGCGAACCCAAGAGGCAGACAACAACAATGACTCCCCAGGACCCCTCAACTGCCATGCCCCTCGACGACATCAAGGTGCTCGAGCTCGGGCAGCTGATCGCCGGCCCCTACTGCGGCCAGGTGCTGGCCGACTTCGGTGCCCAGGTCATCAAGGTCGAGCCGCCCGGCAAGGGCGACGCCATGCGTCAGTGGGGCGAGGCCGACCGCGACAGCGGCGAGCCGCTGTGGTGGAACGTCATCGGCCGCAACAAGCAGTCGCTGACCCTGGACCTGCGCACGCCCCGCGGCCAGGAGCTGCTGCTGCGCCTGGCCGAGCAGGCCGACGTCATCATCGAGAACTTCCGACCCGGCACCATGGAGCGCTGGGGGCTCGGCTTCGACGAGCTGTCGCGCCACAACCCCAGGCTGGTGATGGTGCGTGTCACCGGCTTCGGCCAGGACGGCCCCTACGCCTCGCGGGCCGGCTTCGCCTCGGTGTGCGAGGCCATGGGCGGCCTGCGCTACCTGAGCGGCCACCCCGATCGCCCCCCCGTGCGGGTGGGCATCTCCATCGGCGATACCCTGGCCGGGCTGCACGCCGCCCTGGGCACCATGATGGCGCTGCACCAGCGCGACCGCAGCGGGCTCGGCCAGGTGGTCGACAGCTCGATCTTCGAGTCGGTGCTGGCGATGATGGAGAACCTGATCCCCGAGTACGCCCGCGCCGGCAAGGTGCGCGAGCGCAGCGGCAGCTTCCTGCCCAAGATCGCCCCCTCCAACGCCTACCCGGCCCGCGATGGCCGCGACGTGATCATCGGCGCCAACCAGGACACCGTGTTCCGCCGCCTCTGCGAGGCGATGGGCCAGCCGCGCCTCGCCGACCACCCCGACTTCGCCACCCATCGCGCCCGCGGCGAGCACCAGGCGGCCATCGACGACCTGGTCGCCGCCTGGACCCGCGAGCATGACGCCCAGCAGGTGGTGGACATCCTGGCCGAGGCCGGCGTCCCGGCGGGGCTGGTCTATCGCGCCCCGGACATGCTCGAGGACCCGCACTTCCGGGCCCGCGAGGCGATCGTCGAGGTGCCCGACCGACACGGCAAGCCGCTGCCCATGCAGAACGTCTTCCCGCGCCTCTCCGACACCCCCGGCCGCGTCCGCGAGGTGGGTCCGGCACTCGGCGAGCACACCGAGACGCTGCTCGCCGGCTGGCTGGGGCTGGCCCCCGAGGCCATCGACGCGCTGCGCGCCGACGGCGTGATCTGAGGAGGCCGCCATGGATCCCGTCATCGTCGTGATCGTGCTGATGGGGCTGATCGCCATCGGCTTCCCGATCTTCCTGGCGCTGGGCCTCTCCGGCCTGGTCGGCCTCTACATGGCGCGCGGCTCACTGGCGTTCTTCTTCGCGCCCTCGTCGCTGTTCGGCCAGCTCAACGCCTTCGAGCTGATCGCCCTGCCACTGTTCATCCTGATGGGTAACTTCCTGGGCGCCACCCCGGTGGGCTCGAGCCTGTTCACCGCCGCGGTGCGCTGGCTCAACTGGCTGCGCGGCAGCCTGGCGATCTCCTCGGTGGGCGCCTCGGCGATGTTCGGCGCCGTCTCGGGGGTGAGCCTCGCCGGGGTCGCCGCGGTGGGCTCCATCGCCGTGCCGCAGATGCTCCAGCGCGGCTACAGCCGCTCGCTGGCCGCCGGCGCGGTGGTCAGCGCCGGGGCGCTGGCCATGCTGATCCCGCCCAGCGTGCCCTTCATCATCTACGGGGCGGTCTCCAGCGTCTCGGTGGCCGACCTGTTCATCGGCGGCATCGTGCCCGGCATCGTGCTGGCACTGGCGCTGTCACTGTTCATCTATCTCCGGGTGCGGCTCAACCCGGCCGAGGCACCGACCAGCGACGAGCGTTTCACCTGGAAGCAGCGCTTCCACAGTCTCGCCAACATCTGGCACGCCGCGCTGCTGGTGGTGGCGGTGCTGGGCTCCATCTACTCGGGCCTGGCCACCCCCAGCGAGGCGGCCGGCATCGGCGCCGCCGGCGCCTTCCTGATCGCCACCCTGGTGTTCCGTAGCCTCAGCTGGCGGAAGTTCCTGGAGATACTGGGCACCACCGCTCGGATCAGCGGCGCCATCCTGCTGATCATCGGCTGCGCCAAGATCTTCGGCGACTACCTCAACATGGTGCGGGTCCCGCAGCTGCTCACCGAGGCCCTCACCGCCACCGGCCTGCCGGCCTGGGCGATCCTGGTCGCGGTGATGCTGCTGCTGATCCTGCTGGGCATGATCGTGGATGCCGTGTCGCTGATCGTGGTAACCACCCCGGTGCTGCTGCCGCTGATCACCGCCCTGGGCTACGACCCGCTGTGGTTCGGCATCGTCATGGTGCTCAACCTGGAGATCGCCGTGGTCACCCCGCCGGTGGGGCTCAACCTCTATGCGCTGCGCGGGGTCTGTCCCGAGCTCTCGGTGGAGGAGATCATCAAGAGCGCCCTGCCCTTCGTCGCCGTGCAGTTCCTCGTGCTGATGCTGTTCGTGTTATTCCCCGGCATCAGCCTGTGGTTGCCGGGGCTGATGTAGCCCCGGTGTGGTAGCAACGTCCGTCACCCTCGTCAGTGAACGATCCATCCGGCACAACACGCCGTCACAACAACAAGCAGGAGACTCACCATGACACTGTCCCGTCGCCAGGTCCTCAAGTACGGCACCTTCGCCACCGCCGGCGCCACCCTGTTCGGTACCCAGAGCCTGCTGGCCCCGCACAGCCGTGCCGCCACCACCCTCACCGGCGTCACCTACCTGCCCGACTCCTACAAGGCGCTCACCTACGGCTCCAACCGCTTCGTGGAGATGCTCAAGGAGAACGGTGGCGATGCGCTGTCGGTGGAGTTCTACGACTCCGGCCAGCTGCTCAAGGTGGACGAGCAGCTGCCGGCGCTGCGCGCACGCAGCATCGACTTCATGTTCCACACCTTCTCCTACATCACCCGCTCGATCCCGATCCTCGGCATTACCGGCCTGCCCGGGGTGGTGGGCGAGCTCTACCGCCACCCGGAGCGCCTGCGCCAGGGCAGCCCGCTGATGGAGCTGATCAACGAGGTGCTGGCCGAGGAGAACCTCTACATGCTCACCTCCGGCGGCGGGATCCTCGAGCCGGAGTACCTGTGGAGCACCGAGGCGAGCCCCATCCGCACCCTCGACGAGGTGCGCGGCAAGAAGGTGCGCATCGTCGGCTTCGAGGCCACCCAGGCCTTCGAGCCCTACAACGTGGGCGCCACCCGCATCCCCTCCTCGGAGACCTACATGGCGCTGCAGCGGGGCACCGTGGACGCTGGCATCTTCAACATCTCCACGGTCATCGGCCGCAGCCTCCAGGAGCAGCTGCGCTACTGCTACCAGCTGCCGATCACCGGGTTCTCGGTGGCGCCCTTCATGCTGCGCGATACCTGGGATCGCCTCGACGACGATGTGCGTGCCGTGCTGCAGCAGGCCGCCGACTGGTACGACGCCAACTTCATCGAGCACTGCAACAACGACATCTACCCCAACGAGTACTGGCCCCAGGTCGAGGCCGCCGGGGTGGAGATCATCGAGCCCACCGCGGAGGACATCGAGACCTTCAACGCCGGCGTCCAGGCGGTGTGGGACCACTGGAAGGGCGAGGTCGGCGAGGAGGTCGGCGAACGCGCCATCGCGCTGGCCCTGGGCGAGGCCTGAGGGAGAGCGACATGACCGCAACTGTCCTGCGCGGCTGGGACGGCCTGCTGGCCATCCTGCGCTGGACGTCGATGGCGGTGCTGGTGTTCATGATGGCGTCGATCTGCTACGACGCCATCATGCGCTACGCCTTCGCGGCCCCGACCAGCTGGAGCCTGGAGATCAACTCCTTCCTGCTGGTCTACCTGGCCGTGCTCGGCGCCGCCGAGGCCCAGCGCCACGACGCCCATATCCGCATCACCTTCTTCAAGGACCAGCTGCCGCCCCGCGTGCGCGGCGCCATCGACCTGCTCACCGCCCTGGCGGGCATGGTGTTCTGCGCCATCCTGGCATGGCGCGGCGGCATCATGGCCCTGCAGGCGCTGGAGTACGGCGAGCGCGTCTCCAGCTCGCTGGGCACGCCCATGGTCTACCCCTACGCCCTGCTGCCGATCGGCTTCGCGGCCCTGGGCCTGCAGTTCCTGATCGACGCCGCCTGCGCCCTGCTCCGCCTGCGCCATGGCCACGACCCGGAGGCCCCCGCCCATGGCTGATTCACTGAGCCACAAGCTGATCCGCGAGCACCTGGTAGGCGGCGAGATGGTGCCCGGGGAGGAGATCGCCCTGCGCATGGACCAGGCCCTGCTGCAGGACATCCTCGGCACCCTGGTGATGCTCGAGCTCGATGCCATGGGGATCGAACGGGTGGCCACCTCCCCCAGCGTGCAGTACATCGACCACACCCTGATCCAGCAGGACAACATCAACGCCGACGCCCACCTCTTCCTGAAGAGCGCCTGCCAGCGCCTGGGCGTCTGGTACAGCGGCCCCGGCAACGGCATCAGCCACCCGGTGCACATGGAGCGCTTCGGCATCCCCGGCCAGAGCCTGGTGGGCTGCGACAGCCACACCACCGCCGCCGGTGCCCTGGGCATGCTGGCCATCGGCGCCGGCGGCATCGAGGTGGCCATGGCCATGGCCGGCGAGCCGCTCTACCTGCCGATGCCAACGATCGTCGGCATCCATCTCGAGGGCGAGCTGCCCGACTGGGTGAGCGCCAAGGACGTCATCCTCGAGCTGCTGCGCCGCCATGGCGTCGCCGGCGCCAAGAACTGCATCCTCGAGTACCACGGCCCGGGGCTCGCCGCCCTGGACGCCATGGACCGCCACGTGCTGGCCAACATGGGCACCGAGATGGGGGCGACGGCGAGCGTCTTCCCCAGCGACGAGGTGACCCGGGCCTTCCTCGCCTCCCGCGGCCGCGAGGCCGACTGGCGTGCGCTCGCCGCCGACCCGGGCTGCCGCTACGACCGCCACGAGCACCTCGATCTCTCGACCCTGGAGCCGCTGATCGCCCTGCCCTCGAGCCCCGACAGGGTGGTGCCGGTGGCCGAGATCGCCGGCGAGCCGCTCTACCAGGCCTACATCGGCTCCTCGGGCAACCCCGGCTATCGTGACATCGCCGTGGTCGCCGAGATCGTGTGGGGCAAGCGGGTCGCCGACGATGTCTCGCTGGACATCAACCCCGCCACCCGCCAGGTACTCAGCGCGCTGATCCACGAGGGGCACCTCGCCGCCCTGGTGGAGGCCGGCGCCCGCCTGCACCAGCCCGGCTGCAACGGCTGCATCGGCATGGGCCAGGCGCCGGCGGCAGGGCGCAACAGCCTGCGCACCGTGCCGCGCAACTTCCCGGGACGCTCCGGCACCCGCGAGGACAGCGTCTTCCTGTGCAGCCCCGAGACCGCCGCCGCCTCGGCGCTCAACGGGGTGATCACCGACCCGCGCACCCTCGACATGGCCTACCCCCGGGTGCGAGAGCCGGTGCACATGGCGGTCAACGACGACTGGTTCGTGCCGCCGCCGCCACCCGCGCTGGGCCGCCCGCCGCTGCTGGCCACCGACAACACCCCGCCGCTGCCGGCCCTCTCGCCGCTCCCCGAACGCATCGCGGCGCCGATCCTGCTCAAGGTGGGCGACAACGTCTCCACCGACGACATCATGCCCGCCGGCGCCCGGGTGCTGCCGCTGTGGAGCAACGTCTTCGCCTCGGCGGAGCACCTCTTCGAGGCGGTCGACCCCGGCTACGTCGACCGCGCCCGGGCGCAGGGCGAGGCCGGCCATGTGATCGTCGGCGGCGCCAACTACGGCCAGGGCTCGAGCCGCGAGAACGCCGCCCTGGTGCCGCGCCTGCTGGGCCTGCAGGTGGTGGTGGCCAAGGGCTTCGCGCGCATCCACTGGCAGAACCTCCCCTGCTTCGGCGTGCTGCCGCTGACCTTCGCCGACCCGGCCGACCATGAGCGCCTCACCGAGGGGCAGACCCTGGTCATCGACGATCTGCCCGCCCAGCTCGCCGCCGGCGGCGAGATCCGCGCCAGCGTCGACGGCGTGCCCCTGACCCTGACCCACGAACTGAGCCCGCGCCAGGTGGCGATCCTCGCCGCCGGCGGGGTGATCAACTGGCTGCGCCGGCGCCAGCCGGATACCGAGGAGACCCCCGCATGAACGCCCTGACCCCGCCGGCGAGCGTCGAGATCGTCGAGGTGGCCCCCCGCGACGGCTTCCAGTCGATCGCCACGCCCCTGCCCACCGCCGACAAGCGGCGCTGCATCGAGGCGCTACTGGACGCCGGGGTGACCCGCCTGGAGATCGGCTCCTTCGTGAGACCCAAGGCGATCCCCCAGATGGCCGACACCGGCGAGCTTATCGCCGCCTTCGCCGACCGCCCGGGGCTGCGCCTCTCGGCGCTGGTGCCCAACCTGCGCGGCGCCGAGCTGGCCCTCGACCACGGCATCCGCGAGGTGGTCTACGTGGTCTCGGTGTCGGAGTCCCACAACCGCAGCAACGTGCGCCGCGGCGTCGACGAGTCCCTCGCCGACCTCGGCCGGGTGATCGCCCGGCTGCGCCAGAGCGAGGGCACCCGGCTGCGGCTCGACCTGGGCACCAGCTTCGACTGCCCCTTCGAGGGCACCATCGGCTGGGAGCAGGTCGACCGCGTGCTGGGCGAGGCACTGGCGCTGGCCGGCGACCTGCCGCTGGAGGTGGCGCTGTGCGACACCACCGGGCGTGCCAGCCCCTACCAGGTGGCGGAGCACTTCACCCGCCTGGGCGAGCGTCACGCCGGCCCCGGGCTCGACTGGGCCTTCCACGGCCACGACACCTTCGGCATGGGCGTCGCCAACGCCCTGTTCGCCGTGCACCACGGCGCCACCGCGGTGGACAGCGCCTGCGCCGGGCTCGGCGGCTGCCCCTTCGCCCCCGGCGCCACCGGCAACACCGCCACCGAGGACCTGCTCTACGCCCTGCAGGGCGGCGGCGTGGCCACCGGGATCGACCTGCCGCGGCTGCTCGCCGCCGCCGACCTGATCGCCGCCCTGCCCGGCGGCCAGACCGCCAGCCACCTGCGCCAGGTGCCCCGCGACCGCCTCGGCTGAGCCTGCCGGGGCTCGCATCGCGGCGCCGAAATGCCGATACTGGGGGCAGTCAACGACAGCCGGAGCCTCCCCATGAGCGAGCACGAACACACCGTCATGGCCTTCGACGACCAGGGCCGCGAGGTGATGATCGATATCCTGGTCAGCGTGAAGGAGCTCGGTGAGCTGGCACGCACCGGGCCGGTGAGCGGCGAGCCCGCCCTGCGCACCCGCGAGGGGCACCCGGTCAGCTACCTGGGCGGCGGCGAGTTCTCCGTCACCCTGCCCGGCGAGGAGGCGACCCTCTTCCGCACCGATGCCCTGGACGTCGTCTGACCCTTCCCCACCCCCATGACAAGGAGCGCCCGATGGCCGTGATTCTGCAGGTCCACTTCCCCTTCGCAGGACCCTTCGGCGAGGCCATGGTCGAGGCCATGACGCCGCTGGCCCGTTCCATCAACGACGAGCCCGGCCTGCTGTGGAAGATCTGGACCGAGGACGAGGCCGGCCAGCGCGCCGGCGGCGTCTACCTCTTCGCCACCCGCGAGGACGCCGAGGCCTACCGCCAGATGCACACCGCCCGCCTGGAAGGCATGGGCGTCACCGGCATCGAGGCACAGATCCTCGAGGCCAACGAGGCACTCTCGGCGATCAACGGCGGCCCCCTCGGCGACGCCAGCTGAGCCGGACGCCGGTTTCCGATAGGAAAACCGGCACTCTCGCGGACCGCCTGAACGCCCCCTCGATGCCTCGCCACCACGCCTCCATTGGCGGGACAACCTCGGCTCCCTGAGCCATTGATCGGCATATCGGCCGCCCCCGGCCTACCGGGCGGCGGTTTCTTGTCATGGCCCCATTGTTTCTTATAGGAAACTTCGTCTACTCTAGGCATCATGACGCCGGTTGCCGCTATCCTTGAGGCAAGCCGCTTCGATTCCCCTGATTCCGGAGGCCCCCATGAGCGAGCTGAAGCGCACTCCCCTGTATGACCTGCACGTCGAACTCGGCGCCAAGCTGGTGCCCTTCGCCGGCTACGAGATGCCGGTGCAGTACCCGCTGGGCGTGAAGAAGGAGCATGAGCACACGCGCACGGCCTGCGGGCTCTTCGACGTCTCGCACATGGGTCAGCTGCTGCTGCGCGGCCCCTCCCCCGCCGAGGCGCTGGAGACCCTGGTACCGGCGGACATCGTCGGCCTGCCCGAGGGCATGCAGCGCTATGCGCTGTTCACCAGCGAGGAGGGCGGCATCCTCGACGACCTGATGGTGGTCAACGCCGGCGACCACCTCTACCTGGTGGTCAACGCCGCCTGCAAGGCCCAGGACATCGCCCACCTGCGCCGCGGCCTGCCCGAGGGCCACACCATCGAGGAGCTCGACCGTGGCCTGATCGCCATCCAGGGCCCGAAGACCGCCGAGATGATGGCGCGCCTCTGCCCCGAGGCCAACGAGATGGTCTTCATGCAGCACCGCCACGTCGAGATCGACGGCATCCCGGTGTGGATCAGCCGCAGCGGCTACACCGGCGAGGACGGCTTCGAGATCTCGGTGGCCGCCGAGCAGAGCGAGGCCCTGGCCCGCCGCCTGCTGGCCGAGCCCGAGGTCGAGGCGATCGGCCTGGGCGCCCGCGACTCGCTGCGCCTGGAGGCCGGCCTGTGCCTCTACGGCCACGACATCGACACCACCACCACCCCGGTGGAGGCCGGCCTGATCTGGGCCATCGGCAAGCCGCGTCGCCGCGACGGCGAGCGCCCCGGCGGCTTCCCCGGCGCCGACCTGGTGCTGCATCAGGTCGCCGAGAAGGACCACAGCCGCAAGCGTGTCGGCCTGCTCGGCGAGGGGCGTGCCCCGGTGCGCGAGGGCGCCCCGCTGCTCGACGCCGACGGCAACGCCATCGGTCAGGTGACCTCCGGCGGCTTCGGCCCCAGCGTCGGCGCCCCCGTGGCCATGGGCTACGTGACCATCGCCAACGCCGAGGTGGGCACCACCGTCTACGCCGAGGTACGCGGCAAGCACCTGCCGATGACCGTGACCAAGACCCCCTTCGTCACCCCGGGCTACTACCGCGGCAAGTAAGCGCCCCGCCGCGACGCAAGGGCAATACCCTGCCCCGGCACTACCCCGCCGGAGCAGGTCAAAACGATCGAGGCCGCCCGATCCGGCCTCGGCCACCCAGCATGTCAACTTCCCCAACACCGAGAGATCCTCGATGACCTCCACGCTGAACGCCCTCTTCGGCCCGCTGCTACGGCTGGGTCTGATCACCCAGATCGCCATCGGCATCGTCTGCGGCCTGCTGCTCGCCCTGCTGGCCCCCGAGCTCGCCACCTCGTTCTCGCTGCTCGGTCAGCTGTTCGTCTCCGCCCTCAAGGCCGTGGCACCGATCCTGGTGTTCGTGCTGGTGGCCGCGGCCATCGCCGGGCACCGCCAGGGGCAGCCCACCCACATCCGCGGCGTGCTGCTGCTCTATGTCATCGGCACCCTGGTGGCGGCGCTGGTGGCCGTGGTGGCCAGCTTCGTCTTCCCCACCACCCTGACACTGGACATGCCCGAGGTCAGCGGTAACCCGCCGGGTGGCATCATCGAGATCCTCCGCGACCTGCTGCTCAATGCCGTGAGCAACCCGGTCAGCGCCCTGATGGAGGCCAACTTCATCGCCATCCTGGCCTGGGCCATCGGCCTGGGGCTGATGCTTCGCCAGGCCAGCGAGACCACCCGCGGCGTCCTGAATGACCTTTCCACGGCCATCTCCGGCATCGTCCACCTGGTGATCCGCTTCGCCCCGCTGGGCATCTTCGGCCTGGTCGCCAACACCCTGGCCGAATCCGGCCTGGGCGCGCTGCTCGAGTACGGCCAGCTGCTGGGGGTGATCGTCGGCTGCATGCTGTTCGTGGCGCTGGTCACCAATCCGCTGATCGTCTTCTGGCAGACCCGCACGAACCCCTACCCGCTGGTGTTCGCCTGCCTGCGTGGCAGCGCCATCACCGCCTTCTTCACCCGCAGCTCGGCGGCCAACATCCCGGTCAACATGGAGCTGTGCGAGAAGCTCGACCTGGACCCCGATACCTACGCCATCTCCATCCCGCTGGGAGCCACCATCAACATGGCGGGCGCGGCGATCACCATCTCGGTGATCACCCTGGCCGCGGCCCACACCCTGGGCATCCCGGTGGACTTCCCCACCGCACTGCTGCTGTGCGTGGTCTCGGCACTGGCCGCCTGCGGGGTCTCCGGCGTGGCCGGCGGCTCGCTGCTGCTGATCCCCATGGCCGCCAGCCTGTTCGGCATCTCCACCGACGTGGCGATGCAGGTGGTAGCGATCGGCTTCGTGATCAGCGTGGTCCAGGACTCCACCGAGACGGCGCTCAACTCCTCCACCGACGTGCTGTTCACCGCGGCCGCCTGCCGCGCCGCCGAGAGCCGGCAGGCGCGAGTCGCGACCCAATAGTACCGAGTCGCCAAGACAACAAAGAGGTTCACGACCATGTCCATCAGCGTCTTCGACCTGTTCAAGATCGGCATCGGGCCCTCCAGCTCGCATACCGTGGGGCCGATGCAGGCCGCCTGCGACTTCGTGGGCGAGCTCGAGGCCCGCGACCTGTTGACCCGGGTCGCCCGGGTCGAGGTGCAGCTCTACGGCTCGCTCTCCGCCACCGGCATCGGCCACGGCACCGACCGCGCCGTGATCATGGGCCTGATGGGCGAGCGGCCCGACCGCATCGACCCCGACATCATCGCTCCCTCCATCGAGGAGCTGCAGGAGGCCGAGGCGCTGCGCCTGGCCGGCCGCCACAGCGTGCCCTTCATCTGGGCGCGCGACCTGCAGCTGCTCGAGGAGAGCCTGCCGCGCCACCCCAACGCCATGCGCCTGGTCGCCCACGGCCACGCCGACGAGCTCTACCGCAACACCTACTACTCGGTGGGCGGCGGCTTCGTCATCGACGAGGCCCAGGCCGCCGAGGGGGCGCTGGACACCGACCGCACGGAGCTGCCCTATGACTTCCAGACCGCCGACGAGCTGCTGCGCATGTGCCGTGACCACGAGCTGCGCATCAGCGAGCTGATGCTGGAGAACGAGAAGGCGTGGCGCAGCGAGGCGGAGATCCGCGAGGGGCTGTGCCGGATCTGGCAGGCCATGCAGGCCTGCGTCGCCAAGGGGCTCGAGGCCGAGGGCGTGCTGCCCGGCGGGCTCAACGTCAAGCGCCGCGCCCGCGCCCTGCACGAGCGCATGCTGGCCAGCACCGACGACCACTCGCTGATCGCCTCCACCATGTCGGCCATGGACTGGGTCAACCTCTACGCCCTGGCGGTCAACGAGGAGAACGCCGCCGGCGGGCGCATGGTCACCGCCCCCACCAACGGCGCGGCGGGCATCATCCCGGCGGTGCTGCACTACTACATGCAGTTCCGGAAGGGGGCCTGCGATCGCGACGTGGTGGACTTCCTGCTCGCCGCCGGCGCCGTGGGCATCCTGTGCAAGAAGAACGCCTCCATCTCCGGCGCCGAGGTGGGCTGCCAGGGCGAGGTGGGCTCGGCCTGCGCCATGGCCGCCGCCGGCCTCACCGAGGTGATGGGCGGCACCATCGACCAGGTCGAGAACGCCGCCGAGATCGGCCTGGAGCACAACCTGGGGCTGACCTGCGACCCGGTGGGCGGCCTCGTCCAGGTGCCCTGCATCGAGCGCAACGCCATCGCCTCGGTGAAGGCCATCAACGCCACCCAGATGGCGCTGCGCGGCGACGGTCAGCACTTCATCTCGCTGGACAAGGTGATCCGTACCATGCGTGACACCGGCGCCGACATGCAGGAGAAGTACAAGGAGACCTCCAAGGGCGGGCTCGCGGTCAGCGCCATCGAGTGCTGAGTCCATCTCCCGTCACCCAGGAGACAACGCAGAAGGCCGACCCCACGGGGTCGGCCTTCTGCATGGCATCATGGTCTCCTTCGGGAATCAGCGGCCGCCGGCCGCCTGGCCGTTACCTTGGGGGGCAGGCAACCGCTGCCAGAGGGCGACCACCGCCACGTTGAGCAGCATCGCCCAGACGCCGGCGTGCCAGCCCAGGGGCGAGCTCCACACGAAGTCCATCAGCAGGTAGGCCAGGCTGCCCGCCAGGGCGCCGGCCATCACGCTGGCCCGACGCAGCCTGGGCAGGAAGAGCGCGCCCAGCACCATCGGAAAGAGCTGCACGATCAGGCCATAGGCGGTGAGCAGGATCATCACCAGCGAGCCGGGGTTCATCAGCGCGATCAGGTAGGCCACCAGCGACAGCCCCAGCACGCTCCAGCGGGTGGCGCTCACCGTGGCCTTCTCGCTGGCACCTTTCATCACGGTGGGCCCCATGACGTCGCGCACCAGCACGATGGCCGCGGTATGGGCCAGGTTGGCGCCGGTGGACATCGCCGCCGCCAGGGCGCCGGAGAGCATCAGGCCGATCACCCAGGGCGAGAAGTTGGCCACGTCCATCACCATCTGCAGCAGCACGGTGTCGGCGCGCTCCAGAGGAGAGTCGGCGAAGGCCAGGATGCCGGCGAAGCCGATGAACAGCAGCGGCACCAGCAGGTAGGCGTAGAGCGGGTAGAAGACGCTGACCTTGCGCAGGGTCTTGCCGCTGTCGGCGGAGTAGAATTTCATGAAGAGGTGCGGCCACATGGCGCCGCCGAAGGCGCTGACCAGCACCGCGGTGCTGAAGTAGCCCCAGCCCATGCCGGTGGCACCGGGCATGGTGAGGTACTCCGGCGCCTGCTGCTGGAGCTGGGTGAACATCTCCCCCACCCCACCGTAGAGGCGCTCGGGGATGGCCAGGCCCAGGAACCAGGCGATGGCGATCATCATCACGCCCTGCACCAGGTTGGTCCAGCCGATGCCGCTCAGGCCGCTGGTGAAGACATAGGCCGCCACCACCAGGAAGGCCAGAAGGCCGCCCAGCCAGAAGGGCACCGCGCCGTCGGTGGCGGCCTGGAACAGCAGCCCGGCGCCGGCGATCTGGATGGTCAGGTAGGGCACCAGCGCCACCACGCCGATCACCCCGGCCAGCATGCCCAGCGGCTTGCTGCGGTAGTGGTCGGCGATCATGTCGCCCTGGGTCAGGTAGCCGCGCTCGCGGCCCAGCTTGGCGACCCGCGGCCCCAGCGCCCAGATGGTGATGGGCACCAGCGACAGGTAGGCGAGGATGTAGAAGGCCGGCGCGCCGTGCTGGTAGGCCCAGCCCGGGGTGCCGAGGAAGGCGAAGGCGGAGAAGATCTCGGCGCCGAGGATGAAGAACAGGATCACCACGCCCACGTGGCGCCCGCCGGCGACATAGCCCTCCAGGCTCGAGCTCGCCTGGCCCCGGGCACGCAGCCCTACCGCCAGCACCACCAGCAGGTAGGCCAGGGTGATGCCGATGACGATCGTGGTATCACTCATGGCGGTCACCTCCGTGACGGATCACGAAGGCCACCCACATGCCCACGAACAGCAGCAGCATCCACAGGGTGTACCAGAAGAACAGGAAGGGCAGGCCCAGCACGCTGGGCTCGATGCGGTTGGCGATCAGGGCGCCGGGCCAGATCATGGCCAGGGTGCACAGCGCGAAGTGCAGCCCCGTCAGCAGGTGGTAGGTCTTGGTCATGGGGTCGTTCCGGCTCGCGCGGGGCGAGACTTGTTGTGGGTTGTTCTTCCACTATGAAACAGGGCAATCGATAGCAAAAATATCGCTTTTGGATAGCTGACATGCTGTTACGGCATGGGTAGAGTGCCTGACATCGCCCCCTGTCCAGGCCCGCTCCCATGGAATTCCGCCAGTTGAGCTACTTCGTGGCCGTCGCCGAGACCGGATCGATCTCCGCAGCCAGTCGCCGGGTGCACGTCGCCCAGCCGGCGCTGACCCGCCAGATACGACTATTGGAGGAGGACCTGGCCACCCAGTTGCTGGAGCGCCACGCCCGGGGGGTGCGGCTGACGGTGGCCGGAAAGGCCCTCTACGAGGAGGCGATAACGCTGCTCGACCGACGCATCCAGGTGCGCGCGCGACTCTCGGCGCTGGGCAGCGGACTGACCGGCAAGCTCGGCCTGGGGGTGACGGTGACCCACCTGTGGATGCCGGAGGTGGCCGACCTGCTGGGTCGCTATCGCCAGTGCTATCCGCAGGTCGGCTTCGAGGTCTTCCCGCTGCTCTCCGGGCCGCAGTTGGACCGACTGCGCGCGGGCACCCTGGACGCCGGGATCCTCTACCTGGACAGCGGCGACCAGCCGGGCCTGGAGACCCGCCTGCTGCAGCGGGACCACCTGATCCTGGCGGTACCCGCCGACTCCCCCTGGGCGGCGTCGCCGCCCCGGCGGCTCGCGGAGCTCGAGCGGGCCGACTTCATCTGGGGCTTCCGCAGCGTCTCGCCGGTCTACTACGACCGGGTGATGGCCCACTTCCAGCGCCTGGACTTCCATCCCCGTGTGGTGCAGTTCGGCGCCGACAACATCGCCATCCTCAGCATGGTGGCCGCGGGGCTGGGCGTGGCCATCGTGCCCGCCGCCAGCGCCTGCCACCCCATGCCCGGCATCCGCTTTGTGGCCATGCAGGCGCTTCGCGAGTGCGCCATGCCGCTGTGGCTGGCCTGGCGGGCGGGCAACGACTCCCCGGCGCTGCACAACTTGGTGGCGCTGGCGGAGGCGGGCTTCACGCCGGCACGCGAATCTCGCCCAGGTGATCCCGCTTGAGGTAGCAGGTGACGCCCTTGGCACCGGCCAGCAGGCGCGGCGTGTCGCCGGGCGGCAGGCGCAACCAGCTCCCTTCTGTAAGGGTGTCATCCTCGAGGACGAGCTCGCCGGCCAGCACCAGCAGCTCCGCGCCCCGGGTCGCCTCGACCGGCAGCGCCTGGCCCGCCGCGAGGCGCTCCAGGCTGACCCTCTCGGCGGCGGACTCGAACAGCGGGCAGACCTCGCGCCCCTCCTCCTCGCGACGCCAGGCGGCGGGGTCGTAAGTGTCGACGCGCACCTGACGGTGATCCTCCGGCGGCATCTGCCATAGCTTGACGAAGATGGTGGCGCCCGGCTCGCTGGCGGGGCGGTGGGCGGAGCCCGGCGGGTTGCGCACGTACCAGCCGGCCGGGAAGTCGCCGCTCTCGTCGGAGAAGGTGCCGGAGAGCACCAGGATCTCCTCGCCGCCGGGATGCTCGTGGGGCGGGAAGTGGGAGCCCCGGGCGTATCGGACCAGGCTGGTGGCGCGGGCCTTCTCGGCCCCCACCCGGTCGAGCATCACCCGCTCGACCCCGCCCTGGGGCGAGGCCACCCACTGGTGCTGGTCCGGCGTGACGGCGGCACGCCGGGTGAAATCGGCATTGATGCGCATGGTCGCTCCTCTCGGGCTCGGGGACAGTGGTCGCCCATGATGGCCGATTCCAGCGCCGCGGCAAGCGCCGCTGCGTCTCTTCCGCCGATAGCCAGCCACTATCACCGCGAGTCGGGCTGCCGTGGCGGCGATTGACAGCCACCCCGGCCTCGCCGTACCGTGAATCCGGCGCCGATTTGACTCCCAGCTTGCGGGCGCTCTACAAATGCCGCTAAAGCGACGCCAAGAGCCCGCTTTAGCCCCTGCAAAGCGGGTTTCGTGTATCTGGCCCTCAGGCCACCGCCGATTTAAGCACCAACTTGCGGGCGGGATAGAAATGCAGCTAAAGCGGCGCACGGCTCCACTCCCCTGGGTCGGCGCTTGCCGAACCACGACCTCCAGACAGGGGAATAGGAGACCGACATGACACGCCTTGCCCAGACCACCGCCGCCCGCTCTCGCCTCGCCGTGCTCGACCTGAGCCAGGACGATATCGTGCGCCCCGAGCTTCGCGACGACGCCATCCTCGCCGACCGTAGTCGCGCCGCACGCCGCCGCTTCCACCGGCAGGACGACAACCGTCGACCGGCGCCGCGCTCTGCTAGTATCGAGGGCTGACCCGACGAACAGCCCGCAGAGGAGCACGGCATGACCCGCAAGGACGCGACCCCCCACCGCCTCGACCGCGCGCTGGTGTGGGATGGCTTCAAGGCGCTGCTGCCGATCTCGCTGTTCGTGGTCGTGTTCGGGGTGGCCTTCGGCCTGGCGGCGACCCAGGCGGGTCTCACCGATGCCGCCATCGTGCTGATGAGCACCCTGGTGTTCGCCGGCGCCGCGCAGTTCGCCACCCTGGAGCTGTGGGGGCCCCAGGTGCCCTTCTTCACCCTGATGGTGACGGTGTTCGCCATCAACGCCCGCCACCTGCTCATGGGCGCCACCCTCTACCCCTGGCTCGAGCCGCTTCCGCCGGCGCGGCGCTACGCCATCATGCTGGTCGCCACCGACGCCAACTGGGCCATGGCCATGCAGGCCTTCCACCGCGGCCAGCCGGGGCTGGGGCTGATGCTGGGCGGCGGCATCGCGCTGTGGGGCTTCTGGGTGCTGGGCACCTGGCTGGGCCTGCACGTCGGCGGCACGGTGCAGGACCCCGCGCGCCTCGGGCTCGACATGGTGATGGGCTGCTTCCTGCTGGCTATGGTGGTGGGCGGCGAGAAGAACCTGCGCATGCTGCTGATCTGGGCGGTGGCCGCCGGCGCCTCGCTGCTCGCCTTCTACTACCTGCCGGAGAACAGCCACGTGGTGGTGGGTGCCATCGCCGGCGGGCTGGTGGGCCTGGTGTGGGGGAAGCAGGAATGAGTGTCGAGACCGGCGGCCTGGGCGCGCTCTTCATCATCCTGGCCATGGCGCTGGTGACCCTGGCGACCCGCTGGGGCGGCGTCTTCGTGATGTCCTTCGTGCCCATCGGCTACCGGGTGAGGCAATTCATCCACGCCATGTCCGGCTCGGTGCTGGTGGCGCTGCTCGCGCCCCTGGCGGTGACCGGCGACACCGGCGCGCGCCTGGCCCTGCTCACCACCGCACTGGTCATGCTGACGCTCAAGAAGCCGCTGCCCGCCATCGCCGGCGGCATCCTGGTAGCGGCGCTGTGCCGCCAGTTCCTACCCGGGGCATGATCGCCCGCCCCCTTCTCACCCGGCGCGCCGTCACGCTATCGTCACGCCTTACCCCCAGCCTGGCAGGCTTGCCACCCGGCTGAAGGAGCCTCTCATGAGCGACGACCACGCCACCCCTGGCCGCACTCGCGAGGTATTCCGCGCCTTCCTGCTGCTGGGCCTGACCTCCTTCGGCGGCCCCATCGCTCATCTCGGCTACTTCCGCGGCGAGTTCGTGGAGCGCCGGCGCTGGCTCACCGAGCAGGCCTACGCCGACCTGGTGGCGCTGTGCCAGTTCCTGCCCGGCCCCGCCAGCAGCCAGGTGGGCTTCGCCCTGGGGCTGATGCGCGGCGGCCCCTGGGGGGCACTCGCGGCGTGGACGGCCTTCACCCTGCCCTCGGCGATCCTGCTTTCGCTCTTCGCGCTGGGCGCCGCCGCCTTCGAGGGGCCCATCGGCCAGGGGCTGATCCACGGCCTCAAGGTCACCGCCGTGGCCATCGTCGCCCATGCGGTGTGGGGCATGGCGCGTAACCTCTGCCCCGACCGGCGCCGCGCCGGCATCGCCCTGGCCGCGGTGTTCACCGTGGTGCTGGTGAGCGGCCCGCTGGGCCAGGTGGCCGCCATCACGGTCGGTGCCGTTGCCGGCATGCTGTTCTGCCGACGCCACGCCGAGCGCGAGGCGCACCCCCTGACCCTGCCCGTCTCTCGCCGTGCCGGCCACCTGGCGGGGCTCGCCTTCGTCGCACTGCTGGTGGGCCTGCCGCTGCTGGCCTGGGCCACGCCCTCGCTGACGCTTGCGGTGATGGATGCCTTCTACCGCGCCGGCGCCCTGGTGTTCGGCGGCGGCCATGTGGTGCTGCCGCTGCTCGAGGCCGAGGTGGTGCAGTCCGGTTGGGTGAGTGCCGACGACTTCCTGGCCGGTTACGGCGCCGCCCAGGCGATCCCCGGGCCGCTGTTCACCTTCGCGGCCTATCTGGGTGCCGTCATGGAGCCACTCGGCGCCAGCCTGTTCGGCGCCGCCCTGGCGCTGGCGATGATCTTCCTGCCCGGCATGCTGCTGCTGGTGGCGGTGCTGCCCCACTGGAACCGGTTCCGCCGCTGGGACAGCGCCCAGGCGCTGATGCGCGGCGCCAACGCCGCCGTGGTGGGCATCCTGGGGGCGGCGCTCTACCAGCCGGTGTGGACCAGCGCCATTCTCGGCCCCCGGGAGTTCGCCCTGGCGCTCAGCGGCTTCCTGCTGCTCGCGGTGTGGAAGCTGCCCGCCTGGGCGGTGGTGGCCGTGCTGGCGGGTGGCGGGGTGCTGATCTCGGTGTGAGGCAGGCGCCGCCGTGAAGGGGCGAGTCATGTATCATGGCGAGCCGAATTATTGCCAAGGAGCAGGCCATGGCAGCCAGCAAGGGCCCCAAGTTCTATGTCGTCTGGGTCGGCCGCCAGACCGGCATCTTCACCACCTGGGAGGAGTGCAGCCGCCAGGTGAAGGGCTACCCCAAGGCACGCTTCAAGTCCTTCCCCTCCCGGGAAGCGGCCGAAGCGGCCTTCTCCAAGGGCCCGGTCGCAGCGGCGCCCGCCAGGCAGGGAGAGGGCTCGGATGCGCCCGCGAAACGGCCGGCACACCGCAAGACGCCCACGCCGGCGGGCCCCTCCGCCGCCCCGGGCAAGCGCTACGACACCGAGATCTACTGCGACGGCGCCTGCGAGCCCAACCCCGGCGATGCCGGCTCCGGCATGGCGATCTACCGTGACGGCAAGCTTGCGGAGCTGTGGTACGGCCTCTACAACCCCGCGGGCACCAACAACACGGCGGAGCTCAACGCCCTGCGCCAGGCCCTGCTGGTCGCCCAGCAGGAGATCGCCAAAGGCGCCTCCGTGCGCATCCACTGCGACTCCACCTACACCATCAATGCCATCACCAAGTGGGCCAGCGGCTGGAAGCGGCGCGGCTGGAAGAAGGCCGATGGCCAGGCGATCAAGAACCCCGAGATCATCCAGCCCACCTACGCGCTCTACGAAGGCCTGAAGTCGAAGGTGACCATCGCCCACGTCAAGGGGCATGCCGGGGTGGAGGGCAACGAACTGGCCGACCGCATGGCGATGTATGCCGCCGACCGGAAGGAGCGCGACTTCGTTCGCTACCCGGTCGACGAAAGCATCGCGGATGTCCTCAAGTTGAGACGGGGCTGAGCCGTCTCGGGAGAAGCTCAGGCGACGAGGCCATTCCGGCGCAGCGCCGCCATCACCTTGGTGGCCAGCTTCTCCAGTCGCTTGAGGTCACCGAAGCGCGGCACCTCGCCCTCTTCCATACGGTCCTCCCACTCCTCGAGCTCGGTATCCAGGAACTCCAGCAGCTTCTTCGAGCAGCCCCGGCAGGGCCCTCGACACAGGCTCGCCCCCGGGGTGGCGAAGGGAACGCGGGTACGGATCTCGCGGATCAGGGCGTGCATGGCGGTGCCGGTATCCGGGCGCGTGGGGCGAGGCATGGGAAGGTCTCCTCTGACAAGGCATGTTCCGAGTCTGCGGACGCGGTGAAACCGCACCGGCGACGTCGCAGGCCGTGGTGCTGTGTCAGGGGAGGCAGGGCGATTCTTGTTATGGGGTGAGTCACAGAACATCGCACCCCATCTCAGGGTCGCGGAGCATGATCAGTAGCTTGCTATCAGTAATCCTACACTTCTGGCCTTGTCGCGACCAGGTGGCACCCGTCATATCCGCTCAGCACGGCCACCCTGCCCCCGGGGGGTCGAGGCCGTTCCCCCGGCGGCAAGATGACGACAGAAAGAGTGTAACAAATATTTACAAACAGCGTTTTTCTACTAACCTGTGTCGTAAGGGGACTATGCCTAAGGCGCGGAAAGGGTAGTGACCACCGTGACCGTCGAAGCATCACCGAGAGCGGCAACTCCCTGGAGTTCTACCTACCCTTTCACGAAGCCGTCATGTCTCGCGTCGCGCCTCGTGCCCAAGAAAGGACGGCGATCATGAACACTGCCTTTCGCGCCCCGCTCACTTCCCATTGGCAGCATATCCATGCCGACTGGTGGCAGGACAACCAGGGCAATGACATACATCGTGTCGAGATCGACGACGAGGCCCTCTACCACTGCCACTTCGCCGGCTCGCCCTTGCCGTGGAATGCGGTAGCCACCAGCCTGGACGAGGCCATGGCCGTCTTCGACACCGGGTCAGTAGAACTTCACGAGCCGATACAGGAACCCACGCCGGAACGCAGTCCCCGAAACCGACGGCGCTGATCCGGGACAAGGGCCTGCCCCTCGCTCCCAGGTCGGGCCGAGGCCGCCAAGTAGCGAGGGGCTGGAGCGCCAAGGATGCGCGCCATCGTGCAGAGACATGCAGAAGAAAATGCGAACAGACACTCGTAGGTGGCTGTTGCGGAAGACGGCACGGCGGTCGAACTCAAAAGGACATGTGCTGGCACCCGGCGGGTCTTGAGTTAATGGCGTAGGCGTACATCCACAAAAAACCGCAATAACGTCATAAGTTGTCTTTTGGTGGGCCCAGCAGGACTCGAACCTGCGACCAAGGGATTATGAGTCCCCTGCTCTAACCAACTGAGCTATAGGCCCCTTCGGCGGGAGCGCCAGGACGGCGCCGCGACGTATGATAGCGAATGCCGATGGTTGAGGCCATAGCCGCGCGGCTTGCGGGGAAGTCGGCCCTTCGGCGAAGATGCCGGGGCCGCCGAAGGCGGCATTCCCCTGGCCACCCAGCGAGACCTCATGTTCCTGCTGATTGCCTTCGCTGTCCTCTCCATCGGCGTCTCCTTCCTCTGCTCGCTGCTCGAGGCGGCGCTGCTCTCGATGACGCCGAGCTACGTGGCGCAGGTGCGCGAGACCAACCCCCGGCTGCACGCCAGGCTCAACGACCTGAAGCGCAACATCGACCAGCCGCTGGCGGCGATCCTCACGCTCAACACCATCGCCCACACGGTGGGCGCCACCGGCGTCGGCGCCCAGGTCACGGTGGTATTCGGCGAGGCCTGGCTGGGGATCGCCTCGGCGCTGATGACGCTGCTGATCCTGTTCGTCTCCGAGATCATCCCCAAGACCATCGGCGCCACCTACTGGCGCCAGCTTTCCGGCATGCTGGCCACCACCCTCAAGGTCATGGTGTGGAGCCTGAAGCCCTTCATCTGGATGTCGGAGCAGATCACCCGGCGCATCGGCAAGGACGCCATGGACACCGACATGCGCGGCGAGATCAAGGCGCTGGCGCAGATCGGCCAGGAGGAGAAGGCGCTGGACCCCGAGGAGACCCGGGTCATCGTCAACATCCTCAACCTGCACGACATCACCGTGAGGAGCGTGATGACCCCGCGCACCGTCTCGGTGACGGCGCGGGCCGGCATGACGGTGAAGGAGTTCGACGCGGCGTGCGGCGACTCGCCCTTCACCCGCTTCCCGGTGATGGATGGCGGCGAGCAGGCGCTGGGCTATGTGCACCGGGCCGACACCTACAACGCCGAGGACGACGTCGACCTCAAGACGCTGATGCACCCGATCAAGACGGTGCTGGACGGCGAGAGCGTCGAGCAGGTGTTCATGGCGATGGTCCACGACCGCCAGCACCTGTGCGTGGTCTATGACGACCTCGGCACCTGGGTGGGGCTGATCACCCTGGAGGATGTCATCGAGACCATCCTCGGCCAGGACATCGTCGACGAGACCGACAACGTCGCCAACCTGCGCAAGTACGCCCGCCAGCGCTGGACCAAGTCGCTCAAGAAGGCACAGGACAGGCCGGCAGAGGAGTAGCTCAGCCCGGCGGGGTGCCCGGGCGGTCGGGGATCAGCCGGCAGGGCACCAGCCGCAGGTAGGCGAGCATGCCGAACAGCTCCACCAGCGACTGGACGACGATGACCACCACCGCGGCCTGCCAGCCCTGGGGCAGCGCCAGGGCGATGGGCAGCATCACGAAGGAGTTGCGGGTGCCGAGGCTGAAGGTCAGAGTGCGCGCCGCTGGCGGCGAGAGCCCGAACAGCCGCCCCAGCCCCACGCCCAGCAGCGCGGCCAGCGTCAGGTAGCCGATGAAGAGCGGCAGCACCTGGAGCACCACCCCGCTCACCCCCGCCATGCCGGCGACCTGGGTCGCTGCCACCAGCAGCAGAACCGCGGCGAGCAGCGGCACCGGCAGCCAGCCCAGCCCGGCCACCAGGCGATGCGCCCCCGCCCGGCGGCTTGCCAGCCGCCGGGTCAGCCAGGCCGCCGCCAGCGGCACCAGGATCAGCCCGGCGAAGGCCCCCAGTAGCGGCCCGCCGATGGCGAGGCTCAACCACTCCGCCCCCAGGAAGAGCCACAGGTAGCTCGGCAGCGTCACCAGCTGCAGCGCCAGCAGCAGCGGCGTGGCGGCGATGGCACGCCCGGCGTCGCCGCGCCCCAGGTGGCTGAAGGTGATGAACCAGTCGGTGCAGGGCACCAGAAGCACCATCAGCACGCCGAGCTTGACGGCCGGCGCCATTGGCAGCGCCACCACCAGGCTGCCGACGAGCAGCGGCAGCAGCAGGAAGTTGCCGAGCACCAGGGCGCCGGCGAAGCGCCAGTCCCGCGCCGCCAGGCCGAGGCGGCCCAGCGGCACCTGGGTGAAGGTGGCATAGAGCAACAGGCCGAGCAGCGGCCAGAGCCCGCCCTCCAGGCCGGCGGCTGCCGCGGGGCGTAGCCCGCCAAGGGCAAGGCCGGCCAGGAGCGCCGCCAGGTAGACCCACACCTGGTGGCGTTCCAGCGCCTCACGCACTGGGGGTGGCTCCCTCGGCGGCGGCCAGCAGCGCCCCGGTCTGTACCCGCCACTGGGCGGCGTAGCGGCCGTCGGCCGCCAGCAGGGTGGCGTGGGTGCCGCGCTCGGTGACCCGGCCGCCCTCGATCACCACGATCTCGTCGGCGTGGACGATGGTGGAGAGGCGGTGGGCGATCATGATCACGGTGCGGCCGTGGCCGATGCGCGCCAGGGAGCGCTGGATGGCGGCCTCGGTCTCGTTGTCCACGGCGCTGGTGGCCTCGTCCAGCACCAGGATCGGCGGGTCCTTGAGCAGCGCCCGGGCCAGCGAGAGGCGCTGGCGCTGGCCGCCGGAGAGGCGCACGCCGCGCTCGCCCACCGGGGTATCGAGCCCCTGGGGCAGCGCCTGGATGAAGCTCCATGCCTCGGCGGTCCTGGCCGCCTCGATCACCTCCGCCTCTTCGGCCTCCGGCTTCCCGTAGGCGATGTTGTCGCGCACCGTGCCCTCGAAGAGGTAGACGTCCTGGCTGACCAGGCCGATGGCGCCGCGCAGCGAGGCGAGGCTCACCGCATCGATCGCCTGGCCGTCGATACGTATGCCCCCGGCGTCAGGGTCGTAGAAGCGCAGCAGCAGCTTGATCAGGGTCGACTTGCCGGAGCCGGTGGCGCCCACCAGGGCCAGGGTATGGCCCGCCGGCACCTCGAGGCTGATGTCCTCCACGCCCCCTCCGCCTTGCGCGTAACGGAAGCTCACGCCCGCGAAGCTGACCGCGCCCCGCAAGGGCTCGGCCAGCGGCGCGCTGGCGTCGTCGCGGACGCGGATCGGCACCGCCAGCAGGTCGAGGATGCGCCGGGTGCTGGCCATGGCGCGCTCGAACAGGTCGATCACCTCGGCCAGGCCCGTCAGCGGCCACAGCAGGCGCTGGGTGAGGAACACCAGCACGCCGTAGGCGCCCACGTTGAGCTCGCCCCTGAGCGCCAGCATGCCGCCCACGGTGAAGGTGGCCAGGAAGCCGGCCAGGATCGCCATGCGGATCACCGGGATGAAGGCGGAGCTGACCTGGATGGCGCGCCGGTTGGCCTCCACGTAGGCCTCGCTCACCTCGCGCAGCCTCGCCGCCTCGCGGGCCTCGCTGGTGAAGCTCTTGATGGTGGCGATGCCGGCCAGGTTGTTGGCCAGCCGGCTGGCCAGGTCGCCTACCTTCTCGCGCACATCGGCGTAGAGCGGGCCCGCCTTGCGCTGGAAGTAGAAGGCGCCCCACACGATCAGCGGGATCGGGGTGAAGGCGAGCAGCGCGATCAGCGGCGAGATGACGAAAAACACCGCCCCCACCGCCACCACGGTGACCCCCACCTGGATCAGGGCATTGGCGCCGCCATCCAGGAAGCGCTCCAGCTGGTTGATATCGTCGTTCATGGTGGCGACCAGCTGGCCGGAGCTCTTCGATTCGAAGAAGGCCATGTCCAGGCGCTGGGCATGCTCGTAGGTATCCAGGCGCATGTCGGCCTGGAGGCGCTGGGCGAGGTTGCGCCACAGGATCTTGTAGAGGTACTCGAACAGCGACTCGCCGGCCCAGATAAAGAAGGTCAGGATCGCCAGAATGAATATCTGCTCCTGAGCCGAGGTGAAGCCGAGGCGCGCCACGAAGCTCGCCTCCTGGTTGACCACCACGTCGATGGCCACGCCGATCAGGATCTCGGGGGCGATATCGAACAGCTTGTTGATGATCGAGCAGGCGCTGGCGGCGAGGATGCGCCGGCGGTAGCCGCGGGCGTAGCGCAGCAGGCGCACCAGCGCCTGGAAGCTGCTGGGGGTGGCCGGGGTGGTGGTCATGGCGAGTCCTTGTGGTTGGCCCGGGCAGGATAGCGACGCCCGGCGGCGCGCTCCACCCTGCCCCTCTGCGGTGGCCGGGGCGGTTTACCAGCGCCGCAAATGGTAGGCGGCGAATAAATTTGTGAGAAATACTATCATTTGCTTCACATTGTCGACTAGAATCCTTGCGCTCTTGATAATCAAACTCATTCAAGGATCGACATGAACCGCTTTGCCCCCAATGCCCTGGCCGGCGCCGTGGCGCTGGCCGCCGCCTCCTCCTCCCTTGCCACCCTGGCCCAGCAGGGCCAGCAGCTGGACGACATCGTGGTCACCGCCGCGGGCTACGAGCAGGCCCTGGCCGAGGCACCGGCCAGCATCTCGGTGATCAGCCGCCAGGAGCTGGAAGAAAAGCGCGTCACCAGCATCGCCGACGCCTTGCGCGACGTGGAAGGCGTCGACGTGGGCGGCCAGGTGGGCAAGACCGGCGGACGCAACATCAGCATCCGCGGCCTGCCCAGCGACTACACCCTGATCCTGATCGACGGCCGACGCCAGAACACCGCCGGCAGCGTCACGCCCAACGGCTTCGGTGAGACCGCCACCAGCTTCTTTCCGCCGGTCTCGGCGATCGAGCGCATCGAGGTGATCCGCGGCCCGATGTCGACCCTCTACGGCTCCGATGCCATGGGCGGGGTGATCAATATCATCACCCGCAAGGTGGGCGACACGTGGAGCGGCTCGGTACAGGCCGAAACCACCCTCAACGAACACGACGAGTTCGGCGACAGTCGCGAGACCAGCCTCTATGCCAGCGGCCCGCTGGTCGAGGAGACCCTGGGCCTGCAGGTGCGCGGCCGCTTCCATGAGCGTGATGCCTCGACCCTGACCTACACCGAGGCGGACGGCACCGAGGTCCCGGTCAGCCAGCGTGGCCCGAGCCCCGTGGAAGGCGACGTCTACAGCCTGGGCGCCAGGCTCACCCTGACCCCGCATCAGGATCACGAGCTGTGGCTCGACGGCGAGACCAGCCGCCAGACATATGCCAACGATGACTGTCAGCTGGGCACCCTGGACGGCCGCACCCGCAGCTGCGAGCCCGCCCCGGGCGAGGCTAACGGCTACAGCGACGAGCTGCGCTTCGAGCGTGACCAGCTCGCCATCGGCCACACCGGGCGCTTCGCCGCCGGTACCTGGGAATCCAGCCTGATGCATAACACCACCGAGACGCTGGGCCGCACCATCCCCGGCACCCTCGGGCAGCCCTATGCCGGCTTCCCCGGGATCGTCGGCGGCGATGCCCGCGAGCTCGAGACCACCAACACCGTGCTCGACAGCAAGTTCGTGATGCCGCTGGGCGACCACATGGCGACGGTCGGCGGCCAGTGGATGGATTCCGAGCTCACCGATGGGCTGGCCACCGAGGAGTTTTCCCAGACTACCTGGGCGCTGTTCGCCGAGGACGAGTGGTGGTTGGCCGATGACTGGGCGCTGACCCTGGGCGGGCGCTACGACCACCACGACGCCTTCGGCAGCCAGTTCAGCCCGCGCGGCTACCTGGTATGGAGCGCCAGCGACGACTGGACCCTGAAGGGTGGCGTTAGCCGCGGCTATAAGACGCCGTCGCTCAATGACCTGCATGATGGCATCAACGGCGTGACCGGCCAGGGCACCGTCCTGACCATCGGCAACCCCGACCTGCAGCCGGAGACCAGCACCAGCAGCGAGCTCGCTGCCCTCTACGACAATGGCGAGGGCTTCATGGCCAGCGCCACGCTGTTCCACAACCGCTTCGATGACAAGATCGCCGCCGGCCCCGATATCACCGTCAGCGGCGACCCGCGGATCCCGGAAGGCACTTACGCCCAGGACATCAATATCGACGAGGCCGAGACCCGGGGCATCGAGCTCGCCACCCGCATCCAACTCGCAGAGCGCGTCAACCTGAGCGCCAACTACACCTATACCGACAGCGAGCAGAAGAGCGGTGAGCAGAAGGGCGAGCCGCTGACCGATACCCCGGAGCATGCGGTCAACGCCACCCTGCGCTGGCAGGCCACCGACAGGCTGAGTACCTGGCTCTCCGGCGAGTACCGCAGCGAGCGCTACCGCAACCGCGAGCGGGTACGCGGCGCCCCCTCCTTCGACGACCTGGGCGACTTCGAGTCCTATGCCCTCTTCCATCTGGGCGGCAGCTACCGGGTCTCCGACGCCTTCACCGTCAGCGCCACCGTCCAGAACCTGTTCGACAAGGACTTCGTCGACTACCGCGCCTACGACGGTGGCGCGGAGTACGGCAACGTCTACGCCAACAGCGAGGAAGGTCGCCGCCTCTGGCTCTCCGCGCGATACGAGTTCTGAGGGGTTGTGAACCGGCGGCCGCCTTGCCAGGTCGGCCGCGGCTTCCGACAATAGTCGCCCGCTCTTTTCCTCAGGGACGACCGCATGCTTGCCGAACTCTTCGCCGTGATGGCGCCGGTGCTCACCGGCGCCGGCCTGGGCTTCACCTGGATCCGCCTGGGCCAGCCCTACCCGGTGGAGTTCGTCACCCGCCTGGTGTTCAACATCGGCACTCCGGCGCTGGTGATCGCCTCGCTCTCCGGCGCCGAGATCGACGCCGGCAGCTTCGGGCGCACCATGCTGGCCACGGCCCTGGTGATCAGCGCCATGGCGGCGATGACCTGGCCGCTGGCGCGCCTGCTGGGCAAGGAGTGGCGGGTGCTGCTGGCTCCCGCGATGTACCCCAACACCGGCAACATGGGGCTGCCGGTGGTGCTCTACGCCTTCGGCAGCGCCGGCTTCGCCTACGGCATCACGGTGATGGTCACGGTGTCGCTGTTCCAGTTCACCCTGGGCTCGGTGATGGCCAGCCGCGGCGGCAACCCGCTGCGCACCCTGGCGCGCACCCCCACCGTCTATGCCATCGCCATCTCGCTGGTCCTGCTGCTCACCGACACCGCCCTGCCCCAGTGGCTTGCCAACAGCGTCGACCTGATCTCGGGCTTCACCGTGCCGCTGATGCTGATCACCCTGGGCGTCTCGCTGGCGAGCATCCAGGTACGCAGCCTGCGCTCGGGCATCGGCTTCAGCCTGCTGCGCATCCCGGTGGCCGCGGCGCTGGCCTGGGGCATCGGCAGCCTGCTCGACCTGCCGCCCCTGGCCCAGGGCATCCTGATCCTGCAGATGAGCATGCCGGTGGCCGTGTTCAACTACCTCTTCGCCCAGAAGGCGCGGCGCGAGCCGGAGTACGTGGCGAGCCTGGTGTTCTGCTCGACCCTGCTCTCGCTGCTCTACCTGCCGCTGCTGCTGGCCTGGCTGATGTAGCGCGTCGCGCCATGGTGACGGGGAACACCGCTTCTCTGACGAAGTCCCTATCTTGACCACCAGACGAGGGGACACGCCATGCCGGACATCCTGCGCCGACTGCCCACCGCGCTGCTGCTGGGCGGACTCACCCTCGGCGGCCAGGCCACCGCCGCCGAGACGCTGATCGAACGCCTCGAGACCGACCACCACACGCTGCGCCTGGAGCGCCTCGCCACCGGGCTCGAGCACCCCTGGTCGCTGGCCTTCCTGCCGGGCGGCGACATCCTGGTCAGCGAACGCCCCGGACGCCTGGCGCGCATCGACGCGGATGGTGGGATCACCCGGCTCGACGGCGTGCCCGAGGTGAGCACCCGGGGCCAGGGCGGCCTGCTCGACCTGGCCCTGCATCCCGGCTTCGGCAGCGGCGAGGGCGAGGACGACTGGCTCTACTTCACCTGGAGCCAGGCCGGGGACGGCGGCAGCGCCACCACCCTCTCCCGAGGGCGCCTCAGCGAGGATGCCCTCGAGGAGGTCGAGACGCTGTTCGTGCAGGACCGCTTCTCCGCCCCTGGCCGCCACTACGGCTCGCGGCTCGCCTGGCTGCCCGACGGCACCCTGCTGATGAGCATCGGCGACCGCGGCCGCGATCCCTCCCGGGCCCAGGATGGCGGCGACCACGCCGGCAGCGTGCTGCGCCTGACGCAGAGCGGCGGCGTGCCCGAGGACAACCCCTTCGTCGGTGACCCGGCGGTGCTCGACGAGCTCTACACCCTGGGCAACCGCAATCCCCAGGGGCTCACGGTCGCCGCCGACGGCAGCGCCTGGTCCACCGAGCACGGCCCGCGCACCGGCGACGAGCTCAACCGCCTGGTGGGCGGCGAGAACTACGGCTGGCCGGTGGTCAGCCGCGGCAACGACTACGCCACCAACGAACCCATCGGCCGCGACAGCGCGCCCGGCATGCGCGACCCGGTACACGTCTTCGCGGGGCGCTTCGCGCCCTCGGGGCTCACCGAGGTCAGCGGCGACACCTTCCCCGCCTGGCAGGGCCAACTGCTGGCCGGCGGCCTGGCCAGCGAGCGGCTGGTGCGCCTGGTGCTGGACGGCGACGCGGTGGTCGAGCGCGAGGTGCTCCTCGAGGGGCAGATCGGGCGCATCCGCGACGTGCGCCAGGGGCCGGACGGCGCCCTCTACCTGCTCCAGGACGCCCCCGACGGCGCCCTCTACCGGCTGACACGCGCCGACGAATGACGTAGTCTCCCCGGCCTGTCTGCGAATCCCGACGTCCTGGCGTCGGGATTTTTGTTTGAACATCCATTCAAAAAAACGTAGGGTAAAGGACCTTTCGCAACCGTCAACGCTCCCGCATGCCAAGCTAGGCGGCGCAGGCAGGCATCATCGTGCCCACGCGCCATGCCAGGGGCTGACATAAAGGCAGAGCCAATGAACGAGAAACGAAACGTCAAGATACGGGTGCGCAACCTGAGCAAGGTCTTCGGCAACAACCCGAAGAAGGCGCTCGAACTGCGCGACCAGGGGCTTAAGCGCCCCGAGATCCTCGACAAGACCGGCCAGACGCTGGGCCTCTCCAACATCGACTTCGACGTCTACGAGGGCGAGCTGCTGGTGATCATGGGGCTGTCCGGCTCGGGTAAGTCGACCCTGATCCGCTGTCTCAACCGTCTGATCGAGCCCACCGAGGGCGAGATCGTCATCGACGGCGAGGACATCCCCCAACTGGACGACAAGGCGCTGCTCGAGTGCCGTCGTCGCCACTTCTCCATGGTGTTCCAGAACTTCGCGCTGTTCCCCCACCGCACGGTTCAGCAGAACGCCGAGTTCGGCCTGGAGATCCGCGGCGTGGAGCGCGCCGAGCGCGCCGAGATCGCGCGCAAGGCCCTCAAGCAGGTGGGGCTGGACGGCTGGGAGGACGCCTACCCCAACCAGCTCTCCGGGGGCATGCAGCAGCGCGTCGGCCTGGCCCGGGCGCTGGCCAACGACTCCACTGTGCTGCTGATGGACGAGGCCTTCTCGGCGCTGGACCCGCTGATCCGCGGCGACATGCAGCAGGAGCTGCAGGAGCTGCAGAGCCGCATGCAGAAGACCACGGTGTTCATCACCCACGACCTTGACGAGGCGCTCAACATCGCCGACCGCATCATCCTGCTCAAGGATGGCGAGATCGTGCAGATCGGCACCCCGGAGCAGATCCTCACCCACCCGGCGGATGACTACGTGAAGCGCTTCGTGGAAGGCGTGGACATGTCCAAGATCCTTACCGCCGAACACGCCATGCGCAAGGTACGCGCCGTGGCTCGCGAGGGCGATGGCCCACGTACCACCCTGCGCAAGATGCACGAGCACAACCTCGACTCCATCTACGTGACCCGCCGTGACCGCACCCTGATGGGGCTGCTCGAGGTCGACGCCGCGGAACAGGCGGCCCGGGAGGGTGCCGACACCATCGGTGCGGCCATGACTCAGGACTTCCGCAAGGTCGGGCCCCAGGAACCGCTGCACAACCTCTTCGCCATGTTCAGCGAGAAGAGCTTCCCCATCGCGGTGGTGGATGACGACGAGCGCCTGCTCGGCGTGGTGGTCAAGGGCGCCGTGCTCGACCAGCTGGCCCGGGCCGCAGAGGAGAACACCACGGCAGACGCAGACACCGAGACCGCAGCGGCAGGAGAACAGTGATGGCGATCGAGATTCCAAGCATTCCCCTCGGCCAGTGGATCGAGGGCGGCCTCGACTGGCTGACCAGCGAGTACTCCATGGTCACCCGCGGCATCTCCCAGGTGACCCAGACCGGCATCGATGGCCTCAACGATGCCCTGATGTGGCTGCCGCCCTGGGGCCTGCTGCTGATCATCGTCGGCCTGTGCTGGTGGGTCGCCAACATGCGCCTGGCGATCGGCGCCGCCGCCGGCATGGCACTGATCTGGAACCTGGGCCTGTGGGACCCGATGATCGAGACCCTCACCCTGGTGGTGATCGCCACCCTGGTGGCGGTGGTGATCGCCCTGCCGGTGGGCATCGCCGCGGCGCTCTCCGAGCGGCTCTACCGGATGATCATGCCGGTGCTCGACTTCATGCAGACCATGCCGGCCTTCGTCTACCTGATCCCGGCGATCCCCTTCTTCGGTATCGGCTCGGTGTCGGCGATCTTCGCCACGGTGATCTTCTCCATGCCGCCGGCGATCCGCTTCACCACCCTGGGCATCCGCCAGGTGCCGGGCGAGCTGATCGAGGCCGCCGACGCCTATGGCGCCACCCGCGGCCAGAAGCTGGTCAAGGTGCAGCTGCCGCTCTCCTTGCCCACGGTGATGGCGGGCATCAACCAGACCATCATGCTGGCCCTCTCCATGGTGGTGATCGCCGCCATGATCGGTGCCGACGGCCTGGGCAGCGAGGTATGGCGCGCCATCCAGCGCCTGCGCCCGGGCGACGGCTTCGAGGCGGGCATCGCCGTGGTGATCCTGGCCATGCTCCTCGACCGCCTGACCCAGTCACTTCGCAAGCAGCGCAAGTCCTAAGCGCATACGCGGAACCAGGGGCGCCCGTTGAGGGCGTTCCTTGAAAACCATCACCATGGTCTGCATGGTGTTGCACTGAACACTTGGAAAAGAGGTACCCGATGAAGAAGCATCCGCTGTACCGTCGTATCCGTCTCGCCGGCCTCGCGCTGGCCACCGGCGCCGCCCTGACCGCCGGCGCCGCCCAGGCGCAGGACAAGGGCACCGTCCACCTGGCCTACGTCGAGTGGTCCTCCACCGTGGCCTCCACCAACGTCATGCGGGCCGTGCTCGAGCAGGCCGGCTACGAGGTGGAAACCTCCTCGCTCTCCGCCGCTGCCATGTGGCAGTCGGTCGCCTCCGGCGACACCGACGCCCTGCTCGCCGGCTGGCTGCCCACCACCCACGAGGACTACTACGCCCAGCTCGAGGACCAGCTGGTCGATACCGGGGTCAACCTCGACGGCACCAAGCTGGGCCTGGTGGTCCCCAGCTACGTGGAAGTCGAGAGCATCGCGGACCTCAACGAGTACGCCGACGACTTCGACGGCAAGATCGTGGGTATCGATCCGGGCGCCGGCATCATGCGCCTGACCGAGGACGTCATCGACGCCTATGAGCTCGACCTCGACCTGCAGACCGGCAGCGGTGCCACCATGAGCGCAGCGCTCAAGACGGCCATCGACAACGAGGAGGCGATCGCGGTCACCGGCTGGACCCCGCACTGGATGTTTGCCCGCTGGGACCTCAAGTACCTCGAGGACCCGAAGAACGTCTACGGCGGCGCCGAGCAGATCCACACCATCGTCCGCCAGGGTCTCAAGGAGGAGATGCCGGAGGCCTACGCCATCCTGGACGCCTTCGCCTGGACCGCCGAGGACATGGGCGAGGTCATGCTCATGAACCAGGAAGAGGACGCCGACCCCTACGAGAACGCCAAGCAGTGGGTCGAGGAGAACCAGGAGCAGGTGCAGGAGTGGCTCGACGCCGCCAGCTGATCCGGCTGTCGCGCGGCGCTCGCCGCGCCCTGACGGGGGAGCCACCGGGTGGCTCCCCCGTCGCGTGTTGGGCCGCATGCTGGGCGTGATGAACTGTGCCCGGACAGGTTTGCGTTCGGCAGATGTCCGCCACATGGTGTACAGTTCGCGTACAAGATTGCGGATGCGTTGAAGTGGCGTCGCCGACCAGCGTCTACGCTCAATAGGTCCATTCTTGATCAGGACGCGGCGCGACGGGCTGCCGATGCTGCCCGTTTCGCCGATCGCCTCGCCCCCCTATTCGCCACCACGAGGAGATGCGCGATGTATCGCAAGATCATGGTTCCGGTCGACCTGGCGCACCTGAAGGTGATCGAGCCCGCCCTGCAGACGGTGGCCGATCTGGCCCAGCACTATGGCGCCGAGGTGTGCTACGTGGGCATCACCGCCAACACCCCGGGCAGCGTCGCCCGCACCCCGGAGGAGTTCACCCAGAAGCTGAAGGCCTTCGCCCAGGAACGCGCCGAGGTCCATGGCCAACCGGTGAGCACCCACACCATCGTCAGTCCCGACCCCATCGCCGACCTCGATGACGACCTCATCAAGGCCATCGACGAGGTAGGCGCCGACCTGGTGGTGATGCCGACCCACCCGCCCAAGCATGTGGACGTCATCATGCCGTCCCACGGCGGCAAGGTGGCCACCCACACCAAGGCCTCGGTATTCCTGGTGCGCCCGGGCGCCGGCGACTGACCCCGGCACGACAGAACCTCGTAACGACAGAACCCCAGAAGAGCAAGTCGATCGTCAATCGATAAACGCAAGGGAGACGTCTCGTGGCCAATCCGACCAACGACGACAAGCCCCAGGAGCCGGATGCCGGTTCCCAGGGAATTCCGGCCCCGGAGGGGGCCGCCAACCTGATCGACACGGACTACGTGATCGGCCAGGACAACATCACCGCCTCGCCGATGGGGATCGACGTGGACCTGCACGGCAAGGTCTTCATGTTCTCCTCCATCGTGATCCTGCTGTTTGTGATCCTCACGCTGGCCATGCAGGCCCAGATGGAGCCGATCTTCAACAGCATGTTCAGCTTCCTGACCACCAAGCTGAGCTGGGTCTTCCTGCTCGGTGCCAACGTCTTCGTGATCCTCGCGCTGGTGCTGATCTTCACCCCCATGGGACGGGTACGCATCGGCGGGGCCAACGCCACGCCGGACTTCGGCTACGCCGGCTGGTTCGCGATGCTGTTCGCCGCCGGCATGGGCATCGGCCTGATGTTCTACGGCGTCTCGGAGCCGCTGGGCCACTACGGTACCTCGCTAGGTGGCATCAGCATGGGCGAGGATGGCGTGCGCACCGACTGGGCCCCGCTGGGCGCCGCCGAGGGTGACCAGGCCGGCGCCATCTCGCTGGGCATGGCCGCCACCATCTTCCACTGGGGCCTGCACCCTTGGGGCGCCTACGCCATCGTCGGCCTGGCCCTGGCGATCTTCGCCTTCAACAAGGGCCTGCCGCTGACCATGCGCTCGATCTTCTACCCGATCCTGGGCGAGCGTGTCTGGGGCTGGCCGGGGCACGTGATCGACATCCTGGCGGTGTTCGCCACCCTGTTCGGCCTGACCACCTCGCTGGGGCTGGGAGCGACCCAGGCGTCGGCGGGCCTCAACTACCTGTTCGGCGTCCCCGACACCAACGCCACCCTGATCCTGCTGATCCTTGGCATCACCGTGGTGGCGCTGGGCTCGATCCTGCTCGGCGTCGACAAGGGCGTGCAGCGCCTGTCGCAGCTCAACATGGGCCTCGCCCTGCTGCTGCTGGTGTTCGTGATCGCCGTGGGCCCCACCCTGATGATCGCCACCGGCGTGTTCGAGAACCTGCTCGGCTACGTCAAGCACCTGCCGGCGCTCTCCATGCCCTTCGGGCGTGAGGACGCCAACTTCAGCCAGGGCTGGACGGCCTTCTACTGGGCCTGGTGGATCGCCTGGTCCCCCTTCGTCGGCATGTTCATCGCGCGGGTCAGCCGCGGGCGCACCGTGCGTGAGTTCCTGATCGCCGTGCTGGTGGTGCCGACCCTCGCCTCGGTGGTGTGGATGACCGCCTTCGGCACCACCGCCATCGACCAGGTGATCAGCGACGGCATCACCGACGTGCAGGACGCCGCCCTGGAGCTGCAGCTCTTCACCATGCTGGAGCACCTGCCGCTGACCGCCATCACCTCCTTCGTCGGCATCGTGCTGGTGATCGTGTTCTTCATCACCTCCTCGGACTCCGGTTCGCTGGTGATCGACTCCATCACCGCCGGCGGCAAGGTGGATGCCCCCAAGCCCCAGCGCGTGTTCTGGGCGCTGATCGAGGGGGCACTGGCCATCGCCCTGCTGCTGGGTGGCGGCCTCGCCGCGCTGCAGACGGCGGCGCTGACCACCGGCCTGCCGTTCACCATCGTGCTGCTGGTGGGCTGCTACGCCATCGTCAAGGGACTGATGAGCGAACCCAAGGCCAAGTGACCGGCCGACAGACGGCGGCTCGCGACGAGCCGCCGGCAAGACCCAGCGAGGCGGCCTGCGGGCCGCCTCGCTGCGTTAGGTGACCACATCGACGCGGGGTCAGCTCCACAGCGCCGAGACCGGCGTCTGCGGCGTGAAGCGCGTGGCCACCTGGGCCTGCAGCAGCTCGGCGGTGGCCAGGGCGTCCACCAGGGCGTGGTGGCCCTGGTAGGACGGCAGGCCGTAGCGGTCGCGGCTCGCCTGCAGGCGGATCGACACCGGCGGGCGTCCCAGCCAGCGACGCAGGCGCGCCCAGGGCGACTGGCGATGGAGCCGCGCCTCCAGCGACATGGTGTCGATCACCGGGAAGCGCATCCCCTCCCCCAGTCGATGCTGGAGGGCCGCGTCGATGAAGCCGCGCTCGATATGGCGATAGTGCACCACCGCCAGGCGCCCCTGGAGCAGGCCAAGCACCTCGGGCAGCACCTCCACCAGGTCCGGGGCGTTCTCCACTTCCTGATGGGTGATGTGGTGCAGGGTCACCGAGGTGGCGGTGAGCTCGCGATAGGGCTTGAGCAGCCAGTAACGCGCCTGGCGCAGCGGGATGCGCGCCAGGCTGAAGGGCACCGCGCCGATGCTGACGATGGCGTGGCGGCGCGGGTCGAGGCCGGTGGTCTCGATATCCAGCGCCACCAGCGGCGCCTCGGCGATGGGGGTGTCGGGGGCCGGACAGCCGGCGGCGAAGAAGGCCTGCAACGGCGGATAGCTGACCCGTCCGGCGCGATCGGCCAGGTACTCCGGCCAGCCCGGCGCCGGCGCCCGCGAACGACGCAGGGCCACCTAGCGCCGCCTCCGCTCGGCGGCGGCCGGCAGCGGATAGCGGAACTTGAGGAACTTCTGGGCGTTGCTCAGCACCTGGAAGGCATCCTTGAGGGTGTGGCGCTCGCTGTCGCTGACGTTCTCCGGCTCGATGTTGTTGTCCGGGGTGCGCTCGTGCTGGATGTCGATCACCTGGTGACGGATCCGCGACATGGTCAGGAACTCCAGGGCGTGGCGCAGCTTGTCGCTCACCCCCGGCGCCAGCAGCTGGGTACGGTCGATGTCGTCGAGGCGCTCGAAGCTGTTCTGGGCGCGGGAGCCGCAGGCCAGGGCGTGGACGCGGATCAGGTCGGTGAGCGGGGCGGTGCCGCGGCGCTTGAGGTTGATGGAGTTGTTGTGCTTGCCATCCTTCTCCATCACGAAGGTGCGGAAGAAGCCCAGCGGCGGGGTGCGGTTGAGGGCGTTGCGCGCCATGGCGGCGAGGAACAGCTTGCTCTTGGGCGCCTGCTCGGCCACCTGGTCCTGGAGCTGCTCCACGAAAGGGTTCTCGCCGTAGACCGCGTCGAGGTCGAAGAAGATCGAGCTGTGCAGCAGGCGCTCCGGGGTGGGGTCGCGCACCCAGTCGGCGAAGTAGCCCTTCCATACCGACAGCGGCTGGCGCCAGCGCGGGTTGGTGGCCATGATATCGCCCGTGCAGTAGGGGTAGCCGCAGGCGTCGAGGCCGTCGCTGACCCGTCTGGCCAGGGCCAGGAAGTAGTCGTCGTGGGCCTCGGGGTCGAAGTCGTCGGAGAGCACCAGGGCGTTGTCCTGGTCGGTGACCAGGGTCTGCTCGTTGCGCGCCATGGAGCCCATGGCCATGAAGCAGTAGGGGACCGGCGGCGGGCCCAGCTCCTCCTCGGCCAGCTCCAGCAGCCGCCGGGTGAAGCTGCGCCCGATGGTGGAGAGGGCACTGCCGATCATCCGCGAATCGGCGCCGTCCTCCACCATGCGCACGAAGGCGGCGCGCACGTCCGGCGCCAGCTTGGCGAGCCCCTCGGCGGTGGACTGGCTGTAGATATTGCTGACCAGGTAGAGGCTGGAGTGGGTCTCGTAGCGGATGATGTCGGAGAGGTGGACGATGCCCACTGGCCGGCGACGGTGCATCACCGGCAGGTGGTGGATGTTGTTGCGCAGCATGGTGAGCATCGCCTCGTGCACCGACTCGTCGGACTGGATCGCCACCAGGTAGTGACTCACCACCTCGCCGAGAGGCGTCTCCGGCGGCCGCCCCTCCGCCACCGTGCGGCGGAAGTCGCTGTCGGTGAGGATGCCGCGCACCTGCCAGCCACGCTCCTCGCTGTCGCGGAAGGTGTAGCGGGGGTTGTCGCCGGGGGCATCCAGCACCAATACCGCCGAGGCGCCGAAGTCGCCGATCAGGCGGGCGGCCTCCTGCAGGGTGGTGCTCGCCTCCAGCATCAGCGGGTAGCGGGTGAGCAGCTTGCGCACCCGGGTGATCATCATGTCGTTCTGCTGCTTGTGGTGCTCCACCGCCGACTCGAGGCGCGGACGTTCCAGCTCGACGAAGTCGGCGAAGGCCTCGTCCTCCTCGCACAGGCGCTGGAAGACCGCGTCGGGGATGAAGTAGATCAGGCTGTCTTCCAGGGCACGCACCGGGAAGCGCACCTTGTGGTTCCGCAGCAGGCTGAAGTGGCCGAAGATGTCGCCCTCGCCGCGGCGGTCGTAGAGGTCACCGTTGCGGCGCATCACCTCCACCGCCCCGCTGCGCACATAGCCCAGGGCGTCGATCTCCTGGTCAAGCACGTGGATATCGCTCTCGGCACGGTAGTAGGCCACCTCGACCTGACCGGCGATCTCGTCGAGCCGCTCGTCGGAGAGGGTATCGAAGGGCGGGAAGCGCCCCATGTGCTGGCGTATCTCCAGCCATTCCGGTTCCATGGGTTCCCTCCGCAGCCTGGCCGTTTGCGCCAAGTCTGGAAGCTTGCCGGTGCGCTGTAAAGCGCCCTGCCCCACACGACGACGGCCACCCCGCAGGGTGGCCGTCGAATGCCGATGGGAGTCGGCCGTGTCGCGGCATCAGCTTACGACTGGGCCATCTCCTGAACACGCTGCATCAGCTCGGGGTCCTGCTGGATGGCCTGGCCGATGGCGTTGAAGGTGTCGACGTCTAGGCCGCTCTCCTCGACCACCTTGACCATCTCCTCGTTGGCCTCCATGCGCACCTCCTGCTGGGCCTCCTCGCCTTCGGCCTCCTGCAGGCGCTTGGTGTAGTCCTGGGACAGCACGGCGATCTCCTTGGAGGCATCGGCGAACTGCTGGAGCTGGGCGTCGGAGAAGTCCTGGGCCGGGGCGGTGGCCTGGGCCTGGTCGGCGGACTGGGTGGCCGCGTCCTCCTGGGCATGGGCGGTGGCCGTGATCAGGCCGGCGCTGAGCAGGGCGGCGGAGAACAGGGCGGTCATCCGTTTCATCGAAACCTCCAAGGGTGTTGCGTCGTGGGTGGTGCGTCGTGAATGTGCCCCCCTGAGACGACCTGCGCCCGGGGGAGTTCAGGCGACCTTGTGTCGGAATGTAACGAGGGCGCCCGCAGGCGCCCTCGTCGGTGGTGGCTCGTCCCGTCAGCCGTAGGCCAGGTTGGGCAGCCAGGTGACCAGCGCCGGGAACAGGATCACCAGCAGCAGCCCCAGCGCCTGCAGTCCCAGGAAGGGGAAGGAGGAGCGGAAGATCTGCGCCATGGTGATATGCGGCGGGCACACCCCCTTGATGTAGAAGAGCGCATAGCCGAACGGCGGGCTAAGGAAGGACATCTGCATGTTGACCAGGTAGATGACCCCGAACCACAGCGAGACGTCGGCGGGGTCGACCCCCGGCAGGCCGAAGACGCCGTCGAAGGCCATGCCCTTGATCAGCGGCACGAAGATCGGCACCGCCAGCAGCAGGATGCCCACCCAGTCGAGGAACATGCCCAGCGCCACCAGCAGCACCATCATCAGCGCCAGCACTGCGTAGGGGCCGAGGCCCGCGCCGGAGATCAGCTCCTGCACGAAGGTCTGGCCGCCCTGCAGGATGTAGAAGCCGACGAAGATGCTGGCACCGAAGATGATCCACATCACCATCGCCGAGGCGACCAGGGTGGTCATGCAGGCGGCGTGCAGGTTGGCCCAGGTCAGGCGCCGGTGCATCGCGGCTACCACCAGGGCGCCGAAGGTGCCGATGCCGGCGGCCTCCACCGGGGTGGCGATGCCGGTGAAGATGATGCCCAGCACCAGGATCACCAGCACGATGGGCGCCAGCATGTTGCGCAGCAGGCGCAGCTTCTCGCCCATGTCGACGCGGTCCTCCACCGGCATGGGCGGCGCCATCTTGACGTTCAGGGTGCCGCGCAGCCAGCAGTAGCCGGCGTACATGCCGGCCAGCAGCAGGCCGGGGATCAGCGAGCCGAGGTAGAGCTCACCCACCGACTGCTGGGCGATGACGCCGTAGATGATGGCCAGGATCGAGGGCGGGATCAGGATGCCCAGGGTACCGCCGGCCATGATCGAGCCCAGCGCGATCTCGGGGTTGTAGTTGCGCTTGAGCATCGCCGGCAGGGCGATCAGGCCCATGGTCACCACCGCCGCGCCGATCACGCCGACCATGGCGGCGAGCAGCGTCGAGGCGATGATGGTGGCGATGGCCAGGCCCGCCTTGAGACCGCCCATCCACTTGTAGACGACGTCGAACAGCTCCTCGATGATCCCCGCCTTCTCCAGCACCGAGGCCATGAAGATGAACAGCGGGATGGCCGAGAGCTGGTAGTTGGTCATCATCGGGAAGATGCGCGAGGGCATCAGGTTGAGCATGTTCTGGTCGCCGACCAGGTAGAGGAAGGCCACACCCAGGCCGCCGGTGACGAAGGCCAGCGGCAGGCCTGCCACCAGCACCACCATCAGGGTGCCGAACATCACCAGGGTCAGGCCGCCGATGCCGACGCTGCTCAGGCTGTTCTCGAGGCTGCCGGCCAGGCTCTGGTAGTCGGTGACGGCGATGTTGACCATCTCGAACACCACCCAGGCGCCCAGCAGCACGCCCAGCACCACCAGCAGGTGGGCGAAGCCGCGCCCGTGGCGCTCGCTGGCACGGTGATGGCGGAAGGCCTGGAAGTCGCGGATCAGCTGGGCGATCCCCTGCAGCAGCAGCAGCAGGGCGCCGAAGAACAGCATGAACTTCACCGGGTAGAACTGAATGGCCCACTCGGTGAAGGAGGTCTCGTTGGCGTAGCTGGAGCCGAAGAAGTACTTGTCGCTCACCGCCTGGGAGAAGAACTTCCAGCCGGTCACCATCAGGCCGATGGTGAAGATGAAGAAGAACACCGAGGTCAGCAGGTCCAGGGCCGCCTTGGTCAGCGGCCGGGCGCGCTGGTAGAGGATGTCCACGCGTACGTGGCCGCCCTCGCGCAGGGCGAAGGCGCCGGCGATCAGGTACTGCATGCCGAACATCAGGGTCATCGACTCGTGGACCCAGTTGGTCGGCGAGTTGAAGGCATAGCGCACCAGCACCTCGTAGGCGAAGGCGAAGGGCGCGATCAGCGACCAGTAGGCGACGTAGCGGCCGAAGAAGCCGGAGATGCGGTCGACGCCGGCGGTGAGCAGGTTGCCCGGCGGGTGGTAGCGCTCCACCGGGGCCTCGCCGGGGATCTCGGCGGTATCGCCACCGCTGACCACGGCGCCGCGGCGGAAGCTGCGGTCGACGAAGAACATCACCACCAGCGGCAGCAGGGCCAGCACGGACCAGTAGAGCCAGTGGGGAAGGACGAATTCGATATCGAGGTTCATGGACACTCCTCCGTTGCGCCATCACTTCCCGGCGATGGCAACGGATCAATGAGTCAGGGGTTGGCGGGATGCATGGGATATCACCGGCCGGGCCGGTGACCGTCCAGGGACGGCCACCGGCCCGGGGCTGGCGGCTTAGAGGTTGAGCTCGTAGTCCTTGATGTCTTCCTCGGTGATCAGCGCCACCGCCGGGTCCATCATGGTGTCGAGGTGCGCCTTGAACATGCGCGCGGCATCCGGGTCCTTGTTGGCCCACTTGAACCAAAGCGGGATGGCGGCATCGCGGAAGCGGCTGGCGTCGTCCTCAGAGAGGTGGATGATCTCCACGCCCTTCTCGCGGTACTTGGGCCAGGCCTCGGCGTTGGCCTTCTGGATCGCCGCATAGTGCTCGCGGGAGTAGGCCGCCACCAGATCGTGCATCAGGTCCTGGGTCTGCGGCGACATGCGCTCGAAGACGCGACGGTTGACGGCGATATCCATCAGGTCGACGGCCTGGTGCAGGCAGGGCGTGGAGGGCGGCCCCATGATGATGTAGTCGGCGACCTGCCAGAAGCCGAGCTCGAAGTTGACCGCGGCGCCGGTGTAGTCGGCCGCGTCGATGGTGCCCTTCTCCAGCGCCGGGTAGACCTCGGAGCCGGGCAGCAGGGTGGTCTGGGCGCCGATGGAGGCGAAGGTCTCGGCGACGATGCCGCCGGGCATGCGGATCTTGACCCCCTTGAAGTCATCGAAGCTGCGCAGCGGCACCTTGGAGTGGATCAGGTTGAGGTCATGGTGGACGTAGCCCAGCAGCTCCTGGCCCTGCTTGCGGTAGAGGTCCTTGGCGATGCCGAAGCCGCCGTAGGCGCCGAACATCATGTCCCACTGGTGGGGCACGGAGAGGCCCATGGGATAGGCGGTCAGGAAGACGCCGGCGGGCATCTTGCCGGGCCAGTAGACGGTGAACCAGTTCTGGCCGTCGAGCACCCCGTTGCGCACGGCGTCGGCGACCTCGAAGGCACCGGCCACGGCGCCGGCCGGGAACGGCTCGATGTTGACCTCACCGCTGGTCGCCTCGGAGACCCCCTTGGCCCACTCCTCGAAGATCCGGTAGCCGGTGGTGCCCGGCTGCCAGGAGGACTGCATGCGGATGCGGATCCCCTCCTGGGCCTGGGCGTTGCCGATCCAGGGGGCGGCCACGGCGGCGGCGGAGCCGGCGGCGGCAGCCTTCAGGAAGCGGCGGCGGGAGGGTTCGCGACGGGCGGGCGCCTCATCGGGGGAGGTGAGGATGCGTGACGGCTGCTTGTCGTCTTGCATGGCATGGACTCCAGATGGCGATGGTCGCTTCCCCGCGGGGATCACGACGGGATCTTGTTGTTGTCTTCCCTGGACCGGGTTGCCGCGACTCGGCGGCAGGACCACCGGAGACGGCATCGCGCTCGCTTCCCTCGGCGCGGCGTCAGCGCATCGGCGCTTCACGATTGAAAACTAGCGAAAAGCGCTCCCCGGGCCAACGCCCCCTTTCAACGCATCCGACCGCCACCTGGCCAGACCAATGTGCCTCCTCGAGCACCAAGACGCTGGATAGAATGGAAAAAATCTGGTCTGACCAGTTATCCACTCGCGCCACGCCCTACGACCAAAGCACGAGCACCGGCGGGCCACCCGATACCCCACTGCCGACGTCTGCGGCGGTTGGCCGGTTGGCAAGGCGCCCCCGCGGGGGCCATGATGCGGGCTTTGCCTCGCAAGGATGCCCCCATGACCCCGCACCTCCCCCACCGCCTATGGCTCGCCGCCATGCCGCTGCTGTTCGTGGCGCTGTGGAGCACCGGCTTCATCGGTGCCAAGTTCGGCCTGCCCTACGCTGAGCCCTTCACCTTCCTGTTCATCCGCTTCGTGCTGACCCTGGCGCTGCTGGTGCCACTGGCCCACTGGCTCTCCGGTGAATGGCCAAGGGGAGCGCGGCTCTGGGGGCATATCGCGGTCTCCGGCCTGCTGGTGCACGGCGCCTACCTGGGCGGGGTCTTCTACGGCATCTACCTGGGCATGCCGGCGGGGCTCGCCTCGCTGCTGGTGGGGCTGCAGCCGCTGCTGACCGCGGGGCTCGCCGGCCCGCTGCTCGGCGAGCGGCTGGCGACGCGCCAGTGGCTGGGGTTGGCCCTGGGGCTCATCGGGGTGGCGCTGGTGCTGGGCGGCAAGCTGGATCCCGGCGAGGCGCTCTTCCAGGGCTTCGGCCTGGGGGCGCTGGGCGCGGTGCTGGTGGCGCTGTTAGGCATCTCCGGCGGCACCCTCTACCAGAAGCGCTACTGCACCGGCATGCCACTGCTCTCCGGCACCGTGGTGCAGTACCTGGCGGCGGCCGCGGCGCTGGGGCTGGGTGCCCTGCTGGTCGAGAGCCGCGAGGTCGAGTGGTCCACCACCTTCGCCCTGACCCTGGGCTGGCTGGTATTGGTGCTGTCGATCAGCGCCATCCTTCTGCTGATGGCACTGATCCGGCGCGGCGAGGCCTCGCGGGTGGCGAGCCTCTTCTACCTGGTGCCGCCGGTCACCGCCCTGCAGGCCTGGTGGCTGTTCGACGAGGCGCTGCCGCCGATATCGCTCGCCGGCATGGCCATCGCCATCGCCGGGGTGGTGCTGGTGGTCAGGACGCCGGCGACAGCCGGCAGGCCGCGTACTTGAACTCCGGAATCTTGCCGTCGGGATCCAGCGCCGGGTTGGTGAGCAGGTTGGCCGCCGCTTCAACGAAGGCGAAGGGCACGAACACCATGCCCTCGGGCATGCCCGGGTCGACCCGGGCCGTCAGGGTGATGGCGCCGCGCCGGGTGGCGATGCGCACCGCCCCCCCCGGCGCCACGCCCAGCCGCCCCAGCTCCGCCGGCGCCAGGAAAGCCGCCGCCTCGGGCTCGCGTTCGTCGAGCACCCGGCTGCGCCGGGTCATGGCCCCGGTGTGCCAGTGCTCGAGCAGACGTCCGGTGGTGAGCACCACGGGATAGGCGGCGTCCACCGGCTCGTCCGGCGGCAGCGGCCGGGTGGGCGAGAACCTCGCCCGCCCGCCGGCCCGGGGGAAGGCGTCGGCGAAGACCACGTCCTGGCCCGGGGCATCGTCCGCCGGGCAGGGATAGGTCACCGAGCCCTCGCGCTCCAGCCGCTCCCAGGTGATGTGGTCGAGCGAGTGCATGCCCCGCTTCATCTCGGCGAACACCTCCCGGGGATGGGCATAGTCCCAGCCCAGCCCGAAGCGCCGGGCCATCTGCTGGATGATCCACCAGTCGGGCTTCGCCTCCCCCGGGGGCGCCAGCGCCGCGCGGCCCAGCTGCACCTGGCGGTTGGTATTGGTGACCGTGCCGGTCTTCTCGGACCAGGCGGCGGCGGGCAGGATGACATCGGCGAACTGGGCGGTCTCGGTGACGAAGAGGTCCTGCACCACCAGGTGCTCCAGGGCCGCGAGTGCCGCCCGGGCGTGGTTCAGGTCGGGGTCGGACATCGCCGGGTTCTCGCCGAGGATGTACATCCCGCGGATCTGCCCGGCCAGGATGGCGTCCATGATCTCCACCACGGTGAGCCCCGGGTCGGGGGCGAGCTCGGTGCCCCACAGCGCCTCGAAGGCGGCGCGCAGCTGGGCGTCGCCTACCGGCTGGTAGTCGGGCAGCACCATCGGGATCAGCCCGGCATCGGAGGCGCCCTGGACGTTGTTCTGGCCGCGCAGCGGATGCAGGCCGGTGCCGGGGCGACCGGTGTGGCCGCAGGCCAGCGCCAGCGAGATCAGGCAGCGGGCGTTGTCGGTGCCGTGGACATGCTGGGAGATGCCCATGCCCCAGAAGATCATCGCCCGCTCGGCGCCGGCGTAGGCCCGCGCGACCTCGCGGATGGCCTCGGGGGCCACGCCGCACAGCGGGCTCATCGCCTCCGGGGTCATGTCGACGACGCCGGCCTTGAGCGCCGCGAAGCCCTCGGTATGGGCATCGATATAGGCCGGGTCATACAGCCCCTCGCCGATGATGACGTTGAGCATGGCGTTGAAGAGCGCCACGTCGCCGCCCGGCGAGAAGCGCAGGCTGCGCCAGGCGTAGGCGTCCAGCGCCTGGCCGCGGGGGTCGAGGATGATCAGCTTGGTGCCGTTTCTCGCCGCCTGCTTGAAGTAGGTGGCCGCCACCGGGTGGTTCACCGCGGGGTTGCAGCCGGTGAGGATCACCACCTCGGCCTGAAGCGCCTGCATGAACGAGGCGGTGACCGCCCCGGAGCCCAGGCACTCCATCAGCGCCGCCACGGAGCTGGCGTGGCAGAGCCGCGTGCAGTGGTCGACGTGGTTGGAGCCGAAGCCTACGCGCACCAGCTTCTGGAACAGCCAGGCCTCCTCGTTGGAGCACTTGGCGCTGCCGAAGCCGGCCAGGGCGTCGGGGCCCTGGGTCGCCTTGAGCTCGACGAGGCCGCGCGCGGCGAGATCCAGCGCCTCCTCCCAGCTCGCCTCGCGGAAGTGGGTGAGGGGCCGGGCCGGGTCGAAGTCGGGATCGAGGCCCTTGGGCACCCCCGGCCGGCGGATCAGCGGCCGGGTGAGGCGCGCCGGATGCCCGGGGTAGTCGAAGCCGAAGCGCCCCTTGACGCACAGCCGCCCCTGGTTGGAGGGGCCGTTGCGGCCCTCCACGAAGAGGATCTGCTCGTCCTTGACGTGGTAGGTGAGCTGGCAGCCCACCCCGCAGTAGGGGCAGATGGAGTCGACCCGGCGGTCGGCCGCGGCGGAGTCGCCTCGACCCGCCTCGTCGATCAGGGTGGCGGGCATCAGTGCCCCGGTGGGACAGGCCTGGACGCACTCGCCGCAGGCCACGCAGGTGCTCTCCCCCATGGGGTCGTCGAAGTCGAAGACGACCTTGGCGGCGGCACCACGATGCGCCAGGCCGATGACGTCGTTGGCCTGCACCTCGCGGCAGGCGCGCACACAGAGGCCGCATTCGATGCAGGCGTCCAGGTTGACGCTCATCGCCGAGTGGCTGGCGTCATGGCCGTGGGCATGGGGCAGCGCGGCGGAGCGTTCGGCGACATGGTGCACCGTGGGCGCCTCACGCTCCGCCCGGGCGGGCAGCCGCTCGCGTACCGCGCCGGCGTCGATGGCCAGCCGGTCGGCCATGGACCAGAGGTGGCTCGAGCGGTCGGGGCTCGCCTCGCGCGCCGGCTGGTCGGCCAGCAGCAGTTCCATGACGCCTTCCCGCGCCTCCCGCGCCCGCGCGGAGTCGGCGCTCTTGACCACCATGCCGGGGGCCGCCTCGCGGATGCAGCTCGCCGCCAGCACCCGCTCGCCCTCGACCTCCACCATGCAGGCGCGGCAGTTGCCGTCGGCGCGGTAGCCGGGGGCATCCTTGAAGCAGAGGTGGGGAATGGTCTCGCCGGCGCGCCGGGCCACCTGCCAGAGGGTCTCGCCGGGACGGGCGTCGACCTCGACGCCGTCCAGGGTCAGGGTGAAGGTCTCTTGGGTCATGGTCGGTCTCCCTAGCCTCTGGCGATCAGCTGGCGGGCCTCGAGCTCGCCACGGAAGTCGCGCAGCAGGCTCAGCACCGGGTTGGGGGCCGCCTGGCCCAGGCCACAGATGGAGGCATCCGCCATCACCCGGGAGAGGCGCTCCAGCATCGCCACGTCCCAGTGCTCGCGCTCCAGCAGGGTCAGCATCTTCTCGGTGCCCACCCGGCAGGGCGTGCACTGGCCGCAGGACTCGTCGGCGAAGAAGGCCAGCAGGCTGGTGGCCACCTCGCGCAGGTCATCCTGGTCGGAGAGCACGATGACCGCCGCCGAGCCGATGAAGCAGCCGTGCTCCTGAAGCGTATCGAAGTCCAGCGGGATGTCCGCCTTGCCGGCCGGCAGGATGCCCCCGGAGGCGCCGCCGGGCAGGTAGCCCAGCAGGCGGTGCCCCTCGGCCATGCCGCCGCAGTGCTCCTCGATCAGCTCGTTCAGGGTGATGCCGGCCGGGGCCAGATGCACCCCGGGGCGCGCCACCCGACCCGAGACCGAGAAGCTGCGCAACCCCTTGCGGCCATGGCGGCCCTGGCCGGCGAACCTGTCGGCGCCCTGCTCGTGGATCAGCGGGATCCAGTAGGCGGTCTCGACGTTGTTGACCAGGGTGGGGCGGTCGAAGAGGCCGCGCTGGGCGACGAAGGGCGGGCGGTGGCGCGGCTTGCCGGGCTTGCCCTCCAGGGACTCGATCAGCGCCGACTCCTCGCCGCAGATATAGGCGCCGGCCCCGCGGCGCAGCACGATATAGCCCGGTTCGGCAAGGCCCGCGGCCTCGAGCTCGGCGATCGCCTCGGCCAGCACCCGGTGCAGGCCGGGGTACTCGTCGCGCAGGTAGATATAGAGCGCACGAGCCTCCACCGACCAGGCGCCGACCAGGGCGCCCTCCAGGCAGCGATGTGGCTCGCGCTCCAGGTAGAAGCGATCCTTGAAGGTGCCGGGCTCGCCCTCGTCGGCGTTGATCACCGCGTAGCGGGGGCCCGGCTCGGCGCGCACCGCCTGCCACTTGCGGAAGGTGGGGAAGCCGGCGCCACCCAGGCCGCGCAGCCCGGCGCGCTCGAGCTCCTCGCTGAGGGCCTCGACGGTGACGCTGCCCTCGCGGCACGCCGCCAGCAGCCGGTAGCCGCCGGCGGCGCGGTAGTCGGCCAGGCGCTGCCAGAGGATCGCCTCGGGATGCACGTGGCCGGTATCCACCACCGCCTCGACCCCCTCGGCGGTGGCGTAGCGCACATGGTGGTGCCGTACCGCCGCCACCGGCGCGGTGTCGCAGCGTCCCATGCACGGCGCCCGCAGCACCCGCACCTCGGCGGGGTCGGCCCCCGCCGCCAGCCGCGCATGCAGCGCCTCGGCACCGGCCAGGCGGCAGGAGAGCGAGTCGCACACCCGCACGGTGAGGGCCGGGGGTGGCGCCTGGTCGTCGTGGACCACGTCGAAGTGGGCGTAGAAGGTGGCGGTTTCAAAGATGGCCGCCATGGGCAGGCCCATGTAGCTGGCCAGCGCCCGCAGCTCGGCCATGGCCAGGTGGCCGTGGGCGTCCTGGAGAGCATGGAGGTGCTCGATCAGCCGGTCGCGGCGGCGCAGCGTCGGGTCGGCGCGTTCGTCGCCGAGCAGGGCGCGCAGCCCGCTCAGCGCCAGCGGCGCCAGCTCGCGGCCACGCGGGCGGCCGCGGCGACGCTTGGAGGGGGGGCTCTGCACGGTCATGGCGTCCTCGTCGTTATTGTCATGAGGGCGGGCCTAGAAGCGCTCGAGGTAGGCGACGCCGCCCAGGTTGTTCATCTGCCGACGGATCCAGGCGCTGCGCTCGGCCACCGCGGCGCTGGGCCGCGCCGCGTCGCGTCCCCGCGGGTCGGGCAGGATCGCCGCCAGGCGGCTGGCCTGGGCCGCGCTCAGCTGCCCCGCCGAGACGCCGAAGTAGTGTCGTGCCGCGGCCTCCAGGCCGAACACGCCGCTATCCCACTCGGCGATGTTGAGGTAGACCTCGAGGATGCGCTGCTTGGGCCACAGCGCCTCGATCAGCAGGGTGAACCAGGCCTCGAGCCCCTTGCGCACCCAGCTGCGCCCGGTCCACAGGAAAAGGTTCTTGGCGGTCTGCTGGCTGAGGGTGCTGGCCCCGCGCAGGCGGCCGCCGTTGCGGCTCGCCTGCCAGGCGCGGCGGATCTCCACCAGGTCGAAGCCGTGGTGCTCCAGGAAGCGCTGGTCCTCGGCGGCGATCACCGCCAGCTTGGCATGGTCGGAGAGCTCGCCCCAGGGCCGCCAGCGGTGCTGGATGTCGAGGGGCTCGCCGGCCACCCAGGCGTGCACCTTGCGCTCCACCATCACCATGGAGCCGAACACCGGCGCCTGGCGGAACAGCAGCACCAGCAGCACCGAGAGCGCCACGAAGCCCAGTGCCGCCCGCCATAGCCAGCCCCACAGTCGTCGTCTCCACCTGGCGATCATCGCCGACCTCGTCGCATGCGTCTCTCCCCGCGTCGTGGGCCCTGATCCCGGGCCCGCGTTAGCCTGCGGCCAGTATAGGGCCCGGGAGGCAGCGGGGGGAGGCGCGGGGCTCAGCGCTTCCTGTGCAGCCGCTCGGCGTGGTAGCGCAGGTGGTCCTCGATGAAGCTGGCGATGAAGTAGTAGCTGTGGTCGTAGCCGGGCTGGCGACGCAGGGTCAGCGGATGGTCATGCTCGGCGCACACCGCCTCGAGGCGCTCGGGGCGCAGCTGCTCCTCGAGGAAGTCGTCGGCCTCGCCCTGGTCGATGAACAGCGGCTGGCTGGAGGCGCCGCGGGCCACCAGCTCGCAGGCGTCGTACTGGGTCCACTTGCCACGATCCTCGCCCAGGTAGCCGGAGAAGGCCTTCTGCCCCCAGGGGCACTCGGTGGGATTGACGATGGGCGCGAAGGCCGACACCGAGCGGTAGTGGCCCGGGCGGCGCAGCGCCATCACCAGGGCCCCGTGGCCGCCCATGGAGTGGCCGCTGATCGACTCGCGGCCGTTGACCGGAAAGTGCTGGCGCACCACCGAGGGGAGTTCCTCGGTGACGTAGTCGTACATGCGGTAGTGCCGCTTCCAGGGCTCCCGGGTGGCGTTGACGTAGAAGCCGGCGCCGGAGCCGAAGTCGTAGCTGTCATGCTCGCCGGGCAGGTCGGTGCCCCGCGGGCTGGTGTCCGGGCAGACGATGGCGATGCCGAGTTCCGCGGCGAGTCGCTGGGCGCCGGCCTTCTGCATGAAGTTCTCGTCGGTGCAGGTGAGCCCGGAGAGCCACCACAGCAGCGGCACCCGCTCGGTCTCGGCCTGGGGCGGCAGGTAGATGGCGAAGATCATCTCGCAATCCAGCGCCCGGGAGCGATGGCGGTAGCGCTTGTGCCAGCCGCCGAAGCTCTTGTTGGCCGATACCAGTTCGAGGTTCTCGGTCATGGTCATGAATTCACTCTCCTTGTCGGCCGGGAACTTCCGGCCGCCGATCGACAAAGTGGCGCCCGATGCCTCAGCATCGGACGCCTATCAATCACCACGCGCGGTAACGGGCGCGTACCAATCAATCACGCGCAGCATCGAGCGCGTATCGATCAATAGTGCAGCACGGTACGAATGCTCTCGCCCTTGTGCAGCAGCTCGAAGGCCTCGTTGATCTTTTCGAAAGGCATGTCGTGGGTGATGAAGTCGTCGATATTGATCTCGCCGTTCATGTACTGCTCCACGTAGCCCGGCAGCTCCGTACGGCCCTTCACGCCGCCGAAGGCGGAGCCCTTCCAGACCCGGCCGGTCACCAGCTGGAACGGACGGGTGCTGATCTCCTCGCCGGCACCGGCAACACCGATGATGATCGACTCGCCCCAGCCCTTGTGACAGCACTCCAGCGCCTGACGCATGACGTTCACGTTGCCGATGCACTCGAAGGAGTAGTCGACGCCGCCATCGGTGAGGTCGACGATCACCTGCTGGATGGGGTCGCCGTACTCCTTGGGATTGACGAAGTCGGTGGCGCCGAACTGCTCGGCGAGCTTGAACTTCTCCGGATTGACGTCGATGGCGATGATGCGGCTCGCCTTGGCCATCACCGCGCCCTGGATCACCGCGAGGCCGATGGCGCCCAGGCCGAACACGGCGACGGTGGCGCCGGGCTCGACCTTGGCGGTGTTCATCACCGCGCCGATGCCGGTGGTCACGCCGCAGCCCAGCAGGCAGATCTTGTCCATGGGCGCCTCCCTGGAGACCACCGCCAGGGAGACCTCGGGCAGCACGGTGTACTCGCTGAAGGTGGAGGTACCCATGTAGTGGTGCAGCATCCTGCCGTCCAGGGAGAAGCGGCTGGTGCCATCCGGCATCACGCCCTTGCCCTGGGTGGCACGGACGGCACCGCACAGGTTGGTCTTGCCGGAGAGACAGAACTTGCACTGGCCACACTCGGCGGTATAGAGCGGGATGACGTGATCGCCGGGGCGCACGCTGGTGACGCCCTCCCCCACCTCCTGGACGACGCCGGCCCCCTCGTGGCCCAGCACCGCCGGGAAGTTACCTTCCGGGTCGGCACCGGAGAGGGTGTAGGCGTCGGTGTGGCAGACGCTGGTGGCGGCCATCTTCACCAGCACCTCGCCGGCCTTGGGGCCTTCGACGTCGATCTCGACGAGTTCCAGGGGCTTGCCCGCTTCCAGAGCGACGGCGGCGCGTGACTTCATGATCGATCTCCTCGCTTGGTATGAGAACTCTGGACCGAATGACACCGCTCGGGGCTGATCCGGCGGCAGGCCCCGGGGCGCCGGACCGACGAGGAGGCGCTGTAAACCCATCCCTGGGCGCTACCGACGCCATCCCTGGCGTAGGACCTCCTCTTCGGCCTGCCCCCGGCGCCCTCGCTGGAGACGGTATCAAGAGAGCCAGAGTAGAAATTGTTGTTTACAGTCTAGGCAAGATCGCCATCCGAGATAAACTGCACCAAAGGCACGACATTATTGCCACATAGCAACAATCGTCATCGGAGGTGGCATGCAGCGCTGGGATCGCATCGAGGCCTTCGTCGAGGTGGTACGGCTGGGCACCTTCGTCGCCGCGGCGCGGGAACTCTCCGTGTCGCCTTCCCACGTCAGCCGGCTGGTGGCCCAGCTGGAGCAGCGGCTGGGCACCGCCCTGCTCTACCGCACCACCCGCCAGATCCACCTGACCGACGCCGGCGCGCTCTACTACCGCCACTGCCGCCAGCTGTTCGACGGCTTCCGCGAGGCCGAGGTGGCGATCGGCGACCTCCAGGAGCGCCCCCAGGGGCGGCTGGCGCTGACCTCGGCCACCACCTTCGGCGAGCGCTACATCGCCCCGCTGGTCAACGACTTCCTGCTGGAGCACCCGCAGCTGGAGGTGCGCCTGCACTTCACCAACCGGCGGGTGGACATCATCGACGAGGGCTTCGACGTGGCGATCCGCATGGGCCGGCTGGAGGACTCCAGCCTGGTGGCCCGACGCCTGTGCGAGCGCCGCGAGTACGTGGTGGGGGCGCCGGCCTACTTCACCCATATCTCCCAGCCCCATGCCCTGGCCGAGCTCTCCCGCCACCGCTGCCTGATCGGCAGCCGCGACCACTGGCGCTTCGCCGTGGACGGGGTGCGCCGTGAGGTGCGCGTGGAGGGCGGCTGGCGCGCCAACTCGGGGCCGGCGCTGCTGGATGCGGCCCTCAAGGGGCTGGGGCTGGCCCAGCTGCCGGACTACTACGTCGAGGAGCACCTGGCCAGCGGCGCCCTGGTCTCGGTGCTCGATGCCTACCGCCACGCCGACACCGCAGTGTGGGCGGTCTTCCCCCGCCACCGCCAGCGCTCCCCCAAGCTGCACCGCTTCCTGGACTACCTGGTGGCGCGCCTGCCGGAGCGCCTTCCCGGCCTGCAACGACGAGGCGCCCCGCAGGGCGCCTCGGTGGACGATGGCGCGACGCGCCTTACGTGACGTTCTGCTACTTGAAGTTCTTCCTGACGATCTTCTGGATCTCGCCGACGATGCCGCTTCGGAAGCTCAGCACGCAGATCACGAAGATGGCGCCGAGGATCACGCTCACCCAGTTACCCAGGGGCGACTGCGCCAGCTGGGTCTGCAGGCTGACCACCAGCCCGGCCCCCACCAGCGGGCCGAACAGGGTGCCGACGCCGCCCAGCAGGGTCATCAGGATCACCTCGCCGGACATGTGCCAGTGGGCATCGGTGAGCGAGGCGAGCTGGAAGACCACCGTCTTGGTGGCGCCCGCCAGGCCGGCCAGGCCGGCGGAGAGCACGAAGGCCAGCAGCTTGTAGGCGTCGACGTTGTAGCCCAGCGACACCGCCCGCGGCTCGTTCTCGCGGATCGCCTTGAGCACCTGGCCGTAGGGCGAGTGCACGGCGCGGTGGATGATGGCGAAGCCGATCAGGAACACCGCGAACACGAAGTAGTACATGTTGAGGTTGCTGTTCAGGTCGATGAGGCCGAACAGCGCCCCACGCGGCACGCCGTGCAGGCCATCCTCGCCGCCGGTGAAGGGCGCCTGGACGAAGAAGAAGAACATCATCTGCGCCAGCGCCAGGGTCACCATGGCGAAGTAGATCCCCTGGCGGCGGATCGCCAGGGCGCCGAACAGGGTCCCCAGCACCACCGCGGCGAAGGTGCCGATCAGGATGCCGAGCTCCGGGGTGAGCCCCGGGTAGCTAGCCAGCATGATGCCGGTGAAGTAGCCGCCGGTGGCCAGGAAGGCGGCGTGCCCGAAGGAGAGCAGGCCGGCGAAGCCGAGCAGCAGGTTGAAGGCACAGGCGAACAGCGCGAAGCACAGCACCTTCATCAGGAACACCGGGTAGGCCACGAAGGGGGCGGCCAGGCCGATGGCGATCAACACCAGGTAGAGGGTGTTGCGGCGCAGCTTGGCCTGGCGGCGGCGCTGCATGGCCGGGGTCAGGGTCTGGGTTGCCGACATGGCGTCATGCCTCCTTGCCGAAGAGTCCCGCGGGACGCAGCATCAGGACCACCACCATCACCAGGAAGATCACGGTGTTGGCGGCCTCGGGGTAGTACACCTTGGTCAGGCCCTCGATCAGGCCCATGCCAAGACCGGTGAGGATGGCGCCGAGGATCGAGCCCATGCCGCCGATCACCACCACGGCGAAGACCACGATCAACAGGCTCGAGCCCATGGTCGGTGACACCGGATAGAGCGGGGCGGCCAGCACCCCGGCGAAGGCGGCGAGCGCCACCCCGAAGCCGTAGGTCAGGGTGATCAGCTGGGGCACGTTGACCCCGAAGGCCTGCATCAGCGCCGGGTTCTCGGTGCCGGCGCGCAGGTAGGCGCCGAGCCGGGTGCGCTCGATGATGAACCAGGTGGCCAGGCAGACGCCGAGGGCCGCCACCAGCACCCAGGCACGATAGGTGGGCAGGAACATGAAGCCCAGGTTATGGCCACCCTCGAGGGCGGCCGGCGTCGGGTAGCTGGAGCCCGAGACGCCGAAGAAGTTGATCAGGGTGCCCTCGAAGATCAGCGCCAGGCCGAAGGTGAGCAGCAGCCCGTAGAGATGGTCGAGGTGGGCGATGCGACGCAGGATGAAGCGCTCGATCAGCGCACCCAGGCCGCCCACCACCAGCGGCACCAGCAGCAGTGCCACCCAGTAGTTGATGCCCAGGTACTGCAGCCCCAACAGGGCGGCGAAGGCACCCAGCATGTACTGCGCGCCGTGAGCGAAGTTGACGATCTTCAGCAGGCCGAAGATCACCGCCAGCCCCAGGCTGAGCAGGGCATAGAAGGCACCGTTGATCAGGCCCAGCATCAGCTGGCCCATGAACACCATCAACGGCACCCCGAAAATCATCGTCATGTCATGGACCTCCCGTCAGGGGCGGCGGCCGAAGCCGCCGCCATGCCGCATCCGCTCAGTTGTTGACCAGGTCACACTGGCTCTCGGAAAGCGGGCGGTAGGCCTCCTCGGCGGGGATGGTGGCGAGGATCTCGTAGACGTCCCACTCGCCGGTGGACTCCTCCGGGGTCTTCACCCGTGCCAGGTACATGTCGTGGACCATGCGGCCATCCTCGCGGATGCGGCCGTTGCGCGAGAAGAAGTCCTCCACCGGGCGCTCGGCCATGGCCGCGCGGATGGTCTCCGGGTCGTCGGTGCCGGCCTCGGCCACGGTCTCCAGGTAGTGCATGGTGCTGGAGTAGATGCCCGCCTGGACCATGGTCGGCCGCGTGCCGACACGCTCGAAGTAGCGGTCGGCCCACTCGCGCGCCTGGTCGTCCATGTCCCAGTACCAGCCGGTGGTGAGCAGCAGGTTCTGGGTGGCCTCGAGGCCCATGGAGTGGACGTCGTTGAGGAAGATCAGCAGGCCGGCGAGCTGCTGGCCGGACTGGGTCAGGCCGAACTGGCTGGCGGTGGTGATGGCGTTGACGGTATCGGCGCCGGCGTTGGCCAGGCCGACGATCTTGGCCCCGGAGCCCTGGGCCTGGAGGATGTAGGAGGAGAAGTCGCTGGTCGGGAAGGGATGGCGCACGCCACCGACGATCTCGCCGCCGTTCTCCTCCACCACCTTGGTCACGTCGCCCTCCAGGGCGTGGCCGAAGGCGTAGTCGGCGGTGAGCATGAACCAGGTATCACCGCCCTGCTCCACCACCGCCTTGGCGGTGCCGTTGGCCAGCGGGTAGGTGTCATAGACCCAGTGGATGTGGTTCGGCGTGCAGTGCTCGTTGGTGATGCTGGAGGCGGCGGAACCGGAGACGATGCCCAGGCCGTCGTTCTCCTCGATCACCTTGGTGGCGGCGATGGAGACCGAGGAGGCCACCAGGCCGGCGACCAGGTCGACGTTGCGGGTATCGAACCACTCGCGCACGGTGTTGGCACCCACGTCGGCGCTGTTGCGGTCATCGGCGCTGAACACCTCGATGGGGGCGCCGTTGACCTCGCCGCCGAAGTCCTCGATGGCCATCTCCAGGGCCGCGAGGCCGCCGGGACCGGCGAGGTCACGGTAGGTGCCGGACATGTCGGCGAGGTAGCCGATGCGCACGGCATCGTCGCTCATCTGGGCCTGGGCGCCGCTGGCCATCAGGGTGGCGGTGGCCAGGGCAATACCGGTGGCGAGTGTCTTGCGATGGAAGCTCATGGTTGACTCCGTGGCCCACAGAGGGGCGGTTTGTTGTTGTCGATACGGTTGGCGGTGGTGAAACTGCCGGGCGACGGGCGCGCCGTCACACCCCCAGCAGGGCGTTGAGGTGGTCACGCCGCGAGGGCAGCTCGGCGGCACTGATCTCCTCGATGATGCGACCGTGTTCCATCACGAAGTGACGGTCGGCCAGCGGGGCGGCGAAGCGGAAGTTCTGCTCCACCAGCACGATGGTCATGCCATGCTCCTTGAGCTTGACCAGCACCTCGCCGAGCGCCTGCACGATGACCGGGGCCAGGCCTTCGGTGATCTCGTCGAGCAGCAGCAGCCGCGCTCCGGTACGCAGGATGCGCGCCATGGCCAGCATCTGCTGCTCGCCGCCGGAGAGCCGCGTGCCCTGGCTGCGACGCCGCTCGTAGAGGTTCGGGAACATGGCGTAGATCTCGTCGAGGCTCATGCCGTCGGAGCGCACCGTGGGCGGCAGCAGCAGGTTCTCCTCGACATCGAGGCTCGAGAAGATGCCGCGCTCCTCGGGGCAGTAGCCGATGCCCAGCCGCGGGATGCGGTGGGGCTTCATGCCGAGGGTCTCGTTGCCGTTGATCATGATCGAGCCGGTGCGCCGGCCGACCATGTTCATGATCGCCTTGAGGGTGGTGCTGCGCCCGGCGCCGTTGCGGCCGAGCAGGGTCACCAGCTCGCCACGCTTCACGTCGAAGTCGACGCCGTGGAGGATATGCGACTCGCCGTAGAAGGCGTGCAGGTCGCTGACCCGCAGCATCTCGGCGCCGTCGTGCTGGGGAGTGGCCGCGCGGGTCTCGCGCAGGGCCTCGGCTGCCTGACTCATGCGCTGGCCTCCTCTTCCGCGGCCGCGTCGCTGCCCATGTAGGCCTCGCGCACCTGGGGATTCTTCGACACCGCCTGGTAGTCGCCCTCGGCCAGCACGCTGCCGCGGGCCAGCACGGTGATGCGGTCGCACAGCCGGCTGACCACGCTGAGGTTGTGCTCCACCATCAGCACGGTGCGCCCCTTCGAGACGCGGCGGATCAGCTCGACGATGCGGTCGACGTCCTCGGCGCCCATGCCCTGGGTCGGCTCATCCAGCAGCATCACCGTGGGCTCGAGCGCCAGGGTGGTGGCGACCTCCAGGGCGCGCTTGCGGCCGTAGGGCATCTCCACGGTGAGCACGTCGGCGTACTCGGCGAGGCCCACCTGGTCGAGCAGCTCCAGGGCGCGCGCGTTGAGGTGATCGAGGCTGCTCTCGGGCTTCCAGAAGTGGAAGGAGGTGCCCAGCTTGCGCTGCAGCGCCACCCGCACGTTCTCCAGCGCGGTCATGTGGCCGAACACCGCGGAGATCTGGAAGGAGCGCACCAGGCCCAGGCGCGCGATCTCGTTGGCCTTCATGCGCGTGATGGGCTTGCCGCGATAGCGGATCTCGCCGCGGGTCGGCGGCAGGAACTTGGTGAGCAGGTTGAAGACGGTGGTCTTGCCGGCCCCGTTGGGGCCGATCAGGGCATGGATGTGCCCCTCCTGAACCTGCAGGTTGACGTCGTCCACGGCGGTAAAGCCGCGAAACTCCTTGGTCAACCCGCGAGTCTCCAGTATGAACTCCTGGGTCATGGATCGTCCTCTCGGGGCCCCGTGGGACCCGCCGTGGTGCTTGTTGTCGTTGTTGTGCCATCCGCTTCGGACGGCGCCGGCATCGCGCCAGCACTTTACGTTAACGTAAGCTAGAGAAGAGCCCGCGGCGGGGCAATAGGCCCAAGGTGCAAACTCGACTAATGGTGTAGACACCCGAAATATCAATAGCTTGCAAACAAGTCGCCACCCGGGTTCGCCGCGGCGCACAAAGCCCGGTAAAATGATGCGCTTACACGTCAAGCCGGACCCTTCACCATGTCATCTCCTCCTCCCGCCTCCTGGCCGATCGGCTTCGGGGCCACCTGCCTGCGCGCCACGCTCTATATCCTGCTGGTGGGCGCCCTGGCCCAGGGCGTCTACCTCGAGGCCCTCCACTTCCCCGCCGACCACTTCTCCGAGCGGGGCCTGACCGAGCTGGCCCAGACGGCCCTCCTGGCCATCGCCTCGGCCCTGCTGCTCTACGTGCTGCTCGCGCTGCGCGAGCTGCGCCTCGTCGCCCTGCTGATGTTCGGCCTGCTGGTCGCCTCGCTGATCCGCGAGCAGGACGTCCACCTGGACACCCACGTCTTCGATGGCGCCTGGCAGCTACTGGTCAGCCTGACGCTGCTGCCGATCCTGGCCGTGGTGATCCGCCGCCGCCGGCGGTTCGTTGCCGAATTCGCCGCCTACGCCAACAGCTTCTCCTTCGGCCTGTTCGCCGCGGGCTTCCTCACCACCTACGTCTTCTCGCGGCTCTACGGGCGCCAGGACATGTGGCGCGCCATCCTGCAGGAGCACTACCTGCGTGATTTCAAGAGCGCCGCCGAGGAGGTGGTGGAGCTGTTCGGCTATGCCCTGCTGTTGATCGCGGTGATCGAGCTGCTGCTGCTGGCCCGCCGCTGGGCGCTCGCGCGCAAGGCGGGCTGAGCCTCCGGCGCACGGCCGCCGACAACACAAGAAGCCCCGACAGGCCTGGCCTGTCGGGGCTTCTTCATGGCGCCAGCGCCGGCCGGAGCCGGCGCACCCTACTCGTCGAGGAAGGAGCGCAGCGGCTCGGAGCGGCTGGGGTGGCGCAGCTTGCGCAGAGCCTTGGCCTCGATCTGGCGGATCCGCTCGCGGGTGACGTCGAACTGCTTGCCGACCTCCTCGAGGGTGTGGTCGGTGTTCATGTCGATGCCGAAACGCATGCGCAGCACCTTCGCCTCGCGCGCGGTCAGGCCGCCGAGCACGTTGCGGGTGGCCTCGATCAGCCCCTCGCCGGTGGCGGAGTCGATGGGCAGGATCATGGTCGCGTCCTCGATGAAGTCACCCAGGTGCGAGTCGTCGTCGTCACCGATGGGGGTCTCCATGGAGATCGGCTCCTTGGCGATCTTGAGCACCTTGCGCACCTTGTCCTCGGGCATCTCGAGACGCTCGCCGAGCTCCTCGGGGGTGGGCTCGCGGCCCATCTCCTGGAGCATCTGCCGGGAGACCCGGTTGAGCTTGTTGATGGTCTCGATCATGTGCACCGGGATACGGATGGTGCGCGCCTGGTCGGCGATGGAGCGGGTGATCGCCTGGCGGATCCACCAGGTGGCGTAGGTGGAGAACTTGTAGCCGCGGCGGTACTCGAACTTGTCCACCGCCTTCATCAGGCCGATGTTGCCCTCCTGGATCAGGTCCAGGAACTGCAGCCCGCGGTTGGTGTACTTCTTGGCGATGGAGATCACCAGGCGCAGGTTGGCCTCGACCATCTCCTTCTTGGCCCGGCGCGCCTTGGCCTCGCCGATGGAGAGGCGGCGGTTGACCTCCTTGATCTCCTGCACCGGCAGGCGAACCATCTCCTCCTCGAAGGCGATCTTGCGCTGGGCGCGCTGGATGTCGGTGCGCAGCGGTGACAGGCGGTCGGCGTACTTGGGATGCTCCGCGGCGAAGGCGTCGAGCCACTCGGGATCGGACTCATGCCCCGGGAAGGCCTTGATGAAGGTCTTGCGCGGGACGCGCGCCTTCTTGACGCACAGCTGCATCACCGCCTTCTCCTGGGCGCGCACCTGCTCGACGCTGATGCGCACCTGGTTCACCAGGCGCTCGAAGTGCTTGGGCACCAGCTTGATCGGCGAGAACAGCTCGGCCAGGCGCGCGAGCTCCTCCTGGGCAGGCTTGGCGTGCCGACCATGGGCCTCGATGGCGGCCTTGGCGGCGGCGTTCTGCTCGCGGATCTGCTCGAAGCGGGCACGCGCCTCCTCGGGATCGGGACCGCCGGTGCTCTCCTCCTCGGCCTCGCCATCCTCGTCGTCATCGTCCGATGCCTGGGGCTCCTCCTCGGGTGCCTCCGCCTCGGCCACGCCGGGAATGCCCTCGTCGGGGTCGATGAAGCCGGAGAAGAGGTCGGAGAGGCGGCCGGGGGCCTCCTCGTCCTGGGTGGCGTCGTAGGCGTCGAGGATGGAGTCCACCGCGCCGGGCAGGTAGGCCAGCGCCGACATCACCTCGCGGGTGCCCTCCTCGATGCGCTTGGCGATCTCGATCTCGCCCTCGCGGGTCAGCAGCTCGACCGTGCCCATCTCGCGCATGTACATGCGCACCGGGTCGGTGGTACGGCCGACGTCGCTCTCCACGGCGGCCAACGCCGCCACGGCCTCCTCGGCCGCCGACTCGTCGGTGGAGTGATCCGACATCATCAGGGTGTCTTCATCGGGGGCTTCCTCGACGACGCTGATGCCCATGTCGTTGATCATGCCGATGATGTCTTCCACCTGATCCGGGTCGGCGATATCCTCGGGCAGATGGTCGTTGACCTCGGCATAGGTCAGGAAGCCCTGTTCCTTGCCGCGCGCGATCAACTCCTTCAGACGCGACTGCTGCTGCGCATTTCCAGCCATAGAAACCCTATCTCGACGAAGAAGAATGAAGCACCTGAAGCGCTGGGTGGAGAAAACTCGTGAAGCCGAACAGTATAGCGGCAGAAAGCACCTTTCTGCCAGTTCGATCTATTTGCGCGGTCATTCAGGTGTGTTAGGTTGTCAGGTTACGCCGGTGCCGAGCGCTCATCCCTATGTGGGGATGGTAGGAGAGAAATCAACCTCGGCGCCAATGTGAACTGTCGTTTTGACCTCCCGGTCAGCGGTGCAGTTCGGTGATCAGCGCCATCAGGCGCTGCTTCTCCTCCCGCGACAGCCGTTCCCCCGCCCTCTCCCTGGCCAGCAGCGCGTCGATCTCCTCCTGGGGCGAGCGCCGGCGGCGATGGCGCCGGAAGTGCCCCACCAATCCCTCCAGCTCGGCACGCCGCGCCGTCCGCGGGATCAGCAGCTCACGCCGTGCCAGCGCCGCCAGGCGCTCCCCCTCCGGGGTGCCGTGGAAGTGCGCCAGCAGCACCTGGGGGCTGCGGTAGCCCCCGGCGCGCAGCAGGCGGATCACCTCGCGGCACAGGGCCCCGTCGGGGTCCTCCTCCGGGCACCAGTCATCCTCCTCGGGCAGCCCCTCGACCAGCGCCGGCTCGTGCACCAACAGCTGCAGGGCACGCGCCGCGAGGCCCAGCGCCCCGGTGCGGCCTGTCGCCGCTCCCCGCGCCTCGCCGGGGCCCGGCGGCGCCTCGCGCGGCCTGCCAGCCTCCCGGTTCTGCTGGCCGACGCCCGAAGGCGCGCCCGCCCCAGGGGCGCCCTCGGCCTTCGCCAACAGCGCCGAGAAGTTGGCCGCCTCCACGCCGGTGCGCCGCGACAGTTCGCTGAGCATCAGCGAGCGCAGCACCCCTTCGGGCAGCCGGCCGATCGCCTTGAGCACCTGGCTGGCGTAGCGCTCGCGCTCCTCGAGCCGCGCCAGGTCGCGCCCCGCCGCCGCCTGGTCGAAGAGGAACTCCGACAGCGGGCTGGCGCAGGTGATGCGATCCTGGAAGGCCTCGGCGCCCTCGCGACGCACCAGGGTGTCCGGGTCCTCCCCCTCGGGCAGGAACAGGAAGCGCGCCTGGCGGCCGTCGATCATCAGCGGCAGCACCGTCTCCAGCGCCCGCCGGGCGGCCTGGCGACCGGCGCGATCGCCGTCGAAGCAGAACACCACCTCATTGACCAGGCGGAACAGCCGCGACAGGTGCTCCTCCGTGGTGGCGGTGCCCAGGGTGGCCACCGCGTTGCGGATGCCGAACTGGGCCAGGGCCACCACGTCCATGTAGCCCTCGACGATCACCACCCGCTCCAGGCGGTGGTCCGCCTGGCGGGCCTCGTAGAGGCCGTAGAGCTCGCGCCCCTTGTGGAACACCGGGGTCTCGGGGGAGTTGAGGTACTTGGGCTTGGCATCGCCCAACACCCGACCACCGAAGCCGATGGTGCGCCCCTTGATGTCGCGGATCGGGAACATCACCCGGTCGCGGAAGCGGTCGTAGGTACGCCCGCTCTCCTCGCGCTGCACCAGCAGGCCGTACTCCACCTGCACCGCCTCGCCAATGCCGCGCTCGCCGAGGTGGCGCTTGAGGTGCTCCCAGCCCGCCGAGGCGTAGCCGATGGCGAAGGTGTCGATCACCTCCGGCGCCAGGCCGCGCCCCTCCAGATAGGCGCGCGCCCCCTGCGCCTCGGGCATCTTCAGCCGCTCGCGGAAGTAGCTGGCCGAGAGCTCCAGAAGGTTGACCCCCGCCTTGCGCTTGCGCTCGCGGGCCTGGGCACGCGGGTCGTCGGCCCCCTCCCGGGGCACCTCGAGCCCCAGGCGCCCGGCCAGCTGCTCCACCGCCTCGGGGAAGCGCAGCTTGTCGTACTCCATCAGGAAGCGCAGGGCGTTGCCGTGGGCGCCGCAGCCGAAGCAGTGATAGAACTGCTTGTCGGCGCTGACGGTGAACGAGGGGCTCTTCTCCTGGTGGAAGGGACACAGGCCCGAATAGTTGCGCCCGGCCTTCTTCAGCTTGACCCGCTCGCCCACCACCTCGACCACGTCGACGCGGGCCAGCAGGTCATCGATGAAGCGCTGGGGAATCTGTCCGGCCATGAAGCGGGATCACCTCGGCATCGGCGCTGCGATCACAGCGGGTGGCGGCCTCGGCCGTCACCCCGAAAAAACAAGCGGCCACCGGATGGCGGCCGCTTGGCGTCCTCCTGAGATCGACGGGCCTGGGGCCCGGCGTCTCCAGTACGGATCAATAGAGCCGTTCGAAACGCTTGCGCTCACGCTGGAGCTTCTTGGCGTGACGCTTGACGGCAGCGGCCGCCTTGCGCTTGCGCTCCGCGGTCGGCTTCTCGTAGTGCTCGCGACGACGCACCTCGGAGAGAACACCGGCTTTTTCGCAGGAACGCTTGAAGCGACGCAGTGCGACGTCAAACGGCTCGTTATCACGTACTTTGACAGAAGGCATTAAGCACTCACCTACCTTAGGTAACTAGAGTTCGGTTAGTACGCACACCCCTGCGGGTGGCACGTTTCGCGACGAAATAACGTCCGGAACGCCGTGGCGCGCCGGAAAACGAGGCAATCGGTCGCGGGATGCCGCCCCTGGGTGCACGACCCAGTCTTGCAGCGCACGACAGTCTAGACCCCGCACCGGGCCTTTGCAAATGCTTTCCGCGCCCATGGCGGGTAGAATGGCGGCCCGATTTCACCACCGAGCCGAACCATGCGCGTACTGGGCATCGAGACCTCCTGCGACGAGACCGGCGTCGCCCTCTTCGACACCGAGCGCGGCCTGCTGGCCGACGCCCTCTACAGCCAGGTCGCCATGCACGCCGAATACGGCGGCGTGGTACCGGAGCTCGCCTCCCGCGACCATACCCGCCGCCTGCTGCCGCTGATCCAGCAGGTGCTCGACGAGGCGGACCTAGGCCGCCACGGGCTGGACGCCATCGCCTACACCGCCGGCCCCGGCCTGGTGGGCGCGCTGATGGTGGGCGCCGCCACCGCCCACGGCATGGCCCGCGCCCTGGGGATCCCGGTGCTCGGCGTCCACCATATGGAGGGCCACCTGCTGGCCCCGATGCTGGAGCAGGATCGCCCCGAGTTCCCCTTCGTGGCCCTGCTGGTCTCCGGTGGCCATACCCAGCTGGTGGAGGTACGCGCCCTCGGGCGCTACACCCTGCTCGGCGAGTCGGTGGACGACGCCGCCGGCGAGGCCTTCGACAAGGCGGCCAAGATGCTCGGCCTCGACTACCCCGGCGGCCCCCAGGTGGCACGCCTGGCCGAGCATGGCGACCCCGGGCGCCTGCGCTTCCCGCGGCCGATGACCGACCGCCCGGGGCTGGACTTCAGCTTCTCGGGCCTCAAGACCCACACCCTCACCGCCATCCGCACGCTGGAGGCCGAAGGCGCCCTGGACGACCAGGCGCGCGCCGACGTGGCCCGCGCCTTCGAGGAGGCGGTGGTGGATACCCTGGTGATCAAGTGCCGCCGCGCCCTGGACCAGACCGGCCTCAAGCGGCTGGTGGTGGCCGGCGGGGTCAGCGCCAACACCCGCCTGCGCGAGCGGCTGGAGCGCGAGTGCGCCAGGCGCGCGGCCCGCGCCTACTACCCACGCGGGCGCTTCTGCACCGACAACGGCGCCATGATCGCCTATGTGGGGGCGCAGCGGCTGCTGGCCGGCGAGCGCGACGAGCAGGGCGTGATGAAAGCGGTACCGCGCTGGCCGATGGATACCCTGCGGCAGCCGTAAGCTTCCAGGAACGCAGCGACGCGCTTCTAGCTTAGAGGTGTGGCTCGTCGCCGCGGCCCAAGCGCTGGATATTGAGCACATGGCGCCCCAGCACCAACAGGGTGAAGGCGATCACCACGATCACGAAGTCCGGCGCCAGCCACAGGCTGGCCAGCGGCGCCATGGCGGCGCTGGCCAGCGAGGCCACCGCGGCGGTGCGCACCCGCCAGGCCAGCAGCGACCAGAGTGCGGCGCATACCAGCGCCACCCCCGGCGTCAGCACCAGCATCACCCCGAAGGCGCTGGCCACCGCCTTGCCACCCCGGAAGCGGTGCCAGAGCGGGTAGCTGTGGCCCAGCAGGACCGCCAGCCCCACCAGGCCCTGGGCCCAGGGGGGCATTCCCAGCAGGATCGCCAGCAGCAGCACCGGCATGCCCTTGGCGGCATCCACCAGCAGGGTGGCCAGCGCCAGGCGCCGCCCGTGTAGGCGCAGCACGTTGGAGAACCCCGGGTTGCAGGAGCCCGCCAGGCGGGGGTCGCCGACGCCAGCCAGCCGGCAGACGGTGAGCGCGCCGAGCCAGCTGCCGCTGAGGTAGCCCAGCAGCGCCAGCGGCAGCAGCGTGATCAGTGGCGCCTCCACGGCCGACCCTCCTGCGACAGGAACCCGGCCATTCTGACAGCCCCTCCCCGGGCTGCCCAGCCGCCAAGGTGTTCGGCGCGGCGTGGCTCGCGTACAATCCCGCCCCATTCCCTGACCCGCCCGGAAGCCGCCATGGACCTAGTGCTGATCGAGTCCCTCGCCGTCGACACCGTCATCGGGGTCTATGACTGGGAGCGCACCATCACCCAGCGCCTGGTGCTCGACCTGGCGCTGGCCACCGACATCCGCCCGGCGGCGGCCGACGACGATATCGCCCTGACGCTGGACTACGCCGCCATCAGCGAGCGCATCCAGGCCTTCGCCGCCGCGCACGCCTTCGCCCTGGTGGAGACCTTCGCCGAGCACCTGGCCGAGACACTGCGCGACGAGTTCGGCATTCCCTGGCTGCGGCTGAGCGTGCGCAAGCCCGGCGCCGTGGCGGCCGCCGCCGCGGTGGGGGTACGGATCGAACGCGGCCAGCGGCCGGAGACGACATGATGGCGCGGGTCACGGTAAGCATCGGCAGCAACATCGAGCGCGAGCGCCATGTGCGCGTCTGCCTGGACGCCCTGGCGGCGGACTTCCAGGGCCTCGTGGTCTCCCGGGTGTTCGAGAGTGAGCCGGTGGGCTTCGAGGATGGGCGCAACTTCTATAACCTGGTGGCGGCCTTCGACAGCGAGGCCTCGGTGGGCGAGCTGCAGGCCTGGTGCAAGCGCCTGGAGTTCGCCAACGGCCGCCGTGCCGACAGCCCCAAGTTCAGCCCCCGCACCCTGGACGTCGACCTGCTCACCGTGGGCGAGCTCACCGGCGAGCACGACGGGGTCATGCTGCCCCGCGACGAAATCACCCGGCACGCCTTCGTGCTCCAGCCGCTGGCCGAGCTGCTGCCCACGGCGCGCCACCCCGCGAGCGGCGAGACCTACGCCGACCTGTGGCGCGCCTTCGACGCCGGCGAGCAGCGCCTGTGGCCGGTGGCCTTCACCTGGGCCGGGCGCGAGATCTCGCATCCCGACTGACCCGCCCCTCTCCCAGGGCGATCGCAAGGGAACACCGCTCGCTCAAGGCTTTCCCGGCGACAGGCCTGTCTCTACCCCAGGGCGGCGTCGATCGCCTCACGGCGGCGCCGGGCGAGCTCCTCGCCCAGCTCGCGCCCCTTGAACCCCTCCGCCACCAGCGCCGCCGGCAGTACCTGGGCCGCCAGGCGCCAGGCCACGGCCAGCGCCTCGGCCAGTTCGGGGGCCTCCAGGCTCACCAGGCTGATCAGCGGCGCCACCCGCTCGCCGCGCCGCCAGGCGTCGATGCCATCCAGCCAGGCCAGGATACGGGCCCCGTCGAGGGGCGCCAGTCGCGCCGAGGCCACCAGCTCGCGGGTCCTGGCGACCTGCCGCGCCAGGGCCAGGAAGGCCTTGGGCTGACGCAGCCGCTCGGCCAGCTCACGCCGGTCCGCGTCCTCGAGGTGCTCCACCAACCGCGCCCAGCGCCAGCACGCCAGCGCCTCGCCCTCCCCCTCCTCGGGCAGACGATGCAGCCGGCCCAGCGCCTCGTCCAGCACCTCGCCATCCGCCGCCAGCGCCGGCATCAGCACCGCCAGGGCGCCGCAGTCGTGGAGCGCCTGGAAGTAGACCTCGGGCCAGGGCTCGGCCAGGGCCCGCTCGGTCTCTGCCCACACCCGCTCGGGCACCAGATGACCCAGCTCGCCGCTCGCCACCAGCTCGCGCATCAGCCCCCGGGTCTCCTCGGCGATGGTGAAGCCGAGCCCCGCGTAGCGGGCCAGGAAGCGCGCGGTGCGCAGCACCCGCAGCGGGTCCTCGACGAAGGCCGGCGAGACATGGCGCAGCACCCGCGCCTCCAGGTCGGCCAGGCCGCCATAGGGGTCCACCAGGGTCCCTTCCGGGCTCTCGGCCATGGCGTTGATGGTCAGGTCGCGGCGCGCCAGGTCCTCCTCCAGGGTCACCTCGGGGCTGGCGTGGACCACGAAGCCGGTGTAGCCGTGGCCCGCCTTGCGCTCGGTGCGCGCCAGGGCGTACTCCTCGTGGGTCTCGGGGTGCAGGAACACCGGGAAGTCGCGCCCCACCGGCTTGAAGCCACGACGGCGCAGCGTCTCCGGGGTCGCCCCCACCACCACCCAGTCGGTGTCGGTGACCGGCCAGCCCAGGCGGGCGTCGCGCACCGCCCCGCCCACGCGGTAGACGGCGAGCCCCACCACGGCGGGGTCGCGGGCCATGCTCAGGCCTCCACCCGATCGGGATGGCGCAGCTGCCACTCGGTGAAGCCGCCGTCGAGGCTATAGACGGCCTCGAGGCCCTGGCCGGCCAGCCAGGCGGCGGCCTGCTGGCTGGAGTGGCCGTGGTAGCAGACAACCACCACCGGCCGCTTGGCGGGGGTCTCGTCGAGGAAGCCGGAGACGCTGTCGTTGTCGAGCCGGCGGCTGGCGGGGATATGGCCCTGGGCGAAGCTCAGGGGGTCGCGGATATCCACCAGCGCGAGCTCCTCGCCCGCCTCGAGCCAGGCCGCGAGGGTGGCGATATCGAGATGCTGGAAGTTCATGGGCGCCTCGTCAGGGAGTCGGTCGGCTGGGGGGCCGACCCGGTTGGGTGTCGATGAGTTGTGTGTCGCCAGCTAAAGAGCCTAGCAGGCCCGGCGCCGATGGCTCGGCACCGAGATCCGCTCGCCGCTCTCCAGGTCGAGGGCGGTAAGGCTGCCGCCCCAGACGCAGCCGGTGTCCAGGGCCTGGGCGTCGACGCGGCTGCCCGGGGTCTCGCCCTGGAGGGCGGCCCAGTGGCCGAAGATCAGCCGGGCATCGTCGTCGCGGGGGAAACGGAACCAGGGGGCGTAGCCCGCCGGGGCGCTGTCGAGCCCCTCCTTGGCGGCGAAGTCCAGGCGCCCCTCGGCGTCGATGAAGCGCATGCGGGTGAAGACGTTGACGATGGCGCGCAGGCGGTCGATGCCGTCGAGGTCGTCGCGCCACAGCGCCGGGGCGTTGCCGTACATGCGCTCGAGGAAGGCACCGCCACGCTCACCACTCAGCACCGCCTCCACCTCGACGCCGAGCGCCTCGGCCCAGGCCAGGGACCAGCGGGGCAGCAGGCCGGCGTGGGTCATCAGGGTGTCGCGGCCGGCCAGTGTCTCGCGCACCGTCAGCGGGCGGGCCTGCAGCCAGTCGAGCAGCCGCTCGCGATCGGGGGCGGCGAGGATGGCGTCCAGGGTGTCCTTGCGATTGAGCCGAGCCCCGCCCCGGGCCACCGCCAGCAGGTGCAGGTCATGGTTGCCGAGCACCGTCAGGGCGGCATCGCCCAGCGCCTCGACCTCGCGCAGGCAGTCCAGCGACCCGGGGCCGCGGTTGACCAGGTCGCCGGCCAGCCACAGCCGGTCGCGACGGGGATCGAAGTCGAGGGCCTCGAGCAGCTCGACGAACTCGGCATGGCAGCCCTGGAGGTCGCCGATGGCATAGGTGGTCATGGGCTCTCCTGTTCTTTGGCGCGGCGCTTGTGGCGCGGTCGGGCGGCGTCAGTGGACCTGGTTGGGACAGGCCAGACGGAAGGGGGCGATGGGCACCTCGAAGGGGCGCTGGGTGGCGGTGTCGACGCAGGTGTACTCGCCCTGCATCACCCCCACCGGGCCATCGAGGATGGCACGGCTGGTGTAGCGGAAGCGCTGCCCGGGGCCGATCACCGGCTGCTGGCCGACCACCCCCTTGCCGCGCACGTCCTGGACCTTGCCGCTGCCCTGGGTGATGGTCCAGTGGCGCGCCATCAGCTGGATGCTGTGACGCGAGGCGTTGTGCACCGTCACCGTGTAGCTGAACACGTAACGCCCCTCGGCGGGAGACGACTCGTCGGGCCGGAACTCCGGCGCCACCTCCACGCTCACCCCGTCGACGGGGCCCGCCAGCGCCTCGCTCATGAGGCCTCCTCCGCATCCGCCAGGTGGTTGGCGATGCGCACGAACTCGGCCACGTCGAGGGTCTGGGGCCGGCGGCCGGGATCGATGCCCAGCGCCTCGAGCGCCTCGGCGGAGATGCGCCCCTTGAGGTTGTTGCGCAGGGTCTTGCGGCGCTGGCCGAAGGCCTGCTTGACCACCGCCGCCAGCAGGGCCTCGTCGCGGGCCGGGTGGGGCAGCGCGGCGTGGGGGGTGAGGCGCACGATGGCGGAATCCACCTTGGGTCGCGGCACGAAGGCCTCCGGCGGCACCACGAACAGCGACTCCACCCGGCAGCGGTACTGGGCCATCACCGAGAGCCGCCCCCAGTCGGCGCCGCCCGGCACGGCGGCCAGGCGCTCCACCACCTCCTTCTGCAGCATGAAGTGCATGTCGGCGATGGCGTCGCCCGCCTCCAGCAGGTGGGCGATCAGCGGGGTGGAGATGTTGTAGGGCAGGTTGCCCACCACCCGGAGCGGCGCGCCCTCGCCGCGCAGGGCGCGGAAGTCTACCTTGAGGGCGTCGCCTTCGTGGATCACGAAGTCGGGGTAGGTGAAGAACTGCACCCGCAGCCCGGGGATCAGGTCACGGTCGAGCTCGATCACCTCCAGGCGGCCGCTGGCGGCCTCCAGCAGCGGCTCGGTGAGCGCCCCCTGGCCGGGGCCGATCTCGACGATCCGCTCGCCGGGGCGCGGCGCGATGGCCCGCACGATGCGCGAGATGACGCCCGGGTCGCGCAGGAAGTTCTGGCCGAAGCGCTTGCGGGCCCGGTGGACCGGGGGGCGAGATGCCATTCAAGGGTGTCCTTCTATCACTATTGGGTGGGGCCACGGCCGGCCATCTCGGCGGCCAGCGCCACGGCGACCCGCAGGCTCCCGGGGTCGGCGCGGCCGGTGCCGGCCAGGTCCAGGGCGGTGCCGTGATCCACCGAGGTGCGCACCAGCGGCAGCCCCAGGGTGACATTGGCGGCACGCCCGAAGCCGGCGTACTTGAGCACCGGCAGGCCCTGGTCATGGTACATGGCCAGCACCGCGTCGACCCCTTCCAGGTGGCGCGGGGTGAACAGGGTATCCGCGGGGAGCGGGCCGTCAAGGGCGAGCCCCTCGGCGCGCAGCGCCGCCAGGGTCGGGGTGATCACCTCGAGCTCCTCGCGCCCCAGGTGCCCGTCCTCGCCGGCGTGGGGGTTGAGCCCGCACACCGCGATGCGCGGCGCGGCGATGCCGAACCGGCGGCGCAGGTCGCCATCGAGGATGCGCAGCACCCGGGTCAGCCCCTCGGCGGTGATGGCGTCGGCCACCCGGCACAGCGGCAGGTGGGTGGTGGCGAGCGCCACCCGCAGCGAGCGCCCGCCCGCCCAGCCGGGCCGCTCGGCGTGCAGGGCGGCGTCGGTGGCGAGCATCATCACCACCTCCTCGACCCCGCAGGCATCGCGCAGGTACTCGGTATGGCCGGTGAAGCCGGCATGGCCCGCCTCGATGATCACCCCCTTGTGCAGCGGCGCGGTGACCATCCCGGCGGCATGGCCCTCGCGGCAGGCGCGGATCGCCACGTCCAGGGTCTCCAGCACGTGGTCGGCGTTGGCGCGCGCCAGCACGCCGGGGCGCGACGGTGTGCGCAGGGCCACCGGCCACACCGGCAGCCGGCCGGGAGTGGCATCGGGCACCGCCTCGCCGGGGGAAAGCTCGACGAGCTCCACCGACAGGCCCAGGGCCGCGGCGCGCTCGGCGAGCAGGCCGGGGTCGCCCACCGCCACCGGCCGGGCGCCGGCCACCCCTTCCGCGGCCAGCATCAGCAAGAGCTCCGGTCCGATGCCGGCCGGCTCGCCGCAGGTCAGCGCCAGCACCGGGGCCTGCGCCGTCATCAGCGCGCGTCGAGCCGGTTGTCGACGAAGGCCTGGGAGCGGATCTCCTGCAGCCAGGCGTCGAGCTCCTCGTTGGCGCGGCGCTGGAAGAGCCGCTGCTGGGCCTGCTCGCGCCCGAGCCCCTCCTGCTCCATCACCCGCTCCACCTCGCGCTCGGAGAGGTTGACCCGGCTGCCCACACGGCGCTGCTGCAGCTGACGCAGGGTCAGCTCGCGGCGGATCTCCTCGCGCACGCTGGCGAGTGTCAGGCCATCGGCCTCCAGGGCGTCGGCGAACTGCTCCAGGCTCATGCCGTTGCGCTCGGCGATGCCGCGCACCTGACGGTTGAGCTCGGTATCATCCACCGTGAGCCCGGCCTCCTCGGCCATCTGCAGCTGGATCTCCTCGAGGATCATCTGCTCCAGCACCTGCCGACGCAGGGCCCCGGCGGGCGGCAGCTCCTGCTGCTGCGCGCCCATCTGGCTGCGCACCTGGGCAAGGCGATCCTCGAGCTGGCTCCGCATGATCGCCCCCTCGTTGACCACCGCCACGATGCGATCCAGGGCCTCACGCTGGGTGGACGGGAACTCCTGGGCCTGGACCCCGACGGGCAGGGTGGCGAGGCCCAGGGCCATGGCCAGGCCGGTGGCCAGCAGGGGGGTGCGGCGGGTGCGCATGTTGTGCGGTCCTCTCATCGTTGTCGGGTGCTCTGCCATCCGGCTCAGAAGGCGGTACTGCGGTAGCCGGGGATGGCCTGTTCGAAGTAGCTGTCCGCCTCGCGGCCGACGCCGCCGAGGCCCTTGAACACGAAGCGCAGGAAGACCCCGCGGTCGGTGAAGTCATCGGCCACGAAGCCGGTGTCGTTGTCGTCGATCCACTCGCGCCACACCAGCTGCACACCGTAGCAGCAGTCGTTCCACTGCACCCCGGCGAGCTGCTCCAGGGCGCGGTCGTTGGTGTTGTCGTAGAGCAGGCGGCCGATCAGGTCGACACGCTGGCCGGCCTTCCAGGCGAAGGAGACGTCGTACTCCTCGCGATCGTAGGTCCGGAAGTCGTCGTCGCTGCGATCCAGCGAGGGGTCGAAGCCCTCGAGCTCCCAGCGGTAGCCGAGGTTCAACGCATGCCCCGCGGGCGAACGGTACTGGAGGTCGACCCCGGCGCGCTCGGTGCGTTCCAGGTGGTCGTCGTAGAGCCACTGCCAGCCGGTGCGCCAGCGGTCGGTGAGCCGCCAGTCGAGTCGGGTGACCAGCGGCGAGCGATCCCGGGTGGCGCGGTAGAAGTTCGCGCCGTTGGTCGGCAGGGTGTCGGGATCACCCGCCATGTCGATGGTGCGGTCCTCGAAGTAGAGCGCCTGGCCCAGCCCCAGGGAGAGCCGCTGGCGGCCGCTGTCGTCCTCCAGCAGCCGCGACTCCACCCCCAGGGAGAGGCGGTTGAGGTCGCCCACCCGGTCGCTGCCCGAAAAACGGTGCGGCGACCACAGCTGGCCCCAGGAGAAGGCGCGCTCGCTGGTGTCGAAGTCGGGGAAGTCACTCTGGTCGCGGGCCGGCACATAGGCGTAGTTGGCGCGGGGTTCCAGGGTCTGGCGGTAGCCGCGCCCGCCCAGGTCGAGCTCGCGCTCGAACACCAGGCCGGCGTCCACGGAGCTGACCGGCACGCTGCGGGTCAGCGAGGTGTCGCGGTCGGTGTCGCGCTCGCCGTAGTCCAGGTCGTAGGCGGTGCCCAGCCACTCCAGGCGCGGCTCCAGGTGGCCCCAGCTCTCGTCGAGGCGCCAGCCCAGGGCCGGCGACAGATGCAGCCGCGAGCCGGTGGCCGCCTCCCGCTCCAACGGGATTTCGTCTTCCTCCACGTCGCGCCAGAAATAGCTGTAGTTGGAGTTCCACTGCTGGTAGAAGCCGCTCGCCTGGCGCCAGCGCGCCGCGGCGCTGAGGCTGGGTAGGCGGTAGAAGGGCTTGTCGCGGTCGAGCAGCGGGTCGTCGAGCTTCTGGAAGCCCTGGGCACGGGCGTCCAGGCGCCAGGTGTCGCCGCGGTAGTCGACCTGGGCCAGGCGCTCCATGGCCGAGGTGTTCTGCTCGGCGAAGTCGCTGCCGAAGTCGTCGAAGTAGCGGCCATCGCTGGCCGCCCCGTAGCGCAGCCGGTAGCGGCTGCGCGGGCTCAGGGTGCCGGCGTGGCGGTAGTCGAGGTACCAGCGATCCTCGCCCTGGTAGCGGCGCGCCGGGTCATAGGGGTTGTCGCCGTCGCCACCGTCGTCGCTGCCGAGCCAGGCGCCCTCGACCTGCCCGGCCGACTCGGCGAAGAGGTAGCGGTACTGGCCCCCCAGCAGCAGGCCGCGATCGCTGATCCAGCGCGGGGTGAGGGTCGCGTCGTGGTGGGGGGCGATGTTCCAGTAGAAGGGCTGGGCGTAGTCCAGGGAGTCGGTGGAGAAGCCCACCGCCGGCCACAGGAAGCCGGTATGGCGACGGTCGTCGATGGGGAAGCGTACCCAGGGCCAGTAGAAGACCGGCACGTCCTTCACCTCCAGGCGGGCATGCCGGGCGGTGCCGAAGCCGCTCTCGCGGTCGAGCACCACGTCACCCCCCACCAGGCGCCAGAGGTTGTCGCCGGGATCGCAGGTGGTGAAGGCGGCCGAGGTGAGCCGGTAGCGGCCATCCTCCAGGCGCGCCAGGCGCTGGGCATCGCCGCGCAGGTGGCGATCATGGAAGACGTAGTGGGCCTGATCGATGCTGGCGGCATCGCTGACCAGCGAGAGCTCGCCGGCGTCGCCGCGCACCAGCAGGCCCCGGTCACGCAGCGCCATGGGCCCCTCGGCGAAGGCGCGCTCACGGCTGGCCGGCACCCGCACCTGGGGGGTCTCGAGCTGGGCGTCGTCACGGCGCAGCACCACCTCGCCGCGCAGCAGGGTCTCGCCATCCTCGCCGTAGCTGGCGCTCCGGGACTCGCTGGCGACCTTGCCGGGCTCGGGGGGCGGCAGGCGATAGGCGGGCATCACGTAGCGGCCGCGGCACAGCGCATCCGCCGGCTGCTCGCTGCCCCAGGGCTCGAAGTCGAGGCGCTCGGCGGTAAGGGGCTCGGGGGGCGCCGCCAGCAGCGGTCCGCCGGCGAGCGTGGTGGCCGCCAGGCCTGCCAGGGTCATCCATGAGAGTCGCTTGCCCATCTTGGTCGATGTCCTCGGCGGGGTGAAACGCTATTATACAGGCCGCCGTCGGCCTGTGCTGCCGGCGCCAGCGATGCAGCGCCCAGCATGCGGCGCCCGCCCACCACCGTCAACCGGCCACCTCCAGGAGCCCCATGACCGACGCCGCCCACAACGCCTCACGCCGCGAACGGCTCGCCTGCTGGGCCGCCGAGCGCCACGGCCTGGCCCCCGAGGCCCTCGACCTGCGCCTGGCCGCCGGCGACGCCAGCTTCCGCCGCTACTTCCGCCTGACCCTGCCCGATGCCAGCACCCGCATGCTGATGGACGCGCCGCCCGAGCAGGAGGACTCCCGTCCCTTCGTGGCCATCGCGCGGCGCTGGGAGGCCGCCGGGCTGCCGGTGCCGCACCTCCATGCCGACGACCTGGCGGCAGGATTCCTGGAGCTCGAGGACCTCGGCGACACCCCGCTGCAGCAGTGCTTCGACGACGCCGCCGGCCAGCGGGCCTGGCTCGGGCGCGCCATCGCGCTGATCCATGAGCTGCAGAACCGCGCCGGACCCGATGAGCTGCCGCGCTATGACGCCGCCCTGCTCGGCCGCGAGCTCGACCTCTTCCCCGACTGGTGCCTGGGCGAGTGGCTGGGGCTCGCGCCGCCGCCGGGCTGGGCCGCGCTGCGCCAGGCCCTGGTGGAGTCGGCCCTGGCCCAGCCGGTGGTGACGGTGCACCGCGACTTCGACGCCATGAACCTGATGGTGCGCGGCGACGCGCTGGTGTTGATCGACTTCCAGGACGCGGTGGCCGGCCCCGTCACCTACGACCTGGTCTCGCTGCTGCGCGGGCGCTACCGCCGCCTCGCCAGAGAGGCCTTCGCCGACATGGTCGAGGCCTTCCGCCGCCGCGCCGTGGCCGACGGCCGCCTGCCCGCGAGCACCGGCGAGGCCACCTTCCTGGCCTGGGCCGACGCCATGGCCGCCCAGCGTTCGCTCAAGGTGCTGGGCATCTTCTGCCGCCTGACCCTGCGCGACCACAAGCGCGGCTACCTGGAGCGCCTGCCCCACTTCCTCGCCCACCTGGAGGAGAGCCTGGCGGGCCTCGCCGGCCACGATGCCTTCCGGGCCTGGCTCACCGAGACCTTCCGCCCTGCCCTGCTGGCGCGCCTGGAGGAGGCGGCATGAAGGCGATGATCCTCGCCGCAGGCCTCGGCACCCGCATGCGCCCGCTCACCGACCGCTGCCCCAAGCCGCTGCTGCCGGTGGGAGGGCGACCGCTGATCGTCCACCACCTGGAGCGCCTGTGCGCGGCGGGCATCACCGAGATCGTGATCAACGTCAGCTACCGCGCCGAGCAGATCATCGCGGCGCTGGGCGATGGCGCCGACCACGGGATACGCATCGCCTGGAGCCGCGAGGCGACGCCGCTGGAGACCGGCGGCGGCATCCGCCAGGCGCTACCGCTGCTGGGTGATGCCCCCTTCCTCTTGATCAATGGCGACGTCTGGTGCGACCTCGACCCGGCCGGCCTGTCCGACCTCGAGGATCACGACCTGGCCCGGCTGGTGCTGGTGGACAACCCCGACCACCACCCGGCAGGGGACTTCCACCTCGACGCCGCCGGCCGCGTCCGAGCCGACGGCGAGCCACGCCTCACCTACGCCGGCATCGGCCTGCTCGACCCGGCGCTGGTGGCCGGCGAACCCCCAGGCGCCTTCGCCCTGGCGCCGCTGCTGCGTCGCGCCATGGCCGAGGGGCGCGTGGCAGGACACCACCACCGTGGCCGCTGGGTGGACGTGGGCACGCCGGCAAGGCTCGACGCACTGGACAGGGAACTGAGCCCGGGTTTCCCTCGCAGCTGAGCCCATACGATGCAGCTGGTATGCTGCTCATCGTTTTCACCGCTGCGTCGAAAGGCACACCGCCAGGGGCGCCGGGCACCGCCCCGGCGACATATCCAGCGAACGACAAGGACTCTCGAGACATGAAAGCCACCGTGAAATGGACCGACGGCCGTCAGTTCGTCGCCGAATCGGGAAGCGGCCACAGCGTGGTCATCGACGGGCCGCCCGACCACGGCGGCCGCAACACCGGCCCGCGCCCCATGGAGCTGCTGCTGATGGGCATGGGCGGCTGCACCTCCTTCGATATCCTCAATATCCTGGAGAAGGCCCGGGCCGAGGTCAGCGACTGCGTGGCGAGCATCGAGGCCGAGCGCGCCGATGCCACCCCCAGCGTGTTCACCAGGATCCATGTCCACTTCACCGTCACCGGCAAGGGACTCAAGGAGAAGCAGGTGGCGCGCGCCGTGGAGCTCTCCGCCGAGAAGTACTGCAGCGCCTCCATCATGCTGGTCAAGGGCGGGGTCGAGGTGACTCACTCCTACACCATCGTGGAGGCGTAGCGCGTCGCGGTATCAAGGCACGACGGCGCCACCCGGGAGGGTGGCGCCGTCGTCTTGTCGGTAGGCGGGATGCACCCGATGCGCCGAACACCGTCGATCGCGCGGTTGCCCGCAGGAATGCCGACTACCCAGCCGGCCAGGTAAAGCGTCGGCCGCCCATCAGGTGCATGTGGATATGATAGACGGTCTGCCCGCCCTGGTCATTGCAGTTCATCACCACCCGATAGCCCTCCTCGGCGAAGCCCCGCTCCCTGGCCAGGCGTGCGGCGGTGAGCTGCAGCCGTCCCACCAGCGCCGCATCCCCCTCCTCGAGGTCGTTGAGGGTGGCGATATGCTGGCGGGGGATGATGAGAAGGTGGGTGGGTGCCTGGGGGTTGATGTCCTCGAAGGCCACCACCTGGTCATCCTCATGGACGATCTCGGCGGGGATCTCGCGATTGATGATCTTGCAGAACAGGCACTCCATCTCGGGCCTCCTTGTGGGCAGGGTCGCGGTCAACGGAAGCGCCGCTGGGCCAGCAGGTGGCGCACCAGCGGTCCCAGGATCAGCTCCATGGCCAGCGACACCCGGGCGCCGGGCACCACCAGGGTATGGGGACGGCTCATGAAGGCATCCTGGATCATCGCCAGCAGGTAGGGGAAGTCCACCGTGGCCGGGTCACGGAAGCGGATCACCGCGAAGGACTCGGCGTCGGTGGGGATGTCCTGCACCTCGAAGGGGTTGGAGGTGTCCACCGTGGGTACCCGCTGGAAGTTGATATGGGTGCGCGAGAACTGTGGCTGGATATAGCGCACATAGTCACCCATGCGCCCCAGGATGGTGTCGATCACCGCCTCCTGGGAGTAGCCGCGCAGCTTGGTGTCACGATCGATCTTCTGGATCCACTCCAGGTTCATGGTGGGCGCCACCCCCACCAGCAGGTCGACGTGACGGGCGATGTCGTGCTCCGGCGTGACCAGGCCGCCGTGGAGCCCCTCGTAGAACAGCAGGTCGGTGCCGTAGGGCAGCGGCTGCCACTCGGTGAAGGTGCCGACCCGGTAGCCGGCCTCGATCATCTGCTTGTCCTCGGCATGGATGTAGTGGCGATAGGTGCCGCTGCCACCCTCGCCGTATTCATGGAACAGCGTCTCCAGCTCCTCGAGCAGGTTGGCCTCCACCGCGAAGTGGGAGAGCTCGTCCTTGCGCTCCGGCTCCTCGCGGAAGATCCGCCCGAGCTCCTCGCGGGTGTAGCGATGGAAGGCGTCGCCGTCGACGAAGGCGGCGTGCACATCCTCGCGGGCGAACATGCGCTCGAAGGTACGCTTCACCGTGGTGGTGCCGGCCCCGGAGGAGCCGGTCACGGCGATGATCGGATACTCACGGGACATCAGGCCCCTCCCGCCACGGCGAGGGCCGCCTTCACCGCCTCGGGCACCGCCACCGGCCGGCCGCTGGCGGGGTTCACCAGCAGCAGGTTGAGGCGCGCCGTGGCCACCGGGCGGCCGCCCTCGGCATGGACCACCCGCTGGAAGACGGTCAGCGCCTTGCCTTGCGGGGCGGGGATCGCCGTCTCCACCACCAGGGCATCGGGCCAGCGCGCCTCGGACTGGTACTGCACCGCGAGATCCGCCACCACGCTGGGATAGCCGCCCAGGTCCCACTCGCTGAGCCCCAGCGCGGCCAGGGCCTGGATGCGTGCCTCGTGAAGCAGCGACACCAGGGCATCGTGGCCCAGGTGGCGGCCGTAGTTCATGTCGGTGACGCGCACCGTCAGCGGCTGGCGGTGGACGATGGCCGCCTCGGGAAACTCGAGCCTGACGCGCTCCATGCTCGCCTCCTTGTGGGTCTTGTTATGGTGAGCCGTGGCCTGGCTCAGCGCTCGCCGCGCTCCCGGGCGATCGCCCGGTGGGCGATGTCACGGCGGCAGAAGGAGCCCTCCCAGCGGATGGCGTCGACGCCGCGGTAGGCGTTGGCGGCGGCGGCCGCCACCCCCTCGCCCAGGGCGGTGACGCAGAGCACCCGCCCGCCGGCGGTCACCAGCTGGGGCTCTTGCTCCCCCCCCTGCTCGGCGGTGCCGGCGTGGAACACCTTGCAGCCGGTGGCCTCGGCGGCCTCGATGCCCTCGATGGCATCGCCCTTGCGGTAGCTGCCCGGGTAGCCGCCGGCCGCCAGCACCACGCCCACCGCGGCGCGGGTGTCCCACTCGCAGGTGTGGCCGGCGAGCTCACCCCGCGCCCCGGCCAGGCAGAGCTCGGCGAGGTCGGAATTCAGCCGCAGCATGATCGGCTGGGTCTCGGGGTCGCCGAAGCGGCAGTTGTACTCGATCACCTTGGGGTTGCCCGCGGCGTCGATCATCAGCCCGGCGTAGAGGAAGCCGGTGTAGGGGTAGCCCTCGGCGGCCATGCCTTCCACCGTGGGCCGGATCACCCGCGCCATGATGCGCTCGTGCACCTCGTCGGTGACCACCGGCGCCGGCGAGTAGGCCCCCATGCCGCCGGTGTTGGGACCGCTGTCGCCCTCCCCGACCCGCTTGTGGTCCTGGCTGGTGGCCATGGGCAGCACCGTCTCGCCATCCACCATGACGATGAAGCTCGCCTCCTCGCCATCGAGGAACTCCTCGATCACCACCCGCGCTCCGGCATCGCCGAAGGCGTTGGCCTCGAGCATGTCGCGCACCGCGGCCTCGGCCTCGGCGAGGGTCATGGCGACGATCACGCCCTTGCCGGCGGCCAGGCCGTCGGCCTTGATCACGATGGGGGCACCCTGCTCGCGCAGGTAATCGAGGGCCGGGGCCACGGCGGTGAAGGTGCGGTACTCGGCGGTAGGGATGGCGTGACGGGCCAGGAAGTCCTTGGTGAAGGCCTTGGAGCCCTCGAGCTGGGCGGCGCCGGCGGTGGGCCCGAAGATCGTCAGGCCGGCCTCGCGGAAACGGTCCACCACGCCGAGCACCAGCGGCGCCTCGGGACCGACGATGGTGAGGTCGACGGCCGCCTCGCGGGCGAAGGCCACCAGCCCCTCGAGGTCGTCGGCGGCGATGTCGACGTTGGTCAGGCCCGGCTCCCGCGCGGTGCCGGCATTGCCCGGCGCCACATAGGTGAGCGTCACCGCGGGTGACTGGGCGACCTTCCAGGCCAGGGCGTGTTCGCGGCCACCGCCGCCGATGATCAGCACCTTCATCCTATCCACCTTCATGCTGCTGGCCGCCGGGGCGGCGTTTCGAATCGAGGCGGCATTATGTCAGAAAGCCGGGGCGGATGCGTGACGGCCGGCTCAGCCCTTGCCGTCGCCCTCCTTGTCCTTGCTGCCCTCCTGGCTGCCGGCGCCGGTGGCCTGGCCGATGGTCTGCTGCCAGAACTTCATGTTCTCCTCGGCGAGCTCGCGCATCAACTCCATGGGCGAGTGGCGCATGGCCTGCTGCCACTGGTCCTGCATGCGCTGCTGCTGCTCCATCATCAGTCGGGTGCCCTGCTCCAGGTAGCGTGCCAGGGGCAGCGGCTGGGCCATGTCATAGACGCGGATGAACTGGGCCAGCAGGTCGTTGGAGAAGACCTCGGCGTCGCCGTCGGCCTGCTCCTGCTCGATGATGATGGAGAGCAGGATGGTGCGGGTCAGGTCCTCGCCGCTCTTGGCATCCTCGACGCGGAAGGGCTCGCTGTCGAGCACCAGCTGGCGCAGGTCCTCGAGGGTCACATAGCGGCTCTGTTGGGTATCATAGAGCCTGCGGTTGGCATACTTGCGAATCACGCGCACGGCGCTGCTCCTCATTCGGCATGGGGGACGACTGCCCCTGTGGGACCATTGTGCACCGCGACACCGGCCATGCAAGGCATAGCCCCCTTTCGATTACCAACGCGGCGAGTCTCCGATGAACCTGATCCTGCTAGCCCCCGACGATATCGCGCATCAGGGCCTTGCCCGGGTGACCGACCCGCGTCGCCTGCGCCACCTGCGCGAGGTGCACCGCGCCGCCCCGGGGGACCGCCTGACCGTCGGCGTGGTGGACGGCGCCATCGGCCGGGGGGAGCTGCTCTCCCTCGACGCGCAGGCGGCCACCTTCGCCCTGGAGGGGCTCGACCAGGCGCCGCCGCCGGCGCTGCCGGTGCACCTGGTGCTGGCGCTGCCACGCCCGCGCATGCTGGCGCGCACCCTGGAGCACGTCACCGCCCTGGGGGTGAAGCGCATCACCCTGCTGCACACCCGACGGGTGGAGAAGAGCTACTGGATGTCGCCGGAGCTCGAGGCGGAGAAGATCCGCCAGCACCTGGTGCTGGGCCTGGAGCAGGCCCGCGACACCCAGCTGCCGGAGGTCACCCTGGCGCGGGGCTTTCGCCCCTTCGTGGAGGACACCCTGCCCGGGCTGCTCGAGGGTCGGCGGGGCCTGCTGGCCCACCCAGGCATGCCCGCGACCTGCCCGCGGGGGCTCGACGAGCCGACGCTGCTGCTGGTGGGCCCCGAGGGGGGCTTCATCCCCTGGGAGGTGGAGCGGCTGCTCGCGGCGGGGTGCGAGGGCATCCACCTGGGGCCACGCATCCTGCGGGTGGAGACGGCGGTCACCGCTCTGCTGGCGCGGCTCTTCTAGGCCGGCTCTGCGCCGGTACTCACCGGGAGTCAGGCCGTGGGTCAGGGCTCCTCGACGACCTCCTCCTCTTCCGGGTCGTGCTCCACCAGCGGCGAGTCGTCGTCGCAGCGCGGCTCGCTGAGGAAGGTCTCACGCACGTCGAGCAGGCCCAGGTGACCGATGGTGCGCCGGCCGAGCAACAGCGGGTAGTTCATGTCGCCGCGGTCGCGCAGGCTGAACTGCTCCTCATAGATGGTATCGCCGAGGCACACCTTCATCAGCACCACCGGGCGACGGTCGGTGCCGCCGGCACCGCGCAGCCTGAGGCTGCGGTAGAGCGGCAGCTCCAGGCGCTCGCTGAACACCTCGCCGCTCTCCTCGTCCTCCAGCTTGAGGCGGAAGCGCACCCAGCGGTCGCCGTCGCGCTCGAAGCGCTCGATGTCACGGGCGTCCAGCGACGAGGTCAGCGCGCCGCTGTCCAGCTTGGCCTTCACCTCCACGCCCCAGGGCTCGACGAGGGCCTTCTCCACCCAACCGAATACCTTCTCCTCGGCCAGGGCCGGCGCGGCGCCGGCCAGCAGGGCGGCCGCCAGGGCCCAGGCCTTGCATCGCATCGTCATCCTCGTCTCCTTGATGAAGTCATCGGGTCAGGCGCTCCAGCAGCCGACGGGTGGCGAAGCCGTCCGGCACCTCGCCGATCGCTGCCTGGTACTCGCGCAGGCCACGCCGGGTATTGGGCCCCAGGATGCCGTCCGGGGTGCCCACCTCGAAGCCGCGGGCGTTGAGCTCGCGCTGCATCTCGCGCACCTGGGTGCGCGCCAGGGGCTGCTCGTCGCGGGGCCAGCCCCCGACGATGCCCTCGCGGCCGGCGATCTCGTCGGCCAGGCTGCCCACCGCCAGGGCGTAGCTGGTGGCGTTGTTGTAGCGCAGGATGGCGCGGAAGTTGGGACCCACCAGGAAGGCGGGGCCGGCCGCCCCGGCCGGGGTGATTACCGCGGCGGCATCGAAGGCCGGCAGGGTGCCGCCGCCCACGGGGCGCACCCCCAGCGCGGCCCACTCCCGGGCGGGGCGGCGGTGGGAGAGCTCGGTCTGGGCGTAGTCGAACCCCTCGGGCAGCGTCACCTCGACGCCCCAGGGTTGCCCCTCCTGCCAGCCGGCCCGCGCCAGGTAGTTGGCGGTGGAGGCCATGACGTCGGGGATGCTGCCCCAGATGTCGCGTCGGCCATCGCCGTCGCCATCCACGGCGTAGGCCGCGAAGCTCGAGGGGATGAACTGGGTATGGCCCATGGCGCCGGCCCAGGAGCCCAGCATGCGCTCGGGGGCGATGTCGCCGGCCTCGATGATGCGCAGGGCGGCGAGCAGCTCGCCGCGGGCGAAGTCGCGGCGACGGCCGTCGTAGGCCAGGGTGGCCAGCGCCTCGAGGGTGGAGAAGTCGCCGAAGTTGCCGCCATAGTTGCTCTCGATGCCCCAGATGGCGACGATCACCTCCGCCGGCACCCCGTAGCGCGCCTCCATGCGCCGCGCCGTGTCACGGTGTTCGGCCAGGCGCTGGCGACCGGAGGTGACCCGCCGGGCGGAGACGGCACTGTCGAGGTACTGCCAGATGGGACGCACGAACTCGGGCTGGGAGCGGTCGAGCTCGATCACCCGGGGGCGATAGCGCAGCGAGGCCAGGGCCCGCTCCAGGGTCGCCGCCGAGATGCCCTCGGCGCGGGCCTCGCGGCGAAAGCGTGACAGCCAGGCGTCGAAGCTCTCGCCGGCGGCCGGCCTCTCGTCGGCGACGGCGTTAGCCTCGGTGGCGGCCTCGGCGGGTGCCGAGACGGCGTCATCGGCGGCCTGCGCCTCGCGGGCCGGGCCGCTCTGGCAGCCGGCCAGCAGGGCGAGGGCCAGGCAGCAGGTCAGGGTCATCCGTTGCATGGGGGCTCTCCTTGGCGAAACGGGCAACGAGTCGCGATCATCGCGCAGTTGGCGCCCCGCGACCAGCCCCGTCAGGCACCGGCGAGCCGCCAGATCACCGCGCCATGGCAGGCCAGCACCACCGTGGTCAGCAGGTGGCGCAACGACTGGAACCAGCTCGGCAGCAGCTCGCGGCTGTCGCGCCCCAGCTCGTGCAGGCGCACCACCACGAAGCCCAGTGCCAGCACCCAGGCCCCGGTCGCCGGATGCAGCAACAATGACGGCCAGGCGATCAGACTGGGGGCCATGCTGAGCACCAGCCGGGCCCGGAAACCGGGACCACCGGCGGCCTCCAGCGACATCGCCACCCCCCACTGGATGCCGCCCAGGAAGGAGAGGATCACCGCGGCGTAGGCGAGGAAGGCATTGATGGCGACCACCTGCCAGGCCACCGGCGCCAGCCAGGCGGCCGCGGCGCACGCCACGAACGGGATCAGCCCGGCCAGCCCCAGCAGCAGCGGCAGGCGCGAGGTACGCCCGTGGGCGTCGGTGGCGAGACCGGGAAGCGGCATGGGACCTCCTCAGGCGTCGGTGGCGGGGAGCCCGCCGAGGGGCGGCGGGAAGCGCTCGGGGGCCTGGCGCCAGGGGCGGTGACGACCTTCGCAGGGGAGCTCGGCCAGCGCCGGCTGCCAGCGGGCCAGGTACTCACCCTCGGGGTCGTAATGCTCGGCCTGCCACAAGGTGTCGAAACGCTGGCCGCGGGTGTCGCGCCCGACCCCGGCCACATAGCGCCAGTTGCCCCAGTTGCTGGCCGCATCGTAATCCACCAGGCAGTGCTCGAACCAGGCCGCGCCGAGACGCCAGTCGCCGCCCAGCGCATGGACGAGGTAGCTCGCCACGTTCTGCCGCGCACGGTTGGAGAGCCAGCCGGTGGCGGCGAGCTCGCCCATGGCGGCATCCACCAGCGGCATCCCGGTACGCCCCTCTCGCCAGGCCGCGAAGGCCGCGTCCCCGTCGGGCAGCGGCCGGCGACCGAACAGCGCCGCCCCCTCCTGGCGCGCCGCCCAGTGGAAGTAGTCGCGCCACAGCAGCTCGAAGGTCACCCAGTAGCTGGAGTCGCTGGCGCCATGCGCGGCCTCCCAGGCGCGGACGGCATCATGGACCTGGCGCGCCGAGAGGCAGCCGTGGGCCAGCCAGGGCGAAAGACGGGTGGAGAAGTCCGAACCCATCAGGGCGTTGCGCGTGCGCTTATAGTGGCCGGGCCCGCCCCGCGCCAGGAAGTGCTCCAGCCGCTCCTGCCCCGCCGCCTCGCCACCGGCGAAGCGGAACTCGCCGCGATCATCCGGCGACCAGTCGGCGGCCTCGCCGCACACCCGGGCAAGCGGCGGCAGCCCACGGGAGGCGCCCTCCGGCCAGGGCGGCAGGGTCACCGGGGCGGGCATGGCGGCAGGTACCGCCCAGTCGCGCTCGGCGCGGCGCCGGAAGGCGGAGAAGCTCGGCGGCATCCCCTCGATCGGGGTGGGCAGGTGCGCCTCGTCCAGCAGCATGCCGCCGTCCGGGTGCCACAGGCTCACGCCCCTTCCCAGCCGTTCGGCCAGGCGGGCCACGCCGCGGCTCTCCTCCCAGCCGGCGTCGCGGCGCACCCGTACCTCGTCGATGGCGTGACGCTCGACCAGTTCGGCGACCTCCGCCACCGGGTCCCCCACCCGCACCAGCAGGTCGCTGCCGCGGCTGAGCAGCTCACCGCGCAGGGCGATCAGGCTCTCCCACAGGAAGCGCAGACGCGCCGGACCGATGCGGGGCCGACTCGCGGGCTCCGGCTCGAGCCAGCGGCGATCCAGCACATGGACGCAGAGCATGGCCTCGGGCGGCGACTCGAAGCGCAGCAGGGGGTTGTCGGCCAGGCGCAGGTCGGCGCGCAGCCACACCAGCACGCGGCTCACGACGCCGCTCCGCCGCGGCGGGCCTCGCGACGGCAGCGCTCGCTGCAGAAGCGCACCTCCTCCCAGCAGCGCGCCCACTTGCGCCGCCAGGCGAAGGGCCGAGCACAGTGCCGGCAGGGCTTCTGCGGCAGGTGGGGCTTGCGGTGCATGGCGATGCCTCGGCAATCATTAACACAATACAAATATTAGTACAGCTTCTGTACAAATAAAACCAACCACCTGCCCGCAACGCAGGAGGCCGCCCGCGGGCGGCCTCATGGCGCTGGCAAGGCGCGTGATCAGGGGGCGTCGGACTCGTCGGGGCGAGGCTTGCCCTGATCCTCGCGGCCGCTCTTGAGCTCGTGGGTGAGGGGGTCGTAGTTGGGCTTGAGCTCGTCCTTGAGCGTGCCCTCCCACAGCCGCGAGCCGACGAAGTAGCCGGCACGGCCGATCACATGGGCGGCCACCGGGGCGGTCATCAGGATGAACAGGATCACCCCCAGGGCGCGGGCCACCACCGCCACCTGGGCGAAGTGGAGGGCCACCGCCAGCATGATCAGGGTGGCGCCCAGGGTGGCCGCCTTGGTGGTGGCGTGCATGCGGGTGAGCAGGTCGGGCAGGCGCACCACCCCCAGCGCCGCCAGCAGCATGAACACGGCCCCGACCAGGATCAGCAGCTCGGTGAGCAATTCAGTCATCGCGCGGCCCTCCCCGCTCCAGGAAGCGCGCGAAGCCGATCGCGGCCATGAAGGCCATCAGCGCCATGACGATGGCCACGTCGAGCAGGCTGGCGACGTCGGTGGCGATGGCCACCACTCCGATGATGCCCACCAGGATCGACGAGAAGAGCTCCAGGGCCACCACCCGGTCGGGCAGGCTGGGGCCCCGGAACAGGCGCACGAAGGCCAGGCACAGGGCGAGCGCCATCAGCGCCAGGCTCAGCAGGATGATGGGCGACATGGACACCCTCCTCTCGGGCTCGACAGGGGAATCAATGGAACAGCTCCAGGGCGCGGCGCTCCAGCTCCGCCAGGTCGCGCCGCAGCGCCTCCTCGTCGTCCAGGAACATGGCGTGGATATAGAGCACCCGGCGGTCGTCGGAGACATCCAGGCTCAGGGTTCCCGGGGTCAGCGAGATGAGGTTGGCGACCAGGGCGATCTCGAACTCGCTGCGGGCCTGGAGCGGCATGGCGATCACCCCGGGCTTCATGTACCAGGGCGGGGTGACGATATCGAAGGCCACCTTGAGGTTGGCCATCACCAGCTCCTTGAGGAAGAAGCCGATGAAGGCCAGCAGCCGCGGCAAGCGCTGGGCATAGCCGGAAAGCGCCGGCACCTGGGGCTGGATCAACGCCAGCACCAAGTAGCCGAAGACCAGGCCGGCGAGCAGGTTGAGGCCGCTGAAGTCGCCGGTGAGCACCACCCAGGCGCCCCCCAGCAGCAGGTTCCAGGCCGCACCGATCATGGCGTTCCCTCCCCCTGGGCGCCCAGCACCGCCCGGATGTAGCCCTCGGGGTCCAGCAGCTGGGCCGCCGAGGCCTCGGCCAGGGCGTGGATCGGCGCCGGGTAGAGGCCGATGAACAGGGTACACAGCGCCAGCCCCGCCACCGGCGCCACCATCAGCCACAGCTCGCGCTGGCGCACCTCGGGGTAGGGGTCGACATCCCCCTCCGGCGGCACCGACTTCCAGAACACCTCGGCCCAGATCTTGATCATCGAGTAGAGGGTCAGCAGTCCCACCAGCAGGGCGATGGCGGTGACCCCGTAGGCCTCGGCCTCGATGCCGGCGCGGATCACGATGAACTTGGCCAGGAACCCCGAGAGAGGCGGGATGCCGGCCAGCGACAGCGCCGGAATCAGGAACAGCACGGCGAGCCACGGATGGCTGCGATAGAAGCCGCCCAGACGCTTGAGCTGGTAGCTGCCACGCAGCCGATGGACGATCCCGCTGACCAGGAAGAGGTTCGTCTTCACGATGATGTGGTGCATGATGTAGAAGACCCCGCCGATGATCGCCAGCGGCGTGAACAGCGCCAGCCCCAGGATCATGTAGCCGATCTGGCTGACGATATGGAACGACAGGATACGGCGGAACTCGAACTGGGCCGCCGCGCCCAGCACCCCGGTGAGCATGGTCAGTCCCGCCCCCCACAGCAGGATCTCGTGGGTATAGCCGGGGCTGTGGTGGAAGATCAGCGTGAACACCCGGAACAGCGCATAGACCCCGACCTTGGTCAGCAGCCCCGCGAACAGTGCCGACACCGCCACCGGCGGGGTGTGGTAGGAGGCCGGCAGCCAGAAGAACAGCGGGAAGGCCGCCGCCTTGATGCCGAAGGCAACCATGAACATCATCGCCAGGGCGTCGACCATGCCCTGCTCCTCCACCTCGGCCAGGCGCCGGGCGATATCGGCCATGTTGAGGGTGCCCACCATGCCGTAGAGCAGCCCCACGGCGATCAGGAAGATCACCGAAGAGAGCAGGTTCAGAGTCACGTACTTGATCGCCCCCTCCATCTGCGGCTTCTCGCTGCCGAGGATCAGCAGCGCGAAGGAGGCCACCAGCATCACCTCGAACCACACGTAGAGGTTGAAGATGTCGCCGGTGAGGAAGGCGCCGGCCACCCCGGCCAGCAGCAGGTGCATCAGCGGGAAGTAGCCGTAGGCCTCGTGGCCGCGCCCGGCGGTGGCCAGCGAGTAGAGGGCCACCGCGAAGCCGATGATGCCAGTGAGCACCACCATGATGGCGCCCAGCAGGTCGGCCACCAGGCTGATGCCGAAGGGCGCCGTCCAGCCCCCCATGTGCATCACCAGGATGCCCTCGCGGTTCACCGAGGCGAGCAGCCAGACACTGGTCAGCAGCAGGGCCGCGGTGCCGCCCACGGCGACCAGCCGCTGCATCAGCCGCGAGCGCCAGAACACCAGCGACACGGCCCCCGACATCAGCGGGATCAGGATGGGCAGGGCGATCTCGGGGTTCACGTGTCGGTTTCCTTCATCCGGTCCAGGTCATCGGCGCGCACGATCTCCCAGGCACGCCGCACCAGCACCACGGCGAACGACAGCACCCCGAAGGCGATGACGATGGCGGTGAGCACCAGCGCCTGGGGCAGCGGGTCGGCCACCACTCCCTCGGGGGCGGTGAGCCCCTCCGGGACCAGCGGCGGCGCGCCTCGGGTCAGGCCGGCGGTGGCGAAGATCAGCAGGTTGGCGGCATTGGAGAGCAGCATCAGGCCGATCACCAGCTTGACGATGGAGCGGCGCAGCATCATGTAGATGGCGGCGGCAAACAGCGTGCCGATCGCCACGGCCAGCAAGGGTTCCATGACACCTCCTCAGCGTCTGGCGTCCTCTTCATGGTCGGTCTTGACCAGGGCGGTGATGGCGGTGAGCACCGAGCCCAGCACCACCAGGTAGACCCCGATATCGAAGATCAGCGGCGTCGAGGCCTTGAAGTCGATCACCGGGATGGTCCACCACTGGGCGGTGAAGAAGGGCTGGCCATGCCACCAGGCCGGCAGCGTGGAGGCCACCCCCAGCAGCAGGCCGACCCCCACCAGGTCCCGCGGCGAGACCTTTAGCATGGCGCCCAGGGCGCGCCGCCCGTAGGCGAACAGGTAGAGGGCGAAGCCCCCCGCGGCGACCAGCCCGGCGATGAAGCCGCCACCCGGCTCGTCGTGGCCGCGCAGCAGCAGAAACAGCGAGAACAGCAGCTGCAGCGGCAGCAGCAGCCGCGCCGCCACATTGAGGATCAAGGTGCCCGATCTAACCATCGTCGCTCCTCCGGGTGTTGGCGGCATCCCTGGCCTCGTACGCCTCGGCGTGGAAACGCAGCATCGCATAGACGCCGATGGCCGCCAGCGCCAGCACGAACATCTCGCCCAGGGTGTCCAGGGCGCGGAAGTCCACCAGGATGACGTTGACGATGTTGTGGCCGTGGCCCAGCGGCTGGCTGTTGGCGACCATGTAGTCGGAGATGCGCGGCAACCGCTCGCCGGAGAGCACGGCGAGCATCAGCAGCGTCACCAGCCCGCCGGAGAGCCCCGCCACCGCCAGGTCGCGCAGCCGCTCCGCCGGGGTGGAGAGGGTCGCGAAGCGCGGCAGCCGGAACAGCACCAGCACCAGCAGGATCACCGTGAGGGTCTCCACCAGCAGCTGGGTGATGGCCAGGTCCGGTGCGCTGAACAGCACGAAGGTCAGGGCGATGGAGAAGCCCATCACCCCCACCGCGGCCACCGCCGCCAGCCGCGAGCGCATCACGCAGGCGGCGACCGCCCCGGCCACCATCAGCCCCGCCACCATCGCCTCGTGGAGGTAGACGTCCAGCGCGAAGGAGAGGCTCGGCGTGTGGCGCACCAGCAGGGCGTGGCCCACCAGCCCCACCAGCACCAGCAGGGTCATCACCAGATAGTTACGGATGTAGCCGTTCTGCAGGAAGCGGGTCTGCCACTCGGCGAGGCGCACCATGCCGGCCATCAAGGCCTCGTAGCCCGCCTCCGGGCCGCGCGCCATCAGCGGCTCGAGGCGCGCCAGCTGGCCGCGCAGGCGATCCCAGCGGCGGGCCACCAGGCCCCCCAGCGCCAGGCTCGCCAAGGAGAGCAGCAGCGGCAGGTTGATGCCGTGCCACAGCGCCAGGTGCGTCTCGGCTTCGGGCACCCCGAGCCCCGCCAGGGTGGCGTCGACCAGCGGGTCGAGCAGCCCCGGCACCAGGCCGAAGAGCAGCGACAGCGTGGCCAGCAGGGCGGGACCGACGAGCATGCCGGCCGGGGCCTCATGGGGCACCCGGGGCGTCTCGCGCACCGGCCCGAAGAAGGGGCGCAGGGCGACGATGGCCGCCACCGCCAGGGTCAGGAAGGCGGCGACGAAGGCCAGCAGCAGGATCACCCCGCGGTAGTGGGACGCCCCCAGCACCGCCTCCAGCATCAGCTCCTTGCCGAGGAAGCCCAGCAGCGGCGGCAGCCCGGCCAGCGACAGCGCCGCCACCGCGGCGACCAGGGCGGTACGCGGCATCAGGTGGCGCAGCCCGCCCATGGCGGTGACGTCCTTGGTCCCGGCCTCGTGGTCGAGGATGCCCGCGACCATGAACAGCGCGCCCTTGTAGAGGGAGTGGGCGAGCAGGAAGACCACGAAGGCGGTCAGCGCGTACTCGCTGCCGATGCCCAGCAGCATCGTCAGGGTGCCCAGCGCCATCACCGTGGAGTAGGCCAGCAGCTTCTTGACGTTGGTGTGCTGGATCGCCAGGAAGGCACCGGTGGCCATGGTCAGCGCCCCCACCAGGGAGAGGGTGATCACCCAGGGCTCGGTGCCGCCCAGCGCGGGATGCAGCCGCGCCAGCAGGTAGACCCCGGCCTTGACCATGGTCGCCGAGTGCAGGTAGGCCGAGACCGGGGTCGGCGCGGCCATGGCGTTGGGCAGCCAGAAGTGGAAGGGGAACTGGGCCGACTTGGTGAAGGCGCCCAGCAGCACGCAGATCAGCAGCGGCGTGTAGAGGGCGTGGGCCTTGAGCGCCTCGCCCTGCGTGGTGAGCTCGGCCAGCGACCAGCTGTCGCCGGCCAGGGCCAGCATGGCGAAGCCGGCGAGCAGCGCCAGGCCACCGCCCACGGTGACAAAGAGCCCCTGCTGGGCCGACTTGCGGGCGGCAAGGTCGGTGTGGTTGAAGCCGATCAGCAGGTAGGAGGTGATGCTGGTCAGCTCCCAGAACACGAACAGGGCGACCAGGTTGTCGGCCAGCACCAGGCCCAGCATCGACATCATGAAGGCGGTGATCACCACCAGGAAGCGCGGCAGGTCGCGGTGGCCGTGCAGGTAGTCGCCGGCGTAGAGCAGCACCAGGGTGCCGATCACCGAGATCAGCATGGCGAAGAGCCACGCCAGACCGTCGATCAGGAAGGTCAGGGTGATATCGAGGCCCGGCACCCAGGCCCACTCGAGCCACAGGGTCTCGCCCGCGGCGATGACCGGCCACTGGGCCAGCAACCAGGCGGCGATGGCCGCCGGCAGCAGTGCCAGCACCCGTGCGGTGCGCGTCCCGAACCACTGGTGCAGCAGCGGCACCAGCGCCGCCACCACGAAACCTCCCAGCACGGCGAGTTGCATCGTGCGCCCTCCCGTCGGTCGACCGGATCACATTAGCCACACAAGGTGTTGAAACTCAAGGATAGGGCGAGAAAGAACGCTTTGCGTTAGGATGAACGGCATCGCCGTGGACGGGCCAGCGCCCCAGGGACGGGATGCGACCCGATGTCGCTTGCATCCCCCGGCCCAGCGGGCATCCTGCGCCCCTCCCCCTCTATCACCCTCGCAGGATGAGCGACCGATGACACTGATGTGGATAGCCCTGCTGCCGCTGGCGGGCATGCTGGTGCCGATCGCCACGGCCCGTCGCGGCCGGCGCTACTGCTCCCTGGCCAGCGCCGCGCTGCCGGCGCTGGCGCTGGTGCTGATGCTGGCCCAGCTGCCGGCCCTCTCCGCCGGCGAGGCGCTGCGCGCCTCCGTCCCCTGGATACCCACCCTGGGGCTCGAGCTGGCCTTCCGCCTGGATGGCCTCTCGCTGCTCTTCAACCTGCTGATCCTGGGCATCGGCCTGCTGATCCTGCTCTATGCCCACTTCTACCTGGCGCCGGAGGAGCCCTTCGGGCGCTTCTACGCCTACCTGATCCTGTTCATGGCCTCCATGGTCGGCATCGTGATGGCCGACAACCTGATCCTGCTGTGGCTCTATTGGGAGCTGACCAGCCTCTCCTCCTTCCTGCTGATCGGCTTCTGGTCCCATCGCAGCGACGCCCGCAAGGGGGCGCGCATGGCGCTGACCGTGACCGGCGCCGGCGGCCTGGCGCTGCTCGCCGGCCTGCTGCTGCTGGGCGACATGGTGGGCAGCTACGCCATGGACGACGTCCTGGCCGGTGGCGAGGCGATACTGGCCGATCCGCGCTACCCGATCATGCTGGCGCTGGTGCTGCTGGGGGCCTTCACCAAGTCGGCCCAGTTCCCCTTCCAGTTCTGGCTGCCCCACGCCATGGCCGCACCGACCCCGGTCTCCGCCTACCTGCACTCGGCGACCATGGTCAAGGCGGGCATCTTCCTGATGGCGCGCCTCCACCCCGCCATCGCCGGCAGCGAGCTGTGGTCGGTGGTGGTCTCTCTGGTGGGCATGGCGACCCTGCTCTACGGCGCCTGGTTCGCCCTGCTCAAGACCGACCTCAAGGGCATCCTGGCCTTCTCCACGGTGAGCCACCTGGGGCTGATCACGGTGCTGCTGGGCATCGGCAGCCCCATGGCGGTGCTCGCCGCGCTCTTCCATATCCTCAACCACGCCACCTTCAAGGCGGCGCTGTTCATGAGCGCCGGCATCATCGACCACGAGGCCGGCACCCGCGAGCTTGGCCGCCTGGGCGGCCTGAAGACGGCCATGCCGGTCACCGCCCTGCTGACCAGCCTGGCCGGGGCGGCCATGGCCGGGGTGCCGCTGCTCAACGGCTTCATCTCCAAGGAGATGTTCTTCACCGAGACCCTGGAGACGCCGGTACTGGCGGGGCTCAGCTGGGTACTGCCGGTGCTGGCGACGATCGGTGGCATCCTCTCGGTGGCCTACTCCCTGCGCCTGGTGCATGCGGTGTTCTTCAAGCCCGCCAGGCAGTCGCCGCCGAAGGCACCCCACGAGCCGCCGTGGCTGATGCGAGCCCCGGTGGAGCTGCTGGTGGTGCTGTGCGTGCTGGTGGGTCTGGCGCCGGTGCTGGCCGAGGGGCTGCTGGGCCTGGCCGTGGCGGCGGTGCTGGGCGAGGACTTCGCGTTCCACCTGGCGATCTGGCACGGCGTCAACCTGCCGCTGGGGATGAGCGTGGTGGCGCTGGTCGCCGGGGCGGCGGCCTACTGGCGCCATGCCGACCTGCGCCACTTCCATCGCGGCTTCCGTCCCGTCGACGCCCGGCTGGTGTTCGAGGGCGCGGTGCAGCGCCTGGCGTCTCGTGCCGGGACGGGCCTCGCTCGCTTCGAGGGCGGCTCGCTGCAGCGCTACATGACCTGGCTGCTGGTCGCCTCCCTGGTGATGGGCGGCCTGGGACTGTCGCGCATGAGCGGACTGACCGGCGCACTGGGCAACCAGCCCATCGACGGCGTGGTGCTGCTGGGCGCCGCCCTGCTGGTGTTCGGCGGCATCGCCACCGCGGTGACCCACCGCTACCGCCTGATCTCGCTGATCATGCTCTCGGTGGTGGGCCTGGTGGTGTCGCTCACCTTCGCCCGCTTCTCCGCCCCCGACCTGGCGCTGACCCAGCTCTCGGTGGAGGTGGTGACCATGATCCTGCTGATGCTGGCGCTGTTCTTCCTGCCCCAGAAGACCCCCACCGAGTCCTCCAACCGCCGCAACCTGCGCGATGTGGTGCTGGCCGGGACCCTGGGGCTGGTGGTGGCGAGCCTCAACTACGCGGTGCTGACCCGCGACAACGCCTCCATCTCGGGCTTCTTCCTGGAGAACAGCGTGCCCGGCGGCGGCGGCCACAACGTGGTCAACGTCATCTTGGTCGACTTCCGCGGCTTCGATACCCTGGGCGAGATCACCGTGCTGGCGCTGGCCGGCCTGGCGATCTTCAAGCTGCTCAACCGCCTGCGGGTGTTCATGCCCCACAGCGACGGCGAGGGACGGGTGTGGTCGCCGGACCGCTACCCGGCGATCCTCACCTCCATCTCCATGGCCCTGCTGCCGCTGGCGCTTCTGGTCTCGGCCTTCATCTTCCTGCGCGGCCACAACCAGCCGGGCGGCGGCTTCATCGCCGGCCTGGTCACCGCGGTGGCGCTGATCCTGCTCTACATGGCGCGCGGCGTGGAGTGGGCCCAGCGGCGCCTGGACTTCCCCTACCAGCCGGTGGCGGTGGCCGGCGTCGGCATCGCCACCCTCACGGGGCTGGGCAGCTGGCTGTTCGGCTACCCCTTCCTGACCTCGTCGTTCGGCTACTTCTCACTGCCGCTGGTGGGCAAGTTCGAGCTGGCCACCGCCATGCTCTTCGACCTCGGCGTCTACCTCGCCGTGGTGGGGGCCACCCTGATGATCCTGGCCAACCTGGGCAAGGTCACCACCCCCCACCGTCCGGCCAAGGAGTCCGCCGCCGCGCCGCCCTCCGACACTCCCAAGGAGTCCTCCTGATGGAAAGCCTCTACGCCATCACCACCGGCGTGCTAACCGCCTGCGGGCTCTACCTGACCCTGCGCGCCCGTACCTTCCCGGTGGTGGTGGGCCTGACCCTGCTCTCCTATGCCGTGAACCTCTTCCTGTTCTCCATGGGCGGGCTGACCACCGACGGCGCCGCCCTGGTGAATGGTGCCGGCGACTACGCCGACCCCCTGCCCCAGGCCCTGGTGCTGACCGCCATCGTCATCGGCTTCGCGATGACCGCCTTCGTGGTGATCCTCGCCATGCGGGCGCGCAGCGAGGCGGGCAACGACCACGTCGACGGCCGCAAGCATGAGGCCGGGGAGGGTCGCCGATGATGTCTCACCTGATCGTGCTGCCGGTGGTGCTGCCGCTGGTCGCCGGCCTGCTGCTGCTGTTCCAGCGCCAGGGCAGCGTGCGCGTCAAGCGCCTGGTGGGCGTCGGCGCCACCCTGGCCCTGCTGCTGGTGGGCGTCGCCCTGGTGGCCCGGGCTGCCGGCGGCGAGGTGACCTACTACGCCCTTGGCGACTGGCAGCCCCCCTTCGGCATCGTGCTGGTGCTCGACCGCCTCTCGGCGCTGATGGTGCTGCTCACCGCCGTGCTCGCCCTGGGCGCGGTGGTGTTCGCCTGCGCCGGCGACGACGAGCGTGGCAGCAACTTCCACGGCCTCTTCCAGTGGCAGCTGATGGGCCTCAACGGCGCCTTCCTGACCGGCGACCTGTTCAACCTCTTCGTGTTCTTCGAGGTGCTGCTGCTCGCCTCCTACGCCCTGCTGCTGCACGGCGGCGGCCGCGATCGCATCATGGCCGGGGTCCACTACGTGGTGCTCAACCTGGCGGGCTCGTCGCTGTTCTTGATCAGCGTGGGCATCCTCTATGGCGCCACCGGCACCCTCAACATGGCCGACATGGCCACGCGCCTCGCCGGGCTTCCCGCCGAGCGCGAGGGGCTGGTGGTGGCCGGCGCGCTGATGCTGCTGGTGGTGTTCGGCCTCAAGGCGGCGATCCTGCCGCTCTACTTCTGGCTGCCCAGGGCCTATGCGGCGGCGCCGGCACCGGTGGCGGCGCTGTTCGCCATCATGACCAAGGTCGGCATCTACGCCATCCTGCGGGTCTACTCGCTGGTGTTCGGCGAGGACGCCGGCGCCCTGGCCGACCTGGAGCAGGGCTGGGTGTGGTGGTTCGCGCTGGCCACTCTGGTGGCCGCCGGCGCCGGCACCCTGGCGGCGCGCGACCTGCGCCTGCTGGTGGCCTACCTGGTGCTGGTCTCGGTGGGCACCCTGCTGGCGGGCATCGGCATCGGTTCCCCGGCGGCGGTCTCGGCCCTGCTCTACTACCTGATCCACACCACCCTGGTCACCGGCGGCCTCTTCCTGCTGGCCGAGATGATCGGCGCCCAGCGCGGCAAGGCGGGCACCCGCATCGTCAAGGGCCGGCCGCTGCGCCAGGGGCGCTGGCTGGCGCTGCTGTTCTTCGCCGGCGCGGTGGCGGTGGCCGGCATGCCGCCACTCTCCGGGGCGATCGGCAAGGCGCTGCTGCTGGTCGCCGCCGAGGGCGGCCAGCGCGCCTGGCTGTGGCCGGTCCTGCTGCTCTCGGGGCTGGCCGCCATCGTCGCCCTCTCCCGGGCCGGCTCGACGCTGTTCTGGCGCAGCAGCGGCGAGGCGGACGGCCAGCGCCTGCCGCCCCGCCAGTGGTTCGGCGTGGCCTGGCTGATCGGCGCCTCGCCGCTGCTGGTCCTCCTCGCCGGGCCCCTCACCGACTACACCGACGCCACCGCCGAGCAGCTGGCACGCCCCGAGGCGGTGACCCGCGCCCTGCTGACCCCCGAGGGAGACGCCCCATGATCACGCCTCGTCCCTGGCTGCCCACCCCGCTGCTGTCGATCCTGCTGCTGGTCGTCTGGCTGCTGATGGTGCGCAGCGTGGCCTTCGGCCATATCCTGCTGGGCGGCGCCCTGGCGGTGGCGATACCGCTGGTGACCCACCGCTTCTGGGACGCCCAGCCCCACGTGAAGAAGCCACGGCTGCTGCTGCGTTTCGTGCTGCGGGTGCTGGGCGACATCATCGTCGCCAACGTCCAGGTGGCCTGGCTGATCATCAATCCCTGGCGGCGCCTGCGGCCCCACTTCGTGGAGTACCCGCTGATGCTGGAGAATCGCTTCACCATCACCCTGCTGGCCAACACCATCAGCCTGACGCCGGGCACGGTGTCGGCCAACCTGCGGCTGGACGGCAAGTCGCTGCTGATCCACGCCCTGGACGTGGAGGACGACGAGGCGCTGATCGCGACCATCCGCGAGCGCTACGAGCGCCCCCTGAAGGAGATCTACGAATGCTAGACGTCGCCCTGTTCACCACCCTGGCGCTGGTCATCGCGGCCCTGGCGCTCAACGTCTACCGCCTGGCCGTCGGCCCCGACATGCCCGACCGCCTGCTGGCGCTGGACACCATGTACATCAACTCCATCGCGCTGATCGGGCTGCTGGGGCTGTGGCTCAACACCAAGACCTACTTCGAGTCGGCCCTGCTGATCGCCATGCTCGGCTTCATCAGCACCGTGGCGGTATGCAAGTACCTGCTGCGCGGCGACATCATCGAATAGGAGGCGTCATGACGTTCTACGTGATCTTGGAGGGCGTGATCTCGCTGCTGCTGATCGCCGGCGGCGCCTTCGTGTTCATCGGCTCGCTGGGCATGGCCCACCTGCCCGACTTCTACATGCGCCTGCACGGCCCCACCAAGGCCACCACCCTGGGGATCGGCTGCATGCTGGTGGCCTCGATGCTCTACTTCTGGGTCACCGAGGGCAAGCCGGACATCCAAGAGATGCTGATCACCCTGTTCCTGTTCATCACCGCCCCGGTGAGCGCCCACCTGCTGGCCAAGACCGGCCTGCACCTCAAGCTGAAGCACGTGGAGAAGACCGCCGGGCGTCCGGTGGAGCTGCGCCCCGAGGAGGTCGGCGAGAAGCCGGTACCCCACCCCGACCGCGGCCATGGCTGACACGCCTCGGGCCCGCCGATGGCGGGCCCGATCGCTATGGCGTGCCGGCAGGGGCCGTGTCCTATACCCAGCCACCCAGCTCGTTGTCGATGATGGCGAGCAGGGCGTCGATATGGTCGTCGCGGTCGTTGAGGCAGGGCACATAGGTGAAGGTCTCGCCGCCCGCCTCGAGGAAGGCATCGCGGATCTCCTCCTGGATCTCCTCCAGGGTCTCGACGCAGTCGGCGGAGAAGGCCGGCGAGACCACCGCGATATGCTTCTTGCCCTGGCGGGCCAGCTCGGCCACATGCTCCACCGTCTGGGGCCCCACCCACTCCTCGGGCCCGAACTGCGACTGGAAGGCGGTCTGGATGGCGTCGCCCTCCCAGCCCAGCGCCTCGCGCAGCAGTCGCGTGGTCTTCTGGCACTGGCAGTGGTAGGGGTCGCCCTCCATCAGGAAGCGCTTGGGCACGCCGTGGTAGGAGGCCACCAGCACTTCCGGCGGCGTCTCGGCGGCGTCATACGCCTCACGTACCGAGCGGGCCAGGGCCTCGACATAGCGGGGGTGCTCGAAGTAGGCGGGTACGGTACGGATCGCCGGCTGCCACTTGAGCTTCATCAGGGTACGGAAGGCATGGTCGTTGGCGGTGGCGGTGGTGGGCGAGGCGTACTGGGGATAGAGCGGGAAGAACAGGATCTTCTCGCAGCCCGCCGCCTGCAGGCGCCTGAGCACGCTATCGGTGGAGGGGTTGCCGTAGCGCATGGCGAAGTCGACCATCACCCGCTCGCCATGGCGCGCCTCGAGCCCCTCGGCCACCTTGCGGGTCTGCTCCCGGGTGATGGTAAGCAGCGGGCTCTCGTCCTTCTCGGTGTTCCAGATGCCACGATAGGCCTCGCCGGACTTGAAGGGCCGCCGCGCGAGGATGATCAGCTGCAGCAGCGGTTGCCACTTCCAGCTGGGGTAGTCCACCACCCGCTTGTCGGAGAGGAACTCGCTGAGGTAGCGACGCATGGACCAGTAGTCGGTGGCGTCCGGGGTGCCCAGGTTGACCAGCACCACCCCGACCCGGGCACGGGGGATGGCGGGATGATCGGATGGGGCATGGACCAGGCGGCCCTCGCCGGGGCGGTCCATCTCGGGGCGAGCCGAATCCTGGGTCGGGGTGGTCATGGGCGGGGCTCCTTGGGTCGCTGCTCGGGCACTGCTTGGGGAGATGCTAGTGTACCAGCCTCCTCGCCCCCGGCGGGATGAAGTTGTACTATCAGACAAATTTGTACAGCTTGAGGTCAGCCCATGCCACGCCCCCTGGTCCTGGTGCTCGGCGACCAGCTCACCCCGGCGCTTGCCAGCCTGCGCGACCTGCCCGAGGACGCCGTGGTGGCACTCTGCGAGGTGGCCGCCGAGGGGCGCTACGTGCCCCACCACCCCCAGAAGATCGCGCTGATGCTCTCCGCCATGCGCCACTTCGCCCAGGCGCTGCGCGAACGGGGCCTGTGCGTCCACTACAGCGCCCTGGATGACCCCGACAACGCCCAGGCGCTGGTCCCGGAGGCGGAGCGCCTGGCGGCCCTCTACGGCTGCGACGAGATCCGCGCGGTGCGCCCCGGCGAGTGGCGGCTGTGGCAGGCGATGCGGGAGCGCGAGCATGCCGCCCTGCCCTGGCGCCTGCTCGAGGATGACCGCTTCTTCACCACCCCGGCGGACTTCGGCGCCTGGATGCAGGGGCGCAAGGCCCCGCGGATGGAGCACTTCTACCGGCAGCAGCGACGCCGGACCGGCCTGCTGATGGAGGATGGCCAGCCCGCCGGCGGGCGGTGGAACTACGACCACGACAACCGTGAACCGCTGCCGGAGGCACTCGAGATCCCTGAGCCGCCCCGCCACCGTCGGGATGCCGTCACCGAGGAGGTCCTCGCGCTGGTGGCGGAGCACTTCGGCGAGCACTTCGGACGCCTCGAGGGCTTCCACTGGCCGGTGACCCGACGCCAGGCGCTGGTGGACCTGCGCCACTTCCTCGCCCGGCTGCTGCCCGACTTCGGCCGCTACCAGGACGCCATCCGCGACGACGCCCCCTTCCTCTTCCACTCGCGCCTCTCGGCGGCGCTCAACCTGGGTCTGCTCTCGTCCCGCGAGGTATGCGAGGCGGCGGAGCGGGAGTATCGCGAGGGGCGCGCCCCGCTCAACTCGGTGGAGGGCTTTATCCGCCAGATCCTGGGCTGGCGGGAGTATGTGCGCGGCCTCTACTGGACGCGCATGCCCGACTACAAGCGGGGCAACGCCCTGAACGCCGAGGGCGACCTGCCGGCCTGCTACTGGAGCGGCGACACCGAGCTGCGCTGCCTGTCGCGCGCCATCGAGATGACCCGCGACAACGCCTACGCCCACCATATCCAGCGGCTGATGGTCACCGGCAACGTGGCGCTGCTCTGCGACGTCTCTCCCGAGGCGCTGTGCGACTGGTACCTGGCGGTCTACGCCGACGCCTGCGAATGGGTGGAGCTGCCCAACACCCTGGGGATGGTGCTGCACGCCGACGGCGGCCTGATGGGCTCCAAGCCCTACTGCGCCTCGGGCAAGTACATCGACCGCATGTCGGACCACTGCCGCCACTGCCGCTACGACCCCAGGCGGGTCACCGGCCCCGACGCCTGCCCCCTCAACAGCCTCTACTGGCGCTTCCTGGAGCGCCACGCCGAGACCCTCTCGGCTAACCCGCGCATGAAGCTGATCTACGGCTCGCTGGCCAGGATGGGCGACGCGAAGCGCTCGGCCATGCGCGAGCAGGCGGAGGCCTTCCTGGCGGCGCTGCCGCGCAGCTCGGCCTGGCGCCAGGCGGGCGACGAGCCGGAGCGCCGCCGCCATCTGGCCGGCTACGTCAGCGTGCCCTCGGAGGAGACCCCATGAGCCGACGCGACGCCCTCGCCGCCACGCCGCCGGTCACGCTCTACCACGACGGCCACTGCCCTTTGTGCCAGCGCGAGGTGGCCTGGCTAGCCCGCCATCCACGCCGGGCGCGCGTGGCACTGGTGGATATCCAGGCACCGGGGTTCGACGCCGCGGCGCTGGGGAGCTCCTTCGAGGCGATGATGGGGCGGCTGCACCTGCGCGACGCCGCGGGGCGCTGGTTCATCGGCATGGACGCCAGCCGCGCGCTCTACGCGGTGCTGGGCTATCGGCGGCTGGTTTGGCTGAGCACCCTGCCGGGAGTGGCGGGGCCGATGGACGCGGGGTATCGCTGGTTCGCCAGGCGCCGGGTACGCCTGGGGCGCTGGCTGGCGCGCAGGGGCCGGCGGCGGGGGGAATAGCCGGCGTCGGAACACGAGGCCCCGCGCATGAGGCGGGGCACCGAGCCCTCGGGGTGAACCTCGCCGCGACGTGCTAGAAGACCAGCGGCATGCGCGAGGTCAGCGGGTCCTGGTAGTGGGCCTCACGGCCGATCACCTCGTCGTGGGGCACCTGCTGCACCAGGTAGGCGCGGTGGATGCCGGCGCCCTTGAGCTCCACATAGACGTCGTCCAGGGCGCGGAACAGCACCGGCTTGCCGCGGCGGGTCAGCATATGGCGCTGCCCCTCGATGTCCTCCAGCTCCACCTGGTAGAAGCGGCTGCCGGCATGGCCGATGACGCGGATCTCGTAGTTGTCGTGATGGGCCACGAAGGCCTTGAGCTCGTGAAATTCCATGGATCCCTCCGGGGTATCTGGCAGGTGACATTCCCTGCAGCCTGAGGCCGCCCGATGACGCGGCGGTGACGGCTGCGTGTCGGGAATGTGACCCCCGCCACCCCGGGGAGTTCCTGGCGCTACTGGTAGTCGGAGGGGTCGATCGCCTTGCCCAGGGAGTTGCGATCGACCCACTTGCCGGCCTTGGTCTCCTTGTAGCGGAACACCACGCGGTCGCCCACCGCCACCGGCAGCTCGGCGTCCTCGGTCTGGTAGCTGTAGGTCTCGCCCTCCACCACCAGCTGGTAGCGGTAGAGGTCGGGCATGCCCAGCCACTCCTTGAACGGGCCCTCGCGCTCCACCGACTGGAGCTCGCCGCGCGCCTCCAGCTTGGGGGTGCGGCGTCGATTGCCGCGCCGAAATCCGCCTGCCATGCTGCCTCCTTCCTGTCCGGGTTCGAGGGGTGGGGATTATACGGCCCTGCCTCGCAGGCTCAAGCCGCGCCGCGCTCACTCGCCGAAGGTGTCGCCGTAGCTGTCCGGCGCCAGGTCCTCGAAGCGGGTGTACTTGCCGATGAAGGCCATGTGCACGGTACCGATGGGGCCGTTACGCTGCTTGCCGATGATCACCTCGGCGAGCCCCTGGTTGTCGGGGTTATCCGGATTGTAGACCTCGTCGCGATAGACGAAGCCGATGATGTCGGCATCCTGCTCGATGGCGCCCGACTCGCGCAGGTCCGACATCACCGGGCGCTTGTTGGGGCGCTGCTCCAGCGAGCGGTTGAGCTGCGAGAGCGCCACCACCGGGCAGCCGAACTCCTTGGCCAGCCCCTTGAGCGAGCGCGAGATCTCGGAGATCTCGCCGGTGCGGTTCTCGGAGAAGCCAGGGATCTGCATCAGCTGCAGGTAGTCGATCATGATCAGCGCCAGATTGCCGTGCTCGCGCACCACCCGGCGGATCCGCGAGCGCATCTCGTTGGGCGAGAGCGCGGCGGTGTCGTCGATGAACAGCTGCTTGTCCTTGAGCAGGTTGACCGCCGAGGTCAGGCGCGGCCAGTCCTCGTCCTCCAGCTGGCCGGTACGCACCCGGGTCTGGTCGATGCGCCCCAGCGAGGAGAGCATGCGCAGCATCAGCGACTCGGCGGGCATCTCCATGGAGAACACCATCACCGGCTTGTCGCTGGCGATCACCGCGTGCTCGACCAGGTTCATGGCGAAGGTGGTCTTGCCCATCGAGGGTCGCCCGGCGATGATCACCAGGTCCGAGGGCTGCAGCCCCGAGGTCATCTCGTCGAGGTCACGGAAGCCGGTGGAGAGGCCGGTCATCTCCCCCTGCATGTTGAACAGCTCGTCGATGCGGTCCACCGCCTTGGCGAGTAGCTCGCTCATGCCCACCGGGCCGCCCGACTTGGGCCGCTCCTCGCTGATCTGGAACACCAGCCGCTCGGCCTCGTCCACCAGCTCGTCGGCGGGGCGCCCCTGGGGGCTGAAGGCACCGTCGGCGATCTGGCTGGCGGCGCGGATCAGCTTGCGCAGGGTGGCACGCTCGCGAACGATGTCGGCGTAGGCGCGGATGTTGCTGGCCGAGGGGGTGTTGCGTGCCAGCTCGGCGAGATAGGCCAGCCCACCCACGGTATCCAGCTGGTCACGCCTCTCCAGCGCCTCGGAGAGGGTCACCACGTCCAGCGGCCTGGCGCCCTCGGCGAGCTCCGCCATGACGTTGAAGATCAGGCGGTGCTCGTAGCGATAGAAGTCGTCGGCCACCAGGCGGTCGGCGACGTTGTCCCACGCCTGGTTGTCGAGCATCAGCCCGCCCAGCACCGACTGCTCCGCCTCCAGCGAATGGGGCGGCACCTTGAGGGCGGCGGTTTCCTGGTCGTGCTCGAGGATCTCGGACATGCGCTGAATCACCCTGGGCGTTGCGGGGAGGCCATTCTACCCCAGTCGGCCCCATCGCCCCATGACTCTTCCCCCAACATGACGAGGGGCGCGGGGATCTCTCCCCGCGCCCCTCGTCAGGCGCTGCGGACGCGGCTTACTCGGCCACGACCACCACGCGCACGGTGGCGTCGACTTCCGCATGCAGGTGCAGCTGGATGTCGTACTCACCGGTGGCACGCAGCGGACCTTCGGGCATGCGCACCTCGCTCTTGGCCACCTCGATGCCGGCCGAGGAGATGGCCTCGGCCAGGTCGCGGGGACCGATGGAGCCGAACAGCTTGCCCTCGTCGCCGGCCTTGGCGACCAGGGAGAGCTCGATCTCGTTCAGCTGGGCGGCACGCGCCTCGGCCTCGGCCTTGCGCTCGGCGGCCTGGGCCTCGAGCTCGGCACGCTGGGCCTCGAAGGCCTCGATGTTGTCCTTGGTGGCCGGCACGGCGAGGCCGTAGGGCACCAGGTAGTTGCGGCCGTAGCCGGGCTTGACGGTAACCTGGTCACCCAGGCCGCCCAGCTTGCCAATCTTGTCGAGCAGAATGACTTCCATCTCGTAAACCTCTTGTCAGTCGCGGCTGGCCAGACGCCCGCGGATGTCCGCGAAGACGTCGATGAAGGCCAGCAGCAGCACGATCAGAATCATGGGCCAGGTGGTGATCAGCAGCAGGTAGAAGGCGACCAGCCACAGCCCGTTCATCCCTTTCAGTCCGATAAAACCATGCACCAGCGCGATGCCGGCGACCAGCAGCGGCACCCACAGCAGCATGCCGAGCCCGGGCAGCCCCAGCACGGCGCCGACCACCCCGAGCACCACCAGCACGGCGAGCTCACGTGGCGAGAGGCGCAGGGCGTGGAACTCCTCTCGGAAGCCCCCGGGGTTGTAGAGCCCCGCCTGCCAGCTGCGCGCCAGGGCCAGGCAGGCCACGGCGGCGATCAGCACCATCAGGCCGGTGACCCCGCCGATCAGCAGCGCCGCCAGCTGCTCGGTGTCGAGCCCCTGGCGGGTCAGCTCGGCGAGCAGGCGCTCCACCTCGGGGGAGGCCTGGCGCAGCTCGGCAAGCATCTGGCCGGTCCCCTGGGGCGGCAGGAAGATGCCCAGCTGGATCATCACCGCCCCGGCCAGGGCGCCGGCGATTAACGCCTCGCTCCAGCGCAGGCGGGCGCGCAGCACCACCGCCATCAAGGTGACCAGCAGCACGCTGGCCAGCGGGATGACATCCCCCTGCATCCACCACCAGCCCGAGGGCACGGCGGCGGCCACGATCACCGGCAGCGCCGGGGAGAGCCCGCGACGCAGGGTGACCAGGGCCGCGATGGCGGCCCCCAGCCAGAACAGCCAGGGGATCAGGGTGGCGACCACGGCCCCGCCGACGGCGTGGGGCGTGCCGCGCATCACCCAGCGGGCGATCGTCAGCATCGTGCCTGGCGCTTACTGGTGGCTATCGGTGTAGGGCAGCAGCGCCAGGTAGCGGGCGCGCTTGACGGCGGTCGCCAGCTGACGCTGGTAGCGGGCCTTGGTACCGGTGATGCGGCTGGGAACGATCTTGCCGGTCTCGGTGATGTAGGCCTTGAGGGTGTCCAGATCCTTGTAGTCGATCTGCTTCACGCCCTCGGCGGTGAAACGGCAGAACTTGCGGCGACGGAAAAAGCGTGCCATGTGAAGACTCCTTCAGACGTGCGATGGGGTGGTATCAGGCGGACTCGGCGCGGGGCTTCTCGTCGCGGCGCGCGCGCTTCTCTTCCACCGGCTTCATCATCGGCGAGGCCTCGGTGACGGCTTCCTTGCAGCGCACCACCAGGCTGCGAATGATGGCGTCGTTGAAGCGGAAGATGTTCTCGATCTCGTCGAGGGTCTCGCCGCTGCACTCGACGTTCATCAGCACGTAGTGAGCCTTGTGGATCTTGTTGATCGGGTAGGCCAGGTGACGACGGCCCCAATCCTCGAGACGATGCACGGTGCCGCCGTTCTCGGTGACGAGGCCGGTGTAGCGCTCGACCATGGCGGGAACCTGCTCGCTCTGGTCCGGGTGGACCATGAACACGATCTCGTAGTGACGCATGGGATCTCCTTGCGGTTTGGCAGCTTCCACGGGAGGACTCGGCGCTCCGGGGAAGCAAGGAGGTGATAGAAGAAACACGAACGCCCGCTCGAGGGACGAACGGGCGCAAGCATTCTAAAGAGTGTGGGCCTGGTGCGCAAGCGTATCAGCCGCGGCGCTGGCGCACGGCCTCGAACAGGCAGATGCCGGTGGCCACCGAGACGTTGAGGCTCGACACGCTGCCGACCATGGGCAGCTTGACCAGATGGTCGCAGGCCTCGCGGGTCAGGCGCCGGAGCCCCTTGCCCTCGGCCCCCATCACCAGCGCCGTGGGCCCTGCGAGGTCGGCCTCGAAGACCAGCGCCTCGGCCTCGCCGGCGGTGCCGGTGACCCAGACGCCGAGCGCCTTGAGCCTGGCCAGGGCACGGGCCAGGTTGGTGACCTGGTAGACCGGCACGCTCTCGGCGGCGCCGCAGGCCACCTTGCGCACCGTGGCGTTGAGCGGGGCGGCCTTGTCCTTGGGCACGATCACCCCGTCCACCCCGGCGGCATCGGCGCTGCGCAGGCAGGCGCCGAAGTTGTGCACGTCGGTGACGCCGTCCAGCACCAGCAGCAGGGGGGGCGCCTCACCGGGCCAGGCCTCCAGCCGGAACCACAGCTCGCTCTCGGCGGCGAAGGCGAGCGGCGCGGCGAAGGCGACGATGCCCTGGTGGGCGGCGCCCTGGGCCAGGCGGTCGAGCTCGTCGCGGGGGCGACGCTGCACCCGGGCGCCGCCGGCGCGGGCGGCCTCCACCAGCTCGGCCAGCCGCTCGCCGGCACTGCCCTCCTGGACCCACAGCTCGCGGGGCGTCTCGCCGCGCTCGATGAGGGCACGCACGGCGTGCACGCCGAACACGCTCTCCAGCCCACCGGGGACGGCCGGCTTGCCCGTGGGCGGCCGGCGGCTTCGCTTCTGCTTCATGTCGCTCGCTTTCGTCAGGAATCCCGGGCGGGCCGGGTGGCCCGCCGCCGCGGGTCAGCGCCGGCTGCGGCGCCGACGCCCGCCACGCTTGCGTCCGCCCTTGTCGGCGCCCTCCTCGCTGGCCGCCTCGGCCTTGGGCGGCTTGCCGCCGGCGCGGGCGCGCCCCTTGTCGGGGGCGGCGTCCACCGCCCGGCGGCGGCGCGGCGCGCGCTTGGGACGGGGCTTGTCGTCGGCCAGGGCGAAGTCGATCTTGCGCTCGTCCAGGTCGACCCGGGCCACCTGCACGGTGACGCCGTCGCCGAGGCGGTAGCTCATCCCCGAGCGCTCGCCCTTGAGACGATGCTTCTCCGGCTCGTAGTGGTAGTAGTCGGAGGGCAACGAGGTGACGTGCACCAGCCCCTCCACGTACACCTCGTCGAGCCGCACGAAGATGCCGAACTGGGTCACCGAGGCGATGGTGCCGTCGTAGACCTCGCCGAGCTTGTCGGACATGAACTCGCACTTGAGCCAGTCCTCGACGTCGCGGGTGGCGTCGTCGGCGCGCCGCTCGGTCATCGAGCAGTGCTCGCCGAGCTCGAGCATCTGCTCGAAGGTGTAGGGCGCCCAGCGGCTGGGCGGCTCCACCGGGGCCCCGTCGGCGCGCAGCACGGTGTTGGTCTGGCGCGGGCCACGGATCACCGAGCGGATGGCGCGGTGCACGATCAGGTCGGGGTAGCGGCGGATCGGCGAGGTGAAGTGGGCATAGGCCGGATAGGCCAGGCCGAAGTGGCCGTCGTTCTGGGGCGAGTAGACCGCACGGCTCATGGAGCGCAGCATCACCGTCTGGATGACGTCGGCGTCGGGGCGGTCGCGGATGACCTCGGCCAGCTCCTGGTAGTCCTGGGGGCTCGGGTCGTCGCCGCCGCCCAGGGAGAGCCCCAGCTCGGCAAGGAAGAGGCGCAGCTTGTCGAGGCGCTCCGGCGAGGGCTTCTCGTGGATGCGATAGAGGGCCGGCAGGTCATGCTTGTCGAGGAAGCGCGCGGTGGCCACGTTGGCCGCCAGCATGCACTCCTCGATCAGCTTGTGGGCGTCGTTGCGGCTGCGCGGCACGATCTTCTCGATCTTGCGCTCGTCGTTGAAGACGATGGCGGTCTCGGTGGTCTCGAAGTCGATGGCGCCGCGGGCCTCGCGGGCCTCGCGCAGCAGCCTGTAGAGGCCATGCAGGTCCTTGAGCGGTCCCACCAGCTCGCGATACTCCTCGCGCAGGGCGTCGCCGTGCTCGCCCTCGTCATCGAGGATCGCCGCCACCTTGTTGTAGGTGAGTCGCGCATGGGACTGGAACACCGCTTCAAAGAAGCGGTAGCGGCTGATGGCGCCGTTCTTGGAGATGTTCATCTCGCACACCAGCGCCAGGCGGTCGACCGCCGGGTTGAGCGAGCAGAGGCCGTTGGAGAGCAGCTCCGGCAGCATCGGCACCACCTGCCCCGGGAAGTAGACCGAGTTGCCGCGGCGGATCGCCTCCTGGTCGAGGGGGGTGCCGGGGCGCACGTAGTGGGAGACATCGGCGATCGCCACCAGCAGCTTCCAGCTCCCCGACTTGGTCTTCCAGGCGCACACGGCGTCGTCGAAGTCCTTGGCGCTCTCGTCGTCGATGGTGACCAGCGGCAGGTGGCGCAGGTCGATGCGGTTGGCCTTGTCGGCCTCGGCCACCTCGGCGGACATCTCGCCGATCTGGTCGTGCACCTCGGGCGGGAACTCGGCGGGGATCTCGTAGCTGCGGATGGCGATGTCGATCTCCATCCCCGGGTCCATGCGCTCGCCGAGCACCTCGATCACCTCACCCACCGGCTGCACCCGGGTCTCGGGCTGCTTGACGATGCGCGCCGAGATCACCTGGCCATCCTTCGCCCCGCCGCAGGCGCTGTGGGGGATGATGATCTCCTGGGTGATGCGGGCGTTCTCCGGGATCAGGACCCCGAATTCGGGGGTGTTCTCGCGGTAGACGCCGACGATGGTCTGGGTGTTGCGCGCCAGCACCTCGGCGATGGTGGCCTCGTCACGGCCGCGGCGGTCGCGGCCGCTGATGCGCGCCAGCACGTGGTCGCCATGGAAGACCCGGCGCATCTGCCGGGGCGGCAGCACCAGGTCGGGCTTCTTGCCGTCGTCGCGCAGCAGGAAGCCGAAGCCGTCGCGGTGGCCGAGCACCTTGCCCTTGATCAGGTCGAGCTTGTCGATCAGCGCGTAGGCGCCGGCGCGGTTGCGCAGCACCTGGCCGTCGCGTTCCATGGCCGCCAGGCGGCGGCGTACCGCCTCCTGCAGCTCCTCGTCGTCGAGGCCGAGCAGGCGGCTCATCTTCTCGTGGGTGATCGGCTTGCCGACCTCCTCCAGGCGGGCGAGCAGGTACTCGCGGCTGGGGGCGGGCTTGTCGTACTTGTGGGCTTCGCGTTCCGCGTGCGGATCGTCGCTGAGCGTCCAGTGGGTCATGCGCAGAGCATCCTTGGCAGGGTCGCGGACGACATGGGGAGGGGGGCGCTCGGGCGCCGCGGGAACAGGGTGTCGCTTGGGGATTCGTTGGTCATGGCGCCAGTATAGCGCCGCGGGCGCGGCCACCCAACCATGGCGGACTCCCGCGCGGGGCAAAAAGTTGCTCGCTCCCCGCCCGCCCCTCTTGCAAAGTGCCGAGAATCGAGTACCATACGCGTCGCCTGCCCAGATGGCGGAATTGGTAGACGCGCTAGCTTCAGGTGCTAGTGTCCTTACGGACGTGGAGGTTCAAGTCCTCT
>NZ_FNIV01000004.1:23853-33487 GCF_900104135.1 Halomonas shengliensis | reverse complement strand
CGCCCAGGTGGCGGAATTGGTAGACGCGCTAGCTTCAGGTGCTAGTGTCCTTACGGACGTGGAGGTTCAAGTCCTCTCCTGGGCACCACTCTTCGCGTCATGCAGGCTAAGAACAGACGATACCCACAGGAAACCGCGACCGTGATCGCGGTTTTTTTGTGCCTGCTCGATACGAGCTACTCGAAACGCCCGGGACGGTTCGCGACCTCCTCCAGGGCCCAGCCGCGGGTGCTCACCCCTCCCTCCAGCGCCTCGGCGGCGCCCTCGGGCAGCCGCGGGAAGAAGTCGAGCCCGGTGCGCGCCTCGATCGCATCGATGCTGACCAGGAAATCGTCCAGCGGCTCGTCGCCCCGCACCCCCTGGGGCATCAGGAAGGCCAGGGCCAGGGGCCGCTCCCCCGGCACCACCAGGATCTTGTAGAAGGCTTCCGGCACCTCCACCAGACCCACCCGGTTGAAGACGTTGTCGAGGAAGCGCTCGGGAAACACCGGCCCGGTGATCACCTGCAGCTCGCCGAGGCGCGGCGCGAAGTGATCCATCACCGCCTCCTCCAGGCGCTGCCACAGCCGCCGGTTGAGGTCGGGGCGCTGGGGGCTCATGTTGCTCATGTAGAAGGTATCGCGCTGGGCCCCGCGCCCATGCACCGCGGCGATGGCGTAGTTGGGCGCCAGGTGGCCGCGGTCGAAGCCGCTGCCGGCGTAGTGGTCGGCGCCGATGGGCCACAGGGTGCGCCAGTCCGCCCGGAAGTCGGGGCGCGCCCCGATGCGGGCGTCGCCCACCGGCGCGACGCGATAGCCGACCCACAGCGCATTGACCCGCACATCGGACCAGCCGAGCAGGAAGCCGTCGTTGCGCAGCACGCGGTGGAAGCTGAGCGGCGAGGGCTCCTGCCACTCGGGCACCCCCATCCACACCAGGGCGTCGCGCAGCTCGCGCTCCTGGAGATGCCAGAGGCCCGCGGCGACCGCCACGAACAGCAGGGAAACGGCGAGACGGCGCAGCGGGCGACCGCGGCGCCGGCGAGGCAAACGACGACTCATCCTTGACCGGCTTCCTGGGGACGAAGGGCTGGGTGGCCGCGGGACGCGGCGGCGGGCGGGCTACCAGCCCAGCGAGAACATGGTCTCGAGATCGTGGCGGGAGTGCACCTGCATGGCGTTGAGGGTCTCGGTGTCGCGGATGCCCTCCACGGCGTTGAGGCGACCGGTGACCAGCTCGGCGAGGCTCTCGAAGTCGCGGGTGCGCGCGATGGCCACCAGGTCGTAGCGGCCACAGGTGGAGTAGACCTCACTGATCCCCTCCACATCGGCCAGGCGCTCGGCCACCGCCTTCACCTGCCCCTTCTCGGCGTTGATCAGGATCACGGCATTCTGCATCGGGCTCTCTCCGGCATTCGCCCCGAGGGGCGCGTGAACGGCGGACGGCGACGGCCGCCCGGTGGTGGCAGGAGTATACCAGCGCCGGCGGGAGGGAAGAATCTCCCCGGCGCGCCCGCCGCGACGAGGTGTCGCAGGCAGGGAGTCGCGCCACCGGGCGGGCTCGACTAGCATGAGGAAGAACTCCGCCGGCCGCCGGCTGTCGGAACCTCGAGAGGTGGCCCACCACCCCCTGACGGGCAAGCGCCCGACCGTGACCGGAAACGCAACGAGAAGGAGATCCCATGGCCAACCATAGCCGCCGCGACTTCATGCGCCACAGCCTGATGGGCGTCGCCGCCCTGCCGCTGGGCGCCGGCATCCTCTCCAGCAAGGCGTTCGCCCAGGACCTGCCGCCGCTGGATCCCTCCGCGGAGCAGGCCCAGGCGCTGAACTACGTGGAGAACGCCGCCGATGCCGCCGACCACCCCGCCTATGCGGAGGGGGAGCGCTGCGACAACTGCATGTTCTTCCAGGCCGACACCAACGGCTGCCAGCTCTTCCCGCAAAACAGCGTGGCGCCGGGCGGCTGGTGCCAGTCCTGGACCGCCCAGAGCTGAGGCCGGGGCGACTCCGGTCGCCCACCGCCGCCTAACGAGGACCCGCGCCATGGCGCGGGTCCTGTCGTTCCGGATCGGGGAAGGCACAGCGGATCAGGCGCGCTCGCGCTCGGTGTCCTCGTCGGGCAGCGGCCACTGACGGCGAGAGGGGCGCACCGAGTCAGGCGCGCTCGCGCTCGGTGTCCTCGTCGGGCAGCGGCCACTGGTAGCGGCGCACCACATGGTCGTCATGCACCGACTCCAGGCGCACGGGGAAGCCCCACAGCTGGTGCAGGTGGCGGATCACCGGGTAGACGCTGCGCGCCAGGGGGCGGCGGTCGTCCTGGACGTGGCGCAGGGTCAGCGAGCGATCGCCACGGATGTCCGCCGAGTAGACCTGGATGTTGGGCTCGCGCACCGACAGCGCGTACTGGGCGGCCAGCGCTTCGCGGATGCGCCGGTAGCCGCGCTCGTCGTGGATCGCCGCCACCTCCAGCATCTCCTCCTGGTCGTCATCCACCAGCATGAACAGCTTGAGGTCGCGGATCACCTTGGGCGAGAGGAACTGCTGGATGAAGGACTCGTCCTTGAAGTTGCGCATGGCGAACTCCAGGGTCTCGCGCCAGTCGCTGCCGGCGGTGTCGGGGAACCAGCGGCGGTCCTCCTCGGTGGGCGCCTCGCAGATGCGCCGGAGGTCGGTGAAGATGGCGAAGCCCAGCGCATAGGGGTTGATGCCGTTGAACCAGGGGCTGTCGAAGGCGGGCTGCTGGACCACCGCGGTGTGGGACTGCAGGAACTCCAGCATCAGTCCCTCGTCCACCGCGCCATCATCAAAGAGGCGGTTCATCAGGGTGTAGTGCCAGAAGGTGGCCCACCCCTCGTTCATCACCTGGGTCTGGCGCTGGGGATAGAAGTACTGCGCCAGCTTGCGCACGATACGCACCACCTCGCGCTGCCACGGCGCCAGCAGCGGGGCGTTCTTCTCGATGAAGTAGAGCAGGTTCTCCTGGGGCTCCGGCGGGTAGCGGCCGCCGGCGTGCAGGCCCAGCGGGTCCTCCGTATCCTGCTCGTCGCCGAGCGCCTCCGGCGAGGGGCGACCGGGGATGGTGCGCCATAGCATGTTGACCTGGGCCTGGAGGTGCTCCTCACGCTCCTTCTGGCGGCGCGCCTCCTCGGCGGCGGAGATCGGCGAGGGGCGCTTGTAGCGGTCGACGCCGTAGTTCTGCAGGGCGTGGCAGGCATCGAGCAGCTGCTCCACCGCGGCGACGCCGTGACGCTCCTCGCACTCGGCGATGTACTTCCGCGCGAACACCAGGTAGTCGATGATCGAGCTGGCGTCGGTCCAGGTGCGGAACAGGTAGTTGCCCTTGAAGAAGGAGTTGTGGCCGTAGCAGGCGTGGGCCATCACCAGCACCTGCATCATCAGGGTGTTCTCCTCCATCAGGTAGGCGATGCAGGGGTCGGAGTTGATCACCAGCTCGTAGGCCAGCCCCATCTGGCCGCGGCGATAGGCCTGCTCCACGGCCAGGAACTGCTTGCCGAAGGACCAGTGGTGGTAGCCCACCGGCATGCCCACGCTGGCGTAGGCGTCCATCATCTGCTCGGAGGTGATCACCTCGATCTGGTTGGGGTAGGTGTCGAGGCGATACTCGTCCGCCAGCCGCGCGATCTCGCGCTCGAACTCGGCGAGCACCTCGAAGTTCCAGTCGGAGCCCGTGGCGATGGGCTTGCGTCGGGTCATGGGACCTCCTCGGCCTGGTGCCGGCACTCAACCGCCGGCCATTCGGCGCTTGAACAGCTCGCGGAACACGGGGTAGATGTCGCCGGCCTCGACGATCTGGCGCATGGCGAAGCGCGCCGGGAACTCGGCGGCCACCGTCTCGTACTCCTCCCACAGCGCCTGGTGGGCATGGGGGGTGATCTCCACGTAGGTGAAGTACTGCAGGCGCGGCATCAGCCGCTTGACCAGCAGGTCGCGGCAGGCCACCGAGTCGTCGTCCCAGTTGTCGCCGTCCGAGGCCTGGGCCACGTAGAGGTTCCACTGCCCCGGCGGGTAGCGCGCCTCGATGATCTCGTCGACCAGGGTGAGGGCGCTGGAGACGATGGTGCCGCCGGTCTCCCGGGAGTAGAAGAACTCCTCCTCGTCCACCTCGCGGGCGGCGGTGTGGTGACGCACGAAGACCAGCTCGACCTTCTCGTAGTTGCGCTCCAGGAACAGGTAGAGCAGCAGGAAGAAGCGCTTGGCGATGTCCTTGTGGCCCTGGGTCATGGAGCCGGAGACGTCCATCACGCAGAACATCACCGCCTTGCTGGAGGGTTGCGGCTGGTTGACCAGGTGGTTGTAGCGCAGGTCGTAGGTATCGATGAAGGGCACCGCCTCCAGGCGCTTCTCTAGGCGCTCCACCTCGGCCTTGAGCTCGGCGATGCGCGCCGGGTTGCGCAGCACCGGGTCCTTGCGCTCCTCGGCCTCCAGCGCCTCGCGGGCCTCGCGCAGGGCGCGACGGATCGGGGCGCGCATGGCGATGCGTCGGGCGTGGGCCTCGCGCATGGAGCGCACGATGTTGATCCGCGCCGGCACCCCCTCCCGGGAGACCCCGGCGCGCACCGGACGCACCTCGTCGAGGTCCACCAGGTTCTTGCGCTCCAGGTGGGGCAGCTCCAGGCCGTCGAAGACGAAGTCGAGGAACTCCTCCCGGGAGAGGGTGAAGGCGAACTCGTCGACCCCCTCTCCCTGGTTGGAGGCGCCGCCCTCCCCCGCGCCATCACCGCCACCCCCGCCGCCGCCGGGGCGGCGCAGGCGATCCCCCTCGACGAACTCCTTGTTGCCGGGGGCGACGATGCGCCGCCTGCCGCCGGCACCGTGCTGGAAGACCGGCTCGGAGATGTCGCGCGCGGGGATCGAAACCTTCTCGCCACGCTCCATGTCGGTGATCGAGCGGCGGTTGACCGCCTCCTCCACCGAGCGCTTGATATGGGTGCGGTAGCGGTCGAGGAAGCGCTGGCGGTTGACCGCGCTCTTGTGCTTGGCGTTGGCCCGTCGATCGATAAAGTAGCTCATGCTCTCACCCTCGGCGCCGGTGTGTCTCGGCTGTTGCAGTGGCCTGCGGCTTCTCGGCGACAGGGGGGTGCGGACACGCAGTGAACCCCTCCTTGGGCACTCGCTTTTCCATCCCTGACAACGATGTCCCTCTTCCCCTGTCCCCGTGCCGCGGGTCGAGCACAGCCGGCTACTGGGACTTGCGCACCCGCAGGTACCACTCGGAGAGCAGGCGGACCTGCTTCTCGGTGTAGCCACGCTCCTTCATGCGCGCCACGAAGTCCTCGTGCTTCTTCTGGTCGGCGCTGGAGGCCTTGGCGTTGAAGGAGATCACCGGCAGCAGCTCCTCGGTGTTGGCGAACATCTTGTGCTCGATCACTCCACGCAGCTTCTCGTAGGACTGCCAGCTGGGGTTCATGCCGTTGTTCTGGGCACGCGCCCGCAGCACGAAGTTGACCACCTCGTGGCGGAAGTCCTTGGGATTGGAGATGCCGGCCGGCTTCTCGATCTTCTCCAGTTCCTCGTTCAGGGCCTGGCGGTCGAGGAACTCGCCGGTCTCGGGGTCGCGGTACTCCTGGTCCTGGATCCAGAAGTCGGCGTAGGTGACGTAGCGGTCGAAGATGTTCTGGCCGTACTCGGAGTAGGACTCCAGGTAGGCGGTCTGGATCTCCTTGCCGATGAAGTCGACGTAGCGTGGCGCCAGGTACTCCTTGATGAAGCGCAGGTAGCGCTCGAAGGTCTCCCGGGGCAGCTGCTCCTGCTCCAGGCGCTGCTCCAGCACGTAGAGCAGGTGCACCGGGTTGGCGGCCACCTCGTGGCTGTCGAAGTTGAACACCTTGGAGAGGATCTTGAAGGCGAAGCGGGTGGAGAGGCCATCCATGCCCTCGTCGACCCCGGCGGCGTCGCGGTACTCCTGGATCGACTTGGCCTTGGGGTCGGTGTCCTTGAGGTTCTCGCCGTCATAGACCCGCATCTTCGAATAGATGCTGGAGTTCTCCGGCTCCTTGAGCCGCGAGAGCACCGAGAACTGGGCGAGCATGCGCAGGGTATCCGGGGCGCAGGGCGCCTCGGCCAGCGACGAGTGCTCGAGCAGCTTCTCGTAGATCTTGACCTCCTCGGAGACGCGCAGGCAGTAGGGCACCTTGACGATGTAGACGCGGTCGAGGAAGGCCTCGTTGTTGCGGTTGTTACGGAAGGTCTGCCACTCGCTCTCGTTGGAGTGGGCCAGCACGACGCCCTCGAAGGGAATCGCCCCCATGCCCTCGGTGGGGTTGTAGTTGCCCTCCTGGGTGGCGGTCAGCAGCGGATGCAGCACCTTGATGGGCGCCTTGAACATCTCCACGAACTCCATCAGCCCCTGGTTGGCCTTGCACAGGCCACCAGAGAAGCTGTAGGCGTCGGGGTCGTCCTGGGAGTGCAGCTCGAGCTGGCGGATGTCCACCTTGCCCACCAGCGAGGAGATGTCCTGGTTGTTCTCGTCACCGGGCTCGGTCTTGGAGATGGCGACCTGGTTGAGCCGCGAGGGGTAGAGGCGCACCACCCGGAACTGGCTGATGTCGCCGCCATACTCCTTGAGGCGCTTGGCCGCCCAGGGGGACATCACGCTCTTCAGGTAGCGCCGCGGGATGCCGTACTCCTTCTCCAGCAGCTCGCCGTCCTCCTCCGGCGAGAACAGCCCCAGCGGCGACTCGAACACCGGGGAGTCCTTGATGGCGTAGAAGGGCACGCGCTCCATCAGCAGCTTGAGCCGCTCGGCCAGCGACGACTTGCCGCCGCCCACCGGCCCCAGCAGGTAGAGGATCTGCTTGCGCTCCTCGAGGCCCTGAGCGGCGTGACGGAAGTAGGCGACGATCTGCTCGATCGCCTCCTCCATGCCGTAGAACTCCGAGAAGGCCGGGTAGCGGCGGATCACCTTGTTGGAGAAGATGCGCGACAGCCGCGGATCCTTGGCCGTGTCGATGACCTCCGGCTCGCCGATCGCCTGGAGCATGCGCTCGGCGGCCGAGGCGTAGGCCATCGGCTCCTCGCGACACAGCTCCAGGTACTCCGGCAGGCTCATCTCCTCCTGCTGGGTGCGGGCGAAACGGTTCTGCACATGGTCGAAGATGCTCATCGATGCCTCCTTAAGCCCGATGGCTCGGCGCCGGGGCGGGGCGCGCGAGGACAGGGTCACCCTCAGCGTAGCCAGGCGCCGCTCCCGGGAGCGGACCATCCGTCAACGTTCGGGCCTATCCTCTGAGAGCCTGTGCCGTGGCAGGGGTTCGCTGAATCCTGTGCCGATCCATTCAACGCAGCGGGCCCGCCACCCCTCGATGGCGGGCCCGCGGGGCCAGGGCGTGGCGAGGAAGGGCGCGCTCAGAGGGCGGCGGCCACCCGCGTGCCCTGATCGATGGCGCGCTTGGCATCGAGCTCGGCGGGCTCGTCCGCGCCGCCGATCCGATGCACCTCGACCCCGGCGGCGCGCAGCGGCGCCTCGAGCTCACGCACCGGCTCCTGGCCGGCGCAGACCACCACGCAATCGACCTCGAGCAGGCGCGGCTCGCCCTGGTGGCGGATATGCAGGCCCGCCGCGTCGATGCGCAGGTACTCGCAGCCGGCCAGGGTCTCGACACCGCGCTGGCGCAGCGAGGCGCGATGCACCCAGCCGGTGGTCTTGCCGAGCCCCTTGCCCGGCTTGCTGGCCTTGCGCTGCAGCAGGAAGACCCGGCGCGGCACCTCCGGGGGACGGGGGGCGGCCAGCCCACCCGGAGTGGCGACCGAGAGGTCGACCCCCCACTCCGCGCACCAGGCGTCGCGGTCCAGCGCCGGTCGGTCAGCGTGGGTCAGAAGCTCCGCCACGTCGAAGCCGATGCCGCCGGCGCCGATGATCGCCACCCGCGGGCCAACCCGCTCCGGATGGCGGATCGCCGTGGGGTAGTCGAGCACCTCAGGGCGCTCGCTGCCGGGCAGCGTGAGGCGCCGCGGACGCACGCCGCTGGCCAGCACCACGGCGTCGAAGCCGGCCAGGGTCGCCGCCTCGGCCTCGCGGCCGAGGTGCACCGTCACGCCGTGGCGGTCGAGCATCACCCGGAAGTAGCGCAGGGTCTCGGCGAACTCCTCCTTGCCGGGGATCTGGCGGGCCAGGTGGAACTGTCCGCCCAGTTCGGCGCCACGCTCGAAGAGGGTCACCGCATGGCCGCGGCGGGCCGCGGTCAGCGCCGCGGCGAGCCCCGCCGGCCCGCCGCCCACCACGGCGATGCGCCGGGGCTCGGCGGCGGGGTTGATCACAAGCTCGGTCTCGTGGCCGGCGCGCGGATTGACCAGGCAGGAGGTGATGCGGCCGGCGAAGGTGTGGTCGAGGCAGGCCTGGTTGCAGGCGATGCAGGTGTTGATCTCCTCGCTGCGCCCGGCGGCGGCCTTGCTCACCCAGGCGGGGTCGGCCAGGAAGGGGCGCGTCATGGAGACCATGTCGGCCTCCCCCGCGGCCAGCACGCGCTCGGCGACCTCCGGCATGTTGATGCGGTTGGTGGCGATCAGTGGCAGTCCCACCTCGCCGCGCAGGCGCCGGGTCACCGCGGTGAAGGCCGCCCGCGGCACGCTGGTGACGATGGTGGGGACGCGCGCCTCGTGCCAGCCGATGCCGCTGTTGAGCGCATCGGCGCCAGCGGCCTCGATGGCCCTGGCCAGCGCCACCACCTCGTCATGGGTGCTGCCCTCCTCCACCAGGTCGATCAGGGAGAGGCGGAAGATCACCAGGAAGTCGTCGCCCACCGCCGCGCGGATGCGCCGAACCACCTCCACCGGGAAGCGGATGCGGTTGGCAAAGCTGCCGCCCCAGGCGTCGTCGCGATGGTTGGTTCGCCGACAGATGAACTGGTTGATCAGGTACCCCTCGGAGCCCATCACCTCCACGCCGTCGTAGCCGGCCCGCTTCGCCAGCACCGCGCATCGCACATAGTCCTCGATCTGGCTTTCCACCTCCTCGCCGGTCAGCGCCCGGGGGACGGCGGGGTTGATCGGCGCCTGGAGCGCCGAGGGGGCCACCGGCGCAGGCGTGTAGGCGTAGCGGCCGGCGTGGAGGATCTGCAGGCAGATCCGCCCGCCCTCGCCGTGCACCGCCTCCACCACCCGGCGGTGGTCGGCCAGCGGCGCCTCGTCCTGCAGGGTCGCCGCGCCGTGGAACACCGCCCCCTCGGGGTTGGGGGCGATGCCGCCGGTGACGATCAGCCCCACGCCCTCGCGCACCCGCTCGGCGTAGAAGGCCGCCAGGCGCGCGAACCCCCCGGTCGCCTCCTCCAGGTTGGTGTGCATGGAGCCCATCAGCACGCGGTTGGGCAGGCTCAGGTGGCCAAGCGTCATGGGCTGGAAGAGGTGGGGATAGGCGGTCATGGCGCGGCTCCGGGCATCAGGGACGTGGTGGTCGGCATGCATTCAAACAACTGTATGATAGTTGACCGGGACGTGCAAAGCCGGCAGGCAGGGAGAACACGGAGGGGCGCATCGGGCAGGCGACGGCAAGGCGGCGGGCGCGCACACGAAGAAGCCCCGAGCATGGCTCGGGGCTTCAGGAATTCGTGGCGAACGATGGCGGACCGGACGGGACTCGAACCCGCGACCTCCGGCGTGACAGGCCGGCATTCTAACCAACTGAACTACCGGTCCGC
>NZ_FNIV01000004.1:0-23663 GCF_900104135.1 Halomonas shengliensis | reverse complement strand
TGGCGGACCGGACGGGACTCGAACCCGCGACCTCCGGCGTGACAGGCCGGCATTCTAACCAACTGAACTACCGGTCCGCAGCGTGTTACCTACGTGATTCGGGACTGCCGAGGCAGTGGTGGGTGGTACAGGGTTCGAACCTGTGACCCCCAGCTTGTAAGGCTGGTGCTCTCCCAGCTGAGCTAACCACCCCCGGTCACGTGGCGCTGCATTCTACAGGGGCGGCCTTCAATGTCAACGCTTTTCGTCCACCGGCGTCGACGAGCGCTTTGGCCGTGGATTCATTCACTTGCGCCGCGGACTGGCGTGGCCATGAAGGCGGCGATGGCGGCGGCCCCCTGGTCGATCAGCGCCGCCTGGGTGAGCCCTGAGGCGCGCCGCGGTTTCCAGTCGTGGTCACCATCCTCGAGCCAGTGCAGGCGCGCCACCGACGGCAACGCATAGCCCACCACCTCCTCCCGGGTGCCGAAGGGGTCCCGCGCGCCCTGCACCACCAGAGTGGGGCAGGCCAGCGCGGGCCAGTGATCGAGACGCAGGCGTTCCGGCCTGCGCGGCGGGTGGAAGGGGTAGCCACACAGCACCAGGCCCGCGGCACCGTCGCGGGCGGCGACCAGGCTGGCCACCCGACCGCCCAGGGACTTGCCGCCCAGCCACAGCGGCGGCAGCTCGGGGTGTGACAGAAGGTCGCACCAGGCGGTGAACTCCTCCACCAGGTGGTCGATGCGTGGCGGCGGACGGCGGCGCCCCTCCCGGCGCATCCGCTGCAGGTAGGCGAACTCGATGGCCAAAGTCTGCACCCCCTGGTCGGCCAGGGCCTCGCGCAGGCGTTGCAGGAACGTGGAATCCTGGCCGGCGCCCGCTCCGTGGGCGATCAGCAGGCGGCCGAGGCGCGGCTCGCCGCGCACCTCCAGGGGGCCATGGGGTAGCCACCAGCGCCCCGTTTCGCCGTCGATCAGGCGGTGGAGGCACTCGCTCGCGCCGATGGGGACGTCATCCCGACAGGCAGCATGTGACACAGAATCTCCTCGTGAGTTCTTGGGCTACGCCGATTGGCGTGTTCAGGATCATGCCCGGCTGGGGTAGAATCCACCGCGAATTGACCTGCATCATCCTCTGGGAGGCGGCGTCCGTGACAAACTGACGCAGCTTTATCTCCTACCGCGTTCGATGGGAACCCGACATGAGCACAGCACTTGAACACCCGACCTACAACTACAAGGTAGTTCGGCAGTTCGCGATCATGACCGTGGTCTGGGGCATCGTGGGCATGACACTCGGTGTCATCCTCGCCGCCCAGCTGGTCTGGCCCGAACTCAACCTCGGACTGCCGTGGACGAGCTTCGGCCGCCTGCGTCCGCTGCACACCAACGCCGTGATCTTCGCCTTCGGCGGCTCGGCACTCTTCGCCACCTCCTACTACGTGGTGCAGCGCACCTGCCAGACACGCCTGTTCTCGGACAGGCTGGCCGCCTTCACCTTCTGGGGCTGGCAGGCGGTGATCCTCTCCGCGGTGGTCAGCCTGCCGCTGGGCTACACCACCACCAAGGAGTATGCCGAGCTGGAGTGGCCGATCAACATCCTGATCGCCGTGGTCTGGATCAGCTACGCCATCGTGTTCCTGATGACCATCAAGCGCCGCCAGACCTCCCACATCTACGTGGCCAACTGGTTCTTCGCCGCCTTCATCCTGACGGTGGCGGTGCTGCACATCGTCAACAACGCGGCGATTCCCGTCACCGCCATGTACTCCACCTCCATCTACTCCGGCGCCATCGACGCCATGGTGCAGTGGTGGTACGGCCACAACGCGGTGGGCTTCTTCCTGACCGCCGGCTTCCTGGGGATGATGTACTACTTCGTGCCCAAGCAGGCCGAGCGTCCGGTCTACTCCTACCGGCTCTCCATCGTCCACTTCTGGGCGCTGATCATGGTCTACATGTGGGCCGGCCCGCACCACCTGCACTACACCGCCCTGCCCAACTGGGCGCAGTCGCTGGGCATGATCATGTCGATCATCCTGCTGGCCCCCTCCTGGGGCGGCATGATCAACGGCATGATGACCCTCTCCGGCGCCTGGCATAAGCTGCGCACCGACCCGACCCTGCGCTTCCTGGTGGTGGCCCTCTCCTTCTACGGCATGTCCACCTTCGAGGGTCCGATGATGGCGGTGAAGACCGTCAACGCCCTCTCCCACTACACCGACTGGACCATCGGTCACGTCCACGCCGGTGCCCTGGGCTGGGTGGCGATGATTACCATCGGCTCCATGTACCACCTGATCCCGCGCCTGTTCGGCCGCACCGAGATGCACTCGGTCAACCTGATCGCCGTGCACTTCTGGCTGGCCACCATCGGCACCGTGCTCTACATCGCCTCCATGTGGGTCAACGGCATCCTCCAGGGCCTGATGTGGCGCGCCATCAACCCCGACGGCACCCTGATGTACACCTTCGTCGAGGCCGTCGAGGCCAGTGGCCCGGGTTACATCGTGCGCCTGATCGGCGGCCTGTGCTGGGTCGTGGGCATGCTGATCATGGCCTACAACGTCACCATGACCGTCAAGCGCGGTGAGGGTGCTCGCCAGCCGCTTCCGCAGACCGCCTGAGCCTACAGGGAACGAGACTTCCAATGAGACACGAGATCGTCGAAAAGAACGTCGGCCTGCTCGCCGTGCTGATCCTGGTGGTGATCAGTTTCGGCGGCCTGGCCGAGGTGGTGCCGCTGTTCTTCCAGAAGCAGACCACGGAGCCGGTGGAGGGCTTAAAGCCCCTCTCGGCCCTGGAGCTCGAGGGGCGCGACATCTATCGCCGCGAAGGCTGCGTGGGCTGCCACTCCCAGATGGTGCGGCCGTTCCGCGCCGAGACCGAGCGCTACGGCCACTACAGCGTGGCCGGGGAGTCGGTCTACGACCACAACTTCCTGTGGGGCTCCAAGCGCACCGGGCCGGACCTGGCCCGCGTCGGCGGCCGCTACAGCGACGACTGGCACCGCGCCCACATGTACAACCCGCGTGACGTGGTCCCCGAGTCGATCATGCCCGCCTACCCGTGGCTGTTCGAGAACACCCTCGACGGCGAGGACACCCCGCGGAAGATGCGCGCCCTGCGTGCCCTGGGCGTGCCCTACACCGACGAGCAGATCGAGAACGCCACCCGCGAGGTACGCGGCGAGCAGGAGATCACCGCGCTGATCGCCTACCTGCAGCAGCTGGGCACCGTCCTCAAGGACCAATGACATGGATAGCGGCACCGTCAGCGGCATCGTCACCGGCATCCTGATCGTGACCTTCATCGGCATCACGGTGTGGGCCTACTCGAAGCGCCGCAAGCCGGACTTCGACGAGGCGGCCAACCTGCCCTTCGCCGACGATGACGAGCAACCGAACCGTGACACGAGCGCCTCGCCGAACGGGGCCGATTCCCGCAAGCACAAGGGAGACAGGAACACATGAACAATCTCTGGGGTGACTCCCTTTCCGGGTTCTGGAGCGCCTGGATCATCGTCATCACGCTGGGCTCCATCGGGATTGCCTTCTGGCTGCTCTACGCCAACCGCAAGACCGACAAGACCCCTGATGCCGAGGGTAACGTCGACACCACCGGCCACGCCGCCGACGGCATCGAGGAGTACGACAACCCGCTGCCGCGCTGGTGGTTCCAGCTCTACGTGGGCACCGTGATCTTCGCGCTGGGCTACCTGGTGCTCTACCCCGGCCTCGGCAACTTCGCCGGCGTGCTGGGCTGGAGCCAGGAGAGCCAGTGGGAAGAGGAGGTCGAGCGCGCCGAGGAGCGCTTCACGCCGATCTTCGCCCAGTACCAGGAGGTGCCGATCCCCGAGCTCGCCCAGGACGCCGAGGCGATGCAGGTGGCCGAGCGCATCTACCTCAACAACTGCGCGGTATGCCACGGCTCCGGTGCCCAGGGCGGCTACGGCTTCCCCAACCTGACCGACGACGAGTGGCTCTACGGTGGCGAGCCGGAGAACATCCTGGCGACCCTCAACAACGGCCGCAACGGTCTGATGCCCTCCTGGCAGCAGCTCGGCGAGGAGAACATCGAGAACGTCACCCAGCACGTGCTCGCGCTCTCCGGCAACGAGCATGACGCCGAGCGCGCCGAGAGTGGCGCGGCCACCTTCGCCTCGGTGTGTGCCGCCTGCCACATGCCCGACGGCACCGGCAACCAGGCGCTGGGTGCCCCCAACCTGACCAACGACATCTGGCTCTACCTGCAGCCCGGCCAGGAGGTCGCCGACTCGGTGCGCCAGACCCTGCGCAACGGCCGCAACGGCCACATGCCGGCCCAGGCCGCCTACATCGGCGAGGAGCGCGTCCACCTGGTGGCCGCCTACGTCTACAGCCTGCGCGACCAGGACTGAGACACCCCCCCATGAGGCACGGAGAGGGTGCGACGCCAGGTCGCACCCTTTCTCGTTTGTGCGGTGCGTCGATACAATAGGCGCGTCCCGGCCCGAGCCCGTTCGGACCTCACCCTTCCTGCCGTGAGCCAGCCATGAGCGACAAGATCCCCACCCGTGATGTCACCCCCTCCTCGGCGGAGACGGTGAAGCAGGAGATGTACGCCCGCCGTCGCCATATCTACGTGCGCGAGATCAAGGGCCTGTTCCAGAAGGTCCGCCGCAGCGCCAACTGGGCGCTGATGCTGGCCTTCTTCGTGCTGCCCTGGGTGCCCTGGGGGGATCGGCCGGCGGTCTGGTTCGACCTGCCGGGCCGCGAGTTCCATATCCTCGGCGCCACCTTCTACCCCCAGGAGTTCATGCTGCTCTCCTGGCTGCTGATCATCTGCGCCTTCGGCCTGTTCTTCATCACGGTGTTCGCCGGCCGCGTGTGGTGCGGCTACACCTGCCCGCAGAGCGTCTGGACCTTCCTGTTCATCTGGGTCGAGCATCGCCTGGAGGGGTCGCGCAACCGCCGCATCAAGCTCGACAGGCAGCCGATGAACGCCGACAAGCTGTGGCGCAAGTCCGCCAAGCACGCCATCTGGCTGTTGATCGCCCTGGCCACCGGCATCACCTTCGTCGGCTACTTCACCCCCATCCGCGACCTGGTGGTGGAGCTGCCGACCCTCGAGGCCCACGGCTGGTCCTACTTCTGGGTCGGCTTCTTCCTGATCTTCACCTACCTTAACGCCGGCTGGCTGCGCGAGCAGGTGTGCATCTACATGTGCCCCTATGCCCGCTTCCAGTCGGTGATGTTCGACCGCGACACCCTGATCGTCTCCTACGACGCCGCCCGCGGCGAGCCGCGCGGCGCCCGCAAGAAGAGCCTCTCCCACGCCGAGGCCCGCGAGGCCGGCCACGGCGACTGCATCGACTGCGACCTCTGCGTGCAGGTCTGCCCCACCGGCATCGACATCCGCGACGGCCTGCAGTACGAGTGCATCACCTGTGCCGCCTGCATCGACGCCTGCGACAGCGTGATGGACAAGATGGGCTACCCGCGCGGGCTGATCCGCTACACCACCGAGAACGCCCTGGAGGGCAGGCCGACGCACATCCTGCGCCCGCGCCTGATGGGCTACCTCGCCGCCCTGCTGGTGATGATCGGGCTCTTCGTGTGGGCGGTCGGCGACCGGACCCCGCTGGACTTCGACCTCGAGCGTGACCGCAACCGGCTCTTCCAGGCCACCGCCGACGGCCGCATCAGCAACGCCTACACGCTGACGGTCCGCAACCTGGACGGCGAGGCGCATGCCTATCGCATCGAGGCCTCGGGCCTGCCCGGCCTGGCGCTCGACGCCGACAGCATCCGGGTGCCGGCCAGCGACTCACGCCAGCGGGTGATCACCCTCAGCGCCCCGGCCGAGGCCATCGAGCAGCCGAGCCACGCCATCACCCTGCGACTGACCGCCGAGGCGGCCCCCGACATCAGCCTGGAGCGCGAGGCGCGCTTCCTCGGTGACCTGCGGAGATAAGATGAGCGACGACATCAAGCCCTGGTACAAGCAGTTCTGGCCCTGGTTCCTAATCGGCCTGCTGCTCTCCTCGATCACCTTCAGCCTGATCTACCTGGCATTCTCGATCCGTTTCTACGACGGCTCGGTGGGGGGCGACTACTACGAGCGCGGCCTGGCGATCAACGAGCAGCTCGCCAAGCAGGAGCACGCCCAGGCGCTGGGCCTCGCCGCCCGCCTGCGGGTGGACAACCGCACCGGCGACGTGGTGGTCGACCTCGCCGGCCCGCGCCAGCCCGAGCGGTTGCACCTGGCACTGATCTTCCCCACCGACAGCGACTTCGATCGCGAGCTGACCCTCCAGCATGTCCGCGAGGGCCGCTACGTCACCACCCTGGACGAGCCGCTGCGCCACCGCTGGTACCTGCAGCTGCAGCCCGAGGCCGGCGAAGGGGCCGAATGGCGGCTGACCGGCGAGGCCAGCTTCCCCAGCGACGACGAGGCCGAGCTGGAGCCGGGCCTCTAGCCCCGCGATGAGCGAGAACGCCGACACGCCCCAGGCGCGCCCCTGCTACCACTGCGGCACCCCGGTGCCCGCGGGGGCCCCCTGGTCGATCACTCTGGACGACAGCCGCCATCCGCTGTGCTGCCCCGGCTGCGAGGCGGTGGCCCACGCCATCGTCGACGGCGGCCTGGCCAGCTACTACCGTTTCCGCACCGAGCTGCCGGAGCGTCCCGAGGATCGTGATGCCGCCCGCGCCGAGACCTGGGCGGTGTTCGACGACCCCGGCCTGCAGCGCCAGTTCGTGCATCCCGAGGGCGACGACAGCGGCCGCGTCCACGCCACCCTGGCGGTGGACGGCATCACCTGCGCGGCCTGCGCCTGGCTGATCGAGCATCGCCTCAACGCCCTGCCGGGGCTGGCCTCCAGCGCGGTCAACCTCAGCCACCACCGGGTGCGGGTGAGCTGGGACCCGCAGCGCCTCAGGCTCTCGCAGATCCTCGCCGAGCTGGCGGCCATCGGTTACCAGGCCCAGCCCTGGGAGCCCGACGAGGCCCAGGCGCGCCTGCAGCGCGAGGAGCGCATGACCGTGCGGCGGCTGATCGTCGCCGCGGTGGGCATGGCCCAGGTGATGATGTTCTCGATCCCCATCTACGTGGCGGGCCCCGGGGAGATCAGCGCCGACTTCAACGCGCTGTTCCACTGGCTCTCCTTCGCCCTGGCGACCCCGGTGGTCTTCTTCTCAGCTCTGCCCTTCTTCCGCAACGCGCTGCGCGACCTGCGCACCCGGGTGCTGGGCATGGACGTGCCGGTCTCCATCGCCATCGGCGGCGCCTACCTGGCCAGCGGCTATGCGGTGCTCGCCGGCCAGGGGGAGGTCTACTTCGACTCGGTGGCGATGTTCACCTTCTTCCTGCTCTTCGGCCGCTACGTGGAGGCGCGCGCCCGGCGTCGCAGCGGCCATACCGGCAACGCCCTGGCCGGCGCCCTGCCCCTCTCGGCGATCCGCCTCACCGCGGCGGGGGAGGAGCGCATCCTGCCGGCCGGCGAACTCGCCGCCGGCGACCGGGTGCTGGTCAAGCCGGGCCACGCCGTGCCCGCCGACGGCGTGGTCGAGGAGGGCGAATCGAGCCTCGACGAGTCGATGCTCACCGGCGAGTACCTGCCGGTGACCCGCGGCGTCGGCGACACCGTCACCGGTGGCAGCCACAACGTGGAGAGCCCGCTGGTGGTGCGGGTCACCCACGCCGGCCGCGACGCCCGGGTCTCCGGCATCGTCGACCTCACCGACCGCGCCTTCGCCAGCCGCCCGCGCCTGGCCCAGATGGCCGCGCGCATGGCCCACCTGTTCGTGCTGCGCCTGCTGTTCGTGGCCCTCGGTGTGGCCATCGTGTGGTGGTTCATCGACCCCTCCCGGGTGCTGTGGATCACCCTCTCGGTGCTGGTGGTGACCTGCCCCTGTGCCCTGGCGCTGGCCACCCCCACGGCGCTCACCGCCGGCCACGGCCAGCTGCGCCGGCGCGGCGTGCTGGTGACCCGTGCCGACGCCATCGAGGCGCTTTCCCAGGTCGACCGAGTGATCCTCGACAAGACCGGCACCCTGACCACAGGGTGCATGAGCCTGGTGGAGACGCGCCCGCTGGGCGAGCTCGACGCCGGCACGGCGCGGCGCCTGGCCGCCGCCCTGGAGGCGCGCTCCGAGCACCCCATCGCGCGCGCCTTCCAGCCCTCCCGCGATGCCAGCCGGCGCGCCGAGGATGTCGTCAGCCGTCCCGGCCAGGGCCTCGAGGGACGCATCGAGGGCCGCGCCTGGCGCCTGGGCCGGCCCGACTTCGCCGCCCCGGCCAGCCCCCCGGCCGCCCCCGGGGAGGGGCAGTGGCTGCTGCTCGCCGAGGCCGGCGAGCCGCGCTGCTGGTTCCGCCTGCAGGACCAGGTGCGCGAGGACGCCGCCGAGGCCATCGCCGCCCTGGCCGCACAGGGCCTGGCCGTGGAGCTGCTCTCCGGCGACACCCCGGCGGCGGCCGAGGCGCTGGCCGCGCGCCTCGGCATCGGCACCGCCGAGGGCGGCGCCAGCCCCGAGCGCAAGCTCGAGCGCATCCGCGAGTGCCAGGCCGACGGCGAGAAGGTGGCCATGGTGGGCGACGGCATCAACGACGTGCCGGTGCTGGCCGGCGCCGATGTCGCCATCGCCATGAACGGCGCCACCGACCTGGCCCGCACCAGCGCCGACGCCATCCTGCTGAGCCCGCGCCTGACGCGCATCCCCGAGGCGGTGGCGCTGTGCCGCGCCACCCGGCGAGTGATGCGCCAGAACATGCTATGGTCGGTGGTCTACAACGCCTCGGCGATGCCGCTGGCCGCGATCGGCCTGGTGCCGCCCTGGCTGGCCGCCATCGGCATGTCGGCCAGTTCCCTGGTGGTGGTGGGCAATGCCCTGCGCCTCAATCGCTTCCGCGGCCCCCGCGCCGGCGGCGCCGCGGCCCCGACCGCATCCTCCCGGGAGGCCAACGCATGAGCATCCTCTACCTGCTGATCCCGCTCTCGCTGATCCTGCTGGGACTGGCCGTGTGGGCCTTCTTCTGGGCGGTGAAGCACGACCAGTTCGAGGACCTGGAGGGACCGGCCTACCGTATCCTCTTCGATGACGACGACAACGACCGCCCCGCCGAGCCGCGCCGGAGCGGGGAAGCCCGGGACGACACCGGCGACGACACCGGCGACGGCGCCGAGTCGCCGGCCGCGGGTCCCGACGACGAGGGGCGTTGATGGACCCCACCGGGCTCGACTTGCCGCCGCTCGCCGCGGCCTTCGTCTTCGGGCTGCTGGGCGGCGCCCACTGCATCGGCATGTGCGGCGGCATCATGAGTGCCCTGACCTTCGCGGTGCCCCCCAGCATGCGCCACCCGGCACGCCTCACCGGCCTGTTGCTGGGCTACAACCTGGGACGCATCGCCAGCTACATGATCGCCGGTGCCCTGGCGGCGGCGCTGGGTACCCTGCTCTCGCTGACCGCCCCCGCCCGCCTCGTCCTGCAGGGGCTCGCCGCGCTGATGCTGATCCTGATGGCGCTGTATATCGCCGACTGGTGGAAGGGGCTGCTCAGGGTCGAGGCGCTGGGCCGACGCCTGTGGCGCCATCTGGAGCCGGTCGGGCGGCGGCTGATGCCGGTGGTCAGGGTGCCCCAGGCGGTGGCGCTGGGCGCGGTGTGGGGCTGGCTGCCCTGCGGCCTGGTCTACTCCATGCTGGCCTGGAGCCTGGCGGTGGCCGACCCGCTGCACGGCGCGGCGCTGATGGTCGCCTTCGGGCTCGGCACCCTGCCGGCGCTGCTGGCCACCGGCCTCGCCGCCCGCCAGCTCGCCGGCCTGATCCGCCACCCGGCGACCCGCACTCTGGCCGCGCTGTCGATCATCGCCTTCGCCCTCTGGCAGCTGTGGACGCTGCTGCCCGTCCACTCGGGTTTCCGCGCCGGTTAGCGACTATTCCACGCCGGATTGACGCAGCTCAACGCCGGTCGGGCCGCGCACCCCTAGCATGAGAGCATGCCCACAACCCGGAGCCTGCCCATGTCCGTCCCTGCCCAGCGCCCCCCGGCCGCCGATCCCGACGGGACCCTGCCGTCGACCGGCGGTGGCGACCTGGTCGCGGCGGCCCAGGTTTGCACGCCGCCCCCGCGGGACTACCGCCCCGAGATCGGCGACGCCGCCTTGGAGGAGGCCCTGGCCGGCCGTCCCGCCGAGGCCCCGCTGGCGCTCAAGGTGCGCCTGCCCTTCTGCCGCCAGGCCTGCCGCTTCTGCGCCAGCCGGCGCGTGCCCTCCCGGGACAGCCGCCAGGCCGAGCCCTACCTGTCGCGGCTCGACCGCGAGATGGTGCTGGCGCGACGTCGCCTGACGGGGCTGCCGGCGGTGACGCGCCTGCACTGGGGCGGCGGCGCCCCCGCCTTCCTGGCCCTGGACCAGATGAGCGACCTCTTCGACCGCCTCGACGCCCGCTTCGGGCTCTCCGGCGCCCGGGAGCGCGACTTCAGCATCGAGCTCGACCCCCGCGAGGCGGACATGCTTACCCTGCGCCACCTCCAGGCGCTGGGCTTCAACCGCCTGACGCTGGGCGTGGCGGAACTCGACCCGCGCGTGCAGCAGGCGATCAACCGCGTACAGCCCCGCGCCCTGACCGAGGCGCTGGTGGACGAGGCGGACCGCCTGGGCTTCCGCGAGCTGACGCTCTCGGTGATGCTCGGCCTGCCCTTCCAGACCCCGGCGGGCCTCGCCGATACCCTCGAGCAGCTGATCGCCATGGCGCCGGCGCGGATCCGCCTCACCCGCTACGACCACCACCCCGAGCGCCACCCCGACCAGCGCGCCATCCACCGCGACTGGTTGCCCGATGCCGCCAGCCGGGGCCGGCTGGTGGCCGAGGCCCGCCAGCGCCTGGCCGCGGCCGGCTATGTGCATGTCGGCCTCGGCCTGCACGCCCGCCCCGACGACCGCCTGGCCCGGGCGCTGGCCGATGCCACGCTCGGCCACGGCCCGCTGGGCTTCTCCGCGGGCCCCGCCGGCGACCTGCTGGGCCTGGGGGTGGGGGCGACCACGCGGCTGGGCGATCTCTGGGTGCGCAACGCCGAGGCCCTCGGCGACTACGAGGCCGCCCTCGACGCCGGTCGGCTGCCCACCGCCGCCGGCTGCCGCCTCGACGACGCCGGCCACCGACGCCGGGCGATCCTCGAGGGGCTGCTCGGCGGCCAGGGCCTGCCACGGGAGGAGACGATCGGCGAGGGCCTGCCGGCGCTGCTCGCCGAGGGGCTGATGGAGCGCCTCGGCGAGACCCTGCGCCTGACCGAGGCGGGGCGCTGGCGGCTGCCGCGGGTGCTGGAGGGCCTGGGCGTCCTGCCGAAGGCCTGACGCCGAAACACATCCGGCGAACGGCGCCGGAGACAGCGCCTGGCGAGCCCTACCCCTTTCGGGGTGGTTTGCCCTGCCCGTGCTTTGCTCCATAATGGCGCCATGACCACGATCAAGAAGGAAAGGGCCATGGCGGACACCCTCACCGGCCGACGGCGTTCGGTGCTGCAGGAGACGCGCTGTCAGACCTGCAGCCTGAGCTCGCTCTGCCTGCCGCTGGCACTGGAGGTGGAGGACATGGACCAGTTCGACGCCATCATCCGCCGCCGGGCGCCACTCAAGAAGGGCGAGGCGCTGTTCCGCCAGGGCAGCCCCTTCACCAGCGTCTTCGCGGTGCGCTCGGGGAGCCTCAAGCAGGTCACCACCGAAGGCAGCGGCGAGGACCAGCTGACCAACTTCTACCTGCCCAGCGAGCTGGTGGGCCTCGACGGCATCGACGAGGAGCACTACCCCGGTACCGTGGTGGCGCTGGAGACCACCACCGTCTGCGAGATCCCCTTCGATCGCCTGGATCACCTCTCCGAGTCCCTGCCGGAGCTGCGCGGCCAGCTCTACCGCAGCATGAGCAAGGAGCTGCGTGACGACCGTCGCATGATGCGCCTGCTGTCGCGCAAGACCGCCGACCAGCGCCTGGCCAGCTTCTTCACCAGCCTCTCCGAGCGCTTCCGCCGCCGCGGCTACTCGCCCTACAGCTTCCGCCTCTCCATGTCCCGGGCCGACATCGGCAACTACCTGGGGCTGGCGGTGGAGACGGTGAGCCGTATCCTGGGCCGCTTCCAGAGCCAGGGGCTGGTGGCCGTCTCTGGCCGCGAGGTCAATATCCTCGACCTGCCGGCGCTGACCCGCCTGGCCGAGGAGGAAGGCGCGCACTAAAGCTGGAAGCCAGCATGATGATGCGACAGCCGTAATACGACACACCCCCCGCAGCCAGGCTGCGGGGGGTGTTTTTCTTCCAGCTTCACACTTCCAGGCGCGAAGCGCCGCTCTTCAAGCTTAGAGCTCTTGCTGGATATCGATCCGGTTGGCCATCAGCGCCGCCTGCTTCGCCTCCAGTCCGGCGAAGTCGAAGAGCTCGCGGTCGGCCAGCTGGGAAGGGGCGACATTGGTCACCGCCTTGAACATGCTCTCCAGGCGCCCGGGGTGCTTGGCCTCCCACTCGGCGAGCATCTCCTTGACCACCTGGCGCTGCAGGTTGGGCTGGGAGCCACACAGGTTGCAGGGGATGATGGGGAAGGCCATGCGCCGGGCGAACTCGGCGATGTCCGCCTCGCGGCAGTAGGCGAGCGGCCGGATCACCATGTTGCGGCCGTCGTCGGAGAGCAGCTTGGGAGGCATCGCCTTGAGGCTGCCGGCGAAGAAGAGGTTGAGGAAGAGCGTCTCGAGGATGTCCTCGCGATGGTGCCCCAGGGCGATCTTGTTGGCGCCGATCTCCTCGGCGAAGCCGTAGAGCGAGCCGCGGCGCAGTCGCGAGCAGAGCGCACAGGTGGTCTTGCCCTCGGGGGTCTTCTCCTTGACCACCGAGTAGGTGTCGCGCTCGAGGATGTGATACTCGACGCCGATGCCGTCCAGGTACTCGGGCAGCACGTGCTCGGGGAAGCCCGGCTGCTTCTGGTCGAGGTTGACGGCCACCAGCGAGAAGTCCACCGGGGCGTTGCGCTGCAGGCTGCGCAGGATCTCCAGCAGGGTGTAGCTGTCCTTGCCGCCGGAGAGGCACACCATCACCCGGTCGCCATCGTGGATCATGCCGTAGTCGATGATGGCGTTGCCCACCTGGCGCCGCAGGCGCTTGTGCAGCTTGTTGAACTCGCGTTTCTCGCGGGCGTCCGGGGCCTCGGCGGCCGGCTTCTGGTCGGGGCTGGCGGAAGCGGGCGTCGCGGGAGCACCCTGATGCTCGCGGGGGTCGAAGGTCACGGCGTCTTGCATGGGTCTTGGCGCTGCCAGTGCGGGCGAAAGTGGAGAGGGCGCCATCCTACCATCGGCGGCGCCCTCAGGCGACGCCGCCGCTCAGGCCAGCTGGTCGCCGGACTCGAGGCCGCGCTCCAGGCGCAGGAACATCAGCGCGGTGGTCACCGCGTCGCCCAGGGCGGTGTGGCGACCCATCACCGGCACGCCGAGGCGCTCCGCCACCCGCTCGAAGCGCGGCTGGCCGTCGATCTCCGGGTGGCGACGACGCAGCCGGCGGCGCCACAGCTGGGCCACGTCCACGGTGGCGTTGGGCAGCTCGAAGCCGAAGCGCGGCCTGAGCTCGCGGTTGAGGATCGCCAGGTCGAAGTCCAGGTGCCAGCCCACCAGCGGCCGGTTGCCGACGAAGTCGAGCAGCCGGGCCAGGGCCGCTTCGACGCTCTCGCCGTTGGCCAGGTCCACGCCGCGCAAGCCGTGGATGCGGATGGAGTCGCCGGTGAGCGAGGCGGGACGCGCCAGGCGCAGGTCGAGGGAGTCGCTGGTCAGGATGCGGTCACCGCGCACGCGCACCGCGGCGATCGACACCAGCTCGGCGCTGCGGGTGTCCAGGCCGGTGGTCTCGGTGTCGATCACCACCATCTCGTCGCCGGTATAGGGGTGAAACAGCCAGGCGTATTCGCCATCGGCGTGGCGGCGCCGGTCCGCGGCGCGCCTCAGGACCTTGAGCATGACGGTCTCCTTGTGTCGTTGTCGTTCCGTCGGGTCATGAATACTCCAGGTGGAAGCGGTGGGAGAGGCGCTGCTTGAAGTCCTTGACAATATGCAGCGCCTCGCGCAGTAGGTCGCGCTCCAGGGAGGAGAGTTCCTGGACCACCACGCGGTCGGGGCGGGTGTCCTCGGCGTCGCCCTCGCGGCGCGCCAGCTGCTGGCGCAGGCGCAGCTCGGTGAACAGCGACAGCGCCTCGGCCAGGTCCTCGGCGAAGCGCGCCTCCAGCCGGCCGTCCTCGGCCAGGGCGTCGAGGCGCTCCAGGGTCGAGGTGGGGCGGATGCCGCGCTCCAGCGCCATCACCCGCACCCCGTGGACGATGGGGAAGATGCCGCCCTTCTTGATGTCGATGCCGTGCTGGGGCTTCTTCAGGGAGCCGAACAGGGTCAGCGGCGTGGAGAAGCGCAGGGCGGTGCGAGCGAAGTAGGAGAGCAGCAGCTCGTTGCCGGCACACTGGGCGAAGAGGTCGTCGCGCACTCGGTCGAGCAGCGCCGGGTTGCCCGCCACCGCATGGGCGTCGAGCATGATGGCGAGCTTCATCAGGCTGTCGCCGTCGCGGACCTCGATCCAGCGGGCGATGCGTCGCCGCCACTGGCTCACCGTGCCCACCCACTCGGGGTTGGAGACCATGATGTTGCCGGGACAGGGCGGGTAGCCCAGCTCGATAAGGGTCTCGGTGAGGCGCTGCATCTGCTCGGCACAGTCGGGCCAGTCGAGGTCGTCGGCGAGGATCAGGCCGTTGTCCTGGTCGGTCTTGAGGATCTGCTCGCCGCGACCCTCGCTGCCCATCACCATCAGGCAGCTGTCGCCGTGGTAGCGCTCGTCCACCAAAAAGCCCCAGGCCTTGTTGATGATGCGCCCGTTGAGCGCGGCCAGAAGCCCCATGGCGAAGCGCAGCTTGACCCCCTGGGCCATCAGCGCCCGCACCAGCTCAGGGGTGCGGCGGCTGGCGGCGGCCAGCGCCTCCAGGCTCTCCGCCTGCTCCACCTGCAGGCTCACCACGTAGCTGCGGCTGGAGAAGTAGCTGAGCACGTCGGTCAGCTCCACCACCCCCGTCGGCGCCTCGCCCTGCATCACCACCACCCGCTCCACCTTGTGGCGGGTCATGATCACCAGCGCCTCGAACAGGTACTGGCCCGGGGCCACGGTGATCAGCTCGGCATGCCCCAACCCCTCCAGCGGGCAGTCGCGGCCGCGCTCGTCCACCACCAGGGCGTTGAGCAGGTCGGTCTTGGTGACCATGCCGTGGCCATCGTCCCGGGCCACCAGCAGCGAGTCGGCGTGGCGCTCGTTGATGGTCGCCACCGCCTCGGCGATGGTGGTGGTGGCCGGCACCACCAGCGGCTCGCGCATGCACTCGTCCACCGTCGCGAGCATGAAGCCGGCCATGGTCACCCCGCCTTCGGCACGCTGCTCGGTGAGCAGCCGCGTCTTGTGGGCCAGGGTCTGGCGGAAGAATTCGGCGAAGGGCGGGTAGTCGTCGCACAGCGCCAGGAAGAGGGCGCTGGGCAGCAGGTAGCAGAGACTCTCCTGCTCGGCGCGGAAGCGGTAGCGACTCTTGCCGTTGAGGATGCTGATGGCCCCGAACAGGTCGCCCTGGGTGTAGTGGCCGATACGCTCCCGGGCCGCGGGCTGGGTGGTGTCGATCTCGGCCACCTCGCCCTTGTGGATCAGGAAGACGTATTCGCCGGGCTGGCCCGCCTCGAGGATGATCTCGTCGCGGTCGAAGTAGGCCAGGTCGACACCCTGACGCACCCGATCGCGACCGGCGTCGTCGAGCAGCGTGAAGGGCGGCTGGGAGAGATCGAGATCGACCATGGCATGACCTCACGGATCATCGCCGCATCCCGAGCCCCGGGAGCGGGACCCACACACGGCGGCGACATTGTTATTGGTGTCCGCAGGCGTGATCGGCAGTGGCTCGAGCCGACGACACATCGGTGCGTGAAAGGAGCATAACAACCGCCACGCCCACCCGGTAAGCTAGACGATCGTCTCCCCCGCCGACCGTCTAGACCTTGGTCCAATCCTGCGGCACACCCCTAGACAAAGGTCCAATCGAGCCGAGATATACCATCGTTCTATGCCGCCTTACGCCCTCCGCCTATTTTCCGCCCTACCCTCTCTCAACCGACTGAAATAAAAGAGATCGTTGGAAAGGCATTGAATCGCTTTCCTCTCATGATACGAAAGTCTGGGATTCATTTTCGCCACTCATTGACCACTATCCACCTGAATCATGCAGGGCAATCGCACGCCACCACTGCGCCTTCCGGTCCGGGGCCGTGCGATTGCTCTGGTGATCCTCCAACCACCGACTGCGCAAGTTCCCTAGCTCAACAACAAGTGGAGAACACGACATGGCAGAAGAGAAAATCGACTCAACGGAATACTGGAAGGCCAACGTCCGCCTGATCGCGGGCTGCCTGGTCGTCTGGGCCTTCGTCTCCTATGGCTGCGCCATCCTGTTCCGGCCGCTGCTGGCCGGCATCCCGGTGGGCGGGACCGATCTGGGCTTCTGGTTCGCCCAGCAGGGCTCGATCCTCACCTTCATCTGCCTGATCTTCTTCTACGCCTGGCGCATGAACCAACTCGACAAGAAATTCGGCCTCGGGGAGTAACCAAGAATGAGTCAATTTGCCATCAACCTGCTGTTCGTAGGGGCCTCGTTCGCCCTCTACATCGGCATCGCGATCTGGGCCCGAGCGGGCTCGACGAAGGACTTCTATGTCGCGGGCGGCGGCGTCCATCCGGTGACCAACGGTATGGCCACCGCCGCCGACTGGATGTCCGCCGCGTCGTTCATCTCCATGGCCGGCCTGCTGGCCTCCGGAGGCTACGCCAACTCCACCTTCCTGATGGGCTGGACCGGCGGCTACGTCATCCTGGCCATGCTGCTGGCGCCCTACCTGCGCAAGTTCGGCAAGTTCACGGTGCCGGACTTCATCGGTGACCGCTTCTACAGCAAGACGGCACGCCTGGTGGCCGTGGTCTGCCTGATCGTCGCCTCGGTGACCTACGTCATCGGCCAGATGACAGGTGCAGGCGTGGCCTTCTCGCGCTTCCTCGAAGTGCCCAACACCGCCGGCATCTGGATCGCCGCGGCCATCGTCTTCCTCTACGCCGTGTTCGGCGGCATGAAGGGCATCACCTATACCCAGGTGGCCCAGTACATCGTGCTGATCATCGCCTACACCATCCCGGCGGTGTTCATCGCCATGCAGCTGACCGGCAACCCGATCCCCATGTTCGGGATGTTCAGCACCCACACCGAGTCCGGCCTGCCGCTGCTGGAGAAGCTCGACGATGTGGTCAACGCCCTGGGCTTCCGCGACTACACCGCGGACGTCGACAACAAGCTCAACATGGTGCTCTTCACCCTCTCGCTGATGGTGGGTACCGCGGGCCTGCCCCACGTCATCATCCGCTTCTTCACCGTGCCGCGGGTCGCCGACGCACGCTGGTCCGCCGGCTGGGCGCTGGTGTTCATCGCCCTGCTCTACCTCACCGCCCCCGCCGTGGGCTCCATGGCACGCCTCAACCTGATGACCACCGTCTATCCGGAGATGGCCGGCCAGGTCGAGGACTACGAGGCGGCCGCCGGTGATGCCATCCTCTACGAGGAGCGTCCCAACTGGGTGCGCACCTGGGAGGAGACCGGGCTGATCACCTTCACCGACAAGAACGACGACGGCCGCATCCAGTTCTACAACGACGGCAACGAGGCCTTCGCCGACACCGCCGAGGCACGCGGCTGGGAAGGCAGCGAACTCACCGTCAACAACGACATCCTGGTACTCGCCAACCCCGAGATCGCCAACCTGCCCGGCTGGGTCATCGGCCTGATCGCCGCCGGCGGTATCGCGGCCGCCCTCTCCACCGCCGCGGGCCTGCTGCTGGCCATCTCCTCGGCGATCAGCCACGACCTGATCCGCAGCATGATCAACCCCAACATCACCGAGAAGGGCGAGATGCTGGCGGCTCGGATCTCCATGGCCGGCGCCATCCTGCTGGCGACCTACCTGGGCCTCAACCCGCCGGGCTTCGCCGCCCAGACGGTGGCACTCGCCTTCGGTATCGCCGGCGCCTCGCTGTTCCCGGCGCTGATGATGGGGATCTTCTCCAAGCGGGTGAACAACAAGGGCGCGGTCGCCGGCATGCTGACCGGTCTGGTCCTGACCCTGCTCTACATCTTCACCTACCTGGGCTGGTTCTTCGTGCCGGGCACCAACATGCTGCCCAACACCCCGGACAACTGGATCCTGGGCATCTCGCCGCTCTCCTTCGGCGCGGTGGGTGCGATCTTCAACTTCACGGTCGCCTACCTGGTGTCCAACGCCACCGAGGAGCCGCCCCAGGAGATCCAGGACCTGGTGGAGAGCGTTCGCTATCCCAAGGGCGCCGGCACGGCCACCGGCCACTGACCTGTCGCCCCGTCTGAGCCATAATGGCTCGCCTGGCCCGGTTCGCCGGGCCGGTCAACCCCCTACCGATCGGGCTTCCTCAGGGAAGCCCGATTGCGTTGCACACTTCCCTATCACGACAAGGATGACCCATGATTTGGCACTTGATCGCGGCGGTCTTCGCCGGCCTCGGCGCGGCGGGCATCGGCCTGCTGCTGAGAACCCTGAGCGGCAAGCGCCTGCCGCGCTGGATCATCCCCGCCCTGGCGGGCCTGGGCATGCTGGGCTACCAGATCCAGACCGAGTACAGCTGGTACGAGCACAAGCGCAGCCTGCTGCCCGACAGCGCGCGGGTGGTGCAGGTCGAGCAGGACGCCATGTTCTGGCGCCCCTGGACCTACCTCTTCCCCATGACCACCGGCTTCAGCGTGGTCGATACCCAGAGCATGTCGGTGCAGGAGCAGGAGGGCGAGAGGCGGGTCGAGTTCCTGCTCTACCGTTTCGAGAAGCAGGTCCAGGACCGGGTCAGCCACCAGGCCTGGCTGATGAACTGCGCCACCCGCGAGACCCTGCCGCTGGAGGGGGAGGCACGCGAGCCGCGCCTGGACGAGATGCGCCGGCTCGGCGAGCAGGCCCCGCTCTACCGCGCCCTCTGCGAGGAGAGCGACTGACCCGGGCGCCTGCCCTCCGGCGAGCCATTGCCCTAGAATGGGCGCCGACACCCAGGGAGGAAGCTCATGTTCTCAGGCTGGCTGCTGGTCGCCATCTCGCTGCTCTACATCGCCGTGCTGTTCGGCATCGCCTGGCGCGGCGACCGCCACGCGAGGCGCCACGGTGCCAGCCAGCGGCGGCCGATCATCTACAGCCTGGCGCTGGCCATCTACTGCACCTCCTGGACCTTCTACGGCGCGGTGGGCCAGGCCGCCAGCGGCGGCTGGTCCTTCGCCAGCATCTACGTCGGGCCGATCCTCACCTTCCTGCTGTTCTGGCCGGTGCTGGCCAAGATGATCCGGGTGGCCAAGCACCAGAACGTCACCTCCATCGCCGACTTCATCGCCTCGCGCTACGGCAAGGCTCAGTCCCTGGCCGCCTTCGCCAGCCTGGTGGCGCTGATCGGCACCCTGCCCTACATCGCCCTGCAGCTGAAGGCGGTGGCCACTTCCTTCAGCGTGCTGACCGCCGACACCGACGCCACCACCGCACCGCTGTTCGCCGATACCGCCTTCTACGTGGCGCTGGTGATGGCCGCCTTCGCCATCCTCTTCGGCACCCGCCACACCGATGCCACCGAGCACCATGAGGGCCTGATCCACGCCGTGGCCTTCGAGTCGCTGGTCAAGCTGGTGGCCTTCGTCACCCTGGGCGCCTACGTCACCTGGGGGATGTTCGACGGCCTGGGCGACCTGCTGGCCCACGCCGAGACCCAGCTGGAGCTGCAGCGCCAGCTGGCCGAGCAGGACTTCGGCCGCAGCTTCTGGGCCCAGACCCTGCTGGCCATGCTGGCGATCCTCTGCCTGCCCCGCCAGTTCCATGTCGCGGTGGTGGAGAACACCCACCGCGACGACGCGCGCACCGCGCGCTGGCTGTTCCCACTCTACCTGCTGGCCTTCGCCTTCTTCGTGGTGCCCCTGGCCGCCGCCGGCCTGACCCTGTTCGCCGGCGGCGACGTGGAGCCGGACACCTTCGTGCTGGCGCTGCCCCTGGCCGCCGACAGCACCTGGCTGACCCTGCTCACCTTCATCGGCGGCTTCTCGGCGGCCACCGGCATGGTGATCGTCGCCGCGGTGGCGGTATCGATCATGATCTCCAACGAGATCGTCATCCCGGCGCTGTTCCGCCTGCGCTGGTTCGACACCAAGGCCCGCGACTATGGCCGGCTGGTCCTGCGTGCGCGTCGCATCACCATCGGCGCGGTGCTGGCCATGGCCTACGGCTTCTACCAGCTGATCGGCGAGTTCACCTCGCTGGCCTCTATCGGGATGCTGTCGTTTGCCGCCGCCGCCCAGTTCGCCCCGGCGCTGATCGGCGGGCTCTACTGGAAGCGCGGCAACCGCCTGGGGGTGATCGTGGGCATGAACGCCGGCTTCGCCATCTGGGCCTACAGCCTGCTGATGCCGGCGATGATCACCGCCGGGGTCCTGCCGGGGAGCTGGATGAGCGGCGGCCCCTTCGGCGTCGCCTGGCTCGCCCCCACCTCGCTGTTCGGCCTCAACGTGGGTGACGGCTTCACCCATGGGGTGATGCTCTCGCTGGGGGTCAACCTGTTCTGCTACATCTTCGTCTCCCAGGTCACCTCCCAGCGGGTGGTGGAGCGCATCCAGGCCTCGCTGTTCGTCGACAGCGTCGAGACCCGCCAGACCTCGGTGAACCGCCCCTGGACCGGCGCCACCACGGTGGGCGACCTCAAGGTGCTGTGCGAACGCTTCCTGGGCGCCCACCAGGTGAGCCGCGCCTTCGACGACTACGCCCGGCGCAGCGGCAAGCCGCTGGAGGACGGCACCCGCGCCTCCATCGACGTCATCCAGTTCACCGAACGCTTCCTGGCCTCGGTGCTCGGCGCCTCCTCGGCGCGCATCGTGGTCAACTCGGCGCTGCAGGGGCGCGGCATCGGCATCTCCGACGTGATCTCCATCGTCGACGAGGCCTCCCAGGTGCTGGAGTTCAACCGCGCCCTGCTCCAGGCCACCATCGAGAACATCAACCAGGGCATCAGCGTGGTGGACCAGAACCTGCGCCTGGTGGTGTGGAACCAGCGTTACCTGGAGCTGTTCCGCTTCCCCGACCATCTGATCCGGGTGGGCGCGCCGATCGACAAGATCTTCCGCTACAACGCCCACAACGGCGAGTACGGCCCCGGCGACCCCGAGGAGCACGTCCAGCTGCTGCTCGACAACATTCGCGAAGGCCAGCCCCACCGCTACGTGCGCTACCGCCAGGACGGCAGCGTGCTGGAGGTGCAGGGCAACCCCATGCCCGGCGGCGGCTTCGTCTACACCTACCAGGACATCACCCAGCAGAAGCGCATCGAGGAGGCGCTGATCCGCTCGGAGAACAACATCCGCATCTACACGGACAACGTCCCCGCGCTGATCGCCTACTTCGACAAGGAGTGCCGCTACCTCTTCACCAACCGCGCCTACGAGCAGGCCTTCGGCATCGACCGCAACGCGGTGATCGGCAAGCGGGTGCAGGAGGTGATCCCCGACGAGATGGCCCGCGAGCGGGAGCCCTGGATCGCGCAGGCGCTCTCCGGCGAGCGGGTCAGCTTCGAGGTCTCGCTGCGCCTCCCCGAGGGGCGGCGCTACATGCTGGTGACCTACACCCCCCACTTCGGCGACAGCGGCGCGATACTCGGCTTCTTCGCCCTCTACCAGGACATCACCGAGCGCCGCCTGGCGGAGATCGCCCTCAAGGAGACCAACGAGACCCTGGAGGAGCGGGTTCGCGAGCGCACCCAGGCGCTCTCCGAGGCCAACGCCGCCCTGCGCCAGGAGAACCGCGTGCGCGCGGAGGCGGAGCAGGCGCTGCGCCAGGCCAAGCAGGTGGCCGAGGATGCCAACGCCTCCAAGACCCGCTTCCTGGCCGCCGCCAGCCACGACCTGCTACAGCCGCTCAACGCCGCGCGGCTGTTCACCTCGGCGCTCTCCCAGGAGATGGACGCCGACGACATGAAGCGCACCATCGGCCATATCGACGGCTCGCTGCAGGCCGCCGAGGAGCTGCTCGGCACCCTGCTCGACATCTCCAAGCTGGATGCCGGCGCCCTCACCCCACGGCGCAGCCACTTCGCCCTGGCCGACATCTTCCGCCCGCTGCGCGCCGAGTTCGAGGTGATGGCCGAGGATCGCGGCCTCGACCTGGTGGTGGTGCCGACCCGCCAGTGGGTCGACAGCGATGCCCAGATGCTGCGCCGGATCATCCAGAACTTCCTGTCGAATGCCATCCGCTACACCCAGGAGGGGCGCGTGCTGCTGGGCTGCCGCCGCCAGGGCGACCGCCTCTCCATCCAGGTGTGGGACTCCGGCCCCGGCATCCCGGCCTCCAAGCAGGCGGAGATCTTCCAGGAGTTCCGCCGCCTCGACCAGGCCTCGCGTCACAAGGAGAGCGAGAAGGGACTGGGGCTCGGCCTCTCCATCGCCGACCGCATGAGCCGGGTGCTGGACCACCCCATCCGGGTGCACTCGCGGGAGGGCCACGGCACCATGTTCGCGGTCAGTGTGCCGGTGGTGGCGCCGCGTAGCGAGGCGGAGCAGGCCGAGGAGGCCGCCGCCCCGCGCCGGGCCGGCAACAAGCTCGCCGGCACGCGCATCCTGTGCATCGACAACGAGACGCTGATCCTCGAGGGGATGAAGGCGATGCTCTCCGGGTGGGGCTGCGAGGTGTTCACCGCCACCTCCATCGGCGGCGCGAAGTCGGTGCTGCGCCACCTCGACGGCGACCCCGACGCGATCCTCGCCGACTACCACCTGGACAACGAGGTCACCGGCCTGATGGCCCTGGAGGCCCTCGGCGAACGGTTGGCCGGCGCGGTGCCCGGTATCGTGATCACCGCCGACCGCACCGAGGAGGTGGCCGAGGAGGTCAAGCGCGCCGGCTACCAGCTGCTGCTCAAGCCGGTGCGCCCCGCCGCCCTGCGCGCCCTGCTAACCCGCACCCTGCAGGCCAGCCGGGCGGCGAAGTAGAAGATAGAAGGCGTTCGTCGCTCGAATGTTGCAGCGAGAGGCGCCGGGGGCAGGTCTGGAGGGGGTCCGAGGACCAGGGGTAAGGAGCATTGCTCCGAACGGGCTGGCCAAGGATGGCCAGCACCGGACCTGCAAGCGAAGCGGGACACGAGAGCGAAGCAGGGCCGAGGTAGCGCCCAGGGAGGGGTTCACAGCGCCCCCGATCAGACCTGTCGCCGGGACAGCCTCGAGCTACTGAAGTGGTCCTCGGCACCTACCACATCGGGTAGGGTCCGGGGTCACCCCCGGAGCCCTCCCACACCACCGGGCATACGGTTCCGTACCACGGCGGTTCACGAAGAACGGCTAAGCCCTCTTACCGTATCCAGCACCGAGATTAACCCACGCTGAGCGAACCAGCGGTTGGGCAAGGCGTGGCGCAGGTGCAGCGCACCCGCATTCCACCAAGGGCCTCGCCCGTTTACCGATGATTTCCAGGCGCGCTGTGGATCTAGGCCCAGCGCCAGGAGCTTACGACACCGGGTTCGCGGACGTTTCCATTGCCGCCAGATCACATCGCGCAATCGGCGGCGTATCCATTGATCCAGCGCTTCCAGCGGTC
>NZ_FNIV01000015.1 GCF_900104135.1 Halomonas shengliensis | reverse complement strand
GTCCGAGGTGAAGTGCTGCAGACACGTCAAGATCAAGTCTGACGCCAACCTCTACGACCCAGCTGACGAGGAGTACTTCGAGAAACTGGTGAAACGCCAGATGCTCGCAAACGCGATTCCAAAGCTGAACACGGTCTGGAAAAGGCAGCAAGGTAAGTGCCCAGTCTGCGCCCAACCCATCACGACCGAGACCCGGTGGGACGTTCATCACAAGGTCTGGAAGTGCCACGGGGGGAGCGACAAGCTGGACAATTTGGCTCTATTGCATGAGAATTGCCACAACCTAATTCATTCACGTGCCCTTGCGTCGTGGGAGGATGGGATCGTGGCCCTTGGTTGCCGGTCGGGTCAGAACTGACCTGGCTTAGCAACTGCTTGAGCCGGATGCGGGGAAACTTGCACGTCCGGTTCTTAGGGGGGGACCTAGCCGCGAGGCTACGTCCCTACCCGACTTAAGACGAGGGTTCGATTCCCTTCACCCGCTCCATCGCTTCCCTCCGTGGCCTTTTCCTGTCGCTTCCGCGGCCACCCAGGTGCACCCCATGGCCCTGTATCTGCTGGTCTTCGCCGTCTGCCTGGTCATCTTCGGCGGCATGACCGCCTTGCTGCTGCTCTCCGGCACACCCCGATTTCGCACCGATCCCGACCAGTTGTTGCGCCTCTTCGACCAGGCGCTGGACAACCGTGTGGACGAGACCGAGTGGAACACCCTGATGGGCTACCCGATCCGCCACGACGACTACCTGGACGGCGTGCGCCGCCGCGCCCAGCGGCTGATGGAGGAGCACGGCAACCACCGGCGCGCCGCCCGGGGCAAGCCGCTGCTGGACCCTACCGGCCAGGCGGAGCTCAGGGCGCTGCGCGACCATCTCGCCCGGCGCCAGGCACTGCAACAGCGTTGACAGAGCGCGGAACCCGGCGTGGAAGCGCCTCGGTTACCATGGGTCACCGCCCGTCCGCAGAAGGGAGGCCATCATGCCAAGCGTGATCCGCCAGATCCCCCTCGACACCGCCACGCGCCACCACGCCCATGATTACCATCAGATCGTGATCGGGCTGCAGGGACGCGCGGAGTTCGAGATCGAAGGCCTCGGCGGCGCCATCTCGGCGCTCTCCGGCTGCATCGTGCCGGCCAACCATGTCCACTACTATGCCGGTACCGGCGACAACCGCCAGCTGATCCTCGACCTGCCAGCGCACTCGCCGGCCCTGTCCGGGCCCCACCAGGAGCTCGCCAGCCTCTTCGATGCGCCCCGCTTCTTCACCCTGGACGACCCGCTGCGCCACTACCTGCGCTTCCTGCTGCTGGAACTGGAGCGCAGCGGGGGGGATGGTCACCAGGGGGATCGCCTGGCCGCCACCCTGCTGGGCTGCCTGCACGACCGCCTGGCCGCGACGCCTTCCCAGCAGCCGACCCGGCCGCCGGCCCGGCTCGACCTGGCCCACCTCGAGCGCTTCATCGACGCCCACCTCGCCCGCCGCCTGAGCGTGGCCGACCTGGCCCGCGAGGCGTGCCTCAGCGAGTCGCACTTCCGCGCCTGCTTCCGCCGCCAGGCCGGCCTCACGCCCTGGCAGTTCGTGCGCCGGCGCCGCCTTGAGGCCGCCCGCCGCCTGCTCGACGAGAGCCGGCTGCCACTGGCGGAGATCGCCGCCCTCACCGGATTCAGCAACCAGAGCGCCCTCTCCCATGCCTGTCGCGAGGCCTACGGCCAGACACCCAGCCGTCTGCGTCGCCCCGGCACCAGATCCTTGCCGGCCAGCGGAACGGCACGGCGACACTCCCTCACCACAGAATAAGACGAAAGTCTAACGATCTGACGCCATCGTCGGCCAACTCCCGCGGTTTTCGCAACAACTCCCTCGGAATCCACAAGCATCATCGGCGCCGGGCACCTACAGTCAGGGGGAGGCCAGGCTGCGACAGCCTCGCCCGCATGGCGCCATCGAGACAACAATGTCAACAAAGCGGTGCCCCACTGCCGGTCCCTCCGGCAGCGGCACCAACCACTCGGAGCCCGGCTCCGCCCTGATGAACTGGAGAGGTTTCATGGAAACTGGTGTATGGATCAGCCTGATAGGCTACTTCGTGCTCATGCTCGCCATCGGCGTCTACGCGATGCAGCGTGCCACCTCGTCCTCCGAGGACTACATGCTGGGGGGGCGCGGCCTGAGCCCCAAGGTAGCGGCCCTGTCCGCCGGGGCCTCGGACATGAGCGGCTGGCTGCTGCTGGGTCTGCCGGGGGCGCTGTTCGTGTCGGGCCTCGGCTCGGCCTGGATCGGCATCGGCCTGCTGGTGGGCGCCTTCTTCAACTGGACCCTGGTCGCGCCGCGCCTGCGTGAGCAGACGGTGCACTACGGCAACGCGATCACCATCCCCGAGTTCCTGGCCAACCGTTTCCCGACCCGGGCCCTGTCGCTGCGCACCGTGTCGGCGATCGTCATCGTGGTATTCTTCGCGGTCTACACCGCCTCCGGCCTGGTGGCGGGCGGCAAGCTGTTCGAGAGCGCCTTCGCCGGGGTGTTCAACTTCGGCGGCATGAGCGACTACACCGCCGGGGTCGTCATCACCCTGGGCATCGTGCTGGTCTACACCGTGATCGGCGGCTTCCTGGCCGTCAGCCTGACCGACTTCGTGCAGGGCTGCATCATGATGCTGGCGCTGGTGATCATGCCCGCCGTGGTGCTGTTCGGCGAGGGCGGCGGCGGCTTCTCGCAGGCCTCCCAGACGCTCAACGAGGTGGACCCCACCCTGCTCTCCTGGACCGAGGGGCTGACGATCATCGGTTGGCTCTCCGCGGTGACCTGGGGGCTGGGCTACTTCGGCCAGCCGCACATCATCGTGCGCTTCATGGCCATCCGCAGCCTCAAGGAGGTCCCGGTGGCACGCAACATCGGCATGTCCTGGATGGCCATCTCGCTGATCGGCGCCGTGTCGCTGGGCCTGTTCGGCCGCGCCTACGCGGTGCGCAACGGCATGGATGTCGAGGACCCGGAGACCATCTTCATCATCCTCGCCGACCTGCTGTTCCACCCGCTGGTCACCGGCTTCCTGTTTGCCGCGCTGCTGGCGGCGATCATGAGCACCATCTCCAGCCAACTGCTGGTCTCCTCCTCCTCGCTCACCGAGGACTTCTACCGGCTCTTCCTGCGCAAGGAGGCTTCCGACAAGGAGACGGTGGCGATCGGTCGCCTCTGCGTGGTGCTGGTGGGTGTCGTCGCCGTGATGATCGCCTCCAACCCCGACTCCCAGGTGCTGGGCCTGGTCAGCAACGCCTGGGCAGGCTTCGGCTCGGCCTTCGGCCCGCTGATCATCCTCTCGCTGATGTGGCCGCGCACCAACGGCGCCGGCGCCATCGCCGGCATGGTGGTGGGCGCCCTCACCGTGATGATCTGGATCACGCTCGGCTGGAACGGCTCCTTCCTGGGCGGTCCCGGCGTCTACGAGATCATCCCCGGCTTCATCGCCGCCTGGGTGGCCATCATGGTGGTGAGCCTCGCCACCGCCGATGCCGGTGAGTATCAGCATATCGAGCGCTAAGTCGGCGCCCGCAGGTGCCGAACCCCGCAATACCACGTGGCCCCGCGACCGGGGCCACTGGCAGGAGAGATCAACATGAACCAAGCCAACCCGGGTCCCCAGGAGGTCGAGAACGTCCTCCGCACGCGCATCCGTGACCACTACGACATCGACGAGGCGACCGTGCTCAAGGGGCTGCTGGAGCAGCTCCGGCTCTCCGAGGAGGAGCGCCGCCGCATCGCCGAGGCCGGCGCCGGCTACGTGGCCCGCGTGCGCAAGGACACCTCCCCCTCGATGATGGAGGCGTTCCTGGCCGAGTACGGGCTCTCCACCGCCGAGGGCGTCGGCCTGATGTGCCTGGCCGAGGCCCTGCTGCGGGTCCCCGATGCCGAGACCATCGACGACCTCATCCACGACAAGATCGAGCCGTCGGACTGGGGCGCCCACCTGGGCAAGTCCTCGTCATCGATGGTCAACGCCTCGACCTGGGCGCTGATGCTCACCGGCAAGGTGCTCGACGACGATCCCAAGGGCCCGGTGCGCGCGCTGCGCGGCCTGGTGCGCCGCATGGGCGAGCCCGTGGTCCGCACCGCGGTGGGCCAGTCGATGCGCATCCTCGGCCGCCAGTTCGTGCTCGGCCAGACCATCGAGGAGGGCATGAAGAATGCCCGCGACCTCGAGAAGCAGGGGTACACCTACTCCTACGACATGCTCGGCGAGGCGGCTCGCACCGACGAGGACGCCCTGCGTTACCACCAGGCCTACGCCGCGGCGATCGCGGCGATCGCCAAGCAGGCCAAGGGCGACGTGCGTGGCAGCCCCGGTATCTCGGTGAAGCTCTCCGCGCTGCACCCGCGCTACGAGACCACCCACCGCGAGACCGTGATGGAGGTCCTGGTGCCCCGCGCCAAGGAGCTGGTGCAGCAGGCGGCGAAGGCCAACATCGGCTTCAATATCGACGCCGAGGAGCAGGACCGCCTGGACCTCTCGCTGGACGTGATCGAGGCGCTGATGGCCGACCCCAGCCTCGACGGCTGGGACGGCTTCGGGATCGTGGTGCAGGCCTACGGCCGCCGCGCCGCCCCGGTGATCGAGGCGCTCTACGACCTCGCCGAGCGCCACGACCGGCGCATCATGATACGCCTGGTCAAGGGCGCCTACTGGGACACCGAGATCAAGCTGGCCCAGGAGATGGGCGTGAAAACCTTCCCGGTCTTCACCCGCAAGGTCAACACCGACGTCAGCTACATGGCCTGCGCGCGGCTGCTGCTCGAGCGGCGCGACCGCATCTACCCGCAGTTCGCCACCCACAACGCCCATACCTGCGCCGCCATCGTGGCCATGGCGGGTGACGACAAGGACAGCTACGAGTTCCAGCGCCTGCACGGCATGGGCGAGTCGCTGCACCATATCGTCAAGCAGACCGAGGGGACCCACTGCCGCATCTACGCCCCGGTGGGCGCCCACCGCGACCTGCTCGCCTACCTGGTGCGTCGCCTGCTGGAGAACGGGGCCAACTCCTCGTTCGTCAACCAGGTGGTGGACGACTCGATCCCGCCGAGCGAGGTGGCCCGTGACCCGGTCGCCGGCCTGCTCGAGCTGGGCGACGCCATCTCAAGCCCCATGATCCGCCAGCCCGGTGAGCTGTTCGCCCCCGAACGCCGCAACTCCCGCGGCTACCGGGTCAACGAGCCCGCCTCCGTGCTGCCGCTGCTCAAGGCCCGCGAGGCCTTCGCCGACGCCACCTGGCATGCCGGCCCGATGCTGGCCGGCAGCCCCGCGCCCAAGGGCCAGGCCCGCGACGCCCTGTCGCCCGCCGACACGTCGCGTGTGGTGGGCCAGGTGCATGAGGCCACGCCGGAGGAGGTCGCCACCGCGCTGGACGCCGCCGAGGCGGGCTTCCAGGAGTGGTCGGCCACGCCCGTGGCCGACCGCGCCCGGGTGCTGCGCCGCACCGCCGACCTCTACGAGGAGCACATCGCCGAGCTCACGGTGATCTGTACCCGTGAGGCGGGCAAGATGCTCTTCGACGGCATCGCCGAGGTGCGCGAGGCGGTCGACTTCCTGCGCTTCTACGCCAACGAGGCCGAGCGGCTCGAGGAGGAGGAGCCCGGAAGCGCCCGCGGCATCTTCGTCTGCATCAGCCCCTGGAACTTCCCGCTGGCCATCTTCACCGGCCAGATCGCCGCGGCCCTGGCGGCCGGCAACGCGGTGCTCGCCAAGCCCGCCGAGCAGACCCCGCTGATCGCCGCGCACGCCGTCGAGCTGATGCGCGAGGCGGGCCTGCCCGAGGCCGCGCTGCAGCTGCTTCCCGGCGACGGTCCCAACGTGGGCGCCCCGCTGACCAGCGACCCGCGCCTGGCCGGCGTCTGCTTCACCGGCTCCACCGAGGTGGCCCAGATCATCCACAAGACCCTGGCACAGAACGCCGGGCCGGATGCCATCCTGATCGCCGAGACCGGCGGCCTCAACGCCATGATCGTGGACTCCACCGCGCTCACCGAGCAGGCGGTGCGCGACATCCTGATCTCCTCCTTCCAGTCGGCCGGCCAGCGCTGCTCGGCGCTGCGCATGCTCTACGTCCAGGAGGAGGCGCGCGACAGGCTGCTGCACATGCTCGACGGCGCCATGGACGCCCTGACCATCGGCGATCCCTGGAACACCGACACCGACGTCTCGCCGGTGATCGACACCGAGGCCCAGGCCGACATCGGCGCCTATGTGGAGGCCCAGCGCAAGGCGGGCAAGGTGATCAAGACGCTGCCCGCGCCGGAGGTCGGCACCTTCGTCACCCCCGCCGTGGTCGAGGTGGGCGGCATCGAGGACCTCGAGCGCGAGATCTTCGGCCCGGTGCTGCACGTGGCCACCTTCAAGGCGCGCGACATCGACAAGGTGGTGGACGCCATCAACGACCGCGGCTATGGCCTCACCTTCGGCCTGCACACCCGCATCGACGACCGGGTACAGCAGATCGTCGAGCGCATCCATGTGGGCAACATCTACGTCAACCGCAACCAGATCGGCGCCATCGTCGGTTCCCAGCCCTTCGGCGGCGAGGGGCTCTCGGGCACCGGTCCCAAGGCGGGCGGCCCGCTCTACGTCAACCGCTTCCGGCGCACCGCCCGGGAGGAGCGCCTCGCGGCGCCCGAGGGTGACGCCATCGGCAAGCAGGCACTGCAGGCGGCGCTGGATGGCCTCGACGCGCGCAACTGGTCGGCACGCCCCGATCGCGTGGAGGTGCTGCGCCGCGCGCTCTCCGGCAAGGGCGGGGTGATCCGCAAGGCGCTGGCCGAGACCGCGGCGCTGGACATGACGCCCCAGACGCTGCCCGGGCCGACCGGCGAGAGCAACCGCCTGTCGATGTACCCCAAGGGCATGGCGCTGTGCCTCGGGCCGACGCTGGAGATCGCCATCGCCCAGGCGGTGCAGGCGCTCGGCTGCGGCTCCCCGGCGCTGGTGGTCGCCCCCGGGGCGAGCCAGGCCGTCCGGCCGCTGGTCGAGGCGGGGGCACCGGTCGCCGGCCTCGACGGCAGCGTGGCGGCCGAGACACTGACCGAGCTCGACGGCATCGCCAGCGTCGCCGCGGCCGGCACCAGCGACTGGACCCGCGAGCTGCGCCTGGCGCTGGCCGCGCGCAAGGGGGCCATCGTGCCGCTGGAGACCCAGGCCATCGCCCCGGAACGCTACGTGGTGGAGCGCCACCTGTGCATCGACACCACCGCGGCGGGGGGCAACGCCAGCCTGCTGGCCACGGCCGAGTAGGCCGGGCAAGGCGCGCCTGGGCCTCCCCCACGCGCGCCTCCATCCACACCGGCAGGCCTCGCCCTGCCCCCACCCACCAGCGGGCCGCCCTAGGGCGGCCCGCGGCGTATGGCGCCTCGGTGGGGCTAGCCAGCGAGGGACCTTGCCCCCAGCAGCAGTGCGAAGGCGACCAGCGCGACCAGCCGCCAGGCGGGGAACGGAGCCCGCCTGCCACGCTCCGGCGACAGCGGCGCGGCGAAGGCCACCCCCAGGGTAGCGGCCCCCAGCAGGACCAGCGGCAGCCGCAGCGCCATGGGCAGGGCAGCGATCAGCTCCGGCTCGAGCAGCAGCCACACCGCCAGGCCGGCGGCCAGCAGCAGCTCCGCCAGGGTCAGGCGGTAGTCGTCCCGCGGGCTCGCGTCTCCCATTGCGGCTCCTCCATGGCTCTCCCCTCCCCTAGTGAAGCCGATCGCGGCGAATTCGGCGACTGTCGCCGGCCGGCGACTCGCCCATGGGCCGGTGGACCTCGCGACAGAAGCAGCCCCGAAGCGGCACTTCACCGCACTGCATCATTCCCTTGCGCTGGATCAATTCCTCTATCGGTAACGGCGGCTACACTGAACTTATCTTCCCATGCGGCGTCGTGCCGCACCCGAGCCAGCAGGAGCCCACACCATGCGCAAGAGCCCCCTCTCCACCCTGATCGCCGCCGGCGTGGCCGCCACCGCCGTCACTGCCAGCACCCAGGCCTTCGCCTACGGCGCCGGCGACTTCTTTACCCGCATCGGCGTGGCCAAGGTCGAGCCCAAGAGCGATAACGGCTCGTTGGATGCCGTGGCAATCGACGCGTATGGGCTGGAAACCGATGTAGGTGACGATAGCGCCTTCGCCTTTACCCTGGGCTATCGCTTCACCGACAAGCTGGGCGTGGAGCTGCTGGCCGCCGAGCCCTTCGATCATGACTTTACACTCGGCGGTGGCGCCGCCAGCGGCTCTACCGACCACCTGCCGCCGACCCTGACCCTGCAGTACTACCCGCTGGGTGGCACCGACGCCTATGTCCAACCCTATGTGGGCGTGGGCGTCAACTACACCAAGTTCTCCGACGAAAAGGCTACCGTTGCCGGTGTAGGTGATGTTGACGTCGAACTCGATGATTCCTGGGGTGCCGTCGGCCAGCTGGGCGTGGACCTGCTGATCGACGAGCACTGGGCCCTCAATGGCGCGGTCTGGTACATGGATATCGACTCCGATGCCAAGATCGCCGGAATAGACGCAGGCAAGGTCGAGATCGACCCGGTGGTGGTGATGGGCGGCATCAGCTACCGCTTCTGATCGCCCCCGCAGCACACGACGAGGCCCGCCATATGGCGGGCCTCGTCGCGTTTCGGGTCGGCGGCGGGTCGCGTCAGGGCCGCCTTCAGCGTGGCGTTTGCCGAGAGAGGCCGAGGGCGGCGAGGGTCGCCTCGTCGAGCCCGTCGACCGCCTCCACCGCCGAGAGCCGCGCATGGTAGCCAGGGCTAAGGAAGGGCTCGCCGGCCAGCAGGTGCTCGAGGTACTCCCGCGCCGGGCGCAGCGCCTCGGCGGTGGTACCCGGCGCGGCGATATAGACCCAGGCCTCCAGGGTCCCCTCCCGGGTCGCGACCGGCAGGCGGTGACGATCGTACTCGCGGGGGTAGCCCTCGAAGGGATCCATGTCCCGGATCTGGCCGGGATGCTCGAGCTCGAACAGCGCCCCCTCGACCCGCTCCCCCGGCCGGGGCACCACGTTGGCGTGGGCGATGCCCACCACCCGGGACGCCTTGTCGAAGCGCAACGCGTGGTCATGCAGCACGCCGGCCAGCACCCGGCGGGTGGAGCCGATACGGGCGGCGACGCGGGCGGGGTTCATGTTGCTGCCATAGGCAAAGTAGTAGGGCATCCCGCGGTCTCAGTTCTCGGTGACCAGGCGGTCGACCTCTTCCATCGCCTGGCGGAGCAGCAGGCGGTCGCTAGCGCGCACGCCCGCCTGGGCCAGGTAGGCGTCCAGCGCCGGCGCCACCTCGCAGCGCGCCGGCATGGGGCCGCGACGCGCCACCAGATCGTCGAGCCGGGCGATGAACACGAAGCGCAGCCACTGGGGCAGCGCCATGGTGTCCACACAGAAGGGCTGCTGGCTGTCGAAGGCCTCAGGCTCGGGCTGCTCCATGCGCCACAGGCTGGCCGCCTTCATGGTCGCCTCGAGCCGGCGCAGGGCCTGGTCGAGCTCGTCGTGAACGCTCATCGCACTCCTCTCTCGTGAATAACCTGGCCTGAATAGCATGGCCTGAACAGCCTGGCCTTGGCGCCAGTCTTCGTCTCCGGTGGCCCATTATCCCGGCCGGGATGGCGACTGGCCACCCGCGGGACACGGCATTCACAGTTTCCGTGAACGGGCCTGTGGATAAGCGCTGGAAAGAGCGCGCCAGCCCAGCCAGCATGGGCACCGGCGAGGATCGATCACGATTTGACCAGCACCGCACCAGGCCGTGCCGGATGGCTGACAGCCCGACGGTGCCGCGGTAGAGTGCACGCTCCAACACGCGGAGATGCCATGCGACCCATCCACACCCTTCACGACTTCTTCGTGCGCAGCGGTGCCGAGGTGCGGCTCTACCACCTGGGCCGCCGCGTCGAGCCCTGCGAGATGGCGACCCTGGCGGCCCTCGAGGCCGGCGAGGCGCCCTGGCCGCTGCCCTGGCAGGGCCAGGCGCGCCTGGGCCTGGTATTCCGCCTGGGCGACATGCCCGAGCCTGTGATCTGGTTCCTGGCCCTGCCGCTGGACGAACAGGGCCATCTCGACCCCGCGCCCCGGGACGCCTTCGTGCAGCGCCTGCTGGAGACACTGGGGCGCAGCGTGGCGAGCGTCGGCCGCGAGGAGAGCGAGGCGGTGGATAACCTGATGCAGGACAACCCGCTTGCCTTCACCCCCTCGCTGCCCTTCCAGGCGCTGCTCCACGCCCGCGCCCGCCTCGACCTGGGCGAGCCGGCCAGCCAGCACCTGGAACCGGTGGAGGCCTACCTGAGCGGGCAGCAGGCGCTGGACTGGCAGGCCCTGGGCCTCCAGGGGCTGGCCGACTTCGTGGTGCGCATGGATGACGCGGCGCGCCGCCAGCTGGCCGCCGCCCTGCCCGGGCTGCCCGGCGAGGTGCTCACCTCGCTGTGCTACTGCCTGGAGCATGTGGCCATCGACGCACCGCTGGCCGCCGCCCTGCGAGCCCGTGGCGAGGCGGCGGCCGCCGCCGGCGACGTGGAGGCGCTGTGCGCCTGCCTGCGCGCCGCCGCCCCGGCCGCGGAGGCCGGGGCCTGGTTCGACAGCCTGCTGGCCGACCCCCACGCCTGCGGCCCGGACCTGCTGGCGGCCATCGCCGCCCGCGGCTGGCAGCACCTGGAGGACGGCGAGCGGCTGCCGCGCTACCTGACGCGCCTGGCCGAGTGCGAGCGGGCCGACTTCACCCGCGTGGCCCGCGACCTGGCGCTGATCCCCCGGCTGCGGCTGCCGCTGCTGATGACCCTGCGCGAGGCCAGCGCCGACTCCCCGGTCGGCCGGCGCCTCGCCGCCCTGACGCGCTGACGGCGAGAACGAGCATGACGACGATGAAGGAACTCCCCTACACCCCCAAGGCGGTGATCGGTCGCCGCGAGATGGTCGAGCTGCCGGAGATGCACCTGACCCTCTGCGCCAAGGCGGACACCGGGGCGCGCACCTCGGCGCTGCATGCCGAGGACATCGAGTCCTTCGAGGAGGAGGGCCACCTGTGGGTCAGCTTCACCACCCGCAGCGGCGGCCCCGAGACGCCGCCCCATGTGTTCCGCATGCACCTGCATGACCGGCGCAAGGTACGCAGCTCCAACGGCCAGGAGGAGTGGCGCTACGTGATCCGCACCCCCATGCGCCTCGGCTCGCTTTCGTACCAGGTGGAGCTGACCCTGACCGACCGGCGCGACATGCGCCATCCCATGCTGCTGGGGCGTCGCGCCCTGCGCCGCCTGCTGGTGGCGCCCGGCGCCGCCTTCCTGCACGGCGAACCCTGAGCCCACAGGCCCCACCCGGAGTCACCCGATGCATATCGCGCTGCTGTCACGCAATCGCAACCTCTACTCCACCCGGCGCCTGATCGAGGCCGCCGAACAGCGCGGCCACAGCGCGCGGGTGGTAGACACCCTGCGCTGCTACATGAGCATCGCCTCGCACCACCCCTCGATCCACTACAAGGGGGAGGAGCTGGAGCCCTTCGACGCGGTGATCCCGCGCATCGGCTCCTCGATCACCTTCTACGGCTGCGCGGTGCTGCGCCAGTTCGAGATGATGGGCACCTACGTGCTCAACGACAACGTCTCCATCACGCGCTCCCGGGACAAGCTGCGCTCCCTGCAGCTGCTGTCGCGCAAGGGGCTGGGGCTGCCGATCACCGGCTTCGCCCACTCCCCTGACGACATCCCCGACCTGATCACCATGGTCAGGGGCGCCCCGCTGGTGATCAAGCTGCTGGAGGGCACCCAGGGCATCGGGGTGGTGCTGGCCGAGACCAACCAGGCCGCCGAGAGCGTGATCCAGGCCTTCATGGGCATGAAGGCCAATATCATGGTGCAGGAGTACATCAAGGAGGCTAAGGGCGCCGACATCCGCTGCTTCGTGATCGGCGACAAGGTGGTGGCCTCGATGAAGCGACAGGCCGCCGAAGGCGAGTTTCGCTCCAACCTGCACCGCGGCGGCACCGCCAGCGTGATCCGCATCACTCCCGAGGAGCGCTCCACGGCGATCCGTGCCGCCAAGGCGATGGGGCTGCGGGTCGCCGGCGTCGACCTGCTTCGCTCCAACCACGGCCCGGTGATCATGGAGGTCAACTCCTCCCCCGGGCTTCAGGGAATCGAAAGCGCCACCGGCAAGGACATCGCCGGCCTGATCATCGAGCATCTGGAGAAGAACGCCGCCCCGGCCCGCAAGGCGCCGCCTAAGCCCAAGGGGTAATTGCCGAATCGGCACCGGCCAGGCCCAATGGGCATGACGGGTTTCGCCGCCCGGGGGTAGAAAAACAGTGTTTTCCCGGCCACAATCTGCGTCACCAAAGGGGGGTGACCGCTCATGTTTCTCGACAATCGCCAGGTGGCGATGGACAGCGTGCTGGAAGCGCTGGCCGACAGCATCGACTATTTCCAGGACAACCTGGAGCGCCTGCGACCGTCGCTGCGCGACAGCCTGAAGCCACACTACGAGGCACGCGGGCGGTCGATGCGCGAGCTGCAGGAGCTGGCCCGCGAACACCTGAGCATGCTGCCTCGCGACGCCGACGTCGAGCGTGACGACTACATGTGGCTGTGGAGCCGACTGAAGAGCTTCGTCGGCAACGAGAGCCAGGTGGTGATCGGCGAGCTGCTGGAGCAGGAGCGGGTACTGATGCAGGCCCTCTCCAACCTGATGACCCACCCCCTGCCCGACGCCCTGGAGCCCAAGGTGGAGGAGTGCTGGAAGGGCTGCCGGGCGCTGATCCGCGAGCTCTACGCCCTGCAGAAGAGCCGCCCCAGGCGGCGCTGAACAGGCACCCCCGCCTCAGCGCTGCGCCGGGGAGCCCGGGGTGTCGAGCCACCAGGCGTCGTGGCCGGCTCCCGGCACGATCTCGAGCGGCTCCTTGGGCCCCAGGAAGTAGGGCTCACGTCCCCACAGGTAGAGATCCCCCAGGGTGGCCACCCGGGCCAGCCACTCCCGCGCCTCGAGCCGCCACTGCCCCGCCACCGGCGACGCCGGCACCGCACACCCCTGCACCTCCAGCCCCAGCGCCTCGGCGATGAACAGCGCCCGGGGCAGGTGCCACGCCTGGGTGATCAGCAGCGCGCGCTCGACCCCGAACACCTCCCTGGCCCGGGCCAGGGTATCGAAGGTGCTGAAGCCGGCGTAGTCCAGGGTCATGGCGCGGTCGGCGACACGCCGGGCGCGCAGGTCACGCCACATGGTGATGGGCTCGTTGTAGGCCAGGGTGCGGTTGTCGCCGGAGAGCAGCAGGTGGTCGACCTGCCCCAGGCGCACCAGCCGGGCGGCGGCGCTCATGCGCGCCTCGAAGTAGGGGTTGCGCACCCCGCTACGGGTCCAGTGCGAGGTGCCGAAGACGATGCCGACCGCCTCGGGACGGCACTCGGCGAGGTCATGCGCGATGCGCTCCCGGGTCTGGCCGAGCACCCAGAGGTTGCCGGCGAGCACCAGCACCACCAGCAGCAGTACCGCCGCCCCCAGGGCCATCAGCAGGGCCCGGAACAGCCGCCATGCCATCCGCGTCATCGGCCTCTCCCCGCCCCGGCGACTGTGCGCCTCTCGTCCACCCTGCCCGGCATCGCGCCGGGTCATCAGAACATGCCGAGCTCGAGCTTGGCCTCGTCGCTCATCATCTCACGGCTCCAGGGCGGATCGAAGACGATCTCGGTGTGCACCTTGCTGATCTGCGGGGCGCCGAGGATCTTGTTGCGGGCATCGGCGGCGATCACGTCGCCCATGCCGCAGCCCGGGGCGGTGAGGGTCATGCGGATGGTGACGATGCGCTCGCCGCTGATCAGCCGCTCGATGCGGCAGCCGTAGACCAGCCCCAGGTCGACGATGTTGACCGGGATCTCGGGGTCGAAGCAGGTGCGCAGCTGGTCCCACACGAACCGCTCGATCGCCTCGTCGGAGGCGTCCTCGGGCAGGGTCGGCCGCGGCAGCGCCTCCAGGCCCAGGGCATCGAGGTTGGCGCCCTCGATCAGGTAGAGGCGCCCCTCGAAGCCGACGCTGACCGAGCTGCCCTTGGCCTGCATCACGCTGACCACGCTGTCCTCGGCGAGAGTTACGGTCTTGCCGAAGGGGATGGAGATCGCCTCCACGTCCCGCTGCAGCGGCAGCTCCTGCCCCTTGTGGAGGCTCGCTATCTGCTCGATGTCGCTCATGGCGTTCCTTGTCTGGTCATTCCGGTTCTCACCCCGCCTGCCGTTCGTCTGGTCTCGCCGCCTAGCGCACCATGCCGATGACACGCTCCAGGGACTCGGCGAAGACGTCGATCTCCTCCAGGGTGTTGTAGGCCGCGAACGACGCCCGGCAGGTGGCATCCACCCCGAACTGGGCCAGCAGCGGCTGAGCGCAGTGGTGGCCGGTGCGGATCGCCACCCCCAGCTGGTCGATCAACAGGCCGATGTCCTGGGCGTGAGCGCCCTCCACCACGAAGGAGAGCACGCCCGCCTTGTCGGGGGCGGTGCCGAGGATGCGCAGCCCCTCGATGCCAGAGACGCGCTGGGTGGAGTGGGCCAGCAGCCGCGCCTCCCAGGCGCCGATGGCGTCGAGGCCGACGCCGGCGACCCAGCGCAGCGCCTCGCCCAGGGCGATCACCTCGGCGATGGCCGGGGTGCCGGCCTCGAACTTGTGGGGGATCTCGGCAAAGGTGGTGCCGGCCTCGAAGGAGACCGTGGCGATCATCTCGCCGCCGCCCTGCCAGGGCGGCATCGCCTCGAGCAGCTCGGCCTTGCCGTAGAGCACGCCGACCCCGGTGGGGCCATAGACCTTGTGACCGGAGAAGGCATAGAAGTCGGCATCGATGTCGCGCACGTCCACCGCCTGGTGCGGCACCGCCTGGGCGCCATCCACCAGGATCCGGGCGCCATGAGCGTGCGCCACCCGCGCCATCTCGCGCACCGGGTTGACGGTGCCGAAGGCGTTGGAGACGTGGTTGACCGCCACCAGCCGGGTGCGCTCGGTAAACAGCGCGCGGTAGGCGTCGAGGTCCAGCACGCCGCGCGCGTCCACCGGGATCACCTTGATGGTGAAGCCGAGCTCGGCGGCCAGCAGCTGCCAGGGCACGATGTTGGAGTGGTGCTCGAGGCGCGAGATCAACACCTCGTCGCCGGCCCGAAGGTTGGCGCGCCCCCAGCTGTTGGCCACCAGGTTGATCGCCTCGGTGGTGCCACGGGTGAAGACGATCTCGCGGTGGTCGGTGGCATTGAGGAAGCCGCGCACCGCCTCCCGGGTGTCCTCGAAGGCCGCGGTAGCCTCGTCGGCCAGGGTGTGCAGGCCGCGATGGATGTTGGCGTTGTAGCCGCCGTAGTAGGCGTCGAACGCCGCGATCACCTGGCGCGGGGTCTGGCTGGTGGCCGCATTATCGAGATAGACCAGCGGCCTGCCATGCACCTGGCGCGAGAGGATCGGGAAGTCCGCGCGGATCGCCGCGACGTCGAGGCTCGGCGTCGCCGGGGCGCGGGTGGCCAGGTCGCTCATGGCAGGTTCCTCCTCAGGGGTTGGCGGTTACTCATCACCCAGGGCCACGGCGGCTTCCACCAGCCCGGCCAGGTTGAAGCGCTCGGGCAGCTTGCCGGCCACGGCGAGCTCGACACGCTCGGCCACGGCGTCGACATCGACCTCCTCGAGCACCTCGCCGGCGAAGGCCAGGGTCAGCAGCCCGCGGGCGGTCTGGCGATCGATGCCGCGGCTGCGCAGGGTGTAGATCGCCTCCTCGTCGAGCTGGCCGGTGGTGGTGCCGTGGGAGCACTTGACGTCGTCGGCGTAGATCTCGAGCTCCGGCTTGGCGTCGATCTCGGCGCGGTCGGAGAGCAGCAGGTTGGCGTTGCTCTGGAAGCCCTCGATCTTCTGGCTGTCACGCTTGACCACCACCTTGCCGTTGAACACGCCGTGGGCGCGGTCGTCGAGGATGCCCTTGTAGTTCTCGTTGGAGAAGGTGTGGGGCGCGTTGTGGTTGGCCAGGGTGTGGCTGTCGACGTGCTGGCGATCCTGGCCGTAGAAGAGGCCGTAGAAGTCGCAGGTGGCGTTCTCGCCGTTCAGGTCGCTGATCAGGTCGGTGCGCACCAGGGCCCCGCCCAGGTTCAGGTTGAACGAGGTGTAGCGGCTGTCGCGAGCCTGCTCGACGTGGATGCTGGCCACGTGCAGGTCGGCGAGCGGCGCCTCCTGCAGCTTGTAGTGGGTCAGCAGGGCATTGCGCTCGAGGATCACCTCCTCCACCAGGTTGGTGAAGTTGGCGGCGCCCTCCTCGCCCACATGGTGCTCGATCAGGGTCGCCTGGCTGCGCCCGCCGGCCTCCACCAGGATGCGCGGATGGCTCATCACCGGCGCCTCGCCGGCCCGGGAGAGGAACTGCAGGATGATCGGTTTCTCCACCACGGTGCCCGGTGCCAGGCGCAGCACGGCACCCTCCTCCATGAAGGCGGTGTTGAGCGCCGAGAAGGGCGAGAACTCCACCCCGGTCAGGCGTCCCAGCGGGCCGCCCACGGCCTCGTGGTTCTCGGCCAGGGCCGCGGAGAGCGGCACCAGGCTGACACCCGCCGGCAGGCCGTCGAGCTGCGACAGGGCCGCCGAGAAGACGCCGTCGACGAAGGTCAGCCGGAAGGCGTCGATAGGCAGGGTCAGCGCCGCGGCGCTGGCCGGAGAGAAGTCGGCGTCGGCGGCCAGGGCGAAGTCGCCCCGGGCGATGGCGCGCACGTCGGTATACTTCCACGCCTCGTCGCGGCGGGTGGGGAAACCCATCGCCTCGAAGCGGGCGGCGCCGGCCTGGCGCCGGGCGGCGATCCAGGTCGGCTCCTGGCCCTGTGACTCGAGGCGCGCGGCGCGGTGCTCGGCCAGGCGGTCGAGGAAGCGCTGTGTCTCGTCACTCATGCAGCAGACTCCTCCAGTACCCAGTCATAGCCACGGGATTCGAGTTCACGCGCCAGTTCGGCATCGCCGCTCTTGGCGATACGGCCGTCCACCAGCACGTGGACACGGTCGGGGACGATGTAGTCCAGCAGGCGCTGGTAGTGGGTCACCAGCAGGATGGCGCGCTTCTCGTCGCGCAGGGAGTTGACGCCGTCGGCCACCACGCGCAGGGCGTCGATGTCGAGGCCGGAGTCGATCTCGTCGAGCATGGCGAGCCGCGGCTGCAGCACCAGCATCTGCAGGATCTCGTTGCGCTTCTTCTCGCCGCCGGAGAAGCCCTCGTTGACGGCGCGCTGCAGAAAGCTGGGATCCATCTTCATGAAGGCCAGCTTCTCCTTGACCAGCTTCATGAACTCCGGTGCCGGGATCTCGCCCTCGCCGCGAGCCTCACGCTGGGCGTTGAGCGCCGACTTGAGCAGGTAGATGTTCTTCACCCCGGGGATCTCGATGGGGTGCTGGAAACCCAGCAGCAGGCCGGCCTGGGCGCGCTCCTCGATCTCCATCTCGAGCACGTCGCGGCCCTCGAAGGTGATCGAGCCGGAGGTCACCTCGTAACCCTCCTTGCCGGCGATCACCGAGGAGAGGGTCGACTTGCCGGCGCCGTTGGGGCCCATGATGGCGTGCACCTCGCCGGCGTTGATGGTCAGGGAGAGGCCCTTGAGGATTTCCTTGCCCTCGACCGTGACGTGCAGATCCTTGACTTCGAGCATCGTGATTACCTTTTCGGTTCGGACGGGCCGCCGCCGCGGCCCGCCACGGTGAATGCATTGCCTGGGCGGCGACTCAGCCCACGGAGCCCTCGAGGGTCACGCTGAGCAGCGCCTCGGCCTCGACGGCGAATTCCATGGGCAGCTCCTGGAAGACGTCCTTGCAGAAGCCGTTGACGATCATGCTCACCGCGTCCTCCTCGGAGATGCCGCGGCTCTGGCAGTAGAAGAGCTGGTCCTCGCCGATCTTGGAGGTGGTGGCCTCGTGCTCCACGGTGGCGGTGCTGTTGCCGATCTCCTGGTAGGGGAAGGTGTGGGCGCCGCACTTGTCGCCGATCAGCAGCGAGTCGCACTGGGTGAAGTTGCGCGCCCCCTTGGCCCGCGGACCGATCTTGACCAGGCCACGGTAGGACTGGTTGCTGCGGCCGGCGGAGATGCCCTTGGAGACGATGGTGGAGCGGGTGCCCTCGCCGATATGGATCATCTTGGTGCCGGTATCGGCCTGCTGGCGGCCGTTGGTCACCGCCACCGAGTAGAACTCGCCCTTGCTCTCGCGACCGCGCAGCACGCAGGAGGGGTACTTCCAGGTGATGGCGGAGCCGGTCTCCACCTGGGTCCAGCTGATCCGCGAACGGTCCCCGCGGCAGTCGCCGCGCTTGGTGACGAAGTTGTAGATGCCGCCCTTGCCATCCTCGTCGCCGGGATACCAGTTCTGCACCGTGGAGTACTTGATATAGGCATCATCCAGAGCCACCAGCTCGACCACCGCGGCGTGGAGCTGGTTCTCGTCGCGCATCGGCGCGGTGCAGCCCTCCAGGTAGGAGACCTGGGCGCCCTCCTCGCAGACGATCAGGGTGCGCTCGAACTGGCCGGTGTTCTCGGCGTTGATGCGGAAGTAGGTGGAGAGCTCCATGGGGCAGGTCACGCCCTTGGGCACGAACACGAAGGAGCCATCGGTGAACACCGCCGAGTTGAGGGCGGCGAAGTAGTTGTCGGTCTGGGGCACCACGCTGCCCAGGTACTGCTTGACCAGCTCCGGGTACTCCTTCACCGCCTCAGAGATGGAGCAGAAGATCACGCCGGCCTCGGCCAGCTTCTCCTTGAAGGTGGTGGCCACCGAGACGGAGTCGAACACCGCGTCCACCGCCACGCCGGCCAGGGCGGCCCGCTCATGCAGCGGGATGCCCAGCTTCTCGTAGGTCTCCAGCAGCTTGGGGTCCACCTCGTCGAGGCTCTGGGGGCGATCCTCGGGGCGCTTGGGGGCGCTGAAGTAGGAGATGGCCTGGTAGTCGATGGGCGGATAGTCCAGGTGCGCCCAGGAGGGCGGTGTCATCTTCAGCCAGGCGCGGTAGGCCTTGAGGCGCCACTCCAGCATCCACTCGGGCTCGCCCTTCTTCTTCGAGATGAAGGCGATGGTGTCCTCGTCGAGGCCGGGCGGCAACGTGTCGCTCTCGATGTCGGTCACGAAGCCTTCCTTGTAGTCGCGACGGACAAGCTGTTCCATTTCCTCACTAGCCATGGTCTCTCCCCCTCCCGGGCGGTTGGGCCGGCGAGACGGGCTCGCCGTGTGAATCCGATGAATCTTGGGTGGCTCAGGCCGTGTCGGCGGCCAGGCTCACGCTCTGGATGGGCAGCTGCACCGGCAGCTTGATGGGCGTCGGGCTGGCCAGGTGGGCCAGGGTCACGCTGCCGAGCAGGGTGCGCACACCCAGCGAGACCCGCTGCCAGTTGTCGGCCACGCCGCAGGTGGCCGCCAGGTCACAGTCGCCCTCGGCGTGACTGCATTCGGTCATCGCCACCGGCCCCTCGATGGCGGTGATGATGTCGATGGCGCTGATGGCATCCGCGGGCCGCGCCAGGGAGTAGCCACCCTGGGCGCCGCGCCGCGACTCCAGCAGCCCCGCCTTGACCAGCATCTTGAGCGTCTTGCTCACCGTGGGGTGCGGCAGCTGGACCGTCTCGGCGAGCTCGGCGGCCGCCAGGGGCTGCTCGGGATGACGGGCGATCTGGGCCATCACCACGGCGGCGTAGTCGGTCAGCCGCGAGAGCTTGAGCATGACGAGCCTCCTGTTGGCGTGTGGCCCGGCGGCATGCCGCGCCTCGATTGCGGACCATTTTAGTCCTGTATAACGCCGATGTGAAGCCTGCCGATGGCAAGCGGCGTGCGGGGGACATGATAGCGACACGATGGGCGGCGTTAGCGACAATAACGACAATCGTTATCATTGACGTCTTCTATCGGGGGCGCCCCGTGGCATGCTACGCCTTCTTCACAAAGCAGGACTTGAGCTTCATCGGGCCGATGCCGTCGACCTTGCAGTCGATGTCATGATCACCCTCCACCAGGCGGATGTTCTTGACCCGGGTGCCGACCTTGACCACCTGGGAGGAGCCCTTGACCTTGAGGTCCTTGATCACCGTGACGCTGTCGCCATCGGCCAGAAGGTTGCCGTTGGCATCGCGCACCTGGCTCGCCTCCTCGGGCTCCGCGGCGCCCTCCTCGCCGGACCACTCGTGGCCGCATTCGGGGCAGACGTACTGGATGCCGTCCTCGTAGGTGTAGGGGGAGGAACAGTCGGGACAGGCGGGCAGGTCGCTCATGGCGGGCTCCGGGCAGGTGGCGGGAAGGCCGCCAAGCCTACACCGCCAGGCCTCCCGTCTCCAGCCGGCACATGACGGCCGCGGCACGGCCTGGCAGGATGAGGGCTCCCGCGACGAGAAGGACGCAGCATGCAGCAGGGCCCGACCACGGTCTTCGGCGGCACCGGCTTCCTCGGCCGCGCCATCGTGCGCGAGCTGGTGGAGGCGGGTCGGGCGGTGCGCATCGCCGCACGCCATCCGCGCCTGCCCGAGTGGCGCGAGCCCGGGGATCGCCTCGAGGCGGTGGCCTGCGACCTCCGCGACGAGCGCCAGGTCGCCGCCGCCCTGGCGGGCAGCGAGGCGGCGGTCAATGCGGTGAGCCTCTACGTGGAGCGGCGCCGGGCGGGCCTGACCTTCGAGGCGATCCACGTGGCGGGGGCCGGCCGGGTGGCGAGGCTCGCCCGGGAGGCGGGCATCGCGCGGCTGGTGCACGTCTCGGGCATCGGCGCCGATGCAGACTCCCCCTCCGCCTATGTGCGCGCCCGGGCCGCCGGCGAGGAGGCTGTGCTCGACGCGCTGCCCAAGGCAATCCTGCTGCGCCCCGGGGTGCTGTTCGGCCCCGACGACGCCCTGCTGGCCAACCTCGCCCGCCTGGTGCGCCTGCCGCTGGTGCCGCTGTTCGGCCGTGGCACCACGCGGCTTGAGCCGGTGCACGTGGACGACGTGGCGCGGGCCGCGGTGCGCCTGAGCGGGTCTCACCCGGTGGAACGTCGGCTCTTCGAGTTGGGCGGCCCAGAGCGCCTCGACTACCGTGCACTGGTGGAACGGGTGGCCGCCCAGCTCGGCCGCCACCCGCGGCTGGTGCCGCTCCCCTTCCTCGCCTGGCACCTCGCCGCGCTGCTGCTCGCGCCGCTGCCCTCGCCGCCCCTGACCCGCGACCAGGTGTGGCTGATGCAGCGCGACAACCTGGCCGACCCGGACGCCGGCGGCTTCGCCGACCTCGGCATCGTGCCCCGCACCCTGCACGACAACCTGCCGCGCTGCCTCCCGACGCGTTGACAACCGGCCAGGCCCGGCCAGCCGCGGGCACTACCCGACGGCGCCTTCCTGAATCCAGACTCGAACTGAGGAGGGAGTTAGGAAGAAGGCCGAGCTCTTGGGGAGCGGGAAACCCCTTCCAGGCTCGCTATGTCCGGGGAGCCAGCGGTCTCAGTCGCCCAGTGCCGCCAGGCGATCCGCCTGGACCACCTCGATCCAGTAGCCGTCGACGTCCTTCACGAAGACCACGTTCTTCATCTTACCCTGGTCGGAGCGCTTGACGAACTCGACATCGTTGGCGTCGAACCACGCCTCGGCGGCCTCGAGGTCCGGAACGCTGAAGCAGATGTGGCCGAAGCCCTGAGGCTCGGCATTGCCATCGTGATAGATGCGCCCCTCTTGGTTCTCGGTGCCCCAGTTGTGGGTCAACTCCAGCAGGCCACGCTGACTGAAGGTCCAGACGGTACGCTCGCCGCTCTCCTCCGGTACCGCCTCGCCGGCCTCCGGACGGGCCAGGAAGTAGAGCGAGAATTGCATCTCCTCGAAGTCGAGGCGACGCATGACGCGCATGCCGAACACCCGAGTGTAGAAAGCGAGCGCCTTCTCGGGGTCCTTGACCCTGAGCATGGTGTGGTTGAGGCGGAAGCCATCGGAGTCGGAGGTGGGGGCCTTGACTCCGGGGTATTGTTCACCGGTGAAACTCATGGAATCTCCTTGCCGTGTAGCTCGAAATCGTGCTGCCAATAGGAAGCATTCTGCGAAAAGGCGCCTCCGGCCTCGGCCGGGGGCGAAGGGGTCAGACAGCGCCGCGCTGCATCAGCTCCCCGATATACTCCGCCTGACGGATCGCCAGGGAGACAATAGTCAGGGTGGGGTTCTCCGCCGCCGAGGTGGTGAACTGACTGCCGTCCGATATGAACAGATTGGGGATCTCGTGAGCCTGTCCAAATCCGTTGCAGACGCCGTCCTCGGGGCGCTCGCTCATCCGGCAGGTGCCCAGGTTATGGGTCGAGGGGTAAGGTGGCACCTCGTAGATGTCCCGAGCCCCCACCGAGCGGTATAGCTCGGCCCCCTGGCGGTAGCCGTGCTCGCGCATGGCAATGTCATTGGGATGATCGTCGTAATGTACGTTGGCCACCGGAAGGCCGTAGCGGTCTGTGACGTCAGAGTTTAGGGTTACGCGGTTGCTCTCCTGAGGCAGGTCCTCACCTACCAGCCACATGCCGGCCATGTTCTCATACTGGTCGAGCGCGCCGGTGAAGCGCGGTCCCCAGGCACCGGGGTCGAGGAAGGCGGCCATGAAGGGCAGGCCCAGCGACAGTGTTTCCATTTCGTAGCCGCCCACGAATCCCCGCTCAGGATCGTGTCGTGACTCATCGGCGATGATGCCGGCCATGGTGGTACCGCGATACATGTGCACGGGCTCGTCGAAGGTGGCGTAGACCGAGCCAGTCATGTGGCGCATGTAGTTGCGTCCCACCTGGCCGGAGCCGTTGGCAAGTCCCTCGGGGAACATCGTGCTCGCCGAGTTGAGCAGCAGGCGCGGCGTTTCGATGGAGTTGCCGGCCACTGCCACCAACCGCGCCTTCTGCCGCTGCTCGTTGCCGTCGGCATCGAAGTAGACCACCGCCGTGACCTTGCCGCTATCATCGTGCTCGATGCGTGCCACATGGGACTCGGGGCGAAGCTCCAGGTGGCCGGTCGCAATCCCTTCTGGCAGTTCGGTATAGAGAGTCGACCACTTGGCGCCGGTTTTGCAGCCCTGGAAACAGAAGCCCCGCTGTTGGCAGGCGGCACGTCCATCGCGGGGCGCGCTGTTGATGGCCATGTGCCCGGTGTTGCATGAGTAGCCTAGGTTCTTCGCTCCGTTGTACATCACCTTGAAGTTGTTATTGCCAGGCAGCCCCTTGTTGTCGTTAGTGCGGGTCACCCCCATGCGCTGTTCAGCACGGTCATAATAGGGTGCCAGGTCGTCGTAGGTGAGTGGCCAGTCGAGCAGGTTGGCCCCCGCGACGTCCCCATAGGTCGAGAGAGCCGCAAATTCATGAGGCTGGAAGCGCAAGCTCGCGCCTGCCCAGTGAACCGTGGTCCCACCCACTGCCTTGACGATCCAGGCCGGCAGGTTCGGAAAGTCCTTGGCGAGTCGCCAACTGCCGGAGGTGGTGCGCGTGTCGAGCCATGCGAGCTGAGCAAAGGAAGCCCACTCGTCGGCCAGGAAGTCGGCCGTGGTGTGCAGGGCGCCAGCCTCCAAGACCACCACATTGATGCCCTGCTGAGCCAGTTCGTTGGCCAGGGTGCCCCCCCCAGCCCCGGACCCGATCACGACAACGACGCTGTCATCGTCATGGGCAAAGGTCTTCTGGTTATCGGTCATTGCCATCTTGGCGTCTCCACATGCGTTGTTGTTCTGGTCCGCGTCAGGCCGTCGGTTCCTCGAAGGGCAGATAGCCACCTTGGGGCTGCGGTGGATCAGGCAACCAGGTGAGATCATTGAACCCTTTGGTCAGGTAGCCACCATCGCCCTCGGCCCCCTGATAACCGAAGTGGGCGAAAGCCAGGGGATTGTCGTAGAGGGAAACCACGGCATCGCCACGGATGGTCTCGAAGAAGGGTGTACCGGCCAAGGGGGCCAGGTGCTCGAGTCGCGCGGCATCATTCAGAGCCAGCCAGTCTCCCCCGGCAGACCGGTCGAGCTCGACGATGCCATCGTGGAGGATGCCGAGCATCAAACCATCGGCCGACTTACGATCGAGACTCTTCACCACGTGGGCGTAGACAGCATCCTCCAGGCCCGGATGGGGGAACATCTGCTTGGCGACCCCCAACAGCACCTCTCCCTGGCGAGTGCTGAGGGTATCGAGTGGCATGGCCCAGCTTCGCGAAGGGGCGAGAAGCGAGATGGGCCCGGCGGCGAAGGCCAGGGTGCCGGCCAGAACGCCACCGCTTCCCTTGAGGAAAACGCGGCGCGACAGGGTGGGTGAACTCATGGCTGACCTCTCCAGGTTAGGGCACGACGATTGCAGGAATCGAGCACCGACTCTTGTTGTCATGGGGTGACCAGCGGAAGCGGACACCCAAGGAGAGCATATGGCCAGCAATGCTTCGCCGGGTAACAGCGGGGTACTACATCGACGATGGTCTAATGCTAAAGGGCTACAACAGGCGGCAATGTCGGAATGAGGCCATCTCGGCAGGGTGCCGGTGCGTGGCCAATGTCTGTGAAAAAATGAATAAAAGAGAGAATCCATGTGCCACGTCTATGCATCCACCGAGCCGGAGCGCTACGAGTGCACCACCCGCTCGATGCGTCTTCAGGGAAGCGTGACCAGCGTCCGGCTAGAAAACGAGTTCTGGGAGATCCTCGACCAACTGGCTCACGACCAGCGCCTGTCTACCGGACAGTTCATCAGCGAACTCTATGGTGAGGTATTGGCTACCAAGGGCACAGTGCCCAACCTCGCCTCCATGCTGCGGGTGGCCTGCGCGGTGCACCTGCACATTCGTGCCGAACCAGTGGCCCACAGCGCCTGAGCCTTGACGTCCCCGACCAGCGGCCGGGGGCGTCGTTCACTTGACCTCCACCTTGCGGCGGTTGGCCTTGTTGCGCTTGGGCAGGGTCAGCTCGAGGATGCCGTTCCTGAAGCTCGCCTCGGCCTTGTCGGCATCGATGTCGCCGGGCAGCGCCACGGTGCGGCTGAAGGAACCGGAGGTGATCTCCGAGCGGAAGTACTCGCCCTCCTCCTCTTTCTTCTCCTGACGGTGTTCCCCCTTGACGGTGACGCTGCGGTCGGTGACCGACACCTCGAGGTCCTCGCGCTCGAAGCCGGGCACCTCGGCGCGCACCACCACCTCGGCATCGCGCTCGATCACGTCGACCTTGGGCATGCCCTTTTCGAAGGCGGCGAAACGCTCCCACAGCGGGTGGTCACGACGCAGCATCGGCATCCAGCCGCGGTCGAAGACGCTGTCGAAGAAACGGTCGAACTCATGGAAGGGGCTGACGCCCCGTGACTCCGGCGCCTGGGTGGCGGGAGCGGCTTCTTTGGACTTCTTGGCCATGACGTTGGTCTCCTCACGCCTGACAATACGCTGGGAAGGGAGTCGCCTCACCGACGGCAAGACGACCCGGCGGCCTGGCCGCCTCTAGCAGGCTAGCCCAGCGCCGGCGTTTCGCCTTGATGCGCGTCAAGGGTCTACATGCTGACGCCGAACAGCGCCTGGGCCAGGTGGCCGGTGAGGTAGGCGAGCCCCGCCGCGGCGCCTCCCATCAGCAGGGTGCGCACCCCGGAGGCGAGCACTGGTTGGTGGTAGACCAGGCTCTTGCCCATGCCGATCAGGAAGAACATCAGCCCGGCAAGCCCGAGGCTGGCCAGGAACTGGGTATCGGTGGCGAGCCCCGGCACCGCGTAGGGCACAAGCGGCATCGCCCCTACTGCCAGGAAGGCGGCGAAGGTCACCAGCCCAGAGCGCAGGGGACTGAGGCCCTCGGTCTGCAGGCCGTGCTCCTCGCGCAGCATGGTCTCCACCCACAGCTCGCGATCGCTGCAGATGGTCTCCACCACCCGCTCGAGGATCGCACCCGAGAAGCCCTTGGCGAGAAAGATCTGGCGAATCTCCTCACGCTCGCCGTCGGGGATCACGTCGATATGGTGGTGCTCGTCGCGACGCACCCCGTCGACGTGCTCGCGCTGGGCCTTGATCGCCTCGTAGTTGCTGATCGCCATGCTGAAACCGTCGGCCAGCAGGTTGGCGAACCCCAGCACCAGCGCCACGGTGGCCGAGAAGCCCGCCCCGAAGGCCCCCGAGACCACGGCGAAGGTGGTCACGCAGCCGTCGATGCCACCCAGGATCGCATCGGGCAGGCTCTGCCCGCCGCTGCCGCCGTTGAGGCGGCGACGGATCGCCTCGGGGTGGTGCTCCGCTTCCAGCGCCTGACGCTTGTGTCGTGCCATCTCGGCCCTCCTCGCCTGTCCCTCGACCCGGTGTCTCCCAGCTTGGCAGATCCAGGGCCCGCTGGGCAGCCACTGCGGCAGGGTGTCCCGGGCATGATAAGCTGACGCCGACATCTTCCCTTCGGCATTATTTCCCTTTCGGCGCCATTTACCTCAAGGCGCTGTTTCACTCTCGGAACACGGAGAACGCCCGAATGCGCGATACCCCCTGGACCGCCCCGATGCCCGAGGCCCAGTTCGAGCTGATGCGCGAGATCCTCGCCGCCCCGAGCCCCGTGGGCCTCGAGGCCGCCATGACCTATGGCGTGCTCAAGCCCCACTTCGAACGCTTCGCTCCCGCGGGCTGGAAGCTGCACCAGTTCAAGGGTCACGCCGGGGTGGTGCTCGACACTCACCCGGGCCGCGACGACCTGTTCAAGGTGATGATCATCGGCCACGCCGACAAGATCCGCATGCAGGTGCGCTCCATCGGCGAGGACGGCAAGATCTGGATCAACAGCGACTCCTTCCTGCCCAACGTGCTGATCGGGCACGAGGTCACGCTGTTCAGCGAGGACCCCGAGGCGCCAGGCCGCTACCGGCGCATCGAGGGCGGCACCGTGGAGGCGCTGGGCGCCATCCACTTCTCCGACCCCGCCCAGCGCTCGGGCGACAAGGGCATCAAGAAGGAGCAGCTCTACCTCGACCTGCAGATCCACGGCGAGAACAAGAAGCAGCAGGTCCAGAACCTGGGAGTACGCCCCGGCGACAGCATCCTGCTCGATCGCCCCATCCGCCACGGCTTCAGCCCGGACACCTTCTACGGCGCCTACCTCGACAACGGCCTGGGCTGCTTCGTCACCGCCGAGGTGGCGCGCCTGATCGCCGAGGCGGGCGGCACCCAGCAGGTGCGGGTGATGTTCGCCATCGCCAGCTACGAGGAGATCGGCCGCTTCGGCAGCCGGGTGCTGGCCGGCGAGCTCGAGCCGGATGCCATCATCGCGGTGGACGTCAACCATGACTACGTGGCCGCCCCGGGCATCGGCGACCGGCGCATGCAGCCGCTGGAGATGGGCAAGGGCTTCACCATGTCGGTGGGCTCCATCGCCAGCGAACAGCTCAACCGCCTGATCGAGAGCACCGCCCGGGAGCACGGGATCCCCATGCAGCGCGACATCGTCGGCGTGGACACCGGCACCGATGGCATGGCCGGGGTGCTCGCGTCGGTGGACTGCGTGGCCACCTCCATCGGCTTCCCGATCCGCAACATGCATACCATCTCGGAGAGCGGCAACACCCGCGACGTGATGGCGGCGATCCACGCCATCACCCGCAGCGTCCAGGCCCTGGACGCCCTGCCTGACCCGCACCGCGAGTTCCTCGACCACCATCCGCGGCTGGACGAGGCCGGCGCGCTGGGCCACCAGGGGAGTGACAAACCCGAGACGCCCGGGGAATCGGCGTCGTAAGCCGGCGCCAGCAGGGCCGAACGACGACTGCCGAGATAAGGGCCCCGCATGCCTGGCATGCGGGGCCCTGTCGTTGGCGGCATCCCTCATGCCGTCGCGGAATGATGCCGCGGCGTCATGAGGGGTAACACAACGGAATCCGGTTTCGCTCCCGCCGGCCCGCCACCGGGGCTACCATGAACCCACAGTCACCAGCCAGTGAGAGCGTCATGCAAGCCTTCCTCGTCGACGTCTACGCCATCCATCCCCGCGGTCAGGAACAGCACCTCGGCGGCGGCATCTTCCATGCGGCCAGCGCCGGCGAGGCCGAGGCGCTGGCCACCCGCGAGTTCTGGCAGGAGAGCCTGGCGGACCAGGGCTTCGACATCGGCTTCCAGACCGACCAGCCCGAGACCGGTCGCCAGGTGCTGAGCCTGGAGAGCCTCAAGGCCTTCATGCCCCGCCCCGCCTTCGCCTGAGCGCCTCGACGGCACGGCAATACCAGGCGCCGCCCCCATCGGGGCGGCGCCTGCCGTTGGTAGCATGGGCAGAGCGTCCCTGGCCGGCCGCTCAGCCCTGCCGCAGGTCGGCCAGCGCCTCGGCCAGCACCGGCGCCATGGCGATGGCGTTGCTCTCGTGGGCGATACAGTCGGTGCTCCACACCTCCCCCACCCCCGCCGCGCGGATCACCGCCAGGGCATCCCCGGCGAACAGCGCATGGGTCAGGGCCACGTCCACCGACAGCGCCCCGGCGGCCAGCAGCGCCTCGGTGGCGCGGGCCACGGTATGCCCGGAGCTCGCCACGTCGTCCATCAGCACCACCTCGCGGCCCGCCACGGGCAACTCGGGCAACTGGATGGTCACGTCGCGATCGCCGCGTCGCTCCTTGCGGCACACCCCGAAGTCACCCCCGATGGCGGCGGCGGCCTGGGCCACCCACTGCCGCGCCTCCTCGTCCGGCCCCAGCAGCAGGGCCCCGGGGCGCCTCTCGGCGATCAGCTCGGCCAGGCGCGGCGCGCCGGAGAGCGCGATGGCGTGCGCCAGGGGGATCGCCTGGTCGAGGCGCTCGATGCGGTGCAGGTGGGGATCCACGGTGATCACGGCGTCGAACAGCTCGGCCAGGAAGCCGCCGACGATGGTCTGGCTGACGATCTCGCCGGGATGGAAGGCGATGTCCTGGCGCATGTAGGCAAGGTACGGCGCCACCAGCACCAGGCGTCTCACGCCCTGGCGGCGGGCGTGACGCGCCAGCAGCAGCAGCTCCACCAGCTTGTCGTTGGGGCGGTCGAGGCTGCGGTAGATCACCAGACGCTCGGGGACGGCGCCCGCCTCCATGAAGGGCAGGGTCAGCTTGAGCTCGGCGTCGGGGAAGCGGTGGCACTCGACGGCCAGCGCTTCCATGCCGGCGGCATCGGCCAGGCGCCGGGCGGCGGCGGCCTCGTCGACGAAGTAGAGCAGGGAACGGTCCTTGTCTCGTCTCACGGGGTCACATCTCCACATTCAGGTGGGCCAGCTCGTCGCGCTGGCCCAGGGTGACGCCGCTGTCGCGCTCGCTGGACTGGTGGGCCAGGGACAGCTCGTTGCGGTAGGCGGCATAGACGGTATACAGCGTCTGCCCGGCCCTGACCTCGTCGCCCAGACGGGCTGCCATATCGACCCCTGCCCCGAGGGCCTTGGGCGCCCCGGCCAGCCGGGCGATGCGCGCCAGCTTGAGGTTGTCGATGCCCACCACCATGCCGTCCCGGGGGGCGACCACCTCGAAGCGGTGCGGCGCCAGCGGCGGTGCCTCCGGGTCGAAGGAGCGGGCGCCCTGGGCCTCGATGATCGCCTGCATCTTCTCCAGGGCGCGGCCGGAATCGAGGATATCCCGGGCGATGCCGAAACCGTCGCCACCGCGCACGTCGGGGTCGAACTCCAGGATCCGCCCGGCCAGGCGCAGCGACTTCTGGCGCAGGTCCATGGGCGCCTCCGGGTGGTTGCCGAGCACCTGCATCACGTCGCGGGCCTCCAGCACGGGCCCGATACCGCGGCCGACGGGCTGGCTGCCGTCGGTAATCACCACGTCCAGGGTCAAGCCCATGCGTCCCGCCACGAACTCGAACAGCTTGCGCAGCTGCCGCGCCTCGGGCATGGAGCGCACCTTGGCGTGGGGCCCCACGGGAATGTCCAGCAGCAGGTGGGTGGAGCCGGCGGCCACCTTCTTGGAGAGGATCGAGGCGACCATCTGTCCGGGCGAGTCGATGGAGAGCGGGCGCTCCACCGAGATCAGCACGTCGTCGGCCGGCGAGAGCTGGCTGGTGCCGCCCCAGGCGAGACAGCCGCGGTGGGTGCGCACGATCTCGCCCAAGGCATCGAAGGGCAGGTCGACATCGGCCAGCACCTCCATGGTGTCGGCGGTGCCCGAGGGCGAGGTGATGGCCCGCGACGAGGTCTTGGGGCAGAGCAGGCCGTGGGCGGCGACGATGGGCACCACCAGCATCGAGGTGCGGTTGCCGGGAATGCCGCCGATGCAGTGCTTGTCCACCACCGGGTGCTCATGCCAGTCGAGGCGCCGCCCCACCCGGCACATGGCATCGCTGAGGAAGAAGATCTCCTCGCGGTCCAGCTCGCCCAGGTCACAGGCCACCACGAAGGCGGTCAGCTCGATCTTCGAGTAACGCAGCTCGGCGATGTCCTGGATGATCGCCCGGTAGTCGTCGCGCGCAAGGCGCTCGCCACGGATCTTGCGGTGCAGGGCGGGGATCGAGGCCGGCGGCTCCGCCTGGGAGACGCTCACCGGTCGCCCCTCCGCCAGCCCCAGCGAGACGAAGGCATCCTCGGAGAGGCCGAGCTGCTGACAGTCGACGATGCCGGGGTCGTCAACCACATTGAGGCTGGCGAGGATGCGCTGGCCATTGGCGCGCACCTCCACCTTGGAGAGCGCCTGGAAGCCCTCGGCGCGGTAGAGGTGGCAGTCCCGGTGCAGGTAGGCCACGTTCTCCCGGTAGGTATCGATGCCGACGCGCTTGAGCGCCAGCGGCGAGAGGGTATCGTCCAGCGGTGCCACCGCGGGGGAACTCGTCTTCATGGCGACGTCCAGGCAGGCATGGCGGCCGGGGCAAGGGCCTGGCCATCATGGAGTGATCGTTAGCAGCATCCTACCAGCCGCCGCGACGAGGCGTCATGGCGTCGCGTGGGGCTTAACGTCGCCCCACCGATCACGCTAGGCTGACCCCTCCCCCCCGTGGAGGTCCACCCGTGTTCGATGCCCAGCTTGATGCCGGCCACCTGTGGGCGGTGGTCGTGACCCTGATCGCCGTGGCAGTCTGCATCCTGCTGCACTACGAGGTCTCGATGCGGCTGTGGCGGGGGCTGGAGCGTGCCCACGGCACCCTTCGCCGGCGCTTCCTGATGCTCAGCTTCGTCCTCTTCGCGACCCACGTGGCGGAAATCTGGATCTTCGGCGTGGGAATGGCGCTGCTCGGCGAGCATCCCCTGGCGGGTCAGCTGGTGGGCCTCGAGACCGTCAACCTGCTCGACTACGTCTACTTCTCGGCCATCACCTATACCACCCTGGGCTACGGCGACCTCTTTCCCAGCGGGCCGATCCGCTTCATCACCGGCAGCGAGGCCCTGCTCGGCTTCATGCTGATCACCTGGTCGGCATCGCTGACCTTCCTGGAGATGCAGCGCCACTGGTCGGCGCGCCGCGAACGATAAGGCCGTCCGCCGTGCCCACATCGCCGCGGCGGTGTAGGCTCTTCCCATACATCGGCACAAGGAGAGCAGGATGCGGTTCGCGATCATGGGCAGCGGCGGCGTGGGTGGCTACTTCGGCGCGCGCCTGGCCGAGGCCGGCCACGAGGTCACCTTCATCGCCCGCGGCGAGCACCTGGCGGCGATGCGGCGCGACGGGCTCAAGGTCTCGAGCATCGAGGGCGACCTGCACCTGGGCGCGGTGGAGGCCAGCGACGATCCACGTCAGGTGGGTGAGGTGGATGCCGTCATCGTGGCGGTCAAGGCGTGGCAGGTGATGGATGCCGCCGAGGCGATCCGCCCCCTGGTGGGGCCCGAGACCCTGGTGGTGCCACTGGAAAACGGCGTCGAGGCCGCCGACACCCTCGCCGAGGCACTCGGCGAGGAGCACGTGCTGGAGGGGCTGTGCGGGATCCTGGCCTGGAAGGCGGCGCCCGGGCACATCAAGCACGCCGGCGTCTCCCCCTTCGTGCGCTTCGGCGAGCGTGACAACCGCAAGAGCCAGCGCACCGAGCGCCTCAAGGCCGCCTTCGACGCGGCCCATGGCGTCACCGCCGAGATCCCCGACGACATCCGGGTCGCGGTATGGAGCAAGTTCCTGTTCATCTGCGCCATGAGCGGCATCGGCGCCCTCACCCGCGCCCCCATCGGGGTGACCCGCCGCCTGCCCGAGACCCGCGAGCTCATCGAGGCGATCCTGGCCGAGATCGCGGCGGTGGCCAGGGCACGCGGCATCGCCCTGCCCGCGGACGCCGCGACCCGCGCGATGGGCTTCATCGATGCCCTGCCCGAGGCCAGCACCGCCTCCATGCAGCGCGACATCATGGCCGGCCACCCCTCGGAACTCGAATCCCAGAACGGCGCCGTGGTGCGCCTGGGCCGCGAGGCCGGGGTGGCCACCCCGGTCAACGCCATGATCCACGCCGCCCTGCTGCCCCAGGAGCGCAAGGCGCGCGGCGAGACCTGAGGGCTCGCCCCGCCGCCGTCGGCTGGCATAGGCGGGCCGGTATCAGCGATGACAATTCGTACCATTACGCATCGTCATCCATGACCAACCAAAATAGAACGCGGGGTTTGATAAGCTGCCGCTTCACCGAGTGAGGCAAACCGCCGCGGCTCCCCGGCCCTCTCCCCCGCAGTGACGACCGACTGGGCGTCGGGCAGCGCGGACCGGGAGGCAACCCGTGAGCTCGGCGTGACGTCACCACCAAAGGAGAGTCGCCTTGGAGCTGATTCAGTACGCGCTGGACAACCTCGACCTGCTGCTTACGCGCACCCTGGAGCATATCTCCCTGGTGGGCGTGGCGGTGGGCATCGCCACCCTCACCGGCGTCCCCATCGGCATCGCCATCACCAAGAACGAGCGGGTGGCGCAGCTGGTGCTCTACCTGGCCTCGATCATCGTCACCATCCCCTCGATCGCGCTGTTCGGGATCATGATCCCGGTGCTCTCGCTGATCGGCCACGGCATCGGCTATGTGCCGGCGGTGATCGCGGTGCTGCTCTACTCCCAGCTGCCTATCATCCGCAACACCTACACCGCCATCAACAACGTCAACCCGGCGCTGCGCGAGGCCGCCCGCGGCATCGGCATGAGCCCCAACCAGCGCCTGCGCATGGTGGAGATCCCGCTGGCGGTGCCGGTGATCATGGCCGGTGTCAGGACGGCGGTGGTGCTCAACATCGGGGTGATGGCGATCGCCGCCTACATCGGCGCCGGCGGGCTCGGCACCTTCATCAGCCGCGGCATCTCGCAGTCCGACCCGCGCCAGCTGATCGTCGGCGCCGTCGCGGTGAGCCTGCTGGCGATCGTCGTCGACTACACCCTGCTCTACGTGCAGAAGCGCCTGACGCCCAAGGGCATGGAGCGGGCCGCCGAGACGGCCTGATCCCCCGCGATATCGATCCCCGGCCCCTGACAAGGAAACCACATGATCAAGCTCGATAACCTGACCAAGGTCTTCGATACCCCCAAGGGTGCCGTGGTCGCCGCCGACCACATCAGCATGGAGGTACCCCGGGGCGAGATCTGCATCCTGCTCGGCCCCTCCGGGTGCGGCAAGACCACCACGCTGAAGATGATCAACCGCATCGTCCAGCCGACCTCCGGCAAGGTGTTCATCGACGGCGAGGACACCACCGACATGGACACCCAGAGCCTGCGCCGCAACATCGGCTACGTGATCCAGCAGATCGGCCTGTTCCCCAACATGACCATCGAGGAGAACATCACGGTGGTGCCCAAGCTGCTGGGCTGGGACAAGGCCAGGTACCGCGAGCGGGCCCGCGAACTGATGGCGATGATCGCCCTCGAGCCCGACGCCTTCCTCAAGCGCTATCCCAACGAGCTCTCCGGCGGCCAGCAACAGCGCATCGGGGTCGCCCGGGCGCTCGCCGCCGACCCGCCGGTGATGCTGATGGACGAGCCCTTCGGCGCCATCGACCCCATCAACCGCGCGGTGATCCAGGACGAGTTCCTCAAGATGCAGCAGGAGCTCAAGAAGACCATCATGTTCGTCAGCCACGACATCGACGAGGCGATCAAGATGGGCGATCGCATCGCGGTGTTCCGCGAGGGCAAGCTGGTCCAGTACTCCGAGCCGGACGACCTGCTGGCGGCCCCCAGGAACGCCTTCGTCGAGTCCTTCCTGGGCGAGGACCGGGCGCTCAAGCGCCTCAACCTGGTCAAGGTGAACGAGATCGTCAGCGACGAGATCGGCACCGTCTCCCCCGGCGACACCCTGGAGCAGGCGCTGGCCCGCATCGATGACTTCGGCTACCAGAACTCCATCCTGATGGTGAACGACCAGCGCCAGCCGGTCGGCCTGATCACCCGCGCCGTGGCCCGCACCACCCGCGGCTACTGCCGCGATCACTTCCAAAACGTGCCGGCGACCGTCGGGCTCGACGACGACCTGCGTAAGGTCGCCTCGCTGATGTTCGCCCAGGACACCACCTGGCTGCCCTGCGTCGACGACGAGGGGCGGGTCTGCGGGCAGATCACCCAGCGCGCCATGACCCACCACCTGGGCGCCCGTTTCCGCGCCGCCGAGCGCACCGCCCAGGCCGCCGCCGAGACTACGAGCAAGGAGTAAGCCGATGCCGATACAGAGCCTCCGCGGGGCCCTGCTGGCGCTCCTGCTGGTCGCCGTCTTCCTGGCCGGCGTCTGGAGCCAGTCCAGCGGGGTGATCGACGACTTCCTCTGGTACCTGCCCGACGTGCGGTTCCTGGCGGTGCAGCACCTGTGGCTGACCGCCATGTCGGGCGGGCTGGCCATCGCCGTGGCGATCCCGCTGGGCATCCTGCTCTCGCGCCCGAGCATGTCACGCTGGGCCGAATCGCTGATGCAGGTGCTCAACGTGGGGACCACCATCCCCACCCTGGCGGTGCTGGCGCTCTCCATGAGCTTCCTGGGCATCGGCACGGTTCCGGCGGTGTTCGGGCTCTTCGTCGCCACCCTGCTGCCCATCACCCGCAACACCTATGCCGGCCTCAAGGGGGTCAACCCGGCGCTGATGGAGGCCGCCGCCGGCATCGGCATGTCTCCCGCCCAGCGCCTGCTCAAGGTCGAGCTGCCCAACGCCCTCTACGTGATCTTCGCCGGCATGCGCACCGCCCTGACCATCAACGTGGGCACGGTGCCGCTGGCCTTCCTGATCGGCGCCGGAGGGCTAGGCGAGCTGATCTTCACCGGCATCGACCTCTACGACCCGGTGATGATGCTCTCCGGTGCCATCCCCACGGCGCTGCTGGCGATCGTGGTGGACGCCCTGATCGCCACCGTCGCCTTCCTCGTGGTTCCCCGCGGGGTCAACCCCAACCGGGCCTGAAGGAGGCGCCCCCTCCGCACGGTTTACACGCGCGTTACCCACAAGAGCAAGAGGAGAGATCCCATGAAGCACCTGATGACAACCCTCGCCGGCCTGGCCTTCGCCGGCTCGCTGGCCACCGCCCAGGCCAACGAGATCGTGGTCGGCGGCAAGAACTTCACCGAACAACAGCTGCTGGCCAGCATGACCACCCAGTACCTCGAGGGACTGGGCTACGAGGTGGACAGCCGGGCCGGCATGGGCTCCGCCGTGCTGCGCCAGGCGCAGGAGAACGGCCAGATCGACCTCTACTGGGAGTACACCGGCACCTCGCTGATCAACTACAACGACGTGACGGAGAGCCTCTCCCCGGAGGAGACCTACCAGCGAGTCAAGGAGCTCGACGGCGAGAAGGGGCTGGTGTGGCTCGAGCCCTCCGCGGCCAACAACACCTACGCCCTGGCGATGCGCGAGGAGAGCGTCGCCGAGACCGGCATCGAGACCCTCTCCGGGCTGGCCCAGGCGGTCAACGACGGCGAGCCGCTGACCTTCGCCATGAACGCCGAGTTCTACGCCCGTGAGGACGGCTGGCGCCCGCTCCAGCAGGCCTATGACTTCCGCGTCTCCCGCGGCGACGTCAAGCGCATGGACTCCGGCCTGGTCTACCAGGCGCTGCGCGACGGCGAGGTCGACGTGGGCCTGGTGTTCGCCACCGACGGGCGCATCCCCGCCTTCGACTTCCAGGTACTGGAGGACGACCAGGGCTTCTTCCCTGCCTACGCCCTCACCCCGGTGGTGCGCGCGGAGACCCTGGAGCAGAACCCGGAGCTGGCCGAGCAGATGAACGCCCTCTCCGCGCTGCTCGACGACGCCACCATGGCCGAGCTCAACGCCCGGGTCGACGTCGAGCGCGAGACCATCGAGGATGTCGCCCAGAGCTTCCTCGAGGCGCACGAGCTGCTGTGAGGTCGCCGGCATGGCTGGCATAATGCCGGCCGTTGCCTGTGCCAGGGAGGGCCGCCCACGGGCGGCCCTCCGCCGTTTCCAAGGGGGAAGAGATGCACTATCAGGATCGACTGCGCGTTGGTGCCGCCCAGATCAATGCCACCCTCGGCGAGGTGGATGCCAACCTGGGGCAGCACCTCGCCACCATCCGCGAGGCCCGCGAGCGGGGCGTCGAGCTGCTGGTCTTCCCCGAGCTCTCGCTGACCGGCTACGGCCTGGGCAGCCGGGTGATGCAGGTCGCCATGCCGCTGGAGGACCCGCGCCTGCAGGAGCTGGCCCTGGCCTGCGGCGAGATGCAGACCGTGGTGGGCTTCGTCGAGGAGGCGAGCCCCGGCGAGTACTACAACGCCCTGGCCATCCTCCAGGACGGCAGGATCGCCGCGGTGCACCGCAAGCTCAACCTGCCCACCTACGGCGGGCTCGAGGAGGGCAAGTGGTTCACCCACGGCAGCGAGCTGACCCACACCGCGGTGCGCCCCGGCTGGTCGGCGACCCAGCTGATCTGCGCCGACCTGTGGAACCCGGCGCTGGTCCACGCCGCCCTGCTGCCCCGCCCCACGGTGCTCTGCGCGCCGATCAACTCCGCCAGCGGCATCGTCAGCGACGACTTCTCCAACGAGCAGAACTGGGCCCTGAACGTGCGCTTCTACGCCATGACCTACGGTACGCCGGTGATCATGGCCAACCGCTTCGGCCCCGAGGGGCAGAGCCACTTCTGGGGCGGCTCGCGTATCCTGGACCCGCGCGGCGAGCTGCTGGCCGAGGCCGAGGAGCGCGAGACGCTGATCACCGCCGAGCTGTCGCGCACCGCCATCGCCCGGGCCCGCTTCGAGCTGCCCACCCACCGTGACGCCGACACCCCGTTGATCCGTGAGCTGATGGCAGGCCATCGCTGACCGAGGAGCAAGACGATGTGGCACCAGCAGGAGATCCGGCTTTCCGCTCTGCCAAGAGGTTTCCACCTGATCACCGAGCGTGTCGTCGAGGCCCTCCCGGCGCTCACCCGCTGCCGGGTGGGGCTGCTGCACCTGCAGCTCATGCACACCTCGGCCTCGCTGACCCTCAACGAGAACGCCGACCCCGACGTGCGCCACGACCTGGACGCCTTCCTGCGCCGACTGGTCCCGGGTGACCTGCCCTACTTCCGCCATACCCTGGAGGGCCCCGACGACATGCCGGCCCATGTCATCGCCAGCCTGCTGGGCACCCAGCTGACCCTGGCGGTCCGCGATGGCCGCCTGGCGCTGGGCACCTGGCAGGGGCTATGGCTGGGAGAGCACCGCGACCACGGCGGGCCCAGGCGGCTGGTCGCCACACTGAGCGGCGAAGGGTAAGGCGTCCGGGTCAGGGCAGGCGCCCCTCTCGCGCCAGGCGCCGCCTGACCCAGCGGTCGTAGCACCAGCGCAGCAGCGGCTTGATCCCCGGCAGGCCGATCAGCCAGGCCAGTGGCCTGAGGCGCGGCACCCGGCGCATCAGCAGGATATAGGCGTCGATGCCCTCCAGGATGCTCCCGCCCTCCTCCTCGACATGCAGGGAGAGCAGCGCCGCCTGGGGGTCGACGCCCCTCTCGCGCAGCATCGCCTGGTGCTCGGTCACGTCGCACCACGCCACCTGGCGGCCGGCCTCCCCCGCCCAGCGCTCGTAGCGGGCGCGATCCCGCCGGCAGCCGGGACAGATGCCATCGTAGTAAACCTTGAGCAGTGGTAGCGTGGCCATCGCATCACTCCCTTCGGTTGAGGCCTACCGCGGCAGACACGGCACTTTCGCCAGGGTTCACCCAACGCGGGGGCGCCTCACCAGTAGGCGGGATCGTCGAAGGCCGCGACACAACGCGGCACACCGGCAAGGGACGCCATCTCATGCCCCTCCAGTGCCTGGCCGAGCCAGCCCTCCGGCTGGGTGAGCCGGAAGGGGGCCGTCGATTCGGGGGCCGGCATGAAGCCGACCCGCGAATAGAACGCCGGATCCCCGAAGGTGAAGAGGTGCGTCACGCCCCGCGCCTCGAGGCGCTCGAGGCCGAAACGGATCAGGCGCTGCCCGATGCCCCGGCCCTGATGGTCGGGGTGCACCGCCACCGGTGACAGCAGGAAGGCCTCGACCGGGCTATCGAAGGTGAGCCTCGAGAAGAAGATGCCGCCGACAACTCGGCCCTTCTCCAGGGCCACGAACCCCAGCCGGTCCCGCGGGGCGGTATCGGCCATCAGCTTGCGCACCAGGCCCCCGACCAGCTCACCTTCGGCCGGCCCCTCGGCATCGGCAAAGGTCCTGTCGAACAGCGCCTGGATCTCGGCGGCCTGGTGTGTTTCGAACTCCGACAGCTGCATGGTCTTTCCCCTGACTAAGGTGGACTGTGGTCAGGATACCCCTGAGCATGCCGATAGCGCGAAACGTGCACCGGCCGAGACGACATCGCCCATCCGCAAGGGGATGGGCGATGGAAGTGCTCGAAGGGCAGGATGGCGTCAGCTGGAGGGGAAGTTCAGCTGGGCCTGCTCCCGAGCGCTGCGCGCGGGCCAGCGCTGGGAGACGGCCTTGCGGCGGGTGTAGAAGCGCACCGCGTCGGGACCGTAGGCGTGAAGGTCGCCGAACAGCGACTCCTTCCAGCCGCCGAAGCTGTGGAAGGCCACCGGCACCGGCAGCGGCACGTTGATGCCCACCATGCCCACCTCGATGGCATCGCTGAAGCGCCTGGCGGCCTCGCCGTCGCGGGTGAACACGCAGGTGCCATTGCCGTACCGGTGGGCGTTGATCAGCGCGATGGCCTCCTCGAAGGTCTCGACGCGCACCACGCAGAGCACCGGGCCGAAGATCTCGTCGCGGTAGATGCCCATCTCCGGCGTCACCCGATCGAACAGGGTGGCGCCCAGGAAATAGCCCGGCGACTGCGTCACCAGCGGGTGCCGGCGGCCGTCGACCACCAGCTCGGCGCCGGCCGCCTCGCCCTGCTCGATGTAGCCCGCCACCTTGTCGCGGTGGGCGGCGTTGACCAGGGCGCCCATGTCGAGGCCCTTCTCGGTGCCGGGGCCGATCTTCAGGGTGCGCGCCTGTTCACCGACCTTCGCCACCAGGGCATCGGCGGTGGCGTCGCCCACGCACACCGCCACGGAGATCGCCATGCAGCGCTCGCCGGCGCTGCCGAAGGCGGCGCCGATCAGGGTGCTGGCGGCGTTGTCGAGGTCGGCATCGGGCAGCACCACGGCGTGGTTCTTGGCCCCGCCCAGCGCCTGCACGCACTTGCCGTTGTCGGCGCCGCGGCGGTAGATCGCCTTCGCCACCGGGGTGGAGCCGACGAAGCTGAGCGCCTTGACGTCGGGGGCGTCGATCAGCGCCTCCACGGCCTCACGGTCGCCGTGCACCACCTGGAAGAGCCCGGCGGGCAGGCCCGCCTCCTCCAGCAGCGCGGCCATCTTCATGGCCGCGGAGGGCACCTGCTCGGAGGGCTTGAGGATGAAGGCATTGCCGCAGGCGATGGCCATGGGGAACATCCACAGCGGCACCATGGCCGGGAAGTTGAACGGCGTGATGCCGGCGACGATGCCAAGTGCCTGGTGGTTGGAGAAGGTATCGATGCCCGGGCCGGCGTTGTGGGAGTACTCGCCCTTGAGCAGCTCCGGCACGCCGCAGGCGTACTCGACATTCTCGATGCCGCGCTTGAGCTCGCCCATGGCGTCCTCGAGCACCTTGCCGTGCTCCCGGCTGATCAGCACGCAGAGCTCGTCGGCGTCGCGCTCGAGCAGCATCTTGAAGCGGAACATCACCTGGGCGCGCTTGGCCGGCGGGGTGTCGCGCCAGGCGGGCTGGGCCGCCCGGGCGGCCTCGATGGCGTGTGCCACGGTGGCGGTGTCGGCCAGGGGCACGCGGCCGATCACCTCGGCGCTGGCCGGATTGGTCACGTCCAGGTGGCGCTCGCCCGGGGCGGGGTCGCCACCGATCCAGTGGGTCAGGGTCTGCATGTCGCGTCCTTGGGGGTCAGACTTCACGGCCGAGCAGGGCCTCGTCGAAGGGGTAGCGGGAGAGCTTCTCGACGCCGGTGTCGGTGATCAGCACCTCCTCCTCGAGCTTGACGCCGTCGGCGGCGCCCACCTCGCCGATGTAGCTCTCCACCGAGACCACCATGCCGGGCTCGAGGATGCCGTCCTTGGAGAAGCGGTCGAAGTCCATGTGGTGCGCCACCAGCGGCGTCTCGCCGTGCATCCCCACCCCGTGGATGATCGAGGGGTAGCGGCGATCCAGGAAGCGCTCGGGGATCTTCCAGGCCTGCTCGGCGATCTCGCGGTAGCTCATGCCGGGCTTGAGGATGCCCATGTTGTGTTGCACCTGGTCGTAGGCCATGCGGTAGAGTTCGCGCTGGTAGGCGCTGGGCCGGCCCGGGCCGACATGGAAGGTGCGCGAGAAGTCGGAGTAGTAGCCGTGGCAGCCGATGGTGTCGGTGTCCAGGGCCACCAGCTCGCCGGGGCGGATCTTGCGGTCGCTGGCCTCATGGAACCAGGGATTGGTGCGCGGCCCGGAGTTGAGCAGGCGGGTCTCGATGAACTCGCCGCCGCCGCGGATCACCTCGCCGTACATGATGGCGAACAGCTCGTTCTCGGTGACGCCGGGCTTGATGGCGGCCTCCACCTCGGCCACCGAGGCCTCGCTTGCCGCCATGGACTGGGCCAGGCAGGCGATCTCCTCGGGGGTCTTGATGCGCCGGCAGTGCAGGGTGTCCTGCATGCAGTCGAAGACATCCAGCCCCTGCGCCTCCAGCGAGCGGGCCAGGTTGAGCGCGCAGCGGTCCAGGCCTACTTTCTTGTTGCCGCGGCCGTGCTCCTGGACGAGCTCGGCGATCTCCAGGCCGAAGGGGTCCGAGGAGAGGTTGTCGCGCTGGTTCACCGCCGACCACACCACCTTGGAGGTGCGCGACTCATCGATGGTCTCCAGCCAGGTGGAGACGTGGGCGCTGCCCGGGTACTCGAAGAGAATGATCGGGCCTTCCAGCGGCACATAGAGGTAGCGCGTGGAGTTGCGCAGGAAGTAGCCGAACATGTTGCGCGAGCCGGTGGCGTAGCGCTGGTTGTTGGGGTCGAACAGCACCAGGGCGGCGTAGCCCTGCTCGGCCATCATGGCGCGCAGGCGCGACAGGCGCCCGGCGCGCAGCTGCACGGGGTCGAAGGCGGTGGGGATGCTGTCGCCGTTGGCCTGTGGGGCCGACGGCACGACCGGGATGTGGTCCGGTTCGCTGTCGGTCAGATTCTCTGACTCTACGATGCTCATGGGAGGTCTCTCGCTGTGTCGCCAGGGGGATGGCCGCCTGCCCGGGCGGCCATCGTCAAGTGAGGCTGAACGAAGCCTCGGCGCTCAGTCGGCCAGGCTGTCGCTACGCTCCATGCCCTCCTCGAGCAGGCGCTCGTGGACCGGTGCCATGCGCCCGAAGATGCGCTGGGCGCGCTCGGGGCGACCGATGAAGCCCGGCTCCTTGGCGTAGGCGAAGATCACGGTGTGGCGCTCGCGGTCGCCCTCCACCGGGGTGACCCGGTGCAGCGAGTAGCGACCGAAGAAGACCTGCAGGTCGCCGGGCTGGAGGTCGAGGGACTTGAGGCGCGAGCGGTCGCCGTCGATCACCTTCTCCACCTCCGCGAAGTTCTCGCCCTCCGGGCTGCGGATGCCCGGGGCATACTCGAAGCGGCCGCCGCCGTGGGACTGGCGGGTCATCATGGTGACGATGAACTCGTTGGTGTCGTAGTGCCAGGGATGCTGGCAGCCCTCGCGCAGCACGTTGACCACCAGGTCGGCCAGCGGGTCGGCGTACTGATGGATCTCCTCCATGCCCACCACGGCGCCGATGAAGCGCTGGAAGCCGGGATGCTCGTAAACCTGGCGAATGATGGTATCGCCATCGATGCGATCGCCGGCCACGAAGCCATTGGTGCGGTCGTCGAAGCGGTTCAGCGGATGGCTGGCCGGTTTCTCGGGGTCACCGGCGCTGTTGTAGGGGTTGGTCTCGGTCTGGTTGTAGTGCGCCTCCGGCGAGAGGCGTTCGGTCTCGCGCTCGAGCCGCGCCAGCGCTTCCTCGGGCACGAAGTGCTTGAGCACCACGCAGCCGTCCTGGTCGAGCTGGCGACGGCACTGCGCGATCAGCTCGCGTCCCGCCGGGCTTTCGAGGTCGTGGATGGGATAGCGGTCCAGGTCGATCAGGCCGTCCAGGGAATCGGTCGCTTGTCGCTCGGCCGTGGCGTGCATCGGTCGTCGCTCCTGTCGTCGGGGGATCGGCGGTTGGCATGTCGTGTGGACAGGGTAGTGACGACGAATCCATAATTTAAATGAATGCTTGAGATACAACCCATTGCAGAGGCTCATTGATATGGATACCGACCTGCTGCGCGCCTTCGTCACCGTGGCCGAGTGCGAAGGGTTCAGCGCCGCCGGCAAGGTCCTGCACCGCACCCAGTCGGCCATCAGCCTGCAGATCAAGCGTCTGGAGGACCAGATGGGCAAGGCGCTGTTCGAACGCACCAGCCGCAGCGTGATGCTGACCGGTCCCGGTGAGCGGCTGCTGCCCTACGCACGGCATATGCTGACCCTGGAGGATGAGGCCCGGGAGGCCCTGGGCCAGCTCACCCGGGGGGAGCTGATCCGCTTCGGTACCTCCGAGGAGCAGGCCGCGACCTACCTGCCTGCCCTGCTGGCACGCTTCGCGGAGCGCTACCCGGCGGCCCGCCTGGAGATGCACTGCGACATCAGCGGCTCGCTGGTCGAGGCCTTCCAGGAGGGGGTGCTGGACGTGGTGCTGTCGATCCGCCACGGGCCGACCCAGTCCGGCCAGCTGCTGGGCTGGGAGCCGATGGTGTGGGTGGTGGCGGAGCAGGCAGCGCCGGAGCGCTGGACGGAGCTGCCGCTGGCGCTGAACCCCGAGGGCTGTATCTTCCGCGCCCATGCGCTGGCCGCGCTGGGCCGCGAGAAGCGCCGCTGGCAGCTGCGTTACGTCAGCCCCTCGCCCACCGGCATCAACCTGCCGGTGCAGGCGGGGCTGGCGGCGACCGTCAAGACCCCGCGCAGCGTACCGCCTGGCTGCCGGATCGTCGGTGAGGCCGAGGGGCTGCCGGCGCTGGGGCAGGTAGAGGTGGAGCTGCACCGGCGCCCCGGGCACGCCAGCGAGGCGCTGGAAGCCTTCTGCGAGGAGCTGGTGGCGATCGTCACCGACAACGATGCGGTGGCCTCACCGCCCCTCGATGGAGGCGCTGCATTCCAGCGATAGCCCCTGCCGAATTTCCCAACGCCTGAAGTTGTGTCACAGTGCTGTACAATTATTTCGACGCCACACCAACCGAACGAAAGGAGAGCTCCATGAGCCAGCGTATCCTGATGGTTTTGACCTCGCACGATCGCCTGGGGGATACCGGCGAGCCCACCGGCTTCTGGCTGGAGGAGCTGGCCGCGCCCTACTACGCTTGCCGCGATGCCGGCGCCGAGGTGGTGCTGGCCTCCCCCGCGGGCGGCCAGCCGCCGCTGGATCCCAAGAGCGATGCCGAGGAGAGCCAGACCGAGGCCACCCGGCGCTTCAAGCAGGACCCGGAGGCCCAGCAGCAGCTGGCCAGCACCCGGCGCCTGGCCGAGGTCAGCGCCGATGACTTCGACGCCATCTTCTACCCCGGCGGCCACGGTCCGCTGTGGGACCTGGTGGATGACCCGGACTCCATCCGGCTGATCGAGGCCTTCTGGGCCCAGCAGAAGCCAGTGGCGGCGGTGTGCCACGCCCCCATCGTGCTGCTCAAGGCGCGTGACGCCGAGGGCCAGCCGCTGGTGCGCGGCCGCCGGGTCACCGGCTTCACCAACGGCGAGGAGGACGCCGTGGGCCTCACCGAGGTGGTGCCCCAGCTGGTGGAGGAGGCCCTCAAGGCCGCCGGCGGTGACTACTCCAAGGCCGACGACTTCGCCCCCTATACCTGCCGCGACGGCCGCCTGATCACCGGCCAGAACCCACCCTCCTCCGAGCCAGTCGCCAAGGTACTGCTCGAGGCACTGAGCGAATAGGCCGCGCCCCCGATATCCGGCGGCAGAACCGACCCTGCCGCCCCTTCAACCAGAGCACCCCGGCATCACATGATGCCGGGGTGCGCGTCTTTCTGCTGGCAGGGTTGAGCCACTGGCAGTGTCGGGATCAGCCGCGGCGGTAGGTACCCACCAGGCGGTTCATGCCCAGCAGGTGCGGCTCGACCTTGATCAGCAGGTCGCGCAGCGAGAGCCCTTCGGGCAGGTCATCGGTGGGCTTGTCCAGCGCCAGCACCCAGAAGTAGTAGCGGTGCACGTCGTGGCCCTCGGGCGGCATGGGGCCGCCATAGCCCAGCTTGCCGAAGTCGTTCTTGCCCTTGGTGCCCACGCGGCTCGCCTCCTCGAGGCTGGTGGTGGAGGCCGGGATGTTGTAGAGCACCCAGTGCACGAACCCGTAGGTGCCATTCTGCACCAGCGGGGCGTCCGGGTCGTGGCAGATCAGGGCGAAGCCCTTGGTGCCTTGCGGGGCGTCCTGCCAGACGATCGCCGGGGAGATGTCATCCCCCTCGCCGGTATACCGCGCCGGAATGCCGGCGCCATCATCGAAGGCGGGACTGGTCACGCGCAGGGTCGACAGGGCAAAGGCCATCGTGGATCCTCCTGATTGAGAACGGGAACTGAGCCGACTCAGCGTGGGAAACAACCGAGGAGCTGTCAATATGCCCAGGCGTCTGCTGATCATCGCCCATGCCCCCTCCCCCAACACCCGGCGACTGCGCGAGGCCGCCGAGCGCGGGGCACGCCACCCCGAGATCGACGGCATCGAGGTGGTGGTGAAGCCCCCGCTCGAGGCGGGGCCCGACGACGTTCTCGCCTGCGACGCCATCCTGCTGGGTACCACCGAGAACCTGGGCTACATGAGCGGCGCCCTCAAGGACTTCTTCGACCGCAGCTACTACCCGGTGCTCGAGGAACGCCAGGGGCTCCCCTGCGCCCTCTATGTGCGTGCCGGCCACGACGGCACCGGCACCCGCCGCGCCGTGGAGGGCATCGTCACCGGCCTGCGCTGGCGCTGGGTGCAGGCGCCGCTGATCCTGCGCGGCGAGTGGCAGGAGGAGTTCGCCCGGCAGGTGGAGGAGCTCGCCATGACCCTGGCCGCGGGGCTCGAGGCCGGCATGCTATAAGGTTATACGATTAAACTTCGTTGAAATACACCCTCCTCCTTCCTACCGCCTGCTATACCTCAAGGGAGCCCCCTAGACGCAGGGCACCAGGGGACCGTTCCACACCCCTTGGCCGACACCACAACACGATAACAACCCAGCCTGTCGACCAGATGCGATACGAAGTCGCTCGCCTGGCTTCTACCTGACCCCACCTGGTTCGGATGTGCCTCTGGCCGACTCACTGTTGCGAGGTGAGTCATGAACATCACACCCCGACGGTTGGCCATCGCCCTGGCCAGCCTGCTGCTCTCCCTTCCGCTAGCGGCAAACGCCGAGACGCCACTGACCATCGCCACGGCTAGCCCGTCCGGCGTCTACCATGTGGTGGGGCGTGCCCTCTGCCGCGCCCTCGACACCCCGTGCCGGGCGACACCCAGCGATGGCTCCAGCGCCAACCTGCGTGCCCTGCGGCGCGGCGAGCTGATGTTCGCCCTGGCCCAATCCGACCTGCACCAGTACGCGGCGCAGGGCATCGAAGGGTTCCGCGAGGCCGGGCCGGACACCGCGCTGCGCTCGATCTTCTCGCTGCACAGCGAGCCCTTCACCCTGGTGGTGCGGCGCCGCGCCGATATCAAGGGGTTCGAGGACCTGCACCGCCGCTCGGTCAACATCGGCAACCCCGGCTCGGGCCAGCGTGGCACCATGCTGCGCCTGATGGATGCCCGCGGCTGGACGCGCAGCGACTTCCGCCAGGTTCATGACCTGCCGGCCGACCAGCAGGCCATGGAGCTGTGTCACGGCAACATCGACGCCATGGTCTATACCGTAGGCCATCCCAACGACTCGGTGGCCCAGGCGATCCGCCTGTGCGATGCCGAGATCGTCGACGTCGAGGGGAGTTTCGTCGACCTGATGGTCAACGCCTTCCCCTACTTCACCCGCGCCTCGATCCCGGCCGGGCTCTACGGCCCCGAGCAGAAGGCGGTGACAACCTTCGGGGTCAGGGCCACCCTGGTCACCACCCACCAGACCGACCCGGCGCTGGTCTACCGGCTGGTGGCCAGCGTCTTCGACGACTTTGCTCGCTTCCAGTCGACCCACCCCGCCCTGGCCGAGCTGTCCCCCCAGGCGATGATCCGCGACGGCCTGAGCGCTCCCCTCCACGCTGGGGCGATGCGCTACTATCGCGAACGCGGCTGGCTCCCGGCGGAGACGTCGGACGCTCCGGTGACCGAGAGTGCCCAGGCGGAATAGCCCCTTCATCCTGGACGTTCTTCCCAACCGACAGCGGCGGCGCCCCGCAGGGCGCCGCCGCTGTCGTCACGGCGTGAGTGAGCGCCTACTTCAGGCGCTCGAACACCGTCGCCACGCCCTGGCCCATGCCGATGCACATGGTGGCCAGACCCAGGGTGGTGTCGCGCTCACGCATCACGTTGAGCAGGGTGGTGCAGATACGCGCGCCGGAGCACCCCAGCGGATGCCCCAGGGCGATGGCGCCGCCATGCAGGTTGACCTTCTCGTCCATGGCGTCGCGCAGGCCCAGGTCCTTGAGCACCGGCAACGCCTGGGCAGCGAAGGCCTCGTTGAGCTCCACGGTCTGGATGTCGTCGGCGGTGAGGCCGGCGACCTTGAGCGCCTTATTCGAGGCCGGCACCGGGCCATAGCCCATGATGGAGGCGTCGCAGCCGGCCACCCCGGTGGAGAGCACACGGGCGATGGGCTCGAGACCCAGCGCCTGGGCCCGCTCGGCGCTCATCACCGCCATGCCGGAGGCGCCCACGGAGAGCGCCGAGGAGGTGCCGGCGGTGACGGTGCCGCCGCGCGGGTCGAACACCGGCTTGAGCTCGGCCATCCGCTCCAGGCTGGCGTCGGCACGGATCACCTCGTCGCGCTGCACCAGGATCCGCCGCCCCTCGGCGTCGTGCCCCTCCACGCCGATGATCTCGCGGTCGAAGCCGCCGCGCTCCATGGCCGCCTGGGCGCGCTGGTGGGAGCGCACGCCGAAGGCATCCTGCTCCTCGCGGGAGATGCCATGCATCTTGCCCAGCAGCTCGGCGGTGAGGCCCATCATCATGGCCGCCTTGGCGGCGTGCTTGCTGGCCGCCGGGTTGATGTCGACGCCGTGGGTCATGGGAACGTGCTCCATGTGCTCGACCCCGCCGATCACGTAGAAGTCGCCCATGCCGGCCTTGATGTTGGCGGCGGCGATATGCAGCGCGCTCATCGAGGAGCCGCACAGGCGGTTGACCGTCTGCGCCGGCACGCTGCGCGGGATGCCGGTCATGATCGCCGCGTTGCGGGCGATGTTCATGGACTGCTCCAGGGTCTGGTTGACGCAGCCCCAGATCACGTCGTCCACCTCGGCCGGATCGAGGCCGGGATTGCGGTCGAACAGCGACTGCATCACCGCGGCGGAGAGGTTCTCGGCGCGCACGTGGCGGAAGGCGCCGTTCTTGGCCTTGGCCATGGCGGTGCGCACGCAGTCGACCACCACGATATCTCTCGGATTCAGACTCATCTTGCTTCTCCTGTTGTGGTGGTGGATCAGGCCTGGGCCGGGGCGGGGTAGAAGCGCTCGCCGGCGGCGGCCATCTCGCGCAGCTTGTCGGTGGGCGCATAGAGGGCACCCAGCTCCTTGGCCAAGTCGTCGGCCAGCGCGACGAAGGCCTCCACGCCCATGGCGTCGATGTAGCGCAGCGCGCCGCCGCGAAACGGCGGGAAGCCGATGCCGTAGATCAGCGCCATGTCGGCCTCGGCGGGGCTTGCGACGATGCCGTCCTCCAGGCAGCGCACAGCCTCCAGGCAGAGCGGCACCATCATGCGGGCGATGATCTCGTCGTCGGAGAACTCGCGGTTCTCCCTGGCCACGCCCTTGACCAGCTCGATGGCGGCCTCGTCACGCACCTTCCTGGGCTTGCCCTTGCGATCCTCCTCGTAGGCGTAGAAGCCCCTGGCGTTCTTCTGCCCCAGGCGCTCGCTCTCGAACATCACCTGGATGGCGCTCTTCTCGCCCTCGCCACCGAGGCTGCCCATGCGCTCGGGGAATCCCTCGGCCATCACCTCGCCGGCATGCACCGCGGTATCCAGGCCCACCACGTCGAGCAGGTAGGCAGGGCCCATGGGCCAGCCGAATCGCTCCATCACCTTGTCGACATGCGCGAAGTCGGCGCCCTGCTCCATCAGCCGGCTGAAGCCGCCGAAGTAGGGGAAGAGCACGCGGTTGACCAGGAACCCGGGGCAGTCGTTGACCACGATGGGGGTCTTGCCCATGGCCCGGGCGTAGGCCACGGTGGCCGCCACGGCGGCGTCCCCGGTCTTCTCGCCACGGATCACCTCCACCAGCGGCATGCGGTGCACCGGGTTGAAGAAGTGCATGCCGCAGAAGTTCTCGGGGCGCTCGAGGCTCTCCGCCAGGCGAGTGATGGAGATGGTGGAGGTGTTGGAGGCCAGGATGGTCTCCTCGCCTACCGCGGCCTCCACCTCGGCCAGCACCGCTCCCTTGACCCTGGGGTTCTCGACCACCGCCTCGACCACCAGGTCGACGTGGCCGAAGTCGCCGTAGGCAAGGGTCGGGCGGATGTTGGTGAGCCGCTCGGCCATCGCCTCGGTGGAGAACTTGCCGCGCTCCACCTGCTTGGCGAACAGCTTGCGCGCCTCCTTGAGGCCCAGCGCGATGGCCTCCTCCTTGATGTCCTTCATCAGGATCGGCGTGCCCTTGGAGGCGCTCTGGTAGGCGATGCCGCCGCCCATGATGCCGGCGCCGAGCACGGCGGCCTGCTTCACCGGACGCGCCTGCTTCTCGTACTGGCCGCCCTTCTTCTTGACCACCTGGTCGTTCATGAACAGGCCGACCAGGTTGAAGGCCACCTCGGTCAGCGCCAGCTTGACGAAGGCCTTGGCCTCGATGGCCTGGGCACGTCCGCGATCCTCGCCGGCGCCCTTCTGGATCACCTTGATCGCCTCCACCGGCGCCGGATAGTGCGGGCCCGCCTTGCCCTTGACGTAGCCCTTGGCGGTCTCGAAGGCCATCATCTGCTCGATGGGGCCGAGCCGAAGGGGCTGCTGTTTCTCCGCGCGGCGGGCGCGGTAGTCGAGCTCGCCGGCGATGGCCCGGGCCAGGATGTCGCGGGCCGCGGCCTCCAGCGCCTCGCCCGGCACCACGGCATCCACGGCGCCCATCTTCAGCGCGGCGTCGGCCCTGTTCTGGGTGCCGCCGGCGATCCACTCGATGGCGTTGTCGGCACCGATCAGCCGCGGCAGGCGCACGCAACCGCCCCAGCCGGGCAGGATGCCGAGCTTGGTCTCGGGCAGGCCGATCTGGGCATCCTCGGCCATGACGCGGAAGTCGGTGGTCAGCAGCACCTCGCAGCCGCCGCCCAGCGCCAGGCCGTTGATGGCGGTGGCGGTGGGGAACGGCAGGTCCTCGATGGCGTTGAAGATGCCGTGCACCCGCATCAGCATCGCCTCGAGGAAGTCGGCGCCCTTGCCGAACATGGCCTGGAACTCGGTGATGTCGGCGCCGACGATGAAGGCCTCCTTAGCGCTGGTCAGCAGCAGGCCCTGGAGTCCCTTCTCGCCCTTGAGCGCCGTGACCGCCTCCTCCAGCTCGCCGACCACCGCGCTGGAGAGCTTGTTGACCGACTCGTCCTTCAGGTCGAAGGTGAGCGTGGCGATGTCGTCATCGCCACGCACCACCGTGATGGCGTTGCCCTGATAGATCATACCGCGAACCTCCCGATTTCATACGGCCGTTTGAATGCGCACAGCTTGGTGCAGCCCGCCGCCGGCGTCAAGCCCTGGTGGCGACCGGCCGTCGGTGCCCGGCGACGCTATCCCTCGCGCCCGACCCTGCTAGGATGGCAGCTCACTCCCCCGTCGTCCCCCACGAGAGCGTGATGCCACCCGCCCCCTCCCCGTCCTCACCCGGCACACCCGGCCCCGTAAGCCGCCTGACCCGCCTGCAGCGCGGCGTCGAGGCCCTGGTGGAACGGCTGCGCCCCTGGAGCTGGCTATGGCCGCCGGTCGCCTTCGGCGCCGGTCTCGGCAGCTTCTTCCTGGTGGAGCGCCAGCAGTGGCTCGGCGCCCTGCTGGCGCTGGGGATGCTCGGCGCCTGGCTGCTGCTACTCTCGGAGAGCATGATCGGGCGCCTGCTGGTGCGCCGTGGCTACCCTGCGCTGCCGCGCACGGTGACCCAGTTCATCGCCCAGATGATCCACCAGGAGACGCTGTTCTTCTGCCTCCCCTTCCTGCTGGTCACCACGGTGTGGCGCAGCGGCCAGGCGCTGTTCACCCTGCTGGTCATCGGCATGGCGCTGTTCTCCGTCCTCGACCCGCTCTACCACCGGATCGCCGAGCGGCTGCGCTGGTTCTACTTCGCCTTCCACGCCCAGTGCGTCTTCCTGGTGGTGCTGGTCACCCTGCCCACCCTGCTCCACCTCACCACCTACCAGAGCCTGCTGCTGGCGATCGCCGCCATGCTGCTGTTCAGCCTGCCGAGCCTGTTGCACCTCACCGCCGCCCAGCGCGGGCGGCGCTGGCTGATGGTACTGGTGCTGCTGCCGCTGCTGGCGGGGGCGGCCTGGGCGGGGCGGATCTGGGTGCCGCCGGCCAGCCTGTGGATCACCGCCACCGCCCTCTCCCCGGGCTTCGACGAGGCCTCTCGCCGTCCCAGGGGCGAGCTCACCCTGACGCCCGGGGCCCTGGCCGAGCAGGGGCTCTACGCCTACACCGCCATCCATGCCCCGCGCGGGCTGCGCGAGGAGGTGCACCATGTCTGGCGCCTGGACGGCGAGGAGGTCGACCGCATTGCCCTGACCATCGAGGGTGGCCGCGAGGCGGGCTACCGTGCCTGGAGCCACAAGCGCAACTTCCCCGAGGCGAACGCCGGGCGCTGGCGCATCGACGTGATGACCGACGGCGGCCAACGCATCGGGGTGATCCGCTTCCGGGTGGCCGAGGGCGAGGAGGCGACCCGGGCCGACGGGCGCATCCGGCGCCCCGTCGGGCTGCCGGGGCTGGCGTGGTGGCCCGGAGTGCCCGACGACGAGGCGGCTCGGGAGGAGGCGCCGACCAGCGAGGAAGAGAGAGAAGCGGCAGACGAAGGCAAGGAGGAAGCGGACAAGGCGGCGCCCCCCACGCCCGAGGAGCCGGCGCTCCCGCCGCGCCAGGGGGATGCCGATGCCACCTCGGGGTCGGCAGCGGCGTCGATGACGGCGCAAGCGTTGGCCGGTAGTGAGAAAGGCGAATGATAAGCCCGCTTGCAATCCACGCACGGGCTTCCGACAATCCACCCTGATTCCACGCAACGACGGCGATTGCCCCATGCACGAGAACATCGGTTTCCAGCTCAGCCGCCTGCCCCGCCTGTGGCGGGCGGTGATCGACCGCCGCCTCGCCCCGCTGGGGCTGACCCAGACTCGCTGGGTCACGCTCTATCACCTGTGGCGCCTGGGCGACGGCCAGCCCCAGTGCGACCTGGCCCGGGCCATCGGCGTCGAGGCCCCCTCGCTGGTGCGCACCCTGGACCAGCTCTCCGAGCAGGGGCTGGTGGAGCGCCGCCCCTGCGACCAGGACCGCCGCACCAAGCGGGTCTTCCTTACCGCCGAGGCCAGTCCGCTGCTGGCGCGCATCGACGACGTGGTGCGCCAGGCGCGTAACGAGATGCTGGACGGCCTGAGCGAGGAGGAGGTCGCCACCCTGGCCGAGCTGCTGTCACGCATCGAGGACAACGGCCTCGCCCTCCAGGCCCGGGAGGGCGAGGAAGGCTAGCCCGGCGGCGGGGCCGGCGGGCCGGACACCCCCGGGTCGTCGGGACGCCCCGCCAGGCCGTCGCGCAGCGCCTCGAAGTCGGGCAGGTAGGTGGAGAAACGCGCGAAGCCCTGGGACTCCCCCCACCACAGGGTCAGGGCGCGCGGGTCGGACTCCACCACCAGGGCATCCTGGGGCAGCCGCTCCAGCAGCGCCTTGAGCCGCGCCGCCAGCGGCTCGGGCAGCGGCCGCAGCGGCTCCGTGCGCCAGCGCCAGTCATGGGTGAAGGGCTTGAGCGCCGCGGCGGCATGGGTCTCGCGCACCAGCGTGAAGTCTGGCCCCGGGCGCTGCACCGGGTAGTGCCAGCGATAGGCCGGCATCGGCACCTTGTCATCGTGCAGCGGGGGGCGCTTGAGCGTCACCTTCACGCCGTGCTGCATGGCCGCCTGGCGCAGGGCCGCCACGCGCTTCTGCCGTGGGCTCGGCTTGAGCCACATCACCGGCGAGATCACCAGCAGCATGGCCAGCAGGATATAGAGCCAGATCATCGCGTCGTCGTCTCCAGTTGATGCGAAATGATTGATATAGATCGTTGTCTTGGCCGCCCAGGCGTCCTAGAGTGAAGGCATCCCGAAAACCGCGAGACATCCGCCGAGGAGCCCGCCATGAGCAACGAGTATCGCCACGTCCTGGTCGCCGTCGACCTGACCAAGGATTCCCACAAGGTGCTGGAGCGCGCCCACCAGATCGCCGACCGCAACCATGCCAAGCTCTCCATCATGCACACCCTGGAGCCGCTGGGCTTCGCCTACGGTGGCGACATCCCCATGGACCTGACCAGCATCCAGGACCAGCTCGACGAGCACGCCAAGCACCGCCTGGCCGAGATCGCCGACCCCCACGTGGCCAAGGAGGACCAGCACGTGGTGGTAGGCATGCCCGACACCGAGATCCACCGCTTCGCCGAGGAGCGCGACGTCGACCTGATCGTGGTCGGCTCCCACGGCCGCCACGGCTTCGCCCTGCTGCTGGGCTCCACCTCCACCGGGGTGCTCCACGGCGCCCAGTGCGACGTGCTTGCCGTGCGCGTGGGCAAGAAGGGCGAGAGCGAGGAGTAACCGCGCGCCCTCTCCTCTGCCTTCGAAGGCGCCCCTCGGGGCGCCTTCTTGCTGTCCCGCCGGTTCACGCCTCGCCGGAGGCCTGGGCCTCCAGCTCCATCCAGCGCTCCATGGCGGCATCCAGCGCCGCCTGCCTGGCGGCCATCGCCTCCAGGGTGGCGGTAACCCGGGTGGCCTCCTGCTGGTAGAAGCCCGGGTCGCCGACCCGGGCCTCGAACTCGGCGACCTCTGCCTCTAGCCGCTCGATCTCCCCGGGCAGGGCATCGAGCTCGCGTTGCAGCTTGTAGGAGAGCTTGGCGGGCTTCCTGGCGGCCTCCTGGCGGGCCGGCGGCGCCTCGCGCTCGCTGGTCGCGCGGACCTCCTCGGCACCCCGGGTCGGTTCGGCCTGCTGGCGCGCCGCCCCCTCCCAGGGCGCCGGCGGCAGCCTGCCGCCCTGGCGCACCCAGTCGCTGTAGCCCCCCACGTACTCGCGCACCCGGCCCTCGCCCTCGAAGGCCAGCACGCTGGTCACCACGTTGTCCATGAAGGCGCGGTCGTGGGAGACCAGCAGCAGGGTGCCGTCGAAGTCGAGCAGCAGCTCCTCGAGCAGCTCCAGGGTCTCCACGTCCAGGTCGTTGGTGGGCTCGTCGAGTACCAGCACGTTGGCCGGCTGGGTGAACAGCTTGGCCAGCAGCAGGCGGTTGGACTCGCCCCCGGAGAGCGCCTTGACCGGCTGGCGCACCCGGTCGGGGGTGAACAGGAAGTCCTGCAGGTAGCTCATCACGTGGCGGTCGCGGCCGCCCACCGTGACCCGGTCGCTGCCCTGGGCGACGTTGTCGTAGACCGTCTTCTCGGGCTCGAGGCCGCCGCGCAGCTGGTCGAAGTAGGCCACCTGGAGCTTGGTGCCCAGGCGCACCTGCCCTTCCGTGGGCTCGAGCTCGCCGAGCAGGATCTTGAGCAGGGTGGTCTTGCCGGCGCCGTTGCGGCCGATGAAGCCGATGCGGTCGCCGCGCTGGATCTCCAGCGAGAGGTCGCGGATCACCGCCTCGTCGCCGTAGCGCTGGGTGACGTGCTTGAGCTCCACCACCCGCTTGCCGCTGCGCTCGCCGCTGTCCACCGCGAGGCTGGCATTGCCCTGGCGCTCGCGGCGCTGGCTGCGCTCGCGGCGCATCTGCTCGAGCGCCCGCACCCGTCCCTCGTTGCGGGTGCGCCGCGCCTTGATGCCCTGGCGGATCCACGCCTCCTCCTGGGCCAGCTTCCTGTCGAACTCGGCGTTCTCCCGGGCCTCCACCTCGAGCTCATGGGCCTTCTGGGCCTGGTAGGCGGCATAGTCGCCGGGGTAACGCCCCAGGCGGCCGCGGTCGAGCTCGAGGATCGCCGTGGCCAGCTTCGACAGGAAGGCACGGTCGTGGGTGATGAAGAGCACGGCGCCGTCGAAGGCGGCGAGCTGCTCCTCCAGCCAGGCGATGGTGTCGAGGTCGAGGTGGTTGGTGGGCTCGTCGAGCAGCAGCAGGTCGGGCTCGGCGACCAGCGCCCGGGCCAGCGCCACGCGCCGGCGCCAGCCACCGGAGAGCGCCGCCATCTCGGCGTCGGCGGGCAGCCCCAGGCGGGTGAGCACCACGTCGATGCGCTGGTGGAAGGACCAGCCGTCGATCGCCTCGAGGCGCGTCTGCAGGCTCGCCATGCGGCGCATGTCCGGCTCCGCCTCGCTCACCAGGTGGTGGTACTCGGAGAGCAGCTCCCCCGCCTCGGGCAGGCCGCCGGCCACCACGTCGAAGATGGTCTGGCCGTCCGCCTCGGGCAGCTCCTGGGCCAGCACCCCGACCTTGAGGCCGGGGGCGCGCCAGATGCTGCCGCCGTCGGGCTGGGTCTCGCCGGCCACCAGGCGCAGCAGGGTCGACTTGCCGCTGCCGTTGCGCCCCACCAGGGCCAGCCGCTCGCCCTTCTCCAGCACCAGGTCGGCACCGTCGAGCAGCACATGGGGGCCGTAGGCCAGTTGCAGCTGTTCCAGACGTAGCAGGGTCACGCGCGAACCTCTCTTGATCGTGAAGGCAGCCAGTGTAACGCAAGCGGCGCGCGGCGTGGCCGCGGCATCGGCCCCACGGGTACAATGCGCCCTCCCGAATCCCGCGAACCGACAGGAGCCCCGGTGTGGCCGAGACCTTCGACGACTTCCTGCCCGAGGCGCTGCGCTTCACCTCGCCCGCCCCGCTGGTGGACATCGGCGCCAACCTGACCCACGAGAGCTTCGCCCGCGACCTGCCGGCGGTGCTGGCCCGGGCCCGGGCCGCCAGGGTGACCACCCTGATCCTCACCGGCACCGACCGGGAGCACGCCGAGCAGGCGGTGGCGATGTGCCGCGAGCACGGCGATGCGGGGCTTTCGCTTCACGCCACCGCCGGGGTGCACCCCCACGACGCCAGCCGCTGGGACGCCGAGCTGGCCGCCGCCATGGCCGCGCTGCAGCGTCAGCCCGAGGTGGTGGCGGTGGGCGAGTGCGGGCTCGACTTCAACCGCAACTTCTCCTCCCCCACCGACCAGCAACGGGCCTTCGAGGGCCAGCTCGCCATCGCCGCCGAGAGCGGCAAGCCGCTGTTCCTCCACGAGCGCGACGCCGGCCGGCGCCTGCGCGAGATGCTCCACGCCTGGCGCGATGACATCGGCGACGCCGTGGTGCACTGCTTCACCGCCGACCGCGAGACGCTGTTCGGCTACCTGGACCTCGACCTGCATATCGGCCTGACCGGCTGGCTGTGCGACGAGCGCCGCGGCCACCACCTGCGCGAGCTGGTCGGCGAGATCCCCGCCGAGCGCCTGATGGTGGAGACCGACTGCCCCTACCTGCTGCCGCGCAATTTACCTGCCAAACTCAAGGGCAGGCGCCACGAGCCGGCGCTGCTGCCGTGGATCGTGCGCGAGATCGCCCACTGGCGTGGCGAGAGCGAGGCCGCGCTGGCGAAGAGCACCAGCGCCACGGCACGGCGCTTCTTCCGGCTGCCGGCAGCCTGAGAAACCTTCGACCGAGACCATGAGGAACCCGGAGATGCCCCCCACAGGCGACACCTCGATCCCCGGCTTCATCGCCGTGGAGACCGGCGACGACGGCGGCCTGCCGCTGGCGATCGCCTGGACGCTGCCCGACGGCCGCGTCAAGCACACCCTGATCCAGCCCGAGGACGACTGGCTGGACGACGAGCTCATCTCGCTGGGCGAGTACAGCCTCGAGGAGCTCAACGGCATGGGGGTCAGCCCGCTGGACGTGATCCGCGAGCTGGAGAACGACCACTTCAGCGCCACCCTCTACACCGCCGGGGTCGGCGACGACGAGGCGGCGCTGTCACGCCTGTTCGACACCTACGGCCTGGACCCCTTCGTCGAGCTGGCGCCGGCGGAGAGCCTCTATGACGACCTCGCTCCCGGCGACTGGTCTCGGGCCCGCGGCGAGCTTTTCGGCGAGCTGGGGCTGGAGCCGCTGCGCCCCGAGCACGAGGTGGCGGTGATGCTCAACCTGCACCAGCGCCTCGCCCCGGACGTCGCCCCCCCGGAGGCGACCCCCTTCGATGGTCGCCTGCTGGACGGGGACGACGGCGACGACTGAGGGGGCCTTCATGCCCCCGACCGCCCCAGCAGCGCCCGCGCCGCCTCGACGATGCTCGCCACCGAGGGCAGCGTGGCGGTGGCCGCCGGGCCCAGCGGGATGAAGCTCTCCTCGGCGGTGAGCCGAGCCAGGCGCTCGCCGGGCACGCCCCGCTCCACCAGGCCGGTCACCAGCTCCTCGCTCACCGAGCCCGTGCGGCGGCACTCGTCGACGATCAGCACCCGCCCGCAGTCGGCCACGGCGGCCTGCACGGCGTCGTGGTCGATAGCGGTGAGCCAGCGCAGGTCGAGGACCCGCAGCGCCACCCCATCGGCCTCGAGCGTCGCCGCGGCCTGCCGCGCGAGATGCACGCCGTTGCCGTAGGTGAGGATGGCAAGCTCGCGCCCCTCCCCCCAGCGGCCGAGCTCACCCACCGGCAGGCGATGCTCGGGCCCTGGGTCGGCGAAGCACCAGCCGCCATCGCCCTCGGCATGCAGGTCGCGGGTGTGGTAGAGGGCGATGGGTTCGATGATCACCACCACCCGCTGCTCCTCGTCGGCCAGACGCACCGCCTCCTGCAGGAGCCCCACGGCGTCGGCCCCGTTGGAGGGGCAGGCCACCAGCAGGCCGGGGATGTCGCGCAGCACGGCGATGGCGTTGTCGTTGTGGAAGTGGCCGCCGAAGCCCTTCTGGTAGCCGAGCCCGGCGATGCGCACCACCATGGGGTTGGTGTACTGGCCGCTGGAGAAGAAGCTCAGGGTGGCCGCCTCGCCGCGCAGCTGGTCCTCGGCGTTGTGCAGGTAGGCCAGGAACTGGATCTCGAGGATCGGCACCAGGCCGCTCTGGCCCAGGCCGATGCCGAGCCCCAGGATGCTCTGCTCGTCGAGCAGGGTGTCGATCACCCGGTGGGCCCCGAAGCGGGCCTGCAGCTTCTGGGTCACCCCGTAGACGCCGCCCTTGCGGCCGATGTCCTCGCCGGCCATCACCAGGTGCGGGTAGCGGGTCATCAGCCGCTCCAGCGCCTGGTTGAGGCGGCGGGCCAGGGTGTCGGGGGCGGCATCGACCCGTCCCTGCCAGGGCTGCGCCCGACCGGAGCGCGCCGGCGGCACGATGCTGGCCATCACCTGGGCGGCGCTGTGCAGGCGCGGGCGACCGATCACCTCCTCGGCCAGGCTCGCCACCCGCTCGCGCACCCCATGGTAGAGGGCGGCGATCCCCTCCCGGTCGAGGTCGGCATGGCGCCGCAGCAGCCCGGCGCCCACCAGCAGCGGGTCGCGGCCCTCGTCGGCCTGGATCCGCGCCGGCGAGAGGTAGGCCTGCTGGGCGTCGGAGCCGGCGTGGCCATAGAGGCGCACGCAGCGCATGTGCAGGAACACCGGCTGGCGGCGGACCCGGGCGATGCGCACCGCCTCGCTGGCCGCGCGCCAGGTGTCGAGCAGGTCGAGGCCGTCGCAGGCGAGGTAGTGGATGCCGGGACGCGCGGCCATGCTGGCGGCCACCCAGCCCTGGGGGGTGGGGGTGGAGATGCCGATGGCGTTGTCCTCGCACAGCCACACCACCGGCATGGGCAGGCCCTGGTAGGCGGCCCAGCCGGAGGCATTGAGCGCCCCCTGGGCGGTGGAGTGGTTGAAGGAGGCGTCGCCGAAGCTGCACAGCACCACGCCATCGTGGGACCACTCCCCCTCGAGCCCCAGGCGCCGCAGCAGAGCAAGGGCGTGGCCGGTGCCCATCGCCTTGGGCAGGTGCGAGGCGATGGTGCTGGTCTGGGGCGGGATGGCCAGCGCCTTCGAGCCGAGCACCTTGTGGCGACCGCCGGAGATCGGGTCCTCGGCACAGGCGGCGAAGCTCAGCAGCAGGTCGCGCAGGGGGTTCTGGCCCGGCACCCGGCGGGCGCGCTGGATGAAGAAGGCCGCGTCGCGATAGTGGAGGAAGGCGGGGTCGTCTGGGCGCAGCGCCAGGGCCACGGCGGCATTGCCCTCGTGACCGGCGCTGCCGATGGTGTAGAAGCCCTCGCCGCGGGCCTGCAGGCGACGCGCGGCCAGGTCCAGGTGGCGGCTCATCAGCTGCGACTCGTAGAGCTCGACCAGCGCCTCGGGGGCCATGCCCACCGCCTCCGGCGTCAGCGCCTGCTCGGGGTCGGGCCAGGCATCCCGCTCCAGCGCCTCGAGGAAGCGCTGCTCCTGGGGCAAGGCATCGTGGCTCACGGCGTCTCCCTGTGCCGGTGAATGGACCTACACCCTAGCCCGAACTCGGCCGCCGGCGACAGGCCCCGCCCCTCACGCTGGCCAACGCTTCATGCCGTCGCCGCCTCCAGGCAGGCTCGCCCCGCCGCCACCGCCTCGGCAGGCGACGCCCCGCGGGAATAGTAGGCCACCAGGGCGGTGCGCATCGCCTCCGCCCGGGGCGGCAGCCCCTCGCGCTCGTAGCGGGCAGCCCGCGCCTCGACGCTGGCGTGGAAGGCGTGGCGGTCGACCTCGGCGTCACCCTCGAGGTTGTCGACGCTGACATGGAAGGTCAGCCCGCAGGCCCGCGAGAACAGCAGCTCCAACGCCTGGGGCGCCACCTCCACCGCCTCGAAGTCGCGCTGCTGGGCGGCATCGCGACCGTCGGGCAGGTACCAGTAGCCGTAGTCCTCCAGCCGGCGTCGCCGCGCGCCGGCGATGCACCAGTGGCTGATCTCGTGCAGCGCGCTGGTGAAGAAGCCGCGGGCGAAGATCACCCGATGGAAGGGCGTGGCGTCATCGGCGGGCAGGTAGAGCGGCTCGTCGCCGCCACGCACCAGGCGCGTGTGGTAGGTCTCGGCGAAGAGGCCGTCGAACAGGGCGATGATCTCCTCGAGGCGGTGCGACACGCGACCTCCTTGATCGGAAAAGGGCTGAAGGGGAACGGGGCGGCAGTATACCCGGGCGCGACGCGGGCGGAAAGCGGGCCGACTTGCTAGCATGGGCCTCCCGCCGACCCGTCTGCATGGAGCGCACGACTTGAGCCGCCTGCTCGCCACCCTGCTCGACACCACCCGCCGCGAGACCCGACCGCTGCTGCTGCTGGCGCTGCCCATCTGCGGTGCCCAGCTGGCCCAGGCGGGCATGAGCGTGGCCGACATCATGATGACCGGCCGCCTGGGCGCCACCGACCTCGCGGCGGTCTCGGTGGGCTCGAGCCTGTGGCTGCCGCTGATGCTGTTCATGACCGGCACCCTGATGGGCCTCACCCCCGTGGTCGCCCAGCTGCTGGGCGGGCGCCGCACCGCCAAGATCCGCCCCGCCGTGCACCAGGGGCTGTGGATCGCCCTGGCGCTGGGCGTGCTGGCCGCCGCCCTGCTGTGGTTCGCGGTGGGCCCCATCCTCACCCTGATGGAGGTGCCCGCGGCGGTGGCCGAGCGCTCCCGCGCCTACCTGGCGGCGGTGGCCTTCGGCATGCCCGGCGCGGCGCTGTTCCAGGCGCTGCGCGCCTTCTCCGACGGCATGAACCACACCCGCCCCTCGCTGTGGATCAGCCTGGTGGGGCTGGCCGTCAACGTGCCCAGCAACTTCGTGCTGATCTACGGCGGCGAGGGGCTCGGCGACCTGGCGGGCGACCGGCTGCCGGGCTGGCTACTCGACCTGCCGGCGCTGGGGGCGCTGGGCTGCGGCATCGCCACGGCGCTGTCGCTGTGGAGCATGTGCCTGGCCATGGCGCTCTACACGCGCCGCTCCCGTGCCTACGGCGAGGTGCGGCTGTGGCACTCCCCCACCCCTCCCCGCCGGCGCGCGATCGGCGAGCTGCTCCACGTGGGGGTGCCCATCGGCGTGGCGATCTTCGTCGAGGTCACCCTCTTCACACTGATCGCGCTGTTCATCGCCAGCCTCGGCGAGGTCACCGTGGCCGCCCACCAGGTGGCGCTCAACTACACCTCGATCCTCTTCATGCTGCCGCTCTCGCTGAGCATGGCGCTGACGGTGCGCGTGGGCAACGTGCTCGGCCAGGGCCGGCCGGGCCACGCCCGGCGGGTAGCCTGGCACGGCATCGCCGTGAGCCTGGCCATCGCCCTGCTCAACGGCCTGCTGCTGCACGTCACGGCGCAGCCGGTGATCGCGCTCTACACCAACGATGCCGAGGTGGCGCGCCTGGCGCTGTCGCTGGTGGTGCTGGCGATGTGCTACCAGGTCTCGGACTCGCTGCAGGTCAACCTGGCCGGCGCCCTGCGCGGCTACAAGGACACGCGTATCATCATGCTGATCACCCTGGCCTCCTACTGGCTGATCGGCATGGCCGGCGGCCACTGGCTGGGCACCCGCGGTGTCCCCGGGCTGAGCGGGCCGCTGGGGGTCCAGGGCTACTGGATCGGGCTGATCGCCGGGCTGACCGCCGCGGCGCTGATGCTCGGCGAACGACTACGACGAATCGCCAAGGCGGTGACCCATGGCACCCACGATGCGTACTCTCCCTGACCCGCGGCGTCTGGCCGCGCCGCTGCTCGCCCTGGCGACCCTGGGGCTTGGTGGCTGCGCGGAGGACGCCGGCGAGGCGTTGCTGCGCGACTACCAGCAGGAGCTCGCCGAGCGCCTCGAGCGGCCGCCTCCCGAGCCCGCCGCGCCCGACAACATCGGCGCCTTCCCCGAGCTTCGCGAGCGCCGGGTGGCGATCCCCGAGGTTCGCGAGGGGCTGCTCGACGTCTACGCCCTGCGCGAGTGCCATATCACCACCCTGGTGGCCGAACGCAACAGCACCCTAGGCCGGGTGGCGCCGGCCAGCGAGCGCTGGCGCTACGAGCTCACCCTGCTCGAGCGCCTGGAGAGCTGCCTCGACGGCGAGGTGGCAGAGCGCCTCGCAGAAGCGGACCTGGCGCGCCTCAAGCGACTCGCGGCGACCAAGCGCGAGCAGCTACCCGCCGCCACCTGGAATGGCCTGTTCGCCTCCGAGGAGTGGGCCGACAGCTTCTCGCGGGTGAGCTCGCCGCTGCCAGCGGATGCGCTGGCGCCGCCTCCGGCGCAGCGGGAGGCCCTGGCCTACCTGCGACGCCTCAGCCTGGCGCCCTTCGATCCGCAACTGTCGCACCCCGACCCCGAGGCGCTGGAGGGCCATCTCCAGGCGCTGCGGGAGCGCCCCTACACGGCGGAGCTGCTGCGGACCCTGGTGCTGGCCGAGCGACGCCTGGCGGAGGCCACCGCCCTGCTGGAGACGCGCCTGGCCGAAGAGGCCTCCTGCCCGACCGGGGGCTTTCGCGCCCCGCTCGAACAGGCCGCGGCCGGCCCGGCGCTCGCCGACTGGCTGGTGCGACTGGAGAGCGCCGCCGAGACCTGGCTTACGGACCTGGGCCCGCTCTTCACGACTCTGGAGACGCCGCCACCGGCGGTGGCGGCCTACCAGCGAGAGTGGCTATCGCGGGAGCATGCCGAGGCCCCCCTGCCCGCCTTCCGCCGCGCGCTGGCTACGCACCGCGAACGCCGCCGAGCCCTCGCCGAGCGCTGCCGAACCACCGCGGCCCCCTCTGCCCGCCGGAGCGGGGCTTAACCTCGGGGTGGGTCTATGCTATTGGTGGTGCCTGAGTGACGCAGAGCGCTTCCGCGCCGACCCGGGGAGCCTGCCGCCCGGTTCGGTCCCGTGATCAAGCAGCACGTGGAGGGACACCATGGGAATCCCGATGTCACCCCGCCCCGCCCGGGTCATCGACCTGGAAGCCAGGCGCCAGCGTCAGCAGGCCAGGCGTCGCCTGATCCGGCTGGCCCCGGAACTCGACGGCCTCGAGATGGTGTACCGCCTCGGTGGCAGCCCCGACACCCTCTACGGCATGCCGCTGCTGGCCTGGGGCCTGCGCGAGGATGGCGAGGTGGTGGGCCTGGTGCCCTGGATGGAGACCCTGACGCCCTGCCAGCGGCTCGACGATGACGAGCATGGCCGCTTCGTCGGCTACCGCGACCCCGAGACCGAGGAGCTCTTCGAGACGGCGCCGGAGCACAAGCTGATGGAGCTCGAGCATGCCGCCGCCTACTTCGACTACGAGGAGACCGACCAGGTCACCCTGATCCAGCAGCTCCCCGAGACCCAGGGCACCCACGCCCTGTGCATGGACGACGGCGACGCGCCCTGGCAGCTCAAGCAGGTGTTCGGCTGGCGCCTCTACAGCGACGGCAGCGTCGAGGCCCTGCTGGCCGACGAGCGGCGCGTGGAGGAGACGCCGATCCTGCTCGGCGACCCCTGCCTCTACCCCGGCCACAGCCGTCACCGCGTGGTCTACTTCTTCCAGCGCCAGATCGCCAACCGCATCCGCCGCGAGGACCCCGCCACCCTGGAGGCGCTGGCGCTGATGGTGATGCCCGACGACGCCCGACCGTGAGCCGGGGCGTTGGGGACAGGATTAGCCCAAACGGATAAAGTAGAGGTAGCTGTCCCCGCGCTCCTGCTGATCGATCAGCTCGTGTCCCAGGAAATGACAGAACTTGGGCACATCGCGGGTGGTCGCCGGGTCGCTGGCGATCACCTTGAGCACCTCGCCCGGTTGCATGTCGCGGACCTTGTTGTGCATCAGCATGATCGGCTCGGGGCAGTAGAGCCCGGTGGTGTCGAGCTCGGCAGTGAAGTCGGGTGTCTCCGCCATCGTGGGCCTCGTGGTTGCAGAGAAGGTTGCAAGGAAATCAGTCGGAGCCAGTCAGATGATCAAGATCATTATCGAACGCCGCATCATGCCCGGCCTCGAGGAGGAGTACGAGCAAGCCGCCCGCGAGGCCATGCGCGAGTCGCTGGGGGCCCGCGGCTTCGTCGGCGGCGAGAGCCTCGTGGAGCTGGGGCACAGCGACCGCCGGCTGATGATCACCAAGTGGCGCGACCTGCGCGCCTGGAAGGAATGGTACACCAGCGAGACTCGCGCCCGGGTGATGCAGCAGCTGATGCCGCTGCTCACCGAGGAGGAGCGGATCCGCATCTACGAGCCCGCCTCCCACTGAACCGGCCCCTCACTCGGTGAGGCGTACGTGGACCGTGACCTCCTCGCGGTCATGGTAGAGGTGACGGCAGGCGATCTCGGCGGGGACTCCGGCCGCCTCCAGGGCCGACGCGAGGCGCTCGAGGCAGGATGCCACCTCGGGCCAGCGGCGCTTCATCGGCAGTTTGAGGTTGAATACCGCCTCCCGGCACCAACGCCGCACCAGCCAGCGCTCCACCATCGCCTCGACCCGCGAGGGCTTGTCGACGATGTCACAGACCAGCCAGTCGAGGCGGTAGGGGGGCTCCCAGGTGAAGCCATCCTCGCGCAGGTGCTCCACCTGGCCGCTGGCCATCAGGGCCTTGTCCATGGGGCCGTTGTCGATGGCATAGACGTGCATGCCACGCTGCACCAGCTGCCAGGTCCAGCCGCCCGGGGCCGCCCCCAGATCCGCGGCCTGCATGCCCTCGCCCAGCCGCTCGCCCCACGCCTCACGGGGCACGAACTCGTGCCACGCCTCCTCCAGCTTGAGCGTGGAGCGACTGGGGGCCGCATGCGGGAAGCGCAACCGGCGAATGCCGCCCGGCAGCTCGCTGCGGTTACCGGGAAAGCTCATGCCCAGCTGGACGCGATCCCCCGCGCTCCACAGCAGGTGCAGACGACGGCCGCCGGCCTTGCGACGCAGCGCCTTGCGCTTCTTCAGCAGAGAGGTCAGCGGACGCTCCAGCGCCCTGGCCAACCCCGCTAGCGCCTTGCCGTCGTTGGTATCCGGCGTCTCCTGCCACAGGCTCTCGAAGCTCCAGCCACTCGCCACCACCTGGTCGACGATCGCCGTCAGGCGGTCATCGCGGGAGAGCGTCAGCGGCGGCAGGGCCACCAGGCTCTGGCGGGCGAAGACCAGCCCGGCCAGGGGCAGCGCCCGATGCAGGGCATTGGCCGTCTCGCCCTCGGGCAGGCGAAAGCGCACGAAACCCGCCCCCCCGTCGAAGCAGGCCTCGCCCTGCCAGCCCGCCGCGGCGGCCTTGTCGGCAAGCTCGGCCGCCAGGTCGGCCTCGAAGCCGGGTCGGCAGTAACAGAGCAGCTCTGCGGGATAGATCATCGTCGTCTCCATGGGGCCTGGCCGCCCTCCTGCTGTCGCATGGCGACGCCGGCGGTCATTCATCGGCGCGGACCTTAGCACCCCCGACGACCCGGGGAAAGCCAGGCGCCACGCCCCGACCATCACCGCCGCCAGCGTCGTTAACGTCGTAACGTTTTTTTACCGTTTATGAAGCCTGATTAATGCGCCAATCTGGTGCGCTATTTTTCGCCATTTTCAAGCGATTTTGGCTAATAACGATGTCTAGTCCGCGCATGACCCATACATTTGCTGCATAATGGTGCATTGATATATAGTCGTTGTCCGTGGAAACCACTTTCAGGTTGGCCGAACGCGGCCGCACCCTCACCTCACACAGGACACGACGATGCCCTACGTACACGACACCCTCGAACGCCTGCGCAAGAGCAGCCCCGCCCAGACCGAGTTCTACCAGGCCGCCGAAGAGGTCCTGGAATGCCTGCGCCCGCTGTTTCAGCACAGCCCCCACTACCTCGACCACAGCATCATCGAGCGTATCGTGGAGCCCGAGCGTCAGATCATGTTCCGCATCTGCTGGACCGACGATGCCGGCAAGGTTCAGGTGAACAAGGGCTACCGCGTGCAGTTCAACTCGGCGCTGGGCCCCTACAAGGGCGGCCTCCGCTTCCACCCCAGCGTCACCTCCGGGACCATCAAGTTCCTGGGCTTCGAGCAGATCTTCAAGAATGCCCTCACCGGCCTGCCCATCGGCGGCGGCAAGGGCGGCTCAGACTTCGACCCCAAGGGCAGGTCCGACGGCGAGATCATGCGTTTCTGCCAGGCCTTCATGGCCGAGCTCTATCGTCATATCGGCCCGACCACCGACGTACCCGCCGGTGATATCGGCGTGGGCGGTCGCGAGATCGGTTACCTCTACGGCCAGTACAAGCGCCTGACCGGCCGCTACGAGGGCGTGCTGACCGGCAAGGGCCTCGACTGGGGCGGTTCCATCGGGCGCAAGGAGGCGACCGGGTACGGCGCGGTCTACTTCGCCCAGAACATGCTGGAGGCGCGCGGGAAGACCCTGGAAGGCAAGACCTGCCTGGTCTCAGGTGCCGGCAACGTGGCGATCTACACCATCGAGAAGCTCTACGAGATGGGCGCCAGGCCGATCACCTGCTCCGACTCCCGCGGCACCCTGCATGACCCGCGCGGCATCGACCTCGACCTGCTCAAGGAGCTCAAGGAGGTCAAGCGCGCCTCCCTGGAGGCCTACCTCGAGCATCACTCCGAGGCGAGCTACATTCCGGTCGGCGAGTACCCCGAGGACGGTCACGCGGTCTGGCGCATCAAGGCCGATGCCGCCTTCCCCTGCGCCACCCAGAACGAGCTGACCGCCGGCGATGCTGAGGTGCTGCTGAAGAACGGCATCACCTGCATCAGCGAAGGCGCCAACATGCCCTCCACCGCCGACGCCGTGGACCGCTTCCTGGAAGCCCGGATCGCCTACGGTCCCGGCAAGGCGGCCAATGCCGGCGGCGTGGCCACCAGCCAGCTGGAGATGGCCCAGAACAGCAGCATGGAGCAGTGGCCGCTGGAGAAGGTCGACGCCAAGCTCAAGGAGATCATGGCCAACATCCACCAGCAGTGCGCCGACACCGCCGAGGAGTTCGGCGAGCCCACCAACCTGGTGCTGGGCGCCAACATCGCCGGCTTCCGCAAGGTCGCCGACGCCATGATCGACCAGGGCGTGGTCTGATACCTGGTTATCGCCAGCCTCTGGCGCATCACGAAGAAGCCCGGGCCATCGGCCCGGGCTTCTTCTGTGTGGCCCATCGACGGCCGCTGGGCGGCCGTCAGGTGATCAGCTGTAAGGCAGGAAGCCGCGGCGCTCATGGGCCGCGCACTGGGCCTCCGCGAGGCGGATCATCCCCCGCCACAGGCGACGCAGCAACGGACGGACGATGACGCGCGAGGTACCGGAGCGGTCCCAGATGGTGGGATAGGTCTCGACCGACGGGGTCATGGCAGGGCCCTCTGTGGACTATGGAAGATTCACGCATTATACCTTGGTATAACGACTAAGGTCTAATCCACCTTCACCGAGCCCCAGACGCAAAAAGCCCCGACCATCACACGATGATCGGGGCTTTTCTGAATAGCTGCCTAGCTGCCGGACCGACGGGCCCCAGGAAGCAAGAGGCTTCCCGCTAGCCATGAAAAAACCCCTAACATCGGAATGCTCGGGGTTTTCTCGGTATAAGTGCCTGACGATGACCTACTCTCACATGGGGAAACCCCACACTACCATCGGCGCTGAGCGGTTTCACTGCTGAGTTCGGCATGGGATCAGGTGGTTCACGCTCGCTATGGTCGTCAGGCGAAACGGGTTTGAATCATGCTGGCGAGATCGTCTCGCGTATCCGGCCGTGTGTCATCACAGACCGCTTGGGTGTTATATGGTCAAGCCTCACGGGCCATTAGTACCGGTTAGCTCAACGCCTTGCAGCGCTTCCACATCCGGCCTATCAACCAGCTGGTCTCGCTGGGCCCTTCAGGAGGCTCG
>NZ_FNIV01000013.1 GCF_900104135.1 Halomonas shengliensis | reverse complement strand
GCCTCGAGCCTCCTGAAGGGCCCAGCGAGACCAGCTGGTTGATAGGCCGGATGTGGAAGCGCTGCAAGGCGTTGAGCTAACCGGTACTAATGGCCCGTGAGGCTTGACCATATAACACCCAAGCGGTCTGTGATGACACACGGCCGGATACGCGAGACGATCTCGCCAGCATGATTCGCACCCTTTTCGCCTGACGACCATAGCGAGCGTGAACCACCTGATCCCATGCCGAACTCAGCAGTGAAACCGCTCAGCGCCGATGGTAGTGTGGGGTTTCCCCATGTGAGAGTAGGTCATCGTCAGGCACTTATTAAGAAACCCCGGCCACTGGTCGGGGTTTCGTCGTTCTGGGGGTCTCCCCATGGGGGGTTTCGTCGTTCTGGGGGTCTCCCCATGGAGAGTAGCGGAGCGCCGCCCGGATCATCGTCAGGCACTTATTCAGAAAAGCCCCGATCATCGTGAGATGGTCGGGGCTTTTTGCGCTCGGGGTCCGGTGGTCGGCGTTTCCGGGAGCATGCCGCTTCCGCTAGAATGGCGTTTTATCCGGTCGGGGCCCATGCATGACCATCGGTGATCTGATACGCCTGCTGAGCGATGGCGAGTTCCATTCCGGGCAGCAGCTCGGCGAGCAGCTCGGGGTGTCCCGGGCGGCGGTCTGGAAGCAGTTGCACAAGCTCGAGTCGCTGGGCATCGCCATGGAGGCGGTGAAGGGGCAGGGGTATCGCCTCGCCGAGCCGCTGGAGCTCCTCGATGGCCCGCGCATCGTCGCCGGCCTCTCGCGCCAGGCGCGTACCCACCTGACCCGGCTGTTCGTCGAGGAGACGCTGCCCTCGTCCAACGCCTTCCTGCGCGAGCGCTTCGCCCATGGGGCGGGGCACGGCGAGGTGTGCCTGGTGGAGCAGCAGAGCGCGGGGCGCGGCCGCCGCGGGCGGACCTGGAACACCCCCTGGGGGCGCAGCCTGATGCTCTCGCTGGGCTGGCGGGTGGATTCCGGCATCGCCGCCCTGGAGGGGCTCAGCCTGGCGGTGGGCGTGGCTCTGGCACAGGTGCTGGAGGCCCGCGGCGCCAGGCCGTGCCTGAAGTGGCCCAACGATGTGCTCTTCGAGACCCCCGAGGGCGGTTTCGGCAAGCTCGCCGGGATCCTGGTGGAGGTCAGCGGCGATGCCTCGGGCCCCTGCGAGGTGGTGATCGGCATGGGCATCAACGTCTCCCTGCCCGAGACCTTCCGCGGCACCATGGATCAGCCGGCCGCGGCCGTGGAGGACCAGGTCCCGGGCATCTCGCGCAACGTCCTGGCGGTGGACCTGCTGGAGGCGCTGCTGCCGCTGGTCGCCGACTTCGAGCGTGAGGGCTTCGCCCCCTGGCGTGACGCCTGGAACGCGCGCCACGCCTTCGCCGGCCGCGAGGTGGATATCCTCAACGGCCAGGGACGAGAGGTGGCGACGGCCGAGGGCGTCGATGCGTCGGGCAACCTGATGGTCAGCCGGTCGGGTCGTCGGCATGCCCTGGCGGGAGGGGAGATCAGCGTGCGCGTGCGACCATGATTCTTGACCTGGATATCGGCAATACCCTCTCGAAGTGGCGCCTGAAGGATGCCGACAGCAGCGAGATCCGTTCCCGGGGTGCGGTGTGGACCCGCGAGGAGTGGCGCCCGGGCGCGGATATCCCCGACCTCGACGTGGTGGAGGCGGTGCGCATCTCCAGCGTGGCACGCCGTGCGGTGCTGGACGAGACCGTCGCCCTGCTGCGCCAGCGGGTGGGCAGCGTGCACGTGGCGCGCTCGACCCCGGAGGCGCTGGGCGTGACCAACGGCTACGAGGAGCCCGAGCGTCTCGGCGTCGACCGCTGGCTGGGCGCCCTGGCCGGCTACCAGCTGGCCGGGGGGTGCTGCGCGGTGGACTGCGGCAGTGCCATCACCATCGATTTCGTGCTCCCCGGCGGCCGCCACCTGGGCGGCTACATCCTGCCCGGCCTGCGGCTGATGAAGGAGAGCCTCAAGCTCGGCACCCGCAACGTGGCGATCGACCCGGACAGCGAGGCGGAGGAGTTGCTGGTGCCGGGGCGGCGCACGGTGGAGGCGGTGAACCACGGCATCTACATGGCCGCGGTCAGCGCCATCAACCGGGTCTATGCGGAGGTGTGCGACAGCGAGGGGGTGGCGCTGCCGCTGCTGGTCACCGGCGGCGATGCGAGGGTCGTCTCCCGCGGGCTGCAGGTGCCCCACGCGGTGTGGCCCGACATGGTCTACGGCGGGCTCGAGGCCTGCTTCCCGCTCACCGCGGCGGAGCGGGCAGGGCGCATGGCCGGGGCGCCGTGGGTGCCGGCACCGGTGGGGCTGGAAAAGATCCGTGCGGGGCTTGCGTTTTCCATGCTGCTTTGACACAATGCGCCGCGTTCCGAGGCGAAGGGCAGCACGAAGCGTGGTGCGTCGCCGGTCGAAGAAGCTGATAAAACAGCAACTTGACATCGGGGCCTGCGGTGATAAGATATACCGCCAGTTGGAGGGGTTCCCGAGTGGCCAAAGGGAGCAGACTGTAAATCTGCCGCGAAAGCTTCGAAGGTTCGAATCCTTCCCCCTCCACCAGAATCAGATCGCGGTGACGGGTGAGTCATCGAGGTCGCAAAGAGTGGGCAGGCGGGCATAGTTCAATGGTAGAACCTCAGCCTTCCAAGCTGATGATGCGGGTTCGATCCCCGCTGCCCGCTCCAGCATCTTCGGATGCAAAGGTTGCGCTCATGTAGCTCAGGGGTAGAGCACACCCTTGGTAAGGGTGAGGTCGACGGTTCAAATCCGTCCATGAGCTCCACATCGAAAAGGCGAGCCCAGGCTCGCCTTTTCTCTTTCTTCCCGGCGGGTGTGTCGCGGAGAGAGGGGTTGCCAGGCGAAACGGCTTTCGCTATCATGGCGCCCGCTGTAGCAAGCCGCCTGCAAAGGGTGGTGTCATGCAGATACAGGCCAGTAGCTCAATTGGCAGAGCAGCGGTCTCCAAAACCGCAGGTTGGGGGTTCGATTCCCTCCTGGCCTGCCAGTCTTCCCCAGGCTGGCATGCTTCCCTGAAAGATTTCACGTTTCGATTGCCGCACCCTGAGGAGTCTCGTTGTCATGAAACAAAGCGCCGAGGTGCAAGAGTCGCGCCACGACGGACTCAAGTGGGCGGTTGTCGTCACTCTGGTGGTGCTGGCGGTGGTCGGCAACACCTATTTTGCCGACCAGGCACTGCTCTACCGCGTGCTGGGCGTGGTGGCGCTCTCGGTCGTGGCCGCCCTGGTGGCGCTGACCACCGCCAAGGGGCGCAGCCTGACCGAGCTTGCTCGCGCCGCCAAGAAAGAGATCCAGCGCGTGGTGTGGCCGACCCGCCCCGAGACCGTGCAGACCACCGCCATCGTGCTGGTCGCCGTGCTGGTGGTCGGCCTGATGCTGTGGCTGATCGACACCCTTCTTGGCTGGGCGATGTCCGGCGTTATCGGTTAGGAGCCCTCATGTCCAAGCGTTGGTACGTCGTTCACGCCTACTCCGGCTTCGAGAAGCATGTCATGCGCTCCCTCAAGGAGCGCGTGAAGATGTTCGGCATGGAGGACCGCTTCGGCGAGATCCTGGTGCCCACCGAGGAAGTCGTCGAGATGCGTGACGGCAAGCGCCGCAAGAGCGAGCGCAAGTTCTATCCCGGCTATGTGCTGGTCGAGATGGAGATGGACGACGAGACCTGGCACCTGGTCAACGAGACCCCGCGCGTCATGGGGTTCATCGGCGGTACCAAGGAGAAGCCGGCGCCCATCACCCAGAAGGAAGCCGACGCCATCCTGCGTCGGGTGCAGGACGGCACCGACAAGCCGCGTCCCAAGACGCTGTTCGAGCCGGGCCAGTCCGTGCGCGTCATCGATGGCCCCTTCGCCGACTTCAACGGCGTGGTCGAAGAGGTCAACTACGACAAGAGCCGCCTGCAGGTCAGCGTGCTGATCTTCGGGCGCTCGACCCCCGTCGAGCTGGAATTCGCGCAGGTGGAGAAGGAGTGATCCGCTCCGCCAGGCGCTGACATCGCGGCCGGGCAACGGCCGCATCACCGGGGAGCCGAAAGGCGCTATTACCCAACTGGAGTCCTATCATGGCCAAGAAAGTACAGGCTTACATCAAGCTGCAGGTGGCAGCTGGTAAGGCCAACCCGAGTCCCCCCGTGGGCCCCGCGCTGGGTCAGCACGGCGTGAACATCATGGAGTTCTGCAAGGCGTTCAACGCCGAGACTCAGGACATCGAGCCGGGTCTGCCCACTCCGGTGGTGATCACCGTCTACTCCGACCGCAGCTTCACCTTCGTCACCAAGACCCCGCCCGCCGCGGTCCTGCTGAAGAAGGCCGCTGGCATCAAGTCCGGCTCCGGTGAGCCGAACAAGAAGAAGGTCGGTACCGTGACCCGCGAGCAGCTCGAGGAGATCGCCAAGACCAAGGAGCCGGATCTGACGGCTGCCGATCTCGACGCCGCGGTGCGTACCATTGCCGGTAGTGCCCGCAGCATGGGCCTGAACGTGGAGGGTCTCTGATCATGGCCAAGCTGTCCAAGCGCGCACAGATGATTCGCGAGAAGGTCGACCCCACCAAGGCCTACTCCCTCGAGGAGGCGGTGGCCCTGCTGGCCGAGCTCTCCACCGTCAAGTTCAAGGAGTCCCTGGACGTCGCCATCAACCTCGGCGTCGACCCGCGCAAGTCCGACCAGGTGGTCCGCGGCGCGACCGTAATGCCCAACGGTACCGGCAAGGACGTCCGCGTGGCGGTCTTCACCCAGGGTGCCAACGCCGACGCGGCCAAGGACGCCGGTGCCGACATCGTCGGCATGGATGGCCTGGCCGAGCAGGTCAAGAAGGGCCAGCTCGACTTCGACGTGGTGATCGCCTCGCCGGACGCCATGCGCGTCGTCGGCCAGCTGGGTCAGATCCTCGGCCCGCGCGGCCTGATGCCGAACCCCAAGGTCGGCACCGTGACCCCGGACGTCGCCACCGCGGTGAAGAACGCAAAGGCCGGCCAGGTGCGCTTCCGTACCGACAAGAACGGCATCATCCATACCACTCTTGGCAAGGTCGACTTCGACGCGACCGCCATCCAGGGCAATCTGGAGGCGCTGGTCGCCGACCTGAAGAAGCTCAAGCCGAGCACCTCCAAGGGCATTTACTTCAAGAAGGTCACCCTGTCCACCACCATGGGCCCGGGCCTGACCATCGACCATTCCGCCCTGGTGTGATCGGGCGAACGGTCGAACATTCAGCAAGAACTTTGCGGTCCCCGTGTCGAGCAAGTCTCGCCGGCGGGGCACCGTCAAAGACCGCAGGTGCCGCCTCGCTTCGCTGAGGCGGCTTAATCACCCCGCTAGGGGTGGCCTGCGCAGATGGTGTTGCCGCCAGGCTTCTGGTGAGCACCATCACCCAGGACTCCCGCCACGCCCTCGGGCGAGCGGGAGAGATGGTAACCACCGGAACCCTCATCGCGAGGTTCCGGCACGAAGGAGTGATCACTGTGCCACTAGCACTCGAAGGCAAGAAGGCGATTGTTGCCGAGGTCAGTGAAGCGGCCAAGGATGCGCTCTCCGTCGTAGTTGCCGATTCTCGTGGCGTCTCGGTCAGCAAGATGACCGACCTGCGCAAGCAGGCCCGCGAGAATGGCGTCCAGCTGCGTGTTGTCCGCAACACCCTGGCACGCCGCGCCCTGTCCGGAACTCCCTGGGAGATCCTGGACGAGACCTTCTCGGGTCCGACCCTGCTGGCCTTCTCCTACGAGCACCCGGGCGCCGCCGCCCGCCTGTTCAAGGAGTTTGCCAAGGAGGAGAAGAACTTCGAGGTCAAGGCGCTGGCCTACGAGGGCGAGCTGATCCCGGCCGCCGACCTGGACCGCCTGGCGACCCTGCCGACCTACGACGAGGCCATCGCCAAGCTGATGTCCGTCATGAAGGAGGCATCCGCCGGCAAGCTGGTTCGTACCCTGGCCGCCCTGCGCGACCAGAAGCAGGAGGAGGCCGCCTGAACGGCGAACTCCCCGCGCTAGCTCGAATCGAATACTGAATCCCGAGTCGACGCCCGAGCGTCGCTCCCGCAAAGTTAGGAAACGTGACAATGGCACTGACCAAAGAAGACATCATCAACGCCGTCGCCGACATGTCCGTGATGGAAGTGGTCGAGCTGATCGAGGCCATGGAAGAGAAGTTCGGCGTCTCTGCCGCCGCCGCCGTCGTGGCCGGCCCGGGTGGTGGTGAAGCCGCCGCCGCCGAGGAGCAGACCGAGTTCGACCTGGTGCTGACCAGCGCCGGCGACAAGAAGGTCAACGTGATCAAGGTGGTTCGCGAGATCACCGGCCTCGGCCTGAAGGAAGCCAAGGGTGCCGTCGACGGCGCGCCGGCGACCATCAAGGAAGGCATGTCCAAGGAAGATGCAGAAGCGGCCAAGGCCAAGCTGGAAGAAGCCGGCGCGGGCGTGGAGCTCAAGTAAGTCCTTGAGCGACATGGCTTCACGCGCTGCGTAAGCTTCCACGGCTGGTGGCGGGACACCCGCTGCCGGCCTTTTTCTGTTGTCACTGGCCGCTGCCCCGGGCAGCCTGGCCAGCCGAATTCCAGAAGGCGAGCGACCCTCCGTGGCGCTTGCCTTCATCGCCTGACGGAGCCGCACCCCGTCGGGTGGCGCCGACCACGCATCGGTCACCCATGGTGAACAAGCTGGGGAATACAGATGGCTTACTCATACACTGAGAAAAAACGCATCCGCAAGGATTTCGGCAAACTGCCCCAAGTGATGGATGTGCCCTACCTGCTGGCGATCCAGCTTGATTCCTACTACGACTTCCTCCAGCAGGACCGTGCGCCCGAGGAGCGTCTCGAGGTCGGCCTCCATGCCGCCTTCCGGTCGGTATTCCCGATCGAGAGCTTCTCCGGCAATGCCGCCCTGGAGTACGTCAGCTACCGCTTCGGCACCCCGGCGTTCGACGTCAAGGAGTGCCAGCTGCGCGGCGTCACCTACTCGGCTCCCCTGCGCGTCAAGGTCCGCCTGATCATCTACGACAAGGAGTCGTCCAACAAGGCGATCAAGGACATCAAGGAGCAGGAAGTCTACATGGGGGAGATCCCCCTGATGACCGAGAACGGTACCTTCGTGGTGAACGGTACCGAGCGCGTCATCGTCTCCCAGCTGCACCGCTCCCCCGGCGTGTTCTTCGACCATGACAAGGGCAAGAGCCACTCCTCCGGCAAGCTGCTCTACTCCGCGCGGGTGATCCCCTACCGCGGCTCCTGGCTCGACTTCGAGTTCGACCCCAAGGACAACGTCTTCGTGCGTATCGACCGTCGCCGCAAGCTGCCGGCCACGGTGCTGCTGCGCGCGCTGGGCATGAGCGCCGAGGAGGTCCTCGACGAGTTCTTCGAGACCAGCAGCTTCCATATCGAGAAGAACGGCTTCTCCTGGGAGCTGGTGCCGTCGCGCCTGCGCGGCGAGACCGCCACCTTCGACATCAAGGACGCCGATGGCGGCGTGATCGTCGAGGAGGGGCGTCGCATCACCCAGAAGCATATCCGCCAGCTGGAGAAGGCCGGCCTGGAGCGTCTCGAGGTGCCGATGGAGTACCTCTTCGGCAAGACGCTGGCCAAGGACCAGGTCGACCCCAACACCGGCGAGCTGCTCTGCCCGTGCAACACCGAGATCACCCCGGAGCTGCTGGAGAAGCTGGGCCAGGCCGGTATCACCCGCCTCGAGACCCTCTACACCAACGATCTGGACTGCGGTCCCTTCGTCTCCGACACCCTCAAGCTGGACACCACCGGGTCCCAGCTCGAGGCGCTGGTCGAGATCTACCGCATGATGCGTCCCGGCGAGCCACCCACCAAGGAGGCCGCCGAGACCCTGTTCAACAACCTGTTCTTCACCGAGGACCGCTACGACCTCTCCGGCGTCGGTCGCATGAAGTTCAACCGCCGCCTGCGTCGCGACAGCGACACCGGCTCCGGCGTGCTCGACCGTCGCGACATCCTCGACGTGCTCAAGGAGCTGATCTACATCCGTAACGGCTTCGGCGAGGTGGACGACATCGACCACCTGGGCAACCGCCGCATCCGCTGCGTGGGCGAGATGGCCGAGAACCAGTTCCGCGTGGGCCTGGTGCGTGTCGAGCGCGCGGTCAAGGAACGCCTCTCCATGGCCGAGAGCGAGGGGCTGATGCCCCAGGACCTGATCAACGCCAAGCCCGTCGCCGCGGCGGTCAAGGAGTTCTTCGGGTCGAGCCAGCTCTCCCAGTTCATGGACCAGAACAACCCGCTCTCCGAGGTCACCCACAAGCGCCGCGTCTCCGCGCTCGGCCCGGGCGGCCTGACCCGCGAGCGTGCCGGCTTCGAGGTGCGTGACGTCCACGCCACCCACTACGGCCGCCTGTGCCCGATCGAGACGCCGGAAGGTCCCAACATCGGCCTGATCAACTCGCTGGCCACCTACAGCCACACCAACAGCTACGGCTTCCTCGAGACGCCGTACCGCAAGGTGGTGGACAGCCAGGTGACCGACGACGTGGTCCACCTCTCGGCGATCGAGGAGGGCGACTTCGTCATCGCCCAGGCCTCGGCCACCGTGGACGAGGGCGGCAAGCTGGTGGATGACCTGGTCCAGGTGCGCCACAAGGGCGAGACCACCTTCATGCGTCCCGAGCAGGTGACCCTGATGGACGTCTCGCCGCGCCAGGTGGTCTCCGTGGCCGCGGCGCTGATCCCGTTCCTGGAGCACGACGACGCCAACCGCGCCCTGATGGGCGCCAACATGCAGCGTCAGGCGGTGCCCACCCTGCGTGCCGACAAACCGCTGGTCGGCACCGGCATGGAGCGCTTCGTGGCCCGTGACTCCGGCGTCTGCGCCGTGGCGCGTCGCGGCGGCGTGATCGACTCGGTGGATGCCAAGCGCATCGTGGTGCGTGTCAACGAGGACGAGATCATCGGCGGCGAGGCCGGCGTCGATATCTACAACCTCACCAAGTACGTGCGCTCCAACCAGAACACCTGCCAGAACCAGCGCCCTATCGTGCGCCCGGGTGACGGCGTTGCGCGTGGCGACATCCTCGCCGACGGTCCCTCCGTGGACATGGGCGACCTGGCCCTGGGCCAGAACATGCGCATCGCCTTCATGCCCTGGAACGGCTACAACTTCGAGGACTCCATCCTGCTCTCCGAGCGGGTGGTCCAGGAGGACCGCTTCACCACCATCCACATCCAGGAGCTGACCTGCGTCTCCCGCGATACCAAGCTGGGGCCGGAGGAGATCACCTCCGACATCCCCAACGTCGGCGAGTCGGCGCTGGCCAAGCTGGACGAGGCGGGCGTGGTCTACATCGGCGCCGAGGTCGGCCCGGGCGACATCCTGGTGGGCAAGGTCACGCCCAAGGGCGAGACCCAGCTGACCCCGGAGGAGAAGCTGCTGCGCGCCATCTTCGGCGAGAAGGCGTCGGACGTGAAGGACACCTCCCTGCGTGCCCCTACCGGCATGAAGGGCACCGTCATCGACGTCCAGGTGTTCACCCGCGACGGCGTGGAGAAGGACTCCCGTGCGCTCTCCATCGAGCAGATGCAGCTCGACGAGGTGCGCAAGGACCTCCAGGAGACCTACCGCATCGCCGAGGACGCCACCTTCGAGCGCCTCAAGCGCACTCTCTCCGGCCAGGCCGTCAACGGCGGGCCGAAGCTGAAGAAGGGTGACGCCCTCACCGACAGCTACCTCGACGAGCTGCCGCGCCAGCAGTGGTTCAAGCTGCGCCTGCAGGACGAGGCGCTCAACGAGCTGCTGGCCCAGGCCGACGAGCAGCTCGAGAACCGTCGCAAGGAGATGGACGAGCGCTTCGAGGACAAGAAGCGCAAGCTCACCCAGGGCGACGACCTGGCGCCGGGCGTGCTCAAGATCGTCAAGGTCTACATGGCGGTGAAGCGTCGCCTGCAGCCAGGCGACAAGATGGCCGGCCGTCACGGTAACAAGGGTGTCATCTCGGCGATCATGCCCATCGAGGACATGCCCTTCGACGACCAGGGCGAGCCGGTGGATGTGGTCCTCAACCCGCTGGGCGTGCCATCGCGCATGAACGTGGGGCAGATCCTCGAGACCCACCTGGGCCTCGCCGCCTGGGGCCTGGGCCGCCGGATCGAGCACCTGCTGCGCGACGCCCGCGAGCAGCAGGTGGCCGAGATCCGCGACTTCCTGGGGCAGGTCTACAACACCACCCCGGGCACCAAGGTCGAGGAGCTCGAGACGCTCTCCGACGACGAGGTGATCGCCCTGGCCAAGAACCTCAAGGCGGGCGTGCCGATGTCCACCCCGGTCTTCGACGGTGCCAACGAGCACGAGATCAAGCACCTGCTGCGCCTGGCCGAGCTGCCGGATTCCGGCCAGATGACGCTCTATGACGGCCGTACCGGCGACGCCTTCGACCGTCCGGTGACCGTCGGCTACATGTACATGCTCAAGCTCAACCACCTGGTGGACGACAAGATGCACGCGCGCTCCACCGGCTCCTACTCGCTGGTCACCCAGCAGCCGCTGGGCGGCAAGGCGCAGTTCGGTGGTCAGCGCTTCGGTGAGATGGAGGTATGGGCCCTGGAGGCGTACGGCGCCGCCTACACCCTGCAGGAGATGCTCACCGTCAAGTCCGACGACGTGGAGGGCCGCACCAAGATGTACAAGAACATCGTGGATGGCGACCACACCATGCAGGCGGGCATGCCGGAGTCCTTCAACGTGCTGGTGAAGGAGATCCGCTCGCTGGGCATCGACATCGAGCTCGAGAGCTGAGGCGGCCGACGCTTCACACTATGACGGTCCGCGGGGGCGCTTGCGCCCCCGCCCATGACAACTCCGCAGCGGAGCCGACCCCATGAAAGATTTGGTGAAAGTCCTCAAATCGCAGTCTCAGTCCGACGAGTTCGACGCGATCAAGATTACCCTGGCGTCCCCGGACATGATCCGCTCCTGGTCCTACGGCGAGGTCAAGAAGCCGGAGACCATCAACTACCGGACGTTCAAGCCGGAGCGTGACGGCCTGTTCTGCGCCAAGATCTTCGGCCCGGTGAAGGACTACGAGTGCCTGTGCGGCAAGTACAAGCGCATGAAGCACCGCGGGATCATCTGCGAGAAGTGCGGCGTCGAGGTCACCAAGGCCGCCGTGCGTCGCGAGCGCATGGGCCATATCGAGCTGGCAAGCCCCGTCGCTCACATCTGGTTCCTGAAGTCGCTGCCGTCGCGCATCGGCATGTTCCTGGACATGACCCTGCGCGACATCGAGCGCGTGCTCTACTTCGAGAGCTTCGTGGTCATCGACCCGGGCATGACCACCCTGGAGCGCGGCCAGCTGCTCAACGACGAGCAGTACTTCGAGGCCCTCGAGGAGTTCGGCGACGACTTCGACGCCCGCATGGGTGCCGAGGCGGTGCAGGCGCTGCTCAAGGACATCGACATGGTCGAGGAGATCGAGCGCCTGCGCGAGGAGATCCCCCAGACCAACTCCGAGACCAAGATCAAGAAGCTCTCCAAGCGGCTCAAGCTGCTGGAGGCCTTCGCCAACTCCGGCAACGACCCGGCGTGGATGGTCATGGAGGTGCTGCCGGTGCTGCCGCCGGACCTGCGTCCGCTGGTGCCGCTGGACGGCGGCCGCTTCGCGACCTCCGACCTCAACGACCTCTACCGTCGGGTGATCAACCGCAACAACCGCCTCAAGCGGCTGCTCGACCTCAATGCGCCCGACATCATCGTGCGCAACGAGAAGCGCATGTTGCAGGAGGCGGTGGACGCCCTGCTGGACAACGGTCGTCGCGGCCGCGCCATCACCGGCTCCAACAAGCGCCCGCTGAAGTCGCTGGCCGACATGATCAAGGGCAAGCAGGGGCGCTTCCGCCAGAACCTGCTGGGCAAGCGCGTCGACTACTCCGGGCGTTCGGTGATCACCGTCGGCCCGACCCTGCGCCTGCACCAGTGCGGCCTGCCCAAGAAGATGGCGCTGGAGCTGTTCAAGCCGTTCATCTACTCCAAGCTGCAGGCCCAGGGCCAGGCGTCCACCATCAAGGCCGCCAAGAAGATGGTCGAGCGCGAGCTGCCCGAGGTGTGGGACATCCTCGCCGATGTCATCCGCGAGCACCCGGTGCTGCTCAACCGCGCCCCGACCCTGCACCGCCTCGGCATCCAGGCCTTCGAGCCGCTGCTGATCGAGGGTAAGGCGATCCAGCTGCACCCGCTGGTGTGTGCCGCCTACAACGCCGACTTCGACGGTGACCAGATGGCGGTGCACGTGCCGCTGACCCTGGAAGCCCAGCTCGAGGCGCGGGCGCTGATGATGGCCACCAACAACGTGCTGTCGCCGGCCAACGGCGAGCCGATCATCGTGCCCTCCCAGGACGTGGTGCTGGGTCTGTACTACATGACCCGCGAGAAGATCAACGCCAAGGGCGAGGGCATGGTGTTCTCCGACCTCAACGAGGTGGAGCGCGCCTTCGGCACCCAGAGCGTCTCCCTGCACGCCCGGGTCAAGGTGCGCCTCGACGAGACGCTGATCGACGAGGAGAGCGGCGAGAAGAGCCACCAGCGCGTGCTGCGCGACACCACCGTGGGGCGTGCACTGCTGTTCCGCATCCTGCCCGAGGGCGTGCCCTTCGAGCTGGTCGACCAGCCGATGAAAAAGAAGGCCATCTCCGGGCTGCTCAACGAGGTGTATCGCCGCGCCGGCCTCAAGCCGACGGTGATCTTCGCCGACCAGCTGATGTACACCGGCTTCCGCCTGGCCACCTGGTCCGGCGCCTCCATCGGCGTCAATGACTTCGTCATCCCGGACGCCAAGGCCGAGATCGTCGCGGCCGCCGAGGAGGAGGTGAAGGAGATCGAGGACCAGTTCTCCTCGGGCCTGGTCACCGCCGGCGAGAAGTACAACAAGGTGATCGACATCTGGTCCAAGGCCAACGACAAGGTGGCCAAGGCGATGATGGCGGGCATCTCCAAGGAGACCGTGGTCAACCGCGAGGGCCAGGAGGTCGAGCAGGACTCCTTCAACAGCGTGTTCATCATGGCCGACTCCGGCGCCCGGGGTAGCGCGGCCCAGATCCGCCAGCTGGCGGGCATGCGCGGCCTGATGGCCAAGCCGGATGGCTCGATCATCGAGACCCCGATCGTCGCCAACTTCCGTGAGGGCCTCAACGTCCTCCAGTACTTCATCTCCACCCACGGCGCGCGGAAGGGCCTGGCGGACACGGCACTCAAGACCGCCAACTCCGGTTACCTGACCCGCCGCCTGGTGGACGTGGCCCAGGACATGGTGATCACCGAGTCCGACTGCGGCACCGAGGAGGGGCTCACCCTGCACCCGGTGATCGAGGGTGGCGACATTATCGTCTCCCTGGCCCAGCGCGTGCTGGGCCGCGTGGTGGCCCAGGACGTGGTCGACCCGAGCACCGAGGAGGTGCTGATCCCGCGCGGCACCCTGCTCGACGAGAAGTGGTGCGCCGAGCTCGACACCATGGGCGTCGACGAGATCGTGGTGCGCAGCCCGATCAGCTGCGCCACCTCCCACGGCGTGTGCTCCGCGTGCTACGGCCGCGACCTGGCGCGTGGCCACCAGGTCAACATCGGCGAGTCGGTGGGCGTCATCGCCGCCCAGTCGATCGGCGAGCCGGGCACCCAGCTGACCATGCGTACCTTCCACATCGGCGGGGCCGCCTCGCGGGCCTCCGCGGTGGACAGCGTCCAGGTCAAGCACGGCGGCAAGGTGCGCCTGCACAACATCAAGTACGTGGAGCGTGACGACGGCAAGCTGGTGGTGGTCTCCCGCTCCAGCGCCCTGGCCGTCGCCGACGACCACGGCCGCGAGCGCGAGTACTACAAGCTGCCCTACGGCGCCGAGCTCTCCGTGCGCGACGGCGACAGCGTCGAGGCCGGCCAGGCGGTGGCCAAGTGGGATCCCCACACCCACCCCATCGTCGCCGAGGCCGAGGGTACCGTGCAGTACGCCGACATGGACGAGGGCGTCACCATCCACCGCAGCGTGGACGAGATGACCGGTCTCTCCTCCATCGAGGTGATCGAGGCGGCGGCACGTCCCATGGCCGGCCGCGACAAGCGCCCGATGATCCTGCTCGCCGACGAGGCCGGCCAGCCGGTCACCGTCAGCGGCTCCGACACCCCGGTGCAGTACCTGCTGCCCGGCAAGGCGATCGTCACCGCCGACAACGGCGCGCGGATCGGCGTCGGCGAGATCGTCGCGCGTATCCCGGTGGAGGCGTCCGGCAACAAGGACATCACCGGGGGTCTGCCCCGCGTGGCCGACCTGTTCGAGGCGCGCAAGCCGAAGGAACCGTCGATCCTCGCCGAGATCAGCGGCGTGATCAGCTTCGGCAAGGAGACCAAGGGCAAGCGTCGCCTCACCATCACCCCCGAGGGTGGCGGCGATCCCTTCGAGATGCTGATCCCCAAGTGGCGCCAGATCGCGGTGTTCGAGGGCGAGAGCGTCGAGAAGGGCGAGGTGATCTCCGATGGTCCCAGCAACCCCCACGACATCCTGCGTCTGCTGGGCGTCGCGGAGCTGGCCAAGTACATCACCGCCGAGATCCAGGAGGTCTACCGCCTCCAGGGCGTGGGCATCAACGACAAGCACATCGAGGTGATCGTGCGTCAGATGCTGCGCAAGGTGGAGATCACTGATGCCGGCGACTCCGACTTCATCCCCGGCGACCAGGTGGAGCTGGTGCGGGTGCTGGAGCAGAACGCCCGCCTCGAGAAGGAGGAGCGCTTCCCGGCCAAGTACCAGCGCGTGCTGCTGGGCATCACCAAGGCCAGCCTGGCCACCGAGTCGTTCATCTCCGCGGCCTCCTTCCAGGAGACCACCCGCGTGCTGACCGAGGCGGCGGTGACCGGCAAGCGCGACTACCTGCGCGGCCTGAAGGAGAACGTGGTGGTGGGACGCCTGATCCCGGCCGGTACCGGCCTGACCCACCATGCCGAGCGTCGCCGCAAGCGCGAGGACGCCGAGCGCCTGACCACGCCGTCGGCCTACGACGTCGAGCAGGAGCTGGGCGCCCAGCTCACCGCGCTGGATTCGGATGACGACGAGATCTGACCCGCCGACGCCCGGCGCCCCTCGCGGGGCGCCGGGCTTGACGCGGCGTGGCGTCAGCCAGTAGAATGCGCAGCCTTTAACAGTGGGGCGGGTGCGCCCGAACCCGCTGTCGAGGCAAGCGCAGTACAGAGCAAGTACAGGAAGGCGAGCGGCTACCTCGCCTCCGCAAGGCAACCCATTGGAGCAATAGATGGCAACGATCAACCAGCTGGTGCGCAAGCCCCGCAAGCGCCCCGTCAGCAAGAGCGACGTGCCGGCGCTGCAGTCTTGCCCGCAGAAGCGCGGCGTCTGCACCCGCGTCTACACCACTACCCCGAAGAAGCCGAACTCGGCCCTGCGTAAGGTGTGTCGTGTACGCCTGACCAACGGCTACGAGGTCTCCTCGTACATCGGCGGTGAGGGCCACAACCTGCAGGAGCACTCCGTGGTGCTGATCCGCGGCGGTCGTGTCAAGGACCTTCCGGGTGTGCGTTATCACACCGTGCGTGGTGCCCTGGATACCTCCGGCGTGCAGAACCGCAAGCAGGGCCGTTCCAAGTACGGCGCCAAGCGTCCCAAGGCCTGATCGGCCTCGGCATACGCATTCATCACGAATCGATTTCGGTCTGATAAGAGTAAGGTCGGGCGCCGCCGTCGGCGGGAGTCTCGGGTTTACCTGAAGGACCCTTCAACAGAGGGCTTATCATGCCTAGAAGAAGAGTTGCGGCCAAGCGCGAGATCCTGCCGGATCCCAAGTTCGGAAGCGAGCGTCTGGCGAAGTTCATGAACCACCTGATGATCAGCGGCAAGAAGTCCGTAGCTGAGCGCATCGTCTATGGTGCGCTGGACAGGGTTGCCGAGCGCAGTAATGAAGAGCCGCTGGAGATCTTCGACAAGGCGCTGGAGACCATCCAGCCCATGGTCGAGGTCAAGTCACGCCGCGTCGGCGGTGCGACCTATCAGGTGCCGGTCGAGGTGCGTCCCTCGCGCCGTCAGGCCCTGGCCATGCGCTGGCTGGTGGACGCCGCGCGTCGTCGCGGTGAGAAGACCATGGTGCAGCGCCTGGCCGGCGAGATGCTGGATGCCGCCGAGGGCAAGGGCTCCGCGGTCAAGAAGCGTGAAGACGTGCATCGCATGGCGGAAGCCAACAAGGCCTTCTCGCACTATCGCTTCTAAGTGCACCGTCGCTAAGCGCGCTTCTCAACGCATCGCCAACCAACGGGGAGTTCCACCGTGGCTCGCAAGACTCCGCTAAATCGCTACCGCAACCTGGGTATCGTCGCCCACGTCGATGCCGGCAAGACCACCACGACCGAGCGCGTGCTGTTCTACACCGGCATCAACCACAAGCTGGGCGAGACCCACGAAGGTGCCTCCACCACCGACTGGATGGAGCAGGAGCAGGAGCGTGGTATCACCATCACCTCCGCTGCCGTCACCACCTTCTGGAAGGGCATGAACCACCAGTTCGACGAGCACCGCATCAACATCATCGACACCCCCGGGCACGTCGACTTCACCATCGAGGTGGAGCGTTCCCTGCGGGTCCTCGACGGTGCCGTGGTGGTGCTGTGCGGCTCGTCCGGCGTGCAGCCGCAGACCGAGACCGTGTGGCGTCAGGCCAACAAGTACGAGGTGCCGCGCCTGGTGTTCGTCAACAAGATGGACCGCACCGGCGCCGACTACTTCATGGTCGTCGACCAGCTCAAGGAGCGTCTCGGCGCCAACGCCGTGCCGATCCAGATCAACTGGGGCACCGAGGAGGACTTCAAGGGCGTCATCGATCTCATCGAGATGAAGGCGATCCTGTGGAACGAGTCCGACTTCGGCGCCACCTATGACCTCGTCGACATCCCCGCCGAGCTCCAGGCCAAGGCCGACGAGTGCCGCGAGCAGATGGTCGAGGCCGCCGCCGAGGCGTCCGAAGAGCTCATGGACAAGTACCTCGAAGAGGGCGAGCTGACCAAGGAGGAGATCAAGGCCGGCCTGCGTCGTCGCACCCTGGACAACGAGATCGTGCTGGTCACCTGCGGCTCGGCGTTCAAGAACAAGGGCGTGCAGGCGGTGCTGGATGCCGTGGTCGACTACCTGCCGTCGCCCACCGAGGTGAAGGCCATCGAGGGCGAGCTGGACGACAAGGACGGCACCGTCGCCACCCGCGAGGCGGACGACAACGCACCGTTCGCGGCCCTGGCGTTCAAGATCGCCACCGACCCCTTCGTCGGCACCCTGACCTTCATCCGGGTCTACTCCGGCGTGCTCAACTCCGGCGACAGCGTCTACAACTCCGTCAAGCAGAAGAAGGAGCGCGTGGGTCGTATCGTCCAGATGCACGCCAACTCCCGCGAGGAGATCAAGGAAGTGCGTGCCGGCGACATCGCCGCCTGCATCGGCCTAAAGGACGTCACCACCGGTGATACCCTGTGCGACCAGAACGACAAGATCGTCCTGGAGCGCATGGAGTTCCCGGATCCGGTGATCTCCGTGGCCGTGGAGCCGAAGTCCAAGGCCGACCAGGAGAAGATGGGCGTGGCCCTGGGCAAGCTGGCTCAGGAGGACCCCTCCTTCCAGGTGCGCACCGACGAGGAGACCGGCCAGACCATCATCTCCGGCATGGGTGAGCTGCACCTCGACATCATCGTCGACCGCATGCGTCGCGAGTTCAAGGTCGAGGCCAACATCGGCAAGCCGCAGGTCGCGTACCGCGAGACCATCCGCGGCACGGTGGAGCAGGAAGGCAAGTTCGTGCGCCAGTCCGGTGGTCGCGGCCAGTACGGCCACGTCTGGCTGCGCATCGAGCCGCTCACCGCGGAAGACAAGGGCGAAGATGAAGAGATGCACTTCAAATTCGCTTCCGAGATCGTCGGCGGCGTGGTTCCCAAGGAATACGTGCCGGCCGTCGAGAAAGGGGCCTACGAGCAGCTGCAGAACGGTGTCATCGCGGGCTACCCGATGATCGACGTCAAGGTTACGCTGTACGATGGTTCCTACCACGACGTGGACTCCAACGAGACCGCGTTCAAGGTCGCTTCTTCCATGGCCGTCAAGGAAGGCGCCAAGAAGGCCAAGGCGGTGCTGCTGGAGCCGGTGATGAAGGTCGAGGTCGTGACCCCCGAGGACTTCATGGGTGACGTCATGGGCGACCTGAACCGCCGTCGCGGGCTGGTATCGGGCATGGATGATTCGCCCTCCGGCAAGGTCATCCGCGCCCGGGTTCCGTTGGCTGAGATGTTCGGTTACGCGACCGATCTGCGTTCTCAGACCCAGGGCCGCGCAAGCTACGTCATGGAGTTTGCGGATTACGAAGAGGCGCCGTCCAGCGTCGTTGAAGCCGTCATCAACCAAAACGGTTAACCGTTAGCTAACGTAAAGAGGTTATAGCAGTGGCTAAGGAAAAATTTGAGCGTTCCAAACCGCACGTCAACGTCGGCACCATCGGTCACGTCGACCACGGCAAGACCACTCTGACTGCGGCCCTGACCCGCGTCTCCGCCGAGGTCTTCGGTGGCGACTGGCGCGAGTTCGATACCATCGACAACGCTCCGGAAGAGCGTGAGCGTGGTATCACCATCGCGACCTCCCACGTGGAGTACCAGTCCGAGGAGCGTCACTACGCCCACGTCGACTGCCCGGGACACGCCGACTACGTCAAGAACATGATCACCGGTGCCGCCCAGATGGACGGCGCGATCCTGGTCGTGTCCGCCGCCGACGGCCCCATGCCGCAGACCCGCGAGCACATCCTGCTGTCTCGCCAGGTCGGCGTGCCGTACATCGTCGTGTTCCTGAACAAGGCCGACATGGTCGACGACGAGGAGCTGCTCGAGCTGGTCGAGATGGAAGTTCGCGAGCTGCTCAACGAGTACGACTTCCCGGGTGACGACACCCCGATCATCACCGGTTCCGCCCTGATGGCCCTGGAAGGCAAGGACGACAACGGCATGGGTACCACCGCCGTTGCCAACCTGATCAAGGCCCTGGACGAGTACATCCCGGAGCCGGAGCGTGCCATCGACCAGCCGTTCCTGATGCCGATCGAGGACGTCTTCTCCATCTCCGGCCGCGGCACCGTGGTGACCGGCCGCGTCGAGCGCGGCATCATCAAGGCCGGCGAGGAAGTCGAGATCGTCGGTATCAAGGACACCACCAAGACCACCGTCACCGGTGTCGAGATGTTCCGCAAGCTGCTCGACGAAGGTCGTGCCGGTGAGAACGTCGGCGCCCTGCTGCGCGGCACCAAGCGTGACGAGGTCGAGCGTGGCCAGGTCCTGGCCAAGCCGGGCACCATCACCCCGCACACCGTCTTCGAGGCCGAGGTGTACGTGCTGAGCAAGGACGAGGGTGGTCGTCACACCCCGTTCTTCAAGGGCTACCGTCCGCAGTTCTACTTCCGTACCACCGACGTGACCGGTACCTGTGAACTGCCGGAAGGCGTCGAGATGGTGATGCCGGGCGACAACGTCAAGATGGTTGTCACCCTGATCGCCCCGATCGCCATGGACGAAGGCCTGCGCTTCGCCGTCCGCGAAGGCGGCCGTACCGTCGGCGCCGGCGTCGTGGCCAAGATCGTCCAGTAAGCCCAGGCGCTGAGATGATCGAAGGGGGCTCCCATGGAGCCCCCTTTCTGCGCACCGCGGGGAGTGTTTGACACTCATCCGCGGCGCGCCTATAATGCGCATCCTTTGAATGCGTGGGTAGGCGGCACGCGCCGTCGACTTCCATTGGAGTTAGGGCTAATGCAGAACCAGAAGATTCGCATTCGGTTGAAGGCCTTCGACCATCGCCTGATCGACCAGTCCGCGGCGGAGATTGTGGAAACCGCCAAGCGTACCGGCGCCCAGGTGCGGGGTCCGATCCCTCTGCCGACCAACCGCGAGCGCTATACCGTGCTGATCTCGCCGCACGTCAACAAGGACGCGCGCGACCAGTACGAGATTCGCACGCACAAGCGCGTGCTCGACATCGTCGAGCCGACGGAGAAGACCGTCGACGCCCTGATGAAGCTCGACCTCGCCGCCGGCGTGGACGTGCAGATCAAGCTCGACTGATCATCTGACACTAGACACCGCGGCCCAGCGCTCGGCACGACGCCCGAGCAGCAGCCGCCGCGCCGTGAGGCGCCACACAACGTGCTAGTGGAATGCTCTGGAAAGGGCAGCCATAGCGGGTGATAGCCCCGTACACTATAGGAGATAGAGAATGACTATCGGTTTAGTCGGCAAGAAGGCCGGGATGACCCGTGTCTTCACCGAAGATGGCGCCTCAGTGCCCGTAACCGTGATCGAGGTTGAGCCGAACCGTGTCACCTGCGTCAAGACCGTCGAGTCCGACGGCTACGCGGCGGTTCAGGTCACAACCGGCTCCCGCAAGGCCAAGCACCTGTCGAAGTCCCAGGCGGGACAGTTCGCCAAGGCAGGTATCGAGGCCGGTCGTTCGCTGATGGAGTTCCGCCTGGCAGAAGGCGACGAAGCTCCGGAAGTGGGCGGCGAACTCACCGTATCCCTCTTCGAAGCTGGTCAGAAGATCGACGTGACCGGCAGCTCCAAGGGCAAGGGCTTCCAGGGCGCCGTCAAGCGCTGGAACTTCCGCACCCAGGACAACAGCCACGGTAACTCCCTGTCGCACCGCGCGCCGGGCTCCATCGGCATGTGCCAGACCCCGGGACGCGTGTTCAAGGGCAAGAAAATGGCCGGCCAGATGGGCAACGTGCGTTGCACCGTCCAGAGTCTCGAAGTCGTGCGTGTCGATGCCGAACGTAACCTGCTGCTGGTCAAGGGCGCCGTGCCCGGTGCTACCGGCAGTGACGTCATCGTGCGCAGCGCCGTGAAAGCTGGCTGAAGGGGAACTTACCGATGAATCTGAATCTTGCTGCCGGCGCCGGCTCCGTCGAGCTGTCCGACGCCACCTTTGGCAAAGAATTCAACGAAGCGCTCGTGCACCAGGTCGTCACCGCCTACCTGGCCGGTGGTCGCCAGGGCACCCGCGCCCAGAAGAACCGTTCCGACGTGCGAGGCGGCGGCAAGAAGCCGTGGCGCCAGAAGGGCACCGGTCGTGCCCGCGCCGGTACCATCCGCTCCCCGCTGTGGCGCAGCGGCGGCGTGACCTTCGCGGCTCGTCCCCAGGACTACACCCAGAAGGTCAACCGCAAGATGTACCGCGCGGCGATGCGCTCCATCCTCTCCGAGCTGGTCCGTCAGGAGCGCCTGGTGGCCGTCGAGGAGATCACCGTCGACGCCCCGAAGACCAAGCAGCTGGTCGCCAAGCTCAACGAGCTGGGCCTGGAGAAGGCGCTGATCGTCACCGAGGAGGTCGACGAGAAGCTCTACCTGGCCGCCCGTAACATCCCCAACGTGGATGTGGTCGACGTGGCCGCCGCCGACCCGGTGAGCCTGGTCGCCTTCGACAAGGTGCTGGTCACCGTCTCCGCCCTGCGCAAATTCGAGGAGAAGCTGGCATGAACCAGGAGCGTGTATTCAAGGTGCTGCTCGGTCCGCACGTGACCGAGAAGGCCGCCATGGCTGCCGAACGCAACCAGTACGTGTTCAAGGTGGCCGGCGACGCGACCAAGCCCGAGATCAAGAAGGCCGTCGAGGCCCTGTTCGGCAAGAAGGTCGACCGCGTTCAGACGCTGAACGTCAAGGGCAAGACCAAGCGCACCGCGCACGGTCTGGGTCACCGCAAGGGGTATCGCAAGGCCTACGTCACGCTGGCCGCCGGCGAGACCCTTGAAGACTTCTCTGGCGCCGAATAAGGGCAGGAGTACGGATAATGGCAATCGTCAAGACCAAACCCACATCCGCCGGTCGTCGCCACCTGATCAAGGTCGTGAACGACGAGCTGCACAAGGGCAAGCCCTACGCGCCCCTGCTCGAGAAGCAGTCACGCAGCGGCGGTCGTAACAACAACGGTCGCATCACCACCCGCCACGTGGGCGGTGGTCACCGTCAGCACTACCGGGTCATCGACTTCAAGCGCACCAAGGATGGCGTACCCGCCGTCGTCGAGCGCCTGGAGTACGATCCCAACCGTAGCGCCCACATCGCTCTGCTCAAGTACGTCGACGGCGAGCGTCGCTACATCATCGCCCCCAAGGGCGTGAGCGCCGGCGATCGTCTCGAGTCCGGCGTCAACGCGGCGATCAAGAAGGGCAACGCCCTGCCGCTGCGCAACATCCCGCTGGGTTCCACCGTGCACTGCATCGAGCTCAAGCCCGGCAAGGGCGCACAGATCGCTCGCAGCGCCGGCACCAGCGCCCAGCTGGTCGCCCGTGAAGGCAACTACGCCACCCTGCGTCTGCGCTCCGGCGAGATGCGCAAGGTGCTGAGCGAGTGCCGCGCGACCCTGGGGGAAGTGAGCAACTCCGAGCACAGCCTGCGTCAGCTTGGCAAGGCCGGTGCGAAGCGCTGGAAAGGTGTGCGTCCGACCGTTCGCGGCGTGGCCATGAACCCGGTGGATCACCCGCATGGTGGTGGTGAAGGCCGCACCAGCGGGGGTCGTCATCCGGTGACTCCGTGGGGCGTGCCCACCAAGGGCCACAAGACCCGCAAGAACAAGCGCACCGACAAGCTGATCGTTCGTCGCCGCAAGGCCAAGTAACACACTTTAAGAGGTAACGGCTGTGCCACGTTCACTGAAGAAAGGTCCCTTTATCGACCTTCATCTGCTGAAGAAGGTTGAGGCTGCAGTGGAGAAGAACGACCGCAAACCGATCAAGACCTGGTCGCGTCGTTCCATGATCCTGCCCAACATGGTCGGGCTCACCATTGCGGTCCATAACGGTCGCCAGCACGTCCCGGTGCATGTCTCCGAGGAAATGGTTGGCCACAAGCTGGGCGAATTCGCTGCCACCCGCACCTATCGCGGTCACGCGGCGGACAAGAAAGCCAAACGGTAAGCCGAGAGAGGATTAGAGATGGAAGTCACAGCAAAGCTGCGTGGCGCTAGCTTATCCGCCCAGAAGGCCCGTTTGGTGGCTGACCAGGTGCGCGGTAAGCCGGTCGCCGAAGCACTCGACCTGCTGACCTTCTCCCCGAAGAAGGCAGCCAAGCTGGTCAAGAAGGTGCTGCAGTCCGCCATCGCGAACGCGGAAGAAAACAACGGCATGGATATCGACGAGCTGCGTGTCTCGACCATCTGCGTCGATGAGGGCATGACGCTCAAGCGCATCCGTCCGCGCGCCAAGGGCCGTGCGGATCGCATTCTGAAGCGCACCTGCCACATCACCGTCAAGGTAGCCGAGAAGTAGGAGTCGACCAGATGGGTCAGAAAGTCAATCCAACAGGCATCCGCCTGGGTATCGTCAAGGACCATACCTCGGTCTGGTACGCCGAGCGCGGCGCCTATGCCGACAAGCTGAACAACGACCTCGAGGTGCGTCGCTTCCTGGAGGAGCGTCTGAAGAACGCCTCCGTGAGCAAGATCACCATCGAGCGTCCTGCCAACAACGCCCGCATCACCATTCACACCGCCCGTCCGGGCATCGTGATCGGCAAGAAGGGCGAGGACGTCGACCGTCTGCGTCGCGAGGTCACCGCGATGATGGGCGTGCCCGTGCACGTCAACATCGAGGAAGTGCGCAAGCCCGAGCTGGACGCTCAGCTCGTGGCCCAGAACATCGCCGGCCAGCTCGAGCGCCGCGTGATGTTCCGTCGCGCCATGAAGCGCGCCGTGCAGAACGCCATGCGCCTGGGCGCTGGCGGCATCAAGGTGCAGCTCTCCGGCCGCCTCGGCGGTGCCGAGATCGCCCGCACCGAGTGGTATCGCGAAGGTCGTGTTCCGCTGCACACCCTGCGTGCGGACATCGACTACGCCACCTACGAGGCCAAGACCACCTACGGCATCATCGGTGTCAAGGTCTGGGTCTTCAAGGGTGAGATCCTCGGGGGCATCGAAGAGGTCCGCGCCAAGGCGAAGCAGCCTCAGGCCGCGCCCTCCAAGAAGAAAGGTTCCAGGTAAGGGGAGAGCGAGTCGATGTTACAACCCAAGCGCATGAAATTCCGCAAGATGCAGAAGGGCCGCAACCGTGGCCTGGCGCATCGCGGAAGCAAGGTGAGCTTCGGCGAGTATGGCCTCAAGGCCACTGGTCGCGGTCGCATCACCGCCCGTCAGATCGAAGCCGGTCGCCGTGCGATCACCCGTCACGTCAAGCGTGGCGGCAAGATCTGGATCCGGGTCTTCCCGGACAAGCCGATCTCCAAGAAGCCCCTCGAGGTCCGTATGGGTAAGGGCAAGGGCTCCGTCGAGTACTGGGTCGCGCAGATCCAGCCCGGCCGGATCCTCTACGAGATCGAAGGCGTGTCCGAGGAGCTGGCGCGCGAGGCCTTCGGCCTGGCGGCACAGAAGTTCCCGGTCTCCACCACCTTTGTGAAACGGACGGTGATGTGATGAAAGCCCAGGAAATCCGTGAAAAGTCAGTCGACGAGCTGAACGATCAGCTCCTCGAACTCCTCCGCGAGCAGTTCAACCTGCGCATGCAGAAGGCCACCGGCCAGCTCAGCCAGACGCATCTGCTCAAGCAGGTTCGTCGGGACATCGCCCGGGTGAAGACTGTGCTCAACGAGAAGGCAGGTGACTGAGATGGCCGAAGAGAAAAAAACCCGTACGCTCACCGGCAAGGTGGTGAGCGACAAGATGGACAAGTCCATCGTCGTGATGATCGAGCGCCGCGTGCGGCACCCGATCTACGGCAAATACGTAAAGCGCTCCACCAAGCTGCACGCCCATGACGAGGCGAACCAGGCGAAGGCCGGTGATACGGTCTCCATCCAGGAGTGCCGTCCGCTGTCCAAGACCAAGTCCTGGACGCTGGTCGAGGTGGTCGAGCAGGCCAAGGGCTAAGGCTCACGCCTGCAGTCAGATTAGGTTTGGAGAAAACCGATGATTCAGACTCAGACAATGCTGGATGTCGCCGACAACAGCGGGGCGCGCCGGGTGCAGTGCATCAAGGTGCTGGGCGGTTCACACCGTCGCTACGCCCACGTTGGCGACGTCATCAAGGTCACGGTGAAGGAAGCCATTCCGCGCGGCAAGGTCAAGAAGGGCCAGGTGCTGAAGGCGGTGGTCGTCCGCACCCGCAGCGGTGTCCGTCGTCCCGACGGCTCGCTGATTCGCTTCGACGGAAATGCGGCGGTTCTGTTGAACAACACCAACGAACAGCCGATCGGCACCCGTATCTTCGGGCCGGTGACCCGTGAGCTTCGCAACGAGAAGTTCATGAAGATCATTTCCTTGGCGCCTGAAGTGCTGTAAGGAGCGAGGCGGATATGCAAAAGATCAAACGTGACGATGAAGTGATCGTCATCGCCGGCAAGGACAAGGGCAAGCGCGGCACCGTCAAGCGCGTCCTCAAGGACGACCGCTTCGTCGTGTCCGGTGTGAACATGATCAAGCGTCACACCAAGCCCAACCCCATGGCGGGTAACCAGGGCGGTATCGTCGAGCGCGAGGCTCCGATTCACGCGTCCAACGTGGCCATCTTCAACCAGGAGACCGGAAAGGCGGATCGCGTCGGCTTCCAGGTTCAGGAAGACGGTACCAAGGTACGTATCTACAAGTCGACGCAGACGCAGATCGACGCCTAACGCGAGTCGGGTAGCAAAATGGCGAACTTGAAAGAACGTTATCAGAACGAGGTGGTGGCTCAACTCAAAGAGCAGTTCAGCTACGCCAACGTGATGCAGGTGCCCCGGATCACCAAGGTGACTCTGAACATGGGCATCGGCGAGGCGACCAGCGACAAGAAGCTGATCGAGAATGCCATCGGTGACCTGGAGAAGCTCTCCGGTCAGAAGCCGATGGTGACCAAGGCACGCAAGTCCATCGCGGGCTTCAAGGTGCGTGAAGGCTGGCCGATCGGGATCAAGGTGACCCTGCGCTCCGAGCGCATGTGGGACTTCCTCGATCGCCTGGTGAATATCGCGATCCCCCGCGTTCGTGACTTCCGTGGTCTCAACCCGAAGTCCTTCGACGGTCGTGGCAACTACTCCATGGGGGTGCGTGAGCAGATCATCTTCCCGGAGATCGAGTATGATAAGATCGACCGGATTCGTGGTCTGGATGTCACCATCACCACCACCGCCAACACCGATGAAGAAGGTCGTGCGCTGCTGAGCGCGCTGAACTTCCCGTTCAAGAAATAAGGGTGGGATCATGGCAAAGAAAAGCATGGTAGAGCGCGAGCTGAAGCGCACCAAGCTGGTGGAGAAGTACGCCGCCAAGCGTGCCCAGCTCAAGGCGATCATCCAGGACGTGAACGCTTCCGACGAAGAGCGCTTCGATGCGCAGCTCAAGCTGCAGCAGCTGCCGCGTGACTCCAGCCCGGTGCGTCAGCGTAACCGCTGCCGCGTCACCGGCCGTCCGCACGGCTTCTACAACAAGTTCGGCCTCGGCCGCAACAAGCTGCGTGAAGCCGCCATGCGTGGCGACGTTCCCGGACTCAAGAAGTCCAGCTGGTAACGCCACGTAGAAACATCAGGAGCGCAACGTAAATGAGCATGCAAGACACTCTGGCGGATATGTTCACCCGTATCCGCAATGCGCAGCAGGCCACCAAGGAGACGGTCACCATGCCGTCCTCCAAGCTGAAGGTCGAGGTGGCCCGCGTGTTGAAGGAAGAGGGTTACATCAACGACTTCGCGGTGTCCGAGAGCGCCAAGCCCGAGCTGACCGTGACCCTCAAGTACTTCGAGGGCAAGCCGGTCATCGAGCACATCCAGCGAGTTTCCAAGCCGTCCCTGCGCCAGTACAAGGGCAAGGACGCGCTGCCGAAGGTCGCCGATGGCCTGGGTATCGCTATCGTCACCACCTCCAACGGGGTGATGACCGATCGCGCGGCTCGCAAGGCCGGTGTCGGTGGCGAAGTCATCTGCACCGTATTCTAGGAGTTTGGAATGTCCCGCGTAGCCAAATATCCGGTAAAAGTGCCCGCTGGCGTCGAGATCAAGCTCGACGGTGACCAGCTGACCGCCAAGGGCGGCCAGGGCACCCTGTCCCTGACCATCCATCCCGACGTGGTGGTGGCTCAGGAGGAGGGTCAGCTGACCTTCGCCCCCAGCGAGTCCGCCAAGAGCTGGGCCATGGCCGGTACCACCCGTGCCCTGGTTCAGAATGTGGTGACCGGTGTGAGCGAAGGCTTCACCAAGTCCCTCGAAATCATCGGCGTCGGTTATCGTGCCCAGGCCAAGGGCCAGACGCTCAATCTGTCACTGGGCTTCTCGCACCCGGTCGAGTACACGCTGCCTGAGGGTGTCACGGCGGAAACGCCCAAGAACACCCAGATCGTGCTGAAGAGCGCGGACAAGCAGCGCCTCGGTCAGGTCGCCGCGGAAATCCGCGCCTTCCGTCCGCCCGAGCCCTACAAGGGCAAGGGTGTCCGGTACGCCGACGAGCAGGTGCGTCGCAAAGAAGCCAAGAAGAAGTAAGGCAGGGTTATGAACGCGAAGAAAGAATCTCGTCTCCGTCGTGCCCGCCGCGCTCGCGCCAAGATCCGCGAGCTGGGCGTGTATCGCCTGTGCGTCAACCGTACCCCGCGCCACATCTACGCGCAGATCATCTCGCCGGATGGTGGCAAGGTCCTGGCCAGCGCTTCCACGCTGGACAAGGCCCTGCGCGAGGGTGCGACCGGCAATGCCGACGCCGCCGCCAAGGTGGGCGCACTGATTGCCGAGCGCGCCAAGGAAGCGGGCATCACCCAGGTAGCCTTCGATCGCGCCGGTTTCAAGTACCACGGCCGCGTCAAGGCCCTGGCCGACGCCGCTCGTGAAGGCGGCCTGGAATTCTAAAGGGTTTTACGATGGCGAAGAACGAACAGCAAAGCGGCGACCTCCAGGAGAAGCTGGTCCAGGTCAACCGTGTTGCCAAGGTGGTCAAGGGTGGCCGTATCTTCGGTTTCACCGCCCTGACCGTCGTGGGTGACGGCAAGGGTCGTGTCGGCTTCGGCCGCGGCAAGGCGCGTGAGGTGCCGGTCGCGATCCAGAAGGCGATGGACCAGGCGCGTCGCAACATGGTCAAGGTGCACCTCACCGGCGGCACCCTGCAGTACCCGGTCAAGGCCCGTCACGGCGCCTCCAAGGTGTACATGCAGCCCGCCTCCGAGGGTACCGGCATCATCGCCGGCGGCGCCATGCGCTCCGTGCTGGAGCTGGCCGGTGTCCACGACGTGCTGGCCAAGTGCTACGGCTCGACCAACCCGGTGAACGTGGTGCGGGCGACCGTCAAGGGCCTGACCGCCATGCAGTCGCCGGAAGACATCGCCGCCAAGCGCGGTCTGCCTGTCGAAGCGATTACGGGGTGAGCACCATGGCAGCAACGATCAAGGTTACCCAGACCCGCAGCACCATCGGCGTGCTGGCCAAGCACAAGGCCACCATGAAGGGCCTCGGCCTGCGCCGCATCGGTCACACGGTTGAACTGGAAGACACCCCCGCCGTGCGCGGCATGATCCACAAGGTCAACTACCTTGTGCGCGTTGAGGGAGAGTAATCCATGAAACTCAATAGCCTGAGCCCGGCACCGGGCTCCAAGCACGCCGAGAAGCGCGTCGGTCGTGGCATCGGCTCCGGTCTGGGCAAGACCGGTGGTCGCGGCCACAAGGGCCAGAAGTCGCGCAGCGGCGGCAGCGTCAAGCCCGGCTTCGAGGGCGGTCAGATGCCTCTGCAGCGGCGTCTGCCCAAGTTCGGCTTCACCTCCGCGAAGTCGCTGGTCTCCGAGGAAGTGCGCCTGGCCGAACTGGCCAAGGTCGCCGGTGACGAGGTCACCCTCGAGACCCTGAAGCAGGCCAACGTGCTGAAGGACGCCACGCAGCATGCGAAGGTGATCCTCTCCGGCGAACTGAACAAGGCGGTCACCGTCCGCGGTCTCAAGGTCACCAAGGGTGCCCGTGCCGCGATCGAGGCCGCCGGTGGCAAGGTAGAGGACTAAATGGCGAAGTCAGGAAACATGCCGGCGATGGGCAGCGGTCTGAGTGAACTGTGGGCGCGTCTGCGCTTCGTGCTCCTCGCCATCGTGGTGTACCGTATCGGTGCCCACATCCCCGTGCCCGGTATCAATCCTGACCAGCTTGCTGCCTTGTTCAGGGAGCAGCAGGGCACCATCCTGGGCATGTTCAACATGTTCTCGGGTGGCGCCCTGGAGCGCATGAGCATCATGGCGCTGGGCATCATGCCCTATATCTCGGCGTCGATCATCATGCAGCTGCTGACCGCCGTCTCGCCCCACCTCGAGCAGCTCAAGAAGGAGGGCGAGGCCGGTCGACGCAAGATCAGCCAGTACACCCGCTACGGCACCGTGGTCCTGGCGCTGGTCCAGGCCACCGGCATGTCGGTGGGCCTGGCCAGCCAGGGCATCGCCTACACCGCCGACTTCAGCTTCTACTTCACCGCCATCGTCACCTTCGTGACCGGTGCGGTGTTCCTGATGTGGCTGGGCGAGCAGATCACCGAGAAGGGGATCGGCAACGGCATCTCGCTGCTGATCTTCGCCGGTATCGTGGCGGGCCTGCCCGGCGCGGTCGGCCAGGCCTTCGAGCTGGCCCGCAACGAAGGCGCGTGGAACGTGCTGCCGCTGCTGGCCCTCTCGGTGCTGGGCGTGGCCACCGTGGCCCTGGTGGTGTTCATCGAGCGCGGCCAGCGCCGCATCACGGTGAACTACCCGCGGCGCCAGGTCGGCAACAAGATGTATGCCGGCCAGAGCAGCTACCTGCCCCTGAAGGTGAACATGGCCGGCGTCATTCCGGCCATCTTCGCCTCCAGCATCCTGCTGTTCCCGGCCTCGCTGGGGCAGTGGGTGGGTGCCGGTGACGGCCTCGAGTGGCTGCAGCGGGCGTCCCAGGCCCTGGGCCCGGGCCAGCCGCTGTACATCTTGCTTTTTGCCGCGGCGGTGGTATTCTTCTGCTTCTTTTACACAGCGCTGGTCTTCAATCCCAAGGACGTCGCCGACAACCTCAAGAAGTCGGGTGCCTTCCTGCCGGGGATTCGTCCTGGCGAGCAGACCGCTCGCTACGTCGACAAGGTCATGACCCGTCTGACCCTGTTCGGCGCCTTGTACATCACTGCGGTTTCCCTGATGCCCCAGTTCCTGATCGTGGCGTGGAACGTGCCGTTCTTCTTCGGCGGTACCTCGCTGCTGATCGTGGTGGTGGTCATCATGGACTTCATGGCCCAGGTGCAGTCGCACCTCATGTCGCACCAGTACGAGTCGGTGATGAAGAAGTCCAACCTGAAAGGCTACGGCGGTGGCGGCATCATGCGCTGAGGGCGCCGCTCGTCGAACTGGCGCGTCGCGGCCCTGTGGGCCGCTTCGCAGGCCGACTTTGGAGATGGAACGATGAAAGTTCGAGCTTCCGTGAAGAAAATGTGCCGCAACTGCAAGATCATCCGTCGCAATGGCGCCGTCCGCGTCATCTGCACGGAGCCGCGGCACAAGCAGCGCCAGGGCTGATCCCCTGACGCTGTGCTGAACCGGGTGCCGGCATGCCCCTTGCCCTTCGCAGGGTAAAGGGGTATGCTATTGCGCCTTTTGTAGTAGACCAACGAGCAAGCCGCTCACATATTCGGAGTAAGCTGATGGCCCGTATTGCAGGCGTCAATATCCCGGACAACAAGCATGCGGCGATCTCGCTGACCTATATCTTCGGGATTGGCCGCACTCGTGCACAGGATATCTGTGCCGCGTCCGGCATCGCGCCGACCACCAAGATCCAGGAACTGTCATCCGAAGAGATCGACACCCTGCGTTCCGAGGTCGGCAAGTATACCGTTGAAGGTGACCTTCGTCGTGATGTGACGCTGAACATCAAGCGTCTCATGGACCTGGGTTGCTACCGTGGTCTGCGTCATCGTCGTAGTCTTCCGCTGCGTGGTCAGCGTACGAAGACCAATGCGCGTACCCGCAAGGGCCCGCGCAAGCCGATCCGCAAATAACACGCACGCTCTGGCGTAAAGACAGGAAGAAACATCAACATGGCTAACCCGCGTAGCAATCGCAAGAAGGTTAAAAAGCAGGTAGTGGATGCCGTCGCGCATATCCACGCCTCTTTTAACAACACGATCATTACGATCACAGACCGCCAGGGCAACGCCCTTTCCTGGGCGACAGCCGGTGGTTCGGGTTTTCGTGGTTCTCGCAAGAGCACCCCGTTCGCTGCTCAAGTGGCAAGCGAGCGTGCAGCGACCGCTGCAGCCGAGTATGGTGTGAAAAACGTCGACGTGCTGGTCAAGGGCCCCGGTCCTGGCCGTGAATCCGCCGTGCGCGCGCTCAACGCCGCCGGCTTCCGCGTGCAGAGCATCACCGACGCGACGCCCATTCCCCACAATGGCTGCCGTCCGCCGAAGAAACGCCGCGTTTAAGGAGACAGATTCATGGCTCGTTACATTGGACCGAAGTGCAAACTGTCTCGTCGTGAGGGGACCGACCTCTTCCTGAAGAGCGGTGTCACTCCCTTCGAGAAGAAGTGCAAATCCGAGCAGATCCCGGGTGTGCACGGCCAGCGTCGTCAGCGTATTTCCGAATACGGCTTGCAGCTTCGCGAGAAGCAGAAAGTGCGCCGCATGTACGGCGTGCTCGAGAAGCAGTTCCGCAACTACTACAAGGAAGCGGCCCGTCTCAAGGGCGCGACCGGCGAGGTGTTGCTGCAGCTTCTCGAATCCCGACTGGACAACGTCGTCTACCGCATGGGCTTTGGCTCCACGCGCGCCGAGGCGCGTCAGCTGGTCAGCCACAAGGCCATCGCCGTGAACGGCAAGACCGTCAACGTGGCGTCCTACCAGGTCAAGCCCGGTGACGTCGTCTCCGTTCGCGAGAAGGCGAAGAATCAGGCGCGCATCCAGAACGCCCTGGCCCTGGCCGCCAACCGCGGCGACGTGGCCTGGATCGAGATCGATGCCAAGAAGATGGAAGGCACCTTCAAGGCGCTGCCCGAGCGCGGCGACCTGACTGCCGACATCAACGAGGCCCTGATCGTCGAGCTGTACTCCAAGTAAGCGCTGCTAGCGCCCGGCCCCTTCGCGGGGGCCGGCTCAGAGTACCCAGTATCCGTTTGGCAGCCTGAAAGGTGTTCATATGCAGCGTTCAGTGACAGAGTTTCTTCGCCCGCGCGACATCAAGGTCGAAGAGATCAGCGCACACCACGCGAAGATCGTGCTCGAGCCCTTCGAGCGTGGCTTCGGCCACACCCTGGGCAACGCCCTGCGCCGCATCCTGCTCTCGTCCATGCCCGGCTGCGCCGTGGTGGAGGCCGAGATCGGCGGCGTCGAGCACGAGTACAGCGCGATCGAGGGCGTTCAGGAAGATGTCATCGAGATCCTCCTGAACCTCAAGGACGTGGCGATCAAGATGCATAGCCGCGACGAGGCGGTGCTCTCGCTGAACAAGCAGGGCCCGGCCGTCGTGACCGCAGGGGATATCGCCCTCGACCACGACGTCGAGATCGTCAACCCCGACCACGTCATCGCCCACGTCAACGAGGGCGCCGAGCTGAAGATGCAGCTCAAGGTGGCGCGCGGCCGCGGCTACGAGCCGGCGGACGCCCGCGTCGGTGCCGACGACGAGTCTCGTGCCATCGGCCGCCTGCAGCTGGATGCGACCTTCAGCCCCGTGCGTCGGGTCTCCTACAGCGTCGAGGCCGCGCGTGTCGAACAGCGCACCGACCTCGACAAGCTGATCATCGACTTGGAGACCGACGGCACCCTGGATCCCGAGGAGGCGATCCGTCGCAGCGCGACCATCCTGCAGGATCAGCTGGCCGCGTTCGTCGACCTGGAAGCCGACAAGGAACAGGAAGTGGAGGAGGAAGAGGATCATATCGATCCGATCCTGCTGCGCCCCGTAGACGATCTCGAGTTGACCGTTCGCAGCGCCAACTGCCTGAAGGCCGAGAATATCTACTACATCGGCGATCTGATCCAGCGCACCGAGGTGGAGCTGCTGAAGACGCCGAACCTCGGCAAGAAGTCCCTGAACGAGATCAAGGACGTCCTGGCAGCGCGCGGTCTCTCCCTGGGCATGCGGCTGGAGAACTGGCCGCCGGCTAGCCTGAAGGACGACAAGGCCTCCGCGTGAGCGCCGACTCGAGTCCCAGTTTGGTAAGGAATCACAACCATGCGTCATCGTAAGAGTGGTCGTCACCTCAATCGTACGAGCTCGCATCGCCAGGCCATGTTCAAGAACATGAGCGTGTCGCTGATCGAGCACGAGGTCATCAAGACAACCCTGCCCAAGGCCAAGGAGCTGCGTCGCGTCATCGAGCCGCTCATCACCCTGGCCAAGCAGGACAGCGTCGCCAACCGTCGTCTGGCCTTCAGCCGCACCCGTTCCAAGGAAGCGGTCGGCAAGCTCTTCAACGAGCTGGGTCCGCGTTACGCCGAGCGTCCGGGCGGTTACGTCCGTATCCTCAAGTGCGGCTTCCGCACCGGCGACAACGCGCCCATGGCCTTCGTCGAACTCGTCGATCGCCCGATCGTCGAGGAGGCCGAGGACGCCGTCGAGGAGTGATCCTCGTCGCGCCCGGCTTCGGCAAGCGCTGTAAAGAAAAACCGGCTCCCGCAAGGGGCCGGTTTTTTTCGTTGAGCGGCAAGTGGCAAGGCTGGCCTTCGGCCAGTTTCAAGTAGCAAGGAACCCCATGGGGGTGCCGAGATGGCCGGAGCATGCTGCCTTGCTCCTTGCTCCTTGCTCCTTGCTCCTTGCTCCTTGCTCCTTGCTCCTTGCTCCTTGCGCCAGTCTCCTACGCCGTGCTCTTCGCCTTCCCAGAGTGCTCCCTGGCCCGCTCCAGCAGCGGCTTGAGGAAGCGTCCGGTGTGTGAGACCTCGTTGCCGGCCACCTGCTCCGGGGTGCCCTCGGCGATGATGCGACCGCCGCCCGCGCCGCCCTCGGGACCCAGGTCGATCAGCCAGTCGGCGGTCTTGATCACGTCCAGGTTGTGCTCGATCACCACGATGGTATTGCCGTGGTCGCGCAGCCGGTGCAGGACCGTGAGCAGCTGGCGGATATCCTCGAAGTGCAGGCCGGTGGTGGGCTCGTCGAGGATGTAGAGGGTGCGGCCGGTGTCGCGCTTGGCCAGCTCCCGGGCCAGCTTGACCCGTTGGGCCTCGCCGCCGGAGAGGGTGGTGGCGCTCTGGCCCAGGCGGATGTAGGAGAGTCCCACGTCGAGCAGGGTCTGCAGGCGGCGGGCGATGGCCGGCACCGGGCTGAAGAACTCCAGCGCCTCCTCCACGGTCATCTGCAGCACCTCGTCGATGCTCTTGCCCTTGTAGGCGATCTCCAGGGTCTCGCGGTTGTAGCGCTTGCCCTTGCAGACGTCGCAGGGCACGTAGATGTCGGGCAGGAAGTGCATCTCCACCTTGATCATGCCCTCGCCCTGGCACGCCTCGCAGCGCCCGCCCTTGACGTTGAAGGAGAAGCGCCCCGGCTTGTAGCCCCGGGAGCGCGCCTCCTGGGTGCCGGCGAAGAGCTCGCGGATGGGCGTGAAGATGCCGGTGTAGGTGGCGGGGTTGGAGCGCGGGGTACGCCCGATGGGGCTCTGGTCGATGTCGATCACCTTGTCCAGTTGCTCGAGCCCCTCGATGCCGTCATGGGCGGCGGGGGTGAGGCTGGTGGCGTGGTTGAGCTCGCGGGCGGCGATGGGCATCAGGGTAGAGTTGATCAGCGTCGACTTGCCGGAGCCGGAGACCCCGGTGACGCACACGAAGAGCCCCAGCGGCAGCTCCAGGGTGACGTCCTGCAGGTTGTTGCCGCGGGCGCCGGTGAGGCGCACCACCTTCTCCGGGTTGCCGGGGATCCGCCAGGGCGGCACCTCGATGCGCCGGGTGCCGGCCAGGTACTGCCCGGTGAGCGATTGCGTGTTGTCGGTGACCTGCTGGGGGGTGCCCTGGGCGACGATGCGACCGCCGTGGACGCCGGCCCCCGGACCGATGTCGAGCACATGGTCGGCGGCGCGGATGGCGTCCTCGTCGTGCTCCACCACGATCACGGTGTTGCCAAGGTCGCGCAGCCGCTCCAGGGTCTTGAGCAGGCGGTCGTTGTCGCGCTGGTGCAGGCCGATGGAGGGCTCGTCGAGGATGTACATGACCCCCACCAGGCCGGCGCCGATCTGGCTGGCCAGGCGGATGCGCTGCGCCTCGCCGCCGGAGAGGGTCTCGGCGCTGCGCTCCAGATTGAGGTAGTCGAGGCCGACGTTGACCAGGAACTCCAGGCGGGCATGGATCTCGTTGACGATCTTGACCGCGATCTCGCCGCGCCGGCCGGGCAGCTCGAGGCCCTGGAAGTAGCGCCAGGCGTCGCCGATGGGCAGGCGTACCATCTCCGGCAGGGTGTGCTCGTCGATGTAGACGTGGCGGGACTCCTTGCGCAGCCGGCTCCCCGCGCAGGCCGGGCAGGGCTGCACGGCGATGTAGCGGGCCAGCTCTTCGCGCACCATGCTGGATTCGGTCTCGCGGTAGCGGCGCTGGAGGTTGGGCAGCACCCCCTCGAAGGGGTGCTCGCGGGTCACCTTGCGGCCGCGGTCATTGACGTAGTCGAAGGCGATGTCGTCGTGGCCGCTGCCGTGGAGGATGACCTCGCGCTCGTGGCGGGCGAGTTCCTTCCAGGGAGTCTCCAGGGTGAAGCGGTAGTGGTCCGCCACCGCCTTGAGCTGGTTGAAGTAGAAGACGCTGCGCCGGTCCCAGCCCTTGATCACCCCCTCGGCCAGGGACAGCTCGGGGTGGCTGATCAGCTTGTCGGGGTCGAACACCTGCTGCACCCCCAGGCCGTCGCAGGTCGGGCAGGCGCCGGCGGGGTTGTTGAAGGAGAACATGCGCGGCTCGAGCTCGGCGATGGAGTAGCCGCATACCGGGCAGGCGAAGCGTGCCGAGAAGGCGATGTCCTCCTGCTCGCCGTCCATGAAGTGCACCATGGCGACGCCATCGGCAAGGCCCAGCGCGGTCTCGAAGGACTCGGCGAGGCGCTGCTGGAGCCCCTCGCGCACCTTGATGCGGTCCACCACCACGCTGATGTCGTGCTTCCTGTTCTTGTCCAGCGGGGCGATGTCGTCGAGCTCCAGCACCTGGCCGTCGACCATGGCGCGCACGAAGCCCTGGGCGCGCAGCTCGGCGAGCAGCTGCAGGTGCTCGCCCTTGCGCCCCTTGACCACCGGGGCCAGCAGCATCAGCTTGCTGCCCTCGGGCAGCGCCAGCACCTGGTCCACCATCTGGGAGACGGTCTGGGCCTCCAGATCCTCGCCGTGCTCGGGGCAGCGCGGGGTGCCGGCGCGGGCGAACAGCAGGCGCAGGTAGTCATAGATCTCGGTGATGGTGCCGACGGTGGAGCGCGGGTTGTGGGAGGTGGACTTCTGCTCGATGGAGATCGCCGGGGAGAGCCCCTCGATATGGTCGACGTCGGGCTTCTCCATCATCGACAGGAACTGCCGGGCGTAGGTGGAGAGCGACTCCACGTAGCGGCGCTGCCCCTCGGCGTAGAGGGTGTCGAAGGCCAGCGACGACTTGCCCGAGCCGGAGAGCCCGGTGACCACGATCAGCTTGTCGCGGGGCAGCTCGACGTCGATGTTCTTCAGGTTATGGGTGCGCGCACCCCTGACCAGAATCCTGTCCATTCCCACCTCGTGGCCGCGGCAAAAGCGCCATTATACGAGCCGGCGTCCGGCGCCGGCAAAGCGCGACCCGGCGCCGGCTTTCCCTGGGTGGTGGCGAGCCGCTAGAATAGGCGGTCCACTCCCGGGCGCACGACGCCCCTCCAGGGAAGAACCGCTACGTCTATGCGCAAGCTCTCCGGGCTGCTGCTCCCCGCCGAACGGCGCGCCATCACCGGCCTGGCCGGTCTCTACGCCACCCGCATGCTGGGCCTGTTCATGGTGCTGCCGGTGCTGGCGCTGTACGCCGACGACCTGGCCGGCGCCACGCCGCTGCTGGTGGGGCTGGCGCTGGGCATCTACGGCCTGACCCAGGCGGCGCTGCAGATCCCCTTCGGCCTGCTCTCCGACCGCCTGGGGCGCAAGCCGGTGATCGCCGCCGGGCTGCTGCTGTTCCTGCTCGGCAGCGTGGTGGCCGCCAGCGCCGACAGCATCGGCGGGGTGATCCTCGGCCGCTGCCTGCAGGGCAGCGGTGCGGTGGCCGCGGCGATCATGGCACTGCTCGCCGACCAGACCCGCGAGCAGGTGCGTACCGCCGCCATGGCCACCATCGGCCTCTCCATCGGCGTGGCCTTCGCCGTGGCCATGGTGCTGGGCCCGCTGGTGGCGGGGGCCTTCGGGCTTGCCGGGGTGTTCTGGTTCACCGCCGCCCTGGCCGCCCTGGGGCTGCCGGTGCTGTGGAAGCTGGTGCCTCGCGCGCCGCGCCGCCTGCGTCACCGCGACGTGGGCATCGACCGCGCCCAGCTGGGGCGCATCCTGGGGCGCCCCGAGCTGCTGCGCCTGGACCTCTCCATCTTCGCCCTCCACCTGGTGCTGATGGCGATCTTCGTCGCGGTGCCATTCCGGCTGCTCGACGCCGGCATCGCCACCGAGCGCCACGGCCTGGCCTACCTCGGGGTGATGGCGCTGGCCTTCCTGGGCATGGTGCCGCTGGTGGTGGTCGCCGAGAAGCGCCGCCGGATGAAGGCGATGGTGCTGCTGGCCATCGCCGCCATGCTGGTCAGCCTGCTGGGCCTGGCGTGGCTCGGCGCGGGGCTGTGGGCCTTGCTGGCCTGGCTGTGGCTGTTCTTCGTGGGCTTCAATCTGCTGGAGGCCACGCTGCCCTCGCTGCTCAGCAAGCTGGCCCCGGCCGGTGCCAAGGGCACCGCCATGGGGGTCTACTCCACCAGCCAGTTCCTGGGCGCCTTCCTGGGCGGCGTGCTGGGCGGGGCCCTGGCCCAGCAGTGGGGCCTCTCCGCGGTGTTCCTGGGGGCCGCCATCCTGGCGCTGGCGTGGTTCGTGGTGATGCTGGGCATGCGCCCGCCGCCGCACCTGGCCAGCGAGGTGGTGGCACTGGACGAGGATCACGGCGATGATGCCCTGGAGACCCTGATGGCGAAGTTCGCCGAGGTGGCCGGGGTGGAGGACGTGCTGGTGGTCCCCGAGGAGCGCCTGGCCTATCTCAAGGTGGACCGCCAGCGCCTCGACGAGCAGGCGCTGGCGAGACTGATCGACACGCAGCAGTCATGACAACGCGTTCATGACATCGTATTCATGACAACAAGGAGTCCCGCATGGCCCGTGGCGTCAACAAGGTCATCCTCATCGGCAACCTGGGGCAGGACCCCGAGGTTCGCTTCACGCCCTCCGGTACCGCCGTGGCCAACGTCAACCTGGCGACCACCGACACCTGGATGGACCGCCAGAGCGGCCAGCGCCAGGAGCGCACCGAATGGCATCGCCTGGTGATGTTCAACAAGACCGCCGAGATCGCCCAGCAGTACCTGAAGAAGGGCAGCAAGATCTACGTGGAGGGGCGCCTGCAGACCCGCAAGTGGCAGGGGCAGGACGGCCAGGACCGCTACACCACCGAGATCGTGGTCAACGACATGCAGATGCTCGACTCCCGTGGCGGCGGTGGCGACTTCCAGGGCGGCGGCTACGGCGGCCAGCCCCAGCAGGGCGGCTATGGGGGTCAGCCCCAGGGTGGCCCGCCGCCCCAGGGCAACTATGGCGGCCAGCCCCAGGGGGGCGGCTTCGGCGGTCAGCAGCAGGGTGGCGGCGCCCCCCAGCGTCCGCCCCAGCAGCCTCCGCAGCGCCCCGCCCAGGGCGGCGGACAGCAGCAGGGGAACCAGCAGGGCGGCAACTTCGGCGCGCCCGACCCGGGCAGCTTCGATGACTTCGACGACGAGATTCCATTCTGAGCAGGCGCTGCGCTGACGCCATGCCGAGGGAGATGCGCCCGTGAAGCTGCTGGTACTGGACGCCGGTCACTGCCTGAGCCTGGCCCTGGCCCGGGAGGCCAACCGCCGCTCGGATACCGAGCTGACCATCGAGGAGGGGCTGGCGCTGGACGCCGAGCGGCTCGCGGCGCTGGCCCCGGATGCGCTGGTGATCCCGCCGCTGTCGCGGCCGATCGTCGCCGCGCCGGCCGAGGTCACCGCCCATGCCGAGGCGGTCGAGCGCTGCATGGAGGCGTGCCGCGAGGCACGCATCCCGCTGGTGTGGTGCGTCTCGGACCAGCTCTACGAGGACGGCTTCGCCGAGCCCATCGACGAGCATGTGATCCCGCGGCCGCGGGACGAGAGCCTGCGCCGCCTGGTGGCCACCGGTGATCGCATCCGCGCCGAGCATCCGCACCACCTGATCGTGCGCCTGGGGCCGCTGTTCGCCCTGGAGGGGAGCCATGCCTGGCTCAACGAGCTGATCGATACCCTGATCACCGGCGGCGAGGTGCGCGGCGAGGCCGACGTGACCTGCTGCCCCACCTCGGCGGACGCCGTGGCCATGGCGCTGGTCGGCATGCTGCAGCAGCAGCAGTGCGGCGCCGACGCCTGGGGCAGCTACCACCTGGCCGGCACCGAGCCGGTGAGCGTCTACACCTTCGTCTCGGTGGTGCGCACCCAGCTCGCCACCCGCCTCGAAGGGCGCGGCGACCATCGCCCGCTGGGACCCATCCGCGCCCTGCACCACCACCACGACCATCCGCTGCGTCGCGTGCTCAACTGCCGGCGGGTGCTGGAGGCCTTCGGCGTGCACCAGAAGCCGTGGCGGCTGGAGCTTGGCAATATGCTCGATGCCTGGTGCCGCGCCCATGCCGAGGAGTGCACCGCGGGGGAGGAGGGGGCATGAACACCCTGCGCAGCCTGCTCTTCTACCTGGGCTACTTCCTCGCCATGGTGGTGTGCGGGGTGCTGTTCCTGCCGCCGGCGCCCTTCCTGCCGCTGCGCTCCCGCTACCGCCTGCTCAACCTCTACAACCACTTCATCATCGCCTGGTTCCGGCTGGTAGTGGGGGTGCGCTACGACATCCGCGGGCGCGAGCACCTGCCCGACGGCCCCTGCGTGATCCTGGCCAACCACCAGTGCGAGTGGGAGACCGTCTACCTGCAGCTGCTCAAGCCGCCGGTGTGCACGGTGCTCAAGAAGGAGTTGCTCAACATCCCGATTTTCGGCTGGGGGCTGCGCCTGCTGCACCCCATCGCCCTGGACCGCTCCCGGCCCGCACGAGCCATGAAGCAGGTGCTCACCCAGGGCAAGCGGCGTCTGGAGGAGGGGCTCTCGGTGCTGATCTTCCCCGAGGGGACCCGGGTCGCGCCGGGTAGCCGGCGCCGCTACAACAAGAGCGGGGCGGTGATCGCCTGCCGCGCCGGGGTGCCGGTGGTGCCGGTGGCCCACAACGCCGGCGAGCGCTGGCCGGGGCGCCACTGGGTGAAGAACCCCGGGCGGCTGTCGCTGGTGGTGGGCGAACCCATCCCCACCGAGGGGCGCAGCCCGGAGGAGGTGCTGGCCGAGACCGAGGCGTGGATCGAGGCGCGGTTGGCCGAGGTCTCCGAGGTGCCGCGGCCGGTGCGCGAGGAGGCGCGCCAGCCCGCCTGATGGGGTGCTGCCGTCATCGCCGATGAAGCCTGCGCCGATGAGGGCATGCCTTAAGAAGGGCCCGCGCGATTGACCCAAGCACCAAGGGCGCCCCATGGGGCGCCCTTGGTGTGTTACGGCGATGGAGAGGTGTGGTGGCTGGAGAGGCGCCGCGCTCAGTCGCGCAGCTTCTCCAGCACCAGGCAGGCGTTGGTGCCGCCGAAGCCGAAGCTGTTGGAGAGCACCCGCGCCACCTTCACGCCGTCGCGGCGCTGGGTGACGATATCGAAGCCGTCGGCCTGCTCGTCGAGGGTCTCGACGTTGGCCGAGGCGGCGATGAAGTCGTTCTCCATCATCAGCAGCGCGTAGATCGCCTCCTGCACGCCGGTGGCGCCCAGGGAGTGGCCGGTCAGCGACTTGGTGGAGCTCATCGCCGGGGTCGAGTCGCCGAACACCTCGCGGATCGCCTTGAGCTCGGCCACGTCGCCCACCGGCGTCGAGGTGCCGTGGGTGTTGATGTAGTCGATCGGCCCATTGACGGTGGCCATGGCCTGGCGCATGCAGCGCATCGCGCCCTCGCCGGAGGGGGCGACCATATCGTGGCCGTCGGAGGTGGCGCCGTAGCCGGTCACCTCGGCGTAGATCTTCGCGCCGCGGGCGCGCGCATGCTCGAGCTCCTCGAGCACCAGCATGCCGCCGCCGCCGGCGATGACGAAGCCGTCGCGGGCCTGGTCATAGGGGCGCGAGGCCTTCTCCGGGGTGTCGTTGTAGTGGGTCGAGAGCGCGCCCATGGCGTCGAACAGGCAGGAGAGGGTCCAGTGCTCCTCCTCGCCGCCGCCGGCGAAGACCACGTCCTGCTTGCCCATCTGGATCTGCTCCACGGCGTTGCCGATGCAGTGGGCCGAGGTGGCGCAGGCCGAGGAGATCGAGTAGTTGACCCCCTTGATCTTGAACGGCGTCGCCAGGCAGGCGGAGACGGTGCTGCCCATGGTGCGGGTGACCCGGTAGGGCCCCACGCGGCGCAGTCCCTTCTCGCGCATGACGTCGGCGGCCTCCACCTGGTTGGCGCTGGAGGCGCCGCCGGAGCCGGCGATCAGGCCGGTACGCTCGTTGGAGACCATCTCCGGGGCCAGCCCCGAGTCCTCGATGGCCTGGGCCATGCTGACATAGGCGTAGGCCGCGGCGTCGCCCATGAAGCGGCGCAGCTTGCGGTCCACCAGGGCGTCGAGGTCGATGTCGACCACCCCGGCCACCTGGCTGCGGAAGCCTCGCTCGGCGTACTCCTCCTTGAAACGAATGCCGGAGCGCCCCTCCCTGAGCGCCTCGAGAACCTGCTGTCGGTCATTGCCCAGGCAGGAGACGATGCCCAGGCCGGTGACTACCACTCGTCGCATGGAAGCCTCCTGGTCAGAAGTTCGCGGTGGAGGTGAACAGGCCCACGCGCAGGTCGTTGGCCTGGTAGATGTCGCGGCCGTCGACGGAGACGGTGCCGTCGGCCATGCCGAGGATCAGGCGCCGGGTGATGATGCGCTTGATGTTGATGCGGTAGGTGACCTTCGAGGCGTCGGGGAGGATCTGGCCGGTGAACTTCACCTCGCCGCAGCCCAGGGCGCGACCGCGACCCGGGTGGCCCAACCAGCCCAGGTAGAAGCCCACCAGCTGCCACATGGCGTCCAGGCCCAGGCAGCCGGGCATCACCGGGTCCCCGGGGAAGTGGCAGTCGAAGAACCACAGGTCGGGGGAGATATCGAGCTCGGCGAGCAGCTCGCCCTTGCCGTGCTCGCCGCCGTCCTCGGTGATCGAGGTGATGCGGTCGAGCATCAGCATGTTGGGGGCCGGCAGCTGGGCGTTGCCGGGGCCGAACAGCTCGCCCCGCGAGCAGGCCAGCAGTTCATCGCGGTCGAAGGAGTGTTGCTTGGTCACTGAGTCATTCCGAGAGTCGAATATTGTTCGCCGCCTAGTCTACTGTCCGTGCCGGGGGAATGCACGCCGGTGGCGCCGAGCCGTCGCTGGGCCGGGTTACAGTTTGTGCCGGTTCGGTCGATAACCTCGCTATCATGCGTCATCTCTTGGTGGCGCTCCACCCGAATGGTCAAAGGGAGCCTCTCCTTAATGTGGTCTGCCTTTTCCCTGAGTCGTCCGTTGCTCTGGCTGTCGCTCTCCGCCTTCTCGGCCAGCATCTGGCTCCCCGACTGGCCACTGAGGCTCGCGGCCGCGGTCCTGGTCGGCGTGGGCATCCTCGACGCCTGGCGCGTCATCCAGGCAGAGCACCGGCGACGCCAGTTGTGCGAGGGGGCGCTGAACCTCACCGAGGAAGGCGCCATCATCACCGATGCCGAGCATCGCATCCTGGCGGTCAACCCCGCCTTCACCCGCATCACCGGGTATGCCCCCGACGAGGTGCGAGGGCAGGTCATCGCCAACCTGGCGGCGCCGCGCCACGACGCGGCCTTCTTCGAGCGCTTCCGGCAGAGCCTGCAGTCGTCGGGCCGCTGGGAGGGTGAGCTGTGGAGCCGCCGCAAGCAGGGCGAGGAGTACCCGGAGTGGCTGAGGGTGCAGGCGATCCCGGATGCCACCGGGCGCGACCCGCACCATGTCTGCCTGTTCACGGACATCTCCATGCACAAGGCGCGGGAGAAGGACCTGCAGCGCATCGCCTTCGAGGATCCGCTGACTGGCCTGCCCAACCGTCGTCGCCTCCAGGACCTGCTCGCCTCGCGCCTGCGCCATCTGCGCGCCGGCGAGATGGTCGACATGGCGCTGATCGACATCGACGGGTTCAAGGAGATCAATGATGGTATCGGCGTCGACCTCGGTGACCGCCTGCTGGCCCGCTTCGCCCAGCGTCTGGCCGGCCATGTGGCGGGTGGCGTCGTGGGGCGCCTGGGGGGCGACGAGTTCCTGGTCATCCGCACCACTACCTTCAACGACCATGATCGCTGGGTGGCCAACCTGCGTGACCATCTCTGCCAGCCCTTCGAGATCGACCGCCATAGCCTGCGGCTTGGCCTGACCATCGGCAGCTGCCGTGCCCCCGAGGATGGCCAGGACGCCGGGGTGTTGTTCCAGCGCCTCGAGTCGGCCCTCTACACTGCCAAGCGCAACGGCCGCAATCATAGCCAGCGCTTCCGCCCGGCCCTGGACGTCCAGGAGGGCCCCCAGCTGCGGCTGCTCAACGACCTGCGCGATGCCCTCGCTGCCGGCGGCCAGCTGGCGCTCCACTACCAGCCGCAGTTCCGCCTGACGGATGACGGTCTGGCTGGCGCCGAGGCGCTACTTCGCTGGCATCATCCCGTCGACGGCCTGGTCTCGCCGGGCGACTTCATTCCCCTGGCCGAGCGCCATGGCCTGATGGCGGCTCTGGGCAACTGGGTGATCGACCAGGCACTGGCCCAGCTGGCCCACTGGCGGCGACGGGGCATGCCTGACATCACCGTATGGATCAACATCTCGGCGATGCAGCTCTTCCAGGGAGACCTTGAGAATACCCTGGCGGCCGGCGTGGCGCGCCACGGTGTGCCGCCTAGTGCCCTGGGGCTAGAGCTCACCGAGTCGGTGCTGCTGGACGAGCGTGCGGGGGATGTGGCGCCACGCCTCGCCAGGCTGCGCCGTAAGGGGCATCCCGTCGCCATCGATGACTTCGGCACCGGCTACTCCTCCCTCGGTTACCTGAAGGAGCTGCCGCTGGACAAGCTCAAGCTGGACCGAGCCTTCGTCCGCTCGCTGCCGGAGGATCGCGCGGATGCCGCCATCGTCACCGCGGTCATGGCCATGGCCCGGGGGCTGGGCCTGGAGGTGGTGGCAGAAGGCGTGGAGAGCGCCCCGCAACGTGACTTCCTGGCGGCGGCAGGCTGCGAGCTGGTCCAGGGGTTCTTCTATGGCCGCCCCGAGGTCGCCGAGGCGCTGGAGGCGCGCTGGCGCCGGGCCGACGAGGCCTCACCTGCGCCCTCAGGGAGCCGGGCGCTCTCCCAGGCGCCGACATAGCCACAGGCAGAGGCCGGCCCAGACGAGCGCCTGGACGGGGAGCAGCCAGGGCGCCAGGGTGACGCCGGCGAGCTCGGCGCCGGCGTAGTAGGAGAGCGGGCCGCCCACCGCGCCGCCCAGGACGGCGAGCCGCGGGCGGGTCCACAGCCAGGCCAGCGAGTGGTGGAGCAGGGTGGCGAACAGGGGCCACAGCAGCCACAGCCAGGCTGGCAGCAGGCCGAGGACGAGCGGTGTCTCGGTGAAGGTGAAGCCGCCGACCAGCGCCAGGCCGCCGTCCACCGCCAGGCCCAGCAGGGCGAAGCCGACCAGCCAGCGCCACTCCCCCGGGCGTGCCACCCAGCGCAGGTGGGCGGCGAGGAGCGCCCCGGCCACCAGCGCGCCCACCAGGCTGCCGCCCAGCACGCAGGCCGTCCAGCCCGCCTCGAAGGCGACCAGGTTGGCCACCAGGCGGAGCGTGGCGGGGCGACGCATCACGCTCTCAGCCATCGGCGGTTGCCAGGGCACCGGAGAGCGGCACGGGGCGGGCGCCGGGCTTGGCCAGCAGCAGGTGGCAGGTGCCGATGGTGCGCTCGATGAAGCCCCCCTCGCAGTAGCAGAGGTAGTAGCGCCACATGCGGATGAAGCGCTCGTCGTAGCCGAGGTTGCGCACCGTCTCCAGGTTCGCCTCGAAGCGCTGGCGCCACTCGCGCAGGGTGCGCGCGTAGTGAGGACCGATCTCGTCGAGGGCCAGCACGTTGAGCGAGGTACGCCGGGCCAGGCCGGAGAGGATGGCGTGATGGGAGGGCAGGAAGCCGCCGGGGAAGATATGCCGCTTGATGAAGTCCATCTCGCGCTTGGCGGCCTCGAAGCGCTGGTCGCGGATGGTGATCGCCTGCAGCATCGCCAGGCCGTCGTCGCTGAGCAGGCGATCCAGGGTGGCGAGGTAGGTCTCCAGGTACTGGTGGCCCACCGCCTCGATCATCTCCACCGAGATCAGCCGGTCGTAGCGGCCCTCTAGCTCGCGGTAGTCCTGCTTCAGCAGGGTGATGCGCTTGCCGAGTCCCTCCTCCTCGATGCGCCGCGCGGTGTAGGCGTACTGCTCCTCGGAGATGGTGGTGGTGGTGACCCGGCAGCCGCGGGTCTTCGCCGCGTGGATGGCGAGCCCGCCCCAGCCGGTGCCGATCTCCAGCAGGTGGTGCTCGGGGCGCACGTCGAGGCGCTCCAGCATGATGTCCAGCTTGAAGGTGGAGGCCTCCTCCAGGCTCGCTTCCGGGTAGGGGAAGACGGCGCTGGAGTACATGCGGTGGTCGCGGTCCAGGAAGGTCGCGAACAGGTCGTTGCCGATGTCGTAGTGGGCCGAGATGTTGCGCCGCGAACCGGCGAGGCTGTTGCGCTGCAGGCGATAGAGGGCGGCCAGCAGCCAGCGGCCGAGGCGGGCGCTGCCGGTCTCGATCTCGCCGTTGACCCGCTCGAGGTTGGCGGCGAACAGCCGCACCAGGGCGACCAGGTCGTCGGCGTCCCAGTCCCCCTCCATGTAGGCCTCCGCCGCGCCCACGGTGCCGCCCAGCGCCAGGCGCTTCCACACCCGGCTGTCGCGCACCACCAGGGTGACGGCGAGCGGCCCGCCCTGGCCCAGGCGGTGGCGGCGATGCCCCTCGATCAGGGTGATCTCGCCGCCCTCCAGGCGGTCGAGCTGGGCCAGCAGGCGCGGGCGCAGCCAGCGGGTCAGGCGGTCGGCGTCGTCCTCGAGGGGACGGGCGGTGGAGGCGGAGCGCAGCGTGTTCACGTCGGTCTCTCCTGCTAGCGGTCGGCGGCGTGGCCGGGGTGGTCATGGATCGGCACGCGCTTGGCCCACAGGCGCAGCGCCTCGAGATGGATGCCGGCCAGGGTCTTGGCGCTCATCCACGGCTGGCGCGCCAGGGTGCCCAGCAGCACGCGGCGGGTCGCCGGGCGTGCCGTCAGGGTCAGGGTGGCGTCGAAGTGGCACTCCCCCTCGTGCCAGGTCTCCATGTGCATCAGCAGGCGCTCGCCGGGGGTGTTGAAGCGCCAGCGATAGGTCATGTCCATGGGGTTGAAGGGCGACACATGCATCGCCTTGGCGAACTCGGCGGCGTGGGAGTGGCGGGCCGGGTCCACCGCGCAGGCGTAGCGGGTGCGCTCCCCCCAGGGGGTGTTGCTCACCTCGCCCAGCACGGCGCGCAGCGCGCCCGCGGCGTCGAAGGCGTAGTAGAGGGAGATGGGGTTGAAGCCGAGCCCCAGGGTGCGCAGCTGGGTGAGCAGGCAGATGCGCCCATCCGGCGCCCAGCCCAGCTGGCGCGTCAGCTCCTCGCGTACCGCCTCCTTGAGCGGCCGCTCGTCTGGGCCAAGATCGCCCTTGAGATGGTCCTCGCGCCGGAAGCGTGCCAGGGCGGGGCGCCGGGCACTGAAGCCGGGTACCCCGTCGAACAGCGCGGGTAGCTCGTCGAGGTCGAGCCAGGCCATCCACACCCCGTAGGTGAAGGCGTGGCCACGGGGCAGGAAGCGGCGGTGGCGCAGCTCGCCGCGGTAGATGCGCGAGCGGGGCGAGGCGATCATGCGCGCACGGCCTCCTCGACCACCGGGGCGAGCAGGGTGGCGATGCCCTCGGGCCCCGCCTCGTCGCCGCCCAGGGCGTGGGCGACCCGCAGGGCGCTCCACACCCCGTCCTCGTGGAAGCCGTTGCGCCAGTAGGCGCCGCAGTAGTGGGTGCGCCGGGCACCGCCGGAGATCTCGGCGTGGCGCGCCTTGGCCGCTTCGCCCGCCAGGGTGAACTGGGGATGGGCGTAGGTGAAGCGGCCGAGCACCTTCTCCGCCGCGATGGCGTCGCTGTCGTTGAGGGTGACGCAGAAGGTGTGGGGCGCCTCCAGGCGCTGCAGGATGTTCATGTCGTAGGTGACTGAGACCCTGGCCGCCTCGTCGCGGCCGTCGAGGCGGTAGTTCCAGCTCGCCCAGGCGCGAGGCCGACGCGGCAGCAGGCGGGTGTCGGTGTGCAGCACCACCTCGTTGTCCTGGTAGGGCAGGGCGCCAAGGATCTCGCGCTCGGCGGGGCTCGGGTCCTCCAGCAGCGCCAGCGCCTGGTCGGCGTGGCAGGCCAGCACCACCTCGTCGAAGCGCTCGACCCCCAGCGGGCTTCTCACCTCGACCCCGTCGCGCAGGCGGCGGATGCCGCGCACCGGGGTGGCCAGGCGGATGCGGCTTGCGTAGGGCGCGGTGAGCAGCGGGATGTAGCTGCGCGAGCCGCCGACCAGGGTGTACCACTGGGGGCGGTCGTTGACCGAGAGCAGGCCGTGGTGGCGGAAGAAGCGCACGAAGAACTGCAGCGGGAAGTCGCGCAGGTCGCGCAGGCTCGCCGACCAGATCGCCGCCCCCATGGGCAGCAGGTAGCGGCGCTGGAAGGCCTCGCCGAAGCCGCGGGCCGCCAGCCACTCGCCGAGGGTCAGCGCCGGGTCCAGCTGGCCCTCGTCCATGGCCCGTATCGCCTCGCGGTTGAAGCGTAGGATGTCGCGCAGCAGGGCGTGGAAGCTGGGGCGCAGCAGGTTGCGACGCTGGGCGAAGAGGGTCGCCAGGGTGTGGCCGTTGTACTCGAAGTCGCGAGCCGTCTCGTGTACCGAGAAGCTCATCTCGGTGGGCTGGGCATGCACCCCCAGGCGCTGCATCAGCCGCTGGAAGTGGGGGTAGGTCCAGTCGTTGAAGACGATGAAGCCGGTATCGATGGCGTAGTGCCGACCCTCCAGCTCGACATCCACGGTGGCGGTGTGGCCGCCCAGCCGTTCGTCGGCCTCGAACAGGGTCACCTCGTGGCGGCCCGAGAGGTACCAGCCGGCGGCCATGCCGGCGATGCCGCTGCCGATCACGGCGATGCGCCGGGGAGCCATGGAATGGGACGTCGGGGCATTCATCAACGGGCCTCCGGGGCGGCCTCGGGCCGCGTCAGGCGCCGCCCCAGCCGGTAGCGCAGGGCGGCGGGCAGGATGCCCGTCAGCTTCACCAGCAGGGTGAAGCGGCGGGGGAAGTGGATGTCCAGCCGGCGCCGGTCGAGCCCCTTGAGGATCGCCTCGGCGGCCGCGTCGACCTCCACGCGCATGGGCATCGGGAAGTCGTTGCGGTCGGTGAGCGGGGTGCGCACGAAGCCGGGGTGGATCACGCTGACGTCGATCCCCTCGCCGGCGAGGTCGAGGCGCAGCGACTCCAGGAAGTGGCTCAGCGCCGCCTTGGAGGCGCCGTAGGCCTCGGCCCGGGGCAGCGGCAGGTAGGCGGCGGCGCTGGAGGTGGCGGCGAGCAGCGGTCGGCCCCCCTCGGCCCGGGCGCGGCGCAGCAGCGGCAGGGCCGCGTCGATGCAGTAGACGGCGCCATGGAAGTTGGGGGCGAAAACCCGCTCCACCAGGTCCACGTCGAAGTCGCTCGCCGCCAGGTATTCGCAGGTGCCGGCGTTGAGGATCACCCGGTCGAGTCCGCCGAAGGCCGCCTCGAGGCGGGCGCCGGCCTCGCGCACCGCGGCACGGTCGGTGACGTCCAGGGGCAGCACCAGGGCGTTGGGGTGGCGCGCCGCCAGGGCCTCCAGCGCCTCGGCGTCGCGACCGCTGAGCGCCACGCGCTCGCCACGGGCCAGCAGTCGCTCGGCCAGGGCGCGGCCGATGCCCGAGGTGGCGCCGGTGAGCCAGGTGCGCGGGGTGTCGGACATGGGGCCTCCCGGGGTGGTGGTCGTTGCCGTGCCCGGGGCAGATGGCCTCAGGCGTCGAGCCGGCGCTTCAGCAGCCGGATGGCGCCGCCCAGCAGCGGCAGTCTTTCGTAGAGCAGGGCGCCGGCATCGAAGTAGTCGCGATGGCGGGCCACCCGGCCGCTGTCGTCGTCGGCGAAGGTCAGGCGGGAACATCCCTCGACCGTGTACTCCCTGCCGCCCGCGAGGCGCGGGTGGGCCAGGTGCAGGGTCCAGGTGGCGAAGGCCTCCCGGCCGCTGCGCTGCCGCTTGTGGAAGTCGAAGCGGCATGCTGTCACGTTGCTGTACAAGGTGGCGAAGTACCGCTCCAGCGCCTCTGCGCCCTCGATCCGGTGCAGCGGATCCTGGAAGACGACATCGGGAGTATAGAACTCGTAGAGCTTATTTGTACAGCTTTTGTCGAGCTTATTGAAGAAGGCGAAGAAGGCCTCCAGCTGGGGATCGGCGGGCATGGCGGGTCTCCGGGGCTCGGTCGCCCCTGTCAGTCGCGGTTCAGGGCCTTGAAGGCGTCCAGGGCGCGGGCGCGGGCCGCCTTGTGGTCGACGATGGGCGCCGGGTAGCCGGTGTCGCCGAGCAGGTCGCGGGGCGGGGCGTGGCGCGCCTTCGCCGGCAGCGCGGCGAGTTCCGGCAGCCACTCGGCGAGGAAGCGGCCGTCGGGGTCGAAGCGCTGCGACTGGGTGGTGGGGTTGAAGATGCGGAAGTAGGGGGCGGCGTCGGTGCCGGTGGAGGCGGCCCACTGCCAGCCGCCGTTGTTGGCGCAGAACTCGCCGTCCACCAGGTGGCGCAGGAAGAAGGCCTCGCCGCGCCGCCAGTCGATCAGCAGGTGCTTGGCGAGGAACATGGCGGTGATCATGCGCAGGCGGTTGTGCATCCAGCCTGTGGCGACCAGCTGGCGCATGGCGGCGTCGACGATGGGGTAGCCGGTGCGCCCCTCGCACCAGGCGGCGAAGCCCTCCTCGTCGTCGCGCCAGGCCAGCGCCTCGGTATGGCGCTGGAAGGCGCGGTGGCGACAGACCCGCGGGAAGCCCACCGCCACGTGGCGGTAGAACTCCCGCCACACCAGCTCGTTGACCCAGGCGACCAGGCCCTCGTCGCCCTCGGCCAGGCGGCCATCGTTCTCGGCCAGCACCGCCTGCAGGCACTGGCGGTGGGAGATCATGCCCAGCGCCAGGTAGGGGGAGAGCTCGCTGGTGCCGCGCACGGCCGGGAAGTCCCGCTGGCGGGCGTAGTGGCGGCCGCGGAAGCGCAGGAAGCGCTCCAGGCGGTCGGCGGCCGGCGCCTCGCCGGCGGGCCACTGGCGGCCGTCGATGGGGGTGTCCGAAAGCGCCGGCAGGCTCGGCAGCGGGTCGCTGTCGACCCCGGTGGGTGCCTGGGGGGAAGGGGCCTCGCTGAGCGCCAGGCGTTCGGCGTCGAGCCGGCGATGCCAGGCCCTGGCGAAGGGGGTGAAGACCCCGTAGTAGTCGCCCTTGCCGGTGAGCAGTTCCCCCGGGGCGAAGGCCACGGCGTCATGGTGCCCGGTGGCGCTGAGACCGGCCTCCTCGAAGGCCTCGACCACCGCGGCGTCCCGGGCGAGCTCATCCACCGGGTACTCGCGGTTGAAGTGCAGGGCCTCGGCGCCGGTCTCCCGGGCGATGGCCAGCAGCGCCGCGGGGGCCTCGGCGAAGTCGTCGATGTCGCGATGCAGCAGCGGGATGTTGAGGCCCTCGAGGCCCTCCTTCAGCGCCGCCACGCCGCGGGCGCGGAAGTCGAGCGGGTTGGCGCCGTGGCCGTGGCGCCGCCAGTGGGGCAGGGCGCGCAGGTATACCGCCACCACCGGGCCGCGCTGCGCCGCGGCGGCCAGGGCGCGGTTGTCGTGCAGGCGCAGGTCGCTTCTGAACCACATCAGGGTCGGGGTCATGGCCGCTCCGTCAGGCGGGGGGAAGCAGGGTCTGCAGGCGGGAGACCGCCTCGTCCAGGTCGTCGCCGAGCACCGCCACACCGCTCGCCTCGAGCTCGCCCTCGCGGATGCGCGCCACCGGGCCGCACAGCCCCAGCGGCACCTCCAGCAGCTCGGCCAGGCGCGGCAGCTGGCGGCGCATCAGGTCGGTGCGCCCGGCATGGCTGCCGGCCAGCAGCACCCCGGCGCCACCCAGGCGCTCCACCGCCAGGGGCAGCTCGCCCAGCGGCAGCGGCGCATCGAACAGCCGCACCCGCAGGCCGTGCTCGCCGGCCAGCAGGGCGGCCAGCTGCAGCCACAGCGTGCCGGGGTCCTCGGGCAGTGGCATCGCCAGCAGTACCGGGCCGCTGGCGCGTGCCTCGGCGTGGTAGAGGCGCATGCCGATGCGGGTGCGCAGGAAGGCCTCCAGGGTGTGGCGCTGCAGGGCGTTGCCCAGGCGCTCGTCGCCCCAGCGCTCCTCCAGCTCGCGCAGCGCCGGGGCCCACAGCTCGGCCACGCAGGTAGCCACCGGGTAGAGCGCCAGCGACTGGGTGTAGAGGGTCTCCAGGCGTCCCAGGTCCAGGGCCTCGACGGCGGCCACCAGCCGCTCTCGCTGGGCCGGCCAGTCGCTGGGGTCGGGGGGCGGTGCCTCGGGTTCGACGGCGGGGCGGTCGAGCAGCTCGCGCACCTGGCTCACCGGCACGCCGCGGTTGAGCCACTGCAGGATCTGCTCGACCCGCTCGATGTCCTCGCGGGCGTAGAGGCGGTGGCCCTTGGGGGTGCGGCGCGGTTGGATCAAACCGTAGCGGCGCTCCCAGGCGCGCAGGGTCACGGAGTTGACGCCGGTGAGGCGCGAGACCTCGCGGATGGGGTAGAGCGGGGTCTCGCCGCCGTGCTGGGCCGAATCATTCATGGCGCAGGATGTCCTTTGCGGCGTGATGCATCAGGGGTGGGGAAAGGGGGGCGGTTAGCCTCGGCGGCCAGGGCCTCGCCCAGGTGGTGGCCGGAGAGCCAGGCGTCCTCGATGCGCGGGCCGCGCCAGCCGTCGCCGCACAGCGCCAGGCCGCTGGCCGAGAGGCGGTAGTCGACATTGACCGCCTCGCCGGCGGCGAAGACGTCGGGCTGGGCGTAGCGCCAGCGGTGGGCGCCCATGGCCACAGGCTCGGGCAGCTCGCCGCCGGGCAGGGCGCGACGGAAGGCGTCGAGCAGCGCCTCGGCGACGGTCTCGGGGCCATCCTCAAGGCGCGCCTGGCTCCACTCCAGGTTGGCCAGCAGGGTCAGGCTCTCGGGCTGGTCGCCGCGCCCCGGCTTGAGGTGGTTGCGTACCGCGAAGCGCAGGGCCGGCGCATTCATTCGTACCGCCTGCCAGTCGTCATCGACGCCCGGGGGCGCCGCCAGGGGCTCGTCGAACACCGCCCAGGCGGCCCAGCAGGGGCGCTGGATCACCGCCGCGCAGGCCTCGGCGAGGGCGGTGTCGTGGGGCTCCACCAGTGCCTCAGCCTGGGGGCCGGGAGCGCTGACCACCACCCGGGCGAAGGGGCCGTGGCGCTGGTCCTCGGCGTCCACCAGCCACCACCCCCGGGCATCGCGCTCAAGGCCTGCGATGCGGGTCGCCAGGCGCAGGTCGAGGCCCTCCGCCAGGTGGCGGGGCAGGGCGCTCATGCGTGGCGTGCCGCACAGGCGCGTCAGGTCGTCACGATGACGCCGCCAGCCCTGCTCGTCGACGGACCACAGCGAGGTGGGCCACTCGGCCAGGCAGCCCGCCGCGCGCCACCCCTCCACGGCCGCAGCGAAGGTGGCGTCGCGCACACTCAGGAACTGGGCGCCGAGGTCGAGGGTTGCCTCGGGCAGTCGTCGGCTCGACATCCTTCCGCCCGGGCCGCGCCCCTTGTCGAACAGGGTGACCGGGAGGCCGGCGGCATCGAGGACTCGGGCGCAGGCCAGGCCGGCGATGCCGGCACCGATGATGGCGGTAGGCTGGTGGGGCTGGGTCATGGCACCCTCGCTGGATGGTTTTCCGCTAGACTAGCAGAAGTGTACAACAGCTGTATAACTCATCGCGGATACGAGGAGACCCAGATGCGCGTGCTGATCACCGGAGGGAGCGGATTCGTGGGCCAGCGGCTATGCCCGCGGCTGGCCGAGGCGGGGCACCGGGTGCAGGTGGTCTCGCGGGATCCCGAGGCCGCGCGGCGCCGGCTGCCCGAGGGCGTCGACGTGCGTCGCTCGGCGTTGGACTTCGTCGACACGCCCCCCGATGCCCTGGTCAACCTGGCCGGGGAGTCCATCGCCGCCAAGCGCTGGAGCGACAGCCAGAAGGAGAAACTGCTCGACTCGCGGCTCAATGCCACCCGTGAGCTGGTCGGCCTCTGCGAGCAGCTCCAGCAGACCGGTGCGCGGGTGCCCGGGGTGCTGGTCTCGGCCTCGGCCATGGGTTACTACGGGGACCAGGGGGACCGCGAGGTGAGCGAGGAGACGCCACCCCACGACGAGTTCGCCCACCGCCTCTGTCGGCGCTGGGAGGAGGCCGCCGGCGAGGCCGAGGCCTTCGGGGTGCGGGTCGCACGGCTGCGCATCGGCCTGGTGCTGGACCAGGGCGGCGGCAGCCTCCAGAAGATGCTGCCCCCCTTCAGGCTGGGGCTGGGCGGGCGCTTCGGCACGGGTAAGCAGTTCATGCCCTGGATCCACCGCGAGGACCTGGTGCGTGCCATCCTTTTCCTGCTCGAGCGCGACGACCTCGAGGGCGCCTTCAACGGCAGCGCGCCCCGTCCGGTCACCAATGCCGAGTTCACCCGCACCCTGGCGAAGCAGCTGGGGCGTCCGGCGCTCTTCCCGGTACCCGCCATCGTGCTGGAGACCGCCTTCGGCGAGATGGCCCGGCTGCTGCTGACCGGTGCCGACATGCGCCCGAAGCGGCTCCAGGAGGCCGGCTTCGAATTCAAGTTCGAGACGCTGGAGGCCGCCCTGGCCGATATCCTGGGCTAGCGCGTCTCGTCGCCCACCGTGACGATGACCCGTACGGCGTCCAGGCGCAGCCGTGCCCCCTCGATGGCCGCATCCAGGGCGCCGCGCTCCTCGCGCAGCGCGGTGAGCTCCGCCTCGCGCACCGCCGGGTTGCGCCGCGCCAGGGCGGTGAGGCGCGCCAGCTCGCCATCCAGCTCGTCGCGCATGCGCACCTGGGCCGCCTCGACGATGGAGGGCAGCTCGCGCTCCGCCTCGCCCTCGCCGCGGTCGAGCAGCTCGCGCAGCACCTCCAGGCGGCTGCGGATCAGGTCCCGGGCCATCGCCTTCTTGACCTTCTGCAGGTTCTTGGAGAGCCCGGTGAAGGAGATCTTGTCGGTGAGGTTGGCGCCGGACTCGTCGAGCAGCACGCGCACCGCGGTGGGCGGCAGGAAGCGGTTGAGGTGCAGCTTGCGGGGCGCCGGGCAGTGGGTGCGGTAGATCAGCTCCACCATCACCCGCCCGGCGGGCAGCGCCGGGTGCTTGAGCAGGGCGAGCGCCGTGTTGCCCATGGTGCCGTCGAGGATGCGCCCCATCATCTCGCGCACCACGGGGTGCTCCCAGGAGAGACGCTGGACGTCGTCCCGGGCCAGCGCTCGGCTGCGCGAGAAGGTGGCCGAGAAGCCCTCTTCGCCCTTGGCCAGGCCCGGCAGGCCGTCGAGCATCTGGGGGCCCGCCACCAGGTGCTGGATGCCACCGCCGAGCTCCTGGCTGTCGACGCCGAAGATGTCCAGCGCCAGGTCCAGGTAGCGGGGCAGGGCGCGGTCCTCGTCCAGCTCGCCGATCGCTGCGGCCACCGTCTCGGCCCGCTCGTGCCGGCAGGCGTTGAGCTCCAGCAGGCGGTTGCGGCCGGCATCGCGCTCGGCCAGGCGGCTCTCGAACAGCGCCCGGGTCTCCGTCACCACCTCCTCGAGGCTCTCGTCGTCGAGCAGGGCGTCGGCCAGGGCGTCGCCGAAGGCGTCATGGATCTCGCTGCCGATGCCGTGGGGGGCGCTGAAGGCGTCCATGCCGTCGCGGTACCAGCGCAGCAGCTTCTCCCCCGGGCTGCCCGCGAACACCGGCACATGGAGCTCGATGGCGTGGTGCTGGCCGATGCGGTCGAGGCGGCCGATGCGCTGCTCCAGCTGGTCAGGGTGCAGCGGCAGGTCGAACATCACCAGGTGGCGGCAGAACTGGAAGTTGCGCCCCTCGGAGCCGATCTCCGAGCACACCAGCACCTGGCAGCCCTCCTCCTCGTCGGCAAAGGCCGCGGCGGCGCGGTCGCGTTCCACCAGCGAGAGCCCCTCGTGGAACACCGGGGCGTGGTAGCCGCCCAGCACGCGCAGCGCCTCGGCCAGCCCCTGGGCGGTCTCGGCGTCGTGGGCGATCACCAGCACCTTGTCGCCGGCCAGGCCCGCCTCGCCGTCGTCGGCCAGGCGCTCCAGCAGCCAGTTGACCCTTGGGTCGATCTGCCACCAGGGCTCCCCGTTCAGCGGGTCGTCGGCCAGGGCGCGGTACATGGCGTCCAGGTAGACCAGCACCTCGGGGTGGTCGAGGCCGGTCTCGATCAACAGCTCGTCGAGGTAGTCCTCGTCCCGGGCCAGCTTGCGCAGCACCCGGCGATAGGCGGCGGGCGGCTCCAGCTCGGTGACATGCAGGCGCCGCTCCGGGAAGCCGCCCACGTGGCGGCGGCTGTTGCGGAACATCACGCGGCCGGTGCCGTGGCGGTCGAGCAGCTGGTCGCGGAGCTGGTCGCGGGCGGCTGCATGCTGATCGTCACCGCGCTCGGGGTCGGCCAGGGTATCCAGCAGCGCCAGGCTGTCGGGCTCGTCGATCACCGCGGCGACGCGCGCGCGGTCGGCATCCAGGCCGGGCAGCCGCTCCAGGGCGTCGATCGCCTCGGCCACCTCCACGTAGTGGGCCTCCTCCTCGCGGAAGGCCTCAAGGCTGTGGTAGCGGTCAGGGTCGAGCAGGCGCAGGCGGGCGAAGTGGCTCTCGAGGCCCATCTGCTCCGGGGTGGCGGTGAGCAGCAGCACCCCCTCGCTGTCGGCGGCCAGACGCTCCACGCAGGCGTAGCCGGGACCCACCTGCTCCTCGCTCCAGTCGAGGTGGTGGGCCTCGTCGACGATCAGCAGGTCCCAGTCGCAGGCCGCGGCCTGGGCCTGGCGGTGGGGGTTGGCGAACAGCCAGTCCTGGCTCGCCAGCACCAGCTGGCCGGCCTCGAAGGGGTTGCCCTCGCCGTGGGCCTGGCTCTGCTGCTCGTCGAGCAGGGTCACCTCCAGGGCGAAGCGGCGCAGCAGCTCCACCAGCCACTGGTGGGTGAGGCTCGCCGGCACCAGGATCAGCGCCCGCTCGGCGCGGCCGGTGAGCAACAGGCGGTGCAGGATCAGGCCCGCCTCGATGGTCTTGCCCAGCCCGACCTCGTCGGCCAGCAGCACCCGCGGGGCGTGGCGCCGGGCCACCTCGTCGGCGATGTAGAGCTGGTGGGGGATCAGGTCGATGCGCGGTCCGGCCAGGCCCAGCGCCGGGTTCTGCTCCACGCGGTGGTAGTGGTGCAGGGTGCGGAAGCGCAGGTCGAACCAGTCGTTGCGGTTGACCTGGCCGGTGAGCAGGCGGTCGCGGGCCTGGTCGAACTGCATGCTGTCGGCGAGGCGCGCCTCGGGCAACTCGCGCAGCTCGCCCTGGTCGTCCTCGCCGATGTAGACCACCAGGCCGTCGACCTCCTTGGTGTCGTCGACGGTCAGCGTCCAGCCCTCGGCGGCGCGGATGCGGTCGCCGCTGCCGAAGGCCACCCGGGTCAGCGGCGCCTGGCGGCTGCTGTAGGTGCGGGTTTCCTGGCTGGCGCCGAACAGGACGGTGACGCTGCGCGCATCGCAGCTGAGGATGGTGCCCAGGCCGAGTTCGGCCTCGCCATCGCTGATCCAGCGCTGGCCGGGGGAGAAGTCGCTCATGATGCCTCGAGGATGCTGTAACAGGGTGCGCTCATGGCCACCGGGACGGGGCGGCCCGACAAGGGCGCGGTATCTTACAGCAAAGCCCGGCGCGGCTTAAGCGCGGGACTGCCTCACAGGGCTATCCGCAGCTCAAGGCTTTCCCGGCGCCTTTCGCTATTGCCGCATGGCTAACCTTGATAGCCCGGCTACTACTCCCGCCCCAGCCAGCCATCCAGCTGGGCGCGGGTGAGTTCGCCCACGTGGCGCTCCACGGCGCGCCCCTCGGCATCGAACAGCACCGTGGTGGGCAGCCCCGGGGATTCGGTCAGCACCATCAGCTCCTGGTGGGGGTCGAGCAGCGGGTAGCGGAAGTCGAGTCCCTGGTCGTCCAGGTAGCGCACCACCTGCAGCAGCGACTCGCCCTGGTTGGCCACCACCACGGTGACGTCGTCGCGGGCGTCGGCCTCGGCGAGCAGTGGCATCTCGCGCAGGCAGGGCGGGCACCAGGTGGCCCACAGGTTGAGCACCACCCGCTCGCCCTCGAGCGCCTGCAGGTTGACCGTGTTGCCGTCGAGGTCCTCCAGGGCCAGGTCGGGCAGCCGCGTCAGCGCCATGCCCCCACCGAAGGGCGCCAGGGTGACGGTGGCCAGCCACAGCGCCGAGACCACCACCAGCATGGCCATGGCGCCTACCAGCCGGCCGAGGTGCTCGCGCAGCGCCCAGCCGGTCCAGATCAGCCCCGCCATCAGCCCCCACAGGCCGTGATAGCCGGGCTGCCACAGCTTGAGGGCGTCTAGCGGGGCGCTGGCGTAGGCGTCGAGGTTCAGGGCCACGTGGCCGAGGCGCGCGCCCACCAGCCAGGCCAGCAGCAGGCCGTTGAACCAGCGGGTGTGGGTGCGGCGCGGCAGGCCCAGCAGCCAGGCGCTGGCCCCCATCAGCAGCAGGGCGGCGACGAAGGTATAGAGCCGGGGCAGCGAGAGCAGGAAGGGGCCCAGGGCGATGGCATCCATGTGGGGTGACTCCTTGCGGGCAGGGTCGGCGGGGGCGTGACGAGCGGTTACACTGGGGCGCCTCCGCCGGGAACCCTGCCAAGCCTACTGCCGGCGGACGGGAGTGTCATCCGCCTCACAGCCACCCTCGCCAACGGGAGCCGCCATGGCCAACACCGCCTTCGACACCCTGCGTGCCCTGGCCATCGCCAGCCAGGCGCTGGGCTTCATCCTGATCATCACCCTGGAAACGGTGATGGGCGATGCCGCCCGTCCTTGGCAGGGCTGGACCCTGGCAGCCATGGTGGCGGCGGCGCTGTGGATCGCCCTGATGCGGCTCTACCGGCGCAACCGGGCGCGCAAGGCGGTGGCGCGGCGGCTGGCCGAGGACGGCGATGACGACTGAGACGGAGTCTCCCTCCCGGCTGGCGCGGCTCAAGGTGCCGCTGGGCCTGCTGCTGGGCCCCCTGCTGGCGGGCCTGGTGCTGGTGTCGCCGGCACCCGAGGGGCTCCCCGTGGCGGCCTGGCAGGTGGTGGCCCTCACCGCCTGGATGGCGGCCTGGTGGGTGCTGGAGCCGGTGCCCATCGCGGTCACGGCGCTGCTGCCGCTGGTGCTGCTGCCGCTGCTGGAGGTGGCGCCCATCGAGGCGGTCGCCGCGCCCTACGCCAACCCGCTGATCTTCCTGTTCCTGGGCGGCTTCCTGCTGGCCGAGGCGATCCAGCGCTGGGGGCTGCATCGACGCATCGCCATGCTGGTGTTGCGCGTGGCGGGACGCCGTCCCGACCACCTGGTGGCGGGCTTCATGGTCGCCACCGCCGGGCTCAGCATGTGGGTGAGCAACACCGCCACGGCGGCGCTGATGGTGCCCATCGGCCTCTCGGTGCTGGAGATGCTCAAGCGCCAGGGCGGCGAGGGGGCCAGCCACCATCTGGCGCTGACCCTGCTGCTGGGGATCGCCCTGGGCGCCAACATCGGCGGCATGGGCACCCTGATCGGCACCCCGCCCAACGCCCTGCTGGCCGGCTTCATGGCCGACAGCTACGGCATCGAGATCGGCTTCGCCGAGTGGATGGCGGTGGCGCTGCCGCCGGCCTTGCTGCTGCTGGCGCTGGCCTGGTGGCTGCTGACGCGCCGCATCTACCCGCTGGGCCGCAAGCCCCTGCCGGGGGTGGCCGCCATGCTGGAGGAGCAGGCCCGCGACCTGGGGCGCATGACCGACCCCGAGCGGCGGGTGGCCACCATCTTCGTGCTGGTCGCCCTGGCCTGGGTGTTCCGCCCACTGCTCGAGGCCTGGCTGGGCGTGGCGCTGAGCGACGCCGGCATCGCGGTGACCGCCGCGGTGCTGCTGTTCGTGGTGCCGGCGCGCTGGGCCCAGCGCCAGTTCCTGATGGACTGGGAGGCCGCCGCCCAGCTGCCCTGGGGCGTGCTGATCATGGTGGGCGGTGGCCTCAGCCTGGGCGCCGCCATCGAATCCAGCGGCCTGGCCGCGGCGGTCGCCGAGGGGCTCGCCGTGTTCGGCCGCTGGCCGACCTGGGGGCTGGTCGCCGCGGTGGCGCTGGTGGTGATGGCGATGAGCCATGTGACCAGCAACACCGCCACCGCCGCCGCCATCCTGCCGCTCACCGCCTCGCTGACGGTGAGCCTCGGACACAGCCCGCTGCTGCTCTCCGTGCCGGTGGCCCTGGCCGCCAGCTGCGCCTTCATGCTGCCGGTGGCGACGCCGCCCAATGCTGTGGTCTTCGCCAGCGGTCAGCTCAGCGTGGCCGAGATGGTGCGCGCCGGCGCCCTGGTCAGCCTCGCGGCGCTGGCCGTGATCGTGGCGGTGGTCTTCGCCCTGGCGATGCCGCTGCTGGGGTTCGGCTGGGCCCTGTAAGGAGGGCCCAGCGGACAGGGCTCCCTTGATGCAGGACAAGGCGAGTTCCGCGCGGCGGACTATGCTGGGAGAGACGGCGCCAGCGTGCGCCCCCTCTTCCTTCGGCAGCTGCAGGAGCGACGCCATGTACTCCAGGATCCTGGTCCCCCTCGACGGTTCCGAGCACGCCATCAAGGCGCTGCGGGTCGCCGCCTCCCTGGCGCAGGGGGGTAAGGCTACCCTGCACCTGATGACGGTGGCGGAGTTTCCGCCCGACAATATCGGCCTGTTCACCGGCGGTACCGCCGAGCCCTTCTCCGAGGCGGAGCGCGAGAAGCTTGCCGAGGGCATGAAGGAGGAGGCCCACAAGGTGATCGACCAGGCCCGCGAAGCGGTGGATCTGGGCGACCTGACGGTGGAGGAGAGCGTGCGCCAAGGGCGCCCGGCCGAGCGCATCACCGAGGAGGCGGAGCGCGTCGGTGCCGATGTCATCGTGATGGGCAGCCGCGGCCTCGGCGACGTGCGCGGCATGGTGTTCGGCAGCGTCTCCCACAAGGTCAGCCACACCGCCGGCTGCGGCGTGATCACCGTGACCTGACGGCTCTCGAACTCGCGCCCCCTGCCTTCGGGCGTCAGGGGCGTGCGGCGGCCGGCATGCCGGACAACGAAAAAGGCCTTGCGGTGATCCGCAAGGCCTTGAATTCGTTGGTCGGAGTAGCAGGATTCGAACCTACGACCTCTGCCTCCCGAAGGCAGCGCTCTACCAAGCTGAGCTATACTCCGATGTCGTTCTCGCGAGGGGTTGCCTCTTCGACGCAGCGTATTTTACGCAAGCGCGGCCGGAATGCAAGCCCGTGGGCGGGCGTTTTTACGCCTGCCGGTCCACCGCCAGGCGGGCCAGCTCGGCCATGCTGTCGCGGTAGGGGCTGGGCGGCAGCGCCTCGAGCTGGGCCAGGGCGAGGTCGGCCATCTCCTCGGCGCGGCTGCGCGTATAGGCCAGGGCGCCGGTGGCGTCGATGATCTCCAGCACCTCTTGGAGGTGGTCGAGGCCGCCCTGGCGGATCGCCCGGCGGATCAGCTTTGCCTGCTCCGGGGTGCCCTGTGCCATGGCCTGGATCAGCGGCAGGGTGGGCTTGCCCTCGGCCAGGTCGTCGCCGACGTTCTTGCCCATCGCCTCGGCGTCGCCCTGGTAGTCGAGCAGGTCATCGATCAGCTGGAAGGCCAGGCCCAGGTAGCGACCGTAGTACTGCAGCGCGGCCTCCTGCTCCGGGGTGGCCTCGGCGAGGATGGCGCCGCTGTGGCTGGCCGCCTCGAAGAGCATCGCCGTCTTGCCCTGGATGGTCTCGAAGTAGGCCGCCTCGTCGATGTCCGGGTTGCCGACGTTGGTGAGCTGCTGCACCTCGCCCTCGGCGATCACGCAGGTGGCCGAGGAGAGCACGTCCATGATCCGCATGGAGCCCACCTCCACCATCATCTGGAAGGAGCGCGAGTAGAGGAAGTCGCCCACCAGCACCGAGGGGGCGTTGCCCCAGGCATCGTTGGCGGTGGCCTTGCCGCGGCGCAGGTGCGACTCGTCCACCACGTCGTCGTGCAGCAGGGTGGAGGTGTGCATGAACTCGATCAGGGTGGCCAGGGTGACGTGCCGTTCGCCCTGGTAGCCCAGCGCCCGGGCGGCCAGCAGCACCAGCAGCGGGCGCAGCCGCTTGCCGCCGCTGGCGATGATGTACTGGCCGATGGTCTCGACCAGCGGGATGCGCGAGCCCAGCTGGGCCTTGATGGTGCGGTTGACGGCGGCGAAGTCCTCGGCCACGGCGGCGTGGATCGGCGAGGGGGCGGCGGTGTCGGAGGCGGTGGCGTGGGTGGGCATGGAGGCTACGTCGACGGTCGGTGGGGGCCGGGGCGGGGCGGCCCCCTCTGGCCTTGGATTGCCGGCCATGCTAGGGGGCCCCCTCGGGGGCGTCAAGGCGCGCCGGAGGAGGCTTTCACCGCCCGGCGGTGGAGGCCGTGGGCGATGGCACGGCAGGGGCGGGCGGATGGTTGTCCGGCCGGCGGGAGATCGCTATACTACGCGGCCCACTCATCTCGCTCCCTGTCAGATGGTTGCCGAAAGGGGCGCCACTCGAAGCAGGCCGACGAAGAGCCCAACCCGATGAGTCCTGGAGAGAGAAGCATGTACGCAGTTATCAAGAGCGGTGGCAAGCAGTACCGCGTTCAGGAAGGCCAGACCCTCAAGCTCGAGAAGATCGAGGTGCCCACCGGCGAGTCCATCGATTTCGACGAGGTGCTGCTGGTCGGCAACGAGGACGATGTCAAGGTCGGCGCGCCGCTGGTCGAGGGTGCCAAGGTCTCCGCGGAGGTCGTGTCCCACGGCCGTGGCGACAAGGTCACCATCATTAAGTTCCGTCGCCGCAAGCACCACATGAAGCGTCAGGGCCACCGTCAGTGGTTCACCGAAGTCAAGATCACCGGGATCTCCGCCTAAGCGGTCCATCCCCCTGAACGGAGGTTTATTCCATGGCACATAAGAAGGCAGCGGGCTCTACCCGTAACGGTCGCGATTCCGAATCCAAGCGCCTTGGCGTGAAGCTGTTCGGTGGCCAGGCCGTCACCGCCGGCAACATCATCGTTCGCCAGCGCGGCACCAAGTTCCACGCCGGTACCGGCGTCGGCCTCGGCCGTGACCACACCCTGTTCGCCCTGAGCGACGGCGTGGTCAAGTTCGAGACCAAGGGTCCGAAGAACCGCAAGTTCGTCAGCGTCGTCTCCGCCTGAGACGCTTGACCCTTGCCGCAAGAAGGCCCCGCCACGGCGGGGCCTTCTTGTATCATGACGGCATATGCCGTCAGGAGAGTGACAGATGCAGTTCGTCGACGAAGCCTCGATCATCGTGGAGGCCGGCAAGGGGGGCAATGGCTGCCTCAGCTTCCGCCGCGAGAAGTACGTGCCCAAGGGTGGCCCCGATGGCGGCGACGGCGGGCATGGCGGCAGCGTCTACCTGATCGGTGACGACGCCCTCAACACCCTGATCGACTTCAAGTACCAGCGCTTCTACAAGGCCCAGAACGGCCAGCCCGGCATGGGCCGCCAGATGAGCGGCAGGGCCGGCGAGGACCTCCACGTCAAGGTGCCGGTGGGCACCACGGTGATCGACGAGGACACCCTGGAGGTGATCGCCGACGTCACCGAGATCGGCCAGGTGGTGCTGGTGGCCCAGGGTGGGCGCCGCGGGCTCGGCAACATCCACTTCAAGTCCTCCACCAACCGCGCGCCGCGGCGCACCACGCCCGGTACCGAGGGCGAGCGCCGCAACCTGCGCCTGGAGATGAAGGTGATGGCCGACGTCGGCCTGCTGGGCCTGCCCAACGCCGGCAAGTCGACGCTGATCCGCGCCGTCTCCGCGGCCAAGCCCAAGGTCGCCAACTACCCCTTCACCACCCTGGTGCCCAACCTGGGGGTGGTGAAGCTGGGCATGCACGAGCACTTCGTGATGGCCGACGTGCCGGGGCTGATCGAGGGGGCCTCCGAGGGGGCCGGCCTGGGGCTGCGCTTCCTCAAGCACCTGACCCGCACCCGGCTGCTGTTCCACGTGGTGGACGTGGCGCCCTTCGACGAGTCCGACCCGGTGGCGGCCGCCGAGGCGATCGCCCACGAGCTGGGCGAGTTCTCGCCGACCCTGGCCGAGCTGCCGCGCTGGCTGGTGCTCAACAAGCTCGACCTGCTCCCGGAAGACGAGCGCCAGGCGAAGGCCGACGAGATCGTGCGCCGCCTGGGCTGGCAAGGCCCGGTGTTCCGCATCTCGGCGATCTCCGGCGACGGCACCGACGCCCTGGTGCAGGCCGCCCACCGCTGGCTGACCGAGCAGCGCCGTCTGGAGAACGAGGACGAGGAGGCCGCCGAGCGTGCCCGCGAGATGCGCGCACGCATGGAGGACGAGGCGGTGGCCCGCACCGAGGCGCGGCTTGGTCGCAAGCGCAAGCCGGCCGACGAGGATGATGACGATTTCGATGACGACGACTACGACGTCGAGGTCGAATACGCGCCCTGAGGAACGAGAGCGAATGGAACGCAACGGGCAGGTGATGAGTCGCGAGGCGCTGGTCGGCGCCCGCCGGGTGGTGGTGAAGATCGGCAGTGCGCTGCTGACCAACGACGGCCGTGGCCTCGACGAGGCGGCGATCGGCGGCTGGGTGGACCAGATCGCCGCGCTGCATCGCCGCGGCATCGAGGTGGTGCTGGTCTCCTCCGGGGCGGTGGCCGCCGGCATGGTGCGGCTCGGCTGGCAGGTGCGCCCCTCGGCGGTGCACCAGCTGCAGGCCGCCGCCGCGGTGGGCCAGAACGGCCTCACCGAGTGCTACGAGGGGCACTTCGCCCGCCACGGCCTGCTCACCGCCCAGGTGCTGCTCACCCATGACGACCTCTCCAACCGCAAGCGTTACCTCAACGCGCGCTCGGCGCTGCGCACCCTGGTGGACCTGCGGGTGGTGCCGGTGGTCAACGAGAACGACACCGTGGTCACCGACGAGATCCGCTTCGGCGACAACGACACCCTGGGCGCCCTGGTGGCCAACCTGCTGGAGGCCGACGCCCTGGTGATCCTCACCGACCAGGACGGGCTCTTCGACGCCGACCCCCGCCACCACCCCGAGGCGCGGCTTATCCGCGAGGGGCGCGCCGACGACCCGGCGCTGGCGGCGGTGGCCGGTGGTGGCGGGGCGCTGGGACGCGGCGGCATGGCCACCAAGGTGCGCGCCGCGCGCCTGGCGGCACGCTCCGGCGCGGTGACCGCCATCGCCGGCGGGCGCCAGGCCGAGGTGCTGACCCGGCTGATCGAGGGCGAGCGGCTGGGTACCCTGCTGTTCCCCGAGCGCGAACCCATGGCGGCGCGCAAGCGCTGGCTGGCCGGCCAGCTGCAGGTGCGCGGCACCCTGACCCTGGATGCCGGGGCGGTGAAGGTGCTGCGCAGCCGGGGCTCCAGCCTGCTGCCGGTGGGGGTCAAGGCCGCCGCCGGCAACTTCGTGCGCGGCGACATGGTGCTGTGCGTCGACGAGGCCGGCGAGCGGGTGGCCAAGGGGCTGGTCAACTACGGGGTGGATGACGCCCTGCGCATCCTCGGCCGACCCAGCCACCAGATCGCGGGCATCCTCGGCTTCATGGAGGCGCCGGAGCTGATCCACCGCGACAACCTGGTGGTGCTCTAGACCTGGCGCTATAGCAAGGGCGATGCGGGCTGTGGTAGGATGCGCCATCCTCTCAGACACGGCCCGTGAACGATCGCCGATTTTCGGCGGTCGGCCAGATGGCCAGGCCGGCGGAAAGGCTCCGACCTTCCTGCCGGATCAATACGTTATCCAAGCCGTCACCACACGGGCGGCGAAGAATCTCCAAGGAGACAGCAAGTGGCAAACAGCAAGCAAGCTCGCAAGCGCGCCCGTCAGGCCGAAGGTCGTCGTGTCCTGAAGGCCAGCCAGCGCAGCATGGTCCGCACCTACGTGAAGCGCGTCATCAAGGCCATCAACGGCGGCGATCACGCCACCGCCATGGCAGCCTTACAGCAGGCGCAGCCGGTCATCGACCGTATCGCCGACAAGGACGTGCTCTCCAAGAAGAAGGCCGCGCGCATGAAGAGCCGCCTGAACAAGCGCATCAAGGCCCTGGCTGCCTGAAGCCGGTCCGATGCCATCGAGGCGCCGCCCGGGTGGCGCGCCTCGTGAAGAAACCGGCTGCGGCCGGTTTTTTTGTGGCCGTTTTCCCGGCGCGTTCAGGCCCGGGGCAGGGTGAGGACAGAGACGTGACGGAACGCGAGCAGCCGCCGGTGCCGGTGGAGGAGAGCGACAAGGTGGTGGCCCCCAAGGCCGGTGGGCTGATGCGCTCGGGCCTGGTGGTCAGCGTGATGACCATGCTCTCGCGGGTGATGGGGTTGGCCCGCGACGTGGTGATCGCCGCGCTATTCGGCGCGGGGCAGGGGGCGGACGCCTTCTTCGTCGCCTTTAAGATCCCCAACTTCATGCGCCGGCTGTTCGCCGAGGGCGCCTTCAACCAGGCCTTCGTGCCGGTGCTCTCGGAGGCCGCCACCCGCGGCAGCCGGCGCGAGGTGCGCGAGCTGCTGGACGCCGTCGCCGGCAGCCTCGCCGCGGTGCTCTTCCTGCTTACGGCGCTGGCCATGTTCGCCGCCCCCTGGCTGGTGTGGGTCTTCGCCCCCGGCTTCGGCCGCGACCCGGCCAAGCTGGCGCTCACCGCCGACATGCTGCGCCTCACCTTCCCCTACCTGCTGCTGATCTCGCTGACGGCGTTCGCCGGTAGCGTGCTCAACACCTGGAACCGCTTCGCGGTGCCGGCCTTCACCCCGGTGCTGCTCAACCTCTCGCTGATCGGCGCGGCGCTGCTGCTGACACCGCTGTTCGAGCAGCCGGCCATGGCGCTGGCCTGGGGCGTGCTGATCGCCGGCATGGCCCAGCTCGCCTTCCAGGTGCCCTTCCTGGTGCGACTGGGGCTGATGCCGCGGCCCTGGCCCAGCTTCGCCCACCCCGGCGTCAGGCGGATCATGGCGCTGATGGCCCCGGCGCTGTTCGGTGTCTCTGTCTCCCAGATCAACCTGCTGCTGGACACCGTGCTCGCCTCGCTGCTTGCGGCGGGCAGCGTCTCCTGGCTCTACTACTCCGACCGCCTGGTGGAGCTGCCGCTGGGGGTGTTCGGCATCGCCATCGGCACCGTGATCCTGCCGGCGCTCTCCCGCCGCCATGCAGAGCAGTCCGGCGAGCACTTCAGCGCCATGCTCGACTGGGCGATCCGCGCCGTGCTGCTGCTGGGGCTGCCGGCGGCCCTGGCCCTGGCGCTGCTCGCCGAGCCGCTGCTGATCGCGTTGTTCCACTACGGCGCGATGACCGAGCGCGACATCGCCATGGCGGCGATGAGCCTGCGCGCCTACTCGCTGGGCCTGGTGGCCTTCATGCTGATCAAGGTGCTGGCGCCGGGCTTCTTCGCCCGCCAGGACACCAAGACACCGGTGAAGGTGGGCATCGTCGCCATGGTCGCCAACATGGTGTTCAACCTGCTGCTGATCTGGCCGCTGGCCCACGCCGGCCTAGCGCTGGCCACCGCGCTCTCGGCCTTCCTTAACGCCGGCCTGCTGGGCTGGCTGCTCAGGAAGCAGGGCGTGCTGGTGTTCCAGCCCGGCTGGGGGCGCTACGCGGTACAGCTGCTGGGCGGCTGCGCGGTGATGGGGCTGGCGCTCGCCTGGGCCGCGCCGGAGTGGCAGGCGTGGCTCGGCTGGGGGATCTGGCAGCGTGTCGCCTGGCTGGCCGCCCTGGTGGTCGGCGGTGCGGCGCTCTACTTCGCCTGGCTGGCCGCCACCGGGGTGCGCCTGCGCCACTTCCGGATGAAGAGTTAAGTACCTCCGTGGCTGCCACGTGGCGAGGGGCGCTGGGGACAGGCTGAAGAGGAGGTCCTACGCCAGGGATGGCGTCGGTAGCTTCCAGGGAGGGATTTACAGCGCCTCCTCGACGAGCAACATGGCCTTGCCGTCGCCCGGCCCGGCTGTCAAGGGGCCGGCTGTCCGGTATAATCGACGATTTGACCACCCAACCGACGCCGAGCGGGGCTCTACCACGCCATGCAAGTGATCCGAGGACTGCACAACCTGCGCGACGAGCACCGCGGCTGCGTGGCCACCATCGGCAACTTCGATGGCGTGCACCTGGGCCATCAGGCGATCCTCGAGCAGTGTCGCGAGCAGGCGGCGCGTCTCGGCCTGCCGGTGACGGTGGTGGTGTTCGAGCCCCAGCCCCGGGAGTTCTTCGCCGGCGAGCAGGCCCCGCCGCGGCTCACCCGCCTGCGCGACAAGGTGCGCTTACTGGGCGAGGCGGGGGTCGAGCGGGTGCTCTGCCTGCCCTTCAACGACGCCCTGCGCAGCCTGACCGCCGAGGCCTTCATCCGCCGCGTGCTGATCGAGGGGCTGGGCGTGCGCCACCTGGTGGTGGGCGACGACTTCCGCTTCGGCTGCGACCGGCGGGGCGACTTCCACCTGCTCACCGCGGTGGGCGAGGCCCATGGCTTCGGCGTGGAACACACCCGTACCTTTACCGTCGACGACGAGCGCGTCTCCAGCACCCGCGTCCGCACCCTGCTGGCCAGCGGCAACTTCGAGGCCGCCGCCCGGCTGATGGGTCGCCCCTATCGCCTGGGTGGCCGGGTGGTGGCGGACCAGAAGCTCGGCCGCACCATCGGCGTGCCCACCGCCAACCTGCCCCAGCCGGTGCGCTCCCTGGCCCTGCAGGGGGTCTATGCGGTGATCAGCGAGCTGCCCGACGGGCGCCGCCTGCCCGGCGTGGCCAATATCGGCTGGCGCCCCACGGTGGGCAGCACCCGGCCGGTGCTGGAGGTGCACCTGTTCGACTTCGACGGCGACCTCTACGGCGAGCGCCTGGCGGTGTTGCCCTGCGCCAAGCTGCGCGGCGAGGTGAAGTTCGACGACTTCGCGGCCCTGAAGCACCAGATCGGCCTCGACCTCGAGCGCGCCCGGAGCTACTTCTCGCAGCATCCTTTACCGCACCCCGAAGGCTTCGGTAATGACGCTTCCCTTCCTCTGGCATCGGCGCCGCTGGCGCGCGAGGCCGTGACACTCGATTCCTCGGCGGGCGCGCCCGCCGACCATGACGACGGCTGACCCCCAGGATATGAGCGACTACAAGCCCACTCTGAACCTGCCAGAAACCGACTTCCCGATGCGCGGCATGTTGCCCAAGCGCGAGCCCGAGCGGCTGGCGCAGTGGCAGCAACTGGACCTCTACCACCGCCTGCGCGAGGCGCGCCGCGGCCGGGAGCTGTTCGTGCTGCACGATGGCCCTCCCTACGCCAATGGCAGCATCCATATCGGTCACGCCGTCAACAAGATCCTCAAGGACATCATCGTCAAGTCGAAGAACCTGGCCGGCTTCGATGCCCCCTACGTGCCCGGCTGGGACTGCCACGGCCTGCCCATCGAGCACAAGGTGGAGACCACCCATGGCAAGCGACTGGCGCCCGAGCGCGCCCGCGAGCTGTGCCGCGAGTATGCCGCCGAGCAGATCCAGGGCCAGCTCAAGGACTTCGTGCGCCTGGGCGTGGTGGGCGACTGGGACAACCCCTACCGCTCCATGGACTTCGCCAACGAGGCCGGCGAGATCCGCGCCCTGGCCGAGATGGTCGAGGCGGGCTACGTCTTCAAGGGCCTGAAGCCCGTCAACTGGTGCTTCGACTGCGGCTCGGCGCTGGCCGAGGCCGAGGTGGAGTACCAGGACAAGCGCTCCGACGCCATCGACGTCGCCTTCGCGGTGGAGGATGCCGACCGCCTGGCCGGCGCCTTCAGTCTGGGCGAGCTGCCCAAGCCCGCCGCCATCGTCATCTGGACCACCACTCCCTGGACCATCCCCGCCAACCAGGCGCTCAACATGCACCCCGAGTTCACCTATGCCCTGGTGGACACCGGCAGCCGCCTGCTGGTGCTGGCCGAGGAGCTGGTGGAATCGTGCCTTGCGCGCTACGGCCTTGAGGGCGAGGTGATCGCCACCGCCCGGGGCGAGGCCTTCGACGGCATCCGCTTCCGTCACCCCTTCTATGAGCGCTTCTCGCCGGTGTATCTCGCCGACTACGTGGAGAGCGAGGTGGGCAGCACCGGCATCGTCCACTCCGCCCCCTCCTACGGCGTGGATGACTTCGTCACCTGCCGCGAGCACGGCATGAGCTTCGACGAGATGCTCAACCCGGTGCAGGGCGATGGCGTCTACGCCGACGACCTGCCGTTCTTCGGCGGCCAGATGATCTGGAAGGCCAATCCGCAGATCGTCGCCAAGCTCGACGAGGTGGGCGCGCTGATGGCCCATACCCCGATCACCCACAGCTACATGCACTGCTGGCGCCACAAGACCCCGGTGATCTATCGCGCCACCGCCCAGTGGTTCGTGGGCATGGACGTGCAAGGGAAGGACGGCAGGACCCTGCGCGAGCGGGCGCTTGAGGGCATCGAGGCCACCACCTTCACCCCGGCCTGGGGCCAGGCGCGCCTGCACAGCATGATCGCCAACCGCCCGGACTGGTGCATCTCGCGCCAGCGCAACTGGGGCGTGCCGATCCCCTTCTTCCTGCACAAGTCCACCGGCGAGCTGCACCCGCGCACCGTGGCACTGATGGAGGAGGCCGCCAAGCGCGTTGAGGCCGAGGGCATCGACGCCTGGTTCCGCCTCGACCCCGCGGAGCTGCTGGGCGAGGAGGCCGCCGACTACGAGAAGGTGACCGACACCCTGGACGTGTGGTTCGACTCCGGCACCACTCATCGTCACGTGCTGCGCGGCTCACACCCCCATGGCCACGAGAGCGGCCCGCGGGCGGATCTGTACCTGGAGGGCTCCGACCAGCACCGCGGCTGGTTCCACTCCTCGCTGCTCACCGGCTGCGCCATGGACGGCCACCCGCCGTACCGCGGCCTGCTCACCCACGGCTTCACCGTGGACGCCCAGGGCCGCAAGATGTCCAAGTCGGTGGGCAACGTGGTGGCGCCCCAGGAGGTGATGGACAAGCTCGGCGCCGACATCCTGCGCCTGTGGACCGCCTCCACCGACTACTCCGGCGAGATGGCGGTCTCCGACGAGATCCTCAAGCGCACCGCCGATGTCTACCGGCGTATCCGCAACACCGCGCGTTTCCTGCTGGCCAACCTCAACGGCTTCGACCCGGCGCGCGACGCGCTGCCCTTCGGCGAGATGCTGGCCCTGGACCAGTGGGTGGTGGACCGCGCCGCCCAGCTGCAGGCGCGCATCCAGAAGGCCTATGAGGAGTACCGCTTCCTCGACGTCTACCAGCAGGTGCACGGCTTCTGCGCCCGGGAGTTGGGCGGCTTCTACCTGGACGTGATCAAGGATCGCCAGTACACCACCCAGGCCGACTCGGTGGCGCGGCGCAGCGCCCAGACCGCCCTTTACCACGTGGTGGAGGCGCTCTCGCGCTGGGTGGCACCGATCCTCTCGTTCACCGCCGAGGAGATCTACGAGCATATCCCCGGCGCGCGCGGCGACAGCGTGCTGCTCGAGGAGTACTACACCGGCCTTGCCACGCTCGCCGACGACGCCGAGATGGGCCGCGACTTCTGGGAGCGGGTGCTCACCGTCAAGCAGGCGGTCAACAAGTGCCTGGAGGATGCCCGCAACGCCAAGGTGATCAAGGGCAGCCTGGCCGCCGAGGTCACCCTCTACGTGGACGACGCGCTGCACGCCACCCTGGCCAAGCTGGGCGAGGAGCTGCGCTTCGTGATGCTGACCAGCGAGGTGACCCTCAGGCCGCTGGCCGAGGCCGAGGGTGAAGGAGAGGGCGCCGAGGCCACCGAGCTTGATGGCCTCAAGGTGGCGGTGGTCGAGAGCCCCAACAACAAGTGCGAGCGCTGCTGGCACCACCGCGAGGAGGTGGGCACCCACCCCGAGCACCCGGACCTCTGCAACCGCTGCATCAGCAACCTGCCGGATGGTCCCGGCGAAACGCGCCGCTATGCGTAAGGGTGAGGCCATGGCCACGGGCGACACGCAAGGTGAGCAGGGCGCCCCCGAGCGGGCTCCCATGCGCCAGCCGCTGCGCTGGCTGTGGCTGGCGCTGGCGGTGATCGTGCTGGACCTCGCCACCAAGACCGCCGCCAGTGCCTGGCTCGACTACGCCCGGCCGGTGGAGGTGCTGCCCTTCTTCGACCTGACGCTGCTGCACAACACCGGCGCGGCCTTCAGCTTCCTGGCCGACCATCCCGGCTGGCAGCGCTGGTTCTTCGCCGCCATCGCGGTGGGGGCGAGCATCGGCCTGACGATCTGGATGCGCCGCCTCAGGGCGGACGAGACGCTGCTGGCGGCCTCGCTGGCGCTGATCATCGGCGGCGCCCTGGGCAACCTCTACGACCGCCTGGTGCACGGCTACGTGGTGGACTTCCTCTCCTTCCACGCGGCGGGCTGGTACTACCCGGCGTTCAACGTGGCGGACATCGGCATCACCGTCGGCGCCATCGGCCTGATCTGGGAATCCGTGGTCGGCGAGAAGCGCCGCGCGCGGAAGCGTAGCTGACCACTGATTGGTAGGAGGCCGGCTCCGCCGGCGGTGCGACGTTTCGCCGAATGGCGCCGAAGGCGCCCCGGCGGTGTTGCCCAAGCCTCGCCACGAACCTAATCCTTTTTACCGAGCCCAATACCCCATGACCGACCAGAACAGCGAGCAGTACCGCATCGACGAGGGCATGGAAGTCACCCTGCACTTCACCCTCAAGCTGGAAGACGGCACCGTGGTGGACTCCACCCGCGACAAGGCCCCGGCCACCTTCCAGGTGGGCGACGGCAACCTGCCCCCCGGCTTCGAGCACCCCATGAAGGGCATGAGCGCCGGCGAGAGCGCCACCTTCGAGATCACCCCGGAGCACGCCTTCGGCCAGCACAATCCGCAGAACATCCAGCGCCTCAAGCGCGACGACTTCGGCGAGGAGCCGCTGGAACTCGGCACCGTGATGTCCTTCGCCGACCCCGGCGGCGGCGAGCTGCCCGGCGTGATCAGCGCCATCGAGGGCGAGATGGTCGACGTGGACTTCAACCATCCGCTGGCGGGGCGTACCCTCACCTTCGAGGTGGAAGTGCTGGATGTGAAGCCCGCCACGACCCATTGAGGCGCCAATCGCAGTAGGAGGGAGGCTTCGCCTCGCGACTGGCGCCGCAGGCGCCCGGCGATGGCACCGAGGCCAACCCTCAGGCTCACACCCCGAAGGCCACCGAAACCAACAGGCAGATGCCCCCTGACGCATCAAGGCAGATACCCATGCAGATCAAACTGGCCAATCCCCGCGGCTTCTGCGCCGGCGTCGACCGCGCCATCGAGATCGTCAACGGCGCCCTGGACGTGTTCGGCCCGCCGATCTACGTGCGCCACGAGGTGGTCCATAACCGCTTCGTGGTGGACAGCCTGCGCGAGCGCGGCGCCATCTTCGTCGAGGAGCTCCAGGAGGTCCCCGACGACGTCATCGTGATCTTCTCCGCCCATGGCGTCTCCCGCGCCGTTCAGCAGGAGGCGGAGCGCCGCGGCCTCAAGGTATTCGACGCCACCTGCCCGCTGGTCACCAAGGTGCATATGGAGGTGCTGCGCTACGCCAAACGTGGCCAGGAGTGCATCCTGATCGGCCACGAGGGGCACCCCGAGGTGGAGGGCACCATGGGGCGCTACGACACCTCCCACGGCGGCGCTATCTACCTGGTGGAGGACGAGGAGGATGTCGCCAAGCTCGAGGTCAAGGACCCGAGCCGGCTGGCCTTCGTCACCCAGACCACCCTCTCCATGGACGACACCGCCCGGGTGATCGATGCCCTGCGCGCCAAGTTCCCGGAGATCCAGGGGCCGCGCAAGGACGACATCTGCTACGCCACCCAGAACCGCCAGGACGCCGTGCGCGAGCTGGCCGAAGGCGCGGACCTGGTATTGGTGGTGGGCAGCCCCAACAGCTCCAACTCCAACCGCCTGCGCGAGCTCTCCGAGCGGGTCGGCACCCCGGCCTACCTGATCGACAGCGCCGAGCAGATCGAGCCCGCCTGGCTCGAGGGCGTGAACGCCATCGGTGTCACCGCCGGTGCCAGCGCCCCCGAGGTGCTGGTGCAGGGCGTGATCGATCGGCTGAAGAGCCTCGGCGCCAGCGCCCCCGAGGAACTCGCCGGCCGCGAGGAGACCATCACCTTCTCCATGCCCCGCGAACTGCGCGAGCGGGTCATCGTCAGCGAGTAGCCAATAGCCGCAAGAGAGCCGGCAGGAAGGGCAGGAAAGCGAACGCCGCCGTCATCTGCATGACGGCGGCGTTCCTGTGTGAGAGTGAGGGCTCTAATCGCATATTCGCATCGCGACAGGAACACCCCATGTGGCAGCCCGGTTTCCCCGGGCGAAACGATTCTTGTGGGAGGCCGGCTTTGCCGGGTGAATGCCGCGTAGCGGCAAGGTGCCGTCAAGCGCCCGGGTCAAGTACCCGGTAGGAGGGATGCTCCGCATCGCGACTGGCGCCGCCAGGCGCCCCTGACCAAGCCGGCTGACTCAGAACCGCCACCCCAGGCTTACCGCCGCGCCCATCTGGCGCATGCTCAGTTCGATCTGCTGGCCATCCCCCAGTGGGTTCTCGCCGCGCACCGTCTCCTCCGGCGAGTAGAAGGCCATGCCGGAGAGCTCCAGGCCATCGCCGATCTGGCGAGTTAACCCACCGGTGACGTGCCACTGCTGCACCCCGGGGGCGAGGATGTTGAACAGCACCTCGCTGTCGGGAATCGGCTGCTCGCCATAGCTCACCCCGGCACGCCAGGTCTGGTCGGCATCCTGCTGCCACTGCCAGCCCAGCTTGACCACCGTCATGTCGTCCCAGCCGAAGCCGGCGCCGTCGTCGTCGCCCAGAAATCCGGGGGAGGCGAAGGCGTTGCCCACGCTATTGATCTCGCTGTAGCGGATATGCTGCACGTCCAGCAGCAGCCAGTGATCCTCGATGCCGGACCAGGCCAGGCCGGCGTGGAACATCTGCGGGATATCGAAGTCGCCCTGCTCGGCGAAGAGGCCGCGGTAGTCGTCGAACTCCTCCATCTTCAGCACCTTACGCCAGCTCAGGCCGCCGCGCAGGTCGTCGGTCAGCTGACCCTGCCAACCGAGCTGGAAGCCGTAGCCCCAGGCATCGTCGGTGCCGTTGTTGGAGAGCGCGCTCGGATCGGACGAGAAGCCGGCGAAGCTATCCAGGCCCGTGGCTGAGAAGCGCTGGTAGGCGATTACCGGCGAGATGCCGAAGGCATGGTCCTCGTTGAGCTTCCATGTCCAGGTGGGCGCGATAAACAGCTGCTCCAGGTTCACCCCGGCCTCGCCGGCCCCGAAGGTGCCGCCGTCGCGGCCACTATACTCGGTGTTCATGCCGCCGTTGGCGAACACCGAGACGCCCAGGGTCTGGCGCTCGGTAAGCTGGCGGTTGTAGCCGGCGCTGGGGATCACGAAGGCCTCGTTCTAGCTCTCGCGGTTGCCGGGCATCGGAAAGCCAGGACCTTCCACCGAGTACTCCCGACGGGGCGAGAACAGCTCCGCACCGATATCCGCGCGGTTACCAACGAAGGCCATGCCCGCAGGGTTGGTGGCCGCGGCGATGCTGTCCTGGGCCAGGGCGGTGCCGGCGCCCGCCATGCCTTGGTTGATGGTGCCGTAGCCGTGGGAGAAGTAGCCGTTGGTGGCCAGCGCCTGGGCGGGGGCCAGCACCGCCAGCAGCAGGAGGGTGTGCTTCCGGTTCATGGTGTGCCTGTCGGGGAGGGGGTTTTAGTGGGGCCCTTTCTACCGGAGGTTGGTTATAATGAAAAGTGATTAATAGTTATTCTTATATACTTAATGTGTAGGTGAAAGACACAACCGGCACATTTTTCAGAGCCATCCTGCCCTGTGGCTGTCCCACATGCTGTGTGTCGACGCCCATCAGCGGCTAGACTGTAGGCACTCCCCCTCGCGCGGCGGCGGCATTTTGCCTCGCCACTCTATCGGAACGGCTACCCTTGATACATACTGAAACCGAATGTAACAGAAGCAGGGAGACGCGCGGCGTGACCCCACCGAACACCCGACGCAGGCCCCAGAGCCCCACAGGCAGCACCCGGCACAGCGCCGGCTTCACCCTCATCGAACTGATGATTGCGGTAGCCATCGTCGCGATTCTGGCTTCCATCGCCTATCCCAGCTACACCCGCTACGTGCAGGAGGCTAGAAGGACCGATGCCATCTCCAGCATCATGACCACGGCTGGCCAGTTGGAGAGGTGCTACACGGTGACCAATGACTATCGAATCCGCAGCGTCGCTGCCTCTGGAGTTAGCCCAACGTACAAAACTTGTATAAAAGATGAGGGCAAGGATAGCTTATCACCCAGTATGTCTGAAGAAATCGGCTCTTCAGAGGGTTATTACAAGATTACCGTAGCGGCCTCTGCTCCGAGCTATACGATTACTGCGGCGCCAGATGGTTCACCTCAGAATAACGATTCGCCATGCCAAAGTTTTACTCTCGATCATACTGGCAAGAAGGGGCCGGATGGAACAGTCGATGAATGTTGGAAATAAAAATGCCACTGGCTTTACGCTGATCGAGCTTTTGATCACCGTTGCTGTTGCTGTGGTGCTGGCGACGATTGCTGTGCCGGGATTTCAAAACATGGTGAAAACTAACCGCTTGGTCGCTGACTACAACGAGATTCTGGCTACATTGAATTATGCTCGTAGTGAAGCAGTGAAAAGAAGAGTAGATGTTTCTGCAGTTGTAGATTCATCCGGGCCGTGGAAGATTAGTGTTGATGCCAGTGATGCTGTTGGGACGTTGAGGGTAAGTGAAGGTCGGGATGCTCGTGTTAGTATTAGCGGCCCCTCTTCTGTGGTCTTCAACTCTCTTGGAAGGCGTTCTTCTTGCGGTGGTGAGATTCCTTGCCAACTGGAGGTTGCAATCGCTGGAGAAGATTCCAAGACAATCGAGATCAGTTCCTCAGGAAGTATAAATTGATGGTTGGCCTATGATGAGAGTCAAGAGTCCAAAGTCTAAGTCTTCCCAACGCGGCTTTACGCTGCTTGAGGTGCTGATCGCCATCGTGGTTCTGGCGCTGGGGCTGTTGGGGCTTGCGGCCTTACAGATGAATGCCTTAAAGAGCGCGGATGTTTCGTATCAGCGCTCGATAGCCACGTTGGCTGCTCAGGATCTGGCTGAGCGGACTTGGGGCTTTCTTCTGGCGTCACCTGACTACTTCGGTGAAAGTGATGCCACGATCCGCAAGATCTCTTGTCCGGATGATATTGACCGCTACAGCAGCAGTGGGGTGTTGGGGGGTACAGATTTAAGCGACTTGGATGTCATCTATGGCCAATGGAAGGATGAGTGGGCGCCTGATGGAGGCCCGGCAGTCTGGAAGCTGCCTTGGAGTCTTTCGGCAACACCCATCACTCTTGAGTCAGCAAGCCAGTGCCTTTATCGCATAGAGCTTGAGTGGGTCGATGAGAGATTTGGTGGGGAAGAGGTGGCATCACTGGTATATCGGTTCGGCGTTCCTCAGCAGAAATAGATGGAAAGTTTCCATATGAAGTCGGTGATGAAATGAAATGCCAGAAGGGGTTTTCGCTCGTCGAACTGATGATTGCCTTGGTGCTGGGGCTTCTGGTCACGGCAGGGGCCATTCAGCTTTTTGTTACCACTAAGTCGACCTTTAACAGGATGGAGTCCTTGGCGGAAAGGCAGGAAGCTCTGCGTTTTGTCGCGGATACCATCTCTCGTGATGTGAGAACGTCGCCCAAGGTCTACATCGAAAGCAAGACCGATATTACTTGCGGTAATACGTTTGTCGATTTGCGATACGATCCTTCTTATGTTGACCACCCCTATTGCTCTTCGGATCCGTATTTGCAGATGGTTCGATACAGTGCCGAAGCCTCAGGGGGGAGGTGCACGTTACGATTACGTTACTGGTGCACAGCTGAGGAAAGTAGTTCATTAGGAATAGGGTTCAATTCGGATGGTAGCCGAGACCTTAGCTCGTTATTCACGGCCTCAGGGAACGAGCCCCTACAGGAGGTTGGCAAGGTTACTTTCCTTGATGGGGTGGCAGACTATAGCCACTTGGCATCAGACCCTCCTGGCACCCTCTTCCAGTTGGCGACCCAGATAACACTGGCCCAGGACGCTTGGCCGGGTGCGGATGAAGAGAGAAGGACATTTGTGTTTAATACCTTTTCTCGACGAAAGTTGATGGAGCGGCTCGAGCTGGTGCCGGCATTTGCCAGTGGCGCTTCGCCTTGAGTGAAAAGAGAAGTTTATTCTGTATCTTCGGGAGGCTTTCATGCGTCATGGCACCGTGAAGAAGCGGGAAACCGGGGCAGCGCTAATAGTGTCGCTGGTGTTGATTGTGATGGCGCTGGTGTTATCCGTATCGTCGATGCAGTCGTCTAGGCTTGAGGAAACGATGGCCGGCAACCAGCGTGCGGCAGAGCGCGCCGCGCGTGCTGCCGAGTATGGTGCCGCCAGGGTTGTCGATATTATCCAGAGTAAGACATTTGCAGACCCGAGTTCAACGACTCTGGAGGATGAGATATTTTGTGGCACTGCGGTGAGCTCACCCTGCGTCAATGCTGGGCTGAATCAGGTAGAAGAGGGTGTTTATTACAAGGTTTCGGTTAAGGGTAATCAAGTCTATTCAACTTTTCTCGAATCGGAAGGTATTGTGTTGCCTGCTGGTGAAGATATTAGCGGGTTGAATGAAGCCGAGATTGAGGCGCTTGTAGTGGCAAAGCGCTATGTGGATTTCTCCCTTAAGCTCGAAGGGTTGGGTGAACTCGCTGCTTTCAATCCAGTCTGTACCGCCTCCTACCGCGCGACTTCGCAAGCTTCAGGTATTGATGGGGAGGAGGTGATCGAGGTGGACGGTGATCATCAACAGACATACCAGCCAGCCATTTCAACAATATCACTGGAAGAAGCTAATGAAGTCGTTGAAGGGGTGTTGGTATCTGCTGGTAACGGCTCAATATCACTGGATGCTAGCGGAACTTATGTAGACCATGATGATGTAATCTTTGTCGATGATGCCCTTGGCGGAAGGTATCATGCGCGTGAGTCCGTTGTCTCCATAGAAGGTGCTGATATTTCAGATAATTTTTATGTTGATGGCGATGACGTTGAGATTGATTATGGACGCTGTTTGAAAGCTAATGGAAAGCCAATCAATAATCCCATGTGCAGTTATAGGGGCGGTGTCTCTGCCTACGCAGGTGCTAAGATTTTCGAGCGTCCTGACGCTTTCCACAAGTTTATCGCTTCCGTTATGCGAGATCCTAGTGTGAATTTCACGACCTTTGCCGATCAGAACCTAGTCTTCGATCAGGTGCATGACTTTGAGTTCGACGATGATGATGGTGTAGGTGATGTCGAAATCGGTATCAATGTGATCACCAACGACTTGCATCGCATGCTTGCTGTGGTGGCAGAGGAGGGTTCTAGTGGGAACGACGTTATCGTTCCTGCTGCCTTCGATAGCAATCCGAGTTCGCAGGTACCATACGATTATGACTCGGATGCCGATGGGGTTGATGATTCTGTAGTGAATAAGACGGTGCTGCTCGGCGGAATTTTGTTTGACGGTGGCGCTGGCGATGATGACGTAAATGAGGTAACATTTAATTCCGCAGTTGGCTTTGTTTTTGATGAGGGTGCTATTGTTGCGACTGGAAATACAGATTATGTGTTTGCCAAGTATCCTTACCCACCCTCTAGTACGGCCAGCACCTTCCTTTCCGATTTCAATGTTACTGGCGCGGCAGACACTACGCCGGTGAAGCTATATTCTGAATATTTTCCAACATCGCAGACTCTCTTTTTTGCTGATGGCAGTAGTCCTGATGGCGTCTTCATCAGCGAGTGCGCGACTGCATCGTGTCAAGCGGCGCATTTCTATCTTGACGATACGGTCACTAATATTGCCTTTCAAGACTCCGAGATTGACTTGGATGGTGATGGCAATACTGATGATAATGGCAATGGATCCTCAAGCGACATCATAGGTGTCAAAAGGAACTGCCTAGGGTGTTCTGCTTCTCTTCCCCCGCACGCCTTGACTAGCGATGGCGATGATGGGGCCTATAGTGGTAAAGGGGGGATCCTGATCGTCGATGGGCATGCAAGATTTCCTGGTAATCCTTCGTTTAAGGGAATCATAATTACTCTGGGTGACTACTCTATCGGCGGCGGGGGCGGTGATAACTTCTATGGTGCCAGCATCGCATTTCCTTATTTTTATAATCACGAGCAAGACGCTTTCCAGTGTCAGATAATTAATGCGGAAAATAATGGCTCCGGGAATCACGACACAATTCATGCTTCGGAAGCAATTAATGTGGCCTTGAGCTTGCTTTCTGAAGAGGCCATGGAGAATTGGATCGTTGGGAACAATTCAGAACTTTATTCTTATGTGCTGGATGGATGGCGTGAGCGCCTGGTGCAGTAGTTTTTCCAATTAAGTAGAAGGCGTTTTTAACAGTCTTTATGGCCTGCTGTTGCTCTGCCGGAGTTGCTGATCACCACGTTCGCTCCGGTGGCATGTGCATGGCATATAAGAAAGGTTCCATTATGCCCCCGGCTCCATCCCGTCGACTGGAACCTCACCGGGTAATCGCGATTGAAGGTCACGCTGGGGCCGCCAGTTGGCTCCAGCACCTTCAGGATCTCGACACCGGTAAGGTCTCCCGCCGTGGCGTGGCCATCGATGATGGCGATGGGCAGTGACCAGTCGTACTTCTCGCACTTGGTAGCACTCATCGAGGCGATGGGGCAGACCGCGATCACTCGGCGGCGCGTCACCGCGGTGTTCTTGGCCAGCTGCAGCGCCGTCCGGATCCGCATCACCTCCGCCGCCACCTCGTTGCGCGCACTGAACCGCTGGAAGCTGGGTATCGCCCAGGTAAAGAGGATGGCGACGACGGCGATGGCGACGATTAGCTCGATCAGCGTCAGGCCGCCATGGCGGCGGGTGCCGTGGCAGAGTGGGGGTGCGAGGCGCATGGGGCCCTCCCGGAGATGTCTCCTTGCTCGGTGGGTGATTCTTTCACCCTAGCCAAGCCATTGGGGCCAGCCGTGCGCCTTTTCATACAGCGGATGTAGGCGAAAACCACCACGCTTATGCGTGATAGGCGAACTATTCGGTGAGGTGTCGGTGCGTGTCAGTCGCGGCGGTCGTCTTCCTCGCCGTCCGCGCCGTCATTGGTCTGTTGTTGCTCCTGCAGGTAGCGGTCGCGGTGGGCGCTGGAGCAGAACCACTCGCCCTTGTCGCGCAGGGCCTCCGCCTCGGGGACATGCACCCGGCACCAGGCGCAGCGCACCATCTGCCCGCCTTCCGGCGCGTCGTGATCGAGCCGCGCGCGGTCCAGCTTCCACTCCCGGTAGATGCGGTAGAGCTTGAGGCCGGCGAAGAACAGCACGGCGAAGATGATCAGGCGAATAATCAAGAGGTTCATCCAGGCGCTCCCAGGTGGGGTGGTCAGCTTTGCCAGTCGGCCGCCCATGCGGGACAATGAGGGCATTCATCGATTCTCGAGAGATTTCCCGACCCATGCAAGACCTGACGCTGGTGATGGCACAGCTGGACCCCCTGGTGGGGGACATTCCCGGCAACACCGAACGCGCCATCGAGGCGGTGCGCGAGGCGCGCATCGAGCATGGCGCCGACATCGTGGTGCTGCCCGAGCTGTTCCTGACCGGCTACCCGCCGGAGGACCTGCTGCTGCGCCCCTCCATGGAGACCCGCCTCCGCGCGGCGCGTACCCGCATGGCCGAGAAGGTGGTGCGCGACGTGCTGGTGATCGTCGGCTACCCCGGGCGCCGCGAGGGGCGGATCTGGAACCTGGCCGGCGCCCTCTACAACGGCGAGTGGCTGGGGGAGTACGCCAAGCAGGCGCTGCCCAACTACGAGGTGTTCGACGAGCAGCGCTACTTCGCCCGCGGCGCCGAGCCGCTGGTGCTCGACCACCAGGGTGTCAAGCTGGGCCTGCTGATCTGCGAGGACCTGTGGGAGGAGGCGCCGGCGCGCCAGGCGCGCCAGGCCGGTGCCGAGATCCTGGTCAGCCTCAACGCCTCGCCCTTCCACCAGGACAAGCCCGCCGAGCGGCTGCGGCTGCTGGAGGAGCGTGCCGCCGCGGTGGAGCTGCCCATCGTCTACGTCAACCAGATCGGCGGCCAGGACGAACTGGTGTTCGATGGCGGCTCGGCCTGCGTGGATGCCGCCGGTGAGCTCCGGGTGCAGGCGCCCCACTGGGCGGTGGGCCTGATGCCGGTGCAGTTCCTCAAGCAGCAGGGCGCCTGGGTGCCCCAGCCGGGCGAGACCGAGCCCGACGTGCCGGCGGAGGAGAACCTCTATTGCGCCCTGGTCACCGGCCTTCGCGACTACGTCAACAAGAGCGGCTTCGAGGGCGTGGTGCTTGGGCTCTCCGGCGGCATCGACTCGGCGCTGTCGCTGGCCATCGCGGTGGATGCTCTGGGCCCTCAACGGGTACAGGCGGTGATGATGCCCTACCACTACACCGCGGATATCTCCAAGGAAGACGCCGCAGAGCAAGCCGAGATGCTTGGCGTGCACTATGAGGTGATGCCCATCGAGCCCATGGTGGAGGCGTTCATGGGTACGCTCGCCAAGGCCTTCGAAGGCACCGAGCGCGATACTACCGAGGAGAACCTGCAGTCGCGCTGCCGCGGCGTGCTGCTGATGGCGATCTCCAACAAGAAGGGATTGATGGTGCTGACCACCGGCAACAAGAGCGAGATGGCGGTGGGCTACGCGACGCTCTACGGCGACATGGTGGGCGGCTACAACGCCATCAAGGATGTCTACAAGACCTGGGTCTACCGCCTGGCGCGCTGGCGCAATACCCAGTCGCCGGCGATCCCCGAGCGGGTGATCGAGCGGCCGCCCTCGGCGGAGCTGGCGCCGGACCAGCAGGACAGCGACTCGCTGCCCGACTACGACACCCTGGATGCCATCCTGGTGCGCTATATCGAGGGCGACATGAGCGCCGAGGCGATCATCGAGGCGGGCTTCGACCGCGACGACGTCTACCGGGTGGTGAAGCTGGTGGACCGCTGCGAGTACAAGCGCCGCCAGGCGCCGGTGGGCGTGCGGGTGACCCGCCGCGGCTTCGGTCGTGACCGCCGCTACCCCATCGTCAACGGCTGGCAGCCGGGGGAGTAAGGCAGCCAAGCCACCAGCGGCCAAGCCGTGCGGTAGACCACGAGACACCCCATCGGGCCAGCCCTGTGGGGTGTTTCTTTTGAGCCATCGCACATTAGCTTGAAGTAGCCGGCCTCCCGCCACGATTGCCTTCCCGCCCGTGACGTGCCGGTCCCTCAGGCCGCGTGGTGGCGCCAGGTGTTGCGCCCGCCCGCCTTGGCGCGGTACATGGCGGCGTCCGCGGCCTCCACCAGCGACTCGGCGTCCTCGCCATCCTCGGGGTAGAGGGCGATGCCCACCGAGACGCCGATGGTGATCGCCTCGCCGCGCAGCGAAAAGGGGGCGGCGAGGGCGTCGATCAGGTTGGTGGCCACGGCGATGGCGCCGGCCTCGCCGTGGCGCAGCGGCGCCAGCACCGCCACGAACTCGTCGCCGCCCAGCCGGGCGAGCAGGTCGGCCTCGCGCAGCGCCCCTTGCAGGCGCTCGGTCACCGCGCGCAGCAGGTCGTCGCCGGCGGCGTGGCCGAGGCGGTCGTTGACCTCCTTGAAGTGGTCGAGGTCGAGGAACAGCACCGCCAGCCCATGCCCCTCGCGGCGCGCAAGGCGCAGCCCTTGGGCGAGGTGCTGCTCTAGGTGCAGGCGGTTGGGCAGGCCGGTCAGCTCGTCGTGCAGGGCACGGTGCTGCACCTTCGCCTCGGCGGCCTTCAGGGCGGTGATGTCGTTGAAGATATGGATGTAGCGCAGCATCTCGCCCGCCTCGCCCCGCACCACGCTGATGGTCTGCAGCGCGGTGAGGGTGCCGCCGCCGGCGCGGCGGTAGTGCACCTCGCCCTGCCAGGCATCGCGATGGGCCAGGGTATCGCTGCCCGCGGCGAGTCTCTCGGGGGTGTCGGCCTGGGGCGCGATCAGGTCGAGCAGGGGCTGCCCCTGCACCTCCTCCGGGGCATAGCCGAGCAGCCGGGAGAAGGCCGGGTTGACGTCGATCAGGCGCTGTTCGGCGTCGGTGATGGCGATCGCCTCGTGGGCGTGACGGAAGACGCTGGCCGCCTGGCGAAGCTCCTCGTCGGTCTCGGCGAGGCGTGCCGCCTGGCGGGCGACCCGGGAGAGCAGCGGCGACAGCGCACGGCTGATGATGGCGGTACCCAGCAGCACCAGCAGGCCCACCGCCACCAGCGGCCATAGCAGCTGCTCACGGACGGCGCGCAGGATGTCGGTATCGGGCATCGCCACGGCCAGCTCCCAGTCGGGCACCTCCAGCGGTATGCGGTAGACCGTCTGGCCGCCGTCATCGGTGAGTTCGCTCACCGGTACCAGGCGGCTGCCGTCCTCGCTGACCGCCAGGTAGCGGCCGCCGGCGAGATCGACCAGATGCTGACGCACGTTGGGGCCGAAGCGCCGGCCGTCGCCGATCAGGGCGGCGAGGCGCTCGCTGTCGAAGAGCAGCAGGTCGTGGCCGATCAGCCGCCTCCCGCCGCCATGGATCGGGTGGCAACGCAGGAGCCGTAGCGGTGCCTCCAGCACCCGGGTGCCGGGGCATGCTTCTCCCCCCAGCGCTTCCGGCACCTCGCCGAGGCGGGCCACCGTCTCGCCCTGCGGTCCCAGGCGCAGCAGGCCGCGCAGGTCGCGGGCCTCGTCGAGGGCGTCGGCCAGGCGGGGTTCGGTGAAGCGGCGCAGCGCCGGCAGCGACAGCTCGCCCAGGGCGTACTGCTCCAGGCGCTGGCGGATCTCGCTGCGGCTGGTGAGCTGGCGGGCGATATCGTCATAGCGCTCGAGCTGGTGGCTCAGGGCGAGGGCCTTGGTCTCGGCCCCCAGGCGATGGGTGGTCTCGATGTCGTCCCGGGCCGCCAGGTAGAAGGGCAGGGCGGTGGCGAGCCCGGCCAGCAGCCCCGTGAGCAGGATGCCCAGGGCGGTCAGCAGGCGGATATGGCGATGCATGCGGCGGATGTGCCGCGTGGCGCGGGCGGTATCGCCTGGGCTCATGGCGGGCCTTCGGTGGGCTGCGATGCGGGTGCGAATGGCCCTCAGTATACCGAAGCCTGGCGTTGGCTGGCGCCTGTCCCTTGGTCCAGATGCCAACGGGCCCGCCAGCGTGGCTGGCGGGCCCGTCGTCTCGGGCGGTGGGCGATCAGGCGGAGATCGTCTTGCCCTCGACGTATTGCGGCTCGAAGGTGCGGCCACGCAGGCGCTCGTGGTCCGGGGCGTTGTCGATCAGCACGCGCAGCACCTCACGGGCGCGGTCGTGCATCTCCAGGCCCAGGTAGCCCTCCACCATGGTCGCCAGGGCGTCGCGGGTGGCCTGGCTCTGGGGGTAGTTCTCGATCACCCAGCGGCCGCGCTCCACGGCGGCCAGGTAGGCGCCGCGGCGCAGGTAGTAGTCGGCCACTTGCAGCTCGTGCTCCGCCAGGACGTTGCGCAGATAGACGATGCGCTGGCGGGCGTCCGGGGCGTACTGGCTATTGGGGTAGAGGCGAACCAGCTCGCGGAAGTCGGTGTAGGCGTCGCGGGAGGCGCCCAGGTCACGCTTGGAGATGTCGATCAGCTTGAGCCGCTCGAGGCTGAAGCGCCCGGCCTGCCAGGCGGCCAGGCCGCGCATGTAGAGGGCGTAGTCGGCCTGGGGGTGGCTGGGGTGCAGGCGGATGAAGCGGTTGGCCGCGGCCCGGGTCGCCTCCCAGTCGTCGATCTCGTAGTAGGCGTAGATCAGCTCCAGCTGGGCCTGCTCGGCGTGGGCGCCGAAGGGATAGCGGGTATCCAGTGCCTCGAGGCGCGAGATGGCCGCGGTGAAGTTGCCGCGATCCAGGGAGTCGCGCGCCTCCTCGTAGAGCTCGCGCTCGCCCAGGTCGGCGTATTCGGTGTTCTCCTCCAGCCCCGGCCGCGGCGGGCCGCCCTCCTCGGGGAAGACGCTGGCGTCGCTGGCATCGCGGGAGTCCTCGGCGCCGCCACCGAACAGGGAGCAGCCGGACAGCAGGCCGGCGGCCAGCAGCAGGGCCGCGAGACGGGCAGGAGTATTGGAAAGGCGCATCGTGATCCTCGTGGCAAACAACGCGGACTGGCCGTGATAGAATCGACCGAAACCCGCCCACTATAAAGCACTGCACGGCAAAACGCAGTCATCGGCGGTGCCCCGTCCCCGAACCCCGCAAACGGTCACGCTCACCCCATGTCCCAGACCCTCGAAGCACAGCAGCGCGTCCCCGATGCCATGGCCGGCCAGCGCCTGGACCAGGCGGCGGCCGAGCTCTTCGCCGACTTCTCCCGCGAGCGCCTCAAGGCGTGGATCAAGGCCGGCGAGCTGACCCTGGATGGCCAGGTGGCCAAGCCCAAGGACAAGGTCTACGGCGGCGAGTGGCTGCGCCTGGCCACCGAGGTGGAGGACGACACCCGCTTCCAGCCCGAGGATATCCCCCTCGAGGTGGTGTACGAGGATGACCAGGTGCTGGTGATCGACAAGCCCCCGGGCCTGGTGGTGCACCCGGCGGCGGGCAACCCCGACGGCACCCTGCTCAACGCGCTGCTCCATCATGACCCGGCGCTGGCGGCGGTGCCCCGGGCGGGTATCGTCCACCGCCTGGACAAGGACACCAGCGGGCTGATGGTGGTGGCCAGGACCCTGGCCGCCCAGACGGCGCTGGTGGAGCAGCTCCAGGCGCGCACGGTGTCGCGGGAGTACGACGCCATCTGCGTGGGGGTGATGACCGCCGGCGGCACCGTGGACGCCCCCATCGGGCGCCACCCCAAGGATCGCAAGCGCCAGGCGGTGACCGCCTCCGGCAAGCCGGCGGTGACCCACTACCGGGTGGTGGAGCGCTTCCGCGCCCATACCCATGTGCGCTGCCGCCTGGAGACCGGGCGCACCCACCAGATCCGCGTCCACCTGGCGCACCTGCGCTACCCGCTGGTGGGAGACCCGGTCTATGGCGGCCGCCTCAAGCTGCCCGCCGGCGCCTCGTCGACCCTCAAGGAGATCCTGCGCGACTTCCCGCGCCAGGCCCTGCATGCCCGCAAGCTGGCCTTCGTGCATCCGGGCAGCGGCGAGACGGTGAGCTTCCGCGCGGCACTGCCCGACGACCTGCTGATGCTGCTGGACTACCTGCGCGACGACAGCGAGACGATGCGCTGACGAGGAGCCGACCATGAGCGATGCGCCCGACCTGCGTCCCACCCTGATCCTGCCCGACTGGCCGGCGCCGACCTCGGTGGGTGCCTTCGTCACCACCCGAGAGACGGGGCCGAGCCAGGGTGATTTCGCCTGCTTCAACCCCGCCGACCATGTCGGCGACAACCCCGACCACGTGGCGCTCTGCCGGCGGCTGCTGGAGAAGCAGGTCGACGGCGAGCGCCCGCTGCTGTGGCTCAACCAGGTGCACGGCGCCCGGGTGCAGCAGGCCCTCGCGGCCGAGCCCCCCGAGGCGGATGCCGCCGTGGCGGTGAACCGTGACTACGCCTGCGTGGTGCTCACCGCCGACTGCCTGCCGGTGTTCCTCTGCGACCGCCGTGGTGAGCGGGTGGCGGTGGCCCACGCCGGCTGGCGCGGCCTGGCCGGCGGGGTGCTGGAGGCGACGGTGGCCGCGCTGGGCGTGCCGCCGGAGGAGCAGCTCGCCTGGCTGGGCCCGGCGATCTCCAACGCCCAGTTCGAGGTGGGACCCGAGGTCTACCAGGCCTTCGTCGGCGTCCATCCCGAGGCCGTCGAGGCCTTCGACCCCAGCCCCTACCGCCTGGGCCACTACATGGCCGACCTCTACCGCCTGGCGCGCCTGCGCCTCGAGCGCTTGGGCGTCTCGCACATCAGCGGCGGCCACTTCTGCACCGCCTGCGAACCGCGCTTCTACTCCCACCGCCGCGACGACGGCCGCACCGGCCGCATGGCCAGCGTGATCTGGCTGCGCTAGCCCCTTTCTCCGTTGATCCTCGTCAACTTGCCGCGCGCTTCCTCTGGCGGCCGACTTGAAACCCGGCCAGCCTGACGCCATTGAAGGTGTCAAGACATTCACAGGGTCAAGCGGGGCGTCCGAGCGCCTCGCCATCCCGATGGAGGAAGCTTTCATGCGTTTCGACAAGTTCACCGCCAAGCTGCAGAACGCCGTGGCCGACGCCCAGTCCCTGGCCGTGGGTCGCGGGCATAACCAGCTGGAACCGGGCCACCTACTGCTGGCGCTGCTGGATGCCACCGACACCGGCGTCAAGGCGCTGGTGCAGAAGGCCGGGGGCGACGCCGCCCGCCTGCGTGATGGCCTGGTGGGGCACCTCGATGACCTGCCGACGGTCGCCCACTTCGACGGTGAGGTGCAGCCCTCCCGCGACCTGATCAAGCTCTTCAACCTCACCGACCGCGAGGCCCAGAAGCGCGGCGACCAGTACATCGCAAGCGAACTGGTGTTGCTGGCCGCGCTGGAGATGGGCCATGCGGTGAGCAAGCTGCTCAAGCAGGCCGGTGTCACCCGCCAGTCGCTGGAGGGCGCCATCGAGGGCGTGCGCGGCGGGACGAAGGTCGACGACCCCAACGCCGAGGAGCAGCGCGAGGCGCTGGAGAAGTACACCTTGGACCTCACCGAGCGCGCCGCCAGCGGCAAGCTCGACCCGGTGATCGGCCGCGACGACGAGATCCGTCGCACCATCCAGGTGCTGCAGCGGCGCACCAAGAACAACCCGGTGCTGATCGGCGAGCCCGGCGTGGGCAAGACCGCCATCGTCGAGGGGCTGGCCCAGCGCATCGTCGACGGCGAGGTGCCGGAGGGCCTCAAGGACAAGCGCGTGCTGTCGCTGGACATGGGCTCGCTGCTGGCCGGGGCCAAGTTCCGCGGCGAGTTCGAGGAGCGCCTCAAGGCGGTGCTCAAGGAGCTGGCCGAGGAGGAGGGCCGGGTGATCCTGTTCATCGACGAGCTGCACACCATGGTCGGCGCGGGCAAGGCCGAGGGTGCCATGGACGCCGGCAACATGTTGAAGCCCGCCCTGGCCCGCGGCGAGCTGCACTGCGTAGGCGCCACCACCCTCGACGAGTATCGCCAGTACATCGAGAAGGATGCCGCCCTGGAGCGCCGCTTCCAGAAGGTGCTGGTGGATGAGCCCTCCGAGGAGGACACCGTGGCGATCCTGCGTGGCCTCAAGGAGCGCTACGAGGTGCACCACAAGGTCGACATCACCGACGGCGCCATCATCGCCGCGGCCAAGCTCTCGACCCGCTACATCACCGACCGCCAGCTGCCCGACAAGGCGATCGACCTGATCGACGAGGCCTCCTCGCGCATCCGCATGGAGCTCGACTCCAAGCCCGAGGAGATGGACCGCCTCGACCGCCGGCTGATCCAGCTGAAGATGGAGCGCGAGCACCTTAAGAAGGAGACCGACGAGGCTTCGAAGAAGCGCCTGGAGAGCCTGCAGGAACAGATCGACGAGCTCGAGCGCGAGTACGCCGACCTCGAGGAGATCTGGAAGGCCGAGAAGGCCAGCATCCAGGGCGCCGGGCAGTTCAAGGAGGAGCTCGAGCGCGCCCGCATCGAACTGGAGCAGGCCAAGCGCCAGGGGGACCTGGGGCGCATGTCCGAGCTGCAGTACGGGGTGATCCCGGAGCTGGAGAAGAAGATCGCCGAGGCCAGCGAGGCAGAGGCCGATACCTCCAAGCACACCCTGCTGCGCTCCAATGTCACCGAGGAGGAGATCGCCGAGGTGGTCTCCCGCTGGACCGGCATCCCGGTGGCCAAGATGCTCGAGGGCGAGCGCGACAAGCTGTTGCGCATGGAGCAGGCGCTCCACGAGCGGGTGATCGGCCAGGAGGAGGCGGTCACCGCGGTGGCCAACGCCGTACGCCGCTCCCGCGCGGGCCTCGCCGACCCCAACCGGCCCAACGGCTCCTTCCTGTTCCTCGGCCCGACCGGGGTGGGCAAGACCGAGCTTTGCAAGGCGCTGGCCAACTTCCTCTTCGACACCGAGGAGGCGATGGTGCGCATCGACATGTCGGAGTTCATGGAGAAGCACTCCGTGGCGCGGCTGATCGGTGCCCCGCCCGGCTACGTGGGCTACGAGGAGGGCGGCTACCTGACCGAGGCGGTGCGCCGCAAGCCCTACTCGGTGCTGCTGCTCGACGAGGTGGAGAAGGCTCACCCGGATGTCTTCAACATCCTGCTGCAGGTGCTGGAGGACGGCCGCCTCACCGACGGCCAGGGACGCACCGTGGACTTCCGCAACACGGTGATCGTGATGACCTCCAACATGGGCTCCGACATCATCCAGCGCATGGGCGGCGACGACACCCATTACGAGGAGATGAAGAACGCCGTGATGGAGGTGGTCGGCAGCCACTTCCGCCCCGAGCTGATCAACCGCATCGACGAGGTGGTGGTGTTCCACGCCCTGGCCCAGGAGCAGATCCAGGCCATCGCCGGCATCCAGCTCGACCGCCTGCGGGCGCGCCTGGCCGAGCATGAGCTCTCCCTCGAGGTCAGCGATGAGGCCATGGCCCAGCTCGCCGTGGTGGGCTTCGACCCGGTGTTCGGTGCCCGGCCGCTCAAGCGGGCGATCCAGGCCCGCATCGAGAACCCCCTGGCCCAGGACCTGCTGGCCGGCAAGTTCTCACCGGGCGATGTCATCCGGGTCGAGGCCGAGGAGGGCAAGCTGGTCTTCCGCCGCGACTGAGCCCGCTTGCCAGCGTGGGGCCGTTACCATCGCGAGGCTGTGCCCACCCGGGCGTCGCGCCCGGGTGGGCCCCACGCCCCCACGCCTTCCCGTCTACACTGAATCTAGGTTGCGTCCTGTAACCCCCCTTGCCCGCCCGGCGACCCGCCCGGCGGGTTCTTTTTGGCCCCGGTTCCCGCCGCCCCGGTTGACACCCTTGCCGCGCTAATGGAATCTTCACCGGTATCCTGATTGCGGGCGCGGACCCAGCGGGCAACCCCCCATCTCCGCGTGACGGGTAGGCCGCACGGCCTCTACCCGCCGAAGGACGTCCGGCTCCGGGCCAACCGCCCGGGTCGACCAATGCCCCGACGCGGCGAACTGCCGCATGAGAGTGCAGGCCCCAACAGGGCTTCTTGCCAGGGTTTGGCATCAGGTGCCGGCAACGGCCGGCAGCGGCATACCGCCGCACTCGACGCCGCGCTCGCACGGGCGCGGATCGCACTCGAGACCTCCAGGGGAGAAAAACACGTGGAATTGCTTTCCGGCGCGGACATGATCGCCCGCTTCCTGCAGGATGAGGGCGTCGAATACATCTACGGCTATCCCGGCGGGGCGGCGCTGCACATCTACGACGCCCTCTTCCGCCAGGACAAGGTCAAGCACATCCTGGTGCGCCACGAGCAGGCCGCCACCCATGCCGCCGACGGCTATGCGCGCGCCTCGGGCAAGCCCGGCGTGGTGCTGGTGACCTCCGGCCCCGGCGCCACCAACGCCGTCACCGGCATCGCCACCGCCTACATGGACTCGATCCCGATGGTGGTGCTGTGCGGCCAGGTGATGAGCCACCTGATCGGCGACGACGCCTTCCAGGAGACCGACATCGTCGGCGTGACCCGGCCGATCGTGAAGCACAGCTTCTCGATCCGCCATCCCAGCGAGATCCCGGAGGTCCTCAAGAAGGCCTTCTATCTCGCCTCCACCGGTCGTCCCGGCCCGGTGGTGGTGGACATTCCCAAGGACATGACCGCCCCCACCGAGCGCTACGAGTACGTCTACCCGAAGAAGGTCAAGATGCGCTCGTACAACCCGGTCAGCCGCGGCCATACCGGCCAGATCAAGAAGGCCGTGGAGATGATGCTCAAGGCCAAGCGGCCGGTGTTCTACACCGGCGGCGGCGTGGTCACCGGGCGGGCCAGCGAGGGGCTGACCGACCTGGTCAAGCGCCTGGGCTACCCCATCACTACCACCCTGATGGGCATCGGGGCCTACCCGCAGAGCGACCGCCAGTGCCTGGGCTGGCTGGGCATGCACGGCTCCTATGAATCCAACATGGCCATGCACCATGCCGACCTGGTGATCGCCATCGGCGCGCGCTTCGACGACCGCGTCACCAACAACACCTCCAAGTTTTGTCCCACCGCCAAGGTGATCCACGTCGACATCGACCCGAGCTCGGTCTCCAAGACGGTGCGCGCCGACGTGCCCATCGTGGGCCCGGCGGGCAGCGTGATCAGCGAGATGATCAGCCTGGTGCAGGGCAAGGAGCCGGCCAACCCCGAAGCCCTCGCGGAGTGGTGGCAGAAGATCGACGGCTGGCGCGAGGAGCGCGTGGGCAAGCTCTACGAGCCCTCCAGGCCCGGCGAGGCGATCAAGCCGCAGGAGGTGATCGAGTCGCTGTGCCGTGCCACCCGCGGCGAGGCCTACGTCACCACCGACGTCGGCCAGCACCAGATGTTCGCGGCCCAGTACTACAAGTTCGACAAGCCCAACCGCTTCATCACCTCCGGAGGGCTCGGCACCATGGGCTTCGGCTTCCCGGCGGCCATGGGCATCAAGCAGAACTTCCCCGAGGAGCAGGTGGTCTGCGTCACCGGCGAGGGCAGCTTCCAGATGATGATGCAGGAGCTCTCCACCTGTAAGCAGTTCGGTGGCGGCGTGAAGATCATCAACCTCAACAACGCCTCGCTGGGCATGGTGCGCCAGTGGCAGGACCTCAACTACAAGTCGCGTCATGCGCACTCCTACATGGAGTCGCTGCCGGACTTCCAGAAGCTGATCGAGTCGTATGGCTTTACCGCGCTGAAGGTCGAGACCCTCGACGAGCTCGAGCCGGCCATGGAGCGTTTCCTGGCCGACAAGCACGAGCTGGTCTTCCTCGACGTGGCGGTCGACCCGCACGAGCACGTCTATCCGATGCAGGTGCCCCTGGGCTCCATGCGTGACATGCTGCTTTCCAAGACGGAGCGGACCTGATGCGCCATATCATCTCGATTCTGATGGAAAACGAACCGGGCGCCCTGTCTCGCGTGGTGGGGCTCTTCTCGCAGCGCAACTTCAACATCGAGACGCTCAACGTAGCGCCCACCGAGGATCCCACCCTGTCGCGGCTGACGGTGACCACCGTGGGTGACGACCGGGTGATCGAGCAGATCACCAAGCACCTCAACAAGCTGATCGACGTGGTCAAGCTGGTGGACCTCACCGAGGGCAACCACATCGAGCGCGAGCTGATGCTGGTAAAGGTCAAGGCGCTGGGCTCGACCCGCGACGAGGTCAAGCGCACCGCGGATATCTTCCGCGCGCAGATCGTCGACGTGACGCCGAGCCTGTTCACGGTGCAGATCACCGGCGACGCCGGCAAGCTCGACGCCTTCCTGCAGGCCATGGAGCCGGTGGGGGTGCTCGAGGTGGCCCGCACCGGGGTGTCGGGGATCGCTCGTGGCGACAAGGTGCTGTCCCTTTGATTTACTACTGCGCTCGATATCTCGGTCGCCGGCGGTGTCGAGGCGTCGAACCGTCACAATCCTCATTGAGCGGCCAGTCAACTCCGGTTGCTGCGCTCCGGCGGCGACCGACCTATCTTCGCTCGTGACGTAAATCTTTGCCCGTACTGCATGATCAATAAGGCCGCCCCTCGGGGCGGCCTTATTACGTCTGGCCTCGGCTCAGCGCTCCACCACCTCGTCCCAGAGCGCCCGGATCAGCGGGCTTCTCAGCCGCCGCTCCAGCACGCAGAGGCCGACGTCGTAGTGGGGCAGCTCCGGCTTCACCGGCAGGATGCGCACCCGCTCGCGCAGCGGGCTGTTGTCCAGCACGATCTTCGGCACCACGCCGATGCCGAAGCCCAGCCCCACCATGCTGACGATCGCCTCGTGGCCGGCCACCTGGGCGTAGATCCGCGGCGCCACCCCCAGCGCCCGGAACCAGGTGTCGGCGTAGCTGCGCGACAGCCCCGCCTCGGAGAGGATCATCGGGACCTCGCGCCACTGCTCGGCGCGGGGCGACTCCGGGGTGGGCGGGATCCAGTCCGGCGTCTCCCGCGGGGCGATGAACACCAGCGGCGCCCGGGTCAGCGACTTGAAGGCTAGCGCCTCCGGGGTCTGGCGTGGCCGCGGGGTGATCGCCATGTCCTCGTCGCCGCCCAGCACGCGATTCATCGCCTCGGCGGGGTCGCCGGTGTGCAGCTTGAGCTCGATGCCGGGGTGGCGGCTACGGAACTCGCTGAGCAGCTCGTAGAGGAAGCTGTAGCTGGCGGTGACCGAGCAGTAGACGCTGATCTCGCCGGTCAGGCGGCGTGCCTCGCTCATCAGCGACAGGCGCAGCTCCTCCCAGCGCTCCAGGGTCTCCCGGGCGAAGTGCTGGAAGGTCTCCCCCTGGCGGGTAAGGGCGACATGGCGGTTGTCGCGCTCGAACAGCGTGACCCCCAGGCTCTCCTCCAGCTGGCGGATGGTGCGCGAGAGGGTGGAGGGGCTGACGTGGCACGCCTCACTGGCGCGGCCGAAGTGCAGGGTGTCGGCCAGGGCGAGGAACTGGGTGAGGGAGCGGGTATCCATGGCGGGATTATTTCATATCGTGGCATGTGATGTTGCAAATATCGCGTTTTACGCAATGGGAGCGCCGGCGTATGGTGGAGGCCAACCACGAACCCAGCCCCGCGGCAGACGGGGCGGGTGGCCATCGACGCTGACACGACGCCTCACCCCAATGATCCAGGAGCACGACATGCGCGTTTACTACGACAAGGACTGCGACCTCTCCCTCATCCAGGGCAAGAAGGTCACCATCGTGGGCTACGGTTCCCAGGGCCACGCCCACGCCAACAACCTCAAGGAGTCCGGCGTCGACGTCACCGTCGCCCTGCGCCAGGGTTCCTCCTCCGCCGCCAAGGCGGAAGGTGCCGGCCTCAAGGTCGCGTCCGTCGAGGAGGCGTGCAAGAGCGCCGACGTGGTGATGATCCTGGCCCCCGACGAGAACCAGAAGGCGATCTACGAGAACCAGGTCGAGCCGAACCTCAAGGAGGGCGCGACCCTGGCCTTCGCCCACGGCTTCAACATCCACTACAACCAGATCGAGCCGCGCAAGGATCTGGACGTGGTGATGATCGCGCCCAAGGCCCCGGGCCACACCGTGCGCTCCGAGTTCGTTCGCGGCGGCGGCATCCCCGACCTGATCGCCATCCACCAGGACGCCACCGGCAACGCCAAGGAACTCTCCCTTTCCTACGCGGCGGCCATCGGCGGCGGTCGCAGCGGCATCATCGAGACCACCTTCAAGGACGAGACCGAGACCGACCTCTTCGGCGAGCAGGCCGTGCTGTGCGGCGGCGCCGTGGAGCTGGTCAAGGCCGGCTTCGAGACCCTCACCGAGGCGGGTTACGCCCCGGAGATGGCCTACTTCGAGTGCCTGCACGAGCTCAAGCTGATCGTCGACCTGATGTACGAGGGCGGCATCGCCAACATGAACTACTCCATCTCCAATAACGCGGAGTATGGCGAGTACGTGACCGGCACCGAGGTGATCAACGAGCAGTCCCGCGAGGCCATGCGCAACGCCCTGAAGCGCATCCAGACCGGTGAGTACGCCAAGATGTTCATCAACGAGGGCAACAGCAACTACCCCTCCATGACCGCACGTCGCCGCCTCAACGCCGAGCACGAGATCGAGCAGGTGGGTGCCAAGCTGCGCGGCATGATGCCGTGGATCGCCGCCAACCAGCTGGTGGACAAGAGCAAGAACTGATCGGGTCGATGACTCGAGAAGAGGACCAGGGGCGCGGACAACCGCGCCCCTGGTCGTTTCCGGGGTGTGGCGCGTGGCGTGGCCGGCTTTGCGCCCATGGGGGACCGTGCAAGAATGGCCCCATGATTTCCAGGCAACGGATGAGACGATGAGTCAGGATCCCCGCAACAACGAGCACGCTGCGTCGCCCCAGGGCGAGGGCCCGTCACCGGCGGAGGCGCCGCCGGAGGAGGACCTGGCGGCGGCCTTCCTGCGCGAGACCGAGGTGATCGAGGAGGCGGAGGAGGATGGCCGCACCGTCAGGCGCAAGGGCATCTACCTGCTGCCCAACCTCTTCACCACCTCGGCGCTGTTCGCCGGCTTCTTCGCGGTGGTGGCCGGCATCAATGGCGACTTCACCGCCGCCTCGGTGGCGATCTTCATCGCCATGGTGCTCGACGGCCTCGACGGTCGCGTGGCGCGGCTGACCAATACCCAGAGCGCCTTCGGCGCCGAGTACGACAGCCTCTCCGACATGCTCTCCTTCGGCGTGGCCCCGGCGCTGGTGGCCTTCACCTGGATCCTCCAGGACATCGGCAAGACCGGCTGGGTGGTGGCCTTCCTCTACGTGGCCTGCGCCGCCCTGCGCCTGGCGCGCTTCAATGTGCAGATCGGCAGCGTCGACAAGAAGTGGTTCATCGGCCTGCCGAGCCCCTCGGCGGCGGCGCTGGTGGCGGCCAGTGTCTGGACCTTCCACAGCTTCGATGCCGAGGCCTTCGGCTTCAAGCTGCTGATGCTGGTGATCGTGGGCGCCGCCGGGGTGCTGATGGTCAGCAATATCCGCTACTACAGCTTCAAGGATATCGACCTCAAGGGGCCCGTGCCCTTCGTGGTGCTGCTGGCCATCGTGCTGGGCTTCGTGGTGATCAGCCTGGAGCCCTCGGTGATGCTGCTGCTGCTGTTCGGTACCTATGTAGCCTCCGGGCCGGTGCTGGCGACGATGCGCAAGCTCAGGCACCGGTCCGAGCCCTGAACCTGCCCTCTACTGTTCCACGACGCCCGCCCCGCGCGGGCGTCGTCGTCTCTGCGCGGCGTGTCAGCGGGGCAGGCTCGGACACGCCATCTTCACCCTTCGGCCAGGGTCCTGAAACTTTTTTACCGACGGGGCTTGCGCCGGCGGCTCCGGGCCCGTAAAGTACGCATCCGCTGCCGGCGACGGGCCAACGTTGCTAGCGGTGGAAGTGGCAGAAGTGACTGTTCTGCTTGGGGTTTTTCGAAACGCTTCGGAATATCTCGCTTGACAGTCGCCGCGGATTCGGTAGAATGCGCGCCACGCCTTACGGAGTTCCTCGGGAGTTTCGGTCGCCCGCCTCTCAAAGGCGAGGCGGTCAGCAGGATCGGCAAGCACGCTTCGCCGCTCACTGCTTGACACGCCGCGGCGACACGGTAGAATACGCCTTCCTCGCAGGGCGCCGACGACGCGACAGGGTTGTGACGACGGCAAGCGAGATGCTCCGCTCCTTAGAGATTGGAGCCGCTCTTTAACAATCGATCAGGTAATTCATGTGGGCGCTTGTCGATGGTGCGGTGATCATGTCACGTATCATCAAGGCAAGCGACTCGTCAAACGAGACGTTTGAACCTTGAGCCAAGTTTGGTCCGCTTAACGGACTTATGATCTTAAACTGAAGAGTTTGATCATGGCTCAGATTGAACGCTGGCGGCAGGCCTAACACATGCAAGTCGAGCGGAAACGATCCTAGCTTGCTAGGAGGCGTCGAGCGGCGGACGGGTGAGTAACGCATAGGAATCTGCCCGGTAGTGGGGGATAACCTGGGGAAACCCAGGCTAATACCGCATACGTCCTACGGGGGAAAGCAGGGGCTCTTCGGACCTTGCGCTATCGGATGAGCCTATGTCGGATTAGCTGGTTGGTGAGGTAATGGCTCACCAAGGCGACGATCCGTAGCTGGTCTGAGAGGATGATCAGCCACATCGGGACTGAGACACGGCCCGAACTCCTACGGGAGGCAGCAGTGGGGAATATTGGACAATGGGCGCAAGCCTGATCCAGCCATGCCGCGTGTGTGAAGAAGGCCTTCGGGTTGTAAAGCACTTTCAGTGGGGAAGAAATCCTCGGGGCTAATACCCTCGAGGGAGGACATCACCCACAGAAGAAGCACCGGCTAACTCCGTGCCAGCAGCCGCGGTAATACGGAG
>NZ_FNIV01000007.1 GCF_900104135.1 Halomonas shengliensis | reverse complement strand
CTGATCCCATGCCGAACTCAGCAGTGAAACCGCTCAGCGCCGATGGTAGTGTGGGGTTTCCCCATGTGAGAGTAGGTCATCGTCAGGCACTTATTCAGAAAAGCCCCGATCATCGTGTGATGGTCGGGGCTTTTTGCGTCTGGGGGCCGTAACGCAATGGGCGCCGCCGTTATCAAGGACACGAAAAAGCCCGGCCACATGAGGTGGCCGGGCCCGTGTAGCGCTCAAGGCCGGTCTAGAGAGCGGCGATCTTGTCGCGCTGCTCCGCCAGCAGGCGACGCGAGGCCTGGAAGTCGGCCAGCTTGCCGCGCTCCTTCTCCACCACCGCGGCGGGCGCCTTGGCCACGAAGCCCTCGTTGGAGAGCTTCTTCTCGATGCCGCCGATCAGCTTGTCCTGCTTGTCGATCTCCTTGTCGAGGCGCTTGAGCTCCGCCTCCTTGTCGATCAGGTCGGCCATGGGTACCAGTACCTCCATCTCGCCCACCAGCTGGGTGGCCGAGAGCGGGGCCTGGTCGGGATCGTCGAGCCACTCGACGCTCGCCAGTTTGGCCAGCTTGGCCAGGAAGAGGCGGTTGGCGGCCAGGCGCTCACGATCGGCGGGACCGCCCTTGGTGAGCAGCACGTCCAGCGGCTTGCCCGGGGCGATGTTCATCTCGGCGCGGATGTTGCGCACCGCCACGATCACCCCCTTGAGCCACTCGATGTCCCGGGTGGCGGCTTCGTCGATCAGCGATTCGTCGGCCTGGGGCCAGGCCTGGACCATCAGGGAGTCGCCCTCGCCCTGGAAGGTGCCGGCCAGCGGCGCGACCCGCTGCCAGATCTCCTCGCTGATGTAGGGCATCATCGGGTGGGCCAGGCGCAGGATCGCCTCGAGCACCCGCACCAGGGTGCGGCGGGTGCCGCGCTTGGCCTCCGCGCTGGCGTTGTCGTCCCACAGCACCGGCTTGGAGAGCTCCAGGTACCAGTCGCAGTACTCGTTCCAGACGAACTCGTAGAGCGCCTGGGAGGCGTGGTCGAAGCGGAACTCCTCCATCGCCCGGGTCACCTGGGCGGCGGTCTGCTGCAGGCGCGATAGGATCCAGCGGTCGGCCAGGGTCAGCTCCACCTCGCCGCCCTCGAGCCCGCAATCCTCTCCCTCGGCATTCATCAGCACATAGCGCGAGGCGTTCCACAGCTTGTTGCAGAAGTTGCGGTAGCCATCCAACCGGCCCATATCGAACTTGATGTCGCGCCCGGTGGTGGCCTGGGAGAGGAAGGTGAAGCGCAGGGCGTCCGTACCGTGGGGTTCGATCCCCTCCGGGAACTCGCCGCGGGTGGCCTTGGCGATCGCCTTGGCCTTCTGCGGCTGCATCATGTTGCCGGTGCGCTTCTCGACGAGGGCATCGAGGTCGATCCCGTCGATCAGGTCGATGGGGTCGAGCACGTTACCCTTGGACTTGGACATCTTCTGCCCCTGGCCATCGCGCACCAGACCGTGCACGTAGACCTGCCTGAAGGGCACCTCGCCGGTGAACTTCAGGGTCAGCATGATCATCCGCGCGACCCAGAAGAAGATGATGTCGAAGCCGGTGACCAGCACGCTGGAGGGGTGGAAGGTGTTGAGCTCCTCGGTGTTCTCCGGCCAGCCCAGGGTGCCGAAGGTCCACAGCCCCGAACTGAACCAGGTGTCGAGCACGTCCTCGTCCTGGGTCAGCGCGAGGTCGGCGGGCAGCCCGTGCTTGTCGCGGGCCTCCTGCTCGCTCCTGGCCACATAGACGTTGCCCTCGGCGTCGTACCAGGCGGGGATGCGGTGGCCCCACCACAGCTGGCGGGAGATGCACCAGTCCTGGAGGTCGCGCATCCAGGCGAAGTACATGTTCTCGTAGTTCTTCGGCACGAACTGGATGTCGCCGTTCTCCACCGCCGCGATGGCGGGCCTGGCCAGCTCCTCCACGGCCACGAACCACTGGTCAGTGAGCAGCGGCTCGATGACGTCGCCGGAGCGGTCGCCATAGGGCAGGGTGTTGCTGACCGTCTCGATCTGCTCGAGCAGCCCGGCGGCGTCCATGTCGGCGACGATGCGCTCGCGGGCCTCGAAACGACCCAGGCCGGCGTAGGCCTCGGGCAGACTGGTGTCGATGTCGGGCAGCGGCCGGCCCTGGATGTCGAAGGCCTCGGCCCGCGGCAGGATGGCGGCATCCTTGGTGAAGACGTTGACCAGCGGCAGTCCCTGGCGGCGCCCCACCTCGTAGTCGTTGAAGTCGTGGGCCGGGGTGATCTTCACGCAGCCCGACCCCTTCTCCATGTCGGCGTGCTCGTCGGCCACGATAGGGATGCGACGCCCCACCAGGGGCAGCTCGACGAACTTGCCCACCAGCGAGGCGTAGCGGGGATCCTCGGGATTCACCGCCACGCCGGTGTCGCCCAGCAGGGTCTCGGGGCGGGTGGTGGCGACCACCAGGTGGTCGAGGCCTGCGTCGGTGGTGACGCCATCGGCCAGCGGGTAGCGGAAGTGCCAGAACTGGCCCTGCTGGTCGCGGTTCTCGACCTCGAGGTCGGAGATGGCGGTGTGCAGGGTGGGGTCCCAGTTGACCAGCCGCTTGCCGCGGTAGATCAGGTCCTCCTCGAAGAGGCGCACGAAGACCTCCTGCACCGCCTTGTAGAAGCCGTCGTCCATGGTGAAGCGCTCGCGGGACCAGTCGACGCTGGCCCCCATGCGGCGCAGCTGGCGGGTGATATGGCCGCCGGACTCCTGTTTCCACTCCCACACCTTGTCGATGAAGGCCTCGCGCCCCAGGTCGTGGCGGCTCTTGCCCTCCTCGGCGGCGACCTTGCGCTCCACCAGCATCTGGGTGGCGATGCCGGCGTGGTCGGTGCCCACCTGCCACAGGGTGTTGCGCCCCTGCATCCGCCGCCAGCGGATCAGGGTGTCCATGATGGTGTCCTGGAAGGCGTGGCCCATGTGCAGGCTGCCGGTGACGTTGGGCGGCGGGATCATGATGGCGTAGGGGTCGCCCTGCCCGGAGGGGGCGAAGCGGCCATCGGCCTCCCAGCGCTCGTACCAGCGGGATTCGATCTGCTCGGGTTGGTAGGTCTTGTCCATGGGCGTTCCGGGTCCAGAAATGATCACCGCCGGCCAGGTGGCCGGACGGCAGGAGAGGGCGATGGAAAATGGGCCCGATTATAGCGCGGCGGGGGTGGCGCCGTCAGCCGGCCTGGCCGCGCAGCTGGTGGGCCTTGATGGGGTAGCCACGCTGCTTGTAGGTCTGCCAGCAGCGCCGCTTGGCCACCAGCACCTCCTGGTGCTGGTTGATGATCTCGGCGACCCGCTCGAAGCGCGAGAACCACTCGGGGATCTCGGGGGAGAGGTTGAGCAGCGCCTGCACCGGGCGCTCGGGGGGCGGCGGGTCATCCCAGCCGATGGTGACCGTCACCTCGCCGGCCAGGGGATCGTCGGCCAGGGCGTGAGGCACGTAGGCGTCGTCACGGAAGGTCCACAGCGCCTCGTCGAGCTCCCGGGCCATGGCCGCATCCTCGGCGTGGAGGTGCAGCCGGTAGCCCTTGCGCTGGATGGTCTCGGCCAGCCGGCAGGCGAAGTCGAGGCGCGCCTCCAGGGTGCTGTCGGGAAGGACGTAGAAGTCGATCTGGGTCATTGGCATTCGCCGGGCAGTGCTGCTGGAGCTGTCCCGGCGACGGAACTCTGGGGAGGCGCTGTGACCCCCTCCCTGGGCGCTACCGATGCCATCCCTGGCATAGGACCTCCCCGACGTCCCGTCCCCGGCGCTCCATCAGCAGGTGAAGGTGCCGCCTGTCGGTGGCTTACACCAGCCGCGTCAGCCAGCCGTGGGTGTCCTCGACGCGGCCGTACTGCAGGTCGAGCAGCTTGGCGCGCAGGCGCTTGGCGATGGGGTTGCCGTTATCGCCCAGCAGGCGGATGCGCTCCTGCTCGGTGACCAGCTCGCCCACCGGGGTGATCACCGCGGCGGTGCCGCAGGCGAAGACCTCGGTGATCTCGCCGCTGGCGGCCCCCTCGCGCCACTCGTCGATGCTGATCGGGCGCTCCTCGGGGGTCAGCCCCTCGTCCCGGGCCAGGGTCAGCACCGAGTCGCGGGTCACCCCCTCGAGGATGGTGTCGGTGAGGCGCGGGGTGGCGATGCGCCCGTCCTTGAACACGAAGAACAGGTTCATGCCGCCGAGCTCCTCGATCCACTTGTTCTCGGCGGCGTCGAGGAAGGCCACCTGGCCGCAGCCCTGGGCGCTGGCTTCCTTCTGGGCGGCCAGGGAGGCGGCGTAGTTGCCGCCGCACTTGGCGAAGCCGGTGCCGCCGGGGGCGGCACGCTTGTAGTGTTCCGAGAGCCAGATCGAGACCGGCTCGACGCCGCCCTTGAAGTAGGCCGCCGCCGGCGAGGCGATCACGTAGTAGTCGACCTCTTGGGCCGGGCGCACGCCGAGGAACTTCTCGCTGGCGATCATGAAGGGGCGCAGGTAGAGGCTGCACTCGTCGGCCTCGCTGCGGGGCGTGGGTACCCAGGCGTGGTCCTGGGCCAGCAGCGCCTTGAGCGAGCCGATGAAGTCCTCGTCGGTGAGCTCCGGCAGGGCCAGGCGGCGGGCGCTGCGCCGGAAGCGCTCGGCGTTCTTCTCGGGGCGGAAGGTCCAGATGGAGCCGTCGGCATGCCGGTAGGCCTTGATGCCCTCGAAGATCTCCTGGGCGTAGTGCAGTACGGCGGCGGCGGGGTCCAGGGTCAGGGGCCCGTAGGGACGCACCTCGCGGCCGTGCCAGCCGGCGTCCAGGGTCCAGCGCACATGGGCCATGTGGTCGGTGAAGTACTGGCCGAAACCGGGGTTGGCGAGGATCTCCTCGCGGACGGCGTCGGCCGTGGGTGCGGCGTTGGGAAGCAGTTCGAAGCGCTCTGTGGGCACGGCAAGGGGTCTCCGCTACGCCCGGGGCGGCATGCCCCGGGGAGGTAAAGGAAACTCGGGCCAGCGGGGCCCGGGTCGTGGAATTGTCGTCGATACCATGAGAAAGGCGGGGCCGAAAAAACGCAAGTCCTGCAGCATGACCGAGTTCAGGATTGCCTCGGGGCTGTTCCGGCGGCAGACCTGCGAGGAGGCGCTGTGAACCCCTCCCTGGGAGCTACTTTTGCCTTCCCTGGCAAAAGACCTCCTCTTCGGCCTGCCCCCGGCGCCCCTTGTGGCAGGTGGTTGCGGTATGCCCGCTATTCCGCCTCGGTCTCCACCACGGCATCGGCCTCGCGGTCGAGCAGGTACTGGGTCAGCAGCCCCACCGGCCGCCCGCTGGCCCCCTTCTCCTTGCCGGAGCTCCAGGCGGTACCGGCGATGTCCAGGTGGGCCCAGGGGAAGGTGTCGGCGAAGCGCGAGAGGAAGCAGGCGGCGGTGATGGTGCCCGCCGGCTTGCCGCCGATGTTGGCCAGGTCGGCGAAGTTGGAGTCGAGCTGCTGCTGGTACTCGTCCCACAGCGGCAGGTGCCAGGCGCGGTCCCAGGCCGCCTCGCCGGCCTCCAGCAGGTCCAGGGCGAGGTCGTCGTCGTTGGCGAGCAGCCCGGTGGCGTGGTGGCCCAGGGCGATGATGCAGGCGCCGGTGAGGGTGGCGATGTCCACCACGCTGGCAGGCTCGAAGCGCTCGGCGTAGGTGAGGGCGTCGCACAGCACCAGGCGACCCTCGGCGTCGGTGTTGAGCACCTCCACCGAGAGCCCCTTGAGCGTCCTGATGATGTCGCCGGGCTTGGTGGCGCGGCCGTCGGGCATGTTTTCGGCGGCGGCGATGATAGCCACCAGGTTGACCCTCGGCCTGATGGCGAGCACCGCGGCGACGGTGCCGAACACGCTGGCGGCGCCGCACATGTCGAACTTCATCTCGTCCATGGCCTCGCCGGGCTTGAGCGAGATGCCGCCGGTGTCGAAGGTGATGCCCTTGCCGACCAGCACGTGAGGCGCCTCATCGGGCTCCTCGGCACCCCGGTAGGTCATGACGATCAGCCGCGAGGGCTCGGCACTGCCGCGGCCCACCGCGAGCAGGCTGTGGGCGCCCAGCGCCTCCAGGGCCTCTTCGTCAAGGACCTCCACCGCCAGCGCCCCGCCGGAGGCCTGGCCCAGCGCCTCGGCCTGCTCCGCCAGGTAGCGCGGCGTGCAGACGTTGCCCGGCAGGTTGCCCAGGGTGCGGGCACGATTGATGCCCTGACCCACGGCGTCGCCGATGCGCGCCCCCTCACGCGCGGCGTCGGCCTCGGCGTCGTCGCCCACCAGCAGCTCGATCCGCGCGAGGCGCTGCGCCGGCGCCTTCTCGGACTTGAACGCGTCGAAGCGGTAGCTCGCCCGATGGCTGGCCTCGGCCACCATGCGCGCCTTCCAGGCGGCGTCGCGCTCGGCCACCGGCACCTCGGTGAAGGCCACCGCGACCTCGTCCACCGGCAGCCCGACCAGGGCGGTGAAGGCGGCGTCCAGGGCCTTGCGGAAGGCGGCCTCCTGGCACTTGTCGCGCTTGCCCAGGCCCACCAGCAGCAGGCGCTCGCTGGAGAGTCCCGGGGCGAAGGGGATCAGCTGCACGTTCCCCAGCCTGGCGTCGAAGTCGCCGCGGTCGAGAAGCTGGCCCACCAGCCGCTCGCTGGCATCGTCGAGGCGCGAGGCGGTGGGCAGCAGGTCGCCCTCCTTGAACACCGGGATGACGAGACAGGCGCTCTCGACCTTGGCGGGGTTACCCGTCCTGACAGGGAATTCCATGGCGTCTCCACAAGACAAGCGGTTGGGGGTTCGGGGGATTGGGGTTACAAGCGCAGGGGGATTCTGGATAATGCCGGCACGTCGCCGTGTCGCTCCAGTGTACCCAAGGCATGGCCCCATTGCATGGCAGACGCCGCATGATCATCTTCCGTTACCTCACCCGCGAGATCCTGCTGACCATGGCCGCCGTGGCCGGCGTGCTGCTGCTGGTGATCATGGGCAGTCGCTTCATCCGCTACTTCAGCAACGCCGCCGAGGGTGAGATCCCCGCCGATATCCTGGGCACCCTGATGCTGCTGCACCTGCCCGGCTTCATGGAGCTGATCCTGCCGCTGGCCTTCTTCCTCGGTATCCTGCTTGCCTACGGCCAGCTCTATCTCAACAGCGAGATCACCGTGCTGGTGGCCTGCGGCACCAGCCCCAACCGGCTGCTCCAGGTCAGCCTGGTGCCGGCTACCCTGGTGGCCGTGCTGGTCGGGGCGTGCAGCCTGTGGCTGACCCCGGCGGGGGCCCTGCAGACCGAGACCCTGCTGGAGGAGCAGCGCAGCCGGGTCGACTTCACCACCCTGGGCCCCGGGCGCTTCCAGGAGTTCGGCAGCGGGCGTACCGCCTATACCGAGGGCTTCAGCGAGGAGGGCGACGAGATGCGCGGGGTCTTCATCAGCGAACGCCAGCGGCGCAGCGACGGCACGCCCGAGAGCGTGGTGACCCGCGCCGAGGCGGGCCACCAGGCGGTGGATGACGAGACCGGCAGTCGCTTCCTGGTGCTCACCGACGGCGAGCGTTACAGCGTCGAACCGGGCCGCCAGGTGGCCGAGCGCCTGGAGTTCGAGACCTACGCAGTGCGCCTCTCCCGGGCCGAGTCGCTGCGCGAACTCGATTCGGCCGAGCTGGCTTCCACCGCGGCGCTGCTCGGCGATGACTCACCCGCGGCGCGCGCCCAGCTGCAGTGGCGGCTGGGGATGCCGCTGATGGTGTTCATCCTCACCCTGCTGGCGATGCCGCTGTCGCGGGTCAACCCGCGCCAGGGGCGCTTCGCCAAGCTGCTGCCGGCGATATTCCTGTTCGTGGCCTACCTGAGCCTGCTGCTGGCGGCCCTGGACGCCATCGGCCGCGGCAGCCTGCCGGCCGCGGTGGGCATGTGGCCGATCCACGGCGGCTTCCTGGCGCTGGGGCTGTGGCTGATGGCGCGGGCCCAGCGCCGGGGGATGAGCGGATGATCGCCGATCGCTTCGACCGTTACCTGGCGCGCAACGTGCTGGGCGCCATCCTGGTGGTGCAGCTGGTGCTGCTGGGCCTCGACCTGGTGATCACCTACATCAACGACCTGGGCGACGTGGAGGGCGACTACGGCGCCCTGCAGGTGCTGCTCTACCTGCTGATGCGCCTGCCCTGGCGGCTCTACCAGTACGCCCCGGTGGCGGTGCTGATCGGCGCACTGATCGGCTTGGGCAGCATGGCATCCAGCAACGAGCTCACCGTGATCCGGGCCGCCGGGCGTTCCCTGGCACGGATCCTGTGGGGGGCCATGAAGCCGATCATCCTGGTGGTGGTGGTCGTGCTCCTGATCGCCGAGTACGTCGCCCCGCGCACCGAGCAGTTCGCCAGCGCCTGGCGGGTCGAGCGGATCCAGGGCGCCGGGGCGGTGGTCACCGAGCGCGGCGGCTGGCAGCGCGAGGGCGACAGCTTCTACCGCTTCGGCGCCATCCGCGCCGACGATACCGTGCTCGACCTGACCCGCTACCGCTTCGCGGGACAGCGCCTGGTGGAGGCGCTGCGCGCCGACCGCGCGGCCTGGCGCGACGGGCGCTGGGTGCTGGAGGAGGTCGCCGTGACACGCTTCGCCGAGGGGGGCACCGAGGCGAGCCGGCACGCCACCCTCGAGTGGCAGACCGAACTGACCCCGGCCCAGCTTTCCCGGCTGCTGCGCGACGTGGAGAGCCAGGCGCCGAGCGAGCTGTGGGCCTACGCCCGCTATCTGCGCGACCAGGGGCAGCAGGCGACCCAGCCGCTGCTCTACTTCTGGCAGAAGCTGCTGATGCCGCTGACCATGGGCTCGCTGGTGCTGGTGGCGGCCTCCTTCGTGTTCGGCCCGCTGCGCAGCGTCGCTGCCGGCACCCGGGTCTTCTACGGCGTGGTCACCGGCCTGACCTTCAAGTACCTGCAGGACCTGCTGGCGCCGGCCTCCACCCTGTTTGGCTTCTCGCCGGCCTGGGCGGTGCTGGCGCCAACCCTGATCTGCGCCGCGGTGGGCATCCTGCTGCTGCGGCGTAGCGGCTGAGACGAGGAGGGCCCATGCCGCGCCGCTTCACACAGCTCGACGACGTCTGGCCCGCCGGACTCGGCCGCCGCCTGGGCGCCATGCTCTACGACGCCTTCCTGGTGGTGGCCATCTGGGTCCTGGTGGCCGGGCTGCACCTGCTGGCGGTGCGCCACCTGGTGGGGCTCCCCGCCGAACAGGTCGGCGCGGGGGTGGCGCAGGTCGTCTCGCTGCGGCTGATCATGCTGGCCTCGGCCTTCGCCTTCTTCGCCTTCTTCTGGTGCCGCGGGGGCATGACCCTGGGCATGCAGGCCTGGCGGCTGCGGGTGCAGACTCGCGACGGCTACACCATCTCGTTGCGCCAGGCGATGCTGCGCTTCGCGGTGGCCTGCCTCTCCTTTGCCGCCTTCGGGCTCGGCTACCTGTGGGTGCTGTTCGATCCCGAGCGGCGCAGCTGGCCCGACATCGCCTCGGGGACCCAGGTGGTGGTGCTGCCCAAGCGATAGCCGCCGTCGATTGACCGGGATCAGACAAAGGTCGATTCGCGGTTGCAATACACTATGGGAATCATTTACATTTGATCTCGCTATCCAACGCGAGGTGAGCTCATGTACGTCTGCATCTGCAAGGGGGTCTCCGATCACCGCATCCGCCAGGCGGTGGAGGAGGGCGCACGCAGCTGGCGCGAGGTCCAGGCCGAGACCGGCTGCGGCACCCAGTGCGGCAAGTGCGCCTGCGTGGGCAAGAGCCTCACCCGCGAGGCGGTCCGGGAGGAGCTGATGGCCGCCGCCGAGGACCTCGCCTACGCCGTCTGACGGCAATCGCCATCGTTCTCGTTGACGTTAACATGTAGCTGATTTCATTGGATTTCTTTCGTGATCCGCTAGACTGGATGACACGGCTTGGCAAGCCTCGCGGCCACGTGCCAAGCTTTCGTCATCTTCCCGCCACACGAGAGGCTACGACATGAAAGGCGACAGCAAGGTCATCGAACACCTCAACCGCGCCCTGGGCAACGAGCTGGTGGCCATCAACCAGTACTTCCTGCACGCCAAGATGTACAAGGACTGGGGGCTGCAGAAGCTGGCCAAGTGGGAGTACGACGAGTCCATCGAGGAGATGCAGCACGCCGACAAGCTGATCGAGCGCATCCTCTTCCTGGAGGGCATCCCCAACCTGCAGGACCTCGGCAAGCTGCACATCGGCGAGAACGTGCGCGAGATGCTCGAGTGCGACCTCAAGATCGAGCACGAGGGGCGCAACGACTATATCGCCGCCATCGAGTACTGCGAGCAGGTCAAGGACTACGTCACCCGCGACCTCTTCCGTGACCTGCTGGCGGACGAGGAGGGGCATATCGACCATATCGAGACCGAGCTCGGCCTGATCGACAAGGTCGGCATCGAGAACTACCTGCTCAAGCAGATGCAGGAGGCCGGCGACGAGTGATCGCCGCCCAGCGCCTTATTCCTTCCTGACTTCCCTCCCGACACCGGCGCCCATCGTGGCGCCGGTGCTCGTTAAGGCCCTGGCCCGCGAGCCTGCCTCAGAAGGCCTTCTCCAGGTCGAAGCGCGGCACCGGTTCGCCCTGCACCTCCACCAGCTCGGTGAACATCGCAAGCGGCCGCACCCACAGGCCGTAGTCGCCGTAGAGGGCGCGATAGACCACCAGCGGTTCCTCGCTCTCGCTATGGTGGGCCACGCCGAGCACCTCGTAGCGGTTGCCCTTGTAGTGGGCGTAGATGCCGGGAACCGGATGCGGACGGGTCATGGGGCTCTCCTGAAGGGTCATGGGGCATCATCGCCCGGGAAGGGCGCCTCGGCGGCCCGCCGGGCCAGGCGCGCCAGGGTGCGCGAGGCCGCCACGAAGCCGAAGCTGCCGGTGACGAAGGTGGCGGCGCCGAAGCCCGAGGCACAGTCCAGGCGGGTAGCCTCGCCGCTGCCGGGTTTCTGGAAGCACACCTCGCCGTCGCTGCCAGGATAGACCAGCTGTTCGTCGGAGTAGACGCACTCCACCGCGAAGCGCCGCTTGGGGTTGCGCGAGAAGCCGAAGTCACGGCGCAGCCTGGCGCGCACCTTGGCCAGCAGCGGGTCGTGCTCGGTGCGGGTGAGGTCGGCGACCCGGATGCGGGTGGGGTCGGTCTGCCCGCCCGCCGCGCCGGTCACGGTGATCGGCAGCTTGCGCCGCCGGCACCAGGCGATCAGCGCCGCCTTGGCCACCACGCTGTCGATGGCATCGATGACGTGGTCGGCGTCCTCGGGGATGCGCTCGGCCAGGTTGGTGGGGGTCACGAAGGCGGCGTCCGCCACCACCTCGATGCCGGGCTGGATCGCCCGGCAGCGTTCGGCCAGCACCTCCACCTTGGGGCGACCCACGCTGCCGTCCAGGGCGTGGAGCTGGCGATTGACGTTGGAGACGCAGACGTCGTCGAGGTCGATCAGGGTGAGCCGGCCGATGCCGGAGCGTGCTAGGGCCTCCACGGCCCAGCTGCCCACGCCGCCCACGCCCACCACCACCACATGGGCGCGGCGGAAGTGGGCGAAGGCGCGGGCCCCGTAGAGGCGGCGGATGCCGCCGAAGCGCAGGGCGTGGTCGTCCTCGACGATGCTGGCGGGGGAGGCGGAGATGGGGTCGCTCATGGTCCTATGGGGTGACGAAGGGGGAGTGGGGGACGCTGGCCGCGGTGGCGGGCTCCTGGCGCACGGCATCCAGCGGCAGGTGGCCGGCCCAGCCGAGGCGCTCGAGCAGCGCGGCCATGGTGGCGTCCAGGGCGCACTCGATCTCCAGGCGATACGCCTCGACGGGGTGGTCGAAGGCCAGGCCCACGGCCGCCAGCAGCAGCCGGGGGGCGTCGAGCCGTTCGGCGAAGAAGCGATTGTGGTTGCCCTTGCCGTGCTTGGCGTCGCCGATGATCGGGTAGCCACGCCGGGAGAGGTGGCGGCGGATCTGGTGGCGCCGTCCGGTCAGGGGGCGCGCCTCCATCAGCGAATAGCGGCTCCGGGGGTAGCGGTCCACCTGAACCGGCAGCTCGACGCTGTCCAGGCGCCGGATATCGGTCAGCGCCTCCTGGGCGGGCATCTCCGCCTTGGGGCGCCGGCCGTCCTCCTCGCGCAGCGTGTAGGCGAGCCGCTCGGCCTCGGGGCCGATGCCGCGCACCACCGCCAGGTAGCGCTTGGCCACCTCGCGTCCGGCGAAGGCCTCTGCCAGCCGCGCGGCGACCTCGGGGGAGAGTGCGAACACCATGGCCCCGGAGGTGGGGCGGTCGAGGCGGTGTACCGGGTAGACCCGCCGGCCGAGCCGGTCGCGCAGGCGCTGCAGCAGGAACTCGCGCTCGCCGCGCGCCAGGGCGGTACGGTGCACCAGCAGCCCGGCGGGCTTGTGCACCACCACCAGGTGCTCATCGCGATGCAGAAGGCGCAGCTCGTCTGCCATGGCCGGGTCCGGTTCGGGAAGGGCGGCCATTGTCGCCGTCCGCCGCGGCGATGTCATCCCCGTGCCGGGGCGGCCGGCACCCAGGGCGTGCCGGCCAGGCGGCGCACCTCGACGCGGGAGAGCCAGTCGATGTCGCGGGCAGTGGCCTCCAGGCGCCGGGCCTCCGCCTGGCTGTCCCGGGGGGAGGCCTCGTCCAGGCAGATCACCACGGTGACGGCGTTCTCCAGGTAGTGCAGCTCCATCTCGCGGATCTCCGGCCAGACGTCCAGCGCCTCCCAGCGCCGCGCCAGGGCGGCCTCCACCTCGGGGCGCAGCGGCAGGCCGGGGAAGCGGCTGGGGTCGCCCTCGCCGGCGTCGTCCTCGGGGTCGACGTGGAAGGTCAGGTCGGTGAGGGCGGGGAAGGCGTTGCGCAGCCGGCGGCTCACCTCGTTGCCGATCTCGTGCCCCTCGGAGACGCTGATGCGCGGCGGCACCACCACATGCAGGTCGAGCATGGTGTGGCCGGCGGACTGGCGGGTGCGCAGGTCGTGGATTCCCTCCACCCCGGGCACGCTCATCGCCACCCGGCGCATCTCCTCCTGGGTGGCCAGCGGCAGGGCGGTATCCACCAGCTCGCGGCCGGATTCCCACAGCAGGTCCCAGCCCACCTTGCCCACCATCAGGCCGACGATCACCGCCGCCAGGGTATCGATCCAGGTGGCGCCAAACTGGCTGCCGATCAGCGCCACCGTGACCACCCCGGTGGAGAGCACGTCGCTGCGGTGGTGCCAGGCGTTGGCCTCGAGCACCTTGGAGCCGATGCGCCGCGCCACCCGGCGGGTGACATGGAACAGCCACTCCTTGGCGAGCAGGGCCAGCATGGTGAGCAGGATCGCCCAGAGGCCGGGGGGCGGGATCGCGGCGTTGGCCAGCAGGCGGTCGAGGCTTGACCAGACGATGCCGCCGGCCACGAAGATCAGCACGCTGCCCAGGAACAGTGTGGCCAGGGTCTCGATACGGCCATGGCCATAGTGATGGTCGTGGTCGGGCCCCTGGTGGCCGTAGTGGGAGGCGGCGAGCACGAAGCCGTCGGTCACCAGGTCGGAGAAGGAGTGGATGCCGTCGGCGATCAGTGCGGCCGAGCCGACGATCCAGCCCACGACGATCTTGGCCACCCCCAGCACGGTGTTCACGACCACCGACAGCAGGGTGATGCGGCGCGTGGCCTGATGCTTCTCGGGATTGGTCTGCATGGTCGATCCTGGGGCGCTTCCCTGGGGAACCGCGTTGGCGGCATCGCCTAAATGGTACCGAAAAGGTCCTGATTTGCGCAAGGTGCCGCTGCCACCATGGTCGGCTCGCCCCGTCGGCGGCTTCTGGGCATGCTGGGGGCCTGCCCGATGTCGCCCGGAGCCGTCCATGCCCACTTCACCCGCCTACCGCCTCGCCGCCACCATCCTGCATGGCTTCGACGAGTACCGCTCGCGCTTCAAGGCGATCACCGCGGACGCCAGCCGCCGCTTCGCCGAGGCGGCCTGGCGCGAGGCGCAGCAGGCCTCGGCCGAGCGCATCAACCTCTACGAGGCGAAGGTCGAGGATACCCTGACCCGGCTGCGGCGCAGCGTCGACGAGGAGCGCCTCACCGACTTCGAGTGCTGGCGCCTGGCGCGGGCCCACTACGCCGAGCTGATCGCCCAGCGGCTCGACTACGAGCTCGCCGAGACCTACTTCAACTCGATGTTCTGCTCGCTCTTCCACCACCGCCATATCCGTAACGACTGGATGTTCGTCTACAGCTCCCGGGAGCGGGCGGCGCACCACTCCGGGCTCACCCTCTGCCGGCACCACCGGGTGGGCGGCGACTGGCAGGGCGGGGTGCGCTGGGCGCTGGGCGAGGCGCGCTTCACGACGCCCTTCATCGACCTCGAGCGGGACGCAGCCCTTGGCGCCGCGGCGCTCGAGCGGCTGCTGCCGGAGGCGATCCGCGCGGATCCCGAGGCCGAAATCGAGCTGATCAAGAGCGTCTTCTACCGCAACAAGGGCGCCTACCTGGTGGGGCGCGTACGCGGCGGCGGCCAGCAGGTGCCGCTGGTGCTGCCGGTACTCCACGCCGAGGGGCAGGGGCTCTGCCTGGACACCGTGCTGATCGAGCCCGACGAGGTGTCGATCATCTTCTCCTTCACCCGCGCCTACTTCCAGGTCAAGGTGGTGGTGCCCAGCGAGTTCGTCCACTACCTGCAGGGGCTGATGCCCGACAAGCCCCAGGGCGAGCTCTACGCCGCCATCGGCTTCTTCAAGCACGGCAAGACGGAGTTCTTCCGCGCCCTCAACCGCCAGGTGGCCCGGCGCGAGGACCGCTTCATCATCGCCCCCGGGGTGCGCGGCATGGTCATGGCGGTGTTCGTGCTGCCGTCGTTTCGCACCGTGTTCAAGGTCATCAAGGACCGCTTCGATCCCGGCAAGACGATGAGCCGCGAGAACGTGCGCGAGAAGTACCGCCTGGTAAAGCGCCACGACCGGGTGGGGCGCATGGCCGATACCCAGGAGTTCTCCAACTTCATCGCCCGCCAGGACCACTTCGCCCCGGACTGCCTGGCGCACCTGCTGGAGGTGGCGCCCTCCACCGTCACACTGCGGGGCGACAAGGTGATCATCAAGCACTGTTACACCGAGCGCATGATGACCCCGCTCAACCTCTACCTCGAGCAGTGCGATGAGCAGGAGACCCGCGCGGTGCTCAAGGACTACGGTAACGCCATCAAGCAGATGGCCGCCGCCAACATCTTCCCCGGCGACATGCTGCTCAAGAACTTCGGGGTCACCCGCCACGGCCGGGTGGTGTTCTACGACTACGACGAGGTGTGCTACCTCACCGAGTGCCACTTCCGGCACATTCCGGAGCCGCTCTATCCCGAGCAGGAGCTGGCCGATGAGCCCTGGTACTCGGTGGGGCCCAACGACATCTTCCCCGAGGAGTTCGGGCCCTTCCTGTTCGCCGATATCCGGCTGCGCAGGCTCTTCACCCAGCTCCACCCCGAGCTTTTCGACGCCGACTACTGGCAGGGGCTGCAGCAGGCGATCCTCGAGGGCCGGGTGATCGACGTCTACCCCTACCGCAATAAGCAGCGTTTCGCCGGCGGCGAGGAGAACGGCCTGGTGCACTAGCCGCGGCTGGCCGCTCCGTGGGGCGGGTGGTAGTGTCGTCCCGGGAACCGGTTCGGCAGACGAGGAGGTGCCATGACCCCGCAGCGTGCCCCCCACCTGGTGGTGCTGACCGGCGCCGGCATCAGCGCCGAGAGCGGCATCCAGACCTTCCGCGCCGACGATGGCCTGTGGGCCGACCACCGCGTCGAGGAGGTGGCCACGCCCGAGGCATGGCGGCGCGACCCGGCGCGGGTGCTGGCCTTCTACAATGCCCGTCGTGACCAGGTGCGCCGGGCGCGCCCCAACGCCGCCCACAAGGCACTGGCGGCCCTGGAGCGGCAGGGCTTCCGGGTCAGCATCGTCACCCAGAACATCGACGACCTCCACGAGCGGGCCGGCTCGCGCCAGGTGCTCCACCTGCATGGCGAGATCCTCAAGGCCCGCTCCACGGTGGACCGGCGCATGCACTACCCGCTGCCCCGGGGCGGCATCGAGCTGGGCGATATCTGCGACAAGGGCAGCCAGCTGCGCCCCGACGTGGTGTGGTTCGGCGAGGAGGTGCCCCACTTCGGGGAGGCCTGCGAGATCGTCGGCGGCGCGGACCTGGTGCTGGTGGTGGGCACCTCGCTGGCCGTGATGCCGGCCGCCTCGCTGCTGCAGCATGCCCCCCTCGGCGCACCCTGCGTGCTGGTCGACCCTGAGGTCGAGGCGCTGGCCCCGCCGGGGGTGGCGCGGCTCAGCCAGCCCGCCGGCAAGGGGGTGCCGGCGCTGGTGCGCCACTGGCGGCGCGAAGGGCGGCTGTGGGTCCCGGAGACGCTGCTGGGCTGAGGCGGGCAGGGGGCAGGCCGCATGCTAGAATGCGCCCCCGTTTTCGCCCCGGACAGGCCCCCTATGCAGGACGACCGCTACCACGACCCCGAGACCCGCCAGGCGCGCGCGCCGGAGACCGAGCTCGACCGGGACCCCGCCACCGGTCATCCGAGGCCGCCGCGCCGCGAGTTCAAGGCGCGCGGCAGTTTCGTGGAGCGCTGCCCGGGGTGCCACCTGCCCATGCTCAACTGCCTCTGTCCCTATGCGGCGACGGCCGACAGCGAGGCACGGGTGTGGCTGCTTACCCATCCCATGGAGCACCACAAGCCCACCAACACCGGGCGGTTGATCCACGATGTGCTGCCCGACACCGAGGTCTTCACCTGGTACCGCACCGCGCCCGACGAGCGCCTGCTGTCGCTGTTGGCGGACGAGCGCTTCGCCCCCTTCGTGGTCTTCCCCGACGACCAGCCCGACTACGCCGAGCGCGTGGTGGGCATCGACGCCGTGGCCGAGGCGAAGGCGGCGGGGCGCATCCCGGTCTACCTGCTGCTCGACGGCACCTGGCGCCAGGCACGCCGCATCTTCCGCAAGAGCCCCTACCTGGATGCCCTGCCGGTGCTGCCGCTGCGCACCGAGCGCCTGACCCGCTACCGGCTGCGCAAGCCGGCCTCTGCCGCGCACCTGTGCACCGCCGAGGTGGCCGCCGAGCTGCTGCGCCAGGGGGGAGACGCCGAGGCCGCCGGGGTACTGGACGACTACTTCGATGCCTTCAACGACAGCTACGCCGCCAGCCGGCGCTTCGAGAAGATCGAGGCGCCGACGGCGGCGATGCAGCGCCTGCTGGCGCGAAAGGGATAGCGCTATAACGCAAAGATAGGGGCGCTGGTGACAAGCCGTAGAGGAGGTCCTACGCCATGGATGGCGTCGGTAGCGTACATGGAGGTATTCACAGCGCCTCCTCGCAGGCTTGTCGCCAGGTCAGCCCCGGGCCCTAGGGGCTCCTGGATTGATCAAGGCGAGCCGCCGAACAGGGTGCCGGCGATGCGGAAGCCGGCGATCCAGGTGCCGGCGGCGGAGCCCAGGGTGGCTAGCAGGAACACCAGCAGGGTGCGCGACACCCGGTTGCGCCACCACCCCTTGAGGGCGGTGACGTCGTGGCGCAGGGTGGAGAAGTCGCGCACCTTGGGCTTGCGCAGGTAGAGCTCCACCCCGGCGGCCACGAAGCCGGCGCCGATGGTGGGGTTGAGCGAGGTGAGCGGGGCGGCGAAGAAGGTGGCGATCACCGTCACCGGGTGGGCCAGGGCCGCCAGGGTCGCCCCCGCGGAGAGCACGCCGTTGATCAGGAACCACTCGGCCACCAGCTGCCAGCCCAGGCCGGTGTTGCGCGAGAAGCCGATGGCGAAGCCGGTCAGCACCAGGCCTGTGATCAGCCAGGGCAGCGCCTTCCAGATCTTCGACGGCGGTGGCGTGGCCTCCAGTGCCTCGCGCTCCGGGCGTGGGGCCTCGGGTAGCGGCGCCGTGAACTGCTCGGCCATGCCCTTCATGTGGCCGGCGCCGATCACCACCAGCACGTTGCGGTAGCGCCCCGGCGGGGCGTCCTCCGCCAGGCGCAGCACCATGTAGCGGTCACGCTCGCTGATCAGCGGGGTGTAGAGACGCACGGACTCGGCGGCGAACTCGCTGAAGGTGGACTCCAGGACGTCGCCCTCCTTGAGCCGTTCGATCTCCTCGGCGGAGACCTCCTGGCGTGACATCACGCTGCCAAGAAGCCCCGAGAACAGCGAGAAACGCTGCCACCAAGGAACATTGTGGTAGATGCGCCTGAGGGTGACCCCCACGTCGCGGTCGATCAGCAGCAGCGGCAGCTCGGCCCGCTTCGACTCCGTCAGGGCGGCGCGCATCTCGGCGCCGGGCTCGATGCCGGACTGCTCCGCCAGGCGCTGCTGGAAGGCGCCCAGCGCCAGGCTCGCCGCCACCATCCCCGCCTTGCCCTGGCGGAAGACCTGGAACAGGTCCTGCTCGCCCAGGGCGTCGGGGTTGGTGAGGCTCTGGTGGCGGGAGTCGCACAGCTCGATGGCCACGGCGTCGAACTCGCCGGAACGGATCAGCCGGCGCACGTCCGCGGCGCTCTCGGCGGAGACGTGGGCCGTGCCGAGCAGGGTGTAGCGGGTCTCGCCGACCTGCAGGACCCGCTGCGGGCCGCTGGTGGCATCGTCCGGGCGGGTCGGGGCCTGGGTCTCGGTCATGGAGGCTCGCTTCGAGAGAGTGAAGCGTTGATTATCCACGAACGCCAGTCCCTGGCCAAACCGGGGGAGGTGTCATCCAGGGCTATCGCAGATGGCAGCACCGCTCAAGGCTGACCCGGCGACAGGCCTGCGAGGGGGCGCTACGAGTTCGTCCTTGTAGGCTACCTCGGCCATCCCTGGTCCTCGGACCCCCTCTCCGACCTGTCCACGGCGCCTTTCGCTATCGCCGCATGGCTAACTGCGATAGCCCTGAGGTGTCAGCGGCGCCAGAAGGCCGGGGTGAACAGCACCAGCACGGTGAAGATCTCCAGGCGCCCCAGCAGCATGGCGATCACCAGGATCCACTTGGCCAGGGTCGGCAGGTCGCCGTAGTGGGCCGAGGCCTCGCCCAGCGCCGGGCCCAGGTTGTTGAGCGCCGAGCCCACCGTGGACCAGGCGGTGACCTGGTCGACGCCGGTGGCCATCACCCCCACCAGCATCAGGAAGAACAGCATCACGTAGGCGGAGAAGAAGCCCCACACCGCCTGGGCGATGCCGTCCGGCACGCTCACCTTGCCGATCTTCACCGTGATCACCGCGCTGGGGTGGATCAGGCGCATCACCTCGCGCATGCCCTGCTTGAGGATCAGGATGATGCGGATCACCTTCATGCCGCCGCCGGTGGAGCCCGAACAGCCACCGACGAAGGCGGCCACGAACAGCAGGAAGGGCAGGGCGCCGGGCCACAGCGAGAAGTCGGCCACCGCGAAGCCGGCGGTGGTGGCCACCGAGACCACCTCGAACAGCGCATGGCGCAGCCCCAGCTCGGTCTCGTAGGTGCCGGTGAGCCACAGCGAGACGGCGGTGATGGTGGTCAGCCCGGCCAGGAACAGCAGCAGGAAGCGTGCCTCGGGATCCTCGAAGTAGTGCAGTACGCTGCGCTGGCGCCAGGCGGTGAAGTGCAGGCTGAAGCTGACCGCCGAGACCAGCAGGAAGAACACGCAGATCAGCTCGATGGCGGCGCTGTCGAAGTGGCCGATGCTGGCGTCGTAGGTGGAGAAGCCGCCGATGGCCACGGTGGAGAAGCTGTGGCCCAGGGCGTCGAACCAGTCCATGCCGGCGGCCATGTAGGCGAGCATGCAGGCGATGGTCAGCGAGGCGTAGATGTACCACAGCGCCTTGGCGGTCTCGGTGATGCGCGGGGTGAGCTTGGAGTCCTTGAGGGGGCCCGGGATCTCGGTGCGGTAGAGGGCCATGCCGCCGACCCCCAGGGTCGGCAGGATGGCGACGGCCAGCACCACGATCCCCATGCCGCCTAGCCACTGCAGCTGCTGACGGTAGTAGAGGATCGACTCGGGCAGGTGCTCGATGCCGGTGATCACGGTGGCGCCGGTGGTGGTCAGCCCCGAGAAGGACTCGAACACCGCATCGGTCACCGAGAGCGCCGCCTCGCCGGTGAGCATCAGTGGCAACGAGCCGAACAGTGCCAGCACGCTCCAGAACAGGGCGGCGATCAGGAAGCCGTCGCGGGTGCGCAGCTCCTTGCGGGCGCGGCGGTTGGGCAGGAACATCAGCGCGCCGGTGGCCACGGTGATGGCGATGGCCACGGCGAAGGCGTCCCACTGGCCGTCGCCGAACAGCAGCGAGATCAGGATGGGCGGCATCATGGTCAGGCTGAAGAGCATCAGCAGCAGCCCCAGGATGCGCAGGATCATGCGCAGGCTCATCGATGACTCCCCGTCAGAAGAAGGTCAGCCCGACCTGGAACAGTCGCTCCACGTCGCGGATACGGCGCTTGTCGATCACGAACAGGATGACGTGGTCGCCGGACTCCACCACCACGTCGTCATGGGCGATCAGCACCTCCTTGCCGCGCACGATGGCGCCGATGGTGGTGCCCCGGGGCAGCTCGATCTCGCCGATGGCGCGGCCCACCACCCGCGAGGACTGGGTGTCGCCGTGGGCGATCGCCTCGATGGCCTCGGCGGCGCCGCGGCGTAGGGAGTGGACGTTGACGATGTCGCCGCGGCGCACGTGGGTGAGCAGGCTGCCGATGGTGGCCTGCTGGGGCGAGATGGCGATGTCGATCTCGCCGCCCTGCACCAGGTCGACGTAGGCGGCGTTGTTGATCAGCGTCAGTACCTTCTTGGCGCCCATGCGCTTGGCCAGCATCGACGACATGATGTTGACCTCGTCGTCGTTGGTCAGGGCGCAGAAGATGTCGCACTCCTCGATGTTCTCCTCCTCCAGCAGCCGCTTGCTGGTGGCGCTGCCGTGCAGCACCACGGTGCGGTCGAGGCGCTCGGAGAGCACCGTGCAGCGCTCCAGGCTGTGCTCGATGATCTTGACCTGGTGGCTGTGCTCGAGGTGCTCGGCGAGGCGCTCGCCGATGTTGCCGCCGCCGGCGATGATCACCCGGCGGAAGTCGCGGTCGAGGCGCCGAAGCTCGCTCATCACCGCGCGGATGTCGCGACGGGCGGCGATGAAGAACACCTCGTCGTCGGCCTCGATGACGGTGTCGCCGCGCGGGATGATCGGCCGGTTGCGGCGGTAGATGGCCGCCACCCGGGTATCCACGCTGGGCATGTGGCGGCGCAGGAAGGCCAGGTCCTGGCCCACCAGCGGGCCGCCGTAGATCGCCTTGACCGCGACCAGCTGCACCAGGCCGCCGGCGAACTCCAGCACCTGCAGGGCACCGGGGTGCTCGATCAGGCGGCGGATATGGTCGGTGACCACCTGCTCGGGGCTGATCAGCACGTCGATGGGCACCGCCTCGTGGGCGAACAGACCGCGGCGGGTGAGGTAGGCGGTGGCCCGCACCCGGGCGATCTTGGTGGGGGTGCGGAAGAGGGTATGGGCGACCTGGCAGGCGATCATGTTGACCTCGTCCTGGCTGGTCACCGCGATCAGCATGTCGGCGTCCTCGCAGCCCGCCTGGCGCAGCACCATGGGATAGGAGCCGGGGCCCACCACGGTGCGGATGTCGAGCTTGGTGTGCAGCTCGCGCAGCTTGTCGCCGTTGGTGTCGACGACGGTGATGTCGTTTTCCTCGCGGGCCAGGTGTTCGGCCAAGGTGCCGCCGACCTGGCCGGCGCCGAGAATGATGATCTTCATCGCGTGGGGATTCCGCTGGGTCGAGGGGCGGCGTCAGCTGGTGCACCGCAGCACGTGACGGCTAGCCTAAACCAGCCGTCACGGGAAGGACAGGCGGGTGGGCCTCAGTCGAGGGTGAAGCCCACCTTGATGGTGACCTGCCAGTGGGCCACGCGACCATGCTCGATATGCCCGCGGGTGTCGGTGACCTCGAACCAGCGCATGCCGTGGAGGCTCTCCGCGGCCTTGGCGAGGGCGTTGTCGACGGCCGCCTCGATGCCCTGCTCCGAGGAGCCGGTGAGTTCGATGTGCTTGTAGGTGTGGTGGCTCATGGTGCCTCCGGCGCGTGTGGACGTACGGTCATGCCGGCCTGCCGGGAAGGTGACCTCCCGCGTCAGGCATCGGCCTTCCTGAGTCTGGCATAGAAGAAGCCGTCGTGGCTGTCGACCTCCGGCAGCAGCTGGCGGCCTTCGCCGGCAGGGCGTCCCCAGGCCACGTCCCGCGGGGTGATGGCCCGGGCGTCCGGGGTGCGCGCCAGGAAGGCGGCGATCTGGTCGCGGTTCTCCTCGGGCAGCACCGAGCAGGTGGCGTAGAGCAGGGTGCCGCCGGGGCGCAGCAGCGGCCAGAGGTTGTCGAGCAGCCGGGCCTGCAGCGCGGCCAGCGCCTTGATGTCCGAGGGACGGCGCAGGCGCTTGATGTCGGGGTGGCGGCGGATCACGCCGCTGCCCGAGCAGGGCGCGTCGAGCAGGATCGCCTCGAAGGGGGTGCCGTCCCACCAGTCGCGGGCGGTGGCGTCGCCATGGGCCAGGCGCGCGCCGAGGCCCAGGCGCTCCAGGGCGCCCTCGACCCGGGCCAGCCGCTCGGCGTCGCTGTCCACCGCATGCATGTCGATGTCGAACACCTCCAGCAGGTGGGCGGTCTTGCCGCCCGGGGCGCAGCAGGCATCGAGCACCCGTGCGCCTGGGCGCGGTGCCAGCACCGGGCCGAGCAGCACCGTGGCGAGCTGGGCCGCCTCGTCCTGGACGCTGACATGGCCCTCGGCGAAGCCCGGCAGGTCATGGACGTCGCAGGGCGTCTCCAGGGTGATGCCGTCCGGGGCGTGGGCGCACAGGCGCGCCTCCAGGCCGGCGGCGGCGAGGCGATCCAGGTAGGCCTCTCGGTCGCCCTGGCGGCGATTGACCCGCAGGGTCATCGGCCCCGGCACGTTGTTGGCCTCGGCCACCGCGCGCCAGTCGTCGGGCCAGGCCTGGCGCAGCGCCTTGAGCAGCCATTTGGGGTGCAGCAGGGCCACGGCGGGGTCGCGGTCGACCTCCGCCTGGAGCGTGCCGGACTCGCGCTGCAGGCGGCGCAGGCAGCCGTTGAGCACCCGGGTGGCCCACTCCTTGCCGAGCAGGCGGGCGGCACCGGCGGTCTCGCCCACCGCGGCATGGGCGGGCACCCGCAGGTAGAGCAGCTGGTGGATGCCCAGCAGCAGCAGTGCCTGGACGTCGGCGTCGCGGGCCTTGAAAGGCTTGACCAGCAGCCGGCCGGCCAGCGCCTCGAGGCGCGGCAGGGTACGGCAGACGCCGAAGCAGAGCGCCTTGAACAGGGCGCGGTCGCGGGTCACCACCTGGTGGTCGTCGAGGCCGGTGAGGGAGCCCTTGCCGGTGATCACCGGCACCAGGGCGCGGGCGGCGGCGGCGCGTACCGCCAGCCCGCCGTCGTTCTCGATGCCCCGGGAGGCGGGGCGGCGGGGCTTGCCGGGAGCATCGCTCATGCCGGGGTCTCCTCGTCGTGGCGGCCCAGGCGCAGGCCGGTGGGGAAGCGGTCGGCGCGGGCGCGCAGCAGCTCGGCGACGGGCAGCGCCTTGCCGCCGGGCAACTGGGCGCGGGTGACCCGCAGCACCTGGTCACCCGCGGGGCCGCAGGCGATGCGCAGGGCCGTGTCGTCATGGGCCAGCAAGGTGCCGGGGGCGGCAGGCGCCTCGCCGGCGGCGAGCCTCCCCGGCTCGGCCAGCAGCAGGCGCAGGCGGTCGTCGGCGAGGGCGCACCAGGCCACCGGCCAGGGGTTGAAGGCACGCACCCGGGCGGCCAGGGCCTCGGCGGGCTCGCGGAAGTCCAGCTCGGCCTCGGCCTTGGAGAGCTTGGCGGCGTAGGTGACCCCGGCCTCGGGCTGGGGAGTGGCGGCCAGGCCCTCCTCGGCGAGGGCGTCCAGCGCCTCGACGAGGGCCTCGCCGCCGAGCGCGGCCAGGGTGTCGTGGAGCTCCCCGCCGGTGGTGGTGGCGGTGATCGGGGTGCGGCGCACCCGCAGCATGTCGCCGGTGTCGAGCCCCTCGTCCATCTGCATGATGGTCACCCCGCTCTCGGTGTCGCCCGCCTCGATGGCGCGCTGGATGGGGGCGGCCCCGCGCCAGCGCGGCAACAGCGAGGCGTGGACGTTGAGGCAGCCCAGCCGTGGCGCCTCCAGCACCGCCCGGGGCAGGATCAGGCCGTAGGCCACCACCACCATGACGTCGGCGCCCAGGGCGGCGAGCTCCGCCTGGGTCGCGGGATCCCGGAGGCTCTGGGGCTGGTGGACCGGCAGACCGTGCTCGAGGGCCAGCGCCTTGACCGGACTCGGCGTCAGCTTGCGGCCGCGACCGGCGGGGCGGTCGGGCTGGGTGTAGACCGCGATCACGCGGTGGCGGCTGGCGAGCAGCGCCTTGAGGCTCTCGGCGGCGAAGTCGGGGGTGCCGGCGAAGATGATGTCGAGGGGTCGGGACATGGATCCGGGCCTTGCCAGTGGGCGATGCTCCCATGATAACGGAGCGGGCCGGAAACGACGAAGGCCGACGCGGGAGCGTCGGCCTTCGCGGGACGTGGCGCCGGACTCAGGCGCCCTGCATCAGCTTGTGGCGCTTCTGCATCTTCTTCATCACGCGGTCGCGCTTGAGCGGCGACAGGTAGTCGACGAACAGCACCCCCTCGAGGTGGTCGAGCTCATGCTGGATGCAGTGTGCCAGCAGGCCGTCGGCCTCCAGCTCGTAGGGCTTGCCGTCGCGATCCAGCGCCTTGAGGTGCACGCGCAGGGCGCGGGGGACCTCGGCATAGTACTCGGGGATCGACAGGCACCCTTCCTGCATCGGCTCGCGCGCCTCGCCGAGCGGGGTGACCTCGGGGTTAATCAGCACCAGGGGGCTGGTGCGGTCGTCGCTGACGTCCATGACGATCACCCGACGGTGCACGTCGACCTGGGTCGCCGCCAGGCCGATGCCGCGGGCGTCGTGCATGGTCTCCAGCATGTCGTCGACCAGCCGGCGGATCTCGTCATCGACCTCCGCCACGGGCGCCGCCCGGGTGCGCAGGCGCTCGTCGGGATACTCGAGGATGGGTAATTTGGCCATGGCGTTGGATTCACCGTTATGCTGTCATTTACACAATGACACTATTCTAGGGTGTGGCCCCGGCGCCAGACAGCGCCGGATGCACAACATATCGATAACCTCAGACTATACCACGCCGGTGACGTTCCATGGCAGCGGCCGTCGGCACGCGGGGGAGAGCAGGGATGAAGCAGAGACGAGACGGCAGGGCGCGGCGCGGCGTGTTGGGCGCGGCGGCGGCGCTGGGCATGCTGGTGGCCGCCATGGTCCAGGCGCAGGGGCCCGACTGGGACGACGACCTGCGCCACGATGCGCCGGAGCGCTATACCGTGGTGCGTGGCGACACCCTGTGGGACATCTCCGGGCGCTTCCTGCGCCACCCCTGGCAGTGGCCCGAGGTATGGCAGGTCAACCCGCAGATCGAGAACCCCCACCTGATCTATCCCGGGGATGTCATCTACCTCTACGACTGCGGCGGTCGACCCTGCCTGGGCCTGGAGCGCGGCCAGGGGCAGGCCAGGCTCTCCCCGGAGATGCGCACCATCCCCCACCGCGAGGCGATCGAGCCGATCCCGCTGGAGGCGATCCGCCACTTCCTGCGCGAGCATCGCGTGGTGGAGGATCCCGAGGCCCTCGACGAGCTGGCCTATGTGGTGGGCGGCGACGACCGCCGCCTGATGAGCGGCGTGGGTGACCGCCTCTACGCGCGCGGCGAGGTGCCTGGTGGCGGGCGCGTCGGCTTCTACCGTGTGGGTGAGCGTTTCCTCGACCCGGCCAGCGGCGAGCTGCTGGGCCTGGAGCTGGAGAGCGTCGGCCAGGCCCGCCGCGAGCGCCAGGAGGAGGAGATCGCGGTGCTCGAGGTGACCGCCTCGCGCCAGGAGGTACGCAACGGGGACATCGTGCTGCCACTGGAGGATCGTGCCCTGGTGACCCAGTTCGTCCCCCGCGCCCCCGAGCGCGAGGTGGAGGGCACCATCCTGGCGGTGCCCGGCGGGGTGCAGTTCATCGGCCGCCTGCAGGTGGTGGCGCTGGACCGCGGCCGCCGCGACGGCCTCGAGGCCGGCCATGTGCTGATGGTCGAGCAGCGCGGGGAGCTGGTCAGTGACCCGCGCACCGGCGAGCAGCTGCGCCTGCCGGGGGAGGACGCCGGCCTGGTGATGGTGTTTCGGCCCTACGAGAAGATGAGCTACGGCCTGGTGATGAAGGCCAGCCGCACCCTCTCCGTGGGCGACCGGGTCCACAACCCGCAACGGGCGGTCAGCGCCGCCCTGCGCTGAGGCCACCATGCCTGCGGCGCGGCTGGGCCCTCGGGAGTGGCTGGCGCTGGCCGCGCTGCCCGGGCTCGGGGCGGGCGCCCTGGCCGAGCTTGCCGCCCGTGAGCCGGCCTGGCCCGACGGCTGGCTCGCGATCCTGCCGCCGCGGTGCGCCAGCGCGCTGCGGCTGTGGCTCGACCACCCCGCCCGCAGTCCCCTCACCGCCGAGGTGGAGGCGCGGCTGGCCTGGGTCGCCGAGGCCGACGATCGCCACCTGCTCTACCCGGGCCACCCTGCCTGGCCCGAGCTGCTCTCCCAGATCCCCGACCCGCCGCCCCTGCTGTGGGCTTGGGGCGACCTTGCCGCCCTCGAGCCACCGCGCCTGGCCATGGTGGGCTCCCGGCGTGCCACCCGCGAAGGGCTGACCAATGCCGGCGCCTTCGCCCGCGAGCTCGCCGGACGTGGCTGGTGCGTGGTCAGCGGCATGGCGCTGGGCATCGACGCCGCCGCCCAGCAGGCGGCGCTGGACGCCGGCGGCGCCAGCGTGGCGGTGCTCGGCTGCGGCGTCGATGTGGTCTATCCACCTCGCCATCACCGCCTGCACCAGCGGCTGCGCGAGCCCGGCGGCCTGCTGCTGGCCGAGCATCCCCCGGGCACCCCGGCCCGGGCCGGCTTCTTCCCGCGCCGCAACCGCATCGTCACCGGCCTCTCCTGCGGCGTGCTGGTGGTGGAGGCGGCCGAGCAGAGCGGTTCGCTGGTCAGCGCCCGGCTGGCCGGCGAGCAGGGACGTGAGGTCTTCGCCCTGCCGGGCTCGCTCCACAACCCCCAGGCCCGTGGCTGCCTGCGGCTGATCCGCCAGGGCGCCGTGCTGGTGCGCGAGGTGGACGATATCCTCGCCGAGCTGACCCAGTGGGCCGGCATCGCCCTGGCGCCCTCCGCCGCCGCGGCCGAGGCCCCGGGGGGCCCGGAGTCGCCGGGGTCCTCGAGCGACCCCCTGCTGCGCTGGCTGAGCGGCAGCCCCACCCCGGCCGACACCCTGGTGGGGCTGACCGGGCTGGATGTCGCCGAGTGCCAGCGGCGCCTGCTGGCGCTGGAGCTGGAGGGCCAGGCGGCGCGGGTCGCCGGCGGCTGGGTGCGCCTCTCGGCGCCGTGATAGAATCCTTCGCCGTTGTGCCGCCGCCACGCGAGGAGAGCCGTCCCATGAGCCAGGCCCGCCAGATCGAGCATGCCATCGCCGCCCTGCGCCGGGGCGGGGTGATCGCCTACCCCACCGAGGCGGTCTGGGGGCTGGGCTGCGACCCCGACGACGACGCGGCGCTGACCCGGCTGCTGCGCCTCAAGCGCCGCGACCCCGCCAAGGGGGTGATCCTGGTGGCGGGGCGCATCGAGCAGTTCGGCGAATGGCTCGAGGGGCTGCAGCCGGAGCTGCATGCCCCCCTGGCGGCCAGCTGGCCGGGGCCCAACACCTGGCTGGTGCCGGACAACGGCCGCAGCCGCGCCCTGGTGCGCGGCGACCATGACCGGGTCGCCCTGCGGGTCAGCGCCCATCCGCTGGTGGCCGCCCTATGCGACGCCTTCGGCGGCCCCATCGTCTCCACCTCGGCCAACATCGCCAGCGAGCCGCCGGCCATGAGCGCCGACGAGGTGCGCGCCATCTTCGGCGACGCCCTGGATGCCATCGTCGAGGGCGAGCTCGGCGGCCTCGAACGCCCCAGCACCATCCGCGACCTGGTCAGCGGCCGGGTGCTGCGCGACTGACCGATACCTCGCCGCCCGATCCTTTGCTGCTTCAGGAGAACCCCTTGGCCGATCCCCGACTCGACCATGTCAAGACCTACCTGCTCGACCTCCAGGAGCGTCTGTGTGATGCCCTGGCCGCCGCGGACGGCGGCGCCGGCTTCCGCGAGGACGCCTGGGAGCGCCCCGAGGGCGGCGGCGGGCGCTCCCGGGTGATCGAGAGCGGGCGGGTGTTCGAGAAGGGCGGGGTCAACTTCTCCCATGTCTACGGCGAGCGGCTGCCGCCCTCGGCGACGGCGGCGCGGCCCGAGCTCGCCGGGCGCAGCTTCCATGCGGTGGGGGTCTCCTGGGTGCTGCACCCGGAGAACCCCCACGTCCCCACCAGTCATGGCAACGTGCGCTTCTTCATCGCCGAGAAGGCGGGGGAGTCGCCGGTGTGGTGGTTCGGCGGCGGCTTCGACCTGACCCCCTTCTACCCGGTGCACGAGGATGTGGTGCACTGGCACCGGGTGGCCAGGGACGCCTGCGCCCCCTTCGGCGACGACGTCTACCCGCGCTTCAAGGCCTGGTGCGACGACTACTTCTACCTGAAGCATCGCGACGAGACCCGCGGCGTGGGCGGGCTCTTCTTCGACGACCTCAACGACGGGGGCTTCGAGCGCTGCTTCGCCTTCCAGCGCGCCGTGGGGGACGCCTTCCTCGACGCCTACCTGCCCATCGTGGCCAGGCGCCGGGAGACCCCCTTCGGCGAGCGCGAGCGCGACTTCCAGCTCTACCGCCGGGGGCGCTACGTGGAGTTCAACCTGGTGTGGGACCGCGGCACCCTGTTCGGGCTGCAGAGCGGCGGGCGCACTGAGTCGATCCTGATGTCGATGCCGCCCCTGGCGCGCTGGGCATACGACTGGCACCCCGAGCCCGGCAGCCCCGAGGCGGCGCTCTACGCCCACTACCTGAGCCCCCGGGACTGGCTGGGGGAAGAGGAGAGCTCATGACCGACCGCTACTGCGTCTTCGGCCACCCGGTGGCTCATTCGAAGTCGCCGCTGATCCACGCCGCCTTCGCCGAGCAGACGGGCGAGGCCATCGCGTACACCGCCATCGAGGCGCCGCTGGATGACTTCGCAGGGGCCTGGCGGCGCTTCAGCGCCGAGGGGGGCCGCGGCGCCAACGTCACCGTGCCCTTCAAGGAGGAGGCCTTCCGCCTGTGTGACACCCTCAGCGAGCGCGCCCGCCGCGCCGGGGCGGTGAACACCCTGATCCTCGGCGGCAACGGCCTTACGTACGGTGACACCACCGACGGCGTGGGCCTGGTGCGCGACCTGGTCGGCCACGGCGTCGCCCTGCGGGGCGCGCGGGTGCTTGTGCTGGGCGCGGGGGGCGCGGTGCGTGGCGTGCTCGAGCCGCTGCTGGCCGAGGCGCCGGCGAGCCTGTTCCTGGCCAACCGCACTGCCGGGAAGGCCGCGGGGCTGGCCGCCGACTTCCATGACCTTGGCGAGGTCGAGGGCGGCGGCTTCGATGCCGTGGCCGGCCCCTTCGACCTGGTGATCAACGGCACCAGCGCGAGCCTCGCCGGCGACCTGCCGCCGCTGCCCGACGACCTCTTCGCCCCGGGCGCCACCGCCTACGACATGATGTATGGCGCCGAACCCACCGTCTTCCTGCGCTGGGCCGCCGCGCGCGGCGCGCGTCCCCTCGACGGCCTCGGCATGCTGGTGGAGCAGGCGGCGGAGTCCTTCTTCCAGTGGCGCGGCAAGCGCCCCGCGACGGCCCCGGTGCGGGAGCGGCTGCGCCAGGCCCTGTGACCCCCGGCGGCGCCCTTCAGCGCCGCTTGGTATAGAGCCCCGCCATGCACAGCGCCAGGCCGACCAGCGACACCAGCATGCCGCCGTTGACCAGCCAGGGGGCTCGGTCGAGCCAGGAGACGAAGGGCTGTGGCGTCTCGCGGCAGACCCCCTCCAGGTAGTCCCAGTGGCCGCCGGCGAGGACGCACTCCCGCACGCCCGCATACTCCCAGAAGTAGGCCCCCATCAGCACCAGCATGGGGACGATCAGCAGCAGCAGTCCCAGTCTCAGCATCGCCTCATGGCCTCGGGCAGTCGGGTGTACGGCCGGCCTGGCGGGCGCGCTCATAGCGAGCCAGGGCCTCGTCCATGCGCGCCTGCAGGTCCTGGGTGCGCTGGCCGTGGCTGGGGTGGCTGGAGAGCCAGGCCGGCGGCCGCGCGCCGCCCTGGGCGCTCATGTTCTCCCACAGCGCCAGGCTGGCCCGGGGATCGAAGCCGGCGTCGGCCATCAGGAAGAGGCCCAGCTCGTCCGCCTCGCTCTCGTGGCGGCGGGAGAAGGGCATCAGGATGCCGTACTGGGCGCCCATGCCCAGTGCGCCCATCAGCTGCTGGCCGCCCGCGCCCTCCAGGCCCGCGGCCGAGGAGAGCACCGAGAGCCCCAGCTGGGTGGCGGTCTGGGTGGAGACCCGCTCGTTGGCATGGCGCGCCAGCACGTGGGTGATCTCGTGGCCGACCACCGCGGCCAGCTGGTCCTGGTTACGGGCGACCTCCAGCAGGCCGGTGTTGACCCCCATGTAGCCGCCGGGCAGGGCGAAGGCGTTGGCCGAGTCGTCGCGGAACACGCGGATCTGCCAGTTCTCGGCCTGGCGCTGCTGGGGCGGCAGCGCGCGCACCAGGGCGTCGGCCACGCACTGCACATAGCGCTGGGGGCTGCCGCCCACCATGGGACGCTCCTGCTGGTACTGCTGGAAGGCCTGGGCGCCCATCTGGTCGAGCTGGGCGTCGGAGGCCAGGGTCAACCGCTGGCGGCCGGTGGGGGAGGTGGTACAGGCGGCCAGGGTCAGGCACAGGGCGCCGACGGCGAGGGGCGTGATCCAGCGCATGGGGGTCTCCTTGTGGGGCGGTGGCATCCAGTCGGGTAAGACGCTGGACGGGCGTCCGAGTTCGCCACAAGATACCCGGAACGCCTGCAAGGTCAACCACTGACACGGTGTGCCTGATGGCATGAGGCTTCTCCGGCGACAGGCCTGCGAGGGGGCGCTGTGAACCCCTCCCTGGGCGCTACCGATGCCATCCCTGGCATAGGACCCCCTCTTCGGCCTGTCCCCGGCGCCTCATGCGGTCTGTGCGCCGACATCGACATGGAGAAGGAGAGAAACATGGACGCCGAGCTGTCGCGTCGCCTGCTGCACCTGCTGGATCACGTCGAGCACTGGCTGCCGCCGGCCCCGGTGGAGGTGGACTGGTCGCGGGACGTGGCCGCGCTGTGGCAGCGCCACGCCCTGGGCGGCCGTCTGCTGCCGGTGCCACCCCGGGATGCCCTGAGCCTGGACGACCTGCTGGGCATCGAGCGCCAGAAGCTGGCGCTGGTGGACAACACCCGCGCCTTCCTGCAGGGCCATCCGGCCAACCACGCCCTGCTGTGGGGCTCCCGGGGCAGCGGCAAGTCGTCGCTGATCCGCGCCCTGCTCAACAGCCTGGCCGGAGAGGGGCTGCGCCTGGTGCAGGTCGACCGCCACGACCTCGCCGGCCTGCCGATGCTGGTGGAACAGCTGCGCCATCAGGATCACCGCTTCGTGGTCTACTGCGACGACCTCTCCTTCGAGGGGCACGACGACGCCTACAAGGCGCTCAAGAGCGTGCTGGATGGCGCCCTGACCGGGCCACCGCCCAACGTGCTGCTCTACGCCACCTCCAACCGCCGCCACCTGCTGCCGGAATCGATGAGCGACAACGAGGGCTCGCGACTGGTGGGCGACGAGCTCCACCACGGCGACGCCGTGGAGGAGAAGATCTCGCTCTCCGACCGCTTCGGGCTGTGGCTGGGCTTCCACCCCTTCAACCAGGATGTCTACCTGGAGGCGTGCTGCCACTGGGTCACCCAGCTGGGACGTCGCGAGGACTGGAGTGCCGAGGCGCGCGCCGAGGCGATCCGCTTCGCCACCCTGCGCGGCGGGCGCAGCGGTCGCGGCGCCTGGCAGTTCGCCACCCAGTGGGTGGGCCGCCGGCGCCTTCACGGGCGCTAGGAGCCTGTCGGGCTTAACACCGATCTACGGCGAGATCCGGTCTTTCGGCCAATTTCATTCGATCTGATTCGTTAAATAGCTCGCTATTCGCCTCATCAGATCGATAAACTTGTCTCGAAATCCGAATCTCTCGTTACGATCGGTCAAACCCGACAGGCTCCCAGGAGAGCCGTAACGACGCCGCCCCGGGGCTACCGGGGCGGGTCGGACGTTGCATGCACGTTGAGGGCGGGATCAGCGGCGGCTCCTGCGCGCCTCCTTGGTGCGGCCCAGCTCGCGCTGCTTGGCCTTCTCGCGGTCGCTGGCGCCGGCCAGCCTGTCGTAGGGGTTCTTGCCGGAGCGGAACTCGAAGCGCATCGGGGTGCCACGCACCTTGAGCACCTTGCGGAAGGTGTTGGTCAGGTAGCGGCGGTAGGCCTCGGGCAGCGACTCGGTCTGGTTGCCGTGGACCACGATGATCGGCGGGTTGCTGCCGCCCTGGTGGGCCATGCGCAGCTTGATGCGCCGGCCGCGCACCATGGGTGGCTGGTGCGCCTCGGTGGCGTCCTGGAGGATGGTGGTCAGGCGGTTGGTGGACCAGTGGGCGTTGGCCGAGGCGAAGGCGCGCTCGATGGAGGGGTAGAGGTCGCCCACCCCGGTGCCGTGCAGCGCCGAGATGAAGTGCAGGTCGGCATAGTCGGCGAAGCCCAGGCGGCGCTTGATCTCGGCGCGCATCTTCTCCTTGGCCTCGCTCTCCAGGCCGTCCCACTTGTTCACCGCCAGCACCAGGGCGCGGCCGGTGGTCAGCACGTAGTCGAGCAGGTGCAGGTCCTGCTCCACCAGCCCCGAGCGCGCATCCAGCACCATGATGGCGACATGGCACTCCTTGATCGCCTCCAGGGTCTTGATGATGGAGAACTTCTCGGCCACCTCGCGGACGTTCTTGCGGCGGCGTACCCCGGCGGTGTCCACCAGCACATAGGGCTTGCCGCGGCGCTCGAAGGGGATCTCGATGGCGTCGCGGGTGGTACCCGCCTCGTCGAACACCACCACCCGCTCCTCGCCCAGCAGGCGGTTGACCAGGGTCGACTTGCCCACGTTGGGGCGGCCGATCACGCCGATGCGGATGCCCTTGGTGCCGGTATCCGCCGGGATGCTCTCATCGCGCTCCGGGAAGGGGGCGAGCACCTCGTCGATCAGCGCGGTGACATTGCGGCCGTGGGCGGCGGCGATGGGCCGCGGCTCACCCAGGCCCAGCTCCCAGAACTCGGCGGTGGCGCTGTCCTCGTCGAGGCCGTCGGTCTTGTTGACCACCAGCCAGGTCTTCTTCTGGTTGACCCGCAGGTGGTTGGCGATGGCCTCGTCGGCCACGCTCAGCCCGGCCCGGGCGTCCACCAGGAACAGCACGATGTCGGCCTCGTCGATGGCGGCCAGCGACTGCTCGGCCATGGCCGCGTCGATGCCGGCCTCATCGCCGCTGATGCCACCGGTGTCGATCACCGTGTAGGCCTTGCCACCGAGCACGCCGTTGCCGTACTTGCGGTCCCGGGTCAGGCCCGGGAAGTCGGCCACCAGGGCGTCGCGGGAGCGGGTCAGGCGGTTGAACAGGGTCGACTTGCCCACGTTGGGGCGGCCGACCAGGGCGATCACGGGTGTCATCGAATTTCCAGGGTCTCGAGCCGGCCGTCATTGGCCAGCACATGGATGCGGTTGCCGTCGGTGACCGGGCGCACGCCGATGCCGGAGCCGTCGATGCGCTCGCGCCCCACCATCTCGCCGCTGCGGGCGTCGATCAGGTGCAGGTAGCCCTCGAAGTCGCCGAACACCAGCTTGCCGTCGGCGAAGGCCGGCGCGGTGGGTCGACGGCCCTCCAGGTCGGCGTTGCGCCACACCTCCTCGCCGCTGTCGGCGGCCAGGGCCAGGATGCGGCCCGACTCCTCCACCACGAACAGGAAGTCGCCCACCACGAGGGGGGTGTGGTAGCTGGAGAGGTCGCGGGCCCACAGCGGCTCGCCGCGGGTCGCCTCCAGGGCCACCAGGCGGCCGTTGTAGCTGGTCACGAAGAGGCGGCCGTCGGGGGTCAGCACCGGCTGGGCGGCCAGGTCCACCAGGCGCTCGATGTCGCTGCGGCCCTGGGCCAGGGCGATGCGCCGCTCCCACAGCGGCTGGCCGTTGCGGTTGTCCAGGGAGACCAGGCGGCCGTTGGCGAAGCCGGCGAAGGTGACCGGGTCGATGGTCATGGGGGTGCCGGTGCCCCTCAGGGTCAGCGAGGGCAGGTTAGCCTGGTAGCTCCAGCGCTGGGTGCCGCTGGCGCGGTCCAGGGCGGTGATGGTGCCGTCGACGCTCTGCACGATCAGCAACTGCTGGTTGGGCTGGGGGGCCGCGAGCACCTCGCTGGGCACCCGGGCACGCCAGCGCACGCTGCCGTCGCGCTGGCTCACCGCCAGCACCTCGCCGTTGCGGGTGCCCAGGTAGACGTCCCCGGCCACCGCGGTCAGCGCGCTGGAGATCGGCGCCTCGAGGTCCACCTCCCAGCGGGTATCGCCGCCGTCGGCGTCGAAGGCGAACAGCTCGCCACGGTAGTCGGCGGCGAACAGGGCGTCGCCGTCGCGGGACGGGGCGATGGGGTAGGCGGCGCGGCCCAGGCCGTCGCCGGCGCCCTCGCGCCACACGCTGGAAAGCGCCGCGCTCGGCTCGAAGTCACCAAGCGCCTTGGGCGGATACTCCGGCTCCACGGCGTTGCCGGCGCAGCCGGCGAGCAGGGTCAGGCCCGCCAGGGCGGCGATCAGGAGGGTCGGTTTCATGAGTCCAGCCCCTGGTTTTCGGGGCCTGCTGCCAGGCCCAGGTTGTCGAGCTTGAGCTGCACGCCGTAGAGCGGCTGGTCGTTGGCCTCGGCCAGCGACAGCGCCTCCTGCCAGGCCGCGGCGGCATCGGCCTCGCGCCCCAGGGCATTCAGGGCATCGCCGCGCACGGCGGCGCGCTGGGCGGCCAGCGCCTCGGGCACGCCCTCCTCAAGGGTGGCGAGCGCCGCCTCGGCGTCCTCGTCGGCGACCTGCAGGCGAGCCAGGCGCAGCCGCGCCAGGCCGGCCACGTAGTCGGCCTGGGCCTGGTCGATCAGCGCCTCGAGGCTGGCGCGGGCGCCGGCGAGGTCACCCTCGGCCACCGCCAGGCGCGCATCCAGCAGGCGTGCCAGGTCGGCGTAGAGGGTCTTGCCATGCTCGTCGACGATCTCCGCCGCCAGGGCGCGACCCTCGCCGGGGTTGGCGATCTCCGGGTTCGCGCCGCCGGTCAGGTTGACCAGCTGCTGGTAGCGCATGGAGGCGGCGGTGGCCTGGTTCTCCTGGTAGCCCTGCCAGGCGTTCCAGCCCACCACGCCGGCCACGGCGATGGCCGCACCGGCGACCAGCGAGAGGCCGTTCTCCTTCCACCAGCGCTTGATGGCCTCGACCTGTTCTTCCTCGGTTCTCAGCTCCGCCATGGGCGGTCTCCTTGTGTGTCCGGTGGGGCGTCAGGCCAGCAGCTCGCGCAGCGTCTCGGCCAGCGCCGCCTGGGGCAGGCTCTGCTGGTCACGCTCCTCGCGCAGGAACTTCAGCGTCGCGCTGGCCTCGGCCAGTTCATCCTCGCCCAGCAGCAGGGCCAGGCGGGCGCCGCTGCGATCGGCCTTCTTCATGCGGCTCTTGAAGCTGCCACCGCCGCAGTGCAGCTGGGCGCGCAGCCCGGGCAGCTCGCCACGCAGGCGCTCCGCCATCTGCAGGGCAGCCCCGGTGGCGGCGTCGTCCATGGGCAGCACGTAGAGGTCGAGCTCGCCGCGGGCGGCGTCGGGGATCAGCTCCAGGGTCTCGAGCAGCAGGACCAGCCGCTCGATGCCCATGGCGAAGCCCACCGCCGGGGTCGGCTTGCCGCCCAGCTGCTCCACCAGGCCGTCGTAGCGGCCGCCGGCGCACACCGTGCCCTGGCTGCCGAGTGCCGTGGTGGTCCACTCGAAGACGGTGCGGCCGTAGTAGTCCAGGCCGCGCACCAGCCGCGGGTTGATCACGTAGTCGATGCCGGCGGCGTCGAGCAGCCCACAGAGGGTCTCGAAGTGCTCCCGGGAGGCGTCGTCCAGGTGGTCGAGCAGGCGCGGCGCGCCGGCCAGCATCTCGGCCATCTCGGGGTTCTTGGAGTCGAGGATGCGCAGCGGGTTGCTGGTCAGCCGCCGACGCGAGTCCTCGTCGAGCACCTCGCGATGCTGCTCGAAGTAGGCGACCAGCCGCTCGCGGTAGGCGGCGCGGGCCTCCGCGGAGCCCAGCGAGTTGAGCTCCAGGGTGACGTGCTCCATCAGCCCCAGCTCGCGCCACAGCCGCGCCGAGAGCAGGATCACCTCGGCGTCGATGTCCGGTCCCTCGAGGCCGAAGCTCTCCACGCCGACCTGGTGGAACTGGCGGTAGCGGCCCTTCTGGGGGCGCTCGTGGCGGAACATCGGACCCTGGTACCAGAGGCGCTGGGTCTGGTTGTGCAGCAGGCCATGCTCCATGGCGGCGCGCACGCAGCTCGCCGTGCCCTCGGGGCGCAGGGTGAGGCTGTCACCGTTGCGGTCCTCGAAGGTGTACATCTCCTTCTCGACGATGTCGGTGACCTCGCCGATGGAGCGCGCGAACAGGGCGGTCTGCTCGACGATGGGGGTGCGGATCTCGGCGTAGCCGTAGCGCGCCATCAGGGTGCGCACGCGACCCTCGAAGTACTGCCACAGCGGCGACTGCTCGGGGAGCAGGTCGTTCATGCCGCGGATGGCCTGGATCTTCTTCTTGCCTGGCTCTTTTTGACTTTCCTGGGACTTGCTCAACGATGGCTCCTTGGTGGGTGCCGGCGACTCAGGCGTCGCGGGCGATCACGTCCTGTTCGGCCTGCTCCTTCTCGCGCACCTTGTCGCGGATCAGCCGCTCGAGGTCGTCGACCAGGTGGTCGTTGCGCAGCTTGGAGGCGGGCTTGCCGTCGAGGTAGACGAGGTTGGCCGGCGAGCCGCCGGTGAGGCCGACATCGCTCTCCTTGGCCTCGCCGGGGCCGTTGACCACACAGCCGATCACCGAGACGTCGAGCGGGGTCATGATGTCCTCGAGGCGCTCCTCCAGGGCGTTCATGGTGCCGATGACGTCGAAGTTCTGGCGCGAGCAGCTGGGGCAGGCGATGAAGTTGATGCCCTTGCTGCGCAGGCGCAGGCTCTTGAGCATGTCGAAGCCGACCTTGATCTCCTCGACGGGATCGGCGGCCAGCGACACGCGGATGGTGTCGCCGATACCGTCCATCAAGAGCATGCCGAGGCCGATGGAGGACTTGACGGTGCCCGAGCGCAGCCCGCCCGCCTCGGTGATGCCGAGGTGCAGTGGCTGCTCGATGCGGCCGGCCAGGTCGCGGTAGGCGGCCACCGCCATGAAGACGTCGGAGGCCTTGACGCTGACCTTGAAGTCGGGGAAGTCGAGGCGGTCGAGGTGGTCGATATGGCGCATGGCCGACTCCACCAGGGCCGCCGGGGTGGGCTCGCCGTACTTCTTCTGCAGGTCCTTCTCCAGGGAGCCTGCATTGACGCCGATGCGGATCGGGATGCCGTTGTCGCGGGCGGCGGAGACCACCGCACGCACCCGATCCTCGCGGCCGATGTTGCCGGGGTTGATGCGCAGGCAGTCGACGCCGAGCTCGGCGACGCGCAGGGCGATCCTGTAGTCGAAGTGGATATCGGCAACCAGCGGGACCGCGACCTCGCGCTTGATGCGCCCGAAGGCCTCGGCGGCCTCCATGCTGGGCACCGAGACGCGCACGATGTCGGCACCGGCGGCCTCCAGCTGGCGGATCTGGGCCACGGTGGCGGCGACATCCAGGGTGTCGGTGTTGGTCATGCTCTGCACCGAGATGGGGGCATCGCCCCCGACGGCGACCTTGCCGACATGGATCTGGCGCGACTTGCGACGGACGATGGGGGATTGTGCGTGCATGGTGACGGAATCATTCTCCCAGAGTGAAGCGGGCGACATTGTTGGCGCCGGCGCGTGCGCCGAGGTCAACGCTCTCGCCCCGCCAGACCAGCTCGACGCCGGTGGCGTTGCCCACGGTCAGGCGGAAGGGTGGCTCGCCTTCGACGCTGGCCGTGGTGCCGGGTTCCTGCAGGCCGACGAAGACGCGCTGATTGTTGGCGTCGAAGATCTCGGTCCAGGACTGTTCGTTGAAGGTCAGCTTCAGGCGGCGCGGGTCGACGGCCTCGTCCTCGGCGGCAGCCGGCTCGGGGGTGGTCGCCTGCGCCGCGGTGGCGGCATCCGGCGTGGCGGCGTCCTCGGCGACCGGCGCCTCACCCGCGGTGGCCTCTTCGGCGGTCGCCTCGGTGCCGGCGGCATCGGCCATCGCTGGCTCGGCATCGCGGGCGTCGGCGGTAGTGTCGACGCTGGCCTCCGGCGCCTCCTCGGGCAGCGGCGGCAGGCTCTCGGGCTCGGCGGTGGCGGCCGGCGCGGCGTCGCCGGTCCCGGCGTCGCCGGTCTCGGCGTCGCCGCCCACCAGGCGATCGACCGACACCGGGTCGCTGTCGCCGAGGCCGGGCGGCTCGTTGCCGCCGCGGCTCTGCCACCACATCAGGGTCAGGCCGATCAGGCCGGCCAGCACCAGCAGGGTGACCAGGCGGAACAGCCAGGCGCCCAGCCGCGAGGGGGGCTTGGTGACCTGCACCGGGGCGACCCGGCGCTGGGCGGCGTCCTCGCTGCCGAAGCGGGCGCGGTAGGCCTCCAGCACCGGGGCGTCATCGATGCCCAGCAGGTGGGCATAGGCGCGCAGGTAGCCCCGCCGGTAGGTGGCGATGGGCACCTCCTCGTAGCTGTCCTGCTCCAGGCCGCGGATCACCGCCGGCCGCAGGTTGAGCGCGTCGGCCACCTCGGTGAGCGAGAGGCCCTGTTGCTCGCGCTCGCGCCTCAGCTGCTCGCCGGGCGAGGCCGAGGCGTCAGCGTGCAGGTCCGGTTCGTGGGTGTCGCTCATGGCGGCGCATCCTTCGGTGATGGTCTCGGGACGGGCGCTAGGGGCGCCCCTCCAGCTGTTGGGTATAGAAGGCGGCGGTGGCCCGGTCGCCCTGGCCGCGGGCGATGTCACTGGCCAGGCGCAACGCCTCGGGGCGCGGGCCCGCCAGGCGCATGAATGCCTCGATCTGGGTCCGTGCCCGGGGCAGGTTGCCGGCGGCGTACTCGAGCTCCGCCAGGGTGAAGTAGCTGCGCGGTGCCCGGGGGTCGATCTCCTGGGCGCGCTGCAGGCTGGCGCGCGCCGCGCCGACCTCGCCGAGCTCCAGGCGGCACTGCCCCAGGTTGGCGAACAGCTGGGCGCGGTTGGGGTACTGGGCGTCCGTGGAGGCCCGCTCGAGCTGCTCGCACGCCTCGCGCACGCGGCCCTGATCGTACAGGAAGGCGGCGTAGTTGTTGCGTCCCCGGGTGAAGTCGGGGCTCGCGGCGAGCGCCCGGCGGAAGGTCTCGTCGGCCAGCTGCCCCTCTCCCTGGCGCTGGTAGACCATGGCCATGGCCTGGAGCGCCTCGGGGTCGTCGGGGGCGATCTCCAGGGCGCGGTTCAGCGCCCCCATGGCGCGGCGCAGGTTGTCGCGCTCCAGGTAGGCGACGCCGAGCTGGGTGTAGGCGTCGGCGGGGCTGGCCTCGGTGTCGCCACCGGCGATGCCCTGGGGCTGGGTGGCACAGCCGGCCAACCACAGCGCGCCGAGCAGGGCGATGGCGGGCAGCAGCGGGCGTGCGGTCGTGCGGCGGGTCATGGACTCCTCCCCAGGGTCGACGGGCTCCCTCCGGCGGCGTGCCGCGGGCTGACGGAGGCCGGGGGGAGACAGGGCCTGCCCATCAAAGCGCTGTGCCCGGTTGAAGTCAAGGCGGCCCCCGCTCAGTCGGCGTCGATCTGGATGGACTGGATATAGCGGGCGTGGCGCTTGGTGCGGTCCTTCACCCGACCCACCAGCTGGCCGCAGGCGGCGTCGATGTCGTCGCCCCGGGTGGAGCGGATCGGTGCCGTGTAGCCCAGCTCATACAGCCACTGCTGGAAGCGCATCACCTGGTTGCGCGAGGGCTTCTCGTAGCCGGAGTGGGGGAAGGGGTTGAAGGGGATCAGGTTGATCTTGCACGGCAGCTCGCGCAGCAGCTCGGCGAGCTGGCGGGCATGCTCCTGCTGGTCGTTGACGTCCTTGATCACCGTGTACTCGATGGTGACCATGCGGGTGTCGTCGCACTTGGCCAGGTAGCGGTGGCAGGCGTCCAGCAGGGTGCGGATGTTGTACTTGCGGTTGAGCGGCACCAGCTCGTTGCGCAGCTCGTCGTTGGCGGCGTGCAGCGAGATGGCCAGGCTCACGTCGAGTTCGTCGCCGAGCCGGTCGAGCATCGGCACCACCCCGGAGGTGGAGAGGGTGACGCGGCGCTTGGAGAGGCCGTAGCCGTTGTCGTCGAGCATCAGCTTCATGGCCGGCACGACGTTGTCGTAGTTGAGCAGCGGTTCGCCCATGCCCATCATCACCACGTTGGTGACCGGGCGGTTGGCGGTGTCCTTGCGCGGGCCCACGCTGCGCTGGGCGACCCACACCTGGCCGATGATCTCGGCGGCGGTGAGGTTGCGCTGGAAGCCCTGCTTGCCGGTGGAGCAGAAGCTGCAGTCCAGCGAGCAGCCCACCTGGGAGGAGACGCACAGGGTGCGGCGCTTGCCGTTGTCGGCGGGGATCAGCACCGTCTCCACGTAGCTGCCGTCCTCGACCTCCAGCACCCACTTGCGGGTGCCGTCGCTGGAGGTGCCCTCGTAGACCACGCCGGGACCGCGGATCTCGGCGACCTCCTCGAGCCTGGCGCGCAGCGCCTTGGAGAGGTTGGTCATGGCCGCGAAGTCGTCACAGCCCTCGTGGTGGATCCACTTCATCACCTGGGCGGCACGGAACTTCTTCTCGCCGATGGAGAGGAAGAAGGCTTCCATCTCCTCGCGGGACATGCCGAGCAGGTTGGTCTTCTGGGGTGCGGTATCAGCGGTCATGGCGGTCAGCGGGTCTGGAGTAGGGGTGGCGGGGACAGGGCCCCCGCCGGGCAAGGAGAGCTACCAGAGGAAACTGCTGATTTATGTCGCGAGCGAAGAAAGGTTGGTCGCCGCCGGAGCGGAGAAACCGGAGCCTATGCGGTACTAGGTGAGGATTTCGAGCACCGCCGGCGACCAAGATATCGAGCGCAGCAATAAATCAGTGTTTCCTCAGCGCGGGCAGATCTCGTCGGCACCGAAAAAGTAGGCGATCTCGCGCTCGGCGGACTCGGGGGAGTCGGAGCCGTGCACGGCGTTGGCGTCGATGGTCTCGGCGAAGTCGGCGCGGATGGTGCCCGGCGCGGCTTCCTTGGGGTTGGTGGCGCCCATCAGCTCACGGTTCTTGGCGATGGCGTCCTCGCCCTCGAGCACCTGCACCACCACCGGGCCGGAGGTCATGAAGCCGACCAGGTCCTTGAAGAAGGGACGCTCCTTGTGCTCGGCGTAGAAGCCGCCGGCCTTGTCGTCGTCGAGCTTGAGCATCTTGGCGGCGACGACCTGGAGGTCGGCCTTTTCGAAGCGAGAGATGATCTCGCCGATGGCGTTCTTGGCGACGGCGTCGGGCTTGATGATGGACAGGGTGCGCTGGGTAGCCATGGGCATGTCTCCAGAGGGAATGAACGAAGGGGTGAAGGATAGCGCCGCGCCGCCCTCGGGCTTGGGGAAGCGAGGGCGGCGCGGCGATCAGGGTGATGCGGTTCGGCGATGCGCCGACTGGGCCGGGATTATAGCGCCCCGCGGCGGCGTTGAACAATCGTCGCCGATGGCGAGGCGCGGTGCGCCTCGGATCGCACGAATGCTTTGAACCTAGACCGAAAAGCTCTCGCCGCAGCCGCACTGGTCCTTGACGTTGGGGTTGTTGAAGCGGAAGTAGCGGTTGAGGCCCTCGTTGACGTAGTCGACCTCGCTGCCGTCGAGCATCTCCAGGGCATCCGGGGCGACGAACACCTTGACCCCGTGCTCCTCGAAGCAGGTGTCGTCATTGGCCGCCTCGTCGGCGAAGTCGAGCACGTAGCTGTAGCCGGAGCAGCCGCTGGGTTTGACCGAGACGCGCAGGCCCAGGCCCTGGCCGCGCTCGGCCAGCACCCGGCGGATCTGCTCGGCGGCGGCGTCGGTGATGGTGAGGTGCGCCATGGTCGTGACTCCTGTGAGTGGGTGCGGTCAGGGGGCGTCAGATCGCCCGGCGGCGCAGGCCGGTCAGGGCGTGACGCAGGGCCGAAAGGGCCCGGTCGATGTCGGCCTCGGTGGTGAAGCGGCCGAAGCTGAAGCGCAGCGAGGCGAGCGCCAGGGGGCGCGGCAGGCCGATGCCCTTCAGCACGTAGGACGGCTCGACGCTCGCCGAGTTGCAGGCCGAGCCGGTGGAGAGCGCGATATCGCGCAGCGCCATCAGCAGCGACTCGCCCTCCACTCCCTCGAAGGCGAGGTTGAGGATGTTGGGCACGGCGGCCTCCACCAGGGTGTTGCGATGGATGCCGTCGAGGTCGGCGAGCCCCGCGAGCAGGCGGTCGCGCAGCGCGGTGATGCGTGCCTGGTCGGCCTCGCCCTCGGCCCCGGCCAGGGCGAAGGCCTCGCCCATGCCGACGATCTGGTGGGTGGGCAGGGTGCCGGAGCGCATGCCGCGTTCGTGGCCGCCGCCGTGGATCAGCGCCTCGACGCGGATGTCCGGGTGGCGCCTGACATAGAGGGCGCCGACGCCCTTGGGGCCGTAGGCCTTGTGCCCGGAGAGCGACATCAGGTCGATCCCTGAGCGTTCCACGTCGAGGTCGATGCGACCCACCGCCTGGGCGGCGTCGACATGGAAGGCGGCGCCGCCGGTGTGGGCCACCTCGGCGAGCGCGGCGAGGTCGTGGATCACCCCCAGCTCGTTGTTCACCGCCATCAGCGACACCAGCACGGTGTCCTCGCGCAGCGCCTCGCGCAGCTGCTCCGGGGTCACCCGGCCGTCCTGTCCCGGGGTCAGCCAGGTGACCTCGAAGCCCTCGGCCTCCAGGGCCTCGGCGGTGTCCACCACCGCCTTGTGCTCGATCACCGAGGTGACCAGGTGCCGCCCGCGGTGGCGATTGGCGCGCAGGAAGCCGGTCAGCGCCAGGTTGTCGGCCTCGGTGGCGCCGCTGGTCCAGACGATCTCGCGCGGGTCGGCGCCGATCAGGTCGGCCACCTGGCGACGCGCGCTCTCCACCGCCTGCTCCGCCTGCCAGCCGAGCATATGGCTGCGCGAGGCGGGGTTGGCGAAGATGCCGTCGAGGGTCAGGTAGCCCGCCATCGTCTCGGCGACCCGGGGGTCGACGGGGGTGGTGGCGGCGTAGTCGAGATAGACGGGTGTGGTCATGGCCTCGGGATGTCTCGGGTTCGGCCTGGCGATCAGGGCGCCGAGGCGAGGATGCCGTCGTCGCCATGACGACGGCGCTGGCGGCCGGCGATCCGCTGGACCTCCTGGCGGCCGGCCAGCTGCCCCAGGGTGACGCCGTCGAGGAAGCCGTGTATCTGCTCCGACAGCTCGATCCACAGGTGGTGGGTGAGGCAGGTGTCACCCTGCTGACAGTCGGACAATCCGCCGCAGCGGGTGGCATCCACGGACTCGTCGACGGCGTCGATCACCCTGGCCACCGAGATCGCCTCCGGCGCCCGGGCCAGCAGGTAGCCGCCGCCGGGGCCGCGCACACTCTCCACCAGGCCGGCGCGGCGAAGCCGTGCGAACAGCTGCTCGAGGTAGGAGAGCGAGATCTCCTGCCGGCGCGAGATGTCGGCCAGGCAGACGGGGCCGTGCTGGGCATTCATCGCCAGGTCGAGCATGGCGGTGACGGCGTAGCGTCCCTTGGTGGTCAGGCGCATGGCGTCCTCGGCGCCGCCTGGGCGGCGTTGGGTAAGCGTCGGCTCCGGGGGGAGCGGTCGAACTGACCGTGCATTATGGGAAAGACCCAGTGGCATGGTCAACCATTAGCGGTGGCCTCAGGGCAATCGCAGATGGAAGCACCGCTCAAGGCTTTCCCGGCGACAGGCCTGCGAGGGGGCGCTGTGAACCCGTCCCTGGGCGCTACCGATGCCATCCCTGGCATAGGACCCCCTCTTCGGCCTGTCCCCGTCGCCTTTCGCTATTGCCGCATGGATAACTGCTATAGCCTTTTGGTTGCCCTAGCCCCGTCGCTCCCCTTCGCCGGCCTTCGCGGTTGCCTCGGCGGCCGGGGCCTTCTCCGGCATCTTGCAGGCGTCGTCGAGCACCTCGGCGAAGTCCTCGTCGCGCAGTTCCGGCAGCTCGCCCTCGCGGTAGCTGGCATCCACCTTGCGCAGGGTCTGGCACATGCGCTCCAGGCGCTCGTCCACCGCGTGCATGTGGTCGAGCATCGCCTGGATGGAGCGGGCCACCGGGTCGGGCATGTCCTCGCTGACGCCGTAGGCGTCGAAGCCGAACTTGCGGCGGATCGCCTCGCGGCGCTCGGGATCCACCTCCAGCGACTCGGCGGCATCGGGCTCGTCGCGCTTGACGATCTTGCCGGGGATCCCCACCACGGTGGCGCCGGCCGGCACCTCCTTGGTGACCACGGCGTTGGAGCCGATCTTGGCGCCGGCGCCGACGCTGAAGGGCCCGAGGATCTTGGCACCGGCGCCGACGATCACGCCATCCTCCAGGGTGGGGTGGCGCTTGCCCTTGTTCCAGCTGGTGCCGCCCAGGGTCACCCCCTGGTAGAGGGTGACGTCGTCGCCCACCTCGGCGGTCTCGCCGATCACCACCCCCATGCCGTGGTCGATGAAGAAGCGCCGGCCGATGGTGGCGCCGGGGTGGATCTCGATGCCGGTGAGCCAGCGCGAGAAGGTGGAGAGGCTGCGCGCCAGCCAGCGCAGGTTGGCGCGCCACAGGCGGTGGCTGAGTCGGTGGATCAGCAGGGCGTGCAGGCCCGGGTAGTTGGTCAGCACTTCCAGGAAGTTGCGTGCCGCCGGGTCGCGGTCGAAAACGCTGTTGATGTCCTCACGCAGGCGTCGAAACATGCGGCGGTCCTTGGGAATGGGTGGGGCGGGCGGCATGCCGCCAGGGGAATGGCTTCAGTGTGGGGGCGGCGCGTGCCCCCTTCAAGGCGGCGCTCAGCGCTCGGCGTCGCTCTGGGGCGGCGCGAGCTTCTCGGTATCCGAGAGGATGCCGCGCAGGATGTTGAGCTCCATGCGCTCCGGCCGGGCGCGCAGGGTGAAGCGGCGCAGCCGGGCCATCAGCTGGCGCGGGGTAGCCGGGTCGTGGAAGCCGATGGCCACCAGGGTGCGCTCGAGGTGGGCGAAGTAGTGCTCGAGCTCGGCGTGGGTGGCGAGCGCCTGGTCGGGCTCGGGCGGCTCGGCCGGCTGCCCCTCGAGCCAGGCCAGGCGGCACTCGTAGGCCAGCACCTGCACCGCCGCGGCCAGGTTCAGCGAGCTGAAGTCCGGGTTGGTGGGGATATGCACATGGGCATGGCAGCGCTGCAGTTCGGCGTTGCTCAGGCCGCTGTCCTCGCGGCCGAACACCAGGGCCACCCGGGCGTCCGGGCCGGCCAGCTCCTCGGGCAGGCGTGCGCCCAGCTCGCGAGGAGTGAGCATCGGCCAGGGCAGGGTGCGCGAGCGGGCGCTGGCGCCTACCGCCAGGGTGCAGTCGGCCACCGCCTCCTCCAGGGTGTCCACCACCCGGGCGGCGTGGACCAGGTGGTCGGCGCCGGAGGCCCGCGACACGCTCTCGGCGGTGATCGGCTCGCAGCGCGGGGCGACCAGGGCCAGGTCCGCCAGGCCCATGTTGTGCATGGCGCGGGCCACCGCGCCGATGTTGCCGGGGTGGCTGGTGCCGATCAGGACGATACGCAGGCGGTCGAGCATGGGGCTTCCCGTGAGGCTGGTGGAGCGGAAGGAGGGAAGTCTAGCACGCCGGCCTCGTGCTTCGAGCCCGATGGCGCGCCCCGCGCGCTTCTGCTAGGATTCGCGCCAACGTTCGACGCGAACGCCCGTTCTTTAACACCACCGACTCCCAAGGCCCGATCATGCATCCGATGGTCCAATTCGCGCTGCGCGCCGCCCGCAGCGCCGGCGAGCAGTTCCTGCGCATCCGCGAGCGCATCGAGAACGCCCACGAAGAGCACAACCTCGACCGCCTGCTGGAGGACGCCGCCCGCAACGCCGAGTCGCTGATCGTGCGTCAGCTCTCCCGCGGCTACCCCCAGCACGGCGTCGCCGGTCGCTTCACGCCCCACCGCGAGGGAGAGGGCGAGGGCCGCGACGTGCTGTGGCGCATCGAACCCTTCCACGGCTACTCCAACCTCGGCGTCGCCGCCCCCGGTTTCGCCCTGTCGCTGGTGTGCCTGATCAAGGGCCGTCCGGAGCATGCGGTGGTGATCTGTCCCTTCAGCGACGACGAGTACCTGGCCAGCCGGGGCCGCGGCGCCCAGCACAACGGCAAGCGCATCCGCGTGCCCAAGAGCCACGCCGTCGGTGGCACCCGCATCGCCATGGGGCTGCCCGAGACCTGGCTGCGCAACCGCTACCTGCCCGACTACCTGACCCTGGTGCAGCAGCTCGGCCCGGTGGTGGAGACCCAGCGCGCCACCGGCAGCGGCCTGCTCGACCTCGCCGAGCTCGCCTCCGGCCGCGCCGATGCCGCCTTCGTGCTGGGCCTGGAGGAGCAGGACATGCACGTCGGCACCCTGCTGCTCAAGGAGGCCGGGGCGCTGATGGGCACCCCCGACGGCCAGCCCACGGTGGCCGTGGAGGGGCGCCTGATGGCGGCCGGGCCGCGCCTCTACAAGGCCCTGGTGCAGCAGCTCAAGCCGCACTTCTGAGCCCCCGGGCCCGGCATAAGAAAGCCCCGCGACGCTTCGGCGTCGCGGGGCTTTCGCGTTTCTGGCCGCCTGGTGTCGGCGTTCAGGCCGGCGCCTGGCAGAGCAGCTCCAGGGCCTCGACGAGGCTTGTCATCTCGTCGTCGGTGCCGATGCTGATGCGCAGGTGGTCGCGCAGCGCCTCGGTGTTGAAGTGGCGCACCAGGATGCCGCGCTCGCGCAGCCCCACGAACAGCTGGGCGGCGTCCTGGTCGGGGTGGCGCGCCAGCAGGAAGTTGGCCTGGGACGGCAGCACCTCGAAACCCAGCCGCTCGAGCGAGGCGCGGGTGCGCTCGCGGGTGGTGATCACCCGCTCCCGGCAGGCCGCGAAGTGCGCGTCGTCGGCCAGGGAGGCGATCGCCAGGGCGCTGGCCAGGCTATCCACCGGGTAGGAGTTGAAGGAGTCCTTGACCCGCTCGAGCCCCTCGATCAGCTCCCGGGAGCCCACCGCATAGCCCAGGCGCAGGCCGGCGAGGCTGCGCGACTTGGAGAAGGTGCCGGTGACCAGCAGGTTGGGGAAGCGCTCCACCAGCGGCACCGCGCTCTCGCCGCCGAAGTCCACGTAGGCCTCGTCCACCAGCACCACCGCCTCGCTGAGCCGCTCGAGCAGGGCGGCGATGGCCACGCGGCCGTGGCCGTGGCCGGTGGGGGCGTTGGGGTTGGCGAAGATCGCCCCGCCCGCCTCGGCGGAGAAGGCGTCCAGGTCCACCGTCCAGTCGGCAGCCAGCGGCAGGGCGCGGCGCTCGACGCCGTAGAGCCTGCAGTAGACAGGGTAGAAGCTGTAGGTGATCGCCGGCATCTCCAGCGGGCGCGACTGGCGGAAGAAGGCCTGGAAGGCCAGCGCCAGCACCTCGTCGGAACCGTTGCCCACGAAGACGTTCTCCGCCGCCACGCCGAGCGCCTCGGCCAGCGCCTCGCGCAGGGCGCGGGACTCGGGGTCGGGGTAGCGGCGCAGGTGGTCGGCGGGGAAGTCGCGCAGCGCCGCCTCGACCCCCGGGGCCGGCGGGTAGGGGTTCTCGTTGGTGTTCAGCTTGATCAGGCGTTCGCGGGGCTGCTCGCCGGGCACGTAGGGTGTCAGCTCGCGTACCTCGGGGCTCCAGAACTTGCTCATGGCTCTCGCTCGGGTCTGGGAGGGGATGGGGGCATGGTGACCCGCGCGGCCGGGCCGCGCAAGCCGCCTTCGTGCTAGGCTGGGCGGCCATCCGAGCCCACATCACAAGAGTCCGCGATGACCGCCCAGATCCTTGCCACCCTGCTGCCGGTATTCCTGATCGCCGGCTGCGGCACCCTCTACGGCCGCTTCCGCAGCCCCGACATCGCCACCCTCAACACCCTCAACATGGAGCTCTTCGTGCCCATGCTGGTGTTCGCGGTGCTGGCCGACGGCCAGGCACCGCTGGAGGAGTATGCCGGCCTGGCGCTGGGCGGCGTGGTGGTGGTGCTGGGCTCGGGGCTGGTGCTGTGGCCGCTGGTGCGCTGGCTGGGGCTGGAGGTGAAGACCTTCCTGCCGCCGATGATGTTCAACAACTCCGGCAACATGGGCATTCCGCTGCTGCTGCTGGCCTTCGGCGAGGCGGCGCTGCCGGCGGCGGTGGTGCTGTTCATCGTCGAGATGCTGCTGCACTTCACGGTGGGGCTGTGGATGCTCAGCCCCGGCTCGTCGCTGCTGCGCATCCTGCGCCTGCCCATCGTGCTGGCTACCTTCGCCGGCCTGGCGGTCAACCTGTTGGGGCTGCCGCTGCCCGGCTGGCTGCTGGAGGCGCTGCACATGCTGGGCGGGGTGTGCATCCCGCTGCTGCTCTTCGCCCTCGGCGTGCGCATGCTCGACATCGACTTCTCCGACTGGAAGACCGGCCTGCTGGGGGCGGTGCTCTGCCCGCTCTCGGGGCTGGTGCTGGCCGCCCCGCTGGTGTGGTGGCTGGGGCTCTCCGGCCTGCAGGCCGCGGCGCTGTGGGTGTTCGCCGCGCTGCCGCCGGCGGTGCTCAACTACCTGGTGGCGGAGCAGTATCGCCAGGAGCCCCACAAGGTCGCCTCGCTGGTGCTGATCGGCAACCTGGGGTCGCTGGTGGTGATGCCGGTGGTGCTGGCGCTGGTGTTCGCCCATGTGCAGGCCGGCGTCGGCGGCTGACCTGTGCGCCGGGCGTGTCAGCGGTTATGCTGTGACTCAGGCCGCCGTGGACAGCGGTACACGGTGTCACGCCCACTGCCCAGGAGGACACATATGCAAATCAGGACCTTGCTTGCCGGCTCGGCGCTGCTCGCACTGCTCGCCGGCTGTGCCGCCGGCCCCACCGGAGGCCCCGACGGCGCCGCCGTGGAGCCCGACGAGGAGCGTTACCAGGGCACCCTGCCGTGCCGCAACTGCGACGGCATCGACCTCGACGTGCTGCTGCGCGGCGACGAGCAGGCCGCCGCCGGCGAGCGCACCTTCGAGCTCAACGCCTCCTATCGGGGCCATCCGCAGAGCCCGCCGGACGAGAACTACGCCGGCAACTGGGAGGTGCTGCAGGGCACCGCCGAGGAGCCCGACGCCACCGTCTACGAGCTGACGCCGGACGGCGAGGGGCAGATCTACTACTTCCTGCGCCTCGACCCCCAGACCCTGGAGCTGATCGACCCCCAGCGTCGTCGCTTCCAGAACAGCGAGATGCTGCAGCTCCAGCGGCAGTGATCGCCCGCGCCAGCGCGTGAAACGGGGGCGGCCTTGGGCCGCCCCCTGCCGTTGTCAGCCACCCCAAGTGACGAGAGAGCCATGGCCAAGGCAAAGAGCGCCTTCGTCTGCACCGAGTGCGGTGCCGAGTACCGCAAGTGGCAGGGGCAGTGCACCAGCTGCCGGGAATGGAACACCCTGAGCGAGGTGCGCCTCGCCACGGCGCGGCCCGGGGCAGGCGGTGGTGCCGCCGCGGGCGCGGCGCGCAGCGGCTACGCCGGCGCCCTGACCCGCGAGGTGGTCGACCTGGCCCAGGTCGACCTCGGCGAGGTGCCCCGGCTCTCCTCCACCTTCGCCGAGTTCGATCGGGTGCTGGGCGGCGGCCTGGTACCGGGCTCGGCGGTGCTGCTGGGTGGCCACCCCGGCGCCGGCAAGTCGACCCTGCTGCTGCAGACCGCCTGCAAGCTGGCCCAGTCGCGCCGGGTGCTCTACGTCACCGGCGAGGAGTCGCTCTCCCAGGTGGCGATGCGCGCCCACCGCCTGCAGCTGCCCACCCAGGGGCTCAAGATGCTGGCCGAGACCAGCGTCGAGACGGTGCTGGCGGTGGCCGAGCGCGAGCGCCCGGAGATCCTGATCATCGACTCCATCCAGACCATGCACCTGGAGGAGATCGCCTCGGCGCCGGGGGGCGTGGCCCAGGTGCGCGAATCCGCCGCGGCGCTGACCCGCTTCGCCAAGGGCAGCGACACCGTGCTGCTGCTGGTGGGGCATGTCACCAAGGATGGCACCCTGGCCGGGCCCAAGGTGCTGGAGCACATGATCGATGCCTCGCTGCTGCTGGAGGGCGGCGCCGACTCGCGCTTCCGCACCCTGCGCGGCCAGAAGAACCGCTTCGGCGCGGTCAACGAGCTGGGCGTCTTCGCCATGCTCGAGCACGGCCTCAAGGAGGTGAAGAACCCCAGCGCCATCTTCCTGTCGCGCACCGAGGAGCAGGCCCCGGGCAGCCTGGTGATGGTGGTGTGGGAGGGCACCCGCCCCATCCTGGTAGAGGTGCAGGCACTGCTCGACGACTCGCCGCTGGGCAACCCGCGGCGGGTGGCGGTGGGCCTGGATGCCAACCGCCTGGCCATGCTGCTCGCCGTGCTGCACCGCCACGGCGGGCTCTTCACCGGCGACCAGGACGTCTTCCTCAACGTGGTGGGGGGCGTGAAGGTGCTCGAGACCAGCGCCGACCTCGCGGTGCTGCTGGCGGTGGTCTCCAGCCTGCAGAGCCGGCCGCTGCCCCGCGAGCTGGTGGTGTTCGGCGAGGTGGGGCTCTCCGGCGAGATCCGCCCGGTGCCCAGCGGCCAGGAGCGCATCGTCGAGGCCGCCAAGCACGGCTTCACCCGCGCCATCGTGCCGCGGGGCAACGCCCCCAAGCGCAGCCCCGAGGGCATGGAGGTGGTCGCCGTGGACAAGCTCGCCGACGCCCTGGAGGCGCTGTAGCGATGTGTGTGGCTATCGCGTTGATCATGCTGTGATAGCGAAGGCCTGTCACCGGGGAAGCCTTGAGCGGTATTTCCACCTGAGACGTCCGGCGAGGCCCCTGGTGTAGAATGACCGGTAACGAACCAGAGGAGACTTCGATGAGCGCCATCCGCCTGACCCAGTACAGCCACGGTGCCGGCTGCGGCTGCAAGATCGCCCCCGACGTGCTCGACGGCATCCTGGCCAAGGCCGGCCCCGGGGCGACCCACTCGCGGCTGATCGTCGGCAACCAGGGCCGCGAGGACGCCGCCGTCTACGACCTCGGCGACGGCCGTGGGATGATCGCCACCACCGACTTCTTCATGCCCATCGTCGACGATCCCTTCGACTTCGGGCGCATCGCCGCCACCAATGCCATCAGCGATATCTACGCCATGGGCGGCACCCCGGTGATGGCGCTGGGCATCCTCGGCTGGCCGCTGGACACGTTGCCCGCCGAGGTGGCCGGCGACGTCATGGCCGGGGCCCAGGCGGTGTGCCGCGAGCTGGGCGTGGCCCTGGCCGGCGGCCACTCCATCGACGCCCCGGAGCCGATCTTCGGCCTGGCGGTCAACGGCCTGGTCGACCTCGCCCACCTCAAGCTCAACAAGGGCGCCAGGCCCGGCGACCTGCTGTTCCTGACCAAGCCGCTGGGGGTGGGCATGCTGACCACCGCCGAGAAGAAGGGGCTGCTGGAGCCCGGCCACCAGGGGCTGGCCCGGGAGACCATGCTGCGCGCCAACCGCATCGGCGAGGAGCTGGCGCGGATCGCCGGGGTGCACGCCATGACCGACGTCACCGGCTTCGGCCTCGGCGGCCACCTGATCGAGGTGTGCCAGGCCAGCGAGGTGGCCGCCCGCATCGACTTCCGCCGCCTGCCGCGGCTGGCCGAGGCCGAAGCCTATCGCCGCCGGGGCGCGGTGCCCGGCGGCACCCTGCGCAACCGCCAGGCGCTGGGCGAGAGCCTGCCCGAGATGGACGAGGCCCACTGGCAGTGGCTCTGCGACCCCCAGACCTCCGGCGGCCTGCTGCTCGCCGTGGACCCGGCCTGGGAGGATGACGTGGAGCGCATCGGCCGCCAGCACGGCCTGACCCTGGCGCCCTTCGGCGAGATCGTCCCGGCGCGGGGCGCGGCGCGCCTCGAGGTGCAGGGATGAGCGAGCTGCCGCTGGTCGAGCCCGACCTCGCGCTGCTGCGCGAGGGGCGGGTGCTGATCGACGTGCGGGCCCCGGTGGAGTTCGCCCAGGGAGCGCTGCCGGGGGCTGTGAACCTGCCGCTGATGGACGATGACGAGCGCCACCTGGTCGGCATCGAGTACAAGGAGCGCGGCCAGACCGCGGCGATCGCCCTGGGCGAGCGGCTGGTCGGCGGCGAGGTCAAGGCGGCGCGGGTGGCGGCCTGGCGCGAGCTGCTCGCGCGCCACCCCGACGCCATCGTCTACTGCTTCCGCGGCGGGCTGCGCTCGCAGATCGCCCAGCAGTGGCTGGCCGAGGCCGGCATCACCCGGCCGCGCATCCGCGGCGGCTGGAAGGCGATGCGCCAGGCGCTCTGCGCGCGCATCGACGCCGCCGCCGAACAGCCGCTGCTGGTGGTGGGCGGCCTCACCGGCTGCGCCAAGACCGACCTGGTGCTGGCCCTGGACAACGGCCTCGACCTCGAGGGCTGCGCCCGTCACAAGGGCTCCGCCTTCGGCCGCCACCCCCTGGAGGCGCCCAGCCAGATCGACTTCGAGCACGCCATGGGGCGGCACCTGCTCGACCTGCCGGGCCCCGTGGTGGTCGAGGACGAGTCGCGCCATATCGGCGGCGCCAACCTGCCGCTGGCCTTCTGGGAGGCGATGCAGCGCGCCCCGCGGGTGCGGGTGGAGATGCCGCTGGACTGGCGCCTGGCGCAGATCCATCGCGACTACATCGAGGAGTTGTGGGCGGTCTATCGTCGCCAGTGCGGCGAGTGGCTGGGCTGGACGCTGATGCGCAAGCAGCTGGAGGAGTCCCTGGCCAAGCTGCGCAAGCGCCTGGGCAGCGCACGCCTGGCGCGGCTGCAGCGGCTCCAGGCGCAGGCCTTCCGCGAGCACGAGCGCGGCAACCCCCAGGCCCACGAGGCGTGGCTGGCGCCGCTGCTCACCGAGTACTACGACCCCATGTACCGCTACCAGCTGGAGAAGCGCGACCCGGGCCACTTCCTCCACGTAGGCGACTGGGAGAGCTGCCTGGCGGTGGCCCGGCAGTGGTCCGAGGAGCAGGGGGCGGTCACGCCGCAGCGCTCCGCAGCCACTGGCTGAGCAGGCGGTCGAGCAGCGGGGCGAGGCGGTCGAAGCGCCGCGGGTCCGCGAGCATCGCCGCGGCGTCCTGGGCGTGGGGGCTGGCGTCGCTGCCCTCGGGCGGGGCTACATGGGCGAGCAGCGCCTCGACGCTCTCGGCGGTGGCCTCCAGGTGGCAGAGCAGGCCCAGCACGCGGCCGCCGTCCCAGGCGAAGCCTTGCAGCGGGCTCGCCGCGCTGCCGCCCAGCGCCACGGCCTCCTCGGGCAGGGAGAAGACCTCGCGGTGCCACATGAAGGCGTCGAACCGCTCGGGCAGGTCCAGGCCGTTCTCCGCGGCCAGGGTGACGGGGTGCCAGCCGGTCTCGGCGAAGGTCCCGCGGGCCACCACGGCGCCCAGCGCCTCGGCGATCAGGCGGGCTCCGAAGCCGATGCCGAGCAGCGGCTTGTGGCCATCCAGGGCGCGCGCCACCAGCTTGCGCTCGCCCTTCAGCCACGGCAGCCGGTCGCTGTCCAGGGGGCCCTCGGGGCCGTCGAGCAGGATCAGGGCGTCGCCGTCGGCGAGCCTGGGCGGCAGTTCGCCGGCGTCGAGGTGGAACACCGTGTGGCTGTGGCCCATGCTGGTCAGCCAGTCGGCCAGGCGTGCCGGACCCCGGTGCGGGTCGTGCTGCAGCAGATGAACATGCATGGGGGAAACCTCGCCAGCGGATCGGATGCAACGGATAGGGGAGCGCAAGGGTACATGAAGGCCGGCTGGAGGGAACAGGTCCTGACCGTCATCGCCGAGATCCCGCCGGGGCGGGTGACCACCTACGGCCGCATCGCCGCCATGGCCGAGGGGGCCACGCCGCGGCTGGTGGCGCGTGCCCTGCGCGAGCTGCCCTCCGACCACGGCCTGCCGTGGTTTCGCATCATCACCGCCTCGCGCAAGCTGGCCGACCATCCCGGCGCCGCGGAGCAGCGCCAGCGCCTGGCCGCCGAGGGGGTACTGCTGGATGCCCGCGGCCGGGCGCCGGCGGAGCGGATGTGGCCGTGACGCTCGGGCTGTCCCGGCGATAGGTCTGCGAGGGGGCGCTGTGAATACCTCCTTGTGCGCTACCTCGGCCTTCCCTGGTCCTCGGACCCCCTCTTCGCCCTATCCCCGGGGCCTCGCTGATTTTGTGAGCTTAAAGGCACAGATTTTAGACAGGTACACGTCAAGGAGAGTCCATGAGCGGTTTCTTTCAGCGCCTGCAGGGCCTCGAGCCGCGCCGCCAGCAGGCCTTCATGGCGGCGCTGTGCGAGCGGCTGCTGCCCAACTATGCGCTCTACGCCCAGACCACCGGCCACGGCAACCCGGCGGGGCTGCGCGCCATCCTCGAGCTGGTCTGGGAGCGTCTCTCGGTCAGGGAGGCGCGGATCGACTTCGAGCGCCAGGCGGAGAAGCTCGCCGAGCTGGCGCCGCCGGAGGGGGACGACAGCTTCGGGGCGCGGCGTGCCACCGAAGCGGTGGCGGCGCTCTCGGCGCTGCTCGACACCCTGCAGGGCGAGGCGCCCGAGGCGGTGCTGGAGGTGAGCCGTGCGTCGCGAGGAGGCGTGCGAGCCTTCATCGAGCTGACCGAGGGCGAGGAGGACGGCGAGCGCCTGGCCGCCCTGGTGCGCGAGCATCCGCTGATGGCGGACGAGAACGACTTCCAGGACGCGGTGCTGGAGGCGGTGGAGGCGGGCCCGCTGGATCGCGATGCCCTCAAGGCGCTGCGCCGGCTGGGGCGCAACGAGGGCGTCAGCAACCTGGGGCTCTCCGCCGAGGAGTAGTCGCCGGCACGCCGGCCGAAACGCAAAGGGCCCGCCAAGTGGCGGGCCCTTCGCTTGCCTACAGCCGCATCTCGATGCCGCGCTCGGCCATATAGCGCTTGGCCTCGGGGATGGTGTACTCGCCGAAGTGGAAGATGCTAGCGGCGAGCACGGCGTCGGCGCCGCCTTTGACCACGCCCTCCACCAGGTGGTCGAGGTTGCCCACCCCGCCGGAGGCGATCACCGGCACGCTCACCGCCTCGGCGATGGCATGGGTCACGCCCAGGTCGAAGCCGGCCTTGGTGCCGTCGCGGTCCATGCTGGTGAGCAGCAGCTCGCCGGCGCCGTACTCCACCATCTTCTTCGCCCACTCCACGGCGTCGAGGCCGGTGGGGCGGCGCCCGCCGTGGGTGAAGATCTCCCAGCGCTCGGGCTCGCCCTCGGCGGAGACCTTCTTGGCGTCGATGGCCACCACGATACACTGGCTGCCGAAGCGCTCGGCGGCCTCGCGCACGAACTCGGGATTGGTGACCGCGGCGGTGTTGATGGAGACCTTGTCGGCACCGGCGTTGAGCATGGTGCGGATGTCATCGCAGGTGCGGATGCCGCCACCCACGGTGAGGGGGATGAACACCTCGCCGGCGATGCGCTCGACCATCTCCACCGTGGTGCCGCGGTCCTCGTGGCTGGCGGTGATGTCGAGGAAGGTGATCTCGTCGGCGCCCTGCTGGTTGTAACCCTGGGCGATCTCCACCGGGTCGCCGGCGTCGCGGATGCCGATGAAGTTGACCCCCTTGACCACGCGGCCGGCGTCGACGTCGAGGCAGGGGATGATGCGCTTGGCGAGTCCCATGGTGTCAGCTCCCTTCGCGGGCGAGTTCGTCGCACAGCCGCTGGCCCTCGGCGAGGTCCAGGCTGCCTTCATAGATGGCGCGGCCGGTGATGGCGCCGAGGATGCCGGGCTCCCGGGCGGCCGCCAGGCCACGCAGGTCGTCGAGGTTGGTCACCCCGCCCGAGGCGATCACCGGCAGGCCGCCGTCGCGGGCGAGTGCCGCGGTGGCCTCGACGTTGACGCCGTTGAGCATGCCGTCCCGGGCGATGTCGGTGTAGACGATGCTTGCGACGCCGTCGTCGGCGAAGCGCTTGGCCAGGTCCACCGCCTTGACCTGGGAGACCTCGGCCCAGCCGTCGGTGGCCACGAAGCCGTCGCGGGCGTCGAGGCCGACGATCACGTGGCCCGGGAAGGCGCGGCACATCTCGCCGACGAAGTCGGGCTCCTTGACCGCCTTGGTGCCGATGATCACGTAGGAGACGCCGGCGGCCAGGTAGTGCTCGATGGTCTCGGCGCTGCGGATGCCGCCGCCGATCTGGATCGGCAGCGTCGGGTAGCGGCGGGCGATGGCGGTCACCGCCTCGCCGTTGACCGGCTTGCCCTCGAAGGCGCCGTTGAGATCCACCAGGTGCAGGCGGCGGGCGCCGGCGTCGACCCAGCGCTCGGCCATGGCCACCGGGTCGTCGCCGTAGGTGGTGGCGTCGTCCATGCGCCCCTGCTTGAGGCGCACGCACTGGCCGTCCTTGAGGTCGATGGCGGGAATTACCAGCATGTCAGGCTCCTGTGGATTCGGGATGGGCGCGGCTCAGGGCGTCCATTGTACGAAGTTCTCGAGCAGCCTGAGGCCGGCCCGCGAGCTCTTCTCGGGGTGGAACTGCACGGCGAAGGTGGCGTCGCGGCCGATGGCCACGTGGGCCTGGACGCGGCCATAGTCGGTGGTGCCGTACACGCATGCCTCGTCGCTGGCGGCCACGTAGTAGCTGTGCACGAAGTAGAAGTGCTCGTCCTGGTCGATGCCCTCCCACAGCGGGTGCCGGCGGTGCTGGTGCACCAGGTTCCAGCCCATGTGGGGCACCTTGAGGCGCTGGCCCAGGTCGTCGCGCATGTCGGCGGGGAAGCGCTTCACCTCGCCGCCGAGGAAGCCCAGGCAGTCGACGCCGCCGTTCTCCTCGCTGCGCTCCAGCAGCATCTGCTGGCCCACGCAGATGCCCAGCAGGGGCTTCTCCTGGTTGGCCAGCAGCTCCTCCACCAGGCCGCGCAGCTCGGTCCTCTCCAGTTCGCCGAGGCAGTCGCGGATGGCGCCCTGGCCGGGCAGCACCAGGCGAGTGGCGCCGAGGATGCGGCGGGGGTCGCGGGTGACCACCACGTTCTCGTGGGTGACGTGCTCCAGTGCCTTGGCGACGGAATGCAGGTTACCCATCCCGTAGTCGATGACGGCAATGGTCATGGGGCGCTCCTCGTTGCGTGGTACAGGGCCTTACAGGCTGCCCTTGGTGGAGGGCATCTGGCCGGCCATGCGCGGGTCCGGCGCCACGGCCATGCGCAGGGCGCGGCCGAAGGCCTTGAAGATGGTCTCCGCCTGGTGGTGGGCGTTCTCGCCCTTCAGGTTGTCGATGTGCAGGGTCACCCGGGCGTGGTTGACGAAGCCCTGGAAGAACTCCTGGAACAGCTGGGTATCCAGGCGGCCGATAGCGGCGCGGGTGAAGGCGACGTCCATGAACAGCCCCGGGCGGCCGGAGAAGTCCACCACCACACGCGAGAGCGCCTCGTCCAGCGGCACGTAGGCGTGGCCGTAGCGGTAGATGCCGCGCTTGTCGCCGATCGCCTGGTCGAAGGCCTGCCCCAGGGTGATGCCGAGGTCCTCGACGGTATGGTGGTCATCGATATGCAGGTCGCCCTCGGCGTGGATGTCGAGGTCGATCAGGCCGTGGCGGGCCACCTGGTCGAGCATGTGATCGAGGAAGGGCACGCCGGTCTCGCAGTTCAGCTTGCCGCTGCCGTCGAGGTTGACGGAGACACGGATCCGGGTCTCCTGGGTGTCACGGCTGACCGTGGCGATACGCTCGGACATTGAGGCTCTCCAGCGCCGGGGCGCAGTGGGAAGGGGCGATGACGAAGCCGCCATTATAGAGAATCGCGACGCCCATCCGCTACAATGCCTCCATTCACCATATTGCCCGTCGCACGGTGGCGCCCGCTGCCGTCCCGGCCCAGGGAGGTTCTTTTCATGCCGGTGACTCTGCACCCCGTCGATCGGGGCGCCTGGGAAGCGGATGCCCAGGCCCGAACCGATCTCGCCCGCATCTACGCCGATGCCCCCGCCGAGCGGCTGCCCGCTCCGGTCGACGCCTTCATCGAACAGCATCTGGCGGTGGGGCACGCCTTCCTCTGCGCCCGCTTCAATGACCGCCTGATCGGTGCCGTGGCGCGCCGCGACGACGGCACGGCCTGGTGGCTGTCGCACTTCTGCGTGCGCAAGCCGACCCGCCGGCGCGGGGTGGGCACACGCCTGCTGGCACTGGTCGGCCAGGCGGCTGCCGGCGAGGGGCGTCGCCTGTGCGCCGAGGCCTCCCAGCTGCAGATGGCCGACCAGGTGCTGCTCTCGCGGCTCGGCTACCGACTCGACCGCGACGGCGACCACTATCGCCTGGTGCTGCCCGGCCAGCCTCCGGAGGTCCCGCGATGAAGCGACTGCTCAGCACCCTGCTGGCCGCCATCGGCATCGTCGCCGTGCTGGCGGTGGCGGCGGTGGTCTATGTCACCACCTTCCTCGATCCCGAGGACCTCAAGCCCCGTCTCGAGGCGGTGGTGCAGGAGCAGACCGGGTTGAGCCTCGCCCTGGAGGGGCCCATCGCCTGGTCCTTCTATCCGCGGCTCGGGGTCAGCGTCGAGCAGGCCCAGGCCTGGCTGCCGGCGCAGGCGGCGGGAGAGGATCCCGCCTTCATGGCCTTCCAGCGCGCCGAGGTCAGCCTGGGGGTGGCCTCGCTGCTGCGCGGCGAGGTGGCCATCGACGGCATGACCCTCAACGGCCTGCGCCTCAACCTGGCTCGTGACGAGCAGGGGCGCGGCAACTGGGAGCCCCTGGTGGAGCGCCTGGCCGCGCCCGACCAGGAGGCCGGCGCCCCCCGGCCGGAGGACGCCTCCTCGGCGCCGGTGCCGGGTGACGGTGGCGGCCTGGCGGTGGCCTTCAACATCGCCAGTGTCGAGGTCAGGGATGGCGAGGTGAACTACCGTGACCGGGCCGGCGACCGCTCGCTGCGTCTCAAGGGGCTCTCGGTGAGCGGTCGCAACGTCAATCCGCGGAATCCCTTCCCGCTGCAGTCCAGCTTCCAGGTGCTCGGCTACGACACCTCGACGGGGCTCGACGACACCGTGCCCCGCCTGGCCAGCGATGTGGAGCTCGACGGCCGCCTTACCCTGGCGCTGGCCGAGCGTCGCTACACCCTCGAGGCGTTCTCCCTGGCCACCAGCAACCGGCTGCCCGGCGTGGAGCCCGCCCAGGACCTGGCGCTCGAGGGCGGGCGCCTGGTGGTCGACATGGCCGAGCGCCGCCTGGGTCTGGAGCCCGCCACCCTGGAGGCGACCCTGGTGCATCCCGTCCTGGGGGAGTCGCCGCTGCCGCTCACCCTGGCGCTCGCTATGGAGGCGGACCTCGCGGAGGGCGTCGCCCGCCTGCGCGACCTGGAGCTGACCGGCGAGCATGGCCTGCGCCTGAGCGGCAACCTCAACCTGGCCGGGCTGGGCGAGGCGCCCCGCTACGACGGCCAGCTTCGCCTGGCACCCCTCTCCCTGCGCCCCTGGCTGGAGCGCTTCGACCGCCTGCCTGCCACCACCGACCCCGAGGCCCTCACCGATGTGGCCCTGACCAGCCCCCTGGAGGGGAACCTGGACCGGGTGGCGCTGACCGGCCTGACCCTGCTGCTGGACGGCAGCACCTTCACCGGCCGCCTCGACGCCGGCCTCGGCGGCGAGCGCCTGGAGGCCGAGCTGCAGGGTGACAGCCTCGACCTGGATGCCTACCTGCCGCCTGGCCAGGGCGAGGCCGAGGCGAGCGCCGGCCTGGCGCTCCCCGGCGTGGCGCGCGCCTTCGCCCAGGACGAGCCGCAACCGCTGCCCCTGGCATGGCTGCGCCCCCTGGCGCTGGATGCCGAGCTGCGCCTGAGTCGCCTGCGGCTGGCCGGGCTGGATGCCACCGATGTCACCCTGGCGCTGGCGGGCAGCGACGGGCGCCACCGACTGGAGACGCTGGAGGCCGCCTTCTACGAGGGCAGCCTCGCCGTCCAGGGGGAGCTGGACCTCACCGGCGAGCCCGCCGCCTGGCGGCTGGCGCCCCGCCTGGAGCGGGTGCGCGTCGATGCCCTGCTGGAGGCGCTGGGCGAGGGCGACGAGAAGGCGCCGCTGCGCGGCCGTGCCTTCGTCGAAGGCGAACTGACGACCCGTGGCAACGCCTGGCCAGAGATGCGTCGCGGCCTCGGCGGGCGCCTGGCCACGCGGCTCGACGATGGCGCCATCCTCGAGGTCAACGTCTCCCGCGAACTGTGCACCGCGGTGGCGACCCTGGAGGGCGAACAGCCCCAGCGCGACTGGGCCCCCGATACCCGCTTCGACCGCGCCGAGGCGACCCTGGTGTTCCGCGAGGGGGTGATGGAGAGCGACGACCTCACCATTACCCTGCCGGGCATCGACATGGGCGGCGAAGGCTGGCTCGACCTCACCAGCCGGCGCTTCGACCTGCGCGGCGCCGCCCGGGTGGTGGATACCGCCGACCTCGCCTGCGAGGTCAACCCGCGCCTCGAGCGCCTGCCCTTCCCGGTACGCTGCGAGGGTAACCTCGACGGCGACAGCGCCGAGTGGTGCCGCTTCGATCGCGAGGCCTTCCAGGGAGCCATCGGCGAGGCACTGCGCCAGGAGCTGCAGCAGCGCGCCGGCGAGGAGGTGGAGGAGCGCCTCGGTGGCGCCCTCGACAAGCTCGAGGAGCGCATCGGCGGGGAGGCCGGCGGGGAACTCCGCGACGCCCTGCGCGGTCTCTTCGAGTGAGCCAAGTCAGTCCCTGCGCCGGCCCTGTGCCGGCGCCTTTTTTTGAGTGCCGATGAGCGATACGCCGACCCCCGTCCTGCCCCCCGAGGCCTTCCAGCGTCGCCTGCTCGACTGGTTCGATACCCATGGCCGCCACGACCTGCCCTGGCAGCGTGACCGCACCCCCTACCGGGTGTGGGTCTCCGAGATCATGCTGCAGCAGACCCAGGTGACCACGGTGATCCCCTACTTCGAGCGCTTCATGGCGCGGTTTCCCGACGTCGCTGCCCTGGCAGGGGCGGAGCAGGACGAGGTGCTGCACCTGTGGACCGGGCTCGGCTACTACGCCCGCGGGCGCAACCTGCACAAGGCGGCGCGGGTGATCGTCGACGAACACGGCGGCGAGCTGCCGGAGGCGGTGGAGGCGCTCGCGGCGCTGCCCGGCATCGGCCGCTCCACCGCCGGGGCCATCGTCGCCCAGAGCCGCGGGCGGCGCGCGGTGATCCTCGACGGCAACGTCAAGCGCAGCCTCACCCGGCTGCACGCCGAGCCGGGCTGGCCCGGGCGCCCCGCGGTGGAGCGCCGGCTGTGGGCCCTGGCGGAGCACTACACCCCCCATGAGCGGCTGGCCGACTACACCCAGGCGATGATGGACCTGGGGGCCACACTGTGCCGGCGCGGCACGCCGGAATGCGGGCGCTGCCCCTTCGCCGACGTGTGCCTGGCCCATGCCCGGGGGGAGGAGCGCCGCTTCCCGGAATCGAAGCCCAGGAAGGCATTGCCCACCCGCGCCACCCAGATGCTGCTGCTGCGCGACGCCGAAGGGCGCGTGCTGCTGGAGCAGCGCCCCTCCAGCGGCCTGTGGGGCGGGCTCTGGAGCCTACCGCAGTTCGATGATGCCCCGGCCCTCGAGGCCTGGCTGGATGCCCATGCGCCGGGCAGCGAGCTCGCGCCCGCCTGGGCTCCCTTCACCCACGTCTTCAGCCACTTCCGGCTGGAGATCACCCCGCGACCGGCGCGGATCGCTCGCCTCGACTCGATCGGCGAGAGCCGCCGCTGGTACGATCCCGCACGACCCGATGCCCTGGGCCTGGCGGCCCCGGTGAAGCGCCTGCTGGCAAGCCTGGCCCCCTTCACCCTCGAGGCGCCGCCGAGCCCCCGAGAGAGCGTTTCCGAGGAGAGTCCATGAGCCAGACCGTATTCTGTCGCAAGTACCAGCAGGAGCTCGAGGCCCTGCCGTTCCCGCCGCTGCCCGGCAAGAAGGGGCAGGAGATCCAGGCCAGCGTCTCGAAGCAGGCCTGGGAGGAGTGGCAGGCGCTGCAGACCCGGCTGATCAACGAGAAGCACCTCAACATGCTCGACCCGGCCTCCCGGGAGTACCTGATGGAGCAGATGGAGCGCTTCCTGGACAACCGCGAGACCGACCAGGCCGAGGGCTATGTCCCGCCCTCATCCTGATGAAACGAAAGGGGTTGACGGGGAAAGACGGTTAGGGTTTAATACGCACCGTTGGCAAGGGCCAGATAGCTCAGTTGGTAGAGCAGGGGATTGAAAATCCCCGTGTCGGCGGTTCGATTCCGTCTCTGGCCACCACGCTGCTGGGGTATCGCCAAGTGGTAAGGCACCGGTTTTTGGTATCGGCATTCCCAGGTTCGAATCCTGGTACCCCAGCCATCGCCAACCTCGTTTCCGAAAGACCGTGGACCCTGTTCACGGTCTTTCTCGCTGAGAGGGCCGAATCCTCTCACGCCGTGGCAAGCGCGGCATCGCCGGCATAGCTCAGTTGGTAGAGCAACTGACTTGTAATCAGTAGGTCCCGGGTTCGACTCCTGGTGCCGGCACCATCCAGACTCCGCGCCGCTGCGCGTCCATGACCGCCCATCGAGGCGGTTTTTTGTGTCCCTTGAAAATGGGCAGGGCATCCCCACATCTGTTGTCGCGGCTCCTTCCCCCTGGGGTCGCTCACGGCTGTCTCGCCGTCGGAACACGAGTTTTGCTGAGACTGATCACGGACACACAGGAGGTGATTGGATGTCAGTCAAGATGTCTGACCGTGCGTTTGAGAAGACCGTTTCCCGTCATGGTGTCGTCGACTCGCCGGACCCGCAGAGCCGCGTGAAGAGCGCGCCGCGTCCCGGCCAGGATCCCTACCCGACGCGCCTGGCCGAGCCCTTCGACATGCCCTGGCTCAATCGTCGCGAGGCGGTGGTGAAGGGAAGCGCCGAGGCGGGCCCCCTGAGCCAGGCGCAGCTCGACGAGTTCGAGCGCAAGGGCTTCCTGTTCGAGCCCAACTTCATCGCCGGCGAGGAGCTCGACGAGCTGCGCCGGGAGCTGGCGGCGCTGCTGCAGAACCCCGACTACCGCCATCGCGACTTCAGCGTCACCGAGCCCTCCGGCAACGAGATCCGCTCGCTGTTCGCGATGCACTTCCTCTCCGAGCGCTTCGCCCGCCTGGCCCGTGACGAGCGCCTGGTCGGCCGTGCCCGGCAGATACTGGGCGGCGAGCCCTATGTGCATCAGTCGCGCATCAACTACAAGCCGGGCTTCGAGGGCAAGGGCTTCAACTGGCACTCCGACTTCGAGACCTGGCACGCCGAGGACGGCATGCCGGCGATGCATGCGGTGAGCGCCTCCATCGTGCTCACCGACAACCATCACTTCAACGGCCCGCTGATGCTGATCCCGGGCTCCCACAAGGTGTTCGTGCCCTGCCTGGGCGAGACGCCGGATGACAACCACAAGCAGTCGCTGAAGACCCAGGAGCTCGGCGTGCCGAGCCGCGAGGCGCTGGCCGCCCTGGTCGAGCGCCATGGCATTGAGGCGCCCACCGGGGCCGCCGGCGGTCTGCTGCTGTTCGACTGCAACGTGCTGCACGGCTCCAACGCCAACATGTCGCCGGACCCGCGCAGCAACGCCTTCTTCGTCTACAACCGCCGCGACAACCGCTGCGTGGCGCCCTTCGCGGCGCGCCGTCGTCGTCCCGGCTTCCTGGCCCACGACCCGGGCGAGGCCTGGGCGCCGGAGGGGTGAGGGACCCGCGGTGACGGCCTCGTGACGCCGGCGCTGTGGCGTGTGCCGCGGGCTGCGGTAGACTGGGAGGTCTGTCGCGCCCGCGGCACGCCTAACGAGAAGGAGAAGATGCGCCATGCGCTTTGTCCCCCGCTTCACCGACGGCCAGGCCTTTCCCGAGCGGCTCGGCAAGATCGTCTGCGTCGGCCGCAACTATGCCGACCATGCCCGGGAGCTCGATAACCCGGTGCCCAGCGAGCCGCTGCTCTTCATCAAGCCGGCGACCAGCGCCGTGCCCCTGGCCGCCCCCATCGAGGCCCCCTTCTCCCGCGGCGAGGTGCACTACGAGACCGAGCTGGCGCTGCTGATCGGCGAGGAGCTGACCCATGTCACCGCCGACGAGGCGGAGCGGGCCGTGGTGGGCATCGGGCTGGCCCTCGACCTCACCCTGCGTGACGTCCAGTCGCGCCTCAAGGAGAAGGGGCACCCCTGGGAGATCGCCAAGGCGTTCGACGGCGCCTGCCCGCTGTCCGACTTCCTGCCGCTCTCCCAGGTGCCCAACTGGAGCGGGCTTGCCTTCACCCTGGAGGTGGACGGCGAGCCGCGCCAGCAGGGCGAGGGGGCCGACATGCTGTTCCCGGTGCCGACCCTGCTGGCCGAGATGAGCCGCCACTTCACCCTGCAGCCCGGGGACGTGGTGCTGACCGGCACCCCCGCCGGGGTCGGCCCGCTGGAGCGCGGCAGCGAGCTGCGCTTCACTCTGACCGGCGGACTGGAGGTGACCACCCGCGTGGTGGAGTAAGGCCTGGGCTGGCGTGAGCCCTGGCCGCAGACGACGACGCCCCGCTCGAGCGGGGCGTCGTCGTGTCGGGGGTGGGGGGCCCGGCTACTCGAGATAGGTGTAACCCGCCAGGCCCTCGGAGAGGTCGTCGAGGAAGCGCTCCTGCTCGGCCACCTCCAGCCCGCTGGCGGCGAGCTGCTCGGCCAGGTGGTCGCGCAGCACCTCGGCGTCGAAGTTGACGTAGCTAAGCACGTCGGCGACTCGGTCGCCCTGCTGGATATGGCTGAAGCTCCAGCTGCCGTCGGCCTTGAGGGTGGCGTCCACCGAGTCGGTGTCGCCGAACAGGTTGTGCAGGTCGCCGAGGATCTCCTGGTAGGCGCCCACCATGAAGAAGCCCAGCAGCCGCTCGTCGTCCTCCTGCCACTCCGGCAGCGGCAGGGTGGTCTCCACCCCCTGGCCGTCCACGTAGCCGTCGATACGCCCGTCGCTGTCGCAGGTGATGTCCTGGATCACCCCGCGCCGGCTCGGCTCCTGGTCGAGCCCGGTCAGCGGCACGACCGGGAAGATCTGCTGGATGCCCCAGACGTCGGGCACCGACTGGAACAGCGAGAAGTTGACGAACAGCTTGTCGGCGAGCTTCTCGGCCAGCTCGTCGTCGATCTCGCGATGGACCCGGTTGCGGGTATCGAGGCGTGCGCGCAGCCGGGCGCAGGCGGCGAAGTAGACCGCCTCGCCCTCGGCGCGGGCGGTGATATTCGTCAGTCCCATGACGAAGCGCTCGTGGAGGTCGCCCATGGCCTGCACCAGGTCGTGCCACGCCTCCACCAGGCCGCGCTGGTCGGGGGCGTCGCCGAGCAGGTCGTGGACCCGCCACAGCTCGTCCACCTGGGGGTCGCCCTCGACCCGGCGCTCGGGGGAGGCGTCGCTGACCCGCTCCTCGCCGATCACGTTGGTGATCAGCACCGCGTGGTGGGCGGTGAGCGCGCGCCCCGATTCGCTGATCAGGTGGGGCTGGGGCAGGTTGTGTTCCTGGCAGGCCAGGCGGAAGGCGTAGACCACGTTGCGGGCGTACTCGAGCATCGAGTAGTTGGCCGAGCAGAAGCTGCGCGAGCGGGTGCCCTCGTAGTCGACCCCGAGGCCGCCGCCGACGTCCACGGTGTCCACCGGGGCACCCAGCTCGACCAGGCCCTGGTAGAAGCGCGCGCACTCATTGAGGCCGCGCTGGATGTCACGGATGTTGGCGATCTGCGAGCCGAGGTGGAAGTGCACCAGTTGCAGGCTGGCCAGGGCGTCGGCCTCGCGCAGCTGCTCCACCACCGCCAGGATCTGGCTGGCGGTGAGGCCGAACTTGGACTTCTCGCCGCCGGTGTTCTGCCAGCGGCCGCGGCCCACGCTGGCCAGCCGGGCACGCAGGCCGATGCGCGGCGTGACGCCGAGCGCGGCGGCCTCCTCGAGGATCAGCGGCAGCTCCGAGAGCTTCTCCACCACCAGGTAGACGCGGTGGCCGAGCTTCTCGCCCATCAGCGCCAGGCGCACGTACTCGCGGTCCTTGTAGCCGTTGCAGACGATCAGCGAGGGACCGTCGCCGGAGAGCGCCAGCACGGCGAGCAGCTCCGGCTTGCTGCCGGCCTCCAGGCCGACGCGGTCACGGCCGCGCTCGGGGGTGGCCAGTATCTCCTCCACCACCCGGCGCTGCTGGTTGACCTTGATCGGGTAGACCGCGGTGTAGCCGCCATCGAAGGCCTCCTCGGCCATGGCGGTGTCGAAGGCGGCGCACAGCTGCTCGACCCGGTCGTGGAGGATGTCGATGAAGCGCACCAGCACCGGCAGGCGCAGGCCGGCGGCCTTGAGCCCGGCCACCAGGTCGTCCAGCGGCAGGGCAGGACCCTCGGTCTCGCTGCCCAGCGGACGCACCAGGGCGTGGCCGGAGTCGTCGACGTCGAAGTAGCCGCTGCCCCACTGGTCGATGTTCCAGACGCGCCGGGCACGGCGGGCAGGACTCGTGGTGCTGGCCATGGAGCGGCTCATCGGCTGGCCTCCGGCAGGGGCAGGGCGCCATGGGCGAGGCGCGCCTTGAGGATGGTACGGAAGCGTTCGGGGTCGTGGGGGGTGAGGTCGTGGGCGGGCGGGTCCACGTAGACCACCAGCAGCCGCGAGAGCCAGTAGCGCAGCGCGGTGAGGCGCAGCATCATCGGCCAGGCGTCGCGCTCGGCGGCGGTCAGCGGGCGGCGGGACTGGTAGGCGGCGAGCAGCGCATCGTGGCGCTCGACATCCAGCCGGCCGTCTTCGTCGCTCGCCCAGTCGTTGACCACGATCGCCAGGTCGAACAGCAGGTCGCCGGTGCAGCCGTTGTAGAAATCGATGATGCCGCCCAGGCGGTCGCCCTCGAACAGGGTGTTGTCGCGGAACAGGTCGCCATGCAGCGCGCCCTGGGGCAGCTCGGGGCCGTCGCCGAAGGCACCCTGGTAGATCTCCACCTCGTCCTTCATCAGCGCCTGGTCCTCGGGCGCCAGGTAGGCCAGCACCTTGTGGTGCATGGGCATCAGCCAGTGCAGGTCGCGGGGGTTGGGACGGTGGCCGGGGAAATGCTGCGACACCTTGTGCAGGCGCCCCAGGGTCTCGCCCAGGGCGCGGCACTGGGCCAGGTTGGGGTCCCTGGGATGCTTGCCGGGCAGGCGGGGGAAGAGCAGGGCCGGCTTGTCGGCCAGGCTGTGCAGCGCCACGCCGTCGCGGTCGTGCAGCGGCCCCGGCACCGGCAGGCGGTGCTCGTCGAGGTAGTCGAGCAGGTCGACGAAGAACGGCAGCTCCTCGTGCTCACCCTGCTCGAACAGGGTCAGCACCAGCTCGCGGCGGTCGGTGGTGACGAAGAAGGTGCTGTTCTCGGTGCCGGCAGGAACGCCCTCCAGGGAGACCAGCGAGCCGGCGTCGAAGCGGCTCAGGAAGGCCTCGACCTGGGACTCGGTCAGCGGTGTGAATACGGCCATGTGTCTCTCACCCGGGAATGCCAAGCCGCCTATTGTAGCGACTTGCGAGTGTGATGCACGCGTCGTCTAACGCCTCTCCGGGCTATCGCAGTGAGCCTTGCGCCGATAGCGAAAGGCGCCGGGGAGAGGTTGAAGAGGGGGTCCTATGCCAGGGATGGCATCGGTAGCGCCCAGGGAAGGGTTCACAGCGCCCCCTCGCAGACCTGTCGCCGGGAAAGCCTTGAGCGATGCTTCCATCTGCGATGTCCCTGTGCCGCCTCAGAAGGTCTTCAGCACCCACTCGGGCACCGCGATGCGGTCGCCCTCCTGGCGCTCGAAGTTGCCGTCACCGTCGCGGTCGACCAGGTAGTAGGAGGGGCCGCTGGAGGGACGGATCTCGATGGCATAGAGCTCGCCGTTGACCCGGTACTCGCGGATGGTGCGCTCCTCCTCCTGGCGGATGGTGATGTCCGGGGCCAGGGCCTCGTCGGACTGGGCCAGCGCGGGCAGGGCGGCGACGATCAGGCCCAGGGCCAGCAGCAGGGCGGAGAGGGAACGAAGGGTGCGCATGGGAACCTCCAGGCCGCCGGAGCGGGGGAATGATGGGTCTGCCCCCAGTGTAGGGCCTTCCCGCCCCGGCGCACACCGGCCGCGGCAAAACCCCCGCGCAATGCGTATCATGGTTGACCAGAGTCACTTCCCGAACAGCTGCAACGGATGCCTCCATGGCCGATACCCCCATCGTTCTCGTCGACGGTTCCTCCTACCTCTACCGCGCCTTCCACGCCCTGCCGCCGCTGACCACCTCCGAGGGGCAGCCCACCGGCGCCATCAAGGGCGTGCTCAACATGCTCAAGCGGCTGATCAAGGACTACCCGCAGAGCCCCATGGCGGTGGTCTTCGATGCCCCGGGCAAGACCTTCCGCGACGAGCTGTTCGAGCAGTACAAGTCCCATCGCCCGCCGATGCCCGACGACCTGCGCGACCAGGTGCAGCCGCTGCACGACTGCGTGAGGGCGCTGGGGCTGCCGCTGCTGTGCATCGAGGGGGTGGAGGCCGACGACGTCATCGGCACCCTGGCGCGCCAGGCCACCGAGGCGGGACGCGACGCGGTGATCTCCACCGGCGACAAGGACATGGCCCAGCTGGTCAACGCCCATATCACCCTGGTCAACACCATGAAGGACGAGACCCTGGACGTGGCCGGGGTCAAGGAGAAGTTCGGGCTGCCCCCCGAGCTGATCATCGACTTCCTGGCGCTGATGGGGGACAAGGTCGACAACATCCCCGGGGTGCCCGGTGTGGGCGAGAAGACCGCACTCGGCCTGCTGCAGGGCATGGGGGGCGGCCTCGACGCCATCTACGCCGACCTGGAGAAGGTCAAGACCCTGGGCTTCCGCGGCGCCAAGACCCTGCCGAAGAAGCTCGAGGAACACCGCGACCAGGCCTTCCTCTCGTACCAATTGGCCACCATCAAGACCGACTGCGAGCTGCCCGCGGGCCTCGATGACCTCGATATCGCCCACCCCGACCGCGAGGCGCTGCTCGAGCTCTACCGCCGCCTGGAGTTCAAGGCCTGGCTTGCCGAGCTGCTGGAGGGCAAGGATGAGGGCGTGGATGACGTCGCCGGCGGCACCGCCACCCCGGACGTCGACGGCGAGCATGCCGGCGACAGCACCTCGGCGAGCCGCGAGGACCACGTCATCCTCGCCCAGGCCGACCTCGACGCCTGGCTCGCGCGGCTCCAGGCAACCGATACCTTCTGCTTCGACCTGGAGACCACCAGCCTCGACTACATGGAGGCGCAGATCGTCGGTGTGGGCCTGGCCCTCGAGCCCGGCGAGGCCGCCTATGTGCCCCTGGCCCACGACTACCTCGACGCCCCCGAGCAGCTCGACCGCGACGCCGTGCTCGCCGCCCTCAAGCCGCTGCTGGAAGATGAGTCGAAGACCAAGGTCGGCCAGAACCTCAAGTACGACATCTCGGTGCTGGCCAACGTCGATATCGCGGTGGCCGGGCCGCTGGAGGACACCATGCTGGAGTCCTACGTGCTGGACTCCACCGCCACCCGCCACGACATGGACTCCCTGGCGCTCAAGTACCTGGGCGAGGCGACCACCTCCTTCGAGGCGATCGCCGGCAAGGGCGCCAAGCAGCTCACCTTCAACCAGATCGCCCTGGAGCAGGCGGTGCCCTACGCCTGCGAGGACGTCGACATCACCCTGCGCCTGCATCGCGAGCTGCGCCCGCGGCTGGCGAAAGAGGGGCGCCTGGCCGAGGTGCTCGAGGCGATCGAGCTGCCGCTGGTGCCGGTGCTGTCGCGCATGGAGCGCACCGGGGTGGCCCTGGACCCGGAGCGCCTCCACGCCCAGAGCCAGGAGCTCGCCCGGCGCATCGACGCCCTTGAGGTCCGCGCCCATGAGCTGGCCGGGCGCGAGTTCAACCTCGGCTCGCCCAAGCAGCTCGGCCAGATCCTCTTCGAGGAGCAGGGCATCCCGGTGCTCAAGAAGACCCCCAAGGGGGCCCCCTCCACCGCCGAGGCGGTGCTCGAGGAGCTGGCGCTGGACTACCCGCTGCCCAAGGTGATCATGGAGCACCGTGGCCTGGCCAAGCTCAAGTCCACCTACACCGACAAGCTGCCGCGGCTGGTCAACAAGGCCACCGGGCGGCTGCATACCAGCTACCATCAGGCGGTTACCGCCACCGGACGGCTCTCCTCCAGCGACCCCAACCTGCAGAACATCCCGATCCGCACCGAGGAAGGGCGCAAGATCCGCCAGGCTTTTATCGCCCGGCCCGGTTATCGCATCGTCGCCGCCGACTACTCCCAGATCGAGCTGCGTATCATGGCGCACCTCTCCGGCGACAAGGGGCTGCTCGCGGCCTTCGCCGAGGGGCGCGACATCCACGCCGCCACCGCCGCCGAGGTGTTCGGGGTGGCGCTCGACAAGGTCACCCCCGACCAGCGGCGCAGCGCCAAGGCGATCAACTTCGGGCTGATCTACGGCATGAGCGCCTGGGGCCTGGGCCGGCAGCTGCATATCGAGCAGGGCCAGGCCAAGGTCTATATCGACCGCTACTTCGACCGCTACCCCGGGGTGGCGCGTTACATGGAGCGCATCCGTGCCCAGGCCGCCGAGGAGGGCTTCGTGGAGACGGTGTTCGGCCGGCGCCTCCACCTGCCGGAGATCCGCTCCCAGAACCGTGCCCGTCGCCAGGGGGCCGAGCGCACCGCGATCAACGCCCCCATGCAGGGCACGGCGGCGGACATCATCAAGCGGGCGATGATCGACGTCGACGCCTGGCTGCGCCAGGGCGAGCTGGATGCCTGGATGGTGATGCAGGTCCACGACGAGCTGGTGTTCGAGGTGGCGGAAGGGCAGGTGGAGCGCTTCATCGAGCAGGTCAAGGCGCGCATGCAGGGCGCCGCCGAGCTCGAGGTGCCGCTGATCGTCGAGGCCGAGTCGGGGGCCAACTGGGACGAGGCGCACTGACCATCAAAAACGCCACCGCGGCTGCGGTGGCGTTTCCGGTTGAGGCGAGGGCCGTAAGGCTTAGCGCCAGCCGACGCGATCGAAGATCTTGATGGCTTCGGGGTTGTTCTCGCCCAGCTTGCTGATGTTGAGGCTGTCCTTCTTGAAGTTACCCCAGGATTCCAGCACCGGGTTCATCTTCACGCCCTCGACCACCGGGAACTCGTAGTTGCCGTTGGCGAAGATCTCCTGGGCGGTATCGGAGGCCAGGAACTCCAGGAAGCGCACCGCGTTCTCGCGGTTCGGCGCGCCCTCGACCACGCCGGCACCGCCGACGTTGACGTGGGTGCCGCGGCCGTCCTGGTTGGGGAAGATCACGCCAACCTGGCGGGCCACCTCGCGGTCGGCCTCGTCGTCGGAGTGCAGCAGGCGCACGTAGTAGTAGTGGTTGGCCACCGCCAGGGAGCACTCGCCGCTGGCCACGCCCTTGATCTGGTCGGTGTCGCCGCCCTCGGGGTCGCGGGCCATGTTGGCCACCACGCCCTGGGCCCACTCCTCGGCCCCCTCGGCGCCGTGGTGCTCCACCAGGGAGGCGAGCAGCGACTGGTTGTAGATGTTGTTGGAGGAGCGGATGCACACCTCGCCCTCGAACCGCGGGTCGGACAGCTCCTCGTAGCTGCCGATCTCGGCCGGGTCGAAGCCGTCGCGATCATAGAAGATGGCGCGGGCGCGCTGGCTGAAGCCGAACCACAGCCCCTCGGGGTGGCGCATCGACTCGGGCAGGCGTTCGTTCAGCACCTCGGACTCCACGCCCTGGAAGACACCCTCCTGCTCGGCGCGCCACAGGCGGCCGGCGTCCACGGTGATCATCACGTCGGCGGGGCTGGCCACGCCCTCGCGCTTGATGCGCTCGATCAGCTGGTCGGAGTCGCCCTCCAGCAGGTTGACCTCGATGCCGGTCTCCTCGGTGAAGGCCTGGTAGAGCGCCGCATCGGAGTCGTAGTGGCGCGCCGAATAGATGTTCAGCTCGTCGGCGGAGGCGGCGGACGCGAAGGCGGAGCCGGCCAGGGCGACGGCGATGGGGGCGGCGAGACGAACGTGCTGGATCATCGTGACCTCGTGAGCAGTGCGGTGAATGTTGGTATATCGAATGATAATACGTTGCATTATTGACGGCTTCATTGAAGCGCCCCTGGCGGGCTCCGTCAAGGGGCGAATCGAGGTTTTCCTGGCTTGGAGCAGGAAGCGGCGGAATGCGAGTCGCTTTCAAACGCATTACCGCCCACGATCGGTTATGATGGAGGCAAGCTTCAGCGACACCCTCTCCACCCACACGACGTCGAGGGCCTATGCACCAGAATCTCAAGCCACCGTTCGCGTCCGGCGCCACGGCGCTCTCGATGCAGGGGATCCACCACGCCTTCGGCAGGCGCGAGGTGGTCAAGGGGGTCGACCTTGAGGTGCTGCCCGGCGAGGTGGTCTGTCTGCTGGGTCCCTCCGGCTGCGGCAAGACCACCCTGCTGCGCATCGCCGCCGGCCTCGAGACCCTGCAGCAGGGCCGCGTGACCCTGGAGGGTCGCGAGGTGGCCGGCGCCGGCGGGCGCCAGGTGCCCCCCGAGAAGCGCAGCGTCGGCCTCGCCTTCCAGGACTCCGCGCTCTTCCCCCATCTCTCGGTGCTGGAGAACGTCACCTTCGGGCTCAAGCACCTGCCTGCCGCGGAGCGCCGTCGCCGCGCCCTGGGGCTGCTCGAGCAGCTGGGCATGGCGGCGCATGCCGAGAGCTATCCACACATGCTCTCCGGCGGCCAGCAGCAGCGTGTCGCCCTGGCCCGCGCCCTGGCGCCGGCGCCACAGCTGATGCTGCTCGACGAGCCCTTCTCCAGCCTCGATGCACGGCTGCGCGACCAGATCCGCGACGACACCCTGCACGTGCTCAAGAAGGTCGGCGCCGCCACCCTGCTGGTGACCCATGATCCCGAGGAGGCGATGTTCATGGCCGATCGCATCGCCCTGATGCGCGACGGCCATATCATCCAGGTGGGCACGCCCCGGGAGCTCTACTGCAATCCCAGCGACCCCTTCGTGGTTACCTTCTTCGGCGAGGTGAACGAGCTTACCGGCGTGGTGCGCGACGGCCTGGTGCACACCCCGGTCGGGGTGATCGAGGCGGGCTGGCTGGCCGAGGGCAGCACCGCGCGGGTGCTGGTGCGCCCGGAGGCGCTGCAGGTCGAGGCGCTGGATGCGCCGGCCGAGGCGCACAGCCACAGCCATATCGTCATGGCCAAGCTGCTGGGGCGCAGCAGCCTGCTGCATATCTGCGCCCACGGCGATGAGGGTGACGAGGCCCATATCCACGCCCGGGTGCCGGGGGTCTTCCTGCCCGCCGAGGGGCAGCCGGTCACCCTGCGCCTGGACCCCTCCCAGGTGTTCGTCTTCCCCTCAGCCGCCGCCGGGGCGCGAACGGCGCATGGCCAGGCTGAGCAGGATCACCGGGATTATGCCTACGGCCACGATGGCCAGTGAGGCCGTCGAGGCCTCGGCGAGGCGCTCGTCGGCCGCCAGGCTGTGGGCGCGTACCGCCAGGGTATCGAAGTTGAAGGGGCGCAGGATGATGGTCGCCGGCAGCTCCTTCATCACGTCCACGAACACCAGGATACAGGCCGCCAGCAGGCTGCCGCGCATGATCGGCGTGTGAACCCGCTTGAGGGTGCCGGTCGCCGTGTGCCCCAGGGTGCGTGAGGCGGCGTCCATGCTGGGGGTCACCTTGCCCAGGCTCGCCTCCACGGCGTTGAACGACACCGCCAGGAAGCGCACCACATAGGCGTAGATCAGGATGAACGCCGAGCCGCTGAAGATCAGCCCGATCACCTCGCCGCCGCGCGCCAGCACCCAGGTGTTGATGGCGTTATCCAGCCAGGCGAAGGGGATCAGGATGCCCACCGCCACCACCGAGCCGGGGATCGCGTAGCCCATCGCCGAGATGCGGGTGGCGGTGCGCGTCAGGCGGGTATCGTTAAGCCTTACCCCGTAGCTGAGCACCACCGCCAGGGTCACCGCGATCAGCGCGGCGATGGCGGCCAGGGTCAGGCTGTTGCGGGCATAGCCGATGAAGGCGGCGCCGAACAGCGAGTCGCCCTGCTCGATGGCCAGCTGGGTGAGGATGCCGCTGGGGATCAGGAAGCCGCCGAGGATCGGCAGCAGGCAGGCCAGGAAGGCGCCGGCCGAGGCCCAGCCGCCGAGGCGGAACTCCGGCAGCTGCTGGTAGCGGCTCGAGGTATGGAAGTAGCGGCGCTTGCCCCGGGACCAGCGCTCCAGCAGCACCAGGGCGATCACGAAGGCCAGCAGGCAGGCCGCCAGCTGGGCGGCGGCGACCTGTTCGCCGAGGCCGAACCAGGTGCGGTAGATGCCGGTGGTGAAGGTGTCCACGCCGAAGTACTGCACCGCCCCGAACTCGTTCAGCGTCTCCATCAGCACCAGCGACACGCCCCCCACCAGGGCCGGGCGCGACAGCGGGATCGCCACGCTGCCGAACAGCCGCCAGGGGCCGCGGCCCAGGGTGCGGCCGACGTCCAGCATGCACACCGACTGCTCCATGAAGGAGGCCCGGGCCAGCATGTAGACGTAGGGATAGAGCACCAGGGTGATCAGGGTGGCGGCGCCGCCCAGGGAGCGGATGGCGGGGAACCAGTAGTCGCCATGCTCCCAGCCGAACAGCTCGCGCAGCCACCCCTGCAGCGGCCCCGAGAACTGCAGGAAGTCGGTGTAGGCGTAGGCGATCACGTAGGTCGGCACCGCCAGCGGCAGCAGCAGCGCCCACTCGAACAGCCGCCGCCCGGGGAAGCGGCACATCACCACCAGCCAGGCGGTGCCGGTGCCCAGGATCAGGGTGCCCAGCCCAACCGTGACCACCAGGAACAGGGTGTTGGCCAGGTAGCGCGGCAGCACCGTGCTGGCCAGGTGCTGCCAGACGCCGTCGGTGGGCATGACGATATGGGCCAGCACCGCCAGCACCGGCAGCGCCACGATCAACGCCACGCCGAGCAGCAGCGCGGTCCAGGGGGTGAGGGCGGGCAGCAGCCGGCGGGGAAGGGCGGACAGGCTGCCGGGGGTGGGTCGGGACAAGGCAGGCTCCTTGCGGGGCGGGGTTGCAAATGCGAGACGTTGGCGCCGGCAAATGGTATCAGTTGCCCGCCTTGCCTGCAGCCGCCATCGCCTGACCAGCGTCAACACGACGACGCCCGCCGTCACGGGACGGCGGGCGTCGAGCCTGGGCCTTTGAGAGGGTCAGTAGCCCAGCAGCACCGAGGGCAGGCCGGTGATCAGGGCCGGGAAGAAGGCCATCAGCACGCAGGCCAGCAGGATCAGCGCCACGAAGGGCACCACCGCCTTGTAGAGGTCGAGGGTCTCCACCCCGGGCGGCGCCACCCCCTTGAGGTAGAAGAGCGCATAGCCGAAGGGCGGCGTCAGGAAGGAGGTCTGCAGCACCACGGCCACCATCACCACGAACCACAGCACGTCGATGCCCATGCTCTCGACGATCGGCAGCATGATCGGGAAGCTGAGCAGCACGATGCCGGTCCAGTCCAGGAACATGCCCAGGATGAAGACCAGGAACAGCATCAGGATCAGTGCCCCGGTGGTGCCGCCGGGCATCGCCATCACCACCTCGGAGATCACGTCCATGCCCCCGCCGATGGAGAATACCCCGGTGAAGGCGGTGGCCCCCACCACCACCAGCATCACCATGGTGGTGGTCTTGCTGGCCTCGATCAGGGTGCGGTAGCAGGTCGAGGCCTTGCGGTCGCCGAAGATCAGGAACAGCAGGAAGGCGATGAAGACCCCGATGGCCGAGGCCTCGGTGGCGGTGGCGATGCCCAGGAACAGCGAGCCCAGCACGCCGAGGATCAGCGACATCGGCGGCAGCACGTACTTGCCAAGCATGATCAGCAGCTCGCCGGTGGAGACCTCGGCGCGCTCCTCGGCGGGCACCGCGGGGCCGTAGCTCGGCTTCACATGGCAGATCACCAGCACGTAGAGGGCGTACATGAAGCCGAGCATCAGCCCGGGCACCAGGGCACCGGCGAACAGCGCGCCCACCGAGACCGGCGAGTAGCTGGCCATCAGGATCAGCATGATGCTGGGCGGGATCAGGATGCCCAGGCAGCCGCTGGCCATGATCACCCCGGCGCTGAGCTGCTTGTTGTAGGAGTACTTGAGCATCGGCACCAGGGCGATCATCCCCATCACCGCGATGGAGGCGCCGACGATGCCGGTGGTGGCGGCCAGCAGCACCGAGACCACCACCACGGTCAGCGCCAGGCCGCCGCGCAGGTTGGCCAGCAGCAGGCGCATCGACTCGAACATCTTCTCGGTGACGCCGGAGTCGTTGAGGAAGCGCGCCATCAGGATGAACAGCGGGATGGCCACCAGGACATAGTTGTCCATGGAGTTGCCGTAGATGTTGTTGATCAGGATGCCCAGGGTCTTGGCGCCGGGCCCCAGCCAGGCGGCGACCACGGCGACGCCGCCCAGCACGAAGGCCAGCGGGTGGCCGAGGAAGAGGCCCAGCAGCAGGCCGCCGAACATGAACAGGGTGAGCAGCTCGGCACTCATGCGGGGGTCTCCTTGCGCAGTTCATCGAAGGCGCGGATGACGATGGCGACGGCCTGCAGCAGCAGCAGCACCGCGGCCACCACGATCACGCCCTTAACCGGGTAGACGGGGATGGCCATCATGCCGTAGGTGGTCTCACCGCGGCTGAAGGAGCGCTCGAAGAAGGCCCAGCCCAGGGTGAGCAGCATCCAGATGAAGGGCACGAAGAACAGCAGGTAGCAGACGATCGAGAGGGCGGCCTGCTTGCGCCGCGAGAGCAGGCGCTTGAGCACGTCGACCTCGACGTGGGCGTGATGGCGCAGGCCATAGGCGGCCATCAGCATGAAATGGGCGCCGAACAGCATCTTGGTGACATCGAAGGCCCAGTCGCTGGGGCGTCCGATGAAGAAGCGCATGGCGATGTCGTAGACCACGATCAGCGTGATCACGGCGAGCAGTGGGGCGATCAGGCGTCCGAACCCCTCGTTGAGGGCATCGATGGCCCTGGCAATGGCGTTCATGGTGAGGCTCTCGGAAACAGGCGAATCACACGAAAGACGGCGCCAGGGGCTCCCGAGCGCCGCAGCGGAGCCGGGCCCCGAAGGGCCCGGCGATCTTCCCGCTTACTGGTTCATGCAGGCCTCGAGCTCCTCCAGGGACGGCAGGTTGTCCATGGTGCGGCTCATGTTGAAGGGTACGGTCACGTCACGCCAGTTGGCGTAGTGCTCCAGGTAGCTGACCATGGAGTGGTAGACCTTGGCGTGCATGGGGTCCTCGCAGGCGCCCTGCAGGATCACCTCGTTGGTGACCTCCTGGATGCGCGCCAGATCCTCCTCGGGCAGCTGGTTGATGGTCATGCCATCTTCCTTGAACTTGACGGTGGCATCGGTGGAGCCGCGCTCGGACCACGCCAGCGACCAGGCCATGGTGGCTTCGGCGGCGATCTTCAGCTTGTCCTGGGTCTCCTCGGAGAGGGCGTCCCAGGCGTCCTTGTTGATCATCACGCCGAACACGCTGGCGGACTGGTGCCAGCCCGGGGTGGACCAGTAGTCGGCCACCTCGCCGAAGCCGGCCTTGTAGTCCACCCCCGGGGTGGAGAACTCGCCGGCGTCGATCACGCCGCGCTCGATGGCCTGGTAGACCTCGCCGCCGGCCAGGGTGACCTGGGAGCCGCCCAGCCGCTCGAGCACGCGGCCCTGGTCACGGCCGGAGAGGCGCAGGCGCTTGCCCTCGAGGTCGGCGATGCTCTCGATGGGGGTGCCGCCCATGAAGCCCGACTCGTTGTTGGTGATGCCGTAGGGCAGGTAGACCATGTCGTACTCGCCGTAGACCTCCTGGTAGAGGTCCCAGCCGCCCCACTGGTTGATCCAGTTGAGGTAGTCGACGCCGTTGAACAGGCTGGTGGTGGTGGCCAGCGGGGAGAAGGCCGGGCTCAGGCCGGCCCAGTAGCCGGGCCAGTCGCCGGCGGCCTCGATGGCACCGGTCTGGGTGGCGTCGAACACCTCGCTGCCGGGCATCAGGGTGCCGCCGGCGCGGAAATCGATGGTGAGCTCGTCGCCGGCCAGCTTGTTGGCCAGCTCGACCCAGTGGCGGTCGATCTGGATCAGGTCCAGGTTGTCCGGCCAGGTGGTGGTCATGGTCCACTCTTCCTGCGCCTGGGCGGTGGTGCTCAGCGTGGCCAGGGCCACGCCGGCGGCCAGGCCGGTGAGGGTGAAGGTGCGCAGTGCTTTCATGTTGTTCTCCCTTCAGGGTCCGAGCAGTCGGTGCCGGGCGGCACCGCTTGGCAATGCGAGGCCGCGGGGCCAGGGTTCCGTACCCTCGGCAGCCGCGCGGCGACGGCTCAAAGCTAGCATGCCAGTGGCGCGAGATTCGATTGCGCTTATGTGAAGATGGTGGCGGCGGTGTCGGCCCCTGCCGGCCGCGTCCGGTGCCTCGGCAGCGGCCCGAGGCAGGTCGCAAGCGGCATGAAATCAATCGCTTGCGATAAGTTTACGTTAACGTAAACAGCGAGTTTCGAGAGGCGCCCAGCGTTGAAGGTGGGTGCCGACATGCGACCAAAGTGCAAGACGAAAGGCGTGAGCCGGGAGGGCGCGAGGATGCATCGCCGTGAGGAAGCCGCCGTGCGGGTGCTGCGGTCGCATGCCCGGCGCCTGGGGCGCCGCCGCTGGCGTGGCCTGGTGTGGCTGCAGGGGACGCCCGCCGCCTGCCGGGCCGCGGCGCTCGAGCTGTGGGGGGCCGGCGGCTGGCCGGCGCCGCTGTGGCTCGGTCCCGAGGCGCCGGAGCGGCTCACGCCTCCGGCCTGGCTGCCGCCGGCCCGGGCCCGCACCCGCCTGGGGGGCGAGCATGGCCTGCTGGTGGTGGATGCCGTCTCCGCCGCTGCCGGCCTCGACCCCGATGCGGTGGCGGCGCTCGCCGGCACCCTGCGCGCCGGTGGCCTGCTGGTGCTGATGACCTCACTCGACTGGGGCGCGCGCCCCGACGCCGACTACACCCGCCTTGCCGAGCACCCCTGGCGTCCCGAGGCGCTCACCAGCCGCTACCTGGCGCGGCTGGCGCGCCTGCTGACGGCCGCCGACGAGGTGATCCGCTGGTGCCCCGGTGAGACGCCGCGACTCCCCCGGCTGCCCGCCCGCCCGTCATCCCCCTCGTCGCCGGTGGCGGATGCCGACTGCCTGACCGCCGACCAGGCCACCGCGGTGGAAAGGCTCGCCCGGCTGCGCCGCCGTCGCCCGCTGGTGATCACCGCCGATCGTGGCCGCGGCAAGAGCGCCGCCCTGGGCATCGCCTGTGCCCGCTGGCTGGCCGCCGGCGAGCCCGAGGTGCTGGTCACCGCGCCGCGTCCTGCGGCCGTGGAGAGCCTTTTCGAACGCCTGGCGGCGCTGTGTCCCGAGGGGCAGCGCCAGGGCAACGACTTCGTCACCGAGGGAGGGGTGGTGCGCTTCGTGGCCCCCGATGCCCTGGCCGAGCTGGCCCGGGCCGGGGAGGTCGGTGGCGCCGGGCGCCTGCTGCTGGTGGACGAGGCGGCGGCGATCCCCGCCGGGCTGCTGGGGGAGTGGCTCGACGCCTTCCCGCGCATCGCCTTCTCCACCACCGTACACGGCTACGAGGGCTCCGGTCGCGGCTTCGCCTTGCGCTTCCGCGAACGCCTGGAACGTGCCACCCCGGCTTGGCGCGGGCTGCACCTGGCGGCGCCGATCCGCTGGGCGGCCGACGACCCCCTGGAGCCGCTGCTCCATCGCCTGCTGATGCTGGATGCCGAGCCGCCCGCGGCGAGCGATTCGTGGGCCGACGCCGCGCCGTTGCCGAGGCGGCTGTCCAGGGAGGCACTGGCCGCCGACGAGCCGCGCCTGCGCGGCCTGTTCGGCCTGCTGGTGCAGGCCCACTACCGCACCACGCCGAGCGACCTGCGCCTGCTGCTGGATGGCCCGGGGCTCGCCGTGACGGTGCTGGAGGCCGGCGAGGCGCCCCTGGCGGTGGCGCTCACCGCCGACGAGGGCGGCTTCGAGGCGGCGCTGGCCGAGCGGGTGGCCCGCGGCGAGCGCCGCCCCCGCGGCCACCTGATGGCCCAGTCGCTGGCCGCCCACGCCGGCGTGCGCGCGGCGCTCACCGGCCGCCTGCGCCGGGTGGTGCGCATCGCCGTGGCCCCGGAGCGGCGTCGCGAGGGGCTGGGGCAGGCGCTGATCGAGGCGGAGCTGTCGCGGGCCCGGGGGGAGGGCCGCGACCTGCTGGGCGCCAGCTTCGGCGCCGAGCCGGGGCTGATCGCCTTCTGGCGCCGGCTTGGGTTTCGTGCGGTGCGCCTTGGCCTGACCCGCGAGACCGCTACCGGCGAGCACGCCCTGATGGTGGCCCGGCCCACCGGCGAGGGCGGCGAGCGCCTGCTGGCCGCGCTGACCGAGCGCTTCCAGCGCGTCCTGCCGGGCCTGCTCGCCTTCGAGCTGCGCGACCTGGCCCCGGAGGTTGCCGCCGCCCTGCTGGCGGAGGGCGGCGCCCCGGCCCTCACCGACGACGATCGCCAGGATGCCGAGGACGTCGCCGCCGGCCACCGCGAGCCGGCGCTGGCGCGACCCGCGCTGCAGGCATTGGTCCGTCACGCCCTGGCCCGCGGCATGCCCCCCGAGGACGCCGACCTGGCGCTGCTGGTGGCCTGGGGCTTCCAGGGCCTCGCCGGCGAGGCCCTGGCCCGGCGCCTCGGCGTACCGGGTCGGCGCCAGGCCACCGCCCGGCTGCGCCAGGCGGTAGCTCGGTTAATGCTCTCAGCGAGGCGCCGGGGATAGGTCTGGAGGGGGTCCGAGGACCAGGGGTGAGGAGCATTGCTCCGAACGGGCTGGCCATGGATGGCCAGCACCGGACCTGCAAGCGGAGCGGGACGCGAGAGCGCCGCAGGGCCGAGGTAGCGCCCATGGACGGGTTCATAGCGCCCCCGAACAGACCTGTCGCCGGGTAAGCCTCGCGCCGCCAAACGTTGTTCGGTCCACGGCTTCCCCTGCCGGAGCGGGCTGAGTAAGGTAGGTCGGTCAATCAGGAAGGATCTCCATGAACGAACATCTCGACCGGCTCGCGCCGCAGCCGCTGTGGCGCCACTTCCGGACCCTGTGCGAGACCCCGCGCCCCTCCGGCCACGAGGCCGCCCTGGCGGCGCGCCTCGAGGCCTGGGCCGACGCCCGCGGCCTCGCCCACGAGCGCGACGCCTTCGGCAACCTGCTGATTCGCAAGCCCGCCACTCCGGGCCGCGAGGACGCCCCGGGGGTGATCTTCCAGGGCCATCTCGACATGGTGCCCCAGGCCAACAGCGGCCACCCTCACGACTTCACCCGCGACCCCATCGAGACCCGCCTCGGCGACGACGGCTGGCTGCGAGCCAGCGGCACCACCCTGGGTGCCGACAACGGCCTCGGCGTAGCCGCCGCCCTGGCGATCCTCGAGGCCGATGATCTCGAGCACGGCCCGCTGGAGGCGCTCTTCACCCTGGAGGAGGAGTCCGGCATGGGCGGGGCACTCAACCTCGCCGAGGAGTGGCTCACCGGGCGCTATCTGCTCAACCTCGATTCCGAGGATCGCGGCGAGGTGTTCATCGGCTGCGCCGGCGGCACCGACGTGGTGGTGGAGGCGCAGCTGCCCACCGCCCCCCTGGCCGAGGACGAGGTGGTGCTCAAGCTGTCGCTCACCGGCCTGCGCGGCGGCCACTCCGGCATCGACATCCACAAGGGGCTGGGCAACGCCAACCGCCTGCTGGTGCGCGCGCTGCGTGCCCTGGAGCGCTTCGATGCGCGCCTGGCGAGCTACGCGGGTGGCACCCTGCGCAACGCCCTGCCGCGGGAGGCCTTCGCCGTGGTGGCGCTGCCCGAGGAGGAGCGCGAGGCCGCCATGGCCGAGGTGGCGGCCCTCGAGGCCACCCTGCGCGACGAGCTGGCCGGGGTCGATGAGACCCTGTCGCTGAGCCTGGCGGCCGCCGAGGGAGCCGTCGACGAGCCGCTCACCGCCCAGGCCACCCACCTGCTGCTGGCCGCCCTCCACGCCGCCCCCTGCGGCGTGGAGCGCATGAGCCAGGAAGTGCCCGGGGTGGTCGAGACCTCCAACAACCTCGGTGTGGTCAGCCTGGAGCAGGGGCGTTTCCAGCTCGGCGCCCTGGTGCGCTCGCTGCGCGACAGCGCCACCCGGGACCTCGCCGACCGCCTGCGCGCCCTGTTCGAGCTGATCGGTGCCCGGGTGCGCATCGAGAACGGCTATCCGGGCTGGACCCCGCAGCCGGACAGCGAGCTGCTGGCGCGCTTCCGGCGGGTGCACCACGAGCGGCTGGGCAGCGAGGCGGCGGTCAAGGTGATCCATGCCGGCCTCGAATGCGGCATCCTCGGCGGCAAGTACCCCGGGCTTGAGATGATCTCCTTCGGCCCCACCATCCGCGGCGCCCACTCGCCGGACGAGCGCGTCGATGTCGAATCGGTAGAGGAGTTCTGGACGCTGCTGCGTGCCCTGGTGGAGGACCTGGCCCGTCCTGTGGCCTAGGCACCGGTCACCCGCCGGACACGACGACGCCGGGCCCAAGGGCCCGGCGTCGTCGTTGGGGAAGTGCCGTTCGGTATCAGGCCAGGTAGCTGGCCAGCATCCACACGGTCTTCTCCTGCTCGCGGATGTAGTCGCCGGCCTGGGCGGCGGTGCCCTCGTCGTCGGCGTCGGCGGCCAGCGAGAGGAGCTCGCGCTGCAGCTCGATCAGCACCTGGTAGCCCGCCAGCACGCCCTCGACGCAGGCCTTGCCGTCCGAGACGTTCTTGTCCTCACGGATCCGCGAGATCTCGACGTAGTCGCTGTAGGCGTGCACCGGCTGGTGGCCCAGGGTGAGGATGCGCTCGGCGACCTCGTCGACCTTGGTCAGCAGGTCGGTGTAGAGCTCCTCGAACTTCTCGTGGAGCTGGAAGAACTGCGGGCCCTTCACGTTCCAGTGGTAGCCGCGCACATTCATGTAGAAGATCTGGTAGTTGGCCAGCAGCTCGTTGAGCTTCTCGGCCAGCTGGCTGGCGCTGGCCTCGTGCAGGCCGATTCGGTTGGTGTCGCTCATGGGTCGCCTCCTTGGTCGCTGTCTGTCCATGGTCGCCGCGCCGCCGCCCGGCGGCCAGCGAAACCTGGCCATGGGGATCATAGCCTTGCTGCATGACATCTTGGCGGGCGAGGCCGATTTCAAGTGACCTGCGTCACCCTGCCGCGCCAACAGTGCGGAGCTATCGCAGATGCCAGTACCGCTCAAGGCTGTTCCGGCGACAGGCCTACGAGGGGGCGCTGTGAACCCATCCCTGGGCGCTACCGATGCCTTGCTTCGCTCTCGCGTCCCGCTCCGCTCGCAGGCCCGGTGCTGGCCATCCATGGCCAGCCCGTTCGGAGCAGTGCTCCTCACCCCTGGCATAGGACTCCCTCTCCGACCTGTCCCCGGCGCCTTTCGCTATCACCCTGTCGATAACTGCGACTTCCCTGGCTTACACTGGAGCCATTCCACTCCAGGAGTGACCCCATGCGACCCTGGCCGCTGCTTCTCCTGCTGGCGCTGGCCGGTTGCCAGACCGTTCCCTCGACCCTGCCCGTGGCCGAGCCGCCGCCTGCGGCCGCCTGTCGGTGGCCCGTCGGCGAGGCGTCGCCGCGGGAGATCCTCGCGCGGGCGGTCGATGCCCTCGAGGCCGAGGGCTTCCTGATCCGCCACACGGCCACCGCGCCTGTGCTGGTGAGTGCCGAGCGCACCCGCCTGCTGCCCGGCTACGGCAGCCGCTACGACGACTGGGAGCGCCACGGCGTGTTCGGCGGCATCGGCCTGGGCGGGGGCAGCGGCGGCATCGGCGGCGGGGTGATGATCGGCTTCGGCGGGGTGGGCAGCCTGACCCGCGATGCCACCCAGCTGGAGCGGGTCTCGCTGCTGGTCAGCGGCCAGGAGGTGCGGGTCAGCCGCGACCTGCAGGTCATCGACTGGCGCGGCCGGCTGGTAGAGGCGCGCAGCGCCAGCACCGAGGCGTTCTGCCAGGCGCTGCGGCGCGCCATGCCGGCGGGAGGTACCCCATGAGCCATCGACTGGGGGCGCTGCTGCTGGTCCTGCTGCTCGCCGGGTGCGCCACCCCGCGGCCCGCGGCGTCGCCTACCGAGCTGGCCCTGGCCGCGCCACCCGAGGCGGCCCTGGAGGCCGCCGCCGAGGCGCTGATCGCGGGGGGCTATGTGGTGCGCCATGCCGACGCCTCCCTGGGCCGGCTGGAGGCGGTGTTCTCGCGCTGGCCGGGCTATCGGGTGCTGGTCGAGGTCGAGGGGGAAGGCGAGCGCAGCCGGCTGGGGCTGGCCGCCACCCGCGGTGGCCGCGCGCTGCCGCCGCGCACCCTGGAGGCGCTGGCGGCGGAGATCGCCGCCAGGCTCACGGCCGCCGACTGATCGCGGCCATGGGTCCCGGCGGGCGGCCTCAGCTCGCCTTCTCCGCCGTGCCGTCGAGGTCGAGCCCCTCCACCATGGCCAGCACGCGGTCGCGCATGGCGGCCAGAGCGTCCAGATCGTAGTGTTCCGCCTCGCCCTGGCCCCATACCGGTCCCGGCCAGGCAGCGTCCCCCTCGCGGCGCAGCACCAGGTGCAGGTGCAGCTGGGGCACCAGGTTGCCGAGGCTCGCCACGTTGAGCTTGTCGGCCTCCATCAGGGTCTTGAAGGCGCGGCCGAGGCGCCCCGCCTCCCGCCACAGCTGCTGCTGGTCCGCCTCGTCCAGCTCGAACACCTCGCTGACACCGCGCCGCCGCGGTATCAGCACCAGCCAGGGGAAGCGGGTGTCGTTCATCAGCCGCAGCTGGCACAGCGGCAGTTCGGTGACCGGGTAGCTGTCTTCCACCAGGCGGGCATCGGGCTCGAAGTGATCCATGGGGCTCTCCCGTGTCGTGAGCAGGGCGCGTGGCCTCTCCCGCATCATGCCACAGGTCGGCGGGGAGTTTCCCCTTGTGGCCGCGACGGCTAAGCTGTGCGGCCCGACCCGCAAAGGACGCTCCCATGACCCTGATCGAGGCGCTGGCCCTGCTGCTGATCGGCGCGTTGGCCGGCTTCATCAACGTGCTCTCCGCCGGCGGCTCCATGCTCACTCTGCCGCTGCTGATGTTCCTCGGCCTGCCGCCCCAGGAGGCCAACGGCACCAATCGCGTCTCCATCGCGCTGCAGAGCGTCTCGGCGGTCTATCACTTCTTCCGTGCCGGAGCGCGCCATGTGGGGCTGTCGCTGCGCCTCTCGGTGCCGGCGGTGCTGGGCTCGCTGGCGGGCGCCTGGCTGGCCATGCGCACCGGCGACGCCCTCTTCGAGGCGATCCTGATCGTGGTGATGGCGGGGGCGGCGCTGCTGATGCTGCTGCCCCAGCCGCGCCTGGAGACCCGTCCGCTGACCCCCGAGCGGCTGACCCCGGCGGTCTACCTGGCGATGTTCGCCATCGGCCTCTACGGCGGCTTCATCCAGGTGGGGGTGGGCATCCTGTTCATCGTGGTGCTCTACCGCATGCTGCGGATCGACCTGGCCCAGGTGAACGTCTTCAAGGTGCTGATCGTGCTGGTCTACACCCTGCCGGCGCTGGCGCTCTTCCTGGTCAACGACCAGGTGCGCTGGGGCTACGGCCTGCTGCTGGCGGCGGGCAGCATGACCGGCGCCTGGCTCGCGGTGAAGGTCAACGTCAGCCCGCGTGGCGCCTTCGTGGTCAAGTGGCTCACCGTGGCGGTGATCGCGGCGATCATCCTGCGGCTGCTGCTCGGGTAGGGCAGGGTGTGCCGTCAGCTGCTAAATTACCCCTTGCAACACTCCCAATCCGCAAGGAGATAGCCCCATGAAACGATCACTGGCGATGCTGATGGCGGCGCTGTTCGCCGTCTCGCTGCTCTCCGGCTGCAACACCATCCGTGGTGCCGGCCAGGACATCGAGCAGGGCGGCGAGGCGGTCCAGGACGCCGCGTCCTGAGTCGGATACCGGCACGACAAGAACAGCAGCGCCGGTGCGGCCAGCCCGCCCCGGCGCTGCCTTGCTTGGCGTAATGACAGGGAGCACAAGGCATGAGGGAGAGACGCTGGTTTCCACTGGGGCTCGGGCTGGCGCTGCTGCTGGCGGGCTGCGGGGGCCTGAACACGGCACCCAGTCCGGAGCCTGCCCCGCCGCCGCCCCGGGTGGCGGACGGTGACGCCTGCGGGGCCGAGCGCGTCCAGGATCGCATCGGCCGCGCCTATGACGCGGCGCTGGGCGAGGCCATCCGCGCCGAGAGCGGGGCGGTGAGCATGCGCGTGGTGCGCCCCGGCGAGGCGGTGACCCTCGACTACCGGCCGGAGCGCCTCAACGTGCGCCTCGACGAGGACGACGTCATCGCCGAGATCGCCTGCGGCTAGTCGCGCTCTTCCCTGGCGCCGTGCTCGTCCTGGGTGCGGCGCTCCTCCTCCTCGGCCTGCTTGCGCAGCTTCTTGCGCAGTGCGGCCTTCTCGAAACGCAGCTTCTGAAGTTTCGTCTCCAGCCTGAGGGGAGGCACCGGGGCCGGCTTCCCGTCGGCGTCCACCGCCACCATGGTCAGGTAGCAGCTGTTGGTGTGGCGGATCAGCTTGTGCTGGATGTCCTCGGCCACCACCTTGATGCCGATCTCCATGGAGGAACGGCCGACATGGTTGACGCAGGCCAGGAAGGTGACCAGCTCGCCGACGTGGATCGGCTGCTTGAACAGCACCTGGTCCACCGAGAGGGTGACCACGTAGTGGCCGGCGTAGCGGCTGGCGCAGGCGTAGGCCACCTCGTCGAGCTTCTTGAGGATGGCGCCGCCGTGCACCTTGCCGCTGAAGTTGGCCATGTCGGGGGTCATCAGCACCGTCATCGAGAGCTCGTGCTGGCCGGGCAGGGGGTGGGCGTCCATGGGCGGTCTCCTGGTGGGTTATCCACAGCATAACGCCTTGCCCCCGGTCTGGGGACAAGGCGTTTTGCCTTGGGGCAGGGTGGGCGTCAGAACCAGGTCAGGCCGACCGAGATCAGCACCCCGGTGATAAGCAGCTGGATCAGGCAGAAGCCCATGATGTCCTTGGCCTTGAGCCCGGCGATACCCAGCACCGGCAGCGCCCAGAAGGGCTGCAGCAGGTTGGTCCAGGCGTCACCCCAGGCCACGGCCATGGCGACCCGCGGGATCTCCACTCCCAGCGCCTCGGCGGCGGGCAGCATCACCGGCGCCTGCACCGCCCACTGGCCGCCCCCGGAGGGCACGAAGAGGTTGACGATGCCGGCGCTGATGAAGGTCCAGAAGGGCAGGGTGGTCTCGGTGGCGAAGGAGACCAGGCCCTCGGAGAGGGTCGCCGCCAGGCCGGACTGCACCATGATCGCCATGATCCCGGCGTAGAAGGGGAACTGGATGACGATGCCGGCACCGCCCTTGATCGCCTCCTGCAGGCTGGTCAGCAGGCTGCGCGGGGTGCGGTGCAGCACGATGGCCAGGAACAGGAACAGGAAGTTGACCACGTTGAGGTTCAGCCCGCCGCCGCGCAGGAAGAAGTGGTCGACCAGGAAGATCAGGCCCGGGATGCCCACCAGCCAGGCCAGCACCACACTGTTCTCCATGCGCTCGGCGGGGCGGGTGATGCGCACGCGCTCCTCCTCGTCATCGCCCAGCAGCTTGGGGTCGACGAAGACGCTCTCGTTCTCGTCTGGCAGCATCATGCGGTTGACCAGCGGCACGGCGATGAACAGCATCACCACGATGGCCAGGTTGAAGAAGGCGAAGATGGTGGAGCCGGTGCCGATCACACCGATCTGGTCGGCGCTGAAGTGGCCGTCGGTGGCGATGGTCAGCGGCACGGAGCCGGCCAGGCCGCCGTGCCACACCACGAAGCCGGAGTAGGCGCTGGCCACCAGCAGGCGGTAGTCGACACGCACCAGGCGCGCGAGCTCCTTTGCGAACAGCGCGCCCACCACCAGGCCGAAGCCCCAGTTGATCCAGCTGGCCGCCAGCGACACATAGGTGACCAGCAGGATGGCGCCGCCGGGCCCCTTGGCCAGGGCGGCCAGGCGCTGCAGCAGCTTCTTCACGGGGGGGGAGCTTGCCAGCATGAAGCCGGTGACCAGCACCAGCAGCATCTGCATCGAGAAGGTCAGCAGGTTCCAGAAGCCGTCGCCCCACATGCGCATCACCGCCAGCGGCGTCTGGCGTTCCACGGCGATGGCGGCCACCGCGGCGATGATGGTCAGCAGCAGCACGAAGATATAGGGGTCGGGCAGGTAGCGTTCGACCAGCTTCACCGCCGGTCTCGAGAGGGCCTTGAGCATGGCGTTCCCTTACTGTTGTGAGTGTTCTTGGTGGTTCAACACAGAAACTAGCGCAGCGTCAGTATCTTGCGTTATTTCGCCGCCAACGGTCCAGCAGGCTTGTCACACCAGTCGCTGCGGCGCCGTCGCCGATAGTAGGCGATCAGGGTCGCCGAGCGCACCAGGGTGAACAGCGTGAAGGCCAGCCACAGCCCATGGTTGGTGAGGGCCTCCGGCAGCACTGCCTGGGCGAGCCACCAGGCGGGCAGGTAGACGGCGAGCCCGGCGAAGATACTGTTGCGCATCTCGCGGATCGCCGTTGCGCCGATGAAGACCCCGTCCAGCAGGTAGCTCCACACCGCGATCAGCGGCATGGCGACCATCCATGGCAGGTAGCTGGCGGCGGTGTCGCGCACCGCCGGCAGGCCGGTGAGCAGGGCGATCAGTGCCTCGCCGCCCAGGGCGAAGGCCAGCGCGGCGAGGCCGGCGGTGGCCAGCGAGAACCAGGCCGCCCCGCGCACCGCCTGGGCGAACTCCTCCCAGCGCCTGGCGCCCACCGAGCGCCCGGTAAGCGCCTCGGCGGCGTGGGCGAAACCGTCCAGGGCGTAGCTGGTGAGCATGATGAACTGCAGCAGCACGGCGTTGGCGGCAAGCACGGTGTCGCCCTGGGCGGCCCCCCGCGAGGTGAAGAAGGCCATGGCGAACAGCAGCCCCAGGGTGCGCACGAAGAGGTTGGCGTTCACCGAGAAGAGTTCGCCGTAGGCGGCCAGCGCCAGCAGCCGGCTGCGCAGGAAGCGCCCCGAGAGCCACCTGAGCTGGCGCGAGACCAGCCACAGGCCGAAGGCGAAGGCGGTGTAGTCGGCGATCACCGTGGCCCAGGCCACGCCGTCGCTGGTCATGCCCAGGCCGACGACAAAGAGCAGGTCGAGGACGATGTTGACGCCGTTGGTCAGCACCAGGATCGCCAGGGTCACCTGCGAGTTCTGCTGGCCCAGGAACCAGCCGAGGATGGCGTAGTTGGCCAGCACCGCCGGCGCCGAGAGGATGCGGATCTCGGCATACTCGGCGGCCAGCGCCGTGGCCACCTCGCTGCCGTCGAGCAGCCACAGCCCCAGGGCGATGAGCGGTCGCGAGAGCAGGATCAGCGCCGCGCCGATGCCCGCCGCCAGCAGCAGCGACTGGCCCAGCAGGTTGCGCACCTCCGTGTCGTTCTCGCGGCCCACCGCCTGGGAGGTGAGCCCGGTGGTGCCCATGCGCAGGAAGCCGAAGCCCCAGTAGAGGAAGCTGAACAGGGTGGCACCGAGGGTCACCGCGGCCAGGTAGCGGGAGTCCGGCAGGTGGCCGACCACGGCGGTATCCACCAGCCCCAGCAGCGGCACGGTGATATTGGAGAGGATAATCGGCCAGGCCAGCGTCAGGATGCGCCGGCGCGCGGACGCGGGTGACGAAGGTTCCGAGCGGCTCACGATGGGCTCCCGAGGGTGGAAAGCCGCGCAGCATGGCCGGCGGCGGCATATAACGCAACCGCCCCGCGCTGTGGCGGGGCGGCTGTGGCGGGGTGGCTCGGTTTTCGCTTAGAAGCGGTAGCCGATGGCCGCCGAGATCAGGTCGACTTCAAGACCTACTCCTTCAGACTCGATGTCATAACGCTCGTATTCGAGCCGCATGACGGCCTGATTCACTACATATTCAGCACCGATGCCGTAGAAGGGGTCAGCGCCATCATCGCTTGAAGTCAGAGACCCGCTCCCCCAAACAGAGCTCTCACTTTCGTCCAGCTCGGCATCCCAAGCGATCATGCCCAGCTTGCCGTAAACACTAAAGCCATTCTGAATGGGCAGTTTGCCAACCAGACCAGCCGTAAAGCCTTCGATGCTGAGTTCTGACCGACCTGCGTAGCCAGGTGCTGAAGAGCTGGCCGAAAATTCGCCGAAGTTGGCGTACCCGGCTTCGATTGCGAAATTGGGGTTGAACTGGTAGCCCGCGAATAGCTTGTAGGCAGTATCGCTATCATCCGAGCTGACATTTGGATAGCCAAGGCTTTCATAGTAGCCCGCCATATCAAAATCCAGCTCAGCGTTGCCAAGGCCGACTCCAATATACGGCCCCTCGTTGGGGTTGTACTGATAGCTCTGGGCGAAGGCGGGGCTGGCGACCAGGGTGGCCAGGGCGGCGGTGGCGATCAGACGCTTCATCATGCGCTCCTTTGCATGGTGGGAGCAGGCAGGGCCTGCGGGTTGGGCGGTCGGCGAAAGCCGTCTACCCTGATGTAAGATCCTGTGAAAGGATGTAACCTCGGGCATTCTAGAAGCTAACAATGGTTAGTGCCATACCCGGCATATCGGTTGGCTGGTACTGGCAGGGCGACAACGGCAGCAGAGACTGCAGGGAGCAGGGAGTGAAAGCGATGGGCAAGCGGACCGTATTCTTCTTCGTACTGGCGCTGGTGGCGCTGCTGGGCACGACCCCGGCGATGGCCCAAGAGCAGCGCATGGAGGCCCAGCCGAGCGGCGGGGCGATGATCGCCGATGCGGTGATCGCAAGGCCGCTGCTGGCGGTGGCCACCGTGGCCGGCACCGCGGTGTTCCTGGTGTCGTTGCCCTTCACCGCCCTGGGCGGTGGCGTGGATACCGCCGCCGAAACCCTGATCAAGACCCCGGCCGAGGCGGCCTTCCGCCGCTGCCTGGGCTGCACGGTCAGCAAGCGCGCCGACGAGCTCTGAGCCGCCGCCGACGCAGCACTCCAGTCCGGGCGCCAGGCCCCCAATAAGACGACGCCCCGCTCTCAGGAGCGGGGCGTCGTGGTGTCGGTGGTCGTGTGGTCTGCGCGGGAGGGCGTCAGGCGGCGGTGATGCGCTCGTACTTGGCCATCAGCTCCTCGCGACTCTCCTCGCGCTCCGGGTCGAGGGGGATGCAGTCCACCGGGCAGACCTGCTGGCACTGCGGCTCGTCGTAGTGGCCGACGCACTCGGTGCACAGCTCCGGGTCGATGACGTAGATCTCCTCCCCGGGCGAGATGGCGCCGTTGGGGCATTCGGGTTCGCAGACGTCACAGTTGATGCACTCGTCGGTGATCATCAGGGCCATGGGGATACCTCGCGGAAGTCGCTGGCCGCGGTCGTCGGGGGTGACTCGGTGCAATCCCGAGCCTTGTGGTCAGGTATTGTAATGGCTCTTCAGCGTCGCGGCGACCCTTGGATGGACATGCTGCGAGACGTCGCCGCCCAGCTTGGCGATCTCGCGCACCAGGGTGGAGGAGATATAGGAGTTCTCCACTGCCGGGGTAAGGAAGACGGTCTCCAGCTCCGGCATCTGGGCACGGTTCATGTTGGCCAGCTGCAGCTCGTATTCGAAGTCCGAGACCGCACGCAGGCCGCGCAGCAGTACGCGCGCCTGCTGCTGCTTCATGAACTCGGTCATCAGCCCCGAGAAGCCGATCACCTCGATGTTGTCGAGCCCGGCGGTGACCTCCCGGGCCAGGGCGATGCGCGTGTCGATATCCAGCGCGGGGCCCTTGCCGGGGCTGGTGGCGATGGCCACCACCACCCTGTCGAACAACCGGGCGGCGCGCTCGATCAGGTCGAAGTGGCCGTTGGTGATCGGGTCGAAGGTGCCGGGGTATACCGCGATGTTCATCGCCGTCACTCCTCGAGTCTGCCGAAGGGGTTGTGCACCGCCAGCGAGACCGGGCGGGCGTAGCCGGGGATCTGGATCTCGGTGTCGCTGACCTCAAGCTCCGGGCCCTCCAGCACCCCCTCGCCGAAGCGATAGCGGGGAGCGAAGCGGCCCTGGTCGGCCTGGCGGCGATAGGCGGCGGCGGCCTCGCGGGTCGCCTCGCGGCGCACCTGCCAGGCGGTCACCGCGGCCTCGCCGTGGCGCTGCACCAGCAGGCGCTCGGTGACCACGGGCGAGAGCACCACCCCGGTGGCGTTGTTGCCGCCGAACCCCTTGGCGTTGATGAAGGCGGCATCCGCGGCGAAGGGCATGGCCTCGCGTGAGAGCCGCAGGCGCTCGGCATGGACGTCGTCGGCCACCGCGTCGAGGGTAGCGATGCCCGGCAGCAGGTCATGGGCGAAGCTGCCCAGGGCGCTGGCCAGCTGGTCGCCGGCGGCGCTGCCCTGGGAGTGGCCGACGTAGGCCTTCACCGCCACCACCGGCCACGCCTCGATGCCATAGGCCCGCGCCACCAGGTCGAAGACGTGGGACTCGGTGACCCGGTTCTTGGGGGTGCTGGTGCCGTGGGCGTGCAGGAAGGTGCGCTCGCGCAGGGCCTTGTCACCGAGCATCTCGCGCACCAGGGCGGCGGCCTTGCCCAGGGTAATGTAGTTGCCGATGCCCGGCGCCGAGATGGAACGCTTCCAGCCGTCGGCATTGACGAAGACGTCCGGCACGCTGCCGAGGATCTCGGCACCCACCTCGAGGGCCAGGGCGTCGTCCATCAGCATCACGAACTGGCTCGCCTCGGCGATGGTGAAGCCGCAGTTGCGGGCGAAGGGACGACACGCCTTCTGGTAATCGGTGTCGGTGAGCAGCTCCAGGGCGTCCAGCGCGCGCAGGCTGTCGTCGTCGGCCAGGGCCCCCATGGCGCGGAAGCCCTCGATGATCTCGGGGGTCACCGGCGCATCGGCGGTGCCCACCATCACCACCCGGCGGCGGCCGGCGCGGATGTCGTCGACCCCCAGGCGCAGGTTGTAGAGGAAGCTGGCGCAGGCGCCCAGCGCCGCGCCGGTGCCGCCCACGCTGCCCAGCACATAGGCATTGAGGAAGTCGGCGGGCATCTGGCCGTAGCCCAGCGGCATCTGCTTGGAGGTAGCGCGGTTGCCGGAGACGAAGCTCTTGAGCAGCCCGCCCCAGCCCTCGTCGTCGAGCTGGCCGATGGAGTTGCCGGCGTAGACGGCGACCTCGTCGGGGTCGAGCCGGTCGCGCAGGGTGTCCCAGGCCAGGCCGCTGTCGCCCAGGCAGTCGCTCGCCGCGAAGATCGCCATGGAGAGCCCGCGCGGGTGGTGCACGCTGCGGTAGAGGCGCTCTGGCTCGAAGCCGCTGGGCAGCTGGCCGGCGGCGCGCACCTGGGCGGGGCGATGCTCGGGCAGCATCACGTCCATCTCGCCGGCGGGCACGGTCACCTCGAACAGCTTGCGGTCGAGCTCGCGCACCTGCCAGGTAGGGGGCAGGTCGCGGGGCAGCTGGCGCCGGCGGATGCGGAAGGTGAGCGGGGCCTCCAGGGCCAGGCTGGCGCGACGGTTGGCGGGCAGCCCCGCGTCGTTGAAGCGCGGATCCTCGATGCGCCGGATCAGGGTATGGTCGAGCACCTGCTGGCGGGTCTGCTCGACGATGGCGGCGGGGTCGAGGGCCTCGCCGTCGGCGGTCTGCCAACTGCCGTCCTCGTGGCCGCTGGCCAGGCGCATCATGGCGGCCAGGCCCAGCAGGGTGCGGGCCTGGTCCTCCACGGGCAGGGCGTCGAGCACGGTGCGGCGGAACGCCTGGTGGCCCGAGGTTCTGCCGGCAGGGTTCACGCCGCCCATGCCGACGATCACCGGTAAGTGTGACAAGCCGGATTCCTCGTTGTGCTGTTGGTGTCTACGAGTTCGCGATCGTTGATTGGTCATGGATCATAGCACCCGGCCCGCAGCGGCGTCATGCGGGGCGCCCGGGGGCGGGCGCGAAGGCGCTAAAACGAATGTTTGAAAATCGCCGTCGCCTTGGCTAGGATGAAATGGCTGTTTGAGTCATACGAGTGGTCATATGGGCGCGTCTCTCCGGGGGTGCGCCCTTTTTTTCTTTCCCGTCTCGCTTTCATGCCGTTCACGTGCCTTTACGCAGCGTTACGCACTGCGGTGGCAGGCCGCCGCCGCGGGCGCTAGGTTGAGGGCGTGGCCCCCGCGCCACCCGACCCTTTCGTTTCTCAGGAGGAGAATGGCATGCAACACACGCTGTCACGGAAAGTCGCCCTGGCCCTGCTGGCGGGCCTGCTGACCCTGGGCCTGGCGGCCTGCGAGGAGGAACAGGGCCCTGCCGAGGAGGCCGGCGAGGAGATCGACCAGGCGGTCGAGGAGGCCGGTGATTCGATCGAGGAGGCCACCGACAACTGAGCCAGCGGCACTGGCGTCACGACAGGCCGGGCACCTTGCCCGGCCTGTCGTGTGTGTGGGGTGGCTCAGGCGAACTCCTCGGTATCCACCTCCGCCTGCAGCGCCTCGGCGTAGCGTTCGCCGACGATACGCTCGGGAGCGAACGCCTCGTCCAGGCGTGCCACCAGCTCCGGCGCGAGGGTGAGCGATTCGGCGGCCAGGTTCTCGCGCATATGGGCCACGTTGCGGGTGCCGGGAATCGGCAGGACGTCCTCCCCCTTGGCGCGCAGCCAGGCCAGTGCCAGCTGCCCGCTGGTGACTTCGAACTCGCGGGCCATGGTGTCCAGCTCGGCCAGCAGCGGCAGGTTACGGGCCAGGTTGTCGGCGCTGAAGCGCGGCATGCCGCGGCGCACGTCGCCCTCGGCCAGGGGCGTGTCGACCTGGATGGCCCCGGCGAGGAAGCCGCGCCCCAGCGGGCTGAAGGCCACGAACAGGGTGCCCGCCTCGCGGCACGCCTCGAGCACCGCGATCTCCGGGTTGCGGGTCCACAGCGAGTACTCCGTCTGCACCGCGGCGATGGGATGCTCGCTGCGGGCCCGGCGCAGGGTGGCCGCCGAGACCTCGGAGAGGCCGATGGCGCCGATCTTGCCCTCTGCCACCAGCCGCGCCAGCTCCCCTACGCTCTCCTCGATGGGCACGCCCTTGTCCCAGCGATGCAGGTAGTAGAGGTCGATATGGTCGGTCTGCAGGCGTTCGAGGCTCGCCTCGCACTGGCGGCGCAGGGTCTCGGGGCGGCCGTCTATCACCTTGCGGCCGAGCTCGGGGTCCATGGCCATGCCGCACTTGCTGGCCAGCAGAATCTCGTCGCGCTTGCCGGCGAGCGCCTTGCCTACCACCCGCTCGTTGGCGGTGGCGCCGTACAGGGTGGCGGTATCGAAGTGGCGATAGCCCATCTCGAAGGCCTCGCCCAGGGCGCGCACTGCCTCGGCCTCTTCCACCGGCTGGCCGTAGCCGTGGGAGAGGTTCATGCAACCCAGGCCGATGGCGGGGGAGGCGATGGCCTTGAGGCGGTCGGTCACGGGATTCATGGGGTCTCCTTGTGGCATGAGATCTCCTGGTGAGCGGGCACTGGCGTCAGCGCTTGCGGGCGATGAACTGGACCACGCAGCCGGGCCCGGTGTGGCCGCGCCCCTCCACCACCAGGCGCTCGCACTCGCGGCTGAGCTCGATGGCGAGCTCGGCATAGGCGGCATCGAGCTCGGCGGCGGTAGGCGTGCGGTCGGGGGTGTCCGGCCCGCCGGTGTCGCGCGGCACCTGCGCCGGGGTGTAGGCCTCGAGGATCAGTACGCCGCCCGGCCGCAGTGCCTGGATCACCTGGCGGTGAAGGTGGGGACGCCCCGCCGCCGGCACATGGCAGAAGATCGACACCACGGCATCGACGCTCTCGGCGGCGAATTCGTGCTCGGTGAGGTCGGCGTGCAGGGTGGTCAGCGCCACGCCCTTCTCCTCGGCCAGCCGCGCCGCCTTCTTCAGGCCCACCGCGGAGGCATCCACCGAGGTGACCCGGTGGCCGAGCCCGGCCAGGTAGACGCCGTTGCGCCCCTCACCGTCGGCCAGGCAGAGCACGTCCCGCGGCGGCTCGCCGATCAGCGCGGCGTGCTCGCGCAGGAAGTCGTTGGGCTCGGTGCCGTAGAGGTAGTCGTCGGTGCTGTAGCGCTCATCCCACATGGGGGCGTCCTCGCGTTGCCGTGGATTCGACCTGTGAGAGTACCAAGATCCGCGGCGCCATGGCGCCACCCGGACTCGCTCGCTCCACACTGGTGCCACAATTCCTGCGCGATGGGTCGCTAGCCTGCGAAGCGTCTTCATCGTCATCGCCAAGGAGTTCCTCATGTCGGTCAACGCCGCTCACTACGGCCGCGTCAGTCGCCTGCTGCACTGGGGGATGGCGGCCCTGTTCGCCTTCCAGTTCCTCACCGCCATCGTGCGCTTCGCCTTGCCGGATACTGCCCTGGAGGCGGCCGTGTGGGGCGCCCACAAGCCGCTGGGGGCGCTGCTGATGCTGCTGGTGGCGGTGCGCCTGGGGTGGGCGCTGGTGGAGCGGGCGCGGCGCCCGGCCGCCATCAACCTGGCCGCCTGCGTCGGCCATCTGGCGCTCTACCTGCTGATGGTGGCGGTGCCGCTGGTGGCCCTGCTGCGCCAGTACGGCTCCGGGCGAGCCTTCGCCCCCTTCGGCATCCCGCTGATGCCGGGCTTCGAGGGCGAGATCGAGTGGATGGCCGCGGTCGGCGGCATCTTCCACGGCCTGCTGGGCTGGGCGCTGCTGGCGCTGATCGTCGGCCATGTCGCCATGGCCCTTCTGCATCGCCGCATGGCCGATGAGGACGTGCTGGTGCGCATGCTGCCGCGGCGCGGCACTCCTTCTGACACGGAGGGACGCCGAGAAGCCGGTTCGGCTCGCTGACCCCGCCAAGGGGGACACCACAAGCAGAAGGGGGAGGCCAGATGCCTCCCCCTTCTGCTTTTCACGCCTTGGCGTCGATGCCGTCAGGCCTATTCCATCCGGCCGATCGACCACCACAGCGTCTCGCCGGAGCTGTCGTCGACGCCGTCGTTGTCGGTGACGAAGAAGCCCTCACCCGCGGCGTCGATGGCGAAGCCCTCGACCTTGTCGGTGACAACGCCGTTCAGGGCCGCTAGGTCCTCCATCAGGTCGCGGACCAGCGTCTTCTCCAGCACCGGCAGCTCGCCGCCCAGGGGAGCGGTCTCGATGCTGGCCAGGTCCAGCGCATAGAGACGCTTGATGGCGGCACGTTCGCCGATCTGGTTGTCGCGCTCCACCACGTAGAGGGTGCCGTTGGCGATCTCGAGCTCGGAGAGGCCCACCCAGCCGCGTTCGCTGGTCTCCAGCGGGTAGTGCGCCGCGCGCCACTCGCCGCTGGCGAGGTCGAAGCGCAGCAGCTTGGCGTGGCCGGCGGGGTCGTCCTGCCAGGGCCGTTGCATGGCGATCCACAGCGCCCCCTCATGCAGCGCGATGCCCTCGGCGGCGAAGCGTGTCTGGTGCTCGAGCAGCGCCTCCGGCAGCGCCACCGTCCGTGCGATGGCCCCCTCGGCGTTCACGTGATGCAGGGCATGGGGCACCTGCTTCTCGGCATCGCCTTCGGAAGCGACCCAGAAGCCGCCCTCGCCATCGACGGCGATGCCTTCCAGGTCCAGCGCCTCGGCTGGCTGGCCGTCGCGGGTGATCGAAAGCGCCGCGGTGATGCGCGCCGGGTGCTGGCTGGCATCGATGGTGAAGAGGCGCGGCTGGTTGGCGTAGAAGCTGTCGTTCACGGCATACAGGATGCCGGCTCGCTCGGGGTCGGCGCTCAGACCGGAGAGGGCACCCCAGCCGATCGGCGCGCCCTGGGCATCGTTCGCCGAGACCAGTTGCGGATAGGCGGGCGCATCATCGCCAAGCTGATAGAACATCACATGAGCCCGTGGGCCGCCGTCTTCCACCAGGTCCTTCTCGTTGGCACTGACCAGCAGGTTGCGCTGTGGAATCGCCACGGCGGACTCCGGCGCGATGCCCGAGGGCAGCAGCTGCATGAACTCTGGCTCGGCGCCGGTATCGCGATAGACGCCGATCACCGAGCCCCGCTCCGAGAGCACGAAGATATAGGTGTCCTCGCCGAAGTGGCCGACCTCCAGCCCCTCGGGTTCGCCCCCCTTCTTGCCGGAGCGCTTGTCCGGATAGTGGCCGGCGCGGGCCACCTCATGCTCGAAGGCGGCACCGGATTCGAACAGCAGCTCGCCGCTCTTGTGGAAGATGCTGAAGCCGCGGGCGCCGCCCTGATAGTCGCCCTCGTTGGCGATCACGAAGCGCTCGTCATCCAGCCACTGGGCGGCGTCGGGCTCGCGCAGCACACCTTGCTGGGACTCGGTGAAGGTGAGGGCGCCATCCTTCTCGGTATCGATCTGCTCGAGGTCGACGCTGCCGGCAGAGAAGTGGTGGCGAATCTCGCCGCTGTCGGCATCCACGATCACCAGGTGATTGTTCTCCTGCAGGGTCACCACGACCTCGCCCTGGGCGTTGAAGTCGACGAACTCCGGCTCCGGGTCGCTGGGGGCGATCTCTGCCAGGCCGGTCAGGTCCACGCGCTTGAGGCCCTCGCAATCCAGCGCCCCTTCGCTCAGCGGCACCAGCACCAGGTCACCGGCCGGTAGCTGGGGGATCTCGCCGTCGTTGAGGTCCTCGTCACGCTCGTTCTCGATCGCCACGGCGACCCACGCCTGGTCGGGCGAGACCGCCACCGAATCCGGCTGGCCGCCCAGCTCGCACCGGCCCAGCACCTGCTGGCTGGCGCCGGAGACCAGGGCAACGAAGCCTGAAGGCTCGGTGAAGCTGGTCGAGGTGTTCACCCCCACCACCACATCCTCGCCCACGGCGCTGACCGCCGTGGGCTCGCCTTCCAGCGCGGTGAAGCCTGCCGCACGGGGCGAGCCGTCCTCCTCGAGCGCGATGTAGCCGATCCCGCCGCGCGGGCTGTCGCTGTAGATCAGCATCTCGCCGCTGGCGGTGGCGGTGATGATCTCCGCCGACGTCTCCTGCTCTCGCTCCGACGCCGGCAGGTTGTCGGCGGTGGAGAAACTGAGAAGGCGGTTGAAGCTGGCGGCAGACGCCGAGACGGCGGTCGACGCCATGGCGATGGCCAGGGCCAGGCCGGAGAGGCGAAGGGTTCGGCAGGGCATAGGGGGGATCTCCCAACATGAGACGAATGAACTGGATGGAAGAGGCACGGTATTGGCTTGCTGTGACAGAAAAATGATGGCCGATCCATTACCACCGGCATGTTTCATTAGCATGAAAATAAAATAATAAAGCGATCTATAAAACCGTCACTTTTCTGTAGTGATCCACGATTACTGTGCCGCCAGCGACAAGTGAAAAGGCGGTCATGATGAAGATTCTTTGCTCGGCATTTCTTGGCGTGATGGTGTCGATGACGGCATCCATCGCGATGGCAGACGTCCTGCTGGACCGCGAAGAAGGCATCGAGGTGCTGGCCATCAATGGCCAAGAGGTCGATGAAGAAGACCGCCAGGCGAGCGCCAACCCTTTGCGGTTGGAGGATGGCAATAACCAGATCCTCGTCGCCTACACCACGGAGATCCGGGACGCCGGCAACGAGACCGTGCTCGATACCAGCACCACCCAGGTCCTGCTGTTCGAGGCACAGGAAGCCCAGCTCCGCCTGATGGCCCCGGAGATTCGTAGCCGCCACGAGATGCGTGCCTTCGACGAGGGCAACCGCTGGCGGCTGGTGGACAACCGTGGTGAGCGAGTCCCCTATCGCTCTGCCGTGTTGGAGAAGGAAGGCCTGCAGTTTGATAGGGACTATGAAGCCGAACTCCGACGCTTCAATCGCACCGCTTCCCCCGCCGCCGTGGCGGCCCTGGGCAGGGAGAGCTTCGCCTTCGACTCCCCCGTGGCGGCCGCCAGCGTGGCGGGAGCGATGCCGTCCGACATGCCCCAGGGCGCGACCAATGACGGCATGTCCGACCAGCAGATGGTCGGGAAGATGCTCAAGTTCTGGTACCAGCAAGCCAGTTCAACAACAAGAAACGACTTCCAGCGCTGGCTCAGCGAGAGCCAGTGATCCTCAGACTCCATTCAAAGGGAACATCCATCATGCGTAAGCTTCTCCTCGCCGCCGCCGTAGCCGCGGCCTCCGGTTCCGCCCATGCCGCCACCATCTACGAGAACGGTGGCTTCGAGTACAAGCTGAACGGTGACTTTCAGGTTCAGCTGCGTCAGAAATCCGGTGACGACAAGAACCCGGATATCGAGTTCGACGACCTGGAGCTGAAGAACTACGTCAGCTACCGGCTCAACGATGACATGACCGCCTTCGGCCGCGTCGATTTCGGCTTCAAGGACGCCGCCAACGACGAAGCGGATGCCGACAGCGGCGATCTGGAAGAGGCCTATGTGGGTATGGCCTTCGGTGGTACCTCCATCTCCTTCGGCAAGCAGAACACCGCCGGCGATGAGTTCGGCATCGAGGAGGCCATCGAGACCCACACCGACGAGGATCGCTTCGACGCGGTAGGTGCGACCGACGGTGATGACGTCATCCGCATCGACTCACAGCTCGGCAACTTCTACCTGGTGGCCTCCTACGAACTGGAGTCCGAGGGTAACGACAGCGAGAACGGCGAGTACGTCGACCTGTTCGCCTCCACCGAGTTCGGTGGGCTGGAGCTGGCCGCGGCCTACCAGGAGTGGAACGAAGCGGATGGTGGTAACGATGAAACCGTCGACACCTGGGGTGTCAGCGCCGCCTATGACTTCGGTATCGCCACCCTGGCCGCCGACTACAGTGAGTCCGACTCCAACGACGATACCACGGACAATAACGCCGACCAGTACAACCTGGCCGCCGTGTTCGCCGCCGCCGAGACCACCGATATCGCCATCGGCATGACCGAGACCAGCTACGACGACCTGGTCGGCAAAGAGGATGTGACCGAGTGGTACGCCAACGTCACCTACGCCTTCCCGGCCCACAAGAACGTGACCGTGTTCGCCGAGATCGCTGACACCGACGAGGATAACGCCGACGTGGGCTACCTGGCCGGCATGCGCATCAAGTTCTAAGGACGCGCCTTACGTCCTTCGCAGCAGATCTGTTTGTTGGGTCCGCACCCTGACACCCCGGGGGCGGGCCCCTTTTGCGTCACGTCTGCCCATTTGGTCGAACGACGCCATTCCTGACCCGAGCATGCGGTAGGGTAGCCCGTGACAGGCGCCCGGCGGCGCCACCTGAAAAGGATTACGGAGCGCCAGGCATGGCCAAGTCCTCTCTTCTTTCTCCGCGCTACCGCGTGCTGCTGGCGGGGCTCTTCAGCCAGCTGCTGTGCGTGGGCGTGGCCCGTTTCGCCTACACCCCGCTGCTGCCGGTGATGCAGCAGCAGACCTGGCTCTCCGACGCCGACGGTGGCTGGCTGGCCGCCCTCAACTATGCCGGCTACATGCTCGGCGCGCTTACCGCCGCCTCCATCGGCAGCATCCGCCTCAAGGACACCCTCTATCGCCTCACCCTGGTGCTGGCGCTCGTCTCCACCGCCGGCATGGCGCTGACCGAGAGCTTCTGGCCCTGGGCGGCACTGCGTTTCGTGGCGGGGTTCTCCAGCAGCGGCGCCATGCTGCTCGCCTCGGGGCTGATCCTGCACTGGCTGATCCAGCACGGTCAGCGCGGTGAGCTGGGCATCCACTTCGCCGGGGTGGGGCTGGGCATGCTGCTGGCGGCCCTGGCGGTGGAGCTGATGCTGGGCCTGGCCCTCGACTGGCAGGCCCAGTGGTGGGGCTTCGCCCTGCTAGCGGTGGCGCTGCTGGTGCCCGCCTGGGCCTGGTTGCCGCGGCCGGCCAGGCCGCTTGAGGGTAGCTCCGGTGGGCAGCGTCAGGCCCAGCCGCCCAGTCGCACCTTCATGCGGCTGATGCTGGCCGCCTACTTCTGCGCCGGCTACGGCTACGTGATCAGCGCCACCTTCATCGTCGCCATCGTCGAGCGCGAGCCGCTGCTGGCCGGCGCCGGCAACTGGACCTTCGCCCTGGTGGGGCTGGCGGCCGCCCCCGCGGTGATGCTGTGGGACCTGGTGGCGCGTTGGATCGGCTACCTCGGTGCGCTGATCGCCGCCATGGCGCTGCAGGTGGTGGGGATCGTGCTGCCGGCGCTCACCGACAGCCTGGCCGGCGTGCTGGTAAGCGCGGTGCTCTACGGGGGCACCTTCCTGGGCTGTGTCAGCCTGGTGCTGACCATGGCCGGCCGGCTCTACCCGCAGAGCCCGGCACGGCTGATGGGACGCATGACCCTGGCCTACGGCGCCGCCCAGATCCTCGCCCCGGCGCTTACCGGCATGCTCGCCGAGGCCAGCGGTCACTACGACACCGGCCTGTGGCTGGCCGGCGGCTTCGTCGCCCTGGGCGCGGTGCTGCTGATCTGGCTGCGTGGCGTGGACCAGACCGCCCAGCGGCTGGACGCCGAGGCCAAGGTGGCTACTCCCAGTTGATCCACTTTGCGAGTGACTGCCGGTTGGTAATCTCGACCTGCTGAGCCCGTGGCTCGGTCTCGACACTCTCCGCCGTCCGGTCCCCGCAGGCGCGGGGATAGCCCGATGCCGCCGTCGCTCTGCGTCTCTCGCGGGTCAGCAAGGGTTTACCTAAGCTTCTTGTATCGTGTCGTGCGTCTGGGCGGCCCGGAGGCCAGGGTGCCGGGCAGGCGATGCCGGGAGGTGTCAAATGGCGGATACATCGAAGGGGCTGTGGGTGACCCTGGTGTCGGGCTTCCTGGCGATCGCCGGGGTCGGGGCCAAGGGGGTGGCGGATCTCTACCTCGAGCGCGCCAGGCTGGATTCCCAGCTGATCCTCGACGCGCTGGGTTCACCGTCGGTGGAGTCCCGGCGTGAGTCGTTGCGGCTGCTGGTGGATGCACGACTGATCGCCAACGAGGAGACGCGCGAGGGACTGAAGCAGTACTTCGAGGGGGACACCCCGCGGGAACCGCCCCAGGTGACCTCCTTTATCCAGAGCGGCGAGCGGGTAAGCCTGACCCCCAGTAGTGCGGAGAATGCCAGCCGAACCGATATCGACCTCTTCGTCTGCGGCTCGGCGAGGACCAGCCTGGAGGCTCAGGCGCTGGTGGAGAAGGTGCATCGCACCCTGGAGGGGTCGGGGCACTACGGGCGCATCGTGCTGAAGGTATGGGATGGCGCCCTGTACGAGGAACTGCCCGAGAGTGAACTCAAGGGGGCCGCCACCCTGATCTACGATGCGGGGCATGGGGAGGCGGCCGAGGTCGAGGGGCTGCAGGAACGGCTGGCGCCCGTGGCTGAGCTGCCCGTGCATGCGCTACCCAATGCCGGGCCCAGCACGCCCTGGCTGCTTTCTGTGGTGCTGTGTCCCGGGCGATGAGGGGCAAGGCAACCCTGGGGCATCGTCTCCAGGGTGGGGGGTGAACCGATGAAGTGTGCACTGATACTCCTTCCCGGGCTCGACCCGGTCCAGCAGGACCACTATCGCGATGTCCTGGTGCGCAACCTTGTCACGGCCGAGGCGTCGGTCAGCATCCTCGAGTGGGGCGACGCCGGGGTGCCCGACGAGCGGGCGGCCTGCCTGCAGGTCGAGGATGGCAGCGAGCAGGGCACCACGGTGCATGTGTACGAGGCGTGGTGGGGCGATCTGGTGGCGCGGCCCGAGCAGCAGACGCCGGCGCGGGCCATCCTCGAGGGGTTCCAGCTGCTGGCCTACTGGCTTCACCCCAGCCTGCGACCCGCGTTCAGGCAGTCGCGGTTCCTGACCTTGAGCCTGGTGCTCTCTTCCCTGCTGTTGCTGCTGTGGTATGTCGGTATCCTGACCGCCGGGCTGGCCGCGATCGGCGCCGACGGCAGCCTCGGTGCGCTTAGCGCCAAGGCCGGCGCGGTGGCCGAGGCGATCGGTGGCCATGCGATATGGGTGGCGGTGGCCGGCCTGCTCGCCTTGATGCCGGTCAATGCGCTGGTGGCGATTGCCGGGTTCACGCGCCGCTATCTGACCAACATGGCCACCGCCGATGAGACGGGGCTTCGCGACGTCATTCGCGGGCGTGTCCATCGCATCCTGAGGTCCACCGAGGGACAGGGCTATGACCGGGTGGTGATCGTCGCCCACAGCTTCGGCACCGTCATTGCTACCGATCTGATCGCCGAAATGTCCGCCCCGGTAGCGCGGCCGCTGAGGCTGATCACGCTGGGCTCACCGGCACGGGTCCTCGCCTACCGTTCGCGTTGGTTGCGGCGAACCCTCGAGCGCGCCTATGGCGCACCGGTGATCGCCGAGTGGCATGACTACTACTCGGAGCAGGACTGGATGTGCACGACGATGTTCGATGCCGCCCAGCATGACGGGGCATTCCAGAGCCATCGGCTGGAGCGCGATGCCCCGCTGGTCGACCGTCTGACCGGTGTCACCCACAAGGCCTACTTCCGGGACCGCGCGGTGTTGCGCGGCATCCTCGCCGCGCTCGGCAGCCAGGAAGCGCCGTCGCCTTGAGGTCGCCATGGCGAGGCAGCCTGCAAAGCGTCGAGCCATGCCGACTACTCCTCCAGCCGCTTCTGCTTCACCCAGCGCACCCCGAACCGGCCGGGCGAGACCTCCAGCAGCGCGTAGCGGCGGTGTCGGCTGGGATCGAAGTCTTCAAAGGTGGCCTTGTCCACCTTCAGGCTCCAGTCGTCCCGGCCCATCCACTCCTCGAGGACGAGTGTCCGCGCCGGAAACATCCTCCCGCGTCCCCAGGACGCCTGCTCCTTGGCGACGATGGCCACGCGGTGCCATTGAGTCTCGCCACGGTCCCAGGCGGCATTGGCATAGTTGAGGCCAGCCCCGGCCAACAGCGTGGCGCCGGGCAGCCCGACCAGCAGGAGCTCGAGAGCGACGAGATGCAGGCGGGAACTGCGGCGCAGCACCAGCAAGGCGGCGGCGAGCAGGGTGGCGATCACTGCCCAGGCCACCTGCCAGGCATGGCCGCTGATCACGCCTTGGTCGATGTTGCCATGGTGGGTCATGGCCATGGCGATGATCGCCGCGGTGCCGCCGAATATCAGGGCGCTGCTGGTGCCGAGGAAGATGGCTGCGCGCCCGGCCGAGCGGTCCTTGAGGGCCTGCGGGCTGGCGGTGGCCATGTAGGTCTCCAGCGCCTGGCGGATCTCGTCCAGCAGGGGAACCAGCTCGCTGAAGAGCAGCTGGATGTGCGCGTCATGGGGCCCGGCGCCTTGCGGGTCCAGCTGCACCCAGATGCGTCGCTGGCGCAGGTGAAGGGCGCGGAAGCCGACGGCACGCCGCCGGCAGCGTTGCAGCACCTGCTCGAAGCGGTCCAGCAGCTCGGGCTGGGTCTTGAGCATGCGGCATGCCGCGCTGCTGTCCGAGAGGATATGCAGGCGGCTGTCGAGGTCTGGTCGGCCGGTCTGGCACTCCACGATCACCCCGAGCCTGCGGAACAGGCGATCCCACCAGCGTTCCCGCTTGAGGGTGAGATCCAGCGCCTTGACGCCGGGGATGCCGAGCTCCAGGCGGTGGTGAAACACCACGCCGCTATCCTGGTCGTGCGAGGTGACCTTGCGCTCCCGGTACTGGGCGTCGATGCCGGTGATCTCGAGCGGTTCGCCACGCCAGCGTTGTGTATGACGGTGGTGGACGAGAAGACCGACCAGCAGCAGGAAGCTCAGGCCCCAGAACATCCCCATGCGATTCCTCCTTGAACCATGAGTGATTGTCGGCACGTCTTACGCGCATAGGCGCGAGGCGAGCGGGTGCCCGGGAAAGGCGAGCGGAGTATAAGGGGCGCTCCCGACCCTGGCCAGCCAGGGCGGGAGACGTCAGCGGTCGGTCACGAACCGGCGCCGCGGCCAGGGGCGTCGCCCTGGCCCGGCGGCATCACCACCCACTCGGGCTCCTCGAACTCGCCGATCACGCGGATCTCGCAGAAGGGCGCGGCGCTCTGGATGATCGCCTTCACCCGGGGCGCCGGTTGGGCCTCCATGGCGTCGCGGCTGGCCTTGCTGTCCCAGTGGGCGATGGCGATCAGGGTGCTGGGGTCGCCGATCTTGCGGTGCAGCTCGGTGCCGCTTGCGCCCGGCGCCTGCTGGATCAGCTCGCTGGCGCGCACCCAGGCATCGGCGTAGTCCTCGGCGGTGTAGCCGTCGCGGATATGCACCTCGAAGAGGTATTTCATGGGGCGCCTCTGGTCGGAGAATGGATTCACCCCTGAGGATAATCCATCCCCCTGGGGCTTTGCGGTGATCGGCGTTTGCGGCAGGATCTTCACACCTCCATGGCGGGAGGCGCCGTGATGGCGTGTCCCTCGGAAAAGGAAGCCCGCCCATGCCCGAACTTCCCCTGCTGATCGCCATCGCCGCCCTGGCCGGAGCGGCGTTCTCCGCCTATGGCGTATGGCGGCGCCGCGCGGTCAATGCCTGGCCCCGGGCTACAGCCGAGGTGGTCGCCACCGAGGTGATCGAGCTCGGGTCGCGGGTGCAGAATCGTGAGGGGCCCGAGCAGGAGCGCCGTTACCTGGCCCGGGTGGCGGTGCGCTTCGAGGTGGCCGGCGAGGCGGTCGCCACCGATAATCGTCGCTTCGACGCGGCGCCCTCCTTCCGGAGCCGAGAGGCGGCACAGGCCTGGCTGCGGGACTATCCCGTCGGCAAGGCGCTGGAGGTGCGCCACGCCCCGGATGATCCGCGCCTCGCCCAGTTTGGCCCGTCGCGCCTCCCCGTGCGTCGCATCGGCCTGACGCTGTTCCTGCTGGCGATGGCGGGGTTTGCGCTGTTTCTCCACCTGAAGGGTTGAGACGGCTTCCCTTTGCGACTTTCCTTGTTAAGCCATTGATGATTCTGCGCGGAGCCGGCAGCATGGCGGCCTTTTGCGTGGAGGATTCATGCGCCGCTCTCTGCTGGCCGGGTTACTGGCCCTCGCTCCCCTGATGGCCCAGGGGGATGTCGTCGTGGGCAGCTGGAACATCAAGCACCTGGGCTGGAACAACGACAAGGCGGTGGGCCAGGTGGCCCATGTGGCCAACCACTTCGACCTGCTGGCGATCCAGGAGCTGATGGACCCGGCGGCGCTCGCGGCGCTGGAAGGAGAGCTCGAGGCGCTCTCCGGCGAGGCGTGGTCCTCCATGGCCAGCCATGCGCTGGGTCGCAGCTCCTACGAGGAGCACTACGGCTTCCTGTGGCGCGAGAGCGAGGTGGCCTACGAGGATGGCGCGGTGGTGTTCATCGACCACGGCGATGTCTTCTCGCGTGAGCCCTACTCGGCACGCTTCCGCGATGTGGAGACCGGTGACCGGTTCACCGCGGCCACGGTGCATGTGGTCTACGGCGACAGCGTGAGCGACCGGCTGCCGGAGATCGCGGCGCTGGCCGACTACTGGCGGTGGCTGGGCGAGGCGCATGCCGATACCCCGCGCCTGTTGATGGGCGACTTCAACCTGGCGCCGGACCATGCCGGCTGGGCACCCCTGCGTGAGCAGGGGGCGGTGCCGGCGGTGACCGAGGGCGCCTCCACCCTGGCGACCACCGCCGGCCGCTACGCCAACCTCTACGACAACCTCTGGTACGACGCCGAGCGCCTCGCCCCGAACGAGCGGGGCGTGCTGCGCTTCCCGACGCTGCTGCCGCTGGCCCACCAGGAGGCGCGCGACCGGGTCTCGGACCATGTGCCGGTCTACGTGGCGCTGAACGGGGCGAGCCTGGCGCCCCGCGCCGCCGACGGGGGCGCGCTGATGGCGAGCCAGGGCGGGCCGAGCTGCATCGACCTCAACGCCAGCGGCCTCGAGCGCCTGGCCGAGCTACCCCATGTGGGGCCGGCCCGTGCCGAGGCGATCGTCTCCGGCCGGCCGTGGCGCTCGCCGGGGGAGCTGACGCGGATCTCTGGCATCGGCGAAGGGCGCCTGGCGGCGATCCGCGGCAGCGGCCTGCTGTGTGGCGGCTGATGCCAGCACTTCCAGGGTGATGTGACCTGACTCAACTCACTCCCCCGTGGCAACGGCTACCCTGGCAGGAAGGAGCATCGTCAATCCATGATTATCCGATCCCAGGAGGCTGACCATGTGCTACGTCACGTCGAAACGCCCGCTCGACCGCGCTTGCCATCGCAGCCGGACCGCGGTCATCGCTGCCGGCACGGTGTTAGGACTTGGGTTGAGCGCCGCGAGCCTTGCGGCGGAGCCCGTCAGGCCTGACCTGACTCCCAAGCTGCAGGGGCTGCTGAAGAAGGAGATGATCCAGATCGAGTTGGCCATGCACGAGATCTACAGCGCCATCATCCAGGGGCGCCACGCCGTGGTGGCCGAGAAGGGACAGGCGATTCACGACAGCTTCATCCTGGCACAGTCGCTGACCGATGAAGACCGTCAGGACCTGAAGGCCGCCGTGCCGCCGGAGTTCCTGCAGATGGATGGCTACCTGCACGAGCTTTCGGCGTCCCTGGCCGAGGCAGGCCAGTCCCGGGACACCGCGCGGCAGGTGGCGTTGTACGCGCAGATGACCGAATCCTGCGTGGCTTGTCACAGCGCCTACGTGACCGATCGCTTCGAGGGGCTGCAGGACGCCGAGATACCGGCGGGCTGGGGCAGAGCGCCTGCCGAGCAGGAGAGCGGTCAGGGCGATTGACCCCTGTCGGCCTGGTGCCTCCCAGGCGGAGATCCCGGCCCGGCGACGCGATGGCCGAGGGGCTTCTGCCTGGCTGGTCGGCTCTGCCGGGCGCCATCATGGCGCAGGCGGCCCTGTCGTCGCCCTGCTGCGGTGCAGCGACGAGGCATTCTGCCGACGGCTGGCCCTGGCCGCTGTCGCAATATTCTCGTTAATTCACTGTTATCAAATGGCTATTTCGGGAGTGGCCCGCTAATCGCAATACATTGGGCAGAGTCGCCGCCGACGGTGGCGATTCCCAAGTGAGCTGGCGTGCTCCTCCTGGTCCCCTTCGGGGGACCTTTTTTATCTCCGCGGCATGGGTATGCTGAGGGGCCTGGAACCCGCCCCCGCAAGGAGCCTGCCCATGTCTGCCGATCAGCCTGCCGACCTGCCCACCGATGCCTCCCCCTTCGACCGGGTGATGGCCGCCCTGGATGCGCTGCACGCCGAGGACCCCCGCCGGGTCGAGGTGGCGGGTGAGCGCCTGCCCCAGGAGCTGTGGCATGCCGGGCGGATGAGCGCCTGGCTGGAGCGGCTGCATGCGTCCCCCGATGAGCGGATGCGGCTGGCGGTGCGCGGCCAGCACCTGCAGCGCTGGACGGTGCCGCGCGGCGACTATCCCGAGGGCCGGGTGGGCTACCTGACCTGGCGTCGTGACCAGGGCCAGCGCGCCGGCGAGACCACCGCACGGCTGATGCGCGAGGCGGGCTATGGCGAGGAGGAGGCCGAGGCGGTGGCGCGGATGATCCGCAAGCAGGGGTTGGGGCGCGATGCCGGCGCCCAGGCGGTGGAGGATTGCGCCTGCCTGGTGTTCCTGGAGAACTACTTCGCCGATTTCTCTCGCCAGATCGACCACGACCACCTGATCCGCATCGTGCAGAAGACCTGGAAGAAGATGTCGCCGCGGGCCCACGAGCTGGCGCTGGGGCTGCCGATGAGCGGCGAAGCGCGGGCCCTGGTGGAGGAGGCATTGGCGGGCTAGCCCCGCAGCACCAGGCCAGACATGACGACGGGCGAGCCATCGCGGATGGCTCGCCCGTCGTGCGTTCGGGGGAGGGTGGCGATCGCGCTACTCGGCCAGGGTCTGGGCGGCCTCGAGGTAGGCGGCGCCGTGGGTACGCACGCGCTCCTGTTCCAGGGTCTCGGAGCCGAGGTGCACCTCCTCGAGGTCCACGGCCATGGTGTCGAGTTCCTCGTCGATCCTGGCCAGGGCGTTCTCGAGGGTGTAGGTGAGCTCGTGGATGGTGCCGAGGTCGGCGTTGCTGAGCTCGTCCTGGGCCAGCAGCTCGGCCAGCCGGCGGTTGGTCTCGGTGAAGTGGGTGACCGCCTGCTCCAGGGTCTCGGCGCTCTCGCCCTCGAAGTGGTCGGCGCGCTCCTGCTCGTCGGCATTGGCGGCGGTGCCCAGCAGGCCGAAGCACAGGGCGGTGAACAGCAGCTTCTTCATGGGGTGTCCTCGCTGTCGATGAGAATCGTTGTCAGCGATAACCTTAGTCGTCATCCAGGATAATGACAAGCATTGTTATTTGCGCCTGAGTCTTTTTTGCTCTGCGTCAGACTTTCCTGCGTCAGGCCGCCGGCAGCGTCACCTCGAGGCTCGTCTTGCTTTCGCAGGGTTTGCCGTGGCGCAGGATCAGGCGGCGGGCGTCGAGGTCCATCACCACCCCGAACAGCGTCTCCATGCGCTCCTCCGCCGGCTGGTCGGGGTTGAAGTGGCGGCAGATCGACAGCGGATGGCCGTGGTGGTCGGCGAGGATCTCGAACAGGCGTCCCTCGTTCACCGCAACATCGTCCGGCAGCTCGTCCAGCAGGGCGTCCAGCCGGGCCAGGCGTGGGCGGGAGTCGACGCGCGGGAAGTCCTCCACCCGGCAGGTCACCTCCCGTGCGCAGAGGTGGTTGGTATGGGTGACCACGCCGCCCCGGGGCGGCAGCCGGCCGGGCTCGCCCGGGTGCACCTCCAGCCCCAGCGCCTCGCCGCCGGCGCCGGCCACCAGGAAGTGCGCCGGAGAGCAGACGCGGTCCTGCTCCGCCACCGCCAGGGCGCCGGCCATGTCGGGGCTCTCGAGGATCCTGCGCAGCGCGACGTGGATCGGCAGTCCCTCGCCGCAGGTTCGCGAGCGGATGGCGTTGAGGCAGACGCCGATGCCGTGGGCGTTCATGCCGATCTTGGCCACCATGCCCGCCTCGCCGATGCTCACCAGCGGCGGGGCGTCGTCGCCCTCGATGCGCAGCGCCACCACGTTGTCGAGCTGGTCGGCGCGCCAGTCCCAGTTCTGCGCCAGCCACTGGTGGCCTTCCCGGGCCAGGGCGAAGGCGGAGCAGCCCCCGCTGGCCTGGGTCAGCGAGATCTCGCTGCGACAGTTGAGGGTGAGGATATCGGCGGTGTCGACCCCGGCGCCCTCGGCGATGCCCGCCATCTCCTCGAGGATGGCGGGGAAGCGCGCCTCGATCATGGCGCCGAAGCGCTGCGCTTCCTGCCTCGCCTGGCCCCAGTCGAGGCCGACGAAGTCCTGGAAGAGGCGGTCGTAGACGGCGATGCTCGAGCGAATCAGCCCGGCATGGGCACGGCCGTGCCCCACGCCGATCTCGCGCCGGCTGCCGGTGAGTTGGGTGAGCTGCATGGTGACCTCCGCGCGTCGGGGTGTGGCGGTCACTCTAGCATGGAGGCGTCGGTGGGGCCGGCAGGGCGCCGGCCCCCGAAGGGTCAGCTCTTGCGCGGCGCGTTGTAGAGGGTCTCGTCGAGCTCGCCCTCGCTCTTGGCGACCAGGGTGGTGACCATCAGGTCGCCGGCCACGTTCACGCTGGTGCGAGCCATGTCGAGGATGCGGTCGATGCCGGCGATCACCGCGATCGCCTCCAGCGGCAGGCCGATCTGGGCCATGACGATGGAGAGCATCACCAGGCCGGCGCCGGGCACCCCGGCGGTGCCGATGGAGGCCAGGGTGCCGGTGACGATGATCATGCCGTAGTCCGCCAGGCTCAGGTCGACGCCGAGCAGCTGGGCGATGAACACCGCCACCACGCCCTGGTAGATGGCGGTGCCGTCCATGTTGATGGTGGCGCCCACCGGCAGCACGAAGCCCGAGACGCCCTCGGAGACGCCGAGGTTCTTCTGGGCGCAGCGGATGGAGACCGGCAGGGTGCCCGAGGAGGAGGCGGAGGAGTAGGCCACCACCAGGGCGTCGAGGATGCCCTGCAGGTAGCGCAGCGGGTTGAGGCGACCCAGCAGCGCCAGCAGACCGGAGTAGACCACCAGTACGTGCAGGACGCTGGCCAGGTAGGCGACGCCGATCACCTTGGCCAGCGGCAGCAGCACCTCGAGGCCGTAGCTGCCGGCGACATGGGCGATCAGGCCGAACACCCCGAAGGGGGCGAAGGCCATGACGATGCCGGTGAGCTTGTACATCGCCTCGGCGAAGCTCTCGAAGACCCGCACCACCGGCTCGCCCTTGTCGCCGATCAGGGTCAGCGAGATGCCCAGGCCGATGGCGAAGACGATGATCTGCAGGATGTTGCCGCTGGCCAGGGCGTCGACGGGGTTCTGGGGCACCAGGCCGACCAGGATCTCCACCAGGCTGGGCGCCTCCTTGGCCTCGACCCCGGACTCGAAGCTCATCTCCATGCCGACACCCGGCTGGAAGAGCCAGGAGGCGAGCAGGCCGATGGCGATGGCGAAGGCGGTGGTGATCAGGTAGAGCGCGATGGTGCGGACCCCGATGCGGCCCATCTTCTGCGGGTCGCGCATGGCGGTGATGCCGACCACCAGGGTCGAGAAGACCAGCGGCACGATCAGCATCTTGATGGCGCTGATGAAGATGTCGCCGATGGGCTTGAAGACGCTGGCGCCCTCGCCCATCAGGGCGCCGGCCAGCACGCCGAGCAGCAGGCCGGCGAGGATCTTCTGCCATAGCGGGATGCGCCGCCAGAGGTTGCCCTCGGTGGCGTCGGGTGACTGAGGCATGACATGACTCCTTGCTGTAGAAAGTTGGCTTTATGGTGGATCTTTCGCAACGGGCGGCGATTCTACAGAAAGACCCTTCGCTGTTCTCGCAAAAAAAGCGCCTCCATGCTCTGCGTCATGGAGGCGCTTCAGGCCGCGGTCGGTGGGGGCAAGGAAGCTGTGGGGCCGGCAGGGCGCCGGCCTGGGGGGCAGGGTTAAAGCGCCTCCTGCAGCAGGTCGAGGAAGGCGTCCCAGGAGCGTTCGTCGGCGCGCTGTTGGTAGCGGTCGCTGCCGAAGACGGTGAAGGCGTGGGGGGCACCGGAGTAGACCTCGATCTCGTAGGTGGCGCCGGCGGCCTCGAGCTCCTCGCCGCGGGTGGCGACGTCGTCCAGGGAGATCGACTGGTCGGCCCCGCCGTGGGCGATCAGGAGGGGGCCGGCGCCCTCGGGCCAGCTCTGCCCCTCGGGGGTGGCGAGCCCGCCGTGGAAGGTGGCGTAGCCGGCCACGTCCTCGGCCGCGCCGGAGCGTGCCATCTCCAGCACCACGGCGCCGCCGAAGCAGTAGCCCATGATCACCGCGGGGGCGGCGGCCCCCTGGGCGCGGGCCTCGGCCAGGCCGGCCAGGGTGAGGGCACGCATGCGTTCGCGGTCCTCGTAGAGGCGGGCGGTCTCGGCCTTCTTGGCTTCGGTCTCGACCGGGCGATTGCCCTGGCCATAGAGGTCGGCGGCGAAGGCGTCGTAGCCAAGCTCGGCGAGCATGTCGGCGCGGCGCCGCTCGTAGTCGTCGAGGCCGTCCCAGTCGTGGATGATCAGCACGCTGCCGCGGGACTCGCCCTCGGCCAGGGAGAGATAGCCTTCGAAGGCCTCGCCGTCGACGTCGTAGACGATGTCCTCTCCGGCGGGGTCGAAGGCGTGGGCGCTGGCGGCGGCCAGGCCCAGGGCCAGGGCCAGGGCCAGGGCCAGGGCGGTGGGTAGCAGGCCGGCGCGAATCAGGGAGGTGCGTAGGGTCATGGGGGGCTCCAGGGGTCGTCGGGGTTGCCCGGCTCAGTATAGGCGCCATGGCGGCGGCGCGAGGGGCCGAGCGTTGGCTGGGGTGGCTTGAGTTTTTCCCTTTGCCCTTCCAGATTTAGGGGGTGTGTCATCCCAGCAACCGAGCGAGACGAACAACATGAAGAAGAGCCCAGTGCAGAAGAGTCTGGTAGCGATGGCGGTGGCCGCCTCCACCCTGGCCATGGGCGCGGCCCAGGCCGAGGTGAAGATCGGCTTCCTGGGGGGCTTCACCGGACCGATCGAGACGCTGACCCCGCCGGTGTATGACGCCGCGCAGCTCGCCGCCCAGCACGTCAACGAGCAGGGCGGCCTGCTCGACGGCCAGCAGGTCGCCATGCCCAGCGGCGACACCACCTGCTCGGACGCCTCGGCGGCCTCCAACGCCGCCGACCGCCTGGTCAACAGCGAGCAGGTCACGGCCATCGTCGGTGCGCTGTGCACCGGGGCGACCATCGCCGCGGCCAACAATGCCGCGATTCCCGGTGGCGTGGTGATGGTCTCGCCGGCTTCAACGGCCCCCGCAGTCTCCGAGCTCGAGGACAACGACCTGGTGTTCCGTACCGTGCCTTCCGACGCCTTCCAGGGTGAGGCGTTGGCCAAGATGCTGCTGGCCAAGGGCATCGACGAGGTGGCGGTCACCTACGTCAACAACGACTACGGCCGCGGCCTGGCCGATGCCTTCGTGGCCACCTACGAGGCCGAGGGCGGCACGGTGGCCGAGAACCTGGCCCACGAGGACAACCGCGCCGACTACCGCGCCGAGCTGGGTACCCTCTCGGCTACCGGCGTGCCCAACCTGGTGGTGCTGGCCTACGGCGACACCTCCGGCCAGACGGTGGTGCGCCAGGCCTACGAGAGCGGCATGTTCACCCAGTACATCGGTGCCGACGGCATGGTGATCTCCGGCCTGCTCGACGGCGTCGGCGTGGAGGTGCTCAACGACAGCTTCATCGCCACCCGCCCGGGCAACCCGGACACCCCGGGAACCGCGCGCTTCGTCGAACTGGCCGAGGCGGGCGGCATCTCCCACGAGGCGGTGTTCGCCGGCCAGGGCTACGACGCCGCCTTCCTGCTGGCGCTGGCCATCGAGCAGAACGGCAACGCCGAGCGCGAGGGCCTCTCCGCGGCGCTGCGCAGCGTCTCCTCCGCCCCGGGCGAAGTGATCCTGCCCGGCGAGTGGGAGAAGGCCAAGGAGCTGATCGCCGCAGGCGAGGAGATCAACTACGAGGGCGCCTCCGGCAGCCACGAGTTCGACGACAACGGCGACGTGCCGGGCATCGTCGAGGAGATGGCGGTCGAGGGCGGCGAGTTCGTCAGCAAGGGCTTCCTGGACAAGTAAGCCCGCTTTCCACCACCTGTGACACATCGGCCCCGGCGGGAAACCGCCGGGGCCGATGCGTTTTAACGGCTTTCGGCCGTCACGTCTCTCGGTGCTCGATCATCCGGACACAGGGGCGCTTCAGGCCGGTCGGGTGATGCAGGAGGTAAGAGGTCGCTCCTTGACGGGTCAATTTATCATGATAAATTTTCCGTAACGCCACTCATCCGGGGGTGGCGTGTGTCGAACCCACAAGGACAAGAGCCATGACCTCCCGTGACCAGGCGCTGAGTGCGCCGAAGAAGAAGTGGTACCAGACGGTGCCCGACCCCATGGTGTTGATCTTCCTGATCCTGCTGGCCACCTATGCGCTCACCTTCGTGGTGCCCGCCGGTGAGTTCGAGCGGGTCATGGAGGATGGGCGCACCCGTGTCGTGCCCGGCTCGTTCCAGTACCTGAGCGACGTCGGCGCCATCAACCCCTTCGACATCTTCGTGGCGGTTCCCCGCGGCCTCAACGAGGCCTCGCTGTATCTCTTCATCGTGTTCATCGCCGGCGGCCTCTTCCATATCCTGCAGCGTACCGGCGCGCTGGAGAACGCGATCGGCGTGGCCGTGAACCGCGTCGGTGTCGAGCGCCGCAACGTGATCATTACCGCCGGTACCTTCATCTACGGCTTCTTCGGGGTTGCCGTGGGCTTCGAGAACAACATCGCCCTGGTGCCCATCGCGGTGCTCATCGCCAGCGCCATCGGCTGCTCGAGCCTGGTGGGCACGACGATGGCGGTGGGTGGCATCGGCATCGGCTTCGCGCTCTCCCCGATCAACCCCTATACGGTCGGTGTGGCCCAGGGCATCGCCGAGCTGCCGACCTTCTCCGGCGCCTGGCTGCGCACCTTGATGGTGGTGTCGTCGCTGGCCCTGCTCTCCTTCTATATCTGCCGCTGGGTGGTGAAGATGGACTTCGAGGAGCCGGACAACACCAAGGCGATGAGCAAGTCCCTGGACCAGTACGTGATGACCGGCAAGGACAAGTGGACGCTGGGCGTTTTCGTGCTGGGCCTGGCGGCGATGCTGGTGGGGGTGTTCACCCAGGGGTGGTACATCAACGAGATCGCCGGGATGTTCCTGCTGATCGCCATCGTGATCGGCATCGTCAACGGCTACTCGGCCAACGAGATCGTCAAGCAGATGATGGAGGGCGCCTCCAAGGTGACCGCCGGCGCGCTGGTCATCGGCCTGGCCGCCTCGATCCAGGTGATCCTGCAGCAGGCGCAGATCATCGACACCATCGTCTATGGCCTGAGCGGCATGATCCAGGGCATCCCCGGCGCCCTGTCGGCGATCATGGCCAGCCTGGTGCAGGGGGCGATCAACCTCTTCGTGCCCTCCGGTTCCGGCCAGGCGCTGGTCACCATGCCCATTCTGGTGCCGGTGGCCGACCTGGTGGGGATGAGCCGCCAGCTGATGATCACCGCCTTCCAGGTCGGTGATGGCCTCACCAACCTCATCGTGCCCACCTCCGGTGGCACCCTGGCCATGCTGGCGCTGGGGCGCGTCTCCTACGAGAAGTGGCTGAAGGCGATCCTGCCCTTCATGGTGCTGGTCTACGGGCTGTCCTGGGTGGGGCTGGTGATCGGCCACCTGGTCGGCTACTGAGCGCCCCATGACCCTCTCCCTCCTGCATGTGCAGCCGGCTACCGGCACGGTGGCGGCACTGACCGCCACCGGCGGCGTGGCGGTCGGCGGCTATGTGCACCATGCCTGGCGCGGTATCGGGGCCTGTGCGACGCAGGGATTGGCCACCAACCCCTGGTATCCCGACACGCTACGCGCGGCGTTGAGTCAGTCGGATAGCGCCGGGCAGGCCCTCGCCCAGGCGGTGTCGGCGGACCCGGGGGCGAGCCGTCGCCAGTGCCTGGTGATGGATCGCCAGGGCCGGGCGGCCGTCCACAGCGGTGCCGACAACCTGCCCGTGATTGCCGCCAGGTGTCGCCCCACCGTCGCCGCCGCCGGCAACATGCTGGCCGATGCCGAGGTGATCGAGGCCCTGCTCCGGCACTTCCTCGAGCAGGCCTGCGTCAATGCCGAGGCGGCGTGGCGAGAGGTCGAATCCCCCCGCTACCGCGCTGACTACGAGGCGCTGCTTCCCGAGATGTTGGTGGCAGCCCTCGAGGCCGCACTGGCGGTCGGCGGCGATGGCCGCGGCACTCGCTCGGCGGCGCTGCGAGTGGAGTCGTTCTCCGCCGCCCCCATCGATCTTCGCGTGGACTGGGCCGAGCATCCGGCGGTCGAGCTGCGCGCCCTTCTCGAGCGGGTACGCGAGCCGACCTTCGCCGACTTCCTGGCCTCGCTACCGCTTCGCTGAACCCTGGAGTCCCCATGAACACTGCCAACGACGCCCCCTCCCTGGGGCAGACCCTGATGGCGCGCCTCGACGAGGCCGCGACCTTCTCCCGACCTGGCCCCGGCGTGACACGGCTGTTCTGCTCGGAAGAGCACCGTCAGGTACTCGAGCCGATCGGCGACTGGATGCGCCAGGCCGGACTGGAGCCGAGTCTCGACGCCTCGGGCAACCTGGTGGGACGCAACCCACGTGCGATCGCCGGGGAGAAGACGCTGATCCTGGGCTCCCACCAGGACACCGTCACCGAGGGCGGCAAGTACGACGGCATGCTCGGCGTCGCCCTGCCACTGGTGGCGTTGCAGGCGTTGAAGGAGCAGGATGTGGAGCTCCCCTATGGGGTGGAAGTGGTCGCCTTCGGCGACGAGGAAGGCACCCGTTTCCAGTCCACCCTGATCGGCAGCCGCGCCCTGGCGGGCACGCTGGATGACGAGAGCCTGGCCGCCAGGGACGCCGAGGGCATCAGCGTGGCCGAGGCCATCCAGGCCTTCGGTGGCGAGCCCGAGGCGATTCCCGACCTGGCGCGACGCCCCGAACAGGTGCTGGGCTTCGTCGAGGTCCATATCGAGCAGGGACCGGTGCTGGAGTCGCGTGAGCATGCGGTGGGCGTGGTGACGGCGCTGACCGGTATCGAGCGCCAGCGGGTCTCGGTCACCGGCAAGGCGGGCCATGCCGGCACGACCCCCATGGCGGGGCGCCGCGATGCCTTGGTCGGTGCCGCCGAGATGGTGGTGGAGGCCGATCGTCTGCTCCAGGCCACCGACAACTTCGTCGGGGTGGTCGGCAAGCTCGAGGTCCGCCCCAATGCCGTGAACGTGATTCCCTCCGAGGTGACCTTCACCCTGGAGCTGCGCTCACCGGACGCTGAGACTCGCGCCCGCGGGCGTGAGGAGATACTGAGCGCCTTTCGCCGCCTGGCCGAGGCGCGCGGCCTCGAGGTGGCAATCGAGCGCACCTACGCCGCCGAGGCGGTGGCCTGCGCCGAGTGGCTGATCGAGGTCCTGGAGGAGGCGTGTGACGGCGCCGGCGAGCCGGCCGAGCGGATGTTCAGCGGGGCCGGCCACGACGGACTGGCGATGCATGACCTGACCGATATCGGCATGCTGTTCGTGCGCTGTCGCGATGGCCTGAGCCACCACCCGGACGAGGCAATCACCGCCGAGGATGCCGAGCGCGCCACCCGGGTGATGATGCAGTTCCTGCGCGCGATGGCGTCGCGAGTCTGACAGCCAGGACGGAAGGGGGCTGATGGCGCCCGATTCAGCCGGTGAGGAAGCCGCGCTGTACCTGGGCCTCGTTGTCGTTCATCACCGCCTGGGCGGAGAGCATGTGCTCGCGCATCAGTGCCCGAGCCAGCTCGGCATCGCCGGCCTCGATGGCATCGAGGATACGCGCATGGTAGCGACACCCGGTGGGCCCGATCTGGTGGGCGCCGGGTTCGTAGAGCCGGCGATAGACGGTGAGGTCAGAGAGCACCTGTACGATGAAGCGGATGATGAAGGAGAGCAGCGGATTGCCACCGGCGAGCTCGGCCAGCATCTCGTGGAAGCGCAGCGACTCCATGTGTTGCTGGCGTTCGCCTTCCATGTCGCCGGCGGGTTCCGCGTAGCTGTGCAGACTGTCGCGCAGGCGGGCCAGGTCCTCGGCGCCGACCTTGCCGGCCAGCGACGCGGCCAGTTCGGGCTCCAGCGCCAGACGGATCTGATAGACGTCACGAATCGAGACGTCCTGGAAGTAGAAGTAATGGCTGAGCAGTGCCGTGGCCTTGGCTTCGCTCATGCGGCAGACGAAGACGCCGCCACCGGGCCCGGTGCGCGTCTCCACCAGCCCCTGGGCCTCCAGCACGCGGGTACTCTCGCGGATGGTGCCCTTGGAGACATCCAGCCTGGCCATCAGCTCCGCCTCGCTCGGCAGCCGGTCACCGGGCATCAGCTGGCGATCCACGATCCAGCCCTTGATGGTGTCCGCCACCCGATACGGTAAACGCCGACTCGCTGCCATTCGTCTTCTGTGCTCCCCGTTGCGACGAGGCCCATTATCGGCAAGATGGCGGGGCGTGGCTAACGCCGAAGCCACGCCCTCAACCTCCCCCTGTTCCTGGTTTCGCTCAGCCGTGGTGCTTCACCTTCTCGGGCAGCAGCCCCTTGGGCGCGAAGCGCAGCACCAGGGTGATCAGCAGGCCGATCACGAACACCCGGGCCTGGAGCGCGCGGCTGTCGAGGTTGGTGGGGGCGTCCCAGCCGAAGCTGCCCTCGCCGAAGGCGACCATCAGCTCGAGCACGCTCAGCGCCAGGGGCTCGGACATCACCCAGATCAGGTAGACCGTCAGGGCGCCGAAGATCGTGCCCAGATTGTTACCCGGCCCGCCCAGGATCACCATCACCAGCACCAGGAAGGTGTGGTTGAGGGGCAGGTAGCCCTGGGGGTCGAAGATGCCGTTGAAGCTGCCCAGGGTGGCGCCGCCGATGCCCATCAGGATGCAGCCCAGCACGAAGATCTCCAGGCGCCGGCGGTTGATGTCCTTGCCCATGGCGGCGGAGGAGATCTCGTTGTCGCGGATGGCGCGGATCATGCGCCCCCAGGGGGCATGGTAGGCGCGGGTGAGCAGGAAGAAGATCACCGCGATCATCACCGCCGTGACCGAGAGGTAGAACGCCCGGGCCAGGGTGAAGCCGACCGTCTCGGGGCCCGGCACCGGCCAGGGCAGCGGCGAGACGGTGGCGGTGCCGCGGGTCAGCCAGTCGGCGTTCTTGAGCACCGCCTTGATGATCTCGGCGATGCCCAGGGTGGCGATGGCCAGGTAGTCGCTGCGCAGCCCCAGGCACACCTTACCGATGAAGTAGCCGACCACGCCGGCCAGGGCGCCGCCGACGATCCAGCCGGCCCAGGGAGGCAGCCCCAGCCCGCCGATGTAGCCGAATTGCGACTCGATCTGCTCGGTGACCACGCCCAGGCGCGCCGAGACCAGCAGGTAGAAGAGCAGCGCCAGGGCCACCGCCAGGCCGGTGCGCAGCCGCCTGGGCACGCCCAGGTGGTGCAGGCGGCTGGCGCCCACCACCACCAGCACGCCGCCCAGCGCCATCAGCACCACCATGCCCAGCTCGCCGGAGAGGGGGCTTGCCCAGAAGTCGGCATTGACCGGCATGCTGAAGGCCATGGCGCAGTAGCCGCCCAGGGCCACGAAGCCCATCACCCCGGCGTTGAACTGGCCGGCGTAGCCCCACTGGATGGTCAGGCCCAGGGCAAGGATGGCGTAGCAGGCCGCCTCCACCAGCATGCGGGTACTGTAGGCGGCGCCCATCAGCGCGTAGACGCCGAAGATGGCGACCAGCAGGGCGCCGAACAGCGCCACCTCGCGCAGCGGGAAGCGCGACGGGGCGGCGACCAGGTCCTCTCGTTGCTTGTACTGTGTGCTCATCAGATCACCTTCCCCTTGAAGATGCCGGTGGGGCGCCACACCAGGATGGCGACCAGGAGGACGAAGGGCACCACGATCTTGTACTCCGTGCCGACGAAGGCGAGGTTATCGGCGCTGGCCAGCCACTCCGGCAGGCTGTCGCGGAAGGGGCGCAGCAGCACGCTCCAGTTGAACACCGCCAGGGTCTCGGCGAAGCCCACCACGAAGCCGCCGGCGATGGCGCCGAAGGGGTGGCCCACGCCGCCGACGATGGCCGCGGCGAAGATCGGCAGCAGCAGGAAGAAGCTGAGGTCTGGCTTGAAGGTGACATCCAGCGACAGCAGGGTGCCGGCGATGGCCGCCAGTCCCCCGACGATCACCCAGGTGACGGCGACGATCAGGTTGGTGTTGATGCCCGAGGCGCGGGCCAGGTCGGGGTTGTCGGACATCGCCCGCATCGCCTTGCCCAGCCGCGAGCGCGACAGGAAGAGGTGCAGTCCCACCACGCAGACGAGGGTCAGCACGAAGAGGATCACCTGGGGCTCGGTGATCACGATTGGCGCCCGGGCGCCCTCGAAGGGCAGGGCGAGGCGGAAGATCTCCTTGCGGTCGTCGACGTAGAGGCTCTGGCCGCTGGTGCCGGCGAACAGGCGGATCAGCCCCTGCAGCATCAGGGTGACGCCCAGCGAGGCGATCACCATGACGATGGGCTTGACGCCGTGGGCGCGCAGCGGCTTGTAGAAGGCCTTGTCGATGCCCACCGCCAGGGCCGCGGTGAGCAGCATGGCCAGCGGCAGCATCACCACCGCCGTGGGCAGCCCCAGGGCGGCGCCGGCCCCCGGGAAGGCGGTGGTCAGCAGCAGCACCGTGAAGGCGCCGAAGGTCATCATGTCGGCGTGGGCGAAGTGGGCGAAGCGCATGATGCTGAACACCAGGGTGACGCCCACCGCGCCGATGGCGTAGATCGACCCGGTGACGCTGCCGGCGACGACCACGTAGTTGAGGAAGAAGACGAATTCGTTCACGAGGTTGGTTCTCCCTGCTCCGGGGCTCAGCCGCCCAGGAAGCTCCTGGCCACTTCCGGGTCCGCCAGCAGCGCGGCGCCGGTATCGGTGAAACGGTTCTGGCCGGCGGCCAGCACGAAGCCCTTGTCGGCGATCGCCAGCGCCTGCTTGGCGTTCTGCTCCACCATCAGGATGCCGACGCCGGCGGCGTTGACCTGCTTCACCTGCTCGAAGATCTCGTTCATGTAGAGCGGCGAGAGGCCGGCGGTGGGCTCGTCGAGCAGCAGCACGCTGGGTTCGGCCATCAGCGCGCGGCCCATGGCGACCATCTGGCGCTGGCCGCCGGAGAGCTCGCCGGCGGGCTGGTGGCGCTTGTCGTAGAGGGGCGGGAAGAAGTCGTAGATCTGCTTCAGCATGCGCCTGACGTTGCCCGGCTTTAGGAAGGCGCCCATCTGCAGGTTCTCCTTCACCGTCAGGCTCGGGAAGACGTTGTGCTCCTGGGGGACGAAGCCCATGCCCCGCTGCACCAGCTTGTTGGGCGGCAGGTTGTGGATGGGCTCGCCGCGCAGCAGGATCTCGCCCTGGGTGACGGTGAGCAGGCCGAAGATGGCCTTGAGCATGGTGGACTTGCCGGCGCCGTTGGGGCCGACAATGACGCCGATCTCGTCGGCCTCGAGGGTCATGTTCACCCCGTTGAGGATGTTCATGCCGCCGTAGCCGCCGTAGACGTCGCGGGCATCAAGCAGTGGCATCGTGTGTCGCTCCGAAGTAGGCCTCGATGACCTCGGGGTTGTTCTGGATCTCCTCGATGGTGCCCTCGACCATCACGCTGCCCTGGGCCAGCACGATCACCGGGTCGCAGAGTCGGGCGATCATGTCCATGTCGTGCTCGATGACCAGGAAGGTGTAGCCCATCTCGCGATTGAGCCGCTCGATGTTCTCCACCAGGTCGCCGAGCAGGGTGCGGTTGACCCCGGCGGCGATCTCGTCGAGCAGCACCACCCTGGCGTCGGTCATCATGGTGCGGCCGAGCTCGAGGAGCTTCTTCTGGCCGCCGGAGAGGTTGCCGGCCAGCTCGTTGCGCACGTGGCGCAGGCCGATGAAGTCGATCACCTCCAGCGCGCGGCGGCGCACCTCCTCCTCCTCGTGGCGCACCCGGCCGGGCTTGAGCCAGGCGTTGAACAGGTTCTCGCCGGCCTGGGCCGGCGGCACCATCATCAGGTTCTCCAGCGCGGTCAGGTGCGAGAACTCGTGGGCGATCTGGAAGGTGCGCAGGAGGCCCTTGTGGAACAGCTCGTTGGCGGGGCGGTTGGTGATCTCCTCGCCCTCGAGCAGCACCTGGCCGCTGTCCAGCGGCAGGGCCCCGGCGATGATGTTGAACAGCGTCGACTTGCCGGCGCCGTTGGGGCCGATCAGGCCGGTGATGGAGCCCGCCTCCACCGAGAGCGAGCAGTCGTTGATCACCTTGAGGCCACCGAAGGCCTTGTTGACGTGTCGCACGTCGATCATGGATGCCATGCGGAAATTCTCTTGGTCGTTGTAATGGCCGACATGACGCCGCCGCCCGCAGGCGGCGGCCGGGATCACCGCTCCTGGCTCTCCTCCATCAGGAAGGTGCGGCCGGCGGCGAAGGCGCCGACGATCACCACCGCGCCGATGGCCGGGATCAGGTAGCCCTCCACCTGGGGGATGGCGCGCAGGAACACGAAGGAGACCGCCGCCGGGGCGACGAAGCGCACCAGGAAGCGCCAGGCACCGAACCAGGCCTCGTTGGTGCGCATCTCCTTCATCACCTCGGAGTGGGTCAGCGCCCAGCCGGCGAACAGCGCGATCAGCAGGCCACCCAGCGGCATGAAGATGTTGGTGAGCAGCTCGAGGAGGTCGAAGGCGCTGCGCCCGAACAGGCTGTGGAAGACGCTGGCCTCGGCCCACAGGTTGAAGCTGACCACGGTGAGCAGCCCCAGCGCCCAGGAAGCCACCACCATGGCGAACACCGCCTGGGGGCGGGTGAGGTCGAAGCGCTCCACCAGATAGGCCGCCACCGGCTCGATCAGCGAGATGGAGGAGCTGATCGCCGCGCCCAGCACCAGCACGAAGAACACGCCGCCGATCAGCGCGCCGCCGGGCATCTCGGCGAAGGCCAGCGGCAGGGTGACGAACATCAGCCCGGGGCCCTGGCCGGCGTCGAGGCCGGCGCCGAACACCAGCGAGAAGATCGCCAGGCCGGCGACCACCGCCACCGCGGTGTCCACCACGGCGATGGCGATGGCGGTGCGGGTCAGTGAGGCCTCGCCCGACATGTAGGCGCCGTAGGCCATGATGGCGCCCATGCCGAGGCTCAGGGTGAAGAACGACTGCCCCATGGCCTCCAGCCAGCCCTCGAGGCTCAGGTCGGCGATGTTGAAGGTGAACAGGAAGCCGGCGGCGGCGGCGAAGTCGCCGTTGACCGCCCCGTAGCCCAGCACCACCAGCAGGATAACGAACAGCGCCGGCATGATCACCCGCAGGCCGCGCTCGATGCCGCCATGGATGCCGAGCCCCACGATCAGTCCCGAGGCGATGATGAACAGGGTGTGGTAGAGGGTGAGCAGGGCCGGGGAGGCGAGCAGGGCGTCGAAGCCGGCGGCGATGGTCTCGGCATCGGCCCCGGCCAGGGCGCCGGTGAGCATCTGCCAGGTGTAGTGGATCGCCCAGCCGGCGATCACCGAGTAGAAGCTGAGGATCAGGAAGGCGGAGACGGCACCCAGCCAGCCGATGCTCTCCCAGCTGCGCGAGGTGTGGTGGGTGCGGGTCAAAAAGCGCATGCCCATGATGGGGCTGCGCCGGCTGTTGCGGCCGAGCATGATCTCGGCGATCAGGATGGGGATGCCCACGGCGAAGATGGTCAGGGCGTAGATCAGCAGGAAGGCGCCGCCGCCGTTCTCGCCGGCCAGGTAGGGGAAGCGCCACAGGTTCCCGAGCCCCACCGCCGAGCCGACCGCGGCCAGCAGGAAGGTGCCCTTGTGGGTCCAGACGTTATGCGTGCTCATCGATGCTCCCGCGACTCGAGTTCGTTGGCCTTGTGGGCCCAGCCCGCCACTTTGCGGCAAAACGACGCCGGGAGCCAGTGGCGGGGCGTTTACGACGCGTTAACGTCGCCGAAGATGCGGCTATCGACTAGTCATCCTCGGGCCGCTCCTCGGGGTCGCCGAGGGTCGGCTCCAGCGCCCGGCACTCGTCGGGCAGGCGCACGGTGTCGCCGAGGGCCAGCTTGCCGTGGGACTTGAGCCGCCGGCCGTTGTCCACCGAGATGATCGCCGCCACCTCGCCGATGCTGGTGCCGTCGACGTAGGCCTCCACCTTCACCCGCACCACGGCGCCCTGGTGGCGGGCCGAAAGGATGTCGCCGGGGCCGGGGTCCGAGTAGCCGCCGGGGTCCTGCTGGAAGTGGCGCATCACGCTGTCCGCGCCGGGGTCGTCCCACTCCACGTGCTTGTGCATCGGGTCTCTCCTCCTCTGGATGGGCATGTCTGCCAGGGCATGGCTCCAGCATAGAGGGTGGCGGCGCCGACGCGAAAGGCGCGCCATTCAGCATTGGAACAGTCGGAATGAAACAGTCGGAATGAAACAGCCGGAATGCAAAAGGCCCGCCGATCGGCGGGCCTTGCTGCGGGCGCGGGGCTTATTTCTTGCCGGCGCGCTTGCGCTCGTTCTCGGTGAGGAACTTCTTGCGCAGGCGGATGTGGTTGGGGGTGATCTCCACCAGCTCGTCGTCGTCGAGGAACTCGATGGCCTGCTCCAGGGTGAACTTCACCGGCGGGGTCAGCACGATGTTCTCGTCGTTGCCCGAGGCGCGCATGTTGTCGAGCTTCTTGCCCTTGGTGGGGTTGACCACCATGTCGTTGGCGCGGTTGTTGATGCCCACCAGCATGCCTTCATAGACCTCGGTGCCGTGGTCGATGATCAGCTTGCCGCGCTCCTGCAGGGCGTAGAGGGCATAGGCCAGCGCCTTGCCGGAGACCATGGAGACCAACACGCCGTTGCGACGCTCGATGGCGGCATCGGGCTTGAGCGGGCCGTAGTGGTCGAAGCGGCTGGTGAGGATGCCGGTGCCGGAGGTGAGGGTCATGAACTGGCCGCGGAAGCCGATCAGCCCGCGCGCGGGAATGATGAAGTCCAGGCGCACCCGGCCCTTGCCGTCGGGGTTCATGTTCTTGAGCTCACCCTTGCGGTAGCCGAGCTCCTCCATGATGGCGCCCTGGTGCTGCTCCTCGCAGTCGATGATGACTTCCTCGTAGGGCTCCTGCTTCTCGCCGTCGATCTCGCGGATGATCACCTCCGGGCGACCCACGGCGAGCTCGAAGCCCTCGCGGCGCATGGTCTCGATCAGCACCGAGAGGTGCAGCTCGCCGCGCCCGGAGACGATGAACTTCTCGGGGCTGTCGCCCTGCTCGACGCGCAGCGCCACGTTGTGGATCAGCTCCTGGTCGAGGCGGTCCTTGATGTTGCGGCTGGTGACGAACTTGCCGTCCTTGCCGGCGAAGGGCGAGTCGTTGACCTGGAAGGTCATGGAGACGGTGGGCTCGTCCACGGAGAGCGGCGGCAGCGCCTCGACGGCGGCCGGGTCGCACAGGGTGTCGGAGATCGCCAGGGCGTCGATGCCGGTGATGCAGACGATGTCGCCGGCGGTGGCCTCGTCGGTCTGCACGCGCTCGAGGCCGAGGTGGGTCATCACCTGGCCGACCTTGCCCTTGCGCTCCTTGCCTTCCTTGCTGACCACCACGACCTGCTGGTTGGGCTTCACCGAGCCGCGGGTGATGCGGCCCAGGCCGATGACACCCACGTAGCTGGAGTAGTCCAGCGCCGAGATCTGCATCTGGAAGGGGCCGTCGATCTCGACCTTGGGCGGCTCGACGATGTCGACGATGGACTGGAACATCGGCGTCATGTCCTCGGCCAGCTCGTCGGGGTCGGGGCCGGCGATGCCGTTGAGCGCCGAGCAGTAGATGATCGGGAAGTCGAGCTGCTCGTCGGAGGCGCCGAGGTTATCGAAGAGGTCGAAGATCTGGTCGATGACCCAGTCGGGGCGGGCGCCGGGGCGGTCGATCTTGTTGACCACCACGATCGGCTTGAGGCCCTGGTCGAAGGCCTTCTGGGTGACGAAGCGGGTCTGCGGCATGGGGCCGTCGACGGCGTCCACCAGCAGCAGCACCGAGTCGACCATCGACATCACGCGCTCCACCTCGCCGCCGAAGTCGGCGTGTCCGGGGGTGTCGACGATGTTGATGTGGTAGTCCTGGCCATCGGGGGCCTGCCAGCGGATCGCCGTGTTCTTGGCCAGGATGGTGATGCCGCGCTCCTTCTCCTGGTCGTTGGAGTCCATGATGCGCTCCTGCCCCTCGGCCTTGCGGTCCAGGGTGCCGGACTGCTGGAGGAGTTTGTCGACCAGGGTGGTCTTGCCGTGGTCGACGTGAGCGATGATGGCGATGTTGCGAAGATTCTCGATCACGACGGGATCCTGCTGGGAAAAAACGGGGACGCATTATAGGGGGTGAGGCGCGGCCCCTACCAGCGTTGTCTCGTGAACTTTGCGTTCCGTGCCGCCGTATCACGCCTTTTCAATGGTTTGGGCGGGGACGATGTGGGCGCCGCAGTGGCGCAGGCGGGTCAGCAGGTCGGTCAGGGCGCCGTGGTCGAGGCGCGGGTCGCAGCCGCCGATGCGCTCGTACCACTCGCGTGTCACGCAGACGCCGACCTCGCCGTCGATCCGGCGGCGGCCGAGCAGTCGGTCGACCAGCCGCGGGCGGGCATCGGTCAGGCTCACCGCGTCGAACTCGCCGGCGGCGACCCGGCGGGCCAGCCGCCGCAGTGCCGGGGCGGCAGTCACGCAGCCGAGCACCGGAAACACCAGCACCTCGCCGGCGGTGCGCGGGATGGCGAGGCTCAGGCGCTCGCCCAGGCATGCCGCGGAGAGCGGCAGGTGGCGCGCCCGGTAGCGCCGGGCGATGCCGGCGACACGGCGGTCACCGGTGTCGTCGAGCACCACCAGTTCCAGCTCCTGGTCGTCGGCAAGCGGCGCCACCACGGCGAGCTCCCGCGGCAGCCGCGGTCCGGCGCGTCGAGCGTCGAGGATCAGGGTGGCGAGGGTAGGGGGCATGCGAGCTCCGAGGCCAGGCGCGGTAGGCTCCGGATGGCGGCCAGGAGGGTCGCTGCCGGCGGGGTTTCATGTAAATAAGTGTAGCTCCTGGTTAAGGGATGTATCAAAGACCCATTTCGCGGCGGCATGCGATCGATCATGGTGCATCAGGGTGATCACCTGCACCTTCAGGGTGCAGTGTGGCGGTGCAAGCGTTCTTCCAGGGCGGGTGCGTCATCGGGGTGCAGCGGATGTCGGCGGCAAAAGCCGATGTTTTTCATGCGCTTGTGGCAATGATGATGCCGATGGGTGCAGGGTTGGCACGCCGCGTGCATTGTTATGGACAGCGCTCGGCGAGGCCGGGCGGTCGTGGGCAGCAACCCCGCGGCGTGCTACAAAAGATCGCAGAGGTTCCTGCTTCGCGATCGACGCTTCACCCTAACCATCGAGCCATGCTCAATCGGAGGACATCATGTCTGCCAAGACCCTCGCCCTGATCGAAGAACACGACATCAAGTGGGTGGACCTGCGCTTCACCGACACCGTCGGCAAGGAGCAGCACGTCACCATTCCCGCCCGTGAGGTGGACGAGGAGTTCTTCGAGAACGGCCAGATGTTCGACGGCTCTTCCATCTCCGGCTGGAAGGGCATCAACGAGTCCGACATGATCCTGCGCCCCGAGGACGGCACCGCCTACCTCGATCCCTTCACCGAGGACGCCACCCTGGTGCTGCGCTGCGACATCATCGAGCCGGCCACCATGCAGGGCTACGACCGCGACCCGCGCTCCATCGCCAAGCGTGCCGAGGCCTACCTGCAGTCTACCGGCCTGGGCGACACCGCCTTCTTCGGCCCGGAGCCCGAGTTCTTCATCTTCGACGAGGTGCACTGGAAGGCCGACATCGAAGGCGCCATGTACAAGATCACCTCCGAGGAGGGCGCCTGGGCCACCGATCGCCAGGTCGAGGGGGGCAACCTGGGGCACCGTCCGCGGGTCAAGGGCGGCTACTTCCCGGTGCCGCCGGTGGACAGCTTCCACGACATCCGTGGCGCCATGTGCAACACCCTGGAGGCGATCGGCCAGAGCGTCGAGGTGCACCACCACGAGGTCTCCAACGCCGGCCAGAACGAGATCGGGGTCAAGTTCAACACCCTGGTCAAGAAGGCCGACGAGGTGCAGGAGATGAAGTACGTGATCCACAACGTGGCCCACGCCTATGGCAAGACCGCCACCTTCATGCCCAAGCCGCTGGTCGGCGACAACGGCAGCGGCATGCACGTGCACCAGTCCTTCTGGAAGGAGGGCGTCAACCAGTTCGCGGGTGACGAGTACGCCGGCCTCTCCGAGATGGCGCTCTACTACATTGGCGGCATCATCAAGCACGCGCGTGCCCTGAACGCCTTCGCCAACGCCTCCACCAACTCCTACAAGCGCCTGGTGCCGGGCTTCGAGGCGCCGGTGATGCTGGCCTACAGCGCCCGCAACCGCTCCGCCTCCATCCGCATCCCTTACACCGCGAGCCCCAAGGGCAAGCGCGTGGAGCTGCGCTTCCCGGATCCCACCGCGAACCCCTACCTGTGCTTCGCGGCGATGCTGATGGCCGGCATCGACGGCATCAAGAACAAGATCCACCCCGGCGACGCCATGGACAAGAACCTCTATGACCTGCCGCCGGAAGAGGGCAAGAAGGTGCCCACCGTGGCCCACAGCCTCGACCAGGCCCTGGAGGCGCTGGACGCCGACCGTGCCTTCCTGACCGAGGGTGGCGTCTTCACCGATGACATGATCGATGCCTACATCGAGCTCAAGATGGAGGATGTGGAGCGCATCCGCATGACCACCCATCCCATCGAGTTCGACATGTACTACAGCTGCTGATGCCGAGCGCCCCGCGGGGCGCCGGTGCCAGATGAATCGAAAGGGGTTCCGCTACCGGCGGAACCCCTTTCTTCTCTACACTATCCAAGGCATGAGCCCGACAGGACGACGTCGATCCATTCCGGTGACGAGCCGATACGCAGGGGATTCTCCATGAACAAGGCAGTGCTGACGCTGGTGGTGGGCATGGGCGTGAGCCTGGTGGCCCAGGCACAGACCATCTACCGCACCACCGACGCCCAGGGCAACGTGGTGTTCACCGATAACCCGGACCGCGGTGGCGAGCAGGTGGAGCTGGCCCCGGTCACCGTGGTGCCCTCCACCGGCGAGGTGCGCAGCGGCCCGGCCGTTCCCCGCGTCGAGGGGGCCGCGGCAGCCCCGGCCTCCCCTGGTCAGCCGTTCATGCCCTACGACAGCTTCCGCATCGTCTCACCCACCCACGAGCAGGCCTTCCCGGTAGGGGCGGCCGGCAACATCACCGTGGATCTCGGCATCGAGCCGGGGCTGCGCGAGGACCACCGCGTGCGGCTGCTAGTGGATGGCCAGGTCAGCCAGTCGGCGATGCATACCAGCGCCTTCATGGTGCCCAACATGAACCCCGGCGAGCACGTGCTGCAGGCCGAGCTGCTGGATGCCGGCGGCGAGGTGCGCCATCGCACCGCGCCGGTGACCATCTATGTGCTGCGGGCCAACGTCAACCGCCAGCCCGCCGGTTAGCTCCCCCCTCGCCGGGCACCCTGGCCGTGGTGCCCGGACGGCAGTCCGAGGCCCTGCCACCCGCCGCCCGGCGAGCATCGCCCGCATCCTCCCGTCCTGCCGCCGGCCCAACCGCCCGAGGCGGACGAGGCCTATTCGCCGCGACGAGGCCTGGAGGCCCCGGCGCGTCGCCTGCCCGAGGCGGAGCCCTCGCGCCGAGGTGCCGCGGCCGAAGCGGACGCCGATACCTCCCCCTGAGTCGCCTCGCCCTGCAGCGCTGAAGAGTGCAGGGTGCCGCGCAATGCACTACTTTGGTGCGCATATGCCGCCGCCTGGGGATGCCGGGCGCGCCATCATGGGGCCTGCACGCCTGGCCCGCTTCTTGCACTACTCCCCTCAGAACGACGACTCCCGGAAACGACATGGCCGCTGCGATGCATCAACGCCTGATGGAACACCTCACCACCGCCGTGCTGCTGCTGGACGGCGAGCTCAGGGTGGTGTGGATGAACCCCGCCGCCGAGGCGCTGCTCTCGCTGAGCCTGAGCCGCGTGGAGGGGGTGGCGCTCTGCTCGCTGATGGAGCAGGCCGACGGCCTGGCCGGCGTGCTGAGCAAGGCGCGTGACGCCTTCCACCCCTTCACCCGCCGCGAGGCGCGCCTGGCGATGTTGGGCGGCGAGCCGCTGACCGTGGACTACACCGTGACGCCGCTCTCCCGGGACGAGTTGCTGCTGGAGGTGGAGCCCCGCGACCGCCTGATCCGCATCTCCCGGGAGGAGGCGCTGCTGACCCGCCAGGAGACCGTCAAGGTGCTGACCCGCGGCCTCGCCCATGAGGTCAAGAACCCGCTGGGCGGCATCCGTGGCGCGGCCCAGCTGCTGGAGCGCGACCTGGAGAACCCGGCCCACCGCGAGTTCACCCGCATCATCATCGAGGAGGTGGATCGGCTGCGCGACCTGGTGGACTCCATGCTGGGTCCCAACCGGGTGGCGCGCCATGAGCCGGTCAATATCCACAAGGTGCTGGAGCGGGTGCGCAGCCTGCTGCTCGCCGAGCATCCCACGGTAAACATCGAGCGCGACTACGATCCCAGCCTGCCGGACCTCGCCGGTGACGAGGCGCAGCTGATCCAGGCGGTGCTCAACGTGGCGCGCAACGCCGTGGAGGCGATGCACGAGGCGGGCACGCCCGCACCGCACCTGGTGCTGCGCACCCGGGCGCGGCGCCAGTTCACCCTGGGCGCCGAGCGCCACCGCCTGGTGGCCGAGGTGGCGCTCCTCGACAACGGCCCCGGCATCCCCGAGGCCCTCAAGGAGACGCTCTTCTACCCCATGGTCTCGGGGCGCGCCGACGGCAGCGGCCTGGGGCTCTCCATCGCCCAGGGCATTCTGCATCAGCACCAGGGCCTGATCGAATGCGATTCCGTGCCGGGCCATACCGAATTCCGCCTGCTGATTCCTCTGGAGACGCGCCATGACTGACGTTGCACGCGTGGCGGTCGTCGATGACGACCGCGCCATCCGCTGGGTGCTGGAGCGCGCCCTGGCCCAGCCCGACCTCGAGGTGGAGTGCATCGAGCGTGCCGATACCGCCCTCGAGCGCCTGCTGGCCGACCCGCCCGACGTGCTGGTCACCGATATCCGCATGCCCGGCATCGATGGCCTCGACCTGATGGCTCGGGTGCGTGAGGCCCATCCCGAGCTGCCGGTGATCGTGATGACCGCCCACTCCGACCTCGACAGCGCCGTGGCCTCCTACCAGGGCGGTGCCTTCGAGTACCTGCCCAAGCCCTTCGATGTCGACGAGGCGCTGGCCCTGGTGCGCCGTGCCGTGGCGCATGCCCGGGAGCGCCGGCGGCCGGTCAGCGTGCCCGAGGGGCTGGACGCCGAGATCATCGGCGAGGCACCGGCGATGCAGGAGGTGTTCCGGGCCATCGGCCGGCTCTCGCACTCGCATATCACGGTGCTGATCAACGGCGAATCCGGCACCGGCAAGGAGCGGGTGGCCCGCGCCCTGCATCAGCACAGCCCGCGCACCGGCAAGCCGTTCATCGCCCTCAACATGGCGGCGATCCCCAAGGACTTGATCGAGTCGGAGCTGTTCGGTCACGAGAAGGGCGCCTTCACCGGGGCCACCGCCCAGCGCCAGGGACGCTTCGAGCAGGCCAACGGCGGCACCCTGTTCCTGGACGAGATCGGCGACATGCCGGCGGAGACCCAGACCCGGCTGCTGCGGGTGCTGGCCGACGGCGAGTTCTACCGTGTCGGCGGCCACACCCCGGTGAGGGTGGACGTGCGCATCATCGCCGCCACCCACCAGGACCTGGAGCGCCTGGTGGAGGATGGCCGCTTCCGCGAGGACCTCTTCCACCGCCTCAACGTCATCCGCGTGCACCTGCCCAGGCTCGCCGAGCGGCGCGAGGACATCCCACGGCTGGCCAACCACTTCCTTGCCGAGGCGGCCAAGGAGCTGGCCACCGACGTCAAGGTGCTCACCCCCGAGGCCGAGCGCCACCTCACCCGGCTGCCCTGGCCCGGCAACGTGCGCCAGCTGGAGAACGCCTGCCGCTGGCTGACGGTGATGGCCTCGGGTCGCGAGATCCTGGTGGAGGACCTGCCGCCGGAGCTGCGCGGCGAGGGCGACGAGACGACCGGTGCCGGCGGCGACTGGCGGGTGGCCTTCCGCGACTGGGCCGACCGCGCCCTGGCCGCCGGCCACACCCACCTGCTGGAGGAGGCCGTGCCCGACTTCGAGCGCATCCTGATCGAGACCGCCCTGCGTCACACCGGCGGCCGCAAGGGCGAGGCTGCCGAGCTGCTGGGCTGGGGGCGCAACACCCTCACCCGCAAGCTCAAGGTCCTGTTGCCGGCGCTGGCCGAGGGGGAGTAGGGGCTGGGCGCCGGCGCCGGGGGCTGCCAGAATGGGCGCCTCAAGGAGAGACGCCCATGACGCAGATGAGCTGGGAGCGGCTGCTGGATCCAAGCCGCCTGCACGACCGGCGCGGCGCGCGCCCCGCCGATGGCCGCGGAGAGATCGGCCGCAGCCCCTTCCACAAGGATCATGACCGTATCGTCTTCGCCGGTTCCTTCCGGCGCCTGGGGCGCAAGACCCAGGTCCACCCGCTGACCGACAACGACCATATCCATACCCGCCTGACCCACTCCCTGGAGGTGGGCTGCGTGGGGCGCTCGCTGGGCATGATCGTCGGCGAGCGGCTGAGCGGCCGCCTGCCCGGCTGGATCACCCCCGCCGACCTGGGGGTGATCGTCCAGGCCGCCTGCCTGGGTCACGACATCGGCAACCCGCCCTTCGGGCATGCCGGGGAGTACGCCATCCGCGACTGGTTCAAGCGCGCCGAGGCCGACGGCAGCGGCCTGCTCGAGGGGCTCTCGCCGCTGGAGCGCGAGGACCTGCTCACCTATGAGGGCAACGCCCAGGGTTTCCGGGTGATCACCCAGATCGAGTACAACCAGTTCCGCGGCGGCATGCGCCTGACCACGGCGACGCTGGGCACCCTGCTCAAGTACCCCTGGACGGTGGAACACGGCGGGGCCATGGGCAAGTTCGGCTGCTACCAGAGCGAGCGCCACCTGCTGGTGGAGGTGGCCGAGCGCCTGGGGCTGCCCGCCGGCGGGGAGGGGCGCTGGTGTCGCCACCCCCTGGCCTGGCTGGTGGAGGCCGCCGATGACATCTGCTACGCGCTGCTCGACCTGGAGGATGGCCTGGAGATGGGCATCCTGCGCTTCGACGAGGTCGCCGATATCCTGATCCAGATCGCCGGCGGCGAGCCCCACGACTATGCCGCCATGCAGCGCCAGGGGGTCTCCCAGCGGCGGCGCATCGCCGCCCTGCGCGGGGCGGCCATGGAGCGGGCGGTCAGCGACGTCGGCGCGGTGTTCGTGCAGCACGAGGCGGAGCTGCTCGCCGGGCGGCTGCGCCAGGACCTGCTCGAGCTCTGTCATCCGGACCTGGACTGGGGGGTGAAGGCGGCCAAGCAGCTGGCCCGGGAGCGGATCTTCCAGAACGAGCGCAAGGCCAAGCTGGAGATCGGCGCCTATACGACGCTGGGGATCCTGCTGGAGGCCTTCATCGGCGCGGCCCACGAGCTTCACCACACCGGGCGCTCCACCTTCAAGCACCAGCGGGTGCTGGCGCTGATCGGCGAGAACACCCCGCGTCCCTCCTGGGGCCTCTACGACAGCTACCGGCGCATGCTCGACTTCATCGGCGGCATGACCGACCACTACGCCGTGGACCTGGCCCAGGAGATGGGCGGGCGCCTGCGCGGCGACTGAGGGGGCCTTGGCTAGGCGCCGGGCGCGCGGCTGGCGCCGGTGTGCGCCATCAGGGTGGCGATGACGGCGTCGTGGGCGGCGGCGTCGAACTCGCCGGGGCAGAGCGTGGCGAGGCGGCCGGCCAGGTCGTCGCCGCTGTCCACCAGCAGGTCGTCGGGGCCGTCGTCGGCCTCCACCCGCCAGCCGGGCAGGGTCAGTACGCCCATCACCGGCACCGCGTGACCGGTGCGCTCGGCGAGCCAGTCGGCCATCCAGCGCGCCAGCTCGCGGGTCTTGGCCAGCGGCTTGCGTTCGCTCCAGCCCGGGAAGCGCAGCCGCGCCTTCTCCACCACCAGCCGGTCGAGCTCCTCGCCGGAGGGGGCGAAGGGGCGGGTGCGGGCGCGGGTCTCCACCACGAAGACCCCGCAGGGGGTCACCACCACATGGTCGATGCGGGTGCCGCCCGCGGGGATGTCGTGGAAGACATAGAAGGGGTGGGCCTCGGGGCGCACCAGGCGCTCGAGCTCCTGGCCCACCGCCAGTTCGCAGGCGAGCCCCAGCTTGAGGCGCCGGATGCGCTGGAAGTCGCGCATCAGCCGGAAGCTGTAGCCCAGCACCAGCAGGGTGCTCAGCGCGCCGTAGAGGGCCCACTCCACCCAGTGCTGCTCATGGGAGACGATCATGCGCCCCATGCCGTAGACCAGCGGCACCAGGGTGACCAGGGGGCCGAGGGCGCCGTTGAGGTAGAGGCCGGCGAAGGCGTCGTCGAGGCGGTCGCGCAGGTGCTGGCCGGGCTCGCGCAGCGGCCGGGCGTCGAAGGGCGAGCGCACCCGGGCGTCATGCAGGTTGCGCAGCGCCACCACGATCACCCCCATGGCGGCGAGCGGAAACAGGAAGATCAGGGGGAGCAGGTATTCCAGCCAGGCCATCGGGGTTCCTTGCCCATGCGCAGGGTGCGGCGGAGGTCGCCCCATTCTAGACAACCCCGCCCCCCGGGGGCCATGCTCTGTTCGGCGCAGGCAGCGAGGCAGCAGGATGACGGCAGCGACGGCAACTTCCCTTACCCCCCTCGACCCGGCGAGCCTGGAGGCGCTGGTCGCCTTCATCGAGCGTCACCCGCGGCTGGCGGTGCTCAGCGGCGCGGGGATCAGCACCGCCAGCGGGATCCCCGACTATCGGGACGCCGCCGGCGAGTGGAAGCGCTCGCCGCCCATGCAGCACCGCCAGTTCATGGGCAGCCACGCCGCCCGGCAGCGCTACTGGGCGCGCGCCCTGGTGGGGTTCCGTACCCTGGGCGAGGCGCGCCCCAGCGCCGCCCACCGGGCCCTGGCGCGGCTGGAGGCACAGGGCGTGGTACGCGGGGTGATCACCCAGAACGTCGACGGCCTGCACCAGCGCGCCGGCTCGCGCCGGGTGATCGACCTCCATGGCCGCGCCGACCGGGTGCGCTGCATGGGCTGCGGCGCCCGTCGCATGCGCCATGCGCTGCACGCCGAGCTGGAGGCGCTCAATCCGCGCTGGGCGAGGCAGGAGGCGGGGGCGGCTCCGGATGGCGATGCCGACCTGGAGGCGGACTTCTCGGGCTTCCGGGTGCCGGCCTGCTCGCGCTGCGGCGACGGCATCTGGAAGCCCGACGTGGTGTTCTTCGGCGACAGCGTGCCGAGCGACGAGGTGGCGCGGGCCTTCGCCCTGCTCGAGGCCAGCGACGCCCTGCTGGTGGTGGGCTCGTCGCTGATGGTCTATTCCGGCTTCCGCTTCGCCCGCGCCGCGGCCCGCGACGGCAAGCCCATCGCCTGCCTCAATCTGGGGCGCACGCGGGCCGACGACCTCTACGCGCTGAAGGTGGCGGCGCCGCTGGAGGCCTCCCTCGCCGCCCTGGCCGAGCGGCTGGCACCCGACCTCAGCCGCCGGCCAGCCTGACCGTGTAGCCGCGCGCCTCCAGCTCCGCCTTGAGGACCTCGCGCTGGTCGCCCTGGATCTCGATCACGCCTTCCTTGACCGCGCCGCCGGTGCCGCAACGCTTCTTGAGGGCCTTGGCCAGGGCCTTGAGCTCGGCCTCGGGCAGCGGCACGCCGCCGATGGTGGTCACCCCCTTGCCCTTGCGGCCGCTGGTCTCCCGGCGGAGGCGCACGATGCCGTCGAGCTCGGCCAGGCGGGCCTGCTCCGCCTGCTCGGCGCAGCGGCACTCGGCGATGGGCTGGCGACAGTCGGGACAGGTCTCGCCGTGCTCGGTGGAGTAGACGAGGCCGCGCAGCTGGTCCTGGAGGGATGGCATGGAGAGGACTCCCGGAGTGGTGGAGGAACATGGCCGGGATGATAGCGGCTGTGGCCGCCGGCTGCATGATGACTCGACAGGGCTCGGCGGGTGGGCTCGCCGGGCCCGCTCAGCGGGCGATGACGCGGGGAGCGAGCTCCCGGGCCAGGCGGGCGACCACAGTGGGCAGTTGGAACATGCTGGTGATCATGATCGCGCCTTCCGGGGTCTGCTCGACGTCCGGGTAGCGGTTGAGGTGTACCACCGTCATGCCGGCGGCCAGCGCGGCCCGCACGCCCACCACCGAATCCTCGATGGCCAGGCAGCGCGCCGGAGGGTAGCCCATCTCGTGTGCCGCATGGGCGTAGAGGCAGGGATCGGGCTTCCAGCAGTTGGCGGTGTAGGCGCTGAACAGGTGATCACCGAACAGGGTCTCGAGGCCGGTCGCCTCGAGGGAGGTGCGGATCTTGTTCTCGGGCCCGTTGGAGACCACGCCCATGGGGTAGTCGGAGAGCGCCGCGAGTGCCTCGGTGGCGCCCTCGATGGGGGTGAGCTCGGTGGCCAGGCGCCGGTTGAGGTTGGCGCGCATGGTGCTCTCCAGCGGCCCCAGGGCCTCGGGGTCCACCCGGCCGTGGCGGCTCTCCAGCTCGGCCACGATGCGTCGGAAGCGGGCCCCGCGAAACTCGCCGATGTAGTCGCTGGCCTGGAAGGGCAGGCCCACGGCGTTGAGCGCGGTGGCCATCTCGTCGGCGAGCAGCGGCTCGCTGTCGACCAGGGTACCGTCGCAGTCGAAGAGCAGGCAGAGGGAGCGTGGCATCACCAGTCCTCGCGGGTGTGGCCAAGGGTATGTCGACGTTCTCCCTTAGTGTAAGCCGAGATGGCGGACTTTGTGAACACTGTTTCTAAAGTTGGGGGCTGCCGGGGTCGCCAACCGCAACGGGCGACCCAAAGGGTCGCCCGTCGGTCGTGCGGCGTGCGCCTCAGCGCACCTTGGGGTCGAGCTCGCCGCTGGCGTAGCGCTCGAACATCGCCTCCAGGTTGATCGGCTTGATCTTCGAGGCGTTGCCGGCGGTGCCGAAGGCCTCGTAGCGGGCGATGCACAGCTCGCGCATGGCGGAGACGGTCTCCTTGAGGAACTTGCGCGGGTCGAACTCGCTGGGGTTCTCGGCCAGGAAGCGACGCACCGCACCGGTGGAGGCCAGGCGCAGGTCGGTGTCGATGTTGACCTTGCGCACGCCGTGCTTGATGCCCTCGATGATCTCCTCGACCGGCACGCCGTAGGTCTCGGGGATCTCGCCGCCGTGGGCGTTGATCACCTCGAGCCACTCCTGGGGCACCGAGGAGGAGCCGTGCATCACCAGGTGGGTGTCGGGGATGCGGGCGTGGATCTCCTTGATGCGCTGGATGGAGAGGGTGTCGCCGGTGGGCGGCCGGGTGAACTTGTAGGCGCCGTGGCTGGTGCCGATGGCGATGGCCAGGGCATCCACCCCGGTGGCCTTGACGAAGTCGGCGGCCTCCTCGGGGTCGGTGAGCAGCTGCTCCATGTCGAGCTTGCCCTCGGCGCCGATGCCGTCCTCCTCGCCGGCCATGCCGGTCTCCAGGCTGCCCAGGCAGCCCAGCTCACCCTCCACGGAGACGCCGCAGGCGTGGGCCATCTCCACGGTGCGGCGGGTGACGTCGACGTTGTAGTCGTAGCTGGTCGGGGTCTTGCCGTCCTCGCCCAGGGAGCCGTCCATCATCACCGAGGAGAAGCCCAGCTGGATGGAGCGCTGGCACACCGCAGGGCTGGTGCCGTGGTCCTGGTGCATCACCACCGGGATATGCGGGAACTCCTCCACCGCGGCCAGGATCAGGTGGCGCAGGAAGGGGGCGCCGGCGTACTTGCGCGCGCCGGCGGAGGCCTGGACGATCACCGGGGAGTCGGTGCGGTCGGCGGCCTCCATGATGGCGCGCATCTGCTCGAGGTTGTTGACGTTGAAGGCCGGCACGCCGTAACCGTGCTCGGCGGCGTGGTCCAGCAGCTGGCGCATGCTGATCAGTGCCATGGTGTCACCTGTCTGTCGTGATGGCGGCGGTCCCGTCGGGCGCCGCCGCGTGGCAAAAGGGGGTCCTGAAGTGGAGCCAGTCTATCAGCCCCGGGCCGCGGCGGCCTCCAGGGCGGCCACCGCCGGCAGGGTCTTGCCCTCGACGTACTCGAGGAAGGCGCCGCCGCCGGTGGAGATGTAGGAGACCCGCTCGGCGATGCCATACTTGTCGATGGCGGCCAGGGTGTCGCCGCCGCCGGCGATGGAGAAGGCCGGGCTCTCGGCGATGGCCTTCGCGATCACCTCGGTGCCGCGGCCGAACTGGTCGATCTCGAACACGCCCACCGGGCCGTTCCACAGGATGGTGCCGGCGTCCTTGAGCAGGGCGGCCAGGCGCGCGGCGCTCTCGGGGCCGATGTCGAGGATCATCTCGTTGTCCGCCACCTGGTCCACCGGCTTGACCACCGCCTCGGCGGACTCGGAGAACTCGGTGGCTACCACCACGTCGCTGGGCAGCGGGATCTCGACCCTGGCCATCAGGGCCTTGGCCTGGTCGATCAGGTCGGCCTCGTGCAGCGACTTGCCGACGTTGTGGCCCGCCGCGGCGATGAAGGTATTGGCGATGCCACCGCCGACGATCAGCTGGTCGCAGCGTTCGGAGAGGGCGTTGAGCACCTCCAGCTTGGTGGAGACCTTGGAGCCGCCGACGATGGCCGCCATGGGGCGAGCCGGGGTGGCCAGCGCCTTCTCCAGGGCGTCGAGCTCGGCGGCCAGCAGCGGACCGGCGCAGGCCAGCGGGGCGAAGCGCGCCACCCCGTGGGTGGAGGCCTGGGCGCGGTGGGCGGTGCCGAAGGCGTCCATCACGTAGACGTCGCAGAGCGCCGCATAGCGCCTCGCCAGCGCCTCGTCGTCCTTCTTCTCGCCCGGGTTGAAGCGCACGTTCTCCAGCAGCACCACCTCGCCGTCGGCCACCTCGACCTCGTCCTCCAGGTAGGCGGTGACCAGGCGCACCGGGCGGCCCAGCAGCTCGCCCAGGTGCTCGGCCACCGGCGCCAGGGAGAACTCCCCGGCCGGCTCGCCCTCGGTGGGGCGGCCCAGGTGGCTCATCAGCAGCACCCGGGCACCGGCGTCCAGGGCGGCCTGGATGGAGGGCAGGGCGGCGCGCAGGCGGGCGTCGCTGGAGACCTTGCCGTGCTTGACGGGTACGTTGAGGTCCTCGCGGATCAGCACGCGCTTTCCGCTGAGGTCGAGGTCGGTCATCTTGCGCACGTTCATCGGGGGGCGTTCCTCATCTGGAAACCTGGGGCGGTAGTTCTTCGGCGAAGGCTCAAGGGGTAGCGGGCGGCAGGGCCGCCAGGCGCCGGGCGACGTCGAGCATGCGGTTGGCGAAGCCCCACTCGTTGTCGAACCAGCACAGCAGCTTGAGCAGGCGGCCGCCGGCCACCCGGGTCTGGGTGGCGTCCACGATACCGGAGCGCGGATCGTGGTTGAAGTCGACCGAGGCCATGGGCTCTTCGGTGTAGCCGAGCCGTCCGGCCAGGCGCCCGCGGCTGGCCTCGGCGAGCAGGGCGTTGACCTCGGCGGCGCTGGTGTCGCGCCTCACCGTGATGGCCAGGTCCATGGCCGAGACGTTGATGGTGGGCACGCGCACGTGCAGGCACTCGAAGCGGCCGGCCAGGTGCGGCATCAGGCGGTTGATGCCCAGCGCCAGGCCGGTGTCCACCGGCACGATGGAGTGCATGGCGGAGCGGGTCAGGCGCAGGTCGGTCTGGTGGTAGGCGTCGATCACCGGCTGGTCGTTCATCGCCGAGTGGATGGTGGTGGTGACGCCATGCTCGATGCCCAGCGCCTCGTCCAGCACGGTGAGCACCGGCACCAGGCAGTTGGTGGTGCAGGAGGCGGCCGAGACGATGCGCTGGGCGGGGGCCAGCTCGTGGTCGTTGATGCCGCTGACGATGGTGGCGTCGACGTCGTTCTCGGCGGGCTGGGAGAACAGCAGGCGGCCGGCGCCGGCGGCCAGGTGGCGCGCGGCGGTGGCGCGGTCCCGGAAGCTGCCGGAACACTCCAGCACCAGGTCGATGCCCAGCTCCGCCCAGGGCAGGCGGTCGGGATCGGCCTCGTTGAGCACCCGGATCGGCTGCCCGTCGATCACCAGGTGGCCCTCGCCGCTCTCCACGCTGCCGGGGAAGCGCCCGTGGGTGGTGTCGTAGCGGGTCAGGTAGGCGATGGTGGCCAGGTCCGAGAGCTCGTTGATCGCCACGACCTCGAGCGCCGAGCCGGCACGCCCCGCCGCGGTGGCCTTCTGCTGCTCCTCGAACAGGGCGCGCAGCACGCACTGGCCGATGCGGCCGTAGCCGTTGATGGCGATGCGATGGGCCATGGCGGTGAGGGTCTCTCCTGGGGCTCTCGAGAACCGGCGATTCTAGCGCATTTCAGCCGACGAGTCCCGGCAGGCGCCAGGCCAGCGGCAGCAGCAGGGCGGTGAGGATACCGGTGAGACTCATGCCCAGCGAGGCGAAGGCACCGGCGGTGGGGCCGATCTCGAAGGCACGCACCGTGCCCAGTGCATGGCCGTTGATGCCCAGCGCCAGGCCCAGCAGGCGCTCGTCGCGGATGTCGAGCCAGCGGGCCATGAGGCCCACGGCACCGATCGCCGCCACCCCGGTGACCAGCAGGCCGCCCATCATCAGTGGCACCGAGCCGCCGAGGCGTTCGGTGATGGCGATGGCGATGGGGGCGGTGACCGACTTGGGGGCCAGCGAGGCGAGGGTCTCCGGTGGCGCCCCCAGCAACCAGGCGATGCCCACCGCGTAGAGCGCGGCCATGCCGGCGGCGACGGGCAGGCAGGCGAGCAGCGGGCGCCACAGGGCGCGGACATGGCCCATCTGCTGGTAGAGCGGCAGGCCCAGCGCCACCGTGGCGGGCCCCAGCAGCAGCATCAGCCAGCCGGCGCCGCGACGGTAGTCGGCGTAGTCGATGGCGAGCAGCGCCAGCACGCCCGCCAGCAGGAGCGCGGCGACCAGGATCGGCGGGCACCAGGCGGGGGCCCGAGCAGCGCGGAACAATCGCTCGCCGGCGAAGTAGGCGGCCAGGGTCAGCGCCACGGCGGCCAGCGGGGAGGCCATCAGGTGATCGAGCAGCTCAGGCATCGCGCTGGCCCTCGTCGCCCACCAGGCGGCGCAGCAGCCACAGGGTGGTGAAGACGCTGAGCAGGGTGCCCAGCAGCAGGGCGGCGAGGATCGCGGTCAGCTGGCCGGCCAGCTCGTCGAGCATGAAGAAGATCCCCACCACCCCGGGCATGATCAGCAGCGCCAGCACGGCGATCAGCGGTCTAGCCGCGGCGGCGATGTCGTCGAAGCCGCCGCCGTGGAGAATCAGCCAGACGGTCAGCAGCAGCATGCCGACGACGCCGGCGGAGACGGGCAGGCCGGTGAGGGTGATCAGTACCTCGCCGAGCAGCAGGAAGCCGATCAGCCAGAGGAAACCGCGCAGTGCGGGCATGGAGACGCCTCCTGAGTCGCGACAGCGGAAGGCGAGCATGTTAGCACGCTATTCTTGTCCCGGCCGCGACCCAGCCTCGGCCGCCCCCGCCGCTGTCGTCGGAGGTCACCGTCGCCTGAGGCGGTGGCCGGGCAACGAAAAAAGGCACGACCGGATGGTCGTGCCCCTCGTCGTCGTCAATGGCGATCGCGTCGCCTCAGCCCTCCAGCAGCTCGTTGGCCTGCTTGACCACGTTCTCCACGGTGAACCCGAAGTGCTTGAACAGGTCGCCCGCCGGGGCGGACTCGCCGTAGCTCTTCATGCCGATGATGCGCCCGTCGAGGCCGACGAACTTGTGCCAGTAGTCGGCGTGGCCGGCCTCGATGGCGATGCGCTTGGTCACGGCCCTGGGCAGTACGCTCTCGCGGTACTCGGCCTCCTGGCCGTTGAAGCGGTAGGTGGAGGGCATGGAGACCACGCGCACGGCCCGGCCCTGCTGGGTGAGCTCGGCGGCGGCGTCCATGGCCAGGCCCACCTCGGAGCCGGTGGCGATCAGGATCAGCTCGGGCGTGCCCTCGCAGTCCTTGAGCACATAGCCGCCGCGCTGGATGTTGGCCAGCTGCTGCTTGGTGCGGGCCTGGTGCGGCAGGCCCTGGCGCGAGAGGACCAGGGCGGTGGGGCCCGACTGGCGCTTCAGCGCCGCGTTCCAGGCCGCGGCGGTCTCGGCGGCATCGCAGGGGCGCCAGATCAGCAGGTTGGGGGTCGAGCGCAGGGAGGTGAGCTGCTCGACCGGCTGGTGGGTAGGGCCGTCCTCGCCCAGGCCGATGGAGTCATGGGTGAAGACGTAGATGGCCTGCTGGCCCATCAGCGCGGCCATGCGCACGGCATTGCGCATGTACTCCATGAAGATCAGGAAGGTGGCGCCGTAGGGGATGAAGCCGCCGTGCAGCGCGATGCCGTTCATGATCGCGCCCATGCCGAACTCGCGTACCCCGTAATGCAGGTAGTTGCCTCCCGGGGTCTCGGGGGTGATCGCCTGGGCGCCGTCCCAGAAGGTCAGGTTGGAGGGCGCCAGGTCGGCGCTGCCGCCGAGCAGCTCGGGCAGCTCCGGCCCCAGGGTGTTGAGACAGTTCAGCGAGGCCTTGCGCGAGGCGAGGTTCTCGCCGTCGTCCTGGGCCTTCTGCAGCATCGCCTCGGTGGGCAGTTCCAGGGGCAGCTTGCCCTGCATGCGACGCTGGAACTCGCGCGCCAGGTCCGGATGGGCCTCGGCATAGCGCTCGAGGCGTGCCTGCCACTCGTCCTGGCGCGTCTTGCCCGCCTCGGTGGCGTCCCAGCCCTGGTAGATCGCCTCGGGCACATGGAAGGGGGCGTGGGGCCAGTTCAGTCGCTCGCGGGCGGCGGCGACCTCGTCCTCGCCCAGGGGCGCGCCGTGGCACTCCTCCTTGCCCTGCTTGTTGGGGGCGCCGAAGCCGATCACCGTCTTGCAGATGATCAGGCTGGGCCTGTCGTCCTGGCTGCGGGCGGTCTCGATGGCGGCGCGGATCTCCTCGGGCTTGTGGCCGTCGACGTTGGGCACCACGTGCCAGCCGTAGGCCTCGAAGCGCTTGGCGGTGTCGTCGGTGAACCAGCCCTCGACCTCGCCGTCGATGGAGATGCCGTTGTCGTCATAGAAGGCGATCAGCTTGCCGAGCTTCTGGGTGCCGGCCAGGGAGCAGGCCTCGTGGGAGACCCCCTCCATCAGGCAGCCGTCGCCCAGGAAGCAGTAAGTGTGATGGTCGACGATGGTGTGGCCGGGGCGGTTGAACTGGGCCGCCAGGGTCTTCTCGGCGAGCGCCATGCCCACGGCATTGGCCAGGCCCTGGCCCAGCGGGCCGGTGGTGGTCTCGATGCCCGGGGTATAGCCGAGCTCGGGATGCCCCGGGGTCTTGGAGTGCAGCTGGCGGAAGTTGCGCAGCTGCTCCAGCTCGAGGTCGTAGCCGGTCAGGTGCAGCAGCGAGTAGAGCAGCATGGAGCCGTGGCCGTTGGAGAGCACGAAGCGGTCGCGGTCGGGCCACTTCGGGTCGGCCGGGTTGTGCTTGAGGTAGTCGTTCCACAGCACCTCGGCGATGTCGGCCATGCCCATGGGCGCGCCGGGATGGCCTGACTTGGCCTTCTGGACGGCATCCATGGAGAGGGCGCGAATGGCATTGGCCAGTTCGAAACGGGACGGCATTGAAAGCTCCTCGCCTGCGGCAATATGCGTGCGGCCCTCGCCGAGGGGGTGGCGGGGCGAGCGGTTCGGCTGGATCGGGCGCCGTGCGGGACGGGCGCGGCGCGGTCGAAGTCGGTGGCGTATTGTCGCCGACTTGACGGCGCGCTTCAAATCGTGGATGCCGGGCGCAGGCCCAGCGTGTAGACTCTTGGCCCCAATATGAGGCCCGCCGCGGCCTGTTCTTGTGACTTGTTGTGATATCCGTGCCATCACGGTCGAGGACGCCATGAGCGAATACTCCCTGTTTACCTCCGAATCCGTCTCCGAGGGACACCCGGACAAGATCGCCGACCAGATCTCCGACGCGGTGCTCGACGCCATCATCGCCCGCGACAAGCAGGCACGGGTGGCCTGCGAGACCCTGGTCAAGACCGGCGTGGCGATCGTCGCCGGTGAGATCACCACCTCCGCCTGGGTCGACCTCGAGGCGATCGTGCGCGAGGTGATCACCGGCATCGGTTACACCTCCTCGGATGTCGGCTTCGATGGCCAGACCTGCGGCGTGCTCAACCTGATCGGCAAGCAGAGCGTGGATATCGCCCAGGGTGTGGATCGCACCAAGCCCGAGGACCAGGGCGCCGGCGACCAGGGGCTGATGTTCGGCTACGCCACCAACGAGACCGACAGCTTCATGCCGGCGCCGATCCACTACGCCCACCGCCTGGTGGAGCGCCAGGCGGAGCTGCGCAAGCACGGCCTGCTGCCCTGGCTGCGTCCGGACGCCAAGAGCCAGCTCACCTTCCAGTACGACGCCGAGGGGCGCCCCTGCGCGGTGGATGCCATCGTGCTCTCCACCCAGCACGACCCGGGCATCGACCAGCAGGAGCTGCGCAAGATGGTCAGGCGCGAGATCATCGAGCAGGTGATCCCCGCCGAATGGCTCTCCGCCGAGACCAAGTACCACATCAACCCCACCGGCAAGTTCGTGATCGGCGGGCCGGTGGGCGACTGCGGCCTCACCGGGCGCAAGATCATCGTCGACACCTACGGCGGCATGGCCCGCCACGGCGGTGGCGCCTTCTCCGGCAAGGACCCCTCCAAGGTCGATCGCAGCGCCGCCTATGCCGGGCGCTACGTGGCCAAGAACATCGTCGCCGCGGGCCTCGCCGACAAGTGCGAGATCCAGGTCTCCTACGCCATCGGCGTGGCCGAGCCCACCTCGGTCTCGGTCAACACCTTTGGCACCGGCAGGGTGGACGATGCGCGGATCATCGCGCTGGTGCGCGAGCACTTCGACCTGCGCCCCCACGCCATCACCCGCATGCTCGACCTGCTGCACCCGATGTACCGGCTGACCTCGGCCTATGGCCACTTCGGCCGCGAGCCCTTCGAGACCTCCTACACCTGGACTGATACCCAGGGCCAGGAGCACACCGAGACCTTCACCGCCTTCCCCTGGGAGAAGACCGACCGCGCCCACGCCCTGCGCCAGGCCGCCGGTCTCTGATCGCGAAGGTCGTGTAAGCCCTGGCTGACAGGCAATGACGGGCCCCGCCGGCAGCGCCGCGCGGGGCCCGTTGCTATGGTAGGGAACAGGCCCACGCCGCAGGGCACTGCCCATGCCGACTGCTTCCTTCCTGCCCCTGCTCTGGCTCACCCTCTGGTTGCTGGCCCCGGTTACCTGGGCCGCCGACGCCTGTCCCCGAGTGCCCTCGACCGGCGATGTCGCGGCGCTGGTCGAACGCCTGGCCCAGTGGGACGACGCCTACTACCGGCGCGGCGAGTCCATGGTCAGCGACGACGTCTACGACCAGGCCCGCGCACGCCTCGACGCCTGGCGACGCTGCTTTCCCGGGCGGGTGCCCGAGGCGGCCGCCTCGCCCACTTCCATGGGCCATCCGACGGGCCATCCCGGGGACCAGGCGCACCACCCGATCCCCCAGACGGGACTGGCCAAGCTGCCGGACGCCGAGGCGGTGGCGCGCTGGCTCGCGCGTCGCCACGACGCCTGGGTCCAGCCCAAGGTGGACGGGGTGGCGGTGACCCTGGTCTATCGTCGCGGCGCGCTGGTGGCGGCCATCAGCCGCGGCGACGGCGTGGCCGGCCAGGAGTGGACCGCCCGGGTACGTCGGCTGCCGGCGGTGCCGGAACGCCTGCCCGAGCCCCTGGATGCCGTGCTGCAGGGTGAGCTCTACCGACGCCTCCAGGGCCATGTGCAGGTCGAGGCCGGCGACGCCGGGGCGCGTGCCGAGGTCGTCGGCCTGCTGGCCCGGGAGCGCCTGGGTGAGGCCGAGGCGGCCCGGGTCGGGCTCTTCGTCTGGGACTGGCCGGATGGCCCGGCGGACATGGCGACACGCCTGCACCGCCTGGCGGCGCTGGGCTTCGCCGACACCGCCGCCTACACCCATCCGGTGACGGGGCCCGCCGAGGCGAAGCGCCGGCGCCAGGCGTGGTTCCGCTCCCCGCTGCCCTTCGCCACCGACGGCGTGGTGCTGCGCCAGGCCTCGCGCCCGCCCGGCACGGCCTGGGAGGCCGAGCCGCCGACCTGGGCGGTGGCCTGGAAGCATCCGCCCCGCGAGGCGCTGGCCGAGGTGCGTGCGGTGAGCTTCCCGGTCGGGCGCACCGGGCGCATCACCCCGCTGCTGCACCTGGTGCCGCTGGAACTGGCCGGGCGCACCCTGCGCCGGGTCTCCGTGGGCTCCCTGGCGAGCTGGCGTGAGCAGGACATCCGTCCCGGCGACCAGGTGATCGTCGCCCTGGCGGGACTGACCATCCCGCGCCTCGAGGGCGTGGCCTGGCGCGCCCCCGAGCGCCGGGCGTTGGCGGTGCCGGACCCCGAGGCCTACCACGCCCTGAGCTGCCTGCGCCCGGCAGCGGGGTGCGAGGAACAGTTCCTGGCACGGCTCGCCTGGCTCTCGGGGCCCGCGGCCCTGGACCTCGCCGGCGTCGGGCCGGGCACCTGGGAGGCGCTGGTGGCGGCCGGCCTGGTCACCGGGCTGCTGGAGTGGCTGGCCCTGGACGAGGCGGCGCTGCGCCGCGCCCATGGCATCGGCGAGGTGCGTGCCGACCGACTGGCGGCGACCTTCGCGGCGGCCAGGGAGGCGCCCTTTCCTCGCTGGCTGGAGGCGCTGGGGGCGCCCCCCGGGGTGGAAGCCGCCCTGCCGGCCGACTGGTTCACCCTGGCGGGGCGCACCGAGGACGACTGGGCGGCCCTGCCCGGGGTGGGGCCGGGGCGCGCCGCGGCGCTGGTCGCCTTCTTCGCTCATCCCGAGGTGCGTCGCCTGGCCGAGCGGCTGGGCGACCTGGGGGTGACCGGGTTCGGGCGTTGATTGTCGCCGCCTCGGCTCCCTGCCTATAGTGAGGGGCATGCCATTTGCTGCCCCTTCGCAATCCACGAGGTGAGCCCATGAACCAGCCCGCCGTGACCCCGACCACGACCCAGGACTTCAAGGTCGCCGACCTGTCGCTCGCCGACTGGGGGCGCCGCGAGATCCGCATCGCCGAGACCGAGATGCCGGCGCTGATGGCGATCCGCGAGCAGTACCGCGACGCCCGTCCACTGGCCGGGGCGCGCATCGCCGGCTGTATCCACATGACCATCCAGACCGCGGTGCTGATCGAGACCCTGATCGACCTGGGCGCCAGCGTGCGCTGGTCCTCGTGCAACATCTTCTCCACCCAGGACCACGCCGCCGCCGCCATCGCCGCCGCGGGCATCCCGGTGTTCGCCTGGAAGGGCGAGACCGAGGAGGAGTTCTGGTGGTGCATCGAGCAGACGGTGGCAGGCCCCGACGGCTGGACCCCCAACCTGGTGCTGGACGACGGCGGCGACCTGACCCTGCTGCTCCACGAGAAGCGCCCGGAGCTGCTCGACGCCATCCACGGCATCTCCGAAGAGACCACCACCGGGGTGCACCGGCTGCAGGAGATGCTGCGCGCCGGCACCCTCAGGGTGCCCGCCATCAACGTCAACGACGCCGTGACCAAGTCGAAGAACGACAACAAGTACGGCTGTCGCCACTCCCTCAACGACGCCATCAAGCGCGCCACCGACCACCTGCTGGCCGGCAAGCAGGCGCTGGTGGTGGGCTACGGCGACGTGGGCAAGGGCTCGGCCGCCTCGCTGCGCCAGGAGGGGATGATCGTCAAGGTCGTGGAGATCGACCCGCTGTGTGCCATGCAGGCGTGCATGGACGGCTTCGAGGTGGTCTCGCCCTATGTCGGCGGCGAGAACCGTGGCCTCGACAGCATCGATCGCGCCCTGCTCGCGCGCCTCGACCTGGTGGTGACCGCCACCGGTAACATCGCCGCCTGCGATGCCGCCATGCTGCAGACCCTCAAGCCCGGGGCGGTGGTGTGCAACATCGGCCACTTCGACAGCGAGATCGATACCGGCTACCTGCGCCGCCACTGGCACTGGGAGGAGGTCAAGCCCCAGGTGCACAAGGTCTACCGCGACAGCCGGCCTGGCGAGTTCGACCCCGCCAGCCGCGATTACCTGATCCTGCTCTCCGAAGGGCGCCTGGTGAACCTGGGCAACGCCACCGGCCACCCCTCCCGGGTGATGGACGGCTCCTTCGCCAACCAGGTGCTGGCGCAGATGCACCTCTACCAGGGGCGCTTCGCCGAGCTGCCCGCCGAGGAGAGGCCCGAGGCGCTGGCGGTGAGCGTGCTGCCGCGCCACCTCGACGAGGAGGTGGCCCGCTACATGGTCGAGGGCTTCGGCGGGGTGATCACCCGCATGACCGAGGCCCAGGTCGACTACACCGGCGTGCCGGCGGACGGGCCCTACAAGCCTGACGACTACCGTTACTGATCCCCTACAACCCGGCCAGGCGCATCATCAGCGTCAGGTAGAAGGGGATCAGCAGCGGGGCGGCCAGGGTGGTGACCAGCACCGCCAGCGCCCCCTTGGCCGGGGCGATGCCCAGCTCCATGGCCACCACCACCACGTTGGCGGCCATGGGCACCACCCCCAGCAGCAGCATCGCCATGGCCAGCTCTCGGGAGAGCGGCGCGATGGCCCCCAGCCCCACCACCGCCCCCAGCGCCAGCAGCGGCCACAGCAGGCAGCGCACCGCCACGCAGGCGCCGATGAAGCGGGCATCCACCTCGCGCAGCGAGACCCGCCCCAGCGTCATGCCGATGATCATCATGCCCATCAGGGTGTAGGTTGCCGGGAACACCGCCAGCCCCTCCATGGCCGCCACCGGCACCTCGAGACCCAGGCCGCTCACCGCGAGCGCCGCCAGGAAGGCGTAGACCAGCGGCAGTCGCGCGATCTTGGCCAGGCTCTCGGCCACCGAGAACTGCCCCCGGGCGCTGAGGTAGAAGCCCACCGTGAACTCGTAGAGGGTGATGCCCAGCACGCAGAACAGGTAGAGGGTGACGCCCTCCGGCGGCAGCAGCACCAGCGCTACCGGCAGGCCGAAGTAGCCGGTGTTGCCGGTACCGGCGGAGAAGGCCAGCAGGGCGCTCTCCTGAGGCGCGAAGCGCCGGCGGGTCAGCCGGTGCACCGAGATGGCCAGCAGGCTGGCGGTGGCGAAGGCGGCCAGGGTCAGCAGCAGGTAGGCCGGGGTGGGGCCGCCCAGCACCAGGCCGCGGAAGAAGGTCAGCGGTGCCACCAGGTAGATCAGCAGGGTGGCCACCGGGCGCGGGTCCACCGCCAGGCGGCGCGCCGCCAGCCAGCCCAGGGCCACATAGGCCAGCAGCGTCCACAGCGGGCCCATCAGGGCCGAGGGGTCGATGGACGGCATGGGCACCTCCCTGTCGTGGCCTGTCATCGAGGCGCCCATGATGCCTGGCGCCGGGGTCGGCGCCAACTTGAGCGAAATCGATCCAGGAACGCGAATCTTTCATTGGTGGCCGGCGGAGCGGGGCGTCACAATGGCGCCATCATGCAGACGCTTCATGAGGAGACCCGATGAGCACGCAGCAGCATCCGCTGGGCATCAGCTTCGAATTCTTCCCGCCCAACACCGAGGCCGGCCGCGAGAAGCTGATCGGGGTACGCGACGCCCTGGCTGAGCGGTCGCCGCGCTTCTTCTCGGTCACCTACGGGGCCGGCGGCTCCACCCAGGACCGTACCCTGGACACCGTGCGCCGGGTGCGCGAGTCCGGCATCACCACCGCGCCGCACCTCTCCTGCATCGGCAGCGAGAAGGGGCAGCTGCGCGAGCTGCTGGCCCGCTACCGCGAGGAGGGCATCGACAGCCTGGTGGCGCTGCGCGGCGACCTGCCCTCGGGCATGGGCGGGATCGGCGAGCTGCGTTACGCCAACGAGCTGGTGGAGTTCATCCGCGAGGAGACCGGCGACCACTTCGAGATCGCCGTGGCCGCCTACCCGGAGTCGCATCCCCAGGCCCCCAGCTTCGAACGCGACGTTGAGAACTTCGCGCGCAAGGTGAAGGCCGGGGCCAACCTCGCCATCACCCAGTACTTCTTCAACGCCGACGCCTACTTTCACTTCGTGGAGCGGGCCCGCGCCCTGGGCGTCGAGGCGCCCATCGTGCCCGGCATCATGCCCATCACCAACTACGCCAAGCTGGCGCGCTTCTCCGACGCCTGCGGCGCCGAGATCCCGCGCTGGATCCGCAAGCAGCTCGAGGCCTACGGCGACGACGGCGACTCCATCGCCGCCTTCGGCGAGGAGGTCATCTCGCGGCTCTGCCAGCGCCTGCTCGACGGCGGCGCCCCCGGGCTGCACTTCTACACCCTCAACCAGGCCGCCCCGAGCCTCAGGATCGTCGACAACATCGTCGGCTGACGTCGCGCGCGGCGACCCGGCATGACGCAGCGAGCCCCGCCAGATGGCGGGGCTCGCTGCGTTCGGGGCGGGTGTCGGCCCTGCCGGGGCAGGGCCGTGGGGTCACGACGCGGCGGAGGCCGGGGAGGGGCCGCCACCGCCGCCGTGCAGCCTGCGCTGCATCAGGAACAGCGCGGCGCCGATGGCCAGTCCCGCAACATCGGTGTAGATGCCGCCGTAGATCATGAACAGCGCCCCCACCAGCATCACCAGCCGCTGCCAGGCCTTCACCGGGCCGAAGAACCAGGCCTGGACCACGGCGGCCAGCAGCACGATGCCCAGGGTCGCGGTGATGCCGACCCGCAGGATCTGCAGCCAGGAGCCCTCCATCAGCATCGCCGGGCTGTAGAAGAACATGAAGGGCACGATGAAGGCGGCCAGGCCGATCTTGAACGAGGCCACCGAGGTGCCCATGGCGTTGTCGCCGGAGATGCCCGCCGCCGCGTAGGAGGCCAGCGCCACCGGCGGGGTGATGGCCGAGACCACCGCGAAGTAGAACACGAAGAAGTGTGCCACCAGCGGCTCGATGCCGATGCTGATCAGGCCCGGGGCGACCACCGAGGCGGCCACCGCGTAGGCGGCCGTGGTGGGCATGCCCATGCCCAGCAGGATCGAGATGCACATGGCGAAGAACAGCGCCAGCAGCTGGCTGACCCCGGCCAGGCCCAGCAACAGCGAGGAGAAGCGCGCGCCGACCCCGGTCAGGGCGATCACGCCGACGATCAGGCCGGCGCAGGCGCACACGGCGATGATCTGGATCGACATGGTGCCGGCGAGCTGCAGCGCCTTGAGGATCGCGCGCACCCCCATCTTGTGGGGCGAGAGCCAGCTCACCACGGCCGCCGAGGCGGTGGCCAGGGTGCCGGCACGGATCACCGAGTAGCCCATGAACAGCGCGACGATCAGGATGATGATCGGGGCGAACAGGTAGACCTGCTTGACCAGGCGGCGGAACTGCGGAATCTCCTCCTTGCGCATGCCGCGCATGCCCTTGCGGGCCGCCTCGAAGTCCACCATGCAGTAGATCGAGAGGAAGTAGAGGATCGCCGGGATCAGCGCCGCCACGGCGATCTCGGTGTAGGGAATGCCGGTGACCTCGGCCATGATGAAGGCGCCGGCGCCCATGATCGGCGGCATGATCTGCCCGCCGGTGGAGGCGGCCGCCTCGATCGCCCCGGCGCTGCGGGCCGGGTAGCCCACCTTCTTCATCAGCGGGATGGTCAGCGAGCCGGTGGAGACCACGTTGCCGGCGCTGGTGCCGTTGATCATGCCCATCAGGCCCGAGGCGAAGATCGACACCTTGGCGGGGCCACCGCGGGCGCGGCCGGCCGCGGCGAAGGCGAAGTTGACGAAGTAGTCACCCACCTTCGAGGCCTGCAGGAAGGCGGCGAAGATGATGAACAGGATGATGTAGGTGGAGGAGACCGCGGTGGTCGGCCCGAGGATGCCGGCGTCGGTGTAGACCTGGCTGAAGAAGCGTCCCACCGACAGCCCCGGGTAGCCCAGGAAGCCCGGCAGGTAGGGGCCAGCGAAGACGTAGGCCAGGAAGATCACCGAGATCACCACCAGGGCCAGGCCGGCGACCCGCCGGGTCAGCTCCAGGATCAGCAGCGAGCCGGCGATGGCCGCGTAGGAGATCCCCATGGGGGCGAAGGGGGTGCCGGTGGAGGCGCGCAGCGGGCTGTTGAACATCACCAGCAGGTAGCCGGCCACCGCCAGGGAGCAGACCATCAGCACCAGGTCGGCCGGGGAGAGCGTCTCGCGCACCTGGCGGTAGGCCCAGGAGAGCAGGATGCCGCCGACGGTGGCCAGCAGCAGCGGGTAGCCGAAGTGCCAGGCCTCGATCTCGGGGGCGATGCGCATGGCGCCGTCGCTCATCGCCTGGTGCATCAGCCAGGTGCGCACCAGGGCGTAGCCGGCGGGCACCAGCAGGGCGTAGCTCAGCCAGCCCAGCCAGGCGGCGGAGCGTTCGCGCTCATGCTCGGCGAAGCGGGTGCCGGCGTAGAAGCCGTAGCCCAGGATCAGGGCGCCGGCGATGTGCACGATACGAAACGACCAGGTCTCCAGAGGGTAGACGTTCAGCGAGACCAGGTGGAACAGCGAGTAGGCGATGGCGAGGGCGCCGAACAGCAGCCAGCGCCAGCCGCCGTAGAGGCGCCGGTTGGACTCGACGGCGGCCTCGTCGACGCCCTCGGCGTTGATGGGCTGGATGACGTCGTCGTCGGCGGCGGCATCGTGGGATTCGGGACGTTGGGTCATGGAGACACCCTTGGGTGTGGGACGGAGCGAGACGCATGCCGCCCCGGAGCGCATGGCGCCCCGGGGCGGCGTGGGGGGGAGAGCCGGCTTACAGCTTCAGATCGTCGGGGATCTCGTAGCCGTTCTCCTCGTACCAGCGCACCGCCCCGGGGTGGAAGGGCAGCACGGTGTTGTACTGGATGTTCTCCGGCACGCTGGTGGCCGCGCTGCGGTGGATGTCCATCATCTTGTCGTTGTTCTCCATGCTCAGCTTGGTGATCTCGTAGACGAAGTCCTCGGGCAGATCACAGCCGGCGATGGTGAAGTTCCACATGGAGACGGCGCGGGCATCCTCCTCCAGGGTCTGGTAGGTGCTGGCCGGGATCATGAACGGCGAGACCGGGAAGGCCTCGAGCACCTGGGCCTGCTCCTCCTCGGTGAACTCGATGATGTTGATGTCGGTCTGCACCTCGAGCTGGCTGACCGCGGGGATCGGGATGCCGGCGGCGAAGGCGATGACGTCGATCAGGCCGTCCTGCAGCTGGCCGCCCAGGTCGTTCCAGCCGCCGTTGCGGCGCTCGAAGTTGACCCCCAGCTCCTCGAGGATGGCCGGGAAGTAGGTGTCGGAGGTGGAGGCCGCCGGACCGAAGCCGATGCTGGCGCCGTCCGGGATGTCGGCGATCGACTCGATGCCGCTGTCGGCCAGGGTGGTGATGGAGAACGGGGTCTCGTACATCGGGAACAGCGCGCAGACGTTGTCCATCGGCACGCCCGGGGCCAGCGGGCTCTCGCCGGCCAGGGCCTCGGCGGCCGGACCCATGGTGGTCAGGCCCAGGGCCAGGTCGCCGGTGTGCACCAGGGCGAGGTTCTGGTTGGGGCCGCCGGTGACCTCGCCGCCGCCGGAGAGGCCCAGCTCATCGGCGATCAGGTTGGCCCAGCCGGAGCCGTAGACGAAGTAGGTGCCGCCCTGGCTGGCGGTGCCCACGGTGAAGCTCTCGGGCCAGTCGCTGCGGTCCTGGGCGGCGGCCGAGGCGGCGACCAGCAGGGTACCGGCCAGGGTGCCGGCGAGCAGCTTGGTGGAAGGAAGACGCATGGCGTGACTCCATTGCATGTTGTCGTTGGTGATGTCCCGGGGTGCGGCATCCGGGGGAGAGCCTCCCACAGTCTGGCAGCTCTCGCCGTTCCTGCCGCCCGCCTCGGGACGCGGCTTTCAACGTAGGGCGTTCGCCCCTTCACAGCGCAAGGGTCGGGCCAGTTCTGAGAAACAGCTTTTATTTCAATCAACTATAAGCGAGTCATGAGACCTTGGTCGAAGGGGCGCAGGCGGGGTGATGGCGGGACCCCGCACAACGGGCGGCCGGCAGTGGGCGGAAATCCGCACACCAGGCCGCCCCGGCAGCAGCGGTGGCCTCTAGTCGGTCAGGGCGTTGATCAGGCGAGTGGCCTGGTGCAGGTCGTTCATCAGCGAGGAGGCGAGCCAGGGGTCCAGGCGATGCTCGCGCAGGCGCTCCGCCAGGCGGCGCTGCCAGCGCTGGCGCACCTCGTCGATGGGCCCGGCGATGTCGCGGGCCTCGGGCACATTGGCCAGGTGGTTGAGCCCCTGGGCCAGGGCCAGGCGGATCTCGTCGTGGGCCTGGCGCAGGGGGCTGGCCGGGGCGGCGTGGCGCAGCAGGCTGCGCTGCAGTACCTCGCCGAAGCGCACCGCCTCCACCATGCGCAGGGTGCGGGCGTAGAGGACCTCCAGGCGCGCCTCCTGGGCCTCGGTAAGCGGCTCGTCGATGCGCGCGTAGAAGTCGAGGATCTCCGCCATCAGCGGCTTGATCCGCTCGTGGTAGCGGGCGTTGACCAGGGGCCATTCCGCGGGGTCGATGGGGCGCTCCACCACCTCCCGCGAGGGCGGGTGGCCGATCGCCTCGGCGCTGGGCACGAGTATCGCCGCGCATAGCAGGTGGTAGGCGCGCCGGTAGAGACGCTGGCACTCCTGCTCCATGGCGGCCATGGCGGTGTCGGCGTGCTGCAGTGCGGCGGGGGTCAGGTAGCGGGCCTGGGCCGGCGAGAGGTGGGTGGGTGCCGGGAAGAGCCGCTCCAGCCGTGCCGCCAGCCGCGGGATCCAGGGCAGCATCAGCAGGATGCCGAGCAGGTTGAACAGGGTGTGGAAGAGCGCCAGCTTGAGCGGCCAGGCCTCGCTGGCCAGGCCGATGAGTGCTCCCAGCTGGTCCACCAGCCAGGCCAGCGGCACCAGCAGCGCCAGGGCCACGCCGGCGGTGACCAGGTTGAAGGCCACGTGGGCGCCGGCCAGGCGCCGCGCCGGTGCCCCGGAGCCCAGCGCCCCCAGCACCGCCGTCACCGTGGTACCGACGTTGGCGCCGATCGCCACCGCCAGGGCCGGCAGGTAGGGCAGCTGGCCGCCGGCGAGTGCCGCCAGGGTGATCAGCAGGGTGGCGTGGCTCGACTGCATCACCACCGTGGCCAGCACCCCGAAGAGCACGAACAGCGGCCAGTGCCAGGCGCTGCCGCCGGCCAGGCCATCCAGGGAGAGGCCGTCCTGCCAGGCGGCGAAGCCCAGCTTCATGAAGTCGATGCCCAGGAACAGCAGCCCCACCCCCAGCAGCAGGCCGGCGATGGCCGCGCGCCCGCCCTGAAGCACCCGGCTGCCCAGCAGCCCCAGGGCCAGGAAGGGCATGGCGAAGGCGGCCAGGTCGAAGCGCAGGCCGAAGGCGGCGATCAGCCAGGCGCCGGTGGTGGTGCCGAGGTTGGCGCCGAACAGCAGGGCGATGGCGCCGGGCAGGGCGACCAGCCCGGCGCCGACGAAGGACATGGCGAGCAGGGTGACCAGCGAGCTGGACTGCACCAGGGCGGTGGCCGCCGCGCCCACGCCGATGGCGCGCAGCGGCTTCGAGGTGGCGGCGTGCAGCCAGCGGTCGAGGGTGCCGCCGGAGAGCCGCTTGATCGCCTCCTGCAGGCGGGTCATGCCCCACAGGAAGAGCCCCAGGCCGGCGGCCAGGGTGGCCAGGTCGGGGCGCGACAGCAGCACCGCGCCGGCGGCGGCCAGGCCCAGCGCCTCCAGCTGCCGGCGTCGCGACAGCAGGGCCTGTGCCACGCCCTGGCGGGTCACCTCAGCGGCCCTTGGGGTCGAGGATCCTTACCGTCTGGAAGTCGCCGCTCTCCTCCTCCTCGCGGGGGCGGTTGACGCGGGTGGCGAGCTCGGGGGCGGCCTGCTCCTCGATGGGCAGCTGCTCGAAGAAGTCACAGCTGACGCACTCGCGGTAGCGGATGCCGTTCTGCTCCCAGCTGCGGATGCGGTCCATCTCGGCGCAGCGCGGGCAGATCGCGCCGGCGATAAAGCGTTTCTGGACGGGCATGGGGGCTCCTGTGGGCCCCGGCACTCGGCCGGGGCGAAGGTGGCAGGTCAGGCGGCACGGATGCCGCTGTGGCGCAGCAGCGGCTCGACGCTGGGCTTGCGGCCGCGGAACGCCTCGAAGAGGTCGGCGGCGTCGCGGGCCCCGCCCTGCTCGAGGATCTCGCTGCGGAAGCGGCGTCCGGTCTCGGGGTCGAAGATACCCGCTTCCTCGAAGGCGCTCCAGGCATCGGCGGAGAGCACCTCGGCCCACTTGTAGCTGTAGTAGCCCGCCGCGTAGCCGCCGGCGAAGATGTGCCCGAAGCCGTTCTGGAAGCGGTTGAAGGCGGCCCGGGGTACCACCGAGACGGCGTCGCGCACCGCGTCGAGCAGCGCCTGGATGTCGTCGGCGGCGGGGGCGGTCAGCTCGTGGTGCAGGCGCAGGTCGAACAGCGAGAACTCCAGCTGGCGCACCATGCCCATGGCGGACTGGAAGTTGCGCGCCGCCTGCAGCTTCTCCAGCAGCTCGGCGGGCAGCGGCGCGCCGTCGTCGACATGGCCGGCGATCAGGTCAAGGCCCTCGCGCTCCCAGCAGTAGTTCTCCATGAACTGGCTGGGCAGCTCCACGGCGTCCCAGGCCACGCCGTTGATCCCGGAGATGTCGGCGATGGTCTGCCGGGTCAGCATATGGTGCAGGCCGTGGCCGAACTCGTGGAACAGGGTGGTCACCTCGTCATGGGTGAGCAGTGCCGGCCGCTCGCCCACCGGGCGGGTGAAGTTGCAGGTGAGGTAGGCCACCGGCAGCTGCAGGGCCTCGCCCTCGTGGCGGCGCACCCGGCACTCGTCCATCCAGGCGCCGCCACGCTTGCCCTCCCGGGCGTAGAGGTCGAGGTAGAAGCCGGCGATGGGCTCGCCCTGCTCGAGGATGCGGAAGAAGCGCACGTCGGGGTGGTAGCGCGGGGCGCTCTCGTCCTCGGCGAAGGTAACGCCGAACAGGCGCTCCACCACCCGGAACAGGCCGTCCACCACCCGCGGGGCGGGGAAGTAGGGGCGCAGCTGCTCCTCGTTGATGGCATGGCGCTCCTCGCGCAGCTTCTCGCTGGCGTAGCCCACGTCCCAGGGGGCCAGCTCGCCCATGCCCAGCCGCTCGCGGGCGAAGGCCTCGAGCTCGGCGTACTCCTCCCGGGCCTGGGGCACGGCGCGCCGGGCCAGGTCCTCGAGGAAGGCCTGCACCTCGGCCGGGGACTCGGCCATCTTGGTCGCCAGCGAGTAGTCGGCGTAGGTGGCGAAGCCCAGCAGCTCGGCCAGCTCGCGGCGCAGGGCGAGGATCTCCTCCATCAGTGGGGCGTTGTCGAACTGGCCGGCGAGGGGGCCCTGGTCGGAGGCGCGGGTGACGAAGGCGGTGTAGACCTCGCGGCGCAGCTCGCGGTCGTCGGCGTAGGTGACCACCGGGAAGAAGCTGGGGAAGTCCAGGGTGATGCGGTAGCTCGCCTGGCCCTTGGCCTCGGCGTTGGCGCGCAGGGTGGCCAGGGCGCTCTCGGGCAGGCCGGACAGGCGGGCCTCGTCGGCGAGGTCCAGGTGCCAGGCCTGGGTGGCATCAAGCAGCTGGTTGGAGAAGGTGTTGGAGAGCTCGGAGAGGCGCGCCTTGATCTCGCCGTAGCGACGCTTCTGCTCGGCGGGCAGGTCGACCCCGGCGAGGCGGAAGTCGCGCAGGGTGTTCTCCACGGTGCGGCGCTGGGCGTCATCCAGCCCGGCCCAGGCCGGTCCCTCCTTCAGCGCCTGCCAGGCGCGGAACAGCCCCTCGTGCTGGCCGAGCCAGGTGCTGTACTCGGAGAGCTTGGCCAGGCAGGCCTGGTAGGCCTCGCGCAGCTCGGGGGTGTTCATGGTGCCGTTGAGGTGGGAGACCGGCGACCAGGCGCGCGACAGGCGGTCGTTGAGGGACTCCAGTGGCGCGGCGAGGCTCTCCCAGTCGGGCGGCGACTGTTCGGCGCGCGCGACCAGCGCCTCGACGCCGCGGCGGTTGTCGGCGAGGATCTCGTCGATGGCCGGCACCACGTGCGCGGGGCGGATGGCGTCGAAGGGAGGCAGCTCGTGGGGCTCGAGCAGGGGGTTGCGGGGCATGCGCACCTCGGATCATGGAGTGGATGACCCAAAGATGAGGGCGCGCGGGGCGAGATTCAATCCGCGATCGCCCCGAGGGTTTGCCGGCGGGGGGCGGGCTGCTAGGCTTGCTGGCTTTCATGCGTGCGGGACCCCGCACGCCGCATGGCGGGAGAATCGACGATGAGCGAGACGCTGGAGCGCTGGAGCACGCGGCGCGCCTTCATCCTGGCGGTGACCGGGGCGGCGGTAGGGCTGGGCAACATCTGGCGCTTCCCCTACATCACCGGCGAGAACGGTGGGGCGGCCTTCCTGGTGCTCTACGTGGCCTTCGTGCTGCTGCTGGGGCTGCCGGTGATGATGGCCGAGATCATGGTGGGCCGCGCCGGCCGGCGCAGCCCGGTGGGCTCGCTCGGGCACCTGGCCGCGGCGGCCGGGGCCAGCCGCCACTGGCGGCTGCTGGGGCTGTTCGGGGCCTTCACGGTGTTCTGCATCCTCTCCTTCTACTCGGTGGTCTCGGGCTGGTCCATCGAGTTCCTGGTGGCCTCCATCAACGGCGACTTCCGCGGCGCCGCCCCCGCCGAGATCGGCGCCGGCTTCGATGCCTTCCTCGCCGATCCCGCACGCATGACCTTCAACCACACCCTGTTCCTGGCCATGACCATGCTGGTGGTGGCCGCCGGGGTGGCCAAGGGGCTGGAGCGGCTCAACAACCTGCTGATGCCGCTGCTCTACCTGCTGCTGCTGCTGCTGGCCGGCTACGCCGCCACCACCGATGGCTTCGGCACCGCCCTGGTGTGGCTGTTCCAGCCCGATCTCTCGGCGGTGACCCCGCTGGTGGTGATGCACGCCATGGGCCACGCCTTCTTCACCCTGGCGGTGGGGGCCTGCGCGCTGATGGCCTACGGCGCCTACATGCCGGATCACCAGAGCCTGCCGCGGGCGGTGGGTGCGGTGGCGGTGCTCGACGTCACCGTGGCGCTGCTGGCCGGCATCGCCATCTTCTCGGTGGTGTTCTCCCAGGGCATGGACCCGGGGGAGGGGCCGGGGCTGATGTTCGTCACCCTGCCCATCGCCTTCGCCGAGCTGCCCTGGGGGGCGCTGTGGCTCAGCGTCTTCTTCCTGCTGCTGCTGCTGGCTACCTGGACCTCGTCGATCAACCTGGCCGAGCCCATGGTCGCCACCCTGCAGGGAGTGGGCCTGCCGCGGGGCGTCGCCGCGGCCCTGGTGGGCCTGGCGGTATGGCTGCTGGGCCTGCTGACGGTGTTCTCCTTCTCGAGCCTGGCGGAGTGGCGGCCGCTGTTCGGCATGAACGGCTTCGAGCTGGTCAGCACCATCCCGCCGGAGGTCTTCCTGCCCCTGGGGGGCTTGCTGATCGCCCTCTTCGCCGCCTGGGTGGTGCCGGAGGCGACCGCGCGCCGGGCACTGGGCGTGGGTGACGGCGGCTTCGTGGCATGGCGTGCGGTGACCCGCTGGGTCGCCATCCCGCTGACGCTGGTAGTATTGGTGGCCGGCCTGATCTGACTTCCGGCGCACGGTCAGGGCGCCGAACGAGAGGAGAGCACGATGAGCGAATCCCGAGCCATCCGGCCCTGGAAGGGCAAGCAGCCGCGCCTGGGCGAGCGGGTCTATATCGATCCGGCGAGCCTGGTGCTGGGTGACGTGGAGCTGGGCGACGACAGCTCGGTGTGGCCCATGGCGGTGATCCGCGGCGACATGCACCGCATCCGCATCGGGGCACGCACCAGCGTCCAGGACGGCTGCGTGCTGCACATCACCCATGCCAGCGACTTCAACCCCGGCGGCTTCCCGCTGACCATCGGCGACGACGTCACCATCGGCCACAAGGCGATCCTGCATGGCGCCACCCTGGGCAGCCGCATCCTGGTGGGCATGGGCGCCATCGTCATGGATGGCGCCGTGGTCGAGGATGAGGTGATCATCGCCGCCGGCGCGGTGGTGACGCCGGGCAAGCACCTGGAGAGCGGCCACGTCTACGCCGGCAACCCGGCCAAGGCGCTGCGCCCGCTTAAGGAGAAGGAGCGCGCCTTCTTCCCCTACACCGCCGGCAACTATGTCCGCCTCAAGGATGACTACCTGGCGGCGGCCGCGGAGTGATTTCCTAAGCCATTGTTTCTTCGTGCCGGGGCGGGCGATAATCTGGGTATTTATCCAGTCTCGAGGGCCGCCCCGGCATGGCCGACTTCCGCACCCACCTTGGCGTGGCCGCCGCCGGCGGTGCCGTGCTCGCCCACGGCGGCTGGCAGGCGGGGCTGTGGGACGCCTGGCAGGCGCTGCCGATGCTGGCGCTGGTGACCCTGGGCGGCATCCTGCCCGATATCGACGCCGACAGCTCGAAGGCGATCCGCCTGGTGTTCAACCTGCTGGCGATACCGGCGGTGGTGGCGGGTGCGCTGCTGCTGCAGGGGCGGCTCTCCATCGGCGGCCTGCTGCTCGCCTGCGGCGCCCTCTACCTGGGGGTGCGCTACCTCGCCGGGGCGCTGTTCGCGCGCTTCACCGTGCATCGCGGCATCTGGCACTCGCTGCTGGCGGCGGGGCTCTGCGGCCTGGCGACCGCGGCGATCAGCCACCGGCTGCTGGCCCAGCCCGATGCCCTGGCCTGGGGCCATGGGCTGGCGCTGGCGCTGGGCTTCACGCTGCACCTGCTGCTCGACGAACTCTACAGCGTCGACCTCACCGGGGCGCGCATCAAGCGCTCCTTCGGCACCGCCCTGAAGCCGCTGGACTGGCGCTCGCCAGGCAACGCCCTGGTGATGCTCGCCGCCGCCGCCAACCTGCTGCCCTGGCTGCCGGCCTGGGCGGCGCTTCCCGACCTGCTCGCTCAGGGGGCGTCGCTGTGGCGGTAGTCCTCGGGGCGTAGCCCGTACTTCTTGAGCTTGTCGTAGAGGGTCTTGCGGGGTAGCCCGAGCCGCTCGCACGCCTCCGAGACCCGGCCGCGATGGCGGGTCAGCGCCTGGTCGAGCAGGCTCTTCTCGAACAGCTCCACCTGCTGGGGCAGCGCCAGCTCGCCGCTGTCGCTCTCGGCGCCGGCCAGCAGCGCCTCCAGGCGGTAGTCGAAGGCCGCCCCCAGCAGCACGTAGCGCTCGGCGAGGTTGCGCAGCTCGCGCACGTTGCCGGGCCAGTCATGGGCGAGCAGTGCCGAGGTACCGGCGGCATCCAGGGGCGGTGCCTCCAGGCCGCTGCGGTTGGCGGCCACCACCGCGAAGTGCTGGAACAGCAGGGGGATGTCCTCGCGCCGCTCGCGCAGCGGCGGGATCGGCAGGGTCACCACGTCGAGGCGGTAGTAGAGGTCCTCGCGGAAGGTGCCGGCCTCGGCGGCGGCCTTGAGGTCCACCTTGGTGGCGGCGATCACCCGGATGTCCAGCGGCACCGGCACGTTGGCGCCCAGACGCTCGACGCTGCGATCCTGCAGCACCCGCAGCAGCTTGACCTGCAGCGCGAGCGGCATCGACTCGATCTCGTCGAGGAAGACGGTGCCGCCGTTGGCGTGCTCGAACTTGCCGATGCGCCGCTCCACCGCGCCGGTGAAGGCGCCCTTCTCGTGGCCGAACAGCTCCGACTCGATGGTGCTCTCCGGCACCGCGCCGCAGTTGATGGCGACGAAGGGGTGGCCGCCCCGCGGGCTGCGCTCGTGGATGGCCCGGGCGACCAGGTCCTTGCCGGCGCCGGTCTCGCCGAACAGCAGCACGTCGGCCTCCACCTGACTGATGCGCTGGACCATGGCGGCGAGGCGCTGGATCGCCGGGGTGCGCCCCACCAGACGGGGGCCGGGGGCTGCCTGCTGGGCCTCCAGCTCGGCGCGCAGCCGGCGGTTCTCCAGGCTCAGGCGACGCTTCTCCACGCCGCGGCGCACCACCTCCACCAGGCGCTCGGCGGCGAAGGGCTTCTCCAGGAAGTCCCAGGCGCCTTCACGCATCGCCTCCACCGCGGTGGAGATGTCGCCGTGACCGGTGATCAGGATCACCGGCAGGTCGGGGTCGCGGCGGCGCACCTCGCGCAGCAGCGCCATGCCATCCATGCCGGGCATGCGGATGTCGCTGACGATGACCCCGGGGAAGTCGTCGCCGAGCTCGGCCAGGGCGGCCTCGGCGCCGGGGTAGGGCAGCGGCGCGTAGCCGGCCAGCTCCAGGGTCTGGCCGGCGGTGATGCGCAGGTGGGGCTCGTCGTCGATGATCATCACCGGCGGCTCGGCCGTCTCATGCATGGGGCGCGTTCTCCTGGCGGCGGATAGAGGAGGCCGCGGCGGGGCGGGTCCGCGGCAGACGAATGACGAAGCGGGCGCCGCCCTCGGCCCGGTTCTCGGCGAACAGGCGGCCGCCGAGGTCGTCGATGATACGCGACGAGATCGACAGGCCCAGCCCCAGGCCGCTGCCCGGCGACTTGGTGGTGAAGAAGGGCTCGAAGATGCGCGTCAGCTGCTCGGGGGGGATGCCGGGCCCGCTGTCCTCGACGGCCAGCTCGATGGTCTCGTGATCCGCCCGCACGCTGAGCGTCAGGCTCGGCGCGGCGGTGCCGGCCATGGCCTGCAGGGCGTTGCCGATCAGGTTGACCAGCACCTGCTCCAGGCGCACCGGGTCGGCGTCGACCCACGCCGGCGCCGCGGGGAAGCGCCGTTCCACCCGCACACCGGCCTCCTGGAGGCGCGCCTGGAAGAGGCGCAGGGCGTACTCGAAGCAGTCGGTGACCGACACCGCGCTGCGCCGCTCGTCGCCCTTGCGCGAGAACTGGCGCAGCTGGGCGCTGATCTCGGCCATGCGCCCGGTCAGCTCGACGATCTCGGCCAGGTTGCGGTCGGCGCTCTCCAGGCGCTCGCGCGCCAGGAAGGCGCGGGCGTTCTCGGCGTAGGCGCGGATGGCGGCCAGCGGCTGGTTGAGCTCGTGGTTGATGCCGGCGGCCAGCTGGCCGAGCACCGCCAGCTTGGCGGCCTGGATCAGCTCGTCGCGGGTGCGGCGCAGATCCGCCTCGGCGCGCTTGCGCTCCTCCACCTCGTCGGAGAGGCGGCGGTTGGTCTCGACCAGGTCGCGGGTCCGGCTGGCCACGTTGCGCTCCAGCTCGTCCCGCGCCCGGGCCAGGGTGTGGCGCTCGCGCTCGGCGAACAGCTCGCGCTCGCGGCGCAGGCGCAGGCGTTGCCAGCCGATGCCGCCGCCCAGCAGCACCATCCCGTAGAGCCCGCCGGCAAGCAGCGCCGAGACCCACTGGGCCCGGACCACCGGGTCCAGCGGCTTGAGTATCTGCATCTCCCAGCCAAGCTCCGGCAGCGCCCGGCGCAGGCCGAGGAAGCGTTGCCCCGCCAGGGGGCCGTGGGCGAAGCCGACCAGGCGGCTGCGCTGACCCAGGCGCTCGAGCACCTCGAAGCCGGAGTGGTCGAGGGGCTCGTCGGCGTAGCGCCGGGTGGCCAGCAGCGCGCGCCGCTCGGCCGCCGATAGCGGCGCCAGGGAGGCCATGCGCAGCTCGGGCCGGCTGGCCATGAAGATGATGTCGTCGGCATCGGTGACCAGCAGCTCGGCCTCCTGCTCGGCCCAGCTCGCCTCCACGGCGTCCAGCAGCACCTTGACCACCATCACGCCGTCGGGGGTGGCATCGGGGGCGGTATCGTCCAGCCACACCGGGGCGGAGAAGTAGTAGCCGCGCTCCAGCGACTGCACGCCGAGGCCGTAGAAGCGTCCCGGGCGTCCGGCGATGGCGTCTGTATAGTAGCTGCGGAAGGCGTAGTTCTCGCCGATGAAGGTGTTGGGGCGGTGCCAGTTGCTGGCCGCCAGGGTATCGGCGTGGCGGTCGAGCAGGTAGATGTCGGAGACCCCGGTGGTGGCGCGGAAGCGGTCGAGCAGCAGGTTCAGCGGCATGGCATCCTGGCTCTGCGGGGCGGCGAGGAAGCGGCGTACCGCCTCGCGGGAGGCCAGCAGCCGGGGCAGGTAGGCGTGGCGCGAGAGGTAACCGGTCAGCCCCGTGGCGGAGAGGCGCAGCTCGTTCTCGGCATCCTGCTGCAGTGACTGCAGCGCCTGCTGGCGGGCGACGTCGGCGGCCTGCCACACCACCAGGACGAGCCCCAGCGGCGCCAGCCACCACAGCCAGTGGCGCCAGCGTCGCGGCAGCCGGGAGGCCTCGGCCGCCGCCGTCATGAGGCTCCGTCGCGGCGCGCGGGCGGCATCGCCTGGGCACGGCGCAGGGCACGCTGGGCGCGGGTCTCGGCGCGCTCCAGCTCCAGCAGCCCCTCCTCGACGAACACCAGGTGCTCGTGGGCACGGGCGCGGGCGTCCTCGGCGCGCCCCTCGAGGATGGCGTCGAGCAGGGCGCGGTGCTGCACCATCAGCCGCGGGCGGGCGTCGGGCTTCTCGAACAGATGGGCCAGGTTGTCGACGATGCTGCGTTCCAGCAGGTGGAAGATGCCGCGGATGGTGTGCAGCAGCAGCACGTTGTGGGCGGCCTCGGCGATGGCCAGGTGGAAGGCGGCGTCGGCCTTGGCCTCCTCGTGGGGGTCGCGCCCCTGGAAGCGCTCCTCCAGCTCCTCGAAGCGCTTGATCAGCAGGGCCCGGTCGGTAGGGGTGGAGCGCAGGGCGGCATAATAGGCGGAGAGGCCCTCCATGGCGTCGCGGAACTCCAGCAGGTCGAGGTGGAACTCGCCGTGGCGCGCCAGCATCTCCAGCAGGGGATCGCTGTAGCCGCTGTTGAGCTCCTCGCTGACGAAGGTGCCGCCCCCCTGGCGGCTGTTGAGAAGGCCGCGGGCGGCGAGCTTCTGGATCGCCTCGCGCAGCGACGGGCGCGAGACGCCGAAGCGCTCGGCCAGCTCGCGCTCCGGCGGGAGGCGCTGCCCGGGCTTGAGGCTGCCTTCGAGGATCATCGCCTCGAGGCGTTCGGTGATCACGTCGGCCAGACGCGGCTGGCGCAGGTGGGAGTAGGCCATGAGAGTTTCCTGGCGAGTGCGTATTGCCGTGATGATACCGTGTCAAATTGGTATGACCATAGCCTCGGGCCAGGAGAGGTCGTCGGAACCTTACGTGATTCTGCGGGGAAAGCATCCGATCCGGGAGGGTTCAACCAAAGTCGATGGGGATCTGTGCGCTGTCGGTTTGACACGGCAGGGGCGGCGCCATATGGTGCGCCAATGCTCGAGTGTCAATTGGTTTTACCAATTCACCGAATACTCCCGATAGGGGTCGGCGCGGACTCGGTACGACTCCTGCCAAGGCCATATGGAGATGGCTCCTCCACAGCACAGGGCTCGCCATGATCATTTCCTCTCCCACGGATTACCGCCAGGCCGCCCAGCGGCGTATCCCGCCCTTCCTCTTCCATTATGCCGATGGTGGCGCCTACGCCGAGCGCACGCTGAGGCGCAACGTCGACGATCTCGGCAGCATCGCCCTGCGCCAGCGCGTCCTGAAGGACATGTCCACGCTGTCGCTCGAGACCCAGCTGTTCGGCGAGTCGCTGGCCATGCCGGTCGCGCTGGCCCCGGTGGGCCTGACGGGCATGTACGCGCGGCGAGGCGAGGTGCAGGCCGCGCGAGCCGCGGCCAGCAAGGGCATACCCTTCACGCTGTCCACGGTGTCGGTCTGCCCCATCCACGAGGTCGCCTCGGCGGTGGAGCGCCCCATCTGGTTCCAGCTCTATGTGCTGAAGGACAGGGGGTTCATGAAGCACGTCCTGGAGCGTGCCAAGGCCGCCGGCGTCAAGACGCTCGTCTTCACGGTGGACATGCCCGTGCCGGGGGCACGCTACCGCGATGCGCACTCCGGCATGAGCGGCAGGCACGGCGGCATCCGGCGCATGCTTCAGGCCATGACCCGGCCGGGCTGGGCCTGGGACGTGGGCGTCCATGGCCGCCCCCATGACCTGGGCAACGTCTCCGACTACCGTGGCCATCCGACGGAGCTCGAGGATTACATCGCCTGGCTCGGCGACAACTTCGACCCCTCCATCTCCTGGAAGGATCTGGAGTGGATTCGTGAGTTCTGGGATGGCCCGATGATCATCAAGGGCATCCTCGACCCCGAGGACGCCCGTGACGCCGTGCGCTTCGGCGCGGACGGCATCGTCGTCTCAAACCATGGCGGCCGCCAGCTCGATGGGGTGCCCTCTACCGCACGGGCGCTGCCGGCCATCGCCGAGGCGGTGAAGGGGGACCTGGCGATCCTGGCCGACTCCGGCATTCGTAACGGGCTCGATGTCGTGCGTATGGTTGCCATGGGCGCCGATACCGTCCTGCTGGGGCGTGCCTTCATCTATGCGCTGGCCACCGCCGGCGAGGCGGGGGTGGCGCACCTGCTCGAGCTGTTCGAAAAGGAGATGCGTGTCGCGATGACGCTCACCGGGGCGCGCAGCATCGCCGACCTGGGGCCCGAATCGTTGGTGGAAGGCGCGCGCCAGGCGGGTGGCTCACCATGAGCCGGCCAGGCGCCGAGGCCTACCATGAACTCAAGGCCGCCCTGTCCGCCTCGCTGCCTGGCGAACGACTGATCGACGACCCGCTGCGCACCCTGGCCTACGGCACCGATGCCAGCTTCTATCGGTTGGTTCCGCGGCTGGTGGTGCGCCCCGAGAGCGAGGCGGAGCTGCGCCTGACCCTGGCCGAGTGCCGTGCCCGGGGCCTGCCGGTGACCTTCCGCGCCGCCGGCACCTCGCTCTCCGGCCAGGCGGTCACCGACTCGGTGCTGATCCAGCTGGGGCGTGGCTGGCGCGGTCACGAGATCCTCGACGAGGGGCGGGCGATCCGCCTGCAGCCGGGGGTGATCGGTGCCCGGGCCAACCAGCTGCTGGCCCCCTACGGGCGCAAGATCGGCCCCGACCCGGCCTCCATCGCCAGCTGCATGGTCGGCGGCATCGCCGCCAACAACGCCTCCGGCATGTGCTGCGGCACCGCCCAGAACAGCTATCGCACCGTGCGCGACCTGCGCGTGATCCTCGCCGACGGCACCCTGCTGGACACCGCCGACCCCGAGAGCGTGGCGGCCTTCCGCCGCTCCCACACCGAGTTGCTGGCGGGGCTCGAGCGCCTTGCCGCCGAGACCCGCGGCAACGCCGAACTGGCGGAGAGGATCCGCCACAAGTACCGCCTCAAGAACACCACCGGCTACGCCCTCAATAGCCTGGTGGACTTCAGCGACGGCATCGAGATCCTCAAGCACCTGATGATCGGCTCCGAGGGCACCCTGGGCTGCATCGCCGCCATCACCTACGACACCGTGGTCGACGAGCCCCTCAAGGCGGCGGCGCTGGCCTTCTTCCCGGACATGGCCGCCACCTGCCGTGCCACCATCGCCCTGAAGCGTTCGCCGGTCTCGGCGGTGGAGCTGATGGATCGTGCCGCGCTGCGTTCGGTGGAGGATGAGGCCGGCATGCCGGAGGTGCTGCGGACGCTGCCCGAGGGGGCGGCGGCGCTGCTGATCGACGTGCGCGGCAACGACGAGGCGGAGCTGCAGGCGCGCCTCGGCGAGGTGCAGGCGACGCTGGAGGGGATCCGCCCCCTGGAGCCGGTCGGCTTCACCCGTGATGCCGACACCTATGCCCTCTACTGGAAGATCCGCAAGGGGCTCTTTCCCGCGGTGGGCGCGGTGCGCGAGACCGGCACTACGGTGATCATCGAGGACGTCGCCTTTCCCATCGAGCGCCTCGACGAGGGGGTGCTGGCACTCACCGACATCTTCCATCGCCATGGCTACGCCGAGGCGATCCTCTTCGGCCACGCGCTGGAGGGTAACCTGCACTTCGTCTTCCCCCAGGGGTTCGAGAGGCCCGGCGAGGTGGAGCGCTACCAGGCGCTGATGGACGAGGTGGCGCAGCTGGTGGGCGTCGAGTACGGCGGCTCGCTCAAGGCCGAGCACGGTACCGGGCGCAACATGGCCCCCTATGTGGAGCTGGAGTGGGGGCCCGAGGCCTATGCGCTGATGTGGGAGATCAAGGCGCTCTTCGACCCGGAGAACCTGCTCAATCCCGAGGTGATCCTCAGTCGTAACCCGACCCTGCATCTGGAGAACCTCAAGCCGCTGCCGGCGGCCCACGCGATCGTCGACAAGTGCATCGAGTGCGGCTTCTGTGAATCCGTCTGCCCTTCGCGGGACCTGACCCTGACGCCGCGTCAGCGCATCGTGATCACCCGCGAGGTGGCGCGCCTCGAGGCGCTGGGCGCGGCGACCGGCGATGACGATGCCGCGCGGCTGGCCGCACTGCGCGCCGACCTGGGGCATGCGGTGGATGCCACCTGTGCCGTGGATGGACTGTGCGAGACCCGCTGCCCGGTCGGCATCAACACCGGCGACCTGGTGCGCGACATGCGGCGGCGCCGGCTCGGCCACCATGCCGGGCTCGCCCGACGCCTGGGGGCACACTTCGACGGCGTCACCCGGACGGCACGCAGCACCCTGCGCCTGGCCGGTGCGGCCAACCGCCTGCTCGGCGACGGTGTGATGGGCGCCATCAGCCAGGGGGCGCGGCGCCTGAGCGGCGAGCGCCTGCCACAGTGGACGCCGGCGCTGCCTCAGGCGGCGCCGGTGAGGGTGCTCAAGCGACAGGCCGACGCGGAGGCGTCGCGCCCCCGGGTGGTCTACCTGCCCAGCTGCGCGACACGCATGTTCGGCGCCGACCGCCGCGACGACGGCGAGTCGCGCTCGGTGATGGAGATCACCCTGGCGCTGCTGGAGCGGGCCGGTTTCGCAGTGGTGATCCCGGAGCGGGTCGACAGCCTCTGCTGCGGCATGGCCTTCCGTTCCAAGGGGCAGTTCGACGAGGCGGACCACAAGGGGCGCGAGCTCAATCGCGAGCTGCTCGCCGCCAGCGAGAGCGGCCGCCACCCGATCCTCTGCGATACCAGTCCCTGCACCCTGCAGATGCAGGAGCACCTCGACGACTGCCTGGAGTTGCAGGAGCCCGTCGCCTTCGCCCATGACCACCTGTTGCCGCGTCTCGACGTGACGCCGGTGGGCGAGCGGGTCGCCGTGCACGTCACCTGCTCCAGCACCCGCCTGGGCCTGGGCGACAAGATGGTGGCCCTGGCCCGCGCCTGCGCGGAAGAGGTGGTGGTGCCGGCGGAGATCACCTGCTGTGGCTTCGCCGGTGACAAGGGGTTCAGCGTGCCGGAACTCAACGCTTCGGCCCTGTCTGGCCTGGCCGAGCAGGTGGCCGGGTGCAGCGCCGGCTACTCCAACTCCCGCACCTGCGAGATCGGCCTGTCCCGGCATGGGGAGATCCCGTATCGTTCGATCCTCTCCCTTCTGGATCGCGCCAGTCGGCCTGGCTGACCCGAGGGCAGCCTATCCACAGGCGGTCTGCCGGGTGCGCTGTGGATAGTGTTAACGGATGCCGCGGTGTCATGGTGTCTTCACCCTTCGGCCAGGGCCCTGAAACTTTTTTACCGATGGGGCTTGCGCCCGCGGCTCCGGGCCCGTAAAGTACGCATCCGCTGCCGGCGACGGGCCAACGTTGCTGGCGGTGGAAGTGGCAGAAGTGACTGTTCTGCTTGGGGTTTTTCGAAACGTTTCGGAATATCTCGCTTGACAGTCGCCGCGGATTCGGTAGAATGCGCGCCACGCCTTGCGGAGTTCTTCGGGAGCTTCGGTCGCCCGCCTCTCGGAGGCGAGGCGGTCAGCAGGATCGGCAAGCACGCTTCGCCACTCACTGCTTGACACGCCGCGGCGACACGGTAGAATACGCCTTCCTCGCAGGGCGCCGACGACGCGACAGGGTCGCGACGACGGCAAGCGAGACGCTCCGCTCATTAGAGATTGGAGCCGCTCTTTAACAATCGATCAGGTAATTCATGTGGGCGCTTGTCGATGGTGCGGTGATCATGTCACGTATCATCAAGGCAAGCGACTCGTCAAACGAGACGTTTGAACCTTGAGCCAAGTTTGGTCCGCTTAACGGACTTATGATCTTAAACTGAAGAGT
>NZ_FNIV01000011.1 GCF_900104135.1 Halomonas shengliensis | reverse complement strand
GCCGCGACCACATGGGCGGTGGCGCCGGCCAGGGCGCCGTCGTGATGTTCGGCCAGAACCAGGATGCTCATGAGATCACCTTCGCCTCGTTCTTGAGTTTGTCGACCAGCTCGTCCACCGAGCCCACCTTGACGCCGCCCTGACGCTCGGCCGGCGGCTCGACCTTGAGCAGCTTGATCCTGCTCGCCACCTCGACGCCCAGATCCGCCGGGCTCTTGACGTCCAGCGGCTTCTTCTTGGCCTTCATGATGTCGGGCAGCTTGGCGTAGCGCGGCTCGTTAAGGCGCAGGTCGGTGGTGACGATCGCCGGCAGGGTCAGCTCGACGGTCTGCAGGCCGCCGTCGACCTCGCGGGTCACCTGCACCTTCTCACCCTCGACCGTCACCTCGGAGGCGAAGGTGCCCTGGGGCAGGCCGGTCAGGGCGGCGAGCATCTGGCCGGTCTGGTTGTTGTCGGTGTCGATGGCCTGCTTGCCGAGGATCACCAGGCCCGGCTGCTCCTCTTCGACCAGCTTGGCCAGCGCCTTGGCGGCGCCCAGCGACTCGACGCGCTCGTCGGTCTCGACGTGGATGGCGCGGTCGGCGCCCAGCGCCAGCGCGGTGCGCAGCTGCTCCTGGGCGGCCTTGGGGCCCACGGTGACGGCGACGATCTCGGTGGCGACCCCGCGCTCCTTCAGGCGCACCGCCTCTTCCACGGCGATCTCGCAGAAGGGGTTCATGGCCATCTTGACGTTGGTGAGGTCGACGTCGGAGTGATCCGGCTTGACCCGGATCTTGACGTTGTAGTCGATGACGCGTTTGACCGCGACGAGTACTTTCATGGTGTCCTCGCTTGGTTCCTCGGGAGTTGAACCATTACTTTCCCGTTGGCGTGACGGTGATCCGTCCGCCGTCCTGAGACGGGCCGCTTAGATCCACGCGGCATGCTCTTATCAGTTTCATGCAAGCGTTTGATAGGCGCCACATGACAAAACAGTCTCAATGTGCCACAGCTCGATGCATCGCAACAATCTCGGTAGCTGCACGAGCCCATTGCACCATCGAGGGGGTGACCCGTTTGGCGTATTATGCCTATCATGGGATCAGGCTAGAAGCAAACGACCGTTTTAAATTGGTTCGACGTTGGTGGTAAGCGCCCGCGTCGCCCCGATCAGCGAGGAGAGAGCAGGTGACAGAACAAGTCGAACGCGAGTCCATGGAATTCGATGTGGTCATCGTCGGCGCCGGGCCCTCGGGCCTGGCCGCCGCGTGCCGCCTGATGCAGCAGGCCAATGAGGCCGAGCAGGAGCTCTCGGTGTGCGTGGTGGAGAAGGGCTCCGAGGTGGGCGCCCATATCCTCTCCGGCGCCATCTTCGAGCCCCGCGCCCTGGCCGAGCTGTTCCCCGACTGGGAGGAGCGCGGTGCCCCGCTGACCACCGCGGCCAGCCGCGACGAGGTCTACCTGCTCAAGGACGCCGAGAAGGGACAGAAGCTGCCCAACGCCCTGGTGCCCAAGAGCATGCACAACACCGGCGGCGACCTGACCCGCTACGTGATCAGCGCCGGCAACCTGTGCCGCTGGCTGGCCGAGCAGGCCGAGGGGCTGGGGGTAGAGATCTTCCCCGGCTTCGCCGCTCAGGAGGCGATCGTCGAGGAGGGCGTGGTCAAGGGCATCCTGATCGGCGACATGGGCGTCGGCGCCGACGGCCAGCCCAAGGACGGCCATATGCCAGGCATGGAGCTGCGCGCCAGGTACACCCTGTTCGCCGAGGGCGCCCGGGGGCATATCGGCAAGCGCCTGATCGAGGAGTATGACCTGGCGGCCGGCAAGGACCCGCAGCACTATGGTATCGGCCTCAAGGAGCTGTGGGACGTCCCCGCCGAGCAGCATGAGCCGGGCCTAATCCTGCACGGCTCCGGCTGGCCGCTGGACACGCACACCCACGGCGGCTGGTTCCTCTACCACGGCGACAACCAGCAGGTGGTGGTGGGCCTGATCATGGACCTCTCCTACCAGAACCCCTGGCTCTCCCCCTTCGACGAGTTCCAGCGCATGAAGCACCACCCGGTGCTGGCGAAGCACCTGGAAGGCGGCAAGCGCGTCGCCTACGGCGCCCGGGCCATCGCCAAGGGCGGGCTGAACTGCCTGCCGAAGATGACCTTCCCCGGCGGCCTCTTGATCGGCTGCGACGCCGGCACCCTCAACTTCGCCAAGATCAAGGGGCTGCACACCGCAATGAAGTCCGGCCTGGTGGCCGCCGAGGCGGTGTTCGAGGCGATCGCCAAGGGTGACGAGGGCGGCCAGGAACTGACCGACTTCACCGCGAAGTGGGAGGCGAGCTGGGCCTACGCCGAGCTCAAGGAGAGCGCCAGCTTCGGCCCGGCGATCCACAAGTACGGCACCATGGCCGGCGGCGCCTACAACTTCGTGGACCAGCTGCTGGGGGGCAAGCTGCCCACCCTGCATGACACCACCCCGGACCACGCGGCCCTGAAACCGGCCAGCGAATTCGAGAAGATCGACTACCCCAAGCCCGACGGCAAGCTCTCCTTCGACAAGCCCTCCTCGGTGTTCCTCTCCAACACCAACCACGAGGAGGACCAGCCCTGCCACCTCAAGCTGGCCGACCCCGAGCTGCCGATCCGCGACAACCTCCCCGAGTACGCCGAGCCGGCCCAACGCTACTGCCCTGCGGGGGTCTACGAGGTGGTCGAGGATGACGACGGTAAGCCGCGCTTCCAGATCAACTTCCAGAACTGCGTGCACTGCAAGACCTGCGACATCAAGGACCCAGCCCAGAACATCACCTGGGTGGCGCCGGAGGGCGGCGGCGGGCCCAACTACCCGAACATGTAAACGGCAAGAAGACAGGATGGGGGACTCAAGGGGCAGGCCACCAAGGCCTGCCCCCTTTTTTCCATGTTCAAAGGCGGCGGGGATAGCTTGCTGCTTGTTTGTTGTGGCTTGCGACTCTTGGTGAAGCCCGGCCTACTCCCCGGTCGCCACCGGGCGGGCCGGGTCGCGGATCCACTCGCTCCAGGAGCCGGGGTAGAGCCTCGGCAGCGGCCGCCCGGCCACCGCATAGGCGAGGATGTTGTGGCAGGCGGTCACGCCGGAGCCGCAGTAGGCCACCGCATCAACGGCCTCGGGCAACTCCTCGGCCAGCCGGGCGGCGGGCTTGAAGTGGCCATCGGCGGCGAGGTTGTCGGCACTGGGTCGGCAGACGGCACCGGGGATATGTCCCGCCACCGGGTCAATGGCCTCGGCCTCGCCGCGGAAGCGCTCGCGGGCACGGGCATCCACCTTGAGGGCACGCCCCGAGGCGACCTCCTCGGCGGAGACCCAGGCGGCGTCACGGTAGTCGGGGGTCCAGTCGGAGGCGCGTGGCGTCACGGCATCCCCCTCGCGCAGCTCGCCACCCCGGGCCAGCCACGCCTGGACGCCGCCGTCGAGCAGCCTCACGTCGGGATGCCCCGCCCAGCAGGCCAGCATCCACCAGGCGCGCGCCGCGGCGAGCTGGCCACCCATGTCGTCGTAGACCACGATGGGCACCCCCGGCGACAGCCCCAGGCGCTGGAGCGTGGCGGTGAACGCTTCCGGCGCCGGCAGCGGGTGGCGACCGCCCTCCCCCGGCGGCCCCGCCAGGTCACGATCCAGGTCGAGGTGATGGCTGGCCGGCAGATGCGCCTTCCACCACAACCCATGGCCGGCATCGGGGTCGCCCAGTCGCGCCCGGCAGTCCAGCAGCCGCGGCGGTCGAGGGCCCTGCAGCGCCTCCTCCAGCTCCCAGGCGGCGATCAACGGTGGGGTCATGCGAGGTCTCCTTGCAGCAGTTCGATGGGCGCCCGGCGCGCGATCAACCGCCGTCGGCCGGCGTGGCGAAAGCGCACCTCGATCACCGGGTTGTCGGGATCCCCTTCCACCAGGTCGATCTCGCCCTCGCCGAAGACAGCATGGCGCAGCCGCTGGCCGACGTCGAAGGTGTGATAGGCCGCCGCGGCCTCGGCCGGGCCGGGTTTGGCCTCGGCCAGGGGAAGCTCGCGCCCCAGGGCGGTCAGATAGCGGCGTACCAGGGCCGGGCGCTCGACCGCCAGGGGAGCGGCGTCGCCCGCGCCGACCGCTTCGTCCTCCGGCTCGAGGCGGCGCGCCAGGCGGTCGCACTGCTCCCAGGCACATTCGGCGAGGAAGCGGCTGGGGCGATGCTCACCGCCGTCGTGGAGCAGCACCAGGCGCTCACGGGCGCGGGTAATGGCCACGTAGAAGAGCCGCCGCTCCTCCTCCAGGCGTGGCGGGGAGAGCGGGTTGTCGCGGGTGTAATGGGGAAAGTCCTGCTCGTTGACCCCGGCCAGCGCCACCAGCGGCCACTCCAGCCCCTTGGCGCCGTGCACGGTGGTGATCAGCACGCCGTCGCCATGGTTCTCCACCGGCCGGCTGAGCAGCTCGATGAAGGCCTCGGGGTCGTTGCCCAGTTCGCTCGCCTGTTCGCGCAGCACGTCGAGCAGGCGCACGTCCTCCTCGCCCTTGTCGCGCCGCGAGGCGGCGCGTTTGAGCACCTTCTCGGCGTCGACCTCCTTGACCACGTGGTCGAGCAGCGCCGCCGGCGGCCAGTCGGTGAGCCGCGGCAGCTGGCAGAGCAGCGCCCAACGCTTCTTGAGAGTGCGCCGCTGGTGGGGCTTGAGCCCCGCCAGCAGCGGATCCTGGGCCTCGGGCCAGCGCTGGCCGTCGGCCAGCCGCTCGGCCAGGGCGTGCAGCCGCTCGCGGGCGACGAAGGGGGTCGGCTGGGCCAGCAGCAGGGCAAGATGGCCGGGGTCGCGCAGCAGCCCCGGCTCCCGGGCCAGGCGCAGGTAGCCGGCCAGCGCCTGCACCAGCGGCAGGCGGAACACGAAGCGGTCCTCCCGGGCCAGGCGGAAGGGAATCCCCTCGCGCAGCAGCGCCAGCTGCAACGGCACCGAGAGCGCCCAGCTGCGCACCAGCACGCAGGCCTCCTGCAGGGTGCGCCCCGCCTCCTGCCAGCCGGCCAGGGCCTCCAGCAGGCCGCGACTGCCCTGCCCCGCCGCCAGGCGCGTCGCCGGATTGCCATCGGCGGCCAGGCAGAGCTGGTCGGGACGGCGGCGATTGGCCTCGATGGCGTGGTTGGCGGCCAGGGCCAGGGCGTGGCCGTGGCGGAAGGTGGTGGAGAGCGGATAGTCCACGGCGGCGCCGAAGGTGGCGGTGAAGCGCTCCAGCATGGTGTCGGGGTGGGCGCCGCGCCATTCGTAGATGCACTGGTTGGCGTCACCCACCGCCATCACCTCGGCGCGCTCGCCGGCCAGCAGCGCCAGCAGCCGCTGCTGGGCGACATTGATGTCCTGATACTCGTCGACGATCACATGATCGAGGAAGCCCTTGACCCGGGCGCGCAGGGCGTCATCCGCCTCCAGCGCCCGCAGCGGGCGGTAAAGCAGGTCGGCGTAACCCATCAGGCCATGCGCCTCGAGCAGCGCCTCGGCGTGGTCGAAAGCGGCGGGGAAGTGGCGGGTCTCCTCGCCGTAGTCGAGCCGCTCATGCAGCGCGGCGGCGGGCTCCATCTCGGCCTTCACCAGGGCGCAGAAGTGGGCGAGCGCCTCGAGGCGCTCACCCTCCAGCGCCGACTCCCGGGCCTCGCCATCCTGGTCGCCCAGGGCCAGCTGGGTGGCCTGGCGCATCAGCCGCTCCAGCTGCCAGTCGGCGGTAAGCAGGCGGCGCGGCGCCAGCGCCCCCCAGCGCGTGAGGCTGGCCGAGAGGCGGTGGCCCAGCGAGTGGAAGGTGCGCACGTCGGGCAGCGCCTGACCGGGCGGGGCCATGGCCGCCAGGCGCGCCTGGAAGTCCTCGCGCGCCGAGCGGTTGAACATCAGCACCAGGATGCGCTGCGGGGGCACGCCGCGTTCCAGCAGGGTCAGCACTCGGGCGACCATGGTGGTGGTCTTGCCGGAGCCGGCCACGGCGGCGACCCGGGCATGCCCGCCGGCATGCCCCACCACGGCGCGCTGTTCGGCGGTCAGTCGCACGCCGCGTCGTCCTCCAGCACGCCCAGCGGATGCCGGAGGCCGCCGCTCTCAAGCCCCAGCGCCGGGCGACCGTCCGCCAGGGTCATGGGCTCCGCGTGCTCGGCGAGGCGGTAGAAGACGTTGCGCCCGAGGCGCGCGGCAAGGCCGAGGCGCACCGGCACCTCGGGCACCGTCTCGCCGCCGGGGGTGGCACTCAGGGTGAAGGAATGGTCGGCATCCAGGGGCAGGCGGTCGCCGACGTTGGTGGTCAGCCACCAGCCGCCGTCGCCGTCGGGTTCGGCGTCGACCACCAGGAAGGGGCGGTCCTCGACACGGATGAACTGGCGTTCGGCGGGGGTCACCAGGGCGTAGCGCCCGTCGGGTTCGCGGCGCAGGATGGTGGAGAGCAGGCGCACCAGGCGCGGCCTCGCGATGGGGGAGCCCTCGTGGATCCAGCGGCCATCGGCGGCGATCACCAGGTCCATCTGTGCCGAGTGCTCGGGGTGCCATTGCGCCACGGGCGGGATCTCCCCCTCGGGATCGATGCGGGCGACCAGCGGTTCCAGGTCCATCGCCTCCTCCTCTTCTCGACGGGCGGGCTCGACAGGCGCATTCGGCAGGCGTCTGGGCCGACGCATATCGGCTCCCGACGCGGCGACGGCGGCGTCAGGTCACCAGGCCGGCACCCTTCAGGATGCCGCGCATCTCCTCGGAGACCTCCGGCATGGCGGCGCGGAACAGCCGATAGAAGTTGGCGCTGGTCTGCATCGCCACCTCCTCCACGCTGATGCCGCGCTCGGCGGCGAGGCACTCGGCCACCTCCACCACGAAGGCCGGCTCGTTGGGCTTGCCGCGATGCGGCACCGGCGCGAGGTAGGGGCTGTCGGTCTCGATCAGCAGGCGGTCCAGCGGGACCTGCCGGGCCACCTCGCGCAGCGCCCTGGCGCTGTGGAAGGTGAGGATCCCGGAGAGCGAGATATAGAAGCCGTGACGCACCGCCTCGCGGGCCATCTCGAGGTCCTCGGTGAAGCAGTGGAACACGCCGCCGATGGCGGGATCGGTGTACTCGCGGATCATCTCCAGGGTCTCGTCGCGCGCCTCCCGGGTATGGATGATCACCGGCAGCTCGAGCTCGGTGGCGGCAATCAGCTGGCGGCGGAAGCGCTCGCGCTGTACCTCCTGGGAAGGGACCTTCTCCGGTGCCTTCCTGAGGTAATGATAGTCCAGCCCGCACTCGCCGATGGCAACCGCGCCATAGCGGTCGGCGACCGCCATGATCGCCTCCACATCGGGCTCCTCATCCACAAGATGCAGCGGATGGACGCCGGCGGAGATCACCACGTCGTCATGCTCGCGGGCGATGGCCGCGACGCCGGGCACGTCTTCCAGGGTGACGCCGATGGCCAGGAACTGCTTTACCCCGCGGGCACGGGCGGCCGCCAGGGTAGCGGCCAGGTCGCCGTCATGGGTGGCGGGGTCGAGGCGGTCGAGATGGCAATGGGAGTCGACAAACATGCGGTATATCCGGATGACGGGTGAATGGCTCCAGGCGCGAGGCGCCTCACAGCGTGTAGGTCTGGGCGCCCTTGTCGAGGTGGCCAACCAGCAGGTTCTCGATGCGGTCGCGAACGCCCTGGTCGGCGGCGCTGAAGTGGATGCCGACGCCGGGCATGCGCCGACCGGTGACGCCCTCCGGGGATACCCATACCACCTGGCCGGTGACCGGCACCCGCTCGCTCTCGCCGGGTAGGGTCAGCAGCAGGTAGATCTCCTGGCCGAGCTCGTAGCGCTCCCGGGTGGGCACGAAGATGCCGCCACGCTCCAGCATCGGCATGTAGGCCGAGAGCAGGGTCTGGACATCCTGGATATTCAGCGACAGAGCCTTCTGGGCTGCCATGGGTCTCTCCTCGGGATCTCTTGCGTGGCGCCTCAGGAGCGCAGCAGGGCCGACCAGCGCACCAGCCAGGCTTCCAGCACCAGCTGCGGATTGGGGTTGCCGCCGGCAGCCAGCAGGCGGCGCTCCTCGCGGGCATAGTCCAGCAGGCGGAACCAGTCGCGTACCCGGGCGTTCTTCACCGCCTGCCGGTAGAGCGGCAGCAGGTCGGGGTTGCGCAGGCCCTCGCTCTCGCCGGAGAGGCCCAGGCGGATCAGGTCCTCGAGCCAGGCGATACCGTACCACAGGATGGCGTCGATGGACTGGCGGTCGAGGCGGGCCGCCTCGGCCACCGGCTCGCCACCGCGCACCAGCGCCTCGAAGGTCTCCACCAGCTGCTGGCGCAGGGCCCGCGACTCGGGGTCGGCCAGGCGCAGCGCCTCCAGCGGCAGCCCCCCAGCGACCTGCAGCCAGAAACGCGCCTCTCCCTCATCGCCGAAGCGCTCGGCGAGCCACGGCAGGCAGTCGTCCACCGCCGGCGGCCCCAGGCTCCAGTGCTGGCAGCGCGAACGGATGGTCGGCAGCAGTCGCGAGGGGATATCGGAGAGCAGCACGAAGAGGGTGCGCGCGCCGGGCTCCTCCAGGCTCTTGAGCAGGGCATTGGCGGCGGCCACGTTGAGCGCCTCGGCCGGGGCGATCACGATCACCCGGTAGCCCCCCTGCTGGGCGGTCTGGGCGACCACCTGGTTGACCTCGCGGATGGCATCGATGCGGATCTGCCGCTTGCCCTCCTCGAGCTCGACGCGCATCAGGTCGGGGTGGTAGCCGGCGGCCAGCATGCGGCAGGCGTGGCACTCCCCACAGGCGGCGGTGCCGGGCGCGGCGCACAGGGTACGGGCGGCCAGGGCATCCACCAGGGAGTGCTTGCCCACCCCACGCGGCCCGGAGATCAGCAGCGCATGGGGCAGCCGGCCGGCATCGGCCAGGCGGACCAGCTCGGCGAAGCGCGGGCGCAGCCAGGGCAGCGGCTCGCGCTCGGCGATCGGCGTCGTGTTCAGCGCTGCCATGCCGCCATCCTCCTCGCCAGCACCTCCTCGATCTGCCGGCCGACGGCCTCCGGGGAGCGGGCCGCATCGATCAGGGCGATGCGCTCCGGAGCCTTTGCGGCGCGGGCCAGATAGGCCTGGCGCACCGCCTCGAAGAAGTCGCCGCGCTCCTGCTCGAAGCGGTCGCGCCGCTCACCGCTGCCCGCCAGGCGCCCCTCGAGGCGGCACTGGGCCTCGGCCATGGGCATGTCGAGGAGCAGGGTCAGGTCCGGGGTCAGGCCGCGCTGGACGAAGGCCTCGAGTTCGGCGATACGTGCCGGGTCGAGGCCGCGCCCCCCGCCCTGGTAGGCGAAGGTGGCGTCGGTGAAGCGGTCGCACACCACCCAGGCCCCCCGCGCCAGCGCCGGGCGGATCACCCGCGCCAGGTGCTGGGCGCGGGCGGCGAACACCAGCAGCAGCTCGGCGTCCTCGTCGAGGGGCTCGCGCTCCTCGGGGTCGAGCAGCAGGCGTCGGATCGCCTCGGCGCGGGGCGTGCCGCCGGGTTCGCGGGTCTGCACCACCTCGAGGCCACGCGCCTCGAGCCAGCCGACGACCCGGGCCAGGTTGGTGGACTTGCCCACCCCCTCGCCGCCTTCGAGGGTGATAAAACGGCCGCGCCTCTCCGGGCTGTCACCGGCGCTCCTTGCAGATTGCGCTGACACTTGCCCTGTCCTCTTGCCCATGCCTGCTCCCGTCAGCGATTGCGGATATACCGATTCACCGCGTTGTTGTGTTCGCGCAGGGTACGCGAGAAGTGGTGCGTGCCGTCGCCCTTGGCGACGAAATAGAGCGTCTCGCCGGGCTCGGGGTTGACCGCCGCCTCCAGCGAGGCACGCCCCGGCAGGGCGATCGGCGTGGGCGGCAGGCCGTCGATCACGTAGGTGTTGTAGGGAGTCGCCTCGCGCAGGTCGGCGCGGGTGATATTGCCCGCGTAGCGCTCCCCCATGCCGTAGATCACCGTGGGGTCGGTCTGCAGGCGCATGCCGCGCTCCAGGCGGCGCTTGAACACCCCGGCGATCTCGGGGCGCTCCTCGGGGGCGCCGGTCTCACGCTCGATCAAGGAGGCCATGATCAGCGCCTCGTAGGGACTCTCCAGGGGCAGGTCGTCGTCGCGCGCGGCCCATACCGCCTCGAGGGTCGCCTCCATGCGGGCGAGGGCCTGCTCGAGGATCTCCAGGTCGCTGACGCCCTTGTGGTAGAGGTAGGTGTCGGGGAAGAACCAGCCCTCGGGGTGCTGTCCCTCGCGCCCCAGCCGCGCCATGAGCGCCTCGTCGGACAGCTCGGCGGTAAGCTGCGCGAGCTTGGGCGCATCGGCCAGCAGCTCGCGCATCTGGGCGAAGGTCCAGCCCTCCGGCACCGTCAATGGATAGGTGACCACCCGGTCGCTGCCCAGCAGCTCGAGCAGCTCGCGCCCGCTCATGCCGGGCTCCAGGCGATACTCGCCGGGGCGCAGCCGCGGCAGGCTGTGGGGCTCCAGGCGGGCCAGGGCACGGAAGGCCCAGGCCTCCTCGATCACCCCCTCGCGCGCCAGCTCACCCACCACCCGGTGGTAGCCGGCGCCCTGGGGCACCTCGTAGAGCCGCGCCTCCTCGAGCGCGATCGGGGCCGCCAGGCGTGACTGCCAGTAGCGATAGCCACCGAACAGCGCCGCTGCGGCCACCAGGGCCAGCACCAGCAGGAAGATCAGCACTCGCCGCATCGTCGTCCTCGTCAGCTTTGGTCACTCATGGAAGGCACGGGTAGCCCAGCAGGGCGTGGGCCTCGGCCTGGAAGGCGCGGTGTGCCGCTCCCACCGGCCAGACGGCGAGCCCCCGGCCCTCGACGTCCTCGAGATGCGCCACCGGCCACACGCCCTGAACGGAGTTGCCCAGCCACACCGCCTCGGCCTCCATCAGCGCCTCTAGCCCGGCGTCGACCTCATGGAGCGACAGGCACCCCATCAGCGCCTCGCGCAGGGTGCCGGCCACGCCGCAACGGCCGAGGCGGGGGGTCTCCAGGCGGCCGTGGCGGCGCCAGAAGAGGTTCATGGCGGTGGCCTCCACCAGCCGCCCCTCGGCATCCTCGAGCAGCCCCTCGGCGATGGCGTCGTCCTGCCACTCACTACGGGCCAGCACGTTCTCCAGGCGGTTCAGGTGCTTGATCCCCGCCAGCGCCGGCTGGAGACCGAGGCGAAGTCGGCAGAGCCGCACCCGCACACCGTTCCACCAGCGCCCGCTATCCGGAACGAAGGCGGCCAGTTGCCAGCGCAGCCGCGGCGCGGGGGCCGCCGGCGGGCGATAGCCGCGCCCGCCGCTGCCACGGGTCAGGGTGAGCTTGAGCACCTCGAGCCCCGGCCCCGCCTCGGCGAGGGGGGCCGCCAGGTCGTGCTCGGGCGGCATGGGGATGCCCAGGGCATGGCAGCCCCGGGCCAGCCTCGCCAGGTGCTCGTCCCACAGCAGCGGCCGCCCCGCCCTGACCAGCAGGGTCTCGAAGAGCCCGTCGCCATAGGCGGCGCCGCGGTCATCGAGGGGCCAGCCCGCGGGCTCGGTCGGGCTCGGGGCGGCCATGGGACCTCAGACCCGGGAGAAGACCAGGGTGCCGTTGGTGCCGCCGAAGCCGAAGGAGTTCGACAGTGCCACGTCGATCTTCATCTCACGGGCGGTGTGCGGCACATAGTCCAGCTCGCAACCCTCCTGGGGGTTGTCGAGATTGATGGTGGGCGGCGCCACCTGGTCCCGGATGGCCAGCACCGAGAACACCGCCTCGACGGCGCCGGCGGCACCCAGCAGGTGGCCGATCATCGACTTGGTGGAGCTCACCGCCACCGACTTCGCCGCCTCGCCCATCACCTGCTGCACCGCGCGGCTCTCGGCCAGGTCGCCGGCCGGGGTGGAGGTGCCGTGGGCGTTGATGTAATCGATCGCCGCCGGGTCGAGGCGGGCGTCGCGCACGGCGTTGGCCATGGAGAGCGCCGCGCCGCTGCCGTCCTCGGGCGGGGCAGTCATGTGGTAGGCGTCGTCACTCATGCCGAAGCCGGCCAGCTCGGCGTAGATGGTCGCCCCACGTGCCTTGGCATGCTCGTACTCCTCCAGCACCAGCACACCGGCCCCGTCGGAGAGCACGAAGCCGTCGCGATCGCGATCCCAGGGACGGCTGGCCGCCTCCGGGTCCTCGTTGCGGGTGGAGAGCGCCCGGGCCGCCGAGAAGCCGCCGAGACCCAGCGGCGTGGTGGCCATCTCGGCGCCGCCGCACACCATGACGTCGGCATCGCCGTAGGCGATGGTCCGCGCGCTGTAGCCGATGTTGTGGGTGCCGGTGGTACAGGCGGTGGTGATCGCGATGTTGGGGCCGCGGAAGCCATGCTGGATCGCCAGGTTGCCGGAGATCATGTTGATGATCGAGCCGGGCACGAAGAAGGGCGAGATCCGACGCGGCCCGCTCTTGAGCAGGGCGCTGTGGTTGTGCTCGATCATCGGCAGACCACCGATACCGGAACCGATGGCCACGCCGATGCGCGAGGCGTTCTCCTCGGAGCACTCGATGCCGGCATCCTGGATCGCCTGGGCCCCGGCCGCCATCCCGTACTGGATGAAGAGGTCCATCTTGCGGGCCTCCTTGGGGTTCAGGTAGGGACTGATATCGAAGTCCTTCACCGACCCGCCGAAGCGCGTGTTGAAGCCGCTGACATCGAAGTGCTCGATGGGCGCGATACCGCTCTTGCCGGCCACGATGTTGCGCCAGCTCTCCTCCACGGCATTCCCCACCGGCGTGACCAGGCCAAGGCCGGTCACCACTACCCGTCTACGTGTCATCAGCGTTCCTCCAGGCGTCCAGGATGATCGCGGCCCCGCCGGGCCGCCTGTTTCGGCGCATTATACCGACTCTGCCCGCGATATGCCGCCCCGGCCGAACGGCACATGGCGTCCGGGTGCGAAAAAGCCGCCCGGCGGGCGGCTTTTCGGTGGACCGTTCCGGCAGGACGGTCCCGAGCATCAGCAAGCGGTATCGACCGCCACCAGGCTTACTGGTGGGCGTTGACGTAGTCGATGGCTTCCTGAACGGTGGTGATCTTCTCGGCTTCCTCGTCCGGAATCTCGGTGTCGAACTCCTCCTCGAGCGCCATGACCAGCTCGACGGTGTCCAGGGAGTCGGCGCCCAGGTCCTCGGTGAAGGAGGAGCTGTTCTGGATGTCCTCTTCCTTGACGTTCAGGCGCTCGGCCACAACCTTCTTAACGCGCTCTTCGATGGTGCTCATTATGACGTACTCCAGTCGTTCATATTGGCCGTCCAGATGACCAGCCGTTTGGGGTTCCAGATCCGCAAGCCGGAAGCTGCGGGGTAGTGTATAGAGGCCCCGGAGCCGGCGCAACCGCCGTCCCCGGCGCCTCTCAACGCATGTTCATGCCGCCGTTGACGTGCAGGGTCTCGCCGGTGATGTAGCTGGCGCTCTCCCCGGTCAGGAAGCCCACCGCCGCGGCGATCTCCTCGGGCTGGCCCAGGCGCGCCAGCGGGATCTGACCGAGCAGCGCCTTGTGCTGCTCCTCGGGCAGTGCCTCGGTCATGTCGGTGGCGATGAAGCCCGGCGCCACGGCGTTGACGGTGATGGCCCGGGAGGCCACCTCACGCGCCAGCGCCCGGGTGAAGCCCTCCATGCCCGCCTTGGCGGCAGCATAGTTGGTCTGGCCGAGGTTGCCCATGGTCGCCACAACCGAGCTGATGTTGACGATGCGCCCGAAGCGCGCACGGGTCATCCCGCGCAGGCAGGCCTTGCTGACGCGATAGACGGACTTGAGGTTGGTGTCGAAGACGTCGTCCCACTCCTCCTCCTTCATGCGCATCAGCAGGTTGTCGCGGGTGATCCCGGCGTTGTTGACCAGGATGGTCGGGGCACCGAACTCCTCGCCGATTGCCTTGATCAGGGCATCGACGCTCGCCTGGTCGGTGACGTCGAGGCGACGGCCGGCGCCCTGGATGCCCTGGGCCTTGAGGTCGGCATCGATGCGCTCGGCGCCGGCGTCGCTGGTGGCGGTGCCGATCACGATGCGCCCCTGGCGACCCAGCTCATGGGCGATGGCCCGGCCGATGCCGCGGCTGGCCCCGGTGACCAGGGCGACTCTGGATTCGGTAGTCATATGCTTACGCCTTCATCCTGTGAAAGAAGATCAGCCCTGCTGGGCGGCCACGCCGCGGGCCAGCTCCAGGGCCGCATCCAGGCTGTCGGGGTCGTTGACCGCCAGCCCCTTGCTGCCGCGGGCGATGCGCTTGCCAAGCCCGGTGAGCACCTTGCCGGGCCCGCACTCGATGAACACCTCGGCGCCCCGCGCGCTCATCGCCTCGACGCAGTCGGTCCAGCGCACCGGCCGGTAGAGCTGCTCGATCAGGCGCGTGCGCAGCGTCTCGACGTCGGCGTGGGCCTGGGCATCCACGTTCTGGATGACGGTATAGCGCGGCGCCTTGAGCGCCACCCCGTCCATCGCCTCGGCCAGGCGCTCGGCGGCCGGCGCCATCAACGCACAGTGGGAGGGCACCGACACCGGCAGCGGCATGGCGCGCTTGGCCCCCGCCGCCTGGCAGCCGGCGATGGCGCGCTCCACGGCGGCCTTGCTGCCGGCGATCACCACCTGGCCCGGGGCATTGTAGTTGACCGCCGAGACCACGTCCCCCTGGGCCGCCTCGGCGCAGGCCTGCTCCACGGTGGCATCGTCGAGACCGAGGATCGCCGCCATGGCGCCCTGCCCCGCCGGCACCGCGGCCTGCATCGCCTCGCCGCGCAGCTTGACCAGCCTGACCCCCTCGGCGAAGGGCATCACCCCGGCGCACACCATGGCGCTGTACTCGCCGAGGCTGTGGCCGGCCATGGAAGCGGGTCGCGGCCCCTCGAGCTCCTGCCAGATGCGCCAGATGGCGACGCTGGCGGTGAGCAGCGCCGGCTGGGTGCAGGCGGTGGCATTGAGCGCCTCGGCGGGCCCTTCCTGGACCACCTGCCAGAGATCGTAGCCGAGGGCCTCGGAGGCCTCCTCGAAGGTGGTGCCCACCACGCTGTAGCGCTCCGCCAGCTCCCGCAGCATGCCGACCTGCTGGGAACCCTGTCCGGGAAACACGAGGGCGAGCGGTTGAGTCATCTTGGTCACCTTAGCTTTTATTGGCTGTCATCGTCGCCGGCCGTGCCGGCACGACGGGAAATCGTTGCGTCCTTGCCGCCAAGCTCCCGGGCCAGCGACCGGGGGAGGTCGTGCTCCACCTCCTGCACGGCCCTGAGCACGGCGTAGCGGAAGCCCTCGGCGTCGGCGCCACCGTGGCTCTTCACCACAATGCCGGCAAGCCCCAGCAGGCTGGCGCCGTTGTAGCGTACCGGGTCGAGCTCGGCACGCAGGCGGCGCAGCGCCGGCCGCGCCGCCAGACCCACCAGGCGGCTGCCCCAGTGGGCCTCGAAGGTCTGCTGGACCCGCGCCACCAGCATCCGCGCCAGGCCCTCGCTGGCCTTGAGCACGGCGTTGCCCACGAAGCCGTCGCACACCACCACGTCCGCGGCCCCGGCGAAGATGCCGTCGCCCTCGACGTAGCCGCGGTAGTCGAGGCCGGGGATCTCGCGCAGCCGGGCATCCGCCTGTCGCACGCTAGCGGTGCCCTTGGTGCCCTCGACACCGACGTTGAGCAGCGCCACCCGAGGCCGGGCGATGCCATCCACGCGCCGCGCCATGACCTCGCCCATGCGGGCGAAATCCACCAAGCGCTCGGCGCTGGCCTCGACGTTGGCGCCCAGGTCGAGCAGGTAGCAGCGCCCCTGTTCCCGGGTGGGGATGGCGGTGCTGATCGCCGGGCGGGGAATCCCCGCCACGGTGCCCAGGGCGCGACGCCCCAGGGCCATCAGCGCCCCGGTGTTGCCGGCGCTGATAGCCGCGCACGCCTCGCCGGCGGCCAGGCAGTCGAGCATGCGTGCCATGCTGCTGTCGCCGCCGTGACGCAGCGCCTCCGAGGGCCGCAGTCCGGGAGCGATCTCGCCGGGGGCATCCACGACCTCCATACGCGAACCCGCCGCGGCGAGACGCCGCGGCAGGCTGGCGATCTCACGCTCGAGGCGGGCCCGGGGGCCGAACAGCCGCAGCGCGAGACGGGGGTCCTGGAGGGCCGCCCCGGCGGCGCCCCGCACGGTAGCGCGGGGGCCGAGATCCCCTCCCATGGCATCGATGGCGATCCGCACGAGGGGTCAGAGGCCGGGGGTCACCGCAGGTCGCGTCGTCGACTCAGGCGTCGACGACCTTGCGGCCGCGATAGAAGCCGTCCGGAGAGACGTGGTGACGCAGGTGAGTGGTGCCGGTCTCCTTGTCCTGGGAGAGGGCCGGGGCACTCAGGGCGTCGTGGCTGCGACGCATGCCGCGCTTGGAACGGGTCTTGCGGTTCTGTTGAACTGCCATGGGATGTCACTCCAGAGTGAATCGATGATGAAGTCAGGATTTGCCCTTGAGGTGCCGCAGCACATCGAAGGGGCTGGAGGCGGGGGCCGCGGATGCCGCGGCCTCCTCCCCGCTGGTCAGCTGGTCGCGTGAGACCGCGCAATCGGCCTCATCGTGGTAAACCACCTGCGGCAGGCTGAGGATCAGCTCATCCTCCACCACCGTCAGCAGGTTCAGCTGTTCGTTTTCCACCAGCACCGGCTCGTGGGTGCTGGGCAGCTCCGCCGCAAGGGCGTCGCTGGTGACCATGCCGAGCAGGAACTCGCTCTCGACGCGCTGCGCCATGGGCGTGAGGCAGCGCCGGCACGGCAGCTGCAGCTCGGCCCGCAGGCGGCCCTGGATCACCCGGCGTCCCTGGGCGTCGATGGTGAAGTCCAGCCACACCTCGACGTCGCCCTGCTGCGGCCCCACCGCCTCGGTGAGACGCGCGAAGGCGTCCAGGGCCATCAGCCCTTCCAGGTGCTCGTCGCGGGCGGCGAGCTTATAGGGCTCGACATGGCCCGGGAGTCGCGTGGTCAACATAGGCGCGCAATGATAGGCACTCCCCCCGCCCCTGTCAAAGCCGGCGCGAGGGGTAGCGGCATGCTAGGCTGACGCCTTCCCCACGCCCCTGGAGATCGCCCCGTGCCGCACCTCGTGCTTGCCTCCGGATCGCGCTGGCGCCGCCAGCTGCTCGACCGCCTCGGCCTGCCCTACGCCTGGCAGAGCCCGGACATCGACGAGACCCCGCACCCCGGCGAGTCGCCCGGTGCCCTGGTCCACCGCCTGGCGCTGGCCAAGGCGAGCCGGGTCGCCCAGGCCTTTCCCCACCACCTGATCATCGGCTCCGACCAGGTGGCGCTGTTCGACGGCGAGATCCTCGGCAAGCCCGCCGACCTCGCCGCCGCCCGCGCCCAGCTGGCACGCTTCTCGGGCAACCGGGTGCGCTTCCTCACCGGCCTGGCGCTGGTCGACACCCGCCGCGGCGAGCACCGGGTCTGCCACGAGACCTACGACGTGGTGTTCCGTGCCCTGAGCGAGGCGGAGATCGCAAACTACGTGGCGCGTGAGCAGCCGCTGGAGAGTGCCGGCAGCTTCCGCATGGAGGGGCTCGGCATCACCCTCTTCGAGCGCCTCGAGGGCGACGACCCCAACACCCTGATCGGCCTGCCGCTGATCCGCCTCTGCGCGCTGCTGCGCGAGGCGGGGATGGATCCGCTAGGCGACCGGGCTTCGCCCGATTAGCAAGGAGCAAGGAGCAAGGAGCACACAGTATCAACCCCACACTGCTGGCCACAGCACACGGGGTTCCTTGCAGCTCGTCCCTTGCTCCTTGTAGCCGAGCATTTCTCGCCGCCTAGGGGGCGAGCTGGTAACGCACCGGCGATTCCGCCCGCGGCAGGCCCAGCCACTCCAAGGCCACCCGGCCGAACTGGCGCGACAGGCGCTCGAAGGGGTCGAGGCGTGGCGTGTAGTCGTGCAGGCGTGGCTCGGCCAGGCGCTCCCGGGCCAGGCTGTCGAGGCTGCCCAGTTCGTCCACCAGGCCGAGGCCCACGGCCTGCTCGCCGCTCCACACCAGCCCGCTGAACAGCGCCTCGTCGTCGGCCAGGCGCTCGCCGCGTCCCTCGCGCACCGCGGCGATAAACTGCCCATGGGTGCTGTCGAGCACCGACTGCCAGAACTCGCGCTGCGCCGGTGCCACGTCCGAGAAGGGGTCGAGGAAGGCCTTGTTGTCGCCGGCGGTATAGACCCGACGCTCCACCCCCAGGCGGTCGATCGCCTCCTGGAAGCCGAAGCTTGAATAGATCACCCCGATCGAGCCCACCAGGCTCGCCGGGGCCGCGACGATCTCGTCGGCGGCGGCGGCGATATAGTAGGCGCCACTGGCGCCGATATCCTCGATCACCGCGATGATTGGCTTGTCGCCCTCGTCGCGCAGCCGCATCACCTCCTCGAAGATGCGCTGGGACTGCACCGGGCTCCCCCCGGGGCTGTTGATATGCAGCACCACCGCCTCGCTTTGCGGCGACTCCCAGGCGCGCCGGAGCCCCTGGTTGATGCGCTCGGCGCTGGCGCGCCCCTCGGCGTCGATGGTGCCCTCCACCCTGACCAGCCCCAGGTGCGGCCCCGCGTCACCGCCCACCGACGGCGGCCCGGCCAGCAGGCTATAGAGGCTGACCGAGAGCGACGCCAGGATCAGCGCCGCGAACAGGAAGCGGAAGAACAGCTTCCAGCGCCGCGAGCGGCGCTGCTCGGCGAGCACACCGTCGATCCAGCGCCCCATCATCGCCATCTGCTCCAGGCGCTGGCGCTCGCGCAGCGCCTCGGCGTCCTCGGCCACGGGTGAGCTCTCGCCCTCCCCCTCGCGCCCCTGGCGGCGGCTCCTGGCCTCCTCGCGGCTCAGCTGGGGCCCGTCGGTCCAGGGGTCCGCCGGCCGCTTGTCGTCTCGCTCGTCGCTCATCTCACTTCCCCTGCAGCCAGTCGAAGAGGTGCGGCACCGCCTCGGCGGTGAAGGCCGGCCGGCTGTCGGCCAGCCGCGCGGGGGCATGCACGCCCCAGGTGACCGCCACGCGGTCCATGCCGATGGCGCGCGCCATCTCCAGGTCGTAGGCGGTATCGCCTACCATCACCGCCTCCTCCACCGGCACCGCCAACTCCGCCAGCAGCTCCTCGAGCATCTGCGGATGCGGCTTGGAGCGGGTCTCGTCGGCGGTGCGACTGGCATGGAACCAGCGACCGCTGCCGCTCTCGCAGAAGACGCGGTCGAGGCCGCGCCGGCTCTTGCCGGTGGCCACCGCCAGGCGCTGGTCAGCCTGCCCGCGTAGGGCGGCGATCCCCGCCTCCACCTCGGGGAAGAAACGCATCGGGGTGTCGTTGCCCTCGACGAAGTGCCAGGCGTAGCGACTGCGCAGCAGCTCGGCGCGATCGGGGTCGATCCCCGGACAGAGGGTGGCGATGGCCTCGGGCAGCCCCAGGCCGATGATGTCGCGCACCGCGGCAGGCGCCAGGTGCCCCCAGCCCGCGTCCCGGGCCGCCGCCTGCATGCAGTCGACGATGCGGGCCACGGAGTCCATCAGGGTCCCGTCCCAGTCGAAGATCACCAGTCGATAGCGCATCGTCACTCCTCAGCCGGCCTGGCGGGCGCGGGCGAGCGCCGCCTGGAGGTCATCGGGCAGCGGCGCGCGGATACGCACCTCGCGTCCGCTGGTGGGTTCGGGGAAGGCCAGCGACTCGGCGTGCAGGAAGAGTCGCCCCAGCCCCAGTCGCGCGGTCAGCGCCTGGCTGTCACGGCTGCCGTACTTGTCGTCGCAAAGCAGCGGGTGACCGGCGTGGGCGGCATGCACACGGATCTGATGGGTACGCCCGGTCACCGGCTCCGCTTCGAGCAGGGTGACGCCGGGCAGGGCCTCGCGCACCGCGAAGCGGGTGCGCGCCACCTTGCCCTCGGGGTCGACCCGCACCCGGCGCTCGCCGTTGGCCAGGGTGTAGCGATCCAGGCGAGCGGCGACGAAGTCGCGCCGCGCCGGCCAACGCCCTGCCACCAGGGCCAGGTAACGCTTCTCCATCTGCTTCTGCTTGAGCGCGCTGTTCAACGCGAGCAGCGCCGGGCGCGACTTGGCCAGCAGCAGGCAGCCCGAGGTATCGCGATCCAGGCGATGGACCAGCTCCAGGAAGTCGAGGTCCTCACGCACCTGGCGCAGCGCCTCGATCAGGCCGATCTTGACCCCGCTGCCGCCGTGCACGGCGAGCCCCGACGGCTTGTTGAGCACCAGCCAGTCGCGCCCCTCCAGCAGCACGCTGCCGGCCAGCAGGTTACGCAGGCCATCGCTCACCTCGCGCACCGCCTCGCGCGGCGAGAGCTTGAGCGGCGGGATGCGCACCAGGTCCCCCGTGGCCAGGCGGGTATCGGGCCTGACGCGCTTCTTGTTCACCCGCACCTCACCCTTGCGCACGATGCGGTAGATCAGCGCCCGCGGCGCCCCCTTGATGCGCGTCATCAGGAAGTTGTCGACCCGCTGGCCGTCCTGCCCCTCCGTGACCTCCACCCACTGTACGTCGCGCCCTTCGGCCATGCCGAGACCCCACTGCTTGGAAACTGCGAAAGCGCGCATTCTAACGCACTGTGACCCGCCCCGCGCCAATTGCTGCCCTTGTCGCTTGATGTTATATTGCCGAGGCGCTCCAATGGGCAAACTAGCGCCCCACAGCGCCTGCCCGCAGACACGCAGGCCGGAGCGAAAAGATCAGGCCGCGACGACGCCGAGACGTCCCGCCGCCCGTTGCAAGACAAGTGATACAGCGATAAACGCGCCACGCCCGTATCCCCCCGCCGCTCCCCGACGTCACGGGGCGGTGGCAGGCCACGGGACACGTTCAACAGCGTGCCGGAGGCCGGCGTCGGCGAATCGATGATTGCCAGGTGTTGGCGGTGACCGCAGGGCCGGATGGGTGACGCCCACCGAGACATGTCCTGCCTCCGCCCCGTACTCAACAGGCTCATGCCGCGGCGCTGCCCCACCGGGAGCGACGCGGTCGGACGCAACTGCGCATCCGTGACATGCGCTGAGCACAGGCACGCAGCACACAGCGGTTCGCCACGTCGCGCTCGCCGGCGCCCCATAGTGCGAGTCAACATGAAACGGATGCTCATCAATGCGACCCAGCCCGAAGAGCTGCGCGTCGCGCTGGTCGATGGACAGCGCCTCTACGATCTGGACATCGAGTCCGGTGCCCGGGAACAGAAGAAGGCCAACATCTACCGTGGCAAGATCACCCGCATCGAACCCTCCCTAGAAGCCGCCTTCGTCGACTTCGGCGCCGACCGCCACGGCTTCCTGCCCCTCAAGGAGATCTCCCGGGAGTACTTCGTCAAGGAGCCCGATGGGCGCCCCAGCATCAAGGAGGTGCTGAAGGAGGGCCAGGAGGTCATCGTCCAGGTCGACAAGGAGGAGCGCGGCAACAAGGGCGCCGCCCTGACCACCTTCATCTCCCTGGCCGGCCGCTTCCTGGTGCTGATGCCCAACAACCCCAAGGCCGGCGGCATCTCGCGGCGCATCGAGGGTGAGGAGCGCAGCCAGCTCAAGGAGGCCATGAACCAGCTCAGCGTGCCGGACCGCATGGGCCTGATCGTGCGCACCGCGGGCATCGGCCGCAGCCCCGAGGAGCTGCAGTGGGACCTCGACTACCTGGTGCAGGTGTGGGAGTCGATCACCAGTGAGGCCGGCAAGCGCCCCGCCCCCTTCCTGATCTACCGCGAGTCCAACGTCATCATCCGCGCCATGCGCGACTACCTGCGCCAGGACATCGGCGAGGTGCTGATCGACAGCCCCGAGGTCCATGAGCAGGCGCTGGGCTTCATCCGCCAGGTGATGCCCTCCTACCAGCAGAAGATCAAGCTCTACGCCGACGAGGTGCCGCTCTTCTCGCGCTTCCAGATCGAATCCCAGATTGAGACCGCCTACGAGCGCGAGGTCAAGCTCCCCTCCGGCGGCTCCATCGTCATCGACCACACCGAGGCGCTGGTCTCCATCGACATCAACTCGGCGCGCGCCACCCGTGGCAGCGACATCGAGGAGACGGCGCTGCAGACCAACCTGGAGGCGGCCGACGAGATCGCCCGCCAGCTGCGCCTGCGCGACATCGGCGGCCTGGTGGTGATCGACTTCATCGACATGAGCCCGGCACGCAACCAGCGCGAGGTCGAGAACCGCATGCGCGACGCCCTCAAGCTCGATCGCGCCCGGGTCCAGATCGGACGCATCTCCCGCTTCGGGCTGATGGAGATGTCGCGCCAGCGCCTGCGCCCGTCGCTGGGCGAGACCAGCGGCGTGGTCTGCCCGCGCTGCAACGGCCAGGGCACCATCCGCGACGTGCGCTCCATCTCGCTCTCGATCATGCGCCTGATCGAGGAGGAGGCGATGAAGGAACGCAGCGCCCAGATCCGCGCCATCCTGCCGGTGCCGGTGGCCACCTACCTGCTCAACGAGAAGCGCAACGTGCTGGCCGACATCGAACGGCGCCAGGGCGTGCGCGTGGTGCTGCTGCCCAGCCCCGACATGGACACCCCCCACTACGACGTCCAGCGCCTGCGCGACGACCACGTCGACGAGGATGGCAGCCAGAAGTCCAGCTTCGAGCTCTCCACCGAGACCGAGGTGGGCAAGGAGCCCGAGGCCACCTTCGGCAAGCCGGTGCAGCGCGCCGAGGCCGCGGTGAAGACGGTGATCCATCACGAGCCCGCCCCCGCCTCGCTGCAGGAGGAGGAGGCCCCGGCTCCCGCCCCCGCCAAGACCAAGGCCGCCCCGCCTGCACGCAGCGCTCCCCCGGTGGCCGTGGAGCCCCAGGGCGGCGTGCTCGGCCGCCTGGTCAAGGGTCTGACCAAGCTGCTAGGCGGTGACGAGGCACCCGACGCCGGCCGCCAGGCGGGGTCGCGTGCCGTCACCGACCAGGCGAAGGGCGAGCGCAAGCCGACCGGGCGTGACGAGTCGCGCAACGAACGCGGCAATCGCCAGCGCCGCCCGCGCAGCGACGAGCGCCGCGGCGCCGCCCGCCAGGAGAGCGAGCGGACCGACGCCAGAAGCGACAAGGGCGATAGCGGCGACAACCGCGGCAATCGTGGTAGCCGCGGCCGTGGCCGCCAGGAGAACGGTCGTCAGGAACGCCAGGAAAGCGCCCGCCGCGACGACAGCCGCCCGGCTCGCCAGCCGGAGGGCAGCAAGGGGCGCGACGACGGCCGACGCCAGGGCGGCGACAAGCGTGACAGCCGCTCCAGCCAGAAGCCCGCCGAGCCCCGCCGTCAGGAGGAGAGCCGCAAGGCCGACGAGCCGCGCGCCGAGGCCGCGGTCGACGACGGCAAGCCCAAGCGCACTCGCAACAACCCGCGCAGCCGCAGCCGCCAGCACGCCCTCAACCCCAAGGCGGTAGAGGAGCAGCAGCGCCTGCAGGCCGAGGCCCCGAAAGAGGAGGCCCCGAAGGAGGAGGCCAAGTCAGAGGCCCCCCAGGCGGAAGCCAAGTCCGAGGCCCCGAAGCCCGAGGCCCCCAAGGCCGAGGCCAAGTCAGAGGCTCCCAAGGCGGAGGCCAAGTCAGAGGCCCCGAAGGCGGAAGGCAAGCCTGAGGCACCCAAGGCCGAAGCCAAGGCCGAGGCCGAGGCCAAGTCAGAGGCTCCTAAGGCGGAAGCCAAGCCCGAGGCACCCAAGGCCGAAGCCAAGTCGGAGGCTACCAAGGCGGAAGCCAAGCCCGAGGCAGCCAAGGCCGAGGCCAAGCCAGAGGCTCCTAAGGCGGAAGCCAAGCCCGAGGCACCCAAGGCCGAAGCCAAGTCAGAGGCTACCAAGGCGGAAGCCAAGCCCGAGGCAGCCAAGGCCGAGGCCAAGCCCGAGGCACCCAAGGTCGAGGCCAAGCCAGAGGCAACCAAGGCCGAAGCCAAGCCCGAGGCAGCGAAGGCGGAAGCCAAGTCTGAGCCCCCCAAGGCCGAGACCAAGCCCGAGGCCCCCAAGGCCGAGGCCAAGCCAGAGGCCCCGAAGGCGGAAGGCAAGCCTGAGGCATCCAAGGCCGAAGCCAAGGCCGAGGCCAAGTCAGAGGCTCCCAAGGCGGAAGCCAAGCCCGAGGCACCCAAGGCCGAAGCCAAGCCCGAGGCAGCCAAGGCCGAGACCAAGCCAGAGGCTCCGAAGGCCGAGGCAAAGGCCGAACAGCCTAAGGCAGACGTCAAGCCCGAGGCAGCGAAGGCCGAAGGCAAGGAGGCAAGTGCCAAGGCCGAGGAGCCCTCGACCGAGAGCCGCGCCAGTCGTCGCCGCCGACGCCGCGCCCATAACGATCCGCGCGAGATCCGCCGGCGCGAGCAGGAGGCCAAGTCCCAGGAGGGCAACCAGGGCTGACGCCCCTGCCCTCCCAGGGCCCAACGACATCGCCCGCAGCCATGGCTGCGGGCGATGTCGTTTCAGGGGAACGGAAAGGGACGGGTCAGCCGGTGCCCGCCAGGCGTGGCTCGCGCTCCAGGGACACCCCGAAGCGCTCCTCGACGCGTCCGGCGACACGCTCGGCGAAGGCCAGCAGCTCACCGGCGCTGCCGCCGCCGAAGTGCACCAGCACCAGTGCCTGGCGCTCGTGCACGCCGAAGTGCCCCTCACGCCAGCCCTTGAGGCCGCAGCGGTCGATCAGCCAGCCCGCGGCCAGTTTGACGCGGCCGTCGGGCTGGGGGAAGTGCGGCATCTCGGGGAACTCGGCGAGCAGGCGTGCGGCCAGTCCCGCCGCCACCAGCGGGTTCTTGAAGAAACTGCCGGCGTTGCCGAGGCGTGCCGGATCGGGCAGCTTCTCGCGGCGGATGGCGCATACCGCCTCGGCCACCTCCAGGGCGCTGGGTGTCGCCCCCACCCGCGCGGCCAGGTCGCCATAGCCGAGCCGTGGACGCGGCGCAGTGGATAGCGCGAGCACCAGCCGGGTGATCACCACCCGACCATCCAGCGCTCCCTTGAAGACGCTGTCACGGTAACCGAAGGCGCACGCCGCGGGCGTCATCATCTCCCGGCGCCCCGTCGCCAGGTGGAGTACCTCCACCGCCTCGAGCACCTCGGCGAGCTCCACGCCATAGGCGCCGATGTTCTGGATCGGCGCCGCCCCGCACGAGCCGGGGATCAGCGCCAGGTTCTCGGTGCCCCACAGGTCGCGGGTGGCGAGCTCCATCACCAGGTCATGCCAGTTCACCCCGGCCTCGGCATGGACGCGTACCCTGCCCTGCTCGCCCGGTTCCTGCCACCAGTCGGCCATGGCCGGCCGCACCACCAGGCCCGGCAGCCGCTCGGGCAGGATCAGGTTGCTGCCGCCGCCCAGCAGGGTCAGCGGCCAGCCCCGTGACCGCGCCTCGACGAGCGCCTCCTCGAGGGCCGCCAGGCTGGTCGGCGCGGTGAAGCGTTCGGCCACGCAGGGCAGGCCCAGGGTGTTGGCATGCGTCAGGTCGTGGTCGCGCTGGATCGCCGCCATCAGCGCGGCGTCTCCAGGCGCGCGGCGATGGCGTCGAGCAGGCCGTCGGCGCCACGCTCGACCAGGTCGAGCACCGCCTCGAAGCCATCCTCGCCGCCGTAGTAGGGATCGGGCACGGCGGTGTCGGGCAGCCCGGCGAACTCGAGGAAGAGCCCCAGGTGGGCCTCGAGCGGCTTCGGGGCCCTCTCGCGCAGAGCGGCGAGATTGTCATGATCCATGGCCAGCAGGTAGTCGAAGGCCTGGAAGTCAGCGTCGGCCAGCTGGCGGGCACGCAGCCCCGAGAGATCGATGCCGCGGCGCGCGGCGGCCTGCCGGGCACGGGTGTCGGGGGCCTTGCCCACGTGCCAGGGGCCGATGCCGCAGGAGTCGACCGCGACCCGATGGGCCAGGCCTCGCTCCTCGAGCTTGCGGCGAAAGATGCCCTCGGCGGTGGGCGAGCGACAGATGTTGCCCAGGCAGACGAAGAGCACGCGCATCAGTGGCCTCCCGGTTCGGCGTCGTCGGTGGTCAGCAGGGCCCGTACCCGGGCCAGGTCCTCGGCGGTGTCCACCCCGGCGGGGTGCGGCTCCCGGGCCAGCGCCACCTGGATGGCGTGGCCATGGTGCAGCGCGCGCAGCTGCTCGAGGTGCTCCAGGCGCTCCAGGGGCGACGGCAGCCAGTCACGATATTCGGCGAGGAAGCCGACGCGGTAGGCGTAGAGGCCGATATGGCGCAGCCAGGCATCGGTCTCGAGCAGCTCGGGTCGGGTGGCGAAGGCGTCGCGATCCCAGGGGATGGGCGCCCGGGAGAAGTAGAGGGCGCGGCCATCCAGGGCACGCACCACCTTGACCACATTGGGGTTGAAGAGGCTCTCCACCTCGGCGATCGGCTCGGCCAGGGTGGCGATGGAGGCGCCGGGATCGTCGAACAGCCGCCCGGCGACCTGATCGATCAGCGTCGGCGGAATCAGCGGCTCGTCCCCCTGGACGTTGACCAGCACGGCGTCGTCGGCAAGCCCCAGGCGCTCGGCCACCTCGGCCAGGCGGTCGGTACCGGAGGGGTGGTCGGCCCGTGTCATCACCACCTCGGCGCCCAGTGCGGTCATGGCCTGTTCGATGCGGCTGTCATCGGTGGCCACCACCACCCGGCGCGCGGCGCTCTGCCCGGCGCGGCGCCAGACGTGGGCCAGCATCGGCTCGCCGGCGATCTCGGCCAGGGGTTTGCCGGGCAGCCGCGACGAGGCGAAGCGCGCCGGGATGACGGCGATGAAGTCGCGCCCGGGCATCACGCCTCTCCCGTGCGTCCGGGGGAGTCGTGGAGCTTCTCGTCGGCAGAGAGCTCGCGGGCCTCCTCGGGTAGCATCACCGGGATGCCGTCGCGGATGGGATAGGCCAGGCCGTCGAAGCGGCAGTGCAGCTCCTCGGCCTCGCGGTGGTACTTGAGCTTGCCCTTGCAGAGCGGGCAGACCAGCATCGCCAGCAGCTCCTTGTCCATGGTGTTCACCTCACTCTCGGTGGGAAGCCGGCCCGTCGCCGGCTTCTGGAATCGTCTCTCGCTCCTGTGACGGCTGACGCGCCTGGCCCGCCAGTGCGGCGAGGCGCGCGTCCAGCCAGGCCACGAAGGCGGGCTCGGGCTCGGCGGCCACCTCCAGCACCCAGCTCTCCGCCGGCGCCAGGCCACGGCACTTGACGGCATCCTTGGCGGTCATCACCAGCGGTCGGTCGTCGCCGAAGTCGAGCTCCTCCGCATGGTAGGCGTGGTGGTCGGCGAAGGGGTGCGGGATCGCCTCGACGCCGAGCGCCGCGAGGGTCTCGAAGAAGCGCGCCGGTCGGCCGATGCCCGCCACCGCGTGCACCGGTCCCGCGAAGGGTGGCGCCTCGACGGCGTGACGCGCCCCGTCGCCCAGCCGCCGCCAGGCCGCAGGCACCAGCGCCATGCGCCGGGCGGGCACCGGCAGCACGGCGCGCGGCTCGCCATTGACCACCACGGCGTCGACGCTGGCCAGCCGCGACAGCGGCTCGCGCAGCGGCCCCGCCGGCAGGCAGCGGCCGTTGCCGAAGCCCCGCGCCCCGTCCACCACCACCAGTTCCAGGTCCCGGGCCAGCGCCAGGTGCTGCAGGCCGTCGTCGCCGACCAGGATGTCGCAGCCCGCCTCCAGCAGCCGCCGCGCGCCGCGGGGGCGGTCGGGGTCCACCACCACCGGCACGCCGGTCTGGTCGGCCAGCATGCGCGGCTCGTCCCCGCAGCGGCTCGCCGGGGTAGCGTCGTCCACCAGCAGCGGGTAGGCGTCGCTGTCGCCGCCGTAGCCCCGCGAGAGGATCCCGGGCCGAAGGCCCCGCTCGGCCAGGTGTCCCACCAGCCAGGCCACCAGCGGCGACTTGCCGGTGCCGCCCAGGGTCAGGTTGCCCACCACGATCACCGGCACCGGGGCCCGCCAGGTCGCCTTCCGGCCCTCGGCATAGGCGGCGGCGCGGCGCGCCACCGCCCAGCGGTAGAGTGCCTCCAACGGACGCAGCGCGACGAGCCAGGGGTCGCCGCGGTAGGCGGCGGCCAGCCAGCGCTCGGCCAGCCCGCTCATGGCGCCTCGGCCTCCTGGAACTGCAGGCGGTGCAGCGCTGCATAGGCACCGTCCCGGGCCAGCAGCTCGGCATGGCTGCCCTGCTCGATGATCTCGCCCTGCTCCATCACCAGGATGCGGTCGGCGCGCTCGATGGTGGAGAGGCGGTGGGCGATCACCAGGGTGGTGCGCCCCTTGCACACCTCCTCCAGGGCGGCCTGGATGTGGCGCTCGGACTCGGTGTCCAGCGCCGAGGTCGCCTCGTCGAGGATCAGCAGCGGGGCGTCCTTGAAGATGGCGCGGGCGATGGCCAGGCGCTGGCGCTGGCCGCCGGAGAGCATCACCCCGTTGTCGCCCACCTGGGTGGCATAGCCTTCCGGCAGGCGCGCGATGAACTCATGGGCGTGGGCGGCACGCGCCGCGGCCTCGATCGCCGCCGGGTCGGGATCGTCGACGCCGTAGGCGATGTTGTCGGCGATGCTGGCGTTGAACAGGGTGACCTGCTGGGAGACCAGGGCGATCTGGCGGCGCAGCGGCGCCAGGCGATACTCCTCCAGCGGCACCTCGTCCACCAGCACCCGCCCCCGGGTGGGGCGATAGAAGCGCGGCAGGAGCCCCACCAGGGTCGACTTGCCGCTCCCCGAGCGGCCCACGATGGCCACCATCTCCCCCTCGCGCACATCGAGGTCGATGCCCTTGAGTACCTCGGGCTGGCCCTCGTCGTAACGGAAGTGGACCCCCTCGAAGCGCACCCGGCCGGCGAGGCGGCCCGGGTCGCGGCGGCCCTGGTCGGGCTCGCTGGGCTCCTCGAGCAGGCCGAAGAGCTCCGAGGAGGCGGCCAGGCCCTTCTGGATCTCGCTGTTGATCTCGGTGAGCTGGCGGACCGGTTTGGCCATCAGCGAGGCGGCGGTGATGAAGGCGACGAACTCGCCGGCCGTCATGTCTGCCATCAGCGCCGGCGACATGGCGAGCCACACCAGCACCGCCAGGGCCAGGGCCACCAGCAGCTGGATCACCGGGGTGCTGACCGCCTTGGTCAGCGCCTCCTTCATGCTCTGCTGGCGGTTGTACTCGCTGGCGGCGGCGAAGCGTGCCTTCTCATAGGTCTCGGCACCATGGGTGCGCACCACCCGGTACCCGGAGAGCGCCTCTGAGGCGACGTGGGTCACCTCCCCCATGGAGGCCTGGATGCGCCCCGAGATGCGCCGGAAGCGCTTGCTGGCGTAGCTGACCACCGCGCCGATCAGCGGCGTCACCGCCAGGAACAGCAGGGTCAGCATCCAGTTGGTCCACAGCAGGTAGGTCACCAGGCCGATCACGAAGAGTCCCTCGCGCAGCAGGATGGTGAGCGCCTTGGTGGCGGCGCCGGTGACCTGCTCGACATGGTAGGTGACCCGCGAGATCAGGTGGCCACTGGAGTGGCGGTCGAAGAAGCGTCCCGGCAGGTGGAGCATGTGGTTGAAGACATCGCAGCGCAGGGCGTGCACCACGTTGCGCGCCACGTTGCTCATGAAGTAGGTACCCAGGAAGGTGCCCAGGCCACGCGCGGCGAACATGCCCACCACGAACAGCGGCAGGAAGAGGCGGAAGGCGGCATCGGGTTCCTGGATGCCGTCGATCAGCCGCTTCATCATCTCCGCCAGGGCGGTGCTGGAGGCGGCATAGATGGCGTAGCCCAGCACCGCCAGGGCGAAGGAGCGCCAGTGGGGCCGCACATAGCCGAGCAGGCGGCGATAGAGGGTCAGGCCCGAGCGCTGGGCCGCGTGTTGGGAGGTCCCGGTGGGGGTCACGGCGTCTCCGCGTCTTGGGTGGATGTGTCGCCGGCGCCGCCCTGGGTGGTGGCGATGCGCACCTGGCGGATGCCCTGGGCGGCGGCCTGGTCGAGGGCGCGCACCACGTCGGCGTGGCGGGCGCGGGCGTCGGCCTCCACCACCAGGCCATGCTCGCGGGCCTGGTCGGCCTCGGCGGCCAGTGCCGCGGGGAGCGCGGCGGCGGCGAGATCGCGCCCCCCCAGTCGGTAACCTCCCTCGGCGGTGACCACCAGGGTCACCGGCGAGGGCTCGGCGGCGGTACCGCTCACCGATTCCGGCAGGGTCAGCTCCAGCGCCTGGCGGGTCTCGAAGGTGGTGGAGACCATGAAGAAGATCAGCAGCAGGAACACCACGTCGATCAGCGGGGTGAGGTTCACCTCCACCGGATCGCGGCGCCGGCGGGGAAACCTCACGGGCGCTTCACCTCGGGGGCGAGGCGGCCGTCGGCCTCGACCCGCTCGGCCTCCTGGCGCTCCGCAAGGTTGAGGTCGTCACCGTAGTGGGCCAGGAACTCCACCACCTGGCCGGCCTGCTCCTCCATGCGCACGGTGATGTCCTCCACCCGGCGCTGGAAGTAACGGTGGAACATCAGCGCCGGGATCGCCACGGTGAGGCCCGCCGCGGTGGTGACCAGGGCACGGGAGATGCCCCCGGCCAGGTCCGCGGTGCGGCTCGCCCCGTCGCCGGAGACGATCACCGAGAACACCTCGATCATGCCCACCACGGTGCCCAGCAGGCCGATCAGCGGGGCGATGGCGGCGATGGTGCCCAGCGGGCTCAGGAAGCGCTCCATGTCGTGGATCACCGCGGTGGCGGCCTCGGTCAGGCGTGCCCTCACCTGCTCGTGCCCCAGGCGCGCGTTGCGCAGCCCGGCGGCGAGTACCCCACCCAGCGGCGAGTGGCTCTCCAGCCAGTAGAGGTTGACCTGCCCGCGGGTGATCAAGGTGCACACCTCCTGCCCCAATCCGCGCGGTGCGATGCGCCCGGCACGCAGCGTCCACAGGCGCTCGATGATGATCACCGTGGCCAGCAGCGAGCAGCCGAGCAGCGGCAGCATCAGCCAGCCGCCGGCGATCAGGGCCTCCATCATGTCCATGCGCGTTCCCTCCCCATCGGCGTCCTCATCGCGGAGCGCCTGCCTATGGCGGCGATTCTACCGCAAGGCGGGGGCAATCGACACCGGGCCTCGCCGAGGCGCGCGCCGCCTGCGGCGTGGGCAGGCCGGCGCCACCCAGGCGAAACCCCAGGGCCCCGTCCAGGGCGGTGCTCCACTGGCAGGCCCCGGCATCGCGGAAGCGGCGCACCACCTCGGCGGCGGGATGGCCGAAGGGGTTATGGCGCCCCACGCTGTAGACCAGATGGCGCGGGGCGAGCGCCGCCACCAGCGCCGGGGTCGAGCTGGTGGCGCTGCCGTGGTGGCCGGCCAGCAGCAGCGCCAAGGGTCCGCCGACCTCACTCAGCAGGCGCCGCTCGCCGGCCGCCCCCAGGTCGCCGGTGAGCAGCAGCCGATGCGGCCCCGCCACTGCCTCGAGCACACAGGAGCGGTCGTTGTCGACGCGGCCCGCCTCTCCGGGGGGTGGCCACAGCAGCCGGAAACGCACCCCGTCGCGCTCCAACTCGCGACCGGCGACACAGGGCTCACCGGCCACCTCGGCCCCCGGCGGGGCAAGCCAGCGCGCGACCCGGTGCGACGCCTCGAGGGCCGCCACGCCGCCGGCATGGTCGACGTCGTCGTGGCTGACGATCACGGCATCGAATCGCTGCCCCGCCGGCCACAGCGTCTCCAGCGGCGTGAAGCCCGAGCCGAAGCGGGGGCCGGTGTCGTAGAGCAGCCGATGGTTGGCGGTGATCAGCTCCACCAGCTGCCCCTGCCCCACGTCATGCACCCGCACCTCGAGTTCGCCGTGGGCCGGCGTGGCCGGTCGCCACAGCGCCGGCAGCAGGGCCAGTGCCAGGGTCGCCACCAGGCGCAGGCGCGCGTCGAGCCCCGGCAGCCCCCAGAGGCCGGCCAGCAGCAAGAGCGCAAGCGCCAGCGGCAGCCCCAGGGCGGGCTCCGGGTGCCAGGCCGGCAGCCACGCCACCGCGGTCTCGAGCAGGCGGGCCAGCCCCTCGGCGAGCCGGGCGAAGCCCCACCAGCAGAGGTCGGCGGGCGGCCCCAACGGCGCCAACAGCCAGCCCAGCAGGCCGAGGGGCACCATCAGGCTGCCCACCAGCGGCACGGCGACGAGGTTGACCAGCGGGGCGGCGGGGGCCAGGCGGTCGAAGGCCAGCAGCACCGCCCCCGCCATGGCCGGCGCCAGCAGCAGCTGGGTGCGCACCAGGCCCCACAGCCAGCCACGCCAGCCACGCGGACGCGGGCGCCCCTGCCAGATCAGGATCAGCACCGCCACCGCCCCGAAGGAGAGCCACAGCCCGGGCTGCCAGGCGCCCAGTGGGTCGAGCAGCAGCACCAGGGCGAGGGCCAGCCACCACCCCTGCCAGGGGCCCGGAGCGTGACGACCGCTGGCTACCCAGAGCCCCACCAGGGTCATGATCAGGGCACGCAGGGCCGGCGGCTCGAGCCCCGCCAGCCCGGCATAGGCGGAGGCGACCGCGGCGGCCAGCCACCAGGGCCACACCGCCAGCCGCCAGCGCCCGGGCGTGGCCAGGCGCGCCAGACCACGCCCCAGCAGCAGGGCGGCACCGGCCGCCAGGCCCACATGGAGCCCGGAGATTACCACCAGGTGGGTGGTACCGCTGGCGTTGAGGAGTGCCCAGTCGTCATCGACGAGTCGCTGGTCGGCGCCCAGGGTGAGGGCCGCCAGCCAGCGCGCCGCCCGCTCCGGCAGCGGCTTGGCATCGAGGAAGTCCAGCGCCAGGCGCTGCGGCGAAACACCCGCCTCGGCCAGGCGGCGAGGCGGAGGGGCGTCGCGCACATAGCCGGTGGCCTGGAAGCCCTCGCGCCACAGCCAGGCGCGGTAGTCGAAGGTGCCGGGGTTGGCGAGCCCGTGGGGTGGGCGCAGCCGCACGCCGAGCGCCCAGCGCTCCCCGGCCGCCATGGGTGGAGCGCCGTAGGCATTCAGGCGTAGCCGTTCCAGGTCGTTGCAGGGCAGCCGACCCGGCGCGAGGGGACGACAATGGTCCACCTCCACGACCAGGCGGGTGAGCCGCCCCTGGGGCGTCACCGAGGTCAGCCGCCCCTCCACGGCCAGGTCGACCCCGGAGAGCCCCGGTGGCAGCTCGGCATGACGCGCCGAGAGCACGCCGCCCGCCGTCCAGGCGACCACCAGCAGCAGCACGAGGGGCCCGGGCCGGCGCGCGGCCAGGACCAGCAGCAGCGCCACCGCCAGCCCCTCGACGAGGCCCGGCGGTTCGCCGTGACCGAGCCCCACCCCCGCCAGCACGGCGAGGGCGAGGGAAAGTGCCCATCCCTTCCACATCTTCTCGCTCCAAGGGCGTCGCCGAGAGAGGTAGGAGCTATCGTGGATGGAAGCACCGCTCAAGGCTCCGGGGCGCTGTGAACCCGTCCCTGGGCGCTACCGATGCCATCCCTGGCATAGGACCCCCTCTTCGCCCTGTCCCCGGCGCCTTTCGCTGTCGCCGCATGGCGAAATGCGATAGCCCCACCGGCTGGGGCCGCGGGTGCGGCGCCCTGTGCATCTATGGATAATAGGCGAGGAAACGACTCCGCGAGCCCACGCCATGCCGCGCCGCCTGCTACAGCGCTACCTGCCCCACCCCGAGACCCTGAGGCGCCAGCGCTCGCTGCGCTTCATGGAGGGGCTGATCGGCAACCCGGCGCTGTGGGTGCTGAGCCGGCGCAGCGTCGCCAACGCCTTCTCGGTGGGGCTGTTCAGCGCCATGCTGCCGATTCCCTTCCAGATGGCGGTGGCGGCCGGCGGCGCCTGGCTGGCGCGCTGCAACCTGCCGCTCGCGGTGGGGCTGGTGTGGGTCACCAACCCGTTGACCATGCCACTGATCTTCTATGCCAACTACCGCCTCGGCGCCTGGCTGATGCAGGTGCCGGCCCGGGAGGCCCCCGACCGCCTCTCGGCCCAGTGGGTCGCCGAGAGGCTCGGCGACCTGCTGCCGGCCCTGGCGTTGGGCTCGGTGGTCACCGCCCTGGGGCTGGCCCTGCTCGGCAACCTGGCCATCCGCCTGCTGTGGCGCTGGCAGGTCTCGCGCAGCTGGAAGGCGCGACGACGGCGGCGGCGCGCCTGCCGCGAAGCCTGACCCAGGCCCGAGACGCGCGCGGCCGCCTCGAGGGCGGCCGCGTTGCCAAGGGCAAGGATGCGTCCGAGGACGTCAGGCGCCCTCGCGTGGCTGCTCGGTCAGTCGACCCTCGTCGAGACGCATGACGCGATCCTGGTGGGCGGCGAGCGCCGGGTCGTGGGTGACGATGACGAAGGCGCAGGCGGTGGTGCGCGCCAGCTCGTCCATCAGCGAAAGGATCCCCGCGGCGGTGTGCTGGTCGAGGTTCCCGGTAGGCTCGTCCATCAGCACCAGGCTTGGGTCGGTGACCAGGGCGCGGGCGATGGCCACCCGCTGGCGCTCCCCTCCCGACAGCTCGCCCGGCTTGTGATCGGCGCGGGGGGCCATGCCCACCTTCTCCAGCAGCGCCATGGCGCGTGCCTCCGCCGCCTTCTTGCCCAGCCCGCGCACGATCAGCGGCAGGGCGGCATTCTCCACCGCGGTGAACTCGGCGAGCAGGTGGTGGAACTGGTAGACGAAGCCGATATGGCGATTGCGGAAGCGTCCCAGGGCGGCCTCCCCCAGCGCCGAGAGCGGCTCGCCGGCGATGCGCACCTCGCCGCGGCTGGGGCGGTCGAGGCCGCCGAGCAGGTTGAGCAGCGTGGTCTTGCCGGAGCCGGAGCTGCCGACGATGGCCACCCGCTCGCCGGCGGCCACGGACAGCGCCAGGCCATCCAGCACGGTGATGTCCTGGGGCCCCTCGCGGTAGGTGCGGGTCAGGTCGTGGCACTCGAGCATGGTCTGGCCGGCGGCGCGTTCCATGGGCGTCTCCTGGTGGGGGGCGGATTCGCGGCGGGCCTCACTCATAGCGCAGCACCTCCGCCGGCTGGACCCGCGCGGCGCGCCAGGCGGGGTAGAGGGTGGAGAGGAAGGTCAGGCCCAGCGCCGCGGCGACGATGTTGCCCACGTCCTCCCAGTGCAGCCGTGACGGCAGGTCGCTGATGAAATAGACCCCGGCGTCGAGGAACTGGATACCGAACGCGGACTCGACCCAGCCGATCAGGTCGGCGATGGTCAGCGCCAGCAGCACCCCGAGCCCCACCCCCACCAGGATGCCGATCACCCCGATGGCGAGTCCCTGCACCACGAAGATGCCCATGATCGAGCGCGGCGTGGCGCCGATGGTGCGCAGGATGGCGATGTCGGCATGCTTGTCGGTGACCACCATCACCAGGGTGGAGACGATGTTGAAGGCTGCCACGGCGATGATCACGGTGAGCAGCAGCGCGATCATGCGCTTCTCCATCTGGATCGCCTGGAAGAGGTTGCCGTGGGAGTAGGTCCAGTCGTAGCCGCGGTAGCCGACCCCCAGGTCGTTGACGATCGCGCGGGTCACGGCGCTCGCCGCGAAGAGGTCATCGAGCTCCAGGCGCAGGCCGCCCACGGCGTTACCGAGGCGCGCCAGGGTCTGCATGTCCTCGATATGGGCATAGGCCAGCCCGGCGTCGAGCTCGGCGCCGACGCTAAAGATGCCGCTGACGGTGAAACGCTTGAGCCGCGGGAAGACCCCGGCCGGGGTGATGGAGGCCTCGGGTACCAGCAGGGTGACCCGGTCGCCCACCCCCACGCCCAGGCGACGGGCCAGGATCGACCCCAGCACGATGTTCCACTCGCCGGGCGCGAGGTCGGCAAGGCTCCCCTCGCGCATGTGCTCGCCGATGATCGAGACGCGGTCCTCCCAGTCGGGGTGGATGCCGTTGACCATGGCACCCTGGTTGTTGCCCCCCACCGAGAACATGCCCTGCTGCTCCACATAGGGGGCCGCGCCGATCACCCGCTCGCGCTGCATCAGCCGCTCGGCCAGGGACTCCCACTCCACCATGCCGGTGCGTGACTCGATCTTGGCATGGGGCACCATGCCCAGGATGCGGGTGCGCAGCTCGTGGTCGAAGCCGTTCATCACCGAGAGCACCAGGATCAGCACGGCCACGCCCAGCATCAGCCCCAGCATGGAGGTCAGCGAGATGAAGGAGATGAAGTGGTTGCGGCGCTTGGCGCGCACGTAGCGCAACCCGATCAGGAAAGGAAGTCTGTCCAGCATGTTGGCGGTCCTTGTCGCGGCGAGAGCCCTGTAGCCCGGTGACGGGCGCCCATGGTAAGGCTTTTGCCGGGACGCTGCACCGGGGGCACCGCCGCCTCCCCGGGATTTGCACGGAGGCTCAGTCGGGCAGGCCCGTCCAGCGCGGCTCGGGACCGGGCATGCCGATGCAGGCACCCTGGGCATGGTCCACGCCGAGGGCCCGGACCCGGGCCAGTACCGCCTCGCTGTGCACGAACTCCGCCACCGTGGCGATCCCCAGCTCCCGGGCGAAGCCCACGATGCCGCGGATCAGGCTCTCGGCGTCGCCGCTGCCGTCGAGCTGGCGCACCAGGCTGCCGTCGATCTTGAGCAGGTCGACATCGAGGCGCAGCAGGTGCTCGAAGTTGGAGTAGCCGCTGCCGAAATCGTCGATGGCGATGCGCACCCCCAGCGCCTTGGCGCGGGCGATGAAGTCGCTGACCGCGGCGTAGTTGTCGATCCCCTCGGACTCGAGGATCTCGAAGATCAGACGCTCGCCGACGCCCTGCTCGGCGACCCTCGCCAGCAGCGCCTCGCTGATCTCCGGGTCGAGGATGTCCTCGCTTGAGAGGTTGAGGGAGACGTCATGGGGCGTCTCGGCCAGCGCCGCCAGGCAGCGCTCGACCATGGTCAGGGTCAGGCGGCGATAGAGGCGGCTGCGCCGGGCCACCTCCAGGAAGGCGCCGGGGCTGACCGGCTCCCCCGCCTCGTCGAGCATGCGCACCAGGCACTCGAACTTGCCCACGCGGCCACTGCCGAGATCCAGGATCGGCTGGAAGTAGGCCACCACGCGCCCCTCGTCCAGCGCCTGGCCCAGGCGGTTGGCCCACGCCAGGTTGCGCTCATAGTCGCGACGCACCCGGGTCGCCGGGTCGTAGAAGGCGAAGGAGCGCCGCTCGGCGCGCGCCTGCTTCAGGGCGATATTGGCCGAGGAGTGCAGGCTCTCCTCACGGTCGCCCTGGCGGTCGAGCTGCCAGCTCGACGCCACCCCCAGGGTCAGCTGCAGGGGCAACTCCTGGCCGCGCCACGCCAGGCGCAGGCCATGCAGCGCCTGGGACAACGCCTCGACCCGTTCGCGCAGCGCCTCGTCGCTCGGTGCGCCGGGCAGCCACAGGGCGTGCTCGTCGCCGGGCATGCGATAGAGCCGACTGCCCCGCCAGGGCGCCGCCGCCAGGGCCTCCTCCAGGCGCTCCGCCACGTGCTGGATCACCCGGTCGCCACAGCGATGGCCGAAGAGGTCGTTGAACTGCTTGAAGCCGTCGACGTTGACCAGCACCAGGGTGCCTGCACGCCCTGCCTCGAGGTCGGCCAGCAGCCGCGCCCGGTTGGGCAGCCGGGTGAGCGGGTCTGTGTAGAGGGTGCGCAGCTGGCGCAGCAGGCCCGCCACCAGGAAGAGGGTGACCCCGGCCAGCAGCGCCATCGCCAGCCCGATGCCGATCAACAGCCGCCGGTTGACCCGACGCATGGGCGCCAGCACGGCATCGACCTCGGCCTGGGGCACGGCGATGCCGAAGGCCATGCCGGCACGGGTCGCGCCGAGATAGAGCGTCCACGCCTCCCCCTCAAGCGTCAGCGGGCGCCGCACCGGCCCCTCCTCGGCCGCCAGGGCGACGATCTCGCGATGCAGGCCCAGCGCCGAGACCGCATCGATGCGCCGGCCGGCGTCGGCGAGGTCCTCGGCACGGGCCAGGCTCGAGAGGTTGCGGTTCTCGCGGTCCACCAGGAAGGCGAAGGTGCTCGGGGTCACCTCAACGCCGGCCATCAGGCCGATGATGTCCTCGGCGACCCAGTCGCTGGCCGCCATGCCCAGCAGCCGGCCGTCGTCGTCGAGCACCGGGGCCGCGACGCTGATCACCGCGTCGTCCACCGCCGCCTTGAAGTAGGTGGTGGACCAGTAGGGCTGCCCCTCCCCCTCTCGCCAGGCGGCGAGACGGCGCTGGAACCAGCCCGCCTCCTGCCAGTCGGTGTCCAGGGGGGTGGCCGTCACGCCCGCCTCCGAACGGCGGGCATACAGCGCCCGCGGCGGGTCGAGCGCGGTGAGCCACAGGGTGGCCCCGCGGGCATCGGGAAACTCCTCGAGGGCCTGGGTCAAGGTCTCGGCCAGGGCCGCCTCGCCGGCCCCCATCTCGGTGAGCAACCGCCCGGCCCGGGCCAGGTCGCGGCTGTTCTGCTCCATGCGTCGATGGTGGGCGTCGATGCGGTCGATATTGGCATGGAAGGTATCGACGATCTGGCGCTGGCGCAGCGAGGCCAGCGTCTCCTCCGCCTGGCGCAGGTTGAGGGTCGAGAGCAGCCACATGCCGCCGAGGAACAGCACCACCAATAGCGCCAGCAGCAGCATGATCAGCGGACGGCGCCCCAGCACCGGGCGCTGGCGCCTCACCGATCGGCCCCGGTGGCTTCCTCGCCGGAGGCGGTGTCGAGGGCCTCTAAGCGCTCCCCGGCCTGGGCATCGCCGCCGGCCACGGCCTTCCGGTACCAGCGCAGCGCCGCCTCCCGGTCGCCGTCCAGCTCGGCCAGGCTGCCCAGGTGGCGCTGGGCACGGGGGTCGCCCCGCTTGGCCGGCGCCAGGCACGCCTCGCGGGCCTGCCGGAAGTTACGGATGGTGAAGAAGACATAGCAGTCGTTGGCCTGGCGGCGATCCAGCGCCTCCTCGAGGTCGGCATCCGGTTGCTCCGGTGCCGCCTCGGCTGGCGCCCCGGGCGGCTCCTGTGCCGCGACAGCGGCGGAACGCCGGGTGGCACGCTGCGCCTCGCGCTCCCGCACCCGGGCATGGAAGTCGTTGACCTCGCCGGGGCAGGAGTAGAGGTAGCCGCGCCGCAGGCGCGCCAGGGTCTCCCGGGTGGCCTCCCGCTGCGCGTACTCCGCACCGATGGCGGCACAACGCCGCTCCCGCTCCCGGGCGATCTCGGGCAGCACGTCGGCGTAGTCAGGATCGTTGCCGTGCGTCTCCAGGTAGCGGGTCAGCGGGTCGATCCAGGGTTGGTCGAAGAGCGCCCGACGCTCCTCGGCACGGGCGGCGGCCTGGGCCTCGCCGTCGCCATCGCGTCCCGAGAACAGCTCGCCCAGGCGCTCGCCCTGGGCGCTGATCGCCTCCCCCGTGCGCGCCAGCCAGTCGCTGGACGTGGCCGCCACACTCTCGCGGTCGGAAAGGCTCTGACAGCCACCGAGCGCCAGCGCGAGTCCGGTGACGAGAGAAAGCAGCAGGATGGCGCGCATGGGGCTCCTTGGCGACCGTGGCAGGGCGGGAATGGCTTCAGGATACCACCGCCCGGGGCGATGGCCAGTCGCGACCGACCGGGCGAGCGCTATTGCATAGCGGCGCCGAGCCGCCTACATTCGCGCCCACACCCCCTCACCCGGACCGCACGCCGATGGCCACCCGACTGCTTCCCGAATGGCACCCCCAGGATGCCGTACAACTGACCTGGCCGAGTCCCGATAGCGACTGGGCGGCGCTGCTCGAGCGCATCGAGGCGACCCTGGAGGCGATGGTGGTGGCCATCACCCGCTACCAGGGGGTGGTGATCAGCGTGCCCGACACCCTCACCCGCACCCATCTGACAGAGCGCTTCGCGCGCCTGGGGGTTGCGGATGAGCGGCTGACGCTGGTGGTCGCCGCGTCCGACGACACCTGGGCGCGGGACCACGGCCCGCTGGCGGTGGAGCGCGACGGCGCGCTGACGCTGCACGACTACGTCTTCACCGGCTGGGGCGGCAAGTTCCCCGCCGCCCGGGACAACACCCTGACCCGGCGCCTGGCCGAGGCGGGCCTGTTCGCCTGCCCGGTGAGCGAGCGCGGCCTGGTACTGGAGGGGGGCGCCATCGAGAGCGACGGCGAGGGCACCCTGCTGACCACCGAGGCGTGCCTGCTCAACCCCAACCGCAACCCCGGCCTCGACCGCCGCGCCGTGGAGGAGTGGCTCCACCAGGACTTCGGCGTGACCCGGGTGCTGTGGCTGGCCAACGGCCATCTCGAGGGGGACGACACCGACAGCCACGTGGATACCCTGGCGCGCTTCTGCGACCCTGGCACCATCGCCTACGTACGCTGCGACGACGCCCGGGACCCCCACTACCCGGCGCTTGCCGCCATGGAGGCGGAGCTCAGGGCGCTGCGCCGTGCCGACGGCCAGCCCTACCGGCTGATCCCCCTGCCCTGGCCCGCGCCCTGCCACGACCCGGAGGATGGCCACCGGCTGCCGGCCACCTACGCCAACTTCCTGATCCTCAACGGCGCCGTGCTGGTGCCCACCTACGCCGACGCCGCCGACGCCCGGGCCCTCGCGGCCCTGGCCGAGGCCTTCCCGGGCCGCGATATCGTGCCCATCGACTGTCGCAGCGTGATCCGACAGCACGGCAGCCTGCACTGCCTGACCATGCAGCTGCCCAGTGGCAGCCTCGCCCAGGCCAAGAACTGAATCGAAGGAGACGCCCTCATGCCCCGCCATCTGAAGGTCGGCCTGGTCCAGCAGCCCGGCTGGCCCGACAAGGCCAGAAGCCTCGCCGAGAGCGAGGCCGGCATCCGCGAGCTGGCCGCCGCCGGCGCCGAGCTGGTCATGCTCCAGGAGCTGCACGCCACCCACTACTTCTGCCAGTACGAGGACACCGAACTCTTCGACCTGGCCGAGCCCCTGGACGGCCCCACCGGCAGCCGCCTCGCAGCGCTGGCCGCCGAGCTCGACATCGTGCTGGTGGGCTCGCTGTTCGAGCGCCGAGCGGCCGGCCTCTACCACAACACCGCGGTGGTCTATGACCGCAAGCTGGGCGCCGTCGGCCACTACCGCAAGATGCATATCCCCGATGATCCGGGCTTCTACGAGAAGTTCTACTTCACCCCCGGCGACGCCGATGGCGCCGGCCAGGGCTTCGCCCCCATCGATACCTCGGTGGGGCGGCTCGGGGTGCTGGTGTGCTGGGACCAGTGGTACCCGGAGGCGGCACGGCTGATGGCCCTGGCCGGGGCGGAACTTCTGCTCTACCCCACCGCCATCGGCTGGGACCCTGCCGACGACGATGACGAGAAGGCGCGCCAGAAGGACGCCTGGACCCTGATCCAGCGCAGCCACGCGGTGGCCAACGGCGTGCCGGTGGTGGTGGCCAACCGCGTCGACCACGAGCCGGACCACTCCGGCGTCGGCCGCGGCGTCGACTTCTGGGGCGGCAGCTTCATCGCCGGGCCCCAGGGCGAGCTGCTGGCCCACGCCGGCACCCAGGCCGAGCGCCTGCTGGTGACCCTGGACATGGGCCGCGGCGAGGACGTGCGGCGTATCTGGCCCTACCTGCGAGACCGCCGCGTCGACGCCTACGGTGACCTGACACGCCGTTACCGGGACTGACCTACTCGTCCTCCTCGGCGCCCGGCAGCACCCAGTTGAGCACGATGCCCACCAGGGCGGCCAGGCTCACCCCCTGCAGGGTGAACTGGCCGCCGCCCACCTGCATGCCGCCGATGCCGAACACCAGGATCAGCGATATCACCACCAGGTTGCGCGGCGCGGTCAGCGAGTGACCGGCGCGCACCAGGGTGTTCATGCCCACCACGGCGATGGAGCCGAACAGCAGGGTCATGATGCCTCCCATCACCGGCCCGGGGATGGTCTGCAGCAGCGCCCCCAGCTTGGCCACGAAGGCCAGGGCGATGGCGGTACAGGCCGCCACCAGCATGATGCGCGGGTCGAAGGCGCGGGTCAGGGTCACCGCCCCGGTCACCTCGGAGTAGGTGGTGTTGGGCGGGCCGCCGAACAGCGCCGCCGCGGTGGTGGCCAGGCCGTCGCCCAGCAGGGTGCGATGCAGGCCCGGCTTCTCCAGGTAGTTCCTGCGGGTCACCGAACCGATGGCGATCATGTCGCCGATATGCTCCACCGCCGGGGCGATCGCCACCGGGATCATGAACAGGATCGCCGCCCAGTGGAAACTCGGCGCGGTGAAGGCGGGCAGCGCCAGCCAGCTCGCCTCGCGCACCGGCGTGAAGTCCACCAGGCCCATGACCAGCGCCAGCAGGTAGCCGGTGAGGATCCCCCCCATGATCGGCACCAGACGCACGATGCCGCGGCCGAACACCGCCAGCACCAGGGTCACCAGCAGGCTGACCATGGAGAGCACCAGCGCCTGACCATAGCCGATATGGTCGCTGGTCTCGCCGGTGGCCATGTCCACCGCGACGGGCGCGAGCGCCAGGCCGATCACCATGATCACCGGACCCACCACCACCGGCGGCAGCAGGCGATGCAGCCAGCCGGTGCCCTTGAGGCGCACCGCCTGGGAGATCGCCACATAGACCAGGCCGGCTGCCATCAGCCCGCCCAGGGTGGCCGAGACCCCGAAGCTGGCGATGGAGCCCTGGATCGGCGCGATGAAGGCGAAGGACGAGGCCAGGAACACCGGCACGCTGACCCGGGTCACGCCGTGGAACACCAGGGTACCGACGCCGGCGGTGAACAGCGCCACGCTGGGGTCGAGCCCGGTGAGCAGCGGCACCAGCACCAGGGCGCCGAAGGCCACGAACAGCATCTGCACGCCGGTGAGCAGCGTGCGCGGGAGGGAGTCGGCGGGCCGTGCGGCCGCGGTATCGGTCATGGCGGGCTCCAATAGCGAAAGGCTGGGGGAAGGCGATCGCGCGGCATTCTAGCAGCCCTACCGGCCGACACGAAGGTCCAGCGCTCCCCCTTCCACCCTCGTCTCATGCCGGGCCGGCCGCGAGCGTCTCGAGGTACTCGTCGAGGCGCTCGCGGGCGGCGTCGCCGAACAGCGCCTCGCAGGCCTCCGCCAGTCCCGCGGAGCGGGCAATGGAGGCCTCGGAGACCACCAGCGAGATCTTGGAGCGCCGCCGCAGCAGGTCCTCCAGGCGAGTGACCATCTCGCGCTCCCGGGCCTGGGTAAGCTCCACTCTCAGGTACTCGGTGCCCTCGATGAGCACCTCGGCCTGGTGGGGGTCTCGGCGGATCGTCGCCAGCAGGTCGAAGGCCTGATCACCATAGCGCCGCCACAGCCGGTGACTTATCGGCTCCGAGGCGTGGGCCGCGGTGCGGGCGTCGAGGCCCATCTCGCCCGCCTCCCGCAGGAAGGCGTCGCGCACCGTCGCGTCGGGCTCGCCATACCATCGGCGGCCCGCGTCGGGCAACTCGATGCCGAGTCCCCTGACCGCCTCCACCACCTCCTCGCCGACGTTGAGACAGTCGGTCAGCTTGCCGCCGAAGATGCTGAGGTGGGACCGCTCACGGTCTAGGTCGATGGCGTGCTTGCGCGACAGGTTGAGGAAGTCCCGCTCGCCCTCCCCGGCCGGCTTGATCGCCAGCGGCCGCACCCCACAGCGGGTGGCGATGATGTCCTGCTTACCCAGGGGGCGCGGCAGGGCGAGGCGCTTGTTGATGTTGTCCAGCACGAAGGCCACGTCCTCCTCGGTGACCGTCACCGAGGGGCTCTCGACCCGGGTGTCGGTGGTTCCGATGCAGGTGCGCGGCCCCATGGGAATGACGAAGAACAGGCGGCCATCGTCGGCAAAGAAGGCCAGCACGCGCCGCTGCTCGGTGAGCCGAGGCACGATCAGGTGGATCCCCTTGGAGAAGACATGGTGATGCTCGGTACGCTGCTCGGCCCGTTGGTTGAGGTCATCGACCCAGGGCCCGGCGGCGTTGATCAGCACCCGCGAGCGGATCTCGAAGGTCTCGTCGGTCACGATATCGCGGGCCCGGGTCACCCAGATGCCCGCCTCGCGACGAGAGGAGAGATACTCCACGTAATTGACCGCCGCGGCGCCGAAGTCCAGGGCGCCGCGCACGAAGTTGAAGACGAAGCGCGCGTCGTTGTCGTGGAGGTATGCATCGGAGTACTCGAAGCCGCCCACGGCGCTTGAGGTGTCGATGATCGGCTCGCGGGCCTTCAGGGTCGCCGGGCGCATGTAGTACGGACGCCGGGTGAAGGCGTTCCCCATCAGCCAGTAGAGCCAGCTGCCGGCCCAAGGCACCAGAGGGTGGTGGCGAAATCCCCGGTGGATCGTGGTCAGGAAGCGGATCTCCTGTACCGATGAGGGATAGCTCTGGATCAGGTGGTTGCGACTGCGACAGAGCTTGCGCACCAGGCCGAAGTCGCCGCTCTCCATGTACTTGATGCCCCCCCACACCAGGTTGGAGGAGTGCATGCTGGTGCTGCCGGCGAAGTCGCCCTTGTCGATCAGCGCGACGCTGGCACCCTGGCCGCTCAGGGCGGCGGCCGCCGCGGCCCCGTTGATGCCGCCCCCCACCACCAGCACGTCGTGGCAGCGTGCCGGCAGGCGGCTGAGTTGGGTCTCTCTGAGTTGCATCGTATGCCCCCTGGAAGCAAGAGGGCCCCGCACGGCGCCTACCGTGCGGGGCCCGTCCATCACTGAAGAATGACTCGGCGAAGAGTGCCTGTGAGGGTCGCGAGGGGTGGGCGGCGGACCGCCCACCCGGCGACTCAGCGGGTGCCGGCGGCCATCCACGCCTCCATCATCTCGTCATAGGGCACGGTCTCGCCCTGGGGGCGCTCGTCGGCGAGCTTGGCCTTGGGCGCGCCCGGCTCGTCGAGCCACTCCTGGGGATCCCGCTCCTCGTTGAGGTTGGGGGCATAGACCGCGAAGACCCCGGCACGGGCCAGGCGTGCCATGATGCTGTCGAGATCCCCGGCAAGGTTATCCAGCGCTTCCTGCGGTGAGATATCGCCGCTGACCGCCGGCGCCAGGTTCTGCCACCACAGCGGGGCCATCCGTGGATAGTCCGGAACGTTGGTGGAGGAAGGCGTCCAGTTGGATTCGTTGGGGCTGCGGTAGAACTCCACCAGTCCACCGAGCTTGGGGGCCATCTCGGTCATCTGCTCGGAGAAGACATCGGACTCGCGGATCGGCGTCAGGCCCGCCATCAGCTTCTCCAGCGACACCGTCTTGGATACGGTGAACTGGGCGAACAGCCAGGCGGCGGTGCGACGATCCTCGGGCGTGGAGTCGAAGAAGGTCCAGGCCCCCACGTCCTGGTAGCCGACCTTCATGCCCTCCTCCCAGTAGGGCCCGGTGGGCGACGGCGCCATGCGCCACTTGGGATTGCCCTCGTCATCGGTGACCGGCAGGGAGGGGTCGGTCATGTCGGCAGTGAAGGCGGTGTACCAGAAGATCTGCTGAGCGACGTTGCCCTGGGCAGGCACCGGTCCCGCCTCCCCGAAGGTCATGCCCCGGGCCTCGGGGGGTGCATACTTGTCCAGCCACTCCACCATCTTGGTGACGGCGAACACCGAGGCCGGGGCGTTGGTGGCGCCGCCGCGGCTGACGCTGGCGCCCACCGGCTCGCTTGCCTCGTTGACGCGGATCCCCCAGTCGTCCACCGGGTTGCCGAAGGGCACGCCGGGGCTACCCATGCCGGCCATGGAGAGCCAGGAGTCGTGGAAGCGCCAGCCCAGCGAGGGGTCGCGACGCCCATAGTCCATGTGCCCGTAGACCGTCTCGCCGTCGATCTCGCCGACGTGCTCTGAGAAGAACTCGGCGATGTCCTCGTAGGCCGTCCAGTTGGTGGGGACCCCGAGATCGTAGCCGTAGATGTCGCGGAACTGCTGCTGGAAGTCCTCGCGCTGGAACCAGTCATAGCGGAACCAGTACAGGTTGGCGAACTGCTGGGTGGGGAGCTGGTAGACGCTGCCATCGGGACCCGTGCCGTACTGCAGCCCGATGAAGTCATCGAGGTCCAGGGTCGGCAGGGTGTAGTCGGCCCACTCGTTCGCCATCGCCTCGGAGAGGTTGATGGTGGTGCCGTAGCGGATGTGGGTACCGATGGCGTCGGAATCGTTGACGTAGCCGTCGTAGATGTTACGACCCGACTGCATCTGGGTCTGCATGTTGTTGACGACATCCCCCTCGCCGATGATGTTATGGGTGATGTCGATCCCGGTCAGTTCGCTGAAGGCCTCGGCCAGCACATCGCGCTCGTAGATGTGGGTGGTCAGGCCCTCGGCGACGGTGTTGATCTCCATGTCGCGGAACGGCTCGGCCGCCTCGGCGAACCACAGCAGCTCCTCGATCTGCTCCTCACGGGTAAGGGTCGAGTTCTGGAAGTGTTCGTCCACCAGCCGCTCGGCGATGGCACGGGCATCATGGTTGTCGGCGTGCAGGGCGCCACTGGCCAGCGTGACGCCGGCCGCCAGCAGAGAGAGTCGCATTGTTGTCGCTTTCATGTTGACCTCTTGGGTTGTGAGGGTTCGTCCATGAACCTTGTGTCATTCGGCTCCGTGCGTTTCTGTCAGCCCCAGCGCATCAGGATCACCAGCCACAGGATCGAGACGGCCAGCGCCAGCCAGAGGTTGAACGGGGTGAAGCCCACCACCACCAGGTGGATGTAGGCCGCGCAGACCAGCCCGATGAACAGACGGTCACCGCGGGTGGTGGCGATCGGCAGGAAGCCCTTGCGCTCCACCGTGGGAGAGGCAATCTCCCAGGCAGTCATGCCAAGCAGGAGGGCGGCGATGGTTGCGAAGAAGATCGCCGTGGACGTGGTCCATACCATCCATTCCATGACACGCTCCTCTCAGGTCCGGCCCAGGGCGAAGCCCTTGGCGATATGATTGCGCACGAAGTAGACGACGACGATGCCGGGCAGGATGGTCAGCACTCCGGCCGCGGAGAGCGCGCCCCAGTCGATGCCTGAGGCGCCCTTGGTCTGGGTCATCACCGAGCCGATGGGCTGGGCATTGGTGGCGGTGAGGGTACTGGCCAGCAGCAGCTCCACCCAGGAGAACATGAACAGGAAGAACAGTGTCACGCCGATGCCGGAGCTGATCATGGGGATGAAGATCTTCACGAAGAAGCGCGGGAAGCTGTAGCCGTCGATGAAGGCGGTCTCGTCGATCTCCTTAGGCACACTGCTCATGAAGCCCTCGAGGATCCACACCGCCAGGGGGATGTTGAACAGGCAGTGGGCCAGCGCCACGGCGACATGGGTGTCGAATAGCCCCACGGTGTAGTAGAGCTGGAAATAGGGCAGCAGGAACACCGCGGGCGGGGCCATCAGGTTGGTCAACAGCCAGAAGAAAAGGTGCTTGTCACCGATGAAGCGGTAGCGGCTGAAGGCGTAGGCCGCCGGCAGGGCCACGCTGATGCTGATCAGCATGTTCATCACCACGTAGGCGATCGAGTTCACGTAACCCATGTACCAGCTCGACTCGGTGACGATCTTGGCGTAGTGCTCCAGGGTGACGTCCTGGGGCCATAGCGTCAGGCCGCCGAGGATCTCGCTGTTGGACTGGAGCGACATGTTGAGCAGCCAGTAGATCGGCAGCAGGACGAAAACGATGTAGGCGGTCATCAGGCCACGGCGGCGCCACTGGCGTGAAGCGGACCGGGCCTGACGGCGGCGGAGATTGTCGGTCCGGGCGGCGCGCTCGCGCACGGCCTCGGGGGTGGTCGGCAGGCTGCGGTTCATGTCAGGTCCCCTTCTGCTGCTTATCTTTCTGCAGGTTCATGATGGCGGTGTAGAAGACCCAGCAGACCAGCAGGATGATCAGGAAGTAGATGATCGAGAACGCCGCGGAGGGTCCCAGATCCTGCTGGCCGATCGCCATGGTGGTGAGGGACTGGCTGAGGAAGGTGGTGGAGCTGCCGGGCCCCCCGCCGGTCAGCACGAAGGGTTCGGCGTAGATCATGAAGGAATGCATGAAGCGCAGCAGCACGCCGATGACCAGCACGTTGGTCAGCTTGGGCAACTGGATATAGCGAAAGACCGCCCATTGGGAGGCGCGATCGATGCGCGCCGCCTGATAGTAGGCATCCGGGATGGAGCGCAGGCCGCTGTAGCAGAGCAGTGCGATGAGCGGCGTCCAGTGCCAGACATCCATCAGGATGATGGTGCCCCAGGCATCCGTGGCGCTACGAGTGATGTTGTAGCCATAGCCCAGCTCGCGCAGCCCCCAGCCCATCAGGCCGATATCACCACGAGTGAATATCTGCCAGATGCTGCCCACCACGTTCCACGGGATCAGCAGTGGCATGGTGACGAGGATCAGTACCGCCGAGGCCTGCCAGCCCCGCTTGGGCATCAGCAGTGCGATGCCGATGCCCAGCGGCACCTCGATCGCCAGCACCGTGAAGGAGAAGGCGAACTGCCGCAACAGCGCCATCTGCAGGGCGGGGTCGTTGAGGGTCGCCTCGAACCATTCCACCCCGGTGAAGAAGCGGGTGTGGGTGTCGAAGACATCCTGGACGGAGTAGTTCACGACCGTCATCAGCGGAATGATGGCCGAGAAGGCGACCAGCAGCAGCATGGGCAGGATCAGCCACCAGGCGCGGTTGTTGTAGACCTTGTGGTTCATGGAGACACCTCCACCCGATATTCGTCGACATAGAGCCCCAGCCGGTCGGAGGGGAAGCGCAGCCAGGCCTTCTTGTGCGGGAGTGGCTCGTCCTCCTCCACGCGGGCCTTGAGCCTCTGCTCACCCAGGCGCAGGGAGAGGATGGCGTAGGTACCCAGGTCCTGGATGTCGAGCACCTCGGCCAGCATGGCATCGGGGACCTCCTCGGCATGCACCGCCACGAACTCCGGCCGGATCCCCAACTTGAGGTTGGTCGAATGCCTCCCGGAGAGTGAACGCACGAACGCCTCGCCCACTTCCAGCGGCGTCTCGCCGCACATCACCCGGTCGCCATCGAGGGCGACAGGCAGGAAGTTCATGCCGGGACTGCCGATGAAGTAGCCGACGAAGGTGTGGTTGGGAGCCTCGAAGAGCTCGCGGGGGGTGCCGAACTGCACCACCTGGCCTTCGTACATCACCGCGATCCTGTCGGCGAAGGTGGAGGCCTCGAGCTGGTCGTGCGTCACATAGACCATGGTGATGTTGAAGCGCCGATGGATCTCCTTGAGCTTGCGACGCAGCTTCCACTTCAGCTGGGGGTCGATGACGGTCAGCGGCTCGTCGAAGAGGATCGCCGAGACATCATCGCGCACCAGGCCGCGCCCCATGGAGACCTTCTGCTTCTCGTCGGCGGTGAGGTTCTTGGCCTTGCGCCTGAGCTGGGGGGTCAGTTCAAGGACGTCTGCCACCTCGAGCACCCGCTCCTTGATCCTGGCAGGTGGCGTGCCGATGTTGCGCAGCGGGAAGGCGAGGTTGTCGAAGACGGTCATGGTGTCGTAGACCACCGGGAACTGGAACACCTGGGCGATGTTGCGCGCCTCCGGCGGCAGTGAGTTGACCCGCTCGCCATCGAACAGCACCTCCCCCCCCGAAGGCTCCAGCAGCCCCGAGATGATGTTGAGCAGGGTTGACTTGCCGCAGCCCGAGGGACCGAGCAGCGCATAGGCGCCCCCCTGGTGCCAGACATGGTCCATCTCGCGGATGGCGTAGTCCTCGGGACCCTTGGGATCCGGAAGGTAGGAGTGCGCCAGGCCCTTGAGGGTGATCTCTGCCATCTCAGCCCCTCCCCGCATGGTGGGTGGGAATGTGCACCACGCCGCCCTGGCGGTCGAAGGCGTAGACCTTGTGGGCGGGGATGAAGAGCCTGACCGCCTGGCCGACCTCGAACTCGTGTACCCCCTCCAGGTGCACGGTGAGATGAAAGCGCTCGTCGGCGACGTGCAGGAAGGTCTCGGAGCCGCTGATCTCGGCCATGTCGACGCCCATCACGATTTCGATATCGTCCTCGGCGCGACGCGTGAGCGAGACGTGCGCCGGGCGCACGCCGAAGCGGTACTCGCCGGGCAGCAGGCGGCTCAGGTCGGCATTGAGTGGGAAGTGCACCTCGCGATCGAAGGTCACCTCGTTGCCGGAGACGATGCCATGCAGCACGTTGATCGGCGGCTCCGAGAAGAGCTCCGCGGTCTGCAGGGTGAGCGGGCGATGGTAGACGTCCTCGCTGCGGCCGTATTGCAGCAGGCGCCCCTCGTGGAGGACGGCAGTATGGCCACCGAGCGCCAACGCCTCGGCCGGCTCGGTGGTGGCATAGACGGCAATGCAGTTGCGCTCGCGGAACAGGGCCCGCAACTCCTCGCGCAGCCCTTCGCGCAGCTTGTAGTCGAGGTTCACCAGCGGCTCGTCGAACAGCACGATGTCGGCGTCCTTGACCAGCGCTCGGCCCATGGCGGTGCGCTGCTGCTGGCCACCGGAGAGCTCAAGGGGCTTGCGGTCGAGCAGATGTTCGATATGCAACATCTCGGCGGTCTGCCGCACGCGCCGATCGATCTCGGCTGCCGCCACCCGGGCCAGCCTCAGCGGCGAGGCGATATTCTCGTAGACGCTCAGAGAGGGATAGTTGATGAACTGCTGGTAGACCATGGAGACGTTGCGCCGTCGTACCGAGACCCCGGTGACGTCCTCGCCGTTCATCTTCACGCGGCCACGGGTCGGTGTGTCCAGGCCGGCCATGAGGCGCATCAGGGTCGTCTTACCGGCCAGGGTCCGGCCGAGCAGGACATTGAAGGAGCCGGGCTCCAATTCCAGGCTGACGTCGGCGATATGCGTCTCACCTCCGACGCTGAGATCGATATGTTCAAGACTCAGGGACATGGCGTGTCTCGGTTGTTCGTTGTTGTGGCATGGCGACGAAAACGACGTCCAGCCAGCATAGAACAGGCGCGATTCCTTGACACGAATGTTGATAAACGAAAATTTGGTTTTCGCCGCCGGGGAGCCACCATTCCAAGGCAAGCAATTGAAACACTGGCGAAAAAAGAGTGACTACAACTTTTGGCGCAGAGGGTCGCCGCGGGATCCCGCGAGCAGGGTCAGGAACGACGACGGGGCGTGTTCACAGATGAACACGCCCCGTCGCACAGGCAGGGTGAGAGGTCAGCGGGTACCGAAGATCTTGTCGCCGGCGTCCCCGAGGCCGGGCACGATATAGCCGTTCTCGTCGAGGTGGTCGTCCACCGAGGCGGTGTAGATCTCGATGTCCGGATAGGCCTCCTGGACGCGCTTGATCCCCTCGGGGGCAGCCACCAGCACGATCACCTTCATCTGCTTGCAACCACGCTCGCGCAGCATGTCCAGGGTGGCCACCATGGTGCCGCCGGTGGCCAGCATGGGATCGATCACGATGGCCATGCGCTCGTCGAGGTCACCCGCGAACTTGGCGAAGTAGGGCACCGGCTCGAGGGTCTCCTCGTCGCGGTAGAGGCCCACCACGCTGATGCGGGCGCTGGGGATCAGGTCGGTGACGCCGTCGAGCATGCCAAGCCCGGCGCGCAGGATGGGCACGATGGTGACCTTCTTGCCCTTGAGCAGCTGCACCGGGATCTTCTCGCCGCTCCAGCCATCGATCTCCTGGGTCGCCAGCTCCAGGTCCTGGGTCGCCTCGTAGGTGAGCAGCTTGGCCAGCTCGCCGGCCAGTTCGCGGAAACTCTTGGTGCTGATGCCGGCTTCGCGCATCAGGCCCAGCTTGTGCTGGACCAGGGGGTGCTGGATGGCGTGGACGCTCATGGGAGGACCTCTTTCACTGGTGCGACGGCAGTCGCTGGCGGCGGAAAGGTGCATCGACCTTGGTCGGATGGACCACGGCGACAAATTGCGCGCCATTCTACCCGCATCCCGCGTGGAGGTTAAGGCGAACCCGCGTCCGGTCGCTCGGGCAGCTGCCAGTCGATGGGCGCACGGCCGTGTTCGACCAGGAAGGCGTTGGCCCGGGAGAAATGGTGGTTGCCGAAGAAGCCGCGATGGGCGGAGAGCGGCGAGGGGTGCGGCGACTCCAGCACCAGGTGGCGCGAGGCATCGATCAGCGCCTTCTTCTTCCGCGCATGGCTGCCCCACAGCAGGAACACCGTAGGCGGTGCGTGGGCGTTGACCACCTCGATGGCACGGTCGGTGAAGGTCTCCCAGCCACGGCCGCGATGGGAGCCGGCATTGCCCTGCTCCACGGTCAGCGAGGCGTTGAGCAGCAGCACCCCCTGGCGCGCCCAGTGCTCGAGGTTGCCGTGGGCCACCGGGCGGAAGCCCACGTCGTCGGCGAGCTCCTTGTAGATGTTGACGAGCGAGGGCGGGATGCGTACCCCGGGCTTCACCGAGAAGCAAAGCCCGTGGGCCTGGCCCGGCCCGTGGTAGGGGTCCTGGCCCAGGATCACCACCTTGACGCTATCCAGGGGGGTGAGCTCGAAGGCGCGAAACCACTCCGAGGAGTGGGGGTAGATCACCTTCCTGGCCGCCTTCTCGGCGGCCAGGAAGTCGCGCAGCGCCTGCATGTAGGGGGCCTCGAACTCCTCGTCGAGCCACTGCCGCCAGCTGTCGGGTAGCGGTGCCGCCATGCCTGCCCTCCTCGCCTCAGCGCCGGACCTGGTCGGCCAGTGGCTCGACGTAGGCCACGCCCATGTCCCAGGGGAACTGGATCCAGCAGTCCTGGGCAACCTCGGTGAGATACTGGTCCACCAGCGGCTTGCCCTCGGGCTTGGCATAGACGGTGACGAAGTGCGCCCGGGGCAGCATCTCGCGCACCTTGCGGGCGGTCTTGCCGGTATCCACCAGGTCATCGACCAGCAGCCAGCCCTCGCCGTCGTGGTCGACGCCCTTCATGACGTCGAGCCCGCCCTGCTCCATGTGGTCGTAGCTCTTGATGCAGACGGTGTCGATCAGGCGCACGTTGAGCTCGCGGGCGATCAGGGCCGCGGGAATCAGGCCGCCGCGGGTGATGGCCACGATACCCTTGAAGTCACGCTCCACCAGGCGATGGCAGAGCTCGCGCACGTCGCGGTGCAGCTGGTCCCAGGAGACGGTGAAGTGCTGGTGGTAGCGGTTGCTGCTCATGGCTCACTCGTCCTCGGTGAAGGAACAGACCGCGAAGACGCCGTAGCCGGCCTCGCGGATACGCGCCGAGCCGCCGAGGTCCGGCAGGTCGACGATGGTGGCGGTCTCCACCACCTGGCCACCGCTGCGGCTGATCAGCTTGGCGGCGGCCAGCATGGTGCCGCCGGTGGCGATCAGGTCATCGACGATCAGGATACGGTCGCCCGCCTGGAAGGCGTCGGAGTGGAGCTCCACCTCGGCCTCGCCGTACTCCAGGGTGTAGGTCTCGCTGATGGTACGGAACGGCAGCTTGCCCTTCTTGCGCACCGGCACGAAGCTGCAGCCCAGCTCGTAGGCCAGGGGCGCGCCGACGATGAAGCCGCGGGCATCGATGGCCGCCACGGCGTCGATGTCCATCTCCTGGTAACGGTGCACGAAGCTGTCCACCAGCTTGCGGAAGGCCGCGCTGTTCTGCAGCAGCGGGGTGATGTCGCGGAAGTTGACCCCCGGCTGCGGCCAGTCGGGGACGGTGCGGATGACGGACTTGATGTAGTCGCCGTAGATGCTCATGGCGGGTCTCGGTAGTGAGTGATCAGTCGAGGAACAGGAACTTGGCGGCGAACAGCAGGGCCAGCACGATCACCGCGGGGTTGAGGTCACGGAAGCGCCCGGAGAGTGCCTTGATGGCCACGAAGCTGATGAAGCCCAGCGCGATCCCCTCGGCGATGGAGAAGGTCAGCGGCATGGCCAGGGCGGCGATCAGCACCGGTGCGGCATCGGTGGGATCCTCCCAGTTGGCGTGGGCCAGGCTACCAGCCATCAGCACCGCCACGTAGAGCAGCGCGCCGGCGGTGGCGTAGGCCGGGATGGAGCCCGCCAGCGGGGCGAAGAACAGGCTGATCAGGAACAGCACCGCCACCACCACGGCGGTGAGACCGGTGCGCCCGCCCGAGGCGATGCCCGCGGTGGACTCCACGTAGCTGGTGGTGGTGGAGGTCCCCAGCACCGCACCGGCCATGGAGGCGGTGCTGTCGGCCATCATCGCGCGCCCGATACGCGGCAGCTTGCCGTCCTTATCGAGCAGCCCGCCCTTGTGGGCGACGCCGATCAGGGTGCCGGAGGTGTCGAAGAGGTCGACGAACAGGAAGGCGAAGATCACGCTGAGCATGGCGACGTCCAGCGCCCCGGCCAGGTCCAGGGCCATCAGCGTCGGCGCGATGGAGGGCGGCATGGCCATCAGGCCGCCATACTCGTTATGGCCCAGCACCATGGCCAGCACGGTGATGCCCAGGATGCCGATCATCACCGCGCCGGTCACCCGCATGTAGGAGAGCGCGGTGATCACGAAGAAGCCCAGCAGGGCATAGAGCGCCGAGGGCTCCGAGAGGTCCCCCACCGAGACGAAGGTGGCGGGGTTGGCCACCACGATGCCGGCATTCTTCATGGCGATCATCGCCAGGAAGAGCCCGATGCCGGCGGCTATCCCTAAGCGAAGGGAGAGCGGGATCGAGTTGATGATCCACTCGCGCACCCGGAAGATGCTGAGCAGGAAGAAGGTCAGGCCCGAGAAGAAGACCGCACCCAGCGCCGCCTCCCAGGTGTAGCCCATGCCCAGCACCACGCCGTAGGTGAAGAAGGCGTTGAGCCCCATGCCCGGCGCCTGGGCGATGGGATAGTTGGCCCACAGCCCCATCACCAGGCAGCCCAGCGCCGCGGCCAGGCAGGTGGCGACGAACACCGCGCCGTAGTCCATGCCCGCCTCGGAGAGGATGCTGGGGTTGACGAAGATGATGTAGGCCATGGTCAGGAAGGTGGTGATCCCGGCGATGACCTCGGTCTTGATGCTGGTGTCGTGCTCGGACAGCTTGAACTGCTTGTCGATCAGGCTCTTCATGGGGCGGGTTCCTGGGCGCGTTGACGGGACGTTCCGGCGGCAAGAAAAGCCGCACATGGTAACCAAAGCCTCGCGGCGATGCGAGGCGATGACGTCAGCAACGGTAGGAGCTTGCCACGCCGTGCGCCAGCGGCGGCACCAACGCCATCCCGACGCTTCAGAGGCCGCGCGCCTCCAGCAACCGCTCCACCGTCTCGACGATGGCCTGGGTCTGGGGGTCGATCTCGATGTTCACCCGGTCGCCGGGAAGACGCTCGCCGAGGGTGGTGCGATGCAGGGTCTCGGGGATCAGGTTGACGCAGAAGCGCGGGCCGTGGCCGGCCGTGGCGGGGTGCACCTCGCCGATGGTCAGGCTCGCGCCGTCGACGCCGATGTAGCCCTTGTCGAACAGAAAGCGTCCCAGGGCATGGGGCAGCTCGAACCACAGGCGACGGTTGTGGGGGGCCTCGTCGAGCTCCACCAGCTCGGCGACGGCCATGACGTGACCGGACATGGCATGCCCGCCGATCTCGTCGCCGAAGCGAGCGGCACGCTCGATGTTGACGCGATCGCCCACCGCCAGGTCACCCAGGTTGGTCACCCGCAGGGTCTCGCGCATCAGGTCGAAGCTGACCCGCTCGCCCTCGATGGCGGTCACCGTCAGGCAGACCCCGTTGTGCGCCACCGAGGCACCGATCTCGAGCCCCTGGCGAAGCGCCGGCGGCAGGGCGACGACATGGGTACGGAAGGCCTCGGCCTCCTGGATGGCCACCACCTCGGCGGTGCCCTGGATGATACCGGTGAACATGGCGGCTCCTGGCAGCTGGCGCCCACGGCGGGGCAAGGAAAGGAGCACGAGTGTAGGCAATTCGTCATGCTCGCGTCCATCGCCGGCCCGGGCCGCAACATCCACCACCATTGCCACGTTTTGCAAAGGATATTTTGGCATCGGTGGTCATGGACCAGACCACTCGTCGCCGCGATTGACAGGGTAACGGGCTGGCCCTATCCTTGCCGGCTACATTGAACGGCGCCGATTTGAACCCGGCTTGCGGGCGCCCGCGTCATGCCCTGTGCATGGCGTGAAGTGCAGCTAAAAGGGTGTGTCCAGCGTTGATGGCCACCCGCAAGGGTGGCCTTTTTTTTGCCCCCGGTCCTGCACCGCCCGCCTCGGCGCCCACTGCGGTGGTCCCCATGATCGAACTCCACGACGTATCCAAGACCTATGTCCTCAAGGGGCGCGGCGGCGGCATCGCCCGAACCGTCCCGGCCCTGAAGAAGATCGACTTCCATGTGCCCGCCGGCCGCATCCATGGCGTGATCGGCCTCTCCGGCGCCGGCAAGTCGACCCTGATCCGCTGCGTCAACCTGCTCGAGCGCCCCACCACCGGCACCGTCACCGTGGACGGCCAGGAACTCACCGGCCTGTCGCGCGCGGCGCTGAACCAGGCGCGTCATCGCATCGGCATGATCTTCCAGCACTTCAACCTGCTCACCAACCGCACGGTGTTCGCCAACGTGGCCCTGCCGCTGGAGCTGATGGGCGTGAAGCGCGCCGAGATCCAGGAGCGGGTCACCCCGCTGCTGGAACTGGTGGGCCTCGCCGACAAGGCGAGCCAGTACCCGGCCCAGCTCTCCGGCGGACAGAAGCAGCGAGTGGCGATCGCCCGGGCGCTGGCCAGCCGCCCCAAGGTGCTGCTCTGCGACGAGGCCACCTCGGCGCTGGACCCCCAGACCACCGCCTCCATCCTGGCGTTGCTGCGCGACATCAACCGCAAGCTCGGCCTGACCATCCTGCTGATCACCCACGAGATGGAGGTGGTCAAGTCGATCTGCCACCGGGTCAGCCTGATCTCGGACGGCGAGCTCGTCGAGGAGGCGGAGGTGGGCGACTTCTTCACCGCCCCCCGGACCCAGCTGGGGCGCGAGTTCCTCAACGACTTCCTCAAGCTCGAGCCGCCCCGGGCGCTGATCGAGCGACTCGAGGAGACCCCCGGCACACACAGCCACCCGGTGGTGCGCCTGGCCTTCTCCGGCGACGCCGTCTCCACCCCACTGGTCTCCCGCCTGGCCCGGGAGTGCGGCGTGGACGTCAGCATCCTGCAGGCCAAGGTGGAGTCGATCCAGGAGCGCACCCTGGGGCTGATGATCGCCGAACTGATGGGGCCCGCCGAGAAGACCCGCGAGGCCCTCGCCTACCTCGAATCCCATGACCTGCACGTGGAGGTGCTCGGCCATGTCCAGCGCGATGCTTGACCTGATCCTCGAGGCGACCCTCGACACCCTCTACATGGTGGCCATCTCCGGGGTGATCTCGGCCCTGGTGGGCATCCCCCTGGGGGTGCTGCTCTACGTCACCCGCCCGGGGCAGGTGCTGGCCCAGCCGGTGCTCAACGGCGTGCTGGGGGTGGTCACCAACATCGGCCGCTCGATCCCCTTCATCATCCTGATGGTCGCGATCATCCCCTTCACCAGGCTCCTGGTGGGCACCTCCATCGGCACCAACGCCGCCGCCGTACCGCTGACCATCGCCGCCATCCCCTTCATCGCCCGGCTGGTGGAGGGCGCGCTCAACGAGATCAACCCGGGCCTGGTGGAGGCCGCCCAGTCCATGGGCGCCACCCCCTGGCAGATCATCCACAAGGTGCTGCTGCCCGAGGCGCGCGGGGGCATCTTCACCGCCCTCACCGTAACCATCGTGACCCTGGTGAGCTACTCGGCCATGGCCGGCGCCGTGGGCGGCGGCGGCCTGGGCGACCTGGGCATCCGCTACGGCTACAATCGCTTCAACCCCACCATCATGCTGATCACCGTGGCGATCCTGGTGGTCATGGTGCAGGGCTTCCAGAGTCTGGGGGATTATCTGGTGCGCAAGAGCGACCACAAGTAGCCGCCTTGACACAGCTGATACCAAAAATCTATTAAAAGCATGCGGCTTATTCTTTTACTATCGAGTCGATACCACACAAGGAGCGATTCCATGCGCAAGACACTGCTCGCCACCCTGCTGGCCTCCACCCTGCCCCTGGGCAGCGCCCTGGCCGACGATCATGCCATCAAGGTCGGCACCGTCGCCGGCCCCGAGACCCAGGTGATGGAGGTCGCCGCCGAGATCGCCGAGCGCGAGTACGGCCTCGAGGTGGAGATCATCGAGTTCACCGACTACGTCACCCCCAACGCCGCCCTGGCCGACGGCAGCCTGGACGCCAACGCCTACCAGCACGAGCCCTACATGCGCTCCATGGTCGAGGACCGCGGCTACGACTTCGCCGTCGCCGGCTACACCTTCGTCTACCCGATCGGCGCCTACTCCGAGAAGTACGACAGCATCGAGGCGCTGCCGGACGGGGCCACCATCGCCCTGCCCAACGACCCCTCCAACGAGGGCCGCGCCCTGATCCTGATGCACAACCTGGGGCTGATCGAGCTGGCCGACCCGGAGAACCTCGAGGCCACCCCGCTGGATATCGTCGAGAACCCGCACGACTTCGAGTTCCGCGAGATCGAGGCCGCCCAGCTGCCCCGCGTGCTGCCAGACGTCGACCTGGCCTTCATCAACAACACCTTCGCCCAGCCCGCCGGCCTGACCCTGGACGACGCCCTGATCAAGGAGGGCCCCGAGTCGCCCTACGTCAACCTGATCGCGGTGCGCGCCGGCGACGAGGAGCGCGAAGCGATCCAGCAGCTGGTCAAGGCCTACCAGACCGACGCGGTCGAGGCCAAGGCCGAGGAGCTGTTCGGTGCCCAGGCGGTACCCGGCTGGAAATAAGCCTCGCCTGTACCCAGAAGAGTGACAGGGCCGGCCGCAAGGCCGGCCCTCGTGTTTCAAGGAGCCGAGATGACGCCCGACTATTCGCTGCTGAACCGCCAGCTGGCCGCCCTGCTCGACACCCGCGACTGGCTGACCAACAGCTCCCAGACCTGCGCCTTCATCATGCAGGAGGTCCCCGACCTGAACTGGGTCGGCTTCTACCTGCAGCGCGCGCCCGAGATGCTCGGCCTGGGCCCCTTCCAGGGCAAGCCCGCCTGCCACCCCATCCCCTTCTCGAAGGGGGTCTGCGGCGCGGCGGCGCGCACCCACCGGACCCAGCGCGTCGACGACGTCCACGCCGTGGCCGACCATATCGCCTGCGACGCCGCCTCCAATGCAGAGCTGGTGGTGCCAGTGGTGGTCGAGGGACGACTGTGGGGCGTGCTGGACCTGGACAGCCCGCTCAGGGGGCGCTTCGGCCCCGAGGACCAGGCCGGCATCGAGGCGCTGGTGGCCACCTTCATGGCGCACACCGACCTGGCCTGACCCTCCACACCGCCAGGAAGGGGCCCAACGCGAAACGCCCCCGCAGCAGGGCTGCGGGGGCGTTTCCGTGTCTGGTAGGACCAGGCGGATTTGAACCGCCGACCTCCACGATGTCAACGTGGCGCTCTAACCAACTGAGCTATGGTCCTGGAACTGTGGCGGCGAGAGGCTGGTAGGACCAGGCGGATTTGAACCGCCGACCTCCACGATGTCAACGTGGCGCTCTAACCAACTGAGCTATGGTCCTGTGGTGCACACCATCTCGACGCGGCCACCGACGACTCAGCGCCGGCAACGGATGCGTATATTACCGAATCCTCGGCGTTTTGCAAGCCCTCAGGCGCCGCTCTTGACCCGCTCCACCGCCTCCAGCCAGCCACGATAGAGACGCTCCCGCTCGGCCTCCGGCATGCGCGGCGCGAAGCGCTGCTCGCACTGCCACAGCGCGGCGATCTCGTCGAGGTCGCGGTACCAGCCCAGGCGCAGCCCGGCCAGGTAGGCGGCCCCGAGCGCGGTGGTCTCGAGCACCGTGGGCCGGTCGACCCGCTGGCCGAGCATGTCAGCGAGGAACTGCATCACCCAGTTGTTGGCCACCATGCCGCCATCCACGCGCAGGGTGTCCGGGGCGGCATCCATGTCGTCGCTCATACAGGCCTGCAGATCCCGGGTCTGGTAGCACACCGCCTGCAGCCCCGCGGCGACGATCTCGGCGATGCCGGTGTCGCGGGTCAGGCCGAAGATGGCGCCGCGCGCCTTGGGATCCCAGTGGGGGGCGCCCAGGCCGGTGAAGGCCGGCACCAGGTAGACGCTGTGGCCGGCACGGGTCTGGCACGCCAGCGACTCGGTCTCGGCGGCATCGGCGAACAGCTTCAGGCCGTCGCGCAGCCACTGCACCGTGGCCCCGGCGACGAAGATGCTGCCTTCCATGGCATAGGTGGGACGGCCGTCGAGCCGATAGGCCACGGTGGTCAGCAGCCGGTTGCGCGACCGCTCCGCGCGATCGCCGGTGTTGACGATCATGAAGCAGCCGGTGCCGTAGGTGCTCTTGCCCATGCCCGGCGCGAAGCAGGCCTGGCCGACCAGCGCAGCCTGCTGGTCGCCGGCCACGCCGGCGATGGGCAGCGCGCCGCCCAGCCATTCCGGCACCAGGGTGCCGAAGTCGTCGCTGGAATCCTTCACCTCCGGCAGCAGGGACCGGGGAATGTCGAACAGGGCGAGCAGCTCCGGGTCCCAGCGCTGCTCATGGATATTGAACAGCGCCGTGCGCGAGGCGTTGGTGGCATCGGTGGCGTGCACCCTCCCCCCGGTCAGCCGCCAGATCAGGAAGCTGTCGACGGTGCCGAAGGCCAGTTCGCCACGCTCGGCGCGCTCCCGCGCCCCCTCCACGTTGTCGAGCAGCCAGGCCAGCTTGGTGGCCGAGAAGTAGGGATCGATAAGCAGCCCGGTGCGCGACTGCACCAGGTCGAGGTGGCCGGCATCGCGCAGCCCCCGACAGGTGTCGGCGGTGCGCCGGTCCTGCCAGACGATGGCATTGTAGAGTGGCTTGCCGGTGGCGCGATCCCACAGCAGGGTGGTCTCGCGCTGGTTGGTGATGCCGATGCCGGCGATGCGGGCGACGTCGGTTCCGGCGCGCTGGATCACCTCACGGCAGGTCTCGATCACGCTCTCCCAGATCGCCTCGGGATCGTGCTCGACCCAGCCGTCATGGGGAAAGTGCTGGGCGAACTCGCGCTGGGCGGTGGCCACCCGACGCCCGGCGCGATCGAAGAGGATGGTTCGGGAACTGGTCGTGCCCTGGTCGATGGCAAGCAGATAGTCGCCCATGGGAGCTCCTGCGTTAATGTTCGATTATAATGAGTCAGGGTACGGCATCATGTTCGGAAATCTCTTCGACCATGGTCGCAAGGCATCGCCCGGAGCTGCCGATAGCCTACCCATCCTCTACACTGGCGCCAGTCACAGGGAGCCACCATGAACCAGCAACAGCGACAGGACGCCATCGTCGACCTGGTACGCCGCGAAGGCTACGCCAGCATCGAGCAGCTCACCGCGCATTTCGCGGTCACCCCGCAGACCATCCGCCGCGACCTCAACGCCCTCGCCGAGGAGGGGCTAATTCGCCGCGTGCATGGCGGCGCCGGCCTGGAGTCGAGCACGGTCAACACCGCCTACGCCACCCGCAAGACCCTCAACCTGGAGGCGAAGCGGCGCATCGCCCGCCTGCTCGCCGCCAAGGTGCCCGACGGCTCGTCGCTGTTCATCAACATCGGCACCAGCAACGAGGTGGTCGCCGAGGCCCTGCTGGAGCACCATCGCGAGCTGGAGGTGATCACCAACAACCTCAACGTGGCCGCCATCCTCCAGCACCAGGAGGACTTCAACGTGATCATCGCCGGTGGCCAGGTCCGCTCCCGAGACGGCGGCATCATCGGCGAGGCCACCATCGACTTCATCAACCAGTTCAAGGTCGACTACGGCATCATCGGTATCAGCGGCATCGACGAGGATGGCTCGCTGCTCGAGTTCGACTACCAGGAGGTACGGGTCGCCCAGGCCATCATCCACAACTCCCGCCACGTCTTCCTGGTCGCCGACCACTCCAAGTTCCATCGCAACCCCTCGGTGCGCCAGGGCAACGTGACCCAGATCGACGCCCTGTTCACTGACCGCCGCCCCCCGCAGGCCATCTGCCAGCTGATGCAGAGCCACGACGTGGCGTTGCATATCGCCGACTGACCCGTCCTCCCCACCGCTTGCGGACACCCCGGGTGCGACGTCGAGCGCGCCGACAACACGAATCGCCGCTTGATGTTCTAATGTGAATCCTATAAGTTCACAAACGAACTGACACGCTTTCAATCGCCAGGCGGCGGAGGTAAGGATGGCACAGCAAGACGGGCACACCCCCCTCGACCTGTTCGTGATCGGCGGCGGCATCAACGGCACCGGCATCGCCAACGATGCCGCCGGCCGCGGCCTGGCCGTGGCGCTCTGCGAGCAGGGCGACCTCGCCGGCGCCACCTCCTCGGCCAGCAGCAAGCTGATCCATGGCGGCCTGCGCTATCTCGAGCACCGCGAGTTCCGGCTGGTGCGCGAGGCGCTGCGGGAGCGCGAGGTGCTGCTCGCCAAGGCACCCCACATCATCTGGCCGCTGCGCTTCATCCTGCCCCACCGCCCTCACCTGCGCCCGGCCTGGATGCTGCGCAGCGGGCTCTTCCTCTACGACCATCTGGGCGGCCGGCGCGCCCTCCCGGCATCCCGGAGCCTGCGCTTCGCTGCCGACTCCCCGTTGCGGGACGACATCCGCCGAGGCTTCGAATACTCGGACTGCTGGGTCGACGACGCCCGCCTGGTGGTACTCAACGCGCGCCAGGCCCACGACGCCGGCGCCGAGATCCTGGTCGGCACCCGCTGCGTGGCCGCCCGGGAGGTGGCGGGCCTGTGGGAGCTCACCCTGGAGCGCCAGAGTGACGGCGAGCGCTTCACCCGCCGGGCGCGCACCCTGGTCAACGCCGCCGGCCCCTGGGTCGAGGGCGTGGTGCGTGAGCAGGCACGGCGACCCGCGCGCTACGCCGTGCGCATGATCCAGGGCAGCCACCTGATCGTGCCGCGCCTCCACGAGGATCCACGCGCCTATATCCTCCAGCATCACGACGGGCGCATCGTCTTCGTGCTGCCCTGGGAGCAGGAGTTCAGCCTGATCGGCACCACCGACCGACGCTTCTCAGGCGACCCATCGCGGGTCGCGGCCGGGGACGAGGAGATCGACTACCTGCTCGAGGTGGTCAATGCCCACTTCCGTCGCCGGCTCGAACGCGGCGACGTGCTGCGCACCTTCTCGGGCGTGCGGCCGCTGTGTGACGACGAGTCCGCCGATCCCGCGGCCATGACCCGCGACTACACCCTCGACCTCGACACCTCGGGGGCGCCGCTGCTCTCGGTCTACGGCGGCAAGATCACCACCTACCGCAAGCTCGCCGAGGCGGCGCTGACACGTCTCGCCCCGCACCTCCCCGCCATGGGCCAGGCCTGGACCGAACACGCCCCGTTGCCGGGCGGCGACATCGAGAGCCAGGCCGCCCTGCGCGCCGAGCTGCTCGACGCCTACCCCTGGCTGGGCGAGGCACGGGCGGCCCGCTTCGCGCGCACCTACGGCAGCCTGTGCCGCGAGTTCCTGGAAGGCGCCTGCCGGGAGGACGACCTGGGCGAGGCCCTGGGCGCCGGCCTCACCGCCGCCGAGGTCGACTACCTGGTGGCACGGGAGTGGGCGCGCACCCCCGAGGACATCCTGTGGCGGCGCACCAAGCTCGACGTGCGCGTCACCGCCGCCGAGCGGCGGCGCCTGGCCGACTACCTCGCCGAACGGATCGACCTCAGGGCCTCCTCAGTGGCGTGATGCTCGCCGGCGCCAGGGGCTCCCGCTCACGGTGCCGGGCCAGGTCGCGGCCCTCCAGGGCGGTGAGCAGGATCTGCAGCGGGTCGCCGTGGCTGACCAACAGAAGGGTCTCGCCGGCATGGGCCCGCTCCAATTCCTCGATCACCGCCATCATCCGCGCGGCCACCTCGACCACCGGCTCGACGCCGGCGTAGCGGTGGGCGGGGTCGCGGGCATCCCGCGCCCAGACCTCTGCATAGCGCGCATCCCCCTCCCCCTCCAGGTCGCCGAAGTGGCGTTCCCGCAGGCGCGTGTCGGCCTCGAGCCCCAGGCCGAAGTGGCGAGCGATACGCTCGGCGGTCTCCGTGGTGCGCAGGAAGTCCGAGTGCACCACGCGCTGCGGCCTCGCCCAGCACCACCCTGCCAGCACCTCGGCCAGCTGGTCGCGCCCCCGCGCCGAGAGCCCGCAGCCTCCTACGCCGCGCGCCGGCGTGCTGACGATCCTGCCCGCCAGGTTGGCCTCGCTGTGCCCGTGGCGCATCAGCAGGTAGTGGTTGTTGAGGGACCCGGAGGCGAGGGAGAAGCCGTTTGACATGATATTGTCACCAACCCTAAATTGATGAGGCGATTCGGAAATAATCATCGATGCACCCTGTGTGTCGATAACCGAACATACCCAAGGACAACAACAAACGCGAGGTACGCCATGCCCAGTCCTCACACCAAGCGCCACGCCCACCCTCTCGCCTCCCGCGCCCTCTTCGCCCTGCTGCCCCTGGCCCTGCTGACGGCCGGAACGGCACAGGCCCAGGAGTGTGAACGCGGCGCCCTGGACGCCATCTACTGCGACGAGAACGGCGACATGGTAGCCGACCGCCCGGCGGATGAAGCCCAGTGGGCCGACCCCGACACCCTGATCTTCGCCTATACCCCGGTGGAAGACCCCGCCATCTACTCCGATATCTGGCAGCCATTCATCGACCACCTGGAGAAGGTCACCGGCCGCGACGTGCGCTTCTTCGCCGTGCAGTCCAACTCGGCCCAGGTCGAGGCGATGCGCAGCGGCCGCCTGCATATCGCCGGCTTCTCCACCGGCCCGACGCCCTTCGCCGTCAACCTGGCAGGGGCCGTGCCCTTCGCCCTGATGGGATCGGATGACGGCCGCTTCGGCTACACCCTGCAGCTCTATACCCACGTCGACTCCGGCATCGACGAGGTGACGGACCTCAAGGGCAAGCGGGTCGCCCACACCTCACCCACCTCCAACTCCGGCAACCAGGCCCCGCGCGCCCTATTCCCCGAGCTCGGCATCGTGCCGGACGAGGATTACGAGGTGGTCTACTCCGGCAGCCATGACCAGTCCATGCTCGGCGTGGTGGCCCGTGACTACGACGCCGCCCCGGTCGCCTCCGAAGTGGTAGAGCGCATGGCGGCACGCGGCCTCTACGACCCCGACGACGTCCGACTCCTCTACGAGTCCGACAGCTTCCCGACCACCTCCTACAACTATGCCCACAACCTCCACCCGGAGCTGGTCGAGAAGATCGAGGAGGCCTTCTTCAGCTTCGAGTTCGAAGGCACCGAGCTGGGCGAGGAGTTCGAGGGCGTCGAGAAGTTCATCCCCATCAACTACGCGGAGCACTGGAAGGTCATCCGCACCATCCAGAACGCCAACGGCGTCGAGTACACCCCCGACAACCTCCAGTAACCATGCCCGCTCGACCGCCCATGCCGCCCTCGTGGCCGGCATGGGCGTCGCGACGCCGCGTCCAACGAGAAGCCGCGATGCTAGAGATCTCCAACCTGGTCAAGCGCTACGGTCAGGACGAGCCCGTGCTCAAGGGGCTCGACCTGGCCGTCGACGGCAACAGCGTGGTGGCCATCGTCGGTGCCTCGGGCGCCGGCAAGAGCACCATGCTGCGCTGTATCAACCGCCTGGTGGAACCCACCTCGGGCTCGATCCGGCTCAACGGTACCGAGCTGGTCAACCTGCGCCACCGAGATCTGCGCCGCGCGCGGCGCAAGATCGGCATGGTGTTCCAGGGCTTCAACCTCATCGATCGCCTCACCGTGATGGAGAACGTGCTGGCCGGGCGACTCGGCTATGTCAGCCTGTTCCAGGCGGTGAGTCGCCGCTATCCCCAGGAGGACATCGAGCGCGCCTTCGTGCTGATGGAGCGGGTGGGCATCGCCCACTACGCCAACAAGCGCGCCGACGAGCTCTCCGGCGGCGAACGCCAGCGGGTCGGCGTGGTGCGCGCGCTGATGCAGGAACCCGAGGTGCTGCTGGCCGACGAGCCCACGGCGTCGCTGGACCCGCGCACCTCCGAGCAGATCATGGTGCTGCTGCAGAGCCTGGCCAGCGAGCTCTCCCTGCCGGTGCTGATCAACATCCACAACGTGGCCCAGGCCAGGAGCTACACCGACCGCATCGTCGGGCTGCGCCACGGCACCATGATCTTCGACGGCGCCCCCGCCGACTTCGACAAGGAGGCCCTGGACGCCATCTACGGCGGCATCGAGTCCCCGGAGGACGAGGCAATCCCCCCTCAGGCCGGCCCCGGGAAGCGGGAAAGTGAGGTTCGCCATGACTCGACCTGACACCGGCGAGGGGACGACACCCCGAACCTGGCGCAAGCCCCCCTTCATCGCCAACCCGCTGCTGCGCTACGGCCTGCTGGCGGTGGTGGCCGTTTATCTGGTCTGGGCCCTCGGCACCCTGCCCTTCAACTGGGAGCGCATCGGCGAAGGGCTGCCACGCGCCGCGCGGATCTTCGGCGGCGGCTTCCCGCCGAGCTTCTCGCGCTTCGACCTGCTGCTCACCGGCTTCACGGAGAGCCTGCAGATCGCCATCCTCGCCACCCTGCTCGGGGTCCTGCTGTCGATCCCCTTCGCGGTGATGGCGGCGCGCAACGTCGCCCCGCTGCCCGTCTACCTGCTGGGGCGCGCGGTGATCATCGTCTCGCGCAGCTTCCACCCGGTGATCGTCGCCATCCTGTTCGTCGCCGCCGTCGGCTTCGGGCCCCTGGCCGGCATCCTGACCCTGACGCTCTACTCCATCGGCTTCGTCGGCAAGCTGCTCGCCGAGGAGATCGAGGAGATCGACTGGGGCCAGGTCGAGGCCATGCGTGCCACCGGTGCCGGCTACCTGGCCACGCTCTACTACGCGGTCTTTCCCCAGATCCTGCCGCGCCAGGTGGGGCTCTCCATGTACCAGCTCGACAGCAACCTGCGCGCCTCCGCGGTGGTGGGGATCGTCGGCGCGGGGGGCATCGGCAGCACCCTGATGAACGCCTTCGGGCGCTACGACTACGACTTCGCCTTCGCCATCCTGCTGGTGATCATCGCGGTGATCCTGGTCAGCGAGGGCGTGAGCGGCTGGGTGAGGAAGAAGATATGGTAGAGGACACCGACCTGCTGGCCGATCGCATCTGGCGACGCCACAACCCCAGGGAGCAGCTCATCCGTTACGGCGTGATGCTGGTGACGCTGACGCTGGTCGTCTGGGCGGTGCGCGACATCGACATCTTCTGGCCCTGGGTCTGGGATGCCCCCAACCAGATCTCGAGCCTGGGGTCACGCATGTGGCCGCCGGACCCGAGCCGGCTGGGCGAGATCGTCAGTGCCATGATCGAGACCGTGCATATCGCCACGCTGGCCACCCTGCTGACCATCCTCATCGCCCTGCCGGTCTCCTACATCGCCGCCCAGAACACCACGCCCAACCGCGCCTGCCTGTGGCTGGGACGCCTGATCCTGGTCTCCAGCCGCTCGGTGAACACCATCATCTGGGCGCTGCTGTTCGTGGCGATCTTCGGGCCAGGCGTGCTGGCCGGGATACTGGCCATCATGTTCCGTTCGGTGGGCTTCATCGGCAAGCTGATGGGCGAGGCCATCGAGGAGATCGACCGTCGCCCGGTGGAGGCCATGGAGGCGACCGGCGCCTCCAAGGCGAAGGTGATCGCCTATGCCGTGGTGCCCCAGGTGATGCCGGCCTTCTTCGCCATCGTCATCCTGCGCTGGGACATCAACATCCGCGAGTCCACGGTGCTGGGGCTGGTCGGGGCCGGCGGTATCGGCGTGATCCTGCAGGGGTCCATCGACACCTTCGCCTGGCAGACGGTGGCCACCATCCTGATCGCCATCATCGTGCTGGTGCTGATCGGCGAGGCGATCACCGGCCTGCTGCGCCGCCGGGCGCTCTAGAGATTCACGACCGGACAGTCAAGACAGGCATTCACGACCGGTGACGTCCGGCGTAGGCTGAGAGCAGGACGTCACCGAGACCACAGGGAGGTCATGTCGTGTTTTCCATCCTGCTGGCGGTGGTAGCCGGCGTGCTGTTGGCGGCCACGCTGCTGGCCCGCTCGCCGCTGACCTGGTGGTGGATCCGTGCCTGCGAGTTTCCGCGCCTGCAGCTCGCCACCCTGGCGGCGCTGACCGCCCTGCTTGCCTTGCTGGCCAGCCCGCCCTGGTCCTGGGTGGCCCTGGGGGCGAGCCTTGTCACCCTGGTCCTGCAGGTGGCCCGCATCCTGCCCTGGACGCCGTTCTGGCCGGTGCAGGTCCGGCGTGCCGAGCCGGGGCAGGAGGCCCGCTGCCTGACGCTGCTGGTCGCCAACGTGCTTACCCCCAACCGCAACGCCGAGGCGCTGACCCGGCTGATCCACGCGCACCGGCCCGACCTGGTGCTGACCCTGGAGTCCGACGCCTGGTGGCAGGCGCAGCTCGACGCGGCGCTTGATGAGGAGTGGCCCCATGCGGTGCGGGTGCCGCTGGACAACCTCTACGGCATGCACCTCCATGCCCGGCGGCCGCTGGTCGACCCCGAGGTCCGGTGGCTGATCCAGGACGACATCCCCTCGATCCATGCCGGCGTCACCCTGCCAAGCGGCGAGGTCGTGCGCCTGCATGCCCTGCACCCTCGTCCGCCGGCCCCCAACGAGAGCGAGGAGTCGCTGTGGCGGGATGCCGAGCTGCTGCTGGTGGGCAAGGCGATCCACGACGACCCGGTGCCCACCCTGGTGGCCGGGGACCTCAACGACGTCGCCTGGTCGCGCACCACCCGACTCTTCTGCCGGGTCAGCGGCATGCTCGACCCGCGACGCGGGCGCGGCATGGTCAGCACCTTCCACGCCGACATCCCGCTGCTGCGCTGGCCGCTGGACCATGTCTTCACCAGCGAGCACTTCACCCTCAAGGCCATGCGCCGCCTGCCGCACATCGGCTCGGACCACTTCCCGATGCTGGTCACGCTCTGCTACCGCCCCGCCCGCGCCGACGAGCACGAGACGCCCGAGGCCGACGCCGAGGAGCATCGTGACGCCCGGGAGACCATCGCCGAGGGCAAGCAGCGCGACCAGACCGAGTAGACACCTGCGTCGGCGCTACTCGGGCACGCCGCCTCGCGTCAGGGAGGCGGGATCGAGGAGCCGCTCGAGCTCCGCGCGGGACAGCTCGGTCTGCTCCTCGGCCACCTCGATGATCGGCCGCCCCGCCTGGTAGGCGTGCTTGGCGATGGCCGCCGCGGCGTCATAGCCGATCACCGCGTTCAGCGCCGTGACCAGTATGGGGTTGCGCGCCAGCGGCCCCTCGAGGTTGTCATGGCGCACCTTGAAGGTGGCGATGGCACGATCAGCCAGCAGGCGGCTGGTGTTGGTCATCAGGGTGATCGAGGTCAGCAGGTTGTTGGCCACCAGCGGCAGCATGACGTTGAGCTGGAAGTTGCCGCTCTGCCCGGCCACCGTCACCGCCGTATCGAGCCCGATCACCTGGGCGGCGGCCTGGGCCGCCGACTCGGGGATCACCGGATTGACCTTGCCGGGCATGATCGAGCTGCCGGGCTGCAGGGCCTCGAGCTCGATCTCGCCCAGCCCCGCCAGGGGCCCGGAGTTCATCCAGCGCAGGTCGTTGGCGATCTTCATCACCACGCAGGCCAGGCCCCTGAGCTGACCGGAGAGCTCCACCGCCGCATCCTGGGAGGCGAGGCTCGCGAAGAAGCTGTCGTTGGGCGAGAACGACACCCCCGTCTGCTCGCTCAGATCACGTGCCATGCGCTCGGCGAACTCGGGATGGGCATTGATGCCGGTGCCCACCGCCGTGCCGCCCTGGGCGAGGCGAAACAGCCGCACCAGGGCGCTGTCCAGGCGCTCGATGGCCTGCCCCACCTGGCTCGACCAGCCCCCGAGCTCCTGGCTCATGCGCAGCGGCATTGCATCCATCAGATGGGTACGCCCGGTCTTCACTACCCCGTCGAGCTCGACGGCACGGCGATCGATGGTCTGGCGAAGGTACTCGAGCGCCGGACGCAGCCGCCCGGTCACCTCCAGCGCCGCGGCGACGTGAATGGCGGTGGGAATCACGTCGTTGCTCGACTGCCCCATGTTGACATGGTCGTTGGGCCCCACCGTCAGGCCATCGCGGCTGGCGAGGTGGGACAGCACCTCGTTGACGTTCATGTTGCTGGAGGTGCCGGAGCCAGTCTGGAAGACGTCCACCGGGAACTGGTCATCATGCTCGCCACGGACCACCGCCTCGGCGGCGGCGACGATGGCGTCGGCACGCTCGTCATCGAGCAGGCCGAGCGCGGCATTGACCCGCGCCGCGGCCAGCTTGATGCGGGCGATGGCGTGAATGAAGGCCGTGGGCATCGGCTGGCCGGATACCGGGAAGTTGTCCACGGCGCGCTGGGTCTGGGCGCCGTAGAGGGCCTCTCTCGGCACCTCCAGCTCACCCATGCTGTCGCGCTCGATACGATGGTCGCTCATGTCCGGCTCCTCCTAATAGTGGTGACGTACCCCTTCACCATGGCGTCGACGTCACCATCCGACAAGCCCGCGGTCGGCCCGATGGCATCCGGCGAGGACGGATGTTGCACTGCACAAGACGCTCTGCTATTGTGCAATGCAGCAGGGCGGCAGACGCCCTCCCAGACACTCAGTGAAACCCGGAGGTTTCCCCATGATGAACGCCTTCAACTTCGACACCAAGGCCTTCGACACCAAGCAGTTCGAGTCCATCTTCTTCGCCCCGGCCCGCGCCTATGCCAACCTGGCCGTGGACTACACCGAGAAGCTGGCCAACGCCCAGCTGGACGCCACCAAGGCCTACACCGACACCGGCCTGGCCCAGCTGCGCACCCTGATGAACGTCAAGGATGCCGAAGGCCTGCGCGCCTACATGGAAGGCCAGCAGAAGGTCGCCAAGGACCTGGCCGAGCGCCTGAAGGGCGACGCCGAGAAGGTCGTCTCCCTGCAGCAGGACTTCGTCCAGCAGAGCCAGAAGCTCACCGAGGACAACGTCAAGCAGGCCCAGGCGACCGCCACCAAGGCCGCCCAGTAAGCTTGACCCCAGGGCGCTCCGGCGCCCTGCTCTCCCTCGAGAGCCCGAACCGCCGCCCCCAGGGGGCGGCGGTTTTGTTGTGGCTCACGTTTCGGGTGACGGGCATGCCTTTCCATCAGGGCTGCGCTACCCTTGGCGAGGCACAGGGCGCCTGCAGATCGACACCGGATAGGGAGGTCACCCATGAGACGCCATCTTCCCCTCGCACTGGCCGCGCTGGTCCTGGCCGGCTGCCAGGTCGTTCCCCCCGCCCCTACCGAGCGCATCGAGGTCATCGAGCGCGGCGAGACAGGGCCTGCCGCCACGCCGGAGTCCCGTGATGCGGCGCCCGAGACCGCCCGGGAGGTCGCCTTCCCCGAGGCCGAATACGCCAGGCTCGAGAAGCAGGGCACCGCGGTGGTCAGCGGGCGCCTGACCCTGAGCGGCCGCCCCGTGGCCAACGCCGGGATCGCGGTGGCGCCGGTGACCCGCTACTCCGCGGAGGCCGCCGAGAAGGCCCTGGCCGGCATCGCCGTGGCGCCCGCCGACCCGCGGGCGCGGGCCTACACCCACACCGCACGCACCGATGGCGGCGGTCACTTCCGCGTCACCGGCATCCCTGCCGGGGAGTTCTATGTCTCCGGCGCCGGCCCCGACCCGGTCACCGGCGAACCCAGGGTGGTGATCCGCCAGATCTCGCTGGGCAACGGGCAGCACAGGGAGGTCACACTCTCTCGCTGAAGCAGTCTGGCTACCAGCCCAGCGCCTGCTTGACGAAGGGAATGGTCAGCTTGCGCTGGGCAGAGAGCGAAGCACGATCCAGGCGCGCCAGCAGGTCGAAGAGCGCGTCGAGCCGTCGTGGTCCGCGGTGCAGGATGTAGCGCGCCACCTCGTCGCCGAGCAGCATGCCGCGCTCCCGGGCGCGCAGTTGCAGTGCCGCCAGGCGGCCGGCGTCGTCCAGCCCCTGGACATGGAAGGTCACCCCCCAGGTGAGCCGCGAGGCAAGGTCGGGCAGCCTCACCGGCAGCTGGCGCGGCGGCGCCTCGGCGGCCACCACCAGCCGCTTGCCGGCGTCGCGCAGGCGATTGAAGGCATGGAACAGCGCCTCCTCCCAGCGCGGCCGCCCCACCACCCGTTCCAGGTCATCGATAGCGACCAGGTCCAGGCGCTCGATCTCCTCGAGCATCAGCGGCGGAAAATGGCCGAGCTCCTCCAGCGGCAGGTAGAGGGCGCGCATGTCGCGATCCGAGGCTGCGTGGCAGGCCGCCTGCAGCAGGTGGCTGCGCCCCACCCCGGGCGCCCCCCAGAGGTAGAGGAAGGGTTCGCCCTGGGGCTCGAGCTGCTCGGCCAGGCGGCCCACCAGGCTGGCGTTGGGGCCGGGATAGAAGTTGACGAAGGTGGCGTCGTCACGCAGGCCGACGCCCAACGGCAGCTGCGCGGGGGCGCGGCTCATGGGGACTCCTCGTCACGGATGGGGCGGGGTCGGTCAGGGCCCAGGCGTTCGTCGTACAGGGCACTGCTCTTGTAGCGATCGTTGAGTTCGCGCAAGAGTACCATGATCACCGCGGCCGCCGGCAGCGCCAGCAGCACGCCGGTGAAGCCGAACAGGTTGCCGCCGGCGAGCACCGCGAAGATCACCGCCACCGGGTGCAGGCCGATCTTGTCGCCGAGCAGCTTGGGCTGCAGCACCACGCTCTCCACCATCTGGCCGAAGCCGAACACCGCGGCCACGCCCAGCAGCATCCACCACTCCCCGCTCTGGAAGAAGGCCACCACCCCGGCCACGCTGATGCCGACGATCACGCCCAGGTAGGGGACGATGCTGGCCAGGCCCGAGAGTAGGCCGATCAGCAGCCCGAAGCGCACGCCGAGCAGGGTCAGCCCGATGGCGTAGATGATGCCCAGGCAGAGCATCACGATCAGCTGGCCGCGCAGGAAGGCGGAGAGCACCTCGTCGCACTCCCCGGCCAGGCGGATGGCGGTACCCTCGAGGCGCCGCGGCAGCCAGTCACGCACCTTGGCGACGATGATGTCCCAGTCGAGCAGCAGGTAGAAGGTCACCACCGGGATCAGCGCCAGGTTGCCGATCCAGCCCACCAGCGCCAGGCCGGAGCGCGACACCTGGGAGAGCAGGGTGGCGGCGAAGGTCCCGGTCTCCTTCCAGTTGTCCACCACCGCCTGGCGCAGGGCGTCGATATCGGTGGAGAGGTCCATGCCGGTCAGCGACTGCACCCGTGGTACCACCGTCTGCTGGAGCCAGTTGAGCACCGCCGGCAGCGACTCCACCAGCTGACCCAGCTGGCGGCCCAGCACCGGCACCACCAGCAGCAGCGCGACCACGATGACCAGGGTCAGCAGCAGGAACACCAGCGCCACCGAGAGGCGCCGGGAGAGGCCCAGGGCCTCCAGTCGGTCGGCCAGGGGGTCGCCGAGGTAGGCCAGCACCGCACTGACGAAGAACGGCATCAGCACCGGCTCGATGCTGACCAGGAACCACAGCGCCAGCGCCGTCACGCCGGCCGCCACCCACCACTGTCTGCGCATATCCACTCCCTTGTGTCACGGCCGCCTACGGGCTGCCAGGCGTTCGCCGTGATGCTACAATTCCGGCCCCGACTTGCCTACCGCGCGGCGCCTCGCTGCTGCGCCGACCACCCGACAGGACTTCCGATGACCGACTCCTCCTCTCGCCCCTCGCTCAGCTACAAGGACGCCGGCGTCGATATCGATGCCGGCAATGCCCTGGTCGACCGCATCAAGGGCGTCGCCAGGCGCACCGCCCGCCCCGAGGTGATGGGCGGCCTGGGCGGCTTCGGCGCCCTGTGTGAACTGCCCGCGGGTTACCGCGAGCCGGTGCTGGTCTCCGGCACCGACGGCGTGGGCACGAAGCTGCGCCTGGCCATGGACCTGGGGCGCCACGACACCATCGGCATCGACCTGGTGGCGATGTGCGTCAACGACCTGGTGGTGGCCGGCGCCGAGCCGCTGCTGTTCCTCGACTACTATGCCACGGGCAAGCTCGACGTGGACATCGCCGCCGATGTGGTGGCCGGCATCGGCACCGGCTGCGAGCGCGCCGGCTGCGCCCTGGTGGGCGGCGAGACCGCTGAGATGCCGGGCATGTACGAGGGCAGCGACTACGACCTGGCCGGCTTCTGCGTCGGCGTGGTGGAGAAGTCCGAGATCCTTGACGGCAGCCGCGTCGCCGAGGGTGACGTTCTGCTGGGCATGGCATCCACCGGGCCGCACTCCAACGGCTACTCGCTGATCCGCAAGATCCTCGAGGTCTCCGGGGCCGACCTGCACACCGATCTCGACGGCACGCCGCTGGCCGACGCCCTGATGGCGCCGACGCGCATCTACGTCAAGCCGCTGCTGTCGCTGCTCCGCGAGAGCGAGGTGCCGGTGCACGCCCTTTCCCATATCACCGGCGGCGGCCTCACCGAGAACCTGCCGCGGGTGCTGCCCGAGGGGCTGGCGGCCCGGGTCGACGTCACCGCCTGGCAGCGCCCCGCGGTCTTCGAGTGGCTGCGCGAGCAGGGCAACGTCGCCGAGGAGGAGATGTACCGGGTGCTCAACTGCGGCATCGGCATGGTGGTGGTGGTGCCGGCGGAGAAGGCCGACCAGGCCCGGGCGCACCTCCAGGCCCAGGGCGAGGCGGTATACCGGATCGGCGAGATCGTGCGCAGCGAGACGCAGGAGCGGGTGATCCTGGAGAACCTGCCGTCATGAGCGACTACGCCAACGACGACACCCTCAACGACTTCACCCCGGAGGCGGCCGAGGCCCGCCGGGTGGTGGTCCTGATCTCCGGCAACGGCAGCAACCTGCAGGCGCTGATCGACGCCCAGGGCCACGACGAGCTGGGCGGCGAGATCGTGGCGGTGGTCTCCAACGAACCGGAGGCCTACGGGCTGACCCGTGCCCGGGAGGCGGGCATCGACGCCGTGGTACTGCCGCACCGCGAGTACGAGAACCGCGACGCCTATGATGGTGCCCTGATCAAGGTGATCGAACGCCATGAGCCGGACCTGGTGGTGCTGGCCGGCTTCATGCGCATCCTCACCCCGCGCTTCGTGCAGCGCTTCCTGGGCCGGCTGATCAACATCCACCCCTCGCTGCTGCCCGCCTACCAGGGGCTCGACACCCATGCCCGGGCGCTGGCCGACGGGGTCGCCGAGCACGGCTGCAGCGTGCACTTCGTCACCGAGGAGCTCGACGGCGGCCCGGTGCTCCTGCAGGCCGTGGTCGAGGTGGCCGAGGGCGAGACCGAGGAGAGCCTCAAGCAGAAGGTCCACGCCCGCGAGCACCTGATCTATCCCATCGCGGTGAAGTGGTGCCTGGAAGGCCGCCTGCGCTTCTCCGGCGAGGGTGCCACCTTCGACGGCACCCCGCTGCCGCCCCAGGGGCTGCGCATGTCCCATGCCGACGCCGCCGAGGAGCTCGACGAGGATCTCGAGGGATAGGCGGCCAAGTAGAAAGTAGAAAGGCGTTCAGTGCCACAGAAAAGCCCCGCGGGTTCTGCACCGCGGGGCTTTGCTGTCACTTGCATCTTGTCACTGGAACCTGGCCGAAGGCCCTCAGGTGCGCGGCAGGGTTACGCCGCGCTGTCCCATGTACTTGCCGCCGCGGTCCTTGTAGGAGGTCGCGCACACCTCGTCGGACTCCAGGAACAGCATCTGGGCCACGCCCTCGTTGGCGTAGATCTTGGCCGGCAGGTTGGTGGTGTTGGAGAACTCCAGGGTCACATGCCCCTCCCACTCCGGCTCCAGCGGCGTCACGTTGACGATGATGCCGCAGCGCGCGTAGGTGGACTTGCCCAGGCAGATGGTGAGCACGCTGCGCGGGATGCGGAAGTACTCCACGGTGCGCGCCAGGGCGAAGGAGTTGGGGGGGATCACGCAGACATCGCCCTTGACGTCGACGAAGCTCTTCTCGTCGAAGGCCTTGGGGTCCACCACCGCCGAGTGGATGTTGGTGAACACCTTGAACTCGTCGGCGCAGCGCACGTCGTAGCCGTAGCTGGAGGTCCCGTAGGAGATCACCCGCCGCTCGTTCACGTAGCGCACCTGGCCGGCCTCGAAGGGCTCGATCATGCCTTCGTTCTCGGCCATGCGGCGGATCCAGCGGTCGGACTTGATGCTCATCGGAACTTCCTGGGGGTTGGGGTCAAGGGGAAAGAGGTCGGGGCCGCCATGATAGCGGCCCCGACCCTGGGCGTCATCCTGGCGCTCACTCCTTGCTGAAGGAGATGCTCGGCCCATCGTGCTCCTGCTGCTGCACCTGCTCGGCCACCTGGCGGGCCATGGCGCGGAAGGTGGCGGTCACCTCCCCTGCCGGCTCGGCCACCACCGTCGGGCGACCGCCATCGACCTGCTCGCGGATGGCGAGCGCCAGCGGCAGGCGGCCCAGCACCCGGGTCTCGTACTCGGCGGCGATGCGCTCGCCGCCGCCCTCGCCGAAGATCGGCTCGGCGTGGCCGCAGGCCGAGCAGACATGCAGCGACATGTTCTCCACCACCCCCAGCACCGGCACGTTCACCTTGCGGAACATCTCGATGCCCTTGCGGGCGTCCAGCAGGGCGATGTCCTGGGGCGTGGTGACGATCACCGCGCCATCCACCGGGACCTTCTGGGCCAGGGTGAGCTGGATGTCGCCGGTGCCCGGCGGCATGTCGATGAACAGGAAGTCCAGGTCATCCCAGACGGTCTGAGTCAGCAGCTGCTGGAAGGCGCCGGCTACCATGGGCCCGCGCCACACCATGGGCTCGCGGATATCGACCATGAAGGCCATGGACATGGCCTGGATGCCATGGGCCTCGAGCGGGCGCATGCGGTTCTCGCCCGCCGCCTCGGGGCGCACGCCCTCGCCCACGCCGAGCATCTGCGCCTGGCTGGGCCCATGGATATCGGCATCCAGCACGCCGACCCGGTAACCCTCGGCGGCCATGGCCAGGGCCAGGTTGACGGTGACGGTGGACTTGCCGACCCCGCCCTTGCCGGATGCCACGGCGACGATATGCTTGACCCCTTCGATCACGTCCTGCTCCTTCGCTGATGGATGCGTGGGGCCAGTATACGCCTTCCCCGACGCCGACCGAACCACCCCACGCAAGACGGCGGGCCCGAGGGCCCGCCGCCGTGTTACCGCGCTTGTGGGGGTCGCCTCAGGCCTGCTCGTCCGCCGTCTCGGCGGCGGACTCGTCCTCGGCGTCCTGGGACGAGGCGTCGTCGCCCTCCTGGGAGGCGTCACCGCCGTCGGCCTCGCCATCCGCGGCACCGGACGCCGCCGCGTCGTCGGCCTCACCGCCCACCTCCAGCGACTCGAGCTCGCTGCGCCAGGTGGCCAGCTGGGCCTCCAGGCGCTGCAGCTGGGACTCACGCCGCTCGACCTCGCTCTCCACGCTGCCGAGCTCCTCGCGCCCGATGCTGATCGCCAGCTTGACGTCCTCGAGCTCAGAGCGAGCCTCGTCCACCGCCTGCTGGGCCTCATCGCGCTCGCCGCGCAGCGACTCGAGCTGCTGGCCGAGCGCGTCGCGCTCCTCGGTCAGCGAGTCGAGCTCCGTACGCAGTGCCTGCTGCTCCTGCTGGCTGGCCTCGATCTCCTCCTGCAGGCTCGCCTGGCGCTGGCTGGCCTCGTCGATCTCGGCCTGGAGGGCCTCGAGGTCGGCCGCGGCCTGCTGACGCGCCTCCTCGGCGGCCTGGCGCTCCTCCACCGCGGCCTGACGCGCCTGCTCCGCCTCCTGGCGCTGCGCCTCGGCATCCTGGCGGGCGGCCTCGGCCGACTCGCGGGCGGACTCGGCATCGGCGAGGGCCTGCTCGACGCTCTCGCGCTCCTGGCGAAGCTCGGTCAGGCTGGCCTCGAGCTCGGCCTTCTGCTCTTCGAGGCTGGCGACCTCAGCCTCCAGGGCCTCACGGGAGGCGGTAAGCTCCTCCAGGCGACCCTCGGCGGCGGCGATGTCGGCCTCGATCGCCTCCAGGCGGCCGCCGGCCTCGGCCTCGCGCGCCTCCAGGTCGGCCTGCAGGGTATCGCGGCGCTGCTCCAGCTCGGCGATGCGCGCCTCGAGGTCGGCGATCTCGTCGCCGGCCTGCTCGAAGGCCTCGAGCTGGGTGGCCAGGTCCTGGTTGCGCGACTCCAGCACGGCCATCTCGGCTTCCAGTGCCTCACGGGCCTCCTTGTGGCTACCGGCGCTGGACTGGGCGATGATCGCCCACACCACGCCCACGGCCGCCACGGCGGCCAGGCCGCGGACGCGGTTGTCCTTGAAGGGGGAAGGTTGCGACGACTCTGACATGGGATGCCTCCTCTGTGAGCCTGCGGGCTGCCACGCCGGACGGACGTGACAGGACGCGTTTCAGCATACAGAGCGGCCCGTGGACAGGAAAGCGACCCGTCAACGTCTGCGCTTTCCTTGCCTCACTGTCCCCACTGGCCGGAGCGCCTCATGGCGCCCCACTGGTGCTTGCGCCGGGCGAGCCACTGCCACATGCCGCGGCAGCGCCACAGGGTGTTGAGCTGGCGATAGCCAAAGTTCTCGAGGATCGCCACCAGGAAGAGGCGAAGCATGTCACGGCGGCGCCGATAGACCCGGAACGACAGGGTCTCCAGCAGCAGGCCGTTGACCGACAGCAGGATGCCCATGCCGATGGCCACCAGCAGGAAGGCGGTCAGCGCCGCCGGCGACACCACCCCGAAGGCGAATCCCCAGATCATGAAACCGTAGCCGGCCAGCTCCACCAGGGGCCCGAGCCACTCGAAGAGCGCCATGAACGGCCAGGCCAGGTGCCCTGCCGCCCCGCCCCGAGGGCTTGCCGCCAGGCGGGCATGACGACTGAGGCTTTCCGCCAGGCCGCGCTGCCAGCGGCTGCGCTGCTTGCCCAGGGTGGCCAGGTCCTCCGGCGCCTCGGTCCAGCAGATCGGGTCGGGCAGGTAGCGGATGCGATAGGGCAGCCGCTTCTCGCGGTGGTATCGATGCAGCCTCACCACCAGCTCCATGTCCTCACCCACGGTGGCGCTGCTGTAACCGCCCACCGCGATCACCCGATCGCGGTCGAAGAGACCGAAGGCCCCGGAGATGATCAACACGGCGTTCATCGGCGACCAGCCCAGCCGGCCGAACAGGAAGGCGCGCAGGTACTCGACAATCTGGAAGCGCGCCAGCAGATTGCGGGGAATCCCGGCTTCCAGCAGGAAACCGCCCTGCACCCGTGAGCCATTGGCGATCCGCACGGTGCCGCCGGCCGCCACGGTTCGCTCATCCTCGAGGAAGGGCTGCACCACCCGCAGCAGGCTATCGCGCTGCAGGATGGAGTCGGCATCCACGGCGCAGAAGAGCCCGTGGCGGGCGGCATTGATGCCGGCATTGAGGGCATCGGCCTTGCCGCCGTTGCGCTTGTCGATCACCCGCAGGTTGGCATGGCGCCGCGAGCGATAGATACCGAGGATCTCCTGGTGGGGTACGCCGAGACGCAACGGCTCCGGATGCGCCTCCAGCGCGAAGGCCTCGCGCAGCACCTCGAGGGTCTCGTCCTTCGAGCCGTCATTGATCACCACCACCTCGTAGTCCGGGTACTGCAGCTGCAGCAGCGAGAGCACCGAGGTACGGATCGTTGCCGCCTCGTTGTAGGCGGGCACCAGCAGCGATACCGAGGGCTCGATGCCCAGGTAGGGGGCCTCGGCCCCCAGCTCGGCGCGCAGCTTCATGTAGCGGCGCAGGCTGACCATGGAGAACAGGTTGAGGAGCAGGTAGCCGCCATTGAGCAGCAGGAAGTAACCGATGAAGCCCACCTGGGCCCACCAGGCCCAGTCGACGGCCAGCACCGCCTCGACAGGGCTCATGGGAACTCTCCTTCGGCCATGGCACGCCGCAGGGCATCACGTCCGTAGCGGTCGTCGCACGCCTCCAGCAGGGTGCCGAGTCGCTCGCGGGTGATGCCGGGCAACCCGACCAGGGAGTCGGCCGCGGCCTGGCGAACCCACCAGTCGCGATCCTCGAGGTGGGGGATCAGCAACGCCTCGTCAGCGGGCCGCGCCTGGCGACGCAGCGCCTTGAGGGCGGCGAAACGAATCCGCGGTGAATCGCCGTGGAGAGCCTTGCTCAGACGGGCGTGGTCCCGGGGGTCCCCAAGCGTCCCCAGACAGGCGAGCGCCGCGCAGAGGAGCGACTCACCCTCATGATGCTCGTCCAGGCAGCGTCGCGCCCAGGCCGCCATCCGGGCCGGGTCGGCACTGCCAAGAAGGGCAGCCAGGCGCTCCCGGTGCGCCGGGTCAGGGGCGGCGAGCCCCTCGAGAAGCGGCGGCGTCACCGCATCGGGCCCCGCCTGGCGGCATAACGCCTGCAGGCGCGGCATGGCCAGGTCGCGCCGCCGGGCCACCAGAGGCACCAGCCTGGCCATGGCACGACGGGCATCCATGGCCACCAGCGCCTGGGCGGCCGCCAGGGCCACCAGGGGGTTGCGAGCCTCCAGCAGCGGCGCGACGTCCGACCAGAAACGATCGCTGGCCAGGTGGCCCAGGCAGGCCAGTGCCACCAGCCGTCGATGCACCCGGCGCGAGTCGAGCATGGCAAGCACCGCGCCGGTCATGTCCAGGCTAAAGAATAGGGTGTTCAGGCGCTCCCGGGCCACGCCACGCAGCTGGCGATGGAGGCGCGCCCAGAGCAGCAGGAACCAGAGGACATCGCGACCACGACGCGGCGGCTCCCCCAGCGGCGCCTCCTCGGCCAGGGTCCAGCCCACCAGCCGTGGTCGCCACCGGGCCACGAAGGCCTCCCGGTGCCGCTCGCGGCGAGCGGCCAGCTCCGAGAGCACCAGCACCTGGAGCATGACCACCAGGGTCAATCCGCCCAGCGCCATGGCGGCATAGACCGCCAGGCGCAGCACCGGGTCGTCTGGCAGGCTGACCATCCCTGCCAGCCATCCCTGCCACGCGTCCCACAAGAGCCGCGCATCAGAAGGCATGCCGGATACCCAGCTGGACCCCGTGGCGGTCGTAGAGATCCCCCTGACTCAGGGTGCCGAGCTCCCAGCTCAGCGCCCATTCCGGATGCCACCAGTGGCGGCCACGCAGGGCGACGGCGGTCACCTCGGAGGTGATCGCCTCGCCCCCCGGCAGGCCCTCCTCCTCGCGGCCCAGGCTGGCACGCAGGCCGATGACGCTGCGCTCGCCGTAGTAGTGGTCCAGGGCCAGGGCATGCCCCACCGGGGTGCCCGCGGTGGAGACATCGCTGACGTTGAGGGTATAGCCGGCGCGCCAGGGCCCCCAGTAACGCTCCATGCCCAAGGCCAGACGGTCGACCCGCGAGGCCTGGTACTCGGTGCGGCGCAGGCTCAGCGCCCCCACCAGACCATGGGACAAGCGCCGCTGCAGCCGCAGGTCGGCGTACCAGCGCGGCAGGAAGTCCGCATCGAAGGTGTGGCCGGCCTCGGGCTGGAGCACCCAGTCGGCACCGAGCGGGACCGCGGCGCCCAGGGATACCCCTTCATCCTCCACTCCATAGCGACGATCATGGGTCGCAGCACCATACCAGGTGGGGTCACCCGGACGCGCGGACTGGAACTCGAGACGCTGCCCCTGCCAATTAGAGAAGCCGCTGTCCAGCCGGTCGAAAAGCTGGGACAGCTCCACCTCGAGCCGCCGCGGCTCGGCAGCCGCAGACTGGGCCACGACTAGAGCGATGCCCACCAGCAGACAGCCCAGGCCAAACCGCCGCCGGAGACGACGCCTCATCACACCTCCTTGCATCAACGCCTCCTCATCAAGCGGCGCAGGCGCGCCAGCAGTTCATCCGGTTGAAAGGGCTTGGTCACATAGTCGTCGGCGCCCAGCTCCAGGGCCCGCACCACATCCACCTCGCGGGCCTTGGCGGTGAGCATCACCACCGGCACCGCCTGCCAGGCGGGCCGCCGGCGCAGCTGCTCGATCACTTCCAGGCCGTCATGGTAGGGCAACATCACATCCAGAAGTACCAGGTCGGGCACGCTCTCCTCTTCCAGCGCCGCCAGTGCCTGGCGACCATCCGCCGCATGCCGGACCGAGAAGCCGTGGCGCTCGAGCAGGAAGCGGAGCAGGAAGGCGATATCCTCCTCATCCTCCACCATCAGGATCTTCTGCCGGGGGGCGTGATCGTTCATGGTCTCTCCTCCTTGATCGACGCGAATGGCGGTTGGCAACGGGGCAACCATACATGAAACCGGGTTCCCTCCCCCGGCACGGAGACGAAACCAATCTCGCCCTCCATCAGCTCGACCAGGCGCCGAGTGATGGCTAGGCCAAGCCCGGTGCCGCCGGTGCGGCGACGGTCTGAGCCATCGGCCTGGGCGAAACGCTCGAAGACACGGGACTGGAACGCCAGGGGGATCCCCTGCCCATGATCGATCACCGATACCTCGAGCCCATCACCCCCACCCCGGACGGCGGGGGTCACCGCCAACGTGACCTCCTCGCCAGCCGGCGAGTGCTTGATGGCGTTGGAGAGCAGGTTGGCCATCACCTGGGCGAAGCGCTCGGGATCGACGCTGACGCGATCCTCCGCAGGCAGCGGCGGCGCCAGCACCAGTCCGACCGAGAAACTCTCGGCGAAGGGAGCGTTGTCGGTGATCGCGCGCTGAACAAGGTCGACCAGCGAGACCCGCCGGGGCTGCATGACCAGCTGTCCGGCCTCGAGCTTCTCCATGTCGAGGATGTCATCGATCAGCCGCGACAGTCGCTCGCCGTTGCGTTCTGCCACGGTCACCAGCGAGCGGGCGTCGTCGGCCAGCGTGCCAGCCATGCCCTGGGCCAGCATGCCCAGGGCACCGCGAATCGCCGTCAGGGGGGTGCGCAGCTCGTGGCTGACCGTGGCGACGAACTCGGCCTTGATTCGCTCGATCTGACGCCGCTCGGTCACATCACGGGCGATGGCCAGGTGTTCGCCATCGCGGGTGGGCAACAGGCGCACCTCTAAGGCCGCGGGTGGATCCGCCTGGTGCCAGAGGAAGTCGTGACGCCCCACCACTCCCTGGGGAGTGCCGAGATGCTCGAGCAGCGTTTCGCGAAGGGACGGGGATACCTCGCCGTCGTCGCCCAGGCGCGTCACCTGCCGGTCGGCAGTGATCCGGTAGAGGTCATCGGGGACCGCCTCGAGGATCGCCTCGAGGCGCGCCTCGCGGTGCTCCGCTTCCTCGAGCAGCCGCCGGCGCAGCGTCAACGCATGGCGGATCGTCGAGTAGGCAGCCAACGCCAGCAGGGCCACCATCAGGGCTCCCAGCAGGCCCTGATGCCTGGCACGCTCGGCCTGGGCGGCTGCCTCCCCCGTGTCGCGGGCGAGACCCCGGCGCTCCTGCGCCTCCTGCGCCTGGAGCAGCTCGCGGATGGCGTCCATGGTCTGTCGCCCCCCAGCCGCCAGGAGCCTCAGCGCCGCGGCCTCGAGCCCGTCGCTCTCGCGCACCGCGATGTTGGTCTCGGCGATGGACAGGCGCTGCTCGATCAGCGCATCGAGCCGCGCCAGGGTCGACTCGATATCATCACTGCGGCGCTCGGCCAGCAGGTGACCCAACCTCTCACGTTCGGCGGCAAGGCGCGCTCGCGCCTCACGATAGGGCAGCAAGTAGTTGGGCCGACCGGTGATGACGAAGCCCCGCTCGCCCGTCTCCACGTCGAGCAGGGTGGTCTGCATCTCCTGGAGCGAGGTCACCAGCTCGAGGCCGGTCTGGACGGAGGCATTGGCATCCAGCAGCGACTGCTGCACCCGGGCGGCCTGCCAGCCCATGCCCAGCAGCAGCAGGCAAGCCAGGAAGGTGGCCAGGGAGTGCAGGGTCAGCGCGGAGGGTCGTGCCAAGGTGTGCTCGCGAATCGGATGAGGTCGACGGACAGCATAATGCACCCTCGCCGGGGTCACGAGCCCTGAGGCTAAACGTCCACTGCGTTGACGCGAGTCGCGGCCACCGGCGTATGATGCCCCAACGCCCATGGAAGGCCAGGCCGATGACCTCTCCCAGCCCACAGCGCCGCTCGCTGCTCCTCGCCGTGACCCTGCTGCCGCGCATCGGCCGCTTCCTGTGGCGGGTGCTCGTCGCCTTCCTGCGAAACCGCGGCATCCTGCTGGCCGGCGGCGTGGGCTACAACATCCTGCTCTCCATCGTACCGCTGTTCGCCCTGCTGGTGGTGCTGCTGGCCGGGGTGGTCGACGAGGCCCACCTGCTGGAGGTGCTCTCGGTCCAGGCCCGCCACCTGGCGCCGGCCCACGCCGAGGTGCTGCTGGAGGCGGTGCGCACCCTGCTCGACTCCCGGGAGGTGATCGGGCTTCTCGGCTTCCCGGTGCTGCTGCTGTTCAGCTCCTTCGCGTTTCGCATGCTTGAGGACGCCCTGGCGATCATCTTCCACGCCCCGGATGCCCCCCACCAGGGGCGCAGCCTGTGGGTCTCGGTGCTGCTGCCCTACGCCTTCATGCTAGTGCTGGGCGCGGGCCTGCTGGCACTGACCCTGCTGGTCAGCCTGGTCAGCGGGCTCAATGCCCTGACGCTGGCCCTCACCGGACGCGACCTGCCCCTGGCGGGGCTCTCCGAGCCGCTGCTCAACCTCACCAGCTTCGCCGGTGTCTTCCTGCTCTTCAGCGCCATCTACAAGGTGCTGCCGGTGGTGCGGGTCGCGCTGCGCCGGGCCATCGTCGGCGGCCTGGTGGCGGCGCTGTTGTGGGAGGGGGTACGCCTGCTGCTGGTCTACTACTTCGCCAACCTCTCCTTCGTCAACGCCGTCTACGGCTCCCTGGCGACCCTGATCGTGGTGCTGCTGAGCCTGGAGGTGGGGGCCATCATCCTGCTGCTGGGCGCCCAGGTGATCGCCGAGCTGGAGCGCAACGCCCGCCTCGGCCTGCCCTGGCACCTCGACCCCCGGCGCCAGGCCGTGACCCACGTCGATTGACTCCCTCGTAAGGTCGAGCGCCTTCCGCGGTCAGAACGTCGACAGCCCCGTCGTCTCCATCAGCCGGTAGCGCCAGCGCTGCCACAGCGAGGTATCGTCGAAGGCCGCGAAGGGCTCGCTGGTGGTGCGCTCGGGCGTGCTCGTCCAGCGCGACTCGAAGAAGCGCGCGGCCTCGCGCAGCGCCGGCAGGGTTGCCGGCCCCGCCAGGCGCACGCTGGTCTCCAGGTTGAGGTCATCGAGGTTGCGCCGGGTGAAGTTGGCCGAGCCGAGGATCAGCTCCGCGTCGCCGCCGTCGGCCGGGCGGCGCAGCAGCAGCTTGCTGTGGCACTGCTCGCCCTTCGTCACGCACCAGCGCACCTCGAGGCCGGCCTCGACCAGCTCCCGTGCCACCGGGCGATTGGGGATGCCGCCCTTCTCGATGCCGAAGGCGTCGCGGTTGGGGTCGAGCAGCACCCTTACCCGCACCCCGCGCGCGGCGGCCCGCTTGAGCGCCGTAACCACCCCGCGGTGGGCGAGGTAGAAGACCGCCAGGTCCAGGCGCTCCCCCGCCGTGGCGGCCTCGATGGCACGGATCAGGGCGTCGCGGATCGCCCCCTCGGTGAGCAGCTGCAGGCGGCCGTCATCGGGGGCCGCCGCGGAGGCGGGCGCCTCGGGGCCGGGCAGCGCCACACCGGACCAGGCCGCCACCGGCCGCTCGCTGGCCAGCAGGTCCAGCGCCGCCGCGCCCCCGAAGCGCAGCGCCACATTGCCGTGGCGGCTGCTGGCGTCATGGGGGTTGGCCGAGGTGACGAGGCCCGCCCAGCCATCGCCCTGGTCCACCACCAGGGTCTTGCGATGGTTGGCGTTGAAGTTGAGCAGTGCCAGGTAGCTGCGCAGCGGGACCCGCCCCGGTCCCAGGGCGTTGGGCAGCCAGCCGCCGTCGGGGTCGTTGCCGAGCCAGCGCGGCCCCAGGTGCCAGAGCCCGGACCAGAGCGGGTTCGAGGCGCGCAGGCGGGTCAGGTCGGTCTCCACCACCGTGATCCCTGCCTCGCGCAGGCGGGCGAAGTGGTCGAGCGCAAGGCCCCCATAGAGGGTATTGAGGGGGTCGCTGATCACCACCGCCGCGAGCCCGGGGTGGCGACGCTTCTGCTCGACCAGGGCAGCGGTCAGCTCCTCGGAGAGCGGGCGGAAGCCGTCGCCCTCGGCGCTGCCGGCGAAGTCGTTGTAGAGAAACATGTCCGCCACCACCAGGCGCCGCGCCTGGGCGATCATGGCGAGCATCTCGTCGAAGATCGCCTGCTGCTGGTGGCGCTTCCCCTCGGCGTCGTACCAGGTCTGGTCGGCCAGGAAACGCGCCTCCACCGCGGGACGCTCGGGGAAGGCCACCCCGATGCCCTCGGGCAGCGGCTTGAGGCGCTGCCAGGCCCCCATGGCGACCCAGGCCAGCAGCAGCGTCACGATCCATGACCACATCCGTCGTCTCCCCTGCCCGCTTCGTCCCATGCGGCTCCACTCCCTGCCGTGAACGGTCGCCGTGATGCGTGGCGATGAAGGGCCAGCATAGCGCCTGGCGAGGCGAGAAGCAGCGCGCCCGGCCGAGGCCGGGCGCGAGGGGGCCTGCCAGGACGCTAGCCGCGCGATCGCGCCAGACGTCGGCGGCGCAGGAGCAGGCGCACCGCGACGGCAGCCCCCGCCGTTCCCACCAGAAGGATGGCGATGAACGCCAGCAGCGCCGGGCTGCCGGTATGGGCATGCACCGCGGGGGCATCGTGGCCGGAGTGGGCCAGCGCCGGTGCGGTGGCGCCCACGGCGAGCGCCCCGAGGACGAGAAGGCGCAGCGAACGGATGAGACGAAGGGACATGGTGAGGCTCCTGATGGTCGTGGGAGGGTGGCGAGCGCTGCCTCAGGCCGAGACAGCGGTCGCCTGTGGCCGCCGCTCCGGCAGCATGCCGCGGTCGAGGATGAACGCGATGATCGTCTCCAGGCCCACGCCGTCGTAAAGGTTGGTAAAGACGAAGGGCCGCTCGCCGCGCATCTTGCGGGAATCACGCTCCATCACCTCCAGCGAGGCGTGGACCTGCTCGGCGATATCGATCTTGTTGATGATCAGCAGATCCGACTTGGTGATCCCCGGCCCACCCTTGCGGGGGATCTTGTCGCCGGCGGAGACATCGATCACGTAGAGGGTGAGGTCGGAGAGCTCGGGACTGAAGGTGGCCGAGAGGTTGTCGCCGCCGGACTCCACCAGCACCAGCTCCAGGCCAGGGTGACGCGCCTGGAGTTCGTCGATGGCGGCGAGGTTCATGGAGGCGTCCTCGCGGATCGCCGTGTGCGGGCAGCCGCCAGTCTCCACGCCGAGGATGCGATCGGCGGCGAGCGCCTCATGGCGCAGCAGGAAGTCGGCGTCCTCGCGGGTGTAGATATCGTTGGTCACCACGGCGATATCGTAGTGGTCGCGCAGGGCCCGGCAGAGCTGCTTGAGCAGCGCCGTCTTGCCGGAGCCCACCGGGCCGCCGACGCCAACACGCAGGCAATGGGTCATGTCGTTTCTCCTTTTGCACTCTGTCGTCGTTATCCTGACGGCACTAGCTTCTGAACAGTCGCGAATACTGGGTCTCGTGCAGGGCGCTGGCCAGCGCCAGGCCGGGCAGCGCCGGGCCGAGCGCGTCATCGGGCAGGGCCAGGGCCTCGTCCACCGCGGCCACCAGTGCCGGACGCAGCCGCTCGACCAGGCGCTGGGCGGCGGTATGCCCCAGCGGCAGCGCCTTGCAGGCCACGGCCAGCTGGTTCTCCAGCCAGGCCCAGGCGAAGCCGAGCAGCGCCGGGCGCAGCGGCACGCCGCGCACCCGGGCCGCCCAGGCGAACAGCGTGACGTAGCCGGCCCCCGCCGGCAGCGCCGGCAGCGCCGGCTCGCCCTCGGGAAGGTCGGCCGGCAGCAGCGCAAGGCTGCCCAGCAGGCGGGCAAGCGCGGCGCCCAGGCGCGCATCCTCGGCGGCGAGCTCCGCGGTCTCGCGGTTGGCGGCGAGCCAGGCGTCCCAGGCGGCGATCGCCGCGCCATCGCCCTCCGACCAGGCGGCATGCAGGCGGGCCAGCGCCGGCAGCTCGCAGCGGGTCAGGCCATCCTCGAGCACGCCTTCCAGCCAGTCGCCCAGGCTCGCCTCGTCGTTCACCCAGCCCAGTTCGAAGGCGCTCTCCAGCCCCTGGGAGAAGGCGAAGGCACCGATGGGCAGCGCCGGGCTGACCAGCTGCAGCAACCCCAGCAGGGCCAGATCGTCGCCCTGACCCGTCGGCGTCATGGCCGCCTCAGTGGGCATGGGAATGGCCATGGTCGTGATCGTGGTAATGAGCGTCGTGGCCATGAGCGTGCCCACCGAGCTGCTGGTAGGCGCCGGGCTCCGGATCGAAGGGGGCCTGGTGGCGCTCCAGCCGTGCGCCGAGCCGTTCGGCCAGCGCCTCCAGCACATGGTCCGGCGGGAAGCGCACGAACCCGCCCTGCTCGTCCTCGCCCAGTGCCAGCTGCACGTGGCGGTTGCCCAGGTGGTAGGCGAGGCGCGCCAGGGGCAGCCCGGCCGTGATGCGGGCGGTGACCACCGGCTCCGCGGCGGCGCGGATGCGCACCACCTCGCCGCTCGGGGCGCGCAGCCCCTCGCCGTCGCGCAGCACCGGGCCGCGGTCGAGGAAGAGGCCGAGGTCGCGGCCGGCGTCGCTTTCCGCCTTCATGCGGCCCAGCACGCGCCGCTCGAAGGGCAGCGTCAGGGTGTCGATGGCCCGTTCGGCCGCGATGGGGCCCAGGCGTTCGGTCAGTTTCAGCATTGGCAGCGTCTCCAGGAGGTTGTCGCCCACGACTCAGAACAGGTGGTAGCGCTGGGCCAGGGGCAACTCGGTGGCGGGCTCGCAGGTCAGAAGCTCCCCGTCGCAGCGCACCTCGTAGGTCTGGGGGTCCACCGAGAGTTCGGGGCAGGCGTCGTTGAGCTTCATATCGCGCTTCCTGACCTGCCTGACATCGCGGCAGGCGCTGAGCGGGCTGCGCAACGCCAGCCGCTCCCCGATGCCCGCCGCCAGCGCCGCCTGGCTGACGAAGGTCAGGCGGGTCTGGCTTACGGCGCGCCCGAAGGCGCCGAACATCGGCCGGTAGTGCACCGGCTGCGGCGTGGGAATCGAGGCGTTGGGGTCGCCCATGGGCGCCGCGGCGATCATCCCGCCCTTGAGGATCAGCGCCGGCTTGGTGCCGAAGAAGGCCGGCTTCCAGAGCACCAGGTCGGCGAGCTTGCCGACCTCGATGGAGCCCACCTCGTGGCCGATGCCGTGGGTGATGGCGGGGTTGATGGTGACCTTGGCGATGTAGCGCCGGGCCCGGTGGTTGTCGGCGCCGAGCGCCTCGTCCTCGGGCAGCAGGCCCCGCTGCACCTTCATCTTGTGGGCGGTCTGCCAGGTGCGGCAGATCACCTCGCCGACGCGGCCCATGGCCTGGGAGTCCGAGGCGATCATCGAGATCACGCCGAGGTCCTGGAGGATGTCCTCGGCGGCGATGGTCTCGCGGCGGATGCGCGAGTCGGCGAAGGCCACGTCCTCGGGGATGTTGGGATCCAGGTGGTGGCACACCATCAGCATGTCCAGGTGCTCGTCGATGGTGTTGACGGTGTAGGGGCGCGTCGGGTTGGTGGAGGACGGCAGCACATAGGGCTTCGAGCAGGCGGTGAGGATATCCGGTGCGTGGCCGCCCCCGGCGCCCTCGGTGTGGTAGGTGTGGATGCAGCGCTCCTTGAAGGCCGCCAGGGTGTCCTCCACGAAGCCCGACTCGTTCAGGGTGTCGGTGTGGATGGCGATCTGCACGTCGTAGCGCTCGGCCACGGCAAGGCAGTTGTCGATGGAGGCCGGGGTGGTGCCCCAGTCCTCGTGGAGCTTGAGGCCCATGGCGCCGGCCTCGAGCTGCGCCTCGAGCGCCTCGGGCAGGCTGGCGTTGCCCTTGCCGAGGAAACCGATGTTCATCGGTAGGTCATCCACCGCCTGCAGCATCCTGCCCAGGTGCCAGGCCCCCGGGGTGCAGGTAGTGGCGTTGGAGCCGGTGGCCGGCCCGGTGCCGCCGCCCAGCATGGTGGTGATGCCGCTCATCAGCGCCTCCTCCACCTGCTGGGGGCAGATGAAGTGGATATGGGCATCGATGCCGCCGGCGGTCAAGATCTTGCCCTCGCCGGCGATCACCTCGGTGCCCGGGCCGATGACGATCTCCACCCCCGGCTGGGTGTCGGGGTTACCCGCCTTGCCGATGGCGGCGATCCGCCCGGCCTGGATGCCCACATCCGCCTTAACGATGCCCCACCAGTCGAGGATCAGGGCGTTGGTGATCACAGTGTCCATCACACCGTCGTCGTGGCGCTGGCTCTGCCCCATGCCGTCGCGGATCACCTTGCCGCCGCCGAACTTCACCTCCTCGCCGTAGCGGGTGGCGTCGCGCTCCACCTCGATCCACAACGCGGTGTCGCCGAGGCGCACCCGGTCGCCCGTCGTGGGGCCGTACATGTCGGCATAGGCCTGGCGGCTGATCTTCATGACGCGTCTCCCTGGTCATCCAGCGCGCCCATGACGGCGCCGCGAAAGCCATAGATGTGCCGCCGTCCGACATAGGGGATCAGCGTCACCTCGCGGGTCTGGCCCGGCTCGAAGCGGATCGCCGTGCCGGCGGCCACGTCGAGGCGATGGCCAAGCGCCTTGGCGCGGTCGAAGGTGAGCGCCGGGTTGGCCTCGGCGAAGTGGTAGTGGGAGCCGACCTGGATGGGGCGGTCGCCGGTATTGGCGACCTCGAGCGTGATCCGTTGACGTCCCTCGCAGAGCGAAATCTCGCCCTCCTGCAACTGATACTCACCGGGAATCATGGGGCTCTCCTAGACGATGGGGGTGTGAACGGTGACCAGCTTGGTGCCATCGGGAAAGGTGGCCTCCACCTGCACCTCCTCGACCATCTCGGCCACCCCCTCCATGACATCATCTCGGGACAGGATCTCGCGGCCGAAGCTCATCAGGTCGGCGACGCTGCGACCGTCCCGGGCGCCTTCGAGGATCTCGAAGCTGATCAGGGCGACCGCCTCCGGGTAGTTGAGCTTCAGGCCGCGCGCACGGCGTCGCTCGGCCAGCTGGGCCGCCGCGAAGAGCAGCAGCTTGTCCTTGTCTCTGGGGGTCAGTTCCATGTCGGGCCTCCGCGGGAAGTGGGGGATCAGGTGCGCCAGATGCGCGGCGGATGCGCCTCGCGGCCCAGCAGGCGGGGGCGCAGCACCCGCCAGGCGGCCTCACAGAGCGCCCAGGCCTCGCAACACTCCTGGCCCAGATAGCGCAGCAGCAGCACGCCATGGCGCACGGTGACCGCCCAGCGGGGCGAGGCGCCGAGCCCCTCGCGCAGGGCCTCGACGGCCCCGGCCTCATCATTCAGGCCCACCGCCCACAGGGTGGCCTGCACGCTGGCACCGCCCTGCCCCCAGCGCCCCCGGAAGCGCGGGTGAGCCGGGTCCAGCGGCTGGCGCTCGAGCCACAGCGGCCTGCCGTACCGGGTCAGGCGGAAACGCTGCTCGATGCACCCCGTGGAGAAGGGCAGCGAGCTCGCGGGCCGGCCCAGGGCCATCACCTCCCACCCCAGGCAGCGGGCATCGCCGTCGAGGGCTATCTCGGTGGACTGCGCGCCACGTGAGCCATCGAAGGCGAGGGTCTCCTGGGGCAGCCACTCCAGCTCCCCGCCGTCGGCGACCACCAGTCGCGTGTGCTGCCGCCAGGCCACCGCATGGCTATCGGCGCGGTAGAGCTTGTTGGCGGCGGGCGTCGTGAGCAGCGCACGAGCCCCGCCCTGGACGCCGACCTCGATGTTCAAGGCATCGCCGCTGACCAGGCCGCCGGGCGGATGGAGCAGATAGACATGGCAGACGCCGTCGCGGCCTTCAGGGTGAAAGGGGCGCTGGACGCGCAACGGGCCACGGTGACGGCAGGGGGTCAGGCGGGTGACCCCGTCACGGGGCTCGAAGCCGAGCTCGAGAGAGGCCGCCCAGTGGCGATCCGCATCGAAGCGATGGCCGGAGTCGGCCGGCGGCATGGTAGTCAAGGAGGTCGCGAAGGCGGTCATGGGCAGCTCTCGGCCGGGCATCTCTGCCCAGCAATACAGCAAGGGATGTACCAGAAAGGGGAATGAGAGAATTAGTTATTGAAATTCATCCACTTGAAGAAACTCACCGGCCACCGTAAACGCCCCTCCCCGTCCTCTTGAGGTGCAGCCGCCATACCTCGACGCCCCCTTCGGGTGCAGCCGCTCGGGCCAACGGCCCAAAAAGGCGCAGATACCCTTGCTCCTTGCTCCTCGCAAGAAGGGCGCCTATACCGTCAGGTGTTCACGGATAAGGGCATCGGAGAGCTCACCGATCGCCCCGCCGGCGACCGGTCGACCGCGGTCCAGGATCGCGAAGCGGTCGGCATAGCGGCGGGCGAAGGGCAGCTTCTGCTCCACCAGCAGCACGCTGAGGCCATCCTCGGCGATCAGCCGACGGATCACCTCGCCGATCTGGGCCACGATGTTGGGCTGGATCCCCTCCCCCGGCTCATCGAGTATCAGCAGGCGCGGTTCCAGCACCAGGGCGCGGCCGATGGCCAGCTGCTGCTGCTGCCCGCCGGAGAGGTCACCGCCACGACGCTGCTTCATCTCCTCGAGCACCGGGAATAGCTCATAGATGCGCTCGGGGATGCGCTTCAGGCCATCGCCTCGGGCGGCGAGCCCCGTGCGCAGGTTCTCCTCCACGCTGAGCAGCGGGAAGATCTGCCGTCCCTGGGGCACGTAGCCGATACCCAGCCGCGAACGATCCTCCACCCGGCGGCGGGTCAACTCCACCTCGCCGGCATAGCGGATGCTGCCCGAGGCCACGGCGACCTCCCCCATGATCGCCTTCATCAAGGTAGTCTTGCCCACCCCGTTGCGGCCCATCACGCAGGTGCACTGCCCCGCCGGCACCTCGAGGTTCAGGTCCCAGAGGGTATGGCTCTCGCCGTAGAACTGGTTGAGCGAGTCGATGGTCAGCATCAGGCGGCCTCCTCGTCTGGGTCGACGCCCAGATAGACCTCGACCACCCGCGGATCACCGGAGACCTGGTCCATGCTGCCCTCGGCAAGCACGCTGCCCTGGTGCAGCACCGTCACCGTGCGGGCGATGGAGCGCACGAAGCCCATGTCGTGCTCCACCACCACCACCGACTGCTTGCCCTTGCCGGCGAGGCCGGTGAGCAGCTCGGCGGTGCGCTCCATCTCCTGCTCGGTCATGCCCGCCACCGGCTCGTCCACCAGCAGCAGCCGCGGCCGTTGCATCAGCAGCATGCCGATCTCCAGCCACTGCTTCTGGCCGTGGGAGAGGATGCCCGCCGGACGCTGGCGCAGCTCGGAGAGGCCGATAGTGGCGAGCACCTCATCGATGCGATCGCGGAACTCCCCGGTCAGTCGCGCGGTGAGCGTGGGCAGGATGCGCTTGTCGGCCGCCATGGCCAGCTCAAGGTTCTCGAACACCGTCAGCGCCTCGAAGACGGTGGGCTTCTGGAACTTGCGGCCGATGCCGAGGCTGGCGATCTGGGGCTCGTTCATGGCCAGCAGGTCGTGCCGGCTGCCAAACCACACCGAGCCACGGTCGGGACGCGTCTTGCCGGTAATGATGTCCATCATGGTGGTCTTGCCCGCGCCGTTGGGGCCGATGATGCAGCGCAGCTCACCGTCGTCGATGGTCAGGTTCAGCTCATCGATGGCCTTGAAACCGTCGAAGCTGACGGTGACATCTTCCAGATAGAGGATCGGGCCGTGACGAACATCCACCGGCGAGGTGGCGGGGACCAGGAAGTCGAAGACGCGATCACGATCGGCCAGGGAATGCAGCAAGTTCATGTGGAGGCCTCCCGGTGAGGTGATGACGGGTCGGCGGGCTCGCGCTGGAGGCGCCGTGGTGTCAGGCGGTAGGCGAGCAGGCCGGAGATGCCCTTGGGCAGCAGCACCGTGACCAGCACGAAGAGGCCACCCAGGGCGAACAGCCAGGCATCGGGCATCACGCCGGTGAAGACCGTCTTGGCATAGTTGACCAGTATCGCCCCGATGACCGCCCCGTAGAGGGTGGCGCGCCCGCCCAGAGCGACCCAGAGCACGATCTCGATGGAGAAGATCGGCGAGAACTCGCCGGGGTTGATGATGCCCACCTGGGGCACGTAGAGCGCCCCGGCGACGCCGGCGAGCATCGCCGAAACCACGAAGACGAACAGCTGGAAGCGCTCGACGCGGTAGCCGAGGAAGCGGGTGCGGGCCTCGGCGTCGCGGGTGGCCACGCAGACCCGGCCGAGCTTGCTGGCGACGATGGCCCGGCACAGCACATACCCCAGCGCCAGGGCGATGCCGGTGGCCAGGAAGAGCCCGAGACGGGTGGCATCGCTTCTCAGGTCGAAGCCCAGCAGCTCCTTGAAGTCCGTCAGGCCGTTGTTGCCCCCGAAGCCCATCTCGTTGCGGAAGAAGGCCAGCATCAGGGCAAAGGTCAGCGCCTGGGTGATGATCGACAGGTAGACCCCGGTGACCCGCGAACGGAACGCCAGGAAACCGAACACCAGGGCCAGCAGGCCCGGCGCCAGCAGCACCATCACGAAGGCGAACCAGGCCATGTCGAAGCCCAGCCAGTACCAGGGCAGGCTGTCCCAGTCCAGGAACACCATGAAGTCAGGCAGCACGGGATCGCCGTAAGTGCCCCGGTCGCCGATCTGGCGCATCAGGTACATCCCCATGGCATAGCCGCCCAGGGCGAAGAAGGCACCGTGCCCCAGGCTCAGGATGCCCAGGTAGCCCCACACCAGGTCGACGGCCACCGCCAGCAGGGCGTAGCTCAGGTACTTGCCGAGCAGGGTCACGGTGTAGGTCGAGATGTGCAGCGGATGCCCTGCCGGCAGCGCCAGGTTAAGCAGCGTCACCGTCGCCAGGGCGGCCAGCAGGATGCCCAGGAAGAGCTGTGTGGCACGTTCACGAAAGGGTCTTGCCAGCCACGCTGTGGACGAATGCATGGATCAGCCCTCCGCCGCCCGGCCCTTCTGCGGAAAGAGTCCGCGGGGGCGCTTCTGGATGAACAGGATGATGAAGACGAGCACCAGGATCTTGGCCAGCACGGCGCCCGCCCAGGGCTCGAGGACCTGGTTGATCACGCCCAGCGACAGGCCGGCCACCAGGGTGCCCCACAGGTTCCCGACGCCGCCGAAGACCACCACCATGAAGGAGTCGATGATGTAGTTCTGGCCGAGGTTGGGTCCCACGTTGGTGAGCTGGGAGAGCGCCACGCCGGCGAGCCCCGCCACCCCCGACCCCAGGGCGAAGGTCATGATGTCCACGCGGGTCGCCCGGATGCCCATGGAACGTGCCATGGCACGGTTCTGGGTCACCGCCCGCACCTCGAGGCCCAGGCGGGTTCGCCGCATCACCAGCATCAGGCCGGCGAACACCACCAGCGCGAAGCCCAGCACGTAAAGACGATTGAGGGTCAGCGAGAGCCCCTCGTTGATCATGATGGAGCCGCTCATCCACTCCGGAGTGACCACGGTACGGTTCAGCGGCGAGATCAGGGTGCGCACCAGCTGCTGGAGGATCAGGCTGACACCGAAGGTCGCCAGCAGGGTCTCCAGCGGACGTCCCTTGAGGAACTGGATGACGCCGCGTTCGATGGCGATGCCGGCCAGCGCGGCCACCAGGAAGCCCGCGGGGATCGACAGCACCAGCGCCAGCCCCGGCTGGCCGGGCAGCAGCTGCTGCATGGCCCAGGTGGTGTAGGCCCCGAGCATGATCAGCTCGCCATGGGCCATGTTGATCACGCCCATGACGCCGAAGGTGATGGCCAGGCCGATGGCCGCCAGCACCAGCACCGACCCCAGCGACAGGCCGAAGTAGAGGGTCTCGAGCCCCCGGTTGAGTTTCATCTTCTGCTCGATATCGGCCAGGGCCATGCTGGCGGCCTCAGCCAGCGCCGGATCACCGCTGCGCGCGGCGGAGTTGAGGGCGGCCCTGACCCGACTGTTGAGGCTGCCCTGCAGATCGGCCACCGCGGCGACATCCCCCACTTCCAGGCGATGGATCGCCAGTGCCTGCTGAAGCAGGCGGCGCACCTCGGCATCTTGCTCGGCACGGATGACCGCCTCGAGTGGCTCGGCGAGGCTGGCATCGACGTCGCCGAGGAGCTCGCGGGCCGCCTGACGGCGTTCGCTGACCCCATCGGCCTGCAGGTCGAGCACCGCCAGCGCGCCCTGCAGCTGCCCGCGCAGGGCGTTGTTGATGCCGAGCCGGTCGAGGTCGCGCCGCGACATCTCGCCGAGGGCCTCGCCGGTCAGGGCATCGGCCACCGGCCAGTCGCGGCCGCGGTTCTCGAGCACCATCACGAAGCGCCCCGTGTCCTTGTGGCGATGCAGCTTGCCGCCCAGCAGCGCCTCCAGCCAGCCCCGGCTGCGCGCGTCGCCGCTGTCGATGATGGCCTCGATGGCCTCGCCCATCCGGGCATAGGAGGCGGCATCGAGGGGCTCGAGGAGGGCCTGGCCGGGGTCATCCTGGGCGCTGGCCGACAGCGGCAGCCAGACCAGCAGGCACAGGGCCAGCAGCCGACCGAGGCAGGGGGGAATCGTCATGGGCATGTCCTGAGAAGGTTCGTCGAGTGGTGTGTCACGGCCACCGGGCCGGGGGACGACCCGGTGGCAATCGCCTCCTATTCGGCGGAGGCGACCTCTTCCTGGGCCTCGCTGCCCCCGCAGCTCCCCTTGACGACGTTGTAGTTGCCGCATTCCATGGGCTTGCGCCAGTCACTGATCAGGTCGCGGGAGCCCTCCAGGTAGTCCGACCAAGCGTCGCCGGCCACCGTGGAGGGGGTCTCCCAGACGATGGAGAACTGCCCGTTGTCCTGGATCTCGCCGATCAGCACCGGCTTGGTGATGTGGTGGTTGGGCATCATCGCCGCATAGCCACCGGAGAGGTTGGGGACGCTGACCCCGATGATGGCCTCCTTGACCGCGTCGACCTCGGTGGTGCCGGCCTTGCGCACGGCCTCGGTCCACATGTTGAAGCCGATGTAGTGGGCCTCCATGGGGTCGTTGGTCACCGCCATCTCGTCGCCGGTATAGTCGATCCAGGCGTCGATGAAGTCGTAGTTGGCGTCGGTGTCGACGCTCATGAAGTAGTTCCAGGCCGCCAGGTGCCCGACCAGGGGCGCGGTGTCGATGCCGGTCAGCTCCTGCTCGCCCACCGAGAAGGCCACCACCGGGATATCGGCGGCATCGATGCCCTGGTTGCCGAGCTCGCGGTAGAAAGGCACGTTGGCGTCGCCGTTGATCGTCGAGACCACCGCGGTCTTCTTGCCCTCGCTGCCGAAGGCCTTGATCTCGGAGACGATGTTCTGCCAATCGGAGTGACCGAAGGGGGTGTAGTTGACCAAGATGTCGTCGGCGGCGACGCCGAAGGACTTGAGGTAGGCCTCGAGGATCTTGTTGGTGGTACGCGGGTAGACGTAATCGGTCCCGGCCAGCACCCAGCGCTCCACGCCGACGTTGTTCATCAGGTAGTCGACCGCGGGGATCGCCTGCTGGTTGGGGGCCGCCCCGGTATAGAAGACGTTCTCGGAGGACTCCTCGCCCTCGTACTGCACCGGATAGAAGAGCAGACCGTTGAGCTCCTCGACCACCGGCAGCACCGACTTGCGCGATACCGAAGTCCAGTTGCCGAAGATGACGTCGACCTCCTCCTGGGCCAGCAGTTCGCGCGCCTTCTCGGCGAACAGCGGCCAGTCCGAGGCCGGGTCCACCACCACGGCTTCAAGCTCGCGGCCGAGCAGCCCGCCCTCGGCGTTCTGCTGTTCGACCAGCATCTCCACGGTGTCCTTGAGCACCGTCTCGCTGATCGCCATGGTGCCGGAGAGGGAGTGCAGGATGCCGACCCTGATGGGGTCTTCCTGGGCCAGGGCGGAGGATGCCACGGTGGCGCCGAGCAGCGGTACGGCCAGCCAGCGGGAGGTGCGGGTCACGGATGACGGGATCATGGGATCTCCTTGCGATCGATGTTGTTGTCGATTGGTTCCAGCGAGAGGCCATCGCAGGATGTCTCGCGCTGTTATCGCAAGGAATGTGCCACACCGGCACGAGGGTGATTTTCCTTTTACAATTCAGTCATTTGTACCTTGCCCCCGGAAGCAGGCGGGCATCGACAGGCGATATCCTGGTGCAAGGGAACACCAGGCTGCCCCAGGATCGTCCCTGGCCCTGGTGCAGCGCACCGTGTTGACACAGCACGGCCGGAGACCAAGAAGATCGGGTAGGGTCCGGGGTCACCCCCGGAGCCCTCCCACACCACCGGGCATACGGTTCCGTACCACGGCGGTTCACGAAGAACGGCTAAGCCCTCTTACCGTATCCAGCACCGAGATTAACCCACGCTGAGCGAACCAGCGGTTGGGCAAGGCGTGGCGCAGGTGCAGCGCACCCGCATTCCACCAAGGGCCTCGCCCGTTTACCGATGATTTCCAGGCGCGCTGTGGATCTAGGCCCAGCGCCAGGAGCTTACGACACCGGGTTCGCGGACGTTTCCATTGCCG
>NZ_FNIV01000014.1:51223-95514 GCF_900104135.1 Halomonas shengliensis | reverse complement strand
AGGGCTTAGTCGTTCTTCGTGAACCGCCGTGGTACGGAACCGTATGCCCGGTGGTGTGAGAGGACGGGGGAGGCGACTCCCCCTCCTACTCGATTCCCGGTCCAGCCCCCGAAGCGTTGACCCCGCTCACGCTGCGCCCCGCAAATGCGCCGATTCGGCGACGATTTTCGCTTGACTTGTCCACCCCTCGCGGTTCCGCACCGCCTCCTGTGCATGACACGGCCGCCAGGCCCCGTGCCCATGGGGCTTATGATAATTTCTTTCTAAATCAATAGGTTAAGCAAGATCAAAAATTGACCAATCTAAGGGCAGCCCGCTATCCATGGCGATTAGGCGACCTTTTCGAGGGGTTGTGAACAGGGTTATCCACAGAATGTGTGGAAAACGGCGCGGCGCCGGAAACGGTGGGGTGGGAGGGGCTCTGTCAACCCCGAATGGGGGAGGAGAGGGCCATCGCAGCCTGGCCGGCTGCGATAGCACCAGAGCTTACTCGGGCTTCACGGCACGCAGGCGGCGCAGCAGCGAGGAGGTGTCCCAGCGGCCGCCGCCCATCGCCTGGACGTCGGCATAGAACTGGTCGACGAGCGCCGTGACCGGCAGGCGTGCCTCGAGCTGGCGTGCCTGGTCCAGGCAGATGGCGAGGTCCTTGCGCATCCAGTTCACGGCGAAGCCGTGTTCGTACTGGTCGTCGATCATGGTGGCGTGGCGATTCTCCATCTGCCAGGAACCGGCGGCCCCCTTGCTGATGACGTCCACCACCCGCCGGCGGTCGAGGCCCGCCTGCTCGGCGAAGTGGAGCCCCTCGGCCAGCCCCTGGACCAGCCCGGCGATGCAGATCTGGTTGACCATCTTGGTCAGCTGGCCGCTGCCGGCCGGGCCCATCCGGGTCACCGCGCGGCCATAGTGATCGAGGAGCGGCTCGGCGCGGGCGAAGTCGGCCTCGCTGCCGCCGCACATGATGGTCAGCGCGCCGTTCTCCGCCCCCTGCTGGCCGCCGGAGACCGGCGCATCCAGAAAGCCGATGCCGTGCTCACGGCAGGCGGCATCGAGCTCCTCGGCCAGGTCCGCCGAGGCCGTGGTGTGATCCACCAGCAGGCTGCCCTCGGCCATGCCGGAGAGGGCGCCCTGCTCGCCGATGGTCACCTGGCGGACGTCGTCGTCGTTGCCCACGCAGACCAGCACCAGGTCGGCGCCCTGTGAGGCCTCGCCAGGGGTGGGGTGGTGGCTGCCGCCGTGCTCGGCGGTCCAGGCCTCGGCGCGGGCGGCGGTGCGGTTGTAGACGCGCACCGCGAGGCCGGCGCGGGCGAGGTGGCCGGCCATGGGGTAGCCCATGACGCCCAGGCCGATGAAGGCGACGGTGGAAATCTGCTTGCTCATCCTGGTGGTTTCCTCTTGTTGGCGGATGTCGGGTGGTGGAAGGGCAGCGTGCTCATGACGCAGAAAGCCGCCCGAGGGCGGCTTTCTGTGGTGGGGCATGCCTGCCGATCGTGCTTACTTGGCAGGATAGTCGCGCTGGGCGTGACCGGTATAGAGCTGGCGCGGGCGGCCGATCTTGTAGCTGTCGCTGAGCATCTCGTGCCAGTGGGAGATCCAGCCGATGGTGCGCGACACCGCGAAGATCACGGTGAACATGTTGGTCGGGATGCCCATGGCCTTGAGGATGATGCCGGAGTAGAAGTCGACGTTGGGGTAGAGCTTGCGCTCGACGAAGTACTCGTCCTCCAGGGCGATCTGCTCCAGGCGCTTGGCGATCTTCAGCTGCGGGTCATCGATGCCGAGCTCGGCCAGTACCTCGTCACAGGTCTCCTTCATCACCTTGGCGCGCGGGTCGAAGTTGCGATAGACGCGGTGGCCGAAGCCCATCAGCTTGAAGGGGTCGTCCTTGTCCTTGGCCTTGTCGATGAAGCGCTGGATGTTCTCCTCGGAGTCGTCACCGATCTCGTCGAGCATCTTCAGCACCGCCTCGTTGGCGCCGCCGTGGGCCGGTCCCCACAGCGCGGCGATGCCGGCGCTGATGCAGGCGAAGGGGTTGGCGCCGGTGGAGCCCGCCAGGCGCACCGTGGAGGTGGAGGCGTTCTGCTCGTGGTCGGCGTGGAGCATGAAGATGCGATCCATGGCGCGGGCATAGACCGGGTTGATCTTGTACTCCTCGCACGGCGTGCTGAACATCATGTAGAGGAAGTTCTCTGCATAGTTCAGGTCGTTGCGCGGGTAGTTGAAGGGCTGGCCGACGTTGTACTTGTAGGACATCGCGGCGATGGTCGGCATCTTGGCGATCAGGCGAATCGCGCTGATGATGCGGTCTTCCTCGACGTTGATGTCCATATGGTCGTGGTAGAAGGCGGCCAGGCCACCCACCACGCCGCACATGATCGACATGGGGTGGGCATCACGGCGGAAGCCCTTGAAGAAGTTGTTGATCTGGTCGTGGACCATGGTGTGGTTGCGGACCCGCGACTCGAAGTCGGCATACTGCGCGTCGTTGGGCAGCTCGCCGAACAGCAGCAGGTAGCACATCTCGACGAAGTCGGACTGCTTGGCCAGCTGGTCGATCGGGTAGCCGCGGTGCAGCAGCACGCCCTTGCCGCCATCGATGTAGGTGATGGCCGACTGGCAGGAGGAGGTGGCCATGAAGCCGGGGTCATAGGTGAACAGGCCTTCGGCACCGAGCCCGCGGACGTCGACCACGTCCGGGCCCAGGGCGCCCGAGTAGACGGGCAGTTCGATCGTCTTCTCCAGGCCGTCTACCGTCAGCGTCGCTTTCCTGTCAGCCATGGAAGGCCTCCTCTCGAGTTCGTGATTAGGGCGATAAGTCGTTCTTTCTGTGAGTATCTTCGCGGGGGATGCCGGCGAAAAGGTTCGCCCACTATAGAAGCGTCCCAGCGATTGTCAATTAGCCCATGGCCCGGCGCGTGCTGTACACGATCATGCTGGGCGTAGAGGTTGTGAACAGGAAATGGTGCAGAGCACCATGGGCCGTGGCCTGCGCTGGGGGGCGCCTTCCGAATAGCCGCCGCGGCGGCGCCCGGATGCTTTGCACCATGGTCTAGTGGGGCGCCACTCGGTTTGTCATGGCGGGGGCGGACCCCTATAATCCACCCCGCGCGACTGGCAGGAGCAGCCGGTCTTGCCCCCTCGGCAACGGCCGACGCCTTCCCGAAACCACCGCCCGCCCGACGCCTGTTCGGGGCTTCCTTCGGCGGGCCATAGAGAGTGTGTAGAGAGCCGTGAATAGCAAACGACCCGTAAACCTGGATCTGTCCACGATACAGTTTCCGCTACCCGCCCTGACGTCGATCGCCCACCGCATCACCGGCGTCATCCTCTTCATCGGCCTGATCTTCGCCTTCTGGGCGCTGAGCACGTCGCTGTCCTCGCCGACCGGCTTCGTGGCCGTGAGCGATGCCCTGGCAGGCAACTTCCTGGCCAAGCTGATCGCCTGGGGCCTGCTCTCCGCCCTGGCCTTCCACTTCGTGGCCGGCATCAAGCACCTGCTGATGGACATGGATATCGGCGTGACCCTCGAGGGCGGCCACAAGAAGGCGCAGATCACCGTGGTGGTGAGCGCCGTCCTGATCATTCTGGCGGGAGTCTGGGTATGGTAACCAACATCACGAACCTCGGCCGCAGCGGTCTCTCCGACTGGCTGATCCAGCGGGTCTCCGCCGTCATCCTGGCGGTCTACACGCTCTTCATCGTTCTCTATCTGCTGTTCAACCCGAACCTCGACTACGCCACCTGGAGCGGCCTGTTCGCCCAGACCTGGATGCGTATCTTCTCGCTGCTCGCCTTCATCTCGCTCGCCGGGCACGCCTGGGTCGGCCTGTGGACCGTGACCACCGACTACCTGAAGCCGACCGCGATCCGCGTGAGCGTCCAACTTCTCGTCATCCTGGCCATCTTTGCCTTCCTGGTCTGGGGCATTCAGATTCTGTGGGGAGCCTGATTCATGTCCAACATGCGTAGCCTGTCCTTCGACGCCATCATCATCGGCGGTGGCGGTGCCGGCCTGCGGGCCGCCCTGGAACTCGCCAAGTCCGGCAAGAAGACCGCGGTGCTCTCCAAGGTCTTCCCGACTCGCTCCCATACCGTCTCCGCCCAGGGCGGCATCACCTGTGCCATCGCCTCGGCCGACCCCAACGACGACTGGCGCTGGCACATGTACGACACCGTCAAGGGCGGCGACTACATCGCCGACCAGGACGCCGCGGAGTACATGTGCTCCGAGGGCCCCAAGGCGGTGTTCGAGCTCGAGCACATGGGTCTGCCGTTCTCCCGCTTCGACAACGGCCGCATCTACCAACGTCCGTTCGGCGGCCAGTCCAAGGACTTCGGCGCCGGCGGTCAGGCGGCACGTACCTGTGCGGCGGCCGACCGTACCGGCCATGCCCTGCTGCATACGCTCTACCAGAACAACCTGAAGAACAACACCACCTTCCTTAACGAGTGGTACGCCGTCGACCTGGTCAAGAACGCCAACGGCGACGTGGTGGGCTGCATCGCCATGGACATCGAGACCGGCGAAGTGGTGCACGTGAAGTCCAAGGCGACCGTGCTGGCCACCGGTGGCTCCGGGCGCATCTACGCCTCCACCACCAATGCCCTGATCAACACCGGTGACGGCATCGGCATGGCGCTGCGTGCCGGCTTCCCGATGCAGGACATGGAGATGTGGCAGTTCCACCCCACCGGCATCTACGGCGCCGGCACCCTGGTCACCGAGGGCTGCCGCGGCGAGGGTGGCTACCTGGTCAACAAGGATGGCGAGCGCTTCATGGAGCGCTACGCGCCCAACGCCAAGGACCTGGCCGGCCGCGACGTGGTCGCCCGCTCCATGGTCATGGAGATCCTCGAGGGCCGCGGTTGCGGCGAGAACGGCGACCACGTCTACCTCAAGCTGGATCACCTCGGCGAGGAGGTCCTCGGCAAGCGCCTGCCCGGCATCGTCGAGCTCTCCAAGACCTTCGCCCACGTGGACCCGGCCAAGGAGCCGATCCCGGTGGTGCCGACCTGCCACTACATGATGGGCGGCGTGCCGACCAACGTGCACGGCCAGGCCATCATGCGCGGCGAGGACGGCAAGGACCAGATCGTCAACGGCCTGTTCGCCTGCGGCGAGGCAGCCTGCGTCTCGGTCCACGGCGCCAACCGCCTGGGCGGCAACTCGCTGCTCGACCTGGTGGTGTTCGGCCGCGCGGCGGGCATGTTCATCGAGGGCGCCCTCAACGAGGGCATCGACTACCTCGAGGCCTCCGAGTCCGACGTCGAGAGCGCCATGAAGCGCATCACTCGCTGGAACGAGTCCGAGGGCGGCGAGACCGTGCCGGAGCTCAAGCGCGAGCTGCAGGGCATCATGCAGAACTCCTTCGGCGTGTTCCGCGAGGAGGAGAACATGCAGAAGGGCGTCAAGCAGCTGGCCGAGCTGCGCGGCCGCATCGCCAACGCCCACCTGCCGGACAAGTCCAACGCCTTCAACACCGCGCGCGTCGAGGCGCTGGAGCTGGACAACCTGATGGAGGTCGCCGAGGCCACCGCCATCGCGGCGCTGGAGCGCAAGGAGAGCCGTGGCGCCCACTCCCGCTACGACTACCCGGACCGTGACGACGTCAACTGGCTGAAGCACTCGCTCTACTTTCCGACCGAGAAGAAGGTCGGCAAGCGCGACGTCAACTTCGCACCCAAGACCGTCGACATGTTCGAGCCGAAAGTCCGCACCTACTGAGGGGAGTCACGATGCTTCAGGTATCCATCTACCGCTACAACCCGGAAACCGACTCCGCACCCTACATGCAGGAGTTCCAGGTCGACACCCAGGGCCGTGACGTCATGGTGCTGGACGTCCTGCACATGATGAAGGAGCAGGACAACGGGCTGGCCTACCGCCGCAGCTGCCGCGAGGGCGTATGCGGCTCCGACGGCATGAACATGAACGGCAAGAACGGCCTGGCCTGCATCACCCCGCTCTCTGAGGTGGTGAAGAACGGCAAGCTGACGTTGCGTCCGCTGCCGGGCCTGCCGGTGATCCGCGACCTGGTGGTCGACATGGGGCTGTTCTACCAGCAGTACGAGCGCATCCAGCCCTACCTGCAGAACGACGAGCCGGCGCCGGCCATCGAGCGCCTGCAGTCGCCGGAGGATCGCGACAAGCTCGACGGCCTCTACGAGTGCATCCTGTGTGCCTGTTGCTCCACTTCCTGCCCGTCGTTCTGGTGGAACCCGGACAAGTTCGTGGGCCCGGCCGGTCTGCTGCAGTCCTACCGCTTCCTGGTGGACTCCCGCGACACCGCCACACAGGAGCGACTGGCGGAGCTCGAGGACCCGTTCAGCGTGTTCCGCTGCCGCGGCATCATGAACTGCGTGGCGGTCTGCCCCAAGGGGCTCAACCCCACCCGCGCGATCGGCAAGATCCGCGAGATGCTGCTGGCCAGCGGCACCTGAGCCGATGGCACTTAAATCGTGTCCCGCGGCTTGTTATCATGAGTCGCACGTCATCGCCTGTGACCCGGTGTCGCAGGCGGTCGGGACACGCGTCATGGAGCCGGTGCCCTGGGCACCGGCTCCTGACCATGGAATTCAGGCTTCCCGGCCAGTGACGGCCGGAAGCGCCGGCAACGCCTAGCCCCCGCCGGCAGGGCACCACCGATGTCGCCGTGGCCGCGTCGCGGTGACGCCGATACCACCCCATCAGTGCAGGGTGACCGAGAGATGCAACAAGGCATAATGGAGTTGATGTGGCGCTCCTCCCACGTCAGTGGCAGCAACGTCCACTACGTGGAAGCGCTCTACGAGCAGTACCTCGACGATCCCTCCGCCGTTCCCGACGAGTGGCGCCAGTACTTCGACGAGCTGCCGCGTCCCGACGACGGCCCTTCCCATGATGTCCCGCTGACCCCCGTACGCGAACAGTTCCACCAGCTGGGCAAGCAGCGCCGCACCGCCCTGGCGCCGGCCGCCGGCGACGGCGAGGAGAACCGCAAGCAGGTTCGGGTGCTGCAGCTGATCAACGCCTACCGCTTCCGGGGTCACCAGAAGGCCAACATCGACCCCCTGGGCCTGCGCAGCCAGCTTCCCGTTCCCGACCTCGACCTCTCCTTCCACCAGCTCGCCAAGCAGGACCTGGACACCGAGTTCCAGACCGGCTCCTTCTTCCTGGGCATGGACAAGGCGCCGCTGAAGGAGATCGTCGACGCCCTGGAGCAGACCTACTGCCGCTCCATCGGCTGCGAGATCATGCATATCGTCGACACCGAGGAGAAGCGCTGGCTGCAGCAGCGCTTCGAGTCGGTGCGCAGCGCGCCCTCCTTCAGCAACGAGGTGCGCCAGCACGTGCTGGAGCGCCTGACCGCCGCCGAGGGGCTCGAGAACTACCTGGCCTCCAAGTACCCGGGCACCAAGCGCTTCGGCCTCGAGGGCGGCGAGTCCTTCATCCCGATGATGGATGAGCTGATCCAGCGCGGTGGCGGTTATGGGGTCAAGGAGGTGGTGATCGGCATGGCCCACCGGGGTCGCCTCAACCTGCTGGTCAACATCCTCGGCAAGAATCCCGGCGAGCTGATCGATGAGTTCGACGGCAAGAAGGTGATCGAGCGTGGCTCCGGCGACGTCAAGTACCATCAGGGATTCAGCTCCAACGTCATGACCCCGGGTGGCGAGGTCCACCTGGCGTTGGCCTTCAACCCCTCCCACCTGGAGATCGTCTCCCCGGTGGTGGAGGGCTCGGTGCGCGCCCGCCAGGACCGCCGCGACGACAGCGACGGTACCAAGGTGCTGCCGATCAACGTCCACGGCGACGCCGCCTTCGCCGGCCAGGGCGTGGTCATGGAGACCTTCCAGATGTCCCAGACCCGTGCCTACAAGACCGGCGGCACGGTGCACATCGTCATCAACAACCAGGTCGGCTTCACCACCTCCAATCCGCTGGATGCGCGCTCCACGGAGTACTGCACCGACATCGCCAAGATGGTGCAGGCGCCGATCTTCCACGTGAACGGTGACGACCCGGACGCGGTGCTGCACGCCACCCAGGTGGCGTTGGACTATCGCCAGCAGTTCAAGAAGGACGTGGTGATCGACCTCGTCTGCTACCGCCGCCGCGGCCACAACGAGGCCGACGAGCCCAGCGGCACCCAGCCGATGATGTACCGCAAGATCAAGGAGCATCCCTCCTCGCGGGCCGTCTACGCGCAGCGTCTGGTGGAGCAGGGCGTGCTCTCCGAGGAGGACGCCAAGGCGATGATCGAGACCTACCGCGAGGACCTGATGGCCGGCAACCACGTGGCCAACGCCCTGGTGCAGGAGCCCAACACCTCGCTGTTCGTCGACTGGAAGCCCTACCTCGGTCACGAGTGGACCGGCCACGCCGACACCTCGGTGCCGATGAAGAAGCTGCAGCGCCTGGCGGCGCGGATGTGCGAGATCCCCGACGGGGTCGAGGTGCAGCGCCAGGTGGCCAAGATCTACGACGACCGTCGCAAGATGCGGGCCGGCGGTATGGCCCTCAACTGGGGCTTCGCCGAGACCCTGGCCTACGCCACCCTGCTCGACGATGGACACCCGGTGCGCATCACCGGCCAGGACGTCGGCCGCGGCACCTTCTCCCACCGCCATGCGGTGGTGCACAACCAGAAGGACGGCAGCGCCTACGTGCCGCTGCAGCACATGGCCGATGGCCAGCCGCGCTTCACCATCCACGACTCCTTCCTGTCGGAAGAAGCCGTGCTGGCGTTCGAGTACGGCTACGCCACCACCGCCCCCAACGACCTGGTGATCTGGGAGGCGCAGTTCGGCGACTTCTTCAACGGCGCCCAGGTGGTGGTCGACCAGTTCATCTCCTCCGGCGAGACCAAGTGGGGACGCCTGTGTGGCCTGACCATGCTGCTGCCCCACGGTTACGAGGGACAGGGGCCCGAGCACTCCTCGGCGCGCCTGGAGCGCTTCCTGCAGATGTGCGCCGAGCACAACATGCAGGTCTGCGTGCCCACCACCCCGGCGCAGATCTTCCACCTGCTGCGCCGCCAGGTGATCCGCAAGCTGCGCAAGCCGCTGGTGGTGATGTCGCCGAAGAGCCTGCTGCGCCACAAGGACGCCACCTCGAGCCTGGACCAGCTGGCCGAGGGCCGCTTCGAGATGGTGCTGCCCGACCAGGCCAACCTCGAGGCGACCAAGGTCGAGCGCATCATCCTGTGCGCCGGCAAGGTCTATTACGACCTCGCCGCCTGGCGCGAGGAGAACGGCCGCGATGACGTGGCGATCCTGCGCATCGAGCAGCTCTACCCCTTCCCCAAGGAGGAGCTCTTCGAGGCGATCGAGGCCTACACCAACGTCACCGACATCGTCTGGTGTCAGGAAGAGCCGCTCAACCAGGGCGCCTGGTACCCCAGCCAGCACCATATGCGCGCCGTGGCGGAGATGCTCCAGGAGGGCCTCGGCGGCCGCCTCAAGTTCGCCGGCCGCCCGGCCTCGGCGGCACCCGCGGCGGGCTACATGTCCGTGCACATCGAACAGCAGCGCCAGCTGGTGGAAGACGCCTTCAACCTCTGAGGCCGCCCACCGGGACGAGAGAGAACACACAAGGGATACGACATGGCTACCGAGATCAAGGCCCCAACCTTTCCGGAATCCGTTGCCGAGGGCAGCGTCGCGGCCTGGCACAAGAAGCCGGGCGACAGCGTCGAGCGTGACGAGCTTATCGTCGAGATCGAGACCGACAAGGTCGTGCTCGAGGTGCTGGCCCCCGAGGCCGGCGTGCTCAGCGAGGTGCTGGCGGAAGAGGGCGACACCGTGGCCTCCGAGCAGGTGCTGGGCAAGCTCGGCGAGGGTGCCGGTGACAAGCCGGCCGCCAAGGATGAGGGCAAGGCCGACGCCAAGGCCGCCAAGGGCGATGCCAAGGCTGACGCGCCGGCCGCCGGTGGCGGCCAGCAGCATGAGGTGAAGGCGCCGACCTTCCCCGAGTCGATCCAGGAAGGCACCGTGGCGAGCTGGGCCAAGCAGGTCGGCGAGGCCGTCAAGCGTGACGAGGTGCTGGCCGAGATCGAGACCGACAAGGTGGTGCTCGAGGTGGTCGCGCCCGCCGACGGCGCGCTTGCCGAGATCAAGGCCGAGGAGGGCAGCCAGGTGACCTCCGAGCAGGTGCTGGCGATCTTCACCGAGGGCGCCGGTGGCGAGGCCGGGACCTCCGCCGACGCCGAGCCTGCCGCCTCCGCCGACGACGGCGCCAGCGACGAGAAGGTGGGCGACAAGATCCTCGCCCCCGCCGCGCGCAAGCTGGTGGCCGAGCATGACCTCGACGTCAGCAAGATCGAGGGCACCGGCAAGGGTGGGCGCATCCTAAAGGAGGACGTGCAGCGTGCCGTGAAGGAGGGCTCCGCCAGCAAGTCCGCCAAGCCGGCCGCCGGCGGTGGCGCCAAGGCCGCCGCGGCCGCGCCCGCCGTCGAGGGCGAGCGCCCCGAGAAGCGCGTGCCCATGAGCCGCCTGCGCCAGACCATCGCCAAGCGCCTGGTCCAGGCCCAGCAGACCGCCGCCATGCTCACCACCTACAACGAGGTGGACATGGGCGCGGTGATGGACCTGCGTGCCCAGTACAAGGACACCTTCCTCAAGACCCACGACACCAAGCTCGGCTTCATGGGCTTCTTCGTCAAGGCGGCCAGCGAGGCGCTCAAGCGCTTCCCCGACGTCAACGCCTCCATCGACGGCAGCGACATCGTCTATCACGGCTACCAGGACATCGGCGTGGCGGTCTCCACCGACCGCGGGCTGGTGGTGCCGGTGCTGCGCGATACCGACAGCATGAAGATCGCCGACGTCGAGAAGGGCATCGTCGACTTCGGCAAGCGCGCCCGTGACGGCAAGCTGGGCATCGACGAGATGCAGGGCGGCACCTTCACCATCACCAACGGCGGCATCTTCGGCTCGCTGATGTCCACGCCGATCCTCAACCCGCCGCAGACCGCCATCCTGGGCATGCACAAGATCCAGGAGCGTCCCATGGCGGTGAACGGCAAGGTGGAGATCCGCCCGATGATGTACCTGGCGCTCTCCTACGACCACCGCATGATCGACGGCAAGGATGCGGTGCAGTTCCTGGTCACCATCAAGGAGCTGCTCGAGGATCCGGCGCGCCTGCTGCTGGACATCTGAGCCCGTTTCGACGACGGAACCGCGCGAACAAGCAACGACAGGAGCCAACATGGCCGACAAGTATGATGTGATCGTGATCGGTGCGGGCCCCGGTGGCTACGTGGCCGCCATCCGTGCCGCCCAGATGGGCCTCAAGACCGCCTGCGTCGAGAAGTGGATCGGCAAGGAAGGCAAGGTCGTCTTCGGCGGCACCTGCCTCAACGTGGGCTGCATCCCCTCCAAGGCGCTGCTCGAGGCCTCCCACAAGTTCGTCGAGGCCAAGCACGACTTCGACGACATGGGCATCCAGGCCGGCGACGTCCAGATGGACGTCAAGAAGATGATCGCCCGCAAGGACAAGATCGTGAAGAACCTCACCGGTGGCATCGCCGGCCTGTTCAAGGCCAATGGCGTCACCGGCATCGAGGGCACCGGCAAGGTGACCGGCAGCAAGCAGGTCGAGGTCACCGACCAGGATGGCAAGGCCACCACCTATGAGGCGGACAACATCATCATCGCCGCCGGCTCCGTGCCGGTGGAGATCCCGCCGACCCCGCTCACCGACGACATCATCGTCGATTCCACCGGTGCCCTGGAGTTCACCGAGACGCCCAAGCGCCTCGGCGTGATCGGCGCCGGCGTCATCGGCCTGGAGCTGGGCAGCGTGTGGAACCGCCTGGGCTCCGAGGTCACCGTGCTCGAGGCCATGGACAGCTTCCTGCCGATGGTCGACGCGGCCATCGCCAAGGAGACCCAGAAGCTGCTCAAGAAGCAGGGCCTGGACATCAAGCTGGGCGCGCGGGTCACCGGCTCCGAGGTCAAGGATGGCGAGGTCACCGTCAAGTACAGCGACGGCGACAGCGACCAGGAGATGACCTTCGACAAGCTGATCGTCTGCGTCGGCCGCAAGCCCTACACCCAGGGCGTGATCGCCGACGGCGTGGGCGTGGAGACCGACGAGCGCGGCTTCATTCAGGTCGATGACCAGTGCCGCACCAGCGTGCCGGGCGTCTACGCCATCGGCGACTGCGTGCGCGGCCCGATGCTGGCCCACAAGGCCTCCGAGGAGGGCGTGATGGTCGCCGACATCATCGCCGGCCACAAGGCCGAGATGAACTACGACGCCATCCCCAACGTCATCTACACCTTCCCCGAGGTGGCCTGGGTCGGCATGACCGAGCAGGACGCCAAGCACAAGGGCATCGAGGTCAAGACCGGCAGCTTCCCGTTCGCGGCCAGCGGCCGTGCCATGGCCAACAATGCCACCGAGGGCCAGGCCAAGATCATCGCCGACGCCGAGACCGACCGCGTGCTGGGCATGCACATCGTCGGCCAGCACGCCGGCGAGATGATCGCCCAGGGCGTCATCGCGCTGGAGTTCGGCTCCAGCGCCGAGGACCTGGCGCTGACCTGCTATGCCCACCCGACCATGTCGGAGGCGGTCCACGAGGCGGCGCTCGCCGTGGAGGGCCACGCCATCCACATGGCCAATCGCAAGAAGCGCAAGTAAGCCGCACAACGAGCGCCGCCGTCAGCCGGCGGCGCGCCCCTTCCGGCCATGCATCGGAGGGGACGGTGGTGCCCCGCACCCTCGGCCCGCGCGGCCATGCAGGGCGCCGTTCGAGTCACATGCAACCAATGGCATGAATCGATGAACCTTCACGAGTATCAGAGCAAACAGCTGTTTGCCGACTATGGTCTGCCGGTGTCCAAGGGCTTCGCCGTGGATACCCCCGAGGAAGCCGCGGAAGCCTGCAAGAAGATCGGCGGCGACATGTGGGTGGTCAAGGCCCAGGTCCACGCCGGCGGTCGCGGCAAGGCGGGCGGCGTCAAGCTGATCAAGAGCCCGGAAGAGGCCAAGGCCTTCGCCGAGCAGTGGCTGGGCAAGAACCTGGTGACCTTCCAGACCGACGAGCACGGTCAGCCGGTCTCCAAGATCCTGGTCGAGACCTGCACCGATATCGCCAACGAGCTCTACCTTGGCGCCGTGGTCGATCGCGGCACCCGCCGCGTGGTGTTCATGGCCTCCACCGAGGGTGGCGTCGAGATCGAGAAGGTCGCCGAGGAGACCCCCGAGAAGATCCTCAAGGCCGAGATCGACCCGCTGGTGGGCGCGCAGCCCTACCAGGCGCGCGAGCTGGCCTTCGCCCTGGGCCTCAAGGGTGACCAGGTCAAGCAGTTCACCAAGATCTTCCTGGGCCTCTCCAAGCTGTTCCACGACAAGGACCTGGCGCTGCTCGAGATCAACCCGCTGGTGATCACCGACGAGGGCAACCTCCACTGCCTCGACGCCAAGATCAACCTCGACGGCAACGCCCTCTATCGCCACCCGGACCTGCAGGCGATGCGCGACCCCTCCCAGGAGGACGAGCGCGAGGCCGAGGCGGCGGCGTGGGAGCTCAACTACGTGGCCCTCGACGGCAACATCGGCTGCATGGTCAACGGCGCCGGCCTGGCCATGGGCACCATGGACATCGTCAACCTGCACGGCGGCAAGCCGGCCAACTTCCTTGACGTCGGCGGCGGCGCCACCAAGGAGCGCGTGGCCGAGGCGTTCAAGCTGATCCTCTCCGACTACAACGTCAAGGCGGTGCTGGTCAACATCTTCGGCGGCATCGTGCGCTGCGACATGATCGCCGAGGGCATCATCGGTGCCGTCGAGCAGGTCGGCGTCAACGTGCCGGTCGTGGTGCGCCTGGAAGGCACCAACGCCGAGCTGGGCGCCGAGAAGCTGGCATCCAGCGGACTCAACATCATCGCTGCCGAGAGCCTCACCGACGCGGCTCAGCAGGTAGTCAAGGCAGCGGAGGGCAAGTAATGAGCATCCTGATCGACAAGAACACCAAGGTCATCTGCCAGGGCTTCACCGGTGGCCAGGGGACCTTCCACTCCGAACAGGCGATCGCCTACGGCACCCAGATGGTCGGCGGCGTGACCCCGGGCAAGGGCGGCCAGGAGCACCTCGGCCTGCCGGTGTTCAACACCGTCAAGGAAGCCGTGGAGAAGACCGGCGCCGAGGCCAGCGTGATCTACGTGCCGGCCCCGTTCTGCAAGGACTCCATCCTCGAGGCCGCCAACGCCGGCATCAAGCTGATCGTGTGCATCACCGAGGGCATCCCGACCCTCGACATGCTCGACGTCAAGGTCAAGTGTGACGAGCTGGGCGTGCGCCTGATCGGTCCCAACTGCCCGGGCGTGATCACCCCCGGCGAGACCAAGATCGGCATCATGCCGGGCCATATCCACAAGCCCGGCAAGGTCGGCATCGTGTCGCGCTCCGGCACCCTGACCTACGAGGCGGTCAAGCAGACCACCGACTACGGCTTCGGCCAGTCCACCTGCGTGGGCATCGGCGGCGACCCGATCCCGGGCTCCAACTTCATCGACATCCTCGAGATGTTCGAGAAGGACCCGGCCACCGAGGCGATCGTGATGATCGGCGAGATCGGCGGCACCGCCGAGGAAGAGGCGGCCGCCTACATCAAGGCCAACGTCTCCAAGCCGGTGGTCTCCTACATCGCCGGCGTCACCGCCCCTCCCGGCAAGCGCATGGGCCACGCCGGCGCCATCATCGCCGGTGGCAAGGGCACCGCGGACGACAAGTTCGCTGCCCTGGAGGCCGCGGGCGTCAAGACCGTGCGCTCCCTGGCCGAGATCGGCAGCGCCCTGAAGGAAGTGACCGGCTGGTAAGCCGAGCGCTTCGCAAGCGATGTCGAAAGGGCGCCTTCGGGCGCCCTTTCTCGTCGATGCCATCGCGACAGGACGCCGAGGGAGGGGAGAGAAGCACATGACACGGTTTGTCTGGATGCTGGTGGGCGTCGCGCTGCTGCTCGCCGGCTGCAGTGAGACGCCCACCGGGCGCTCGCGGCTGGCGCTGGTGCCCGACGGGATGCTGGCCGAGATGGGCGAGCAGAGCTTCGCGGAGATGCGCCGCCGGCGCCCCGAGGTGACCGGCTCCCCGGCCAACGCCCTGGTGCAGTGCGTCAGCCGCGAGGTGGCTGCCGCCGCGGGCGCGGTCTACCCCGGTGTCAGCCTGCCCGCTGCCTGGGAGGTGGTGCTGTTCGAGGACCCCAGCCCCAACGCCTTCGCCCTGCCCGGTGGGCGCATCGGCGTGCACAGCGGGCTGCTGCGGGTGGCCGAGTCCCCCGCCCAGCTGGCGGCGGTGCTCGGCCACGAGGTCGCCCATGTGCTGGCCGAGCACGGCAACGAGCGCCTCACCCAGCGTCTCGGCATCCGCGCGGTGCTGCTAGTGGTGGGGCTGTTCAGCGAGGGCGACCTGGCCGGCGACACCCTGATGCGGGCGCTGGGCCTGGGGGCGCATCTGGGCATCGCCTTGCCCTTCAGCCGCGCCCACGAGGAGGAGGCCGATGCCATGGGCCTGGCCATCATGGCCGAGGCAGGCTTCGATCCCCGCGAGAGCGTCGCGCTGTGGCGCAACATGGCCGCCGCCGGCGAGGGCCAGCCGCCGGCGTTCCTCTCCACCCACCCCGCCCATGATGCCCGCATCGCGGGCCTCGAGGCCGACATGGAGGCCGCCCTGGCGCGCTACCGGGAGGCCAGCCTCGCCCGCTGCGGTTGAGGAGGCGAGGGGCGGGCAAGCCGTGCCTCGTCTCCATGCCGCTACCTTCGCGCGACCTCTTGGCAGCAAGGCCGTCAGTCAGCCGGCGAGCGCGCCAGCCAGCGGGTGGCCTGGACGAGGAACAGCGGCGCACCGGCGGCCAGGTAGAGGTGGTAGGAGGCCAGGCGCCACACCAGCACGGCGGCGGCGGCCTGCTCGGCTCCCAGCATCGGCAGCAGCAGCCCGCCGACACCCAGCTCGGCGGCCCCGGCGCCTCCAGGCAGGAAGCTGAACTGGCTCGCGGCCATCGCCAGCATCTGGGTCAGGAAGATCCATAGCCAGTCGATGCTGCCGCCCACGCCCAGCACCGCCAGGTAGAGCAGGCTATAGCGCAACAGCCAATGGGCGCTGGTCAGCATCAATACCGCCAGCAGTGTGGTGGGGGGCAGCCGCAGGGTCGTCAGGATCGCCTGCCGACAGACCAGCAGTCGGCGTGCCAGCCAGCGGCGTCGCCTGCCGCTCAGCCAGCATGCCGGCGGCTGGACGGGAGAGCGCAGCAGACGGGGCAGGCAGGCCATCGCCAGACAGGCAGCGAACGCCACCAGGGCCAGCGCGACGAGGGCCAGCTGGACCAGCCAGCGGTGGGGCCACGCGGTGTCGCCCAGCAGGGAGTAGGCCACCACCCCGGTCAGCATGCACAGGAAGAACAGCAGGTCGCAGCCCTGGTCGAGCAGGAAGACCGCGGCGCCCCTGGAGGGCGGCAAGCCGCGCCGGGCCAGCAGCACCAGCAGGGTGGCCGGGCCGCCGCTGCCGCCTGGCGTGGCGCACAGCGCGAACTTGGACGCCAGCTCGATGCCCAGGGCGCCACGCTGGCCGAGCCACCCGGCCCGGCCGTCCAGCATCAGGCGCAGGCGGGCGGCGTTGAGGTTCCAGCAGGTGAAGGCCACCAGCACCATCAGCCCCAGCAGGCCGGGAGGGAAGCGCCTGATCGCCGCCAGGGACTCGGCACCGCCCAGCCAGGCGGTGACCAGCACAGGGGCCAGCAGCGCCAGCACGATCGTCAGGCCGTGCCATGGCCGCCAACGTGGCAGCGGCCGGCGAGGGTCAGCCATTCAGCGAGATCGCCTGATGCGGGCTGCCCTGGCACAGCCGCCGATAGTGGCCCAGCAGGTCGTCGATGACCCGGGGCCAGGCGAAGTGACGCTCCACATGGCGGCGGGCATGACGCCCCATGGCGTCGGGGTCGTTGAGTAACAGCTCGCGGGTAGCGCGGGCCATGTCACCGGCATCCCGGGGCCGGCAGAGGATGCCGGCACCCAGCGGCACATACTCCGCCAGGGCGCCGGCCCGGGCGGCCACCACCGGCAGGCCGCTGGCCATGGCCTCCTGAGCCACCAGCCCAAAGGTCTCCCGGGTGCCGGCGTGCAGCATGGCATCGGCGCTGGCGAGCGCGGTGGCCACCTCGTCGGGAGGGCAGTAGCGCGGCACCACGCTGACGTTGGCGGGCACCCGGCCGGGCATGCCCGGCCCCATCAGCAGCAGGTGATAGCCCGCGCCGAGGCGGGCCATGGCCGCCAGCAGCACGTCGATATGCTTCTCGGGGGAGTGTCGCCCGGCGAACACCAGCAGGCGGGTCGCGTCGCCGAGCCCCAGCCGGCGGCGCAGGTCGGGGTCCCGATGGCGGGGGTGGAAGCGCTCCAGGTCGACGCCCAGGGGCTGCACGCGGACACGCTCGACGCCCCAGTCGGCGAGCCGGCTGGCCATGGCGGTGCAGGGCGCCAGGACGCTGTCGAAGCGGCCATAGAGCTCCCCGACATAGCGTTCCAGGCGCCGACGCACGCCACCGCCGAAGCGATCGCCCATCAGCCGCGGCAGGTCGGAGTGGAAGAAGCCCACCGTGGGCACCCCCAGGCGCTGGCCGGCCTCCACGGCGGCCCAGGCGGTCACGTAGGGGTCGCCGGCCTCGACCAGGTCGGGCCCCATGGCGATCAGGGCGTCGCGCCAGGGCGCCCGGCGCAGGGGGAAGCGATACCCCTGACCGAACGGCAGCCGCGGGGCGGGCAGTGTGTGGATATCGCCCAGGGAGCCGGCCTCGGCACCGGGCACCAGCAGGCTGGCGCGCAGGTCGGGATGCCGGGCCAGCAGGCGATGCTTGGCCTCGAGATAGGTGCGTACCCCGCCGCTGGCGGGGGCGTGGAACATGGTGATATCGACGAGATGCACGCGGCCTCCTGACGCCTGGTGATCCCTTCAGGCTAGGGCGCGAGTGCGACAGTTCGACGACAGTGCGGCAGGACCGGAGACGAAACGCGACACGGCGGCCCGAGGGCCGCCGTGCGATAGGGGGGAGGGCTGTGGTGGACCGAGCCTATTCCGCGGGGCGCGCCACCAGCGAGCGGGTCTCCTCGCGGGCCTCAATCAGCGCCACGCGGATATGGTCGCCCAGCTTGAAGCGCTCCTCGCTCTCCACCTGGATGCGCCCCTCCTTGTCGTCGATGGCCACCTTGTCGCGGTCGCTGTGCAGCATCGGGGCCGGCACGAAGGCAGTGGCGCCGTTGGCGGTGAGGCGCACCCGCATGCCGCCGCGGTTGATGGCGATGATCTCGGCGTCGAAGGCCTCCTGAGCCTCGGCGGCCGGGCTCAGGTAGCGCACGTAGAGCCAGTCCTTGACGTCGCGCTCGGCCATGCGGTTGAGGCGACGGCGCTCGGTGAGCTGCTCGGTGAGCGCCAGGCTCGCCTCGGCCGGCGCCTGCTCGCCCTTGAGCACTCGCTTGATCAGGCGATGGTTGACCATGTCGCCGTACTTGCGGATCGGCGAGGTCCAGGTGGCGTAGGCGGGCAGGCCCAGGCCGAAGTGGGGGCCGGGCTTGGCCGACATGCTGGTGAAGCCCTGGAAGCGACGCAGGCGGGCGTCGAGCCAGGCGTCGTCGCGCCCCTCGAGCTCGCGCTTGAGCTCCCGGTAGCGCGAGAGCTCGGTGAGGGCCTCGCGCTCCACCTCGATCTCCTGGCTGGCCAGGAACGCCTGGGCGGCCTCGGCCTTGTCGTCCTCGAAGGCGCGGTGCACGTTGAAGATGCCGTGGCCGACGTGTTCGGCGAGCAGGTGGGCGCAGCAGGCGTTGGCCGCGATCATCGACTCCTCGATCATGCGGTTGGCGATGCGCCGATGCTCGGTGCGGATATCCAGCACGTTGCCGGCCTCGTCGAGGTCGAAGACGAAGTCGGGGCGGTCCTTGAACACCAGGGCATGCTTCGCGCGCCAGGCGGCACGGGCCTCGGTGAGGTCACGCAGCGCCTTGAGCTGCTCGCCGATCTCCGCCTCCGGCGCCCACTCGCCCTGGCCCTCGAGCCAGTCGGAGACGCGGTCGTAGACCAGCTTGGCCTTCGAGGTCGCGGTGGCGGCGAAGAAGCGGTAATCGCCCAGGCTGCCGTCGGCATCGACCACCAGGGTGCAGGCCAGCACCGGGCGTTCCTTGCCCTCCCACAGCGAGCAGAGGTCATCGGCCAGCTGCTCGGGCAGCATGGTGACGTTCTGGCCCGGCAGGTAGACGGTGAAGGCGCGGGTGCGCGCCTCGAGGTCGGCGGCGTGGCCCTCCTCGACATAGGCGGTGGGGTCGGCGATGGCCACCGTCAGCTCCCAGCCCCCCTCGGCGCGCGGCACGATGCGCAGGGCGTCATCCATGTCGCGGGTCTTCTCGCCGTCGATGGTGAAGAAGGGCTCGGCGGTGAGGTCCTCGCGCGTCAGGCCCTCGTCGCGCAGCGGCCAGTCGTCGCCGGCATCGGGGCACTCCTGCTCCAGGGCGTGGCGGGCCAGGGTCACGCGCCACGGCACCGCCGGGTCGTCGGCCTTGGCCACCAGCTCGTCGATCTGGGTGAAGAAGCCGCGGTCGTCGGGCTTGAGCGGGTGGCGCACCAGCCGCGCCACCACCCAGTCGGCGTCGCCGATGCTCGCCTCGTCGAGGCTGCGCTTGATGCGCGCCTTGAGGACATTGCGGATCGAGGGGTGGTCGGGCACCACCGCCAGGCGTCCCTCGCGCTTCTGCACCCGGGCGATGAAGCGCTCGAGGCCCGGCTCGATCAGGGTGTCGGGCTCGACGCTCTTCTTGTCGCCCTCCTCGTGAAGCACCGCCTCGACGCGATCGCCGTGCAGCACCTGCTTCATGGCGGGGGGCGGCACGAAGTAGGAGTCGCCCTCGTCGGTCTCGAGGAAGCCGAAGCCCTTCTCGGTGGCCTTGATCACGCCCTCGACACGAGGGGTGGTGGAGCGGATCTGTTGCTTGAGCTGGGCAAGCAGGGCGTTGTTCTGCAGCATGATCACGAACGTCTGGCGGGAGGTAGGGGGGCCACTATACGGATTCGCGGGCGCGGCGCCAAACGCCGCGGCGTGGGCCATGGCGAATCAGTGGCTTGGGAAGAGAACGGGGGGCAGGGACACGGGCCGGCGCCGCCGCAGGGACTGCCAGAAGGCCTGCCGGAGTGGCTCAGCGCACCGTGATCACGCTGCACTCGGCGGCGTGGGCCACCTTGTGGGAGACGCTGCCCACCACGAAGCCCTTGAGGTCGCTCAGCCCGCGGCTGCCCATGACGATGGCGTCGACGCCGCGCCGGCGCGCCTCGCCGAGGATGGTGCGCGCGGGGTCGCCCTGGCCGATCATCGTCTCGACCCTGGCCGCGCCCTGCTCGCGGGCGGCCTCGGCGGCACGCTCGATCACCTGCTTGCCGGCCGCCTCGCGCTCCGCGCGGCTGGCCTCGATGGCGATGGCGCCGATGCCCCATACCAGGGTGGTCTCGTGGGCGAGTGTCTCGGGGATATGCAGCAGGTGTAGGGTGCTGTCCTCCTGGCGGGCCAGCTGGCAGGCCACGGCCAGCGCCCTCCTGGCATGTTCGGAGCCGTCGACGGGTACCAGGATGGAGGTGAACATGGCAGGGATCCTAGTGGCGGATGGGAAGAGGCGTGCAGGGGGATACCTCGAGCCTAGCGGGTTTCGCGGGCGAGGTCATGCCGGCTGGCGCCCGGTGGCCTCAACCTTGACCTGCATCAGGCCGCCGCTCGCCTTCCGCCTCCAGGCGGCGCAGCTGCTGCCACAGCTCCCGGCGCAGGTCGGCCAGGCGCGGTGCCTGGCCCTCGGCGAAGGGCAGCGGCCGGGTCAGGCGCTGGGTACGCAGGCCCAGGCGGGCGCTGGTCAGGCCGATCCCCAGCCCCTGGGCGGCGCGGGTGGAGAGGCGCCCGGCGAGGTTCATGGAGAGCAGCTCCATGCCGGCATCGCCGGTCATCTCGGTGGCGCCGGCGAAGGCCATCTGGCGCAGCACCTCGCGCAGCAGCCGCAGGCGCGCCGCATAGCCGAGCTCCAGGCCGTAGAGCCGGCACAGGCGGTCCACCATGGCCAGGCTGCGCCAGGCCACCAGCGCCATGTCCACCAGGGTCAGCGGGCTCACCGCCACCATCACCGCGGTCTCGCCGGACATCCGCGACACCAGGCGGCGTGCCTCGCGGTCGCGGGGGGCCAGCAGGTGGTGGTCGAGCAGGACGAGCAGCTCGGCGCCGCCGTGGTGGGGCTGGCGGGCAGCCAGGAAGGCCTGCCAGTGGGGATGGTCGTCGTGCAGCGCCAGGGCGCGGCGCAGCGCCTGGGCGGTGGCATCGGCCTCGCCGCGGGAGGCCGCGGGCAGGGCGGTCAGCCGCTCGCGCAGCCGGTCGTGGCGGCGCAGGCGACGCAGGCGCCACAGCTCGCTCGCCAGCGCCGAGCCGCCGAGGCCCAGGGCCAGCAGCAGCACCAGGCTCCAGGCGCCAGCCAGCCAGTCGCCGCCGAGGCCCGCGCTGACCAGGGTGAGGCCGGCCTCCACGACGCCCAGGCCCAGGGTGGCGGCGAGCAGCAGTAGCAGTCCCCAGCGACGGCGGCGCGGCCGTCCCAGGTCGGGTGTTGGCCCCGCCTCGCTCGCCGTGTCGCCGGCCACCAGCGCCTGGCTCTCCCGGTCGTGGGCGAAGGCCTCGGCCGGGCGCGGGTCGGCCCCCGGGGCCTCGGTCGGCGGCGCCTCGGGGGCGAAGCGCTGGCCCGGGCGGGGATCCTGGGGGTGGCTCATTGCAGCTTGTCTCCGATCAGCCAGTCGAGGGCGGCATCCATGCGGATATGGGGCAGCGCGCCGCCCTCCAGGGGCAGCGGGCGAAAGGCGGGGAAGGCGAAGCCCTGACGGGCCCAGAAGGCGTCGTCGGGGAGCCGCTCCGGCACCTCGCCGGGGAACAGCAGCAGCGGCTCGCCGTCCAGCCCGGTGCCGCGCAGCGCCGGGGTGCGCCGCCCGTGATGTTCCACCTCGCGCGCCTCGCTTGCGCGGATCGCCGCCACCGACAGGGCGCGCACCGGCACGTCGGCGAAACGCAGGTCCTTGAGCGGCTCGGCCAGCAGCGCCTCGAGCAGCGCCACCAGGCGCGGATGCTGCTCCGGGGTGACGTGGTCGGCCTTGGTGGCGGCGATGGCCAGGCGGTCGATGCGCGGCGCGAAGAGCCGCGAGAGCAGGCTGCGCCGGCCATAGTCGAAGCTCTGCATCAGGTTGGCCAGGGCCCGGGCGAGGTCCTGGAAGCGCTCGGGGCCGGCGTTGAGAGCGCCGAGCAGGTCCACCAGCACGATCTGGCGATCGAAGCGGCGGAAGTGGTCGCGGTAGAAGGGGCGCACGATGTGCTGCTGGTAGTAGCGGAAGCGCCGCGCCAGGGTGGCGTAGTTGCTGGTCTCCGGCAGCGCGGCCAGCGCCTCGGGGTCCGCCTCGGCGATCCCGGGGAGCGGGAAGAACTGCAGCACCGGGGCGCCGGTGAGGTCCCCGGGCAGCAGGAAGCGTCCGGGCTGCAGGTCGGCGAAGCCCGCCTCCCGGGCACCGCGCAGCCCCGCGGCGTAGTGCTCGGCGATCTCGGCCAGGCGTGCCTCGTCGGCCTCGCCGGCGGGGTCGAGTCCGGCCACCGCGGCCTGCCAGTCGGCGAAGTGGGCGGCGCGCTGCTCGCCGCCCAGGGAGGCCTGGCTACGGCACCAGCTGGGGTAGTCATGGGCCAGCAGCGGCAGGTCGAGCAGCCACTCGCCCGGGTAGTCGAACAGGTCCAGGGTCAGCTGGCGGCTGTCGCCCTCGAACCAGCCGGGGCGGGCCGGGCGGTAGCGGATCGTCAGGCGCAGTTCGCTGATGCCGCGGGTGGGCTCGGGCCAGCGCGGCGGTGTCGCCGACAGCGCCGCCATGGCCGGATCGTAGGGGAAGCGCGGCACCCCCAGGTCCTGCTGGTTGACGCGCCGCGCGCCCAGCAGGCGTCCCTCGCGGGCCGCCGGCAGCAGGTCTAGGCGCGCCTCGAGGCCGGCATGGCGCAGCTGGTTGACCAGCGAGGTGAGGAAGGCGGTCTTGCCGGAGCGGGAGAGGCCGGTCACGGCCAGGCGCAGCTGGCGGTCGCGGCCGCGCTCGAGCAGGTCCTTGAGCTCCCGGGAGAGGGGCTGGCGCATGGGCACTCCTCAGCTGCCTAGGAAAAGGCCGTAGAGGGTCGGCGAGGCAGCCAGCAGGAAGCCGGCGCCGGCCAGCACCCGTCCCGGCCAGCGGTAGCGGCTGTAGTGTGCCAGGCTCAGGCCCCCCAGGCAGATCAGCATGCCGAGGATGTTGCAGACATAGGTGATCATCGACCAGACGGGGTCGGGGTTCATGCGCTCGGGCTCCTCGCTTGTGGTGTCACGGCGAGGATGGTATCAGGAGAGCAGGCCCAGCGGCAGCGAACAGGGAGATGCGATGACGACGCCGGAGCAGGTGCTGGCCTTCTGGTTCGACGAGCTCGAGCCGGCCCAGTGGTTTCGCAAGGACCGGGCGCTGGACGACGAGATCGCCGGGCGCTTCGGTGCCTGCCTGGCGGCGGCGCGGCGCGCCGAGCTGTGGGGCTGGCGCGAGACCCCCGAGGGGCGGCTCGCCGAGGTGATCGTGCTTGACCAGTTCTCGCGCAACGTCCACCGCGACACCCCGACGGCCTTCGCGGCCGACCCGCTGGCGCTGGGGCTGGCCCAGGAGGCGGTGGCCCGTGGCGCCGACGCGGCGCTGTCGCCGGTGCGTCGCGCCTTCCTCTACATGCCCTGGATGCACAGCGAGTCTCGGCGGATCCACGACCAGGCGCTCACCCTCTTCGACCAGCCGGGCCTGGAGGAGAACCTGCGCTTCGAGCGACGCCATCGTGACATCATCCTGCGCTTCGGCCGCTATCCCCATCGCAACGCCATCCTCGGCCGCGTTTCCACCCCGGAGGAGCTGGCCTTCCTGGCGCAGCCCGGCTCCTCCTTCTAGCGTTGTCATCACTCACCACTCTCTCGACAAGGAGGCACCATGGGCATCATCGCCTGGCTTATCATCGGCGGGCTCGCCGGCTGGATCGCGGGCCATATCATGCGCGGCGGGGGCTTCGGCATCCTCGGCAACATCGGCGTCGGCGTGGTCGGCGCGGTGATCGGCGGCTTCATCTTCCAGCAGATTCTCGGCATGGGCACCGGTGGCTTCCTCGGTTCGCTGTTCAGCGCCGTGGTTGGCGCGGTGATCCTGCTGTGGGTGATCAGCAAGGTGAAGACGGGGTGACGAGGCGCTAGCTGGACTAAAGTTTACGTCAACGTCATCCAAGAGATAGGCGCCGTTACTGTCGACAGTAACGGCGCCTATCTGCGTCTAACGCGCCGATAATCGCCGCCAAACCGGCCAGAACCGCTCTCCCTGTCGACAATGTCCGCGGCGTCGCGACGCCTGGCGCTGACCCAAAGTCGAATGTTCGCAGCTGCAGCATGCACGTAAAACCTCGGGGCATAACAACAACGATGCGAGGAACCCCAGGTGAATAACCAGAAACGATGAGGACATGACGTGCTGCTGAAACGCCAACACGGTGAGGAACACCCCTACTGGCCGCTGGGCCCCTTCAAGCTCCGCCTGCCGTTCATCCACTTCCGCTGGGAGGTCCCCGAGACCATCCAGGCCCTGGTGATGTTCGTGATCGCCATGGGCATGATCCCGCTGCTCGAGCAGTACCTCGGCGTGCCCTACGAGGTGGCGCTGGCCTTCGTGGTGGTCTGCGGGGTGGGCTTCATGCTGCCACCGCTGCTCGGCGTGCCCTTCATCGCCGGCTGGATCACCCCGGCGATCCCGGTGGTGCTGCTGTTCCTGGGCGACTTCGCGCCGGGCCCGGAGGCGATCCGCGCCATGGTGGCGCTGCAGCTGGTGGTGACGGCGATCTTCCTGTTCATGGCGGTGACCCGGCTGGGCTCGAAGCTGGTCAACAACGTGCCGGACTCGATCAAGGCGGGCATCCTGCTGGGGGCCGGCATCGCCGCCATCAGCGGCGAGATCAGCGAGGGCGGGCGGCTCTACAGCACGCCGATCTCGCTGGGCATCGGCGGCCTGGTGACCCTCTACGTGCTGTTCTCGCTCTCCTTCCGTGACCTCACCGAGAAGCATCGCTGGGCGCGCAACATCGCCGCCTACGGCATGGTGCCGGGCATGCTGGTGACCATGGGCATCGGCTGGGGCGTCGGCGAGTACCCGCTGCCCAGCATCGAATGGGGCGTGGCGCTGCCGGACTTCGCCGGCATCTGGGCCTACCTGCCGTTCTCGGTGGGGCTGCCCGGCGTCGAGCTGCTGCTGGCCGCCGTGCCCACGGCGATCATCGCGTACATCATCGCCTTCGGCGATATCATCGTCGGCCAGAGTCTGATCAAGCGCGTCGACCACCTGCGCCCCGACGAGCGGATCGAGGTCAACGTCGACCGCGTGCACCTGATCACCGGCCTGCGCAACCTGATGCACTCCCTGCTGGCACCCTATCCGGGGCTGGCCGGCCCGCTGTTCACCGGGGCCATGGCCACCGTGGCCGAGCGCTACCGCTACGGCCGCAAGGCGATGGACTCCATCTACGGCGGCGCCTCGGTGTTCTGGATCGTCGGCTTCCTGGCGCTGTTCATGCTGCCGCTGATCACCCTGTTCCGGCCGGTGCTGCCCATCGCGCTCTCCATCACCCTGCTGATCACCGGCTACCTGTGCATCGCCGTGGCGGTGGAGCAGATCCGGAACGCCACCGCCATGGGCGTGGCCGGCATCATGGGCGTGGTGTTGGCCACCCACGGTGCCGCCTGGGGCCTGGGCGTGGGGCTGGTGCTCTACTTCATGATCGAGCACCGCCAGCGAGGGGCCCGGGAGGCGGAGGAGCAGGAGCCGATCCATGTCGAGGACGACATGGCGGTGGAGGCCGAGCCGGAAGCGGCGACCCGCTGAGCCCTCTCCCCTCGCACCGTCGGTGCCATGACGGGCCGCCCTCGGGCGGCCCGTCGTCGTGGTGGTGCAGGGCAAGGGCGCCGGCTCAGGGCAGGTGGCCGGTGTAGCACGTCGGGTCGTCGCTGATGGCGGCATCCACGCCCCAGCCCCAGCGGTTGGCGAAGGCCGCCGGGTCGTTGGGGGTGTAGCAGAGCAGGGCGTAGCCCTCGGCCTTGACCGCGGCGGCGCCGCGCCGGCTGAGGCGGCGCCAGTCGGCGTGCACGCCGAAGGCGGACACCGCCTCACAGCGGGCGCGCCAGTCGCGGGTCATCCCCTCGAAGAGCACGCCCAGCGCCAGGCGCGAGGGCGGGGCGATCTCCCGGGCGCAGGCCAGGGCGTCGTCGTCGAAGGAGGAGACGATCAGCCGCTCCGGGGGCAGGGCGTCCAGCGCCTTGGGCAGCGCCGATTCCACCAGGGCGGCGGCACTGCGCCCGCGGTTGACCTTGAGCTCGAGGTTGAGGCCCATGCCGAGTTCGGCGATCAGCGCCAGCATCTCGGCCAGGGTGGCGATGCGCTCGCCGCGGAAGGCATCACCGAACCAGGCGCCCACGTCGAGGCGGCGGGCGGCCGGCAGGTCGAGCTCGGCCAGCCGGCCGCGGCCATCCGAGCAGCGCAGTACCGTGGCGTCGTGCCAGATCACCGGGGTGCCGTCGCCCAGCAGCTGGACGTCGAGCTCGACCCAGTCGCAGCCGGCGTCGTGGGCGGCGCGCACCGCGGCCAGGGTGTTCTCCGGGGCATGGGCAGACAGGCCGCGATGAGCGAGGAGGCGGGGGAGGGCGATGTCGGGGTGGGGCATGGGCCGTCTTCCTTGTCAGCGGGGGGCGTCACCGGCGGCGAACCTGCCGCTAGGAGCCTGTCGGGTTTGACCGATCGTAACGAGAGATTCGGATTTCGAGACAAGTTTATCGATCTGATGAGGCGAATAGCGTGCTATTTAACGAATCAGATCGATGAAATTGGCCGAAAGACCGGATCTCGCAGTAGATCAGTGTTAAGCCCGACAGGCTCCTAGCCTATCGCCCTCCGCCGCGTCCTGGATATGGTAGGCTGCGCGTTTTTTCGACCCTGGCGATGGCGCCATCGGCGCCGCGTGGAGACCGAGATGAGAGTCGTGCATATCAAGAACCCCCGTCAGCGCGAGGCCTGCCTGGCCCGGCTATGCGCCGAGGCCTATGGCTATGAGGCGGGGCTGCGCCCGCTGGCGACCTTCGCCGGCACCCAGGGGGTGCTGATCGAGCAGGAGGCGGCCCGGGTGCTGGCGCTGGTGGATGACCACTCGCGCCCGGTGGCCCTGGCGCTGCTGGTGCTGGATGAGCTGGGCAGCGGCATGACCGTGATGCTGCTGGCCGAGCTGGAGCAGGAGCGGCAGGGCGTGGTGCGGCCGGCCGAGCGGCTGGTGGCCGAGCTGGCCCGCAAGGCCCCGCTGCGCGTCGATGCCCGGGACGCCGAGCAGGAGGCACGCTTTCGCGCGGCGGGGATCTCGCGCTGGCTGGACGGCAAGGCCGGTGTGCGCATCGGGTTGGGCCCTCGCCATCCGGCCGGCTCCCTGGACGACCTGCCGCGGACGCTGACCTTCGACGAGGCGGCGGTGATCCACTCCTTCAAGCAGGACCGCGAGCAGTTCGACGACTACAAGGCGCGCTTCCTGCGTGGCCTGGAAGCCTTTCCCACCACGCTCTGACATTGGCATGACTTGACCCTGCCGGGCCATGGCGCTTGACTGGAGGGTCCATCCAGCAGGCAGCACAAGGAAACACCCTTCATGGCCAAGCGCATCCAGTTTGCCCGTACCGGCGGCTCCGAGGTCCTCGAACTCGTCGACGTCACGCCGGCGGAGCCGGGGCCCGGCGAGGTTAGGGTCGCCAACCGCGCCGTCGGCCTCAACTTCATCGACATCTACTTCCGCACCGGCCTCTACCCGGCGCCGTCGCTGCCCTCGGGGCTGGGCACCGAGGGGGCCGGCGTGGTCGATGCCGTGGGCGAGGGGGTGACCCACCTCAAGCCGGGCGATCGCGTCGCCTATGCCCAGGGCCCGCTGGGGGCCTACGCCGAGCTGCATACTTTGCCCGCCGCCAAGGTGGTGGTGCTGCCCGAGGGGATCGACTTCGAGACCGCCGCGGCGAGCATGCTCAAGGGTCTCACCGTGCAGTACCTGATGCGCCAGACCCACCGCCTCGAGGCCGGCGAGACCATCCTCTGGCACGCCGCCGCCGGCGGGGTCGGCTCCATCGCGTGCCAGTGGGCCAGGGCACTTGGCGTCAGGCTGATCGGTACCGTCAGCTCCCCGGAGAAGGCGGCGCTGGCCGAGAAGAACGGCGCCTGGGCGACCATCGACTACACGAAGGAGGACGTGGTCGAGCGGGTGCGCGAGCTGACCGACGGTGCCATGTGCGATGTCGTCTACGACTCGGTGGGCAAGGACACCTGGGAGACCTCGCTGGACTGCCTCAAGCCGCGCTCGTTGATGGTCAGCTTCGGCAACGCCTCAGGCGCCGTGGAGGGGGTCAACCTGGGCATCCTCAACCAGAAGGGCTCGCTGTTCACCACGCGTCCCAGCCTCAACGGCTACGCCGACACCCGCGAGCGCCTGGAGGCGATGGCCGCCGAGCTCTTCGAGATGCTCGAGAGCGGCAAGGTGACGGTGGATATCTCAAGTCGCTACCCGCTGGCCGAGGCCGGCAAGGCCCAGGACGCCCTGCAGGGCCGTCAGACCACCGGCTCCACCATCCTGTTGCCCTGAAACCGCTCCAAGGCACAAGGATCAAGCCGCAAGGAAACCCCTTGTGGCTTATCCGTTCTCCACATAGGCGCCCATCGCCCGCATCCGCGACTCGAAGCTCGCCACGTTGTCCACCAGCGCATCCGGGCCGAAGGCCACGCACTCGGCGAGCAGGGTCTCCACCAGGGTGATGGCGGAGAGGATCGACGGGAAGAAGTGCGGGGTGGCGTTGGCCACCGGGAAGGTCAGGGTGGCCCCCGGCACCAGCGGCGAGCGCAGGGTGTCGGTGATGACGATGGCGCTGACCCCCGCGGCCCGGGTGATCTCGAGCGCGCGCATGGTCTCCGCGCAGTAGGGCTCGAAGCCGAACACCACCACCACGTCGCCCTCGCCATAGGGCGCAAGCTCGGTGAGCAGCCCCCCCTCCTGGCCGCGGATCAGCTGGATATTGGGCATGGCGATGCGCCCCACATAGGCGAAGTGGTAGGCGCAGGCGAAGGTGTCCCGGAACCCCACCACGGCGATCCTGCCGGCCTGCAGCAGCAGGCGGGCGGCATCGCGTACGCGTGCCTGGTTGTCGGCGGTGAACAGCCGGCCGATGTTGTCGAAGGCGGCGTCGCCGACATCGAGGAACACCTGGTCATCGGTCTGGCTGGCCAGGGTGCGCAGCTGGCTGGCGCGCCCCGAGAGCTCCACCGGGCCGGCCTGCACCGCCGACTGGAACACTTCACGGAACTGCTCGTAGCTGTCGAAGCCCAGCCGCTTGGCCAGGCGCACCAGGGTCGAGGCGGTGACCTCGGCGGCGGCCGCCGACTTGCGGATCGACTGGAAGGCGATCTCCACCGGGTGCTCCAGCACATAGCCCGCGGCCAGCTTGAGCTGCGGGCTGAGCTCCGGGTAGGCCTCGGCGAGCTCGCGGTTCACCGCATCCAGGCGGTTCGGGCCGGTGTCCAAGGGAGCCGGGTCGGATTCCAGCACGGGCGGTCTCCTGGGGTGGTGAGGGACGGATCGGGGCGCGCATTGTAACCGATCGAACCGACCCTTGAGTGAAACATCTGTTCCCCCTGGGCGTTTTTATCGGCACGGACGTATTGACTACGGTACGACCCTTGGCTAGCATGCCGGCAAAACAAGCGTGTTGGAAATTTTCCAATAATGACACGTTTGTTTTCAGTGGCGGCAAGGTCCGCCGCCCGTTATCGATCGTCGTGTCATTCATCCTCACCACGCCGGAGCGCCTTCGCCACCATGAGCCATGCCGCCTCGTCAGACCCCGAAACCCTCATCCTGCGCCGTCACGGCCAGGTGCAGGAGATTCGCCTCAACCGCCCCCATCGACTCAACGCCGTGACCCAGGGGCTCTACGACGAGCTGGGCGACGCCCTGACGGCGGCCGAGCAGGATCCCGAGGTGCGTGTCGTGGTGATCACCGGCGAGGGGCGCGCCTTCTGCGTGGGCGCCGACCTCAAGGAGCACAAGGCGGGGCGCACCGCCTTCGATCGCCGCCAGTACCTGCAGGGCGAGCAGCTCGTCTGCAAGCGCCTGATGGAGATGCAGACCCCGGTGATCGCCGCGGTGAACGGCTACGCCCTGGGCGCCGGTGCCGAGATCGCCATCGCCGCCGACTTCCTGCTGATGGCCGACAGCGCCCAGCTCGGCCTGCCCGAGGTCTCCATCGGCAACTTCCTGGGCGGCGGCGTCACCTGGCTGCTGCCACGCCTGGTGGGCCTGGCCAAGGCCCGCGAGCTGGTGTTCCTGGGCGAGCGCATCGACGGCGCCGAGGCGGTGCGCATCGGCCTGGCCAACCGCCACTATCCCGATGCCGACTTCTTCGCCTCGGTCCTCGCCTTCGCCGAGCAGGTGGCCGCCAAGGCGCCCTTTTCCATGGCGCTCGCCAAGGAGCAGCTGACCCTGTCCGGCGAGCGCACCCTGGACGCCTGCCTCACCGCCGAGCTCGAGGGCATGATGTTCGTCGGCACCACCCGCGACTGGCAGGAGGGCGTGGACGCCTTCGCCGAGAAGCGCGCGCCGCGCTTCGAGGGCCGCTGAGCCCCGCCCTCCCTGGACACTTTTCCGCCCGGCGGTGGCCGGGCTTCGACCACTCTCCATCGGCCATGAGGCCAAGGTCAGCCAGCACATGAATCCCATCGAAGGACACCTCCCGACCCGCAGCCCGCTGCATGACATCCTGGCGCCCTCCGGCATCGCCGTGGTGGGCGCCTCCGCCGACCCCACCAAGCGTGGCTACAAGGCCATGGTCGGCCTGATCAAGGACGGCTACCGGGGCGAGATCTACCCGGTCAATCCCAAGGCCGACATGATCCTCGGGGTCAAGGCGTGGCCCTCGGTCACCGCCATCCCCGGCAACCCGGAGCTGGCGCTGCTCTGCACCCCGGCAGCCACGGTGCCGGGGTTGATCGCCGAGTGTGGGCGGCGCGGCATCAAGGGCGCAGTGATCCTGGCCAGCGGGTTCGCCGAGACCGGCGAGGAGGGCGCGGCGCTGGAGCGCGAGATGATGGAGAAGGCCCGCGCCCACGGCGTACGCATCATCGGCCCCAACACCTCGGGCATCTTCAACCTGCACCACAGGGTCAACCTGCTGTCGCTGGACAACGTCAAGCCGGGCGATGTCGGCATCATCTCCCAGTCCGGCAACATGCTGCTGTCGCTGGCGCTGGAGGCGCAGCACAACGGCCAGGTGGGCTTCTCCACCTACGTCGGCCCCGGCAACCAGAGCGACATCGGCTTCAACGACTACCTGCGCTACCTCGGCGAGGACCACCACACCCGTGTCGCCACCCTCTACGTGGAGGGCTTCCGCGACGGGCGCAAGTTCCTGGAGGTGGCCCGCGAGGTCGCCGCCATGAAGCCGGTGGTGGTCTACAAGTCCGGCTCCACCGCGGCGGGCCAGAAGGCCGCCAGCTCGCATACCGGGGCGCTGGCCGGCAGCTACGCCATGACCGTGGACCTGCTCAAGCAGTCCGGGGTGAGCGTGGTGCACCAGTCCGACGAGATCCTGCCGGTGGCCGAGGGGCTGGGGCTGTTGCAGAAGGCGCGCGGCAAGCGGGTAGCGGTGATCTCCGACGGCGGCGGCCAGGCCACCATCGCCTCCGACCGCCTCTCCGAGGCCGGGCTCGAGCTCGCCGAACTCTCCGAGGCGACCCGGGCGAAGCTGCGCGAGGTGCTCTTCCCCCAGGCCTCCACCGTCAACCCGGTGGACGTGGCCGGCTCCACCGACGCCAACCCCTCGCTGCTGGCCACCTGCATGGAGATCGTCGCCGCCGACGACAACGTCGACAGCGTCTTCCTGGTGGGCATGTTCGGTGGCTACAGCCTGCGCTTCGCCGAGTCGCTGCTGGGCGACGAGATGCGCGGCGCCGAGGCGATGGTGGACCTCTCCAAGGCCACCGAGAAGCCGCTGGTGATCTACAGCCTCTATACGCCGGTCAAGCCGCCGGCGCTGCGCCGCCTTCACGAGGCGGGGCTGCCGGTCTACGCCTCCATCGAGCATGCCGTGCGAGTGCTCTCGGCGCTGGGCGAGCGTGGCCAGTACCTGGCACAGGCCCGGGGCCAGAGCCGCGAGCAGAGCGTCGAACCACGTCCTGAGCTGACCGCCATGTTCCATGCGGCCCGGGCCGAGGGGCGCGACCTCTTCGAGTACGAGGCCAAGCGGCTGCTGCGCGAGCACGGCATCGAGGTGCCGCTGGAGCTGGTGGTAAGGAGCGAGCAGGAGCTGACCGACGCCGCCGGTCGGTTCGGCGAGACGCCGCTGGCCATGAAGGTGGTCTCCAAGGATATCCTCCACAAGTCCGACGCCGGTGGCGTGAGGCTCAACCTGGTGGGCGAGGCCGCCATGCACGAGGCCCGCGAGGCGATCCTCGCCTCCTGCCGCGCCTACGACGCCAGCGCCGAGATCGAGGGGGTGCTGGTCACCCCCATGGCGAAGAAGGGCGTCGAGGTGATTCTCGGGGTAATCCGCGACCCGATCTTCGGCCCGGTGCTGATGTTCGGCCTCGGCGGCATCTTCGTCGAGATCCTCGAGGACGTGGCCTTCCGCTCGATCCCGCTCAGCCGCCAGGATGCCGAGTCCATGGTGGAGCAGATCAAGGCCAAGAAGATCCTCGGCGGGGTACGCGGCGAGAAGCCGGTGGACAAGGCGGCGCTGGTCGACCTGCTGATCAAGGTCTCGCGCATCGTCGAGGCCTACCCGGCGCTCTCCGAGCTCGACCTCAACCCGGTGATCGTCAACGCCGATGGCTATGCGGTGGTGGATGCCCGAGTTATCGTCGAGCGTGACAGCGAGACAACCGACAAGGATGCCGACGCATGAGCCAGCAGCCGCAACTGACCGATGCCCGCCTCTCCCTGGAGGGGCGGGTCGCCACCCTCACCCTGGACCGCCACGATGTGCGCAACGCCCTGACCGGCACCGCCCTGGTGGACGACATCATCGCCGTGGCCCAGTGGGTCAACGCCTGTGACGACGTCTCGGTGCTGGTGATCACCGGCGCGGGCAGCGCCTTCTCCGCCGGCGGCAACGTCAAGGACATGGCCAATCGCGGCGGCGACTTCGCCGGCGACGTCGCCGAGGTCTCGGCGCGCTACCGCCGCGGCATCCAGCGCATCCCGCTGGCGCTCGCCGAGGTGGAGGTGCCGATCATCGCCGCCGTCAACGGCCCCGCCATCGGTGCCGGCTTCGACCTGGCCAACATGGCGGATATCCGCATCGCCTCGCGCAAGGCCAAGTTCGGCGAGACCTTCCTCAACCTTGGCATCATCCCCGGCGACGGCGGTGCCTGGTTCATGCAGCGCCTGATCGGCTACCAGCGCGCCTTCGAGCTGACCCTCTCCGGGCGGGTGATCGATGCCGAGGAGGCCAGGGAGTACGGCATCGTGCTGGAGGTGTGTGATCCCGAGGCGCTGATGGAGAGGGTGGGCGAGCTCGCCACTCGCATCGCCGCCCAGCCGCCCAAGGCGACACGCCTCACCAAGCGGCTGATGAAGATGGCGCAGCGCACCGAGCTCAAGGACTTCCTCGACCTTTGCGCGGTCTTCCAGGGCGTGTGCCACAACGAGCCCGAGCACCTGGAGGCGGTCAACGCCATGCTGGAGAAGATGGCAAAGTAGCCACTTTGCTCGAGGCTGTTCCGGCGAAAGGCCTACGAGGGGGCGCTGTGAATACCTCCCTGTACGCTACCGATGCCATCCCTGGCATAGGACCCCCTCTACGTCCTTTCCCCGGCGCCTCTCGCAGCATACGGCGGGTCTTCTCGTTAAGGAATGACTTAGCTGTCCATCGCGCCCGGCCTCGGCCGGGCGCGCGCATTTCAGAAGAAAACACTTGTGTAATACGGGGCCGCCTGGCGATGCTGGAGAGACCCGATCTCACAAAGGGGTGAACCGATGGCCGACAGCACCCTGGTCTTCCTCGTGCTCGGCGCGACCCTGGCCGCCTTCGTCTGGGGCCGCTTCCGCTATGACCTGGTGGCGCTGGCCGCGCTGCTCGGCTCGGTGATGCTGGGCCTGGTGCCCGGCGACGAGGCCTTCCTGGGCTTCGGCCACCCGGCGGTAATCACCGTGGCCGCGGTGCTGGTGCTGAGTCGCGCCTTCGAGCACTCCGGCGTGGTGGACGTGATCGCCGACCAGGTGCTCAAGGTGGGGGAACGGCTCTTCCTGCAGCTGGCGGCGCTCACCGGTACCGTGGTGGTGCTCTCCGGCTTCATGAACAACGTCGGGGCGCTGGCGTTGCTGCTGCCGGTGGCCATGCGCCTGGCCCGGGAACACGACACCTCGCCGTCGCTGCTGCTGATGCCGTTGGCCTTCGGCTCGCTGCTTGGCGGGCTTACCACCCTGATCGGCACCCCACCCAACATCATCATCGCCAGCTACCGCGGCGACGTCACCGGCGAGGGCTTCGGGCTGTTCAGCTTCACGCCGGTGGGGGCCACGGTGGCCCTGGCGGGGCTCGCCTTCATCCTGCTGATCGGCTGGCGGCTGGTCCCCCAGCGGGCCGGCAAGGCCTCTCTGGATGCGATGTTCGACACCGCCCACTACCTGGTGGAGCTGCGCGTCGACGAGGACTCCAGGGCCAACGGCCTGAGCCTGCGCGAGCTGCAGCAGGAGCTGGAGGAGACCATCCCGGTGCTGGCCGTGGTGCGCGACGACAGGCGCCGGGCCGGCCACGCCTTCTTCGGCACCCTCCGGGAGGGCGATATCCTGCTGATGGAGGCCGGCCCCGAGGAGATGAAGCTGCTGGAGGAGAAGGCCGGTCTGAGCCTGGGCCAGGACGCCGAGGAGGAGCCGCAGGAAGAGCAGGAGGAGGCGGGCAGCGAGGCGGAGGGACATCGTGAGGACGCAACCCGGGATCCGGCCGAGAAGAAGGCAACAGGGAAGGGCGAACGAAAAAAGAACAAGGAAGAGAAGCGCGGCGTGGACACCGAGGGACTGCAGCTGATGGAGGCGGTAGTGCGCAACGACTCCATGATGGTCAACCGCACCGTGACCCAGCTGCGTCTCCACAACCAGTTCGGCCTGCACCTGGTGGCGGTGGCTCGGGACGGCGGGCGCCTCAAGCAGCGCCTGCGCGAGATCCGCTTCCGTCCGGGGGACGTGCTGCTGCTGCAGGGCGGCGAGAGCGAGCTCGCCGAGAGCCTGACGACCCTGGGTTGCCTGCCCCTGGCCCGCCGTGACCTGCAGCTCGGCCAGCCGCGCATGTTGCTGGTGTCGCTGGCCATCTTCGCCGCCGCCATCCTGGCCATCCTCACCGGAGTGCTGCCGGCGGCGGTGGCGCTGGCCACCGCCGCGCTGGTCTCGCTGCTGGTGGGGGTGCTGCCACTGCGCGAGGGCTATCAGGCGATCGACGGCCCGGTGATTGTGCTGCTCGGCGCCATGATCCCGGTGGGGCAGGCGCTGGAGACCAGCGGCGGCGCCGCGCTGATCGCCGAGGCGATGCTCGCCTGGGGCAGCGAATGGCCGGTGGTGGTCACCCTGACCGGCCTGTTCGTGGTCACCATGATGCTCTCCGACGTGGTCAACAACGCCGCGGCGGCGGTGCTGATGGCGCCCATCGCCGCCAGCCTGGCCAGCGGCTTCGAGGTCTCCCTGGACCCCTTCCTGATGGCGGTGGCGATCAGTGCCTCCTGTGCCTTCCTGACCCCCATCGGCCACCAGTCCAACACCCTGGTGATGGGGCCCGGCGGCTATCGCTTCGGTGACTACTGGCGCATGGGACTGCCTCTGGAGGGGGTGATCACCCTGGTGGCGATCCCCATGATCCTGCTGGTGTGGCCGCTTTGAATCAGCGGCAGAGTGCGAGAGGCGCCGGGGAAAGGACGTAGAGGGGGTCCTATGCCAGGGATGGCATCGGTAGCGTACAGGGAAGTATTCACAGCGCCCCCTCGACGGTCCGGCGCCCCGGGGCCTTTCGCCGGAAAAGCCTCGAGCAGGGTGGCTTAAGAACTGCACGCCCCGGCACTGGGCCGGGGCGTGGGGTTGGCAGGGATGAAAGCCGTCAGGCGGCGTGGTGGCGCAGCACCTTGGACTTGTCGGTGACGAAGGCGTCGTACTCGAAATCGTCCACGCTGAGCAGCTCCAGCACCCGGGCCTCCCGTTCGCGCATAAAGGTGGCGTCGTCTGCCGAGATTAGTCCAGCCTCCAGCGCGGCCTCTATCCGCTGCTCGGGGTGCAGCGCCTCCGCGGGCAGCTCCCCCTTCGCATAGGCCTTGTTGACGGTGCGGTAGAGGGCCTCGGCGCGCTCCTGGGTGGCCAGCAGGGCGTTGTACTGCGCCAGCGGGTTCGGCTGTGCGCCGTCGTCGGTGCTCCAGGTGTTGGCCAGCAGCTTGGTGCGCAGGGCGCTCTCCCGGGAGACCGCCTGGGCGATGCGGCGGGCTAGGTCGTCATGGGGGCGCTTGAAGCGCCTGCCCCGGGGCATCACCACCCGGCGCAGCAGGTGGGCCAGTGCCCGGTGGGGCAGGTTGTCGAACAGCTCGTCCAGGGCCTGCTCGGCACGGCCCAGCAGGAGCTGGCAGCTGTAGTGTAGCAGCGCCGCCTCGCCCTCGACCTTGTCCCCCTCGTGCCACTGCTTGAGCACCATGGAGGTGAGGTAGAGGTTCGACAGCACGTCGCCGAGGCGCGCCGAGAGCATCTCGCGCAGCTTGAGGGTGGCGCCGAGGCTCGCCATGGCGGCGTCGGCACAGAGCCCGAAGCCGGCGGAGAGCCGGGCGACCTCCTGGGCGTAGCGCTCGGCCTCGCCGTCGAAGGGCACCGCCGGGCGGCCGAGCCCGAGCCCCTGGGTGAGGGCGCGGGCGGCGTTACCGAAGATCAGCCCGGCGTGGCCGAAGAAGGCGCGGTCGAATGCCTGAAGGTCGTCGGCGTCCCTGGCGGCCAGCTCCTCGAGCACATAGGGATGGCAGCGGATCGCCCCCTGGCCGAAGATCATCAGGTTGCGGGTCATGATGTTGGCGCCTTCCACGGTGATCGCCACCGGGTTGGCGCTGTAGCCGATCCCCAGGTAGTTGCGCGGGCCGAGCGTGACCGCCTTCCCGCCGTGGATATCCATGGCGTCGCCGAGGATCTGGCGCTGGAACTCGGTGAGCTGGCTCTTGAGGATCGCCGAGGGCACCGCCGGTTTCTCGCCGCGGTCGATGGTGTTGGCGGTCTGGTAGACCGCCGCCTGGGCGATATAGCCCAGCGCCGTCATGCGCGCCAGGGGTTCCTGGACCCCCTCCATCTCGGCCACCGGCACGTTGAACTGGCGACGGATACGGGCGAAGCCGCCGCTCCAGCCGATGGCGTAGCGGGCGGTGCCGGTGGCGCCGGAGGGCAGGGTGATGCAGCGGCCGATGGAGAGACACTCCACCAGCATGCGCCAGCCCTGGCCGATCATCTCGGTGCCGCCGATGATGGTGTCCAGCGGAACGAACACGTCCTTGCCCTTGATCGGGCCGTTGAGGAAGGGGCTGCCGATGGGGTGGTGGCGACGGCCGATCTCCATGCCCGCGGTGTCGCGGGGAATCAGCGCCAGGGTGATGCCGCGGTCCTCCTCGTCGCCCAGCAGCTTCTCCGGATCGAAGAGCCGGAAGGCCAGGCCCACCACGGTGGCGATGGGCGCCAGCGTGATCCAGCGTTTCTCGAAGTTGAGGCGCACCCCGAGCACCTCCTGGCCATCCACCATCTGCCGGCAGACCACGCCGGTGTCGGGCAGCGAGGTGGCGTCACTGCCGGCGCGGGGGCCGGTGAGGCCGAAGCAGGGGATCTCACGGCCGTCGGCCAGCCGCGGCAGGTAGTGGTTCTTCTGCTCGTCGGTGCCGTACTTGAGCAGCAGCTCCCCCGGGCCCAGGGAGTTGGGCACGCCCACGGTGACCATCAGGGTCTCGTTGATGGCGAGCTTCTGCAGCACCAGGGACTGCGCCTTGGCGGAGAAGCCCAGGCCCCCGTACGCCTTGGGGATGATCATCCCGAAGTAGCGCTCGCGCTTGAGGTGGTCCCAGAGTTCCTGGGGCAGGTCGGCGCGCTCCTTGGCGATCTCCCAGGCGTTGCACATGCCGGCGGCCACCGAGCATTGGTGATCGATGAAGGCGCGCTCCTCGTCGGTGAGGCCGTCGTCGCGGGCGTCCAGCAGCGCCTGCCAGTCGGGCCTGCCAGTGAAGAGCTCGCCGTCCCAGGCCACGCTGCCGGCCTCGAGCGCCACGCGCTCGGTGTCAGAGACCTTCGGCGAGACCTTCTTGAACATCGCGAAGAGGCGCGGGGTCAGCCACTTGCCGCGCAGGGTCGGCAGGCCGGCCGCGGCCACGACCGCGGCCCCGGCGAGCAGGATGACGCCGAGCACCGCAGAGGCGGCGACCAGGCTTGCCAGGCCGGTGACGGCGAGCACCGCCAGGGCAGGCAGGGCGCCCGCCTCGCGGCGCATCACCACGAGAAGGCCGACGATGGCCGCAAGCAGCAGGATCAGGGTGAGCATGGGGTGACTCCGGTTGTCGTAGATGCCAGGATTCGAACATCTGTTTGAATTCTTGCAGACTAGCCCATCTCGCTGCAACCGGCCAGCGGCACGACTCTTGGCTAAGGCGTTGGAGAGGAGCGAGAGGCGCCTGTCGCCGGATAAGCTTCGAGCGTGGTAGTCATCTGCGGCTAAGTGCCATCCAAAAAAACGCCCCGCGCTGCAGTGGCAGGGCGGGGCGTTGTGGACAGCGAGGGGGTGGCGCTATCCCTCGAGGCGACGCTGCGGCTCGCCGCGGGCGGGGGCGTCGCCCGCCACATGGTAGGGGGCGTCGCTTGGCGGCAGCGGCTCGCGGCCGCGGATGCGGTCGGCGATCTTCTCCGCGAGCATGATGGTCGGGGCGTTGAGGTTGCCGGTGGGAATCAGGGGGAAGAGCGAGGCGTCCACCACGCGCAGCCCCTCGACGCCGTGCACCCGACCCTGGCCATCCACCACGGCGTCGTCCCCTTCGCCCATGCGGCAGCTGCCGCAGGGGTGGTAGGCGGTCTCGGCGTGGGCCTTGACGAAGGCGTCCAGCTCGGCATCGGACTGCACGTCCGGCCCCGGCGAGATCTCCCGGCCGCGGTAGGGATCGAAGGCGGGCTGGGCGATGATCTCCCGGGTCAGGCGGATGGCGTCGCGGAACTCCTGCCAGTCCTTGTCGGTGGACATGTAGTTGAACAGGATGCTCGGCGCCGCCTCCGGGTCCCGTGACGTCAGGCGGATGCGCCCGCGGCTCTCCGAGCGCATGGAGCCGACGTGGGCCTGGAAGCCGTGGGCCTGCACCGCACTCTTGCCGTTGTAGCTGATGGCGATGGGCAGGAAGTGGTACTGCAGGTTGGGCCACGCCTCCTGGTCGTTGGAGCGGATGAAAGCGCAGGACTCGAACTGGTTGCTGGCGCCGATGCCGCGGCCGAGGAACAGCCACTCGGCACCGATCTTCGGCTGGTTCCACCACTTCAGCGCCGGGTAGAGGGAGATCGGCTGCTTGCACTCGTACTGAATGTACATCTCCAGGTGGTCCTGGAGGTGGGCGCCGACGTTGTCGTTGACGTGCACCGCCTCGATCCCGAACTCGTCGAGCACCTCGCGGGGCCCCACCCCGGAGCGCTGCAGGATCTGTGGCGAGGCGATGGCACCGGCGCACAGCAGCACCTCGCGCCGGGCCTGCACCCGCTGCGCCTGGCCGCGACGGCGGTAGCGCACGCCCACCGCCCGCTTGCCCTCGAACTCGATGACGTCGGTGATGGCGCGGGTCTCGATGGTGAGGTTCTCGCGCGGCTTCGCCAGGTCGAGGTAGCCGCGGGCGGTGGAGGCGCGCCGCCCGTTGGGCGTCACGAAGCGGTCCATGGGGCCGAAGCCCTCCTGGCGGTAGCCGTTGACGTCCTCGGTCTCGGCGTAGCCGGCCTGCTTGCCCGCCTCGATGAAGGTGCGGTAGAGCGGGTTGTTGCCCTCTTTGGGCGTGGTCACGCTCACCGGCCCGTCGCCGCCATGGTAGTCGTTCGGGCCGATATCGCGGCTCTCGGCCTTGCGGAAGTAGGGCAGGCAGTCGGCGTAGGTCCAGTCCTCGAGGCCCGGCGCCTTGGCCCAGTGGTCGTAGTCCAGGGCGTTGCCGCGGATGTAGCACATGCCGTTGATCAGCGAGGAGCCCCCCAGCCCCTTGCCGCGGCCGCACTCCATGCGCCGGCCATCCATGTGCGGCTCGGGGTCGGTCTCGAAGGCCCAGTTGTAGCGCTTGCCCTGCAGCGGGTAGGCCAGGGCCGCCGGCATCTGGGTGCGGAAGTCGAGGCGGTGGTCGGGGCCGCCGGCCTCGAGCAGCAGCACCGAGACCTCAGGGTCCTCGGTGAGGCGGGTGGCGAGCACGTTGCCGGCGGAGCCGGCGCCGATGATGACGTAGTCGAATTCACGGATCTGGGACATGGAGTCTCCCGAGGCAACTTCTTACTGGGCGTCTCCGGCGGCAGGCATCGCGAGGGCGTCAGGAGCGGCCCCTCGCGACGGTCTGCCCCGGCGCCCCTGACGGGTGGGGTAGGCGGGTAGGTGACGTCAGGCCTAGAACACCGATTCGAAGGGGCCCATCTCCACCTGCACCGACTTGGTCTGGGTGTAGTGGGCCAGGGTCTCGAGGCCGTTCTCGCGGCCCACGCCCGACTGCTTGACCCCGCCCACCGGCATCTCGGCAGGGGACTCGCCCCAGGTGTTGATCCAGCAGATGCCCGCCTCGAGGCGGTGGATCACCCGGTGGGCGCGGTTGAGGCTCTCGGTGAAGACCCCGGCGGCCAGCCCGTAGTGGGTGTCGTTGGCGCGGCGGATCACCTCCTCCTCGTCGTCGAAGGCCAGTACTGCCATCACCGGGCCGAAGATCTCCTCTCGCACGATGCGCATCTCGTCCGTGCAGTCGGTGAACACCGTGGGCGCGGCCCAGGCGCCGTTCGCCCGCTCGTCCTCGTTCCAGGCCTCGCCGCCGGCCAGCACCCTGGCGCCTTCCTGCCTGCCCAGCGCGATGTAGGAGAGCACCTTCTGCTGGTGCTCGAAGCTCACCAGGGGGCCGAAGTTGACGCTGGGGTCCAGCGGGTCGCCGGCGCGGATGCGGGCCACGCGCTCCTTGATCCTGGCCTCGAAGTCCGCCTTCACCGAGCGCTCGACGAAGACCCGAGTACCGTTGGTGCAGATCTGCCCGCTGGAGTAGAAGTTGGCCATCATGGCGGCGTCGGCGGCGCGGTCAAGATCGGCGTCGGCGAAGACTACCAGCGGCGACTTGCCGCCCAGCTCCATGGTCACCTCTTTGAGGGTGGAGCCACCCGCGGCGGCCATCACCTTCCGGCCGGTGCCTACCTCGCCGGTGAAGGAGACCTTGTCGATGTCGGGATGCTCGGTAAGCAGGGCGCCCACCTCGCCGGCACCGTGGACCACGTTGAAGACGCCGTCCGGCAGGCCCGCCTCGCTGAGGATCTCGGCCAGCTTCATGGCGGTGAGCGGGGTCACCTCGCTGGGCTTGAAGACCACGGCGTTGCCGGCGGCCAGCGCCGGGGCGGCCTTCCAGCAGGCGATCTGGATGGGGTAGTTCCAGGCGCCGATGGCGCCCACCACGCCCAGCGGCTCGCGGCGGGTGTAGACGAAGGAGTCCTCGCGCAGCGGGATCTGGGTGCCCTCGATGGCGGCGGCGAGGCCGGCGTAGTACTCCAGGGCGTCGGCGCCGGTGACGATGTCCACCGCGGCGGTCTCGCTGATCGGCTTGCCGGTGTTGCGGGTCTCCAGCTCGGCGAGCTCGTCGTTGCGCTCCCGGAGCAGCGCCACGGCGCGCTGCAGGATGCGCCCGCGGGCCATGCCGCTCATGGCGGCCCACTCGCGCTGGCCGCGGCGGGCGGCGGCCACGGCGGCATCGATGTCGGCGGCACAGGCCTGCTGCACGCGGGCCAGCAGGCTGCCGTCGTAGGGGTTCACCACCTCGAAGGTCTCGCCGGCGGTGGCGTCCACCGGGCGGCCGTCTATGTAGAGGGGCAGGGGGGATGAGATGGCCATGGGGCGTCTCCTCAGTGAACGGGATGGGGAGCGGCGTCGAGCAACTGGTCGAGGGTGGCCAGCGCGGTGCGGCGGGCCGCCTTGGCGTCGAGGCCCTCGGGGGTCAGGGCGCCGCGCAGCCACAGGCCGTCGATGACGGCGGCCAGGGCCTGGGCGGCGCGGTGCGCCTCGTCGCGCGGCATCAGGCGGCGGAACTGGGCGCACAGGTTGGAGTGCAGGCGGCGGTCGTTGACCTGCTGCAACCGCTGCAGCGCCGGCTTGTGCATGCTGCTGGCCCAGAAGGCGAGCCAGGTCTTGGCCACCGGGCCGGTGACCTGGCTGCGGTCGAAGTTGCCCTCGATGATCGCCTGCAGCTGCGCCCGGGGCGAATCGTCCGGCCGGTCGCGGCGGCGCGCGGCCACGGCGTCACCCAGGTCGCTCAGGATCCGGCGCATGGTCGCCTCCAGCAGGCCGTCCTTGCCGCCGAAGTAGTGGCTGATGATGCCGGCGGAGACCCCGGCATGACGGGCGATGCGCGCGACCGTGGCATCGGCCAGGCCGACCTCGTCGATGGCCGCCATGGTCGCCTGGATCAGCTGCTGGCGGCGGATGGGTTCCATTCCAACCTTGGGCACCGTCGAGCCCTCCCTGTTTGCGGATGACTTGCCACCACACCGGTGGGTGCGGTTAGGATAGGACAGCTTGCCATTTTTTTATTGAACGTTCAATCAATAAAGGAATGGCAATCGCCGACTATACTCAAGTTCCTTCCAAGGAGGTTACGCCATGAACGCATCCCCCCTGACCCGCACCATGACGCGCCGCATGAGCCTGGGCCTGGGCGCCGCCACCCTGGCGCTGAGTGCCGCCCCGGCGCTCGCCCAGGAGGGCGAGAGCTGCGCCACTGTCCGCTTCGCCGAGGTTGGCTGGACCGACATCACCGCCACCACCGCCCTGACCACCGAGGTGCTGGAGGCGCTGGGCTATGACACCCGCATCGACACCGTCTCGGTGCCCATCGCCTACCAAGGCATGAAGAACGGCGACTTCGACGTCTTCCTGGGCAACTGGATGCCCTCCATGGCCTCGATCAGCGATCCCTACGTCGAGGATGGCAGCGTCGACCGCCTGGACGCCAACCTGGAGGGGGCCAAGTACACCCTGGCGGTGCCCCAGTACGTCCACGATGCCGGGGTCACCTCGGTGGCCGATCTCGCGGAGCATGCCGAGCGGTTCGACAGCAGCATCCATGGCATCGAGGCCGGCAACGACGGCAACCAGCTGATCCAGCAGATGATCGACGACGACGCCTTCGGTCTGGGTGACTGGCAGCTGATCGACTCCAGCGAGGCGGGCATGCTCGCCGAGCTCAGCGCCCGGGAGCCGGACCAGCAGTGGATGGTGTTCCTGGGCTGGGAGCCACACCCCATGAACACCAACTTCGACATGGCCTACCTGGAGGGTGCCGATGACTATTTCGGCCCCAACCTGGGCGGTGCCACCGTCTACACCAACACCCGCGGCGGCTACGTCGAGGAGTGCGGCAACGTCGGTGCCCTGCTGGCAAACCTCGAGTTCACCCTCGAGATGGAGAACCAGTTGATGGGCGAGATCATGGACGAGGGCGAGGACCCGCGTGATGCCGCGCGCGCCTACCTCCAGGCCAACCCCGAGGTACTCGAGGCGTGGCTCGAGGGCGTCGAGACCCGTGACGGCGAGGCCGGCCTGCCCGCGGTGCGCGAGGCGCTGGATATCGCCTCCTGATCGGATCGACGCGGGCTTGCCAAGCGGTGGGCCCGCGTGCATAATGCGTCTCCATTGCTCGGCCACGGCCGGGCAATCGCGTGAAAAGGCTACGTAGCTCAGTTGGTTAGAGCACATCACTCATAATGATGGGGTCCCCTGTTCGAGTCAGGGCGTAGCCACCAGGATCCCAGCAGCGCCCGCCCGGCATCGCCAGGCGGGCGCTGTGCGTTACAGGGCGGGGCGAGGCAGGATGATCGACCGCGGTCCTTGACCTGGCAGAGCGGATCCGTATACTACGTCCCGTGTTCGAGGTCGTTCCCGGATAGCTCAGTTGGTAGAGCAAGTGACTGTTAATCACTGGGTCGCAGGTTCGAGTCCTGCTC
>NZ_FNIV01000014.1:46830-51063 GCF_900104135.1 Halomonas shengliensis | reverse complement strand
GATAGCTCAGTTGGTAGAGCAAGTGACTGTTAATCACTGGGTCGCAGGTTCGAGTCCTGCTCCGGGAGCCATCCTCCCCTCGCGGTAACCCTTTCTCCTGGCCTCATCCTGACTGTCATCACCGGCCCATCGCCGGCATCTTCGCGTGCCCGCACCTCGAGTGGCTCCGGGCCGAGGTCGACCTGCGCGCGCACCACCCGAGCGGGATGTGCCGCCCGGCCCCACATGCAAAGGCCGCCGCCCTGGCGGGCGGCGGCCTTCGTGTGGCGGCGGTAGGCTTCGCTCAGCCGCGACCGGCGAAGCGGTAGCTGTTCTCCAGCTTGGCGTAGTCGAGCAGGATCTGGGCGGCCTCCTGGACCTGCACTTGCTCCACCGGCTCCGCCTCGTCGCTCTCGCCCTCCTCGCCTCGGGCGTCGATCCACTCCTCCAGCGGCTCCAGGCCGAGGGCCTCGCGGCGCCGGTTCTCCAGGGCCAGCTGCTCGGCCTCCTGGGCCTCGACCTCCTGCTGGCGCTGCTCGCGGTTGAGGCTGACGCTGGTGGTCTCCTCGCGCAGTCGGCGGTTCAGCTCCGCCTGCTGCTCCAGGTAGCGGAAGTTGGGGTTGTCGGCGGCGCGCTGGAGATGGCGGTCGCGCAGCGACTCCATGAAGCGCCACGGTTCGCCATACTCGCGGTACTGCACCGAACGCACGGTGTCCCAGTCCAGGGCGTTGTCGAGGCTGCTCTCGCCGATCAGTTCGGGATCGATCAGGCTCGGGAAGATGATGTCCGGCTCCACGCCCCGGTGCTGGGTGCTCTCGCCGGAGATGCGGTAGAACTTGGCGCGGGTCAGCTTGATCTCGCCGTGGGAGAGCTCGTTGAGGGTCTGCACCGTGCCCTTGCCGAAGGTGGGCGTGCCCACCACCAGGCCGCGGCCGTAGTCCTGGATGGCGCCGGCGAAGATCTCCGAGGCGGAGGCCGAGAGGCGGTTGACCAGCACCGCCAGCGGGCCGTCGTAGAGCGCACCGGTCTCGGTGTCGCCGTAGAGGCTGATGCGTCCGCGGGCGTCACGCACCTGCACGGTGGGGCCGCGGTCGATGAACAGCCCGATCAGCGAGTTGGCCTCCTGCAGGGCGCCGCCACCGTTGTTGCGCAGGTCCAGCACGATGCCCTCGATCTCCTCCTCCTGGAGGCGCTCGATCTCCCTGGCCACGTCACGCGTGGTGCTGCGGTAGTCCTCCTCGCCGGCCTGCCAGGCATCGAAGTCGACATAGAAGGTGGGAACCGTGATCACCCCGATGCGGTGGGTGCCGTCGTCGCGCTTGAGCTCGATCACCTCGCCCTGGGCGGCCTGATCCTCGAGCTTGACGGTGTCGCGGGTGATGCGCACCTCCTTGGAGCGAGTCATGTCCACCGCCTGGGCCGGCACGATGTCGAGGCGCACCACCGAGCCCTTGGGGCCGCGGATCAGGTCGACGACCTCGTCCAGGCGCATGCCCACCACGTTGACCATCTCGCCATCCTCCTGGCCGACGCCGACGATGCGGTCGGCGGGCTCCAGCACCCCGGCGCGTTCGGCGGGGCCGCCCGGCACCAGGCTTGCCACCTTGACGTACTCGCCGTCGGCCTGCAGCAGGGCGCCGATGCCCTCCAGCGAGAGCCGCATCTGGATATCGAAGGACTCGCCCTGGCGGGGCGAGAGGTACTCGGTGTGCGGGTCGATGGTGCCGGTGACGGCCGCCATCACCAGGCCGAAGATATCCTCCTCGTTGGTCTGGCGCAGGCGGTTGAGCTGTCCCTCGTAGCGCTGGCGCAGGTTGTTCTCCACCTGCTCCTCTTCCTGGCCGCTGATGGCCAGCGACAGGGCGGCATTCTTGAGGCGCTTGGCCCACAGGGTGTCCAGCTCGTCCATGCCGCTCGCCCAGGGGGCGTCCTCGCGCTCCAGGGGCAGGCGCTTGTCGCTGTCGTAGCGATAGTCCAGGCCCTCGTCGAGGCGCGACAGCAGCCAGTCATAGCGGCTCTCGGCGCGCTCCTGGTAGCGCTGGTAGAGGGAGAAGAAGGGCGCGAGTTCGCCGTCGACCAGGGCGTCGTCCAGCTGGCGCTCCAGCGGACGGAACTCCGCCACGTCGGCCTCAGTGAGGAAGGCGCGCTGGCCGTCGAGCACGTCGAGGTAGCGCGCGAAGGCCCGGCTCGACCAGCCGTCATCCAGTCTGACGTCGGCATAGTGGCCGTAGCGCAGCGACTCGGCGATCTCGGTGGCCACCTGGCGCTGGGCGTCGGTGGGCTGCGGCTGCGCCAGGGCGGCGCCGGCGGCCAGCAGCAGGCCGGCCAGCACGGTTGCGGATCGCCCCAGGTGGGCAAGCGGGCTCATCGAAGAAGCACTCCCGGTTTGATGTACACTCATATCCCTTGACCCTCTCGCGGCCCGCGAGTTGCGCGGTCCGGCGAACCATTGTAGCAGCATACCTGCCTTGCCCATCATTGCCATCACGGAGGAATCCATGCGCTCCGAGGACGACCTGCTGTCGCGCCTGCTCGACTTCCTGCATCGCTCGCCCACCCCCTGGCACGCCACCGCCAACCTGGCCGCGCGCCTCGAGGCGGCAGGCTTCCGGCGACTCGACGAGCGCGAGCCCTGGTCGCTCACTCCCGGCGAGCGCGTCTACGTGACCCGCAACGACTCCTCCATCGTCGCCCTGCGGCTGCCCGAAGGGCCCCTCGAGGCGCTGCGCATGATCGGGGCCCATACCGACAGCCCCGGGCTGCGGCTCAAGCCCAATGCCGCCCAGACCGCCGCGGGCTGGCTGCAGCTGGGTGTGGAGGTCTATGGCGGGGCGCTGCTCGCCCCCTGGTTCGACCGCGACCTGGGGCTCGCCGGGCGAGTGCACTTGCGCCACGCCGACGGGCGTCTCGAGGGACGCCTGCTGCACGTCGACCGTGCCGTGGCCACCATCCCGAGCCTCGCCATCCACCTCGACCGCGAGGCCAACAACGGCCGCGCCCTCAATGCCCAGACCCAGATGGCGCCGGTGCTGCTGCAGGGCGGAGAGGCCAGTGACCTCAAGGGGCTGCTCGAGGGGTGGATCGCCGAGCAGCACGGCCTTGCGGACGTCGAGCTGCTCGACTTCGAGCTGGGCCTGCACGACATGCAGCCGCCGGCCCGGGTCGGGGTGCACGGCGAGCTGATCAGCGGGGCGCGGCTCGACAACCTGCTCTCCTGCTTCATCGGCCTGGAGGCGCTGCTGGCCGCGGATGGGCGCCAGGGGGCGCTGCTGGTGGCCAACGACCACGAGGAGGTGGGCAGTGCCAGCGCCTGCGGCGCCCAGGGGCCCTTCCTCGGCGATGTGCTGCGCCGGGTCTGCGAGCGGCTGGGCGGCGGCCCGGGCGAGGGCAGCGAGGAGGCCTTCATCCGCCTGATCCAGGCCTCGCGGATGATCTCCTGCGACAACGCCCATGCGCTGCACCCCAACTTCCTGGACAAGCACGACGCCGCCCACGGCCCCGCCCTCAATGGCGGCCCGGTGATCAAGGTCAACGCCAGCCAGCGCTACGCCACCAACAGCGCCACCGCCGCGCTGTTTCGCGACCTGTGTCGCGAGGCCGAGGTGCCGGTGCAGAGCTTCGTGACCCGCGCCGACATGGGCTGCGGTAGCACCATCGGCCCGATCACCGCCACCGAGCTGGGCGTGCCGACCCTGGACGTGGGCGTGCCCCAGTGGGCGATGCACTCGATCCGCGAGACCGCGGGCAGCCGCGACGTGGCCTATCTCACCCGGGCGCTGACCGCCTTCTGCAACCGCGCCGAGCTGGCCTGACGCCGCCTCGCCTTGGCCGCCGTCGGGTGCGTGTCGCTCGGCGGTCGCAAGGGCTGCAGAAAGCGTAGGGGGCAGGGTCCTAGTGGAGTAGGGGAGAGGACAGAGGAGGGCAGAAACGCAGAAGCCCGCCTGGCGAACCAGGCGGGCTTCTGTATGTTCGGTGGTGGCTACGCCCTGACTCGAACAGGGGACCCCATCATTATGAGTGATGTGCTCTAACCAACTGAGCTACGTAGCCAGCGGCGCGTACTCTATCGGCCCGGGAGGGGCCTGTCAACTGCCTGATATGGAAGGCATGCCAAGGCTTGACACCCCGGCGGGGGCTCGTTAATATTCGCGCCACCTCGACGAGCAGAGGCATCGCGTCCCATTCGTCTAGTGGTCCAGGACACCGCCCTTTCACGGCGGGAACAGGGGTTCGAACCCCCTATGGGACGCCACT
>NZ_FNIV01000014.1:0-46335 GCF_900104135.1 Halomonas shengliensis | reverse complement strand
CGCCGCACCACCGATAAAGCGGGAATAGCTCAGTGGTAGAGCATCGCCTTGCCAAGGCGAGGGTCGGGAGTTCGAATCTCCTTTCCCGCTCCAATCGGTCACCTGCAATAGGCCAAGGCTCGCGTCAGGAGCTGGATCGCCAGCCCGGTCGAATCTCCTTCCCGCTCCATTCGGTCCCTTCCCCCTATTCGATATCGATGCAGTCTGCCGGTATGCAGGCCATTTCGCGTGCCTGAGATCCGGGTGTGACCCTCGGTGGCTTGAACTCTGGCGGCTTCGTCCCCATATCGTCATGCCTTTGCGGCATGCCCGCACCGAACCCCGAACCGTTCCAAGGATTGCGCATGGCCGAACCGGCTCTGTCCATCCGTGGCCTGACCAAGGTCTACGGCAATGGCTTCCAGGCCCTCAAGGGCATCGATCTCGACGTCGCCGAAGGGGACTTCTTTGCGCTGCTGGGCCCCAATGGTGCCGGCAAGTCCACCACCCTGGGGGTGGTGTCGTCGCTGGTGCAGAAGAGCGCCGGACGGGTGTCGATCTTCGGCATCGACATCGACCACGACTTCGCCCGCGCCAAGTACCACCTCGGCGTGGTGCCCCAGGAGTTCAACTTCAACCAGTTCGAGAAGGTGCTCGACATCGTGCTGGCCCAGGCGGGCTACTACGGCATGTCGCGGCGCCAGGCGCTGCCCCGCGCCGAGGAGCTGCTGCGTGACCTGGGGCTGTGGGACAAGCGCAATGGCAGCGCCCGGATGCTCTCCGGCGGCATGAAGCGCCGGCTGATGATCGCCCGGGCGCTGATGCACCGCCCGAAGCTGCTGATCCTCGACGAGCCTACCGCCGGCGTGGACATCGAGCTGCGCCGCAGCATGTGGGAGTACATGCGCCGCATCAACCGCGAGGAGGGCACCACCATCATCCTCACCACCCACTACCTGGAGGAGGCGGAGAGCCTCTGCCGCAACGTGGCGATCATCAACCACGGGGAGATCATCCGTAACACCAGCGTGCGCGACCTGCTGATGGAGCTGGATACCGAGACCTTCCTGCTCGACCTGGCCCATCCCGTGGAGGCCACCCCCGAGGTCGAGGGCTTCGAGCTCAGCCAGCCGGAGCCCGCCCAGCTGGCGGTGGTGGTGCATCGCGGCCAGCGGCTCAACGACGTCTTCGAGGCGCTCTCGGCACGCGGCATCCAGGTGGTCTCCATGCGCAACCGCGCCAACCGCCTGGAGGAGATGTTCGTCTCCATGGTGGAGCAGGGCAACCAGGCCCTGGACCGGGCCGCCGAAGACAAGGGCAAGGACAAGGAGGCGCGCGCATGAACCCTCGTCAGATCGCCATCGCCCTGTGGACCCTGGTGGTCAAGGAGATCAAGCGCTTCACGCGCATCTGGCCGCAGACCCTGCTGCCGCCGTCGATCACCATGACCATGTACTTCATCATCTTCGGCAACCTGATCGGCTCGCGCATCGGCGAGATGGACGGCTACAGCTACATGGACTTCATCGTCCCCGGGCTGATCATGATGGCGGTGATCACCAACAGCTACTCCAACGTCGCCTCCTCCTTCTTCTCCAACAAGTTCCAGCGCAGCGTGGAGGAGATGATGGTGTCGCCGATGCCGAGCTGGGTGATCCTCTCCGGCTTCGTGCTGGGCGGCATGGCCCGCGGCCTCGGCGTGGGGCTGATCGTCACCATCGTGTCGCTGTTCTTCACCCGTCTCGAGGTGGCCCACCCGGTGCTGACCCTGCTGGTGGTGGTGATGACCGCGGCGCTGTTCGCCATCGGCGGCTTCATCAACGCCCTGTTGGGCAAGAAGTTCGACGACATCTCCATCGTGCCGACCTTCATCCTGACGCCGCTGACCTACCTGGGCGGGGTCTTCTACTCCATCTCGCTGCTGCCGGCGTTCTGGCAGGGGGTGTCGATGCTCAACCCCATCCTCTACATGGTCAACGTCTTCCGCTACGGCTTCCTGGGCGTCTCGGACATCCCGGTGGCCTGGGCGCTGGCCGCCATCCTCGGCTTCATCGCGGTGCTCTTCACCGTCGCCCTGCGCATGCTGGAGCGTGGCCAGGGGATCCGCTCATGAGCCGGCGTCCCGAGACCCTCGCCGACGCCCCCCTGGGGCGCGAGTCCGCCTACCCCGAGCGCTACGATGTCGGGCTGCTCTATCCCATCCCCCGCGCCGCCAACCGCGCGCCGCTGGGCATCGAGGAGGGCGCGCTGCCCTTCGTCGGCGAGGACGAGTGGCACGCCTTCGAGGTCAGCTGGCTCAACGCCCGCGGCAAGCCGGTGGTGGCCGTGGCGCGCTTCCGCCTGCCGGCGGCGTCGCCCTACCTGATCGAGTCCAAGTCCTGGAAGCTCTACCTCAACGGCTTCAACCAGAGCCGCTTTGCCAGCCGTCAGGCGGTCATCGAGACCCTGGAGCGGGACCTGTCGCGGGCCGCCGGGGCCACGGTGTCGGTGGCGCTCTTCGCGGTCGACGACGAGGCGCTCGCGCCGCGCCGGCTGCCCGGCGAGTGCTTGGACGACCTGGATATCGCCATCGACGACTACACCCCGAGTGTCGAACACCTGCGTGTCGGCGACGAGGTGGTGGAGGAGACCCTCCACTCCCACCTGCTCAAGTCCAACTGCCCGGTCACCGGCCAGCCCGACTGGGGCAGCGTGCTGATCCGCTACCGCGGACCGCGCCTCGACCGCGAGGTGTTGCTGCGCTACCTGGTGGGCTATCGCCAGCACCAGGACTTCCACGAGCACTGCGTGGAGCATATCTTCATGGACCTGATGGCCCGTGCCCGGCCCGAGCGGCTGCTGGTGCTGGCGCGCTACGTGCGCCGTGGCGGTCTGGACATCAGTCCCTGGCGCGCCACCCTGGGCGAGCGCCCGCCGGAGCCGCTGCGCCTGGCCCGCCAGTAGCGGCCGGCGAGGCGACGACAGCTGGCCGGCGCACTGGTAGAGTGACGAGAAAGATTCTCGTGGGACGACAGCCAAGGGAGAGACAGCGATGGATGCGATGACGCTGCTGCACGAGCGCAGCTCCATGGGCAAGCTGATGGGGCCGGCGCCGAGCCCCGAGGAGCTCGAGGCCATCTATCGGGCGGCGCTGCGGGCGCCGGACCACAAGGAGCTGCGCCCCTGGCGCTTCATCGAGTTCTCCGGCGAGGGGCGCGAGCGCCTGGGCGAGCTGTTCGCCGAGGCGGACTATCGCGAGGACCCCCACGTCGGCGACGCCGCCCTGGATGCCGCGCGCAAGAAACCCCTGCGCGCCCCCATGGTGATCGCGGTGATCGCCCGGGTCACCCCGGACGTGCCCAAGGTGCCGAAGATGGAGCAGGTGATCTCCGCCGGCTGCGCCGCCCACGCCATCCTGCTCGCCGCCCACGCCCTGGGCCTCGGCGCCATGTGGCGAAGCGGCAAGTACGCCTTCGACCCGGTGGTGCGCAAGGGGCTGGGCCTCGAGGAGGAGGACGAGGTGGTCGCCTTCATCTACCTGGGCCGTCTCGGCGGGCGCCACAAGCCGCTGCCGGAACACGATATCGGATCCTTCGTGGAGCGCTGGCGCTGAGATGCGCGAGGTCGGCATTCCCCATCCGCGACTCCCGCTGCCGTCCCCCGGCAGCGAGGACGACCCTGCGGCCTTCCTGGCCTGGCTCGGCCAGGCGATCCCCACGGTGGCGCATCTCGGCATCCGCGAGATGTACCGCGACGGCGACGCCCTCCACTGGTCGCTGGCCCTCACCCCCAGCCTCAACGACAAGGGCACCGGCTTCGGCGGGGCGCTGGCCGCCCAGACCACCCTGCTGGGGTGGTGCTGGACCACCCTATGGCTGCGCCGTCGCGGGCTCTCCCGCGACGTCGTCGTGGCCGAGGCGACCCAGCGCTTCCTCGCCCCGGTGACCGGCGACTATCGCCTGGAGTGCCTGCCCGAGGAGGCCGCGGGGCCCGAACGCCTCGCCGCCCGCCTGGCCGACAAGGGGCGCGGGCGCATCAGTCTCGTTCAGCGCCTGTGGTGCGGCGATACCCTCTGCCTGGAAGCCCGCGGCGACTATGCGGTATTGCCAGAGACTTGATTCAGATCATGTTGTTTTTATAACCCATTGTGAAACTTTCATGATCTGTGACAAGCTTCTCCCCCGGTTCATCCTGGGGTAATCCTGTTGTCATCCTCCCTGGCCTCCTCCGACGACGCCCCGCTGCGGGTGCTGCGGCGCCGGGCGCTGCTGCTCTACCTTGCCGTGCTGGCGGTCACCGCCCTGGCGATGGGCTGGTCCCTGGCCGAGCGGCGCCAGCAGTTGATCGCCGCCGAGACGCGCCATGCCGCCGCCGCCGCCGAGATGGTACGCGAGTGGGCGGAGGCGAGCTTCTACCAGTCCCGCATGGTGCTGTCGGGGACCGGCCAGTTGGCCCTGGAGGCGCTCACCAGCGGCTCACCCGCGGCACTCGAGGCGCTGCCGGAGAAGCTCGCCCGGCGTGTCGGCTTCACCCAGGTGGTCAGTCGACTGGTGCTGCTCTCGCCCCGGGGCGAGCCGCTGGCCGCGTCACGCAAGCAAGGGCTGGCCGAGCTGCTGGCGCAAGCCGGGCCGTCCCTCGCGGCCATGCGCAGCACTCCGCGGCGTCTGCACCATGTCTCCGGCGTGCTCGGCGACCGGCCGCCGCGGGCGGTGCACCTGCGGCGCCTGCTTGACCGCACGGGGCAGGAGCGGGGTGTCATGCTGGCCGAGCTCGACCTGAGGTACCTCGATGCCGGGCTTGCCCGGGAGACCTTCCCGCTGGGCGACAGCCTGGCACTGCGGGACGAGACCCTGACCCTGGTGGGGCGCTTCCCGCGGGTGCCGGGAGCAAACGTCGGGCTGCCGGTGGACGCCGAACAGCTGCGTGAGGCCCTGGCCCGGGAGGAGAGCCTCGACGGCCTGACGTTCGCCTCGCCGCTGGACGGCACCCCGCGCCTGTTCTCGGCCCGTCGCCTGGAGGGCGCCCCCTACCTGGTGGTGGCCGGCCGCGACCTGCGCCAGGTGCTGGCGCCCTGGTGGCAGCAGCTGGCGATGCTTGCCGCCGGCTGGGGGTTCCTCGCCCTGGTGGGGTTCGTCGCTCTGCGCCGCCACCTGAGCCTGCTGGCCACCAAGCGCCGCCTGCGCGAGGAGGCGAGCCGCCGCGCCGCGGCCCAGCGGCGCCTGGAGGAGAGCGCCGCGGAGCTCAAGATCGCCGCCATGGCCTTCGATACCCACCTCGGCATGTTCATCACCGATGCCCGTGGGCGGGTGCTGCGCGCCAACCGTACCTTCAGCCGTATCACCGGCTTCACCGCCGCGGAGGTCATCGGCCAGAACCCCCGCATGTGGGCCTCGGGCCGTCACGATGCGGCCTTCTATCGGGAGATGTGGCAGACCATCGCCGCCGAGGGCAGCTGGCAGGGCGAGGTGTGGAATCGTCGCAAGAGCGGCGAGGTCTACCCCCAGTGGCTGACCATCAGCGCCATCCACGACGACCACGGTGGGGTCCTGCACTATGTCGCCACCCTCACCGACCTCTCCGCGACCAAGGCGGCGGAGTGCACCATCCAGCGCCTGGCCTTCTACGACCCCTTGACCGGCCTGCCCAATCGCCGCCTGCTGATCGATCGCCTGGGCGAGGTGATCAAGTACACACGGCGGCGGGACCACTACGCCGCCCTGCTGCTGGTGGGGCTGGACAACTTCAAGGCCTACAACAGCACCCTGGGCCACGCCCGCGGCGACACCCTGCTGCGTCACCTGGCGGAGGGGCTGCGCGGTCGCCTGCGCGAGAGCGACACCCTGGCGCGCTGGGGCGGCGACCAGTTCGCCCTGCTGGTCCAGGATCTGGGTGATGAGCCGGCCCAAGCCGCCCGCGGCGCCGAGCGGCTGGGCGACAAGCTGCTTCACGAGGTGGCGCGCCTGGCCGGCGGCGAAGACGTGACCCTCCCCCTCTCGGCCAGCATCGGCATCGCGCTGTTCCACGACGACGAGCTGGACGCCGCCGAGGCGATCCAGCAGGCGGAGCTCGCCATGTACGAGGCCAAGCGGGAGGGCGGGGCGGCGCTGCGCTTCTTCGACCGCGCCATGCAGACCCAGGTGATCGAGCGCGCTCACCTGGAGGCGGACCTAGAGCGCGCCCTCGACGCCGACCAGCTGCGCCTCTTCTATCAGCCCCAGGGTGATGCCGCGGGGGTCACCGTGGGACTGGAGGCGCTGCTGCGCTGGGAGCATCCGGTGCGCGGCATGGTCTCGCCGGGGGTGTTCATCCCCCTGGCCGAGGAGGGCGGGCGCATCGTGGCCATCGGCAATTGGGTGCTGGAGCAGGCCTGCCACCAGCTGGCGCATTGGGCTGACCAGCCGGCGCGATGCGAGCTGACCATCTCGGTGAATGTCAGCCCGGTACAGTTCCGCGAGGCGGGCTTCGTCGACGGGGTTCGCGAGATCCTCGCCGCCACCGGCGCCGACCCGCGGCGGCTGGTGCTGGAGGTGACCGAGTCGCTGTTCCTGCAGGACCCGAAGCTGGCCCGCGAGACCATGCTGGCGCTCAGCGCGCTGGGGGTGCGTTTCGCCCTGGACGACTTCGGCACCGGCTACTCGTCGCTGAGCTACCTCAAGCGCCTGCCCCTGGACGAGCTCAAGATCGACCAGAGCTTCGTGCGCGACCTGTTGGCGAGCCCCGCCGACGCCGCCATCGTCGAGACCATCATCGCCCTGGCCGACCGGCTCTCGCTGTCGGTCACCGCCGAGGGGGTGGAGACCGAGGCCCAGGCGGCCTGGCTACGCGATCACGGTTGCCGCCACTTCCAGGGCTACCTCTTCGCGCGGCCGGCGCCGCTGGTGAGCGGGAAGGAGCCCCTGCCGGGGCTTCCGAGCTGACGCCGTCCCGGCCGATGGCGGCGGCGAGTCAGCGGCCGTAGCGCGACAGCATCACTGCGGGTTCCAGCGGCCGGGCGAACAGGAAGCCCTGCACCTCGTCGATACCCAGCGAGCGTAGCCACTCGGCCTGCTCCGGTTCCTCGACCCCTTCGGCCACCACCGCCAGCCCCAGGTGCCGGGAGAACTGCACCATGGCGGCATAGGCTTCCCGGGCCCGGGGATAGCGGTCGGCGCCCAGCAGTAGACTGCGGTCCATCTTGATCGCCGTGAAGGGCAGACGCTGGATCAGCTGGAAGGAGGTGTTGCCGGTGCCGAAGTCGTCCAGCGCCAGGCGCACGCCGTGGGCCCGCAGGTCGTTCATGTGTCGCTCCACCGCCTCCAGGTCACGGAAGTCGGAGTGTTCGGTGACCTCCAGCTCGATCATCGACGCCGGCAGCGCCAGGGCCTGCAGCCGTTCCAGCAGGCGGCGCCGGAAGGCCGCCTCGGCCAGGGTCGCCAGTTTGACGTTGATGGCCAGGCTGCCGAGCCCTGTCAGCCGTGGCCTGGCGGCGGCCAGCCAGGTGAGGCTCTCCTCCATCACCCAGTGGTCCAGCCGCGAGGCCAGCCCGAGGATCTCCGCCACCGGCAGGAACTCGCCGGGAGAGATCTCGCCCAGCACCGGGTGATGCCAGCGCAGCAGCACCTCGGCGCCGCGCAGCTCGCCGTCGGCCGCGGCCACCTTGGGCTGCAGCACCAGCCGCCATTCGCGGCCGGGGTCGTCGATCAGCTCCTCGAGGGCATCGGAGAGCTGGCGGAAGCGGGTGGCACGCTCCCGGTCGAGCGGCTCGACCCGGATCAGTGGCTGCCGCCAGCCCTGGCGCTCGAGGCGAAACAGCCCGTCGTCCAGGGCCGCGCGGCACTGAGGGAAGTCCGCCTCGCTGCCCGGCAGGCGCAGCAGGCTGGCGTACCAGGCCAGGCGGCGTATGCCGCCCTCGTCGCTGGCATGCCCCAGCGAGGTGAGCATGCGGTCGACCAGGGGCTCGACCTGGTCGCGATCGTGGAGCGGCAGGAAGCCGATCACCCCCAGGTCGGCGTTGAGGTAGAGCCGGCCCGCGCGGGGCAGCAGCCTGCGCAGGGTGGCAAGCTGTTCCCGGAACAGCGCCTGGGCGGCGGGCAGGCCGAGGTGCTGGCGGTAGTCACGCAGCCCCGGCGAGACCAGCGCGAACAGCCAGCCGCCGGCGTGGCGACGGCACAGCCCGGGCAGTTCGTTCTCCAGCACCTGGCGCGTCGGCAGGCCGCTGCCCGGGTCGATGGCCAGCCGGCGCTGGGCGCGCCTGGCGCGGCGCCGCGACAGCCCCATCAGCAGCAGCGCCGCGAGCAGCACGGCGGTGACCGCGCCACCCCCGCGGACCAGCAGCGAGATCCGGCTGTCGGCGTTGGCGATGGTGCCCTCCACCGCCAGCCACTCGATGGTGTCGCGGTAGGCCTCGGGGGCCTGGCGATGGAAGCTGGCGTGCAGTGCGTAGCGCCCCGCCCCGACCTCCTGGATGGCCGGCAGGGCCTCGAAGGCGGGGCTGATCAGCGACTCCACCGCCAGCCGTCCCAGGCGCCGGGTGTCGAGCAGGGCGCCTCCGGCGCACCCCAGCGACACCTGGTAGGGGAGGTGGCAGAACACCCGCACGCCGCGCTCGGCGAGCCGCTCCAGCCACTCCCGGGAGCCGGGATAGAGGTCCTGGGCACCGGTGGTGTGGCCCTCCACGAGGTAGACGCGGGTATCCGCCGGCAGGCGCTCGAGGGCGGCCAGCACGCTCTCCGGGCGCCACTCCCACAGCACCCGGGCGGCCCTGATCCCCGCCTCCTCGGCGATGCTGTCGAGGAAGTGCCGGGTCAGGTAGCGCCCGCTGCCCTGTTCGTCACCCAGCACCAGCAGCGACAGCGGCTCGCCGAAGAGCGCCCGCAGGAAGGCCAGCGACTGGCGCTCCACGCTGCGGGTGACGATCACGCGCACGCCGCGCTCGATGGCCCGGGCGAGCAGCTCGGGGTCGTTGATGCCGATCGCCACCACCCGGGTGGGGTGGTCCAGGGCCGCGGGGTGGCGCAGGTAGAAGCGCAGGGCGGCGTCGTCGATCAGCAGCAGCCGCTCGGCGGGGGCCACGGCACGCCGCTCGGCCAGGCGGCGGCGCTCGATGTCGAAGGCGGTCTCGATGCCCAGGCGGCGGGCATCCAGGTAGTCCACGGCCATGCCATGCGCCCAGTCGAGCTGGGTCACCGCCTGCTGGATGCGCTCGACCAGCTCGTCGGACCAGGGGCTGCCGCGGTGGTAGGAGGCGAGCACCTGGATGGTGTCGCTTGCGGCCTCGGCGGCGGGCTGGGCCTGGGCGCCCGACCCCAGGCTGCCGGCCAGCAGCAGCCAGGGCGCGGCCCAGCAGGCGAGTCGACGCAGGCCCCGGGGCATCAGGCCACCACCAGGCGGTCGCGACCGCTCTCCTTGGCGCGGTAGAGCGCCTCGTCGGCACGCTGCAGGGCGTTGCCCAGGGGCTCGCCGGGCTGCGCCAGGCAGGCGCCCACGCTGACGGTGACGCCGCCACCCGGGTAGTGGGCCTGCTCGGCGATCTCGCGGCGCAGGCGGTGGGCGATGGCGGTGAGCTCGTCGACCTCGCAGGGGGTCAGCAGCACCAGGAACTCGTCGCCGCCCCAGCGAGCCGCGTGGTCGTAGCGGCGCAGGCCGGCCTCCAGCACCCGCGCCACCTCGCACAGCGCCTGGTCGCCGGCGGCATGGCCCGCGCCGTCGTTGATCTCCTTGAAACGGTCCAGGTCGAGCCAGATCAGGCCGAAGGCGAGGTTGTCGCGGGCCGCCCGCGCGGTCTGCTCCTCCAGCAGCAGGGTCATGCCGCGCCGGTTGAGCAGGCCGGTGAGCACGTCGACCCGGGCCAGGCGCTCCAGCTCCTCGGTGCGCTCGCGCACCTTGGCCTCCAGCGCCTCGGTGTGGCGGGTGACCTCGTCGGCCATGTCCCCGAAGTGGCGGATCAGTTGCCCCATCTCGCCGCTGCCGCGGGGCAGGTGCACCTCGCGGCGTCCCTCGCGCAGGGCGCCCATGGCCTGGCGCAGCGCGGCCATGGGGCTCAGCAGCTGGCGATGCAGCACCCAGTAGAAGAGCAGCAGCGCCACCAGCAGGAAGGCGATCAGCAGGCCCAGGGCCGGGGCGAAGCTGGCCACCGGCATCACCTCGTCGAGGTCGAGCAGGGTGATCTCGAACCAGCCGATGCTGGCCAGGTAGGCGATGCCGGCCAGGTGGCGCTGGCCATCCACGGTGACGAAGTCGGTGATCACGCTGGGCTGCTCCAGCGGGGCGTCGCGCAGCCGGCGCATGCGCTCCATCACCCGCTCGCCGTCGGCGGGCAGGTCGAAGAGCAGGTCGAGGGTGCGCTTCTGCCCCTCCGGCTTGACGAAGCTGGCGAAGTCGATGAAGCGCGGGTCGCGGTAGAGCTGGATGGCGCCGTTGACGTCGGCGAACAGGGTGGTGATGCCGCGCTGGTCGATGTCGACGATCTGCTCGAGGATGTTCTCCAGGGCGATGCCGGTGCCCACCACGCCGAGGATCTCGCCCTCGGCGTCGCGCATCAGCACGTCGATCCACAGCTGGGTGATGCCGAGCTCCACGTCGGGGTTGACGTTGAGGTGGAAGTCGCGCCCCTCCTCGATCAGCTGGTAGAACCAGGCATCCGCGGGGCGGCTCTCGCGCAGGTAGTAGCGCAGCGGGTCATCGCCGAAGTCGTTCTCGGCGTTGTTGTGGTAGTAGGCGCCGTTACTGCGCAGGGCGACGAAGTAGTTGCGGTCGATGAAGTTGCGTCGGAAGCTCTCCATCTCGCTGATCGCCTGGGCGCGCAGCAGGGGCGCATCCGGGTTCTCCGCCCAGCGCCTGAGCACCTGGGAGTTGGCGAACTGGTGGGCGAGGGCGATCTCGCGCTCCAGCGGCTGCAGCAGGCGGGCGCTGTCGTACTGCACCTGCACCTCGGCCACGCGGCGCCCCCACTGCTCGACGATCCGCTCCGCCATGTACTGGAAGCTGAACCAGGCCAGCAGCGAGGCGCCCAGCATCAGGGCCGCCGCCACCAGCAGGAAGCGCAGTTTCAGGCTCACGGCGTTCTCCTTCGTTCTCCACCCGCGCCGGCGTGGCGGCGGCGCGGCATGCTCCCAGCTTAACCGCTCTGCCGCGACGAGGTTTCAGCGCTGGGAAGGAGGCTGTCAACGCGAGGCGTGTGTGCCGGCCTCGCGCCGGGCGTCCTGGCCGGCACCGTCGAGCAGGAAGTTTACCGTGGCGGGTGGGGCGCAGCGCCAGCCGGCCAGTCGGGCCTGGTCACGCAGCAGGGCCAGGAAGGCGTCGTGGTCGAGGCGGTCATGGACGCTGGGCCAGCGGCAGCCGAGGAAGAAGTGGGCCACGCAGAAGGCGAGCGCCTCGCGTACCTCCAGATCGGCGGTGTCGCGATAGGCGGCCAGGCGGATGCGCGCCGTGGGGTAGAGGGTCAGCAGCGCCCGGGCCTCCTCCTCGCCGATCAGCAGGCCGCTGATCGCGCTCATGAAGGCGGCGGCATCCTCGATCAGCAGCGTCTCGGGTTCGAGGTCGCGCAGCTCGTAATGGAAGCACGCCGTCTCGCGCCGCAGGCGCAGGCGGAAGGCGGCGTCGTTGCCGCCGGCGAGTTCGGCCAGGCTGGCCAGGTGCAGGATATGACGCGGGGTATCCACATGCATGGGCGTTGCTCCCTCAGCGCTCCTCGAGAATGGCGTGCAGCCCCTCCAGGGACAGCAGGGTCAGTTCGCGGTTGGCCACCTGCACCAGCCCCTGGCGCTGGAAGCGCCCCAGCACCCGGCTTACCGTTTCCAGGGCCAGGCCCAGGTGGCTGCCGATGTCACCGCGTGACATGGCCAGCTGGAAGCGGTAGCGGCTGCAGCCGCGCTGATGGAAGCGCTCGGAGAGGCCCAGCAGGAAACCGGCCAGGCGCTGCTCGGCGGTGCGCCCCGAGAGCAGGCAGAGCTGGCGCTGCTCGCTGCGCAGCTCGCGGCTCATATGGCGCAGCAGCGATTCGTTGAGGGTAGTGTTGTGCTGGCAGAGCTCGCGCAGTCGGGCGTAGGGCAGGGCGCAGACGAAGGCGGTCTCCAGGGCGACCACCGAGGCGGGGCAGGTGCGCTCGCCGATCGCCTCGAGACCCACCGCCTCCCCGGGCAGGTAGAAGCCCACCACGTGCTCGGCCTCGTGACCGAGGGGGCGCGCCACCTGCTTAAGGCTGCCGCTGCGGACCAGGTAGAGGGTGTCGAAGGGCTCGCCCTGGGTCACCAGCGCCTGTCCGCGCTTGAGCGGGCGGGGCTGGTCGAGCAGGGCATCCAGGCTCGCCTGCGTCTCCTCGGGCAGGTCGTGGGTCAGGCACACGCCGTGCAGGCTGCAGGCGTCACAATGGGTCCCTGGCGTCCGGGTGCCGGGAACCTGTTCGCTGGCGGTCATCTTTCATCCTTGGAGGTTGCCGATCGAACCTTGACCCGAGTCAGCCTAGTCCACCGAAGCGAAATTTAATAGGCGGATGCCATGAGGTGCGTCCAGGCCGGGGCCTCACCCGTCAGTGCGTGGGGCGGCCGGAAGGGGGGCATCGCTATCCCCCTTGCGGGCCCGCTTGCGCGTGTACATTTCGGCGTCCGAGAGCTGCAGCAGCGTCATGGCGTCGGTGTCGCTCGGCGTCGAGGTGATCACGCCGACGCTGGCCCCGGTGTAGGGGATGATCTCGCCGCAGACCCGGAACTCGCCGGCGGTCAGCGCCTCCAGCGCCGCCTTGAAGGCGTGGCGCTCGGCCTCGGAGGGTTCGCCGGCATGGCGCACGACCACGAACTCGTCGCCGCCGAAGCGGGCCACCAGGTCGTCCGGCCGGCAGTTGCTCTCCAGGCGGCGTGCCATCTCGATCAGGAAGCGGTCTCCCGCATCGTGGCCGTGGGTGTCGTTGATCTCCTTGAAGCCGTCGAGGTCGATGAAGGCCACGTGCAGGCGAGCGCCGGCACTGGCCGCCTCGCCGAGGCGCCGGGTCAGCTCCTGGAGCAGGGCGCGGCGGTTGGCGATGCCGGTCAGCGGGTCGGTGTTGGCGTGCTGGGCCAGGGTGCGGTTCTCGCTGACCAGCTGGCGCAACAGGCGCTCGCTGTCCACGTAGCGGGCGATCAGCTCGGCGAAGGTGTCCAGCGTCTCCATCGCCTCCGCCGACACCTCGATGGCCTGGTCGCTGGCCGCGCACAGGGTGCCCAGCAGCGTCTCGTCGCCCAGGCATATCGGCTCGCTGAGGTAGGTCTGGAGGCCCAGCGCCCTGGCCGCCTCGGAATCTCCCCAGCAGCTCGCCACGTCGGCGGTGTAGCGCCGTCCCTCGAGGATCGCCCGGCGGCAGAGGGTGTCCTCCCAGGGCACCGACAGGCCCTCGGGAATCTCCAGGCTGCCGCTGTTGCGGGCATACACGATCCGCTGCACGCCGCCGGCCTCGTCGATCAGGGTGAAGTAGGTGGAGTGCAGCCCGGTGACCTCCTCCAGCAGGCGCAACAGCGGGCGAATCACCGCCTCCAGTCGCGCACCGAACACCGGGGCCTGCAGCAGACTCTGCGGATCGGTTGTTTCGTTCATGTCGGCTCCTGCGCATCGTCGAGTGCCTGTTCCAGCCATTGCGCGGCGAAGGCCTCTGCCGGCAGCGGACGGCCGAAGTGGTAGCCCTGGGCCTCGTCGCAGCCCATCTCGGCGAGCGCCGCGACCTGCTCGGCGGTCTCGACCCCTTCCGCCACGGTCTTCATGCCCAGCGCCTGGGCCATGGCGATGATGGTTTCGACGATGGTGCGGTCGTGATGGTTCGCCAGCATATGCCGGACGAAGGACATGTCGATCTTGAGCGCCTGGGCCGAGAAGCGTCGCAGGTAGGCCAGCGACGAGTAGCCGGTGCCGAAGTCGTCGATGGCCAGGGTGAAGCCTGCCTTGCGCAGCGCCCGGGTGATGGTCACCGCCTGCTCGGGGTCGCGCATGAAGTCGCTCTCGGTAAGCTCCAGGGCGATGGCGGTGGCGGAAAGTCCGGCGGTCAGGCGCTGGATATGCTCGGCCAGGTGGGGGTCGGCGAACTGCTGCGCCGAGATGTTGAGCGAGAGCCGACCGGGCAGCGTCAGCTCCTGTTCGCCCCAGCCCAGCAGCTGGCGGGTGGCCTGCTCCAGTACCCGGTCTCCCAGCGCGCGGATCAGGCCGCGCTCCTCGGCCATGGGAATGAACTCGCCGGGACTGACCCAGCCCCAGGTCGCGTCCTGCCAGCGGCACAGCGCCTCGGCGCCGGTCAACCTGCCCGTACGCAGGTCGATCTGGGGCTGGTAGTGCAGTGCCAGGCGGTCCTCGCGGATCGCCTCGCCGAGGCGCTCGGTCATCTGCTGACGACGCTCCAGGGCGCGGTGCATGGAGACGCTGAAGGCGCAGACCCCGTCGTCCTCGCGCTTGGCATGATAGAGCGCGATGCTGGCCGCCTTGAACAGCTCCCCCGGCGTTCGCGCATCGCGTGGGTAGCCTGCCAGGCCGATGGAAACCCGCAGCGAGAAGGCGTGGTGCTCGAGATGGATGGGGCGGGCGATGACCTCGCGCATGCGGGCGACGCACTGCTCGATGCGCTCCGGGGTAGCCTCGGGAACCAGCAGGGCGAACTCATCGCCGGAGAGCCGCGCCAGCGCCTCGCCCGGCGCCACCGAGCGCTGCAGGCGTCGGGCCAGGGTGGCCAGCAGGCTGTCGCCCAGCTGATGGCCGTGGAGGTCGTTGATCTCCTTGAAGCGTCGGATGTCCAGCAGCAGCAGGCCCAGCGGCTTGAGGTCGCGCTCGGCGGCGTCGCGCATCGCCGCCAGGTCCTCCATGAAGCGCACCCGGTTGGCGAGCCCGGTGGTGCCGTCGAAATAGGCGAGCTGGCGCATGCGCCGGTGATCCTGACGACGCTCCACCTCCGCGGCGGCACCGCTGGAGAGAATGCGCAGCACCGCGGAGGCGAAGCCGTTGGTCTCCGGGGGGGCCCGGTAGAGCACCACGATGATGCCCACCGGCTCACCCTGAGTGTTGTCCAGGCGCCGGCCGATCCACGCCGCCTGCGGCGTGGCCAGGCCCGGCCAGCGCAGCGGCGAGTCCACCTGCTCGGCACACTCCGGCGTCGTCATCAGCGCCGCGAAGGGCGAGGTCGACAGGTTGAAGGCGTGCTCCTCCAGGCCCTCGCCATCCCCCACCGCGCTGACGGTGGTGAGGTGGCATGGCGCCACCGAGGCCTCTTCCTGCCATGCGGCACCCTGCTGGGTGAAGGTGGCGATGAAGCCCGCGTCGGCCTCGAGGATCTCCACCAGGTGGCGCACCAGCTGATGGAAGTAGCCGTCGCCGATGCGCGTGGTGATTGCCGCCGCCACCCGCGCCACGGCATCCTGCACCCGCTGGGCCTCGTGCTGCTCGGTGATGTCGCTGATGAACCCTTCCAGCACCTTCACCTCACCCTCGGTGTCGTAGAGCGCCTGGCCCTGCTCCAGCATCCAGCGCCACTGCCCGTCGGCGGTGCGCAGCCGGTAGACGACCCGAAAGGGACTGCGCGCGGCGATGCCCTCCTCGACGGCGGCCTCCACCCGCGCGCGGTCCAGCGGATGGATCAGCGCCGCATAGCTCACCTCGCGGTTGTGCAGCAGCGCCTCGGGCCGGTAGCCGGTCAGGGCCTCGGCGCCCTGGCTGACCACCAGCATGGTCCAGTCGGTATCGTTCAGGCAGCGGTAGGCCATGCCGGGCAGGTGGTTGAGCAGCGTCTCGAGGCGGCGCTCGCTCTCGCGGGCCACCGCCTCGCTCCTCTGCAGTGCCCGGTTGGCCTGGCTGCGCTCGATCTGGGCGCTCGCCTGGGCCGCGGCGATATGCAGGATCTCGGACTCCAGGCCCGCCGGCTGCATGGGGCGGTTGTTGAGCACCGCCAGCAGGCCCAGCGGTCGACCGTCCAGGGCATTGAGTGGCAGGCCCAGGTAGCCCTCCGCCCCGAGCCGTTGCAGCAGCTCGTCGTCGGGAAAGCGCCGCTGCACGCCTGCGGGATAGAGACAGACCTCCCGGCCTGCCACCGTCTCGCAGGGAGTGCCGGCCAGGTCGTAGCTGAGGTTGGGTGCCGGCTCACCCCGCGACCACACCGCCAGGGTATGCGCGCGATGGTCGTCGCCGACCCGGGCCACCAGCACGTGGTCCACATCGAGGATCTCCGCCAGCTTCGCCACCAGGGTGACGAAGAAGGTCTCGCCGGTGGCACGGCTCATCCCGTCTGCCAGTAGCCGGAAGGCGGCTTCGGCGGTCACGCGGGCTTGCATCGCTTCATCCTTGTTCGAATGGCACTCCGGGCACCTGACCACCATAGCATTTCGGCACAGAGAGCAAGGTGAAGCTTACTTCGCCCTGGCGGTGCCCCTTTGCGGCATGGGCCAGCGACCAATGGAGGCCTGGGCGATAGCCGAATGGCGGTCTTGTCTATCTGTCAGTGCCCGTGGATGGCGCTGCCGGCATCGTCCATTGGTCGTAGCTCAGCTAGCCACGCGGGTAGCGATAACCTTCGCCGACGCCGCTTGCGTCTTACCTTCGGCAAGCACGGGTTTATTGTACGCTTGCTAAACAATTGATTGTTATGGCTGCTTGCCAAGCTTTCGATTTTCCCGGGGATGAGCTGGGTATGCCTGCCAACCCCCTCGGTATTGGCCGCACCGTTGAGGCAGGGATCACACTGGCGAGTCTTCTCATCCGGACTCAGGTGAAGGTCATGTCACACGCCAACGCGGCGGCCGAACAGGCGCCCTATACCGAAGCTGCCGCCTTCAAGCCGGTCTCGCTCCTGCTGGGCCTGGTCATCGGCCTGGGGGTCTTCTTCCTGCTGCCCGAGTCGCTGGCCCTGAATGCCCGCATCGTGGCGGCCATCGCCATGCTGATGGCCACCTGGTGGATGACCGAGGCAATCCCCATCCCCGCTACCTCACTGCTGCCGCTGGTGCTGTTTCCCTTCTTCGACATCGCCTCGGTGGGGGCCACGGCCTCCCCCTACGCTCATAGCATCGTCTTCCTGGTGCTGGGCGGGGTGCTGCTGGGGCTAGCCACGCAACGCTGGAACCTGCATCGTCGCTTCGCCCTTCTGACGGTGCTGACCGTGGGCACCAAGCCGGCGCAGATCGTCTTCGGCCTGATGGCCGCCAGCTGGTTCATCACCATGTGGGTCAGCAACACCGCCACCGCGGTGATCATGGTGCCCATCGGCGGCTCCATCATCGCCCTGGTGAAGTCGCTGGGTAACGGCGATGACACGCCCAAGTTCTCGGCCGCCGTGCTGCTGGGTATCGCCTACGCCATCACCATCGGCTCCATGGCGACGCTGATCGGTCAGCCGCCCATGGCGCTGATGCGCGCCTACATGGAAGACACCCATGGCCTCTCCATCGGCTTCGGCCACTGGATGCTGATGGGCGTGCCGTTCTCCGCCACCATGCTGGTACTGGCCTGGTTCGTGCTGAACAAGGTCGTGTTCCGCGCCGAGGTCGAGGACATCAAGGGCGGTCGGAAGATGATCGAGTCCGAGTTCAAGGCCATGGGTAGGCTGACACCGGAAGAAGGGCGGGTGCTGATGGTCTTCGCCGGCGCGGTCTTCTGCTGGGTGTTCCTGCCGCTGATCGCGAAGATCCCGGCGGTGCAGGGCGCGCTGCCGTGGCTTTCCAACATCAACGACACCAGTGTGGCGATCCTGGCCGCGATCCTGATGTTCGTGATTCCCGCCCCCAGGGGGCAGGGCGCGCTGCTGGAGTGGACGGCCACCCGTGACGTCCCCTGGGGCGTGCTGATCCTGTTCGGAGGCGGCCTGACCCTCTCCGCGCAGTTCACCGCCACCGGGCTGAGCGTCTGGATCGGCGAGAGCGTATCGGGCCTGTCGGGGCTTCCGCCGATCCTGATCCTGGCCGTCACCGCCATCGTCATCATCCTGCTCACGGAGCTGACCAGTAACACCGCCACGGCGGCGGCCTTCTTCCCGATCATGGGGGCCATTGCGGTGGGGTTGGGCATCGAGCCCTTCCTGATGACCATCGTGGTGACCTTCGCCGTCAGCTGTGCCTTCATGCTGGCGGTGGCGACACCTTCCAACGCCGTCGCCTTCGCCACCGGGGACCTGCCGATCAAGAACATGTGTCAATGGCCATCAAAACTGACCCACCAGCGGTCAACAAAATTGACCCACCCGTGATCGTCAGCTGAGCGTCTTCTGCTTCAGCCGGTAGCTCTCCCCGCCGAGCAGGTAGAGGTGCGAGTGGTGGATGATCCGGTCGACGATCGGCACCGCCACGTTGTCGTCGTGGAAGAACTCCCCCCAGCTGGTGAAGTCCTTGTTGGTGGTGATGATCAGCGACCGGTGCTCGTAGAACCGGTTGATCAGCTGGAACAGCGCGTAGCGCGCCTGCCGGCTCATCGGCAGGTAGCCCAGCTCATCGATCACCAGGGCGTCGACCTTGGCGAGCTTGTGCAGCGTCTTCTTCAGCTCGCCCTTCATCTCGGCGAGTTCCAGCTCCTCGACCAGGTCCAGGGCGTTGCGGAACAGCACCCGGTAGCCGGCCTCGATGGCCTTCTGGCCGATACCGATGCTTAGATGAGTCTTGCCTACCCCTGGCGGGCCGATGAACACCAGATTCTCGCGGTTATCGAGGAAGGCGAAGTCCAGCAGGGCGTTGATCTGGCGCTTGGTGATGGTGGTCTGGTGCCGGTAGTCGAACCCCTCCAGCCGCTTGTCGCTGGGGAATCCGGCCTGGCGCCGGTAGAGGTCGATACGCTTTGCCTCGCGGGTCTGGCGCTCGTGCTCGACCAGCATGTCGGCGAAGGCCAGGTAGGAGACCTCGTTGGCCTCGGCCTGGGCCAGCAGCTCGGTGAGGCCGCCGGCGATGGCGCCCAGCCGCAGGCTGCGGTAGCGCCCGGCGGTCAGCTCAAGCTGCCCCATGGGTCACCTCCTGCTGGCCGCTGGAGTGGCCAAGCCGGCCGTACTGAGCCAGCTCCGCCGGTGTCGTACAGGGGCCGGCGGCATCACCGTCGTGATCCCAGCCCCGCGCCTTGGCGAGCCGGGCCGCCGCCAACCGTTCCTTGAGGCCAACGGCCGTGAGGCGTTCCCGGGTGACCCAGTCGGCGATCAGCGTCAGGTCCAGCTCGGGCTCGGCCTCCAGCACCTGCCGGGCACCACGCAACTGGTCCTTGTAGTGATACGGCACACTCTGGCGCAGCTTGTCACACAGTTGCCGACCCAGCGTTCTGCCGAGGTGGCGGGCAATGGCCTGCTCCAGGTCGGCCTCCTGCTGGCGGTGATCGCGGTAGTGGTTCTCGTTGCGCGAGGTGTGCCCTTTGCCCAGATGCAGGGCATGGGTAGCGATCTCCTCGCCGCTCTCCAGATCGTGGATCGCCAGGCGGTCGCCCGCTTCCCGGACCCCGACGCGACCCTGCTGGTAGGCCATCGGCACCGAGTACTTGTTGGCCTTCCAGGCGATCAGGCCGGTCTTGTCGACCCGGCGCGGGGCCAGGCCGCCAGCCTCGCGGCCCACGCAGGCCGGGGTCAGGTAGGGGCGCAGGTGGCGCCGTTCTTCGGCGTCACACAGCGCCCTCGGCTGCTGGCCGGTGGTGCCATGAGTGCGCACGTTGGCGACCTCGTCGAGCCACTGCTGCACATGAGCGCGCAGGTCGGCCTCGTTCCGGAACACCTCGCCATAGAAGGCATCCTGCTTGGCGTACTTCACCCCGGCCTCGACCTTGCCCTTGCTCTCCGGATCGTAGCCGCAGCAGGCATGGATCCGGAAGCCGGCGGTGGTGGCGTACTCGTGGAAGTGCTGGTTCACCTCCAGCTCGCGGAACTGCTCGCTGATCACCACCATCTTGGTCTGGTCGTAGACGCACTCCTCCGGCAGGCCGCCGAAGTAGCGGAAGGCCTCATCGTGCAGGCGGATGAAGATGGCGGTATCGAGCGGCGACAGGCTGACGCCGACGTAGGTCAGACGCGAGTAGGAGAGCACGAACACCACGAAGTACAGGGGACGCGGCTCGCCGCCGATCATCACCTCGCGCAGCTCGCCCGGATCCACCTGGCACTGCACGCCAGGCACCATGTCGAGTACCGGCTCGTAGTAGCGCCGCTGCCGGCTGGCCACGGTGCTCCTCACCTGCTGCACGTAGCGACGCAGAGTGCGCTCCGAGACCGCCAGCTCGCCGACCTTCTCGCGCAGCTTACGGGCCACTTTAACGCTGCTCAGCCGAGGAAAGGTGCGCAGCAGGTAGACGATGTAGTCGCGGTGGGCGTCGAGCTTCTTATCGCGATCCCGGTTTGACTGCGCCGCCTCGATGGTGGCCTCGTCCTGGCGCAGGTACTTGCGGACGGTGTTGCGGGAGATGCCCAGCTCCTGGCCGATGGCACGGATCGACAAGCCCTGTCCGTCATCGTGTAACGCTTTGATCTTGTGAATCATTCCCCAGTCCTTCACATCTCCGTCCCGACCCTTGGCTGAGCCGACACGGTAGGTGGATGGTGGCAGCGCCGCCACCTCGGGGGTGGGTCAGAAGCGTTGGCCGATACTGGGTCAATTTACTTGGCCATTAACATCGTGGGCGAAAATCATGCGCTGAATCGGCGCAATGAATCGATCAAGGCCGAACTGGACCGTCGTCGCCGGCTCGGCACTCCCTTCAAGCTGGCCGACATCAGTAGATGCTTAGGATTTAGCGTCGCCACCGTGTCGGGGTATTCGCGCCACTATGTGGCAACATTGGCCGATGAGCTCTTGAGCGCCCCAGTCGACAGTCGTGAGGCCTATGAGGGCTGGCGTCGGGACTTCAACACCTTTCGCTATTCCCTTCCCAATACGCGGCGTTCACGTGAAGTGCTTACGCGGCTCACACGTCTGACCATTGAGCACCTACATAGCGAGGGACATACGGTCGCCTACAGCGAGGTCCTGCGGATCTCCGAGCACAACGATCGTCACATTAAACAAGAAATCCGGCGTTGGGAAGAAGAAACGGGGCATCAGGCCAGGCCGCTGCGAGCATGGAAGGAGATCACGCTGGAGAGGGTGCTCGACAGGGTATCGCCGGCGCTCCATCACCTACCGTTGACCTTTCTGGAATCACCGACCATGGGACGGCCCTTCAATGAATCCCAACGACGGATGATTCACTCCATTTCGCAGCCGAAACTTCGGGATGTGGCATTCTTCGTCATGACCTTCGCCGATGGAAACCGGCCTAACGACATCACTTTCTTTTCCAACATGTCGCGCTATCTGAAACAGTTGAAGCTACCGGATATCGACGCACTTGACCCTGAGGTGTTTTACCAAAGATACCATGATGGTGAGGTGTTGCCGGAAGAAGGCTCCCCCAAACGCGGTCGGTTCCTGCAGACCTATTTTCGCCTGCTGCGCAAACAAGAGGATTACTTGCTTAGACTGACACCCGAGCAGCGCCGGGCCGTGGCGCCCTGGCAGCTCAGTGGATTGAAGGATGACCACTTCTGGCACCGCTCCACTATCCATCGAGACGTGAGAACCGACCAGAGGATGCGTCGCAAGGCAGCGACCGCCGTTGTACATGATCAATTCTATCTGCTTCGTGATGTGGCCGAGCGCCGAAGCATTCAGGTCGAGCGACTGCATACAGCCTTTCAGGACGCCATTGCCCATCATGAACGGGAAGGGGAAGCCCTGCCGATGTCATTCTCGATCACCGATGAAACGGTATCAACATCAGGCCGCACTCGACCGACACAGCAGCATTTCAGGCTCTGGGATTCCGCAACATTGCGTTCTGTGCATGAGCCCGTGGCAGAAGACTTCTATTATCATCAGGATCAGCGTCAGCGTATACGTGCGAAGGTAGGTAACCAGGCACGTTACTTCCTAAGCTATGAGGGTGGCCATGCTCGTGATGATGCCACTTTGATAGAGCCTTACTGGTTCATCGAGCTTTTGCAGGCCAATGTGCTTAAGTCTCAAGTTATCGATTCTGACTTTCTGAGGCATAACGGCTTCTCAAAGGCGGCTTTCCAACTCCCGCCACGATCAACTTGGGGGGTGTCTATATCCCATTGGCTGGAGCGAATCTCACGGGATCTTGACATAACCTTTATTCCACTGGAGGCACTCAGGCTAGCCGCTCTCGTCGGGCATGCGGCCATTCAGATCATGACCAAGACCGGGGCTCGCATGAACGAGTTCCTGCAGATAAGATTGAGTCAAGAGTACTTATCACGAGTGCTTCTCGCCAAAGATCGTGAAGCGATTGCCTTCCGCGCGATCCCCAAGGGACGCCAGGCAGAAGAGCCCTACTATATTGACGAGCGCTGCATGAGGGCACTACACGCCTGGTGGAAGTTCCAGCGTGAGCGAGGACAGTACCTGGAGACCATCCCGCCTACCAGAAGCTTGCGTCACAAACTTCGACCGGCGCCCTACTTATGGCAGCATGCCGGAAGGCATTTCAGTCATAAGGATGTCAATGCGACGATGTCCATCATGTTGCACGGCATCTCGTTGCAAACTGCTACCGGTGAAGCCGTGCGGGTCACTTCCCACCTGCTGCGCCACGGCTTTGCCACGGAAATGCGGGCGTTGAACACGCCCGTGGATGTGATCGCACTCCTCATGAAGCAGCGAGATGTGCGAGTGACCGAGTACTATTCCCAGCCGACGCCGGCCCGGCTAATGGAGTTGCAACAAAAGATCTTTGAAAGTCGTGTGGATCTGTCTCGTACCCATGTGCGATCCCCAGGACAGATCCGACGACAGGTCGAAGCCGCACAGGAGCAGGTGGGCGCACTGATACCGGTTATCGGTGGACGGTGCACCGTGGCCAGTCAGTGTCCCATCAAGTTCGCCTGCATCGGCTGTGCCGGGAATGCGCCCGACTGGCACAAGCGTGACCAAGTCATTGTCTACCGGCAGGCCTGTGCGCAGATGGCGGAGATGGCAGAAGCACAGAACCTGCCCGCCGAAGGGCGCAAGGCAAAGGAAGCCATGGCGAGCTGCGACGATGTATTGGCCGAGATGGAACTGCTGGAACAAGCTGATCAGGCGGCTGCCGATCCCGTCATACTGACCATCGGGAGGGAGGAGAGGTGACACCACAATCCCGTAAGGCGCGTCCAGAGGCGGCAATGGCCGGTTTGAAGCGCAGTCATCAGCAGCGACGCAATCGAAGCGTCACGATCGTGCGTCGAGCGATCAGTCGGTTGCAGGAGATCGGAAGTCCCGTGACGCTGGGACGAATTGCGAGAATATCGCGCGAACTCTCCGACACGGGAATGGGTATCTCCGAGTCCACTATTCTTCGAAATCCTGAATGCCATCAATTATACGAAGAAGCCGCCCAACCCGTTCGCCGGCGGCGTACCGTAGGGCGTCTACTGAATAGCGAGGTGGAAATGCCCACCGACACGGAACGGCGACGCATGCATTACTTGATGCGCTTGACGAAAGCTGAGCTGGGCGCTCGCATTATCGCTGTTGAGCGGGAGCTGGCTTGCTCAGAAAAATCGAATGGAGTCCTTCGCGACCGGATCATCCAGGAAAAACTGGGTCTAAAGTCATCTTTTAAAGAAGATCTAGATATAACAGTTTAGAGCCTTCTAACTATCCAGGAAGTGTTGGGAAATGATGAAACTTCATGCTTTTTCTCAACGCGATGTTACGCACTATTTTATCAGCCTAGTCGGCACCCAGCGCAGAAAGGCCACCATCCCGAGCAGTTCCACCAGCGACTGCAAAACGATCACAACGACCGCTGCGCTCCAGGCCTCAGGCAAGGAGAGTGCCAGTGGCAGCATGACGAAGGAGTTGCGTGTGCCGAGACTGAAGGTGAGCGTGCGGCCCGTGGCAGCAGGAAGCCGGAACACCTGGCTCAACAGCTTGCCGAGGGCCGCCGCGACCATCAGGTAGAGCACGAAAACCGCTACAACCCGCCACAGTAGCATGCCGCTGTCGACCACCAGGCTAACCTGGGAACCGGCAATCAGGAACACCACCAGTGCCAGCAGGGGGATGGGGAGCCAGCCCATCCCATCGACGGCTTCCTCGATGACGATGTGTCGCTCGGCAACCCGTTCGGTCAGCCAGGCCAGTATTAGGGGGGTGACAATCAGGCCTGAGAAGGCCGCCAGCAGGTGGCTGTCGGCTGTCAGTTCGATGGCCAGATCGCCAATCAACCACCAGACATACAGCGGCAGCATCACCAGTTGAACCAGCAGCAGCAACGGGGCGGCTGCAATCGCCCGCGCACTATCTCCTCTACCCAGATGGGCAAAACTGATAAACCAATCCGTGCAGGGGACCAACAGTACCAGGAGCACGCCGAGTCGAATGGCAGGCTGTTCTGGCAACAGCAGCGACAAGGCAGCAACGGCCAGCGGAACCAGCAGAAAATTGCCCACCATTAGCGCCATCATGAATCGCCGGTCGCGAAATGCCCGGGTCAGATGAAGCAGGGGCACCTGGGTGAAGGTGGTATAGAGCAGCACGCCAAGCAGTGGCCAGAGCCATATCTCCCAACGCTGGGTCGTATCCGGCGATCCCCAGCCGATCGCCAGGCCAGCCAGGATCGCGGTGAGATAGATCCAGACCTGATGCTGCTCCAGTGTGGCGCGCATGATGTGAACGGTAGCCTCGTCGCGGACTGAGCTGCTGCAGAAGAGAGCCAGTCACCCTAGGCCTCGCCGGTCAGCCTTTCAAGGTCGGCAACCACGGCCTCCATGGGGTCGCTGTCGCGGATCAGCAGGCGCGCCTCTCCCTGCGCATTGAAGGCGAAGACAGCGCTGGAGTGCGACACATCATAGTTGCCTTCGCTGTCTTCTTCGCCATATCCGTAGGTCACCCGATAGCGGCGTGTCAGCTTATCGAGTGCCGCTTTATCCCCCGTGAGGCCGACGAACTGGGGGCCGAAGGCGTCGGTGTAGCTATCCAGAGTCTCGGCGTCATCGCGGCGAGGATCCACCGAGACGAAGAGCACCTGGATTTCATCGCGCGCGGTCTCATCCATGCGTTGGGTGGCCGCGTCGAGACGCGATAGGGTGGTCGGACAGACATCGGGGCAATGGGTGAAGCCGAAGAACAGCAGCGTCGTCTTGCCGAGGAACTGATCGGCGCTCACCGTATTCCCGTTCTCGTCGATGAGTTCGAACGCCAGGGAAGGCATCAGCCCCGAGATATCCTTGGTCTGCCAGTCTGGATCGCTGCAGCCTGCAATCCATAACGTCACGAATAGTGCCATGATGCATCGGCGCATCCTGCTCCCCTACTGTGCTGTCGGCGCCACGGCGCGGAACGTGACACGCTGTCGCTGATTGCCGGCGAAATGAAGATTCACCTCGACGTCGTCACCAACGGCGAGGGGGCGAGCCCGCTTCATGAGCATGAGATGGTAGCCACCCGGAGCGAATTCGACCTGCTCCCCCGCCGCCAGCTCCAGCTGGGCGACGGGCTCCATGCTGGTGACGCCATCCTGATTGACACTGCGGTGCATCATGACATTACCGAAAGCGGGGCTATCCGCTCCTGTCAGGGTGACGCCCTTTTCGCTGGTATTGATGAGGGTGAAATAGCCTGCCGCGGGCAGGTCCCCGGGCAGGAGCCTAAGACGCGCCTCGCTGACCTCCAGTTCGGCAGCCGCCAGCGTGCCGGACGTCGCGATCAGCAGCAGGAAGGTCGAGCACCAGCGTTTCGCTAGTCGCGTCAGACTAGGGTGTGGCGTGAGAGACATCAGCGGCATCCTCCTTGCGGGCATCACGGAACAGAAAGCTGAGAATGATCAGAACCCCGATGGCACTCATCATCGTGGCCGGCACCCAAGTCAACAGGCCACCGAGGAGCTGGTCAGTCAGAGGGTCCAGCGGCCAGGCGCGCCCGCACACCTCATAGACATCGAAAATGACATTCTTGCTAAAGACGATATAGGCCCCCAGCACGATCTGCGGCGGAATCACCGCCAACAGGATGGCGATGCGCTTGCCGTAGCCGAGGCCGCCCTGCTGCGGCGTGCGGCGATCCAGGATCAACCACCAGAAAAGCAACCCATCCAGCGCCATGCTCCAGTTCATCACTTGATACAGGTCGGTACTCAGCATCGCATCGAAGTGGACCTCGGGAACCAACCAGAAATAGATCAGCCCGACGAACAGTACGGGAGCGATCAGTGGATGCTGAAGCGTCCGGTATACGGGGCGCAGCAGGCGCGCGATCGGCCTCCATCCTGAGAAGTGCCTGATTCGGATCGGCAAGCCGTCTGCCAGTACCGGCAGGGGGGCGGCCAGGGCAATCAGGAAGGGACCGGCGTGATGCAGTACCAGATGCTGTGCCCGGTGGGTAAAGAACATGTACTGGGCGAGGTAGTCGTAATGGGTCTGGGTGACGCCATAGATGGTGGCGACACCCAGCAGGTAGGCAAGGACTCGACCTGCGCCGGTGGCCTCGCCTCGCCGTCGGCGCTGCCGGAGGCCACGCAGGTAGAGCACGATGGCCAGCAGGCAGGCCCCCGACCAGGCCAGCGAGAACTCCCACGGCAGCAAGTAGCCCAGAGCAACGTCGAGGTCGATAGCCCGTCCCTCCCCAGAATCGGCATGCCAACGATGAGACTAGGAGCCCACCGCGCCATGCGGCAAGGTGGGACAATAAACGCAGATGAAGCCAGAGCCCGCACCTCGGTGCCTGGGAGGCGAGGAAGGCCGCGCCCCAAGGCAGGGCACCAGTTCAGTGGTTGGGTATACCGCCAACGCACCGCCAGTGCTCCTGCAGAGGGCGATAGATCCTGTATCAGCCACGCCTGAAGTCAGCGTCACGAGACTGACAGGACCCGCCATGTTGTCGTCGTCATGGCCTGCGCAGCGCAATTTCTGCGTAGATACCCTGGTAGTCAGGGTCAGGTGTTTTATCCGGCTCCGGCATGGGATTCAGGGCTACCATGCGACCGCTGGGGTCATCCAACAGGCCACGAAGCTGTTCGTAATCGAAGTTCCAGCCCTCGGCCTTGCGCTGGTTGAGGCGTGTGACGGTCTCTACCAACGTGGACATGCTGTGCCCCTCCCCCTCAAGGGGCGGGAATGCCTGAACCAGCGGTTGCCCTTCATGCCAGCCGATCTTGATGGGCTGGTTGACGATTCGGACCTGGGTGCCGGCGGGCACGCGGTCGAAGATCGACTCGATGTCCCCAGGGAACATGCGAATACAGCCACGACTGGCACGCATGCCGATACCATCCGGCTGGTTGGTCCCATGGATCAAGTAGCCATCGAAACCCAGGATAATGGCATGGTCTCCCAGCGGATTGTCCGGGCCTGGTGGCACCACGCTGGGCGCCTCTTCACCACGTGCCCTGGCTTCGCGCTGAACCGACTCGGGTGGGTACCAGGCGGGGTTCTTGATGTTCATGGTGGTCTTGGTCACACCGAGGGGGGTATCGAAGCCCTCGCGACCGATGCCGATAGGATAGGTCTCGACACGTGATGTCTCGTCGTCATCCACCTCGGGATAGTAATAAAGGCGCAGCTCGGCGATGTTGATGACGATACCAGTGCGCTCTGCGGCGGGCAGGATGAAGCGCCCGGGTATTGTCACCTCGGTACCCTCGCCGGGAATCCAGATGCTCACGTCCGGGTTGGCGCGCACGATCTCCCTGTACCCCAGGTTGTGTCGCCTGGCGATATCGAGCAGGGTTTCTTCTCGATCCTCCACCGTTATGCGGTAGGTGTCGCCGATCACATTGCCTTTTTCAGGCAGCGGATAGTGGCCGAGGGGCCACTTGTTCTCCTCCTGGGCCTGAGCAACGCCGATGAGCGCGAGCCAGCCTGCCAGCACTCCCATCAGCGTGCGTGTCCGGAGTTGCCACCCTGGAGATTTCCTCGCTGTGCCAGAGTGGGATTCGGATAACGTCATCATTCTCTCCCTTTTCGGCTGGACCCTTATCATCCAGACCGACGTGTGTTGAATCGCCATCCAGGCAGCACCAGTAAGCCGGCCAACAGCCAGGTCGGCCAGCTACCGGTTCGGGTGAACGGCGTGTTTCCCACCATGGGCATCACCTCGCCGCGAAGGCTCGTCGCCTGGAACTGTGGTGCGCGGGCCGTGACACGGCCCTGAGGATCGACGATGGCGGTCACACCATTGCTGGTGGCGCGGATCAGGTACCGGCCGTTCTCCAGCGCACGCAGGCGGGCCATCTGCAGATGCTGCAGGGGGCCGATGGAGCGGCCGAACCAGGTGTCGTTGGAGACCGTCAGCAACAGCTCGGCATCGCGCGCCTGCTCGGCGACACGATCGGCATAGATGATCTCGTAGCAGATGGCGTTACCGATGGTGGTTCCGGCGGCGTGGATCGGCCCCTGAGCCTCGGCCCCGGGGGTCATGACCGGCATGGGCAAGTCGAAGAAGGCGATGGTGTCGGCGAGCAGGCGCTTCAGCGGCAGGTACTCGCCGAAAGGCACCAGACGCACCTTACGATACTGGCCCTCGGCGTTACCCAGGCCGATCACGCCGTTGTAGTTGTCGCCGCCGTCGCGCTGCAGGATGCCTGTGAGCAGGGCGGTGTCGGGCGACAGTTTGGACTGCACCCGCTCCAGTATGGGCCGCGCGTTCTCCTCGAACATCGGCAAGGCCGCCTCGGGCCAGACCATCAGGTCGAGGTCGTTGGACTGGGCAAGGGTCAACACCGTGTAGATACTGGCCGCCTCACGCTGGCCCTCGGGCGTCCACTTGATCGACTGGTCCAGGTTGCCCTGCAGCAGGGCGACTCCCAGCGGCTCGCCGGCCGGGAAGGTCCACTGGGCCGGCAGGGCCAGGGGAGTCAGCCAGAGAGCGGCGATGGGCGCCGCGGCCCACCAGCGGCGGCGCAGGAGCTCCACGCCCAGGGTGCCGGTCAGGGCGGTGATCAGCGACAGGAGATAGACGCCGCCTACCGGGGCCCAGGCCGCCAGCGGCGAGTCCACCTGAGAGGTGCCCAGCAGCAGCCAGGGAAACCCGGTAAACAGCCAGGTGCGCAGCCACTCGCTGAGTACCCAGGCGCCGGCGAAGCTGAGGAAGGCCAGGCGTGGGCCCGCGACGCGGCGATAGAGCCAGAAGGGCACGGCATAGAACAGCGCCAGGCCGGCCACGAACAGACCAGTGAGGAAGAGCGCCAGGGGGACCCCGGTATCACCATAGTCGTGGATTGCGACAAAGACCCAGGAGGTCCCCGAGCCGAACAGGCCCACGCCATAGCACCAGCCGCGGAGGGCGGCCTGAGCAGATGTCAGGGCATGGAGGCCGACATAGACCAGAGCCACCGCTATCGGGCCCAGCCACCACAGCGTGAAGGGCGCGGCGCTAAGGGTGGTCAACCCTCCGGCGGTCAGGGCCAACAAACAGCCGAGGACCGGAGAGAGCCGTCCGACAGGCGTCATGTCCCGGACTGGCGGGTTCTGTGCATCCATGCCGTCACTCGGACAACCTGGGGGAGGGACGTTCATGCAAGGCCGCCATCGCAAAGGTAATGACCCCCAGGAACAGGGCGATATCCGCCAGGTTGAAGGCGGGCCAGTGCCACTCTCGCCAGTAGATGTCCAGGTAGTCGACCACATACCCTCGCGCCAGGCGGTCGATGCCATTACCCAGCGCGCCACCCAGCATCAAGCTGTACCCCAGCGCCTCCAGGCGGGGCCTGGGCCTGCACAACAGGAACGTCAGCACGATAGCCGCTATTCCTGTCAGGCAGAGGAAGAGGTAGCGCTGCCAGCCACCTGAATCGGCGAGGAAGCTGAAGGCCGCCCCCGTGTTCCACCAGTGACCCCAGTTGAAGAATGGGGTCAGCGGGATGGTCTGGCCATACGGCATCAGCGCCTGCACCAGTCCCTTGATGACCTGGTCGGCCAGGCCGACCATAACGGCCAGTGCCAACCAGTAGCGGCTCTGCGGCGCCATCGCTATCCGTTTCGTTGTCATGTCGTGGCTGCCTGATAGCGCGGGCTTGCCGAGCCGCTCATGGCGGTCCCTGGTGAGAAGCGATAGCCCAGCAGCCGCATGGCGTTCAGGGTCACCAGCACGGTGGCACCGGTATCCGCCATCACCGCGATCCACATGCCGGTGATGCCCAGCGCCGTGGTCACCAGGAAGATAGCCTTCAGGCCCAGCGCCAGGGCGACGTTGGTCTTGACGTTGCGCAGCGTGGCCCTAGACAGGTCGATCAGCTCGGCGATGCCGGTGACGCGGTTCTTGAGCAGGGCCGCATCCGCCGTTTCCAGTGCCACGTCGGTGCCGCCGCCCATGGCGATGCCGACATCGGCCGCCGCCAGTGCCGGGGCATCGTTGATCCCGTCGCCCACCTTGCCGACCGGCCCGCGTCCGGTGGCCTGCCATTGCTGCACGCGCCGGGCCTTGTCCTCGGGCATCAGCTCGCCATGGGCCTCGATGCCCAGCGAGCCACCGATGGCAGCGGCGGTACGCGCATTGTCACCACTGAGCATGACGGCCTCGACGCCGAGACGTGACAGGGCGGCGAGCCCCTCCCGGGCGTCCTCACGCGGCTCATCGCGAACGGCGATCAGTCCCAGGGGACGCTCGCTCTCGACCAGCAGGGCGAGACTCTTGCCGGCACCCTCCAGCTCGGCGATCCGGACGTTCAGGTCATGATCCAGCGTGACTCGCTCGGCCAGGTGGCGAGGCGTGACCAGGCCCAGCTCGCGCCCCTCGACCCGGCCGGCGACGCCCAAGCCCGACAGGGCGCGGCTCTCGCTGGCCAGGGGAAGCGACAGGCCCTGTTGCTGCGCATGGGCGAGGATGGCCGTGGCGATGGGATGGCTAGAATCACGTTCCATCGCGGCTGCCAGCCTCAGGATCTCGTTTTCGCCCTGGCCGGTGGCCCAGTCATCCACGTCGGTGACACGGGGAGTGCCGGCGGTGAGGGTGCCGGTCTTGTCCAACGCCACCGTGCGCAGCTTGCCCAGCTGTTCGAGTACCGCGCCGCCCTTGATCAGCAGGCCCCGCCGGGCGCCCGCCGAGAGGCCGGCAGCGATCGCCGCGGGGGTCGAGATCACCAGGGCACAGGGGCAGGCGATCAACAGCAAGGCCAGGGCGCGATAGACCGATTCCGACCAGGCCATGGTCGAGACCAGCGGCGGCACCACCGCCATCAGCAGGGCGAGCCCCACCACCGCCGGCATGTAGTAGAACGCGAAGCGATCGATGAAGCGCGCCACCGGCGCCTTGGCGGCCTGGGCCTCTTCCACCAGGCGGATCACACGGGCGATGGTGTTGTCCTCGGCGCCGCGGGTTACCTCCACCTCCAGGGCGGCATCGAGGTTGACCGTGCCGGCAAAGACGTCGTCCCCCGGGGCACGCGAGCGGGGCACCGACTCCCCGTTGATCGGTGACTCATCCAGGTCGGATTCGCCGGTCAGAATACGCCCATCGCAGGGCACGCGGTCGCCCGGTCGCACCAGGACTCGCTGCCCAGGCGTGAGCGAGGCGGCCGAGACCTCACGAGTATCCCCATCCTCCATCAGCCTCGCCGTGGACGGCGTCAGGTCCGCCAGGGCCGAGATGCTGCGTCGCGCCCGTGAGGCGGCCACGCCCTCCAGCAGTTCGCCCACGGCGAACAGGAAGACCACCACCGCCGCTTCGGCGGCGGCGTCGATAGCCAGGGCGCCCAGGGCGGCGATGCTCATCAGCATCTCGATGGTGAAGGGGTTGCGCATCTTCAGTGCGCCCCAGGCGCCCTGTGCGATGGGCACCAGTCCCACCAGGGTGGCGGCGACGAAGGGCCAGCCTCCCAGTACCGGCCAGGTCATGCGAAGGACCAAGGCCAGAGCCAGCAGGCCCCCCGTGACGAGCACCAGGCGTCCTTTCGCGGTCTGCCACCAGGGCGCTGGGGGGGTATCTGACCCATCCTTCTCGGTATCGGCGGCAAGCCGGTAGCCAAGCTCGTTAAGGATCCGTTCGATCGTCTGGTGAGACGGGGCCGAGTGTGGTTGGGGGTGTACGGTGACCGACCCGGTCACCGAACTGGCCGATACCGCCTCGATGCCCTCCAGGCGGCCCAGCGCGGCTTCGACCTTGCGCTCGCAGCCACCACAGTCCATGCCTTCGACTCGTAGCGTGAAGCCCACTGACGTTGCCGTGGATGTCGAATTTTCCATGGTGACACTCCTGGCGATGGGTTATCTTCTGAAGGATAAACCTTGTAGCAACTATAGATTCAAGCCATTCAGGAGGGCTTCAGGATGGCGAAGACGAGCGATGCAATCGGCATTGGCGAACTGGCCCGGCGTGCCGGCTGCAAGCCCGAAACGGTTCGCTACTACGAGAGCATCGGGCTGGTGAGCGACGCGACACGTACCGAGGGCGGTCAACGCCGCTACGGAGAGGAAGCGGTCAGGCGGTTGACCTTCATCCGCCATGCCCGGGACTTCGGCTTCTCGGTGGAAGCGGTGCGTGAACTGCTGGCCATGTCAGACCAGCCCGACATGCCGTGTCAGGAGGTCGACGCCATTGCCAAGCACCACCTGGAGGAGGTCGAGTCGCGGTTGCAGCGGCTCTCCGCACTGCGTAACGAGCTCAAACGGATGGTCAGCCAGTGTGCCGGGGGGAAGGTCGAAAGCTGCCGGATCATCGAAGTGTTGAGCGATCATCAGCTTTGTATCAGCGACCAGGCCCACGGAGGCGCTCACGACCTGGGATAGGCATCTGGACGGATCGGTATGCTAGCCCAGCGAGACATCCAGAAACAGCATGAGCACCAATCCCACCGAGAGCCCCAGCGTTGCCTTGTTCTGGTGGCCGCTTCGGTGGGTCTCGGGAATGATCTCATGGCTGATGACATAGAGCATGGCGCCGGCGGCGAAGGCCAGCCCCCAGGGGAGCAGCACTTGTGACATGCTGACGACTCCCGCACCCAGCAGGCCACCTAACGGCTCGACCAGTCCGGTGAGAGAGGCAATGGTCCAGGACCGCCAGCGGGAATAGCCCTCACCGAGCAGTGCCACCGCCACCGCCAGGCCTTCCGGTGCATTCTGCAGGCCGATACCAATGGCGAGAGGAAGGCCACCCTCACGCCCCCCAGCGCCAAAGGCCACGCCAACCGCCAGACCCTCTGGCAGGTTGTGGATCGTGATGGCAATGATGAACAACCAGATTCGGCGCAGCGATGCCGCCTGTGGCCCTTCACGTCCCTGCTCGAAATGCTCGTGGGGGAGTCGCTCATTCAGCAGGGCGACCAGCCCAATCCCCATCAGTATCGACGCGCAGGCAATGGCGGCAGGCAAGACGCTACCGCCATAGCGCAGTCCAGAGGCTTCCAGGGAGGGAATGATCAGTGAAAAGAAGGACGCCGCCAGCATGACACCGGCGGCGAACCCGAGTGCCAGGTCGCGAACGGCACGATCGGGCGCCTTGCTGATCAGGATAGGTAGCGCTCCGATCGCGGTCATCGAACCAGCGGCAAGACTACCCAAAAACCCCAGCGTGACTGGAGAGACACCTTCCATAGACCCTTCCACTTTGGAGGATTGGTACTGCAGGGAATGTTGAGTCACACGACGATAGCCATCACATGGCCACCGATGCGTGTCATACAACAAGTCAGCCTGGCGGCCTATCGATTATCCAAGGCGACCAGACCGGACGTACCGATGGCTTTTTGCAGACGCCCACGAGCCTCGAAGAGCACGCTTCGATAATCCTGGGGTGTCGGTGACTCCCCCAGAATGATGCGCTGCCCCTCCTCCAGGGGATCGACAGGACGGTCACCCACTCTCACTTCGTAGTGCAGGTTAGGCCCCGTGGTGAGTCCGGAGGCCCCGACTTCACCCAGCGTGTCGCCGGCATTGATGGCGTCCCCGACCGACAGGCCGGAGGCGAAGCGACTGAGATGCGTATAGCGACTGAGAGTGCCCATCTCGTGCTCTACCTCCACGACACGACCATAACCTCCCCGGCGACCGACGAAGGAGACCCGCCCCGGCGCCGTCGCCATGACTGGGGTGCCGCGAGGGGCGGCAAGGTCGACGCCGTCATGACGACGTACCCCACCGTAAACGGGATGGCGTCGATTGCCGAAGGCGGACGTCAGGCGTGCGCCGAGCACCGGGAACCGCTTCGTCTCCACAAGGCTACCGTCCTTGAAAAGCATCACGGTGGCTCTCTGGTCCGTCGGCCATACCATCTCCAGTCGTGCCGACGGGTCAGCCAATCCCATATAGGTCAGACGGGGAGGCCCGACTCGCGTGCCATCCTCTCGGCGATCCTCTTCCCACAGTAACTGCAGGCGCTCCGCGCCCGAGATATCTCGGGCTGTGTCCATGAGTCCGCCTAGCAGCACCTCGAGGTCCATGGCGAAACGCGTGGGTATCCCCTCTGCCGCCAAGGCGGCATAAAGTGACGTTTCGATGTCCACTTCACGGCCCAGAGTCAGGGTGTCGAGACGAGGCGGGACAATCCGCGTCGACGGCCGCTCCCCCAGCGTAACGACGTATTGAATACCCGAGTCACGCTCGATGGCCACCGACACCGGCTGTCCGGTCGTCAGAGAGGTGACAGTGAGACGGTCTCCAGGCCGCAAGCGTCTTGGGTCGAACCTCTCCGCCAGCGATGTCGACGCTTGGGTGCGCGTCTCGGCATTCACGCCAAGCTGCTGCAGCAGTGCGTTCAGGGTATCCCCAGGCGCCACGGTTAGCTCCTGGGCGACGCTCTCGGGTGGCTGAACGGCCAAGGGCGCTGAGCCCCTCTGTGTGAGAGCCTGTGCCCTGGTCGATGCCGGTTCGCTCGGGGATAGCAAGGTGTTCTCTTGCCAATGGGCCTCGGCCAGCAGAGGGCCCAGACCCACCAATCCTAGCAGCAACCAGCGCCGTGTCATGACGCATCGTCCTCGCCAGCGACCTCGGTCACCTCACGATTGACGGCGTCGACCAGTTCCTGCATGCCGAAGGGGTCCAACAGCTCACCATTGACGAAAAAGGTCGGCGTCTGGCGGATCTGGTTGGCCTTGACGTCTTCCTTGTCCTGGTCAATGACCGCTTGTACCTCGGGGGAGTCAAGTTGTTCCTCTGCTGCAGCCCTGTCCAGACCGGCCTCGCTGGCGATATCCAGAATAGCGGCCTCATCGAAGCTGCCATGAGCCGCCCACTGGCTCTGCCGGGCCAGCAACGCCTCCAGCACCGGCTGGAAGACGTCCTGGCGCCTGGCGACTTCCAGCACGCGAATGGCGGTATCGGACACGTCTCCGTGGAAGGGCGTGTAGCGCACCACCAACCGCACTTGGTCGGGATACTCTTCCTGGATGCGCTTGGTCAGCGGATAGAAGGCACGGCAGGCCTCACAGGCCGGGTCGAAGAACTCCACGATGGTCACCGGCGCTTCTTCCGGCCCCAGAACAGGCGAGTGTGAGCGCACCAACGAATTGTCGGCCTGCGCGCCATCCTGGCTGGCCGCCTCGGCGCCCATGCCCAACAGCGAGGGTCTCGCTACGATCACGATAAGGGCGATCAGCATCAACGCACCAACCAGGATAAACGTCGCTTTTTTGTACATTGACTTCTCCAATTCAAATGGTTAAGCGGAAAGCACGACCAGAGGACTGCTGAGTGGGTCTCAACCGCTGATGGGTGCCTAATTCGGGGAATAGTGGCGTATCATCCATGCCCATAAAGATTGGCTCCCTCGTGCGCATGATCAATATGCTCGAATTCCAAGCTGGAGTGGCCAATGTCAAAGCGCGCTTTCAGTTGAGCCTTGATATCCGCCTTGATCGCCTCGAGCTGCTGCCAGCCTTCTCTCGTCGTCACCACGTGGCAATCAAGTGCGGCGGTATTCTCCTGCATTTGCCATAGGTGAACATGATGCACATCCTCAACCCCTTCGACGCTGCGCAGGAGATCAATGACTGATTGACCATCGACATCGGGTGGCGAGCCCAGCATCAGTGTCCGGATAGGGGTACCTATCTCCGTAAAGGCAAGATAGAGAATATAGAGTGCAATACCGATCGTAATCGCGGGGTCTACCCAGCGCATATCGTAAAGCAGAATCAGCGAGCCCCCAATGATCACCGCGATGGACGCAAACGCATCAGACAGGTTGTGCAGGAAGAGAGCCCGAATGTTGACACTATGTTTTTGCATCGACCAGGTGAGCAAGGCCGTTAGCGCGTCGACAAGAAGAGCGACAATGCCGATGATGACGACTATCCAGCCCTGAATCTCTGGCGGATCGATCATGCGCATGACGCCTTCATAAATTAGATAAAGCCCAACAAGAATGAGGGTCGTGTAGTTGATCAGCGCAGCGACAATCTCGATTCGTCCATAGCCAAACGTCATCTGAGAGTCAGGTGGTCGCCTCGCGATCTTGCGGGCCGCAAAGGCAATGACAAGGGCAGCCATGTCGGAAAAATTATGCAGCGCATCCGCGATCAGCGCGAGGCTTCCGGCCAGGATACCCCCAACAATCTGAGCAACGGTCAATATCCCGTTGGCCCAGATGGCAATGCTCACCCGACGGTCACCAGAGGTGGGGTCAAGATGGGGATGATCGTGATGATGTCCCATGCGTCATCCTTGTGGTGTCACCTGATGACACGGCAGTATAAAACCTATACCAACTCAAGGTTCAAGCTCGAATTATAATGAATGCCGAGCCAGGGCTAGGCGTGGTGGAACTTTGCATAGTGGGCGCTGTACCAGACATGGTTACCATCTCCCATGCCCCGGAAGGAGCTCATTGTGATACCCAAGCCTCACTCGCACACCTGGCTGATGAGCCTAGCTTTACTCTTGATGCTGTCGACGCCAGTCCTCGCCGAGCCACGGCTGCCAGACTTCACAGCGCTGGTCGACAAGGCCGCGCCAGCCGTCGTCAACATCTCCACCTCACGGGAGGTCGAGAGGTCCATGACGTCCTCTCGGCAGTTTGAGGGGCAGGAGGTGCCAGAGATCTTTCAAGAGTTCTTCGGCGACCGCATCCCGATGCCACCCGGCGGTGCGCCCAATCGCAATGAGGAGCCACGTCAGTCACTGGGATCGGGCTTCATCTTCGATGAAGACGGCTACATCATGACCAACGCCCACGTGGTCAAGGGCGCCGACAAGATCCTGGTGCGACTCAACGACCGTCGCGAACTCGAGGCCGAGCTCGTGGGGGCCGACGAGAAGACCGATGTGGCGGTGCTCAAGGTCGACACCGACAACCTGCCTACCCTGGAGCTGGGCAACTCCGACGACCTTCAAGTCGGCCAGTGGGTCGCCGCCATCGGTTCCCCCTTCGGCTTCGACCACTCGGTGACCTCCGGCATCATCAGCGCTATCAACCGCACTCTGCCCCAGGACGTCTACGTTCCCTTCATCCAGACCGACGTGGCGATCAACCCTGGCAACTCCGGCGGTCCACTGTTCAACCTTGATGGCGAGGTTGTGGGCATCAACTCCCAGATTCTGACCCGCAGCGGCGGCTACATGGGCCTCTCCTTCGCCATTCCCATCGATGTGGCGCTGGACGTGGCCAACCAGCTGCGCGAAGAGGGCTATGTGAGCCGCGGCTGGCTGGGCGTCAGCATACAGCCGGTGTCAAAGGACCTGGCGGAGTCCTTCGGCATGGAACAGGCCGAGGGTGCCCTGATCGCCCAGGTCGAGCCCGGCAGCCCTGCGGCGGAAGGCGGGATCAAGGCAGGTGATGTCATTCTCGAAGTCAACAGTCAGGAAGTAGACCACTCCACCACGCTGCCGCGCCTGGTCGGTCAGACGAGTCCTGGTGAGGAGGTCGACCTCAGAGTGTTGCGCGATGGCCAGCGAGAGCGCATCACGTTAGAGGTCGGCGAGTGGCCGAATGCCGGCCCCGAGCAATCCGATGGCGACCCGGTGCGCCTCGGGATCGTGGTTCAGCCGCTGAGTAGCATGGAACAGCGCCGGCTTGGCATTGATCACGGGGTGCGCATCGCCAAGGTCGATCCGACCGGCCATGCCGCTGCCGCTGGCATTCGCCCCGGCGATGTGCTGGTCAGCCTGGGCCAGCAACCGATAGAGAGCCCGCAACAGCTGACGGAGTTGCTGACCAACCTGCCGGACGACCAAACGGTGCCGGTTCTGCTCAACCGCGACGGCCGTGCCTACTTCGTGGCCCTGCGAGTGGGCAATGGTGACTGAGCAAGATCACTGTTTCCCTACCAGACCATAGTGGAGGGGCTCAAGCTCAGCGCTCAGACTTTCACCAAGGAAGTGACGCAGTTGTTTTGCTTTGCCGGGTGAACGGGCTGGGCTTGAGGTTCTAGTGAATATCACTACTTGCACAAGTCAGGACACATACTTGATAGAGCTTTTAGTCAAGTTTGCGTTTCTACGGATAAGGCCAGGGTCCGTGTGGGGGCCACCCCGACGCTCACCGGAATGCCGGTGAATCGCCGCACCTTGCAGTGAAGCTCCCGGCAGTGGGCCAGCAGCTGGTCGTGGCCAAAGCCGTCGAAGCGCACGAACATCTCGTCGATCGAGTAGGGCTCCACGCCGGCGGAGAACTCCTCCAGCACAGACTGAACACGGGCCGACATATCGCCATACAGCTCGTAGTTGGAGGAGAGCAGGTGGATGCGCCCCTGCCGCAGCAGCGCCTTCAGCTCGAAGGCCGGGGTGCCCATCTCTACTCCCAGCGCCTTGAGCTCGTTGGAGCGGGCGATCACGCAGCCATCGTTGTTCGACAGCACACCGACCGGCAGCCCCTCCAGCCGGGGCTGGAAGACCCGCTCGCAGCTGACGTAGAAGTTGTTGCAGTCGATCAGGCCGATCATGGCTACACCGGGTACTCGTGGATTACCGAACGCACCACGCCCCATATCTGGCAGTCGAGGTCCTCCAGCGGGATAGGCGGATAGGCCGGGTTCGCCGAGCAGAGATAGGGCTGCCGCCCCTTCAGCTGGTAGCGCTTTACGGTGATCTCGCCCTCTACGAGCGCCACCAGGATGTGGCCTGGCCGGGGTTCGATAGAACGATCGATCAGCAGCAGGTCGCCGTCGTGGATACCCAGGGAGTCCATGCTGTCGCCGGTGACGGTCATGAAGAAGCTGGCCGAGGGTCGCTTCACCAGGCGCTCGTTGAGGTCCAGGGTCCGCCCCTCGTAGTCCTGGGCCGGGCTCGGGAAGCCAGAGATCCCGGCCCGCGTCCGCGCGAGGGGGTGTGGCAATGCCATAGGCGGCGGTGCCGGATCCGCGGGGGTGAATTTGGCGTGTGGCATGGTGGGCTCCTTCCGATACCTGATATTTATACAGTATCAAGCAGGAGGCGCGGCCTGCCAAGCCCATGCACCACGAAGGTCGCGAGCAGGCTCAGCATGATACTGCTAACCTGACTGAGGATTAGGCATAGCAAGGGAATGCGAAATGGAACCTCATACCCGCCAATGTAAAAGCCCTTTACTGGTTCCGGTGGTATGTCAGCTCACGACCCAAAGCAGTCATTCCAGCGAATGCATATGGTACGTTCATCCAATCATAAGCGTGCTATTTAAGACATATTGGGCATATGGTGAAATAAGAATGCATATCAATAAATATGATGAGGGAGTATGGATTTAGAAGAATTTAATGCTACCCTAGTAGAAATTAAAAATGACGAAGGTTTGCTGGATTTCTGTCGAAAATGGGTTCTTCACGGTACTCCTTATATATTTCATGCGCGAGAAGAAGAGCTTTATGAGTTTAGGAAAAAAATAGCTTGTGGCCTCCATGTGTCTTTCCACGAGATTTTCATCACCGGGTCGGCAAAATTAGGTTTCAGTCCACATAAAGGTACTGAGTTTTCTTACGATTCTGACGTTGATATAGCAATAATATCTCCTTCTTTGTTTGAAAGCATGATGGGCCATATTTATAAATTTCAAGTTGACCTTAGACGTTCCCGACGGGCCGTCGATGAGAGGGAGCTTGCCATGTATCATGAATTTTTAGAATATGCCGCTATTGGGTGGATTAGGCCTGATAAGTTGCCTTTGTCATTTAAGGCAAAAGAGTTAAAAGCTGGCTGGTTTGAGTTTTTTGATTCTTTGTCATATGGGAAATCCGAAGTAGGTGATTACAAGGTTGCGGCAGGTGTATTTAAAAGTTATTATTATCTCGAGCAGTATTTGGTTGGTGGGCTTAGGTCGGCTCGCTCTAAAGCGATTGTGGAGTTGAAAAAATGACGCAACAAATAAAGCCTTCGGTGACAAACCCAACAATCGCAGATATATATGAAGATGTCAGTTCAGAAAGATTGATATTGAGGCCAGCCTTCCAACGGAAGTTTGTTTGGACGCATGAACACCAAGAGGAGTTCATCGACACGATACTTCACGGCTATCCGTTCCCCGAAATTTACGTCTGTGAAGGCGAGGTTGATATAAAAAGATTGAAAACAACTCGCCATGTAATTGATGGACAGCAAAGGTTAACGACAATAAAAAAGTATATTGAGGGGGATCATGACAAGCCTCTGACAAAGGTTCCAGTATATGACTCCTTATCAGATGAGCAAAAGCATGAATTATTGTCCTATCAAGTTGTAATGCGAGATATTGGGAAGGTTTCTGATGAAACTATAAGAGAAGTTTTTCGTCGAATAAATCTTACTAAGTTCAAGCTTGAAGACATCGAGATCCATAACGCGGTTTACGATGGTCAGTTCATTCAATCCGCTAGAAATATCCTTGACCATGCAGGACTTGAAGAATACGGTGTTTTCAAAGAGTCAGAATTTACCCGCATGGCTGATCTGCATTTTATTCTCCTTGTTATGGCAACATTGGAAAATGGAGGTTACTTTGCACAGGATAGAGAAGTAGAGCCGAAAGTTGCTGAGTTTAACGATGAATATCCAAATAAGGATCATATGATTGCAACCATACTAAAAACTTTTGCTGTCATAAAAGATTTGCAGCTGGAACCTGACTCTATCTGGCTGAGGAAGTCAAATTTCTTTACATTAGTCGTTGAAATAGCAAAAAATTTAGCTCGATTACCAAAAGACCTGAGGAGGAGGTTGGACGAACTAGAGGATAATATAATTCAGAATAAAAATAATTCAGGATCGAAATATAGTGAATATTACGCTTATATGTATCAAGCGACCCATGGAAGAAAAGCACGAGTGGTAAGGGCAAAGTTTTTTGATAACGATGTTATAGGAGCCAGTTGAGAAGAATTAGCGTCTCTGAATTTGATTGGGCATAATGCATGTCCAACAAGTAAGTTAAGCCGACTGGTGCTACGCTGCGCTCATCACTGGCGGTTAACCAAGGCATAAGGCGTCGTAATCGGCGCGAAAATTTTTAGCCGGAGAGCATATGGGTGATTCGAATGTCAATTTCAATGCCGCTGAAAATGCAATCCTTTTGTTAAAGGATTTCCGTGAGCGGCGGGCGGCATTTCAAGCATTTGATGAGTACGATAAGGCGATGAGCCAGATGCGTACAAACGCAACTGAAAAAATTGATAAGCTAGAGGAGCCACTTAAGTCTATAGCTTTTCGTCTGTTCTCGATTGCGGACAAAGGGTTCTTCCTTTTTCAAGTGTGTGAATGGAAGATCGACTATCTTTGTGAGGCACTTATTCACGCCATTGAGGCTAAAAATCCGATATCTCTTGCCAATAATGCCCGGGCTCTCGTTGAGCACTTGGCCACATTGGTTGCAATTGCAAAAGAGCTCGAGAAACTACAAGAGAGACTGCGCGGACAGGGGCAAGAAAAGGCAATATTTAAAGCTATTGAGACAGCGGAAACTTTCATATATAGGGCTTACTATGGGAAAAGCCCGAAAGTCGCCACTGAATCAAACGAGCAAGCTCTTCATGTAAATGACTGCCTAAAAACACTGAAAGAAGAAGTCTCAGACATTGAAGATGTGTATGATTTTCTGTGTGAGTACGTTCATCCCAACCATGGCAGTAACGCGTTGGTTTCAACAGGCCAGCTTGCAAGTGGGCGTTTGAATCCACCCGAAGCATACCATCGGGAAACTCTTGATCGCCTACGGCGATATTGCACTCTCTGCATGTTGTTTTTAAGAGACCGTGGCGTAGAGCACGGCACTATATTTGTCAAAATTAATAACTTGTTTGAGCTATGCTGTGCTAGGGGGGCAAAAATTAGTAACGTATTCTCGATTAAGGCCCCGAATCCGGATGGCAATGGTAAGTCTAAGGAAACAGCTTACTTCTTCCGCAAGGCACGGACTGCGTTTGAGGCGATGAGCCTTTGCTACGAGTTTCTCGAAAAGGAAGGTTACGAGGTGCGGGGCAGACAAAGCGGGGGTTTTGGCCATGGCGTGATCTATGACATATATAATACAGACAAAGGCAAAGTTTGGTTTAAGGTGCCAACAATACAGAGTTAGGAAAACACTGTTTGAATCCCGCCACAGTTGCCTGCCAGCCATCGGCGGCGGGATTCAAACAGTGTTTTCCCCTAGAAGGCATTGAAGATTTAATAAGATAATAAATTCATCCAGTCGACGCTCGAAGCTCGCGCAGTTGATGGCTGGCGTAAAATTAGTTCTCGCTTATCGTCCGCTCCTGGCCGAATGACGAATTTCAGCTTATACTGATGAAAATATAATAGAAGATGGCGATATAATAAGCGTGAGCAGGCAGGGTGGTATTCGCGCTCATTGCATAGCAGAGCATGCACAGTTAGGAATTAAGATAGAGGAACACATGGACCCCATTTCAGCCCTGTTCGCAGCGTTACTGGATAGCACTTCAAGTGCTGTAAGCAATCACATACAAGAGTCCGTGGGAACTGAGGTGAAATCTGTCGTAGTTGATCATAACGATCAGCTCATCTCGTATCAGCACCAGATGTGGCGTATACGGGTTGACTCTGTCTGTGCAGATAAAAGAGAACGTATTGACGAGTTCTCAAAATGCACATTGGCGGCAAAAGATCATTTTTTCAACGCATGTCAATATCTTCAGGAAAATAACGAAGGTGGTGTTAGATATGATCAGCTGAAGAATATGTACTGCTCAGCATCTAGCTCTTTTCGGCCTACAATAGCTTCTATTGCATCTTCCAGCAAAGCTTCTCCACTTGAGCTGGCGAAAAGGAAATGCAGTAGACTTACATTTGATAAAACTGCAAGCGCGGAATCTCGCAATCAGGCATGCGCGCGCTATCGAGCGTTAAAAAGTGAGGAGCATTAAAGGTAGGGCGCTCAAAATGACAGGCATTCGTAACGGAATTTATTTGTTAAAAATGTTCCAGTGAGATAAACCATGGATCATTATTTATCCATAAATGAAGTATTAGGGCCGTTGTGGTGGGTCATTCCCGTAGCTATTCTGATTGGTCTCATCAAATCACCATGGTTCAAGGGCTTTTTCGGAGAGGCTTTGGTTAAAGCGGCCGCCAGGATTCGGTTGTCAGCGGAAACATACAAACCGATCCACAATGTGACCCTACCTACGCTGGACGGCTCAACTCAGATTGATCATATCTTTGTGTCCCGATTCGGGATCTTCGTCGTGGAAACAAAAAATATGAAAGGTTGGATCTTTGGTGACGAATATCAGGCACAATGGACCCAAAAGATTTATCGGAAGTCATTCAGGTTCCAGAATCCGTTACGCCAGAACTACAAGCATGTAAAAACTCTAGAGAGCGCCCTCGATGTTCCTTCGGCAGTCATTCACTCTATTGTGGTGTTTACTGGTAGTGCGAAACTAAAGACCAGGATGCCGAAGAGCATCACTCGTGGCGGTGGTTACGTGAATTATATCAAGTCGTTTCAGGAGGTCGTTCTATCTGAGACGGAGGTTGAAGAGGCCTTCATGAAAATCCAGGCTGGCAGGCTTGCGCCCACACGTGAGACCCACCGAACACACGTTGCACAACTTAAAACTAGGTCTGATCCTAATGCTCATCGAAAATGCCCCAAGTGCGGAAGCAGCATGGTATTGCGGACATCCAAAAGGGGTAAGAATGCTGGCAATCAGTTCTGGGGGTGTTCTGGTTACCCGGAGTGCAGGGTGGTGCAGGAGGTTGGGTAGTTGTGGTGACGATAGATTTGCGGTTGGCTGATATTGGCCGAAAGCTGACTTGCCCACCGGTAGTCCAGTGGGCAGGAGTGCGTATCTCAATCTTCAGTTCTTACCAGCCAGCTTTCTACGGTGTCGGCCCCAAATTCTTCTTTCCATGCCTTCAGCGTCTTCTGGTTGCCGCCACGGGTTTCGACTACCTCACCCGTGTTCGGGTTCTCGTAGATTTTGAGCTTGCGCTTGGCGCGACCCGAGGTCTTGGCGCTGCTTGATGACTTGTTGGCAGTAGGTGTCGGATCGAGCAACTTGATGACGTCGGACGCCGACTTATCGAACTCGCGCATCAGGGTTTCAAGATGGTTCTTGAAGTCGAGTTCGGTCTTAAGGCGTTCGTCATTCTTCAGCTTGTCTAGCTCATCTTGAAGCTGCTTGAGTTGCTGCTCTTTCTGCATGTAGGTGTATAGCAGTGACATAGTGTATCTCTACGAGTTGTGCTCAGTTTTGGGAGTTGTCCGTTACCTTGGTTCTTGGTCACGGCATGATCTTACTATCAACAATCTTATTCTTGATTGGCTGGCTATTCAATAGACTGCATCGTGTAAAAAGCTTGCTTCCTAATGTCTTTGCTTGGAATCATCGTTTTAGCGCCGATTGGATTAATTTATCTTAGGCTTTGCAGCATACTGCTGGGGCACAATAGTGAGATTTTGTTGACCCGGGCGTTGGGCTGGAGCATCGATGTTCTTGCCATCGGTGACAGCTAGGGGGGGGTAACTTGAGGGGCTCCCTATGCGTCAAGGTAGTTGTCACCTAAACCGATTGAGAGGTGATCAACGTGCGTTACCCCGCAGAGCGTAAGGAAGCCATCCTCAAGAAGATGGCACCGCCCATGAGCATGACCATCCCGGAACTGGCCGCGCAGGAAGGCATCACAGCAACAACCCTCTACAATTGGCGGAAACAGGCCAGAGCACGAGGACAGGTTTTGCCATCACGTTCTACCCAGCCAGATCAGTGGACCAGTCAGGAGAAGTTCCAGATCGTCCTGGAGACAGCTCCGATGAACGAGGCTGAAGTCAGCGCCTACTGCCGCGAGCGCGGGCTCTACCCCGAGCAGGTGGAGGCCTGGCGGGATGCCTGCATGAACGCCAACGACGATGCGGCAGCGCAGGCCAAGCAGCTTCGACAGGCGCGTAAGGCGGAGCAGAAGCGGCTCCGTAAGCTGGAGCGCGAGCTGCACCGCAAGGACAAGGCCCTGGCCGAGACGGCGGCGCTGTTGGCCCTGTCAAAAAAAGCCGAGGCGATCTGGGGCACGACCAACGACGAGGACGACTGACCAGCCTCCCGGATCGCCAGCGTATCGTGACTCTGGTGCAAGACGCCCAGCGTGACGGTGCTCGGCTGGCCAAGGCCTGTCAGGTGATGGGCATCCATGTGCGAACCTATTACCGCTGGGTTGCGGAAGGCGAGGTGACGGCGGATCGCCGCCCCGACGCCGATCGCCCGGAGCCGGCCAACAAGCTGTCGCCCGAGGAACGAGAGGCTGTTGTGGCGCTGTGCAACGCCCCGGAGTATCGGAGCCGCCCTCCCGCCTTCATCGTGGCCGATCAGGCGGACAAGGGCCACTACCTGGCCTCTGAGTCGACGATGTACCGAGTGCTTCATGAATATGACCAGCAACACCATCGGGGCCGACAGCAGGCCCCACAGCGCAAGCGACCGCCGACCACGCACCAGGCCACAGCGCCAAACCGGCTTTGGTGCTGGGATATCAGCTGGTTGCCGGGCCCTGCACGCGGTACCTGGTGGTACCTGTACCTGATCATGGACGTCTTCAGCCGCAAGATCGTTGGGCACGAGGTCTATGAAACCGAGACCGGCGAGCTGGCCGCCGAGCTGATCCAGAAGGCCTGCTGGCGAGAGCACCTCACCGATCGTCACAAGCCTTTGATTTTGCATTCCGATAACGGCAGCCCGATGAAGGCGGCGACCTTCCTGGAAAAGCTCTACGATCTGGGCATCACCCCGTCGTACAGCCGGCCAAGGGTCAGCAACGACAACGCCTTCGCCGAGTCGGCCTTCAAGACACTGAAGTACCGGCCGGGGTTCCCCGCCGACGGCTTCGCCACACTGGCCGAGGCACAAGACTGGGTCCAGCAATTCACCGAGTGGTACAACCATGAGCACCGGCACAGCGCCCTGCGCTACGTCACGCCGAGCCAGCGTCATAACGGCGAGGCAAAAGGCATTCTGACGCAGCGCCGAGAGGTTTTTGAAGCCGCGAAGCAGCGCCACCCGGAACGGTGGTCAGGTGACATCCGGAAACTCAGCCTGCCGGATGTAGTGCACCTAAATCCCGAACGGGACCCAGTGCCACAGGCCGCAGGATTTTAAAGAGCTGAAGTCATTTTATATGGCAACTATGTTGACAGACTCCGG
>NZ_FNIV01000002.1 GCF_900104135.1 Halomonas shengliensis | reverse complement strand
CGCCCGCTGGAAGCACTGGATGGTTGGATACGTCGCCGGCTGCGTTGCGTGATCTGGCGGCAATGGAAACGCCCGCGGACCCGGCGCCGCAAGCTCCTGGCGCTGGGTCTGGACGACCATCGGGCGTGGAAGTCAGCGGGAAACGGGCGAGGCCCCTGGTGGAACACCGGTGCCTCGCACATGAATCAGGCCTTGCCACGGAAATGGTTCGAGCAGCAGGGTCTGATCTCGGTACTCGATACGGTCAAGAGGGCTTAGTCGTTCTTCGTGAACCGCCGTGGTACGGAACCGTATGCCCGGTGGTGTGAGAGGACGGGGGAGGCGACTCCCCCTCCTACTCGATTACCGGCTCGTCGTCCAGGGTATCTTGCTGCTCCTTGCTCCTTGCTCCTTGCTCCTTGCTCCTTGGGTTTTGGGCCTTGGGTTTTGGGCCTTGGGTTTTGGGCCTTGGGTTTTGGGCCTTGGGCCTTGGGTCGCTACCCCTGGCGTGCCAGCAGCCAGTCGACGAAGTCGGCCAGGTCGGGGAAGACCCGTGTTTCGCTGCCTTTCGCCATCAGCTCGGGGTGCTTGGCCAGTGTCCTCTCTCCCTTTCCGCTGCGCAGCAGCACTGGCCGGCAGCCCATGGCGTCCCCCGCCTGAAGGTCGCGCAGGCTGTCCCCCACCATCCAGCTTCCCGCCAGGCTGGTCATGCCAAGGGCGGTACGGATCTCTTCCAGCAAGCCCGGCAGTGGCTTGCGGCAGGCGCAGCCGTCGTCGGGTCCGTGGGGACAGAAGGCGATATGGGCGATCTCACCGCCCGCCTCGGTAACAAGCCGGTTAAGCTCGTCATGCATAGCGGCCAGGGTCGCCTCGTCGTAGTAGCCTCTGGCGATACCGGACTGGTTGGTGGCGATGGCGACCGTCCACCCGGCTCGGCTCAGGCGGGCGATGGCGTCGATGGCGCCGGGGTAGGGGAGCCACTCGGCCAGCGACTTCACGTAGGCGTCGGAATCCTGGTTGATCACGCCGTCGCGGTCGAGGATCACCAGCCGCTCGGGGGAGGGGGAAGGCATCGTGCTGTGCTCTCCTGGGTCGTGTCGGGAAGGCAGTGTTTCACGTGGAACATCGTCTGCCAAGGGCAGGGGGAGAAGTAGGGAGAGAAGTAACGAATGAGGAGCAAGCCGCAGCAGTCCCTGCGGGTATGCGGTTGAATACCCCGGGGCTGAGCCTCGAGTGTTCCACGTGAAACATCGCTTCAGCTTCGGGCTGAGGCCAGGCGCAATAGGTGGCTGTTTCATGTGGAACATCCCACAGGCATGAAAAAGGCCGGCAGCGGTGGCTGCCGACCTCGGGTATAGTGCCCGGGTGTTACTGGGGCAGCTGGGCGATATCGGCGACCTCGAGGAAGAGGGCGCGAAGCTCGGCCAGCAGCGCCAGGCGGTTGCTGCGCACGGCCGCGTCGTCGGCCATCACCATGACCTCGTCGAAGAAGGTATCCACCGGCTCGCGCAGCGCGGCCAGGGCATCCAGGGCCTCCTGGTAGCGCGCCTGGGCGAACAGCGGCGTGACCACCTCGCGCTGCGCCTTCAAGGCGTCATGCAGTGCCTGCTCGGCGCCTTCCTGCAGCAGCGTGGCGTCGACGGCGCTGCCGATCTCGTCGGCCTGCTTGGCGAGGATGTTGGAGACCCGCTTGTTGGCGGCGGCCAGGGCGGCGGCTTCCTCGCGCCCGGCGAAGGCCTGCACGGCACGCAGGCGGCGGGCGAAGTCCAGCGGCCGGGTGACCGGGCGCGAACGGACTGCCAGATAGGCCTCGGCGGAGATGCCCTCGTCCTGCCCCCAGGCACGGAAGCGGTCAAGCATGTAGGTCAGGACCTCCTCCACCAGGCTCTCGGCGTAGGGTAGCTCCTGGTGCTGGGCCGCGGCCAGCTCCAGCAGCTCGCGCAGGTCCAGGTCACGCTCGCCCTTGATCAGGATGTTGAGCACGCCGATGGCGGCCCGACGCAGGGCGAAGGGATCCTTGGTGCCGGTGGGGCGCTGGCCGATGCCGAAGATGCCGGTCAGGGTATCGAGGCGATCTGCCAGCGCCAGGGCCTGGCCGGTGGCGCTGCGGGGGATGGCATCACCGGCGAAGCGTGGCAGGTACTGCTCCTCCATGGCCTGGGCGACCTCGGCGGGCTCGCCATCCTGGGTGGCGTAGTAACGCCCCATGGTGCCCTGGAGCTCGGGGAACTCGAGGACCATCTCGGTGACCAGGTCGCACTTGGCCAGTTCCGCGGCACGCCGGGCGTGGCCCACCTCGCCACCGATCTGGCCGGCGATGAAGGCGGCGACGGCGGCGCTGCGGTGGGCCTTGTCGGCCAGGGTGCCGAGCTGCTTCTGGAACACCACGCCGGCGAGCTCTTCGCTGCGCGAGGCCAGGCTGCGCTTGCGGTCGGTGTCGTAGAAGAAGGCGGCATCGGCGAGGCGCGGACGGATCACCTTCTCGTTGCCCTCGATGACCCGCTGGGGCTCGGCGCTGTCGATGTTGGCGATGGTGATGAACAGCGGCCGCAGGCGGCCGTCGTCGCCCAGCAGGTGGAAGTATTTCTGGTTGGCCTTCATGGAGGAGATCAGGCACTCGGCGGGCACCTCGAGGAAGCGCTCGTCGAAGCTGCCGGTGAGGGCGACGGGCCACTCCACCAGGCCGCTGACCTCCACGAGCAGTTCCTCGTCGATGACGGCCTCGGCCTCCTGCACCTCGGCCTCGGCCAGCACCTGCTCGCGGATACGCTCGCGGCGCCTGTCGCGGTCGGCCAGCACCCAGGCCTGTTCCAGGGCGTCGAGGTAGTCATCGGCATGGGCCAGCTCGATGGCCGCCGGGGCGTGGAAGCGATGCCCATAGGTGGTTCGCCCGGAGGTGAGGCCCAGCGCCTCGGCCTCGATCACCTGGTCACCATGCAGCACCACCAGCCAGTGGGCGGGGCGCGAGAACTCGACCCGCGAGGCACCCCAGCGCATGTTCTTGGGCACCGGCAGGCCGGCGATCGCCTTGTGCAGGATGCCGGGCAGCAGGGCGGCGGTAGCCTCACCCTGCTGCTGCTCGCGATAGCCCAGCCAGGTGCCCTTGTCGGTCTCCAGGTGGATCAGGTCCTCCACGCCGACCCCGCAGGAGCGGGCGAAGCCCTCGGCGGCCCTGGTCGGCTGGCCTTCCTTGAAGGCCGCCGCCAGGGCGGGACCGCGCTTCTCCACCTCGCGGTCGGGCTGCTTGTCGGCCAGTGCCTCGATGCGCACCGCCAGGCGGCGCGGCGTGGCGTAGGCACGCACCGCGCCATGGGTGACCTCGGCCTCGTCCAGGCCGCGACGCAGGCCATCGGCGAGGGCGTCGGAGAGGGTATCGATGGCGGCGGGGGGAAGCTCCTCGACGCCCAGTTCGACCAGTAGGGTATTGGCAGCCATGCTCAAGCGTCTCCCTCGTCGGCAAGCAGTTCCTTCCGCAGGGCCTCGGGGGCCAACGGGAAGCCGGCGGCCTTGCGGGAGTCGTAATAGGCGTGGGCCACGTCCCGGGCCATGGTGCGCACGCGCAGGATATAGCGCTGACGCTCGGTGACCGAGATGGCGTGGCGGGCGTCGAGCAGGTTGAAAGTGTGGGAGGCCTTGAGCACCTGCTCGTAGGCCGGCAGCGGCAGGTTGGCCGCGAGCAGCCGCGCGCAGTCGCGCTCCTGCTGGTCGAAGGCGCCGAACAGGAAGTCCACGTCGGCATGCTCGAAGTTGTAGGCGGACTGTTCGCGCTCGTTCTGCAGGTAGACGTCACCGTAGGTGACCCTGGAGCCGTCGGGGGCGATGGTCCACACCAGGTCATAGACGCTGTCCACGTCCTGCAGGTACATGGCGATGCGCTCGAGGCCGTAGGTCAGCTCGCCGGTGACCGGGTAGCACTCGATACCCCCGGCCTGCTGGAAGTAGGTGAACTGTGTCACCTCCATGCCGTTGAGCCAGATCTCCCATCCCAGCCCCCAGGCACCCAGGGTGGGGGACTCCCAGTTGTCCTCGACGAAGCGGATGTCGTGGACGAGCGGATCCAGGCCGAGGTGACGGAGCGAGCCCAGGTAGAGCTCCTGGAAGTTGGCGGGAGAGGGCTTCATCACCACCTGGAACTGGTAGTAGTGCTGCAGGCGGTTAGGGTTCTCGCCGTAGCGGCCGTCGGTGGGCCGGCGGGAGGGCTGCACGTAGGCGGAGTTCCAGGTCTCGGGACCGATGGAGCGCAGGAAGGTGGCCGGATGGAAGGTGCCGGCGCCGACCTCCATGTCCAGCGGCTGCAGCACCACGCAGCCCTGTTCGGCCCAGTACTGCTGCAGGGCCAGGATCAGCCCCTGAAAGGTCGAGACGTCGGGAGTCGAGGTCGACTGCGGTATCGCGTCGGCGCTCGACGGGGTTGCCGAGAGAGTCATTGGAGAAAGCACCGTTGGCCATGAATTCACAGGGCGTCAAGTATACAATCACCGGAAGATCGGTTATAGGCGCACGCCCCGAGACAGAGGAATCTCCCATGATCGTAGTGACAGGCGGGGCCGGCTTCATCGGCTCGAATCTGGTCAAGGCCCTCAACCAGCGCGGCCACCGGGACGTGATGGTCGTCGACGACCTGGTGGATGGCACCAAGTTCGTCAACCTGGCCGACTGCACCCTCGGTGACTACCTGGACAAGGCCGACTTCCGCCGTCGGGTGGAGGCGGAACTGCGCGGCGAGCCCGCCCAGCTGCCCGAGATCGAGGCGATCTTCCACGAGGGGGCCTGCTCGGACACCACCGAGTGGGACGGCCGCTTCATGCTCGACAACAACTTCGAGTACTCCAAGGTGCTGCTGCATTTCTGCCAGCGGCGGGGCATCCCTTTCCTCTACGCCTCCTCGGCGGCCACCTACGGCGGCAGCGAGGTGTTCGTGGAGGCGCCCGAGCACGAGAAACCGCTCAACGTCTACGGCTACTCCAAGCTGCTGTTTGACCAGTACGTGCGTGCCCGCTGGGATGAGTTCTCGAGCCAGGTGGTGGGGTTCCGCTACTTCAACGTCTACGGCCCCCGCGAGCAGCACAAGGGCAAGATGGCCAGTGTCGCCTTCCACCACCATACCCAGATCAGCGCCGGCCAGGACGTGCGGCTGTTCGGCGCCTGGGACGGCTATGAGGCGGGCATGCAGAGCCGCGACTTCGTCTACGTGGGCGACGTGGTGGACGTCAACCTGTGGTTCCTCGACCATCCCGAGGCTTCGGGCATCTTCAACCTGGGCAGCGGCCGCGCCGAGCCCTTCAAGGCGATCGGCGAGGCGGTGATCGACTACTACGGCCGCGGCGCCATCGAGTACATCGACTTCCCCGAGGAGCTCAAGGGCCGCTACCAGAGCTATACCCGGGCCGACATCTCGCGCCTGCGCGAGGCGGGCTACGACCGCGAGTTCCGCACCGTCGCCGAGGGTGTGCGCGACTACCTGGAGTGGCTGAATGGCTGAGGCAGGGGCCCCAACGGGCCAGCGCATCCTGGTGGTCGGCCCCTCCTGGGTCGGCGACATGGTGATGGCCCAGAGCCTGCTGCTGACGCTCAAGGCGCGCCATCCCGGTTGCTCCCTGGCGGTGCTGGCGCCCGGCTGGTCGCTGCCGATCCTCGAGCGCATGCCGGAGGTGGATGAGGCGATCGCCCTGGACGTCAAGCACGGCCAGTTCGGCTGGGCGACGCGGCGCGCCGTGGCCCGCTCGCTGCGCGGCCGCTTCGACCGCGCCATCGTCCTGCCGCGCTCCTGGAAGTCGGCGCTGGTGCCCTTCCTGGCGGGAATCCCGCACCGGGTCGGCTTCCACGGCGAACAGCGCTATGCGCTGCTCAACGAGCGGCGCCGCCTCGACAAGGGCGTGCTGGACCAGACGGTGAAGCGTTTCGTCTCCCTGGGGTTGCCCGCCGATGAGGCGGCCACGGGGCACTTCGCGATTCCCCAGCCCAGGCTCGAGGTGGATGCCGACAACCAGGCCGAGCTGCGTGAGCGGCTGGGCCTCTCCCCGGGCCCGGCCATCGGCATGATGCCCGGGGCCGAGTACGGCCCCGCCAAGCAATGGCCGCTGGAACATTTCCACGCCCTGGCCGCTGCCCTGGTGGCCGATGGCTTCGAGGTGAGGGTGCTGGGAGGCCCCAAGGATGCCGAGGCGGGCGACACCATCGCCGCGGGGCTTTCCGGCGTCCACAACCTGTGCGGCAAGACACGCCTGGCCGACGCCGTGGACCTGCTGGCGGATTGCCAGCAGGTGGTGACCAACGACTCCGGCTTGATGCACGTGGCGGCGGCGGTGGGCACCCGGGTGCAGGCGATCTACGGCTCCTCCTCGCCGGCCTACACGCCGCCGCTGAGCGACAATGCCCAGATCCACTACCTGGCCGTGGAGTGTTCGCCCTGCTTCCAGCGCAGCTGTCCCCTGGGCCATACCCGCTGCCTCACGGAAATGGCGCCGGCGCGGCTGCACCGGGCCATCCTCGAGGCGCGGGATACCATCGCTTCGGCCTGACGCCGCTCACTGCATGACCGGGCGCGCCTCGTCGGCGCTGTCCTCCGGGGTCTCCACTACCTGTGTCGGCGCCCCGGCGGCCTCCTCACGGCGGCCTTTCGGCACCAGCCCCTCCCACAGCCGCTGCTGCAGCCCCGTCTCCTCATGCATGCGTGCCGCCAGGTCGGTCAGGCCATGTTGTTCCACCAGGGTAGGTGCCTCGCCCAGCAGCGAGACCCCCAGCCCGGCCCGTCCCTCCTCGAGGGTGAAGCCCATCGCCTCGAGCAGGGTCGGGAACAGGTCGATGGTGGCAGCCTGCCGCCGGGTGCGCTGGCCCTCCTCGATGCCTTCGCCCAGCAGCATGAAGGTGTTATCCCGCTCGCCGGCGATCAGCTGCTCCCAGGCGGAGACCCGCATGGTCAGGTGGTCGCTGGCGATCACCACCAGGGTGTTCTCCAGCAGCCCCTCGCGCTCGAGACGGTCGATCAGGTCGAAGGCGAGCCAGGCCGAGCACTCCACCGAGTAGAGGATATCCTCGCCATCGAACTCGCCCTGGCGCTCCAGGCAGGCCTCGGCCGGGTAGCCGTTGGGGGCATGGCCGGTGAGGCTGAGGTTGACCACCCCCCAGGGCTCCTCGCCCTCCTCCTCCAGGCGGCGGATCTCCTCGACGGTAAAGTCGTAGAGGCTGTCGTCGAAGAGCCCCCAGTCGTTGAGGTACTCCGGGTCCTCCAGGCGGGGCTCGAGTTCCGCCCGGCCCAGGATCCGGTCGAAGCCATGGTCCCGGTAGAAGATCCCCTTGCCGGCGAAGTCGGTGCTGGCGCCGCCCAGGAAGCTGAGGCGATAGCCCTGGGCCGCCAGCACGTCGCCCAGGCAGCGGATCCCCGGCACCACGCGCCCCAGTGGCTCGAACTGGTTGTCGTGGAGCAGGCCCGCCGGCATCAGCGGGGTGCCGCATTGGCTGGCGATCATGCCGGCCATGGTCCAGCCGGTGTTCTCCAGCTGGCGAACCCCCTCGAAGACGTGGCCGCGGCGCCCCAGGGCCTCCAGGAAGGCATAGGCGTCGCCGAAGCGTTCACGGTCGGCGTAGGTGCGCTCGATGCTCTCCAGGTAGAGCAGCAGCAGGTTCGGCGGCTCCCGGGGCGCCTGCTGGATCACGGGCGCCGCATAGCGACGGTCCAGCCAGGCCCCGTCGTCGGTGACGATGGCAGCGCTGCGCTGCCCCATGCTGTAGAACAGCGGGTTGCTGGCGATCAGCACCAGTGCCAGCAGCCGATCCGCGAGGCGCCAGCGATGGTCGCGGCGCGCCAGCCAGGTGAAGGCGGCCAGCAGCGCCAGCATCGTCAGGGTATAGAGCGCCGCGGCCAGCAGGCGGCCGCTGCCGCCATGGTCGGAGATGCCCGCCTGCAGGTGGAAGAAGATCGCCCCGATCTCGACGATGCCGAAGCTCTCGGCCAGATAGACGTAGACGCCCCACAGGCAGAGAGGCACCAGCGACCAGGGCCAGACTCTAACTGGCGGCCTGGGGTTCGCCGGCTTGCCCCAGCGCAGCAGCCAACCCAGGCCCAGCCAGGCGCCGACGATGAGCACCAGGCTCCACGCTGGCAGTACCGCCACGGTGACGATGGCATAGCCGAGACAGAGCCCGATCACGAGCAGGGCCCACCAGCGGGGGTGTTTGAGCCGGTCTGGACGGGAGGGGAGTATCATGGATGTCTGCAATAGTAAAATGAGATAGAGGCCGAGGCCATCCCAACTGCAATTTCTAATGCAGTCAGGGAGCTTGGTGGAGAGCATATGCCTTCATGTACTTCCAGAATACGCCATTGGTGTTGGAGAAGGCGATGGCAAGACCCCATGTTAATGGCCTTGATCCGGTTTTCATGCCCTCCAGCACGCTGGTATTCGGTCGGGGGCGAGCGCTGGAGAGGTGCCATCCAGGCAGGGCTCCAGTTTCACTGCCTGCTCAGGCTTGGGATTGTCCTAGTTGCGCAGCAACAGCCAGCGACTAGCCCTTGACCACCTTGCGGGGGGCCTTGCCGTTGCGCAGTTGATTGGCCTGGTTGACGTGCACCCGGTCCATCACCTCACATCCGCACTTGGCCAGCACATGGTAGTGGTCGTAAGCCACCTCGGCGTTGGGTGCAGGGCCTCCCGGATACGGCGGAGATACACGCTATGCATGAGGAAGCAGGCGTGGTCACAGCCGCTGTAGACGGAAGGGGCCGGTCATCAGGGGACTGCGTAAGGCGTAGTATTTGCTTAGCCAGAAACATATGGTGAGCGACGCTGAAACCTTTCCAGACCAGGTAGAGTGGGGTAGCATCCATGGTAATGGCGGTATCCGTGAGCAGGCGTTTGTGATGAGCATCAGCTGACGCGGATTTACCGCCGTTTCTCCATCTTGATTCCCCCTAAGAATTCTTTGTCTTTATGTCAGTCTGCGAAGAGCCAAATAAAAGTGGGTGTCGAACTGTTGAAATAATAGGCGGAGCAGAGAGTCGTGACTCCACAAAAATTACAAATTATTTTCATTTTACAGAAAGAAAAAATAGAGGGATTGAATATTTTGATGGTCGAGTTGATGTGGTAATTAAAATCATATTCTAGATAAATTATCATGGGTGAAAAAATGTTCTTCAGAAAAAGAAGGAAGAAAGATATTGAGAGGATGAGGCTCCTCGTAGAGAGAGAAATTGCTAAGAGACAGTGTCAGGTAGATGCACGAGATCTTAAGCGCCTAACACAAGAAGAGCGTGTTGTTGACAAAGAAATAGTGGTAAGCTTGACTACATACTCTAAAAGAATTCATGATGTCTACTTGGTTCTTGAATCTATTTCCCAGCAGACAGTCTTGCCGAATAGAGTTGTTTTATGGCTGGCGGAAGGTGAGTTTGGTAACTTGCCAATCTCAATAACTGAGAGAATTGATTTTGGCCTTGAAATAAGGTTTTGTGAAGATATAAGAAGCTATAAAAAGATAGTCCCCGCGCTTCTAGAATTTCCTGATAGCATTATTATCACGTTAGATGATGATATTCTCTATCCTAGAGATACAATAGAAATCTTAGTCAACAAACATAAAGAGTGCCCCAGTGCAATAGTAGGGCACAGGGCTCATGAGATCACGTTTAGTAAAGGAAAAATGAGGCCATATAAAGAGTGGAAGAGAGAGACGAAGGAGAATAATGGGAATATTTTTCTCACAGGGGGGGCGGGGACCCTTTATCCTCCAAATTCTTTATATGGAGATGTGACAAAAAAAGAAATATTTACTAAAATTTGTCCTTATGCAGATGATGTTTGGATGTATTTTATGGCAAAAATGAATAAGACGGAAATTATAAATGTGCAAGGGAGAGACTTTAAGGACTTTGTGGAGCTTCCAAATGCCTCTTCCGAAGCCGGGCTTAATAAAATAAATGTAAATAAAGGTTATAACGACAAGCAGATAGATAATGTAATAAAGTATTACAATATTGAGATTTAATAGGTTCCTCAGAATCCCGGATGGTAAAGCGAGCTGTAAATATTATTCTCTATTTATCGCTAGGGAGCTTTTCAGAAATCTATCCGGGAGCAGGTTCATGGATATCGGGTTACATAAACAAGCGACCACGACACCGAAGAACCGTGCCGAGATCCAGGTAGTGCTCTCCAGCCTCACGGATAGCGATCTGGCCGTCAGAATGGCGTTGCCGCTGTGACCTTCCGTCGCTGGCTGTACCGTGACGATGTCCATGACCGTCCGCACATGCGTGACAACCTGTTGGTCACACTGAATTTCGATCAGGAAGAGACGCTGATCGCGGCCTGCGAGTTCCTCCGCCTTGGCCTGGGTGACCTGCTTGTCGTGGCGCGTGAGTTCATGACTCCCGGTTGTCTCGCTCCGGCCTGCATCGTATGCTCAAGCGGCGTGAGGTACTGACACTGGCGCGACAGGACGCCGGAGGTGGTGAGAAGCCTCGGCATAAGCCCTTCAAGGACCATGAACCCGGTTACGTGCATACCAACATCAAGCATCTGCCCCAGGTGCCCGACGAGCAGCAGAAGCGCTATCTGTATGACGCCATCGACCGTGCCATGCACAGGGGCCATCTGAAGGTCAGGCACAGCCAGTCCGCGAAGTATGCACGAGCGTTCATAAAGCGGGTGGAGGAGAAGGTTCCTTGTTGGAATTTATGACTTTCAACTGCTTTCAATCGGTAGTCAAAAGCTATTTCTCAATAATGTTATTTGTCTTAGGTTGGTTGTCATGGATAGTTTTTTAATTGTAAGTGGTGGGTGATATGATTAGCAATGTTCGCCCAGCAGGCTGGGAGGTTCCTGAAGCATGGTGGTATGTTGGTATTGTTTCAATGGTGATGTGTGCATTGTTTCGTTTGCCGGTGCCAACGCTAGGAGAGTTTTCTGGTAGTTTATTGTCATTCGTTGGGTTAGTTACGCTTTTAGTATACGGGAAAAAGTTTCGGCGTAGTGTGCCGCTGTGGCTGTTGTGGGCGGCGTTAGTGGTGCAGTTGATAACTTGGGCGCTAGGCTATTTTCATCACCCAGAGTGGTTGCCTGACTACCCTAAGCTGGGCCGACTAGCCAAGAGCTTTGTATTTATTGCTGTTGCATGGTGGTTGGGTGGAAGTACGCGTACAACACTTTTAATTTGGGGGCTTGCACTGGTTGGTGTTTTAATCGCCACACTGTTGCCGAGCGCAATTAATGATTGGAGGCTTGGGCTACTAGGGCGTCGTGTTGATTTTAATATTCATAATGCCCAGCATATCAGTATGTTCTTGGGAGCAGGGCTGATTGGTTTGCTGGCCTTCAGTCAGCTATTCTTGGCAGCAGGACAATGGAGTTGGTTGCGTCGAGGTGGGTGGGGGATTGGAGTTCTCCTCTGCTTGATGGGTGTTATTGTTACACAAACCCGAGCCAGCTGGCTGGCATTGGCAATCGTGCTCCCTTTAATGGGGCTGGTATGGACTGCTTGGAATTTAAAAAAAGGATCTGAAGTGCGGCTTAGCCGAACGTTCATTGTGGCGGGTCTGATTGGGATAGTGATGGGAATAGGAGTTTTGTTCACATTTCATGATTCAATGTCTAAGCGCCTGAATTCCGAAAGTGAAGTTGTAGCTCAAGTTGTTGAAGGTGATTTTGACAACATTCCTTTAACTAGTGCAGGGGTTCGATTGGTTTCTTGGCAAGCATCACTAAGCTGGATTGCTGAGCGCCCCATAGTAGGCTGGGGAGAAGATGCAGGCTCTCTCGTGATGCGGCAAACGGAAGGGATTTCTCCGCAGTTAAAAGCGTTTGGCCATTTGCATAATAGTCTCCTAGAGCTACTGGTTTCATATGGGCTACTGGGCTTGTCGGTTTTTGTTGTTTTGGGCTGGTGGGTCGCAAGTGGCACCTGGAAAGCATGGCGGAACGGCTACATGCCGGGTAATATGACCCTATTTGCTTACTCTTTTTTCCTGTTCTGGTTAATTGTTAATAGCTTTGAGTCGTTTATGTTTTACTGGTCGGGTATTCATCTTTTTAATATCGTCATGGGCGGCTTGGTTACCCATATCTGGTTAGCTGAGCAGGCAGAAAATAGTTTGTGATGGTGCTGTCCGCCACTGGCGTATCGATTTTAGGATTTTTCGTCACTGGGTGTGGAGCTCACCTCTGAGCCGGGGTATGGGCAGACCTCAGCCCTCGAAACAGAGAAAATAGTTGTGGATGTAGCGCAGCTGCAACGTTAGGGGAACGACTTTGGGTAGCTGATACCGCACTACATCTGCCGGCGATGAAGTCCAACGACTATTTGATGGTTATGGAGCTGAGTGTGTGGTTGATTTATAGTTTCTAGTTAAAGTGATTTTTGTGTGTATGATAAGTAGCGGTCAAAAACTATTAATGCGATGAGTGTTTCGCGTTGTGAATTATAAAAATTGGCAATGTAGCGATTAGCATTGCGGATGATCTCCTGGGCCTCTTCGGGATGTGCTATGTAATATTCTATTTTTTGGCCAAGATCGGAAAAGTCATCGCTGACCTCAACGTAATGATGGCCAGGTATCAGCGTGCCTTCCATGAACCAAGTTTCATAAATCGGCTGCTTCATAAAACACAATGAATTTGATGCCATGATCCATTTTAGATTAGTGGCAACATCATTACCCTCAATGCTGAATATAAACTTGTTTCCAAGTTGTTGTTCAATAGACATGAATGGCTTGCGGTATCTAGCTGTTTCCGCCTTGTTGTCGGTGGCGCCGACATCACACAGGTCCATACCGTGGCACTTTGCTAGAAAGTGTTGCCGATGGGGTTGATGTGCTGCTCCCCGCCACACGAGGATGTCTTTTTTGTTTTTATAATGATATGGGTCGTTAACTGTGTAGAAATGTCGAACACTGTCGAGTTTAAGTAATACCGAGTTCTGATTATTTCCGCGAATTGGTCTGCTTTTTACAAAGGTGGGTTCGTCGGGAACAAAAGTCTTGTCCCCAAAGCGATAGTGATACGTACTACTTTCCTGAAAGTACCTTGCAACTTGATAAAAATCGAGGTGATATGTCGACTTGGTTGTGCGTATTTTGAAATTTTTGTTACTGACAGCCTCGCTGGAAAGTTCTGTAAGCTTGTCAAGCTTATTGTAATATTTTACGCGCGCCATGATGGCTTTCTGCTCGGCCGCGGGAAGAGTGCTAAATTCGGACAATAGAGATTTGACCTGACGCCGAAAAAAAATTCTCGGGACTAAAGCGCCAAGTAGACCTGTAATATAGAACTTAAGCTTGTGCGCACGGTAGGCATTTTTTCCGTTTTTCATGGGCGATAGCATCTAATCAATACGGTGTTGAGTGAGCGAGGAGTAAAGAGCCATATAGGAGTTGGCCATGGCCTCAGGTGTGTATCCGGCCAGATGTGTAGTGGCATTTTGCGTAAGCGTCTGGCGTAATGCGTTATCGCGCAATCGCACCAGCTGCCGGGCAAGGGCTTCACTGTCACCAGGTGGAAACAACAGCCCGGTTTCACCGTGGTGGACAATATCGGGGATGCCTCCGGTTTGACTGGCGACTACAGGTACTCCGGCACGCATGGCATCCAGCAATACCGACCCCAGCCCTTCATTGCGAGAGGGAAAGGCAAACACGTCTAGTGCCGGCAAGTAATTAGCGATGTCAGGCTTGAAGCCAGCCCAGATGACATTATCCAGTGCGGCACTCTCCTTTTTGAGGATGGCTTCATCTTCCCCACGGCCAAAAAAGACGAATAGCATATCGGGGTGCGTTTGCTGTAGCCGGCGGGCAGCATCGAGTAGCACGCGCTGCCCCTTGTGCCGGTCAACCAGCGCACCAGCATGACCGACCAGAAAACGCCCGGGATAGCGTCCTCGGAAAGCACGTGCGATGTCGGGTGCAGGTGTGAGAGGAGTAAATGCACTGGGAATCTGCACCACTGGATGCGGACTTAGTGGCTGTATATTCTCGGCGATGACCCGAGATAGTGCCACGCAACGGTAAGCATCCCGGTAGAACACCTGATTGCTGAATTTGCGCTTGACTGCTGTATCCACTCGCCTGGTAATGAGGTAAGGGGTACCCGACAGTCGGCGATGCAGCCAGGCCCAATGTACCGCCTTGGCGTCGTGGGCATGGACCAAGGTGGCTCGCTTCACCTGCCAATGCCCAGCCAGCTGATGGCGAGCGCTGGCAAAACGCACTCCGGGCGTTGTGGCCAGTTCTGCGCGCAGGGGCGAGTCTGGCCGGCACACCAGTGTCTGGAATGATATCTCTGCCCTATCGGCCAGTGCCTGGATCAGCAGCACCGTTTGCCGCTCGCCACCGCGGAACCCCCGGGCCAGATTGGCATGGATGATGTGCAAGGCCGCCTCGTAGAAAGTTTGTGGGGATAATGGCGGCTATAGTAGCATTCGCAGTCTATTCTGGCAGGACGGTTTTTACATGCTCTCTGAGCTGAGTGCCGTGATCATTACCCGCAACGCAGCGGGAACCCTAGCCCGCACCCTCGATTCGCTCGAGGCCTTGGGAGAAGTGGTAGTTTACGACAACGGGTCCACCGATGAGACTCTCGATATTGCTCGTCGCTACGCTAACGTATCGCTTCACCAAGGTGAGTTTTTTGGCTTTGGCCCGACCAAGCGCCATGCGGTATCGCTCGCTCGTCATGACTGGATCCTATCGCTGGACGCCGATGAGGCGCCTACCATTCGCTGGCTTGAGTCGTTGGCCGGCTGGCTGCTCACCGCTGATCCCGATGTGGTGGTCGAGGTGCTGCGTGAAAACTGGCTATTGGGCAAGCCCGTGCACCATTCGGGCTGGGGCAATGACTGGCTGGTACGTGTCTTTCATCGCCAGCGGCATAACTTCAATGATGCCATGGTGCACGAGTCGGTTGCAGTTAGCCCAACTACACAGGTCGTGCGGCTGGACGGTTGCCTTGAGCATCTGGCAGTTACTGAACTTGGTCAGTTTTTGGATAAGATAAACCGTTATTCGACTATTCGTGCACAATCGGACACGTTGCGGGTATATCCCGTGGGGATAATTTTATTAAAGTCCATATTTGCTTTCTTGCGTACCTATCTTTTGAGGCGCGGCTTTCTTGATGGCTGGCGTGGTTTGGTAATCGCCGTGGCTAATGCAAACGGTGTGTTCTGGAAATATATGAAACGTCGTGTTCGAGATATTTGAGCGCGCCGACCCATGAGGCCGTGCCAGTGAAAATAGCCCTAGTACATATGCGTCACGCTGCCTCCGGCGGTACTGAGCGTTTTCTCAATGAGCTATCACGCTACCTGGCAGAGCGTGGTGAAGATGTGACAATCATCTGCCGCTCCCATGTGGCACCTGCGCATCCAAGCATTCGTTTTGTTTGTCTGCGCCCGTTCAGTATCGGAAAGGCCCAGCGCATGTGGCGCTTTGCTGAGGCGGTAGAACGCCACGTTAAGTCTGCCGACTATGATCTGGTCTACGGACTGGGAAAGACTTGGACCCATGACCTGCTGCGCATCGGCGGCGGTACTGTCTATCATCACCTGGCTTCGAAACCTAAGCGTCAGTGGCGGTGGAAGGATAGGGCGGCTGCGCGAATTGAGGCCAGGGCCATGGCGCCCGACGCCTATTACCACGTGGTCTCCAATTCATGGCAAAGTGATGACGAGATTGCCGAAGCGTACAATGTGCCTGCTGAGCGGCGTTCCGTAATCCATAACTTTGTCGACACTCACCGTTTTGACCGTACACGGCTCAGTGATGATGTTAGTGCTCTTGCCCAGGAATTAAGGCTGGATGATCAAGTTCCTGTTTTTCTGTTCCTGGGCACCGGTTATCGTCGAAAGGGGCTGGAGCCAACCCTTGAAGCCTTCTCCCGGCTCGACGGAGAAGCCATCTTGCTGGTGGTTGGGCGTGACTCCCGGCAGGCTCAGTATCAGGAGCTTGCCCAGCGTCTCGGCATTGTAGATAAATGCCGTTTCCTGGGTGAGCAGTCTTCACCAGAACGATATTTTTCCCTCGCCGACTGCTATGTGCTGCCTGCGTATTACGAGCCATTTGGCTTTACAGTACTTGAGGCACTTTCCTGTGGAACGCCAGTTATAACTACCAAGAAGTGTGGCGCTAAAGAGGTGGTGACGTCAGAGGTGGCTACGGTTATCGATCGAGCAGATGACCTTGAGGCACTCACCGACGCTATGGCTTATTGGGCCAGGCTTAAGGGTGATGCTGAACTGAAAAGTCGCTGCCGCGAGTTGGCACTGTCCCTCGATGTAGAAGAAATCATGGCCCAGAACTACCGATGCATTCTTGACGTATACCAGCAAAAACAGGCGGCTCGATGCCAGACGTAAGGAATTGGACAATCATCGGCCGGGGTGATGAGCGTATCTGCTATCAGCACCCCGATGATCCCGGACGATGTATCAAGCTCAGCCGGCGAGAAAAAGCCAAGCAGACTCGTCGCGAACTGCGCTACTTTCGCTATTTGCAGCGGCGGCGGGTGCCATTCACGCTCATTCCCGAGTTCTTCGGGGTGGTGGAAGATGCTGGTTTTGTCGGTATCGAGCAGCAATTGGTACTCGATGATCAGGGCAATCTCCCGCCCAATGTGGCTGAGTACCTAGCCAAGCCCCTGACGCCTAAGCAGAAAAGCCAATTTTGGGCAGGGCTCGGCGCACTCAAAGCCTACTTGCTGGCCTATAACGTGGTGCCTTGCGATTTGGTGATGAGCAACTTGTTGGTGATCGAGCGATCGGGCGCCACCACTATCATGCTGATCGACGGACTGGGTTCTTCGGAATTTATTCCTTTGCCGGATTATATACCTTGGCTTGGCCGGCGCAAGATCCGGCGCAAGTGGGTCAGGTTTATGGAGAAAATGGTCGAGCCGAGATTCATGTCCACACAAGAGCGTCAGTTATAGTAGCCTGCAGTAATCCGCTCGATTATGCGCGTTACTTCTTCTGTAGCGACAAACTTGGCTATAGAGCTCTCTAGTCTTTTCAGGTTGCGTCCTTTCCAAGCGCCTTCCCGGCGCAGTCGGCAGCGATCCAGGTCGATCAGCCACACCTTGCCCTCGCCATCCACCAGCAGGTTGCGGGCGTTGAGATCCACATGGTCGAGGCCGGCGTCGTGGAAGCGCCGAATGGTGGCGCCGACGCGTTGCAGCAGGACATCGTCGGCCTCGCCGTTCTTCAGCAGGCTGGCCAGGGCGCGGGCGCCGGGCAGGCGCACGGTGATCAGGGTGGCCTCGTAGGTCAGGCCGTGGCAGGTGACGCCGGCGGCCACCGGGCGGGGCACCGGCAGCCCCTGATCCAGCAGCTCGGCGGTGAGGCGCAGCTCGCGGAAGGCGCGGGTGCGCTCGAGGCCCGTCCACAGGTAGCGGCGCTCGCTGAGCCTCGCCACCAGGCCGCCACGGCGGTAGGGGCGCAGCACCCACTCCTCGCCGTTGCCGGCATTCAGGAAGAGGCTGGCGCCTCGCCCCGGGGCCTCGCCGGTGACGCGACCACGGGCTTGCCACCAGGCGGGGTCGAGGAGAGACGGGCCGATTTGTGGCGCCGCGCCGGCGTCACATAAACTGTCCGCATCATATAGAATGTGGTTTTTTCCCGCTCTCAATGTTGCCAAGCGCATGAAGCATCCTCTGCCCGCCCAACCACGCCATATCGGTGTGCTGCGCCTCTCCGCCCTGGGCGATGTGTGTAACCTGGTGCCGACGGTGCGTGCCCTGCAGCGCCAGTGGCCCGAGGCGCGCATCACCTGGATCGTCGGCAAGGCCGAGCACAGTCTACTGGCGGGCCTCTCCGGGGTCGAGCTGGTGGTCTACGACAAGGCCAGCGGCCTGGCCGGCATGCGGGCGCTGTGGCGAGAGCTGGGCGACACCCGCTTCGACGTGCTGCTGCACATGCAGCAGGCGCTGCGGGCCAGCGTGCTCTCCCTAGGGCTCAAGGCCGACGTGCGGGTGGGCTACGACAAGGCGCGTGCCAAGGATGCCCAGCACTGGTTTACCCATCACCAGCTCGCTCCCCACCCGCGCGCCCATGTGCTGGAGTCCTTCCTCGACTTCGCCCGCCTGCTGGGTGTCGAGGATCTCTCGCTGGCCTGGGACCTGCCGATCCCGGCCGCGGCCCGGGAGGAGGCACGGGCCCTCACCCTTGGGTCGCCCTACCTGCTGATGAGCCCCTGTGCCAATCCGCGGCTGCGCAACTTCCGCAACTGGTCCGCCGAGGGGTATGCCGCGGTGGTGCAGCACGCCTGGGAGCAGCACGGGCTGAAGACGGTGCTGACCGGCGGCGGTAGCACCCAGGAACGGGAGATGGGGGCGCGTATCCAGGCCCTCTGCCCGGATGAGGCGGTGATCGACGCCATCGGCGCCACCTCGCTCAAGGGCCTGCTGGCGCTGATCGACGCGGCGCGCGCGGTCATCGCCCCGGATTCCGGCCCGGTACACATGGCCAACGCCCTGAACACCCCCACCGTGGGGCTCTATGCCACCACCAACCCGGACCGCGCCGCCCCGTACCGTTGGCGCGAGTTCGTGGTCAACCGCTATCCCGAGGCGGTGCGCACCTACCTGCACAAGGACCCCGAGACGATTCCCTGGGGCCAGCGGGTCCGCCATCCCGATGCCATGTCGCTGATCCACGCCGACGACGTGATCGAGCGCCTCGAGGCGGTGCTGCAGCACGCCGCCGCCCCTCCTCCTGACAAGGACGCCTGACGACCATGAGACTCGACCTGACCGCCCTGGAGCGCTCCCGCCTGCTGGTGGTGGGCGACGTCATGCTCGACCGCTACTGGCACGGCGGCACCTCGCGGATCTCCCCGGAGGCGCCGGTGCCGGTGGTCCGGGTGGAGGAGAGCGAGGACCGCCCCGGTGGCGCGGCCAACGTGGCGCTCAACATCTGCTCGCTGGGTGCCTGGGCGGCGCTGTCTGGCCTGGTGGGCGACGACGACAACGCCGACCGTCTGGTGAGCCGCCTGGAAGACGCCGGAGTGAGCACTCACTTCCAGCGCAGCCCTGGCGTGCCGACGATCACCAAGCTGCGGGTGATGAGCCGCAACCAGCAGCTGATCCGCCTCGACTTCGAGGAGGGGCTCGGCGAGGCGGACACCTCGGGGCTCCTGGCGCGGGTGGAGGCGGCGCTGCCCGAGAGCGACCTGGTGATCCTCTCCGACTACGGCAAGGGCACCCTGAACCGGGTCGAGGAGCTGATCCGCCTGGTGCGTGCCAGCGGCAAGCGGGTGCTGGTGGACCCCAAGGGCAGCGACTTCTCCCGCTACCGTGGTGCCAGCGTGATCACCCCCAACCTCACCGAGTTCGAGGCGGTGGTGGGCCACTGCCGCGACGACGCCGAGCTGGCCCGCCGCGGTGAGGCGTTGCGCGCCGAGCTCGAGCTGGAGGCGCTGCTGATCACCCGCAGCGAGAAGGGCATGACCCTGATCCGCGAGGGGCACGAGCCGCTGCACCTGCCGACCCGGGCGCGGGAGGTCTATGACGTCACCGGCGCCGGCGACACCGTGATCGGGGTGCTGGGCCTGGCGCTGGCCGCCGGCCACGGCTTCCCCGAGGCGATGACCCTGGCCAACCTGGCCGCCGGCCTGGTGGTGGCCAAGCCGGGCACCGCCACCCTCTCCATCGCCGAGCTCTACACCGCCCTGCACGGCGACAAGCTGGCCGAGTTCGGGGCGATCGAGGAGTCGGCGCTGATCGAGGCGGTGCGCGCCGCCCAGGCGCGCGGCGAGCGGGTGGTGATGACCAATGGCTGCTTCGACATCCTCCACGCCGGCCACGTGGCCTACCTGGAGCAGGCCCGCAAGCTGGGCGACCGGCTGGTGGTGGCGGTCAACGACGACGCCTCCATCGCGCGGCTCAAGGGCCCCAAGCGCCCCATCAACCCCCTGGCGCGGCGCATGCAGGTACTCGCTGGTCTCGGCGCGGTGGACTGGGTGGTGCCGTTCACGGAGGACACCCCCCAGCGGCTGATCGAGGCGGTGCTGCCCGACGTGCTGGTCAAGGGTGGCGACTACCGGCCCGAGCAGATCGCCGGCGGCACGGCGGTGCGTGAGGCCGGCGGCGAGGTCCGGGTGCTGGGCTTCGAGGACGGCGTCTCCACCACGGCGATGATCTCCACCATCCTCGACCGCGAGAGCTGATGGGCTGGCCCCGGCTCGCCTACTCGGGGCTGCTGCACCTGGCGGCGCCCCTGGCCTGGCGGCGCCTGCGCCGTGAGCATGGACTCACCGACCCCAGGCCGCTGCGCCTGGGCCGGATCCCCGAGACCCCTCCCGAGACCCCCATGCTGTGGCTGCACTGCGCCTCGGTGGGCGAGGTGCAGGCGGCCCGCCCCCTGATCGAGGCGCTGCTGGAGCGCTATCCCGGCCACTCACTCACCGTCACCACCATGACCGCCACCGGCGCCGAGCGGGTTCGCGCCCTGGCCGAGGGGCGCGACGACGGCCGGCTGGTCCATCGCTTCCTGCCCCTGGACTTCCCGCATGCCGCGGCGCGCTTCGTCGAACGCCTGCGCCCGGAGCTGGCGCTCTTCTTCGAGACCGAGCTGTGGCCCAACCTGCTCCATGCCTGCCAGCGTCGCGGCGTGCCGGTGGCCGTGGTCAACGGCCGCCTCTCGCCGCGCGCCCTGCGCGGCTACCGTCGCCTGCGGCCGCTGCTGCGCGAGGCCCTGGCCTGTGTCGACTGGCTGGCCGCCAAGTCCGAGGAGGACGCCGCGCGCTTCGCTACGCTTGGCATGGCACCGCGACGCACCAGCGTGGTGGGCTCGCTCAAGTTCGATATCGCCCTGGATGACGTGACTCAAGGCGTAAGCGAGCGCTTGCGCACCTGGCTCGGGCGCCGCCCGGTATGGGTGGCGGGCTCCACCCACGAGGGCGAGGAGGCGCGGCTACTCACCGCGCACCGGCGGTTGCGCGAGCGCCTTCCGGAGGCGCTGCTGGTGCTGGTGCCGCGCCACCCCCAGCGCTTCGATGCGGTCGCGACGCTCTGCGAGCAGGCGGGAATGCCGGCGGCGCGTCGCTCCCGCGGCGAGTGGCCCGAGGCCGCGACGGCGGTCTACCTGGGCGACACCATGGGCGAGCTGGCGGCGCTCTACGGCGCGGCGGACCTCGCCTTCGTCGGCGGCAGCCTGGTGCCGGTGGGGGGCCACAACCTGCTGGAGCCCGCCGCCCAGGGGGTACCGGTGCTCACCGGGCCCGCGCTTGCCAACTTCGCCGATGTGGCCGAGGCACTGCGCGGCGCCGACGCCCTGGTGGAGGTGGCCGACGAGGCCGCCCTGGCCGAGGCCCTCGCCGGGCTGTTCGCGGATCCCGCCGAGCGGCGTCGGCTCGGCGAGGCGGGGCGCGCCGTGGTGGCGGCCAACCGTGGTGCCCTGGCGACGACCCTGGCGGGCCTGGAAAGGCTCTTGCCGGCGAAGTGAGTGCTCACTTCGCCGGCGCGTGCCGCGCCCACAGTGAATGTCAGGCGGGTGTCAGGCGCTCCACGCCGCCGGCGGTCCCCAGCAGCAGCACATCGGCACCGCGGGCGGCGAACAGGCCGTTGGTGACCACGCCGACGATGGCATTGAGGCGGGCCTCCATGGCCAGCGGGTCGTCGATCATGAAGTCGTAGCAGTCGATGATCTGGTTGCCGTTGTCGGTGACCACCCCCTCGCGATAGACCGGATCGGCGCCCAGTTTGACCAGCTCCCGGGCCACGTAGGAGCGCGCCATGGGAATCACCTCCACCGGCAGCGGGAAGGCGCCCAGGCGCTCGACCTTCTTGGAGCCGTCGGCGATGCAGATGAACCGCTCCGCGCAGGCGGCGACGATCTTCTCCCGGGTCAGGGCCGCGCCGCCGCCCTTGATCATGTGCAGGTGAGCGTTCACTTCGTCGGCACCGTCGACATAGACCGGCACCGTGCCGACGCTGTTGAGCTCGAACACCTCGATGCCATGGCTGCGCAGCCGCTCGGCGCTGGCCTCGGAGCTGGCCACCGCGCCGGCGAAGTCATGGCGCAGCTCGGCCAGGCGGTCGATGAAGCGGTTGGCGGTGGAGCCGGTGCCGATGCCGAGCACGCTATCGCGGTGCAGGTGGGGACGCACCTCGTCGATGGCGGCCGCGGCGACGGCCTCCTTGAGCTGATCCTGGGACAGGGTGGCCTGGGTCATGGGGCGCTCTCCTTGGGTGGCATGAGGGATGCGGATGGGGCGCCATTATAGGCCAGCGGGGCCCGTCTGCCGATGGCAGCGGCTGGACGCGAGACTGGCCGGGATGCTACCAATAGGGGTTGCCCCGCACCGCAGCATTCGCGCTGCGTCCTCTCGCGTCACGCCTCTGGGATATCAGGATGCTCGAAGCTACCGTCAAGAAGATTCTCCAGGCCCGGGTCTACGAAGCCGCCCGGGAAACGCCGATCTCCCCGGCCCCCTTCCTCTCCCGGCGCTTCGACAACACCATCCTGATCAAGCGCGAGGACCTGCAGCCGGTCTACTCCTTCAAGATCCGCGGCGCCTACAACAAGATGGCCAAGCTCACCGATGCCCAGAAGGCCAAGGGCGTGATCGCCGCCTCCGCCGGCAACCACGCCCAGGGGCTGGCCATGGCCGCGAAGCAGATGGGGGTCAAGGCGGTGATCGTGATGCCGCGTATCACCCCCGAGATCAAGGTCCAGGCGGTGCGCGCCCGCGGGGCGAAGGTGGTGCTCAAGGGCGATGCCTTCGGCGAGGCCGCGGAGCATGCCCAGACCCTCATCGAGGAGCACGGCTACACCTACATCCCGCCCTTCGACGACATCGACGTGGTGGCCGGCCAGGGCACCATCGCCGTGGAGATCCTGCGCCAGCACGGCGGGCCGCTGGACGCCATCTTCGTGCCGGTGGGCGGCGGGGGCCTGATCGCCGGCGTGGCGGCCTACGTCAAGTACCTGCGCCCCGAGATCAAGGTGATCGGCGTGGAGAGCGAGGACAGCGCCTGTTTCAAGGCGGCCCGCGAGGCGGGCAAGCGGGTCACCCTCGGCCAGGTGGGGGTGTTCGCCGAGGGGGTCGCCGTGGCCCAGGTGGGCAAGGTGCCCTTCGACATCGCCCGGGACCTGGTCGACGACGTCATCACCGTCAACACCGACGAGATGTGCGCGGCGGTGAAGGACATCTTCGAGGATACCCGGGCGGTCTCCGAGACCTCCGGGGCGCTCTCCCTGGCCGGGCTCAAGAAGTACATCCAGCAGACCGGCGCCCAGGGGCAAACCCTGCTGTGCATCAACTCCGGGGCCAACACCAACTTCGACCGCCTGCAGCATATCGCCGAGCGTACCGAGCTCGGTGAGCAGCGCGAGGCGATCCTCGCGGTGACCATCCCCGAGCGGCCCGGCAGCTTCAAGAAGTTCTGCCGCACCATCGGCAAGCGCATGGTTACCGAGTTCAACTACCGCTACGCCGATCCCGACAACGCCCATATCTTCGTCGGGGTGCAGGTCAAGCCCGGCGGCGAGGATCGCCAGGCGGTGATCGACAGGCTGCGCGAGGCGGGCTATCCGGTGGAGGACCTCACCGACAACGAGCTGGCCAAGCTGCATATCCGCCATCTGGGCGGCGGCCGCCCCCGGCAGCACTTCGACGAAGAGGTCTACCGCTTCGAGTTCCCGGAGCGCCCCGGCGCATTGATGAACTTCCTGACCCACCTGCCCCAAGACTGGAACATCTCGCTGTTCCACTACCGCAACCACGGCGCCGCCTACGGCCGCGTGCTGGTGGGCATGCAGATCCCCAATGGCGACCGCTCCCATGTCGAGGAGCATTTCGATGCCATCGGCTATCGCTACTGGAAGGAGAGTGACAACGCCGCCTATCGGCTGTTCATGGCCTGAGCGCTCCCCGCCCCAAGCGCGGGTAAGCGCTGACTCGCGTCGCACGCCGCGCCAGCCGCCTGTAACGGAAGGTAAGCGTTGAGGGGGAGCGGTTGCCAGGCGGCCGGCATTGGCTCTATAGTCGCGCCGTCGTTGAATTCCTGTGGAGTCGAAGATGAAGCGCAAGCCCGATGTGGTCATGGCCCTGGTGCTGCTGTTCGGTGTTGGCGTCGTGGCGACCGGCTACGCCCAGGCCCTCGTCGGCAACTGAGCCCGGCAAGGCCCTTCCGCACCGCCGAACGAGGCGGGCAAGGGGGCATTTCCCCTGCGATTCCCCAGCACGAGCGGGCCGATGCCGAGAGGCATCGGCCCGCTTCGTTCAGGGGTACCCCGCCTCAGGGGCGTATCACCCGGGCATCGCTGGCGATGGCGTCCAGGGAGACGTCCCAGGGTTCCACCGGCAGCTCGCTCACCTGCTGGCAGTCGTGGGCCAGGCCGATCAGCCGCGGGCGCGGCCCCGGGCGGCGGGTGAAGGCTAGGGTGCGGTCGTAGAAGCCGCCGCCCATGCCCATGCGCTGGCCCCGGCCGTCGAAGCCCACCAGCGGCAACAGGATCAGGTCCAGCGCCCAGGCCGGCAGGCGCCTGGCGCGATGGGCGCCATGACGGGTCTCGGGTTCGGGGATGCCGAAGCGGTTGCGCACCATGGGGGTCCCGGCATGGTAATGGACGAACCATAGCCGGTTGCGGGAGAGCGGCTTGAGCACCGGCAGGTGGACGCGCGCGCCGCGGCGGTGCAGCCAGCCGATCAGCGGCGTGGGGTCGATCTCGCCGTCATTGGGCAGGTAGAGGGCGACGCGGCGGGCCCGCTGCACCTCGGGCAGGTGGCGTAGGCGGCGGCACAGGCGTTGGCTGGCCAGACGGCGCTGTCCTGGCGTCAGGGCACGGCGTCGACGGCGCAGTTCACGGCGTAGATCGCGACGCGAACCGTCGAAGGTATCGAGGTCGAGGGGGGCGGCAGGTGTCGTCATGAGGTGGCTCATGTGGACGGGGTTCCCCAGAGTGCCGCTGTCGTTCTGGCCCTTGAACCCAGTGGTTCAAGGTGGGTGGCCGCAGCCGAACCGTCAGGCTTTCCGACGCACGGACATGCACACGGGTCCGGCTAGCATATGGCCCCCTGGGTACTGCGCATAGGCTCGAGGGACGATAACGACTGGCAAACACCCCAGGGAACGCTTTCATCGTACCAGAGCCCGCCGAGGGCGGCCAATGGATTCCCGTGGGGAGCCTGGTCTATCTCACATGGAAGCACCGCTCAAGGCTTTCCCGGCGATAGGCCTGGTCCGCCGGCTGGCTCAGCGCTGGGGGCGTCGGCCAGGGCGCGCTCCAGGCGCTCGCTCAGGGCGTCAAGGCTGCGCTCGCCGTCGCGCTGCTGCTCCAGCGTCTCCAAGAGCTCATGGGTGATGTTGAGGGCCGCCATGATGGCGATGCGCTCGCTGCCCAGCAGGTTGTTCTGGGCGTGGATGCCGGTCATGGCGCGGTCCAGGTAGCGCGCCGCGCGCTCCAACTTGGGTTCTTCCCCGGGCGCGCAGGCGATGACGTAGCTGCGTCCCAGCAGGGTGATCTCGGCGGTCGGCCGTGTGGCGTCGCTCATGGGGGGCTCCGGCTCGACCCGCCGGGTCACGCGGGCCGCGCGTCCCTGGGGGCCGATGCGTTAACATCCAGTCAATACCGCATGACTCGCCACTATAAGAGAGGCCTTCTTCGGCGGTCAACGCGCCGTGCCCTCCCCACCCACCGTCCCATCACGGAGCCCCCATGTCCCTGATCGACGAACGCCAGGACTTCTCCGCCATCGCCGACCTCTTCCTGCTCCACGGCAGCATGCAGTCGCCGGCCTTCCTGGACGGGCGACTCTGCGCCCGGCTCGCCCTGCACGACATCGACCCCGCCGCCTGGCTGGAGGAGGTGTGCCTGGCGCTGGGCGTCGAGCAACCCCGCGACGAGGCCGCCGCGGAGCGCCTGCTGGCCTGGCGCCGCCAGACCCTCGAGGCGCTCTCCGGCAGCGAGCTGGGTTACGAGCCGCTGCTTCCCGACGAGCTCTTCTCCCTGGCCGAACGTGCCCGGGGCCTCGCCGAGTGGACCCAGGGCTTCCTGGAGGTGCTCCACGATGCCGGCGAGGCGCCCCGGGAGCGCTGGTCCTCCGCGCTGCGCGAGGCGCTGGAGGATCTCGAGGGGATCGCCGCCATGCCCGCCGACCTCGAGGAGAGCGCCGACAACGAGAACGACCTCTTCGCCCTGGCCGAGCATGCCCGCATGGCCGCCATGCTGCTCTATACCGAGCAGCACCCCGGCCAGCCCCAGGTCGAGGATGCCGAGGCCCCGACCCGTCACTGAGTCCCCCTTCTTCCCCGACAAGGAGTCCCCATGCTGCCCGAGGCCCTGCCCCGCCCTGCCCCGATCGCCAACGCCGAGTACCGTCGCCGCCGCGAGGCGCTGATGGCCGCCCTGCCCGAGGATGCCGCCGTGCTGCTGCCCGGCGCCGGCCTGGTCACCCGCTCCCGCGACAGCGAGTTCCCCTTCCGTCAGGACAGCGACTTCCACTACCTCACCGGCTTCCCCGAGCCCGACGCCCTGCTGCTGCTGCTGCCGGGGCGCGCGGAGGGCGAGAGCGTGCTGTTCTGCCAGGACCGCGACCCGACCCTGGAGGCCTGGACCGGCATCCGCCTCGGCGCCGATGGCGCGGTTCGCGAGCACGACGTCGACCAGGCCTTCGAGAACGCCGAGCGCGACGAGCGGGTCGCGGCCCTGCTCGATGGCCGGCGCACCCTCTACCTGCCGCTTGACGGCGTCGAGGCCATGGCGCTGGCCGAGGAGGTGCGCGGCGAGCTCGCCGCCCGGGTACGTCACGGGGCGCGGCCGCCCGAGGCGCTGGCCGATGTCGCGCCGCTGCTCCACGAGGCGCGGCTGATCAAGAGCGAGGCGGAGCTGGCGCTGCTGCGCCATGCCGCCGAGATCTCGGCCCGCGCCCACCGCCGCGCCATGCGCGCGGCTCGCCCGGGGCTCGCCGAGTGGCAACTCCAGGCGGAGCTGGAGCACGAGTTCCGCTGGCACGGTGGCAGCGGCCCGGCCTACGCCAGCATCGTCGGTGGCGGCGCCAATGCCGGTGTGCTGCACTACATCGAGAACCGCGCCCCCCTCGAGGACGGCGACCTGGTGCTGATCGACGCCGGCGCCGAGTTCGATCTCTACGCCGGTGACATCACCCGCACCTTCCCGGTCAACGGCCGCTTCAGTGATGCCCAGCGCGCCCTCTACGAGGTGGTGCTGGGTGTCCAGGAGCGAGCCGTGGAAGCGGTGCGCCCCGGCACCACCCTGGCGGCGATCCATGCCGAGGTGGTGCGCGGCCTCACCGCGGGGCTGATCCGGCTGGGCCTTCTCGAAGGCGAGGTGCAGGCGCGCATCGACGACGAGAGCTACCGGCGCTTCTATCTGCACTCCACCTCCCACTGGCTGGGCCTGGACGTCCACGACGTGGGCCGCTATCGCCGCGAGGGCGAGTCCCGGCCGCTGGTGCCGGGCATGGTGCTGACCGTGGAGCCGGGGCTCTACGTCCCCGACGCCGACGATATCCCCGCGGCCTTTCGCGGCATCGGCATCCGCATCGAGGACGACGTGGCGGTCACCGCCGAGGGCCACGAGGTGCTGACCGCCGGCGTGCCCAAGTCGGTGGCTGCCATCGAGGCGCTAATGGCCGGGGAGTGACCGCCCAATCCTGCGCATTAATAAACGTTATGTAATTTACGTTATGAAACCAGTGACGAGATAACTCGCCGAGGTAGTGCCATGCACCCGGATCCGGGAACCCCTTCGCAGCACCGTCCGCCACAGGATGGACCCACGCCGGTGGATATCGCCATCGTCGGCGGGGGGCTGGTGGGCGCCAGCCTGGCCTGCGCCCTGGCGCCGCTGATCGAGCGCCACGGCCTGACGGTGGCGGTGATCGAGGCGGCCCCCCTTCTCGACCTGGCCGCCGCGCCCTGGCAGCCCAGCTTCGACGCCCGTGCCAGCGCCATCTCCCTGGGCACCTCGCGCCACTTCACCGACCTGGGGCTGTGGGCGGCGATGGCCGAGCAGGCCGCCGCCATCCGCCGCATCCATGTCAGCGAGCGCGGCCGCTTCGGCGCCACCCGCCTGGAGAGCGCCGAGCTCGGGGTCGAGGCGCTGGGCCATGTGGTACCCAACGCCTGGATGGGCCGCGTGCTGCATCGACGCCTCGCCGAGCTGTCGCTGGCCTGGCACTGCCCCGCCAGCGTCGAGGCGATCGCCCCGGCCGCGGGGGGCCATCGCCTGACGCTCTCCGACGGGGCCCGCCTGCAGGCGGGGCTGACGGTGCTGGCCGATGGCGGTCGCTCGGGGCTCAAGGAGCGCCTGGGCATCGCCAGCGACAGCCGGCCCTACGAACAGGTGGCGCTGATCGCCAGCGTGGAGACGAGCCGGCCGCACCAGGGGGTGGCCTGGGAGCGCTTCACCGCCCAGGGGCCGATCGCCCTGCTGCCCCTCAAGGGCCAGGCCATGGAGCTGGTGTGGACCCATGCCGCCGGCGACGAGCGGCGGCGGCTGGCGCTGGCCGACGGCGACTTCCTGGCCGAACTGCAGGACGCCTTCGGCGATCGCGCCGGGCGTTTCCGCCGGGTGGGGCGTCGCCACGCCTACCCGCTGAGCCTGGTCACCGCGCGCGAGACCACCCGGCCGGGGCTGGCGGTGCTGGGCAACGCTGCCCATGCCCTGCACCCGGTGGCGGGCCAGGGCTTCAACCTGGCCCTGCGCGGGGTGATGGACCTGGTCGCCGCGCTGGAGGCGGGGCTCGCCGAGGGGCGCCCCGCCGGCGACTCGGCCCAGCTCGAGGATTTCGAGGCGCGCCGCGAGGGCGACCGCCGCCAGGTGGTCCACTTCAGCGATGGCCTGGTGCGACTGTTCGGCATCGACAGCGAGCTGCTCGGCCATGCCCGGGCCGCGGGGCTGGTGGGGCTCAACCTGGCGGGCCCATTGCGCCGTGGCCTGGCACGGCGCGCCATGGGGCTCGAGAGGTGAGGCTTGCAGAGATGAAGGTTGCAGAGACGGGGGCTGGAGAGAGGAGCGCCGCCCCGGTGATGGATCAGGATGCCAGGAGGAGCGAGATCATGAGGGAGGCAGGCGAGCCGCAGGCCGTGCATGCGGAGGCGGAGCACCATGAGGTGATCATCGTCGGCGGCGGCATGGTCGGGGCGGCGCTGGCAACCCTGCTGGGCCAGGCCGGGGTCGAGGTGGCCCTGGTGGATGCCCGGCCGACCCTGCTCGACGCCGAGGCGGTGGGGCGTGGCCTGCCCGCGCGGCGGGTCAGCGCCCTGACGCCGGTCTCCCGGCGCCTGCTGACCCGGCTGGGCGCCTGGGAGTGGATGGCCGCGCGGCGGGTCAGCCCCTATCGCGGCATGCGGGTGTGGGACGCCGAAGGCAGCGGCGAGGTCGGCTTCACCGCCGACCAGGCCGGGGTGGAGGCGCTGGGCCATATCGTCGAGAACGACGTCACCCTGGCGGCCCTGGAGCGGCGCCTGGCGGCGCTGCCCGCGGTGCGCCTCTGCCTGGGGGCGTGCGTGGAGGGACTCGCCTCGCTGGGTACGGAACGCGAGGTGGTGCTCGACGACGGTCGCCGGCTCGCCGCACCCCTGGTGGTGGCCGCGGATGGCGCCCGCTCGCCGCTGCGCGAGCTGGCGGGCATCGCCGTCGACGAGCACGACACCGGCCATGTGGGGGTGGTGACCACCGTGCGGGTCGCACGTCCCCATGGCGGGATGGCTCGCCAGGCCTTCCTGGCCACCGGCCCGTTGGCCTTCCTGCCCCTGGCGGTGGAGGGTGACCAGCACCACTGCTCCATCGTCTGGTCCACCTCGCCCGCCGAGGCCGAGCGGCTGGCCGGCCTCTCCCGCGAGGCGCTGGGACAGGCGCTCGCCGCTGCCATCGACCATCGGCTGGGAGCGGTGACGGTGCTGGACACGGCGGTAGGCTTCCCGCTTTTCCAGCGCCATGCCGAGCGCTACACCCTGCCCGGCTTCGCCCTGGTGGGCGACGCGGCCCACGGTATCCATCCCCTGGCCGGCCAGGGGGTCAACCTGGGGCTGATGGACGCCGCGGTGCTGGCCGAGGAGCTGTTGGCGGCGCGGCGGCGGGGCGTCTCCCCGGGGGAGGCGCGGGTGCTGGCGCGCTACGCCCGCCGCCGTCGCGGCGACAACGCCGCCATGCTGGCGCTGATGGATGGCTTCCGGCTGCTGTTCGGGGCGCGCCACCCGGCGCTGGCGCTGGCCCGCAACCTGGGGCTCGGCGGCGTGGACCGGCTGGTGCCGCTCAAGCGGTTGCTGATGCGCCAGGCCATCGGCGAGCGGGGGCGGCTGCCGGCCAGCTGCCGATGAGGCCCCGGCAAGCGCGGCTCATCGGTCGCGCTGGCGCACCACGTTGAGTGCCTTGAGCAGGTTGAGGGCCTCGCCGAGCTGGTAGTCCTCGCGCAGCCGTTCGCTCTGCTCGGCGCTCTCCCGTGGGGCGCCGCGGGCGCCGAGGTGGCCCTCCAGGTCGGCCTCGCGCACGCCGCGGCCGTTCTCGGTCACCTCCACGCGGCCGCGCACCACCTGCACGTCCGGGGCGATGCCCTGGGCCTGGATGGAACGGCCGCCCGGAGTGAAGTAGAGCGCCGTGGTGAGCTTGAGCCCCTCGCCGTTGCCCAGCGGCATGATCTGCTGGACCGAGCCCTTGCCGAAGCTCTCGGTGCCCATCACCACGCCGCGGCGCTGGTCCTGCAAGGCGCCGGCGACGATCTCCGCCGCCGAGGCGCTGCCGCCGTTGATCAGCACCACCAGCGGCACCTCGGGGGCCGGGGTGTCGGGGGTGGCGGAGAAGCGCATCGCGGTGTCCGCCAGGCGTCCCTCGGTGTAGACGATCAGCCCTTCGTCGAGGAAGGCGTCGGCCACCGCCACCGCCGCCTGCAGCACGCCGCCGGGATTGTTGCGCAGGTCCAGCACCAGGCCATCCAGGGCGCCGTCGCGCTCGAGCCGGCGCAGATGCTCGGCCACCTGATCACCGGTGCGGGTCTGGAACTGGCTGATGCGCAGGTAGCCGTAGCCGGGGGCGAGCAGCTCGCTCTTGACGCTCTCGGTGCGGATGTTCTCGCGGGTCAGGCTCACCTCGCGGGGCGAGCTCTCGCCCTGGCGCAGGATGGTCAGGGTGATCTCGCTGCCCGGGTCGCCACGCATCAGGTCCACCGCCTCCTGCAGCGAGAGCCCCTCGGTGGGGGTCTCGTCGATGCGCAGGATCTGATCGCGGGCCTCAAGCCCGGCCCGGGAGGCGGGGGTGTCGTCGATGGGGGTGATCACCGTCAGCTGGCCGTTCTCCATGCCCACCTCGATGCCGATGCCGCCGAACTCGCCCTGGGTCGACTCGCGCAGGCTCTCGAACTCGTCGGCGTCGAGGTAGGCGGAGTGGGGGTCGAGCTCGCTGAGCATGCCGCGCATGGCGTTGCGCAGCAGCTCGCCGTCATCGATCTCCTCCACATAGGCTCGCTTGATGCGCTCGAACACCTCGGCGAAGGTCTGGATCTCCGCCACCGGCAGGTCGTCATCGGTCTGCTGAGCGGGAGCCGAGAGCGGCAGCGCCAGCAGCGCCAGGGGCAGCAGGCCGGCCAGCAGACGCCGGGAGAGCGGTGAGCGGGAAGACCCGCCGGCGAGGGGAAGCGCTGGGTGCATGCGAACTCCGCGGTTCCAGAACGGTGAGCGGTCAGCATAGCCCGGCGCCGGCGGCCATGGAAAGCGCCGCTCAGCGTCGTGCGATCCAGCCCTGGGGGTCGATGGGCTCGCCGCCGCGGCGCACCTCGAAGTAGAGCGCGGGGCGTGGCTGGCCGCCGCTCATGCCCACGGCGCCGATCACCTCGCCCCGGGAGACCGGGCGGCCGACCGCCACCGCGAAGTGCTGCAGGTGGGCGTGCAGGGTCATCACGCCGTCGCCGTGGTCGATGATCAGCAGGTTGCCGAAGCCGCGCAGCCAGTCGGCGAACACCACCCGGCCGGCGTGCACCGCGCGCACCGGCTCTCCCTCCCCGGCGCGGATCACGATGCCGTTGCGGTGCACCGCATCGCCCGAGTGGAAGCGCGAGGCGATCCGGCCCTGCACGGGCCAGGGCAGCTCGCCGCGGGTACGCTCGATGGCGGTGGAGGGAGGCGGGCGCTCCAGGCGGGCGAGCTGCTCCTGCACCTGGCGCAGCACCTGTTCGGCGCGTTCGCGATCCTGCTCCAGGGAGGCGAGGCGCGCCGCCTCGCCGCGCTGACGGCTGTCCAGCCTCGCCAGCAGCGCCGCCCGCTCCTCCATCTGCTCGGCCAGCACCGCGCTGCGTTCGGCCAGCTCGCCGGCCAGGGCATCCAGGCGCGTGCCGCGGCGCTCCAGCGCCTCGCGGGTCTCGGCGAGGGCGGCATCCAGGCGCGCCAGCTCGTCGAGCCGCGCGCGGCGGGCGCGGGCCAGGTGGTTGAGGTAGTGTTGCAGGCGGTCGAGGCGGGCCGGGTCGTCCTGGTTGAGCAGCAGCTTGAGCTGGGGCGAGCGCCCCAGACGATAGAGGGCGTCGAGCTGGCGGTGGATCGCCTCGAGCTGCCCGGCGCGCTCCGCCTCCAGGGCATCGCGCTGCGCCTGCAGGGCCGCCACCTTCTCGCCCAGCGCCTGGCGTTCGGCCTGCAGGTCGTCTAGGCGGCGGTGGGTCTCGGCGAGCGAAGTCTCGATCGCCTCGAGCCGGCGCGCCGCCTCGTCGCGGGCCTCGCGGGTCGCGGCCAGGCTGCCCGCGGCCTCGTCGATCGCCTCGCCGATGGCATCGAGGTGCTCCTTGACCGCCTCCTCGCTGGGCTGGGCCGCCAGCGGCCCGGCCATGCCCAGCGCCAGCAGCAGCGCGAGCAGGGGGGCGAGCGGGGTCATCCGTGGCCCCTCGGGCGCGTCGTCACGCAAACTCGATCAGGGCGCGGCCACTCATCTCCTCGGGGATCCGCTGGTCCATCATCGAAAGCAGGGTCGGGGCGATGTCGCACAGGCTGCCGTCATCCACCAGGCGGGCGGGGCGCTCGCCGACGTAGATCAGCGGCACCTCGAAGGTGGTGTGGGCGGTCTGGGGAGCGCCGGTCTCGGGGTTGACCATCTGCTCGGCATTGCCGTGGTCGGCGGTGACCAGGCAGGCGCCGCCGGCGCGCTCGATCGCCTGCACCACCCGGCCCACGCAGCCGTCGACGGTCTCGATCGCCTTGACGGCGGCGGCGAAGTCGCCGGTGTGGCCGACCATGTCGCCGTTGGCGTAGTTGCACACGATCAGGTCGAAGCGGCCGGCGTCGATGGCCGCCACCAGGCGGTCGGTCACCTCGTGGGCGCTCATCTCGGGTTTCTCGTCGTAGGTCTTCACGTCCCGCGGCGAGGGCACCAGGATGCGCTCCTCGCCCGCGTACTCCGCCTCCTGGCCGCCGGAGAAGAAGAAGGTGACGTGGGGGTACTTCTCGGTCTCGGCGATGCGCAGCTGGGTGAGGCCGCGGTTCGCCACCACCTCGCCCAGGGTGTTGTGGAGCTCTGTCGGGGGGAAGGCGACGGGGGCCGGGATGTCGGCGGCGTAGCGGGTCAGGGTGACCAGCCCCTCGGCGGCCAGGCGCGGACGTTCGCGGCGCGCGAAGCCGTCGAAGGCGTCGTCGACGAAGGCGCGGGTCAGCTCCCGGGCGCGGTCGGCACGGAAGTTCATGAACAGGGCGGCGTCACCCTCCTCCAGGGCGATCGGCCGGCCTGCCGGGCGCACGCTGGTGGCGGCCACGAACTCGTCGGTCTCGCCGCGCTCGTAGGCGGCACGCAGGCCCGCCTCGGCGTCGGCGACGACATGCTCGCCCTCGCCCTCGGTGAGCAGCCGGTAGGCCTTCTCGACGCGGTCCCAGCGGTTGTCGCGGTCCATGGCGAAGTAGCGGCCGATGAGCGAGGCGACGAAGCCGTGGTCGGCGCCCACCAGCTCGGCGAGGCGGGCATTGGTGCGCTCGAGGGAGGCCAGGGCGCTCTGGGGCGGCATGTCGCGGCCATCGAGGAAGGCGTGGACGAAGATCCGGGTGGCGCCGCGCCGCGCCGCCAGTTCGGCCATGGCCAGGACATGATCCTCGTGGCTGTGCACGCCGCCCGGGGAGAGCAGGCCGAGCAGGTGCACCGCGCGGCCCGCGGCCACCGCGGCATCGATGGGCGCGGTGAGCGCCTCGATGGTGTCCAGCTCGCCCTCCTCGATCGCCTTGGTGATGCGGGTGAAGTCCTGGTAGACGACCCGCCCGGCGCCGAGGTTCATGTGGCCCACCTCGGAGTTGCCCATCTGGCCGTCGGGCAGGCCGACGTGGCGGCCGTCGGTGTGGATCAGGGTGTGGGGACGCTCGGCCCACAGGCGGTCCATCACCGGGGTGGCGGCGGCCTCCACGGCGTTATGGGCCGGGTCGGGGTTGTGGCCGTAGCCATCGAGGATGATCAGGGCGACGGGGCGCGGGGTCTTGGCGGTCATGGCGAGGGTCCTCGAAGCGTGTGGGGCGCGACCCGAGCCCGGGCGGCGGGCCGGCCACCTCCGGGAGGATCTCGACGCGGGGCGTTCGGGGTCGCGGCAGGAGACGTCTTGCGGCATCATATCGCAGGCGGCCGCGTGCGTCATGGCGCGCCCCGGGGGCTCGCCACGCCGAGCCCGATTCGTCGGCGCCCGGCTCGTGTATACTGGGCGGCCGTCGCGCGTCGCCGCGTGCCCCATATTTCGTGCCCGAGACGAGAGTTTTCGCTCCCATGATCGATCAGCTGTTTGACTTCGTGCAGAACCACCCGCTGCTGGTGGGCGCCTTCCTCCTGGTGTTGACCGCCTGGGTCCTCTACGAGGTGCGCAACAGTGCCGCCGGCGGGGTGACGGCCGGCGAGGCGACCCAGCTGATCAACCGCGAGGACGCGGTGGTGGTGGATACCCGCGAGGCGGGTGACTTCAAGGCCGGCCATATCGCCGGTGCGCGCAACATCCCCCAGAGCCGCCTCGACGAGCGCATGAGCGAGCTAGAGAAGGTCAAGGACAAGCCGATCATCGTGGCCTGCAAGCACGGCCAGGCCGCCGGCGCCGCCGTGGCCAAGCTGACCAAGGCGGGCTACCCTCGGGTCCTCAAGCTCAAGGGCGGCATGATGCAGTGGCAGGCCGACGGCCTGCCCGTGGTCAAGAAGTAGTCTTCGTTTCCCGAATCAAAGGACCTTTCCCATGGCGGAAGAGAACAACCAGAGCGCCGGTGCCCAGGCCGGCGGCCAGCAGGACAAGCCGCAGCTGCAGTTCGCCCTGCAGCGGATCTACGTCAAGGACATCTCCTTCGAGGCGCCCAACTCGCCTTCGGTGTTCCAGCAGCCGTTCAAGCCCAAGGTGGGGCTCAACCTGGATACCGCCAGCGAGAAGGTGGGTGATGACCTCTACGAGGTGGTGATCAAGGTCACCGCCCAGGTGACCCACAGCGAGGAGGGCACCACCTCCTTCCTGGCCGAGCTCGAGCAGGCCGGCCTGTTCCGCATCGCCGGCATCGAGGGTGACCAGCTCGACCACACCCTGGGCGCCTTCTGCCCCAACGTGCTCTTCCCCTATGCGCGGGAGTGCATCGATAGCCTGGTCAACCGTGGTGGCTTCCCGCCGCTGATGCTGGCTCCGGTGAACTTCGAGGCGATCTACGCGCGCAAGAAGAAGCGCGAGGCCGAGCAGGCCCAGGGCGCCGAGACGACCCAGTAAGGTCGCCGCCGTGGCTATCAAGTCGCCGCGTATCCACGTCGCCGCCGACCTTCGTGTCGGCGGCGACGTCGTTCTGCCCGAGGGGCCGGCCCGCCACGTGGCGCGGGTGCTGCGCCTGGCCGAGGGCGCCGCGCTCAGGCTCTTCGACGGTGCCGGCCACGAGGCCGAGGCGGTGCTGGTGGAGGCCTCGCGCAAGCGGGTGGTGGCGCGCATCGAGGCCGTGGCGCCCGGCGCCGCCGAATCCCCCCTGGCGGTGCACCTGGGCCAGGCGATCTCCAAGGGGGATCGCATGGACTACGCCATCCAGAAGACGGTGGAGCTCGGTGTGGCCGCCATCACGCCGCTCTACACCGAGCATGGCGACGTGCGCCTCAAGGGCGATCGGGAGGCGAAGAAGCTCGCCCACTGGCAGGCGGTGGCGGCCAGCGCCTGTGAGCAGTGCGGCCGCGCCGTGGTGCCGCCGGTGCATCCGCCCCGGGCCCTGGCCGAATGGCTGGCCGTCCGCGACGAGGCGCTGCGCCTGGTGCTGCATCCCGCCACCGACGGCGCCCTCGAGGGGCGAGCGACGCCGGCCGACGTCGCCCTGCTGATCGGCCCCGAGGGTGGCCTGGCCGAGGGCGAGGTCGCCGCGGCCCGCGAGGCCGGCTTCGCGCCGCTCTCCCTGGGGCCGCGCATCCTGCGCACCGAGACCGCCCCGGTGGTGGCGCTCAGCCTGCTGCAGTACCGTTTCGGTGACCTGGGCGGCGCCTGACGCCTCGTCGCCCGCGGGCGTCGCCTTCTTTTCTCCATACGGAACTCCGCCATGACCGATCGCCGTGCTCCCCGCCCTTCCACCCCCGCCACCCGTTCCTCCGCGCGTCGCTACCGTGCGCCGCGCTGCGAGGTGGGCGAGGTCGCCTACCTGGAGGTGGTCAGCGTCACCGAGATCGGTGCCTTCCTCGACTGGGGGCAGCCCCGCGACCTGCTGCTGCCCTTCGGCGAACAGCGCTTCCGGCCCAGCGTCGGCAAGCGGGTGCTGGTGAGGATCTACCAGGACCAGCAGGGGCGCCCGGTGGCCAGCCAGAAGCTCGAGCGCTTCGTCGCCGACGCGGCCGAGGGGCTCGCCGCCGGCGACGAGGTGACCCTGGTGATCGCCGACCCGACCGACCTCGGCCTCAAGACGGTGGTCAACCACCGCTTCTGGGGCGTGCTCTACCGCGATGACCTGACTCGCCCGCTGCGCCGCGGCCAGCGCGTCACCGGCTACGTCAAGCGCGTGCGCGAGGATGGCCGCCTGGACCTCTCGCTGCTGCCCCCGGGCGAGGCGCGCCTGGACGTGGTGGGCGAGGCGGTGCTCAAGGCGCTGCGCGAGAGCGGCGGCTACCTGCCGCTGGGGGACAAGAGCGATGCCGCCGAGATCAAGGCGCGCCTGGGGGTGAGCAAGAATGCCTTCAAGCAGGCCATCGGCCGGCTCTACAAGCGGCGGCTGATCACCCTGGAACCTACCGGCATCCGGCTGGCGCCTAGCGGCGACTAGCCGGCATACTGGCTCCACTCACACTCTCGACCGGAACCCCGAGCCCATGAGCGAACGCGCCCTGAAGATCGGCGTGGTGATGGACCCCATCGCGGACATCGCCTACAAGAAGGACACCTCCCTGGCCATGCTGTGGGCCGCCCAGGACCGCGGCGCCTCGCTCCACTACCTGGAGCCCGGCGACCTCTTCCTGCGCGACGGCCGGGCCTTCGGCCGCCTGCGCGCGCTGACGGTGCACCGCGACCCCGCGCACTGGTTCGACCTGGGCGACCCCGAGCCGCGCCCCCTGGCCGAGCTCGACGTGATCCTGATGCGCCAGGACCCGCCGGTGGATACCCACTTCCTCAACGCCGTGCACCTGCTGGGCTTCGCCGAGCGCGAGGGCGTGCTGGTGGTCAATCCCACCCGGGCGCTGCTGGAGTGCAACGAGAAGCTCTTCGCCCAGCAGTTTCCCCAGTGCTGCGCGCCGACCCTGGTCTCCTGCAGCGAGGCCGAGCTGCGCGCCTTCCACGCCGAGCAGGGCGACGTCATCCTCAAGCCGCTGGACGGCATGGGCGGCAGCGGGATCTTCCACGTGCAGCCCGAGGGGCGCAACCTGGGCGCCATCATCGAGACCCTCACCGAGCGCGGTCGGCGCCAGATCATGGCCCAGCGCTACCTGCCCGAGATCCGCGACGGCGACACCCGCATCCTGCTGGTGGAGGGCGAGCCGGTGCCCTACGGCCTCGCCCGGGTGCCCCTGGCGGGCGAGACCCGCGGCAACCTGGCCGCCGGCGGCACCGGGGTCAGCCGTGAGCTCACCGAGCGCGACCACTGGCTGATCCGCCAGGTGCAGCCGGTGATCCGCGAGAAGGGGCTGATGTTCGTCGGCCTCGACGTGATCGGTGACTACATCACCGAGATCAACGTGACCAGCCCCACCTGCGTGCGCGAGATCGATGACCAGCGCGGTACCGACATCGCCGGCGACCTGATGGATGCCATCCAGCGCCGGCTCGCGACGCGGCGAGGCTGAGGCGCGCTCACCATGACCCCGCAGGTCAGCGATCCGGTCCAGTACGCCCCGGTCACCCGGCCCTACCGGCGCTGGCTGGCCGCCTCGCTGGCGTTGCTGCTGCACCTGGCGGTGATCGGCAGCGTGGCGAGCTGGCAGTTCGCCGCCCCGCCGCCGGAGCGCTCGAGCCTCGACGTGGTGCTGGTGACCCGCGAGAGCCAGGCGCCGGTGGACGCCGACGCCATCGCCGAGGCGGCCCAGCAGGCCGCCGGCAGCCAGCAGGAGGAGGCCCCGGCGGAGTCGCGCTCCGCCCCGGTGGAGGCCCCTGCCGCCTCGCAGCAGGGGGCGACGGACGTCGACCCCGCCACTCCTGCCGAGCCTGAGGCGGCCGAGCGGGTCGCGCCCGAGGCGCGTCCCGACGAGCGCGCCCCGCCGGCGGCGAACCAGGTCGCCGACGAGGCGCCGTCCACGCCGCGGGAGGCCCCCCAGGCGGCGGACGCCAGCGGCGACCCCAGCGTGGCGGCACCCTCCGCCTCGGGGCGTGACCTGCTCGCCGACGCCACCCGCAGCATCCGCGAGCAGGGCCTCGCCCCCGAGTCGCCCGGCGAGACCGGCGCCCCCCGCCAGGCCGCCGAGCGTGCCGCCGAGGCGCGCTACATCGACGACTGGACCCGCCGCGTCGAGGCCTACGGCAACCGCGTCCACCCCGCGCCGCGTCATCTTCACGGCCAGCTGCGCATCCGCGTGGTGATCGGCCGCGAGGGCGAGCTGCGCCAGGCGGAGGTGATACAATCCTCGGGACATCCCGAACTCGACCAGGCCGCGCTGGACACCGTCCACGGTGCCGCCCCCTATCGTCCCTTCGATGCGGGCATGGGCAACCTGGACTCGCTCTCCATCACCCGGGTCTGGCGGTTCGGCGAAGGCAATCATTACGGCGTGCGCTAGAACGCCGGGGAGTCTCATGCAATCCGTGGAAAACTTCGGCCTGAAAGACCACTTCCTGCTGGCGATGCCGCACCTGGAAGACCCCAACTTCGCCGGCAGCCTCGCCTACCTGTGCGACCATGACGAGAAGGGCACCATGGGGGTGATCGTCAACCGTCCCCTGGAGCTGACCCTGGAGGCGCTCTTCGAGCAGCTGGAGCTGGGCGGCGAGGAGAGCCCGCACCGCAACGCCCCGGTCTACTTCGGCGGCCCGGTGCACAAGGATCGCGGCTTCATCCTGCACCGCGGCGCCAGCGACGAGTGGGACTCCAGCATCCAGGTCACCGACGATATCGCCCTGACCACCTCCATGGACATGCTCCAGGCGCTGGCTGCGGGGCGCGGCCCCGAGCACTTCCTGGTGTGCCTGGGCTGTGCCGGCTGGGAGTCGGGCCAGCTCGAGGCCGAGCTGCTCGACAACGCCTGGCTCACCGTGGAGGGGCGCGGCGACATCCTCTTCGAGGTGCCGCCGGAGCAGCGCCTGGGCGCCGCCGCCGGCCTGCTCGGCGTCGACCTCAACCTGATGACCCGCGAGGCGGGGCACTCTTGAGCCGGGCGCGCCGCTCGAGCGGAGGCCGCTGATGGCCCGGCCAGGCGAGCGACTGATCCTGGGCTTCGACTTCGGTACCCGGCGTATCGGCGTGGCGGTGGGCAACGAGCTGCTGGGCAGCGCCCGGGAGCTCGAGCCGCTGCCGGCCCGCGAGGGGATCCCCGACTGGGCGCGGGTGGCGCGGCTGGTGGAGGAGTGGCGCCCCGACCTCTTCGTGGTGGGGCTGCCGCTGACCGCCGACGGCGAGGAGCAGGAGATGAGCACCCGCGCCCGCAAGTTCGGCAAGCGCCTGTTCGGCCGCTACGGGGTGCCCTGCGAGATGGTCGACGAGCGTGGCTCCACCGGCGAGGCCAAGGCGATCGCCCGGGCGCGCGGCCAGCACCGCAGCTGGCGCGACGAGGGGGTCGACGGCATCAGCGCGGTGCTGATCGTCGAGCGCTGGTTCGCCGCCCGGGAGGGGCTGCCACGCGCAGGAACACCGGGCTCCTGAGCCTCAGGCGGCGTCCGGCGGACGGAAGTCGGCCACCGAGACGCCGGCGAACTTCTCCAGGAAGAACACCAGGGTGGCGGGGTGGCGGAAGCGCTCCTCGAAGGACTCGCGCTCGGCGGCGCGGCGCCGCGTCACGCTGGCGCGGTACTCGTCGCCGCTGCGGGTCACCGTCACCCGCGATTCGCGCTCGCCGTCACGCGCCTCGGCGGTCAGCGTGCCCTCCCCCTTCTCCAGCAGCGCCTCCAGGCGGTGGGCGGCCTCCAGCTCCTCGGGGGTGGCCCACAGCGCCTGGTCGCGATCGCCGTAGCGGTAGAGGATCACCACCAGCAGTGCCGAGAAGATGGCGCTGGCCAGCATCCAGGTCAGCGCCTCGCCGGACAGCGACATGCTGAGCACCGCCCACAGCTGCACCACGGCGGCGCCGGCCAGCGCCCCCGCCAGCGGCTGCCACAGGCGCGGGCTCATCACGCCGCGCTGCAGGATGTAGCCCCACAGCCCCATCACCGCCAGGACGCCGAGGCCCAGCTGGGCCAGCGAGAGGAGGGTGCCGCCGCCGGCCAGCAGGGCGATCGCCCCGATCAGCAGCAGCGCGGTGTAGAACAGGGCCAGGAGCCGATAGGCGCGTTGCAGGGTCATGTCGTGGTGCCTCATGCCGCCAGGGGAAGGGATCACTCCACCAGCATAGGCAAGGGCGGCCAAAGTGCGCGTTGCCTAGAGCGCCGGGTCGTCAACGCCCAGGCGCGGCGGCACGAACCAGCGCACCGGACGCAGGTCCTGCTCGATCAGGCCGTCGACCTCCAGCAGGGTGGCGAAGATCGCCATGCGCACCGGGATGCCGTTGTCGGTCTGGCGGAAGATCGCCAGGCGCGGGTCGCCGTTGAGGTCGACGTCGAGGTCGTTGGCCTCGGGGCGGCTGTCGCGGGGCAGCGGGTGCATGACGATGGTGTCGCGGCCGCAGCGCCGATCCAGGAAGGCGCGGTCCACGGTGAAGTCCCGGGAGAGGCTGAAGCCCTCGCTCATCTCGGCGGTGAAGCGCTCCTTCTGGATGCGGGTGGTGTAGACCACGTCGACGTCGGCGTAGTCCCGGGCCAGGCTGTCATGCTGTTCGATGCGATGCCCGCGGGAGGCGACCAGGTCGATCAGGTGGCCGGGCATCTCCAGCCCCGGCGGCGCCACCAGGGTGATGCGCATGGGATCGTAGAGCGATAGCAGCTTGATCAGCGAGTGCACCGTGCGCCCGTACTTGAGGTCGCCGGTCATCAGCACATGGGCGCCGGCCAGCCCCTTGCCCAGCCGGGTGAACTCCTTGTCGATGGTGTAGAAGTCGAGAAGCGCCTGGCTGGGGTGCTCGCCGGGGCCGTCGCCGCCGTTGATCACCGGCACGTGGGTGGCGGCGGCGAACTCCGCCACCGAGCCAAGCTCCGGATGGCGCATCACGATGGCGTCGCAGTAGCCGCTCATCACCCGGCTGGTGTCGTAGAGCGACTCGCCCTTGGCCATGGAGGAGAAGGTGAAGCCGGTGGTGTCGCAGACGCTGCCGCCCAGCCGGCAGAAGGCCGCGTTGAAGCTGACCCGGGTGCGGGTGCTGGCCTCGAAGAAGAGGTTGCCGAGCACCGCACCCTCCAGCACCCGGGTGACCTGGCGCCGCTGGGCGATGGGCTCCATGCGGGCGGCCACCCGCATCAGGTGATCGATAGCGTCGCGGGAGAGGGAATCGACGGAGAGCAGGTGGTGATGCATCGGCGCGGCCTCGTGGGAGCGAAGGGACGGCCGCTAGTGTACTCCGCCGTGGCGGTGGCTTCACGACCCGCCGGCGTTACCACGCCTCCGGGATGCGCCCCCCCAGCCGGGCGGTGATCTCGGCGGCGGTGTCGCGCACCAGCGCGCCCAGCTCCAGCAGGCGCGCCTCGGGGATGCGTGCCACCGGGCCGGAGACCGAGATGGCGGCGAGCGGGATGCCGTGCTCGTCGTGGATGCAGGCGGCCACGCAGTGCAGGCCGATGGCGTGCTCCTCGCGGTCGCAGGCGAAGCCCTGGCGGCGGATCTCGGCGAGCCCCTCGCGCAGCGACTCTGGGGTATGCAGTGTGTTCTCGGTGACCCGCGCCAGGCCCCGCTCGGCGAGGATGCGCTCGAGCTCGTCCTCGGGCAGCCAGGCCATCAGTGCCTTGCCCACGCCCGAGGCGTGCAGCGGCGCCCGGGAGCCGAGGCGAGTGATCATGCGCATCATCTGCGGCGACTCGCTCTGGGCCAGGAACACCGCGGTGCCGCCGTCGCGGATGCCGAGGTTGGCGGTCTCGCCGGTCTCGGCGGTGAGGCGGCGCAGGAAGGGGCGGCTGGTGCCCACGAAGTCGCGGGCCTCCAGGAAGCTGTTGCCGATGCGGAAGGTCTTGACGTCGATCTTCCAGACGCCGAGCTCGCCGTCCTGGGTGACGAAGCCCTGGCTCTGCAGCGCCTGCAGCAGGCGGTGGGTGGTCGAGGGGGCCAGGTCGGCCTGTTCGGCGAGCTCGGAGAGGGCCAGGCCGCCGGAGTGGCCGGCCAGGCGCTCCAGCAGGTTGAGGCCGCGCACCAGCGACTGGCTGTGGCCGCCGGTGGCCTTGCCGGACCCGGCGGGGCGTCCTGCCGTCCTGCGCTTGACTTCGCTCACCCTGTGACTCCTTCTGCCTTGGTTCGACGCCACAGGATACCCTGTCGCGGCGCGCCTGTCGCGTCTGCGGAAATGGCTTCCATTACGACCCTCGCGGGGCTCGGCGGTCCTTCCTCCTCAGCGGTCCTTCCATACGGGGCGGCGCTTCTCGATAAAGGCGTCGATGCCCTCGGCGACGTCCTCGGCCAGCATGTTGCCGGCCATCACCTCGCCGGCGAAGGCGTAGGCCTCGTCCAGCGGCATGCGCAGCTGGCGCTGGAACATCGCCTTGCCGGTGCGCACCGCCACCGCGCTCTTGGCGCAGAGGCTGGCGGCGAGCTCGGCCACCGCCTCGTCGAGGGCCTCGTCGTCGGCGACCCGGTTGACCAGCGCCCAGTCGCGGGCGGTCTCGGCGTCGATGAACTCCCCGGTGAGCAGCATCTCCATGGCGCGCTTGCGGGCCACGTTGCGCGACAGCGCCACCGCCGGGGTGGAGCAGAAGAGCCCGGCGTTGATGCCGGAGACGGCGAAGCGCGCCGAGCGGGCGGCCACCGCCAGGTCGCAGCTGGCCACCAGCTGGCAGCCGGCGGCGGTGGCGATGCCCTGGACCCGGGCGATCACCGGCACTGGCAGCTCGACGATGCGCTGCATCACGCCGGCACAGCGGGCGAAGAGCGTCTGGAAGTAGTCGCGGTCATCGTCGTGGGCGCGCATCTGCTTGAGGTCATGGCCGGCGCAGAAGGCGCGTCCCTCGGCGGCGAGCACCACGCAGCGCACCCCGCCGTCGTCGGCCAGGCTCGCGAGCTCGGCGCCCAGCGCCTCGAGCATCTCCTCGGAGAGCGCATTGAAGCTCGCCGGGCGGTTGAGGGTCAGAGTGGTGACGCCGTCGGCGTCATGGCGGCGCACCGCCGGGGTCGTCTCGCTCATGGGGGCTCCTCGCTGTTGTGCCGATGTCACAGCCTAGCGCGGCCGGGCCCCTGGGCGCACTGCGACCATGGAAGAGCTCGCCTGTCGTGGCCCCGAAACGACGACCGCCGCGTCGGGGACGCGGCGGTCGGGAGTGGCTGAAGCCGCAGCGGCGGCGATCAGTTTGCCTGGCTGCCCTCGGAGTAGAGCACCCGCACCTTGAGGGTGTGGGCGACATGGCGCAGGGCGTCCAGCGCCTGGGGGCCATAGGCCTTGTCGACGTCGATCACCACGTAGCCGACCTTCTCGTTGGTCTGCAGGTACTGGCCGGCGATGTTGATGCCGTTCTCGGAGAGTACCCGGTTGATCTCGGACATCACCCCCGGCACGTTCTCGTGGATGTGCAGCAGGCGGTGCTTGCCCGGGTGGGAAGGCAGCGCCACCTCGGGGAAGTTGACCGAGGTGACGGTGGTGCCGTTGTCGGAGTAGGTGGCGAGCTTCTCGGAGACCTCGATGCCGATGTTCTCCTGGGCCTCCAGGGTCGAGCCGCCGATGTGCGGGGTGAGGATGACGTTCTCCAGGCCGCGCAGCGGGCTCTCGAACTCCTCGTCGTTGCCTTTGGGCTCCACCGGGAAGACGTCCACCGCGGCACCGTTGAGGCGCCCCTCGCGGATCGCCTCGGCCAGGGGTTCGATCACCACCACGCTGCCACGGGAGGCATTGATCAGGATGGCGCCCGGCTTCATGCGCGCGATCTGTTCGGCGCCGATCATCCAGCGGGTGGAGGGGAGCTCCGGCACATGCAGGCTGACCACGTCCGCCTTGCCCAGCAGCTCGTCGAGGCTGCCCACCTGGCGGGCGTTGCCCATGCCCAGCTTGGCAATCACGTCGTAGTAGATGACGTCGAAGCCCAGTGACTCGGCCAGTACCGAGAGCTGCGAGCCGATGCTGCCGTAGCCGACGATCCCCAGGGTCTTGCCGCGCGCCTCGTGGGAGTTCTTGGCGCTCTTCAGCCAGCCGCCCTGGTGGGCGCGGGCGTTCTTCTCGGGGATGCCGCGCAGCAGCATGATCGCCTCGGCCAGCACCAGCTCGGCCACCGAGCGGGTGTTGGAGTAGGGGGCGTTGAACACCGGGATGCCGCGGGCGAGGGCGGCGTCGAGGTCGACCTGGTTGGTGCCGATGCAGAAGCAGCCCACGGCCACCAGTTTCTCGGCGGCGGCGAAGACGCGCTCGGTGAGCTGGGTGCGCGAGCGGATGCCGATGAAGTGGACGTCGCGGATCTTCTCGATCAGCGCGGCTTCATCCAGCGAGGTGGGCAGGTGCTCGATGTTCGAGTACCCGGCGTTGCGCAGATTGTCCACCGCGGTCTGGTGGATGCCCTCGAGCAGCAGGATCTTGATCTTGCTCTTGTCCAGGGACGTCTTGGCCATGGTCGAATCAACCCCTTCCGGCGCGTGCCGCATGCAGTGTCATGAACAGGTGAGAGGGCGCTATCTTAGCACAGGGGCCGGATGAATAAGGATGAAAATGCTGCGCTGCTCCCATGAGCCGGGTGCAAGTTGATGCCGCCACAGGGCCTGACCGACGGGGCAGACGACCCCCGGGGGGGAGCGTGTATACTGTCGCCCTTTGCATGACCTTTCCATGACGATCAGGGGGCGGTGAGACGCAGCATGGCAGAGCGCAACGAGCGGTCCCGGTCGGCCTCGGCCGACGAGGCCGCGCCGCGGGACTTCGCCGCCACCGTCGAGCGGCTCGAGGGCCTGGTGGCGCGGCTGGAGTCCGGCGAGCTGTCGCTGGAGGCGTCGCTGGCCGCCTTCGAGGAGGGGGTCAGGCTGACCCGCGATGCCCAGCGGCGCCTCGACGAGGCGGAACTCAAGGTGCGTACCCTGACCGGGGGCGCCGAGGGCGGCATCGAGCTCGAGCCCTTCGCGCCGCCGAGGGAGGGTGACGGTGAACGCTGACGCCCTGGCGGCCGCCCTGGCCGCGGATCGCGCCCGCGCCGATGCCCGCCTGGAGGCACTGTTCGGCGCGCGCGAGGCCCCCGCGCCGCGCCTCGAGGCCGCCATGCGCCACGGCGTGCTGGTGGGCGGCAAGCGCCTGCGCCCGCTGCTGGTGTATGCCGCCGGTCGCGCCCTGGGGGCCGACGATGCCCACCTCGACGCGCCGGCCGTGGCCATCGAGCTGATCCACGCCTACTCGCTGGTCCACGATGACCTGCCGGCCATGGACGACGACGACCTGCGCCGCGGCCAGCCTACCGTGCACCGCGCCTATGACGAGGCCACCGCGATACTGGCCGGCGACGCCCTGCAGTCGCTGGCCTTCGAGGTGATCGCCGCCAGCGCCCATCCGCGCCTGGCGGCGATGATCGTCACCCTGGCCGAGGCGGCGGGGCGCGACGGCATGGTGGCCGGCCAGGCGCTGGACCTCGCCGCCGTGGGTGGCCATCCCGACGTCGAGGCGCTGGCCACCATGCATGCCCACAAGACCGGGGCGCTGATCCGTGCCGCGGTGCGCCTCGGCGGGCTGGCCGCGGTGGCCGAGGAGGACCCGCGGCTGGCGGCCCTGGAGGCCTATGCCCGGGCCATCGGCCTGGCCTTCCAGATCCATGACGACGTGCTCGACGTGATCGGGGATACCGCCACCCTGGGCAAGGCCTCGGGGGCCGACGCCGCCCGCGACAAGCCCACCTACCCATCCCTGCTGGGGCTGGCGGGCGCCAGGCAGCGGGCCGCCGGACTGGTGGAGGAGGCCGTCGCCGCCCTGGCGCCGCTGGGTGAAGCCGGGCAGCCGCTGGCGGCGCTGGCCCGATACATGATCGAGCGTGACCACTGACACGACAGATGCCCTCATGAAGCTGTTCGATGACATTCCCGTCGAGCGTCCGGCCACGCCGCTGCTCGACACTCTGGACACCCCGGCCGCGCTGCGCGCCATGTCCACCACGCAGCTGGCGCAGGTGGCCGACGAGCTGCGCGCCTACCTGCTCTACAGCGTGGGCGTCTCCGGGGGGCACTTCGGGGCCGGCCTCGGCGTCGTCGAGCTCACCGTGGCCCTGCACCAGGCGTTGGAGACGCCCCACGATCGCCTGGTATGGGACGTGGGCCACCAGGCCTATCCCCACAAGATCCTCACCGGGCGCCGCGAGGCGATGCCCAACATCCGCCACTACGGCGGCCTGGCCGCCTTCCCGCGGCGCGCCGAGTCGGCGTACGACACCTTCGGAGTCGGCCACTCCAGCACCTCCATCTCGGCGGCGTTGGGCATGGCGCTGGCCGCCCGCAGCCGCGGCGAGCGGCGCCGCGTCTGCGCGGTGATCGGCGATGGCGCCCTGACCGCGGGCATGGCCTTCGAGGCCCTGGCCCACGCCGGCCACGTCGACGCTAATCTGCTGGTGGTGCTCAACGACAACGAGATGTCGATCTCCGAGAACGTCGGCGGCATCGCCAGCTACCTGGCGCGGATCCTGACCAGCAAGCCCTATACCACCATGCGCGAGGGCGGCAAGAAGGTGCTCTCGCACCTGCCGGGGGCGCTGGAACTGGCGCGGCGCACCGAGGAGCACATGAAGGGCATGGTCAGCCCGGCCACCCTCTTCGAGGAGATGGGCTTCAACTACATCGGCCCCATCGATGGCCATGACCTGCCGCTGCTGCTGCAGACCCTGCGCAACATGCGTGACCTGGAGGGGCCGCAGTTCCTCCACGTCAAGACCTGCAAGGGCAAGGGCTTCCTGCCCGCCGAGGCGGACCCCATCGGCTACCACGCCATCACCAAGCTGGAGAAGAACGGCGAGACTCCGCCGCCGCTCAGGCCTGCTCCCCCGCCGGAGAAGCCGCCCGCCGCGCCGAAGAAGAAGTACTGCAACGTCTTCGGCGACTGGCTGTGCGACATGGCCGCCGCCGACGCGCGCCTGATCGGCATCACCCCGGCGATGCGCGAGGGCTCCGACCTGGTGCGCTTCTCGCAGCAGTACCCGGAGCGCTACTTCGACGTGGCGATCGCCGAGCAGCACGCGGTGACCCTGGCCGCGGGCATGGCCTGCGAGGCCATGAAGCCTGTGGTGGCGATCTACTCCACCTTCCTGCAGCGCGGCTACGACCAGCTGATCCACGACGTGGCGGTGCAGGAGCTCGACGTCACCTTCGCCATCGACCGTGCCGGCCTGGTGGGCGAGGATGGCCCCACCCACCACGGCGCCCTGGACCTCAGCTACCTGCGCTGCGTGCCCGGCCTGGTGGTGCTGGCGCCCGCCGACGAGGCGGAGTGTCGCGCCATGCTCAGCGCCGCCTACCACCACCCCGGTCCCGCCGCGGTGCGCTACCCGCGCGGCACCGGCCCCGGGGCCGAGATCCCCGCCCACCTCGAGCCGCTGCCCATCGGCAAGGCCGAGCCGCGCCGCGAAAGCGGCGCCCGGGCCGGACGGCGCATCGCCCTGCTCGCCTTCGGCAGCCTCAACACGCCGGCGGCCGAGGTGGCGGAGCGGCTCGACGCCAGTCACCTCAACATGCGCTCTGTAAAGCCCCTGGATCGCGACGCCGTGCTGGCCGCCGCCGCCGACCACGATCTGCTGGTGACCCTGGAGGAGAACGTGGTGGCCGGCGGTGCCGGCGGCGCGGTGGGTGAGCTGCTGGCCGCCGAGGGCGTGACCGCGCCGCTGCTCCACCTGGGCCTGCCCGACGCCTTCGTCGAGCACGGCAAGCCCGCCGAGCTGCTGGCGGAGTGCGGCCTGGACGCCGACGGCATCGAGGCCGCCATCCGTTGGCGCCTGGTCGGCGACGCCGCGGCGGAGGAGACGCGCTGATGTGGATCGTGGTGCTGATCGGGGCGGGACTCGGCTGGCTGATCGGCGGGCCCCTGGGCGGGCTCGTCGGCGGCGGGCTCGGCTACTGGCTGGTCACCCGCCTGCGTCGCAGCCTGGTGGGCAAGCTGGCCGCCTCCCAGGCGCAGTTCCTTGAATCGACCTTCGCGGTGATGGGCTGCCTGTGCAAGGCGGATGGCCGGGTCAGCGAGGACGAGCTTGCCGCCTCGCGCGTGCTGTGGGACCGCCTGCGCCTCAACGAGGCCCAGCGCGCCCAGGCCCGCGCCGACTTCAACCGGGGCAAGGCGCCGGACTTCGACCTGGACGCGGAGCTGGCCAGGCTGCGCCCGCTGCTGGGGCCCCAGCCCGCCCTGCGCCAGGTCTTCCTGCAGGTGCAGCTGGCGGCGATCGCCGCCGACGGCCAGCTGCATCCCGCCGAGCGCGAGATGCTGATGCGGGTGGTACGCGGCCTGGGCTGCTCCGAGGCGGAGATCGCCCAGGTCGAGGCGATGCTGCACGGCGGCGCCGGGCAGGCTGCGGGGGGTGCCTCCGGGGGGCTCTCCCTGGCCGATGCCTATCGGGTGCTGGGGGTCGAGCAGGACGCCAGCGATGCCGAGGTCAAGCGCGCCTACCGACGGCTGATGAGCCAGAACCACCCCGACAAGCTGGCCGCCAAGGGGCTGCCCGAGAGCATGCGCGAGGTCGCCCGGGAGCGTACCAGCGAGATCGGCAACGCCTACGAGCGCATCCGCAAGGCACGGGCGGCCTGAGTCACTCCTTGCGCTCGATGTCCACGTCGCTGGCCTGGGTGAAGTCGCCCAGCGCCATCATGTGGCCGAGCTTGCCCGCCTTGGTGGAGAGATACTGCTCGTTGTGGGGGTTGAGGCCGGTGGTCAGCGGCACCCGTTCCACGACCGTGACGCCGGCCTGGGTCAGGGCGTCGACCTTGCGCGGGTTGTTGGTCATCAGGCGCAGTGCGGCGATGCCCAGGTGCTCGAGCATCGGCACGCAGAGGTCGTAGCGGCGCAGGTCGGCGGCGAAGCCCAGCCGTTCGTTGGCCTCCACGGTGTCGGCGCCCTGGTCCTGCAGGTGATAGGCGCGGATCTTGTTGAGCAGGCCGATGCCGCGCCCCTCCTGGCGCAGGTAGAGCAGCACCCCGCGCCCCTCCTCGGCGATGCGCTTGAGCGCCTCCTGCAGCTGGTAGCCGCAGTCGCAGCGCATCGAGAAGAGGGCGTCGCCGGTCAGACACTCCGAATGCACCCGCCCCAGCACCGGCTCGCCGTCGGCCACGTCGCCCAGGGTCAGGGCGATATGGTCCTTGCCGGTGGCCTCGTCCTCGAAGCCGTGCATGGTGAAGGTGGCCCAGGGAGTGGGCAGTCGGGAGGCGGCGATGAAGCGAATCGTCACGGGGTACCTCGGTAGCAGGCCGCGGGCGGTGCCGCAGGGTGGGCCGCCATTCTAGCAGGAAGCCGCCGGCGGCTCACGGGCGCAGCCGCCGGCCGTCCTGATCGGGTACAATGCCGGGCACATTTCCCGTGGATGACCGCCGCATGGAACTCAAGAACGATCGTTTTCTGCGCGCCCTGGCGCGCCAGCCGGTGGACCGCACCCCGGTGTGGATGATGCGCCAGGCCGGACGCTACCTGCCGGAGTACCGCGCCACCCGCGCCGAGGCCGGCAACTTCATGGACCTGTGTCGCAACCATGACCTGGCCTGCGAGGTGACGCTGCAGCCGCTGGAGCGCTATCCGCTGGACGCCGCGATCCTGTTCTCGGATATCCTCACCATCCCCGACGCCATGGGGCTGGGGCTCTACTTCGAGACCGGCGAGGGGCCCAAGTTCCGCAAGCCGGTGCGCACCGCCGAGGAGGTGGCGGCGCTGACTGCCCCCGACGCCGAGCGCGACCTCGACTACGTGATGCGCGCGGTCTCCACCATCCGCCGTGAGCTCAACGGCCGGGTGCCGCTGATCGGCTTCTCCGGCAGCCCCTGGACGCTCGCCACCTACATGGTGGAGGGCAGCTCCAGCAAGGACTTCCGCCACGTCAAGACCATGCTCTACGACACGCCCAGCGTGATGCATGACCTGCTCGACACCCTGGCCACGGCGGTGACCGACTACCTCAATGCCCAGATCCGCGCCGGCGCCCAGGCGGTGCAGATCTTCGACACCTGGGGCGGGGCGCTCTCCACGCCGGCCTACCTGGAGTTCTCGCTGCGCTACATGGAGCAGATCGTCGCCGGCCTGATCCGCGAGCACGAGGGGCGCCGCGTGCCGGTGATCCTGTTCACCAAGAACGGTGGCCAGTGGCTCGAGGACATCGCCCTGGCCGGGTCCGACGCCGTGGGCCTGGACTGGACCACCGAGCTCGCCTACGCGCGTGCCCGGGTGGGCCACAAGGTGGCGCTGCAGGGCAACCTCGACCCCAACGTGCTGTTCGCCCGCCCCGAGGCGATCCGCGCAGAGGTGGCACGCATCCTGGAGAGCTACGGCGAGGGGCCGGGCCACGTCTTCAACCTGGGCCACGGCATCAGCCAGTTCACCGACCCCGACCGGGTCACCGCCTTCATGGAGGCGCTGCACGACCTGAGCCCCGCCTACCACCGCAGCATCCCCCATGGCTGAAGGGGGCTGGCGAGGGGGCCTTCGCCGCCTGCACGACCGGCGCCGCCTGTGGGCGGCGCTGGCCGTCGTGGCGGCGCTGGTCATCGCCCTGGGCAGCCTGACCCCGGGGGAGGAGATGCCCAGCCGCCTGCCCTGGGACAAGCTCAGCCACTTCGTGGGCTATGCCGGCCTCGCCGGCCTGATCGGCCTGGCCGGCGTGCGCCCGCCGCTGGCCCTGCTGCTCGCCGCCGGTTACGGCGGCGTCATCGAGTTCGCCCAGCTGCCGGTGCCGGGACGCAGCGGCGGCGACTGGGCCGATATCCTGGCCAACGCCCTCGGCGCCGGGGCCGCCGTGCTGCTGCTGGCCGGCCTGCGTCGTCTCCTCTTCGGCGCCCAGGTCCTTCGGAGCTAGCGGCTTCGGAACCGGCGGCTCGACGCTAGAGGCGTGGGTCGCGGGGTGCCGCTGCCTCGCCAGCGTGAGCTGCCAGGTCCAGCGAGGGCTCCCGGCCACGCTGACGCAGCGGCTCGGCGGGGCGGGTCACCCGGGCGCGGCCGACCACCTCGTCCTCGCCGTCCAGCGGGCGTGCCTCGCTGGTCCAGGCGGCCTCGCGGTCGTGCACGGCGGGGCGTCGCTCCCAGGAGCGGGTGATCACCGGCCCGGCGCCGAGCTGGCCGGCAAGGTGGTGGGGCAGCAGCCACAGCTCGGCGACCAGCCGCAGCACCACCGCCGCCAGCAACCAGAGGCCCACCCCCAGCGCCACGTCGGGCCAGGCCGCCTGCCAGGTCGTGGCGGAGAGCCAGGGGGTGCGCGGGGCGAGCCACAGCGCCGCGCCGGCGGCGAGGCCGAGCTGCAGCAGCAGGTGGCAGGTGAGCAGGGTGCCGCGGGCGAGGGGGCGGCGGGGAAACAGGAACTGACGCATCGGGGTCCTCCCGGAGGCACATCGTGGTGATGAGACGGCCGACCTCCCTGCCGGCTTACCCGAATGCTACCCCAGTTGCGCCCAGGCTGCAGTTCCTGCCGTGTGCCCGCATCGGGTGGTTGACCGCCGTCATGGTGCTTGCCATGGTTGATCCAGAGGCGGCCGGCGCGGCGTCGGCCGTCGACCCACCGGTATCGAGGAGTGGCTATGACAACCTATATCGTGGTGGCGGATGCGGCGCGGGCGAGGATCTTCACCCGCGACGCGCTCAAGCTGGTCGAGCAGGACAGCCTGGTGCACGCGGCGAGCCGGCTGCACGAGGGCGACCTGGTGACGGATCGCGGGGCCGACGTGCACGAGTCGACCGCGACCTCGGCGCGCTCGGCCGGCGGCGAGAGCACGGCGCGGGCCCACGAGGAGCAGGTGTTCGCCAAGGAGGTGGCCGAGCGCCTCTACCGGGCGCGCACCGACAACAGCATGGAGAAGCTGATCCTGGTGGCGCCGGCACGCTTCCTCGGCCAGCTGCGCGACAAGCTCGACGGCCCCACCGCGAAGCTGGTGATCCACTCCCTGACCAAGGACCTCACCAAGGCGAGCCTCGAGGAGATCCAGGAGGCGGTCAGCGATATGCGCTGACCGCCAGGCCTGCCTGGCACCCATCGGGCCCGGTACCGCCGGGCCCGATGCCGTTGTGAGGAGCGGCTTCGCCTCAGGGCACCGGCGGCAGGTCGATCTGGTCGCTGCGGGTGACCCCCTCGGTCATCTGCCGGCACAGCTTGAGGAACTCGCGCATGCCGGTGGCGAGGTACTTGTGGCGGTGCCAGATAAAGGTGAACTGGCGACTCAGGTCCAGCTCCGGGGTGGAGATGGGCACCAGGCTGCCGCGGCGGAAGGCGTCGCGCAGGGCAAGCTTCGAGACGCAACCGATTCCCAGCCCCGACTCCACCGCCCGCTTAATGCCCTCGGTGTGCTCCAGCTCCAGCAGCACGTTGAAGCGCCCGCGCCGGTGGCGTGCCGCCTGCTCCAGGGTCAGGCGCGTGCCGGAGCCCTCCTCGCGCATGATCCACGCCTCGCGCAGCAGGCGGCCTAGCTCCACCGCGCCGGCGCCGGCCAGGGGGTGGCGCGGCGAGCAGAACACCACCAGTTCATCCTCCACCCAGGGCTGGGTGACCACGTCCTCCTCCTCGCACTGCCCCTCGATCAGCCCCAGGTCGAGGCGGTGGTGGCGCACGCTCTCGACGATCGCGCGGGTATTGCGCACCGCCAGGCGCACCCGGCTGCCCGGATAGCGCTGCATGAAGTCGCTGATCAGCAGGGTGGCCAGGTAGTTGCCGATGGTCAGGGTGGCGCCGACGTCCAGCACGCCGATGCCCTGCTGGCCGTGGAGCAGCTCCTCCACCTCCTCGGCGCGGTCGAGCAGCGCCACCGCCTTGGGCAGCAGCTGGAAGCCCAGGGCGTTGAGGCGCAGGCGCTTGCCGTGGCGATCGAGCAGCTGGCAGTCGAACTGGCGCTCCAGCTCGGCCAGGGCACTGCTGGCTGCGGACTGGGAGAGCGCCAGGGCGCGGGCGGCCCGCGACACGCTCTCGTGCTGGGCCACCGCCACGAAGACTTCCAGCTGGCGCAGGGTGAAGCGCATGGGTGGCTCTCCGATGACGTATATCAAGGTTATGGATAAAGGTTATCCATACAATCCATTTAACAGATAACGCCTCCTGGCTTAGAATTCAATGCAAATCTACAAGCCTGTTTTATTCTTTTAAAGCATATAAGTCTCTCCGCCAGGAGATCTTTCGCACTCAGAGGAGCCGGCATGAGCAAGTTCGCCCTGGAAGAGGTGCTCAGCGTCCACCACTGGAACGACACCCTGTTCAGCTTCCGCACCACCCGCGAGCGCAGCCTGCGCTTCAAGAACGGGCAGTTCGTGATGATCGGCCTGGAGGTGGGGGGCAAGCCGCTGATGCGTGCCTACTCCATCGCCAGTCCCAACTACGAGGACCACCTGGAGTTCTTCAGCATCAAGGTGCCCGACGGCCCCCTCACCTCGCGGCTGCAGCACCTCCAGGTGGGTGACCAGATCATGGTCAGTCGCAAGCCCACCGGCACCCTGGTCACCGACGACCTGCTGCCGGGGCGCAACCTCTACCTGCTCTCCACCGGCACGGGCCTGGCGCCCTTCATGAGCCTGATCCAGGATCCCGAGGTCTACGAGCGCTTCGAGAAGGTGGTGCTGGTACACGGCGTGCGCAACGTCAGCGAGCTGGCCTACGCCGACTTCATCCAGAAGGAGCTGCCGGCCCACGAGTACCTGGGCGAGGAGATCAGCGAGAAGCTGGTCTACTACCCCACGGTGACCCGCGAGGCGTTCCACACCATGGGTCGCCTGACCGACCATATCCGCAGCGGCAAGCTGGCCGAGGACACCGGCCTGCCGGCGCTGGACCCCAAGCAGGATCGTGCCATGATCTGCGGCAGCCCGGCGATGCTGGAGAGCACCAGCGAGCTGCTCGACGAGTTGGGCTTCAAGATCTCGCCGCGCATGGGCGAGCCGGGTGACTACGTGATCGAGCGGGCCTTCGTCGAGAAGTAAGCGTCGAGTTGCCAGCGCCGAGCCGCCAAGCGGTTCGGTGATGGGCGGCCGGCAGCGAGGCAGAAACGTGAAACCCCACCGGGCCGATCGCCTGGTGGGGTTTCTTGCGACTGGTCACTTGGGCTTAAGCTTCGCCAGGCCGCCTGGCCGCTTAGACCGCGTCCTTGCCGGTCTCGCCGGTGCGGATGCGGATCACCTGCTCCAGCGGGGTCACGAAGATCTTGCCGTCGCCGATCTTGCCGGTGTTGGCGACGCTGGTGATGGCGTCGATCACCTTCTCCGCCATATCGTCGTCCACGGCGACCTCGAGCTTCACCTTGGGCAGGAAGTCCACCACGTACTCGGCGCCGCGATAGAGCTCGGTATGGCCCTTCTGGCGGCCGAAGCCCTTGACCTCGGTCACGGTGATGCCCTGGACGCCGATCTCCGAGAGGGACTCCCTGACGTCGTCGAGCTTGAAGGGCTTGATGATGGCGGTCACCAGTTTCATGGTCGGTTCCTCGTGATGCGTGGGCGGACGTGCCGCCGCCGATAGGGCGGATGTCCTACAGGATACACCTCGCCGGCGGGGAAGAAAAAAGGCCCCCTTGCGGGGGCCGGATGGTGTCGATGGGGTAGGGAGCCGCGGCGGCTTACTTGCCGGAGCCGCTGAACTCCGGGTAGGCCTCCTGGCCACACTCCACCAGGTCGACGCCCTCGTACTCCTCCTCCTCGCTGACGCGGATGCCCATGATCGCCTTGAGGATGCCCCAGACCACCAGGCTGGCCAGGAAGACCCAGGCGAAGATGCCGACGATGCCGAGCAGCTGGGCGCCGAAGGTGGCGTCGCCGTTGTTCAGCGGCACCGCCAGCAGGCCCCAGATGCCGACCACGCCGTGCACCGAGATGGCGCCCACCGGGTCGTCGATCTTCAGCTTGTCCAGGGCGACGATGGCGGCCACCACGATGGCCCCGCCCACGGCGCCGATCAGTGCCGCGCTCAGTGCCGAGGGCGAGAGCGGGTCGGCGGTGATCGCCACCAGGCCGGCCAGGGCGCCGTTGAGGGTCATGGTCAGGTCGGCCTTGCGGAACCACAGCTTGGCGACCACCAGGGCGGCGATCACCCCGCCGGCGGCGGCGGCGTTGGTGTTGACCAGCACCTGGGCCATGTTGTTGGCGGAGGCGACGTCGGAGACCTTCAGTTCGGAGCCGCCGTTGAAGCCGAACCAGCCCATCCACAGGATGAAGGTGCCGAGGGTGGCCAGCGGCAGGTTGGCACCGGGGATGGCGTAGATGCTGCCGTCCTTGCCGTACTTGCCCTTGCGCGGGCCGAGGACCAGCACGCCGGCGAGGGCAGCGGCCGCACCGGCCATGTGCACGATGCCGGAGCCGGCGTAGTCGGAGAAGCCGGCCGCGGAGAGCCAGCCACCGCCCCAGGTCCAGTAGCCGGAGACCGGGTAGATCAGGCCGGTCATCACCACCGCGAAGGCTAGGAAGGCCCACAGCTTCATGCGCTCGGCCACCGCCCCGGAGACGATGGACATGGCGGTCGCCACGAACACCACCTGGAAGAAGTAGTCGGCGCGCATGGAGTAGTAGGGGGCCTCGTCGCCGCCGGCCAGCACGGCGTCGATGCCGTTCTCGCTGCCCAGCAGCACGCCGAGGTTGGGCAGGATGCCGCCCTCGGGGCTCGAGTACATCAGGTAGTAGCCCACCAGCAGGTACATGGTGCAGGCGATAGCGAACAGCGCCACGTTCTTGGTGAGGATCTCGGCGGTGTTCTTGGCGCGCACCAGGCCCGCCTCGAGCATGGCGAAGCCGGCGGCCATCCACATCACCAGCACGCCGCAGATCAGGAAGTAGAAGGTATCGAGCGCATAGCTCAGTTCGGTCAGTTCACTCATGGTGGATTCTCCAGTCGGGGAAGCGGCAGTCGGTCATGGCTCAGACGGCATCGGCGCCGCGCTCGCCGGTGCGGATGCGGATCACGTCCTCCAGCGGCGTGACGAAGACCTTGCCGTCGCCGATCTTGCCGCTGCCGGCGGCCTCGCAGATGGCGTCGAGCACGCTCTCAAGGCGGCCGTCGTCCACGGCGATCTCGATCTTGACCTTGGGCAGGAAGTCGACGACGTACTCGGCGCCGCGGTAGAGCTCGGTATGGCCCTTCTGGCGGCCGAAGCCCTTGACCTCGGTGACGGTGATGCCCTGCACGCCGTTGTCGGCCAGCGCCTCGCGGACGTCGTCCAGCTTGAAGGGCTTGATGATGGCGGTGATCAGCTTCATGTCCTGTCTCCTCGTGGGGATGGGAGGCAACCCGATGGGGCGGCTGCACTGGCCGATGCGCAGGGCGTGCCAGCGGGAAATAACCTTTTTACTTATCAATGGGTTACGCAACTTGTCTCCGGAGGGCGTGAGGGCATCCGCATGGCGAGGGCGGCGCGATGCACCGTCCTGGTGCGCCGGCCATGGCGCCGATGCGCCGCGACGGGGCAGGCGCGGTGAGCAGGAGGGCATGCGTCGTGGCCACGGCCCGCGTATCCTGTAGGCATTCATCGACCAACAGGAGATGCGTCATGGTGACCCACGACAGGATCGGCCGCCTGGCCCAGCAGATCGGCGAGCGCCTGCAGGGTGCCTCCCAGGCCCCTGAGGAGATCCAGAAGGGCGTCCAGCAGGTGGTGAAGGGCGCCTTCGACCGCCTGGAGCTGGTCTCGCGGGAGGACTTCGACATCCTCATGGACGTGCTGCAGCGCACCCGCTCGCGGGTGGAGTCGCTGGAGAAGCAGGTCGCCGCCCTAGAGGCGCTGGTGGAGGCCCAGGCCGGCGGCAGCGCCGCGGCGGCCGAGGCCCCGGCGACGCGCGCTGAGGAGCACGCTGAGCAGGAGGGCGCCCCGCGCAAGGATGGCGACGCCGCCTCCTGAGGCCGTGCCGGGCGACCCGCCGCGCCCTGGACTAGCCTGAGAGCAGTCCTGTCGCGAGGGAATGCCCATGACGCTGGCGATCGTGCATACCCGGGCCGGGCTCGGCCTGGAGGCACCCGAGGTGCAGGTGGAGGTGCACCTCTCCAACGGCCTGCCCAGCATGACGCTGGTCGGGCTGCCCGAGACGGCGGTTAAGGAGAGCCGCGAGCGGGTGCGCAGCGCCCTGGTCAATGCCGGCTTCGAGTACCCGCTGCGCCGCATCACCCTCAACCTGGCGCCCGCCGACCTGCCCAAGGAGGGCGGACGCTTCGACCTGCCCATCGCCCTGGGGCTGCTGCTCGCCTCCGGCCAGCTGCCCCCCGACTGCCTGGCGCAGACCGAGAGCGTCGGCGAGCTGGCGCTGGACGGCGCCCTGCGCCCCGTGGAGGGTGTGCTGCCGCTGGCCCTGGCCGCGCGGCGCGCCGGCCGCGGGCTGATCGTGCCGCGGGCCAACGCCGACGAGGCGGCCCTGGCCGGCGAGCTCGAGGTGCTGCCCGCCGACCACCTGCTGGAGGTGGTCGCCCACCTGCTGGGCCAGACCCCCATCGCCCCCCACCGGCTAACGCGCCCGCCCGAGGCCACCCAGCCGCTGCCTGACCTCGCCGAGGTGCGCGGCCAGTTCCAGGCCCGTCGGGCGCTGGAGGTGGCCGCCGCCGGCGCCCACAACCTGCTCTTCGCCGGTCCGCCCGGCACCGGCAAGACCATGCTGGCCAGTCGCCTGCCCGGCATCCTGCCGCCGCTCACCGACGACGAGGCGCTGGAGGTGGCGGCGGTACGCTCGGTCAGCGGCCTGCCGCTGCGCGCCGAGTGGGGGCGGCGTCCCTTCCGCGCCCCGCACCATACCGCCAGCGCGGTGGCCCTGGTGGGCGGTGGCGCGCGACCGCGCCCAGGCGAGATCTCCCTGGCCCACCACGGGGTGCTGTTCCTCGACGAGCTGCCGGAGTTCCCGCGCCATGTGCTGGAGGTGATGCGCGAGCCCATGGAGTCGGGACGCATCCATATCGCCCGGGCCAGCCACGAGCGCCGTTATCCGGCGCGCTTCATGCTTGTCGCCGCCATGAACCCCTGCCCCTGCGGCCATCTGGGCGATCCGCGCCAGGCCTGCCACTGCACCGCGGCGCAGATTCAGCGCTACCAGGCCAGGCTCTCCGGGCCGCTGCTCGACCGCATCGACCTGCAGGTGGAGGTGCCGGCGCTGCCGCCGGAGCAGCTCACCGGCAGCCAGCCCGGGGAGAGCTCCGCGGCGGTGCGCGAGCGGGTGCTGGCCGCCCGCGAGCGCCAGCTGGCGCGAGGCGCCCTCAACGCCCACCTGGCCGGGCGCGAGCTGGAGGCGGCCTGCGGCCTCTCGGCGGCGGATCGCGCCTGGCTGGCCCAGGTGCTGGAGCGGCTCAAGCTCTCGGCGCGGGCCTACCATCGGGTGCTGCGGGTGGCGCTGACCCTGGCCGACCTCGCCGGCGCGGTGCGCCCCGAGCGCGAGCAGTTGATCGAGGCGGTGGGCTATCGCCAGCTCGATCGACTGCTCAAGGGGTGAGGCCGAGAAGTGAGGCGTGAGGGGAACTAGAGTGCCGTGGCGTCCAGGGCGCCCTGCAGGCTCTCCTCCCACAGGGCCCGCTCCTCGCCGGGGCGGCGCAGGGTCAGCGTCAGGCGGTAGGGCAATAGCTCGCGGTCGGAGAGCGACAGGCGCGGGCCGTCGGCCACCAGGCGGCTCTCCAGCCGCCACTGGTTGTCGCCCCCCGCGCTCAGGCCATCGCCCCAGTCGAGCACCTGGGGGCCGTCGCCTACCGCCAGCAGGGCGCGCACCAGGCTCTCGCGGAAACGCGCCTCGCCGATGCCGAGCCCGGCGTTGACCTCGGGGTTGGCCAGCAGCAGGACCTGGTCGCCTGCCGGCCGTGGCAGGGTGGGGGCCGCCATCACCCGCTCGGCGGCGCGCTCGCCCAGGTTGAAGAGCGCCTGGCGCACGGGATCAGGGCGCTCCGGGCTGCCGGCGCAGCCGGCGAGCAGGACCAGCGAGGCCAGGGCCAGCAGGCCGGCGAGACGGGGGTGTGGGCGCTTCATGGTGAGGTCTTCTCCACGGCGGCGCGGGGCGCCAGGGCATCGATGAAGCGGTCCAGGCTGTCGAACAGCGCCTGGCGGATGGGCTCCGCCTCGTTGACCAGGTGGTGGCGCGCCTCGGGGTGGAGGTGCACCTCGGCATGAGGGAATTTCTCGCGCAGCACCTCCAGGTTCCACTCCCAGTCCACGGTCAGGTCCTGTTCGCCCTGCAGGATCAGGGTCGGCACGGGGTTGGGGGGCAGCGCCAGCAGCCGGGGCATCCAGCGGCGCATGGCGCTGACCCAGTCCACCGCCACGCGGTCGGCCTGAAGCGGGTCGCGCTCGCGCAGGAAGGCGGCGAATTCGGCATCCGTGGAGTTGTCGCGGAACTTGCGCGGGATGGAGCGCAGGAAGGGACCCGCCAGCAGGTGCAGCCAGCTCGACTGGCGCCAGCCCCAGGGTCGCACCAGCGGTGCCAGCAGCGCCAGCCCGGCCCAGTGGCCCTCCGCGCCGCGGGTCAGGGCGTCGGTGGCGAGTATCGCCGCGCCGGTGCTCTGGCCGATGCCCAGCCAGGGGTGCGGGGCCAGCTCCTCCTCCTCGAGGTGGCGCTGCAGGGCGTGGAGACAGCCGGCGTAGTCGTCGAAGTCGTCGATGGAGGCTCGCGGCCCGCTGGAGAGGCCGTGGCCGGGCAGGTCCCAGAGCACCACCCGCCAGCCTCTCTCCAGCAGGTGCTCGAGCAGGTGGCGGTAGAGGCCCAGGTGGTCGAAGTAGCCATGCACCACGAAGGCGGTGCCGATGGGCGCGGCGGGGCTCCACACCGAGGCCCACAGGCGGAAGGCACCGGCCTCCAGGAAGCCCAGGTGCAGCCCCACGTGCTCGGCGAGCAGGGGGGCCAGGCCATAGTGTCCCAGGTAGCGTTCCAGGTGGTCGCCGGCGGGCAGCTCCTCGGCGCGGTCGATCCGCCTGAAGGGGCCCAGGGCCTGTAGGGGGGTGAAGTCGCTCATCGCATCCTCCGTGCTGCTGCCTCATGCTAGCCCCAAGCGCGACCCGGCACCATGCTCGGCGTGCGGGATCCCGGCGGACGTCTTATCTTTTGGTCGAGTCCCGGTGCCGCCAGGTCCGTTCCGGCTTTACATGTGGAACAATTTTCCACAAACTTGACCCCACGCAGTCACCCAACCCCTGTTGTCGGCAGTCCGGTGTGCACCCGCCGCCTGCCCCGTTCGAGGAGATCCACCATGACCCAACGTGTCACGCGTCACCGCCTGCAGGTGGCCGCCGAGCTGGACCGTTTCATCACCGAACAGGCGCTGCCGGGCACCGGCATCGAGGCCGAGGCCTTCTGGGCCGGTGTCGATGCCCTCTTCCATGATCTGACTCCCAGGAACCGCGAACTGCTCGCCGAGCGCGACCGCCTGCAGGAGAAGCTCGACACCTGGCACCGCGAGAACCCGGGCCCGGTGCGCGACATGCCCGCCTACCGCGCCTTCCTCGAGGAGATCGGCTACCTGGCCGAGGCGCCGGAGACGGTGAAGGTCACCACCGCCAACGTGGATCGCGAGATCGCCGTCCAGGCCGGCCCCCAGCTGGTGGTGCCGGTCAACAACGCCCGCTACGCGCTGAACGCCGCCAACGCCCGTTGGGGCAGCCTCTACGATGCCCTCTACGGCACCGACGCCATCTCCGAGGAGGACGGCGCCGAGAAGGGCGAGAGCTTCAACCCCAAGCGCGGCGAGAAGGTCATCGCCTATGCCCGCGGCGTGCTGGACCGCGCCGCGCCGCTGGCCACCGGCTCCCACCGCGACGCCGTCAAGTACGCGCTGCGTGACGGCCACCTGGTGGTCACCCTGGAGGGCGGCCGCGAGACCGGCCTCAAGGACGCCGGCAAGCTGGTGGGCTTCAACGGCCCCGCCGAGAGCCCCGAGGCGATCCTGCTCGCCAACCACGGCCTGCACCTGGAGATCCAGATCGACCCGAGCCACCCGATCGGCAAGACCGACCCGGCCGGCGTCAAGGACGTGGTGGTCGAGGCGGCGGTGACCACCATCATGGACTGCGAGGACTCCGTGGCCGCGGTGGACGCCGAGGACAAGGTGGGCGTCTACGCCAGCTGGCTGGGCCTGATGAAGGGCGACCTGACCGAAGAGGTGGAGAAGGGCGGCAAGACCTTCACCCGTCGCCTCAACGCCGACCGCACCTGGCAGAACAGCGACGGCGGCAGCGTCACCCTGCCGGGCCGCTCGCTGATGTTCGTGCGCAACGTCGGCCACCTGATGACCACCCCGGCGGTGCTCGACGCCGAGGGCAACGAGCTGCCCGAGGGCATCCTCGACGGCATCGTCACCAGCCTGATCGCCCTGCATGACCTGAAGAAGGGCGAGGGCGAGGCGCGCAACTCCCGCGAGGGCTCGGTCTACATCGTCAAGCCCAAGATGCACGGGCCGAAGGAGGTCGCCTTCTCCAACGAGCTGTTCGGCCGCATCGAGGACCTGCTGGGCATGGACCGCGATACCCTCAAGATGGGCATCATGGACGAGGAGCGGCGCACCACGGTCAACCTCAAGGCGTGCATCGGCCAGGCGAGCTCGCGGGTGGTGTTCATCAACACCGGCTTCCTCGACCGCACCGGCGACGAGATGCACACCGCCATGGAGGCGGGCCCGATGATCCGCAAGGGCGACATGAAGGGCGCCGCCTGGATCCAGGCCTACGAGAAGAACAACGTCCAGGTCGGCCTGGCCTGTGGCCTGCGCGGCCGCGCCCAGATCGGCAAGGGCATGTGGGCCATGCCGGACCTGATGGCCGGCATGCTCGAGCAGAAGATCGGCCACCCCAAGGCGGGCGCCAACACCGCCTGGGTGCCCTCGCCCACCGCCGCCACCCTGCACGCCCTGCACTACCACCAGGTGGACGTCGCCGCCATCCAGCGCGAGCTGGAAGGGCAGGGCGAGCCGGATCTCCTGGATGACCTGCTCACCGTGCCGGTGGCCGAGAGCGCCGACTGGAGTGATGAAGAGATCCAGCAGGAGCTCGACAACAACTGCCAGGGCATCCTCGGCTACGTGGTGCGCTGGGTCGAGCACGGCGTGGGCTGCTCCAAGGTGCCGGACATCCATGACGTGGGCCTGATGGAGGACCGTGCCACACTGCGGATCTCCAGCCAGCACATCGCCAACTGGCTGCACCACGGCGTGGTCGACGCCGCCCGCGTCCAGGAGACCCTGCAGCGCATGGCCAAGGTGGTCGACCAGCAGAACGCCGATGACCCCGCTTATACGCCGATGAGTGCGAACTTCGAGGGCTCCAGCGCCTTCCAGGCCGCCAGCGACCTGATCTTCAAGGGCCGCGTGCAGCCCGCCGGCTACACCGAGCCGCTGCTGCACCACTGGCGCGCCGTGCACAAGGCGAAGTAAGGAAAACAACGAAAGTCGTCGCAGAGCGCCCCCGCGGTTATACCGCGGGGGCGCCTTCGTTGGCGGGCTCGACCTTCGGGCACTGTCGGCGTCGGGGCCGGTCGGCTAAGGTGGGGCTTTCCTACGCCACAGCAGGGAGGCCCGCCATGCCCGTGATGACCGCCGCCGCCATCGAGGACTTCCTCGACGAGGTGTTTCCCCAGCGCTTCGGCACCATCGAGGCCGTCGATCATATGAAGGCCACCATGAGCCTGGCCATCGACGACGAGCACCTGCGCCCCGGCGCCAGCGTCTCGGGCCCCACCCTGATGGGACTGGCCGACGTCTGCCTCTACGTGGCGATCCTCGGCGAGATCGGTCCCGAGCCCATGGCGGTCACCAGTGACCTGCACTGCCGCTTCCTGCGCCGCCCTCGCGGCGACCGCGACATCATCGCCACCGCCCGCATCCTCAAGCTGGGCCGCCGCCTGGCGGTGGGCGAGGTGCAGCTGTTCTCCGCCGGGCAGGAGGAGCCGGTGGCCCTGGTCACCGCCACCTACGCCCTGCCCGACCGCGACGACTGAGGTGTCTCAGCGGGCGCGCAGGATGGCTCCCGCCAGGGCCAGCCAGCCGCCGATCATCAGCACCCCGCCCACGGGGGTGACCATCCCCAGCCCCGTGGCGCCGCTGAGCGCCATGGCGTAGAGCGAGCCTGCGAAGAGCGCCATGCCGGCCGCCCACAGCGCCATGGCCAGCCGCTGGCCGGCCAGCGGGTGCGATGCCCGCCAGGCCAGCACCGCCAGCAGCGCCAGGGTGTGCCACGCCTGGTAACGCACCCCGGTCTCGAAGGCCGCCGCGAGCCTCGGGGCCAGTTGCCCCTCCAGGGCGTGGGCGCCGAAGGCGCCGGCGATCACCACCACGGCGCCGGAGAGCGCCGCCCCCAGCCACCATCCCCTGTCCTGCATCTCGATCTCCTCATGTCGGCGGGAATCGGTCGCTACCGTACCCCGGGCCGGCCTTAGCGGCTACAATACGCGCCCCCGGTTGATCCACGCCAAGAAGAGTTGCCCCGCGCCATGACCGACCCGCGACACGACGACAAGACCACCGGCCCCGAGGGCCCGGACGCCCCGCTCCACCGCCGCGGCATCAAGAGCTATGTGCTGCGCGCCGGGCGCATGACCCAGGCCCAGACCCGTGGGCTCGAGGAGGTGTGGCCGCGCCTGGGGCTGAGCCTGGCCGACGGTCGCCAGGATCTCGCCGCCCTGTTCGGCCGCGAGGCCCCGCGGGTGGTGGAGATCGGCTTCGGCATGGGCGCCTCGCTGGTGGAGCAGGCCGAGACCCACCCCGACACCGACTTCATCGGCATCGAGGTGCATGCCCCCGGCGTGGGCAAGCTGCTCGACGAGGCCGACAAGCGCGGCCTCACCAACCTGCGCGTCTACCGCGAGGACGCCCTGCGGGTGCTCGAGGAGTGCCTGCCCGAGGCGAGCCTCGACACCGTGCAGCTCTTCTTCCCCGACCCCTGGCCCAAGAAGAAGCACCACAAGCGGCGCATCGTGCAGCCCGCCTTCGTCGAGCTGGTGCGCACGCGGCTCAAGGTCGGCGGCACCTTCCACCTGGCCACCGACTGGGAGGCCTACGCCGAGTGGATGGCCGAGGTGATGGATGCCGCCCCCGGTTACGCCAACACCGCCGGGCCCGAGACCACCCCCTATGTGCCGCGCCCGGCGTTCCGTCCGCTGACCAAGTTCGAGGCCCGCGGCGAGAAGCTCGGCCATGGCGTCTGGGACCTGATCTACCGTCGCCTCGGCTAGATCGCGACCGCTTCACGGCCTCTCCGCTGTCAAATGAAAAAGGGTCATGTTCGCCGCCGGCTTGCACCAGATATGGGGCTTGCCGGCGGGAAATGGACTATATATGGTAGGCGAGCCGCGGGTGAACACAGGGCCTGGCACCGGCATGATGCATGTCAGTGCAGCCCCGGGAGCACCGCCCTAGGATGAACGGTTCGGCGGCCCTGGCCGCATGGTTACCCTCAGGAGAGCTGTCATGTCCCTGCCGTTGTTGCCTGACCCGTTATCGTCCCTGCCGCGTCCTCCCGCGCCCGTCCGCCTGATTCGCGCCCTCGATCCGCGCGTGCCGGTCGGCCTCAAGCGCCGCCTGGTGGAACCGCTGCTCAACCGCACCTTCGCCGAGCCCCTGGCCGAAGGGGAGTTCGACGCCCTGGAGGGGCGCCGCATCACCCTGGCCATCGAGGACATCGGCATGGCGCTGACCCTCACCCTGGAGGGGGAGCGCCTGGCGGTGTGCACCGAGCCCGGCGAGGCCACCATTCGCGGCGGTTGGCGGGAGTTCCTCTGCCTGGCCACCCGCCGCGAGGATCCCGACGCGCTGTTCTTCCAGCGCCGGCTGCTGATCGAGGGCGACACCGAACTGGGGCTGATGGTAAAGAACCTGCTCGACGGTCGCGAGGAGGGGCTGGCCCAGGGCCCCTTCGGCGAACTGCTGGTCCGCCTGGAACGGCTGGCCAACCGAACGAGCTGACTTTTTCGATTAACGCACTTCTTCCGGAGCCATCCGAATGAGCACTTCCACCAAGGCAGTGAAGTCATCCAACGAGGTGCCCCTGCAGGGGCCGTCCCGCGACATCTGGGACGCCAAGTACCGCCTCAAGGACCGTCACGGCAAGCCCGTGGACCAGGACGTGGCCGCCACCTGGGACCGCGTGGCCCGGGCGCTGGCCGCGGTGGAAGGCAAGCAGGCCGACGCATGGCTGCCGAAGTTCCGCTGGGCGCTGGAGAACGGTGCCATCCCCGCCGGGCGCATCATGTCCAACGCCGGCGCCGAGGCCTACAAGCCGGCGGTGAGCCTGATCAACTGCACGGTGTCGCGCACCATCCGTGACTCCATGCACGATATCCTCGATTCCGTGGTGGACGCCGGCATGACCCTCAAGGCGGGCTGCGGCATCGGCTACGACTTCTCCACCCTGCGCCACAAGGGCGCCTTCGTGTTCGGCGCCGGTGCCGGCACCAACGGCCCGCTGGCGTTCATGGATATCTACGACAAGATGTGCTTCACGGTAGCCTCGGCGGGCGGCCGCCGCGGCGCCCAGATGGGCACCTTCGACGTCGGCCACCCCGATGTGCGCCAGTTCATCGAGGCCAAGCGCGAGGCGGGCCGCCTGCGCCAGTTCAACCTCAGCCTGCTGATCACCGACGAGTTCATGGAGGCGGTCAGGAACGACACCGACTGGCCGCTGGCCTTCCCGCTGCATCCGGGCGAGAAGGATGACGTCGAGCAGAGCGAGCTGATCTACCGCGACTGGCCGGTGGTGGAGGAGGGCTACACCGTCGACGCCGAGGGCCGCGTGGCCTGCCGCATCGTCGAGGTGATCAAGGCCCGCGAGCTGTGGGACACCATCATGCGCTCCACCTACGACTACGCCGAGCCGGGCTTCATCCTGATCGACCAGGTCAACCGGATGAACAACAACTGGTTCTGCGAGGACATCCGCGCCACCAACCCCTGCGGCGAGCAGCCGCTGCCCCCCGAGGGCGCCTGCCTGCTGGGCTCGGTGAACCTGACCCGCTTCGTCATCGACCCCTTCGGCAAGAAGCCGCGCTTCGACTGGGAGCGCTACCGCCAGGTGGTGGCGATCTTCACCCGCATGCTCGACAACGTGGTGGAGATCAGCGGCCTGCCGCTGGAGGGCCAGCGCCGCGAGATCGAGGCCAAGCGCCGCCACGGCATGGGTTTCCTGGGCCTGGGCTCCACCCTGACCATGCTCAAGATCCCCTACGGTTCGCCGGAGTCGCTGGCCTTCACCGAGGAGGTGAGCCGCAACCTGGCCATCGAGGGCTGGAAGCAGGCCCTCGAGCTCTCCCGCGAGAAGGGCATGGCCCCGGCGCTGGCCGAGGACTACGAGATCACCCCGAAGATGCTGCGCGAGCGCCCGGAGCTCAAGAAGGACGGCTACGAGATCGGCGACAAGGTGCCGGGCCGCATCCTGCATGCGCGCTACAGCCGCTACATGCAGAAGGTCGCCGAGGTGGAGCCGGAGCTGGTCGCACAGCTCGCCGAGCATGGTGCGCGCTTCACCCACCACAGCTCCATCGCGCCCACCGGCACCATCTCGCTGTCGCTGGGCAACAACGCCTCCAACGGCATCGAGCCGTCGTTCTCGCACCGCTACTTCCGTAACGTGATCCAGTCGGGCAAGAAGACCAAGGAGCAGGTCGAGGTGGTCTCCTTCGAGCTGGCGGCCTATCGCCACTTCATCGCCGCCGATGCCGTGGAGAGCGACCTGCCGGACTACTTCATCACCGCCGATGCGGTGAGCCCCAAGCAGCACGTGGCGGTGCAGGCCGCCGCCCAGGCCTGGGTCGACTCGGCGATCTCCAAGACGGTGAACGTGCCCACCGAGTTCCCCTTCGAGGAGTTCAAGGACCTCTACCTGGACGCCTATGCCAGCAAGCTCAAGGGCTGCACCACCTTCCGCTTCAACCCGGAGGCCTTCCAGGGCGTGCTGGTGCGCGAGGACGACCTCAAGAACACCACCTACGTGTTCGAACTGGAGAACGGCGAGAGCGTGGAGCTCAAGGGTGACGAGAAGGTCATCTACGACGGCGAAGAGCACAACGCGGCGAACCTCTATGACGCGCTGAAGGAAGGCACCTATGGCAAGTGGTAAGCCGAACCTGTCTGCTGCCGAGCGCCAACTGACAACTTATTGGAGGAGCCCCTGATGGCCGTCGAGATCAATTCCAAGATCGTTTCCTACAGCGTCAAGAAGGCGGTGGAAGAGCCGCCGTTGCCCGAGGAGAACCCGCTCACGGTGCGCATCCCGTCGCGCCCCGAGGGCACCCTGGAGGCCGTGTCGGAGAAGATCTCCTACGTCGGCGCCGAGGGGCGCAAGAAGGTCTACCTGCTGGTCTCCTTCATGCCCGTGGAGGGCGTGCTCAACGGCAAGCGGGTGGTGATCGAGCGCCCGGTGGAGTTCTTCTTCCCCTCCGGCCAGCTCTCCAGCGAGCACCAGTGGATCACCGCCACCATGCGCAGCCTGTCGCTGGCCGCCCGCGGCGGCTACGTCACCCAGGCGGTGGCCGACCTGCGCAAGGTGGCCTGGGACAAGGGCCTGGTGCGCTGCGGCATGAACCGCTGGGGCAAGCCGGTGTTCCACGACTCCGAGGTGGCGGCCATCGCCTGGTCGATCCAGCAGATCCTCTACCGCCGCGGCTTCCTGGATCAGGACGGCAACCAGGTGCCGGTGGAGGAGCTGGTGGCGCGCTACGCCCAGCGCCAGGCCAGCGGCCACCTGTGGGTGCCGCCCACCGCCGAGGAGATCGAGCAGGCCGAGCGCAAGGCCGAGGAAGCCGCCCACGCCAAGGGTGACGGCCCCACCGTGGTCGGCCACTGCCCCGAGTGCAACGGCGAGCTGATCATGATGGATGGCTGCCCCACCTGCTACTCCGGCTGCGGCTGGTCCAAGTGCGGGTAAGCACCAGGCGCTGACACGCCAGGGCCGCCAACGCATCGCCCCGGGTCACGTGAGTGGCCCGGGGCGATGGCGTTCGGGGGCTCAGCCGCGCAGCTCGACGGCGGTGAAGTGAGGGCGAAGCCGGCGGATCAGGGTCTCCAGCGCCTCCCGGGGCGGGGCGTCCTCGACGGCGTCGCGATAGGCTGGATCCAGGCAGCGCTCCAGGCGGGCGAGCTGGATGGCGTAGCGGCGCACCCCGCAGTCGGCCAGGGTCATGGCCAGCCGCTCCAAGTCCTCGAGGGTGAGGTCGCGCCAGTGCAGGGTGGTGCGGCACTCGAAGGGCACCCCGGCCTCCAGCAGCAGCGAGAGGCTCAGGGCGTGCTGGCGCCAGATGCCGGGGCGCCCGCCGATGCGGTCGAAGTCGGCGCCGCGGCCCTTGGTGTCCAGGGCCACCCAGTCGAGCCGCGGCAGCAGGCGTTCCAGGCGCTCCGGATAGGGGCCGGCGGTGTGCAGCCCCACCGCCAGGCCCAGGGCGCGGCAGGCGTCGGCGGCGGCCGGCAGGTCGGGGTGCAGGGTGGGCTCGCCACCGCTGAATACCACGGCGTCGAGCTCATCCAGCCGGGTGGCCAGCAGTCCCTCGATGGCCTGCCATTCGCCTGGAACAGCGCGCCGCGCCGGCCCCATGCTGCTCGCCGTCTCGCAGTAGCCGCAGGCCAGCGGACAGCCCTGCAGGTAGACCACCGCCGCCCGGCGCCCCGGGAAGGCGTGGTCGTCCCGGGCGTCGAAGCCGGCGATGGGCAGGCGGATCGTCGCCGGCTCGGGCACCAGGGGGATCACCATGGCGCTCACCCCAGGCCGGCGGCCCGGCTGTGGTCCATGCCGGGGCGGCCGTGCCAGTAGCCGTCGCAGATCTCGACGTCGACCAGGCTGAGCGGGTCGGGGGCGGGCAGCTCGCCGCGGCGGGCGGCATCGAAGGCCGCGACCACCTCCGCCATGCCCTCGTGGCGAGGGCTGAGGCGCGCCACACCGACACCCATCCCGGCCATGTCGCGCACCTCGTGGCGCAGGTCCTGGCAGGCGCCGGAGAGGGTCTGGATGCCGTTCAGGGTGAACACCTGCTGGTCTTCCTGGGAGCGAAGGGCCAGCCCCTCCGGGTGCTTCTGGCAGACGAACTGGCAGCGATCCTTGGGCTTCTGGTAGCGCCGTGCGGTGAAGCAGCGCGATGACCAGGCGAGCGGCAGGTGGCCGTAGGCGAACACCTCGCAGGGCGCCTCGATTCCCTGCTCGCGGCAGTCCTCAAGCAGCCGGGCCAGGTCGTCCTTCGACATCTCCACCGGCGCCTGCCAGCGCCGCATGCCGGCCCGGGTCAGCACCGAGAGCGTGGCCGGGTTGTAGAGGTTGAGCGCGGCACCGGCCACGAAGGGGCGGCCCGCCGCCGACAGGCGCTGCAGGGCGCTCTGGTCGTTGGCCTCCACCAGGAACTCGCCGTTGTCGCAGAGCTTGCGCAGGTCGCGCAGGTCGGCCTCGGACTCGATCAGGGTCTGGCTAGACAGCACCACCTGCTTGCCGCTCTGGGTCAGCTCGCGGCCGATACCCAGCCAGTCATCGAGCTTCATGTCCCGCCGCCGCGAGCACACCGACTCGCCCAGATGGACGATCTCCACCGGCCAGTCGGCGGCCTCGCGGTAGAAGTCGGCGTAGCGCTCGCGGGTCCAGTAGAAGAGCACCGGGCCGAGCGACAGCTGGAGTGTGGGGGATGCGGACATGGGGGCTCTCCTATTTCCAGCGGCGCTCGTAGGCGCCCAGGGTGGTGGTGCTGCCTTCGGAGACCTCGCCGAGGCCGGTCATCCAGGCGGGCTCGGGTTGGAAGCGTCCCGGCGCGCGCGCCAGGCGATCCAGGGCCTGGCGCCAGATGCCGGCGACCTTCGACACATAGGCCGGGCTGCGCTGGCGGCCCTCGATCTTGACCGCCGCGATGCCGAGCTCCTGGAGCTCCGGCAAGAGCTCCAGGGTGTTGAGGCTGGTGGGCTCCTCGATGGCGTGGTAGGTCTCGCCGCCCACCTCGAAGCGCCCCTTGCACAGGGTGGGGTAGCCGGCGTTCTCGCCCTCGCCGTAGCGGTCGATCAGCACGCCGTTGAGGCGCGACTCCAGGCCCTTCGGGGTCTCCTCCCAGCGCACATGGGCCGCTGGCGAGCAGACGCCACGGGTGTTGGGCGACTCGCCGGTGAGATAGGACGACAGGTAGCAGCGCCCCTCGGCCATGATGCACAGGCTTCCGAAGGCGAAGACCTCGAGCTCCACCGGGCTCTGCCTGGCCAGGTCACGCACCTGGGTGATGGAGAGCACGCGCGGCAGCACGGCGCGCCTGATGCCGAACTGGTCGTGGTAGAAGCGCAGCGCCTCATGGCTGGTGGCCGAGCCCTGCACCGAGAGGTGGCGGGTGAGGTCCGGGTGGCGGCGGGCGGCGTAGTCGAGCAGCCCCATGTCGGCCATGATCAGGGCATCGACGCCGAGATCCGCGGCCTGGTCCACGGCGCGGGTCCACATCGCCCAGCCATCCGGCTGCGGGTAGGTGTTGATGGCGCAGAACACCCGCTTGCCGCGGGCATGGGCGTAGTCGATGCCCTCCCGGGCACGCTTGTCGGTGAAGTTGAGCCCGGCGAACTGGCGGGCGTTGGTCGTATTCTGGAAGCCGAAGTAGACGGCATCGGCCCCTTCATCCACGGCACGCTTCAGGGCGGGCAGGTTGCCGGCGGGGCAGACGAGCTCCATGGTGAGCCTCCTGTGGTGGGAATCCCGACCATGCTAGTCGACTACCCTTCGCGGCCTTTTGACTCGGGTCATGGCGGGCCGGAATCCTCGCCGCAGGCGGCTCCTGGCAAGGGAGTGCTTGCCCAACCGGTTCATGGCGGTGGGGTGCCAGAGGCCCCTCGGCGGCCGGCCTCCTTTGCATCCAGCGCCTGATGCAGGTCCGCGAGCAGGTCCTCGACCTCCTCCAGGCCTACCGACAGCCGCAGCATGCCGTCGCCGATGCCGCGTCGTGCCCGCTCCTCCGGCGTCAGGTCGGCATGGGATGTGGCGCAGGGCTGTGAGACCAGGCTCTCGACGCCGCCGAGGCTGGGTGCCAGGGCGAAGAGGGATAAGCGGTCGGCCACCCTGGCCGCCGCCTCTCGACCGCCGGCCAGTTCGAGGGTCAGCATGCCGCCGAAGCCGCTCATCTGGCGCTGTGCCAGGGCATGACCGGGGTGTGAATCCAGGCCGGGGTAAAGAACCCGCTCGATGGCGGGGTGTCCCCGCAGTGACTCGGCGATGGCTTGGGCCGAGGCGTTATGGCGCTGCATGCGCAGCGGCAGGGTGCGCAGGCTGCGCGACAGCAGCGATGCCGCCTGGGGCGACAGCGCCGTGCCGAGGTTCTGGCGCCAGTGCCACAGCGGCGCCAGCATCTCGGCACTCCCCATCACGGCGCCGGCGGTGAGGTCGCTGTGCCCGCCCAGATACTTGGTCGCGCTGTGGACCACCAGGTCGGCGCCCAGCGCCAGCGGCCGCTGGTTGATCGGCGTGGCGAAGGTGCCGTCCACCGCCACCAGAGCACCGTGGCGATGGGCCTGATCGGCCACCGCCGCGATGTCGATCAGGCGCAGCGTCGGATTGGTCGGCGTCTCCAGATAGACCAGCCCCACACCGGAGGCCAGCAGCCGCTCCAGTGGCTCGGGCTTATACCCCTCGAGCAGGTGGGTCTCGATACCCAGTGCCGGCAGCTGCTGTTCGAGCAGGCTCAGGGTGCCCCCATAGACCTCCCCCAGGCAGGCGATACCCCGGCGACCGTGCGCGAGGAACAGGGTGCTGATGGCGCCCATGCCGGACGAGAAGGCCCAGGCCGCTTCGGCCTCCTCCAGTGCCGCCAGGGTCTCCTCCAGGGCGAAGAGCGTTGGGTTGTGGCCGTATCGGGTGTAGAGGGGAGCCTGTCGCCGCCCCTCGGTCACCTCCAGCAGGGTGGCGGTATCCGGGAAGGCGAAGGTGGTGGTGTCGTAGATCGGCATATGCGGGCTGCCGAAGGTGTCCCGCTGCCGCTGGCCATGGATGGCACGAGTGGCGGGACCGAAGTGTGGCGATTGGGACATGGTGGACCTCCGAACGGACTTTCCTTCACGCTAGCCTCTTTTTGCAATCTATTCATTTGTTTTCAATAGCTTATTTTTTCATCCGGCTGCTTGTAGTTCGTATATTCAGTCGCTTTCTCGGCTAACTTGATCGTGGTCAGAGGTATAGCCATCACGCCTGGCAGGAAGGCGGGTTCACGCCTAAGATAGTGAGCAATTACTATCTTTAGAGGCTCGAGCATGTCCCAGCGTCAGCATCTCCCCGCCGACGAGCGCCGGGAGCGCACCGTGGAGGCCGTCATCGAGCTCTGCGGCCGAGAGGAGCCCGCCACCCTGACCACCGGGCGTATCGCCCGACGCATGGGGGTCACCCAGGGAGCGCTGTTTCGCCACTTCGCCAGCAAGGAGGCGATCTGGGAGGCGACGGTGGCCTGGGTCGCCGAGCGGGTGATGGTGCGGGTGGGAGCCGCCGCCGAGGGCAGCGAGGCCCCCCTGGAAGCGCTTGAGGCGATGTTTCTGGCCCACGTGGCCTTCATCGCCGAGCATCCGGGGGTGCCGCGGCTGCTGATGGGCCAGCTGCAGCACCCGCGGCCCACCGCCGCCAGCCGCTTGGTGCGCGAGCTGCTGGAGCGCTATCGGCGTCGCCTGCTTGGCCTGCTCGAGGAGGCCGGGCGTCGGGGGCAGCTGCGTCCCGGGCTCGACCTGGACGCGGCGGCGACCCAGTTCATCGGCTGCGTCCAGGGGCTGGTGATTCAGGCGCTGATTGCCGATGACGTGGCGGGCATCGTTGATCGAGCACCGGCGGCCTTCGATCTCTATCAGTACGGCATCAGCGCGGATGCGGGGGGGAAGGCATGAAGCCCTGGGTTCGGCGATTGGGGCGAGGACTGGCAGTGCTCATTGGCATCGCCGTCGGCGCGGCGCTGCTGGTGCTCTTCGTAGCCAACCGCCAGGCCCCCGAGCGTCAGGAGGCGAGGGCCTCCGCCACCCCAGTGCGGGTCATCGAGGTGCGACCGCTCGCCTTCCGCCTGGAGGCGCGTGGCCATGGCGTGGCTCGCCCCGCCGAGACCTGGCAGGCGGTGGCCAACGTGGCGGGGCGCGTGGTCGAGCGTCACCCGGATCTGGAGAGCGGCACCCTGCTGCCCAAAGGTACCCTGCTGCTGGCCCTGGATCCCAGCCGTTATGAGCTGGCCATCGCCGAGGCCGAGGCAGAGCTGGCGAGCCTTGCCGGCGAGCTGGCCCAGATCGAGGCGGAGGAGAAGAACACCCGTCGCCTGTTGGGGTTGGAACAGCAGGCGCTCGCCCTGGCCGAGCAGGAGCTGTCGCGCATCGAGCGCCTGGCGGCCAGCGGCTCGGTCTCCGGCTCGCGGCGCGACGAGCAGCGCCGCAATACCCTAGGCCAGCGCCAGGCGGTCGCCTCGCTGGAGAACAGCCTGGCGCTGCTGCCGGCGCGGCGCGAGGTGCTCGAGGCGCAGCGCGAGCGTGCCGCGGTGCGCTTGGCCCAGGCCCACGTGGACCTCGACGATACCCGCTTCGAGGCGCCCTACGACCTGCGCCTGGGCGAAGTCTCGGTGGAAATGCACCAGTTCGTGGCCAGTGGGCAGCGGTTGTTCCTGGCGGAGAGCCTGGCCGCCGCGGAGGTGGAGGCGCATATCCCCATCGCCATGATGCGTCAGCTGCTGGCCGCGGTCATGCCGGAGGCGCCCCTCGGCGAGGCACTGGACCTGACCGAGGGGCTGGACCTGGCGGAGCGGCTGGACTTCTCCGCGGTAACGGCCGAGCTCTCCCTGGTCGGCGCCGAGGGCGTGGGCTGGACCGGAGAGCTGGTACGTGTGGCCAGCGGGCTGGATCCGACTACCCGCACGGTGCGTGCGGTGGTGCGGGTCGATCACCCCTATCGCGACGCGCGCCCACCGGATCGTCCGCCTCTTCAGCGCGACATGTACGTGCGTACGCGGCTGACCGCGGCGAGCCCGCAGCCACGGTTGGCGATTCCGGCCAGCGCCGTGCATCAGGGCGAGGTGTGGCGGGTGGATGCCGAGCAGCGCCTCGCGCGGCGCGAAGTGAGCGTGGCCTTCACCCAGAGGGACCTGGCGGTGATCGAGGCGGGGCTCGAGCCCGGTGAGCGGGTGGTGGTGGATGACCTGCCCGCGGCGATCGTCGGCATGGCCCTCGACCCGCGTCGTGACGAGGCCCTGGAGGCGAGTATCGCCGAGCAGGCCCAGCCATGATCCGCTGGTTCGCCGCTCACCCCACCGCCGCCAACCTGCTGCTTCTCCTGCTGCTGGCCGCCGGGTTCTTCTCCGCCCCGTCGCTCAAGCGCGAGACCTTCCCCGACTACCGTCCGGTGGAGGCGAGCATCGAGGTGGTCTATCGCGGCGCCAGTGCCGCCGACGTGGAGGATGCCGTGTGCCGGCGCCTGCACGAGGCGGTGAAGGGGGTGGAGTTCCTCGACGAGTTCGCCTGCGTGGCCCAGGACAACCTGGCCAGCGCCACCGCTACCATGGCGGCCGGCGGCGCCCCCCTGCGCTTCATGAGCGAGCTCGACACAGAGGTCTCTGCCATAACCGAGTTTCCTGCCCGGGCGGATCCGCCGGTGGTGCGCGAGCTGCACCGCAGCGACGCGGTGGCGGCGGTGGCGGTCTCCGCGGACATGCCGAGGCGCCAGCTCGAAGAGTACGCCCTGCGCCTGGAGGAGCGGATCATGGCGCTGCCCGGCGTGGCGGAGGTGGCGATCCAGGGCATGTCCCAGCGCCAGTGGCAGGTGGAGGTGCCCGGCGAGGTGCTCGCCCAGCATGGGCTCTCGGCCCGCGAGTTGGCGCGGCGGATCTCGGCCCAGAGCCTGGACCTGCCGCTGGGCACCCTGGAGACCCCCGAGCGCGAACTCCTGCTGCGCTTCACCGACCAGCGCCGCTCGCTGGCCGAGCTTGAGCGGCTGGTGGTGGTCTCCGACCCGGCCGGCGGCGAGCTGACTCTGGGCGACATCGCCACCCTGACCGAAGCCGGCGAACGCGAGGAGGAGAAGATTCGCTTCAACGGCGAACCGGCGCTGGTACTGGAAGTGAGCAAGAGCCTGCGCGACGACGCTCTGACGGTAAAGGAGCGCCTCGAGGGGCTGATCGCGGCGGAGCGGCGCCGCTTCGACGACTGGGTCTCGCTGAGCGTGACCCAGGACATGACCAGCATCGTCCGCGATCGCCTGCAGATGCTGGTGGCCAACGGCATCATGGGGCTGGCGCTGGTGGTACTGGTGATGAGCCTGTTCTTCCGCCCGCGCCTGGCGCTGTGGGCGGTGCTGGGGTTGCCCGCGGCCTTCATGGGGGCCTTTGCCGTCATGGCCCTGACCGGGCTTTCGATGAACATGATCACGCTGGTGGCCCTGCTGATGGCCATCGGTATCGTCATGGACGATGCCATCGTGATCACCGACAACATCGCCGCCCATGCCGGAGAGGGCACCACGCCGCTGGAGGCCGTGGTGACCGGTACCCGCCAGGTGCTGCCCGGGGTGCTGTCGTCCTTCCTGACCACCGCCTCGGTGTTCGTGCCGCTCTCCTTCCTGGCCGGCGAACTGGGCGCGGTGCTGGAGGTGTTGCCGGTGGTGCTGGTGGCCGCCCTGACGGCGAGCCTGATCGAGGCGTTCTGGATTCTGCCTCACCACCTCAAGGGCAGCGTGAAGCATCTGCAGCAGGACCATGAGTCGCGTTTTCGCGATGCCTTCGACCGTGGCTTCGAGCGCTTCCGCGAGGGGGTGGGCCGCCTGGCCGACAGGGCGATTCGTCTCCGCCATGCGGTGCTGGGGGCGGTGCTGGCCGTGATGCTGGCCTCCTTCGGCTTTCTGGCCGGCGGCCACCTCGGCAGCGAGGCGATGCCCGACATCGAGGGCGACATGCTGGAGGCGCGCCTGCTGATGCCCCAGGGGACGCCGCTTGAGCGCACCGAAGCGGTTGCCGGGCGCATCGAGGCGGCGATGCGCCAGCTCGATGAACGCCACTCCCCCGGGCAGCCGGAGGGCGCGGCGCTGGTGGAGGCGATCCAGGTGCGCTTCAACCACAACGCCAGCGCCCGGGAGGCGGGGCCCCACGTGGCGACTGTCAGCGTCGACCTGCTCACCGCCGAGCGGCGAACGGTGTCGCTGGACACCCTGACCGTAGAGTGGCGGGAGGCGATCGGCGAGATCCCGGGCGTGCAGCGCCTGATCATACAGGAGCCCGGCTTCGGCCCCGCCGGGGTGCCGGTGGAGGTGCGCCTCGCCGGCGAGGACCTCGAGGCCATGAAGGCGGCGGCCCTCGAGCTGGCCACGCGGCTGGAGGGGTATGCGGCGGTCTACAACGTCATGGATGATCAGCGCCTGGGCAAGCCCCAGCGCGCCTACTCGCTGGCTCCGGGGGCTCACGGCCTGGGGCTCACCGCCGAGGAGGTGGCGAGTCAGCTGCGTGCCGCCCTGCTCGGCGAGATCGCCGACACCCAGCGCATCGGCGAGCAGGAGATCGAGGTGCTGGTGCGCCAGACTGAGGGCGACCGCGATGGCCTCGATGACCTGGCCGACCAGACCCTGATGCGCCCCGACGGCAGCCGGGTGCCGCTCTCGGTGGTGACCGAGGTGGCCGAGCGCCGCGAGTGGGCGCGCATCACCCGCATCGACGGGCGGCGCACCGTCACCGTGGAGGCCAACGTGGACGCCCGCCAGGCCAGCGGTCAGGCCATCGTCGACGACCTGGTCGACAGCGGCTGGCTGGCCGAGTTCGAGGCGCGCCATCCCGAGGTGGCGGTCAGCTTCGAGGGGCAGGTGGCCAGCTCCGCCGAGACCGGGGGTTCCATCGCCCGCGGCCTGCTGATCGGCCTGGTGGGGATCTTCGTGATCCTCTCCTTCCAGTTCCGCAGCTACGTGGAGCCGCTGATCGTCATGCTCTCCATCCCGTTGGCCTTCATCGGCGCGCTGTGGGGGCACGTGATCATGGGCTACTACCTCTCGATGCCCTCGCTGATCGGTGCCGCCTCGCTGGCCGGTATCGTGGTCAACAACGCCATCCTGCTGATCCACTTCATCAAGACCCACCGCGAGCGAGGCCTGGACGCGGTAGCGGCCGCGGGGCAGGCCAGCCGCGACCGTCTGCGTGCCATCCTGATCTCCTCTACCACCACCATCGCCGGCCTGGCGCCGCTGCTGGCCGAGACCAGCAGCCAGGCGGATGCCATCAAGCCGCTGGTCATCGCCGTGGTGTTCGGCTTGCTGAGCGCCACCCTGCTGGTGCTGCTGGTGATCCCGGCACTCTATGTGCTGTTCGACGACTGGGGCTGGACCACCCACCCGGAGATTCCTCCGGGCAAGGATGCCCCGGGGGCGGCGTGCTCTTGACGGCGGAAGCAGCGAGGCTAACCTTAAGAAGTATTCATAATATATTTTAAGTCCGGCTCCAGGCCTGAAGGGGGCTCGATGCTCAAGGTACGGCTCTATCGCTACCACCCAGAGGAGGACGACCTGCCTCGCATGGACAGCCTGGAGGTCGAGGAGCGCTTCCGCAAGGCGATGGTGCTCGACGTGCTCGAACACCTCAAGCAACGGGACCCCACCCTGGCCTATCGGCGCTCCTGCCGCGAGGGAGTGTGCGGCTCCGATGGCATGAACATCAACGGCAAGAACGGGCTGGCCTGCATCACCCCGGTGGAGGAGGTGCTCGGCAAGGGCGATACCCTGACCCTGCGCCCGTTGCCGGGCATGCCGGTGATCCGTGACCTGGTCGTCGACCAGACGCTGTTCTTCCGCCAGTTCGAGAAGATCCGCCCCTGGCTGATCAACGACGAGCCAGCCACCACCATCGAGCGACGCCAGAGCCCGGCGGATCGCGAGAAGCTCGACGGCCTCTACGAATGCATCCTGTGCGCCTGCTGCAGCTCGGCCTGTCCCTCCTGGTGGTGGAACCCCGACAAGTACATCGGTCCGGCCGGCCTGATCCAGGCCTACCGCTTCCTGATCGACAGCCGGGACACCGCCACCGACGAGCGGCTGGCGGAGCTCGATGACCCCTTCAGCGTGTTCCGTTGCCGACAGATCGCCAACTGCACCTGGGTCCCCAAGGGGCTCAATCCGATGCGGGCCATCGGCCATATCAAGGCGATGCTGCTGGCGCGTGGCAGCTAAGACCCATCGAACAACATCCACATGACGACGACGTCCCGGCCAGCCCGGGGCGTCGTCTTGTCGTGGAGGAGGATGAGGCTCAGGCGGCGTCGAGGGGACGCGAGGGGCCAAAGTGCTCGTAGTGGCGACGCTCGGCGGGCACGCCCAGCTCGGCCAGTGCGCGGTCCACGGCCGTCATGAAGCCCTGGGGGCCGACGAAGTAGCAGCGCCCGCCCTCGGGCAGGTAGCTTGCCAGCAGGTCGCGGTCGACTCGTCCGGTATGGTCGGCATCATCCCCGGCCTCATGGATGCTGACGGCACGCAGCCGCTCGGGATGTTCGGCGGCGAGCGCCGCCACCTCATCGCGGAATGCGTGGTGCTCGGCGTCCAGGGCGGCGTGGAGGTAGACCACCCGGCGACCCTGGGCCAGCGCCTGGTGGGCCATGGGCAGCAGCGGGGTCTGGCCGACGCCGCCGGAGGCGAGCAGCAGCGGCTCGTCGCCCTCGGCCAGGGTCAGGTCCCCGGCCGGCGGCAGCAGCGCCAGGGTATCGCCGACGCCCATGGCATCGTGCAGGTGACGGCTGGCGCGCCCCTCGGGCTCGCGCTTCACCGAGATCCGGTAACTCTTGCCGTTGGGCAGGGCAGAGAGGCTGTAGTGGCGATAGAGCGGCTCGCCATCGACGGTGAGCCTGACGCCGATGTACTGGCCGGGCGCATGGTCGGCGACGGGGCCGCCGTCCACCGGCTCGAGCACGAAGGAGCGGATCACCGCGCTCTCCTGGCGCGTCGCCGCGATGCGGAACTCGCGGGGACCCCGCCAGCCGCCGGGTCGGCGCTCGAACTCGCGATAGCGGTGCGCCTCCAGCTCGATGAGTAGGCCGGCCAACTCCTCGTAGACGCCCTCCCAGGCGGCGGCGATCTCCGGCGTCACGGCATCGCCCAGCACCTCGCCGATGGCGTCCATCAGGCATTCACCGACCAGCGGGTAGTGCTCGGGCTGGATATCCAGGGAGACATGCTTGCTGACCACCGTGGCCAGGGTCTCGCGCACCTTCTCTCGGTCGTGACGCAGCTGCACGTAGGCGAGCACGGCGCCGGCCAGCGCCCTCGGCTGGCCGCCATCGGCCTGGTGCGCCTGGTTGAACAGCGGCTTCACCTGGGGATGGCGGCTGAACAGCAGCGGATAGAAGCGCTGGGTGATGGCGTCGAGGTGTTCGGCCACCACCGGGGCGGTGGTGGCGACGAGTTGTTCCTGCTCCTGAGTCAGCATCGAGGGGCTCCGTGTCGGGGGATGTTTTTAAAGTGCATGTAAAATACATGTTAAAACCCGTCGGTGCCAGCCCCACGACGCTGCGCCGCAGCATGGCGTTCGGCTCAGTAGGCCCAGACGATCGCCATCAGAAGACCCCAGGCCAACACCCCGCCGGCCATGATGGTGTAGGTGGCCGACATGGTGGTGACGTCGTTATCGCGTCGTTCGCACAGCGCCTGGAGCCCGTGGTAGACCAGGCTGCAGGAGATGCCCAGCGCCGCCAGCACCGCCAGGGCGTTGAGCGCAAGGCTCGGGATCAGCAGCACGATGGCCGAGGACCACAGCGGCAGCGGCGCCAGGGCCGCCAGTAGGTAGGCGTCGTGGTAGCCGATCGCGAGTTCACGGGTGCCGTTGACCACGGCGTGGATCAGCCAGCCCATCACGAAGAAGGTGAGCAGCTCGGCCAGGAACAGGATGGTGGTGATGAAGCGCCACTCCCGGTCGGCGAAGCCCATGACGAAACCGTCGCCGTAGTGGGTGCCGGCGTAGTAGAGCAGCACCGGGGGCAGCAGCGACATGGGCAGCACCAGGCACCAGGCCAGGGTCGGGATCGACGGCTTGCGCTGTTGCAGGGTCTTCCAGCCCGCCTGGCGGGTGAAAGGGAGACGGATAACGGTCAGGGGGTTCATGGCGGCGCTCCTCGTTGGCCAGGGATGGTCGTCGGTCGGGAAAGGTGTATCATGTTGTGATGTTATTGCTTAACCTTTAGGCACCGCCTCCCCGGCTGTCAAGGGAGGCCATGGCTCCTTCGCCTTCGGAGACGCCGCCATGCGCGACGACGCCCTCACCAAGCGCGACTTCCAGCGCCTCTCCCACTTCCGTTACCAGCTGCGCGTCTTCCTGCGCCAGAGCGAGGATATCTGCCGTGACCACGGCCTGACGCCGCTGCAGTACCAGCTGCTGCTGCACCTGCTGGGCTTCGAGGGACGCGAGTGGGCGTCGATCGGCGAGCTGGCCGAGCGGCTCCAGGCCAAGCACCACGGCACCGTGGCGCTGGTGAATCGCTGCGAGCAGCTGGGGTTGGTGGAGCGGCGCCCGAGTCGCGGCGATCGCCGCCGCATCGAGGTGCACCTGCTGGCGCGCGGGGCGGAGCTGGCCCGGCGCATCGCCGAGCTGCACCAGCCGGAGCTGCGCCACCTGCAGGAGGAGTTCCACCTGCCCGGCTGGCCCGACCTGCCCTGAGTCGCCAACGGGCCGCGCTGACCTGAGTCAATGCGCGGCGGGGCGGCTTCGTGGTCTGCTTGCCGCGTTTCTCACCCCATGCGAGGAGATGACATGAGCGATACGCACCAGCAGGACTGGGACCCGCGTGCCGAGGAGGTGCTCGACGACCAGATCGCCGCCTATGACGAGATGCGTGGCCGCTGCCCGGTAGCCTTCAGCGACTACCTGCAGTGGTCGCTGCTGCGCCACGCGGACGTGAGGCGCGTGCTCGAGGATCACGTGACCTTCAGCAACGCGGCGAGCCGCCACCTCTCGGTGCCCAACGCCATGGATCCCCCCGAGCACACCCGCTTCCGGCGCCTCATCGAGCCCTACTTCGGTCCTGCCGCCATGGCCGAGTTCGCCCCGCGCTGCCGCGCCATCGCCGGGGCCGTGGTCGATCGGCTGCCCGCCGATGGCGAGGTGGAGGCGATGGCCGAGATGGGCCAGGACTTCGCCCTGGAGATCCAGTGTGCCTTCATGGGCTGGCCCGCCACGCTCCACGAGCCGCTGCGCGCCTGGGTGAAGCGCCAGCAGGCCGCCACCCTGGCCCAGGACCGCGAGGCGCTGGGCGAGCTGGCGCTGGAGTTCGACGGCGTGATCCACGAGCAATTGGCCAGCCGCCGCGCGGCCGGCGACGCCGCGCCGGACGACGTCACCACCCGGATCATGAACGAGACCGTCGAGGGGCGCGCGCTCGCCGACGAGGAGATCGTCAGCATCCTGCGCAACTGGACGGTGGGGGAGCTCGGCACCATCTCGGCGAGCATCGGCATCCTGGCGCGCTACCTGGCGGCGAACCCGGAGCTGCAGGGGCGGCTGCGTGCCGATCGCCGCCTGCTGCCCGCGGCCATCGACGAGATCCTGCGCCTCGATGCGCCGCTGATGTCCAACCGGCGCGTCGTTACCCGGCCGGTGGAGATCGGTGGCCGCCGCCTCGCTGCGGGCGAACGCCTGACGCTGCTGTGGGGCTCGGCCAACCGCGACGAGGCGGTGTTCGGCGACCCCGACGAGGTGCGCCTGGATCGCGACCCCAAGGACAACCTGCTCTACGGGGCCGGCATCCACGTCTGCCCCGGGGCGCCCCTGGCGCGCATGGAGCTTCACGATTTCATGGACGCGCTGCTCGACGCCAGCGTCGATATCGCGCTGCTGCCGGGGCGCCCCGCGGTGCGCGCCCTCTACCCCGCCGGCGGCTACTCCGCGGTGCCGCTGCACGTGCGGCGCTAGTCGCTAATGACTCGCATCAGTGAGGGCGTCAGTGACAGGTCGTAGAGGGGGCCGAGCCCCCTCACTCACAGCCCGATACGGTGGGCCCGGTCGGTAAAGAAGATGCCGCTGGGCGACTCGCTGTCGAGCCGGGCGACCTCCTCCAGGGTGCGGGTGTCATAGACCACCACCCGGTCGCTGTCCCGGGCCGAGACCCAGGCCTGCTCCCCCTTGGGGGTGAACTCCATGTGCAGCACCGCCTCGCCCGGCTCCAGGGTGGCGACGATCTCGCGGGACTCGGTGTCGATCACCTGCACCACGTCGTTGTCCGGGTGGGCGAAGTTGACCCACACCTGGCGTTCGTCGGGGCGGCGCATCACGAAGATCGGCTGGCCGTGGACCGGGAGGCGATCCTTCAGCGACCAGTCGTCGGCGTCGGCGATCAGCACCTCGTGGCGGCCCACCGCCGGCAGCCAGGCCTCGTCGCCGGCCAGGGTCCAGCCCTCCAGGTGGGGCATCTTGTAGACCGGCAGGCGCTCCTCGCCGCGGCCGTAGTCGGGGAGGATGCGCTGCACCCCCGCCTCGGGATGCCACAGGTCGAGCAGCGCCAGCCCATCCTCGCCGAACAGCCCGGCGATGTAGTAGCGCCCGTTGGGGCCGATCAGGGCGTCGTAGGGCTCCTCGCCGATATCGGTGAAGCGCGTCAGCTCGGGGGTGTCGCCGTTCATGTCGACCAGGTGGATCTCGCCGGCCTCGAACAGGCTGTAGACGAAGCGGTTGCCGGGGGCATCCACCAGGCCCACCACCTTGGAGCGCCGCGTCTCGCCTGCCGCGTCCCGGTAGGTGGCGGGAATGTCGGCCACCTCCTCCAGGGTCTCGCTGTCGAAGAGCTTCACGCCGCCCGGCTCGTAGTTGGCCACCGCCACCAGGGCGCCATCCTGGGAGACGGCGCCGCCGATGCTGTTGCCGGACTGCATCACCCGATGGGTGATCTCGCCGCTGAGCAGGTCGACCCGGCTCAGCCCGCCGTCGCGGCCGAAGACGAAGGCGTAGCGGGCGTCGCGGGAGAACTTGACCGAGGCGTGGGAGAGATCCCCCAGCCCCTCCACCCGGTCGAGGATGCGGCGCTCGCTGGTGTCCACCACCGCCAGGCTGCCGGTGGCACGCTCCACCACCACACCGAGGTCGCCGGTGCCACGCAGCTCGGTGGTCGGGGTCGCCTGGCAGCCGGCCACCAGGGCGGCGAGGGAGAGGGCGGCGAGGGGCTTGCGAAGGGCAGGGGCGATCATGGCCACTCCTTGTGATCGGGAAGGACGTCACTCATCCAGGGGGGTGTCGTTCTGCAGATGGTCGGCGAGCCAGCGGGCCTCCTGTTCGGTCAGCAGCCCCTCCCAGCCCGGCATGGCCGTGCCCTCGACGCCATGGAGGATCAGCGCGGCCAGGCCATCGCGGCTGTAGGCGTTCATGCGCGACTGCGGCAGTGCGGGGCCCAGGCCGCCGCGCAGGGTCATGCCGTGGCAGGAGCCGCAGTCCTGGTAGAGCAGCGTCTCGAGCTCGGACTCGCGCTCGGCCGGGAGCGACGGCTCGGCGCCGGCGGCCAGCGGCAGGGCACCGATCGCAAGGGGCAGCAGCAGGCGAAGAAGGACAGGCGGCAGCATGGCGACTCCGTTGTCGGGGGCTGGCGAGAGTGTCGCCGCCGGTGCCGCCGGGCGCATTGATTGGCGTCAACGAAACGTGTCCATCCCGCCTGGTAGCAGCAAAGCCTGGGAGGCTCAATTTCCCTTTGGGGGTAGGGAGGACGAGCTTTGATACAGGTCAACGTCCACCCGAAAAACCGTCCGGCGCTCATTAAAGAAGCATGAATTATGCGCGTTATTCGGCCACTCTCTGCGCAGGAGGCCATCGGCCCGGTGAGGCCGGCCGGTCGTCCCGACGCATAACAACGATACGTCCATGTCCTGGCGACAGCGCACTCAAGGATCATGACAGAGGTGGAACGATGATGAAGAAAGACTGGTACCTCAAGCCCCTGGCCGTGGCGGTGACCACCGTCGCGCTGGGGCTCTCCGCGGCCCACGCCCAGGAGGACAAGAAGGATCTCGACGAGACCCAGGCCGCCTATCAGGGCACGGCCTCCACCGTCGACCCGGCCTCCGCCAAGGTGGTGCGCACCCCCGGGGCACCGGACCTGACCGAGGCCGAATTCGAGAAGGCCAAGGAGATCTACTTCCAGCGTTGCGCCGGCTGCCACGGCGTGCTGCGCAAGGGCGCCACCGGCAAGCCGCTGACCACCGACATCACCCAAGAACGTGGCATCGAGTACCTCAAGACCTTCATCCATTACGGCTCCCCGGCCGGCATGCCCAACTGGGGCACCTCCGGCGACCTCACCGCGGAAGAGGTCGAGCTGATGGCCAAGTACATCATGCACGAGCCGCCGCAGCCCCCCGAGTTCGGCATGGCCGACATGAAGGAGACCTGGGAGGTGCTGGTCGCCCCCGAGGATCGTCCCACCGAGAAGATGAACGACCTGGACATCGAGAACCTGTTCTCGGTCACCCTGCGTGACGCCGGCCAGATCGCCCTGATCGACGGCGCCTCCAAGGAGATCGTCAAGGTCCTCGACACCGGCTATGCGGTGCACATCTCGCGCATGTCCGCCTCCGGTCGCTACCTCTTCGTCATCGGTCGCGACGCCAAGATCGACATGATCGACCTGTGGATGGAAGATCCGAGCATCGTCGCCACCATCAAGATCGGCATGGAGGCGCGCTCCGTCGAGACCTCCAAGTTCGAGGGCTACGAGGATGACCTGGCCATCGCCGGCGCCTACTGGCCGCCCCAGTACGTGATCATGGACGGCCAGACCCTGGAGCCCAAGAAGATCGTGGCCACCCGCGGGATGACCGTCGGCGAGCAGGAGTACCATCCGGAGCCCCGCGTGGCGGCCATCGTGGCCTCCCACCAGCACCCCGAGTTCATCGTCAACATCAAGGAGACCGGCAAGGTCCGCCTGGTGAACTACGAGAACCTGGACGCCCTCTCCACCGTGGAGATCGACACCTCACGCTTCCTGCACGACGGCGGCTGGGACGCCTCGGGTCGCTACTTCCTCACCGCGGCCAACGAGTCCAACCAGATCGTGGTCATCGACGCCCAGGAGCGTGAGCTCGAGGCGATCGTCGACGTGGGCAAGATTCCGCACCCGGGCCGTGGCGCCAACTTCGTCGACCCCGAGTTCGGGCCGGTATGGGCCACCAGCCACCTAGGCGACGCCACCATCCAGCTGATCGGCACCGACCCGGAAGGGCATCCCGACAACGCCTGGCAGGTGGTGCGCACCCTGCAGGGCCAGGGCGGCGGCTCGCTGTTCATCAAGACCCACCCGGAGTCCGACAACCTCTATGTCGACACCGCGCTCAACCCCAACGAGGCGATCAGCCAGAGCGTGGCGGTCTACGACATCAATGACCTGGAGGCGGGCTACGAGGTGCTGCCCATCGCCGAGTGGGCGGATGTGGGCGAAGGGCCCAAGCGCGTCGTGCAGCCGGAGTACAACCAGGCCGGCGACGAGGTGTGGTTCTCCGTCTGGAACACCATGGATGACACCTCCGCCATCGTGGTGGTTGACGACGAGACCCGCGAGCTCAAGCACGTGATCAAGGACGAGCGGCTGGTCACCCCGACCGGCAAGTTCAACGTGATCAACACCCAGAAAGACATCTACTGATCGGGACCCGGCGGCGGGCACGCGCCCGCCGCCACCCCGCCGCAAGTGAGCTGTGCCGATGCATTGCCAAGCCCCGATTCACCAAGCCCTCGATGCGCTGGACCGTCGCCTGATCGACAGCTACCAGCGCGGCCTGCCGGTCTGCACCCGCCCCTTCCACACCGTGGCCGAGCGCCTGGGCACCAGCGAGGCCGAGGTGATCGAGCGCCTCGAGCGCCTGCAGGAGATGGGCGTGCTGAGCCGCGTGGGACCGGTGTTCGACCATGCCCGGGCCGGGGCCAGCCTGCTGGCCGCCGTGGCCGTGCCCGAGGCCGAGCGCGATGCCTTCGCAGAGCTCATCAACGCCGCCCCCGGCGTCAACCACAACTATGCCCGCGAACACGCCTACAACCTGTGGTTCGTGATGACCGCACCGGACGAGGCCGAGCTCGAGGCCCGCCTCGACGCCCTGGAGGCGCGCCTGGGCGTGCCGATCCTGCGCCTGCCGATGCTGGAGGGCTACCACATCGACCTCTCCTTCCCGATTCCCTGGGCCGAGCTGGAGCGCGCATGAAGACCGTCGACGACCTGGAGTTCGCCGCCACCGGCGCCGCCCGAGACCCCTCGCCGAAGGCCGAGCGCCGCCTGCGCGGCCTGCTCGAGCAGGGGCTGCCGCTCACCCCGCGTCCCTGGCGCACCCTGGCCGAGCAGGCCGGCATGGCCGAGGACCAGGTGATGGCCTGCGTGCATCGCTGGCAGGCGGACGGCATGATCAAGCGCCTGGGGCTGGTGGTGCGCCATCGCCGCCTGGGCATCCGGGCCAACGCCATGGTGGTGTGGGACGTGCCCGACGCCCGCGTCGTCGAGGTGGGCCGCCGCCTGGCCCACGAGACCGCGGTGACGCTCTGCTACCGCCGCCCGCGTCGGCTGCCCGATTGGCCCTACAACCTCTTCTGCATGATCCATGGCGCCCGCCGCGAGCGGGTCGAGGCCGAGCTGGCCGCCATCGTCGAGCGCCTGGGCCTGGGCGACCTGGAGCACCGCGTGCTGTTCAGCACTCACGCCTATCGCCAGTGCGGCGGCCGCTATGTGCGTGGGGAGGCGACATGACCCTGGAGGAACTCGACGCCATCGATCGCCGCCTGATCAACCGCCTGCAGGATGGCCTGCCGCTGGTGGCGCGGCCCTATGCGGCGGTGGCCGCGGAGCTCGGCATCGCCGAGGGGGACCTGCTCTATCGCCTGGAGCGCCTGCGCGAGGGTGGGGTGCTCAGCCGCTTCGGCCCGATGTACCACGCCGAGCGCCTGGGCGGGGGCCTGACCCTGGCCGCACTGGCGGTGCCCGAGGCCGACTATGAGCGGGTCACGGAGGCGGTCAACGCCTTCCCCGAGGTGGCCCACAACTACCGCCGCGAGCATGCGCTCAACATGTGGTTCGTGCTGGCCACCGAGACTCCCGAGGCGATCCCGGCGACCCTCGCCGGCATCGAGGCGGCGACGGGCCTGCCCGTCTACAACATGCCCAAGGAGGAGGAGTTCCATGTCCGTCTCCACCTGCCCGTCTAGGCCGGCCACCCAGTCGGCGCCGGCCGCGGGAACGAGCGCCGAGCGCGACGCCCAGGGCCTGGATGCCATCGACCGCGCCATCGTGCTGGCCACCCAGGCGGGCCTGCCGCTGGTGCCGGACCCCTGGGGGACGGTAGGCCGCGAGGTGGGCCTCGACGGCGCCGAGGTGCTGGCGCGGATGCGGGCCATGCAGGCGAGCGGCGTCATCCGCCGGGTCGCCGCGGTGCCCAACCACTACCGGCTCGGCTACGTGGCCAACGGCATGACGGTATGGGACGTCGACGACGCCGAGATCGAGCGCCTGGGCCGCGAGGTCGCCGCCATCGAGGGCGTCAGCCACTGCTATCGCCGCCCCCGGCACCTGCCCCACTGGCCCTACAACCTGTTCGCCATGCTCCACGGCCATAGCCGCGAGGAGGTCGAGCGCCAGGCCGCGGTGCTGCGCGAGCGCCTGGGCGAGGCGTGCCGCGACCACCGCATCCTCTACAGCACGCGCATCCTCAAGAAGACCGGGCTGCGCCTGGCGCGCCGCGCCCAGGCGTAACCACGTCAGGAGAACGCCATGTTCCGTGTCACCCGCTACATCAAGACCCTCATGGAGCCGGGCCCCCCGGGTCAGGAAACAAGAGTGCAGGCGCGTAAGCCACCCGGACCGGTGGTGATCTGGAACCTGATCCGCCGCTGCAACCTGACCTGCAAGCACTGCTATACCACTTCCGCGGACATCGACTTCGCCGGCGAGCTCTCCAACGCCGAGGCCCACGCGGTGCTCGACGACCTTGCCGCCTTCCGGGTGCCGGCGCTGATCCTCTCCGGGGGCGAGCCGCTGATGCGCGCCGACATCTTCGAGCTGTCGCGTCGCTCCCGGGGGCTGGGGATCTACACCGGGCTCTCCACCAACGGCACCCTGATCACCGAGGACAACATCGATGAGATCGCCGACGTCGGCTACGACTACGTGGGCATCAGCATCGATGGCCTCGAGGCCACCCACGACGTCATCCGCCAGCGGAAGGGCGCCTTCCGCGAGTCCATGCATGCGGTAAAGCTGTGCAAGGAGCGCGGCATCAAGGTGGGCCTGCGCTTCACCCTGACCCGCGAGAACTACGAGCAGCTCGGCGACATCCTGGCCCTGCTCGACGAGCACGACGTCGACAAGTTCTACCTCTCGCACCTCAACTACGGTGGCCGCGGCCGGCGCCACAGCAAGCAGGACGCCTGGCACCAGATGACCCGCGATGCCATGACCCGGCTCTTCGACCACTGCCGCGACGAGCTCTCGCGTGGCGTGGAGCGCGAGTACGTCACCGGCAACAACGACGCCGACGGCCCCTTCCTGCTGATGTGGGCGAGGGAGCACTTCCCCGACCAGGCCGAGGCCCTGGAGCGGCGCCTGTGCCACTGGGGGGGCAACGCCTCCGGCGAGCATATCGCCAACATCGACAACCTGGGTCACGTGCACCCGGACACCTTCTGGTGGGACCACGACCTGGGCAGCGTGCGCGAACGTCCCTTCTCGGCGATCTGGCGCGATACCACCGACCCGCTGATGGTCGGCTTCCGCCAGCGCCCGCGGCCCCTCAAGGGGCGCTGCGCCGAGTGTCGCTACCTGCCGATCTGCAACGGCAACACCCGGGTGCGCGCCTGGAAGGTCTCCGGCGATCCCTGGGAGGAGGATCCCGGCTGCTACCTGACCAATGCCGAGATCGGCGTCACCGAGGGTGGCGAGCGCCGACTCTCCGCCCCCTATTCCTCCCCACCCCATGAGGCCATCCAGGCCGTCGAGATCCGCTGAGGCCTGCGAGGAGTATCACCATGCCGTCACACCGCGTTTCCTATGACCTGGCCGAGGCCCCCCTGGCCCGCGGCGAGGTGGCCATCATCGGCGCCGGCCCCGGCGACCCGGGCCTTCTGACCCTGCGTGCCCTGTCGCTGATCGAGCAGGCCGACTGCCTGGTCTACGACCGGCTGGTCTCTCGCGAGGTGCTGGCCCTGGCCAGCCCCCGGGCCCGGCGCTTCTACGTGGGCAAGGCCTCACGCTGCCACGCCCTGACCCAGGACGAGACCAACGCCCTGCTCGTGCGCCTTGCCCGCGAGGGCCGCCGCGTGGTGCGCCTCAAGGGCGGTGATCCCTACATCTTTGGTCGCGGCGGCGAGGAGGCCGAGGTGCTGATCGAGCATGGCGTGGGCTTCCGCGTGGTGCCGGGCATCACCTCCGCCCAGGGGTGCGCCGCCTACGGCGGCTTCCCGCTGACCCATCGCGACCATGCCCAGAGCGTCACCTTCGTCACCGGCCACTGCAAGGGGGATGGCGACCTGGCCCTCAACTGGGCCTCGCTGGCGGCCCCGCACCAGACCACGGTGTTCTACATGGGCCTGGCCAACGCCGAGCGGATCCGCCGCGAGCTGCAGCGCCACGGGCTGCCCGCGGACCATCCGGTGGCGCTGGTGGAGCGTGGCACCACCCCCGAGCAGCGCCGCGTCATCACCTGCCTGGGGGAGCTGGTCGAGACCATCGAAAGAGAGGAGCTGCGTCCGCCCACCCTGATCGTGGTGGGCGAGGTGGTGCGCCTGGCCGACACCCTGGCCCAGCCGGTGGCGGAGGAGGCGGCCTTTATCGAGGGCGAGGCCCTGGCGCGGGTGGCCCTGTGATGGCTGACACGAGACTTGCCATCTCATTGCGCCTTCTGCCCCTGCTGTTGACCGCCGCCCTGGCGCTGCTGCCCGTCGCCGTCTCGGCCGAGACGGAGACCGAGGCGCTCTACCGGACCCACTGCGCCGCTTGTCACGGCGAGGATCGCCTGGGAGGCCTCGGCCCGGCGCTGCTGCCGGGCAACCTGTCGCGCCTCAAGCCGGCCGCCGCCGAGGCGGTGATCCGTGACGGCCGCGCGGCCAGCCAGATGCCGGGCTTCGCCGCACAGCTGGAGGATGACCAGATCGCCTCCCTGGCCGAGTGGATCTACCGCGAGCCCGAGGTGGAGCCCCGCTGGGGGCAAGACGAGATCCTGGCCAGCCAGGTGGTGCACCATCCCGACGGAACGCTGCCCGACGCGCCGCGCTTCGACGCCGACCCGCTCAACCTCTTCATCGTGGTGGAGACCGGCGACCACCACGCGACCCTGCTCGACGGCGACACCTTCACGCCGATCCGCCGCTTCGCCACCCGCTACGCCCTGCACGGCGGGCCCAAGTACACCCCCGACGGGCGCCATGTCTTCTTCGGCTCCCGGGATGGCTGGATCACCAAGTACGACATCTACAACATGGAGGTGGTGGCCGAGGTGCGCGCCGGCATCAACATGCGCAACATCGCCGTCTCCGCCGATGGCCGCTACGTGATGGCCGCCAACTACCTGCCGCACAGCCTGGTGCTGTTCGATGCCCACAATCTCGACCTGATGAAGGTCTATCCGGCGGTGGGGGAGAATGGCCAGAGCTCGCGGGTCAGTGCCGTCTACGCCGCCCCGCCGCGGGGCAGCTTCATCGCCGCCCTCAAGGATATCGAGGAGGTGTGGGAGATCCCCTGGCCGCTGCCCACCGAACCGGTGGTTTCCACCGGCCACATGGCCACCCCGCTGGCGCCGAGGCGCAGCCATGACACGCCCAACTTCCGGGTGCGGCGCATCCCGGTGCCGGACTACCTCGACGACTTCTTCTTCGACCTCGACTACCAGCACGTCATCGGCGCCTCGCGGGGCGGAGAGGGCGGCATGGTGGTCGACCTGGACAGTGGCGAGAAGGTGGCCGACCTGCCCCTGGAGGGGATGCCCCACCTGGGCTCCGGCATCACCTGGGAGTATCAGGGGCGCCGGGTGATGGCCACGCCCCACCTCACCCGGGCGGCGGTGTCGATCATCGACATGACCAGCTGGGAGGTGATCAAGACGCTTGAGACCGACGGCCCGGGCTTCTTCATGCGCAGCCACGCCAACTCGCCCTACGTCTGGGCCGACGTCTTCTTCGGCCCCAACCGCGACCGGGTGCACGTCATCGACAAGCAGAGCCTCGAGATCGTCGAGACGCTGATTCCCGAGCCCGGCAGGACCGCCGCCCACGTGGAGTTCGACCGCTACGGCGAGAAGCTGCTGCTCAGCCTGTGGGAAGACGACGGCGCGGTGATCGTCTACGACGCCGAGACCCTCGAGGAGGAGAAGCGCATCCCGATGAGCAAGCCTTCCGGCAAGTACAACGTCTGGAACAAGACGCGGTACGAGGAGGGCACCAGCCACTGAGTCGAAAAGCCGTCATTCCTTGCTGCGCTCGATATCCTGGCCACCGGCGGTGCCGGAACGCCGGCCCGGTCAAATCCTCATTGAGCTGCCAGTCAACTCCGGTTGCTCCGCTCCGGCGGCGGTCAGCCTCTCTTCGCTCGCGACAGGATTGAACGGCTCTTGTCATAAGAAGCATTCTTGATACCTGTCATGGAAGTCGCGGGCTCGCAGGCGCACAATGACATCATCCAAGCGTCTCATACGGGTATCGCGACATGTCCTCCTCCCGCACCAGCCAGACCGCCTTCGCGCCGACCCAGCTCGCGGTGGCGCGCCTGGCCTTTCGCCCCTTCTTCCTGCTCGCCGCGCTGTTCAGCATCCTCTCCCTGATGGTGTGGTTCGCCTTCTGGCACGGCGATATCCTGCTGCGTCCCCAGGGCGGGCTGATGTTCTGGCACCAGCACGAGATGCTGTTCGGCTTCGCCACCGCCGTGGTGGCGGGCTTCCTGCTCACCGCGGTGCAGAACTGGACCGGGCTTGCCAGCCTCAAGGGCGGGCCGCTGCTGGGTCTGGTCGCCCTGTGGCTGGCGGCACGCGTGCTGATGGCATTCCCTCTGGGGCTGCCGGGCGCTCTGGTGGCGGCCATCGACCTCGCCTTCCTACCGCTGGTGGCGGCGGTGATGGCGAGCCTGGTGATCCGCGCCAAGCGCTGGCGCAACCTGGTCTTCCTGCCGGCCCTGGGGCTGCTGACCCTGGCCAACCTGCTGATGCACCTGGGGGTGCTCACCGGCAAGGCCGAGCTGATCCGCCCGGCCGCGCACCTGGCGGTGCTGCTGATCACCCTGCTGATGGTGGTGGTGGGCGGCCGGGTGATCGCCATGTTCACCGCCAAACGCCTGGGGCTGACCCGCAAGCCGGCGATCGCGGCCCTCGAGTATGCGAGCCTGGGCAGCGTGATGGCGGTGGTGCTGGGCCAGCTGCTCGTCGCCCTGGGCGTGGCGCTGCCTCCCGCGCTGCTGGCCGGCCTGATGGGGCTCGCCGCGCTGGCCAACCTGGTGCGCTTCGCGCGCTGGGGCGGGCAGCACAGCTGGCGCGAGCCGCTGCTGTGGGGCCTGCACCTGAGCTATGCCTTCATCCCGGTGGGCCTGGTGATGTGGGCCCTGGCGCTGCTCGCCGGCAGCCGTGCGGACGCCGCCCTGCACGCCCTGACCATCGGCGGCATGGGCACCATGATGCTGTCGATGATGGCGCGGGTGTCGCTGGGCCACACCGCGCGTCCCATCCGCACCCTGCCGGGGATCGGCGTGGCCCTCGCGCTGATGGTGGCCGCGGCCCTGCTGCGCTCGCCGGTGCTGGCGCTCTTCCCGCAGATCACCCACTGGACCTACAATCTGGGGATCATCTTCTGGTGCCTGGCCTACGGCGTCTTCCTGTTCCACTATACGGGGCCGCTGCTGTCGCCCCGTGCCGACGGCAAGGACGGATAGCCACGTACCCGGAGCCTCGCCCATGGAACACTACCTGCTGATCAAGCACCTGCACATCACCGCCGCGACCCTGAGCCTGCTGTTCTTCATCCTGCGTGCCATCTGGTCGGTGTGCGATGCCGAGGTGCTGAAGGCGCGCTGGGTGAGGATCGCCCCCCATGTCATCGATACCCTGCTGCTGACCCTGGGCGTGGTGCTGATGGTGATGCTCTCGCTGTGGCCCCACCAGCACCCCTGGCTCGCCGCCAAGCTGATCGCCCTGCTCGCCTACATCGGCCTGGGCACCCTGGCCATCAAGCGCGGGCGCACCCCGGCGGTGCGGGGTGCGGCCGCGGTGGCGGCGGTGCTGGTGTTCCTCTACATGCTGGGGGCGGCTATCACCAAGAGCGCGCTCTCCTGGCTGGCGTGACGACGGGCCGGGGGTCTGGCCTATACTGTGGCCACACTCATTCTCAGAAGGAACATGGCATGTCGAAACAGGATCTCCCTTCCGGCGCTGGCCAGGTGGCCGAGCACTATCCCGAGGTGTGGGACGCCTATGCCGAGCTTGGCCGCGCCGTGGCCGAGAGTGGTCCGCTGGACGCCCGCACCCGGCGCTTGGTCAAGCTGGCCCTGGCGGTGGGGGCGCGCTCCGAGGGCGCGGTTCACTCCCATGCCCGCCGCGCCCTGGAGGAGGGGGAGTCCGCCGAGGCCCTGAAGCAGGTCGCCATGCTCTCCATCCCCACCCTGGGCCTGCCCCGCGGCGTCGCGGCGCTGACCTGGATCGAGGACATCACCGAGAAGTGATCGTGGCGCCTGGATGGCGCAGGATGTAGGACAAGCGTTTAATTGCCTTGTTGGCGACGGGACTCCCGGCTCTGCTAGGTTCGAGGCTGCTGCATCGGCAGCTGATGATCCAACAGACCGGGAGTCTTTCATGCGTTACAACAACAAGATGCTGTGGTCCCTTCCTGCCCTGGCCCTCGGCCTGGGGCTCTCCGCCCAGGCCTCCGCCGCCACCCTGGACGAGGTCAAGGAGCGGGGCGAGCTGCGCTGCGGGGTCAACGTCGGCCTCTCCGGCTTCTCCTCTCCCGACGAGAACGGCACCTGGCAGGGGCTGGACGTGGAGACCTGTCGCGGCATCGCCGCCGCCGTGCTGGGCGACCCGGAGGCGGTCTCCTTCACCCCGCTGACCGCCAAGGAGCGCTTCACCGCCCTGCAGTCCGGCGAGATCGACGTGCTGTCGCGTAACACCACCTGGACCGCCACCCGCGACAACTCGCTGGGGCTCAACTTCACCGCCACCACCTTCTACGACGGCCAGGGCTTCATGGTGGCCAAGGACCTGGGCGTGGAGAGCCCCGACCAGTTCGACGGCGCCTCCATCTGCATCCAGTCCGGCACCACCCATGAGCTCAACCTGGCCGACTACTTCCCCTCCCGGGGCATCGAGATCCGGACCGTCACCTTCGATACCCCCGACCAGACCGCCCAGGGCTTCGCCAGCGGCCGCTGCGACATCCTGACCTCCGATACCTCCCAGCTCAGCGCCCTGCGCCTGCAGCTGCCGGAGCCGGACAGCGTCGAGATCCTCGAGACGCTGATCTCCAAGGAGCCGCTGGGCCCCGTGGTGCGCCAGGGTGACGACCAGTGGTTCGATATCGTGCAGTGGTCGATCTTCGCCATGGTCAACGCCGAGGAGCTGGGCGTGACCTCCGGGAACGTCGATGAGATGCGCGAGGACGCCCCCAACCCCCAGGTGGCTCGCCTGCTGGGCGTGGACGGCAACTATGGCGAGCAGCTGGGCATCGGCAATGACTGGGCCTACAACATCATCAACCACGTGGGCAACTACGGCGAGGTGTTCGCCGCCACCGTGGGCGAGGACTCGCCGATGCAGATCAGCCGCGGCATGAACGCCCTGTGGAACGAGGGCGGCATCCTCTACGCGCCGCCGGTGCGCTGAGGCCTCCCGACTCCTGAACGCGAGACGGTACCGCGCGGCCTGGCCGCGCGGTGCCTCCCTGGGTAGGTCCACGAGGTTTCGACATGCTGCGTTCTTCCTCACGGGAGCGGGGGCCGCTGTGGCGCGACCCCGCCTTCCGTGCCCTGCTGGTGCAGGGCATCCTGCTGCTGGCGCTGGTGGCCTTCATCGTCATGATCGTCGCCAACACCCTGGCCAACCTGGAGGCCCGGGGCATCACCACCGGCTTCGGCTTCCTCAACGAGCGCGCCGGCTTCTCCATTCCCCAGACGCTGATCGCCTACTCCGGCGACAGCACCTACGGCCGCACCTTCCTGGTGGGGTTGCTCAATACCCTGCTGGTCTCCGCCATGGGCATCGTGGCGGCCACCCTGATCGGCTTCCTGGTGGGCATCGCCCGGCTGTCGCCCAACTGGCTGCTGGCCCGGCTGGCCACCGCCTATGTGGAGATCTTCCGCAACATCCCGCTGCTGGTGCAGATCCTGTTCTGGTACTTCGCCGTGCTCCAGGCACTGCCCAGCCCGCGCGAGAGCCTCTCCCTGATGGAGGTGGTGTTTCTCAACGTGCGCGGCCTGGTGCTGCCCGACCCCCAGGCGCAGCCGGGCTTCGCCGCCACGCCCCTGGCGCTGCTGGTGGCCATCGCCGCCACCTGGTGGCTGGTGCGCTTCGCCAGGCGCCGCCAGGCGGCGACCGGGCAGGCGCTGCCGGTGTTCAAGCTGGGGGCCCTGCTGCTGATCGGCCTGCCGGCGGCGGCCTTCCTGGTCACCGGGATGCCGCTCGACTGGTCCATCCCGGCGCTCAAGGGCTTCAACTTCCAGGGCGGGATCACCGTGATCCCCGAGCTGATGGCGCTGTGGCTGGCGCTCTCCATCTATACCGCCTCCTTCATCGCCGAGATCGTGCGCTCGGGCATCCAGTCGGTGCCCCAGGGGCAGGTGGAGGCGGCCAAGGCGCTGAGCCTGCCCGCCGGCATCATCCTGCGCAAGGTGGTGATCCCCCAGGCGATGCGGGTGATCGTGCCGCAGCTCACCAGCCAGCACCTCAACCTGATCAAGAACTCGTCGCTGGCCACGGCCATCGGCTACCCCGACCTGGTGGCGGTGTTCTCCGGCACGGCGTTGAACCAGACCGGCCAGGCGATCGAGATCGTGGCCATGACCATGGCCGTCTACCTGCTGATCAACCTGGTGGTGTCCGCGCTGATGAACCTCTACAACGCGCGCACCCTGCTCAAGGAGCGGTGACATGGCATCGACCCGAACCGAGATGATTGCCCAGCGGCGCCCGCCCGACCTGAGGCGGGGCGCCATGGGCTGGCTGCGCGCCAACCTCTTCGATACCCCGCTCAACGGGGCGGTCACCCTGGTCACCCTGGGGCTGCTGGCCTGGCTGCTGTGGCCGGCGCTGCAGTGGGCGGTGTTCCAGGCCGACTGGCTGGGCGACTCCCGCGAGGCGTGCAGCGGCGAGGGGGCCTGCTGGGTGTTCATCGGCGCCCGCTTCGAGTCCATCGTCTATGGCTTCTACCCCGAGGCCGAGCGCTGGCGGGTGGACCTGGTGTTCCTGCTGATGGCCGCGCTGGTGGCCTGGTTGGCCATCCCGCGGCTGCCCGCCAAGCGCTGGGCGGTGCTGGTCGCCCTGGTGATCTTCCCCGTGGTGGCCTTCTTCCTGCTGGTGGGCGGCAGCTTCGGCCTTGCCCACGTGCCCACCCGCGACTGGGGCGGGGTGATGCTGACCCTGACCATCGCCACCGTGGGCATCGTCGGCTCGCTGCCCATCGGGGTGGTGCTGGCCCTGGGGCGGCGCTCCCAGATGCCGCTGGTGCGCGGCTTCAGCGTGGTGTTCATCGAGTTCTGGCGCGGCGTGCCGCTGATCACCGTGCTGTTCATGGCCTCGGTGATGCTGCCGCTGTTCGTGCCCACCCAGGTGGAGTTCGACAAGCTGCTGCGTGCCCTGGTGGGCATCATGCTGTTCTGGAGCGCCTACATGGCCGAGGTGGTGCGTGGCGGCCTGCAGGCGATCCCCCGCGGCCAGGAGGAGGCCGCCAAGGCGCTGGGCATGGGCTACTGGCAGCGCATGGCGCTGATCGTGCTGCCCCAGGCGCTCAAGCTGGTGATTCCCGGCATCGTCAACACCTTCATCGCGCTGTTCAAGGACACCTCCCTGGTGCTGATCATCGGCCTGTTCGACCTGCTGGCGATCATCCGCGCGGGCCTCACCGACAGCAACTGGCTGGGCTTCGCCACCGAGGGCTACGTCTTCGCCGCCCTGGTGTTCTGGGTGTTCTGCTTCAGCATGTCGCGCTACAGCCAGTACATCGAGCGGCGCCTGCACACCGGCCATCGCAACTGACCAACCATCACGGGACTTCCACATGAACCAGGCAACCGCCGCCCGGGCCGACTCGCCGATGATCGAGATCACCGGGCTCAACAAGTGGTACGGCGACTTCCACGTGCTGCGCGACATCGATCTGACGGTCGCGCAGGGGGAGCGGATCGTGATCTGCGGCCCCTCGGGGTCGGGCAAGTCGACCCTGATCCGCTGCATCAACCACCTCGAGGCGCATCAGGAGGGGCGCATCGTGGTCAACGGCGTGGCCATGACCCAGGACGTCAAGCGCATCGAGCAGATCCGCCGCAACGTCGGCATGGTGTTCCAGCACTTCAACCTCTTCCCCCACCTGACGGTGCTCGACAACTGCTGCATCGCCCAGACCTGGGTGCAGAAGAAGCCGCGCCGCGGGGCCGAGGCCACCGCCATGGAGTTCCTCGAGCGGGTGCAGATCGCCGACCAGGTGCACAAGTACCCGGGGCAGCTCTCCGGCGGCCAGCAGCAGCGGGTGGCCATCGCCCGGGCGCTGTGCATGCAGCCCGAGGTAATGCTCTTCGACGAGCCGACCTCGGCGCTGGACCCGGAGATGATCAAGGAGGTGCTGGACGTGATGATCGAGCTGGCCCGCGAGGGCATGACCATGCTCTGCGTCACCCACGAGATGGGCTTCGCCAAGACCGTCGCCGATCGGGTGATCTTCATGGACCAGGGGCAGATCATCGAACAGGCCCCGCCCGAGCGCTTCTTCAACCACCCCGAGTCGGAGCGCACCCAGCTCTTCCTGAGCCAGATCCTCGGCCACTGAGCCGCCCTGTGCTAGCCTTCCCGGCAGGACGCCGGCATGCGGGCGGTGATTCCCGACGAATCATCGCCCCACTCTTCCTTCCTTCCTGCACTCTTTGACCGGCGTCAAAGCCCCGAGCCACCCTCTTCTGCTACGCTTAACATGCATCAGCAATGCATATTAAGGAAACGCCAGGCGCCATCCGCCCTTACGGCGACGCGCCTGCCAGACGAGCAAGGGGGAAAGGTTCATGGCCGACGGTCTCACCAAGTCGGCGGCCCGCAATATCTTCTATGGCGGGTCGCTGTTCTTCTTTCTGCTGTTCACCGCCCTGACGGCGCACAGCCACTGGTACATGGTCAATAAGTCCACCGACAAGGAGGGACTCACCGAGTCGGTCGTGCAGGGCAAGCACATCTGGGAAAAGAACATGTGCATCAACTGCCACAGCATCATGGGTGAGGGCGCCTACTTCGCGCCGGAGCTGGGCAACGTCTGGGAGCGCTATGGCGGCCACCAGAACCCCGAGGCGGCACGCGCCGGCCTCGCCGCCTGGATCCGCGCCCAGCCGCTGGGCACCCAGGGGCGTCGCCAGATGCCAGCCTACGACTTCAGCGACGAGGAGATGAACGCGCTGATCGACTTCCTCGAGTGGACCGACGGCATCGACGACCAGGACTGGCCGCCGACACCCGCGGGCTGAGCCGCCTGAACGCCGTTTCGCCGGAACGCCGGATCGCCGGACCGGGATGAATCAAGGAGAACGACACCGATGAAATACGAAACCCAGAAGGTGGCCCTGCCATTCTTCATGGTGGCCATGGCGCTCTTCGCCCTGCAGATCGTCTTCGGACTGCTGGCCGCCTCCGTCTACGTCTGGCCGAACTTCATGGCCGAGCTGATGCCCTTCAACATCATGCGGGTGAGCCACACCAACTTGCTGATCGTGTGGCTGCTGCTCGGCTTCATGGGTGCCACCTACTACCTGATGCCGGAAGAGGCCGAGCAGGAGATCCACAGCCCCACCATCGCCTACATCCAGCTGGCGATCTTCGCCTTTGCCGGCGCCGCGGCGCTGGTCGGCTACCAGTTCGGGATCCACGAGGGCCGCGAGTTCCTCGAGCAGCCCTTCTGGGTCAAGGTGCTGATCACCATCTCCTTCCTGATGTTCCTGTTCAACGCAAGCATGACCCTGCTCAAGGGGCGCAAGACCGCCATCAACCTGGTGCTGATGCTGGGCCTGTGGCTGGCCGCCGTGTTCTGGCTGTTCGCCTTCTACAACCCCTCCAACCTCGCCGTGGACAAGCTCTACTGGTGGTGGGTGGTGCACCTCTGGGTCGAGGGCGTATGGGAGCTGATCATGGCCTCCCTGCTCGGCTACCTGCTGATCAAGATGACCGGCGTCGACCGCGAGGTGATCGAGAAGTGGCTCTACGTCATCGTCGGCCTGTCGCTGTTCTCCGGCCTGCTGGGGACCGGCCACCACTACTACTGGATCGGCGCACCGAGCTACTGGCAGCCCATCGGCAGCATCTTCTCCACCCTGGAGGTGATCCCCTTCTTCGCCATGGTGGTGTTCGCCTTCACCATGTTCTGGAAGGGCAGCCGCAACCACCCCAACAAGGCCGCCATGCTGTGGTCCCTGGGGTGCCCGACCATGGCCTTCTTCGGGGCCGGCGTATGGGGCTTCCTGCACACCCTGCACTGGGTCAACTACTACAGCCACGGCACCCAGGTCACCGCGGCCCACGGCCACCTGGCCTTCTATGGCGCCTACGTGATGCTGCTGCTGGGCATCATCACCTTCGCCATGCCGCAGCTGCGCCGTGTGCAGCCCTACAACCAGGTGATGAACATGTGGGGCTTCTGGATCATGACCGGCGCCATGGCCTTCATGACCTTCACCCTGACCTTCGCCGGCGTCGTCCAGACCCACCTGCAGCGCGTGCTGGGCATGAACTTCATGGAGGTGCAGGACCAGCTGCTGCTGTTCTACGGCATGCGCCTGGGCTCCGGCGTGGCCGTGGCCATCGGCGCCGTCCTGCTGCTCTACGCCTTCTTCGGCCCTGCCCGTGAGCAGGTTCCCGCGGGCGGTACCCAGCTGACCGCAGGCCCCGAGCGCGCCTGACCTGCCGAGGGCCCCGTACGGGGCCCTCCTCGATTGACCCTGACGGGAGACTCCCCATGTCCCTAGCCACCGTGGCCGCCCAGTCGGCCGACCAGGAGATTCCCTACTACGAGAGCGTGGGCAACGAGTGCGCGATGTTCGAGCACGCCTACACCCAGCGCCTACCGCTGCTGCTCAAGGGGCCCACCGGCTGCGGCAAGACCCGCTTCGTCAGCCATATGGCGGCGAAGCTCGGCAAGCCGCTGTTCACCGTCTCCTGCCACGACGACCTCACCGCCGCCGACCTCACCGGGCGCTACCTGCTGCAGGGCGGCGAGACGCGCTGGGTGGATGGCCCGCTGACCCGTGCCGTGCGCGAGGGGGGCATCTGCTACCTGGACGAGGTGGTGGAGGCCCGCAAGGACGTCACCGTGGTGCTGCACCCGCTCACCGACGACCGCCGCCTGCTGCCCCTGGAGCGCACCGGCGAGCTGCTCGAGGCGCCCGACGACTTCATGCTGGTGGTCTCCTACAACCCCGGCTACCAGCATATCCTCAAGTCCCTGAAGCCGAGCACCCGCCAGCGCTTCGTGGCGATGTCCTTCGACTTCCCGCCGCCCAGGGTGGAGCGCGACATCGTGGCCCGCGAGAGCGGCCTCGACCCCGAGCGCTGCAGCGCCCTGGTCAACCTGGCGGCGAGCCTGCGCGCCATGAAGGGCCAGGACCTGGAAGAGGGCGTCTCCACTCGCCTGCTGGTCTACTGCGCCACCCTGATCGCCGCCGGCATGCCGATCCGCGAGGCGGCCCGCGCCACCCTGGTGGAGCCGCTCTCCGACGACGCCGACGTCCAGGAGGGGCTGATGGAGGCGATCCAGGCCACCTTTGGTTGAGGAACGATCATGCTGGACTTTCTTGAGGTCGAGGAGACCGTCGGCCGCTTTTGGCACCGCTGGGCCTCCGGGGCGGCGAGCTACCCCGACCACCCCGAGGCGGCGGTCAGCCTGGAGAGCCTGCGCCCCATGCTCGGCGTCTTCTTCCGCGCCGGCGGCGGCGAACCCGGCCTCGAGGTGGCCGCCATCGCCCGGCGTGCCTCGCGGCACCGCCTCAGCCTGCGCCAGCGCCTGGGCCTCGACGAGGAGGCGCTGGACCAGGCCCGTCGCGACGAGGAACACCTGCTGCTGCCCCCGCGCCTGGCCCTGTACCCGGACGCCGCACTCAACCGCGACCTCTACCTGTGGCTGACCGCCTACCTGGCCGAGGCGCGCCCCGTCGAGCTGCCGGCCGACCCCCTGCAGGCCGACCTGGCCCGCCTGCGCGAGGCGCGGCGCACCGCCCGGGCCGCCCTGGCGCGCTTCCCCGGCCTCGCCGAGCGCTACGTGCGTCTGGGCGGCGAGCTGCTCGCCCTGCGTCCCCGGCGCAAGGGGCTGCCGCCCATGGAGGCGGCCCTGGAGGCGGCGCTGTGTGCCGAGCTGGGCGCCCCCGACCCCGAGGCGCCCTGGGCCGTCGCCATGCAGTGCGCCATCCGCGAGAGCGACTTCCCGCTGGAGGAGTTCCGCGCCCCGCGCGGTTATCGTCCGCCGCTGCCGGTGCCGCTGTGGGGCCAGGCGGTCACTCTGGGCACCCGCGACGCCGCCCGGGACGAGAGCGTGGAGGACGACGAGGCGTCGGCCGGTGCCAGCCCCTCCCGGGAGGATGACCACGGCAAGCGCCAGGCCGACCGTCGTGAGCAGGACCAGGCTGACCGCGACGACCCGCTGATGCTCAACAACATGGAGAAGATGCTCTCCTGGGCGGAGATGGTGAACCTCAACCGCCACGTGGACGACGAGGAAGAGGAGGAGGCGCGCCAGGCGGCGGACCAGATGGACGAGATCGTGCTCTCCTCCAACCGCAAGAAGGCCGCCTCGCGGCTCAAGCTCGACCTCGACCTGGCCCCCGACGAGGCCGGCGGCGGCCGCCTCAGGGGCAGGCACCTCTACCCCGAGTGGAACCATCGCAAGCAGGCCTACCTGCCCGACCACTGCGTGGTGCTTAGCGACGTGCAGAGCGAGGAGGGCGAGGACTGGGAGCCCGACGAGCCGACCCGCCGGCGCATCCGCCGGGTGCGCCGGGAGTTCGAGGCGCTGCGCCCGCGCCGCGAGATCCTGCGTGGCCAGCTGGACGGCGCCGAGCTCGACATGGACGCGGTGATCCGCTCGCGCTGTGACCTGGCCGCCACCGGCGAGGCCAGCGACCGCCTCTACATGGCCAGCCGCACCCAGGCCCGTGACCTGGCGGTCTCGATCCTGGTGGACGTCTCGCTCTCCACCGAGGCGTGGCTGCAGGACCGCCGGGTGCTCGACGTGGCCAAGGAGGCGCTGCTGGTGCTGGGCCATGGCCTGGCCGGCTGCGGCGACGACTACTCGATCCACAGCTTCACCTCCCAGCGCCGCCACAAGGTGTGGGTCAACACCCTCAAGGGCTTCGACGAGCCCATGGGAGAGCGAGTCACCCGGCGCATCTCGGCGCTGCGCCCCGGCAGCTACACGCGCATGGGGCCGGCCATCCGCCACCTTACCCGGGAGCTTGCCGAGCGCCCCAACCGTCACCGCCTGCTGCTGATGCTGACCGACGGCAAGCCCAACGACAACGACTACTACGAGGGGCGCTACGGCATCGAGGACACCCGCAAGGCGGTACTCGAGGCGCGGCGCCAGGAGGTCAGGGTGTTCGGCGTGACCATCGACCGCGAGGCGGGGCAGTATATCCCGCGGCTGTTCGGCCGTGGCGGCTACGCCATCGTGCAGCGCCCCGAGCACCTCTCCCAGGCCCTGCCCGGTATCTACCGCCAGATCATCGCCACCTGAGCCCGCCATCCCATCGTAGAGAGAGACGCCATGCCTCGACGCCATCGACTGATCCTCGCCGTCATCCTCTGGTGCCTGGCCGCCGTCGCGGTCGTTCTGCCGCTGGTGTGGCTGATCAACAACCGCGACTGGGGCATCGGTCTGATGCTGCTGGCGCCGCTGGTGGTCTATGGCCTGATGCGACTCGCCCGAGGGCTGGAGGCCTGGGCCCGGGCGAGTGCGCCGCCGGAGCCCCCCGGGCGCTCCTGAGCCGAGGGCCGACAAGCGGACTAACCGCCACAGGGCCTGCCATATCGGCAGGCCCTGTGGCATTCAGGCGAGCGTTCAGGCGGAGATCGGCAGGGGGCTCAGGCGAGCCGCGCCACCAGGTAGCCGGCGCCGATCAGTGCCAGGGTCAGGGTCACCAGGCCCACGAAGGCGCCCTTCCAGGCCGGGGTGGCCATGCGCAGGTTGAGGTAGACCATCAGCAGGCGCTGGGCCTTGAAGCCGGTGGCCAGCAGCACCAGTGCCGCCGACCACAGCGGCAGCGCCTGCCAGGCGTCGGCGTCGAGGCGTGCCGAGACCATGGAGACCAGGGTCAGGCCCATCAGGATCGCCCAGGTGGCGAGCAGGCGGCGGGTGCCGGGTAGCGATGTCATGCCATCCTCCGGGTGAGCGCACTAGGGAGCCCTCAGCGCAATAGATAGAGCAGCGGGTAGAGCAGGATCCAGATCAGGTCGACCATGTGCCAGAAGGCGGCGGCGGTCTCCACGTTCTCGAGGCTGGTGCGCCAGGTCACCAGCCCCAGCAGCGCCAGGCCGAACAGCACATGGGCGAAGTGGAAGGCGGTCAGGCCGTAGTAGAAGCCGAAGAAGGTGTTGGTGTCCGGGGTGATCCCCACGGCGAACTTGCTGGCGTACTCCAGCACCTTGATCACCCCGAACAGCGCCCCCAGCCCCATGGCGGCCGCCAGCCACCGGCGGGCGCGGCGCAGGCGCGACGCGGCGCTGGCCTCCACCGCCAGCGCCACGCACAGGCCGCTGGTCAGCAGCACCAGGGTATTGAGCCCGCCCATCAGCGGGTCGAGCTCCTGCTGGGAGGCGTCGAACAGCGCCACCTGGGCGGCGCGCTCGGCGGCGTAGAGGGCGAAGAACGCCATGAACACCAGCAGCTCGCTCAAGATCAGCACCCACATCAGCGGGTTGCCGGGCAGGGCGGAAAGTGGCCCCCAGCCAGGGTTGGGCAGCCGGTGTTCCCTCATGCGTCGGCCAGCGTCACCCGGGCCCCGCCGAAGGCCAGGCTCTTCGGGTTGGCCACCGGCCGGTTGGCGGTCAGCCGGGCGATACCCACCGCGCAGCGCCCCAGCATCCAGATCAGGCAAGCGGTGAAGTAGAGGTAGCCGAGTGCCCAGGGCGCCATGGGCGGCACCCCCAGCAGGCCGAGCAGCTGCCAGGCAGCGATGAAGAGCGCGCCGCCCAGCACCCCCAGCCAGAAGGTGCGGATCTGGAACCGCAGGTGGCTCTGCACCCAGGGCTCGGCGCCGCGCTGCTTGAGGTGGGCGAGCAGCACGCCGATGGGCGCGGTGACCACCGCCAGCACGCTGCCCAGGAAGAGCATGTAGACGATGATGGCGGCGCCGCGACCGCGGGACTGCTTGCCGGGACTGTCGGCGCCGATGGTGTGGGAGGGCAGGGCGTGAGAGGCGGACATGGCGGGTCCTCGCGTGATGGGCGACCGGCCCTGGCGGGCCGGTCTAATGGTGCATTTCAGATGCTACTATAGGGCGAGGGGACACGAAATGCCTTGGCCTGGATCAACTCTCGGCCGGCTTGGTCGTGGTGGCGTAGGCCTCCTCGGCCTTGCCCGGATGCGTCTCGTCGCGGGTCAGCATCGGCACGCGGCGCTCGGTCCACCACATCCAGATGATCGACACCAGGGTTACGCCGAAGCAGAGCATCCACACGGTGGTGGCCACGCCGGTGATGTCCACCAGGGCGCCGAACATGATCGGCAGCAGGAAGCCGCCGACGCCGCCGGCCAGGCCGACGATGCCGGAGACCAGGCCGAGGTTCTCGTGGTACTCGTTGGAGAGGTACTTGAACACCGAGGCCTTGCCGATGCCCCAGGCGATACCCACCACGAACAGCGCCGCGGTGAACAGCCATACCGGGATGCCGAAGCCGAACTCCACCACCCCTTCGCCGCCGGCACCGGCCACGCGGTACTGGGTCTCGGGGTAGGACATGATGAACAGCGCGATCAGGCTGGCCCACATGCAGGCCCAGGTGACGGTGTGGGCGCCGAAGCGGTCGGAGAGCCAGCCGCCGAAGGCGCGGATCACCCCGGAGGGCAGCACGAAGATGGTGGCGATCAGCGCCGCGACCTGGATGCCGAAGCCGTACTCGCCCATGTAGTAGCGGGTCAGCCACAGCGAGACCCCCACGTAGCCGCCGAACACCACCGAGTAGTACTGGCAGTACTTCCACACCTTGGGGTCGTTGAGCACCCTGAGCTGGTCGCGCAGCGAGACGCTGCTGGCACTGCGGTGGGCGGGGTTGGAGTAGGTGAAGAACCAGAACAGCACCGCGGTGACCAGCATGATGCCGGCGTAGATGTTGGGCACGGCCTGCCAGCCCAGTACCACGATCACGGTGGGGGCGATGAACTTGGTCACCGCGGCCCCGGCGTTGCCGGCGCCGAAGATGCCCATGGCCAGGCCCTGGCGATCCTTTTCGAACCACTTGGCGGTGTAGGTGATGCCCACCGAGAAGGAGCCGCCGGCGAGGCCGACGAAGGCGCCCAGCACCAGCAGTTGCCAGTACGCGGTGGCGAACTGCACCAGCCAGATGGCCGGCACGATCACCAGCAGGATGATGAAGAACACCGGGCGACCGCCATAGCGGTCGGTCAGCGAGCCCAGCGGCAGCCGCGAGAGCGCGCCGGTGAGGATGGGCACCGCGGTGAGGATGCCGAACTGGGTGCCGTTGAGGTCGAGCTGCTCGGCGATCGGCACACCGATCTCGCCGAACATCGTCCAGACCATGAAGCACATGGTGAATGCGAAGGTGTTGGCCACCAGCACCGAGTATTGCTTGAAGCGTTCAGAGGCCATGGGACCCTCCGAGTCTGCCGGTTGAATGGATGGTGTCAGGATATCCGAGGATGTGGATATTTCCTTGATAAGTATCAAGAAAGCCGACCTATCATTTTGAAAGATCGGCTTTTGGAGTCTCCTTCAGCGACGGTCAGGGGTTCTTCACGTAGGCGTTCTTGCGCAGGTAGAACCACCAGTTGACCACCAGGCAGATGGCGTAGAAGACCGCGAAGCCGTACATGGCCAGCTCCGGGGTGCCGGCCTTGATCTGCTCGCCCATCACCCGCGGGGCGATGAAGGAGCCGTAGGCGGCGATGGCGGAGCTCCAGCCCAGCGCGGGGCCCTTCTGCTGAGGGTCGAAGATGAAGCCGATGCTGCGGAAGGTGGAGCCGTTGCCGATGCCGCTGGCGGCGAACAGCACGATGAACAGCAGCAGGAACATCCAGAAGTACTGGTTGGGGTCGGCGGCGTTGTAGGCCAGCATCATCACGTAGCCGGCACCCACCGAACCTACCACCATGATGGCGGTGATCACCTGGGTGACGATGGAGCCGCCCAGCTTGTCGGAGATCCAGCCGCCCACCGGACGGATCAGGGCGCCCACGAAGGGTCCCATCCAGGCCCAGGTGAGGGCGCTGGGGGCGTCGGGGTTGGCGACCCGGGTCACGGTGCCGTCGGCGGCGACCTCCATCATGTTGCCGAAGATCACCGAGATGGAGAGCGGCAGGGCGGCGGAGAAGCCGATGAAGGAGCCGAAGGTGGCGATGTAGAGCACCGTCATCGACCAGGTGTGCTTGTTGGAGAAGATCTCGAACTGCTTCTTGATGCCGGGCTTTATGTCGCCGGGGATCAGGCGCAGCAGCACCACGGTGAGCACGATGGTCAGCGGCAGGGCGAGCCACATGTTGAGGAAGCCCAGCGCCACCACGCCGACGATGGAGGTCACCACGCCCACCCCGTAGAGGCCCAGGATCTTGCCGAAGGCCTGCAGCGGCGTGCCGGGGTTGGGGGTGATGGTGCGCAGGTTGTTCATGCCGAACCAGCCGGCGAAGGCCAGCGGGATCAGGAACAGCATCCACACGAAGCCGGCGTTCTGGATCCAGGTGTCGGTGCCCGCCTCGATGCGCCCGATCAGGGTACCGCTGGCCTTCTCGAGCGCCATCGGCTCGCCACCCAGGGCGCCGAACAGGCCCACGGTCATCACCAGCGGGATCAGGATCTGCATGGTGGTGACGCCGAAGTTGCCGAGGCCGGCGTTCATCCCCAGGGCGTAGCCCTGCTGCTTCTTGGGGAAGAAGTTGGAGATGTTGCTCATCGAGTTGGCGAAGTTGCCGCCGCCGATGCCGGAGAGCAGCGCCAGGGCCTGGAACACCCAGAAGGGGGTGTCCGGGTTCATCAGCGCGATGCCGGTGCCCATGGCCGGGATCATCAGCAGGGCGGTGGTCAGGAAGATGGTGTTGCGCCCGCCGGCGATGCGGATCATGAAGGAGGCGGGGATGCGCAGGGTGGCCCCGGCGAGGCCGGCGATGGCGGTCAGGGTGAAGAGCTGGTTCACCGTGAACGGGAAACCCAGGTTCTGCATCTGGGTGGTGATCATCCCCCACATCAGCCACACGGCGAAGCCGAGCAGCAGGCTGGGGATGGAGATCCACAGGTTGCGGTTGGCAACCTTCTTGCCCTCCGACTCCCAGAACTCCTCGTTCTCGACATCCCAGTGTTCGATGTCGGCATTCTTCCTGGTCATGGCGTTTCCCCTCAGGTCTGCGGTATCCCGGTGGCCCGGACATCGATTGATCGATGTCAAGGCGCTGGAACTGTTGGGGGAAAGATACGCCTGAGCCCGCGGGCGCGAAACGTGCCGTCACGGCGCGGACAGGGGAGGACTACCTCCAGAGGGGTAGAAGGAAGCGTGTTTTAATTTATTGTTTTTATTGGATTAACCTCGCCGGTGAGGCGAGGCGGAGGGGGCGCCGGCGGGCTCCGGGGTATTTGGAGGTATCCACACAGAACCGTGGGGATGATCGCTACCTGTCGATCCCCTCCTGCACCGCCCATACCGCCGCCTCGACCCGCGAGCGCAGGTTGAGCTTCTTGAGCAGGTGCTTGACGTGCACCTTGACGGTGCCCTCGGTGATCTCCAGCTTGCGGGCGATCATCTTGTTGGAGAGCCCGGCGGCGAGTTCGCGCAGGATCTCGCGTTCGCGCTGGGTGAGGCTGTGGATATCCGGCGCCGCCGGTTGGTTGCGCTGGCTGCGCAGCGCCTCGGCGAGCAGCGCGGTGAGGCTCTCGCTGATCACCATGCGCCCCAGGGAGGCCTGGCGCAGCTGGCGCACCATCTCGTCGGGGTCCATGTCCTTGAGCAGGTAGCCGTCGGCGCCGCTGCGCAGGGCATTGACCACGTCCTCCTCGTGGTCAGAGACGGTGAACATCACGATGCGCCCGGCGTAGCCCGCGTCGCGCAGGCGGCGCAGCGTCTCGATGCCGTCGAGCCCCGGCATGTTGAGGTCGAGCAGCACCATGTCGGGATCCAGCTCGGAAGCCAGGCGGATGCCCTCCTCGGGTTCGCCCGCCTCGCCGGCAAGCACCAGGTCATCCTCCAGCTCCAGCAGCTGGGAGACCCCGCGGCGCAGCAGCGGGTGGTCGTCGATGATCAGGATGGTGGCAGGGCTGTCGGCGGCGGTGTCGGTCATCCTGGGGTCCTGTCGTCGGGTGAATCGGTGGTGATGGCGGTGCGCGGGTCCACGTGGCTCGCCTCGGCGCTGGCCTGCTGGTGGATCAGGCGCGCGGTCTGGGGCGTGAAGATCAGCTCGACCCGGGTGCCGCCCTGAGGGCGGTTGCTTACCGTCATGCGGCCGCCGAGGGTGTCGGCGCGGTCGCGCATGATCACCAGGCCGTAGTGCATCGGCGGCGAGGTGTCGTCCTCCAGGCCCACGCCGTCATCCTCGATGGCGACTTGCAGCCGCGCCGCCTGGAAGCCGATGGTCACCGCGGCCCAGTGGGCGTTGGCGTGCTTGTGCACGTTGGCCAGTGCCTCGCGCACCACCTGCAGCACGTGGATCTCCTCGTTGGGATTGAGCAGGTGGGGCGGCACGTCCACGGAGAGCGACACCGGGAAGCCCAGGCGCTCGCCGAACTCCCCGGCGGTCTGGCGCAGGGCGCTGGCCAGTCCCGGCCCCTCGAGCTTGAGGCGGAAGGTGGTGAGCAGCTCGCGCAGCTGGCGGTAGGCGCTGTCGAGCCCGGTGCGCAGCTCGTCGAAGACTGCCGCCTGGGTCTCCCGCGGGGCCTCCTTCTGCTGCATGCGCTCCAGGCGTGCCACCTGCATCTTGAGGTAGGAGAGCGACTGGGCCAGGGAGTCGTGGAGCTCCCGGGCGATGATGGTGCGCTCGTTCATCAGCGTCACCTGCTGCTGTTCCTCGATGCGCCGCTGCAGGTAGACCGCGGTGGCCAGCTGGTCGGCCAGGGCGTTGAGCAGGCGGCGCACGCTGTCGGAGAGCGGCCGCTCACGGGGGTGCCACACCTCCAGGGTGCCGAGCATCAGCTCGCCGACGCTCACCGGCAGCAGCAGGCACTCGCCCTGCCGGGTCGCCTCCAGGCGCAGCGGCTGGGGGTCGATCAGGCAGGCGTGGCAGTCGTGGTCGCGGCAGTACTCCGGGCGCCGCGCCGAGTGGGTGGCGAGTATCGGGATCTGGCGGTCGTCGTGGGGGTCGTTGAGCGACAGCCGGATGGGTCCCACCTCGAGCAGCTGCTCGAGGTGGCGCAGCATGGGGGCGGCGCTGGCGCAGAGGTCGTTGCCGCCGCCGTAGAGGGCACGGCTGCCCTCGTGCATCACCTGCATGGCGCGGTTGCTGCGCTCCAGCTCCACCTTCTTGCGGGAGGCGCGCGCCTCCAGCTCGGCGTAGCTCGCCGCCAGCTCCTCGGCCATGCCGTCGAAGGTGCGCCCCAGCAGGGCGAGCTCGTCGCGGCCCTCGAGCTGCGTGCGATAGGCGAAGTTGCGTCGGGCGGCCTCCCGGGCCAGCACCACCAGCTGGCGCAGCGGCGCTACCAGGTTGTGGCGGATATCGTAGAGGGCGATGGCCACGACCACCGCGGTCAGTGCCAGGAAGAGGATCTGCAGGGCGCTGAGCAGCTGGATCTTCGACTCGCTGTTCTGCTCGAGCAGGGTGACCAGGCGGTCGATGTCATCCACCAGGCCATCCAGCGTCTGGCGCAGGGTGTCGACCCGCAGCCCGCCGTCGTCGAGCGTGCGGTTGACCTCGGGGGCCAGCGCCTCCTCCCAGCGGGTCTGCAGCAGCCGGTACTGCTCCCACAGGGCATGGTCGCCGGCCCCTGGCAGGGCGTCGGTCAGCTCGGGGCTTTCCAGGCGGGCCTCGAAGCGGGCCATCAGCGCCTCGACCCGCTGACGCTGCTCCGCCGTCGGGTGCTGTTCGTGGCGCTGCAGCGCGGCGACGATCTGATAGGTGTTCATGCGCAGCGAGCCGGCCATGTTGATGGCGGCGGCGTCGCCACGGCTGTCGCTGGCCACCGTCATGGTGACCACGATGCTGACCAGCGCCATGGCGCTGATGGCGAGCAGCGAGGCGACGATGCGCGCCACCAGGGAGTGTTGCAGCAGTTTCATCGAGTCACGGCCGTCAGGGGAGTGGCTCGGGGCGTAGGGGCCCCATGTCAGGCAACTGGGGGCAGTCTACTACACCCAAGGGGGTAGAACAGATACCACCGATGCCCCTTTGACCCCGCGGGGGCGGCTACTGAGACTTCTCCTCACCTCCATCGTTTCATGGCCCGTGATGACCGTCCCCCCGGAACCCGCCGCCGTCGGCTACCGACCGCTCGTGGTGATGCTGCTGTCGCCGCTGGCCTTCGCCCTGGTGTTCGCCAGCTGGACCCTGTTCGCCGTGCTGGGGCTGGAGCTGCGCGCCCTGCTTGAGCTGGACGAGCTCGGCTTCGCCCTGCTGCTGGCCACGCCCATGGCCGCCGGCGCCCTGGCGGCGCTGCCCATGGCGGCCCTGGCGCGGCGCTTCGGCGGGCGTCGGGTGATGGTCGCCAGCCTGCTGCTGATCTGCCCCTTCCTGTGGGCGGTGGCCCACTCCCGGCTCTTCCCGCACTTCCTGCTGGCCGGCGCCGGCCTGGGGCTGGGGGCGGGGTCGCTTTCGGCCGGGCTGGTCTACGTCGCCGAGCTCTGCCCGCGCCGCCACGTCGGCCTGGCGCTGGGCCTCTACGGCGCCGGCATGATCGGCGCCGGTCTCTGCTACCTGCTGCTGCCGCTGGTCAGCCAGGCCTATGGCTGGCGCAGTGCCCCGCTGCTCCTGCTGCTGCCGGTGCTGGCGGTGGCCGCGCTGCTGTGGCTGTTCGCCGACGACCCCGAGGCGTCGGGCCCGGCCGGTGACGAGGCGCCGCCGGCCCGGGCGCTGGGTGCAACCCGGGAGTGGCCGTCGCTGCTGCGCCACTGGCATCCGTGGCGCCTGGCGGTGGTCTACAGCTTCTTCTACGGCGCCTTCGTGGCGCTGTCGCTGTGGCTGCCGGGCTATCTAGGCGCCCAGTACCAGCTGGGGTTGCGCGAGGCGGCGCTGCTGGCGCTGCCCTTCCCGCTGGCGGTGGGCCTGGGGCAGGTGGCGGGCGGGGCCTGGGGCGATGTGCGCGACTTCCGCGCCCTGCGTTGGTGGGTCAGCGCCTTCGTGCTGGTCTGCCTCTTCCTGCTCTCCTACCCCCCCTTCACGATGCGGATCGAGGGGGTGGAGCGAGTGCTCACCGTGCGCTACACCGCCCCGCTATGGGGCTTCCTGACGCTGCTGGTGGCCATGGGCCTCGCCATGGGGCTCGGCCAGGGCAGCCTGATGCGCATGATCCATCGCGACCACGGCGACCAGATGGCGCTGGTGGGTGGCCTCTCGCTGGCCCTGGGCGGCCTGTTCGGCGCCCTGCTGCCGCTTGTGTTCGCCCTGGGCAACAGCTGGGTTGGCATCCGCACCGCAGGGTTCATGTTCCTCTACGCCTCCCTGGTGGTGTGCATGCTGGTGATGGTGTGGGACCACGCCAGCGGCCGGGGGCACCGCGCCTGACGCGCCGCGGGGGCTATCTCCCCGGCGATGGCGGCGCCTATCCCCTTGGGGGTAGACGAGGGGTATATGGAGGTAACCAGGCAGTATTCGCCGCCGCCATCGCCCAGAATTGCTGGCAAGGAACCGGCCCTGGTCCCGCGCCGAGTGCGCTCTCGACCACGGCTGACCGGGTGGCCCGACGAGGCCACGCATCTTTTCAGGAGCCTGGAGAGCGACCATGAGTCACTTCATCGATCGGCTGAACTTCTTCCGCAAGGCCCGCGAGCCCTTCGCCAACGACCACGGCGAGCTTCGCGACGAGTCCCGCGGCTGGGAGAACGGCTACCGGCAGCGCTGGCAGCATGACAAGGTCGTGCGTTCCACCCATGGGGTGAACTGCACCGGGTCGTGCAGCTGGAAGATCTACGTCAAGAACGGCCTGGTCACCTGGGAGACCCAGCAGACCGACTACCCGCGCACCCGGCCCGACCTGCCCAACCACGAGCCGCGGGGCTGCCCGCGCGGCGCCAGCTACTCCTGGTACCTCTACAGCGCCAACCGCCTCAAGCACCCGATGATCCGCAAGCCGCTGCTCAAGCTGTGGCGCGAGGCGCTCCAGGCGAAGAAGGATCCGGTGGAGGCCTGGGCCTCCATCGTCGAGGACCCGGCCAAGGCCAAGCAGTACAAGCGCGCCCGCGGCATGGGTGGCTTCGTGCGCGCCGACTGGAACGAGGTCAACCAGCTGATCGGTGCCTCCAACGTCTACACCGCCAAGCAGTACGGCCCGGACCGCATCATCGGCTTCTCGCCGATCCCCGCCATGTCCATGGTCAGCTACGCAGCGGGCAGCCGCTACATGTCGCTGATCGGCGGCGTCTGCATGAGCTTCTACGACTGGTACTGCGACCTGCCGCCGGCCTCGCCGATGACCTGGGGCGAGCAGACCGACGTGCCCGAGTCCGCCGACTGGTACAACTCCGGCTACATCATCGCCTGGGGCTCCAACGTGCCCCAGACCCGCACCCCGGACGCCCACTTCTTCACCGAGGTGCGCTACAAGGGCACCAAGACCGTCTCGGTGACCCCGGACTATGCCGAGGTCTCCAAGCTCACCGACGAGTGGCTCTCCGCCAAGCAGGGCACCGACGCCGCCCTGGCCATGGCCATGGGCCACGTCATCCTCAAGGAGTTCCACCTCGAGAACTCCAGCGCCTACTTCACCGACTACGTGCGGCGCTACTCCGACATGCCCTTCCTGGTCGAGCTGGAGGCCCGCGAGGACGGCAGCTACGCGCCCGGCCGCCAGCTGCGCGCCAGCGACTTCGACGGCAACATGGGCCAGGACAACAACCCCGAGTGGAAGACCGTGGCCTGGGACGAGACCTCCGACCGTCTCGTCGTGCCGCGGGGCTCCATCGGTTTCCGTTGGGGTCAAGAGAGTGGAGAAGAAGGCAAGTGGAACCTCGAGCCGCTGGACGCCGACGGCGCCGAGATCAAGCCGCTGCTGACCCTGGCCGACACGCATGACGAGGTGGCCAAGGTCGCCTTCCCCTACTTCGGCGGCATCGCCCACGAGCACTTCGAGCACGTCAAGAGCGGCGGCGCCAGCGACGAGCTGCTGTTCCACAGCCTGCCCGCCAAGCGCATGAAGAAGGCCGACGGCAGTGACGTGCTGGCGGTCACCGTGTTCGACCTGATGTGTGCCAACTACGGCATCGACCGCGGCTTCGGAGAAGACGACGGTGCCACCTCCTATGACCAGGTCAAGCCCTACACCCCGGCCTGGCAGGAGAAGATCACCGGCGTGCCCGCCGAGCAGGCCACCCGCATCGCCCGTGAGTTCGCCCAGAACGCCGACAAGACCCAGGGTCGCTCCATGATCATCGTCGGTGCCGGGATGAACCACTGGTACCACATGGACATGAACTACCGCGGCCTGATCAACATGCTGGTCATGTGCGGCTGCATCGGCCAGAGCGGCGGTGGCTGGTCCCACTACGTGGGCCAGGAGAAGCTGCGCCCGCAGACCGGCTGGACCCCGCTGGCCTTCGGCCTCGACTGGCACCGTCCGCCGCGCCACATGAACTCCACCTCCTTCTTCTACAACCACTCCTCCCAGTGGCGCTACGAGAAGCTCGAGGTCAAGGAGATCCTGTCGCCGCTGGCCAAGGCCGAGGACTACTCCGGCAGCCTGATCGACTTCAACGTGCGCTCCGAGCGCATGGGCTGGCTGCCCTCCGCGCCGCAGCTCGGCACCAACCCGCTGCGCCTGGCCGCCGCCGCCGAGGCCGCCGGCATGTCCACCAAGGACTACGCCGTGCAGCAGCTCAAGGAGGGCAAGCTCGCCTTCGCCGCGGAGGATCCGGACAACCCCCAGAACTTCCCGCGCAACCTCTTCATCTGGCGCTCCAACCTGCTGGGCAGCTCGGGCAAGGGCCACGAGTACATGCTCAAGTACCTGCTGGGCACCCGCCACGGCATCCAGGGCAAGGACCTGGGCGAGTTCGGTGGCCAGAAGCCGGAAGAGGTGAAATGGCATGACGAGGCGCCCGAGGGCAAGCTCGACCTGCTGGTGACCCTGGACTTCCGCATGTCCACCACCTGCCTCTACTCGGACGTCGTGCTGCCCACGGCGACCTGGTACGAGAAGGACGACCTCAATACCTCCGACATGCACCCCTTCATCCACCCGCTCACCGCGGCCACCGACCCGGCGTGGGAGTCGCGCAGCGACTGGGAGATCTTCAAGGGCATCGCCAAGGCCTTCTCCGAGGCTACCGAGGGGCACCTGGGCGAGGAGACCGACCTGGTCACCCTGCCGCACCAGCACGACTCCCCGGCCGAGCTGGCCCAGCCCGAGGTCAAGGACTGGAAGAAGGGCGAGTGCGACCCGATCCCCGGCAAGACCATGCCGGCGCTGATCGAGGTCAAGCGCAACTATCCCGAGACCTATGAGCGCTTCACCTCCATCGGCCCGCTGCTGGAGGAGATCGGCAACGGCGGCAAGGGCATCGCCTGGAAGACCGAGAAGGAGGTCAAGCTGCTGGGCGACCTGAACCATCGCAAGACCGAGGGACCGCACAAGGGCCGCCCGCAGCTCGACAGCGCCATCGACGCCGCCGAGATGATCCTGACCCTGGCGCCGGAGACCAACGGCCAGGTGGCGGTGAAGGCGTGGGGCGCGCTCTCCAAGATCACCGGGCGCGACCATACCCACCTGGCGCACCCCAAGGAGGAGGAGAAGATCCGCTTCCGCGACATCGTCGCCCAGCCGCGCAAGATCATCTCCAGCCCCACCTGGTCCGGCCTCGAGGACGAGCATGTCTCCTACAACGCCGGCTACACCAACGTGCATGAGCTGATCCCGTGGCGCACCGTCAGCGGCCGCCAGCAGTTCTACCAGGACCACCCCTGGATGCGCGCCTTCGGCGAGAGCCTGCTGGTCTACCGTCCGCCCATCGACACCAAGGCGGCGGTGAGCGTGGCCGAGCCGAAGGGCAACGGCAACCCGGAGATCGCCCTGAACTGGATCACCCCGCACCAGAAGTGGGGCATCCACTCCACCTACTCGGACAACCTGCTGATGCAGACCCTGTCTCGTGGCGGCCCGATCGTGTGGATGTCCGAGGATGACGCCAAGTCCATCGGCGTCGAGGACAACGACTGGATCGAGCTCTACAACGCCAACGGCGCCATCGCGGCGCGGGCGGTGGTCAGCCAGCGGGTCAAGAACGGCATGGCGATGATGTACCACGCCCAGGAGCGCATCCTGAACATGCCGGGCTCCGAGATGACCGGGACCCGCGGCGGCATCCACAACTCGGTGACGCGCGTCTGCCCCAAGCCGACCCACATGATCGGCGGCTACGCGCAGCTCTCCTACAGCTTCAACTACTACGGCACCGTCGGCTCCAACCGCGATGAGTTCGTCATCGTGCGCAAGATGAAGAAGATCGACTGGCTGGATGGCGAAGGCAACGACTACGAGCAGGAGGCCGTGAAATGAAGATTCGTTCCCAGGTAGGCATGGTCCTCAACCTCGACAAGTGCATCGGCTGCCACACCTGCTCGGTGACCTGCAAGAACGTCTGGACCAGCCGCGAGGGCGTCGAGTACGCCTGGTTCAACAACGTCGAGACCAAGCCCGGCATCGGCTATCCCAAGGAGTGGGAGAACCAGTCCAAGTGGAAGGGCGGCTGGATGCGTCGCAAGGATGGCAAGATCGAGCCGCGCATCGGCGGCAAGTGGCGAGTGCTGGCGAACATCTTCGCCAACCCCGACCTGCCGGAGATCGACGACTACTACGAGCCGTTCACCTTCGACTACGAGCACCTGCACAGCGCCAAGCAGGGCGAGCACCAGCCCACCGCGCGGCCGCGTTCTCTGATCTCCGGCGAGCGCATGAAAAAGATCGAGTGGGGCCCGAACTGGGAAGAGATCCTCGGCACCGAGTTCGCCAAGCGCCGCAAGGACATGAACTTCGAGAAGGTGCAGGCCGATATCTACGGCCAGTTCGAGAACACCTTCATGATGTACCTGCCGCGGCTGTGCGAGCACTGCCTCAACCCGACCTGCGTGGCGAGCTGCCCCTCCGGCGCCATCTACAAGCGCGAGGAGGACGGCATCGTCCTGATCGACCAGGACAAGTGCCGCGGCTGGCGGATGTGCATCTCCGGCTGCCCCTACAAGAAGATCTACTACAACTGGAAGACCGGTAAGTCCGAGAAGTGCATCTTCTGCTATCCGCGCATCGAGGCCGGCCAGCCCACCGTCTGCTCCGAGACCTGCGTGGGCCGCATCCGCTATCTCGGCGTGCTGCTGTACGACGCCGACCGCATCGAGGAGGTGGCCAGCTCCCCGGACGTGCGCGACCTCTACCACCGCCAGCGCGAGATCTTCCTGGATCCCCACGATCCGGAAGTGATCGCCCAGGCGAGGAAGGACGGCATCACCGACAACGTGCTCAAGGCCGCCCAGGAGAGCCCGGTCTACAAGCTGGCCATGGACTGGGGGCTGGCGCTGCCGCTGCACCCCGAGTACCGCACCCTGCCGATGGTCTGGTACGTGCCGCCGCTGTCGCCGATCCAGTCCGCCGCCGAGGCCGGCAAGGTCGAGTTCGACGGCGTGATGCCCAAGATCGAGTCGCTGCGCATCCCGGTGAAGTACCTGGCCAACATGCTCACCGCCGGTGAGGAGGCGCCCGTGGTGCTGGCGCTCAAGCGCCTGATGGCGATGCGCCTCTACATGCGCGGCAAGCATGTGGAAGGCCAGGCCGACGCCTCGGTGCTGGAGGGCGTGGAGCTCACCGAGCAGCAGGTGGAGGACATGTACCGCTATCTCGCCATCGCCAACTACGAGGATCGCTTCGTGATCCCCACCAGCCACCGCGAGATGGCCACCGAGGCCTTCCCCGAGCGCGGCGGCTGCGGCTTCAGCTTCGGCGACGGCTGCCACGGCGACAGCAGCCAGAGCCTGTTCGGCGGTCGCAAGACCACCACTACCCTGGTCAAGCCGGTGGAGACCTTCGACCCGCACGCTCAGAGCGAGGAGGCTCGTCATGGCTGATGCCGCACAACAGCTGGAACCGCTCGTCGGCATGCGCAGCCTGCGCGTGCTGGCCCGGCTGCTGGACTACCCGACCGAGGCGCTCCAGGCCGCCGCCCCGGAGATGATCGAGATCCTCGACGCGGAGCGCCGCCTCTCGGCGGCGGTGCGCGGCGCCCTGATGGAGTGGTGCCAGCGCATCCTGGAGGCCGACATCATGGACCTGCAGGCGGAGTACGTGGCGCTCTTCGACCGCGGCCGCAACACCTCGCTGCTGCTCTTCGAGCATGTCCACGGGGAGTCCCGCGACCGCGGCCAGGCGATGGTCGACCTGATGGCCGAGTATCGCGCCGCGGGCTTCGAGCTGGATGCCCACGAGCTGCCGGACTACCTGCCGCTGTTCCTGGAGTACCTCTCCACCCGCGACGAGGCCGACATCGGCCGCTGGCTGGGCGAGATCCGCCACATCCTGGCGCTGCTCACCGCGCGCCTCGAGGAGCGCGAGGCGGACCACGCCCTGGTGCCGCTGGCGCTGCTGGCGCTGATCGGCGCCGAGGCGGACGTCGCCCCCCATCGCCAGACGGCGAAGGAGGAGGCGCCCGACTACACCGCCGAGGCCCTGGACGAGGTGTGGGAAGAGGAGGCGGTGCGCTTCACCGCCGAGTCCGACCAGGACTGCGCCCTGCAGTCCGCCGAGGGGCGGCGGCTGGCCGAGCGCAAGCAGGCCGTGCCCAGCGACCCCGTCAAGATCATGCCCGGCAGCGGCCCGACCGACCGCACCGTGACCGATCGCTAAAGGAGACCCGTCATGTTTAGCGAATACCTGCAACACCTGATCTACGGCTACTACCCGTATCTTGCCGGCACGGTGTTCCTGGTCGGCAGCCTGCTGCGCTACGACCACGGCCAGTACACCTGGAAGACCGGCTCGAGCCAGATGCTCTCCTCGAAGAACATGCGCCTGGCCAGTAACCTCTTCCATATCGGCATCCTGGTGATCTTCTTCGGCCACCTATTCGGCATGCTCACGCCGCACTGGGTCTACGCGCCCTTCCTGCATGCCGGCACCAAGCAGCTGCTGGCGATCGTGGTGGGCGGCATCGCCGGCGTCCTGTGCGTGATCGGTGGCGCCATGCTGCTGCATCGCCGCATCACCAACCCGCGGGTACGCGCCTCCTCCAGCCTGATGGACACCGTGATCCTCGGGTTGATCGTCTTCCAGGCGGCGCTGGGCCTGGTCACCGTTATCTTCTCCCTGGGCCACCTGGACGGCGAGATGATGCTGACGCTCTCCAGCTGGGCGCAGTCCATCGTGTTCTTCAGCGGCGGGGCGGCGGACTACATGGCGGAGGTCTCCTGGATCTACAAGATCCATATCTTCGTCGGTCTGACCATCATCCTGCTGTTCCCCTTCTCGCGCCTGGTCCACGTGTGGAGCGTGCCCTTCGGCTACATCACGCGGCGCTACCAGGTCGTCCGCAAGCGGGGCTGAACCCAGCCACCTGATCCGCTCGGCAGGGGCGCCGGGGGCAGGGCGAAGAGGAGGTCCTACGCCAGGGATGGCGTCGGTAGCGCCCAGGGAAGGGTTCACAGCGCCTCCTCGCAGCCCTGCCGCCGGAGAAGCCCCTCGCCGCCCGCCGGCGATTGAGAAGAGTTCCAAGGACAGAGTCATGCAGAAGATCGATATCGAGATGATCCCGGGGGGCGCGAGCCCCCCTCCCATCCGGGTCGGCGAGGCCACGATCCCCGAGGCCGACATCGCCCAGGAGATGCAGTACCACCCGGCGGACAGCGCCGGCAGCGCCCAGCTCAAGGCCGCCCGTGCCCTGGTGGTGCGCGAGCTGCTGCGCCAGCGCGCCGCGGCCCTTGGCCTGGCGGAAGAGGGCGCCGACCTCGACGAGGATGACGCCGCCATCGCTACCCTGCTGGAGCAGGAGCTGGACGTGCCCGAGCCCTCCGAGGAGGACTGCCGGCGCTTCCACGCCGCCCATGCCGAGCGCTTCAGCGAGCCGACGCGCCTCAAAGTGCGCCATATCCTGCTGGCCGCGGCGCCGGACGACGCCGAGGCCCGGGACGCCGGTTACCGCCTGGGCGAGAAGCTCATCAAGCAGCTGGGGGAACACCCCGAGCGCTTCACCGAGTTCGCCCAGCGCCACTCCGCCTGTCCCTCCAGGGAGGAGGGTGGCGAGCTCGGCTGGCTGGCCCCGGGGCAGACCGTGGCCGAGCTCGACGGCGCCCTGCAGCACCTCCCCGAGGGGCTACACGACCGCCCGCTCGCCTCGCGCTACGGCTGGCATATGGTCAGCATCGACGCCCGCCAGGAGGGGCGCGAGCTTCCCTATGAGCAGGTCGCCGAGCACGTCCGCCACAGCCTGCGCGAGCAGTCGACCCGCCGCTCCCTGCGCCACTACCTGCTGGCGCTGCAGGCCGAGATCGGCGTCGAGGGAGTGTCCCTCGATGACGAGGGCAGCAGCGCCCTGATGCAGTAAGCCCTTCCCCGAGATCCTGCCGCCTCGCCCGGCGGTGGGATCTTGCGCTTTCTTGATGCGCGTCACCCCCCTCCCGCTCGCGCTGCCGCACCATGGCCCAAAAGGAGGCCCCCATGTCCCATGTTTCCGCCAACACGCCCTTCCAGCCCCTGGGCATCGCCGTGCTCACCGTCTCCGACACCCGCGGCTTCGACGAGGACGGCAGCGGCGACCTGCTCTCCGCGCGCCTCACCGATGCCGGCCACGCCCTGGTGGAGCGGCGCATCGTCCCCGACGACATCTACCGCATCCGCGCGGTGGTCTCGAAATGGGTGATCCGTGATGACATCCAGGTGGTGCTGGTCAACGGCGGCACCGGCTTCACCTTGCGCGACACCACCCCGGAGGCGTTGACCCCGCTGTTCGACAAGGCCGTCGACGGCTATGGCGAGCTGTTCCGCCAGCTCTCCTACCAGAGCATCGGCACCTCCACCGTGCAGTCCCGTGCGGTGGCCGGGGTAATCGACCGCACCCTGGTGTTCGCCATGCCCGGCTCGCCCAAGGCCTGTGCCACCGCCTGGGACGGCATCCTGGCCGAGCAGCTCGACGCCCGCACCCGCCCCTGCAACTTCGTGGCCATGGTCCTGCCCCAGGGCGCGAGCTGCGCCAGCCGCCAGCCCAAGACCACGCCGAGCGAGGCGCTGATCGTCGAGGAGGTCGACGCATGAACTGCGGCTGTGCGGAGGTCGTCACCCCCGGCCTGCTCGACCTGTTCGCGGCGCGCGAGCGCATAATCGCCTCCTGCCGGCCGGTGCAAGGGCGCGAGCGGGTGGCGCTGGGCGACGCCGAGGGGCGGGTGCTGGCGGAGGCGGCCGAGGCCGCCCTGGACCTGCCCGGCGTCGACAACAGCGCCATGGACGGCTACGCCCTGCGCGTCGCCGAGCTCGGCCCCGAGGGGCTGCCGGTGGTGCAGCGCATCCCCGCCGGGGCCGGCGTGCTGCACCTGCCGGAAGGCGGCTGTGCGCGCATCTTCACCGGCGCCCCGGTGCCGCTGGGCGCCGATGCCGTGGTGCCCCAGGAGAAGGTGCGCCTCGACGCCGCGGGGCGGGTGCATGTCGAGGGGAAACCGGCGGGGGGCGCCAATATCCGCCGCCGGGGCGAGGAGAGCCGTGCCGGCGCGCCGCTGCTGCCCGCCGGCACGCGCCTCGAGGCCGCCGCCATCGCCCTGCTGGCCAGCCACGGCATCGCCGAGGTGACGGTGCACCGCCGGGTCCGGGTGGCGCTGTTCTCCACCGGCGACGAGCTGATCGAGCCGGGCGCGAGCCGGGTCCCCGGGCAGGTCTTCGACAGCAACCGCGCGATGCTCAAGGCGCTGATGGGCCAGCCGGGCGTCGAGGTGCTCGACCTGGGGGTGGTTCTCGACGACCCCCTTGACCTGCATCAGGCCCTGACCCGGGCCCGCGACGAGGCCGATCTGGTAGTCTGTAGCGGCGGCGTGTCGGTGGGCGAGGAGGATCACGTGCGTCCCGCCATCGAGCGGCTGGGCGGCATCGCCTTCCATGGCGTGGGCATCAAGCCCGGCAAGCCCTTCGCGCTGGGCTACCTGGGCGCGTCGCTCGCCACCGGCATCCCGCTGATCGCCCTGCCGGGCAACCCGGTGGCCTCGCTGGTGGGCTGGCAGTTCCTGGCCCTGCCGTTGCTGCAGGGGCGCCAGGGCATGGCGCCTTCGGCACTGCAGCGCTTTTCGGTCACCGCCGGCTTCTCCCGGCGCGGGCCACGCGGGCGCCGCGAGCTGCTGCGGGTGGTGATCGACTGGGCCACGGGCGAGCCGGTGGCACGGCTGGCCGGCGGCCAGGGATCGCACATGCTGAGCGCCGCCAGCCAGGCCCATGGCTACCTGCTGGTGGACGCCGATACCGATGTGGAGGAAGGCCATGCCTATGGATACTGCCCAGCCGCCCAGTTCGGCCGCTGACCTGCTGTTCAAGCCCCGCCAGCTGCGCGAGCTGGTGCGCGGGGTGCCTTGGCTGGGCGCGCTCTCCGACGACGAGGTCGAGGCGCTGCTGGAGGACTGCGAGCCGCGCACCCTGGCCAGCCGCGAGTGGCTGTTCCGCCAGGATACCCCGGCGCGCTGGCTGCATATCGTCATCAGCGGCGCGGTGCGCCTGGTGCGCAGCGCCGGTGACGGCCGCCTGGCCACCATCCGCTGCGTGGAGCGCGGCGGCACCCTGGGCGAGCTGAGTATGGTCTCCCGGGAGGGCATCTACCTCTACTCCTCCGAGGCGCTGCGCCGCACCCATGTGCTGTCGATCCCCGCCGAGCGCTGCCGCGACGCCATGGACCGCCATCCCGAGTGCCGCGCCGAGTTCATGAGCCGCCTGGCCCTAGAGCTCACCGACCGTCTCGAGGACCTCGCCCTGCTCACCCAGGGGGATGCCATGTCGCGACTGGTCAGCTACATCCTGCGCCAGCTGCCCGCCGGGCGCGGCAAGGAGCCCCGGGTGGTGCGCCTCACCATTCCCAAGCGCTGGCTGGCCGCCCAGCTGGCGATGACCCCGGAGACCCTCTCGCGGCTGCTGGCCAAGCTGCGCGATACCGGCGCCATCAACATCGACCGCCAACGGCTCACCGTGCTCGACGAGCAGAAGCTGCGCGACCTGATGATGGCCGACGACTGAGGCGGGTCGCGCCGCGGGGAGCATCGACGAGCTGATCGACGACTGAGCGAGGAGAGCGGACGGCGTGCGACTGGACTACACGGGGCCGCTGCCCGAGGTGGTGGGCTTCCTGCTGCTGCCGCAGTTCTCGATGATGGCCTTCTTCGCCGCGGTAGAGCCGCTGCGCATCGCCAACCGCATCAGCGGCAGGCCGCTCTTCGAATGGCGCCTGATCAGCGTCGACGGCGAGCCCGTCACCGCCAGCAACGGCATGACCCTGCTCGCCGACGCTGGCATCGACCAGGTGCACCAGCTGCCCTCCCTGGCGGTGTGCAGCGGCTTCGCTCCCGAGGCGCTGCTCACCCGGCCGCTGATGGCCTGGCTGCACCGCCTGGACCAGGCCGGCTGTACCCTGGGCGGGCTCGACACCGGCTGCTTCCTGCTCGCCGCCGCCGGCCTGCTGGAGGGGGAACGGGTCACCCTGCACTGGGAGAGCCTGCCCGCCTTTCACGAGCGTTTCCCCGCGATTCCCACCAGCGACGAGCTGTTCGAGCTCGGCCCGCGGCGCTTCTCCTGCGCCGGCGGGGCCGCTGCCATGGACATGGCGCTGGAGGTGATCGCTCGCCGCCACGGTACTCGGCTGGCAGTGGACGTCTCCGAGCAGCTGATCCATGAGCGCCTGCGCAGCCGCAGCGACCAGCAGCGCATGACTCTGGCCCGCCGCCTGGGCACCCACAACCGCCGCCTGGTGCAGGCGGTGGCGCTGATGGAGCGCCACCTGGAGACGCCGCTGCCGCTGGCCGAGATCGCCGCGCGCTGCGGGGTCTCGCCCCGCCAGCTGCAGCGCCTCTTCGAGCGGCACCTCGCCACCACCCCGCGCCGCTGGTACCTCGGCCTGCGCCTGGAGCGTGCCCACCACCTGCTTACCGAGACCGACATGGAGGTGCTCGCCATCGGCCTGGCCTGCGGCTTCGCCTCCGGCACCAGCTTCTCCCGCGCCTTCCGCGAGCGTTACGGCCACCCGCCGCGGGAGGCGCGGCGGCAGTAGCGGTGGCTCCTGCCTCTACCTGCAGGCCAGCCATACCCGGTTCCTCGACCGCCGGTGGCGCCGGGCTATCACGTCTGTCGTCGCCCAGGCGGGGAACGGGATTGTCGCCTGAAGGCAGGTAAAGGTCGCTCCTCGTCGAGCCGCTCGCCCGCTGTCGGGCAGACTGGAAGTCCATTCCCTGCAGAAGGACTGCCCGATGCGTGTACTTCCCCGAACCCTGATCCGTTCCACCGCCCTGATGCCGCTGCTGCTGGCAGGGCCGGCGATGGCCGAGCTCGACGAGGTGCGCTTCGGCGTGCCGCCCTGGCCCGGCGTGACGGTGAAGTCGGAGGTGGCGGCCCAGCTGATGGAGGCGATGGGCTACGAGACGCGCCAGAACGACCTGGCGGTGAGCGTCATCCTCGAGGGGCTGACCCGCGACGACCTGGAGGTCTATCTGGGAGGCTGGTACCCGGTGCAGGTCGACATGGTCGAGCCGCTGGTCGAGGCGGGCCAGGTCGAGAAGCTGGTCTCCAATATCCGCGGCGCCAACTCCGGCCTGGTGGTGCCGCGGTATGTCTTCGATGCCGGCGTGACCTCGGTGGCGGACCTCGACGCCCATCGCGAGCGGTTCGACGGCGAGATCCAGGGCATCGAGGCGGGCACCGGCATCAATACCGCCATCCTCGAGGCCATCGATGCGGACCTGGCGGGGTTAGGCGACTGGGACCTGCGCGAGAGCTCCACGGCGGCCATGCTGGCCCAGGCCGAGCGCAAGATGGCCGACGGCGAGTGGGTCACCTTCGTCGGCTGGGAGCCGCACTGGATGAACGTCAGCTTCGATCTGGCCTACCTGGAGGATGCCGAGGACGCCGGCATCGCCGAGATCGAGAGCACGGTGTGGACGGTGGTGCCGGCCAGCCTGGCCGACGAGGACCCGCAGCTGCACCGCTTCCTGTCGCAGTACGTGGTGGAGATCGAGGACCAGAACGCCTGGGTCCACGCCTACAGCTACGAGGAGCGCCCGGCGGACGAGGTGGCCGGCGAGTGGATCGGCGAGAATCTGGATACCGTGGCCGGCTGGCTCGAGGGTGTCGAGGCGCGCGACGGCACGTCGGCCATCGAGGCGGTGCGCGCCGCCTATCGGTAATCCTTCCCCTCGAGGCGCCCCTTCAACGCCTGGCAGAAATCCTGCCAGGCGTGGCGCATCTCGGAGATCCATGCCTGGGCGTGCAGGGCACCGTGCACCATGCCAGGCGCGCAGCGATAGCCGACGCTGGCCCCGGCCTGGCGCCAGCGCCCCACCGCCGCCTCCAGCGGCGGGGTGAGCGGGTCCTGGGCCACCGCCAGCACCTCCAGCCGCTCGGCAGGCATGCCTGCCCTCACCCCGGCAGGGAGTGCCCCGGGGCAGTGCTCGGCGATGCCCAGCACCTCGTCCCGGGAGAGCAGCGGGGCGGAGGGCCCCAGGGTCGCGGCATCGATTCCATCCACAGGGGGATAGATCAGCCCCAGCATCGGAGGTGTGGACAGTTCGGCGGCCAGGTCGAGTGCCAGGTGCCCGCCGGCGCTGTCGCCCACCACGGCGAGCGGGTCGATACCCGCGGCCACGGCGAGACACTCGGTCAGCATCTCGGCATAGCCGGCCTCCGGTGCCAGGCGGTAGTCGACGCCGACCACCTCGCGCCCCAGGTGCCCGGCGAGGCTCGCCGCCACGCCGTGATGGCTGCGCACCGAGCCGATGGTGAAGCCGCCTCCATGCAGGAAGAGCACCCGGCCTGGGCGGGCACCCCTCGGCAGGAAGCGGCGCACCGCGACCCCGTTCACCCGCCCATCGGTGATCCGCATGCCGGTGGGATCGGGCGGGGCGAACGAGTGGCAGAGCGCATCGTAGCGTCGACGCGCCTCGGGCCAGTCGAGGCCGTCCAGGCTGGCCAGGCCGGCCTCGAAGCGGGCGATGAAGTCGCCGAGCTCCATGGCTACTTGCCTGTCCGTCGAATGCCGATGGTGCGCCCGGCGAGTGCCGGCCAGGCCTCCGGCGCGGCGTGGGGCAGCGTGGCGATGGCGGCCTCGACCTCGGGGGGGAAGGGCGCCGGACGGCCGCTCTCCTGGCCCATGCCCATCAGCATCTGCTCGCTGGTGGCGAGCAGGTTGTCCTCCTCATCGTGCAGTTCGAGGAAGACGTGCAGCCGCTTGGCGTCACGATCCAGCAGGGTCAGGGCGACGCGCAGCGGCTGCCCCTCGTGGGCCTCGCGGCGATAGCAGAGGTGGGTCTCCAGGGTGTAGATCGTAACGCCGTGGCGCGCGCGACCGGCGGCATCCAGCCCGATGCGCTCCATCAGCGCCTCGAGTGCCAGAGAGAAGACCCGGGCGTACTCGGCGTCGTTCATATGGCCGTTGTAGTCGACCCACTCGGGGGCGACGCGGCTCTTGTGGATCACCATCAGATGCGTCCCTCCAGGCCCTCGGCCTCGGGCCAGTACTTCTGCACCAGGTCGAGCAGCTCCACCAGGAAGTCGTCGCGGCGACGGTCGAGCTCGGCCACCGGGCGGCCGGCGGCCTGGTGCTCGCAGCCCTCGACCACCCGGTCGATCAGGGTGTCGGTGAGCTCGGGGGCTTCCAGTTTCGTCCAGGGCAGCTTCAGCGCCGGGCCGAACTGCTCGAGCATATGGCGCATGCCCTGCTCGCCGCCGGCCAGGTGGAAGGTGAGGAAGGTGCCCATCAGCGACCAGCGCAGGCCGCAGCCGTAGACCACGGCGGCGTCGACCTCCTCGGTGGTGGCCACGCCGTCGTTGACCAGGTGCAGCGCCTCGCGCCACAGCGCCTCCATCAGGCGGTCGGCGATATGCCCCTCGATCTCCCGGCGTACCACCAGCGGGCGCATCTCGAGTGCCTGGTAGAGCTCTCGGGCACGCTCGATCTGCGCGGGCTCGGTGGTCGCGCCGCCGACCAGCTCCACCAGCGGCAGCAGGTAGACCGGGTTGAAGGGGTGGGCGACGATCACCCGCCCCGGCGCCCGGGGGCAATCCTGCTGCAGGTCGCTGGGCTTGAAGCCGGATGTCGACGAGCCGATCACCACCTGCTCCTCCGCCACGCCATCGATGGCGGCGAGGATCTCCTGCTTGAGCGGCAGGCGCTCCGGCACGTTCTCCTGAATCAGGTCGGCACCCGCCACGGCCGTCTCCAGGCTATCCACGAAGGTCAGCCGCTCCGGGCTGGCACCCGCGGCCAGGCCCAGGCGCTCGAGGGAGGCCCAGGCGCCCGCGACGAAGGCGCGGGTGCGCGCCGGGGCCTCGGGGTCGGGGTCGAAGGCCACCACGTCCCAGCCGCGGGCCAGGGCGCGGGCGATCCAGCCGTTGCCGATCACCCCGGTGCCGATCACGGAGAGCTGCTGGCTCATGCTGCACCCCCTGCGGTGGTCTCGATCGCCTTCTCGACAACATGGCCGGTGTTCGGATCGCGCAGCGCCAGATGGGCGCGGGTCTCGGCCGGGGTCATGACCCGGGCGCCGAGGTTCTCGAACAGGCTCGCGGCCTTCTCCACCAGCTGGGCGTTGGTGGCCAGTACCCCCTTCTCCAGGTAGAGGTTGTCCTCCAGGCCGACCCGGGCGTGGCCGCCCAGCAGCACCGCCTGGGCCGCCATGGGCATCTGGTGGCGACCGATGCCGAAGGCCGCCCAGTGGGCGTCATGCGGCAGCCTGTTGCGCATCGCCAGCAGGGTCTCGGTGTCCGCCTCGGCACCCCAGGGGATGCCCAGGCAGAGCTGGTAGAGCGGGTCGCCGTCGATCAGCCCCTCCTGCTGCAGCTGGCGGGCGAACCAGACGTGGCCCAGGTCGAAGCACTCGAGCTCCGGCTTGACGCCGGCGGCCTGCACCAGGCGGGCGTGCTCGCGCAGCCAGTCGGCGGGGTTCACGTAGACCATGTCGCCGAAGTTGAGGCTGCCGCAGTCCAGGGTGCAGAGCTCCGGGAGCAGCTCGCCTACCGGCTCGTGGCGCTGGCGCGGTGTCTGGATGTCGCTGCCCGGGCCGCCGCGGGTGGGATCCGCGGCGTCGGGGATCCAGTCGCCGCCGCCGCCGGCGGTGATGTTCATCACGATGTCGACGTCCGCCTCGCGCACCCGCTGCATCACCTCGCGGAAGTGCTCGACGGAGTGGCTGATGGTGCCGGTCTCGGGGTCGCGCACGTGGATATGCGCCACGCTGGCGCCCGCCCTGGCGGCTGCGATGCAGTCGTCGGCGATCTGCTTGGGGGTGACCGGCACGTGGGGGCTCTTGGCGGTGGTATCGCCGGCGCCGGTGACGGCGCAGGTTAGGATGACGTTGTGGTTCATGTCGGCTCCTGAGGACGGGTGGCGTATGTCAGGAGCAGTGTGGGGAAGAAGCGCAGGGAGTGTCTGGCATAAAGCGACGCCTTGTGTGCAAGAAGCGGCATCAGGGCACCGTTACCGGAACTTCACTGCCTTGGAAAGATTCTTTCAACTTATTGTATATATTGGCTATTTCGACCACCAATGGCGGCATTTGCACTAGTCATTGGTCGCGCAGGGTGCCTCTGGCCATAGTCGAATCACCAGCAGTCGACACAAGACAGACACGCGAAGGGGAACGGCGGCCGACACCGAGAGGGCCGCAGGCACCCGGCTGGTGAGTCGATCCCACGGACCCAGAGGAGACAACAACATGAAACTGCCGTCACTGATCGAGATTCCCAATGGCGACAAGGTCACGCCGACCTTCTCCGACGCCGAGATGCAGGGCCGCCTGGCGCGCCTGCGCGACTACATGGCGCAGAACGACGTCGATGCGGTGGTGCTGACCTCCTACCACAACATCAATTACTTCAGTGACTTCGTCTACTGCAAGTTCGGCCGCGACTACGGCCTGGTGGTGACTCAGGATCGCTTCACCACGGTGACCGCCAACATCGACGGCGGCCAGCCCTATCGCCGCAACCGCCTGGGCGACAACATCGTCTACACCGACTGGCAGAAGGACAACTTCTTCAAGGCCGTCAAGCAGCTGTGCGAAGGCAAGCGGCGCGTCGGGGTCGAGTTCGACCACATGACGCTGCAGAACAAGCAGAAGCTGGTCGATGTGCTGGGCGACGTGGAGCTGGTCGACGCCGGCGCGCCCACCATGAAAATGCGCATGAGCAAGTCCGACGAGGAGATCGCGCTGATCCGCCAGGGCGCCCGCATCGCCGACGTGGGCGGCGTGGCCGTGCGCGATGCCATCCATGCCGGGGTGCCGGAGTACGAGGTGTCGCTGGCCGGTCAGGCCGCCATGGTGCGCGAGATCGCCAAGACCTACCCCAACAGCGAGCTGATGGACACCTGGGTATGGTTCCAGTCCGGCATCAACACCGACGGTGCCCACAACCCGGTGACCAGCCGCCGCGTGCAGCCCGGCGATATCCTGAGCCTCAACACCTTCCCGATGATCTCCGGCTACTACACCGCCCTGGAGCGTACCCTGTTCCTCGGCCACGCCTCCGAGGAGCACCTGCGGCTGTGGGAGGTTAACTGCGAGGTCCACCGCCGTGGCCAGGAGCTGATCAAGCCCGGCGTGCGCTGCTGCGACATCGCCCACGAGCTCAACGAGATCTTCGCCAAGCATGACCTGCTCAAGTACCGCACCTTCGGCTACGGCCACTCCTTCGGCACCCTGAGCCACTACTACGGCCGCGAGGCGGGCCTCGAGCTGCGCGAGGATATCGAGACCGTTCTCGAGCCCAACATGGTGGTCTCCATGGAGCCGATGATCATGGTGCCGGAAGGCCAGCCGGGCGCTGGCGGCTACCGGGAGCACGACATCCTGGTGGTCAACGAGCATGGGGCCGAGAACATCACCGGCTTCCCGTACGGTCCGGAGCACAATATCATCAAGTAAAGCATTGAATATAAAGGGGGGAGCTTGGCTCCCCCCTTTCTTGACGATAGCGTGCCGGGAGCAACGAGATGAACAGTGTCAAGATAGAGAACCTGGACTGGATGACCTACCAGGCGCTTACCGAGCAGGGGCGCTGCCGGATCATCCTGCCGGTCGGTGCCATCGAGCAGCATGGCCCGCACATGTCGCTCAATCCTGATGTGCTGATTCCCAGCCATATCGGTGAACAGGTGGCGTCGCGCGGCGACAACATGCTGGTCGCCCCACCCATCAGCTACGGCTACAAGTCACAGGTGAAGTCCGGCGGCGGCAACTTCTTCCCGGGAACGACCTGCGTGTCGGGGGCCTCGCTGGAGAACTACGTCTTCGATGTGCTGCAGGCCTACGTGAATCACGGCAACCGTGAATTCATCCTGATCAACGGCCACTTCGAGAACTCCATGCATCTCTGCGAGGCCGCCGACAGGCTGGTCAACAAGTGCCGGGCGGAGGGGATCTCGATCCGGATCTACCTGCTCTCCTACTGGGATTTCATCAGCGAGGAGACCATCGCCAAGGTGTTCCCGGACGGCTTCACCGGCTGGGCCGTGGAGCATGGCGGGGTGCTGGAGACCTCGATCATGCTGAAGATTCATCCCGAGCTCGTCGACATGTCCAAGGCCGTGGACGTCGAGCCCGCCAGCTTCCCGCCCTACGACGTCTTCCCGCCCGATCCAAGCTGGGTGGCGCCCTCCGGCACCCTCTCCTCTCCCGTGAAGGCCACCGCCGAGAAGGGAGAGATGATCCTGGAAGAGTGCATATCGGGAATCGTAGCGCACTTGAATTGAGTCGCTGGCCAGACGCCCCGAGAGGCCCTCGGGGTCCGAGATGTCAGGGATGATGCCAAGTACAACAATAGTGAGGTGTCACGATGCCTAGAAAAGAACCGGTAGCGGTCCCCCGATTCACGGGGCGAGACCTGCCTCCCTTCGGGCGACTGGTCATCCAGTTTGCCCCGCCCATCGCCATCATCGCGCTGATCGTGATGGTGCTCCGCAATCCCGATGGCGTCGCCTCGGTCATCTTCGACCTGCGCACCTACGTCACCGGCGGCTTCACTTGGCTGTTCATCCTCTACTCGCTGTTCGCCGTGGCGGTCTGCGGCTGGTTGGTGTTCAGCAAGGTGGGCAGCCGCGTCCGGCTGGGCGGCCCCAAGGCGAAGGCCGAATACAGCAACTTCGCCTGGTACTCGATGCTATTCGCCTGCGGCCAGGGCATCGGCCTGATCTTCTGGTCGGTGGCCGAGCCGATCATGCTGCGTGACCAGAGCCCGGTCTTCGAGGCGATGGAAGGCAACGTGGCGGGCGGTGGCATCGTCTGGGCCTATTTCCACTGGGGCTTTACCGCCTGGGCCATGTACTGCGTGGTCGCGGTGTGTCTCGCCTACTCCCACCACAACCTGGGCAAGACCCTGACCTTCCGCGAGGCGACGGTGGACCTACTGCCGCGCTGGGCGCGGGGCGGTGCCGGCGTGGTGGTGGAGCTGCTGGCGATCATGGCCACCATCCTGGGGCTCTCCACCTCCTTCGCCTTCGCCGCCATGCAGTTCACCGCGGGCCTGACGTCCTTCACCGGGGTGAGCTCCGGACCCACCATCTGGCTGTTCGTTATCGTGGGCCTCGGCACCGCCGCGGCGATCTCGGCCTTCTTCGGCATCAGCAAGGGGATGCGCCTGATCAGCGAGACCAACTCCATACTGAGCGTGGTGCTGGTGGTGGCCGCCTTCATCTTCGGCCCCACGCTGTTCATCATCTCCAACATCACCCAGACGTTCGGCTCCTACTTCGCCAACTTCGTGCCGATGAGCTTCTGGACGGACGCGCCCAGCACCGCCGAGCCGCTGGTCTCCTGGCAGCAGAGCTGGAACGGCTGGTGGACGGTGTTCATCTGGTGCTGGGTGATCGCCTTCTCGCCCTTCGTGGCGGGCTTCATCGCCCGCATCTCCCGGGGCCGCACCCTGCGCGAGTTCGTCATCGGCGTTACCGTCATTCCCTCGCTAATCGTCATGCTGTGGATCGGCGTGCTGGGTTCCGCGGCGATCTACTACGACGACAAGAGCGGGCGCGGCATCACCGATGCGGTGAACGCGGATGTCGCCAGCGGTCTCTTCGCCATGCTGGAATCCATCCCGATGGTGGGTAGCCTGCTGCTGGTGGTGGCGACGGTGCTGGTGGCCACCTACTACGTGACCTCCCTGGATGCCGGCACCTACGCCCTGGCGGACTTCGTCTCGGCGCCCAAGCGCGCCGGTGCCTGGTTTCGGGTGGTGCTGGTGCTCAGCATCGGCGCGGTGGCCACGGTGCTGCTGACCCTCGGCGGTAGCGGGGTGGTCGACACGGTCCAGACCGGCACCATCATCGGCGCCTTCCCCTTCTCGATCGTGATCCTGCTGATGATCGTCAACACCATCCGCCGCCTCCTCAACCGGGACCGGGCGGTCAGGGAGCTCGAGAAGGCGGTCAACGACCCCGACCCCAACGTGAAGCTCGAGGTCGACGGCGAGGGCGAGGTCCAGACGGTCTACGGCGACAACCTGAAGCCCAGCGTGTCGGGCACCTGACTGCCAAGGCCGTCAAACACCAGGGGCCGCGTTCGATACTGGTGCATCGAGCGCGAGCCCCCAACGTAAGCGGGCCTGCCGGTCATCTCCCTGACCGGCAGGCCCGCTTGCGTCGTGCGGGACGCCGCTACAGGTTGGCGATTCCGGACCTCAGGAAGTCCAGCACATGGCGCGAAGCGATGTTGAGCTCGGGCTCCTTGTAGTAGAGGCCGATGCAGACCCGCTCCAGGGCGGGCAAGGTGGCCGTGCTCACGGCATGACGGAGATGGTCGGGGATCACGGAGCTGGCCATGGCGGTGATGCCGAGCCCCTCCTCCACGGCGGAGAAGATGCCCAGCAGGCTGGTGCTGGTGTACATGAAGCGGTAGGGGTGCTGCTGGGCCTGCAGTGCCTCCTCCATGATCGAGCGATAGACGCACCCCTGGGGGTAGGCGATCAGCGGGATCGGCTCGTCGTCGCAGCTCGTCTGGTGGCCTTCCTTGAAGACCCACTCGAGGCTCTCGAGCCGGTAGTCCCGGGAGTCCCTCTCCTCGTTTTCCTTGGCACGCTCCATGGCCAGGGCGATGTCGTAATGCCCCTTTTGGTAGCGCTGGAGGATCACCTTGCTGATCTCGCACTCCACCTCGACGATGATGTTGGGGTAGACCCGCGACAGGTTCCTCAACGCCTTGGCCAGGAAGGCCAGCTCGAAGTCGTTGGGGATGCCCAGGCGCACCTTCCCGGAAATATTGTCGCCCCTCACCTTGGCGATGATCTGGTCATTGATCTCCAGCATCTGCCGGGCGGCCCGATAGAGGTACTCGCCATCCTCGGTCAGCTCCAGGCTGGAGCCCCTGAGGAAGATCTTGGTGCCGAGGATCTCCTCCAGCTTCTTGACCTGCAGGCTGATGGCCGGCTGCGAGCGCCCCAGCAGCTCGCCGGCGCTGGTGAAGCCACCCAGGTCCTTGATGGTGACGAAGGTCCTCAGCAGATCGGTAGGGATGTTGGTCATCGTGGGGCCATTTCATTATTTGATCAGGGCATCAGCCATACAAATTGGCGCCCCTGAGGATCGGAAAATACCTTGGAAATGCTGCTCCATAGAAGCAGCGATTCACTCCAATAACGACAAATCAACAACAAGAGGATAAGCGGATGGATTCCTGGGTATTGACCACTTTTCTAATATTGACTTGCTATATGCTAATTCACTCTGGTGCCGCCTATCTCCGCAGGGAGCTGAAGAGCAAGGCAACGGGCCACCGGGAGAGGAAATGATCATGGATGCCTATCGGATGTTCAACTGGGGGCTCTTGATCCTCACCTTCGGCCTGTTGATCTACCTCGGTTTCCTCTCCTCAAAATACATGAACAAGAACGACGAGGGAGGATTTCTAGTGGCCGGGCGCTCCCTTGGCGCCTTTGTGGCCGCCGGTACCATCGTCGCCACCGGCTTCAGCGGCTGGGGCTTCATGGGCTCCCCTGGGGTGACCTATCAGTTCGGTGCCATCGAGGTGCTGGGCAACTTCTTCTTCGCCCCGGCGATGATGATCGCCGTGCTCTACTTCGCGCGCTTCCTGCAGCGCCGGGCGGTCGAGATGGGCAGCAACACCATCCCCGAGTATATCGCCCAGAGCCATGGCGGTGGTGCCATGGGGCGTGTGCTGCAGGGGGTTGCGGGATTCATCACCATTCTGCTGCTGCTGGTCTTCCTGACCAGCCAGATCAAGGCGGTGGGCCTGCTGGGTGCCAGCTGGCTGGGCATCGAGCTCAACCAGAGCGCCTTCCTGATGGTGTCGGTGATCATCATCTATACCATGCTGGGTGGCCTGGCCGCGGTGGCCTGGACCGACACGGTGATGGTCTGCGGCATGGCCCTGGCCGCGGTGATCATCATGATCCAGATCTTCACCTCGGTGGATCTGGGGACCTGGGAGACCTCTCTCAACGCCATCGACCCGGAACTGCTCAACCCGAGCACAGGGGCCCACTACGGCGACTCCATCGGCACCGTCTTCCTGGTGCTGCCCTACGCCTTCCTGTTCGCCGCGGTACTCCCCTATATGGCGATCCGATTCCTGGCCATGAAGCCCGACGTCAAGTTGCACAAGGTCGGCGTCTATGTGGCGATCCTCGGGGCACTGCTGAGCCTGATTCCTATCGTCGGCCTCTACGTGCGGATGCAGGTGCCGGACCTGGCCGACCCCGACATGGCGATGCCGGTCTATCTGGAGCGGTTCATGCACCCGGCCATCCAGGGCGTCATCACGCTGTTCATCATCTTCGCCATGAAGTCCACGGCCAACTCGCTGCTGCACACGGTGGCGTCGGCGACCTCCCATGACCTGCGACTGTCGCTGTTTGGCCCGGTGGCCAGGGAGCGCACCGCACTGATGATCAACCGTCTGGCGGTGGTGGTGCTGGGCGTGGTGGCCCTGTTGATGATGCTCTACGCCCCGCCCTTCATGCTCTCCTGGCTGGGCATCCTGGGTTCCGGCACCCTGCTGGCCAGCATGATCGGGCCGGTGTTCATCTCCACCTTCTGGCAGGGCAGCGGCTGGGGCGCACTTTCCGCGATGCTGGTGGGCTTCTTTACCAGCGGCTACATGATGCTGTTCGCCGATGTGGGCTGGCTGATCGGGCCTTTGACCGGTTGTGCTATGTCGTCGGCCTGCTACGTGGGGGTGTCGCTGATGACCCGGCGGCGATCCTACCAGCCACGACTGGCTCGTTGATGACGACCACCTCAACCAGGACCACGCCCGCAGGAGACTGCGGGCGTGGTCGTTATGGGGCTTTCTCATCCTTAACTCACCCTGGCTCCCATCAAATCCCGGCATTTGCCCTTCTAATTGGTCCTTGGCCGCCATCGAAAATAGATTGCAGGCATGGGGTGTTTATCGACAACCAACAAAGACAGGAGTCCTCCATGAACCACGCCTCTCTCACCCGCTACGATGCCCAGATCGCCGCCGCCATCGCCGACGAGGTGGCCCGCCAGGAGGCCCACGTCGAGCTGATCGCCTCCGAGAACTACGCCAGCCGTGCGGTGATGGAGGCCCAGGGCACCCAGCTCACCAACAAGTACGCCGAGGGCTACCCGGGCAAGCGCTACTACGGCGGCTGCGAGCACGTCGACGTGGTCGAGCAGCTGGCCATCGACCGCGCCTGCGACCTGTTCGGCGCCGACTACGCCAACGTCCAGCCCCACTCCGGCGCCCAGGCCAACGCCGCGGCCTTCATGGCGCTGGTCAAGCCGGGCGACACCGTGCTGGGCATGAGCCTGGCCCACGGCGGCCACCTGACCCACGGCGCGGCGCCGAACTTCTCCGGCAAGCACTACCACGCCGTGCAGTACGGCCTGAATCCGGAGACCGGCGAGATCGACTACGCCGAGGTCGAGCGCCTGGCCAGGAGCCACAAGCCCAAGCTGATCATCGCCGGCTTCTCCGCCTATGCCCGCGTCGTCGACTGGCGCCGCTTTCGTACCATCGCCGATGAGGTAGGCGCCTGGCTGATGGTTGACATGGCCCACGTGGCTGGCCTGGTAGCCGCCGGGCACTACCCGAGCCCGCTGCCTCACGCCCACGTGGTGACCACCACCACCCACAAGACCCTGCGTGGACCGCGTGGCGGCTTGATCCTCTCCGCCGCCGGCGACGCCGACCTCTACAAGAAGCTCAACGGCGCGGTCTTCCCGGGCCAGCAGGGCGGCCCGCTGATGCACGTCATCGCCGCCAAGGCGGTGGCCTTCAAGGAGGCCATGAGCCAGGAGTTCGTGCAGTACCAGCGGCGCGTCATCGACAACGCTCGCGCCATGGCAGGGGTCTTCCTGGAGCGCGGCTATGACGTCGTCTCCGGTGGCACCGACGACCACCTCTTCCTTGTCTCGCTGATCAAGCAGGGGGTCACCGGCAAGGATGCCGATGCAGCACTCGGCCGTGCCCATATCACCGTCAACAAGAACGCCGTGCCCAACGACCCGCAGAGCCCCTTCGTCACCTCCGGGCTACGCATCGGCACCCCGGCGGTCACCACCCGCGGCTTCGACGAGGGCGAATGCGCCGAGCTGGCGGGCTGGATCTGCGACATCCTCGATGTGCTGGCCGAGCAGGGCAACACCGATGCCGTGGAGGACGAGGTGCGCGAGAAGGTCACCGCCCTCTGCGAGCGCCATCCGGTCTATGGCGACGCCACTCCGGCCGCGGTACGCGAAGCCGCTACCGCCTGAACCCGCAAAGGATCGGCCCCGCCGCGCGGGGCCGGCCGAGGAGGAAGAAGATGCAACGCTATTCAGGCTTCGGGCTGGCCAAGCATGCGCTGAGCCACCACGAGAACTGGGAGCGCCAGTGGCGCAATCCCACGCCGAAGAAGCAGTACGACGTGATCATCGTCGGTGGCGGCGGCCACGGCCTGGCCACCGCCTACTACCTGGCCAAGGAGCACGGCGTGAAGAACGTCGCCGTGGTGGAGAAGGGCTGGCTGGGCGGCGGCAACACCGCGCGTAATACGACGATCGTGCGCTCCAACTACCTGTGGGACGAGGCCGCGGCGCTCTACGAGCACTCGATGAAGCTGTGGGAGGGGCTCTCCCAGGACCTCAACTACAACGTGATGTTCTCCCAGCGCGGCGTGATGAACCTGGCCCACACCCTGCAGGACATGCGCGACGTCCAGCGTCGGGTCAACGCCAACCGCCTGAACGGCATCGACAGCGTGGTGCTCACCCCCGAGGAGATCCAGGAGATCGTGCCGGTCATGGACTGCTCGAAGAACGCCCGCTACCCGATCCTCGGCGCCTCCTGGCAGCCGCGGGCCGGCGTGGCACGCCACGACGCCGTGGCCTGGGGCTTCGCCCGCGCCGCCGATGCCCTGGGCGTGGATATCCTGCAGAACACCGAGGTCACCGGCTTCAAGATCCGCGACGGCCGCGTCTACGGAGTGCACACCAACCGCGGCGACATCGAGGCCAAGACCGTGGGCTGCGTGGCGGCGGGCAACTCCGGGGTGCTGGCGAAGATGGCCGGCTTCAAGCTGCCGCTGGAGTCCCATCCGCTGCAGGCGCTGGTCTCCGAGCCGCTCAAACCGGTGCTGGATACCGTGGTGATGTCGAACCACGTGCACGGCTACATCAGCCAGACCGACAAGGGTGACCTGGTGATCGGCGCCGGCATCGACGGCTACAACGGCTACGGCCAGCGCGGCAGTTACCCCACCGTGGAGCACACCCTGCAGGCCATCGTCGAGATGTTCCCGATCTTCTCGCGGGTGCGCATGAACCGGCAGTGGGGCGGCATCGTCGACACCTGCCCGGACGCCTGTCCGATCCTCTCCGCCACGCCGGTGAAGGGACTCTTCTTCAACTGCGGCTGGGGTACCGGCGGCTTCAAGGCCACCCCGGGCTCCGGGAACGTCTTCGCCTGGACCCTGGCCAAGAACCAGGCCCATCCCCTCGCGGCCCCGTTCTCCATCGACCGTTTCCACACCGGGGCTCTGGTCGACGAGCACGGCGCGGCCGGCGTCGCCCACTAAGGAGGCATCACCATGTTTCTCATCTACTGCCCCTACTGCGAGGAGCACCGCGAGGAAGAGGAGTTCCACCCCAAGGGCCAGGCGCATATCGCCCGCCCGGCGGACCCCGAGGCCTGCTCGGATGAAGAGTGGGGCGACTACCTGTTCTTCCGCGACAACCCCCGTGGCATCCATCACGAGCTGTGGGTGCACGCCGTCGGCTGCCGCAAGTTCTTCAACATCACCCGCAACACCGTGAGCTACGAGATCCTCGAGACCTACCGGATGGGCGAGCAGCCGCGCTTCACCGCCGAGTATCCCGAAGGCAAGCCCGCCGAGAAAAAGTCCGCCGCAGCGAAAGAGGTGGCGCAGCAGGAAGGAGTCAAGGCATGAGCCAGTCCTTGAAACAGCCGAATCGTCTTAAAGAGGGCGGACGCATCGATCGTGCCCGCCGGCTGAGCTTCACCTACAACGGCAAGACCTACCAGGGCCATGCCGGCGATACCCTGGCCTCGGCACTGCTGGCCAACGGGGTGGATGTCGTCAACCGCAGCTTCAAGTACTCGCGGCCCCGCGGCATCGTCGCCGCCGGCGCCGAGGAGCCCAATGCGCTGGTCCAGCTGGGCAGCAACGAGGCGGCCCAGGTACCCAACGTGCGCGCCACCCAGCAGGCGCTCTTCGATGGCCTGGTGGCGCGCAGCACCAACGGCTGGCCCAATGTCCAGCGTGACGCCATGAGCCTGGTGGGCAAGCTGGGCGGGCGCTTCATGCCGCCGGGCTTCTACTATAAGACCTTCATGGCACCGGCCTCCATGTGGATGACCTACGAGAAGTTCATCCGCAAGGGGGCGGGACTGGGCCGCAGTCCCATGGAACGCGATCCCGACAGTTACGATCATCTCAACCAGCACTGCGACCTGCTGGTGATCGGCGCCGGCCCCGCGGGCCTCGCCGCCGCGCTCACCGCGGCACGTGCCGGTGCCCGAGTGATCCTCTGCGACGAGCAGGAGGAGCTGGGCGGCTCGCTGCTCGACAGCCGCGAGCTGCTCGACGACCGTCCCGCAGCCCAGTGGGCAGAGCAGGCCGTCGCCGAGCTCGCCGAGTGCGCCAACGTCACCCTGCTGCCCCGCACCACCGCCAACGGCTACCACGATCACCACTTCGTGACCCTGCACGAGCGGCGCACCGAGCACCTCGGCGAGACCGCGCCGACGGTCGACGGCGTCCGTTCTACCCGCTCGCGCATGCACCGCGTGCGCGCCGGCCAGGTGCTGCTGGCCACCGGCGCCCACGAGCGGCCGCTGGTCTACGCCGGCAACGACGTGCCGGGCAACCTGGTGGCTGGTGCCGTCTCCACCTATATCCGCCGCTACGGGGTGGTGCCGGGCAACAGGCTGGTGCTCTCCGTCAGCAATGACCACGCCTACCGCGCCGCCCTGGACTGGGATGAGGCCGGCCGCGAGGTGGTGGCCATCGTCGATGCACGCCGCCACCCGGACGGCGAGCTGGTCGAGCAGGCCCGCGCCCGTGGCATCCGCATCATCGAGGGCTCGGCGGTGATCGAGGCCAAGGGAGACAAGCGCGTCAGCGGTGCCCGCGTCGCCACCATCGATGCCGAGGCATTCACGGTCACCGGCCAGGCCGAGACCCTGGCCTGCGACACCATCGCCAGCTCCGGCGGCTACAGCCCGGTGATCCACCTGGCCTCCCACACCGGCGCCCGGCCGACCTGGAACGAGGAGATCCTCGGCTTCGTGCCCAGCCTGGTGAAGGGCGTGCATGCCGCCGGCAGTGCCCGTGGCGTGCATGACCTGGCCGGTGGCCTTGCCGACGGCATGGCCAAGGCGCGCGAGGCACTCACCGCGCTGGGCCGGTCCGCCGATGCCATCGAGCTGCCCCGGGCCGATGTCATCCGCGAAGGCCAGGCCTGCGCGCTCTATCAGGTACCCCACGAGAAGCCCACCCTGCGCGCTCCCAAGCAGTTCGTCGACCTGCAGAACGACGTCACCGCGGCGGCCATCGAACTGGCCACCCGCGAGGGCTTCGAGTCCATCGAGCACGTCAAGCGCTACACCGCCATGGGCTTCGGCACCGACCAGGGCAAGCTGGGCAACATCAACGGCATGGCCATCGCCGCCCGCTGCCTGGGCAAGTCGATCCCCGAGGTGGGCACCACGGTGTTCCGCCCCAACTACACCCCGGTCACCTTCGGTGCCATCGTCGGCCGCCACTGCCGTGACCTCTTCGATCCCGAGCGCTACACCGCCCTGCACCAGTGGCACGTGGAGCACGGCGCCGAATTCGAGGACGTGGGCCAGTGGAAGCGCCCTTGGTACTTCCCGAGGACCGTCGACGGCAAGAAGGAGAGCATGGACGAGGCGGTCGCCCGGGAGTGCCTCGCCGTGCGCGAGAAGGTCGGCATCCTCGATGCCTCGACGCTGGGCAAGATCGACATCCAGGGCCCGGATGCCCGCGAGTTCCTGGGGCGCATCTACACCAACAAGTGGGCCAAGCTGGCGCCCGGCCGCGCCCGCTACGGGCTGATGTGCAAGGACGACGGCATGCTGATGGACGACGGCACCACCAGCTGCCTGGCCGAGAACCACTTCCTGATGACCACCACCACCGGCGGCGCCGCCGGCGTGATGGAGTGGCTGGAGCTGTGGCACCAGACCGAGTGGCCGGAGCTGGATGTCACCTTCACCTCGGTGACCGACCAGTGGGCGACCATGACGGTGACCGGGCCCGAGGCGCGCAAGCTGCTGGGTGAGATCACCGATATCGACCTCGACCGTGATGCCTTCAAGTTCATGGACTGGCGCGAGGGCAAGGTGGCGGACGTGCCCGCGCGGGTCTTCCGCATCTCCTTCACCGGCGAGCTAGCCTACGAGATCAACGTTCAGGCCAACTATGCCATGCATGTCTGGAAGACGCTGTTCGAGCACGGCGAGAAGTACGGCCTGACGCCCTACGGCACCGAGACGATGCACGTCCTGCGCGCCGAGAAGGGCTTCATCATCGCCGGGCAGGATACCGATGGCTCGGTGACCCCGGAGGACCTCGGCATGCAGTGGGCCATCGGCTACGACAAGCCCAACTCCTGGGTGGGCAAGCGCGCCCTGTCGCGCCCCGATACCCGGCGCACCGACCGCAAGCAGCTGGTCGGGCTCAGGCCCAAGGACCCATCGGTGGTGCTGGAGGAGGGCGCCCAGATCGTCTTCGATCCGGATCACGCTATCCCCATGCCCATGGTGGGCCACGTCACCTCCAGCTACTACAGCCCGACCCTCAAGAGCGGCTTCGCGCTGGCCGTGGTCAAGGGCGGCCATCAGCGCATGGGCGAGACCGTCTACCTGCCCATGGTCGACGGCAAGACCCACGCCGCGGAAATCGTCGGCACGATCTTTGTTGATCCCAAGGGAGAGCGCCAGAATGTCTGAGCAAACCGCCACCTGGTACAACCTCTACGACGCCCGTCCCCAGGTCGAGGTGCCGGCGGAATCGCCGCTGGCCTGGTCCTACCATCACAGCGGCCGTCCCGCGGTCGGCGAGAAGAGCCGCGTGGTGCTGCGTGAGCGCGACATGGCGGGTCACCTGATCCTGCGCGGCGGCGCCATCGTCCTCGACGAGGCGGTGCGCCAGGTACTGGGGTTCGGCCTGCCGGGACGCCCCAACACCCTGACCCGAGACGAAAGCGGCGAGCGCTCGGTCCAGTGGCTCTCGCCCGACGAGTGGCTGGTGATCGTGCCCGGCGGCGAGGAGTTCGCCCTGGAGAAGCGCCTGCGCGAGGCGCTGGGCGATGCCCACACCGCCATCGTCAACGTCAGCGGCGGCCAGACCCTGATCGAGCTCTCGGGCGAGAAGGCCCGGGAGCTCTTGATGAAGTCGACGCCCTATGACGTCCACCCGGAGGCCTTCCCGGTGGGCAAGGGGGTGACCACGGTGTTCGCCAAGGCCAACCTGATCCTGCGCCGCCCCACCGAGGAGCGCTGGGAGCTGGTGCTGCGCAGAAGCTTCGCCGACTACCTCTATCGCTGGATCCTGGACGCCGGCGCCGAGTACGCCATCGGCGTGGAAGGGTGACGGCTGTCGCCTGACAGAAGAGAGAGGGCCGGCATCCGCCGGCCCCTTTCGGGAGAGACAACCATGCAGGACAACAACAATCGCTGGATCCTGGCCGCCCAGTGCCCGAGTCGCCTGGGTACCGTGGACGTGGTCACCCGCTTCCTCAAGGAGAGCCGCTGCTACATCACCGAGCAGCACTCCTTCGACGATCGCCTGAGCGGGCGCTTCTTTATCCGCACGGAATTCAAGCCGGAGGCCGAGGGCTTCGATGCCGAGGCCTTCCAGGCCGAGTTCGCCGCCCGTGCCGCCGAGTTCGAGATGACCTTCGAGCTCACCGCCCCCGGCACGCGAATGCCGGTGGTGATCATGGTCTCCAAGGCGGATCACTGCCTCAACGACCTGCTGTATCGCTACCGCATCGGCCAGCTGCCCATCGAGATACGCGCCATCGTCTCCAACCACCCGGACCTTTCCGACCTGGCGGAGTGGCACGGCATTCCCTATCACCACTTCCCGATCACCCCCGAGACCAAGCCCCAGCAGGAGGCCCAGGTGTGGCAGGTGGTGCAGGAGAGCGGCGCCGAGCTGGTGATCCTGGCGCGCTACATGCAGGTGCTCTCAAGCGAGATGTGCGCGAGGCTCAGCGGCCGCGCCATCAACATCCACCACTCGCTGCTGCCCGGCTTCAAGGGCGCCAGGCCCTACCACCAGGCCTACGAGAAGGGCGTCAAGCTGGTCGGTGCCACCGCCCACTACATCAACGACGACCTGGACGAGGGGCCGATCATCACCCAGGGCGTGGAGCCGGTGAGCCACGCCGACTACCCGGAGGACCTGGTGGCCAAGGGGCGCGACGTCGAGTGCCTGACCCTGGCCCGCGCCGTGGCCCTGCACGTGGAGCGCCGCGTCTTCCTGCATGCCAACCGCACCGTGGTCTTCGATCGTTAGGCGCGTCAGTGGACGCGTAGCGCGTAGGAGGCCGGCTCTGCCGGGCGAGCGGCGCCGTCAGGCGCCTATCGATCCATCCAATAACAAGGTCATCGCATCATGCCAATCAGCGTCTTCGATCTGTTCAAGGTCGGCGTCGGGCCGTCCAGTTCCCACACCGTGGGCCCGATGCAGGCCGCCTGCAACTTCGTCGCCGAGCTCGATGCCAGGGAGCTGACCGGGCACGTCACGCGCCTCGAGGTCGAACTCTACGGCTCGCTCTCCGCCACCGGCATTGGCCACGGCACCGACCGTGCGGTGATCATGGGCCTGATGGGCGAGCGCCCCGACCGCATCGACCCCGATGTCATCGCCCCACGCATCGAGGAACTCCAGGCGTCGGCCACGCTGCGTCTGGCCAATCGGCATGCGGTCGCCTTCGACTGGGCGCGCGACATGCGCCTGCTCGAGGAGAGTCTGCCGCGCCATCCCAACGCCATGCGCCTGCTGGCCTACGGCGAGGCCGGCGAGCTCTACCGCAACACCTACTACTCGGTGGGGGGCGGCTTCGTCATCGATGAGGCCCAGGCCGCCGACGGGGTGCTGGACACCGACCACACCGAGATCCCCTACGACTTCCAGACCGCCGATGACCTGCTGCGCATGTGCCGCGAGAGCGGCCTGCGGATCAGCGAGCTGATGCTGGAGAACGAGAAGGCGTGGCGCGGCGAGGAAGAGATCCGCAAGGGACTCTGCGAGATCTGGCAGGCCATGAAGGCCTGCGTGGAGAAGGGGCTCGAGGCCGAGGGGGTACTGCCCGGGGGGCTCAACGTCCGGCGCCGCGCCCGCTCCCTGCACCTGCGGCTGCTGGACAGCCGCGACGACGACTCGCTGATCGCCACCACCATGTCGGCCATGGACTGGGTCAACCTCTACGCCCTGGCGGTCAACGAGGAGAACGCCGCCGGCGGGCGCATGGTCACCGCCCCCACCAACGGCGCGGCGGGCATCATCCCGGCGGTGCTGCACTACTACATGCAGTTCCGGAAGGGGGCCTGCGATCGCGACGTGGTGGACTTCCTGCTGGCCGCCGGCGCCGTGGGCATCCTGTGCAAGAAGAACGCCTCCATCTCCGGCGCCGAGGTGGGCTGCCAGGGCGAGGTGGGCTCGGCCTGCGCCATGGCCGCCGCCGGCCTCACCGAGGTGATGGGCGGCACCATCGACCAGGTCGAGAACGCCGCCGAGATCGGCCTGGAGCACAACCTGGGGCTGACCTGCGACCCGGTGGGCGGCCTCGTCCAGGTACCCTGCATCGAGCGCAACGCCATCGCCTCGGTGAAGGCCATCAACGCCGCCCAGATGGCCCTGCGTGGCGACGGCCAGCACTTCATCTCGCTGGACAAGGTGATCCGCACCATGCGCGACACCGGCGCCGACATGCAGGAGAAGTACAAGGAGACCTCCAAGGGCGGGCTCGCGGTCAGCGCCATCGAGTGCTGAGCGCCCCTGGACCGGTCACCCCTTCCATCCACGGGGGGAGAGAACAGGCCCGGTGTCCGGGCGGTGGAACACCCGGGAGGTATGGCCGCCTCGGGTCGAGCAGGGGGAAGCGAGATTTCTCGCTCACCCCTCGCTACCCTAGGGCGCTGCCATTCGCTCCTGCAGGGCCCTCCCGATGACGCTGCTCGACCTGCTCTCCCCGCTCTCCGCCGGCATCAACCTGCTGCTGGTCCTGATCTCGGTGTTCACCTCCGCCTTCACCGCGGCGGTGGGGGTCGGGGGTGGCCTGCTGCTGATCATGGCGCTGGCCCAGGTGATGCCGGCGGCGGCGCTGATCCCGGTGCACGGCATGGTGCAGACCGGCTCCAACGTGGGGCGGGTCGTGCTCACCTGGCGCCACGTCGACCGCACGGTGATCGCCGCCTTCCTGCCCGGCGTGGTGCTGGGTGCCCTGGCGGCGAGCTGGCTGCTGGTGCGCCTGCCCGCCGGGGTGCTGGAGCTGTGCATCGCCGCCTTCGTGCTCTACAGCTGCTGGGGGCCGGGGCTGCCCCGGCGTGCCCTGGGGCGCGTCGGGGTGCTGCTGGCCGGCGCCCTGACCACATTGCTCTCCAGCCTGGTGGGCGCCAGCGGGCCCATGGTGGCGGCCTTTATCAAGCAGGGGCAGAGCGACCGCCTGGCCAAGGTCGCCACCTTCTCGGCCTGCATGAGCGCCCAGCACCTCACCAAGGCCTTCGTGTTCGGCATGGCCGGTTTCGTGTTCCGTGACTGGCTGGGGCTAATGCTGGCCATGGTCGCCTCGGGCTTCGTCGGCACCTGGCTCGGCCTGCGCCTGCTGCGACGCCTCTCGGAGCACCGCTTCGATGCCCTGTTCAAGTGGGCCCTGACCCTGCTGGCGCTACGCCTGGTGTGGCTGGGGGCCTCGCGCCTGGCGGGCTAGAAGGGCAGGCGAGTCGTGGATTTTTTGCCGCCACGCCCTGTACAGCGGCGCTATGCGGGCCATAATGCGGGAAGACGCCCCAACAAAAGCGTTATCGAGCACAGCACTATCGGGACATTCGAGGGAGCAAGCGTATGGTGACCGCGATCCAGGCCCTGGGCCGCTCACGGCTGTTGGCGTTCGGGCTGCTGGTGAGCCTGGCGGTGCTGCTGGCCACGGCGGCGCAGGCCAACCCCAAGTATGCGGCCATCGTCGTCGACGTGGAGAGCGGCGAGATCCTCCACGCCGCCAACGCCGAGGAGACCCGCTATCCGGCCTCGCTGACCAAGATGATGACCCTCTACCTGCTGTTCGAGGCGCTGGAAGGGCGCAGCATGAGCCTCGACCAGCCGCTTCCGGTCTCCTCCTATGCCGCTTCCAAGCCCGCCTCCAAGCTCTACGTGAAGGCCGGCTCGACGATCCCGGTGGAGACCGCCATCCAGGCGCTGATCATCAAGTCGGCCAACGACGTGGCGGTGGTGGTGGCGGAGGCCCTGGGCGGCAGCGAGAGCCACTTCGCCGGCATGATGACCGCCAAGGCCCGCGAGCTGGGCATGCACGACACCACCTTCCGCAATCCCCATGGCCTGCCCGACGCCGGCCAGACCACCACCGCCCGCGACATGGCCGTCCTGTCGCTGCGCCTGATGCAGGATTTCCCCCAGTACTACCACTACTTCTCGCGCACCCGCTTCGCCTGGAAGGGCAAGACCATCACCGGCCACAACCGCCTGCTCGACAACTATCCCGGCGCCGACGGCCTCAAGACCGGGTTCATCCGTGCCTCGGGCTTCAACGTGGCCACCTCGGCGGTGCGTGACGGCCGTCGTCTGGTGTCGGTGGTGATGGGGGGCTTCACCGCCGCCTCCCGCGATGCCCATATGGCGGACCTGCTGGATCGCGGCTTCGTGCGCGCCTCGCTGTTCGGGCGCGGCGACTGGGTCGCCTCGGCGGACTTCTCCGGCGAGCGCATGAACCTCGAGCCGACCCTGCCCGCCGCGCGTCCGGTGGCGCCCTCCTCGCCGCCCGAGGTGCAGCTGGCCGCGCGCCAGGCGCCGGCCGAGCGCGTCGTCGCACGCCTGGAGCCCGAGCCCCGGCTGGCCAGCCTCGAGGCCCCCGAGCCGTTGCCCCGCGCGAGCTCGGCGCTGCCGGAGACCGCTCAGGGCTCGGCCAACGATCCGATCCGTGAGCTGATCGCCCAGGCCGACGAGCCCGCGAGCCGCACCACCCAGCGCCTCGAGCCGCTGGGGCGCAGCGGTGGCTGGGGCGTTCAGGTGGGCGCCTTCAGCAACCCCGACAACGCCCGCAGCCTGGCCGGCCGCGCCGCCGACCGCCTGGCCAGCGACCTGGCCAACGCCCGGGTCGACATCCACGAGGCGCCCGGGCCCCAGCCGCTGTTCCGGGCCCGGCTGGTCAACCTCGACGAGAACCAGGCCTACCGCGCCTGCCGCAGCCTGGCTCGTGACGGCATCGACTGCATGGTGGTGGGCGCCGGCATGTAGCGGTTGCCGTTCGCCTGCGAAGCTTCTAGTCTGACCCTCCTGCCCACCCCGTTGGCTCCCTGCCGGCGGGGTGGCGCTTTTGGTGGCGAGCTGCACGAGGAGGCGGGATGTCGGCGTCGATCAAGGGGATCGGGTTCATGTGCCTGGGGGTGCTCTGCCTGGCCGTCGGCGACGCCATCTCCAAGTGGCTCGGCGAGGTGCACTCGCCGCTTCAGATCATCTTCTTCCGCACCCTGGTGTCGCTGCCGCTGATCGCGTTGCTGGCCCACTTTGCCGGTGGCCTGCGCAAGCTGCGCACCCGGCGCCCCGGGGTGCACCTGCTGCGCGGGCTGATCTACACCGGCACCATGGGCTGCTTCGTGCTGGGCCTGACCCTGCTGCCGCTGGCCGAGGCCACGGCCATCGCCTTCGTGGCGCCGCTGTTCGTGACCCTGCTCTCGGTGCCGCTCCTCGGCGAGCGCATCGAGGGGCCGGTGCTGGCCGCCTCGCTGGTAGGCTTCGTCGGCGTGCTGATCGTGGTACGCCCCGGTGGCGAGGCCTTCCATCCGGGCTCCCTGGTGCTGGTGGGGGCGGCGCTCTTCTATGCGCTGATGCTGATCACCGCACGGCGTTGGGGCGCCACCGAGCATCTCTGGGCCATGATCTTCCACATGACCCTGGTGCCCTTCGTGATCACCGGGCTGCTGCTGCCCTGGGTGTGGCAGGCGCCGCTGCCGTGGCACTGGCTGGGCTTCCTCGGCTCGGGGCTGTTCGGGGTGGGGGCCACCGCCTTCATCACCCTGGCCTTCCGCCATGCCCCGGCGGCCATCGCCGCCCCCTTCGACTACACCGCCATGCTCTGGGCGGTGGTGCTCGGCTGGTGGTTCTGGGGCGAGATGCCGGACCTCTGGGTGTTCGTGGGCAGCGCGCTGATCATCGGCAGCGGCCTGGCCATCGCCTATCGCGAGGGACGCACCTCGCTCAAGCGACGCCCCACCGCCTGAGCCCCCTTCAGCCCCACGGACCGAAGGCGCGCGCCGCCGCCTCGGGGTCCGGCATACCGCAGATCGCCGAGATCACCGCCAGGCCCTGGGCGCCGGCCTGGCGCGTCGCCGCCACGTGCTCCGCCTTGAGGCCACCGATGGCCACGCCGGGCAGGGGGCTCGCCGCCGCCAGGGTGGCCAGCCCCGCAAAGCCCAGCGGCTCGGCGTGGTCGTGCTTGCTGGGGGTGGCGAACACCGGGCCGAGCCCCAGGTAGTCGAGGCGCTTGGCATCGATGCGCGCCAGCTGCTCCAGGGTCTGCACCGAGAGACCCAGGATCGCCTGCTCCCCCAGTGCCGCCCGGGCCTCGGCCACCTCGCCGTCGTCCTGGCCGATATGCAGGCCGTCGGCGCCGCTCTCCACCGCCACCGCCAGGCGGTCATTGATGATCAGCGGCACGCCGCTGCCGGCCAGGGCCGCCTTGAGCCTGCGTGCCTGGTCGATCAGCTCGCCGTCCGCGGCGTGCTTGTCGCGCAGCTGGACCACGCTGGCGCCGCCGCGCACCGCGGCCACCACGGTCTCCACCAGGCCGTGGCCGGCGCACAGGGCGGGGTCGGTGACCAGGTAGAGGGAGAGGTCAAGGCGCATCGGTCACCTCCAGGGGCGGCAGGTCGGAGAGTTGCTGGCTATCGAGGGCGTGGAGTGCGTCAAGGAAGGCCACGGCGAAGCTGCCGGGGCCGGCGGCCACCGCGCCGGCCTGGCGTCCCGCCTCGCCGTAGCAGGCGAGCGCCGCCACCGTGGCGGCGAAGGGATCCTCGGCCCCCACCAGGAAGGCGGCCACCACCCCGGTGAGCGCGCAGCCCAGGGTGGTGACCCGGGGCATCAGCGCATGGCCCCCCGGGATGTGGGCGAGACGACGACCGTCGGTGACCCGGTCGACCTCGCCGGTCACCGCCACCACGGCGTCGAGGCGGCGGGCCAGGGCCACGGCGGCCTGCTCGGCGGCCTCGACGGGGTCGCTGCTGTCCACGCCGCGCCCGCCGGCGCCGCCGGCCTCCAGGGCGAGGATCTCCGAGGCGTTGCCGCGGATCACCGTGGGGCGCCGCTCCAGCAGGCGCTGGCCCGCCGCGCGGCGATAGGCGGTGGCCCCCACGGCCACCGGGTCCAGCACCCAGGGTTTGCCGGCCAGCCGGGCGGCCTCGGCGGCCTCCTCCATGGCCGCGACCCACTGCGGGGAGAGGGTGCCGATGTTCACCGTCAGTGCATCGGCGAGGGTGGCGAACTCGGCGGCCTCCTCGCGGGCGTGCACCATGGCCGGCGAGGCACCGAGGGCCAGCAGCACGTTGGCCATGGGGTTCATGGCCACCAGGTTGGTGATGTTGTGAATCAGCGGCGCGCGCTCGCGCAGGCGCGCCAGATGGGCGGCGGGGTCGATCGGGCCGCGGCTGGCGGTGGTCATCGTTCCTCCCGGGCGTGGGAGGTGTGCAGGCGTGGGTGCGGCTGCACGACTCCCTACGCCGGCATGATCCGGGTCAGGTTCCAAGGGTGCGTCTCAGCCACGGCGAGTGCCGCGGCGCCCCTGTCGTCAGTGCCTCACTATCCACGCCTGCCGGCGGGCTGTAAAGCGTGGCTCAGCCCATCACATGGAAGCCGCCGAGGAGGGTCAGGCTGGCCAGCAGCACGCTGTCGAGGCTCTCGCGGGCCTCCTTCTGCCGCCAGCGCTCGGGGCGCAGCAGGGCCAGGGCCGCCAGGCCCAGGGCGGCCAGCCCCAGCGGCAGCTCGATGGGCTCCCAGCCGGCGGCCAGCACGCCCACCGCCAGCAGCGCCAGGCCAGCAAGCAGCAGCGGCAGGAGGGCGCGGTTCTCGGTGGCGGGCGTGGAATCGAGTGCTATCGTCGCGCTCCGGGTCATGGTGTCGCCTCTTGTCGGGTCCTGTGAGCAACACCCGACTGTGTCGCCCCTTCCTTAAGGATTGCTTAAGGTGGAATGACCAGAGTGTGACGGCGCCGCTTCCGGCAACTTTCCATCGTCCCACAGGCTGCCCGTCGCGGTGTCGCGTCGGCCCGATCAGGATCGTGACCTTCGCATGCTCGCAACCCTTCTCCATCGCTGGCGCTGGCTGGGCGCCTGGACCCTGGCCAACCTGCTGCTCGCCTGGCTGATCAGCCTGCGCTATCTGCCCCATGTGGCCCCCAAGGGCGCCGAGCAGTGGGGCTACCTGCTGCTGGTGTTCCTCGGCCATATCGCGCTGCTGGTGTGGCTGGGGGCACTGCCGCCGTTGCTGCTGGCGCCGCTGCTGCGCGCCCCCTGGCTCTGGCTGGTCACCACCCTGTGGGCCGGGCTGCTGCAGCTGGTGCTGCTGCTCGACACCTTCGTCTACGCCCAGTACCGCTTCCACCTGAGCGGCTTCATCCTCGACCTGCTGGTCAACGCCGGCGGCGATGTCTTCAGCTTCTCCTGGCTCGCCTGGAGCCTGGCCATCGGCGGCGTGCTGGCGATGCTGGGCCTGCAGGGGGCCCTGGGGGCCTGGCTCCGGCGGCGTCCACCCTCGCGGCCGGTATTGCCGGTGCTGGGCATCGGCGTGCTGGCCCTGTTCGGGGTGCATGGCTGGCATGCCTGGGCCGACGCCCACTACGACCGCGACATCACCGGCATGACCCGCCATGTGCCGCTCTTCTACCCAGCCACCGCCAAGCGCTTCTTCGTCGAGCGGGGCTGGGTCGACCCCCAGGCGGTGCGTGACCGGGTGGAGCTGGAGGCGGCCGAGGGCAAGGCCCACGACCTGGCCTACCCCTCGGCGCCGCTGAGCTGCTCGCCGCCTGCCACCCCGGCCAACCTGCTGCTGGTGGTGCTGGACACCGCGCGCCATGACCTGCTCGACCCCGAGGTGATGCCGAACCTCAGCCGCCATGCCGAGCGCCCCGGCTGGTATCGCGCCGAGGCGCATTTCAGCGGCGGCAACTCCACCAAGGCGGGGGTGTTCAGCCTCTTCTACGGCCTGCCGGTCACCTACTGGGATGCCTTCACCGCCGGCCAGACGCCGCCGGTGCTGATGGAGACGCTCGAGGCCGCCGACTATCGCTTCCAGGTGCTCTCCTCGGCGACCCTGGTGAGCCCCGCCTTCGATCGCAACGTCTTCGCCGGCCTGGAGGATGTCTCGCTGACCCCGGTCCGGGGCGAGCCCTGGCAGCGTGACCGCCAGATCACCGAGGACTGGCTGGCCTGGATGGAGGCCTCGGCGGAGTCGCCCGACGCCGCGCCCTTCTTCGGTTTCCTGTTCTACGACGCCATCCATGGCTACAGCAGTCCGCCCGACTTCCCGCGCTTCACCCCCTACTGGGAGCAGATCAACCACATGGCGCTGGGGCCCGACTTCGACCCCGAACCCTACTGGAACCGCTACCGCACCGCGGCACGCTACGTGGATGCGCAGCTCGGGAGGGTGCTCGACGACCTCGAGCGGCGCGGGCGGCTCGACGATACCGCGGTGGTGATCACCTCGGACCACGGCGAGTCCTTCAACGAGCATGGCCACAACTACTGGGGCCACGGCAGCAACTACACCCCGGAGCAGGTGCAGGTGCCGCTGGTGATGCATCTGCCCGGACGCCCTGGCGGCGTGCTCGAGGGGCGCACCCACCATGCCGATATCGCCCCGACGCTGCTGGAGACGCTGCTCGGCTGCGAGGCCGCCGCCGAGCGCTATACGCTGGGCCACAACCTGCTCGCCGCCGCAGGGAGTCGAGACTGGCTGCTCTCCGGTAGCTACATGGGCTATGGCATCCTGCTGCCGGAGTACCAGATCGCCGTGCACCCGACCGGCGCCTTCGAGGCCTATGACTACCGCATGAACGAGCTCGAGGCGGTGCTCCCCTCTCCCGAGGTGGCCGGCGAGGTCCTGCAGGCGCTGTCACGTTTCTACCGGTGAGCAAGCGCGCGAAGATGAACGCCCCATGAACGCGGCGTTAAGGTTGCGGAAAGCCGCGCCGGGGTAAAACGGTCGTCGTCCATCGACCGAGGAGGATGACGACATGAACTGGCTGGATTCCCAACACCGTTACGGCGCCGTCTCGCGGGCGCTTCACTGGAGCATGGCCACGCTGCTGATCCTGATGCTGGGCACCGAGTGGCTGGCCGAGCTCGTCGGCATGAGCGAGCGTGAGGCGATGGCGCTGCACAAGAGCGTCGGGGTGCTGCTGCTGGGGCTGCTGGTGACCCGGCTGCTGTGGCGTGGCGTGAACCACGGCCGGCTGGAGGCCCATGCCCACTGGCAGTGGGCGGCCCGGCTGGGCCATCTGGCGCTCTATGCGGCGATGCTGCTGATCCCGGTGAGTGGCCTGCTCACCGCCCTGGGCAGCGGCCACGGGGTGGAGGTCTTCGGCATGGCGATGATCGCCCCCGGGGCCGAGATCGAATGGCTGGAGGAGGCCGCCGAGGAGACCCACGAGGTGCTGGCCAACCTGCTGTGGTTGCTGATCGGCGGGCACGTGGCGGCCAGCCTGGCGCACCAGTTCTGGCTGCGCGACCACGCATTGAAGCGCATGGCGTAAGCCTGGCGACGGCGGCACCCGGCAGGGGCTCAGGCCGGGTGGCGCCGCGGCGACGCCTCAGAACAGGGCGCGATTGATCAGCAGGTGGGTCGCCACGCTGGCCGCGTAGCCCAGGGCGATGGCCGGGGCTCAGCGCAGGTGGCCGGCGAAGGTGTAGATGCCACGCGCCTGGCCCATCAGCGCCACGCCGGCGGCGGAGCCCATGGCCAGCAGGCTGCCGCCGACGCCGGCGGTCAGGGTGATCAGCAGCCAGTTGCCGCTGGACATGTCCGGCGCCATGGAGAGCACCGCGAACATCACCGGGATGTTGTCCACCACTGCCGAGATGAGCCCCAGCATGACATTGGCCCACATCGGGTCCCAACCGCCATAGAGGCTCTGCGAGAGCAGCGCCAGGTAGCCCATGAAGCCCAGGCCGCCCACGCACATCACCACGCCGTAGAAGAACAGCAGGGTGTCCCACTCGGCGCGGGCGATGCGGCTGAAGATGTCGAAGGGGACCACGCTGCCGAGCTGCTCGAGCTTCTTCCAGTCGCCGCGCCGAGCATAGCGGGTGTGCTTGCGCGCCAGCGAGCGCGGCAGGCTGCGGCGCAGGAAGTAGCCGAAGAACTGCAGCAGCCCCAGGCCGAACATCATGCCCATGGCCGGCGGCAGGCCCAGCACCGAGTGGCACAGCACCGAGATCGCCACGGTGACCAGGAACAGCAGGATGATGCGCCGGGCGCCTCGCTTGAGCCAGACCTCCTCGGTGAGGCCGGGGGGCTTGCGGTTGCGGATGAAGAGGTTCATCAGCAGCGCCGGCACCAGGAAGTTGACCAGCGAGGGGACCAGCAGCTGGAAGAAGGCCGCGAAGGGCAGCTGGCCCGCCTGCCATACCATCAGGGTGGTGATGTCGCCGAAGGGGCTGAAGGCACCGCCCGCGTTGGCGGCCACCACCGTGTTGATGCAGCACAGCCGGATGAAGCGGTCGTCGCCCTCGGCCACCTTGAGCACCACCGCGCACATCAGCATGGCGGTGGTCATGTTGTTGGCGATCGCCGAGATCCCGAAGGCCAGGAAGCCGGTGATCCAGAACAGGCTGCGGTAGCTGAAGCCCTTGCGCACCAGCCAGGCGCGCAGCGCGTCGAACACCCGCCGCTCCTCCATGGCGTTGATGTAGGTCATCGCCACCAGCAGGAACAGCAGCAGCTCGCTGTATTCCAGCAGCGTCTCGCGGAAGGCCGTCTCGGCAAGCGCGGGCATGCCGGCGCCGGTATAGGCCCAGGCCACCAGCGCCCAGATCAGGCCGGCGGCCACCAGCACCGGCTTCGACTTGCGCATGTGCAGCAGCTCCTCGGCCATCACCAGGGCATAGGCGAGCACGAAGAGGGCGACCGACAGCGTGCCGGCGCCGCTGCCGGTGAGATCGAGTGAGCCGGCGCCGGCCAGGGCCAGCGGCGGGCAGGCGAGCCAGCAGGCCCCCAGCAGCAGGGCAGCGCCGAGGCGATGACGGGAGGTGGCAGGACGGGAAGGAGAAGCGCTCATGGGGGCAGGGATTCGTCGGGGAGAAGGAGAGGCGCAGGATAGCGGCAGGAGTCTTAAGCCTGCCTTAAGGGAGCCCTGAAACCGTGAGGGTGAGAGGTGCCGCAGGCACCCCACGACCCTGACGAGGAGTTCATCCCATGCATACCCTCAATCTCTCCCCCAAGCCTCTCGCCCAGCTCGCCATGCCGCCGAGGCTGGTCACGCCACCGCGCCCGCGGCTTACCGCCGCGAGTCCCGCCCTCGAGGTGCTCACCGACTTCTCGCGGCACGCCCCGCGCACCATTCCCCCCGAGATGGGGGTCGACGAGGCGCACCTGATGATGCGCCATGGCGGCATCCGCCTGCTGCTGGTGGTCGATGACCGGCAGCGCTGCATCGGCGTGCTGGCGGCGCGCGAGGTGATCGGCGGACGACGCATCACCCTGGCGATGCAGCAGCATGACCTGCCGCGCGGCGAGATCACCGTGGGCATGATCATGACGCCCTGGCACAAGCTGGCGGCCATGTCGCTGGAGCAGCTGGCCTCGCTGACCATCGAGGACCTGCTGCTGTCGCTGGAGGCGATGACCGACCAGCACCTGCTGGTGACCGAGCGTGACGACCAGGGGGGCGACTGGATCCGTGGCCTGGTCTCGGCGGCCGACATCCGCCGGGCGGTGGGCGCCGGTGACAGTGCCTCCCAGGGCATGCCGCTGGCGCACAGCTTCGCCGACATCTGCCGGGTGGTGACCGGCCACGAGCTGTAGGCCCGGCAGCCTGGTCGCCTCGCCGCCCCGGGGCCCCCTCCCCGGGGTTCAGGCCGGTGGCAGGCGACAACCCGACGTCAGGTCCAGGGCATCCTGGCGGACCTCGCTCTCCACGCCTAGCAGCCCCAGCAGCGAGTGGAACAGGTGGGCATGGCGCAACGAGGCGTCGCGCTGCGCGGCGAGGCAGTTCTCATCCAACCCCTGGCCGCCCAGGAAGCCGTCGGAGGCCCACCACACCAGGGGCACGCGGGTCTGCTCCTGGGGGGCGATGGCATAGGGCAGCCCGTGCAGGTAGATCCCCTTCTCGCCCAGCGACTCCCCATGGTCGGAGACATACAGCATGGCGCTGGATAGCGAGCGGTTCTCCTCCAGCACGCCGATGATCCCGTCCAGCACGCTGTCGGTATAGAGGATGGCGTTGTCGTAGCTGTTGACGATCGCTTGCCGGTCGCACTGGGCCAGGTCGGCCGTCTCGCAGGTGGGGGTGAAGGCCCGGAACGCCTCCGGGTAGCGCTGGAAGTAGCTGGGACCATGGTTGCCCAGCATATGCAGGACGACCACCGTATCCTCGCGTATCTCGCCGAGGCGACGGGCGAGCTCCTCGACCAGCACGCCGTCGAGGCAGCCCTCCTCCCCGCACCGCCCGGGGTAGTCATCGGGGGCGGGGGAGGCCCGCTCCACGCCGTCGCAGACCCCCTTGCAGCCCGACTGGTTGTCGATCCACTCCACGCGATAGCCGGCGCGCTGCAGCACGTCCAGCAGCGACTCGTGGCTGCGGGTGAAGCGCTCGTCGTAGTCGCCCCGCCCCTGGGGGGAGAACAGGCAGGGCAGCGAGACGGCGGTGCTGGTGCCGCAGCTGGCCACGTCACGGAAGTTGACGACATCACGCTCGGCCAGTCGCGGGGTGGTCTGCCGGTCATAGCCGGAAAGGCCCCAGTTGGCGGCGCGCACCGTCTCGCCGACCACCAGCACCAGCAGCCGAGGGGTGGCGTCGGCGTTCGGCCGGCGGCGGGCATCCTCGCCGATGGGCAGGCGCTCCTCGGGCAGGGGCGGCGGCGCCGCCATGACCTGGCCGGTGGAGACGATGGCGTTGCCCGGGGTCACCAGGTAGCGCAGCTCGTGATGGTTGCGCATCAGCGAGGAGAGGCTCTGGAAGGAGAGCAGCAGCGCCACCGCCAGCGTCGCCAGGCTGCCCAGCCACCAGAGCGTGCCGCTCGCCAGGGCCCGTCGCCAGCCTCGCCGCCGCAGCGGCCAGGCCCACACCGCGACCACCGGCAGCAGGGCGAACAGCAGCAGGTAGAGCGCCAGCCCCGGGGTGAGCAGCTCGCCGGCCTCGCGGGTATCGGTCTGCAGCACGTTGTCGATCATGTGGGTATCGAAGTAGGTGCCGTAGTGGCCGGTGAAGTAGCTCACCGAGGCGGCCACCAGCACAAGGATGGTCAACAGCGGCTTCACGGTCAGGCGGCCGACCAGCGGCAGGAACACCACCAGGTGCAGGGCGGTCATCACCACGCCATAACCCAGAAGCTGGCCCCAGTCGCCGAGTCCCGCGGGCGGCTCCGCCTCGATCACCGCCGCCCAGAAGCGCCGGTTGTAGAGCAGCGTGAAGCCGAGGCATGCCAGCAGGGTCAGGGCCTGGGGGGAGAGGGCCGGCAGCCGTGTGCGCAGGTGCCGCAGGCTGTCCAGGGGGAGGCGAGTGAGCTCAGGCATGGGCGGTGGCCTCGCGGGCGGGTTGAGTGGTGTCGGTGGGCTGGGTGGCCGGCGGCAGCAGCCGCTGCGCCAGGCCGAAGCTGATCGTCCAGCAGAGCATCAGGGTCCAGAGGTCGTGGGAGAGGAAGTGGGCACCGCGCAGCTGCTGCGTGACGCCGAAGGCGAGCCCCAGGCCCAGCCCCGTGGCCAGCCCCAGCCAGCGCAGGCGGGGACGCACGCGGCGCAGGAAGAAGTAGAGGGCGATCCAGGCGTAGCCGGCGCTGGCATGGCCGGCGGGGAAGCAGGCGCTGTCCGGCATCCCGGTGGGGCGCGGGGTGAGCAGGCCGACGAAGGGCCAGTCGCCGCCATAGCGGGCCAGGTCCCAGGGGCACTCCATGGGCACCAGCTGCTTGATGACGGAGACGGCGAGCGCGCCCCCGGCCACCGCCAGGAAAAGGTAGCGCAGGGGGCGGCGCCAGTGGCGCAGCGGGCGAAGCAGGAGGCTGGCCAGCAGCAGCAGGATCACGCCGCCCCCCAGCCACTGGCTGAGGGTGCGCCCGCCACGGTGCAGCCAGGTCTCCAGCAGCGGGTGTGTCCTCAGCGACCAGGCATCGCCCTGCAGGTCATAGAGGGCGTCGGCGAGGCGGAAGTCGAGCCCCATCCGGTCGATCACCAGCATCAGCAGCAGGAAGGCGGCCCAGGCCAGGACCAGGCGGTGCAGTGGCCGTGACGCGCTCGACGGGTCGACAAGCCGGGAAGCGGGGGTGGTGGGCGGCATGGCGGCATCCGGAAGAGGTCATGCCGCCATGCTGGCCGTGGTGTCTTAACGAAGCCTTATCACGGCGCGGGTGCGACGGCTCGGCTGCCCCGCGGCAGCGTCGCCACGGCGCGCAGGCCGCCGCTGGGCGCCTCCTCCAGGCGCAGGGTGCCGCCATGGCGGGCCAGCAGGCGCTCGACGATGGAGAGCCCCAGGCCGGCCCCGGCGCCGGGGCCGACGCGATGGAAGCGTTCGGTGACGCGTTCGCGCTCCGCGGCGGGAATCCCTGGGCCCTGGTCATCCACCCGCAGCGTCAGGCGGGCGTTATCGGCCGCCAGGGCCACTGTCACCCGGCCGCCATCCGGGGTGTAGCGCAGGGCGTTGCCCACCAGGTTCTGCACCAGGGTGGTGATGGCGCCCGGCTCGGCCGCCAGCCGCCAGTCGAGCCCCTCGTCGGCGACGAGGTCGAGCTCCTGGCCGCGTTCCACCGCCAGCGGCGAGAGCTCGGCCAGCGCCTCGCGTACCTCGGCCAGCAGGTCGCCCTCGACCCGGGCACTCGTCTCCTGCTCCTCCTCCTCGGGCTCCAGGCGCGCCAGGGTCAGCAGTTGGGTGACCAGCCGGGTGGCCCGGGCCACCCCGCTGCGCAGCTCCTCCAGCGCCTCGCGCCGGTCGGCGGGGTCCTCGGCGGCCAGGGCGTTCTGGGCGTGCAGGTCGAGTACCGCCAGGGGGGTGCGCAGCTCATGGGCGGCGTCGGCGATGAAGCGCTTCTCGCGCACCCGCAGCCGCCGGATACGCTCCAGCAGCCGGTTGAGGGCGCCGACGATGGTGTCCAGCTCCCGGGGCAGCGGGCGCATCACCAGCGGCTGCAGGTTGTGGGGGTCGCGCTGGCGGATCGCCGCGGCCAGCCGCGACAGCGGGCGCAGGCCATGGCCGGTGGCCCACCACAGCAGCAGCGCCAGCAGCGGCAGGCCGATCAGGTCCGGCAGCAGGGTGCGCAGGGCCACGGCGCGGGTCAGCTCGCCGCGCACGTCGTCGCGCTCGGCGACCATCACCCGCCGCGACGAGGCGGGCAGGTCGAGCACATAGACCCGCCAGTCGTGGCCGGCCACCCGGCTGCTGACGTAGCCGGGTGGCGCCGCGGTGAAGGGCTCGGCAGGGGCGCTGGCCGAGCGCAGCAGCAGCCGGTCGTCCTCCCATAGCTGGAAGGCCAGCTTGCTCTCGTAGCGGTGGCCGGGCAGCCCCTTGTCCGACTGCTCGGCACGCTCGAGGGCACTCTCCAGGCTGGCCAGCAGCGCCTCTCGCCGGTCGTCCGGCAGCGGCACCTGGACCAGCCCCTCCAGCAGGCGGGCGTTCTGGGCCAGGCTGGCGTCGTAGAGCTCCTCGATCTCGTGGGCGGCGTAGCGGTAGCTGACCAGGCCGATGGCCAGCATGCTGATCCCGAACACCAGCAGCACCAGGCCCAGGGTGCGGCGGCGGATCGAGGTCACGCCTCGGCCTCCTGGGGCGCGCGGTCCAGCACGTAGCCGATGCCGCGCACGGTGCGGATCAGCCCCGGAAAGAACTTGCGGCGCAGGTGGTGGACATGCACCTCGATGGCGTTGCTCTCCACGTCCTCCTCCCAGCCGTAGACCAGCCGGGTCAGGGTGTCGCGGGTGAAGACCCGCCCCGGGTGGCCCATGAACTCCTGGAGCAGAGTGAACTCGCGGCGCGAAAGCGTGACCGCCTCGCCGCGGTAGCTTACCTCCCGGCTGGCGGGGTCGAGGCGGATGCCGCGGCACTCCAGCAGCGGGCTGGCCTGGCCCTGGCTGCGGCGCAGCAGGGCGCGCAGCCGCGCCTTGAGCTCGGCCACCTCGAAGGGCTTGACCAGGTAGTCGTCGGCGCCGGCATCCAGCCCGGCGATGCGGTCGTCCACGGCGTCCCGGGCGGTGAGGACCAGCACCGGCACCCGGTTGCCGCCGTGGCGGGCGCGCTCCAGCACGCGCATGCCATCGAGCCCCGGCAGGCCCAGGTCGAGGATCACCGCGTCGAAGGGCTCGCCGCCCTGCAGGGCGGCCAGCGCCGTGGCGCCATCGGCGAGGTGGTCCACGGTGTAGTGCTCGGGCTTGAGGGCCAGGCGGATGCCCGAGGCCAGGCTCGGGTCATCCTCGACCAGCAGGATACGCATCGGGGCTTACTTCTCCAGTTGCGACAGCAGGCGGTGGATCTCCTCGCGGCGGCCGGCATCGGCGAGCTCGCGACCGGGCCGGGGTGGCGCCTGCAGGGCCTTCTCCAGGGCACGGCGCGCCTCGGCGTCGCGGCCCTGCTGGTGCAGATAGTCGCCCCAGAAGTAGAGGCTGTCGAGCCCGTCGGGGTCGATGGCCAGCGCCCGCTTCAGGTGCCACTCCGCCTTGTCGTCGTCGCCGAAGCCGATCGGCCAGCCCGGCACCTGGTAGTAGAGCGCCCCCAGGCTGGTGTAGGCCGAGCCGTCGAGCGCCATGGGATCCTGCTCCAGGGCGTCCTCCAGGTAGCCCCGCGCCTGCTTGACCAGGCCCAGCGCCCCCAGTCCGCCCTCGGCGCCGGCCTGACTGGAGCGCACGATGCCGGCCCAGATCAGCCGCTCGGCGGACTCGGGCCGCTCGGCCAGCAGGCGCTCCGCCTCGTCGCCCAGCTCGGCCAGGGCCTTGGCCTGTCGGTCCTCGGGCAGTTCGTAGCGGATCTCGGCCCAGCGCGCCTGGAGCCGGGCCACCGCCGGGTCGCCGACATCCGCGGCCTGGGCGCTGAGGGCGAACAGGCCACCGAGGCCGGCGAGCAGCAGGGTGATCAGCCGTCGCGGGAGGGTGAGGCGAGGGAGGCGTCGAGCGTTCATGGCGTGGTCTCCGGGGATTCGAGGAAGCGGCGGATGACGGGAAGCTGGCGCGCCAGGGCGTGGTCGACCACGCCGGGCAGCAGGGCGTTGAGGCGCACGAAGAGGCGTTCGGGCCCGCCCAGCTGGGCCTCCTGGCGGCCGCGTTCCACGGCGCGGCGCACCGCCTGGGCGACCCGTTCGGGCGTGTCCATGGCGTTGCCCAGGGCTTCGTTCATGGCCTCCACCTCGGGGGCGTTCATGGCGGTGCGGGTGGCCCGTGGGGAGACGTGCAGCACCCGCACCCGGGTGTCGGCGAGCTCCCGGCGCAACGCCTGGCTGAAGCCGCGCAGCGCGAACTTGGTGGCGCAGTAGCCGACCTGCCCGGGATAGCCCAGGGTGCCGAAGGTGGAGCCCAGGGTGATCACCCAGCCCTGGCGTGCCGCCATCAGCCGGGGCAGCAGGGCGCGGGTCAGCTGCAGGGTGGCGGTGAGGTTGACGGCGACCAGCCGTTCGAGCTCGGCATCCGAGCCCTCGGTGAACAGCGCCACCCGGTTCACGCCGGCGGCGTTGATCAGCATGGTGACGCCCACCTCCCCGGCCGCGGCGACGAGCCTGGCGCGCTCCTCGGCGCGGGTCAGGTCGGCGGGCAGCGCGGTGACCCGGTCGGGGTGGCGGGCCGCTGCGACCTCCAGGCAATCTGCCCGGCGGCCGGTGATCAGCAGCCGGGCCCCGGCGGCGGCCAGCTCATCCACCAGCGCCTGGCCGATGCCGCCGCTGGCCCCGGTGATCAGCACCCGCTGGGCGGGCCAGCCGCCCTGCGGCAGTCGCCGGCGCCGGGGGAGGCGATCAGGCCAGCGCATCGGAGAGCTCCCGGGCGGCGCTGCCGCCGGTGCAGCGCGCCTCGACGCCGCGGAACATGGCGCCGTAGAGGCGGTAGACCAGCCTGGCGGTGTCGATCACCGCCGCCAGGTCGTCGGCCTCCAAGCGGTTCACCAGCCCCTCGAAGAAGGCCAGGTGGCCGATGTCCAGGCTGCCGTGGGAGGTCAGGTAACGCACGGCGTCATCGGGCAGCGCGAGGCTCGCCTGCAGCCGCTCGGCGGCCTGGGTGGCCAGCGCCGTGCTGGTGCCCTCGAGCACCTGCACCATGCCGAAGAAGCCCACCGGGTTGCCGTGCTCGATGGTGTCGCGCACCGCGGCCACCATCAGCCGGGTGGCGGGGTCCGCCGGTCGCGCCGCGGCCGCCTCGGCGTCGCCGCCGGCGGCGCGGATGTCGTCGAGGATCCACTGCTCGTGGCCATGCTCCTCCTCGATGTACTCCACCAGAGCCGTGCGCAGCCACTCCAGCCGGTCGGGCAGGCGCGCGCCGCAGGCCATCATCAGCGGCACCGTGAAGCGCACATGGTGGTAGGCCTGGCCGAGGAAGGCGAGGTACTCGTCGCGGCTCACGCGGCCCTCCAGGGCGCGGGTCAGCAGCGGGGTGGCCAGCAGCCAGTCGCGCTCGTCGCGGGTGGCCTGCTGCAGTTGCTGGTAGGGGGTCATGGGGTCACTCCTTGGTGGGTGTGGAGCAGGGGACAGGCAGGTTCGACGCGCCGCGCAACCAGTCGCCATGGACGGCGAGGATGGCGTCGCGGCGCAGGCGGCCGTTGGCCGTCAGCTGGTGGTTCTCGGGGGTGAAGGGGGCGCTACGTCGCCATTCGCGGACCCGGGCATAGTCCGGCAGGCCGGCATTGGCCTCGGCCACCGCGGCGGCCAGCATGGCGTCGTCGACTTGGGCCGAGGCGGGCACCAATAGGGCGCGATTGGCGGGCAGGGCCTCGCCATGGATCAGGGCCTGGGCGACGGCGGGGCGGGCGCAGAGCTCGCCCTCCACCCACTGGGGGTCGACGTTGCGGCCGTAGGCGGTGATGAAGACCTCGCGACGACGCCCCGCCAGCACCAGGGCCTCCCCGTCCCAGCGGCCCAGGTCGCCGCTGGCGTGCCAATCGCCGGCGGCCGGCTCGCCCAGATAGCCCAGCATGGTGGCCCCGCGCACCCGCACCTCGCCGCCGTCGTCGAGGCGCACCTCGGCATGGGGCAGCGGCCGGCCGACGCCATGGGCGGGCTCGCCGGGGCGATTGAGGCAGACCACCGAGGCGCACTCCGAGAGCCCGTAGCCCTCGAACACCGGCCAGCCGCCGGCCTGCGCTTTGGCGAGCAGCGTGTCGGCGACCCGCGCCCCGCCCACCGCCACGAAGCGCAGGCTCTCGGGGGCCCTCGGGGAGGCCTCGACCAGCGCCTGCAGCAGCTGGGGTACCAGGATCAGGCTGTGGGGACGGCTGGCGTCGAGGGTGGCCAGTGCCCGCCGTGGGTCGAAGCCGCTGGCGCCTCGCCAGCCCAGCGCCGCCACCCCGGGAAGGTGGACGCCGGCCCCCAGCCACAGCGGCACGTAGAGGCCGCCGATGTTCTCCAGCAGGGTGGAAAGCGGCAGCATCGCCAGGTGGCGCTCGATACCGAGCGGCTGGACCACCGCGGCGAGGCTCTCGGCTACGGTGAGCGGGGCGGTGGCGTCCAGGCAGACCCCCTTGGGGGCGCCGCTGGTGCCGGAGGTGAAGGTGATGCGAGTGGTGCCGGCATGCAGGGGAGGGAGGTCGGCGACGCGCCGGGTGGCGATGGCCGGGTCCCGTGTGGCGGCGAAGCCGTGGGCCTCGCCGGCGGGACCGATCCAGGCGTCGAGCCCGGCGCTCGCCACCAGGTGGCGGTGCTGGGCGTCGCTGAAGAAGGCGGGTACCGGCACCGCCACGCGACCGTCCAGAAGTAGCGCCAGGTCCCACAGCGCCCAGTCGATGCCGTTGTCCAGGGCCAGGGCGACCCTCACGGCCCCGGCGTCGGCCAGCCGGCGCCGGCGCGCCTCGATCTCGCCCGGCAGTTCGGCGAAGCTGACGCGGCGGTGCCCATCGTCCAGCGCGATGCCGGTCGGCTGCGCCTCGGCGTGGCGGGCCAGTCGCGCCAGGAAGGCCTCAGGCGAGGTGCGCATGGCCCACCTCCGTCGCGCAGGGAGGGGTCGAGGGCAGCAGCCCCCGTTCGGCAAGCTCGCGATGGGCGCGGGCCAGGTCCCCGGCCATCACCCAGGGCCGGCGCTCGTAGTAGCGTCCCCAGTCGGCCTGGTCGTCGCCGAGGCGTGCCGGGTCGGCAGCCATCACCGGCTCCAGGGCAAGGCCCAGGCGACGGATGCCGTTGGCCACCTCGGGGGTGGCGGTGAACAGCAGCCAGCCGATGCCCTCGCGGCCGAGTTGGTCCACCAGGCGCAGGAAGAGCATGCGCTGCATGCCCGGGCGGCGGCTGGCCAGGTTGCCGATCTCGGCGACCTGGTGGCGGGCCACGGGGCGGGCGAAGCGCTCGGCGAGCAGGCATTCGGCGCTGACGTCCAGGTAGCGTTCCTGGAACAGCGGGCCGCTCGCCGCGCCGCGCACGCCGACCGCCGCCTGGGCCCGGTCTCCCTGCCACAGGCCGAACAGGCGCGGCAGCAGCTGGCGGAGATCGGCGCCATGCTCCTCGGCGAAACGACGGCGGATCAGGTGCTCCAGGCGGCGGCGCTGGGTCCAGTGGCGGGCCTCGCGCCACGCAAGCGACGAGGCGGCGCTCTCCGGCAGGCAGGGCAGGTGTCTCGGGTCAGGCATCGGGTCGTCTCCATGACGTGTCACCGATACTCTGGTCCCGACAACTTAACGCAGGCTTAAGCCCCGGAAGGGGCCTGTTTCGGCCTTAGGGCGCCGGCGCCGCGGCGCCGAGGAAGCGCTCCTGCCAGTAGGCGAGTTCTACCGGGGTGGTCTCCACCCGGCGGCCGCGGCCCGGGGCGTGGATCATCTGGCCGTCGCCGCGGTAGATGCCCACGTGGTTGGCCTTGCCGCCGCCCGAGGTGTCGAAGAACAGCAGGTCCCCGGGGCGGGCACGCCCCACCTCCGGCAGGGCCCGGAACTGGGCATGGGCGGTGCGCGGCACGGAGATGCCGGCGGCCCGGTAGGCCAGCTGCACCAGGCCCGAGCAGTCGACGCCGGCGGGGGTGTTACCGCCGAAGCGGTAGGGGGTGCCCAGGGCGCGCTCGGCCTCCGCCAGGATCAGTACCCGGTCGATGGAGAGCCCTTCCTGGGGCGGCGGATCCTCCACCGCCAGCTCCTTGCCGGCACAGCCGGCGAGCATCAGCATCAATAGCGTCAGGGTGATCAGGCGCGGCAAGGAGAGTCTAGCGCGGTAGGGCATCACGGGCATCGTCGGGTCCTGGCGAGGCGGTCCTGACCCCTACACTAGACGCGGCGAAGGCTCAGCGGAAGGCGATGCGCGTGCCGTAGGCCAGCATCTCGTCCGGGGTCAGGGCGTGCCCGGGCACGCCGATCATCTCGTCGCCGCATTGGTCGGCCCAGGTCAGCACGCCGTGGGTCAGCCCCAGGCCGCCCAGCAGGTCGCGGATCTCGCCGGTGCCGAGGAAGGTGCGGGTTCGCCCCGTGGCGTCCGAGAGGGCCGAGACCCCCTCGCCGTGGTGCAGGCGCACGGTATAGATGCCGTCCATGGACTCGATCTCCACCATGGGGGAGAAGCCGTGGGCGACGGCATCGGCCAGCTGCTTCAGGGTGATATGGTCCTTCAGGTCGTAGGCGTGGGCGCTCATGGCAGGTCTCCGGCGTGTCGTCAGGGATTGTACAAGAAGTGTAGAGCCTTTGGCGTCCCTTGCCAGCGATTTCGCAGCAATTCCGGTGGAAGATACTCCTTTCTTTATTCTGTGTATTTTCATGTAACACTATTGTCCATGCTGGGTGGGGGTGGAAAGCGGGCGTCACCGCCCCCATCTCCCCGGGACACCCATCAGGATGCAAGGAGCCGACATGAGCTTTACCGGCGAACACCACCCCGGCGTACAGGCCCCCTCCGCCGAGACCCGGGGCTTCCGCCTCAACCACACCATGCTGCGGGTCAAGGACCCCGAGAAGGCCCTGGCCTTCTACTCGCGGATATTCGGCATGTCCGTGGTGCGCCGCCTCGACTTCGAGGAGATGGGGTTCTCGCTCTACTTCCTGGCCCGGCTGGAGCAGGACGACGCCGTGCCGGAGGACGCCGCCCAGCGCACCGTGTGGACCTTCAGCCAGCAGGGCCTGCTGGAGCTGACCCACAACTGGGGCACCGAGGCGCAGGCCGACTTCGCCTACCACGACGGCAATGCCGAGCCCCAGGGCTTCGGCCATATCTGCTTCAGCGTGCCGGACCTCGACGCCGCCGAGGCGTGGTTCGACGCCAACGACGTCACCTTCGTCAAGCGCTCCGACCAGGGCAAGATGAAGGACGTGGTGTTCGTGAAGGACGCCGACGGCTACTGGATCGAGGTGGTCCAGGCCGACCGTCTCGCCGCCATGGGCGACTGAGACCGCGCGGCCGAAGGGGGCCGTCCGCGGGCGGCGGTTTTGCCATCTAGTCCGGCGGGCGCTAAGGTCATGCCCGTATCCATTCATGGCATGACCTGCCAAGGAGACCCGATGAACCTGTCCCGTCGTCCCCTTACCCTGGCGCTGGCCGGTGCCCTGCTGGCCGCCCCGCTGACCTGGAGCAGCGCGGCCCTCGCTGAGGAGCCGGCCCAGGTGCGCTTCTCCGTGCCCGCCTGGCCGGGGGTCACCGTCAAGACCGCCCTGGCGTCCCAGCTGCTCGAGACCCTGGGCTACGAGGTGCGCCAGCAGGAGCTCGGCTCCACCATCACCTACGAGGCCCTCACCCAGGGTGAGCTGGACGCCTTCCTCGCCGCCTGGCTGCCCGCCCAGAACGGCATGTACGAGACCACCCTGGAGAAGGGGCTGATCGTCGACCTGGGCAACAACGTCGACGGCGCCCGCCTGGGCTTCGCGGTGCCCACCTATGTGTACGAGGCCGGCGTGACCTCCGCCGAGGACCTGGCCGACGAGGAGATCGCCGAGAAGCTGGGGCGCACCGTCTACTCCATCGAGGTGGGCTCCGGCATGAGTGACACCCTCAACGAGGCGGTCGAGAACGACACCTACGGCCTCGCTGACTGGGACCTCTCCGAGACCTCCACCCCGGGCATGCTCAGCGCGGCGGACGCCGCCATCAACCGCGAGGAGTGGATCGTCTTCGCCGGCTGGACGCCGCACTGGATGAACATCGAATACGATATCCGCTACCTCGATGACACCCAGGACATGTGGGGCCCCGACGGCGGGCGAAGCGACGTCAAGACGCTGGTGACCACGGACTTCTCCGAGTCCAACCCCAATGCCACCCGGCTGCTGGACCAGTTGGTGTTCTCCGCCGACGACCAGAGCGCCATGATCCGCGGCTTCAGCTACGAGGAGCGCGAGCCCGAGGAGGTCGCCCTGCAGTGGCTGCGCGACAATCCCGAGCGGGTCGCGGCCTTCCTGGAGGGGGTGACCACCCGCGACGGTGAGCCGGCCTGGCCGGTGGTGCAGCAGGCGCTAGAGATTCCCGACGCCTGATGCGTCGATAACGGTGCGCGACGCGACGAGGCCGCCCCGGCAACGGGGCGGCCTCGCCTTTTCAAGGGAGCGTCGGCGGCGTCAGTCGAAGGCGTAGATGTCCATGGCCAGCACGCCGTGCTCCACGCTGTGGTGCAGGCGCCGGCCCGGCCCGCCGGCACCCAGCGCCACCAGCAGCGGCTGGAAGTGCTCCGGGGTGGGGTGGTTCTCCCGGGCCTTCGGCCCCTGCTCCCAGGCCAGTAGCGCCTCGCGGTCGTCCGCCGCCAGGCGCGCCTCGACCCAGTCGGCGAACTCGCCGACCCAGGGCGGCATCTCGGCATTCAGCGGCAGCATCTCGTAGAGGTTGTGGGTCAGGCTGCCGGAGCCGATGACCAGGATATCCTCCTCGCGCAACGCGGCGAGCTTCTCGCCCAGGGCGACCAGCTCGGCGTTGGGCCACAGCATCGGCAGGGACAGCGAGACCACCGGCACCTCGGCTGCGGGGAACATCAGCGACAGCGGCACCCAGGCGCCGTGGTCCAGGCCGCGCTCGGTGGGTACGGCGTTGAGCTCCCGGGCCAGGCGCCTGGCCAGCTCGGGCTCGCCGGGGGCCGGGTACTGGACCGCGAAGAGCTCGCGGGGGAAGCCGCCGAAGTCGTGGATGGTCTCGGGGGTTGCGCTGGTGCTGACCAGCAGCTGGCGGCTGGCCCAGTGGGCCGAGACCACCACCACGGCACGGGGGCGATAGTCGCGTCCCAGGTCGCGCAGGAAGGCGTGGGCCGGGGTCTCGGTCAGGGCCAGCATCGGCGAACCGTGGGAGATGAACAGGCTGGGCAGCATCTTGGTTCTCCTTGGGTGGATGGCGTCGGTGATGCCGATCACTCTAACAGCGTCCCGGGAGGAGATAATCGGGGCTTAGCGAGAAACATTATCGCTCACTCAGCGATAATCCTGTGTCCCCCATCCCGCGAGCGGCTCAATAGCCGGTCATCTCCAGGTAGCCGCCCCCCAGCCGCTCACCGCTCCGCGGGTCCCGGGCGACCACCTCGCCCTCCCAGTAGGGCACCGTGGTGGTCATCCAGCGCTCGGCGTGGGGCGCCTCGACGACCAGCTCGAGGCCCTCCCCGGGCACCGCCAGCCGCCAGCGGGTAGGCACCTCGCGCCCCGCCACCGGAGAGGTGGCCAGCGGGGTCATCGTCAGCGCCTGCGGGCCCAGCGGGCGGGTGGTGCCGTCCGGTGCGATCCAGCTGCCGGAGCGGTAGTCGCCGTCGTCGGCCCCGCCGCCGCGCAGCCGGAAGGCCATCAGCCGGCGGCCATCGTCCAGGTGCAGCGAGAACCAGTCCCAGCCCGCCTGGTCGGGGCTCAGCAGCTGGCTGCTCCACTCGCGGTCGAGCCAGCCCCGGCCGCTCACCCTGTGGGTCTCGCCGGCCAGGGTGACCTCGCCCTCGACCCGATAGAAGGGCTGGCTGTAGTAGTGGGAGCCTTGGCCGTCGGCGGCCTTCTGGCTGAAGCCGTTGTCGCCGTGCCGCACCAGCGGCCCCTCGGCGGTGAGGGTGAGGCGGTAGCCGAGGCGCGCTTCTCCTTCGCCCTCGAAGGCGGTGAGGGTGAGGTGCTCGAAGGTGTCGCCCGCCGCCTCCGTCACGGCGCTTGCCAGCTCCCAGTCGTCGAGCCAGGCGCGGAAGGGGGACGCCTCCGCGCCGGCCTGGCTCGTGTTTCCCCGAGAAGGTGCCGCTGAATGGCTGCGGGCGAAGCGCTCGGCCACGGCGTGCCGCTCGCCGCGCGAGACTGCCATATGCCCCATCCACAGCTGGTCGGCGGCCCAGGGGGTAGGCGCGGGACGCTCCGCCGGTGGCACCAGCGCCTGGCGGAACAGGGTCCACTGCAGCCCCATGGGCTCGCCGGCCTCGTCCTCCAGGTTGGCGGTGAGGTACCACCACTCGATGCGGGTGTCGGGATGGGCGCCATGATCCTCGGGGAAGCGCAGCGGGGTGTCCGCATCGGCCTGCACGAAGCCGGCGGTGGACTCGCCGAGTCCGGCGAAGCCGGTACCCGCACGCTCGGGCGGGGCCTTCTCGCAGCCGGCGAGGGTCACGAAGGCACCCAGCAGCACGGCCAGCAGCAGGGCTTGCCATGGAGACGGGGCGGCATGATGGAGCGGTCCTGGCATTATCCTGCCTCCTCGGCGAGCAGCGCCCGGGGTGGGGTGCGCCACAGGCGCAGGGTCGGCAGCGCCGCGGCGGCGAGCGCCACCGCCATGGCGGTGGCCAGGGTCAGGGCGACCTCTCCCGGGAAGAGGTGTAGCGGCAGGCGCCAGCCGAAGGCCGCCACGTTGATCACCGCCACCAGGCCCCAGGTGATGGCGATGCCCAGCGGCACGGCGACCAGGCCCACCGCCAGCGCCGTCCCGCCCAGCTGGGCGAGCTGGATGCCCAGCAGCCGGCGTCTCGGTACTCCCAGGGCCCACAGCGGCGCCAGGTGCCGGCGGCGCTCTGCCGCCTGTGCCAGCAGGCTGGCCAGCAGCGCCAGGGCCGCCACCGCCAGGGTCAGGGCGTTGAGCGCCCGGGTGATGGTGAAGGTGCGCTCGAAGATGCCGGTGGCGATGCGCTTGACCTCGCCCTGGTCGCGCAGGGCGTCGCGGCCCAGGGCGAACTCGTCGGCCAGCGCCGCGCCCAGGGCCTCGGCGTCGGCCCCCGGGGCCAGCACGATGCCGACGGAATCCGCCGGGGCGGCGAAGCGTGCGCCCAGCGCCGGCGCGGCCAGCAGCACCTCGCCCCGGGGGTTGCCGTAGTCGGGATAGACCGCCGCCACGGCTAGCGTCGCTCGGCCGTCGGGCGTGGCCAGGGTCAGGCGATCTCCGGGGGCGATCTCCTCGGCGACGGCCAGCTGCTCGTTGATGAAGGCGTCACCCTCCCGCAGCGCGGCCCATGCCGCCTCCCGCCCGGCGCGGGTCGCCAGCAGCGGCCAGGTCGGCGTCAGCCGTTCGCCCGGGGTCAGGCCGAACAGCGACACCGGGCGCGAGGTCGCCTCGGCGTCCACCGCCAGCAGGGTGCTCTCGCCATGGCGGGTGACCAGGCGCTCGGCCACCTCCGGGCGCTCGCCCAGCCAGGCGTGCACCGCCGCGAAGCGCTCCGCGGGGGGATCCAGGTAGAGGTCGGCCACCAGCCGCTGGTCGAGCCACTCCAAGAAGGTCAGGCGGAAGCCTCCCACCATGCTGTTGACCCCGAGACTCGCCGAGAGCGCGATCAACAGCGCCATCAGCGCCAGCGACAGGCGTGGCAGCTGCAGCTCGAGGTCGGCCAGGGCCCACTGGGCCAGCGGGCGGCGCCGGGCGAGCCGGCCAAGGCCCGCCAGGCTGACCGCCAGCAGCGGCGGCAGCCATAGTGCCCCCATCAGCAGCAGCGCCGCCATCAGCGCGAAGCCCGCCGCCAGCCCCTCGCCGGCGGGCTGGCGCGCAAGCCACGCCCATAGCGCCAGGCCCAGGGCGGCGACTCCTGCACCGGTCAGCGCCATGCGGCGGAGCTGGCGGAGATGCCCGGCGCGCCACGCCTGGGCGCGGCCCAGGTCGAGCACCGAGAGCCGTGCGGCCCGCCACAGCACCCCGGCACCGGCCAGCAGAAGCCCGCCCAGGGTCACGGCCAGGCCACCCACCCAGTAGTGCCAGGGCAGGCGCAGCTCCACGCCGACCCCGGCGCCGTAGAGGCTACCCAGGGTGGCGGCCACGTCGGGCAGCAGCGCCCTGGCCAGCCAGACGCCACCGGCGATCCCGGCCAGGGCGCCGACGATGCCGAGCAGCACCAGCTCCAGGGCCAGGCCGGCCACCAGGGCGCGTCCCGAGACCCCGATGGCGCGCAGGGTGCGCAGCATCCCCAGGCGCTGCTCCAGGGCCAGGCCCAGCGACGCCTGGACGATGAATAACCCGACGATCAGCGCCAGCAGCGCCAGCGCCGTCAGGTTGAGGTGGAAGCTCTGGGTCAGCTGGCCCGGGGAGACCAGGGTGGTGGCGCGGGTCAGCGCCAGCCCCGGCGGTGCGCCCGCCAGGGCCCCGGACGCGGTGACCAGTCGGCTGACGCGCTCGCCGGCATCGAGCAGCGCCGCGGCCGCGGCGATATCCATCACCAGGGTGTGCGGCGGCAGCGAGGGGGCGAGGCTCAAGGGTGGCAACCGGCCCGCCGCCAGCTCCGGGGTGGCCCCCGGGGCGGAGCCGGCGTCGAGGCCCAGGGCGGGCAGGGTGTCTGGGGCGAGGCGGGTCTGCCAGGGCGGTGTCAGGAAGCCGGTCAGCTCCGTGGTATCGCCGGCGGTGGCGAAGGCGCTGTCGCCGGGCAGGGTGAGGGGGTCGATGCCGATCAGCGTCAGCCGGGTACCGTCGGGGGCGGTGAGTTCGCCCTCCAGCAGCGGGGAGACCGGCAGCCCCTGGCGGCGCAGGGCGAGGAAGTCGTCGCGGGTCAGGGGGCCGCCGTCGAGGCGCTCCAGGCGGTCTAGCCCGGTGGTGAACAGCGCCTCTGCGCGGGCGTAGCTCTCCTTCGCCGAGGCGTTGATCGCCTGGACACCGCTCCACAGGGCGCTGGCCACCCACAGCCCCAGCAGCAGCATGGCCAGCTGGGCGGGATGGCGGCGGTAGTGGGAGAGCAGGGTGGCCAGCAGCGTCGTCATCGACTCGCCTCCGCGGCGGCCAGCGGCGCCAGGGTGCCGCGGGAGAGCCGCAGGCGGCGGTCCAGCGGGGCGGCGATGCGCGGGCTGTGGGTCACCATCAGCAGGGCGCAGCCGGTCTCCGCCACCAGCGAGAGCAGCAGCGCCAGCACTTCGCCTGCGGTGGCCTCGTCCAGGTTGCCGGTGGGCTCGTCGGCCAGCAGCAGCGCCGGGCGCGGTGCCAGGGCGCGTCCGATGGCCAGGCGCTGCTGCTGCCCGCCGGAGAGCTGCTCCGGGTAGCGCCGCTCCAGCCCGGCAAGCCCCAGGCGCGCGACCAGCTCGGTCGACCAGTCCGGGTCCTCGCGGCCGGCCAGGCGCGCCTGCAGGCGCAGGTTGTCGAGCACCGACAGGCTCGGCACCAGGTGGAACTGCTGGAACACCAGGCCCAGCGACTCACGGCGCAGGCGTGCCCGCTCGGCCTCGGCGAGGCCGGAGATCGCCCGGCCGCCCAGACGCACCTCGCCGGCATCCGGCAGGTCGAGCCCTGCGGCCAGGTGAAGCAGGGTGGACTTGCCGCTGCCCGACTCGCCCATCAGCGCCAGGCTCTCGCCCGCCGCCAGGCTCAAGTCGACCCCGGCGAGCACCTCGAGGGGGCCCTGGGGCGTGGCATAGGCCTTGTGTACCTGGCGGAACTCGAGCATGGCGGCCTCCCTGGCAACGATGCGCTCGATCTTCCCACAAAAGCCGCGCCACTCGAAGGTGGTGCCGTTCTGGCTGTCGCTCAGTGGTCGTGGCCGTGATCGTCGTGCTCATGCCCCACGTCGTCGTGCGCCTCATGGCCGGGCTCGGCCAGGGCGTCGTGCAGGGTGGTGGCGTTGTGGCGCATCATGCCGAGCCAGGTGCTGGCCTCGCCCTCGGCGGCCAGGGCGTCGGCATAGAGGGTGCCGGCGATGGGCAGGCCGGTCTCCTCGGCGAGCTGCTCGAGCAGGGCGGGACTGGTCATGTTCTCGTGGAACAGGGCGCGCACCTCTTGCTCGCGGATCACCTCGATCAGCGCGGCCATGTCCGCGGCGCTGGGGTCGGCCTCGGTGGAGAGCCCCTGGGGCGAGATAAAGCGCAGCCCGTAGGCGCGGGCGAAGTGGCCGAAGGAGTCATGGCCGGTGATCACGCTGGTGCCGGCGGGGATCTCGGCGAGCAGTGCGCGCAGCTCGGCATCGGTGGCACCGATCTCGTCGAGGTAGCGCGCCGCGTCGGCCCGGTAGGCCTCGGCGTTGTCGGGGTCGGCCGCGATCAGGCCGTCGCGGATGTTGGCCACGTAGACGCTGCCGAGCCCCAGGTCCTGCCAGCCGTGGGGGTCGATATCGCCGTGGTCGTGGCCTTCATGGTCAGACTCGTCCTCGGCGGCATGGCCGTGATCGTCGTGGCCATCTACCTCCTCGGCCGCCGCCACCGCCTTGATGCCCTCGGCGGCGACCACCAGGGGGCCGGGGTAGCCGCTGGCGTCCACCAGGCGCTCCATCCAGCCCTCGAAGCGTAGGCCGTTGAAGACCACCAGGTCGGCCTCGGCCAGGGCGCGGGCGTCGCTGGGGCGCGGCGAGTAGACGTGGGCGTCGCTGTCGGGGCCCACCAGGGCGGTGACCGCGACATGCTCGCCGCCGACGTTCTCCACCATGTCGGCGAGGAGGCTGAAGCTGGCCAGCACCTGGATGCGCTCCGCGGCGTTGGCGGGCAGGGCGAGCAGGGCGGCGAGGCCCAGGGCGGCGGCGGGGCGGAAGGCTTTCATGGCGGGGTCTCCGTGGGATCAGTCGGGTTCCGGGGCGCCCAGCGGGGCGGCGCGGCGGCGGTAGCGGGCGAGCAGGCTGTGGTGGCGGCCCAGCAGGGCCGAGAGCAGGTAGCCGGCTCCGGCCAGCAGGATGATCGCCGGGCCCGAGGGCAGGTTGAGGTGGTAGGAGAGCAGCAGCCCGCCGCTGCTGGCCACCAGGGCCACCAGGATGGCGATGCCGATCAGTCCCTCCAGGCGCTGGCTCCAGAAGCGTGCGGTGGTGGCCGGCAGCATCATCAGCCCCACCGCCATCAGGGTGCCCAGGGTCTGGAAGCCGGCGGTGAGGTTGAGCACCACCAGGCCCAGGAAGGTGCCGTGGACCAGGCCGCCCCGGACCCCCTGGCCGCGCAGGAAGAGCGGGTCCAGGCACTCCACCACCAGGGCGCGGAAGATCACCGCCAGGGCCACCACGATCAGGCTGCTGATGGCGGCGATCAGCAGCAGGGCGGTGGTATTCACCGCGAGGATCGAGCCGAACAGCACATGGGTCAGGTCCACGCTGCTGCCGCCCAGCGACACCAGCATCACCCCGGCGGCGAGCGAGATCAGGAAGAAGCTGGCCATGGCGGAGTCCTCGCGATGGCCGGTCATCTGCGACACGCTGCCGGCGAGCACCGCCACCAGCAGCCCCGAGAGGATGCCGCCCAGGCTCATGATCGGCAGCGAGAAGCCGGCGAACAGGAAGCCCAGCGCCACGCCGGGGAGGATGGCGTGGGCCATGGCGTCGCCGATCAGGCTCATGCCGCGCAGCATCAGGAAGACGCCCAGCGGCGGGGCGGCCAGCGACAGCGCCAGGCCGGCCACCAGGGCGCGCTGCATGAAGCCGTAGTCGAGGGGGGCGAGCAGCCAGGCGTCAAGCAGTTCCAGCATCGAGGGTATCCGGGAAGGTGAGGGGCAGGCGCGGCGCCCGGGGCGGCTGCCCGGCGTAGCGCTCGAGCAGCGATTCGGGGCTGGCCCAGCGGCCGTGGCCGCCGGCCAGCACCAGCATGTCGTCGGCCAGCCGCGAGAGCTGCTCCAGGTCGTGGAGCACCACCACCAGGGTGGCGCCGTCCCGGGCCATGTCGCGCAGCACCTCCATCAGCACGTCCACCGTCTCGACGTCGACGTTGGCGAAGGGCTCGTCGAGCAGCAGCAGCTCCGCCTCCTGCATCAGGGTGCGGCCGATCAGGGCGCGCTGGCGCTGGCCGCCGGAGAGCTCGCCGAGCTGGCGGTGGGCCAGGTGGGAGATGCCCAGCCGCGCCATGATCTCGCGGCCCCGGCGGTAGTGGGCCGCGCAGTAACCCTTGAGGGCGCCGTGGCTGGGCCAGGTGCCGGTCATGATCAGCTCTTCCACGCTCATCGGGAAGGTGAGGTCCAGGGCAAGCTGCTGGGGCAGCCAGGCACGGCGTTCCTTCGGCACCTGGCAGGCCACGCGGCCGGCCACCGGGCGCAGCATGCCCATGATGGCGCTGATCAGGGTGCTCTTGCCGGCGCCGTTGGCGCCCACCAGGGCGGTCACGGCGCCGTCTTGGAAGCGCCCCTCGAGGTGCTCGAGCACGGTGCGCCCGCCGCGGGCCAGGGTGAGGTCCTCCAGCTGCAGGCGCGACATCACGCCCCCCAGCCGATGGCCCAGGCCACCGCCAGCCACAGCGCGGCCAGCGGCAGCGCCGCCAGCAGCAGGCGTCGCGTCGCCGAGAGCGACATCAGCGAGAAGTGGCAGGGCCCTTCCGGGCGGTGCCGGTGTCTGCGGTGTGCCATGGGTTCCTCTGGGCGCTGGCAAAACGTGGCGAGGTTATAACATAACAAAAGTGGCGCTGGCCAGTGCCGCCAGGTGCCCGCGACATCGCGTCGGCTGACGCCGCGGCCGCCAACGCGGAGAATGGTCGCGAGGTGGTGAACCGGGAGAGACGGATGGCAGCAGCATGGTGGTGGGCATTACCCCTTGGGGTCGTAGGTATGGGCGCTGGGCTGCTGACCCTCTTCCACCGGCGCCTCAGGGTCAGCCTGGCCGCGCCCCGGGTGGCGGTGACGGCCAGCCTCGAGGCGCACGGCGTGGTGGGGGAGACGGTGACCTTCCCCACGCGGCGAGGCCGGACGCTGACCGGCTGGTGGCTGCCTGGAGAGGGGCGCGGCACGGTGGTGATCACCCATGGCTGGGGCGCCAACCGCGAGCTGATGCTGCCCCTGGCCAGGCCGCTGCAGGCGGCGGGCTGGAACGTGCTGCTGTTCGATGCGCGCAACCACGGCGACAGCGATGCCGACACCTTCTCCTCCATGCCGCGCTTCGCCGAGGACACCGAGGCGGCGCTGGCCTGGCTGCGTGCCCGCCCCGGCATGGCGGAGGCACCGGCGGTGCTGCTCGGCCATTCGGTGGGGGCCGCCGCGGTGCTGCTGGCCGCCTCGCGGCGCGACGATATCGGCGCGGTGGTCAGCCTTTCCGCCTTCGCCCACCCCGACGGCATGATGCGTCGCTGGCTGGCCGGCAAGGGGCTGCCCTTCTTCCCCCTGGGCTGGTACGTGCTGCGCTACGTGGAGCGGGTGATCGGCCACCGCTTCGACGCCATCGCCCCGGTGACTACCCTGCCGCGGGTGCGCTGTCCGGTGTTGCTGGTGCACGGCCGCGACGACCGGGTGATCCTGCCGGAGGATGCCGAGCGGCTCTTCGCCAGCCGCGGCGAGACGCCGGCGCGGCTGCACCTGCTGCCCGGCGACCACGACCTCAGCCGGCATATCGAGGCCGAGCTGCCCGAGCTGCTGGCGTTCCTTGAGGCGGCCCTGGCCGAGAGGGCCGGCGAGCCGGCCTGAGGCGGGGTCACACCCCCAGGGCGTGGCGCATCACCACTCGCTTGGCACCCTCCAGGCGCTCGGCGAGCGCCAACCCGGCGGCGCCGGCGTGGCGCAGCGGCGCGGCCCCGGTGAAGACGCGGTGGAAGGTCTCCATGGCGGCGATCATCGCCAGGGTCTGGGGGCGCCGCTCGCGGGCATAGCCGGCGAGGACCGGGTAGCCGCCCGGGTCGCGGCCGGCGTGGAAGGCGGCGATCACCCGCCGGCTCAACGCCTCGGCATCCTGCAGCCCCAGGTTGAGCCCCTGGCCGGCTAGCGGATGGATCACATGTGCGGCATCCCCCACCAGCGCCAGGCGTGAGCGCACGTAGCGCTCGGCGTGGCGACGGCGGATCGGGAAGCTGGCGCGCCCGAGCACGGCCTCCACGCCGCCCAGCCGGGCGGGGAAGTCATGCTCGATGGCGAGGCGCAGCGCCTCGTCGTCCAGCGCCTCGCGGGCCAGGGTGGCCTCGGCTCCGTCGTACCACACCAGCGAGGCGTGGTGACCGGGCAGCGGCAGCATCGCCTGGGGGCCGGCGGGGGTGAAGCGCTGCCAGCTGACGTCCTGCTGTGGCAGCCGGGTGCGCACGTTGATGATCAGCGCGCGCTGGCCGTACTCCTCGTCGCGGGTGGCGATGCCGGCCAGCTCCCGGGTCTGGGAGCCGGCGCCGTCGGCGCCCACCACCAGCCGCGCCGCCAGCATCCGGCCGTCGTCGAGCTCCATCAGGCTGTGGTGCCCGCCGGGCAGCCAGGCCACCGGCCGGGCGTGGCAGAGCGTGGTCACCTCGGGAATCTCCTCGAGGCGCCGCCATAACGCCTGACGGATCACCCGGTTCTCGACGAAGTGGCCGAAGTCCGGCAGCTCCAGGGCCTCGGCGCTGAAGCGGATGTGGCGCTTGTCGGCGGCGTCGCTGGCCTCGATATGGCGGAAGGGGCAGCGCCTCGCCTCGGGGATATGGTCCCAGGCGCCGACCTCCTCCAGCAGCCGCTGCGAGGCCAGGTTTAGCGACGACACCCGCAGGTCGAAGGGAGCCTCGATGGGGATCGCCGCGGGGGGCGGGCCGCCCTCCACCACGGCCACGCGCAGGCCGGCCTGGCCCAGCGCCGCGGCGACCGCCGCCCCCACCATGCCGCCGCCGACGATGATCGCGTCCAGGGTCTCGTCCATGCCGTCCTCCACGTGGCCACCTCCCGCTGCCGATTGTCGAGCGCCGCGGGAAACCCCTTTCGGGCCGCGGTCGCTACCGCCTAGGATACCGGAACCGAGACGCAAGGAGGCACCATGACCCCGACACGATCCGCGCCGATCCTGCTGGGCTGGCTGGCGCTGGTGATGCTGGCCGCTCTGACCGGCATCGCTACCCCGCCCGGTGCATGGTACGCGGGGCTTTCCAAGCCCCCCTTCACCCCGCCGAACCTGGCCTTCCCCATCGCCTGGACGCTGCTCTACCTGCTGATGGCGCTGGCGGCCTGGCGGGCGACCCTGGCGGCGTCGCCGGCGATGCGCTGGCACACCCTGTGGCCCTTCGTCGCCCAGCTCGCCGCCAACGCCCTGTGGTCGCCGCTGTTCTTCGGGCTGCACTGGATGGGCGCGGCGCTGGCGGTCCTGTTGCTGCTGTGGGCGCTGATCCTGCTCACCCTGCGCCGCTTCGCCGCGGTATCGCGACCGGCCGCCTGGCTGCTGGTGCCCTACCTGGCCTGGGTCAGCTACGCCGCCTATCTCAACGCCGCCACCTGGTGGCTGAACGGCTGAAGAGCCAGAATCCGCGTCGTCGGCTACGCCCCGCAATGCCTCAACGCCGCCACCTGGTGGCTGAACGGCTGAAGAGCCAGAGTCAGCGTCGTCGGCTACGCCCCGCAATGCCTCAACGCGGCCATCTGGTGGCTCAACGGCTGAGTGAACCGGGGCGCCCCTGCTCAGTCGAGGGGGCGCCAGCCGCCCGCCGTGTAGCGCTCAAGCCCCGCCTCGGTGAGGCGGCAGAGCCACAGCCAGCGGTGGTCGACCAGTCGGGCCACGTCGGGCTGGCGGGCCAGCACCCCCTCGATGCGTTCGCGTGGCGCGTCCACCACCACCGTCAGGCGCAGCGGCTCGTGGCGCCAGTCGTTGCCGTCGTGCAGCGACTGCATCGGCAGGCCGATGCGCAACTGGGGCGAGTTGCCCTCGATCACCCCCAGATGGCCCCCCACCACCGAGTGCAGCAGCTTGTTGCCCGCCCCGTGGCGCTGGTGATCGGCGGTGGAGGCGTAGTACTGCAGGTTGATCCAGTTGGCCACCAGCATGGGGGCGCTCATCAGCGCCTCCAGGGTGTGGCCGTCGGGGTCGCGTTCGGGGTGGTACTCGTGGAGGAAGACCCGTCCCTCCAGGTCGCGGCCGCGGCTCGCCGCCCGCGGGGCCAGCAGCAGGGCGGCGTTGTTGGCCAGCCCCCACTCCGGGCGCGGCTGGGACCAGTCGCCACCGCGCCGGGCCAGGGCGGCCAGACGTGTCTCGTCGTCCTCGGCCGCGACGTCCAGCGCCGCCGCGCGGGCCTCGCGGTTAGCCTGCCCAGCCTCTTCCAGCGCCTGTGCGAAGCGCGCGAGCAGGGGGGTGAGCGCCGCCGGCACCGCGTCGGTGTCGTGCAGGGTGACGCGGTCGGTGAGGGTGCAGTGGGTGGCGGCGAGCACATGGGTGCCCTCCGGCAGGCCGGCACCGCGCGCGGCCAGGCCATGGCGCACCTCGGGGTCGTTGAGCAGCCGCGCGGCCAGGCGGGCGTTGAGCCCGCCGCCCTGGCCGCCGCAGGCGCCGCAGGTCAGCCCGGCGTGGTGCGGGTTGTTGTCGCTTGCCGAGTCGTGACCCACCAGCACCAGCAGCGGGGCGGCGTCGCCGCCCGGCGCCAGGGCGTCGAGCAGACCCCGGGCGAGCTCGACCCTTTCCGCCGTGGTCAGCGGCTCGCCGCCGACGGCGTGGAAGGGGCCCTCCAGGGGCGTCGGCGAGGGGGTGGTTGCCGGGCGCCGGCGGCTGTCCCGGATCAGCTTCCAGGCCCAGGCGAGGCCGGTGGTCTCCACCAGGGTGAAGGTGGAGAGCGCATGGTACTTGGCGTGGCGGACCCCCTGGCGGCTGGCTTCCCGGCGGTGACGGCGGCGGTGCAGGGGGGCCAGCGGCGGCGCCTCGGCGGTGCGGTAGCGCGGGGCGAGAAGGCCGGGGAGCCGCGGCAGGTCGCGTTCCGGCCCCGCGCTCGAGTGGGTGATGGGCATGCCGAAGAAGCCCGCCACGCCCTGGGTGGTGACCTCCTCCCAGGCGGCCTCCAGGTGGCGCCGCAGCGGCTCGGAGCGCACGTCGATGCAGAAGGCCGCCTGCACGCTGGGTGCCGGGTGCGGTGCGGTGGGCGTGGCCAGGGTCGCCGCCAGGCGTCGCTGGTAGCCCAGCTCCAGGGCGGCCTGCCAGCACCACAGGGCCTCGTGGTCGCGGTCGGCGGGCGCCGGCGTCGCCTCCCACTGCGCCGCCCAGCGGGCACGCCGCGCCGCCTCCAGCTCGGCCAGCCCCAGCCACTCCCAGGCCAGCAGGATCACCAGCAGCTGATCGATGCCGGCGTGGGTGGCGGCATGGGGGGTGTGCCAGGCCAGCCCCTGGCACCAGGAGGCCCAGCCATTGACCCGCAGCAGCAGGATGTGGGCCAGCGCCTCCAGTGCCTCGGGTGGCAGCGCGAGCTCGGCAAGCAATAGCTCGCGGGCGGCCGAGGCGTCGTCAGGCAGCATGGCCACCCGCCGGCGCTGGGTGGTGCTCAGGCGCCGGTCGTGACGGCTCTGGTCTTGCCACCAGGCGTAGAGCGGGGTCGTGGTGTCGCGCTCCCAGCGCTGCTGGTGGTGGTCGAAGTAGCCGGCGCAGCACTCCGCCACCGCCTCGAAGGCGTCGTCGGTCGTCGGGGCGGTGTCCTCGCCGGCCAGTTCCCAGGCGCTCGCCAATACTCGGGGGGCCGCCTGATGGCGTTCCAGGCTCGCCAGCAGGGCGGCCTCGTCCAGCGAGGCGTTGCTCAGGGCGATCGCCGCGCGCAGCTCCTCGGGGCGGATGCGTCCGCGCTCCCAAGCCTGGCGATAGGCCTCGGGGGCGAGGGTCAGGCGGCCCCCGCCGCGCCGGGCGAGCAGCGCCTCGGCCCGATCGATGGGCAGGTCGCGCAGCCCCCACCAGGGGTTGACGGCGATCCAGCGGTCGAGCGGCCAGGTGGGGGCGATGCGCTCGGCGGCACGCGAGAGGGCCAGTTGATGCTCGGCGGTGACGCTCGGGACGGCGGTGGCGGCGACGGCGGTCATGACACCTCTCCTCTGGCGGTGACGGTCCGGGACGGGCGGCTAAGCCGGGTGGGTTCGGGCAGGCGGTGGCGCATCAGGCGATCGGTGGCGCGCTCCAGCGGCAGGTGGGCGTAGAGGCCCTGGCGGAAATGGGTGCGCCAGCGTGCCACCGCGGGATGCCGGGGCCGCAGCGTGACCGCCAGGGCCAGGCCGACCAGCGTCATCAGCAGCGCGGCACCAAGCAGGCCGGCGGCCAGGGTCAGCGGGTCGGCGGCCCGCGGCAGGGCCGGCGCCACCAGGGCGTGGAGCAGCGCATAGAGCGGCACCAGGGCCAGCGCCATGGCCGCGAGGAGCAGGCGGCGCGGGCGATCCAGCCCGGCGGGCAGGCCCAGCAGCGCCCCACCCACCGCCAGGGTCAGCAGTGCGCCGAGCAGCGGGTTGTGGCTGACCAGGGCGGGCCAGGCCAGCAGCACGGCCCCCGCCGCCGCGGCGGCGAGGCCCGCCGTCGCCAGGCGTTCCTGCAGCGGGGCCAGCGGCAGCCGCGAGCAGCGCGCCGCGCGCACCGTGCGGCCGCTGGCCAGGAAGGAGTGGGCCTTGTAGAGGGAGTGGGCGAGCAGGTGGACCAGCGCCAGGGTGTAGGCACCCAGGCCGATCTCCAGCAGCATGAAGCCCATCTGGGCGCAGGTGGACCAGGCCAGGGCGTGCTTGACCGAGGCCTGGGTGAGCATGGTCAGCACCGCGACGATGGCGGTGGTGCCGCCGATGGCGACCAGCAGCAGGTGGCCCGGGGTGAGGCCGTCGAACAGCGGATAGAGGCGCAGCCAGACGTAGCCGCCGAGGTTGATCACCCCGGCGTGGAGCAGCGCCGAGACCGGGGTGGGGGCCTCCATCACCTTCATCAGCCAGCCGTGCAGCGGCAGCTGGGCGCACTTGCAGAGTGCGGCCAGGGCCAGCGCCACGGAGGCCGCCGGCAGTGCCCAGCCCTCGCCGGTGGTGGCCTCGGCGGCGGCCAGCAGCACCGGCAGCTCGAAGCTGCCGTAGTGGTGGAAGAGCAGGCCCACCGCGGCGAGCAGGGCGAGGTCCCCCAGGCGGCTGACGGCGAACTTCTGCCAGGCGGCGCGGCGCGCCTCGCGGCGCTCCGGGTAGAGGGTCAGCAGGTGGTGGAGGGCCAGGCTGACGCCGACCCAGGCCACCAGCATCACCAGCAGGTGGTGGGTGAACACCAGCAGCAGCACGCTGGCCAGCACCACCAGGCACCAGGGCAGGAAGCGCGCGCGCCCGCGGTCACCCTCGAGGTAGCCGTCGGCGAAGCGCAGCAGCACCACGCCGAGGAAGCTGATCAGCAGCGCCATCCATACCGCCAGGCCATCGGGGTAGAGGCCCAGGGGGGCGGCGACCGCCGGCAGGCCGGTGGCAAGGCCGGCGGCATCGGCGACCAGCAGGGCGCCGATCGCCGCGCTGGCCAGGAAGCTGCCGGCCATCAGCGCCTGGCCCAGGCGCCAGGCGCGCCGCTGGCGGGCGGGGGTGGTGGCGCGGCCGGACCAGCCGGCGAGCAGCAGCAGCGCGACCGGCAGCGCCAGCCATACCGCCAGCGACGCATGGATCGCCGCATCGAGCAGGGTCGTCATGGTAGGGCTCCTGTGGAGAACGGGTTGCCCGTACTATGCCGCCTGCACCATGTTGCAAAAAATGGTTTATCGAGAAGGTATCGTTCGTTTAAAAAGAACGAATCACGCCATCGCCCGGAGCGCGGCCATGAAGCTCAACTACCACCATCTCTACTACTTCTGGCAGGTCGCCCGGTCGGGGCACCTGACCCGCACCGCCGAGGCGTTGCACGTCTCGCAGTCGGCGCTCTCCCACCAGATCCGCCAGCTGGAGGAGCGCCTGGGTCAGAAGCTGTTCCTGCGCGAGGGGCGCACGCTGCGCCTCACCGAGGCGGGGCGGCTGGCCTTCGACTATGCCGAGGCCATCTTCCGCCAGGGGGAGGAGCTCACCGCGCTGTTCGCCGAGGGCGGCCATGCCCATCGCGAGGTGATCCGGGTGGGGGCGGTGGCGACGCTGTCGCGCAACTTCCAGGAGGAGTTCCTGCGCCCGCTGCTCGACCGCGAGGACCTGGAGCTGAGCCTGCAGAGCGGCGGGCTCGACGACCTGCTGCGGCGTCTCTCGGCCCACCGCCTGGACGTGGTGCTGGCCAACCAGTCGGTGCGCGGCGACGACCAGCACCCCTGGCGCTCCCAGCGCCTGGCGCGCCAGCCGGTGAGCATCATCGGGGCGACGCGCCTGGGCCCGCTGGCGCCCTTCCCCGAGGGGCTCGCCGGCCGCGGCCTGATCGTGCCCGGGCCGGAGAGCAGCGTGCGCCAGGCCTTCGACGGACTCTGCGAGCTGCACCGGCTGTCGCCGACGATCATCGCCGAGGTGGACGACATGGCCCTGATGCGCCTGCTGGCCCGCGACACCGGCCACCTGGCGGTGATGCCGCCGGTGGTGGTGCGCGACGAGCTGCGTGTCGGGAGCCTGAGCGACTTCGGCGCCCTGCCCGGGGTGTTCGAGGAGTTCTACGCCATCACCATCCGCCGGCGCTTCGAGTCGCCGCTGCTCAAGCGCCTGCTGAACCAGTCCAGCGAGGCGCTGCTGCCCGGCAGGCGGGAGTGATCAGGCGTTCTGCTCGATGCCCTGCACGTACCAGGGGGCGCCGTCGCGCAGCTCACGCACCAGGTGCCAGGTCTCGTTGAACTCGTTGTGCTCGCCGTTCTCGTCGAGGATGCCGTGGAAGATCACCGTGGCCTCGGCTTGGCTGCCCACCTCCTGCACCATGCCGAGCTCGGCGAACAGGCGCACCACCTCGGTGCGGTTGTTGGCCGGCTGGTTGGCGCGCTCCTCGCGCAGCAGGTTGTAGAGCTCCGGGGTGACGTACTCCTGGATGCCGGCGAGGTCGTTGTTGTCCCAGGCGCGTTGCAGAGTCATGAAGTGCTCCTTGGCGCCACCCAGGAAGCGCTCGCGGTCGAACCACGTGGGCTCGCCGGCGAAGGCGCCGCCGAGCGGGGCGCCGCTGGCCTGGAAGGGCTGGGCGGTGGCGCCGCCACGAGCCTCCTCGGCGCTCGGCGCGGGGCCGCCCGCCACCGCCGGCCGGCGCCGGGCCAGCAGCCGGAAGAGCAGGAAGGCGATGCCGGCCACCACCAGGATATCCATCAGCCGCAGCTCGTCGAAGGCGCCGCCGAAGAACAGCGCGGCGAGCAGGCCGCCGGCGAGCAGTCCGCCGAGCATACCCGGCATGCGCGAACCGGCGCGCCCCTGGGTGGCGCGGGTGCCGGCGGCCTGGTTCTGGGTGGCGGCCGGCTGCTGCTGCACGCTGCGCGACTGGGTGCCGAAGCTCTTGCCGCCGCCCAGGCGGCGCGCCTCGGCGTCCTGCAGGGCCGGGCCCAGGGTGAAGAGGCCCGCCACCAGCATGATCAGCAGGTGACGGAAGAGCGAGGTGTGGGCGAATCGTGTGGTCATGGGGGTGTCGTCTTCGGTGAGGGGAGGGAGGAAGAGTCGAGTCAGGCCATTCTAGCGGCTATTCTGGGAGCTTCCACGACAAAGGCACCACAGGGGAGCGAACACCATGCGCCTGACGCGAGAAGAGAGCCTGCTGCTGATCGTCGACCTGCAGGCGGGGCTGCTGCCGGTCATTGAGCACGGCGACCAGGCGGTCAACGAGGCCGCCTGGCTGGGCGGCCTGGCCGAGTCACTCGAGGTGCCGGTATGGCTCACCGAGCAGTACCCCGAGGGGCTCGGCGGCAGCGAGCCGCGGCTGCTCGAGGCGCTGCCGGGGCATCGTCGCTGGCAGAAGCTCACCTTCGACGCCTGCGCCAACCCGGAGTTCAGCGCGGCCCTGGCGGAGAGCGGCCGGCGGCAGGTGGTGCTGTGCGGGACCGAGGCGCATATCTGCGTGATGCAGACCGGGCTCGGCCTGCTCGAGGCGGGTTACGAGGTCTACTGGCTTACCGAGGCCTGCGCCAGCCGCCGCGCGGCGGAGGCACGCCTGGCCCGGGAGCGCATGGTGCAGGCGGGTGCGGTGGCGGTGAGCGCCGACATGGTGGCCTATGAGTGGCTGCACCGCTGCGACGACGAGCGCTTCAAGCAGGCCCATCGCCGCTTCCTCAAGGCTCGTGCCTCGCGGCCGCTGGTGTTTGTGTAGGGAGCACGAAATGGCCTCCCGGCAGAGGTGGCGAGGTCCGGCAATACCCCCGGCGCGTCTGGCGGCGCCAGTCGCGAGGCGGAGCCTCCTTCCTGCAAGGTTTGGCACTCAAAGGCGGTTTCACCACCCTGCAGGAGGCCGGGTCCCCCGGGCGATTGGAGGCCGGAGGCCTCCCCGGATGATGTCTCCCATATAGGCTTAGGCGGCGCCTTCGGGGCGGGTGAAGACCAGGGTGTCGCCCTCGCTCATGGCGGCGTTATAGGCGTAGCCGGCCACGTCGAAGTCCTTGAGACCCTCCGGGTCATCGAGGCGCTGGCGGATCATCCAGGCGGCCATCAGGCCGCGGGCCTTCTTGGCGTAGAAGCTGATGATCTTGAGCTTGCCGTTCTTCTCGTCCTTGAACACCGGGGTGATCACCCGCGCCTCGAGCGTCCTGGTATCGATCGCCTTGAAGTACTCGTTGGAGGCCAGGTTGACCAGCACCGGGCTGCCGCTCTGTGCCACGGCGCGATCGAGTTCGGCGGTGAGGGTCGCCTTCCAGAAGGCGTAGAGGTCCTTGCCCGCCGGGTTCTGCAGCCGGGTGCCCATCTCCAGGCGGTAGGGCTGGATCAGGTCCAGCGGGCGCAGCAGGCCGTAGAGGCCGGAGAGGATGCGCAGGTGCTCCTGGGCGAAGGCGTTGTCGTCGTCGTCGAAGGTATCGGCCTCGAGCCCCACGTAGACGTCGCCCTGGAAGGCCTGGGCGGCGGGCTTGGCGTTCTCCGGCGTGAAGGGCGTGTGCCAGTCGCCGAAGCGCGCGGTGTTGAGGGCGGCGAGCTTGTCGCTGATGCCCATCAGCTCGCCGAGTTGCTGGGGCGAATAGTCGCGCAGGATCTCGATCAGCTCGCGGCTCTGCTCGAGGAAGTCCGGCTGGGTATGGCGGGCCGTGGTCGCCGGGGTCTCGAAGTCCAGCGTCTTGGCGGGCGAGATCACGCTCAGCATGGGGCGCTCCTGAATCCGGTGGGGTCGCGGCGAGTATACCAAGGGCACCCCGCCCGAGGGGCTATCGCGGTGATAGCCGCCGGGCGGGGCGGGCGGCCTCAGGGGGCCGGGTTGGGGTAGCGGCGGTGGACCTCCTCGATGGCCTCGAGCACCTCGCCGTCCAGGCGCAGGGACTCGCTGGCCAGGTTGCTCTCCAGCTGCGCCATGCTGGTGGCGCCGATGATGTTGCTGGTCAGGAAGGGGCGCGAGTTGACGAAGGCGAGTGCCATCTGCGCGGGGTCCAGGTCGGCCTCCCGGGCGATCCGCACGTACTCGGCGGTGGCGGCCTGGGCCTGGGGGTTGGTGTAGCGCTGGAAGCGCTCGAACAGGGTCAGCCGCGCCCCCTCGGGGCGGGCGCCGTCCAGGTACTTGCCGGAGAGCATGCCGAAGGCCAGCGGCGAGTAGGCCAGCAGCCCCACCCGCTCGCGATGGGCGATCTCGGCCAGGCCCACCTCGAAGCTGCGGTTGAGCAGGTTGTAGGGGTTCTGCACCGAGGCGACCCGCGGCAGGCCCTGGGCATCGGCCAGCTGCAACGCGCGCATCACCCCCCAGGGGGTGTCGTTGGAGAGCCCGATGGCGCGCACCTTGCCGGCGTCCACAAGCTCCTTGAGGGCGGCCAGGGTCTCCTCCAGCGGGGTGGCGTCCTCCTCCTCGTCGTGCACATAGCCGAGCTTGCCGAAGAAGTTGGCCTTCCGCTCCGGCCAGTGCAGCTGGTAGAGGTCGACGTAGTCGGTCCTGAGGCGCTCAAGGCTCGCGTCGATGGCCCGGTGGAGGTGCTCGCGGGTCAGCCGCGGGCCGCCACGGATATGCCCGAGGCCGGGGCCGGTGGCCTTGGTGGCGATGATCACGTCGTCGCGGCTGCCGCGGCGCTCGAGCCAGCTGCCGATATAGGCCTCGGTGCGCCCCTGGGTCTCGGCCTTCGGCGGCACCGGGTACATCTCGGCGGTGTCGATGAAGTTGATGCCGAAGGCCACCGCACGGTCGAGCTGTTCGTGGGCCTCGGCCTCGCTGTTCTGCTCGCCGAAGGTCATGGTGCCCAGGCAGAGGCGGCTGACCTCGATGCCGGTATCGCCCAGCGGTCGCGTCTGCATCCTGGCGTCCTCGCGGTTCGGGAATGGAGTCGGCATGGTAGCCAGGCGCCGCCAGGGCGGCAAATGCCGGGGGTTGAGTCCCCGCGGGGGCGGGCGTATGCTGGCCGCCCGTTGCGCCCCGGGGGATCCGGGGCGACACCGATCACGGACGCCGCGCACAGGATGGTGCCGGGTGTCTCTCTTTGCGTTACAGGATCCGGCAGAAGGCCATGACACAGGCATCCTCTCTGTTTACCCGGCTCGAGTACCGCCTGGCGGAGCAGCTCTTCCATACCCGCTGGCTGCCCCGCTCGCCGCGCACCCAGCGATTGACGATGCGCCTCTTCCAGCGCTGCGCCGACGCCGGCCACCCGGCCGCGCTCTCCACCTATGGGCACATGCTGTTCCATCGCGGGCTGACGCCCCAGGACAAGGCGCGCGGCGCCCGCTACGTGCTCGAGGCGGCCCATGCCGGTGACCCTCGGGCCCAGTACCAGGCCGCGCAGATCCATGAGCACGGCTGTCTGCTCTACCCGCGCCGCGATGACCACGCCGTGACCTGGTACGCCCGGGCCGGCGAGGCGGGCCACCCCCTGGCCGCCCAGCGCCTGGCGCGCGCCTACCGCGAGGGGCAGCTGGGGCTGCCGGTGGACGCCGAGCGCGCCGCCCAGTGGCAGGCGCTGGCCGATCGCGCCGCCGGCTTCGACGAGGCGCTGGACAGCGTCGAAGACCAGACGCGACACTAGTCCCGAGGCGTCGCCCCGTCGGCGCTCCTCCTTCCGTGGCTGCCTCGAGGACCCCGCCCGCCGTGATGTTACCGACCCTGCTCGATATCGAGGCGTCCGGCTTCGGGCGTGGCAGCTACCCCATCGAGGTGGGCCTGGCCCGCCCGGACGGCAGCAGCTGTGCCTTCCTGATCCAGCCCCTCCCCGAGTGGACCCACTGGGACCCCAAGGCCGAGCTGCTCCACGGCATCAGTCGGGCGCGACTGCGCCGCGAGGGGTATCCGGTGCGCCAGGTGGCGCAGTGGCTCAACGACGAGTTGAGCGAGGCGGGGATCTGCTACAGCGACAGCTGGGGCTACGACAACACCTGGCTGTCGCTGCTCTTCCATCACGCCGGCATGCTGCCGGCCTTCCGCCTGGAGGCGCTGCGCCGGCTGCTCAGCGAGCGGCAGGTGGCGCTGTGGACGCGCACCAAGGAGACGCTGATCGAGGAGCTGGGCATCCACCGCCATCGCGCCGGCGAGGACGCCCGGCTGCTGCAGCTCACCTACCGGCGCACCCGGGAGCTGGCCGGCGAGGCCTGACCCGGCAGCCCTGATCGGCTCAGCCCTCGGCCAGCCGCGCCTCCACCCGTTCGATCAGTTCCAGCGGCTCGGCGGCGTCGAGCAGCTCGGCGCGGGTGCGGGCGTTGAGGAAGCCCTGCTCGACGGTGCTGTCCAGGAAGGCCAGCAGCGGTGCGTAGAAGCCCTCGCTGTCGAGCACGCCGATGGGCTTGTCGTGCAGCCCCAGGTAGTGCCAGGTCCACGCCTCGAAGAACTCCTCCAGGGTGCCGATGCCCCCGGGCAGCATCAGGAAGGCGTCGGCATGGGCGGCCATGCTGGCCTTGCGCTCGTGCATGTTGCGCACCCGGATCAGCCGGGTGAGGCCGTGGTGGGCCTGCTCGCGCTCCACCAGGTGGTCCGGCATTACCCCGACCACCTCGCCGCCGGCGGCCAGGGCGGCGTCGGCCAGGGCCCCCATCATGCCGATGCGGGCACCGCCGTAGACCAGGCTGTGGCCACGGCGCGCCAGCGCCTCGCCCAGGGCACGGGCATCGGCCAGGAAGCGCGGGTCGCGCCCCTCCCGGGAACCCAGAAAGACGCAGAATCTCGCCATGCTCGTCTCCTCGTGAACAGGCCCACATCCTGGCCCGCGGCGGCGGGCACCGCAAGGGCTCCGCGCCTTCTCACCCCCCACAACGACCGGGGGCGCCCGAAGGCGCCCCCGCGGCGTGCCGTCGCCTGCCTCAGCGGGCGGCGTCGGCGTCGCGCTTCATGGCTTCGCGCAGCAGCTTGACGCCGACCACGGAGATGCCGATCAGGCTGGCGATCAGGGCAAGGCTGGCAAGGACATGGGTATCGACGTACATCGGGGGCTCCTCGTGGGACGTTTCGGGTCAGGGTGTCGGTGCGCCTCACGGCAGGCAGTCGGCCACGCCGTACTCGGCGTCCATCCAGCGGCCGATGGCGTTGTCGCCGCACAGGTGGTGGGCATACTGGGTATGCAGGCAGCGCACCTGGTCCCAGTTGGCGATGCCGCCGACGCCGCGCTCCGTGAGCACGCCATCATAGCCCAGCCGGATTACCTCCGCCTTTTGTGCCGCGCTCATGTAGCGCCAGCGCGCCGCCACGTAGTCGCGGTGGCTTTCGTGGTAGGCGGCGAGCAGCTCGGGGTCCTCCTGCAGGCGCGCCTCGAGCCGCTTGATGGCGCCGTCGGCCTCGATGCGCGAGATCACCACCTTGAGGCGGTCGCAGCTCAGCCAGTAGAGGGTCGGGAAGGGGCGGCCATCGACGATGGGCGCCATGCGCAGCACCAGCGGGGTGCCTTCGCCGTCCACGGCGGCCACCGTCTCGATGCCGCGGGGGGTACGGCCGAGCTGGCGGGCGATGATCTCCAGCTGGCGGGCGTCGGGCGGGCTATCGGGGCGGGTCACCATCGTCACGGTCTCGCAGGAACTTGTTGGATTCGCCGACGGCCAGGAAGAAGGCGCGGTTGAGCTGCTCCGGGGTGGGCACGTAGCGCCACTCCCGCTCGCAGTACTCGGCGGCGCGGGCCAGCAGGGCGTCGTAGAGGCGATTGAACGGCGCATCATAATCGTAGGGGTCGGCGCCGAACAAGCGGATATGGGGATAGTCGGCGAAGCGCTCGACGAAGTAGCGGCGCAGCTGCGCCTCCATGGCGCGGTGGCGCTCGGTGTCCTCCGGGTCCAGCCAGAGGGTGTAGCGGATGGCCATGGCGGGCTCCTGTGGCGATGGATGGCCCGGGCGCGCCCGGTGGGGATGGGACAGCGTCGGCCGGCGTTCGGCTCAGTCGCGGGCCAGCGGCGCCAGCCGACCCCGGGTGAGGGCCAGCAGGTCGGCCGGCGCCAGGCGGATCTCCAGGCCGCGGCGGCCGCCGCTGACGTGGATCGCCGCCAGCCCCTCGGCGCTGGCGTCGAGGAAGGTGGCCAGGCGGCGCCTCTGGCCCAGCGGGCTGATGCCCCCCACCACGTAGCCGGTGGCACGCTCGGCCTCCTGGGCTTCGGCCATGCGCGCCTTGCGGGCGCCGGCGGCGCGCGCCAGGGCCTTGAGGTCGAGCTGGTGCGACACCGGCACGATGGCCACCGCCAGGCGGTCGTCGTCGAGCCGGGCGAGCAGCGTCTTGAACACCTCGTCGGGGGAGAGCCCCAGCACGCGGGCGGCCTCCTCGCCGTAGGCGGGGCTCTTCGGGTCGTGGGCGTACTCGGCCAGGGTGAAGTCGACCCCGGCGGCCTCCAGCTGCTTGACGGCGGGGGTCATGCCTCGGCGGGCTCCTCGTGGAAGTGCGCCTCCAGCGCCTGGCGCAGCTCGCCGGTGATGGGGATGGCCTGCTTGGCGTCGTGGTCGAAGTGCACCATCACCGTGTGGCCCAGGTTGGTGAGCTTGCCGCCCTGGCGTGCCTCCTGGCTGACGGTGAAGGAGCTGTTGCCGAGCCGCGAGACGTAGGTGCGGATCTCGATCTCCTCGCCGTACTGCAGCTCGGCGCGGTAGTCGACCTCCATGCGGGCCATGATCAGCCGCCACTTGCGCGGGTCCAGGTCCGGGGTGAAGAGCCGGAAGAGGTCGTTGCGGGCCAGCTCGAACCAGGCCGGCAGGCGGGTGTTGTTGACGTGGCCCAGGGCGTCGGTGTCGTAGAAGGCGGGCTCGACGGTGCGAACGAACATCTGGCGTTTCCTTGTGGTTATCGCTCCAGCTCGACTAGCTTTGCCCCGAGCAAGCGCTCGGTCAAGTCATAAGGTATCGAGTCTCGGTGGGGCATAACCGGCGGCAGGCCGTAGTGCTTCCCCTAGGTCCTGCCACTGGCGCCCCTCGTCGAGGCATTCCTGGCCCTTCTGCTGCCCTGCCAAGCCTGGAGGCGGGTCCAGGCGAGAAGCCACAGGGTGGCCACGGCGAAGCCGGCCAGGGTGCCCAGCGCCAGCCCCAGGGTGGGGTAGGTGAAGGAGACGCACAGCGCATAGCAGAGCAGCGCGCCGAGCCCCATGGGGTAGTGCTTGATCACCGTGGCCACCGGGTCGGGGCCGTGGGTCAGGTGCAGGATCACCAGGAAGGGGTACATGGTGACCGGGAAGGCGGCCATCACCCCGGCCCAGGCGGCCGGTAGCACGTGGGCCAGGCCGGTGATCACGAAGATGATGACGGCGGCGAGCAGCGCGCGCACCGTGAGCGCCGTCCAGGAGAAGCGCCCGCCCGGGCGCGCGACGCTCTCCGGAACCCGGCGATAGAGCCAGGTGAACAGCGCGATGGCGACCAGGGTGGTGAGGGTGCCGGTGAGGCGGTCGAACTCCACCCGGGTCAGCACCAGGCTGACCGCCAGGAAGGCGACCAGCCCCGCGGCGGTGCCGGCCAGCACCCCCGGCAGCCCCGGGCGGCGGCCGGCCAGCAGGTAGCCGCCGCCCAGCGCTAGGGTGGCGGTGAAGCCGGCCAGGGTGTGCACCGCGCTCTCGGCGGCGAAGCCCGGCGAGAGCTCCAGGCCGATGAAGAACAGGGCGATGGCGGTGCCCAGCGGGTAGCCCGCCAGCAGCCCGGCCACCCGCGGGCTGACGCGCACGGCGATGGCGCCGAGGCCCAGCACCATGCCGATCGATACCGCCAGCTTGGCCAGCTGCCAGCTCAGGGGAACTTCCATCTCGTTTTCCTTATCCTTTTGGAACGTCGCGTGTCGTGGATCCCGTCATACCGGAGGCCCGCATGGCCGGCCATGAGCTCTCGCCCCCGCCGCGCCCGGACGCTTGCGAGCTGTGCGGGCGGGCGGCGCCCCTGACCAAGCACCACCTGATCCCGCGCTCGCTGCACGGCAAGGCGCGCTATCGCCGACGCTTCGCGCGTGCCGAGCGGCTCACCGCCATCCTCTGGGTGTGCCACCCCTGCCACCGGCACCTGCATGCGGTGCTCTCGGAGCGCGAGCTGGCCGACCACTACCGCAGCCGCGAGGCGCTGCTGGGCCACCCGGAGATCCGCGCCTTCGTCGACTGGCTGGCCACCAAGCCGGCCGGCTTCAAGCCCAAGCGGCCACGTCGCCGGCGCCGCTGACGGCCTCTCGATGCTAGCGGCCGTCCCGCCGGCGTCAAGGCGGGCGTCACACCAGCCGCAGCCCCTCGCGGTCGCGCCAGGCCGCGGGTAGTGCCGCGCCCAGCGTCGCCTGCAGGTGTGCGGGCAGGGCCGCCTGGGCCGCCTCGAGGCTGGCGAAGTCGCGGTTGCGCAGCCAGCAGTAGGCCCAGGCGCACGCCTCGTCGGCGTCGCGGGGCGTCGGCCGGGCAGGCATCTGCACGAGCAGGAAGGTGGCGGTGCGGGCGGCCCACAGCGGGATCTCGTCGCCCGCCTCCGCCTCGCTCCAGGCCGCCAGGGTGGCGGCGTCGGGGGTGGCCTCCGGCAGGCCGATGCGTGCCACCCGGGCGGTCTCGGCGAGCAGCAGGGCGAGGCGCTCGGGGGAGTCGCGGCCCAGGTCGCGCCACTGGGCCACCAGCCGCGGCATGCCGCGGCGCACCTTGGCATAGAAGTCGTCCTGGGGCATGGTCGAGGTCATGTTGCGAGCCTTGAAGTGAGGAGTGAGCGCATGGCGTTCGATTTTGCCACGCCGATCGAGCGGCGGCATCCGGCGGGGGGCTGGCCCTCCCAGAAGTGGCACCGCTACGGTGATGAGGTGCTGCCCTTGTGGGTGGCCGACATGGACTTCGCCTCGCCCCCCGCGGTGCTCGAGGCGCTGCGGGCGCGGGTCGACCATGGGGTGTTCGGCTACGGCTTGGTGCCGGACTCGCTGCGCGAGACGCTGTGCGCCTGGAGCCGCGAACACTACGGCTGGGCGATCGCCCCGGAGTGGCAGCACTGGCTGCCCGGGGTGGTGCCGGCGCTGCACCTGGCGAGCCTGGCGCTCACCGAGCCGGGCGACGGCGTGCTGACCGTGACGCCGATCTACCCGCCCTTCCTGCATGTCGCCGAGCGCACCGGGCGCCTGGCCCAGCGGGCGGCGCTCGCGGCGCCGACGGCGCCGGGGCAGCCCTGGCGGCTCGACCTCGACGCGCTTGCGGCGGCGGTCACCCCCGAGACGCGACTGCTGCTGTGGTGCCAGCCCCATAACCCCACCGGGCGTGTCTGGTCCCGCGACGAGCTCGCCGGCCTGGCCGAGCTGGTGACCCGCCACGGTCTCCACGTGGTCTCCGACGAGCTGCACTGCGACCTGCTACTGGAGGAGGGGGCGCGCCATGTGCCGCTGGCGGCGGCCTTCCCCGAGCTCGCCGCCCGGACCATCACGCTCTGGGCGCCCTCCAAGACCTTCAACCTGGCGGGGCTGACCGCCGCCTGCGCGGTGATCCCCGACCCCGCCCTGCGCCGGCGCTTCGCCGCGGCGGCCAAGGGGCTGATGCCGGACGGCAACGTCATGGGGCTAGTGGCGGCCGAGGCCGCCTACGCCCACGGCGATCCCTGGCGCCAGGCGCTGCTGGCGGTGCTACGCAGCCAGCGGGCGACGCTGGTGGAGCGGGTGGCGCGCTGGCCCGGGGTGTCCATGAGCGCGCCCGAGTCCACCTACCTGGCCTGGCTCGACCTGCGCGAGGCGGGGCTCGGCGAGTCGCCCCAGCGCGCCCTGTTGGAAGGTGCCGGGGTGGCGCTCTCCGACGGCGCCGACTTCGGCCACCCGGGCTTCGCGCGGCTCAACTTCGGCACCACCGCCACCCAGCTCGAGGCCGCGCTGGTGCGCCTGGATAGGGTGTTGGCCGGCTGAAGACGACACGGCCGCCCGAAGGCGGCCGTGTGAGTGGCGAGGGCGTCATCCCGGGGGCTCAGTAGAGCATGGCGAAGAGCTTGCGGCGGTAGGTGACGGTGAGGGGGTGGTCGGCGCCAAGGGCGTCGAAGACCCGCAGCAGGGTCTTGCGGGCGGCGTCGTCGCCGTAGGCGCGGTCGCGCTTCATCAGCGCCAGCAGCCCCTCCAGGCCGGTCTCGTAGTCGCCGTCGGCGACCCGGCGCAGGGCGCGCAGGTAGTGCGCCTCGCTGTCGTCGCGATCACCCAGGGCGGCGAGCTCCTCGGCCGAGGGGGCCTCCTCGCCGAACTCGATGCTGGCGCGCACGCCGCGGGCCGGGGCGGCGTCGCGCTCCTCCGGCGGCAGGTTGTCGAGCACGGAGCGCGCCTCCTCGGCGCGGCCCTCGGCCACCAGGGCGCGGGCCAGCTCCACCTGGTAGGGGGCATGGTCGGGATACTGTTGGGCGAGCTCCTGGTAGATGGCGCGGGCGGTGGCGGCGTCGCCGGCGGCCAGCGCCTCGGCGGCCTGCTCCTCGGGGCTCGCCGGAACGTCCTCCGGGGCCGGGAAGTAGCGGCCCAGCCACTCGCGGATCTCCTTCTCGGGCAGCGCGCCCTGGAAGTGGTCGACCAGGCCGCCCTGGCTGACCAGCTTGACGTCGGGCACCGAACGCACGCCGAGCTGGGCGGCGATCTCCTGGTTCTCCTCGATGTTGAGCTTGGCCAGCAGGAAGGCGCCCTGATACTCGCGGGCCAGCTTCTCCAGCACCGGCATCAGGGTCTTGCAGGGCTGGCACCAGGGGGCCCAGCAGTCGAGCAGCACCGGCACACGCATGGAGAGCTCCAGCACCTGCTGGATATTGCTCGCGTCGACGTCGATGATCACCTCGGGGGCTTCGCCCGCTTCGGGCTGGGTCGGCTGCCCGGCCTGGGGCTCGCTGGTGTCGGCGGTGAGCGGCTCACCGGTACGCGGGTCGACGATGGACATGATGGGGATTCCCGGGGTGGTGTGGATTTACCCCGGAAGATGCGGGTGAAGGCGGGCGACTTCAAGGGGAGGAGAGGCGATGGCGAGACTCGGGCGGTGGATGGCGGGCATCAGCCTGGCGCTGGCATTGCTGCTGGCGGGGCCGCTGTGGATGCTGGCCTCCGGCGGGGTGGAGATGGAGGGGCACTGGGGCGCGGCCAGCCGCGCGCCGGCGGGGCTGGCGCCCGCTCCCGAGGCGGCGCCCGAGGCGCTGGTGCAGGTCTATGCCGCGCGTGCCTGGGGCTGGCGGGGCGCCTTCGGTGTGCATACCTGGTTGGCCACCCGGGAGGCGGGTGCCGCCGAGTGGCGGCTGCATCATGTGCTGAGCTGGCGCACCCCGGCGCTGGTGAGCACCGCCACGACCACCCCGGACCGCGCCTGGTACGGCAGCCCGCCCCGGCTGCTGGCCGACTACCGCGGCGCGCGGGCCGCGGCGCTGATCCCGGCCATCGAGGCGGCGGTGGCCGCCTATCCCGTACCGAACGCCTATCGCGCCTGGCCCGGCCCCAACAGCAACACCTTCATCGCCTGGCTGCTGCGCGAGGTGGAGGGGCTCGATGCCGTGCTGCCGGCCACCGCGGTGGGCAAGGACTACCTGCTCGACGGCTCCCTCGCCCCGGCGCCAGGCGGGGCCGGGTTCACCGCCTCCCTGGGCGGCGTGCTGGGCCTCACCTTGGGGCGCGTCGATGGCCTGGAGCTCAACCTGCTGGGCCTGGGGGTGGGGGTCGACCCGCGCCGCCCGGCGCTCAAGCTGCCGGGGCTCGGCCGATTGGGAATGCCGGCGCAGGTCATGGGGCAGGATGGAGAGTAGCGCCTGCCCCGAGCGTGTCTGGCGGCTCCATCGCTCGCCCCCTAAGCTTCAATGGTTAAAGCCACTCCTTGCGGTGCCGATATTATCTTATGACGCTTTTACTACGGCACCTACCTGGCGCGGTCAGGCTTGCGTGCGTGCAGACCCAACCGTGCACGAGGAGCAACGAATGAATCAGTGCGTCAGGGGGCCTCGCGGCTGCGGCCGTTGCGATGCGCCACTGCCCTTCGACTTCACCATGGCGTTTCAGCCCATCGTCGACCTGGCCCAGGCCAGGGTGACCACCTTCGAGGCGCTGGTGCGTGGCCCGGGGGGCGAGTCCGCCTGGAGCGTGATCTCCCAGGTCACCGATGATCTGTTATACCGCTTCGACCAGGCCTGCCGAGTTCGCGCCATCGAGATCGCCAGCCGGCTGGGGATGCAGGAGCGGCTCTCCATCAACTTCCTGCCCAATGCGGTCTACGAGCCGGAGGCCTGCATCCAGGCGACCCTCGAGGCGTCGCATCGGGTGGGGTGGCCCACCGAGCGCATCGTCTTCGAGTTCACCGAGACCGAACGTGTCACCGACCAGGCCCACCTCAAGCACATCATCGGCAGCTACCGTCGGATGGGTTTCACCACCGCCCTGGATGACTTCGGCAATGGATATGCCAACCTGGATCTGCTCACGGTGCTGGAGCCCGACAAGATCAAGGTGGACCGTAAGCTGATCATGGGCTGTGACGAGGATCCTCGCCGCCAGGCGCTGCTGAGGTCCATCAAGGGGTTGGCCAGGGAATTGGAGCTTGAGGTGATCGCCGAGGGGGTCGAGACGCGCGAGGAGGCGCTGTGGCTGGGACGGGCCGGACTGACCCGCCAGCAGGGTTTCTTCTACGCCAGGCCCCAGGTGGAGTCCCTGGGAGAGGATCTGGCCCCGATGTTGGCGGCGCTACAGACTGAGCTGCATGCCGAGACGGCGAGCTGAGATGACCTCCGCGAGCGAGCACGATCGTGAGGCGGCACGGCTGGAGGCTCTGGCCTCTCTGGCCGTGCTGGACACCCCCGCCACGCCGGCCTTCGAGCAGTTGGTCGACCTGGCCTGTGACCTCTTCGAGACGCCCATGGCCCTGGTGTCGCTGGTCGACCGGGAGCGCCAGTGGTTCAAGGCGCGTCGCGGCATCGAGGTCTGCGAGACGCCCCGGGACATCTCTTTCTGTGCCCATGCCGTCGCCGACGGCAAGCCCCTGGTGGTGGCCGACGCCAGCCGCGACCCGCGTTTCCGTGACAATCCCCTGGTCACGGGCGCCCCTGATATTCGCTTCTATGCCGGCTACCCGCTCCGTCCGCTGGGCGAGCATGTCGTGGGGACCCTCTGCCTGCTCGATACGGCACCGCGAGACTTCTCGCCGCGCGAGCTGCGGCTGTTGGGCAAGCTTGCCGCCCAGGCCGAGGTCCTGCTGCGCAAGCAGCGCCTGCTGCATGACCAGGCCAGTCAACGCCATGAGCTGGAGCAGGCCCGCAGCCGGCTCGAGGAGGCCCATGGCCGGCTGCACAAGGAGCGTCAGCTGTTGCGTGCCATCCTCGACGCCAGCCCCGACCCCATCTATGCGCGCAGCCGTTCGGGCCGCTACCTGGCGGCCAACCAGGCCTGCCGGGAGATGCTGATGTCATCCGGGGTCGATGCGCCCGAGGAAGACCGCTTTCCCAGTGCGCTTCCAGAGGCCTTGAGGACATCGGTCGAAGAGGCCGAAGAGCGCGTATTGGCGACCGGTCAGCCACGCCAGGTGCCGATGCTCAGGCATCGTGGTCGCTACCTGGATCTGCAGCTGGCACCGCTGGTCGACTCGACGGGAGAGACGGTGGCGAGAGGCGTGGTGGGGGTGGCCCGGGACACCACCGAGATCGTGAGGCAGTCCTCCCTGATCCGGGTGCTTCACCAGGGCATCACCGACTACCAGGCGCTGATGTCGGGTCGCCGCCTGTGGGATTTCCTGATGGAGGCCCTCAGGGAACTCACCGACAGCGACTACGCCCTGATCGGCGAGGTGATCGAGCAGGAGGGCAAGCCGGCGCTGAAGCTGCACGCCATCACCGACCTCTCTTGGGACGCGGCGTCCCGACGCCTGATGGAGCGGTTGCGCAGTGGCGACATGACCCTGTCGCGCCCGGACAGCTTGCTCGGCCGGGTCTTCGCCTATGGCGAGGTGGTGATGACCGACGACCTCGGCAGTCACCCGCATCGGGCGGGCTTCCCGCCTGGACATCCGCCACTGCACAACTACCTGGGGGTGCCGATCCATGACGGCGAGCGGCTGATTGGCATGTACGCCATCGCCAACGGGGTCCGGCCCTATGACCGCTCGCTGCTGGAGTGGCTGGAGCCCTTCACCGCCACCTGTGCACTGTTGATCAACCTCTACCGGAAGATGTCGGAGCGTGAGCACGATATCGAGGCGCTGGCCGAGGCTCGCGACGCCGCGGATCGTGCCAACCGGGCCAAGAGCGAGTTCCTGTCGGCGATGAGCCACGAGCTGCGTACGCCGCTCAACGCCATCCTCGGCTTCGCCCAGCTGCTGGCCAGCGGTCGGCGCCACCCTCTGGGCGAGCGCCAGGCGAGGCAGGTCGCCCAGATCGAGAAGAGCGGGCAGCACCTGCTGCAGCTCATCAACCAGATCCTCGACCTGGCCAGGGTCGAGGCGGGTCATCTGGCGCTCTCCCTGGAGGCCATCTCGGTCGCCGAGGTGGTGCAGGATGCGCTGTCGACGCTGGCGGCCACCGCGGAGGCGGCCGGGGTCACCCTCGAGGATGGGGTGGCGGACCTTGTCTTGCCGGCGGTACGCGCCGACTACACCCGCCTCAAGCAGGTGCTGCTCAACCTGCTCAGCAACGCGATCAAGTACAACGTCCCCGGCGGCTGGGCCCGTATCGAGGCACGGGTGGAGGGCGACGCGCTTTACCTTAGCGTCGTCGACGGCGGGCACGGCATCGCCATGGAGGAGCAGCCGCTATTGTTCCAGCCCTTCCAGCGGCTGGGCGGTGATCAGGAGGCCATCGAGGGAACCGGGATCGGCCTTGCCATCACCCGCCAGCTGCTGGAGGCCATGGGCGCAAGCATCGAGGCCGAGAGCGAGTTCGGCGTCGGCAGCCGCTTTACCTGCCGGATGGTCCTCGCGCCCGCCTCGCCCACCGGTCTCACGCAGCGGGCCGAGGCACTGCCGCAGGCGGCTCGAGAGGCCCTGGCGGCCCGGGTTGCCTATGTAGAGGACAACCCGGCCAACCAGCGCCTGATGCAGGACATCTTCGATGGCCTGCCGGGCTGCGAGCTGCGACTCTTCCCTAGCGCCGAGATCGCCCTGCCGGCCATTGCCGCCGAGCCGCCGGATGCGGTGGTGATGGACCTGCACCTGCCCGGTATGAGCGGCAGCGAGGCGCTGTCGCGCCTGCGGGCCATCCCGAGCCTGACGCGCCTGCCGGTGATCGCCCTGTCGGCCAACGCCATGCCGTCGGATATCCGTCGCGGGCTGGCGGCGGGCTTCGACGAGTACCTGACCAAACCCCTGGATCTCGAGGCCTTCATGACCACCCTGCACCGTTTCATTCCACTGGAGGGGAGGCCATGAACGAGTCCGAGTCGCCTTGCCACCACGCCGTGCTGGTGGTGGACGACAACCCGGTGAACGTCGAGCTGCTCCAGGACCTACTCGAGGATCATGGCTTCCGGCGGGTGGCGGGGCTGTGCGACCCACGAGAGGTACTGGGGTACTGTCAGGCGTCCCCGCCGGACCTGGTGCTGCTGGATATCCGCATGCCGCACCTGGACGGCTATGGGGTATTGGGCCAGCTGCAGGAGGCCTTCGGTGACGAGGGGCCGGCGGTTATCGTGTTGACCGCCCAGGTGGATGACGCCACCCGCGAGAGGGCACTCTCCCTGGGGGTGCGTGACTTCATCACCAAGCCCTTCGACCAGCGTGAGGTGCTGCAGCGCATCCGCAACGCCCTGCGTGTCGAGAGCCGCTATCGGCAGCGCCGCTCGCAGGCCAGCCACCTGGAACGCCTGGTCGCCGAGCGCACACGGGAGCTCGAACGCCTGTCGGTCACCGACCCGGTGACCCAGCTGCTCAATCGTCGCGGCCTGGCAGAACTCCTGCAGCGCTGGCAGCAGGGTGGCCGCGAGGTGGGCGTGCTGTTCGTCGCCCTCGATGACATCCACGACATCATGCGCCTGCAGGGGCACCGGGTCAGCGATGCCTTCCTCCACGGCGCCGCCCGGCGTCTCGGGGAGGTGCTGCCCGGGCAGGCCACCCTGGGCATCTGGGGCAGTCATGAGCTGCTGGCGGTGATGCCAGATGCCGAAGTCGGCGGCCTGGAGGTGCTGGCGCATCGGTTCCTCGCGGTGCTGACTACCCCGGTGCCCCATGACAGCCTGACGCTGCACACCGCGGCGCGCATTGGCATCGCCTCTGGCAAGGGCCTCGACGCGGCGCGCCTGGTCCACATGGCGGCCCTGGCGCTGCCCTTTGGGCAGGATGCCGTGGGGCGATATTCCCGCGCCCACGAACAGGCCGAGCAGCGTCGGCTAAGCCTGCGTCAGCGACTGCGTGGCGCCTGTGACCGGGGTGAGACGGACCTGCATTTCCAGCCCAAGGTCGACCTGGCCTCGGGCCGGTTGGTGGGCGCCGAGGCCCTGGTGCGCTGGGCGTCGCCGGTGCATGGTGATGTGTCGCCGGGAGAATTCATCCCCCTGGCCGAAGCGAGCGGTGACATCGTCGCCATCGGCGCGTGGGTGCTCGAGACCGGCCTCTCCCACTTGGCCGACTGGCGCCGCCGAGGGCAGGTGGAGGATGACTTCTGTCTGGCCCTAAACGTGGCCCCCCAGCAGCTGTGTGAGCCCGATTTCGCTCGGCAGGTGCTGGCCAGGCTGGAGTTACACGACCTGGCGCCTCGAAGCCTGGAGGTCGAGGTGACGGAAACCGGGTTGATGGCGGACCCCGAGGGCGCCCTGGGCCAGCTGGAGCGCCTCGCGGCGGCAGGAGTCGGCATCGCCATCGATGACTTCGGCACTGGCCACTCGTCGCTCGCCTACCTGAAGCGCCTGCCGGTGACCACCCTGAAGGTGGATCGCAGCTTCCTCGCCGGCATGGTGGAGCGCGAGCGGGATCGGCGGCTGGTGGAATCGATCGTCGCCATGGCCCACGGGCTCGGCTGCCGGGTGGTGGCCGAGGGGATCGAGAGTCTCCATCAGGCCGACCTGCTGACCCGGCTGGGCTGCGAGCTCGGCCAGGGCTACTGGTATGCCCGGCCGATGGCAGAAGACGACTTCCTGGCGTGGGCGCAGGCGCGTCCGCTTAGTATGCTACCAGCAGGCTAACCGCCGGGCTGCTTGAGCAGCAGCTCGACCCGGCGGTTGGCGGCGCGCCCCTCGGGGGTGGTGTTGCTCTCCAGCGGCTGGGTGTCGGCATAGCCGATGGCGCGCAGCCGCCCCTCGGGGACGCCGGACCGCACCAGGTAGCGCAGCACCGAGATGGCGCGTCCGGTGGAGAGCTCCCAGTTCGAGGGGAAGCGGGCGGTATTGATAGGCACGTTGTCGGTGTGGCCCTCCACCGAGATGGTGCCCTCGAAGTCGGCCAGGGTGCCTGCCAGGCCCGTGATCACCTCCCGGCCGCGGGCCGTCAGCCGGGCTTGGCCGCTGGAGAAGAGCAGGTTGTTGTCGATGCGCAGGGTGATGCCGCCCGCCCCCTCGGCCACGCTGACCCCTTCCATCTCGAGTCCCTTGAAGCGTGGCTGGAGGCCCTCGTGTCGCGGCCTCAGGCCCGAACCGACGGCGATGGCGGCGGCTTGAGCCGCCGGGGAGATCGCGCTGGCCGCGGTGCCGGCATACTGGCTGCCCGCCGGTGCCATGCCGTTGCCGGCCATGGAGAGCAGCAGGACGAAGAGGGTGATGAGCAGGGTCAGCACGTCCAGATAGCTCATCAGCCAGCTCTCGCCGTCACCATCTCCCTGGCTCGTCGGGGTGAGGGCCTCGCGGGTGCTGCGATCAAGCATTCGCGGAGGCCTCGTCACCTCGGCGGCTGGGTGGCTCCGGGTCGCGGATCTCGTCGTGGTAGTTGGCCACGAAGGAGTGGAGGGTTTCCTCGATGAAGGAGGGCAGGCGGCGCTTGGTGATCAGCGAGATGCCCTCGAGCACCATGTTCATGGCGATCAGACGCTCCTCGGTGCGGCGCTCGAGCTTCACGGCGATGGGCTTGAACACCAGGTTGGCCAGCAGGATGCCGTAGAAGGTGGTGAGCAGCGCGACGGCCATGCGCGGACCGATAACGTGCAGGTCGCCGGCCTCCATCACCTCCAGCATGTTCACCAGCCCCACCAGGGTACCGATCATGCCGAAGGCCGGGGCATAGGTGGCCATGGTACGGAAGATCTGGGCCTCGGCGTGCTCGCGTGCCTTGAGGCGGGCGATGCGCCAGCGCAGCAGGTCGTAGATCTCCTCCTCCTTGGTGTTGGCGATCACCAGCTGGATGCCGTTGCGCAGGAAGGGATTGCGGGTCTTCTCCAGGGCGTTCTCCACGGCGCGCACATCACCCTTGAGCCACAGCCGGGAGAGGTCGACGAGTTCCTTGATATCGTCGCGGATATAGGTGTTCTCCCGGCGAAAGACGATGCCCACCAGGCGCACCACCCGCAGCACTTCCTTCAACGGGTAGCTGATGAAGGTGGCCGCCAGGGTGCCGGCGACGACGATGCCGAGCCCCGGCAGGTTGATGAAGCTCTGCGGAGACTCGGCGGTGAAGAACAGGACGCTGGCGAGCAGCACGCAGCTGGCCAGGATGCCGATCAGCGTCGAAGGGTTCATGGGGGCTCCGGTGTTGGTGCAGGCGAGTGAGAGGGCAACAGCATACCCAGAAGGCAGTATCGGCGGAAATGGCCATGACTTGAGGGCCGCGAGGAGCCCTGCGGATAGGCGCCGTGCCCCGGTTGGCGTGATACGCTTGCGGTTACGAAAAGCAACAGACGGCTCCCCGCCCGCCTTGTCGGGTGTCGAGGGGCTTGCCGCAGGGACACAGGGAGAGACACACATGAGCCGTCAGCAGGCCGTGGCCGGGGTGACCATCGCCCTGCAGCCCATCCACGACGACCGCTTCCGCCATGTGGCGGACCGCCTGGTCTATCGCCGTCACGGCGAGGCGGAAGCCGGCGCCGACGACCCGGTCAGCCAGATGGCGCAGGCCCTCGCTGGGGTGATCTACGAGGGCGAGGGGGGACACCCCCTCGGTGAGCGCGAACTCTTCATCGAGCTTCCCCAGGAGTGGCTGGTGCGCACCGAGCTACTGCCGACGCCGCCGACACAGATCATCATCGGGCTGCCGGCGGCGCTTGAGCTGACGCCCGAGGTGGCCGCCAGTCTCGCCGAGATCAAGGATGCCGGTTACCGGCTCGCGGTGCATGAACCGGCGCTGGAGAAGGACGCGCTCAAGGCACTGGCCGATGTGGCGGTGGTGGATGTCGCCGAGGGGTTCGAAAACATCGACCTCGAGGCGCTGAAGGCCGCCGGCTACCGGCTCATGGCCGAGGGCATCGTCGACCATCAACGGCTGACGGCCTGCCAGGAGGCGGGGTTCACCTGGTTCAACGGCCGCTACCTCGGCGAGCCCGGCTTCCATGCCACCCGCCCCCGGACCCGTCACGGTAACCGGGCCGCGCAGCTGCGACTGGTCAACGAGCTCTATCGCGACGATGCCGACTTGCAGAAGCTTCACGACCTGCTGATCCAGATGCCGGCACTGCACATGGCGATCCTGAGGCGGGCCGGTTCCAGCTTCTACGCCCGCGGTAATAAGCCTCCCACCGAGCTCAAGCGGGCACTGTCGATGCTGGGGCTGCTCGAGATCCGCCGCTTGGTGATGACACTCTCGCTGGCCAGTGAGCTGCCTTCCTCGCGACTGACGGTCCGTCTGGCGCTGATCCGCGCCTTCATGTGCCAGAAGCTGGCGGCACCGTTCTCCGGCATCGACCCGGAGGACGCCTTCACCACCGGCCTTTTTTCGCTGATGGATGCGCTGCTCGAGGAGGACCAGGAGACGCTGCTGGCGCAGGTGCCGCTGGCCGAGCCGATCCGCTTGGCGCTGCAGCGGCGGGAAGGCCCACTGGGCGCCTTGCTGAAGCTCTGCGAGGAGCATGAGCACCAGCTGGCCGAGCGGCCGCCCGAACATGGCGCCGATCGTCTGCAGGCGTGCTACCTGCAGGCGCTGGCCGAGACCGATAGCCTGATGAGCCTGGCATAGGCCCGCACATCCCCATCCCAGCGAGATTGCCCAGCATGCGACGTTTTCTCTTTAGTCTCGGTATGACAGGGCTGCTGCTGATCGGAAGTGGCGGTGGTGCCCTAGCCGCCGAGCTCTCCCTCAACCAGGGTGCCGAGACGCGTACCCTGACCCTCAATGACGTGGAGTCGGCCGGGGTGACCCACCTCGAGATGCGCCATCCGGAAGGCTTCGCAGGACGCTTCACCGGTGTCTGGCTGGATGACTTTCTGGAGGCTCAAGGCCTGGCACAGGCGCGCCGGGTACGCTTCATTGCCCATGATGGCTACACCACCTTCCTGACCCCCGAGCAGCGCCGGCAGAAGGACTACCTGCTGGTCACACGCCTCGACGGCGAGCCCATCGCCGTCGAGGACTATGGTCCCTACATGTTGGTGGTGCCGAAGGATGTCGAGGCGGTTCATGAGGGCACCGAGCCCATGACGCGCTGGATCTGGGCGATCGCCGAGGTTAGCGCCCGGTGATGCGCCGAGTGCGCTCCCGCGGCCTGTGGGTGGGCTACCTGTTGATGGTGGGTGTCTGCCTGGCGGCCTTCGGCTTCTACCTCACCGAGGCGAGGCGGCTGGTGGGGGCGAACTATACCGCCATGGTCACCGACCTGGTGCGCGCCCAGGAGGACCCTGACCGCCTGCGGCTGGTCCTGGACAGCCTGCTTGACAGTCCTGACCGCATCCACCTCGCCCAGCTCAACGAGCTGATCTGGCGAATCCCCCTCAGGATCCAGGGACTCAGGAATCACCTGCTGCGCAGCGACCTGGCACCGGCTCGCTATACCCCCTATCTGGAGGAGCTGACCTATGTCGAGAGTCGCCTGCCGACACTGGAACAGGTGATCGCTCGGGTGGGCATCGATAACCAGTTGACGCCGGAGGAGGGGCGCCAGTTGCGTGAGCTGGGCATGGAGCTCGAAGAGGCCCTGGCCTGGTCCTACAGCGAGCTCAACGAGCTGCTGCATCGAGCCTCGGCCGACCAGCGGCGTTTCATGGGACGCCTGACCCTGGCGGTCGCCGTGCTGCTGCTGATGCTGCTGGTCGCCATCGGCGGCGTGTTGCTGATGCTGCATCGCCTGCATGATCAGCGCGAGACCATGCGCCACCTCAGCCTGACGGACCAGCTGACCGGACTCAACAATCGCCGCCGCCTGCTCCAGGAGGCGGGTCAGGCGTTCGTGCGCGGTGAGCGACAGGGAACGCCGCTGGCGTTGTTGCTGCTGGACCTGGACCACTTCAAGCAGATCAACGATGCCTATGGCCATCCGCTGGGTGACGAAGTGCTGATCCGCTTCGCGCGCCTGTTGGAAGCCTGCGCGCGGCGCATGGACGTGGTCGCCCGCATGGGCGGCGAGGAGTTTGCCATCCTGATGCCGGACAGCGATATCGCCGCCGCGCGACGGCTCGCCGAGCGCATCCTGCACGCGGTGCGCGACATGCCGCTGCCCAGCCGGGCCCACGCTGCCGGGTTGACGGTGAGTATCGGCGTTGCCGAGGCGGGGGAGAACGGTGACTTCGAGCGGCTCTACGCCCAGGCGGATCGGCGCCTCTATCGTGCCAAGGCGCAGGGGCGTGATCGCGCCGAGGGGTAGCTCGGCCAGCAGTCGAGCCGCGGACCGCTGACGGGGCCCGGGATCAGCCCGGCTCGGCCAGGCGGGTGCGCAGCCGGCTCACCGCCTGGCTGTGGAGCTGGCACACGCGGGACTCTGTCACGCCCAGCACGGCGCCGATCTCCTTGAGGTTGAGCTCTTCCTGATAGTAGAGGGCCATCAGCAGCTTCTCGCGCTCCGGCAGGGCCTCGATGGCCGCGACAAGTCGCCCGCGTTGCTCCTGGTCGAGCAGCCGGGCGAAGGGCGTGGCCTGGCCGTCGCCGATGGGCAGTCGGCCCTCGCCGCCCTCTTCCATCAGCTCCTCGAAGGGCAGCAGCTGGCCGTTGTTGGTATCGGTCAGCAGCTGTCGATACTCCTCCAGGGGCATCTCCAGTGCCAGGGCGATCTCGTGCTCTTCCGGGGGGCGGCCGTGCTGCTGCTCGAGCTGACGGATCGCCTCGTCCATGGCGCGGGCACCGCGCCGCACGCTGCGTGGCAGCCAATCGCGGGTGCGCAGCTCGTCGAGCATGGCGCCGCGGATGCGCTGGCTGGCGAAGGTGGCGAAGCTGGCCCCCTGACCTGCCTTGTAGCGGTTGAGCGCCTCCAGCAGGCCCACCGTGCCGGCCTGGATCATGTCGTCCAGCTCGATGCTGGCGGGCAGCCGCACCTGCAGCGCCAGTGCCTGCCGGCGTACCAGGGGCAGGTACTGTTCGATCAGCTGGGTCTGGTCGATCTTCCCTTGTGCTGTGTACATGCGTATGCCTCGCGGCTAACCCTCACGATAGTTGACGATGACCTGCAGTCCGCGTGTCTCTACGGCGGGGCCGGGGCGTGCCAGACGAAAGTGGAACGTCAGCGGCGCGTCGGCGTCCAGCCCGGCCAGGCCCTCGGTGCTCCCCCGCTGGCTGGATAGGGGGATGCAGCGCAACGGATGGCAGAGCCGCCCCGTCACCTGCCCCGCCTCGGGCAGCTCGAAACGCCAGCTCACCCGGGTGATCCGGCTACCTGCCGCCAGTCGTGTCGGCGGCACGAGGGGCTGCGATCGCGTCGTGGCGTCGGCCAGGGCCACCCTGGGGCCCGTGTGGCTCGCGACCCAGCTGCCGGCGCCGAGGCTGGGCCAGGCAGGCGTCATCAGGCAGAGCGCGAGCGCCAGGGCGGCGTAGCGGCGTGATCTCATCGTGCCAGCACCAGCAGGTCGATGCCCAGGCGGCTGGTGGCCGCCTGGCGCAGGTTGTCGAGCAGCCCGCGGCGGGGCAGGTCGGGGTGATGCACCGCCAGCAGCCGCCTGGGGCCGCCGTGGCGGTGCAGGCGCGTCAGCGTCGCCAGGCCGCGCCGGAACGCCTCGGCGTCACGGTCGACCCACAGCGCCCAGCGTGACTGCTCGGCGATCAGCGAGGTCAGGTAGGGGCTCTCCGGCGAAACCACCGCCAGCCGCCAGCTGTCGGGGTCGCCCACCCAGCGATAGCCGCTCGCCTGCCAGTGGGCGAGCAGCTCGCGCACCGTGTTGACGCAGCGTTCGGGGCCCACCACCATCAGCGGCGTGGCGGGCGCCGGTGAGGGGCATGATCGCATCTCCGCGGCCACCCTGGCGCGCAGTCCTGCCGCCTGGTCCATCACGCCATCCCTCCGCTCGCCTGGATATGACGGATCGCCTCCCGGGTGGCGAACAGCTGCAACAGGGCCTGGAGCAGGGCGGTGTCACGTCGGCGCCGGCGACTGCCCAGCAGACCCAGCAGCTCGGCGCGCAGGTCCATGGCTTCCTCGTCCCGGGCATGCTCCAGGTGCGTCGCCAGCGCGGCGATGCCCGCCCCCAGCGACAGCGTCAGCTCGGCACGGGTACCGCTTGGCAGCCACTCGGCCAGCTGGCTCATGGCCTGACGGGTCAGGGGGGTGAGCCCTTCCCCCTGAAGCGCGGCCAGCAGTAGGCTCGGCAGCGCGTCGGCCTTACCGGCGGGGGCCAGCCAGAAACGCTGGCCCAGCGGGCGGCCGCTCTCCTCGTCGTGCAGGCGCGCGTGCCAGGCCTCGAGAGGTTCCTCGCGTGATGCCTCGGCCCGCTTCGCAGGGGGCAGGGTGACCGACAGGCAGGACAGCGACAGCGCAACCGGGCGGCCGCGCAGGCGGGCGCTGAGCGTCCCGGCGCGGCGGGCGAGGGGCGCCAGCCGGTTCAGCGGATACGGCTCCCCCTGGTGCACCACCCGGCTGGCGGGCTGCGCCTTCGCCAGCCAGGGGGCGCCGCGGCTGGCCAGTCGTTCGCGGATGGCCGCCGTGGGTAGCGTCGGGAACAGCTGGAACGGGGCCGTGGCTCCCCCCAGGGGGAGAAGGTGCCGCTCGAGACACGCCAGCTCATCCGCGGGCTGGTGGTGCTGAAGCAGCAGCGGCAGCCCGGGCAGCCCTTCGGCGTCCAGGGGCGCGTGGGGCAGGCGCCAGTCGGTACCACCACCGGTGCGTCTCGGAGCCCACAGCAGACCCGCCGCGCGCGTGGCGGACGCCGGCGGCTCAAGCAGCGACAGGAGCTGCTGAGACTGGGTGTCGGCGGAAGCCGCCGTCAGGTCCCACATCGCCTCCAGGGCACCGAACCCCGGCAGGCGCCGGCGCAGGCGGGTGAGCGATGCGGCGAGTCGTCGGCCCTGGCCCAGCAGCGGGGTGCCCGCCGGTGGCGAGTCAGGGGACTTCGCGTTCGCTTCCTCGGCCAGCGGGGAACGTGTGGCCAGGGCGCGCGCCGACAGCGAGGCGGCATCGGGCAGGCTCAGGTCCTCGGGCACCCGCTGGCCGTGGGAGACGAAGCACAGCGTCAGGTCGTGGCGAATCACCGTCTCCAGCGCCGGCGCCAGGCGGCAGGCTTCGTCCTGCTTGGTCAGCAGGCAGCGATCGAGTCGGGCACCGGCGGCCTCGGCGGCGTTCCGGTAGCGTCGCACCACCTCGTCGAGGGTCTCCGGCTGGCTGGCGGCGTTGAGCAGCAGCACCATCTGGACCCTGACGCGGCCGTCCTGCAGCTGGGCGATCTGCTCGACCACCCGCTGGTCACGCTGACTCATCCCCACGGTGTCGATGATCACCCAGCGCCGCCCCATCAGGCGGGTCGCCAGGGAGTCCACCGGCTGGTCGCTGTCCAGGGCCACCATGGGGATGCCGAGCAGCTCGGCATAGATTCTCAGCTGCTCGTGGGCGCCGATGCGGAAGCTGTCGGTGGTGACCAGCGCCACCCGATCGGCGCCGTGCTGCTCGACGTAGCGGGCCGCCAGCTTGGCCGTGGTGGTGGTCTTGCCCACCCCGGTGGGGCCGACCAGGGCGAGGATGCCCGGCGCCTCGAAGAAGGCCGCCTCTTCCTCGCCCACCCGCAGCCGCGAGGCCAACCGTCGCTGCAGCCAGGCCAGGGGACGCTCGTCCTCGGCGGTGGCACGCTCGAGCTCGTGGGGCAGGCCGGTGACCAGCGCCCGGGCGAAGTCGTGGGTAAAGCCGGCCTCGCGCAGGATGCGGCGCAACCGGCCGGCGCAGTCGGTCTCGGGCTGACGGCGGGCCTGCTCGCGGGCCAGCAGGGCGCGCATGTCCTGCATCTCGCTGAGTAGCTGGGCGCTCATGGCCTGCAGGTCCGCGGTGGGCTCAGCCGTTCCGGCGGCGACCTGCGCCTCCTGGGTAGGCGTCGGCGGTTCCTGCGGCGTGCTATTGGACGCCTTCGAGGGCAGCTGGGCGGCGTCGCTCAGGCTCCCTACGGCGTCGTCGGCCATGGCCAGGATCTCCACCCCCTCCTCGGTGGGGCGGTTGGCCAGGATGAGGGCGTCGTCGCCGAGCACCGCGCGAACCTGGCGCATCGCTTCGCGGCTGTTGACTCCGGTGAAACGCATGACGCTCATCTATCAGCGACCTCCGATCAGGGTGGTGATGCGCAGGTGGCGGTCATCCGGGATCTCGGCCTGGGACATCACCACCAGATGACGTAGCCGCCGCCGCAGGAAGCGTGAGAGCAGGGCGCGCAAGTTGTGCTGGACCACCAGCACCGGCGGCTCGCCGCTGGCCTCATGGCGCTCCAGCGCCTGTTCGGCCTGGCTCATCAGCGTCTCGGCGAGGCCCGGCTCCAGCGAGCCGTTGCCGTTCATGGCCTGGTTCAGCACCTGTTCCAGCTGGCCGTCCAGGCCGATCACGTTGAGCTGCTCCTGGCCACCGAACCACTGCTGGGTGATGGCACGCCCCAGCGAGATGCGCACCAGCGCGGTGAGTTCGTTGACATCCTGCACCTGGGTGGCGTGTTCGGCCAGGGTATCCATGAGGGTGCGCAAGTCGCGGATCGAGACATCCTCGTCGAGCAGGTTCTGCAGGATGCGCTGGAACACCGTCAGCGAGATGGCCTTGGGAACCACCTCCTCGACCAGCGACTTGTTCTCCTCGCCGAGCTTGTCGAGCAGCTTCTGCACCTCGGTGCGGCCCAGCATCTCGGCGGCATGGCGGTGCATCAGGTGATTGAGGTGGGTGGCGATCACCGTGCTGGCGTCCACCACCGTGTAGCCATAGACCTGGGCATGCTCGCGCTGGTCGCCATCCACCCACACCGCCGGCAGGCCGAAGGCGGGTTCTTGCGTCGGGGTGCCCTTGAGCTCGCCGGTCACCTGGCCGGGGTCGATGGCCAGCCACTGGCCGGGATAGGCCTCGGCATGACCGATCTCGGCCCCCTTGAGGCTCAACACGTAGCTGTTGGCGCCGAGTTCGAGGTTGTCGCGGATATGCACCACCGGCGGCAGGAAGCCCACCTCTTGGGCGAACTTCTTGCGCACGCTCTTGATGCGGCCGAGCAGCTCGCCCTGCTGGCGCGAGTCTACCAGCGGGATCAGGCGGTGGCCGACCTCGAGGCCCAGGGTGTCCACCAGTTGCACGTCTTCCCAGCTCGCCTCGGGCGCCTCCTGCACCGGAGCCGGTGCGGCGCTTATCTCCTCCTCCACCAGCTTGCGCTCGCGCTCGCGCAGCAGCCACCAGGCCAATCCGCCCAGCAGGGCGGTGAAGATCAGGAACACCAGGTTGGGCATGCCGGGCACCAGGCCGAGCAGGCCCATGACCGCCGCGGCGAGGATCATCACCTGCGGATTGACGAATAGCTGGCTCATCATCTGCTGGCCGACGTCCTGGTCGGTGTTGACCCGGGAGACCGTCACGCCAGCGGCGGTGGAGATCACCAGCGCAGGAATCTGTGCCACCAGGCCATCGCCGATGGTCAACAGAACATAGGTTCGCCCGGCATCGGCGAACGCCATGTCATGCTGGAGCATGCCGATCAGCAGGCCGCCGAGGATGTTGACCACCATGATCACCAGGCCGGCCATGGCGTCGCCGCGCACGAACTTGCTGGCGCCGTCCATGGAACCGTAGAAGTCGGCCTCCTGGGCCACCTCGCTGCGGCGCTTTTTGGCGTCTTCCTCGCCGATCAGGCCGGCATTGAGGTCGGCGTCGATAGCCATCTGCTTGCCGGGCATGGCGTCCAGCATGAAGCGGGCGCCGACCTCGGCGATGCGACCGGCGCCCTTGGTGATGACCATGAAGTTGATGATCACCAGGATCATGAAGACCACCAGGCCCACGGCGAAGTTACCGCCGACCAGGAACTGGCCGAAGGCCTCGATCACCTTGCCGGCGGCGTCGCCGCCCTCGTGTCCCTCCATCAGGACCACCCGGGTGGAGGCGACGTTCAGCGACAGACGCAGCAGGGTGGTGAAGAGCAGCACCGCGGGAAAGGCGGCGAAGTCCAGGGGCTTTTCGGTGAACATGCTCACCAGCAGCACCATCACCGCCAGGGCGATGTTGAAGGTGAAGAGCAGGTCCAGGGCGAAGGGGGGCAGCGGCAGGATCATCATCGACAGGATCATGATGATCAGCAGCGGCCCGGCGAGCACCTTCACGGGCACCCTCGCCAGCCAGTCGCGCTGTTCCAGGTAGTGGCGCAAGGCCTTCATGGGCGTGTCTCGTCGCTCTCTCCGCCGGGCGCCGCGACGCTGAGCTCGTCGGGCACCGGCAGGTCATGGGGTGTCGGGGGCGCCTCGCCGCCGGCGCGCCTGAGGCCGAAGGCCCACGCCATGACCTCGGCCACGGCGGTGTACAGGGTCACCGGGACCTCCTGGTCGAGGTCCACATGGTGATAGAGGGCGCGTGCCAGCGGCGCGGCCTCGAGCCGCGGCACGCCGTGCTCGTCACCGAGGTCGCGGATGCGAGCGGCCACCGCGTCGGCGCCCTTGGCGATGACCCGCGGGGCCTGCATGCCCTGTTCGCGATACTCCAGTGCCACCGCGTAGTGCGTCGGGTTGGTGATGATCACATCCGCCTCGGGCACCTTGCTCATCATCCGGCCGCGCGCCATCGCCTGCTGCTGCTGGCGGATCCGCGCCTTGACCTGGGGATCCCCCTCGGACTCCTTGTGTTCACGCTTCACCTCGTCCTTGCTCATGCGCAGCTTCTTGGCGTGGCTCCAGATCTGGTAGGGCACGTCGATCAGGATCACCACCAGCAGGGTCAGCACCATCAGGCCGCTGGCCTTGGCCGCCATCCAGAGCGCCTGGGCCAGCGCCTGGCGCACCGGCTGGTCCATCAGGTCCATGAAGGCGCCGCGGTTCAGGTAGAGGAAGGCGATGCCCACGCTGCCCACCAGCAGCGACTTGGCGATCGCCTTGGCCAGCTCCACCAGGGCCTGCACGCCGAAGATCCGCTTCAGCCCCTTGAAGGGGTTGAGCTTGGAGGCTTGAGGCTTGAGCGACTTGGCCGAGATCAGCCAGCCGCCGAGCAGGGCCGGAGCCACCAGGGCCACCACGGTCAGCAGCAGGAACAGCGGCAGCATGGCGTAGAGGGTGCGGCTACCCAGGTCCAGCGCATGGGCCAGCATCGGCGTGGTCTCCATGGCGTGGCGGCGCTCGAACAGGAAGGCCTGCTCCATGACCAGGCCGAGCTGCCCGTAGAGCAGCTCGCCCATGGTCCAGAGGCCGACCACTCCGCCCAGCAGCAGCATGAAGGTGGCCAGCTCTCGGGAACGGGCGACCTGGCCCTCCTCGCGCGCCTTCTCCAGGCGTCGGGGCGTGGCCTCTTCGGTCTTCTCCTGATCGCTGTCCTGATCCGCCATGGTCGTCTACCGGGCACTCGTCTGCACCCTGGCCATTGTGACGTCGGCGGGGAAGGGGTGATGCGTCAAAAAGGGCCGGTTATCGCGGTCTTATCCGCGACACACGGCCAATTCGGGGTGCGGTGGGGGCTCAGAACCCCAGCTGGTCGAGCAGGTCGTCGACCTGGTCCTGACCAGTGACGATGTCCTCGCCGTCCGGCTTCACCTGGGGACCGTTGAGCAGCCCCTCCTCGCGGCGGCGGTCATCGGACTCCCACTGGCCGCTGGCCTTCTTCTGGAGGTCGTCGCGCGCCTGACCCTCTGGGACGGTATCGATCAGCACCTGCACCAGCTGATGCTCGATCTCGCGGATCACGTCCATCATCTTCTTGATCACCTGGCCGGTCAGGTCCTGGAAGTCCTGGGCCATCATGATCTCGAGGAGCTCCTGGTGGGTCGCCTGGGTCTTCTCGGGTACCGCCGCCAGGTATTGACGGGTCTCGGTGACCAGTTCGCGCGCCTCGTCGAGTTCCTTGGGCTCGGCGAACCACTCCGCCCAGCGCCGGTCCAGCGCTTCGGCCTGTTCGCTCAGGCTGTCCTGCAGCGGCTGCGCGCGGTCGATGGCGTTGAGGGCGCGCTCCGCCGCCTGCTCGGTCATGGTGGCGACGTAGCTCAGGCGATCACGGGCGTCGGGGATGGCCTCCGCCGCACGCTCGATCTCCTTGTCGAGACCCAGCTCGCGCATGCTCTCGCGCAGCATCCGGGTCAGCTGGCCGATCCGCTGTACCAGGTCGTCGCTGCTGCCTGGCTGGCTGCCCCGGGTGATGTCGTTGCTCATGGTGTCATCTCCTGGCCGAGGGGCCTTGAGCCCCTCGGTCTTACATGCCCAGTTTCTCGAAGATCTTGTTGAGCTTCTCTTCCAGGGTGGCCGAGGTGAACGGTTTGACCACATAGCCGTTGGCGCCCGCCTGGGCGGCGGCGATGATGTTCTCCTTCTTGGCCTCGGCGGTGACCATCAGCACCGGCAGGTCCTTGAGGGCATCGTCGGCGCGGATCTGCTTGAGCATCTCCAGGCCGTCCAGGTTGGGCATGTTCCAGTCCGAGACCACGAACTCGAAGCCACCGGCCTTCAGCTTGTTGAGGGCGTCCTGGCCGTCCTCGGCCTCCTCGACGTTGGTGAAGCCCAGCTCCTTGAGCAGGCTGCGGACGATCCGGCGCATGGTCGGGAAGTCATCCACCACCAGGATGCTCATGTTCTTGTCTGCCATCGGATTTCCTCGTGTCGTGCTGGCAAGTTGGGCCGGCGCGTACGCCGGCGTGAGTCAGAATTCTTCCCACTCGGCCTCGGCGGGGGTCTCCTTGCGAGCCGCCGTCTGGCGGCTGGGGCGTGACGGGGCAGGGGGCGCGTCACGGGGCTCGCTGCTGGCTTCTCCCGGCTTGGTCCGGGGCGTAGCGTTGGCCGTCTCCGGGGCGGCATGGCCGGCGAGCCGGAATACCGCCACCGCGGCCTCCAGGCGGCTGGCCTGCTCCTCCAGCGAGGCGGCGGCGGCCGAGGCCTCCTGGACCAGGGAGGCGTTCTGCTGGGTCACCTGATCCATCTGGCCGACGGCGGTGCTGACCTGCTCGATGCCGTCGCTCTGCTCCTGGGAGGCAGCGGAGATCTCATCCATGATGTCGGTGACGCGGCGCACGGCGGCGACCACCTCCTGCATGGTGTCGCCGGCCTGCTCCACCAGGGTGGAGCCCTCGGCGACCTGGCTGACGGAGCTCTCGATCAGGCCCTTGATCTCCTTGGCGGCGTCGGCGCTGCGGCTCGCCAGCTGGCGCACCTCGCCGGCCACCACGGCGAAGCCGCGGCCCTGCTCGCCGGCGCGGGCCGCCTCCACGGAGGCGTTGAGGGCCAGGATATTGGTCTGGAAGGCGATGGAGTCGATCACGCCGGTGATGTCGGCGATCTTCTGGGAGCTGCCGGAGATGCCGTGCATGGTGCTGACCACCCGCTGGACCACCTCGCCGCCGCGCTCCGCGGTGTTTGACGCATCCAGGGCCAGACCGCTGGCCTGCCGGGCGTTGTCGGCATTCTGCTTCACCGTCGCGGTAATCTGCTCCATGCTCGAGGCGGTCTCTTCCAGCGAGGCGGCCTGCTGCTCGGTGCGCGAGGAGAGGTCGGCGTTGCCACTGGCGATCTCGCGGGTACCCAGATGGATCGAGGCGCTGCTGTCGCGCACGTCGCCGACGATACGCGTCAGGCTCTGCTGCATGTCGCGCATGGCGGAGAACAGCTTGCCGATCTCATTGCGGCTGAGCACCTTGATCTCCCGGGAGAGATCGGCCTGGGCGATGGTTTCCAGCGTCTCCACCGCATGATTGAGTGGCTGGATCACCACGCGGCGCAGGCCGAGATAGATCAGCACGATCAGCACGGCGATGGCGACCAGAATGCCGACTTCCAGCTGCTTGTAGAACTGCGTCACGCTGTCGTAGTCGGCCTGTAGCTCGTTGCCACGCTCGTCGGCGTAACGCACAAATTCGGTCAGAGTATCTTCTTGAACCTGGGCCGGGCCGGCCATCTCCTCACGCAGCACGTTGAAGCCGGTGGAGTTCATCTGGTCCAGTGCCTGATGCTGCTGGCGAGCCAGGTCGAGTACCGCCACGAAGCTCGACTCCACCCGGGCACCCAGTTCCTCGCCGGCCTCGGTACGGGGTACCGCGGCGAAGGCCTCGTAGCGGTCCTCGGCGCGCTCGATCTGGTCCATGGCCGAGGCCAGGCGGGCATCCGCCTCGCCACGTCGACCCATCATGAAGTGATTGGAGGCGGTCTCGAGATCGACCAGGGCGCCGCTGAGCAGGGCGTCGGCGCGGTTGATCTCGTTGAGCTGGCTGATGTTGATCTGCTCCAGGGTGCCCATGGTCTCGTTGGCCTGCTTGGAGGCCAGGAAGCTCATGCCGGCGACGGCCGAGATGGCGATGGCGAAGCAGGCCAGCACCGTGATCATCGCGGCGTGGATGCTGATGTTACGGAGTAATCGTGTCATGCCGGGCTTCCTTCGTTGGCGTTGTGATCTCGCGATGCGGGTAGCGCGTGGGTGGCCTCAGACCCGCTGGGCGCGTCCCGAGGCGGTGACCAGGGAGAGAAGCCGCGGGGCGATTTCCTCCAGCGGCAACACCTCGGCGGCGCCGCCCAGGGCGATGGCCTCCCGCGGCATGCCGAACACCACGCAGCTTGCCTCGTCCTGGGCGATGGTGGGGGCGCCGGCCTGGCGCATCTCCACCAGGCCCGCCGCACCGTCCTTGCCCATCCCGGTCAGCAGTACGCCGATGGCATTACGGCCGGCCTGGGTGGCCGCGGAGTGGAAGAGGACATCCACCGAGGGGCGATGGCGGTTGACCGGCGGTCCCTCGTCCAGCCGCGCCACGTAGTTGGCGCCGCTGCGGGCCAGCTTGAGGTGGGCGTCTCCCGGGGCGATGTAGGCGTGGCCGGGCAGGATGCGCTCGCCGTCGCTCGCCTCCTTGACCCGGATCTGGCACAGGCGGTCCAGGCGTTCGGCGAAGGAGCGAGTGAAGCCACCCGGCATGTGCTGGGTGACAAGAATGGCGGGGCTGTTGGCCGGCAGCGGTTCGAGTACCCGGCGAATCGCCTCGGTGCCGCCGGTGGAGGCGCCGATGATGATCAGCTTCTCGCTGGAGATCAGCGGCGCCTTGAGCCGCTCGGGCGGCGGCTCGTTGCGGCGCCGCGCGCGATGCGGGCGCGAGCGTGCGGCGGCACGCAGCTTCTCGGCGATCTCGTTGGCGTACTCCAGCATCCCGCTGCGGATGCCCAGGGAGGGCTTGGCGACGAAATCCAGGGCGCCGAGCTCCAGGGCGCGCAGGGTCACCTCCGAGCCCGCCTGGGTCAGCGAGGAGACCATCAGCACCGGCATGGGGCGCAGGCGCATCAGCCGTTCCAGGAAGTCCAGCCCGTCCATGCGCGGCATCTCGACGTCGAGTGTCAGCACGTCGGGATTATGGCGCTTGATCAGGTCGCGGGCGGCGATGGGGTCGGGGGCTACGGCCACCACTTCCATGTCCGGCTGGCTGTTGATGATCTCGGTAAGCAGGTCGCGTATCAGCGCCGAATCATCGACACACAGCACCTTGATTCTGCTGGTGCTCAAGAGGCGTCTCCCGTGGTTCTGACAGCGATCGCTGTCCGGTCAGGTCGTGCCTCTGTTATCGGCGCCGATGGCGAGAACTTTAGCCGCGGTCGAGGTCATGGCTTGCGCACGTAGACGGTCTGTCCACGCAGGCGGAAGCGGTCGGTGATGTAGGAGAAGTTCTCGGAGTGACCGGCGAACAGCAGCCCGTCCGGCTTGAGCAGGGGGGCGAAGCGCTCGAGGATACGCGTCTGGGTCGCCTTGTCGAAGTAGATCATGATATTGCGACAGAAGATGGCATCGAAGGGCCCCTGCACCGCCCAGCTGGGCGCCAGCAGGTTGAGCGCGTCGAACTCCACCATGGCGGCCACCTCCGGGCGCACCCGGGCCAGGCCCTGGTGGGTGCCACGGCCGCGCTGGAAGAAGCGCTTGACCCGCGCTTCCTCCAGCTTGCTGACCTGTTCAAGCGGATAGACGCCGGCACGCGCCTTGCCGAGGGCATCGGTATCGATGTCGGTGGCGATGACCTCGGCGCGCTGGGCGGCCTGCTGACCCAGTGTCTCCATCAGCGTCATGGCGATGGAGTAGGGCTCCTCGCCGCTGGAGGCCGCCGCGCTCCACACCCGGATGCGGCCGGCGCGGCCGCGGACATGGTCGGCCAGCAGCGGGAAGTGGTGGGCCTCGCGGAAGAAGGCGGTGAGGTTGGTGGTCAGGGCGTTGGTGAAGGCCTCCCACTCCCGGGCCTCGGGCTGGCGCTCGAGGCGGGCGAGGTAGTCGGAGAAGCGCGTCAGGCCGTGGTGGCGCAGGCGCTTGGCAAGACGACTATAGACCATCTCGCGCTTGTGCTCGGCGAGCACGATGCCGGCGCGCTGATAGATCAGCTGGCGGATGCGGGCGAAGTCCGCATCCGTCAGCTCCAGGTCGCGCTCCAGCCGCCCGGTCGACCATCCCGACCCGGCAGCCGTCATCTCTTCACCTTCCCTGGGGGCGTTCAAAACTCTTCCCACTCCTCGACGCTTTCGGTCGCCTTATGTCTGCGGGTGTCATCACGGCGTGCGGCCGGCGCCTCGGCATCACGCGGCGGCTGCTTCTCCACCTCGGCGGGGCGACGCTGACGACTGGGCGCCTGTTCCATGCCGCTGCCGCGCAGGCGGAAGGCCGAGACGGCGTGGTTGAGCATCATGGCCTGGTGCTCCAGCTCGCCGGCGGCGCGCGCGGAGCTCTGTACCCGCGTGGCATTCTGCTGGGTCACCTGGTCCATCTCGGCCACCGCCGAGTTGATCTGGGCGATGCCGTTGCTCTGTTCCTCGGAGGCCGCGGTGATCTCGCCGAGGATGTCGTTGACCCGGGTGGAGGCCTCCATGACCCTGGCGATGGCGCCCTCGGCCTGGTGGATCAGCTCGGCACCGCTGCCGATCTGGCGGGCGGAGCCGTCGATCAGCTCACGGATCTCGCTGGCGGCATCCGCGGAGCGGCTGGCCAGGTTGCGCACCTCCTGGGCCACCACGGCGAAGCCGCGCCCCTGCTCGCCGGCACGCGCGGCCTCTACCGAGGCGTTGAGCGCCAGGATGTTGGTCTGGAAGGCGATGGAGTCGATGACGTCGATGATCTCGGTCATCTTGCGCGAACCGGCGGTGATCTCGTCCATGGTGGAGACGGCACGCTGCATCAGCTCACCGGAGGCGCGCGACTCGGTGGCGTTCTCCTCGGCCAGGCCGCTGGCCTGACGGGCGTTGTCCGAGTTGTGCTGTACCGTGGTGGTCATCTCCTCCATGCTGGAGGCGGTCTGCTGCAGGGACGCGGCCTGCTGCTCGGTACGCGCCGACAGGTCCTCGTTGCCACGGGCGATGTCGCGGGCCGCGGGGGTAACGATGCCGATGCCGCCGTTGACGTCGTTGACGATGCTGCCAAGGCTCTTGCGCATGATGTCCAGGGCGTCCACCAGCTGACCCAGCTCGTCGCGCCGGCGAGCCGGGGCGTCCGCCGCCAGGTTGCCCGAGGCGATCTGCAGGGTGAAGGCGCGGGATTCGCGCACCGGGCGGATCACACCACGCAGGGTCATGGCACCGATGATGACCAGCAGCAACAGGCCGGCTCCCAGCAGGGCGGCCAGCGCGATCAGCATCTGGCGCTGTCCCTGGCGGGCCTGCTGGGCAAGCAGGCCGGCGGCTTCCTGCTTGCTGGCAATCATCGCGTTGACGCTCTCCGCCAGCGCCTCACCCTCGCCCTGCATCGTCCCGATGTGTTCCGGCATGTTGGTGAAGATGTCGAAGTTCTCTTCGCTCTGCAGCAGGCTGATCGCATGGCCGATGCCCTCCTGGCGGTAGGCGCTGAGCTCGGCATCGAAGCTGTCGGCGATGCCGCCCTGGTTGGTCTCCCGCGCGCGGAAGGCCGACCACAGGCGGTCGAGTTCACTCTCGATCTCGGCCAGCTGCTCGGTATAGGCCACCTTCTGGTCGACCAGCTCGAAGCGATCGCTGCGCGATAGCAACTGGTGCGCCTGGGTGGTCAGCTGGTCGATCTGTTGCAGACGCGCCACGTCCTGGAGGCCATCGCGGTCGAGGGTGCGCAGACGCTCCCCGGCGCTCTGCAGGCCGAACAGCCCCAGGGCACCGCTGGCGAGCAGCAGCACACCGGCCACCAGTACCATGGAGACGATGCGCGCGCGCAGGCTGGAGAGGCTGGCGCGGGCCAGCCAGCCGGCGACGCCCCGGCGCTTGAGCTCGCCCTTGTCCAGGGTCAGGCCACGGCCCTTGCCCTCTCGGATACGGGCGTAGGCGGCCTCGGCGCGCTCGACCTCCTCGCGCGAGGGCTTGACCCGAACCGAGGCGTAGCCCTTGACCTCACCCTCTTCGATGATCGGCGAGACGTTGGCCTCTACCCAGTAGTGGTCGCCGTTCTTGCGCCGGTTCTTGACCAGCCCCTTCCAGCTCTCTCCGGCCTTCAGGGTGTCCCACAGGTTCTGGTAGGCCGCCTCAGGCATGTCGGGATGGCGCACGATGTTGTGGGCCGACCCCAGCAGCTCCTCGTGACTGAACCCGCTGACCTCCACGAAGGCCGGGTTGGCGTAGGTGATCCTGCCCTTCAGGTCGGTGCGGGAGATAAGGAAGTGGTCATCGTGGAGCAGGTATTCCTGCTGAGTCACTGGCTGGTTGTTGCGCATGGCGATCCCCTGCTGAGGAAAAGTCGATTTCGTTGTTGTGTCCTGGACGATGCGTAGTGGCGGCTAGAACGCCTCCCAGTCATCGTCGCTCCGGGTGGTCCGCGCCTGGGTAGCGGCGGGCGCCGCCTCCTGGGTGCGGCGTGTCATCAAGGAGGGCATCCAGCGCGACAGGTCGTCATTGCTGTCGTCCCGCTGGCCCTTCGTCGCCGACCCTGAGGTTTCCAGCTGGAAACGATTGACCGCCGCCTTGAGGCGGCTGGCCTCGGCCTCCAGCTGATTGGCGGCGCTGGCCGCATGCTGCACCAGGTCGGCGTTCTGCTGGGTGACCTGGTCCATCTGGGTGATGGCGTCGTTGACCTGGCCGATGCCGCTGCTCTGCTCGTGCGAGGCGGAGGCGATCTCGTCCATGATGTCGCTGACGCGCTGCACGGAGGCGACGATCTCACCCATGGTCTTGCCAGCCTGATCGGCCCTCGCGGTACCACGATCCACCTGGTTGACCGATGCCTCGATCAGCCCGCGAATCTCGCTGGCGGCATCGCCGGAGCGGCTCGCGAGGTTGCGTACCTCCTGGGCCACCACAGCGAAGCCCTTGCCGTGCTCGCCGGCGCGTGCCGCCTCCACCGAGGCGTTGAGCGCCAGGATATTGGTCTGGAAGGCGATGCTGTCGATGGTGCCGATGATTTCCGCGACCCGGTGAGAGCCCTGGCTGATCTCGTGCATGGTGCTGACCACGTCGTTGACCACCTCGCCGCCTTCCTGGGCGGTTCGTGAGGCGTCGGCGGCCAGCTGGCTGGCCTGGCCGGCGTTGTCGGCGTTCTGGGTGACGGTGGAAGAGAGCTCCTCCATGCTCGAGGCGGTCTCCTGCAGAGAGGAGGCCTGCTGCTCGGTGCGCGAGGAGAGGTCGTTATTGCCGTGGGCGATGCTCTGGGTGCCCTGGTAGATGGCCTCACTGCTGTCGCGCACGGTCATCACCGTCTCGGCCAGGCCGCGCTGCATCGCCGCCAGGGCGGCGTAGAGGCGTCCGATCTCGTTATCGCCACGCTCCGGGATGCGCTGGGCCAGGTTACCCTGCTGCATCGCCTCGAAGTAGCCGACCAGCTGGCCCAGTGGGCGGATGACGTTTACCGTCACCCCCCACAGCACCACCACCACGGTGCCGGCGGCGATCACCAGGCCGGCGATTATCAGCCACTCTAGTCCCTTCACCAGCTCGAGGAAGCTGGCGTAGAGGCTGGCGCCGCTCTGCTCGGCATCCACGAAGAAGGTCACCGCATCGTCGTAGAAGGTCGTGGTGAGCGCCTCCACTCTCGGTGCCAGGGTCAGGAAGCGCTCCGCATCCCCGGCCGCCAAAGCCTGCTGCTGGGGCCACAGGCCCTCGGCCATCAGTCGCTCGAAGCTCGCCGCCAGGGTGTCGATCATCGCCGCCCTGGCCTCGCCACCGGGCAGCGCCAGGAACTCCTGGAAGGTCGACTCCACCTCGAAGAAGGTCTCGGCGAGCGCCTCCGCCTCGGCCTGTACCGCCTGACGGACCTGGGGTGTCTCGTCGGCGAGCAGGCGCGTCTGCAGATCGCGCAGCTCGAGCTGGGCGAAGAGCATCTGGGTGTTGGTGCGGTTGAGCGCGGACTGCTGATCGACGTTGACCCGGTTGAGGGTCTGGAGCGCCGACTCGCTGTGGCGTGCGGCGTACAGGCCCAGGCCGCCAAGTGCCAGGATCAGGGCGGAGAACACCGCCAGCACCATGCTCCAGCTCAGGCGTACGGTCATGTTGTCGAGTAATTTCACGTTCTCGTCCCTGGGCGTCAGTCGATGGTGGCGGGTTCGCGTGATGTCACGCCGCGATCCCGATCGGCCGTGTCGTGGGCGTTCGGCCGCGCCGGGGCATCATCGTGGTTGGCTTCCCCCTGGCGGGCGCTCAGATGAAAGTGCGCCACTTGGTCGCGTAGACGCTGGGTCTGAAGCGTCAGGCGCTGGGAGGCCTGGGTATGCTCCTCGACCAGGCTCGAGTTCTGCTGGGTCATCTGGTCCATCTGGGTGACCGCCAGGTTGACCTGCTCGATGCCGTGGGTCTGCTCCTCCGAGGCGGCGGAGATCTCGCCGATCAGCGTGGTGAGCTGCTGGATATCGCGCACCATGCCGGTGATGATCTCGCCGGTCTCCTCCACCAGGCGGGTGCCTTCGGTGACCTTGGCATCCGAGCCATCGATCAGCGCCTTGATCTCACCGGCGGCCTCGGAGCTGCGGCTGGCCAGCTTGCGCACTTCCTCGGCGACCACGGCGAAGCCACGGCCGTGCTCACCGGCACGGGCGGCCTCTACCGAGGCGTTGAGCGCCAGGATGTTGGTCTGGAAGGCGATGGCATCGATGGTGTCGACGATGGTCGACATCTGCGTCGCGCTGTCGTTGATGTCGTTCATCGAGGCGGCGACGCGGTCCATGGCGTCGTGACCCTGCTCGGCGTTGTCGGCGGTCTCCCGCGCCAGGCTGCTGGCCTTGCCGGCATGGTCGGCGTTCTGGCGTACGGTGGCGGTCAACTGCTCCATGCTCGAAGCAGTCTCGGCCAGGGAGGCGGCCTGTTGCTCGGTGCGGGTGGCCAGCTCGTCGTTGCCGGCGCCGATCTCCTCGACCACGCCGTTGACCTCATCGCTGCTGCGGTGGATATGGCCGATGGTCGCTTCCAGGTTGCGGCGCATGCGTTCGATATCGGCGAGCAGGCTGGCCTGGTCGCCCTTGCGCAGGCTCACCGGTCGGTCGAGGCTGCCCTCGGCGATCCGACGGACCACCTGGGCGGCATAGGCGGGGTCACCGCCCAGGCGCCGGGTGACGTTGCGAATCACCAGCCCCATCAGCAGGGTCAGCGGGATGCCGACGCCAAGCAGCGCCAGCAGGCTGCGGGTCAGGCCGGCGACGAAGGCGGCGTCGATATCATCGATATAGACCCCGGTACCGATGTACCAGCCCCAGGGCTCGAACAGGGCGTTAAGTGAGGACTTCTCGGCAAGCTCGTCCTCCTCGGAGGCGTGGGCCCAGAGGTAGTCGACCACGCCGTCGTCGCGCTGCACGTCCGCCACGAACTCGCGGAACAGGTAGCGCCCCTCGTCGTTCTGGAAGTCGCGCACCGAGGTGCCGACAGGCAGGCGAGGGTGGGCGAGCAGTTCGTAGTCGCCGTTGAAGATGTAGACGTAGCCGCGCCCCTCGTCGTAGGTCATCTCGCGCACGGCGTCGGCGGCACGGGTCTGGGCCTCCTCCAGAGTCAGCTCGCCCGCCTCGGCCCGCTCGGCGTGGTCATTGACCACGTTCATGGCCATGTCGACGTAGTCGCCGAGTGCCGTGCGGCGCTCCTCGAGCATCGTCTGGCGGTTCTCCCAGGCTCCCCAGGCCATCAGGCAGATCATGCCGATCCAGATGATCCCCAGCGAACCCCACAGTTTCTTTGTCGTTGTCAGTTGTTTCATGGATGTCGTCCCCGGCTTACTCGCTGGCCTGTTCCACCAGGGCCATCTCGTCGCTGGTCAGCAGCTTGTCGATGTCCACCAGAACCAGCATGCGGTCTTCCAGGCTGCCCAGCCCGCTCAGGAAGTCCGAGGAGAGGGTGACGCCGAACTCCGGCGCCGGCTTGATCTGCTCGGGCGTCAGGGTCATGACGTCGGAGACGCCATCCACCACGATTCCCACCACGCGGTCGGCGACATTGACCACGATCACCACGGTCTGACCACCGTACTCGACCTTGTCGAGATGGAACTTGATGCGCAGGTCGACGATGGGCACGATCACGCCGCGCAGGTTGGTCACCCCCTTGATGAAATCCGGGGCGTTGGCGATGCGGGTGACGTTCTCGTAGCCGCGAATCTCCTGCACCTTGAGGATATCGATGGCGTACTCCTCCTCGCCGAGCGAGAAGACCAGGAACTCACGGCTCTGCGCCTCCAGGGCGGCGGCGTCGAGGCTGGGGTTGGTCAGGTTGGTCATGAGGCTTCTCCTTCGGTGTGGAGACGACGCTCCAGGTCGTGATGAGGACGTTGCTGATGCCGCGCCTCCTTCTTGGCGCGGTTGAGGCGATGCAGGCCGGCGATGTCGAGGATCAGGGCGACGCTGCCGTCACCCAGGATGGTGGCGGCGGAAACGCCCGGCACCTTGCGGTAGTTGGTCTCGAGGTTCTTGACCACCACCTGCTGCTGGCCGATGAGGTCGTCCACCAGCAGGGCGTAGCGGCGTCCTTCGCCCTGCACGATCACCGCGATGGTCTCGTTGAGCTCGGTCTTGGCGCCGGTGACATCCAGCGCCTCGTGAACCGCGACCACCGGCAGGTATTCGTCGCGCACCTTGAGCACTACGTCGTCACCGGCCATGGGGTAGAGGTCATCCCGGGAGGGTTGCAGCGACTCGAGAACGGTGGAGAGCGGCAGGATGAACACCTCCTCGCCCACCTTGATCGACATGCCGTCGAGGATGGCCAGGGTCAGCGGCAGCACGATGCGGATGGTGGTGCCCTTGCCGCGCGCCGACATGATCTGCACCTGGCCCCCCATGCCCTGGATGTTGCGCTTCACCACGTCCATGCCCACGCCGCGCCCGGAGACGTCGGTGACCTCCTTGGCGGTGGAGAAGCCCGGGGCGAAGATTAGCTGCCAGACCTCGTCGTCGCTCATGGTGTCGGTGACCGACAGACCACTCTCCTGGGCCTTGGCCAGCAGCTTGTCGCGATCCAGGCCGGCGCCGTCGTCGCTCACCTCGATGATGATGTTACCGCCCTGGTGGCGGGCGGAGAGGGTGAGCTTGCCGGTGCGCGGCTTGCCGTTCGCCTCGCGCACCTCCGGCGGCTCGATGCCGTGGTCCAGGCTGTTGCGTACCAGGTGGGTGAGGGGGTCGATGATGCGCTCGGTCAGGCTCTTGTCCAGCTCGGTGGACTCGCCCTCGGTGACCAGCTCGATCTCCTTGCCGAGCTTGCCGGAGGTCTCGCGGACCACCCGGGGGAAGCGGCTGAACACGAAGTCCATGGGGATCATGCGCACCGACATCACCGCTTCCTGCAGGTCCCGCGCGTTGCGCTGCAGCAGGTTCATGCCGTTGAGCAGGTTTCCGTTGTTCACGCCGTCCAGCTCGCTGACGGTCTGGTCGAGCATCGACTGGGTGATGATCAGCTCGCCGACCAGATTGATGATCTGGTCGACCTTCTCCACCGAGACGCGGATCGAGCTGGACTCGCTACCCTTGGCCTTCTTCGGCTTGGCGTCGCTCGCCTTGGTCTTGCTGGCGTCGTTCTTATTGGTGTCGGGCCTGGAGGCGGCGGGAGTCGCCGACGGGGGCGCCGGCTGCGGCGCCTCTGTGTTCTCGCCGGGCAGAGTCGCCTCGGGTGCGGGCTCGGCCGCGGGGGCAGTGATCGCCTCCTCGCTCTCGTCGACGCGGATCTGTACCTGCTCGGGCTCGGTGATGAAGCACATCACCGCCTCGATGTCGTCGCGGCTCACCGCGGTGATCAGGGTAACCTCGTAGCACGCCTGGTTGCCCTGCTGGGCCTGGATCTCGCCCAGCTGCTCGAGCTCCTCGATCAGCAGCGCACGGTCCTTGTCGCCGACATCGATCAGGGCAACCACCAGGCGCTGGTCGCCACCATCGCCGGCCTCCTCTGCGGCTGGCGCCCCCGCCTGAGGCGGCTCGGGCGTCGCGGGTTGCTGCCCAGGTGAGTCCGCGTCACCGGGCGTGGGCACGTCCTCAGCGCCCTCGAGTCCCTGACCGATCTCCTCCAGGGCCAGCTGCTGCAGGGTCTGGCAGATGCGGGCGAAGGCCTCCTGATCGGGTTCCTCGTCGTTGCGATAGGCGTCGAGCTGGTCGTGCAGCATATCCTTGGTTTCCAGGAAGGTGTCGATGATGTCACGGCGCAGCGTCATTTCGCCGCGGCGGGCATGGTCGAGGAGGTTCTCGAAGAGGTGGGTGGTCTTCTGCAGGACATCGAAGCCGAAGGTGCCGGCGCCCCCCTTGATGGAGTGGGCCGCGCGGAAGATGGCGTTGAGCTGCTCGCTGTCCGGCGCGTCGATGTCCAGCTCGAGGAGGTGGCGCTCCATGTCGGCGAGGAGCTCCTCGGCCTCCTCGAAAAACGTGTCATAGAAATCGGTGATATCCATGCGCTAACCCCTGCCCTGATGATGAGATGCCCTGTGTCGGGCCTAGTCCGTGCCGAGGGCGCTCCTCAGGCTCTCGGTGAATTTCTCCACGGGTGCGGTATCCACCTGTGGCGTGCGCCGGCTGAGCGGCGACGGTGCGCCCGCGCCATTGAGAATGCCCGGGCGGCGTATGCGCTCGGCCACCTCGTCGAAGAGCACCAGTAGCTCGATGCGGCGGTTGATCGGGTCGCTGGCCTCGGTGTTCGGCATCGGCACCCGGTCGGCGAAGCCGGAGACCCGTAACAGCTTGCTCGGCTCCAGGCCGCCGGCGACCAGCTCACGACGCGAGGCGTTGGCGCGGTCGCTGGAGAGCTCCCAGTTGCTGTAGCCGCGATAGCCGCTCAGGTAGGCCAGGCTGTCGGTGTGGCCGCTGATGCTGAGGTCGTTGTCGAGCTCGTTGAGCAGCGGCGCCATGGTGCGCAGCAGGTCGCGCATATAGGGCGCCACCTGATCACGACCCAGGTCGAACATCGGGCGCTGATCGGTATCCAGCAGCTGGATGCGCAGTCCTTCGGGTGTCATCTCGAAGCGCATCTGCTGGCGCAGCTGACGCAGATCCGGGTCAGCATTGATGGCGGTCTCGATGCGCTGCTGGAGATCGCGGAAGGCGCGCCGCTGGGTGTCGCTGGGGCGGGTCTGCTGGCGCAGGTCGATGCGTGCCCGCTCGCCCTCGGCATGGGCCGGGTCGGGTCCGCCGCCGGGGATCACGTTGGCGCTCTGGGCCTGGCCGTCGCCACCGGTGATCGCGGTGACCAGCGGGGTACGGAAGTACTCACCCACCGCCTCGCGCTGGGTCGGCGTCGACTGCGAGAGGATCCACATCACCAGAAAGAGCGCCATCAGGGCGGTCATGAAGTCTGCCAGGGCGATCTTCCAGCTGCCGCCGTGGTGCTGATGCACCACCTTCTTGCGGCGGATGATGATGGGGCGACGGTCCTGACTCATGCGCTGCCTTCGCCCGCCTTGGCGTTACGGACGTACTCCTCGAGTTCGGTGAAGCCCGGGCGCTCCTCGCTGTGCAGCGCCTTGCGGCCGAACTCCACCGCCAGCTGCGGCGCGTAGCCATGCAGGCTGGCCATCAGGGTGACGCGCATGCACTGCAGCACCTTCTCGACCTCCTTGACCTGACGCTCCACGCGACTGGCCAGCGGATTGACGAAGCCGTAGCCGGCAAGGATGCCGAGGAAGGTGCCTACCAGGGCGTGGGCGATCATCTGGCCCATCTGGTCGGGGGCCGCATCGGCCGCGCTAAGCGCCTTCACCACACCCATGACCGCGGCGACGATGCCGAAGGCCGGCATGGCGTCGCCTACCTTGGCGATGGCGTCGACAGGAATATGCGCCTCCTGCTCGAACGCCTCGATCTCGTGGAGCATCAGCTCGTCGATCTCCATGGGCTCCATGGTGCCGCTGACCATCAGGCGCAGGTAGTCGGTGAGGAAGGCCATGATGGTGGGGTCGGCAAGTACCCGCGGGTGCTCGTTGAAGAGCGCACTCTCCTGGGGGTTATCGATGTCGCGCTCGATGCCCAGCATGCCGTCGCGGCGGATCTTGGTCAGCAGCTTGTACTGCACCGCCATCAGCTCCATGTAGAGCGCCTTGTCGTAGCGCTTGGAGCGGCGAAGGCGGCCGAAGATGCGGAAGGTAGCCTTGATGGCCTTGCCGTTGTTGGCGGCGATGAAGGCGCCGATGCCGGCGCCCCCGATCATCAGGAACTCCGTGGGCTGGAAGAGGGGGCCGAGATGTCCGCCCGCCAGCACGAAGCCGCCGAAGACGGAAAGCAGGACCACAAGGTAACCGATGGGTATCAGCACTGCCGCTATCCCTTAACCGAGGCGTGGGTGAATCGTCTTTCTCGGTTATCGGCGCGGCGGGGTCAGACTTGAGGGCGTGGGAGGAAAAGTTACGCCCCGCGCGGCGGGGCGTAGGGTCAGGCGCGTCGGCGTGCGGGCGGTGGCGAGGGCTGGCATGCCAGGGCCTCGGTGGTCTCGGCGTCGCGACGGCGACGGGTCTTGCCGGCCCGCGACGGGGGCTGGCAGATGCCGCACACGTAGTCGTGGCTCGGGCTGTGGGCGTGAGCCACAAAGCGCCCGGTGCAGCGCGTGCAGGTGGAGAGCTGCAGCAGGTCGCTCTCGAAGAAGCGGATGAGCGTCCAGGCGCGGGTCAGGCCCAGCACGGCCTCGGCATCGTTGCTTTCGACCTGCTCTACATAGAGGCGGTAGGCCTTGATGAAGGCGCTCATGCGCTCGCAGCCATGATCCTCCCGCAGCCGGGTATAGATGTTGTAGAACAGCGACGAGTGGATATTGGGCATCCAGGTGATGAACCAGTCGGTGGAGAAGGGCAGCATCCCTTTAGGCGGGGACATGCCGCGAATCTCCTTGAACAGCCTCACCAGCCGTGCCCGGCTCAACTCGGTCTCCGTCTCCAGCACCTGCAGCCTGGCGCCGAGCTCGATGAGGTCGATCGCCAGCTGCACCTGCTGCAGCTCCTTGAGAAGGCTCTTTTCAGACATGGCGCTCCCCTAGTGACTCGGCATTGCCTGTGGAGGCCATCAGCAGCGAGGCATGTAGCGAGGCAAGTCCCTGCTCCCGGGGATTGTCGGTGACCTGGCGCAGCTGTTCGGCGCCGGCGTGGCCGAAATGGCAGAGCAGCTGGTTGGTGCGTGACAGCCGCGTGAGTTGGCGGGCGTTGAGGCCTTCGAGCAGGTCGGCGGTGGCGTCATCGATCTTCAGGCGGAACATCGCCTCCTCGCGGTCGGCGCCGATCAGGCGCTGGGCGAGCAGCAGGTAGGCGAGGTTGAGTTCCTGAATCTCTTCGCTGAGTGAGGTGCAGTGCATGGTTCCCTGTCGACGTCTTCTTGTCCGGCCGTCGGTCGGCCGGATGATATTTTGAGTCCGCGGGGCGTGCCGGCGGCCTGTCGTGGGAGCCATTGTCATCGCCAATCATGGCGATGCAATCTTCCTAAAGGGGTAGGGGTATGGCGTGGACGCCACGGATGACGTTTCTCATGCTCAAAAGGTGAGCATAATCAAATAGCTAATATGTTGCCGGGCGAGGCTAAGCAAAATTAGATTTTTACATTTCTTTACATGGCTGGAGTCTCTCCCGGATTCCCTTCCCGTGGAGCGCGCTCGTATACCCAGACCAGCAGCTCGGCGATCACCTGGTAGAGGCGGGGAGGGATCTGTTCGTCGAGGTCGAGTTGCATCAGCAGGCCGACGAGCTCCGGGGCGTCGTGGACGTGGATGCCCTGGCGATGTGCCTCGGCGATGATGCGCTCGGCAAGTTCGCCGTATCCCTGGGCGATGACGCGGGGGGCATCATCGCTGCCCTGGTAGGCCAGGGCGACGGCCTGGCGGCGTTGCTGATGGGAATCATGGGTCGGCATCGTCGCCCTCCGCGGTCAGACGCCCGAGGGTGACGCCTACCTCCTCGAAGCCATGGGCGCCCAGCCGTGATCTGAGGGCATCGAGCCCCTCCTGGAGGCGCGCCAGGGCATCCGGGTCGGCGACCCACATGTCGATCTCGAGCCGGGCGGCCTGCATCCACAGCGAGGCGGTGACCCGGCCGGCGCCCTGGACCTCCAGGTCGATATCGGAGCGCCAGGTGCGCCGGGCATCCTCGCCGGCAGGCTCCTCCTGATCCCCCTCGCGTGGCAGCCGTTCGCCGACGGGGGGCTGGACCAGCAGCGCCATGAAGAGCCCACTCCAGACATCACCCTCCCAGCGCAGGGTCGGGGTGACCAGCATCTCGAGCTGATGGCGCACCACGCCCTGTAGGCTCTCATGCACCGGTTCCTGGAGCGTCAGGGCGGGCGGTCTTAGGGCCATGGCCTCGTTGGCGGTGGCGCGCGCCTGCTGGGGGGTATCCCCCGACGAGAGGGGCGCTGTATTCGGTGCCAGGGGCGTGGTCGATGAGGACAACGGCTGGGGCGTGGCGGATGGGCTCGCGCCGGGCGATGGGGTGGCTGAAGGTGCGGCCTGTGCCTGGCCACTTGCCGCTGGATGGGACCGCATGTCAGTCGGAGCCATCAGCCGCGTATCTTGCTGCGAGAAGGTGGCTGCGGTAGCTGCCTGCGGCGAGAAGCGCAGGGTACGCCACATCTGCGGCTCCCGCTCCAGCTGCTGTCGCGGCAGCTCCCCCTTGTACCAGCGACCCAGGTGAGATTCGTAGAAGAGGCCGCTGTCACGCACGCTACTCTCCAGCCGGGTCGCCACCTGGGCGGGATCGGCCACCTGGCCTGCCGGCACCAGCGGCGTGCGCGTGGTCAGGATCGACGGCGGGGCGGGAAAGCGCATCAGCAGGTCGGCGATGGTGCGCCCGGCGCTGCTCAGGTGGGTCTGGGAGGAGCTCGGGGGTGCCCCCTCCTGGCGTGGCGCCGGTGTCGCGCCCTCGCCGACCTGCGCCGCCGCGCGCCGGGTTCCCTGGGCCTGCGCGGTGCCGGGGCGGGCGTCCAGTCGCGAGTCGCTGTGCAGGGCGCGCGGGGCGTCTGCCGGTGAGGTGGGCTTGACCGGCTGGTTCAGGTCCTGGGGCGGCGGGGTGTCCACCCGTTTGCCCAGGACCTGGTGAAGCAGCGTGTCAAGCAGCGGGGCGATGCCGCTCACGTGTGGCTCGTGTCGTCCGATGTCGGGGTGTGAAGATGGGCGGTGCTCACTGGTTGGACGCCGTAGGCGCGGCTCAGGTTTCGTTGCCGCCGGGTGGTGCCGATCAGCTCGCCGAGCTCGTCCCGGCGCACCACCAGGCGGTCGCGCACGCGCAGGTTGTTCTCCAGGATATGCTCGATCAGCTCAGCCTTGCGTCGCCGATGGGCGTCCGTCAGCGGCACCGTTTCGTCCAGTCGACGAAGCCGTCGAGTCTGCAGCACGTAGTCTGACTCGTAGGAGACCAGGGTCTCCCACTCCTGGCGGTCGGTCGCCTCCAGCATGCGGCGGGTCTGCAGCAGCAGAGCCTCGTAGCCGGCGACCACGTCCTGGGGCGAAGGGGCGTCGGCGGTCATGAGAATCAACCCTGGGCCGCCGTCTGTCCGCCGATCTCTTTCCAGGCGCCGGCGATATCTGCAAGGATCGTCTCGGCCTGGTCGAGGCTCTCGACGTCGTTGCGCAGGTTGGCGGCCAGCAGCAGGCGAACCGTGTAGTCGTACAGCGAGGCCAGGCGCCCGGCGATCTCGCCCCCCTTCTCGGCATCCAGCGCGGCCATCAGCCCGTTGTTGATGATGTCCATGGCCTTGGAGATCGCCTTGCCCTTCTCGGCGGTATTGCCCGCCTCGAGGTGGATGCGAGCGGTGCGGATCGAGGCGATGGCGCCGTCAAACAGCATGACGATCAGCTGGTGGGGGCTGGCGGACATCACGCCGCTTTCGACGCCGACGCGGGCGTAAGCACTGGCGCCGCGTCCGTACGCGGCGGCTCCTCGCATGGCTGACATGGTCTTGTCGCTCCTGTTCGGTCATGGCCCCGGGGCCATGGCGGATAACTCGGGGTGGCCAGTGGGGGCAGTCTGTCAGGTCCTGCCACGGGCGGTGGCTCGAACACGTCCGTCCTGCACCACTATTTTGGTCTATCGGCGCCACGGAGACGGACTTTAGCGTTCTTGCGTCCCGCGTGATCTCGCCGAGGGCCTCAGGTGGAGATGGGGATCTCGCGAGTTATGCTGCCCAGGCGGCGGGTGACGTCCCCCTGGATGACCTCGCCGAGGCGGCGCCCGGGGGGCTCGGCCGCTTCGGTCCGCTGGATACGGTTGGGGCGGCCCTGGGCGTCGAGGCCTTGCACCCAGCCCATGTCGCCGGATGCGAACATCACCAGTGAGCCCACGGGGTAGACTCCGAAGCGCCGGATATAGCGCTTGACCCACTTCTGGTCGAAGCGCTCGGGTTGGGAGAGCAACTGGCGGTAGGCCTCGCCTACCGGGTGGGCCGGGCGGTCAGGGCGATCGCGCCGCATCGCTTCGATCGCATCCACCACGGCGGCGGCGCGGGCCAGCTCGTGCAGCGCCGTGTCCGCGAGGCCGCGCGGGTAGCCGCTGCCGTCGAGGCGCTCGTTGATGTTCTCGACCACCGAGGCGAGCACGCTGCGCGAGAGCCAGTGGCAACGCGTGGTGCGTGCCAGAAGCAGGGGAACATGCTGCTGCAGGCGTGTGTACTGCTCCGCATCCAGCGTCCCGGTCTCGAGCAGCTCGGCGGGCAGCAGTGCCTTGCCGAGGTCGTGAATCATGGCGCAGGCGACCATGGCCTTGCAGAGCTCACGCGGGATCGCGTCGAGGCCGGCGAGGTTCAGGAGCTGGACGGCGACCGCCAGGCAGTGGCGTACCAGGCGGGGTTCGTGGGGCAGGCAGCGGGTGGCGAACAGCAGGGCTTCGCGGTCCTCGTCATGCAGCAGCAGCAGGCGATCGGCGTGGCGGGAAAGCTGCACCGAGTCGACGGCGCCACCCTGCTGCAGCTCCAGCATCTGAGCATCCAGGTAGCCGGCGATGCGGGCCAGCCGCTTGGCCATCGGTGTGGCGTACTCCTGGGTATTGCGCCGGCCGATCCCGGGAGGGGCGCTGGTGGTGGCCTGGAACAGCAGCGAGGGCAGGCGTGAGGCCTCGCTGCCCTCGTCGTAGCGCGCCGCCTCACGTTCGATCTCGCGGACCAGGTGCCAGAGCTGACGCTCCTGGTCGGGGCTGCCTCCCTTGAACTGGAACCCCACCTGGAGGCTCTGGCGTTCGGTGTCGACCTGGCGGTGACGAGGCTCGGCACGGGCCAGGAAGCGCGTACCGTCGGGGAAGCAGAGTTCCACCTCGAGCGGCTGGCCGGCTTCCGCCAGCACTCCGCCCGCGGAGAGCGGCAGCTCGAGCTGGCATCCCTCCAGGGAGAGGTCCCTGAGATCGCCCTGGGCGGAGTGGCCATGATCGTCGCGCAGGATGCCGCCGACCTCCATGCCCAGGCGCAGCCGTGCGCGAAACGAGGTGCGGCGCTGCAGTACCTCCAGGTGGAACGGGTAGTCGCTGATGCACAGCAGGCGGTCGTCATCTTCCTGGCAGGCGCTGGCGGCGAGGGCCGGGGTGCGCACCATCTTGCCGTTGACCTGGCCCAGGATCCGGAAGGGATGCTGCTGGCGCAGGGGGATGGCGAGTTCGCGGATCGCGCTGATGTCCAGCGTCAGGGAGTCGCCGGAAGCCTGCGCCACCAGCAGCACCGGCTCGGGCTTGCCCCCGGCCTCCAGCATCTGCAGCGAGGCGCCACCCGGCTCCATCAGCGCCTCCAGTAGCTCCTCCACCTCGTTGGGGCGTTCGACCCGGGTGTAGCCATCGTCGGTCTGCGACATCCTTGCCTCTTGGTGGTTATCGTCATGATCTCGCTTGTCTATCGGCCATGGCTCAGCATTCTTTAGTCCCTTGTGCGGGAGCGAGCGAAGCGCTCAAGTCCGGGGTATCGCGGTCGATATGGCATTGCAATATGGCGAATATGGCGTTTTCTTCGCCTCCGGCGGCGCCAGGGCGCCTAGACTCAAGTGACAGAGGCAACCCGAGCGGCGACATGGCTGACATACCCAGTGAACCGACGAGCGAGCCCGGGCCTGCGGGCGTCGCCCTGCATCCCGCGGCGATGGCCAGGGCGGTGGGCGAGGCGGAGCCGGTGGCCCATGTGCTGCTGGACGCCGCCAGTCGGATCCTGTGGGCCAACCTGATGTTCGGTCGGCTGCTGGGGCAACAGCCGATGCCTTCCGCCGGTACCCGCCTCGCCGATGTGTTGACCCTGACCAACTGGCTCCACCAGGGGGGCGACCTGGGGCCCGAGGGGCCGTGGCGGCGGGTGTGGCTGAGTGCCTTCGGGCAGGGTAGCCCGCGGCCCTTCCTGATGGCGGAGACCTGTCCCGTCGGTGATGGCCTGCCGGGCGCGCGGATGCTCTCCTTCATCGGCCTGCAGGCGGAAGGTGAGGCGCGGGTGCCGCCCTTCGCCGATCCGGTCACCGGGTTGCCCAGCACCTGGATCTTCGAGGACCGCCTTCAGCACGCCATGGATCGTGCCGATCGACTCGAGCAGGGCCTGGCGGTGATGCTGATCCGCCTCGACCGCGCCGGGCAGGTGTTGCGAGAGCATGGCGAGGCGCTGGTGCAGCGGCTGCTGCATCAGGTCAGTCGCCGCCTGGCGGGGACGCTGCGGGTGGAGGACAGCATTACCTACCTGGGCCGCTATCGCTGGGGGGTGCTGGTCGAGCATCCGGTGGCGCCCGAGAGCCTGCAGGCGGCGGCGCTGCGCTGCCTGGAGGCGATGGAGGCGCCCTTCGCCCTGGATGCTGCCCCGCTATTGATGACGCTCTCCATCGGCATCGTCTTCTATCCCGAGGACGGCGAGTCGCCTGCCATGCTGTTGACCGCGGCCGAGCAGGCGCTGCGTCACGCTGGGCCGGACAGCTACGCCTTCGTGGATCGCGCCCTCAAGCGTCAGCTCGCCGAGCGGGCGGCCTTCCGTGAGGCGCTGCAGGAGGCCCTGATGGCGCCGGCTCGCCATTTCGGTCTGGTCTACCAGCCCCAGTGGAGCCTGGCGGAGGCTCGCTGCACCGGAGTCGAGTGCCTGGTGCGCTGGCGCCATCCGCGCCGCGGCTGGTTGCTGCCCGGCGACTTCCTGCCTGAGGTGCGCGAGATGGGGCAGATGGTACGCCTCAATCGCTGGGTGCTCGAGCAGGTGATTGCCCAGCGCCAACGCTGTGCGGCACGGGCGTGTCCACTGGCGAGGCTGGAACTCTCCGTCAATGTCGACGCCTCGCTGCTCTCTCAGGAGGCATTCGACGGCCGCACTCTGGATCGATTCCTGCGCGAGATGAACGAGGACCTCGTGGGTATCGTGCTGGAGATCGATGGCCAGGTGCTCGCCGGACTGGACGACTCCCATGCCCTGATGCTGCGTCGGCTGGTGAGGGCTGGCGTGAGGCTGGTGGCCGACAATCTGGATGGCGATGTGCTGGCGTTGCCTTATCTGTCACGCCTGCCCATCTCGGGCGGCAAGGTGGACAGGGGGCTGGTGGCTACCCTCGGCACACCGCAGGCCGATGCCGTGTTGGCGGCGCTGGCAGCGGCGCTGGAGGCGCTGGGCATCGAGACCACGGCGGTGGGGGTCGAGGGGGCGACGCAGCAGGCGGTAGTGGAGCGCTATGGCGTGCCCCGGATCCAGGGGCACCGCATCGCCGAGCCGATGACCGCCAAGGCGCTGGGTGGCTGGCTGGCGACGACGGTATCAGGCTGAGGCGTTGAGCTGGCCGCTGGCGCCGCGTGGACGGCCTTTGGCGGTGTAGGGGCGGGCTTCGACGATGCTCTGCAGGTAGTCGAGCATCTGCCGGTTGTGCTGGCTGCGCACGCTGATCAGCCGGCCGTTGCGCTGGTTCTGTTGTGCGGTTTGCTGCGCCAGCTCCAGCAACTTCTGCCATGCCTCGAGGCAGCCCGCATCCACGGCGGCCTGGCGCGAGCCCTCGGCATCTGCGGCATAGCCCAGCCGGCGCTGCACGGAAAGGCGGCTCTTCTCGGTGGCCTCCAGCGACTCCAGCAGGGCCTGCTTGTCACCGGCCACCTGCTCAAGAACCCGACCCTCCACCTGACCGGCGAGCAGCAGCTCCTGCTCTTGGGACAGCAGTCGCGAGAGAGCTTCCAGTCGCGAGGTTTGGGTCTCAAGAAGGCGAGTGAGGCTCATGTCAGCGGCCACCTTCCTGGTCGAGCAGGTCCTGGACGCTGGCGATCAGGCCGTCGGCGATGCGCTCGGCGCGGATATCCAGCTTGCCCTCGCGGATCGCCTCGCGGACTTCCTCGACGCGAGCACTGTCGATGTCCTGGCTGGTGTCGGCGGCCGCCTGGCTTAGGTGCGTCATGCTGGCGGGGCCGGCGTCCTGCTGCTTGCCTCCCTGAGGGCCCTTTACCTTCTGGGCCTCCTGGCGCGACTCGACCTGCGCCTGGCGGGTCAGGTTGGGGTGCTGGTTGTCAATTTTCACGGTGGTTAGCCTCGTGAGCAATGCGTTACACAGGCTATCGGCCGACCTGGCGAGAACTTTAGCCAGTCGGCGATCACCTTGCCTCAAGTGTGAGGGGGCTGGGGTCAGAAGTCCACGGCGACCCTGCCCGGGCCCACGACCCTTCCTTCGAGGATAAGGCGGTCGGGCAGCCGCACCCTGACGCTTTCGCCCATGCCGCCCTCATCGATGGCCTCGCCCTCGCGCTGGACGCGAAAGCCGCTGCCGGCGGCCTCTACCTGCACGCTGTCGCCGCGATAGACCAGGCGCGGCGACTGCATATGGTGCGCCTGTAGGGTTTGCCCCGGGGCCAGCGGGCGAGTGGCATGCTGGCCGATGGCCTCATCGAGCGTCATCACAGCGCCACCCGGCAGGCGCCCGAGATTGCCACTGACCAGCCTCAGGTCATCCTCGCGCAGCGGCTGGCCTCGCTCCACGCGTGTGACCACCTCGACGTAGCGACCGATCACCTCGACGCTGGCCTGCAGGTAGCGCACCTGACGGCCCTCCTCGCCACAACGCACCCCCACGGAGACCCGACTGCGCAGCTCGGCCTCCGGGTTGGGCAGGAAGGGGGTGGGGTTCACGCACTCGCCCAGGCGGGCGCTGGGCGGTGAGACCTCGATGACCACCTCGTCACCGAGGGCGCTGGCGCGCTCGTAGAGCAGCGCCTGCACGCGCTCCAGCATCAGGCGCTCATCGGCGACGCCGGGCAGGGCGAAGCCGGTCAGCAGGAGAAGCAGCCAGGGAAGGCATGGCCATCGGGCGCCGGGCATGGGTCACCACCGGGTCGCAGGGGAGTGGGGGTAAAGGGCTGTGTCCGATTTTAGAACGCGGGCGGGGAAGGCATCCTCCGAAATAGGCCCGCCGAAGACGGCTGTTCATGCCTTTGTGATGACCCCAGGCGCACTAGTCTTCAGCATCGACAAAACCCCTTTTCGGAGAGTGCGGGGATGATCGACCGGCTCGAAGCCTCATTGAACTTCCATCAGCAGGCGCTGGGGCTCCGTCAGGAGCGCCAGAAGGTGCTGTCCAGCAACATCGCCAATGCCGACACCCCCGGCTACAAGGCGCGGGACATGGATTTCGCCAGTGCCCTCGAGCACGCCGTCTCCCGCACCGACCGGGACGGCCTGTCGCTGTCGCGAACCTCCTCGCGCCACCTCGAGGGCAGCGGCTCGGCGCTCGGCTCACGCGATCTGCTCTACCGCGTCCCGGCGCAGCCGAGCCTCGATGGCAACACCGTGGACATGGACGTGGAGCGGGCTCAATTCGCCGACAACTCGGTGCGCTATCAGTCCGCGCTGACCATCCTCAACAGCCGCATTCAGGGCCTCAAGAAGGCCATGCAGCCCGAATAACCAGGAGCGAGCGCATGTCGATGTTCTCCATCTTCGAGATTTCCGGCTCGGCCATGAGCGCCCAGTCGCAGCGCATGAACGTGACCGCCAGCAACCTGGCCAATGCCGACAGCGTGGCCGGTCCCGACGGCGAGGCCTACCGCGCCCGCCAGGTGATGTTCGAGACACGCGCCCAGTCCCGGGAGGGCATCGGTGGCGTCGGCGTGCGTGAGGTGGTGGAGGATCCCTCGCCCATGCGCCTTGAGTATCGCCCCGAGCACCCCCTGGCCGACGAGGAGGGGTACGTCACCATGCCCAACGTCGATCCGGTAGGGGAGATGGTCAACATGATCTCCGCCTCGCGCTCCTACCAGGCCAATGTCGAGGTGATGAACACCAACAAGCAGCTGATGCTCAAGACGCTGACGCTGGGGGAGGGCTAAGCCATGGCGGCCACCATCGATAACAGCGTGCTTAACGGCATCAACGGGGTCGGCGCCAACCGCGGGACGTCCAGCGCGCGCGCCAACGATTCCCAGGCGCTGAACGACAACTTCATGACCATGATGGTCGCCCAGCTGAAGAACCAGGACCCGCTGAAGCCGATGAACAACAGCGAGATGGTCTCCCAGCTGGCCCAGATCAACACGCTCAACGGCATCGAGGACCTCAACGAGACCCTGCAGGGCATCGGCAGCCAGATCGATGCCGGGCGTGCCCTGGAGGCCGCCGGCCTGATCGGCCAGGGCGTGCTGGTGCCGGGCGACCGGGTGCTGGTGGGGCGTGACAGCGAGGGTAACGTGAACGCCACGCCGTTCGGCATGGAGCTCAGCGAGCCGGCGGAGAACGTCAAGGTCACCATCACCGACGGCGCAGGCCAAGTGGTGCGGCGCTATGACATCGGCGCCGTGGATGCCGGCGTCTCCTCCTTTCAGTGGGATGGCGAGACCGACCAGGGCAGCTTCGCTCCCGACGGCGCCTACAACATCCGACTCGAGGCGACCCAGGGTGGCGAGTCACTCTCCGTCGATGCCCTGAACTACGCCATGGTCAACGCTGTGACGCCCAACGGCGAGCAGGGCGGCTTCGCCCTGGACCTGGGGGCCGTGCAGGGACAGGTAGGCCTGTCCGCCATCAAGCAGATTCTCTAACGAACAACCACCAGTTACGAATACGCAGAGGGAACATCACCATGGGTTTTTCACAAGCGCTAAGCGGACTGAATGCCGCCGCCTCCAGCCTGGACGTCCAGGGCAATAACATCGCCAACTCCCAGACCGTGGGCTTCAAGAGCTCCAGCGCTCAGTTTGCCGACGTCTTCGCCAACTCGAAGATTGGCCTGGGAACGCGTATGTCGACAGTGCTGCAGGACTTCGGCGAGGGTAATCTGGAAAGCACCGGCCGCAATCTGGATCTCGGCATCAGCGGCGAGGGCTTCTTCCGCTTCAGCCAGAACGACCAGGTGGTCTACTCCCGCAACGGCCAGCTCTCCATGACCGCCGATGGCTATCTTCAGAACGCCCAGGGCGCTCGGATCATGGGGTTTTTGCCAAACGCCAATGGCGAGGTCCAGGCCGGTGGCCAGCCGGAGGTTATCCAGGTCAGCAGCGAGGAGATGGCGGCAAGTGCAACGACTCAGGTCAGTGCTACAGCCAACCTGGATGCACGCCAGGTTGCTGGCGAGGGGCTCAATACGGCAGATGTTGATGGCACGGAAGTCGACTACCACTTCTCGAGCAACTTCACCGTCTACGACTCGCTGGGCAATCCTCAGAACACCACTGTTTACTATGAGAAACAAGCCGCCGATAACCAGTGGCTGGCCAAGGTGGCTATTGACGGCGAGCTTGCTGACCCTGCTGCCGGTACCTCCATTGAATTTGATACCAACGGTCAACTGTCGACACCGGAAAACATCAGTGTGGCGAATTTCGATCTGGGTAACGGTGCAGAGCCCCTCACATTCGATATCGATATCGCCGGCTTTACGCAGTTCGGCAACACTTCGCGTACCACAGATCTGTCCCAGAACGGCTACACCTCCGGCGCTTTCGTGGGCATCAGCATCGAGGATAACGGCACCGTGGTGCGCAACTATTCCAACGAGCAATCACGACCGGCCGGCCAGATCGCCATGGCCAGCTTCCGCAATCCCGAGGGGCTGAGTCCGGAGGGGGATAACGCCTGGTCGGCGACCCAGGCCTCCGGCCAGGAGCTGGTCGGTGCTCCGGGGAGTGGCCTGCTGGGCAGCATCGAGTCCGGTGCCATCGAGACCTCCAACGTGGATATGGCACGGGAGCTGGTGGACATGATCGTCACCCAGCGCGCCTACCAGGCCAACTCCCAGACCATCAAGACCCAGGACGAGGTCCTGCAGACCGCTATCAACCTGCGGTAACAGCGGAGACTGAGCCATGGATCGCATCCTCTATACCGCTATGAGCGGCGCGCGGCAGAGCATGGAACAGCAGGCGGTGGTCAGCAACAACTTGGCCAACGTCAGCACCACCGGCTTTCGTGCCCAGCTTCATGCCATGCGTGCCGTGCCGGTGCAGGGCGATGGCCCGCTGGACACCCGCGTCTCGGTGGCCGCCTCCACGCCGGGGTCGGACTTCTCCAGTGGCGCCATCAATCGCACCGGCCGAGCGCTGGACGTCGCGGTGGAAGGGAACGGCTGGCTGACCGTGCAGACGGCCGACGGCGAGGCCTACACCCGCCGTGGTGACCTGCAGGTCGACGGCGACGGTTTCCTGATGACCGCCAACGGCCGGCCGGTGATGGGCGAGGGCGGCCCGATCCAGATCCCGCTGGGCGCCCAGGTCTCCATCGGCGCGGACGGCACCCTCAGCACCATCGGTGCCGGCGAGGATCCCGACGCCCTGGTGCCGGTGGACCGGCTCAAGCTGGTCTCGGCGCCGGAACAGGGCCTACTGCGTGGCGACGACGGCCTCTTCCGACCGGCCGCCGGAGTCGAGGGCGAAGCCCCGGCGGTACTGCCGCTGGATGAGGAGGTCTCCCTGGTCAGCGGCGCCCTGGAGGGCAGCAACGTCAGCGCCGTGGAGGCGATGGTGTCGATGATCGACGTGGCGCGCCGCTATGAGATGCAGATGAAGGGCATCAGCACCGCCGACGAGAACGCCCAGCGCGCTAACAGCCTGCTGTCGATACAGGGCTAGGCCGCCACACGCTTATTCGCGAGGAACCCGACATGATCAAGTCTCTCTGGACGGCCAAGACCGGCCTGGAATCCCAGCAGGTCAACCTGGACGTCATCTCCAACAACCTGGCCAACGTCAGCACCAATGGGTTCAAGCGCTCCCGTGCGGTGTTCGAGGACCTGCTCTACCAGAACATGCGCCAGCCGGGTGCCCAGAACAACATCCAGGATCGGCTCCCCTCCGGCATGCAGGTGGGTACCGGAGTGCGCCCCGTGGCCACCGAGCGCCTGCACACCCAGGGCGGGCTGGAGAACACCGAGAACTCCCGTGATCTTGCCATCAATGGCCAGGGGTTCTTCCAGGTGCTGATGCCCGATGGCAGCACCGCCTATACCCGTGACGGCAGCTTCCAGCTCAACGAGAACGGCCAGATGGTCACCGCTAACGGCTACCCCCTGGAGCCGGCGATCATCATCCCCGATAACGCCCTGTCGATCTCCATCGGCGAGGATGGCGTGGTCAGCGTGACCGAGCCGGGCACCAGCCAGCCCAACGAAGTGGGACAGATCACCCTCTCCACCTTCGTCAACCCCACCGGGCTCGAGAGCGTCGGCGGTAACCTCTACATGGAGACCGCCTCCTCCGGGCCACGCAACGAGAGCATGCCGGGCATGAACGGCGCGGGTCGCCTCTTCCAGGGCTACGTCGAGACCTCCAACGTCAACGTGGTGGAGGAGATGGTGAGCATGATCCAGACCCAGCGTGCCTACGAGATCAACAGCAAGGCGGTGCAGACCAGCGACGAGATGCTGGCGCGCCTCAGCCAGCTGTAAGCGATGATGTCAGGAGAGACGGCATGATGATCGGGCGGCTGGGCATACCGGGCCGGTGGCTGGTGGCAGCGCTGATGCTGGTGATGGGCGGCTGTGCCCAGATTCCGCGGGCTTCGGTGGTCGGCGAGCAGGAGCGCATCGAGATCCCGCAGCCACAGCCGCCGCGGGCCAACGGCTCCATCTACCAGGCCGAGCGTGGCTATCGCCCGCTGTTCGAGGATCGCCGCCCCACCATGGTCGGCGACATCCTGACCATCGTGCTCGACGAGGAGGTCAGCGCCAGCAAGAACAGCCAGTCCAGCGCCGATCGCAACGGCTCCTCAAGCCTCGAGCTGGGCGAGCTGCCCGATGCCCTGGAAACCCTCGCCGAGTATGGCTTCGACATCGAGGGCAACAGCGACTTCAGCGGCGGCGGTGGCTCCGAGGCCAACAACTCCTTTACCGGGACCATCACCGTCTCCGTGCTGGAGGTGCTCAACAACGGCTATCTCCGCGTGCGTGGCGAGAAGCAGATCGCCATCAACCAGGGCACCGAGTTCATCCGTTTCTCTGGGGTCGTCGACCCGCGCACCATCACCGGCCAGGGCGCCGTGATGTCGACCCAGGTGGCCGATGCTCGCATCGAGTACGTGGGAGACGGCTACATCAGCGAGGCGCAGCACATGGGCTGGCTGCAGCGATTCTTCCTCAACGTCTCGCCCTTCTAGCAGGAGGTCATCGTGAAGCCTTCCCCCCAAGCGCGCCTCAACGGGTGCTTTTTCGCTCTCCTTACCTTGCTGGTGCTGATGCTTGCCGCCGTGCCGGCCCGGGCCGAGCAGATCCGCGAGCTGGCTCGCTTCGCCGGCGTGCGCGACAACGCCCTGGTTGGCTACGGCCTGGTGGTGGGGCTCGACAACACCGGCGACCAGACCACCCAGGCCCCGTTCACCGGGCAGAGCCTGACCAACATGCTCAACCAGCTCGGGGTGACGGTGCCGGAAGGCACCAACATGCAGCTGCGTAACGTGGCCGCGGTGATGGTCACGGCGGACCTGCCGCCGTTTTCGCGCCCCGGCCAGCGCCTCGATGTCAATGTCTCCTCGGTGGGCAACGCCCGCAGCCTGCGTGGCGGCACCCTGCTGATGACGCCGCTCAAGGGCGCCGACGGCGCCACCTACGCCATCGCCCAGGGCAACCTGCTGGTCAGCGGGGCCAGCGCCCAGGGCGGTGGCAGCAGCGTGCAGATCAACCAGCAGGCCGGCGGGCGCATTTCTGGCGGCGCCATGGTCGAGCGGGAGGTGCCGCTGGACCTGGGCGCGCGCGGCGGGCTGCTGGAGTTGGAGCTCAACCGTGCCGACTTCGGCACGGCGCAACGGGTCGTCTCGGTCATCAACCGCGAGTTCGGGCGGCCGGTCGCCGCGGCCCAGAACGGCCGGGTGATCGCTCTCGATGGCCCTCAGGATGCCAACGCGCGGGTCAACTTCATGGCGCGCATCGAACAGCTCGATGTCATGCCGACCCAGGCACCGGCGCGGGTGGTGCTCAACTCACGGACCGGGGCCATCGCCATGAACGGTCGCGTGACCCTGCGCCAGGCCGCCGTGGCCCACGGCAACCTCGCCATCACTATCGACACCGATGTCGGCGTCAGTCAGCCCAACCCTTTCGGTGGCGGCCAGACCGTGGTGGTTCAGGACACCGAAGTCAGCATCGAGCAGCAGCCCGGCACCCTGAAGGTGGTGGAAGGTGCCGACCTCACCGAGTTGGTGGACGCGCTGAATACGCTGGGCGCCACTCCGGCCGACCTGATGTCGATCCTCGAGGCACTGAAGGCCTCGGGCTCGCTGCGCGCGGAACTGGAGATCATCTGATATGGCGCTGGACACCGGCCGAGGCATGGAGGGGCAGTTCGCCCTGGAGCTGAAGGGGCTGCAGCGGCTCAAGCACAGCGCGCGTCAGGACCCGTCCAGCGGCGCCGATACGGCGGCGAAGCAGTTCGAGGCGCTGTTCGTTCAGATGATGGTAAAGAGCATGCGCGACGCGGTGCCGGCCACCGGCCTGCTCGACAACAAGCAGAGCGAGTTCTTCCAGACCCTGCTCGACCAGCAGTGGTCCCAGACCATGGCGAGTCGCGGTATCGGCCTGGCCGACAAGCTAGTGGCGGAGCTCGAGAACCGTGGCCTGGTGGGGCAGCCGGCACCGCGTGCCGAGCATGAGCTGATCGCCGGCATCCCGCGAGGGACGCCACAACCGCTGCGTGATGCCATCCAGCCTGAGACGCCAGCTGATGCAGAACCAGTGTCCTCAGTGGACGACGCTGATTCTGGAATGAGTGGCTTTATGGCGGAGCTAGATGTTCAGCTCAGGGTTGATGCCATGACGTCCGACGCATCTCCTGGCATGAGCGCTCAGCAGGCCGAGAGCACCTCCACCACATCGGCGCAGGAGCGTGCCGATATGCCGGAACACGTGCGGACCTTCCTCGACCGCCTCGCGGTACCCGCCCAGGCCGCCAGCCGTGCCACGGGGGTGCCGGCCGAGCTGATCCTGGCCCAGGCGGCCCTCGAGACCGGCTGGGGGCGCCACGAGATATCCACCCGTGACGGCGGCAACAGTCACAATCTCTTCGGCATCAAGGCCGGCAGCAGCTGGCGTGGCGAGACCACCGAGATCGTGACCCACGAGGTCTATGACGGCAGGCGCCAGCGGATTCGCGACGACTTCCGGGTCTACGGCTCCTTCGAGGAGGCGTTCACCGACTACGCCAACCTGATCGGCAACAATCCCCGCTACCAGGCAGTGACCACGGCCGGAAGCCCGGCCGAGGCGGCCCGCGCCCTGCAGCAGGGCGGCTATGCCACCGATCCGGCCTATGCCGACAAGCTGATCGCGATCATGCAGGGCATGGGGCCGCTGGATACGGGGCGGCAGCTAGCCAGCGCTGGTTCCATCGGCACCGGTGCGCTGCGCTGAATTGGGCCTCAAGATTCTCGGCTCGCTGCCGATCACTAGGGTAACGGCCAAGGGAAACGCCTCATGAGTATCTTCTCGACAGGGCTGAGCGGCCTTAACGCCGCCCAGAATGCCCTGAACAGCACCAGCAACAACATCAGCAACGTTTATACACCGGGGTACAACCGCGAAGTGACCGTGCTCGGCGAGAGCCGTGCGGGTGGCGGCGTGCAGGTCAACGACATCCAGCGCCAGTTCAACCAGTACGTGGCCTCCCAGCTCAACGCGGCCACCAGCAAGTCCAGCGCACTGGAGGCCTACAACCAGCAGGTCGAGCAGATCGACAGCCTGCTGGCCGACCGTGAGGCCGGCCTGGCACCGCTGATGCAGAACTTCTTCTCCGCCATGGAGGACCTGGCCAGTGCCCCCTCCGACCCCGCCGCCCGCCAGGGCGTGCTGGGCGCCGCTGATACCCTGACCGCCCAGTTCCGCTCCTTCGACGGCTACCTGCAGGACATGCAGGAAGGGATCAACGGCCAGATCGCCGACGAGGTCACCCAGATCAACAACGCCACCGAGCAGCTGGCCGATATCAACCGCGAGATCGCCCTGGCCCGGGCGCGCAGCGGCGAGGCGCCCAACAGCCTGCTCAACCAGCGTGACCAGATGGTGCATGAGCTCAGCGAGCGCATGGACGTGCGGCTGAATATCCAGGACGGCAAGACCTACAACATCAGCCTGCCCAATGGTCAGCCGCTGGTGGCCGGCACCCAGCACTACCGCCTGGAGGCGATGGACTCGCCGAATGATCCCCAGCGCACCGTGCTGGGCTATCGTGGCTCCAACGGTGACCTGGTGGCGCTGGATGAGGATACCGTGACCGGCGGCACCCTGGGCGGCCTGATGGACTTCCGCAGCGAGACCCTGGACAAGACTCAGAACCAGATCGGCCAACTGGCGGTTTCCCTTGCCAGCGGGCTCAATGCCCAGCATGCCCTGGGGGCCGATCTTGATGGCGCTCAGGGCGGTGACCTCTTCCTTATCGGCGAGCCACAGGTGTATTCGGATGACGGCAACTCCGACCCTGGTGCCACGGCGACCGCCAGCTTCTATGAAACCCGCTTGGATGACGTCAGGGCTACCGATTATGAGGTGAGGGTAAACACCGCTGATCCCACCGATGCCGATCACTTCGAAGTGGTCAGTAAGGGTAGCGGTGAGGTCGTGGATGCCACCTTCGATAGCGATACCAACACCTTGAGCTTCGGTGGCATCACCCTCGAGTTCGATAACCTGACCAGTGCGCAGGAGGGGGATCGCTTCGAAGTCCAGCCCGTGCGCCGTGCGGCGGCCAATATGGAAACCGCCATCGATGACCTCGACAAGCTGGCCGCGTCCTCTTTGGTAGAACAGGACGGGGATCTCGAAGTCAGCAGTGTCTTGGCTGGTAATAACCCTCTTCCGAATGCTGGAGTTGCCGGACACACGCTGTCTGTTGAAAGCAATGGCACCTTTAGCGTCGCTGATGATTCCGTAACTAAAGTATTTCGCGATGGTGCAGAGTTAACTGCGGGCAGTGATCCCCTTGCGGCAGGTGATAGACTGACAATTGACGGTGTCAGTTTCACCTTGGGTGAGCTGCCGGCCAGCGGAAACGAAGCCTCGCTGACCTTGAGCCGTGGAGATTTCGGCACCGGCAATAACGAGAACGCCCTGGCAATGCAGGCTCTGCAGGACAAGCTGACGGTGGGCGGGAGCGCCTCCTTCAGCGGTGCCTATGGCGCCATGGTCAGCGATGTAGGCAACCGCACCAATATCGTCCAGGCCAACCTCGATGCCCAGCAGGGGCTGACCAGGCAGCTGGAAGCGGTGCAGCAGTCGGAGTCCGGCGTCAACCTGGACGAGGAGGCGGCCAACCTGATTCGCTACCAGCAGTTCTACCAGGCCAACGCCCGCGTCATCGATACCGGCACCACCGTCCTCGACACCATCCTCGGCCTGCGTAACTGATTCGGGAGAGTACTATGCGCATCAGTACAGCTACCATGTACGATCAGGGTATTGCGTCCATGAATCGTCAGCAGAACGACTTTCTCAAGGTCAGCCAGCAGATCGCCAGCGGGCGCCGGGTAGTCAATCCCTCCGACGATCCCCAGGCCGCCTCGCGGGCGGTGGGCGTCGACCAGGCTCGCGCGGTGACCCAGCAGTTTGCCGATGCGCGGGTCTCGGCGCGCAATTCCTTGGCTCAGGGCGAGAGCGTTCTCAACAGCGTGGGTGATGCCATCACCAGCGCCAAGACGCTGCTGGTGCAGGCCTCCAGCGATACCTTGAGCGACGTGGATCGCCAGTCGGTGGCCTCGGAATTGCGTGGAATCTACGAGACGCTGGTCGGCCAGGCCAATGCCACCGACGGCAATGGCCGCTATCTGTTCGGTGGTTACCAGGACGACTCCCCCCCCTTCGCCCGTACCAGCGGTGAGGGTGTTTCTGGCGTTACCTACAAGGGTGACGATAATACTCGCGCCCAGCGTATCGATGCCTCACGGCTGATGCCGGTGGCGGATAACGGGGAGACCATCTTCCAGAGCGTGCCCAGTGGTGCCGGCTATGTGGCCCGTGCCGAGCGCACTGGAGGTGACAGCATCGGTACCCAGGCGGGTTTCGACCGCAATCAGGGCTCGGTCACCTTCAAGGGTCCCAGTCGCGTCGATCCGGATGACCCTGATTATGGCAGGGGTATGACGCTTACCTTTTCGATCACTGGTGGCACTCCATCAGTTGCTGTAGAGGATGAGGACGGTAACCCCATTCCTGTGTCGGGAAGTCTCGGCACTGATGGGGAAGCCACTACCCTGCAGTTCGGTGGTGTAAGCCTCACGCTATCCGGGTTGCCAGCAGATGGCGATCAGATCCAGTTACGACCTGCGGACCATAGCGATGCCAACCAAGACCTCTTCAAGTCGCTGAAGGACGCCATCGACGTCCTGGAGATGGACCAGCAGGGCCTTGACGAAAACCGTGCCCATGTCCGCAACACCCTCTCGTCCACGATGCGAGAACTCGACAATAGCCTGGATAACGTCCTGACAGTGCGCGCTTCGATGGGCGCGCGCCTCAACGAGCTGGATGTGGTCGACAGCGTGGGCGGCAACCGCATGCTCAACTACGAGCAGACCCTCTCCGACCTCGTCGACCTGGACTACGCCGAGGCGATCGGCGACTACAGCCTGCGCCAGGTTGGCCTGCAGGCCTCCCAGAAGGCCTTCGCCGACATGAAGGGCATGTCGCTGTTCAACTACCTCTGAGGCCCGTCCCCGCTCTGATCCTGTTCCCTGCCGGCCATGGCAGTCCCCTGTCCCTGTCATGGTCCTTGTCCCGCTTCGGTGCTGCATCCCGGCCGAAGCGGTTTTTTTGGCTTCGCGTTCAGGGCGGTGGGAGAGGTGCCAGGGTCTCCAGCAGGCCCTGGAGGAAGCCCAGGCCATTGGCGAAGTGGCGCTCCAGGAAGCTGCCGAGGTCGGTCATCAGCACCATCAGCAGCGCCAGCCCCACGGTGAGCGAGGCGGGGAAGCCGATGTTGAACACCGTCAGTTGGGGTGCCGACCGGTTGAGGATGCCCAGCGCCAGGTTGATGATCAGCAGCGAGGCGACCAGCGGCAGGGCCAGCAGCATGCCGGCGGTGAAGATGGTGCCGCCGTAGCGGGCCAGCATGATGAAGGCCTCGGGATTGAAGCGCCCGATACCCACGGGCAGCGTCTCGAAGCTGGCCACCAGAATCTCCAGCACCACCAGGTGGGCGTTGAAGGCCAGGAACATCAGCAGGGTGATCATGTAGAGCACCCTGGAGAGCACCATCATGTTGGTGCCGCTGGAGGGGTCGAAGAAGGTGGCGAAGGCCAGGCCCATCTGCAGGCCAATGAACTCGCCCGAGGCTTGTACCACCGAGACGATGATGCGCACCGTGAGGCCGATGGCGGCGCCGATCAGTGTCTGCTCCACCAGGATGCCCAGACCCGCCCAGGAGTACAGTGGCACCTCCGGCATGGGTGGCAGCACCGGGGCGATCACCACGGCGATGGCTCCGGCGGCGGCGATCTTGGCCTGGCGAGGCACGCTGGAGTGCCCCCAGAGCGGGGCGCTCAGCATCAGCGCGGTGATCCGTGCGAAGGGCCAGAAGAAGGCCACCAGCCAGCCATGGAGCTGGTCGAAGGTCACCTCCACCATGGCGCTACATCAGCATCGCGGGGATGTTGGTGAAGAGTTCCCGCGTGAAGGTGGTGATCAGCTTGAGCAGCCAGGGGCCGGCCAGTACCAGGACGGCGAATACCGCGAGGATCTTGGGGATGAACGACAGGGTCATCTCGTTGATCTGGGTCGCCGCCTGGAAGAGGCTGACCAGCAGGCCGGTGGCCAGCGCCGCCAGCAGCAGCGGCGCGGCCAGCAGCAGTGTCACACGCATTCCCTGGTAGGCAATGTTCATCACCATTTCCGGTGTCATGGGCGGCTCCCGTGTTTCAGTGCCAGGACGGCGTGGCTAGAGATAGAAGCTCTCGGCCAGCGAGCCGATGATCAGCTGCCAGCCGTCCACCAGCACGAACAGCATCAGCTTGAACGGCAGCGAGATGGTGATCGGCGGCACCATCATCATGCCCAGCGACATCAGGGTGCTGGCCACCACCAGGTCGATGATCAAGAAGGGAATGAAGATGGTGAAGCCGATCTGGAAGGCGGTCTTCAGCTCGCTGGTGACAAAGGAGGGCACCAGGATGCGCAGCGGCACATCCTCGGGGCCCTGCAGCTCACCCACATCGGCCAGGCGCGCGAACATCGCCAGGTCCGGCTCCCGGGTCTGGGCCAGCATGAACTCGCGGAAGGGGCCTTGGGCCAGCTGCAGGAAGCGGTCGAAGCCGATCTCGTCGTTGGCCAGCGGCACCCAGGCCATCTCGTAGACCTGGTTGAACACCGGCGCCATGATGAAGAAGGTCAGGAACAGCGCCAGGCCCAGCAGGATCTGGTTGGGTGGCGTGGCCTGGGTGCCCATGGCGGTGCGCAGCAGGCTGAGCACGATGATGATCCGGGTGAAGCTCGTCATCATCAGCAACGCGGCCGGCAGGAAGGCCAGCGAGCTGAGCAGCAGCAGCGTCTGCAGCGACAGCGACCAGCGCTGGCCGCCGTCCTCGGTGGGGGTGCTGACGATGCCGGGGATCTCCTGGGCGATGCTGAGGGTCGGCAGCAGCAGGCCAGCGACCATCAACAGCAGGAGCAGCTTCCATCTCATGGGGTTGCGCCGGATCACGAGCCTCTCCTGCGGTCGAGCCCGGCATTGCGCTTAAGTGCCTTGGCGAAGCGGGTGCCGAAGCTGTCGCCGTCCGCGAACAGGGGAGCCTGATCACCCTCGGCGGGGGACTCGCTGTCGGCCGGCAGGCTGTGCAGCATCTCTACTCGCCCGTTGCCGACCCCGAGCACCAGCCAGGTCTCCTTGACCTGGACGATCGCGACCCGCTCCTTGGGGCCGACCATGGTGCTGTCGATGACTCTGAGCTGCCCGCCACGGCGACGCTGGTAGGGGCCCCAGCGGCGCAGTGCCGCGGCGGCGAGGAACAGGATCGCCAGGATCAGCCCCAGGGCGGCGGCGGTCTTGCCCAGCATGGCCAGCCCCAGCAGCGATTCTCCGCCGGCGGCCGCGGCCTCGATGCCGGCCTGTGCCTGGTCGCCCGCGTTCTCGTTCATCGGTTGAGTTTCTGCACCCGCTCGGAGGGGGTGATGATCTCGGTGATACGGATGCCGTACTTGTCCTCGACCACGACCACCTCGCCCTGGGCGATCAGGTAGCCGTTGATCAGGATGTCCATGGGCTCGCCGGCCAGGCCATCGAGTTCGATCACCGAGCCTTGGGCCAGCTCCAGCAGCTGCTTGATGGTCAGCTTGGTTCGCCCCAGCTCCACGGTGAGCTTCACCGGGATATCCATGATCATCTCGAGGTCGCGGGCCTCGGTCGTGCCCGAGCCCTGCTCGAGGGGGCGGAACACGCTGCCGCTGGCCGCACGGGCCTCGGGGGCGGGTTCGTGGCTTGGCTCGGGCTCCTGATCGGCGGCCTCGGCAGCCTGCTGCTCCGCCAGGGCCTCTGCCCAGGGGTCATCCTCCTCGCTCGGCTGGGCGTCGCCCTCCTGCTCGTTCATGGCGGCGGCCCAGTCGTCGTCGCTGATGTTCTGATCGGGCTTGTTGGGATCAGTCATGGTTCGGTTCCTTGGCTTTCGGTGCGGCGCCCCGCGGTGAGGATCCCTTGATGAAGGCGTCGGCCGGTGCGTGATCGGCGGCATGGTCGAAGATCCGCTGCACCCGCAGGGCGCGCTGTTCATGCTGGCTGCCGTACTCGCACTCCATCACCGGCACGCCGTCGACGCTGGCGGTCACCGTCTCGGGGAGCTCCAGCGGCAGCACGTCGCCCGCCTTCATCGACATCACATGCGAGATGCGGCTGGGGATCTCGGCGAACTTGGCCACCAGCTCCACCTCGGAGTGGCGAATCTCCCCGGCGATGCGGCGGGTCCAGGCGCCATCCTGGTCATGGCTGCCGTCGCTCAGGGGGTTGGTCAGCAGGTCGCGCAGCGGCTCGATCATCGAGTAGGGCATGCAGATCTGGAAGTTGCTGGCCAGGTTGCCCACCTCGAGGTTGAAGCTGGTGTTGACCACGATCTCGTTGGGCGAGTTGGTGATATTGGCGAACTTCGACTGCATCTCGCTGCGCAGGTAGGAGATCTCCAGCGGGTAGACTGACTTCCACGATTCGCTGTAGGCGTCGATGGCCAGCTGTAGCAGGCGCTGGATGATGCGCTGTTCGGTGTTGGTGAACTCGCGCCCCTCGGACTTGGTGACGAAGCGACCATCGCCGCCGAACAGGTTGTCCACCACCATGAACACCAGGCTGGGGGGAAACACGATCAGCGCCGAGCCACGCAGCGGCTTCATGGCGATGATGTTGATGTTGGTGGGTACCGGCACGTTGCGCGAGAACTCGCTGTAGCTCTGGTAGCGCACCGCGTCCACGGTGATGTCCGCACTGCGGCGGATCAGGTTGAACAGCGCCATGCGGAAGTGGCGGGCGAAGCGCTCGTTGATGATGTCCAGGGCGTGCAGGCGCTCGCGGATGATCCGGTGCTGGGAGGCCGGATCATAGGGGCGGATGCGCGACTTACCCTCGCCACTGGCCTCGGGCTCGTCGTCGCCGCTGACGCCCTTGAGCAGGGCATCGATCTCTTCCTGTGACAGCAGGTCGTCTTGGGACATGGCGTCTCGGGGGTCTCCTGCCCGACTACTGGACGATGAACTCGGTGAACAGCACGTCCTCGATGGCCAGCGCCGGCTGCTCAGGCTCCAGCGGGGTCTCCAGCGCGGCGATGATCTCGTCGGCCAGGCGCTGCTTGTCCTCCGCGGAGGTCAGGTTGCTGGCCTGCTGGCCGGAGAACAGCGTGAGCAGACGGCTACGCACCTGGGGCATGTACTCCTCGAGCAGCTCGCGGGTCCCTTCGTCGCCGAGCTTCAGCGTGATGCCGGTATAGAGCAGTCGCGAGCCGTAGTCATCGTCGGCGAGATTGACGGTGAAGGGCTCGATGGAGAGGAAGATCGGCGCCGCCCGTTCCACGGGGGTCGAGGTCTCCTGTGCCGAGGCATCACGCTGGTCGAACACCATGAACAGGGCCACCGCGGCGGCCGAGGAGGAGAGGACCAGCAGCAGGATCATCACCCACAACAGCTTGCGGGATCCGCCGGCAGATTTCGCCATTCGTGCACCTATCGTGTCGTGTCATGCCTGGGCCGGAGTATGTGGCCGATCACGGCATGCTGATGAATCGAACAGGCCCGCCTTGCGGGCGCATCTTCAGGGTTTGCGGCGTCGCGACCTCAGGCGTAGAGGTCCACCCGGCCGTCCAGGCGCAGCTCACGCCCCGCGGCGGTATCGGGGAGTCCTTCAAGGTCGGGCTCGCCGCCCTCGATGGCCGCGCCACCCGCCAGCATCGGCGCGTCACCTTCGCCGGCCTCGCGACCGTCGCCGCCGCTGCGTTGCTCGCCCACCGTGGCCTCACCCAGCTCGATGCCCTGCTCGGCGAGTGCCTCGCGCAACTGCGGCAGTGCCTGCTCGAGCACCTGGCGGACCTGGGCGTGGGCCGAGAGGAACTGCGCCTGGGCTCCCTGCTCACCAAGCTTGAGGCTCACCGAGAGGGGGCCCAGCTCGGCCGGGTGCAGCTGCAGCTCGAGGCGTTGCTCGCCGCCACTCTGGCTCATGCGCACCAGCTGCTGGCCGAGCTGCTGGGGCCAGGCCTGGCTGCCCACCGGTGCGCTCAGGCTGGCGGTCGCCGTGGGGGCGCCAGCCTGGCCGGCGGCGGCAGGCATGGCTTTCGCACTCTGGTTAGCGGTCAGCGGAGAAAACCCCTCCAGCAGGCTGGCCCGGCCACCCTCGCCTTGGGAGGGCGGCGTCACGGCGGGGGGCACCTCGGCCTGGCGGGCCAGGGCGTTACCCAGCGCCTCGGCAGTCGTCAGACGAGGCGCCGCGGCGCCATCGGCCTGAGTCTGCGCCTGGCCGGCGCGCTGCATCGCCTCCAGGATGGCGTGCTGCAGTGGCGCCCTCGAGGTCGCCTCGGGGCCGCCCTTGAAGGAGTCGAGCGGTCGGCTGCCATCGCCCTGGCTGAGGGTCGCCATCATGGGCGTGAGGGCAGCCTGTGCGAGCTCGGCCGGGTCGCCCTCGGTCAGCCGACCGGCCTGATCGATCAGCGCGAGGCGCTCGCGCAGGGCAGACCACTCGTCGTCCTCGTTGCCTTCAGCGGCGGTCGCTGGGGCGGTCTCGCTGTCACCGATCCGCGCCTGGAGCTCGGTCGGCAGCAGCGAGGCGGGGCCCTGGCCGCCAGGCTGAAGCAGGGCCTGCAGCTCCTGCAATACCGACTCGGCGTCGCCCTGGGCCATGCCCGTGTCGTCGAGCCACTGCGCGAGCGCCTGCATATCGCCGTGGCCCAGCGCCTGGCGCAGCGACTCCAGGGTGGAAGCGTCGAATGCCGCGGCGCCGTCGGCACGGGCGCCCTGAGCTGAGTTAGCGCCCGGAGCGCTCTTGGCCGCCGTGGCCACCTGCGCCATCTGGGTCAGCTGGTTGGCGAAGGCGCCGCTGCCGCCGGTGGCTTCTCCTCCAGTGCGGGAAGAGGCCTTGGCCGGCGCGGCGGCGAGGGTCATGAGCTGCTGGATATCCATCGGAATCTCTCCTCGGGGCTCAATGCTCGCCCTGCTGGGGGCGGCGGGCCAGACGACTGGTCACCAGGTCGTCGCTGACGTTCTGTTCGCGGCGCTGCTCCTTGCGCTGCTGCTCTCGGGCGCGTCGTTCGGCCAGGGTATCGTAGGAGCTCAGGCGACGCTGTTCCTGTTGCCACTGCTGGCGGGTGCGGTCCACCCGCTGCTCCTGGGCGGCCACGGCACGGCGCGCTCGCTCCAGGGCCTCGTCCAGGGAGGCCAGGAACTGTTGATAGTTGCGCATGGTGGCCGGGTCGATGCCGTCACGCATGGCGGCATTCAGCTTCTCGGCATACTCCTGTCGGTAGCCGCTCAGCGCCGTCAGCTGTTCGGCGACCTGCTGGGCGGTACGCTGCTCGCCGGCCAGCGCCTGGCCGGCCTGATCGCGGGAATCCCGCGCCAGGTCGAGCAGGGTGTCGAGAGGCGTGTGGGATCGGCTCATGCCTGACCTCCGAGCGTACTAGTGAGTGCCTGGCGGGAGGCCGCCATGTCGGCATTCTCGTCGATGTGCTGCTGCAAGAAGGCCTCGAGCTGGGGAAAACGGCGCACGGCCTCGTCGAGCTGGGGGTCGTTGCCGGGATGGTAGGCGCCCACGCTGATCAGGTCACGGTTGCGCTGGTAGCGCGAGAACATGCCCTTGAAGCGCTGCGCCAGGCGCTGCTGCTCGCCGTCGGTGATCGCCGTCATGGCGCGGCTGATGGAGGCCTCGATATCGATCGCCGGGTAGTGGCCCGCCTCCGCCAGTGTGCGCGAGAGCACGATGTGGCCGTCGAGGATCGCCCGGGCCGAGTCGGCGATGGGGTCCTGCTGGTCATCCCCCTCGGTGAGCACCGTATAGAAGGCGGTGATCGAGCCACCGCCCGGGGCGGCGTTGCCGGCGCGCTCCACCAGGCTCGGCAGCTTGGCGAATACCGAGGGTGGGTAGCCCTTGGTGGCGGGGGGCTCGCCGATGGCCAGGGCGATCTCCCGCTGGGCCATGGCGAAACGGGTCAGCGAATCCATGATCAACAGCACGTTCTTGCCCTGGTCGCGGAAGCCCTCGGCCAGGCGGGTGGCATAGGCGGCCCCCTGCAGGCGCTGCAGCGGTGAGGTATCGGCCGGGGCGGCGACCACCACCGAGCGCGCCAGGCCCTCCTCGCCGAGGATGTTGTCGATGAAGTCCTGCACCTCGCGACCCCGCTCGCCGATCAGCCCCACCACGATGACGTCGGCACGGGTATAGCGCGCCATCATGCCCAGCAGCACCGACTTGCCCACGCCGGAGCCGGCGAACAGGCCCATGCGCTGCCCGCGGCCGACACTGAGCAGGGCGTTGATGGCGCGGATGCCGACATCGATCTGCTCGCTGATGGGGGCGCGGGAGAGCGGATTCAGCGGCGGGGTGGCCAGTGGTGCGCGTCGCGCCTCCTGCAGAGGTCCATGGTCATCCAGCGGATTGCCATTGCCGTCCACCACGCGGCCCAGCAGGCTCTCGCCGATGGGGAAGCGGCGCGCCGCGTTCTGGCTGCCCTCGACCAGCGGCAACACCCGGGCCCCGGGGGAGAGGCCGCTGATCTCCGCCAGCGGCATCAGGTAGAGGCGATCGCCGGCGAAGCCCACCACCTCGGCCTCGGCGAAGCGGGCGGGCTCGCCGGGCAGTGAGGGGAGCTCGATGCGACAGGCGTTGCCCAGCGCCACCTGCAGCCCCACCACCTCGATCACCAGGCCGGTCGCCCGTACCACCCGCCCGCTGGGGCGGCAGGGCGGCAGCGGGGCGACACGCTTGCGCACGCCGCGCAGCGCCTGCTGCCAGTGCGCCTGGTGGGGGTTGGTGGCGAGGGCGTCGCTCACGGGCGCTTCTCCTCCTGATCCTTGTCGGTGTTCTCGCTGCTTTCTGTCTTGTCCTTGCTGTTGGCAGGCTGGCGACGGCGCACCTGGGCCTTGACCGCCTGCCAGCGTGTCTCCCAGGTGGCATCCAGCTCGCCGCTGGCGCTGGTGACCCGGCAGCCGCCGCGACTGAGCTGGTCATCGGGCTGCAGCTTCCAGCCGGCGGCGGCGAGCTCCTCGCCGAGGTGCTTGTCGACCAGCTTGTGGTCGAGGGGGTGCAACCATAGGCGCTGCTGGCCCAACAAGGGCGGCTCGGTGTGCAGCAGGGTGCGCACCAGCTCCAGCACCTGGCGCGGACGGCTTTTCAGGGCGTCCCCCGCGAGCTGACGGCCGGTCTCGAGGGCCAGGTCGACGAGATCCTCGGCGATAGTGTCATCCAGAGTGTCCAGCGCTTCACCGAACTGACGCGCCAGCTCGCCCAGCGGGGCCAGTACCTCGCGCTTGCGTGCCTCGAGCTCCTCCTGGGCCTGGCGGCGGCCCTCCTCGAGGCCCTTTTCCAGCCCTTCGGTGTGGCCCTGCTCCAGCCCTTCCCGGTAGCCAGCCTGGCGCCCCTCCTCCATGGCGCGCTCGCGCAGCGCCCTGAGTTCCGCCTGACGCCGCGACTGCTCGCGGCGCTGTGCCTCCGCAGCGGGGTCGACGCTTGCCGCCTCGGCATGGCGCGCGGCGGCGCGCGGGCTGCGCAGCTCGCCCATCTCCCAACGCTGCCAGGGGCCCTGCTGGCCGCCCGGGTCGAAACGGGAGGCGTCAGACATAGGTCTCGTCTCCGCCGCTCAGCACGATCTCGCCGGCGTCGGCCAGGCGTCGCACCACCTGCAGGATGGTCTTCTGCTCGGCCTCCACCTGGGAGACGCGGATCGGTCCGCGCGCCTCCATATCCTCGCGCATGAGGTCCGCCGCGCGCTGGGACATGTTGCGCATGAACTTGTCCATGAGCGCCTCGGGGGCACCCTTGAGCGCCACCACCAGAGAGTTGGTATCGATCTCCTTGAGGATGATCTGGATGCTGCGGTCGTCGAGGTCGATGAGGTTCTCGAACAGGAACATCTCGTCGATGATCTTCTGGGCCAGGTCCTCGCTGTGGGAGCGCACCGTCTCGATGGCCGCCTCTTCCTGATTGGTATTCATCAGGTTGAGGATCTCGGCGGCGGTGCGCGCGCCGCCCATCTTGCTGCGCTTGAGGTTCTGGCCGTCGAGCATGTTGGTCAGCACCTCGGTCAGCTCCTGCAGGGCGGCGGGCTGCACGCCGCTGAAGGTGGCGATGCGCAGCACCACGTCGTTGCGCAGCTTCTCGTCCAGCAGCGCCATGACGTCGGCGGCCTGGTGGCGCTCCAGGTGGATCAGCACCGTGGCGATGATCTGGGGGTGCTCGTCGCGGATCAGCTCGGCGACCATCGACGGCTCCATCAGGTTGAGGGCGTCGATGCCCGACCCGCTGCCACGCGTCTCCAGCACGTCCTCGATCAGGCTGCTAGCGCGATCGCTGCCCAGCGCCTTGGTCAGCACCGAGCGAATATGGTCGCTGGAGTTCAGGTTCAGGGCGATGAACTCCTCGGTCTCGTCGCTGAAGGCCTGTAGCACCTTGCGCATCTCGTCATGGGAGACCTGGTCGAGGTTGGCCATCTCCATGCTGATCTGCTGGATCTCCTGGGGCGATAGGAACTTGAACACCTCCGCCGCGCTGTCCTCGTCCAGGGCCAGCAGCAGGATGGCACTGCGGCGCACGCCGCCCATTTCCTGGAGCCTACTCATTCTTGTTCATCCAGCCGCGTACGATCATGGCCACCATGCGGGGGTCCTCCTGGGCCATCTCACGCAGTTCGTGGAGGTTCTGTTCATACGCCGTGGCCTTGCGGCGCCGGCGCGGCTTGGCGTAGGTGGAGTCAGCATCGTCCTCCTCCTCGCGCTCGTCCTCGCGTTCCTCGTCGTCTCCCACGCGGGCGCTGACCGTGGGCGCCGGCTGCTGCGGCGCGGGGGCCGGCGTCGCCGTCGCCCGCTTGATGAAGGGCCGCAGGATCAGCAGGTAGAGCAGCAGGATCGCCAGGCCGATCAGCAGGTAGCGGCCGGCGCTCAAGGCCAGCTGCTGAATCTCGGGGCGCTGCCACCACTCCAGCGGCTCCGCCTCGCGTTCGTCAACCGCGAAGGGACTGTTGACCAGGGCGATCTCGTCGCCGCGTGCCTCGGAGAAGCCCATGGCCTGGCGCACCAGGCGCTCGAGCTGGGAGAGCTCCTCGTCGCTGAGCGGCACCGCCTGGGACTCACCGTTCTCGTCGGTGGTCTCGCGGTAGTTGATCACCACGGCCGCCGAGAGGCGCTCCACCTCACCGCGGCGGTACTGTACATGGGAGACGGTGCGATCCACCTCATAGTTGACCACATGGTCGCGGTCGAGGCTTGCGTCGGTGCCGGCATTGTCGTTCGCCTCATCATCGGCGTCGGCAGCCGCCTCGCCCTCGGCATCGGCGGGCGCCTCCACCGGGGAGGCGGCGATACCGGGCGGGGTATTGGAGAGGGCGCCGGGAATGCCGCCCGCCAGCTCCTCATCGCCCCGCCAGGTGAGGCGTGACTGGTGGCTGCGCACCGCCGCCTCGTTGGGGGCCTGGTTCGGGCCATAGCGCTCGGCGGTCTCCTCGCGCTGGGCGAAGTCGATGTCGGCGGTCACCTGGGCCTTGACGTTACGCATGCCCAGGATCGGTGCCAGGATCGACTCGATGCGCCGCTGGTAGGAGCGCTCCACCTCGGCGATGTACTCGAGCTGGGTGCCGTCGAGGCCCAGGCCGTTGCCCTCGCTGCGGGTCAGCAGCTTGCCGTTCTGGTCCACCACCGTCACGGCATCGGCGGCCAGGTCCGGCACGCTGCTCGATACCATATGGACGATGGAGCTGACCTGTCCTTCTCCGATGGTGCGCCCGGGCTGCAGGGTCAGCACCACCGAGGCCTTGGCCGGCTCGCGGTCGCGCACGAACACTGAGTCCTTGGCCAGTGCCAGGTGCACGCGGGCCCGTTCCACCGGGCCCAGCGACTCCATGGAGCGCGCCAGCTCGCCCTCGAGGCCGCGCTGGTAGTTGATCTGCTCGGCGAACTGGCTGATGCCGAAGGCCTGGTCCTGCATAAGTTCCAGCCCTACGTTGCCGCCCTGGGGCAGCCCCTGCTCGGCGAGCTGCAGGCGCAGGGTGTGCACCTGCTGGCCGGGCACCAGTAGCGCCTGGCCACCCTGGCTGAAACGGTAGGGCACGCCGCGGCTGTCGAGCTCGCTGATGATGCGGCCGCCGTCGGCCTCGCTGAGGTTGCTGTAGAGCACGCGGTAGTCGGGGCTGCTTGCCCACATCAGCAGGGCCACGACGATGGCCACCGTGGCCGCCCCGGCGATCAGCAGGGCCACCATGGGGTTGCCGCGCAGCCGCTCCAGCGCGCGCGAGACGCCTCCCGCGCCCTGGCGGGGCTGGCTGTCTGTGGCCGAGGCGCCGTTACTCATGCACGCCTCCGGTCGGGGTGGCACCAGAAGTGGTGCGCATCACGACCCATGAAATGGGAAGAGAGGGCATCTGCTGCGTCCATTCATCGCATGGGACCACCCGGGGCTGCGGGCGGTACTGTGGATGGACGCCATTATCCGGGCGGCGGGCAAGCCCAAAGGGGAGAAAAGCCCCGCTTTTGTCGGGCATTTGCCCGCTTGGTCGAATGGAGTGGGCTGGTAGCCTGGCGCTCGACTTCATGAATCCCGCTTGGAGGTGTTGCCATGAGCGCGCCCGCAATCGAATCGGCCCTTTCCCAGATGCAGTCCCTGGCCGTCCAGGCCTCGGGCCAGGCCGGCGCTGGCCAGCAGGTGGACACCCGCGTCGGTGCCGGTGGCTTCGCTGGCGAGCTTCAGGATGCCATCCACCGTATCAACGACCTCAAGCTCAAGGCGGATGACACCGCCCGGGCCTTCCAGGCCGGTGCCCCCGGGGTCGAGCTCAACGACGTGATGCTCGATATGCAGAAGTCGAGCATCGCCAGCGAGATGGGCACCCAGGTACGCAACCGCCTGGTAACCGCCTACAAGGACATCATGAACATGCAGGTGTGATCACGCCTGCTGGTGGATCAACCGCCCGGTCAGCTCCTCCAGCCGTTCCGCCACCCGCAGCACTTCCTCGGCGGGAATCTGTCGGATCACCTCGCCGCTGTCGCGGTCCACGATTCGGGTGATCGGCCGGTTGGCGGCCTCCGACAGCTCGAACTCCAGCCCGAAGGCGCGCATGACTTCGTTGATGCGTGCGATCGGGGCGACCAGTGCCTCCTGGCTGATGGCGTCTCCGCCGGCACTGCCCTGGGCGATGGCGCCGCCCGGGTTGGGTAGCTGCGCCAGCACGCTGTCGAGGCGCTGGTGGGGTGGCAATTCGTGGACGCCCCCGAAGGGCGCAGCGGCGGTGGCATCGGCAAGCGGTGACGTCATCGTGGTACTCCCTTGTTCTTCTCTTGTTCACGCCTGATCGGCGCGGTGTCGCACAAGGATTGCGTCTATTGTATCGGCCGCTGCCGCCGTAACTTGAGCCGGCGCTCTGACTCTCCTTTTTCCCTCCCCTTTGCTCCCCCTACAGTCCCGCTGCCAGATGGTGGTAGCGGGATGTCGCGTGGTGCCTGCCCTCGTTCTCCGTCCTTGTTCTCCATCCTGGGCTTGTGTTGCCCCAGGAGTGTGGGCCGAGCGAAGGGGGACCGTGTGGTATCGAGCACACCTGTACAAGAATTTATTTATTGTACAATTATTATATAAGTCATACGCTGTCCTCGACAGCGGAGGTGCCGCCACCCGGGTAGCCCTCACCGACGTACCGAACAAGGACAATTCCACCATGCGCACGCTTTTCGCCTCCCTGGCTCGCCTGGGCATCCGCGCCCGACTCCTCTCCGGCTTCTCCGCCGTGCTCGCCCTGATGGTGCTGCTGACCGTGGTCGGCATCGATCAGGTCAACCGGATCGACCGCAATCTCACCACCATCAATGACGTCAACGGCGTCAAGCTGCGCCATGCCATCGACTGGCGGGGGAGTGTCCACGATCGCGCCATCCTGCTGCGTGACATGACGCTGGTCACCCAGGCAGCCGAGCTGGATCGGCTGCAGGCGGACTACCGAGCGCTTGCCGACAACTATCGCGCGGCCAGCCAGGGCATGGCCGATTCCCTGGCCGCAAACGCCGCCAGCCAGGACGAGCGACGCCTGCTGGATACCATCGATGCGCAGGCCGGGCGCACCAATGCCCTGGCCGGCGAGATCATCGCCGCCCGTGATCGGGGGGATGTGTCAGGGGCGCGAGAGGTGCTGCTGAGTGCCGCCGGTCCGGCCTTCTTCCAGTGGCTGGATGACATCAATGCCTTCATCGATTACCAGGAGTCGGCGACCGCCAGCGATACCGCGAGCGCTCGGGATACCGCCTCCGGCTTCCAGATGCTGATGTTGGGCCTGTGTTTCGCCGCCCTGGTGATCGGCGGGCTCATCGCCTATCTGCTGTCCCGGCAGTTGCTTCGCGAGCTGGGCGCCGAGCCCCATGAGGTCAAGGCCTTCGCCGAGGCCATCGGCCGTGGCGAGCTCGCCACCGAGGGGCATCTGCGCAAGGGCGATACCCGCAGCATCATGGCGGCCCAGGTGGGCATGGCGCGCCAGCTGCAGGGCATCGTGGCCCAGGTTCGCGCCGCCGCGGAGTCGGTGGCCAGCAACAGCGAACAGATCGCCGCGGGCAACAATGACCTGGCCTCACGCACCGAGCAGCAGGCCAGCGCCCTGACCCAGACGGCCGCGGCGATGGAGGAGCTCAACGGCACCGTCAATCAGAACTCCGACAACGCCGAGCAGGCGAGCCGCGAGGCGGCCAGCGCCAGCGGCACCGCCAGGCAGGGGGGCGAGGCGGTGCACGATATGACCCGCACCATGCGGGAGCTGGACGAGGGCTCCACCGAGATCGCCAGCATCATCTCCACCATCGACAGCATCGCCTTCCAGACCAATATCCTGGCGCTGAACGCCTCGGTGGAGGCCGCCCGCGCCGGTGAGCATGGCCGCGGCTTCGCGGTGGTGGCCTCCGAGGTGCGCAAGCTGGCCCAGAGCAGCGCCGACGCCGCCCGCGAGATAAGCGAGCTGATCCAACGCAATGGCGAGCGGGTCCAGCAGGGCAGCCAGCGCGCCGCCGAGGCCAGCCAGGCCACCGAGGAGATCGTGGCGGCGATCGGGCGCGTCAGCCAGATCATGCAGGAGATCAGCAACGCCAGCGCCGAGCAGCGCGCCGGCGTCCAGGAGGCGGGAAGCGCGGTGGCCGAGATGGATCAGGTGACCCAGCAGAACGCAGGGCTAGTCAAGGAGAGTGCCATCTCCGCGGGGAATCTTCGCCAGCATGCCCAGCAGCTGATGAGCGCCATGGCGGCCTTCCAGCTATCGGATAGCGGGCAGATGTTGAACCGTGCCCTCCATGCCCGGGAACCCGCGGCCGCTCAGGCGCACCGGCCATCTCGCCCGGCGCTTGCCGGCGGTGAGCGCGAGGAACTGGAGTGGGCCAGCTTCTGACCCGTCGCTGACGCCGATGCCCTGCCCCTGGTGTGCCTGGGGCAGGGCATTTCCATGCTTCCGGGTATCAGGCAGGCTCGTGCTGGCGCTGTTGACTCGGCGCCTGCCAGACCATCTCGCCGCCACCCGAGACCGTGAAGCGGCCGACCAGTTTGGCCATGTCGCCGGCCTGGTCGTCCAGAGAGCGGCTTGCCGACGCCACCTGCTCGACGAGGGCGGCGTTCTGCTGGGTGACCTCCTCCAGCTGTGCCACCGCCTGGTTGATCTGTTCGATGCCGGCGGACTGCTCGCCGGTAGCCGCGGACATGTCGCGCACCAGGTCGGCGACTTGTTCCACCTTGCGGGTGATCGCCTCGAGGGTAGTGCTGGTGCCCTGGACCAGGGCCTCGCCCTCGTTGATGCGCGCCACGTTGTTGTCGATCAGGCGGCGAATCTGCTCGGCCTCCTCGGCACTACGGCTTGCCAGCTTGCGTACCTCCTGAGCCACGACCGCGAAGCCGCGGCCATGCTCACCGGCGCGGGCGGCCTCCACCGAGGCGTTCAGTGCCAGCAGGTTGGTCTGGAAGGCGATGTTGTCGATCGCCTCGACGATGGAAGTCACCTCCTGGTTGGCGGCGTGGATCTGCTGCATCGCCTCGCTGGCGCGGCCGGCGACCTGGCTGGCCTCGCTGGCCTGGCCGCTCATCTCCGCGGTCATCGTCTCGGCCTGGCGGGCGTTGTCGGCGGTGTTGCGCACGGTGGCGGTGATCTGCTCCATGCTGGAGGCGGTTTCCACCAGCGAGGCAGACTGCTCCTCGGTGCGCTGGGCCAGGTCCTGGTTGCCCTGGGCGATCTCGCCGCTGGCGACCTCCACGGAGAGGGCGTTGCGCTGGATGTTGCCGACCAGCGACTCGGTTTCCTCGGAGGCATCGTTGAAGGCGGCGTAGAGGCGTGAGAGCTCGTCGCTGCCGGGGACCTCGAGGCGCCGGGTCAGGTCGCCGCCACGCGTCTGGATATCCTTGAGGTTGCGGTAGAGCGGCCCCAGCAGGCTGCGCACGGTGAGCAGCGCCAGCGCGATGCCGAGCACAGCGGTCAGGCCGGCGACGATCAGATAGGCGGTCAGGGCCTGGTTAGCGGAGCGGCGAAGCTCGCTGGCCGAGGCGAGGATCCCGGCCGAGACGTTGTCCTCGAGCCCCTTGAGGGCGTCGATCTTGGCTGTTTGCCAATCGAACCACTGCTGTGGGTCGATGTTGTAGCCACCTGCGACGCCCAGGGTAATGGCCTTTTCACGCAGTGGCGCGACCCTCTGGACGACCTCGCTTTCCAGAATGGTGGTGAGACTCTTGGCCATCTCGGTATTGGCCAGCGCTTCAAAGGAGTCTAGGTGAGCCGCTTCCTTGGCTTGCATCGACAGCAGTTGCTGGTGGGTAGCGGTGCGCATGAGGTTGGTGCTGAAAGCGTTGGCGAGCAAGGCACGTTCAATGCCTGCCAGGTCCTTGGCCTTCAAAAGCATGAAATAGGCTCCCAGTCGACGTGAGATATCGGCGTCATCGGTGAAGTGGGCTGTCTTTCCGACCATGCCGATCAATGTGTCGTTGAGACCGGTGAAGTGGGTCACCGCTTCCTGGGCCTCGACCTCAAGTGCATCAATGCGACGACGTAGTGTGCGGGTCTCTGACAGGCGCACTTCGACATTTTCGACCATGGCTGCCAGCTCGGGGCCAAGCGCGGCGAGATCGAGCTGGGACAGGGTAGCCTGATACGCAGAGAGGGCTTGGTCGGTGGCCGGTCGTTGGCTGCTCAAGCGGTTACCAAACGTCTCGCCGTTGCTGCCGATGTAGCCCGCCGACATGCCACGCTCTCGCTGCAGTTGGTGGACCAGGTTGCCGGCACTCTGGGAGAGACGGGTGAGCTGCTCCAGCTCAGCCATATCGGTCGCGATACGCTGACGCTCGAGGATGCCATTGGCGGCGAACCAGATCATCGCCAGCAGGGGTAGGGCCAGGGCGAGGACGAACTTCCAGCCCATTGGGATTCGATTCAACAGCTTTGACATTCCGGTATCTCCTGACCCTGTGTGGGGCCGACCGATAGTGCGTTTGGATGTTTGGGGCAGGGGAGGTGGCGACCGGTTGTTAGCGTCTGTTGTCGGGATCGTGTGATGCCTGCCTGCCCCGGCTATCGGCAAGGCTGGCTTCGCCTTTAGTCAATCAAGGAAGAGCTGAACCAAGATCTGATCTGCATCAAAACCAGCGTGCATGAAGGGAGAGGAGGCGACTTTAAAACCTAGACAATACTTCTACATGGATATACACTTGATATCGTTATTTCCTGATATAGATCAAGTTAATGTCACTGAAGGCTGTCAGCGCAGAGGCGAAGTGTCTCTCTGCGCTACTCTGTTTCGCCATCCAGGCCCGGTAAAACAACAAGAGGGAGGGAGCATGCCGTTTCATGAGACCACTTGGCGGTACCGCCCTGGGCATCAGCCGTGGTTAGGGAGAACCCTGTGAGTGAGATGCCATCCGTCGAGGAGGCGGTGGAGGACCGCGCCGCCTGCCGATGCACCGACATCACCTCCCTGCGCCAGCGCTTCTACCAGCTCTCCATCGCCGTGGAGCAGAGCCCGGTCGCCATCGCGATCACCGATGTCAGGGGACGCATCGAGTACGTGAACCAGCGCTTCCTGGATGTCACCGGGTACGCCCGCGAAGAGCTTATCGGCAAGACGCCGGCGATCATCCAGTCGGGCGAGACCGCACCGGAGGTCTATCGTCAGCTGTGGCAGACCCTCAACGCCGGAGAGGTGTGGCGCGGTGAGCTCCTCAACCGACGCAAGAACGGCGAGCGCTACTGGGAGGCCGAGGTAATCACTCCAGTGCGCGACGATCGGGGGCAGGTGGTCAACTTCGTGGCGGTCAAGGAGGACATCACCGAGCGCCGCCGGCAGGAGCGCGAGCTCAAATTGCTTGCCACGGCTTTCGAGACTGGCCAGGCGACTCTGATCACCGACGCTGAAATGCGCATCGAGCGCGCTAACCAGGCCTTCACCGATATTACCGGTTATCGTGAGGAGGAAGTGCTGGGCGAAACGCCGAAGATTTTCAAGTCTGGCCGGCACGGTCCTGACTTTTACCAGCGGCTCTGGAATTCCCTGCTCAGCCGTGGGCATTGGCAGGGCGAGATCTGGAATCGCAACAAGTTCGGCGAGATCTATCCGCTGTGGCAGTCGATCACCGCGGTGCGTGACGATCACGGCGAGATCCGCAACTTCGTCGCGGTGTTCCACAACATCACCGAGCGCAAGCGTATGGAGGACGAGCTGGAGCGTCAGGCGACCCGCGATCACCTCACCGGGGCCTTCAACCGCCGCGCCTTCGACGCCGCGCTGCGTCACGCCATCGAGCAGGCGGAACTGGACGACGAGCCGTTCACTCTGCTGCTGTTCGATATCGACCACTTCAAGCAGGTCAACGACCGCCACGGCCATGACGTCGGCGACGCGATCCTCAAGCGTCTCGCCGAGCGGGTGGCGAATACCCTGCGTACCACCGACATCCTGTGTCGCTGGGGTGGTGAGGAGTTCACCATCCTGCTGCCGGATACCCGGCTCAAGGGGGCCAACGTCTTCGCCGAGCGCCTGCGACACCAGATCCAGGAGGCGCGTCTGAATGGTCTGGCAGTGACCATTAGCACTGGTATTGCTCAGTACCGGGCGGGGGATAGTACCGACACCCTGCTGGCGCGGGCCGATGCCGCCCTGTACCGCGCCAAGAAGGCGGGTCGAAACTGCATCGTGGTGGACAGCGAATGCCAGCCAGTCTGATCAAGTCCGCTTTCCATCAGGCCGGGGAGGCAATGTTGATCGCCGATGCCGAGCTCAAGGTGTTGGCTGCGAACACTGCCTTCGCCGAGCTCTCCGGCGTTGAGCCCTCGTGGCTGAAGGGGCGGTGTGTGCGCGAGCTGCTCGACCAGAGCCGTCTGACCACGGACCCCTGGGAGATGCTGCATTCCAGGGACCACGTTAAGGCGGAGTTCACCTATCGCAACCGTATGGGTCGCAGCGCCCCGGCGATCCTCTCTGTGTCGCGGCTGCGTGACGACCGTGGCCAGCCCAGTCACCACCTGGTGGTGCTTTCCGACCTGGCGGCGCTGGCCGCCTCGGGGCGTAAGACCGGCCGTGAGGTGTACTTCGATGCCCTCACCGGGCTGCCCAACCGTGAGCTACTCAGTCAGCTGCTCAACGAGTCGCTGGAGCATGCCAAGCGGCGCGGCGCTCGAGTGGCGCTCGGTGTGCTCGACGTCGACCACTTCAAGTCGATCAACGACCGTCACGGCCAAGACATGGGCGACAGCCTGATCGCGTTGCTGGCTCAGCGCATCAGTCACCTGGTCCATGGTGACGATATCCTGGCGCGTATCGCCGGAGACGAGTTTGCCCTGATCCTCCAGCAGGGGGCCGACGAGGCGGTGCTCTCCCGGTTGCTCGACGCGCTAGCGGCCCCCTTCTTCCTGCGCGGCGAGGCGCTGCAGATCACCGTGAGTCTGGGGGTCACCTTTTTCCCCCAGGACGATGCCGATGGTGATGTGCTGCTGCGCCATGCCACCCAGGCCATGCACCGTGCCAAGCAGCGCGGCCGCAACACCTTCCACGTCTTCGACCCACGTTTCGATCGCGAACTCCAGGCGCGTGAAGCGCAGCGGCGCCGCTTTCGTCAGGCCATCGAGAAGGACGAGCTACGCCTGTATTACCAGCCCCAGGTGGACATGTTCGACGGCCGGGTGATCGGCGTCGAGGCATTGGTTCGCTGGCAGCACCCCGAGGAGGGACTGCTCGCCCCGGGCCACTTCCTGCCCCTGGTGGAGGGCGTGAGCCTCGATACCTTGCTTGGTGAGTGGGTGCTGGAGGCCGCCCTCAAGCAGCTCTCGGTATGGCAGAGCACCGGGGTTACCTTACCGGTGCACGTCAACATCAGCCCTGCCCACCTGCTCTCGGGGCACTTCGTCCAGCGCCTCACCGGCCTGCTCGACCGCTACCCCGAGGTGCCCGCCACCCGGCTCAAGCTCGAGGTGCTCGAGAGTGCCGCCATGGGCGACCTGCAGGCGGCGCTGGCCACCATGCGCGACTGCCAGACCCTGGGGATCGACTTCGCCATCGACGACTTCGGTACCGGCTACTCATCATTGACTCACCTACGCCAGTTGCCTGTCGACCTGATCAAGATCGACCAGAGCTTCGTGCGTGACATGCTCAGCGACCCCGACGACATGGCCATCGTCGAGAGCGTGATCTTCATGGCCAACCGCTTCCGTCGCCCGATGCTGGCCGAGGGGGTGGAGAGCCTCGAGCATGCCCGCGCGCTGCTGGCGCTGGGCTGTGTCCGGGCCCAGGGCTACGGCATTGCCCGGCCCATGCCTGCCGAGTCGCTACCCACCTGGCTCTCCGACTGGCCTCGACGCCGTGATTGGACGGCGTTGGGGTTGGCGATGGATAAGCCAGCCAGATCGACTCGTCGTGGGAATGTCATAAAAGCCTGATATAACCCTTTTGCCTAATGGCCAGCAGGTTATGGCTGGCCACCATCTTGCGACAGGGACATTGGGCCATGCGGCTTCTCGATCGACTCACGGTGCGACTCAGTTGGTTTCTGGTGTTGGCGGCCTTTGCCATGCTCATCCTGGGGATCGGTGCATTGGGCCTTTTCGCCAACCATCAGGGGCAGCAGGCGTTCGATGAACTGCGTCGCTTCCAGGTGACCCAGAACCAGGCGTTGAACCGCGCCTACCTCGAGAGTCTGCGCGCCCAGGTGGCGATGGACCGCGCCGCCCAGCTGTTACGCAGTCCTTCCTTTGACCGGCCTGGGCCGGTGCTCGAGCAGGCCACGATCCACCTCGAGGAGTCGCAGGCCGCCTTCGAGACCTTTCGCGCCATGGCTGTCCCTGAACAAGTGGGTGAGCCACAGGAAGCGAAGCCTCAAGAAAGTGAGGATGTGGCGGTACTGAGCCAGCATTTTCGTACCCTGCTGGATACCGGCTTGGCGTTGCAGCTGATGATGCTCGAAGAGGGCGATGTCACCGGCTATGGCTCCGGGCAGTCTCGAGTCGCTGACTATCGCGATGACTTCATGCAGGCGGCCGATGCCTATTTCGCGCGCAGCGCCGCCGCCGGAGAGGCCCAGGCTCAGGGCTTCGCTACCCTCTCCTCATGGTTAGCGTGGGCCTTGGTGATTGGTCTCTTGCTGGCGCTCGCCAACGTGCTGGTGGTGATCTGGGGCGTCCAGGTCAACGTGCTGCGCCCACTTCGCCGTCTTGCCGGACACTTCCATGCCATGGCAGAGGGCGACCTCGCCAGGCCGATTGTGTTTCGTGCTCGCAACGAGATCGGCCAACTCTTCTCGGAGCTCGATGCCATGCGTCGGGCGTTGGCCGCCACCGTCGAGCGGTTGCGGGCCAGCAGTGACCAGGTGGCCGAGGGTGCCCATGGTATGGCGCGTTCCAGCCAGGAGCTTGCCACACGAACACAGCAGCAGGCGGCATCGCTCTCCGAGACCGCCACGGGACTCGAGCAACTGACGGCGACGGTGGGCACTACTACTGACCATCTTCGCCAGGTGGATGCACTGGCTGTCGCTGCCAGCGACAAGGCGCGTCACGGTAGCCAGGGCGTCCAGGAGCTCACCGACACCCTTGATGAGGTGCGAAGCCGCGCGCAGCGCATCGATGAGATTCTGGGGTTGATGGATGGCATCGCCTTTCAGACCAACATCCTGGCGCTTAACGCCTCGGTGGAGGCGGCGAGGGCCGGTGAAGCTGGACGAGGGTTCTCTGTTGTGGCCAGCGAGGTGCGCGAGCTTGCATCGCGCTCTGCTGATGCTGCCCATGAGATTCGACAGCTAAGTGAGTCTGTTCAGGATAGCGTGAATCGAAGTGGCCGACTCTCGGACAAGGCCTTGTCCGACATGGCGGCGATCATCGAAGCGATCCAGGGCGTCAGTCAGCTGAGTGGCGACGTCGCACTGGCCGCTGATGAGCAACAGCAGGGACTCGAGCAGATCAATCAGGCAGTAGGGCAGATGGAGGATGTCACTCAGCGTAACGCCAGCATGGTGGAGCATGCTTCCGTGACAGCGGCGCTGCTGGAAGAGGAGGCCGGACTCATGCAGGCGTTCGCTGGTCGCTTCGTGCTCAGCGAGGATGTTGCCTGTACCCCGCGCAACACGACCGATGATGCTGAGTCGGTCGCTACCGACGCTTCACAATTGACCCGCGCTGAGGATGAGGAGCGCGAGCCCAAAGAGTCGCTGGCGGCATGACGGTGATGTGGGAGTCCAGCGAGGTGCGCGTCGCTGCGGTTGACCCTCTTGTCGAGGAGCTGGAGCAAGTGTTGGCTGCGGAAAGCCTGGTGCCGCTCTTCCAGCCGATCGTCGATGGTCAGCGGATGGAGATCTTCGGTTACGAGGCGCTGATCCGAGGCCCCTCGGATTCCCCGCTGCATTCCCCCATGACGTTGTTCGATACGGCCGGGAGAGCAGGGCGATTGGTGGAGCTGGATCTCTTGTGCCGACGCCTGGCCATCCAGCGCTTTTCGGCGCTTGGTCTCGACGGCCTGCTATTTCTCAACGTCATGCCATTGTCGCTGGTGCAGGAGGATTTTCGAGAGGGGCTCACCGCCAGCTATCTCGCGCTTGCCGGTCTTTCCTGCGAGCGGGTGGTGATTGAGTTAACAGAGCACACACCGATCCACGACTATCAGGTGATGCGTCAGGCCGTGGATCACTATCGAAGCATGGGATTCCGGGTGGCGATCGACGATCTCGGAGCGGGATATGCCGGTCTACGGCACTGGTCCGAGTTGACCCCCGACTTCGTCAAGATCGATCGGCACTTCGTACAGGATGTCGACCGGGATCCCAACAAACGGCAGTTTCTTGCCTCTCTGTTGGATGTGTCACGGGGCTTGGGCTGTCAGGTCATCGCCGAGGGAATCGAGACTCACGGGGAGCACCGCTGCCTCGATGAGTTGGGAGGTGAGCTGTTGCAGGGATATCGCTTTGCTCGACCGGCCTTGGAGCCACCACGGCGTCTGGATCTGCCAGACGCTGATCAAGCAAGTCACGACACGCAGCCGTCTGCGCGTCAGACCCAGGGGACGTTGCACCTTACCGCAGGCATGCTGAGCCGCCATGAGGCCCCGCTACATCGCAAGGTTCGGGTGCCGGATGCGCTGAGCCGCTTCCGAGAGACACCGGCACTTCGCTGTATCGCGGTGCTGGATGACGAGGGGCGGCCGGTCGGCGTGCTGCGTCAGCCCCATCTGTTGGGGCTCTTCGCCAACCCCTTCAGCCACTCGCTCTACGCGCGGCGCACTCTGGAGGAGGTGATGGACACCCAGATGGTGGTGGTCGAGGAACGCCTTCCACTCGAGCTTCTCAGTGCTCGTGTCACCGAGGCGCCTGAAGGTCTGGCCGAGGACTTTGTCATCGTCGACTCCCTGGGCCGCTATCGAGGGATCGGGCATATCATCGATCTGCTTCGCGAGATCACGGCGCTGCAGGTGCGTAGCGCACGACAGGCCAACCCGCTAAGCGGCCTACCTGGCAACCAGGCGGTCCAGCAGGTGCTGGCGGAATGTCTGGCTGACCAGCGACCTTTCTGTGCCATCTACTGCGACCTGGACAACTTCAAGGCCTATAACGATGCCTATGGCTATGCGGCGGGCGATCAGATGATCCTGGCCTTGGCGCGCTTGCTGAGTGAGCAGGCCGGGGAGGGTGACTTCGTTGGCCACCTGGGAGGTGACGACTTCATGCTGGTGTTGGAAGGCGAGCTGGGTCGCTGTCGGCCGCTCTGCGAGGCGATCCTTGAGCGCTTCGATCGCTTTGTGCCCATGTTTTACACTGAAGCGGATCGTCGGCGCGGCGGCATCGAGGCCAATAACCGTCAAGGGCAGCGAGTGACTTTCCCGCTGATGTCGCTCTCCATGGCGCTGCACCCGGTTAGCCCCGGGGTGAACCGGAGTGCTCTGGACATTTCCAACGTGCTGGCAGAGCTCAAGGCACAGGCCAAGAAGCGAACCGGCAGTACCCTGTTCATTGACCGGCGTCATTGAAGTGTCATGTAGGACGTTGTAACGGGAGAAGGATCGGTTAGAGTGGCCCGTCATGCATATTAGCTTGATTTAACTCAAGCCAATTCCAGACGAGACCCCATGACGCAAGAGCTCCCCGTAGACCGCATCATGCAGACCGGCCTGCTCACCTGCCGGCGCCACACCCCGCTGTGTGAGGCCGCCGCGCGAATGGCCGATAGGCGCTGCAGCGCCATGCTGGTGATGGAGGAGGGGCAGGCGGTCGGCATTTGGACCGAGCACGACTGCCTGAGCATCGACTTCGACGACCCCGCCGCCCTGAACGTGCCGATCGGCGAGGTGATGAGCCAGCCGGTGGCCAGCCTGCGCCAGGGCACCCCCATGGGCGAGGCGGCGCTGCGCTTCGCCAGCGAGCAGCGGCGCCACTTCCTTATCGTGGATGACCACGGCCGGCCCCAGGGCATCATCACCCAGACCGACGTGGCCCTGAACCAGGGGTTGGAGCCTTACCTGCGCCTGCGCGAAGTGAGCGGGGCGATGCGGGCGCGGCCGCTGGTGCTGGCCTGCGAGCTGAGCCTGGGCCAGGCGGTGCGCCAGATGAAGCGCGGTGGCTGCGATGCCGCCGTGGTGGATTGCGGCGGGCGCGAGCTCGGCATCCTCACCGAGCGCGACATGGTGCGCTTCGTCGCCCGCCATCCCGGCGACACCCCGATCGGCGAGCTGGCCAGTCGGCCGCTTTTGACCGTGCGTGAAAGCGATGCGCTGATCCATGCCCGTGACCTGTTGATCGATCACCGCGTGCGCCATCTCGGGGTGCTCGACGAGCAGGACGAGGTGGTGGGACTGCTGGGTTTCCGCGACATGCTGGCCGGCGCCGAGCACCTCTACCTCGAGGACCTGCGCCACGCCCTGGAGCAGCGCGACCAGGCCCTGGCCCAGTCGCGCCACAACCTGCAGCTGGCCGAGCGGGTGATCGACTCTTCACTCGAAGGCATCATCATCACCGACGAGCAGGCGTGCATCGAATTCGTCAATCCGGCGTTCACCCAGATGACCGGCTACACCCTGGAGGAGGCCGCCGGGCGCACCCCGGCGATGCTCTCCTCCGGGCGCCAGGACGCCGCCTTCTACCGCGAGATGTGGGACACCCTGCGCGCCCACGGCTACTGGCGCGGCGAGATCTGGAACCGGCGCAAGAGCGGCGAGCTCTACCTGGAGCTGCTCACCATCACCGCCATCCATGACGACGCCGGCGAGGTCTGCAACTACGCCGCCCTGTTCAACGACATCACCCATATCCGCGAGAACGAGGAGCGGGTGCGGCGGCTGGCCTACTACGACCCGCTCACCGGCCTGCCCAACCGGCGCCTGCTGGATGACCGCCTGGAGCTGGCGATCCGCCACGCCCACCGCCAGGAGAAGCGCCTGGCGGTGATCTTCCTCGACCTCGACCATTTCAAGCAGGTCAACGACGCCCTGGGCCATGCCGCCGGCGACGAGCTGCTGCTCAAGGTCTCGCGCCGGCTGCGCTCGCACCTGCGCGAGGACGACACCCTGGCGCGGCTCAGCGGCGACGAGTTCATCGTGCTGCTCAACGAGGTCGAGGAGCTCGACGAGGTGACCCGGGTGGCGCGCCGGCTGATCGACTCGGTGAGCGCGCCCTTCGACATCGAGGGCCAGGTATTCCGGGTCGGCTGCAGCCTGGGCATCGGCCTCTACCCGGACGACGCCGCCAGCCCGGCGGGCCTGGTGCGTTGCGCCGATTCGGCGATGTATCAGGCCAAGCAGGAGGGGCGCAACACCTACCGTCTGTTCCGCGCCGAGATGCACCAGCAGGACGCCGACCGCCTGCGCCTGGAGACCGCGCTGCGCGACACCGCCGAGACCGGTGAAGGACTCGAGGTCCACTTCCAGCCGCTGATCCACCGCGACAGCGGTGCGGTGCACGGGGCCGAGGCGCTGCTGCGCTGGCACCACCCCAGCCTGGGGCCGGTGTCGCCGGGTGAGTTCATCCCCCTCGCCGAGCGCTCCGGGCTGATCCTGCCCCTGGGCGAGCGGCTGCTGCATCTGGTCGCCGGTCAGCTGCGTCGCTGGCTCGGCCAGGGCCTGGCGCCGCCGCGCATCGCGGTGAACCTCTCGGCGCGGGAGTTCTGGCAGGCCGACCTGGTCAACCGGGTGCGCCGGCTCTACCGCGAGTATGACCTTCCCGCCGGGCAGATCGGCTTCGAGCTCACCGAGAGCGTGCTGCTGGACAAGCAGCAGAAGGCGGTGGCGATCCTCGAGGGACTGCGCGAGCTGGGCTGCCGCCTGGCCATCGATGACTTCGGCACCGGCTACTCCTCGCTGAGCTACCTGCAGGAGCTGCCCGTCACTACCATCAAGATCGACCGCTCTTTCATCCAGGGGTTGGCGGAGAGCCGCGGTAGCGCCGCCATCGTCGCCGGGGTGACCGGCATGGCCAAGGAGCTAGGGCTGCGGGTGGTGGCCGAGGGGGTCGAGACCCAGGAGCAGCTTGATGCGCTGTCGCGCTACCACGTCAACCTGATTCAGGGCTTCTTCACCGGCCGCCCCGTGCCCGCTGAGCAGTTCGCCCAGCGCTACCTTACCCGCTGCGCCTGGGCCTGACGGCTCGGGCCCATGCCTGCTGGAGGGGGCACGGCCCCGCTCAGGCCTCTGCCTATCTCTATCCCTATCCCGAGGCCACGCCATCGCGCCCCGCCGACTTGGCCCGGTAGCTGGCAGCGTCGGCCCTGGCGATCGCCGCCGCGGCGCTGGTATCCCCCGCCGCGAAGCGACTCACCCCCAGGCTCGCCGTCACTCGCCAGGCACGCCCATCCTGCTCGACTACCCTGATAGCGATCCGCTCTCGCAGGGCGTTGGCGATGGTCATCGCCTGGTCGAGCCCGCAGCCGTTGAGCAGCAGGGCGAACTCGTCGCCGCCCTGGCGTGCGGAGTGGTCGCTGGAGCGGGTCACCTCGCGGATCGCCTCGGCCACGCGTTGCAGCATGATATCGCCCAGGGCGTGGCCGCCCTCGTCGTTGATCGGCTTGAAGCGGTCCAGGTCGAACAGCACCAGCGCCCCCGGGGTGCCGGCCTTCTCCCAGTCGGCGAAGGCGTCCTCCAGCCGGCGCTCGAAGCCGCGACGGTTGAGCAGCCCGGTCAGCGGGTCGTGTTCTGCCTCCCAGCGGCGCAGGGCGTCGTCGTGGCGGCGCTGGGTGATGTCGCGCACCACCCCCACCAGGCCGATGACTTCGTCCGCCACCTCGATGGTGCTGGCGTGCACGTCGAGCCAGCGCTCGGCACCCTGCTCGTCCAGGTAGCGGAACTGGCGCTCGAAGTCGCGATGGTGGGCGAGGCTCTCCCGCCAGGCCGCCATCACCGGCTCGCGGTCGTCGGGGTGCAGGTGGCCGACCAGGCGACTCACCGGGGCAGGCGGCGCCAGGTGTAGAAGGGCTTCCAGCGCCGGGTTGACGAAGGTGATGCTCCCCGCGGTGTCGGTGACGAACATTGCCTGGGGCGAGGCGGCCAGGATGCCGCGCAGCACCGCCTCCTGCTCGTGGAGATGCTGGAGGGTGTCGCGCCGCTCGCCCTCCACGGCGTTGAAGGTGTCGATGATCTGGCGCAGTTCGCCCATGCGGGTGGGTATTGTCAGCTGCTCGCGTTGACCGCGCTTGAGCTCGCCGATCTGATGCCCCAGGCGAGTCAACGACCTTAGGGTTAGCCACAGCAGCAAGGCTACCAGTGGCAGCAGCAGGCCCAGGGCCAAGAAGGCACGGTCGCCGACTCGCTCTATGAGTCTCGCCAACGGGCCGTAGGCTTGCTCCATCGGCAGGTAGACCCCCACCACCCAGCGCGCCGGCCAGACCTGACGATAGGCGGTGAGGGCCTCGCCGCCGGTGGGCATCGCGCCTTGGGCCTCGCCCTCCCAGCCGTCCAGCGCCTGGTCGAGCCAGGGTCTGCCCTGGCGATCCACCGGGGTGATGGACCGGCGCTGGCGAGGCTGGTAGAGGCGCAGCCCCGAGGCAGTGGTGATGGTCACGACGCCATCGTCACCCAGGCGCAAATGGTCGAAGCCGTCGAAGAAGGGGCCTTCGGCGATGTCCACCAGTCCGCCCACGAAGCCGGTGTAGCGTCCGCGGGTATCGCGCAGCGGCACCAGCATCATCACCCGTGGCGAGCCGCTGACCCGGCCGACGAAGGGCTCGCTGACGTGGGGGCGCTTCACCTCGTGCATGAACCGGGCATAGGGGCGGTCGCCGACGTTCTTGCCTAGGCGGCCGGCATCGGCTGGCCAGTCATCGAGGATGCGGCTGTCGGTGTCCACCAGGATCAGGCCGTCGAACAGCCCCTCGAGATGCCCGGCGCCCTGGCGGGCCAGGGCGCCCTCTGCCGGGGTGGGGATGCGCCCGGCCAGGCGCTCCAGCGCAGTCAGCCGCTGGTTCACCTGCTGGGCGATGTCGTTGCGAATCAGCTCCGCCTCGTAACGCAGGTGCATGCGGTTGGTCTCGTCCACCAGCAGGGTGCCGGACTGCCAGCCGAAGGCCAGCAGCGTCAGGCAGAGCAGGGTCCAAAGCAGCGCCGCACCCAGCAGCAGCCGTCCGCGCAGCGAGAGCAGCTGGCGGGTCAGCGTCTTGAAGAGGGGGGCAAGGGGGAGGCGAGGGCGGTCGGTCGGACGACTTTGTGAAGAGTTGACCATATGATCATGGTGCCAGCCCGCAGGCGCCCCGCCAACGCGGCGGGGCGCTGAGGCACAGGCCGCGTCAGCGCTTGAGGTCGTCGAGGAAGCGAGTGATATCCAGCAGGTCCTCTTCGGCGGGCCCGCGAGAGGCGGATGCCGGGCGCCTGGGCTCGTCGGCGCCATGGCGCGCGGTGGCCTTGGCAGGGGTACCCGCCGCGGGCTCGCTCGGTGCCGCGCGTGCCACCGCAAGCCCCGTGGCCACCAGGGTCAGGCGCAGCTCGCCGCTCATCGCCATGTCGATGGCGGTGCCCGCCATCACCATCGCCTCCTCGCCGGCGAACCCCGCCACCAGCGCGCCGATTTCGTTGAACTCCTCCAGCGTCAGGTCCGGGCCGGCGGTAATGCTGACCAGCACCCCGGCGGCCTCGGCCAGGTCGGTGGCCTCCAGCAGCGGATGCTCGATGGCCGCCATCACCGCGTCGCGGGCGCGCTGCTCGCCCTGGCCGTGACCGGTGCCGATGCGCGCCCGCCCGGGGTGGCGCATCACCGCCGCCACGTCGGCGAAGTCGACGTTGATCAGCCCCGGCCGGGTGATCACCTCGGCGATGCCGGAGACCGCCTGGCGCAGCACCTCGTTGACCTCGGCGAAGGCGCGCATCATCGAGGCGCTGGGGCCCAGCGCCGGCAGCAGCCGGTCGTTGGGCACCACTACCAGCGAGTCCACCGCCTGAGCCAGGGCCTCCAGTGCCTGGTCCGCGGCCTGGCGCCGCCGGGCGCCCTCGAAGGTGAAGGGGCGGGTCACCACCGCCACGGTGAGCAGCCCCATCTCGCGGGCCAGCTCGGCGATCACCGGCGCCGCCCCGCTGCCGGTGCCGCCGCCCATGCCGGCCATCAGGAACAGCATATCGCCACCGGCCAGGCGCGCGCGCAGCACCTCGCGGCTCTCCTCGGCGGCCCGGGCGCCCACCTCCGGGTCGCTGCCGGCGCCGAGCCCGCGGGTGGTGTTTCGCCCGATGGGCAGCGCCACCTCCTGGGGCAGGGCGCCCAGGGCCTGACGGTCGGTGTTGGCGACGATGAAGTCCACGCCCGGCAGATGGCTGTCGAGCAGGTAGCGGATGGCGTTGCCGCCGCCGCCGCCCACGCCCATGACCTTGAGGCTGGCCGGGTACTCCTCGGGGGATATGACGTCGTTCATGCGCCTCCTGGTCGGTTCACCATGGGTGTCTCCTGCTGGATGTATCGGCTCGCCCGCCGCGGGCTGAAGGGCGTGAGACTAAAGTCTTGCCGCGCCTGGTCGATAGAGCAACGACTGCTGGCGCGTGGCACCCGCGCGCCGTTCGGCCCATTCCGCTCCACCCACGAGTGCGTCCATGTTCACATCCCTGAAAATCCGCCTGCTCATCGCCAGCGTGGCGGTGATCGTCCTCGCCCTGGTGCTCAACACCGCCGCCAGCTATCTCACCGTGAAGTCGCACAACGACGACCAGGTGGCCGGCAACCTGGCCGCCGTGGCCAGTGGCAACGCCCAGGCCATCGGCCAGTGGCTCGAGGCCCGCACCACCATGCTCGAGGCGGTGCCGGCCCCCGGCCCCGGCGAGGACCCACTGTCTGCGCTCAAGCAGCTGGCCGCCTCCGGCGACTTCCAGATGAGCTACCTGGCGCGTGCCGCCGACGGCGACACCACCTTCTCCAACGGCTTCCAGGCGCCGGCCGACTTCGACCCTCGCGAGCGCCCCTGGTACCGCGCCGCCGTGGAGGCCGGCGCCCCCATCGTCACCCAGCCGTACATGGATGTGGCGACCGATGAGCTGGTGGTCACCCTGGCCGCCCCGGTCGAACGCGGCGGCCGGCTGCTGGGCGTGGTGGGCGGCGATGTCGGCATCGGCACCATTATCGAAACGGTGGGCGCCATCGCCCCCACCCCGGCCAGCTTCGCCTTCCTGGTCGCGGCCGACGGCACTCTGATCGCCCATCCCGATCCGTCGCTGGCGCTTGCGCCGGTGGCCCGCCTGGGTGGGGCGCTCGACGCCGAGCGCCTGGCCACGCTCGCCGCTGGCGAGGCACCCCTGGCAGCAACCCTCGGCGAGCAGGCCGTGCGGCTCTTCGCCGAGGGCATCCCCGGCACCGACTGGCAGCTGGTGGTAGCACTGGACGACCACGAGGCCACCGCCGGCCTGCGCGGCGTGCTCTCGAGCTCGCTGGTCACCCTGCTGGTGGTGGCATTGGGAGCAGTGCTGTTGCTGGGGGCGCTGCTGCGCCTTGCCTTCCGTCGGCTGCTGGCCGCCCGCGACGCCATGGCCGACATCGCCAGCGGCCACGCCGACCTCACCCGTCGCCTGCCCGAGGCGGGGCGCGACGAGGTGGCGCAGATCGCCGCCGCCTTCAACCGCTTCGTCTCGCGCATGGAGGGGGTGATGCGCACCATCCGCGACAGCAGCCAGCAGGTGCGCCTGGCCGCCGGCGAGATCACCCACGGCAACCAGGACCTCTCGCGGCGCACCGAGAGCGCCGCCGCCAGCCTGCAGGAGTCCTCCGCCTCCATCGAGCAGATCAGCAGCACCGTGGGCCACACCGCCGATTCTGCCCGCGAGGCCAATGGCCTCTCCCAGTCCGCCGCCGAGGTGGCCGGTAGAAGCGGCGAGGAGATGCGGCAGGTGGTCGACACCATGGAGGAGATCCGCGACGCCTCCGGGCAGATCGCCGCCATCGTCAAGGTGATGGACGGCATCGCCTTCCAGACCAACCTGCTGGCGCTCAACGCCTCGGTGGAGGCCGCCCGCGCCGGAGAGGCGGGCCGCGGCTTCGCGGTGGTGGCCGGCGAGGTCCGCCAGCTGGCCACCCGCAGCGCCGACGCCTCCCGCGAGATCCGCGCGCTGATCGACCGCTCCGAGCAGAAGGTGGCGGGTGGCACCGCCCTGGTGCGCCAGGCCGGCGACACCCTGCGGGCGCTGGTGGAGCGGGTGGCCCGTGTCGCCGAGGTGCTCGGCGAGATCAGCGCCGCCACCGGCGAGCAGAGCGACGGCATCGGCCAGGTCAACCTGGCGGTGGCCGACCTCGACCGGGTGACCCAGCAGAACGCCGCCTTGGTGGAGGAGTCCACCGTCGCCGCCGAGCAGCTCAAGGAGCAGGCCGACCGGCTGGCCGAGGCGGTGGGCAGCTTTACCATCGGCGCAGCGGATCACGGGGCAGGCCAGCCGGCGCCGCGAGTGAGCCATGCGGCGAACCGGCCTTGGGTGGCGGAGCCTGCCTGAGGGGCGTGAGCCCTACGCCGCGCCCTGCTCGGCGGTGAGGCGATCCACCGAGGCGGTGACGTTGCGGGCGCCGAGCTGGATCTCGCTGACGATGTGCTCGATCTCAGTCACATAGCCCTGGATCTGCTCGCTCTTGGCCACCGCCGAGCGCATCTGCTCGCTGGCCTGGGCCACCATGGTGTCGTTGGTGTCGAGCAGGCCGCCGATCTGGCGCACCGCCTCGCCCGAGCGGTGGGCGAGCTGGCGCACCTCGCCGGCCACCACCGCGAAGCCGCGGCCATGCTCGCCGGCATGGGCCGCCTCGATGGTGGCGTTGAGCGACAGGAGGTTGGTCTGCTCGGCGATGCGCGCGATCTCCTCGGTGATGCCGTTGATATGCTGGGCCTGCGCCACCAGCCGCTGGACGATCTCGCGGGCCTGGCCCATCTCCTCCACCGAGGCCACGCACTCCTGCACTACGTCTTCCAGGCGCGCCATGCCGTTGCTGGCGATCTGCTCGGTCTGGGTGGAGGTCTCCTGGGCCGAGAGCACCGCGGCGCGGGTCGCCTCCGCGGCCTGCACGTCGCGGGTCACGTCGGCGGCGAACTTCACCACGCTCACCACCCTCCCGCCGGCATCCATCACCGGGTTGTAGGTGGCCTCCAGCCATAGCGGCTCGCCCGTGGCGGTGACCCGCTCGAACTTGCCGCGCCTGAACTCGCCCTGGGCCAGGCGCTGCCAGAAGTCCGGGTTATCGCGGTAGAAGGCCTCGCGGCAGAACAGGCGGTGGTGGCGCCCCTGCACCTCCTCCAGGGTGTAGCCGGTGGCGGCCAGGAAGTTGTCGTTGGCCGTCAGGATCTCGCCCTCCGGGGTGAACTCGATCACCGCCATGGAGCGCCCCAGTGCCTCCACCATGGCCGCCTGGGAGCGCATCGCCCTGTGCTTCTCGGTGATGTCGTTGGCGATCTTGACCACATGGGTGACGCGCTTGCCGGCGCGGTCGGTCACCGGCAGGTAGGTCGCCTCGATCCACACCTCCCGGCCCGTCTTGCCGAGCCGCCGGAAGGTGCCGGCGCGATGTTCGCCGCGCGCCAGCGCCGCCCAGAATTCACGGTACGCCTCGCTCTGCGCCTCCTCCGGCGAGCAGAACAGGCGGTGATGCTGCCCTACCACCTAGCTCTCCCGATAGCCCACCGCCGCCAGGAACAGTGGACTCGCCTCGGTGATGACCCCCTCGGGCGTGAAGGTGACCGTCGCGGAGTGCTGGTGCAGGGCCGCCTCCAGCGGGCGGCGGTTCCGCTGAGTCGCGGAACGTGACGCGGGTAGCGGCGAGGGGAGTAGGGAGACCAACGAGCTAAGCATGGACGGCGACCCTTATAGTGTAATGTTCTTGTACAGTGCTGAGCGAAAGTTTAGCCGCAGCTTACGCGTTGTACAAGAATTGTATCGTTATAGGGTTCCCGCCTTCGCCAGACGGCACAGAGGCCAGATGCGATACATGGCTCAGTCGCGATAGCGGGCGGAAAACGCCTGAGCATGCTCGAGCGTGGCAAGTAGGTGGTGTGAGAGTTCGAGGGCCTTGTTGAGCAGGCTGGCCTGGATCTCAGGATCATCGGGGTAGTCATACGAGAACTGGTTACGCATCTCGCGAAATTGGAGCCACTCGGACGCTGAGGGGATCGCGCCGATCTTCTCGAGACGGTTCAGCTTGTCGATAAAGGTCGGGAAGCTGCCTGGCTCCTTGGTCAGCTCCAGGATACCGGGTAGCAGCTTGGCCCCCATGGCATCCTGAAGTTTGGAGAACCGCATGATGAACTGGTCCACCACGGCGAGTTGGACATCGGATAGGTCGGCCAGGCCCCCTGGGGTGATTGGGAAAAGCGGTTCGAGCGTGGCCATGGCCCAGCGCAGCCGCTCCGCGTGGCGCTCGCAGATCGTCAGTGCCCCGTCGAAGGCATCGGTCGTCACAGGCTGACTCCTGTTTCTCGCGCGACACGATGGATCGGGAGTTGCGGTCCGCCGGGCCGCTGGATCACCAGGTCGATCTTCTGCTCGCCTATCTGGCAATGGATCTCGGCGAGCGCATTCAGCTTCGCCGCGACGATGTCATCACCCTGCGCCAGGTTTGTCTCGACAAGAAGGTCGATGTCGCCGCCGCGCGCGCTGTCGTTCGCTCTGGAGCCGAACAGCCAGACCCGCGAGTCATCGCCGAAGTGGCGCTTCAGTGCCGACACGATGATGGCTCGCTCCCGTTCGCTCAGTCGCATGGCAAGGGCCTCTTGGTGTGTCTTGCCAGTCTAGCATGGGGCCAACTACGCCGGCCCCAGCCTCAGCGCTTCAGCTCCTGGGCGCGGCGGTAGAGCTGGCGCACCCGGGCCACGGCGGTGGCCTCGTGCTCATCCAGCGGCAGGGTGTGGCGGCTCTCGCCGGCGTTGCCGCTGCGCTCCGCCTCCACCGCCTCGGCGTGGCGGCGCAGCAGGTGCTCCAGGTTCATGCGGATCATGGTGCGCTCCAGCTCGAACTCCGCCTTGAAGGTCTTGAGGCGCTCGCGCACCTCGGGGTCGGTGGTCATCATTAGGCGGGCGGTCAGGGTATCGCTCACCGTGGCCTCGGTGGCCTTGAGCTTGGGCACCAGATCGTAGAGCAGCTCATGGGCGGTGATGGTCTCGTTGCTGGGCAAGGTCGGGCTCCTCGGTGGGTCGGTGGAAAATCGGCTGAATGGGCTATCGGCCTCCGGCCCCTCGCCTTGAGCCGGGGACGATCGATGTTAAAGTTCGGCCTCGGGCAGCCGATGCCCATGGGCAAGACACACATTCACCCGCCAAAGGCAGTGCGTCATGGCTAGCATCTCCTCGCTCGGCATCGGTTCCGGGCTCGACCTCAACGGCCTGCTCGACCAGCTCCGCGACGCCGAGCGCGGCAAGCTCGAGCCCATCGCCGCCCAGCAGCAGCAGCAGGAGTCGCGCATCTCGGCCCTGGGCTCGCTGCAGTCGGCCATGACTCAGTTCGACGACAGCGTGGCCAACCTGCAGAACGCCTCCCTCTACGAGAGTCTCTCGGCCAGCGGCGGTGGGGAGACTCTCTCCACCAGCGTCGATGCCAGTGCCCAGCCGGGGAATTACAACGTCGAGGTCAACGGGCTTGCCACCGCCGGCACCCTGGCCAGCCAGCGCATCGTCGCCGAGCCCGATCAGGCGCTCACCGACGCCGAACGCACCCTGACCCTCGAGTTCGCCAACGCGCCCGAAGGCGAACCCACATCGGTGGACGTGACCGTGGCCGGCGGCAGCACCCTCGGCGATATCCGCGATGCCATCAACGCCAAGGAGGGTGTCGGCGTCACCGCCAGCGTGATCAACGACGGCGAGGGCTCGCGGCTGGCGCTGATGTCCAGCGAGACCGGCGAGGCCGCCTCCGTCACCGGCATGACCTTCGAGACCGACTTCTTCGTCACCGATCCCGCCGTCACGGTGAGCGACCCGGCAGACGCGGTCGAAGGCGTGATCGACAACGGCGGCCAGGATGCCGCGCTCTCCATCAACGGCATCGCCATCACCAGCGCCACCAACCAGGTGGAGGAGGCGATCCAGGGCGTCACCCTGGACCTGCAGGCCGAAGGCAGCGCCACCCTGAGCGTGGAGCAGGACACTCTTAAGGTGCGCGAGGCGGTTTCCGGCTTTGTGTCGTCCTTCAACGAGCTCAAGGGCACCATCGGCGAGCTGACCGCCTACGACGCAGAGACCGGCCAGGCCGGTGAGCTCAACGGGGATCGCACCGTGCGCACCGTGGAGTCACGGCTGCGCAGCGTGCTCTCGGGCGGCGTGCCCGGCGGCGAGATCGGCATGCTCAGCGAGGTGGGCATCAGCCTGCAGCGCGACGGTACCCTCGAGCTGGATGAGGACGCCCTCTCCGAGCAGGTCAGCGGCAACATGGCCGCCCTGGGCGAGTTCTTCGCCGGGGGCGAGGCGACCACCGGCATGGCCGGGCGCGTGGGAGAAGCCCTGGGCCAGATGCTCGACGACAGTGGCCTGGTCTCGCGTTCCATCGAGGGCGCCGAGGGTCGGCTGGAGCGCCTGGGCGAGCGCTACGCCCGCATGGAGCAAGGCGTGGAGCGCACCATCGACCGCTACCGCACCCAGTTCGGTCAGCTCGACGGCATGATCGCCCAGATGAACCAGACCAGTACCTACCTCACCCAGCAGTTCGCCAACCTGGACGCCCAGCTCAACCAGGGGAACTGAACGGCTGGCGGCAGGGGTTAAAGTTTCCCTCCGCCTGGTCGATACTCCTTGTCAGGCCCGTGATGGGTTTCGACACAGGATGACATTCCCATGGCAACCATCTCCTCCCTCGGCATCGGCTCCGGCTTGGACCTGAACGGGCTGCTGGATCAGCTGCGTGATGCCGAGCGCGGCAAGCTCGAGCCGATCAAGGCGCAGCAGGCGCAGCAGGAAGCGCGCATCTCGGCCTTCGGTCGGCTCCAGTCCGCGCTCACCACCTTCCAGGAGAGCGTGGACAAGCTCAACGACGCCTCGCTCTACCAGAGCCTCTCCGCCAACGTGCGTGGCGAGGCCTTTACCGCCAAGGCCGGTAGCGAGGCCCAGCCGGGCAGCTTCAGCGTGGAGGTGGGGAAACTGGCCACCGCCGGCACCCTGGCCACTCAGCGCGTCGCGTCTGCTGACCAGCCCATCGTGGATCAGGCTGCGCTTGACGCTAGCGCCGGCAAGCTGGTGCTGAACTTCGTCGGGGGTGATGTGCCGGTGGTCAAGGTGGATATCACTGCTAACAGCACTCTCGAGGATATCCGCGACGCCATCAACGCCCGCGATGATGCCGGTGTCTCCGCCTCCATCGTCCACGATGGCAGCGGTTATCGCCTGGCGCTGAACTCTAAGGAGACCGGAGCCGAGGCGTCCATCGATAGCACCAACTTCGAGGATTTGGTTGTTGGCAACCTGGCGACAGAGCCGGGTGCTATTGTCACTCAGACCGGCCAGGATGCCGCCCTCAAGGTCAACGGCATCGACATTACCAGCGCCTCCAATACCGTGGAGGGCGCCATCCAGGGGGTGACGCTGACGCTCAACGCCACCACCGCCGAAGGCCAGCCCGATACCCTGCGCGTGGAGCAGGACACCCTCAAGGTGCGCGAGGCGGTCTCAGGGTTCGTCAAGGCATTCAACGAGCTCAAGGACACCATCGGCACCCTCACCAGTTACGACAGCGAGAGCGGACAGGCCGGCGAGCTCAACGGTGACCGCACCGTGCGCACCATCGAATCCCGCCTGCGCGCCGCGCTCTCCGGCGGGGTGGGGGAAGGCGAGCTACGCATGCTCGGTGAGGTGGGCATCAGCCTGCAGCGCGACGGCACCCTGGAGCTCGATGACGAGGCTCTGGACGAGCTGGTCAGCGGCAACATGGCCGCTCTGGGCGAGTTCTTCGCCGGTGCCGACGAGGCCGGCGGCCTGGCCGGGCAGGTGAACGGCACCCTCTCTCAGCTGCTGGACGACAGCGGCCTGGTCAATCGCTCCATCGAGGGCGCCGAGGGCCGCCTGGAGCGCCTGGACGAGCGTTATGGCCGCATGGAGCAGAGCATCGAGCGCACCATCGAGCGCTACCGCGTGCAGTTCGGCCAGCTCGACGCCATGATCGCCCAGATGAACCAGACCAGCGAGTACCTCACCCAGCAGTTCGACGCCCTGGACGCCCAGCTCGGTCGCAAGAAGTAAGCCTTCCTTCCCGCCGCACCCCATCGCCCCGGCCACCCGGCCGGGGCGATGCCGTCTAGCCACTTGCTAGGCCCCGCCAGGCGTTGTGCCGTGTCAAGGTTTTCGACCCCCGGCGGCAAAAAAATGGTGATCTTCCCCTAAAGTCCTCCCCCCGGCCGCCGTTATAGAGAGTAACGGCCAACGGCGCCGTTGTGGCAGGCCCGCTGGGCCTTTGGGTAAAACACGCAGCGGGCCCGCCATTGGAGCCCTCAACAGCTTGGAAGGAATCACACCATGTCAGTGATCAATACCAACATCACCTCCATGATCGGACAGCAGAACCTGTCCAAGTCCCAGAACAGCCTGCAGACCTCCATGGAGCGTCTGAGCTCTGGCCTGCGCATCAACAGCGCCAAGGATGATGCGGCCGGTCAGGCCATCGCCAACCGCATGACCGCTCAGATCACCGGTCTGGCTCAGGCTCAGCGTAACGCCAATGACGGTATCTCTGTCGCCCAGACTGCTGAAGGTGCCTTGAATCAGGTAAACGATAACCTGCAGCGAATCCGTGAACTGTCTACTCAGGCTGCAAACGGCACCAACTCTCAGGATGACCTGCAGTCTATCCAAGACGAAGTTGCCCAGCGCCTTGAAGAGATTGACCGTATCTCAGGAGAGACCAACTTTAACGGTGTTAAAGTTCTTGCGGCTGATCAAGATATTAAAATCCAAGTTGGCGCCAACGACGGTGAAGATATTGAAGTTGCTCTTCAGGAGATTAATGCTAACACCCTAGGTCTGAAAAATCTTGATCTTAAAAACCAAGTCAGCTCAGATTCTCTGTCAGAGGTAGGCAGCGATGGCAGTACGCTGACAGAAGCAGTTGCTGCAACCACTGTGGAGTTGTCCTACAGTGGTGCCGAACCTGGCGCGGCCACGTTCGTCGTGGGTGATGATGGTGAGTTGTATGCTCAGATTGGCACAGATTTATATGACACCACGCTCGATACTGATGCGGGGACTGTGAGCTATAATTCTACTACTGCTACAGCATCAGGCGCTTCTGCAACGGCATCTGATAGCTTTGTAGATGGCGATGGTAATGTTATTGAATTAGCGGATATTGCCAACAATTATTCTTCTTCTGATGGTGCTAATCCAACATTTAGTGTCTACACTCAAGATGCTGGTGCAGGTGTTGTAGTTTCGGATGGAACCAGCACTTGGACAATTGATGGCACAAATAATACGATTGATTATGATACTGGTGAAGTGGTACTTGGGTCAAAAGACGGCAGTGCAGTAGCTGTTGGTACTGGTTATACAGAAGCTACATCCGGTAATGTGTTAACCGTTGCTGGCACTGCAGAAGTGACTACCGATCTTTCATCAGTTAATTCTGAGCTTGATGAGGGCACAAACACCTTGATGAAAGGTGAAGATGGTACTTACTTCGTAAAAAATGAAAATGGCGATGAGACTACTTACCATAATGCCACTGTGGATATGGAAACTGGTGTAGTGACACTTGGCGAGCAAGCAGTAGTTGACCCTCTAAAGTCTATCGATTCTGCTTTGAATCAGGTTGACAGCCTTCGCTCCGACCTTGGTGCCATCCAGAACCGTTTCGAGTCTGCTATTACCAACTTGGCAACGAATGAAACCAACCTGTCTGCCGCCCGTTCGCGCATCGAAGACGCAGATTATGCGACAGAAGTAGCGAACATGACTCGTGCGCAGATTCTGCAGCAGGCTGGCACTTCCGTACTGGCACAGGCCAACCAGATCCCGCAGAACGTGCTATCTCTGCTGGGTTAATCTGAAGCCCTTGCGCCAGACCTTGGGGAAGGCGCTCTTCCCCTTGGTTTTCAACGAACCGGCTCCCATCGTGGGGCCGGTTTCTTGCTTCTGGAGATAACATGACCGTGGATGAGCATCAGCGGGTGATCGATAAGCTTCAAGCCGTCATCGATGATACCCAGCGAACTATTGATCATTTCGCGGCCACCGGTATGGAGACCGAGATGCCGAAGGAGTACGACAGGCTGTTGCCCATTCTCGATGACGCCGTGAACCAGCAGCGGGCGCATACTCTGGCCATGCTGGGTAGATCGATGGATACGTTATAAAACGATGTAATCCATTGCTTTCTCGTCTTGTTTAGCTTATCACTTAGCCTGCTTGGTTTCGCCCTGGAGCCTTGCGAGGCCCAAGGTGCCTTCCGAAAAGACATGGAGCTGTTGACGAGAGCCCAATGGATACAACGACGACGTTGCTGCTGGTCGCCATCATCGCGATGTGGATCAGCCTCAATTGCGGCCTGGTGCTGGTTTACCTTTTATGGAGCGGACAAAGCCTGTGGCCGCCGGGCGGTATGGGGAAAAGCCGCCGGGCGAGCGTACCCGCCGGCGCGGGCACCGTTGCGAGAGAAGCGTCGCAGGCCCCGGTGCTGGTGGATGAACAATCGGGAGCCTGGGGGCTGCTGGTGGTGTTCGATAGTCCCTCGGCAGGCTTGAACCTGAACATCGGTAACGTGCTGGCGGCGGCGGGTGCGGTGTTCGAGAGCGAGACCCGCTCGTTCACCATCGCAGGTGTCTCACCGCGAAACCCGATTCTTGTCGCCAATGCCTATCCCCCGGCGTCCCTGCCTTCGTTCAATGACCATAGCAGCCAGTGGCCGATCAAGGGCCTGAGCATTCGTATCCTGAAGGATCGTCGCTCCTCTTCACCCAACAAGCTGCAGCTCGTGCGGCTGGTGGCACTGGCCAGGGATCTGTCGCGCCTTGGGGCTAACGTGGTCGACGCACAGAACCAACCGATTACCGAAGCGGGGTTTCAGGCCGTCATCGACGGCAAGGCGAAGTTCTGAGCCGGGGGAGGGATGGTGGCGTCGCGCATTCCGCGCCATGCTCCCCATATTGATGCCCAGTCAGGCGTGGCTTTATCAACTAGGTGATGTGCCCCAAAATCGGGCGCATAAACTGACCATGCTGGATGCCTGATCCTCTCCCTGAGCCTTCGACCATTGTCGCCTTCCCAATGGCTTAATCCGCTTTATTCCGTGTATCCGAATGTGTAAAATTGTAGCCGGTTCAAAGGGAGCTTGAACTCGCCGCATGGACCATCTGTGGCCATCAATTCCATGGCGAGCCCTCCAGAAAAGTGCAACGAATATCGGGAGTCGTCGGCCCCTCCCGGTAGCAAGAAGAACGAGGCCGGCATCTGGAAACAAGGGAACTGAAACGCATGAAATTCGCAACCGTCTCCGCCGCCGCACTGGCCGGCAGCCTGATGCTGCTGGGCGCTACCTCTGCATCTGCTGCCACCAATGATGATATCAATCCCTGGCAGCACTGCGGCATCGGCGCGGCCATCTTCGACGAGAACGGCACCGCCGCCGCCATCTCCAACGTGATCTGGGACCTGGGCACCACCGCCGTGACCTCCGCCACCGTCTCCCCCGAGACCTGCAGCAGCAAGGAAGTCGAAGTCGCCCAATTCGTCGACCAGACCTACGACCAGCTGGCCATGGAAACCGCCATGGGCGAGGGCGAGCACCTCACCGCGGCACTCGGCCTGATGAACTGCGGCGCCGAGGCCCGCCAGGGCGTGGTTAGCCAGCTGCGTGCCGATCTGCAGGAAGCCAGCGCCGTCGCCGGCTATGCCGACCAGGCGCACGCCGACAAGGCTTACGGCTTCTACACCAGCCTGAACCAGGCCGCCGTGGACTGCAGCGCCAGCTAAACGCTTGCCCAGGCAACGCCTTTAGCGTTTCGCGGGGTCGGGCACCGTCCGACCCCGCATCGATACAAGCCTCATCCCGACTTCCCGCAAGGATCTCGCCATGCGACGCCACCTGGTGACGCTGATGGCCCTGCTGTGCCTGCCTGTTGCCGGCGCCCAGGCCGCCGAGCGCACGCTTCACGACCATCCCCAGTGGCAGTCGCTGCTGCACTTCGACCGCGACGGCATGTTCCGCGAGCCGCGCAGCGCGGTGCTGAGCGAGGCCTTCTTCCTGGCTGATAACGGCGCCTTCGATCCCGCCGTCGAGCTCGAGGCCACCCTGGCCGCCCTGCGCCAGGCCCCCCGTGACGGCGAGCCCCACGCCAGCTGTCGTTTCCCCGCCCGGGCGCTGTGGCTGACCCGCATGACCGGCGAGACCTGGCCCGTGGCCGAGTGCCCGGAGTGGGATGCGTGGCGCGACCAACACGCCGGCGCCGAGGCGGGGCTGATGTTCGCCTCCGGGTATCTCGGCAACCCCGCCTCCTTCTTCGGCCACCTGATGCTGCACCTGGAACCGTCCGCGGACGGGGAGGGCGAGTCGCTGACGCGGCTGCTGGATACCAGCCTCAACTTCGGCGCCGATGTGCCGGAGGAGGACGGCCTGATCCCCTACATGGCCAAGGGGGTGTTCGGCGGCTATGAGGCGCGCTACTCCCGCGCCCCCTTCTATCGCAATACCGCGCTCTACTCCGAGCGCGAGATGCGCGACCTGTGGCACTACCGCCTGGCGCTGCCCGAGGCCGACCGCGAGCTGCTGGTGGCCCACCTGTACGAGGTGATCGGCCAGGACTTCGACTACCTCTTCCTCACCCAAAACTGCGCCTCGCGTATCGCCCGCACCCTGGAGCTGGTGGTGGAGGCGGACCTCACCCCCGGCAACGCCCCCTGGGTGGCGCCGGAGGACCTGGTGCGCGCCATCGGCGAGGCCGAGGTCGACGGCCGCCCGCTGCTGGAGGAGACCCGCCACGTACCCTCGCGGCGGCTGCAGACCGAGTGGCGATACCTGGCGCTCGCGCCCGAGGAGCAGGCCGCCGCAAGTGCGGTATGGCCGGAGGTCGAGCGCCTAAACCTCGAGGCGCCGGTGTTCCAGGCGCTTAGACCTCAGCGCCGCGCCGCGGTGCTGGATACCCTGCTGGGCCATGCCGCCTTCCTCGAGCAGACCGGCGACGAGCCGGGCCTCGCGGAGATCGAGCGCCGCCTGCTGCAGGCCCGCCTGGCGCTGCCGCCGGGCAGCGAACCCTTGGCGCCTGGCGAGCAGGTGCCGCTGCACGAGGCCACGCCGCCGGCGCGGGTCAGCGTGGCCGGCCTCTATAACCATGAGTTTGGCGGCGCCGCCCGCCTGACCCTGCGCCCGCTGCAGTACGATCTGCTCGACGCCAACGCCACCCGCATGCCCAATGCCGCGCTGGAGATCGGGCGCACCGAGCTCGACCTCACCGACGAGGGCCCGCGTCTGCGGCGTCTCGCGTTTTTCCATGTCACCAACCTGCACGCGCGCAGCGTGCCGCTGCCGGCGCTGCCCGACGTGGCCTGGCACGCCTCCGCCGGCATCGAGCGTGGTCGGCTGGATTGCGAGCGCTGTCTGGAGGGCCACGCCACCCTGCTGGCCGGCAAGTCGCAGCGCCTGGGCCGCCACCTGTCGTTCGCGATGATCGGCGGCCGGCTGCGCAGCGAGCGTCACCAGGCCGGCCCCGTCGCGCCGATGGCGCAACTCGGCGTGCTCAGCCACTGGGGCACCCGCCAGCGCAGTCTGGTGCAGCTCTCGCATGTGGATGCCCTCAAGGGCGAATCGGGCCGCCGCACCCGCTGGCGGCTCCAGCACCGCTTCAGCCTTGGCAAGACCCTCGATCTGCGCGCCGGGGTGGAGGGCGATGACGACGCCCATGAGCTCAGCCTGGGGATGTCGTGGTACTTCTGAAACCTATCAGCGCCTGACGCCCCGGGCCCGCTTGCCGCGCAGCAGGGCGCGGTCGGCGCGCTCCACCAGCGAGGCGAAGTCGTCGTGGGGCGTGAAGTCGGCGATACCCAGGCCCAGGGTGCAGCCGCAGCGCTGGGCCACCGCCGCGCGCAGGCGCTCGGCGAGATGCTGGGCGTCTTCGGCGTGGGTGTCGGGCAGCACGGCCACGAACTCGTCGCCGCCGAAGCGGCCGAGCAGGTCGCTCTCGCGCAGGGTCTCGGTCAGGGTCTGGGCCACCTCGCGCAGGATGGCATCGCCGGCCAGGTGGCCCTGGGTGTCGTTGATCCCCTTGAAGCCGTCGATATCCAGGATCAGCAGCGCCAACAGGGCGTGCTGGCGGCGGGCGCGCTGCATGGCGTGCTCGGTCAGGGCGGTCAGCTGGCGGCGGTTGGCGATGCCGGTGAGCTCGTCGCGGCTGGCCAGGGCTTCGAGCCGGGCGTTGGTCGCTTTGAGTTCCGCGGTGCGCGCCTCCACCAGCGCCTCGAGACGGGCGTTATGCTCCTCCAGGGCCTGGCGTGCCAGGCGCAGCTCGGTGACGTTCTGGGAGATGCCGAACAGGTGGGTGATGTTGCCCTCCTCGTCGTGCAGCGGCACCAGCAGGGTCAGCCAGTGCAGGAGCACGTCGTTCTCCTTGTGGAAGTGGCCGGTCTCCTCGTAGCGGATGGGGTGGTTGCAGGCCAGGCAGTCGCGGTAGTGGCCGGTGACGCTGCGCGCCTGCTCGGGGTCGGGGAGCAGTTCCTCCATGGTCAGCCCCACGCAGGGATAGCCGATAGTAGCCTGCTGGGCGGGATTCACCGCCTCCACCACGAAACGCTCCGGCGGCTCCACACGGATCAGGAACATGTGCTCGGGGAAGTGCTCCCAGATCTCCTGGAGCAGGGCACCCCCCTGACGCTGGGTGAGCATGGCGTGAAAGGCCGAGGGCGGGGGCTGAGCAGGCATGTGGTAAGCCGCAGGTGAGGGGCGTTGCGGCCAGACTAGTGCGGCGGGGCGGGTGTCGCAAGAGGCCGACGCACGGTCCGCGAGGAAGCGACAGGTCTTGCTGGCGTGCCGCCCGCTACGGCAGTGAAATCTGCCCTCCGCTTCAGAATCGCCATGTGCCGCCGATCAATGGGATACCGCCGATACCAGGAACCCTTCATCATGATGTGTGAGAGAGCGATCCTCGAGACCGGGACGCGGCGCCACGGGCCGCTGTGGCGCGGGCTGGTGGCGGTGCTGCTGCCGCTGATGGTCTCTGGCTGCGCCATGCTGGCGCCGGCGCCGCCGGCGAACCAGACGAACATCTGCGAGATCTTCCGCGAGCAGCCGGACTGGTACGACTACGCCCGCGACTCCCAGGAGAGGTGGGGCACGCCGATCGCCACCCAGATGGCGATCATCGAGCGCGAATCGAGCTTTCGCAGCCATGTGAAGCCGCCGCGCGAGAAGCTGCTGGGTTTCATTCCCTGGCGGCGGCCGTCGTCGGCCTACGGCTATGCCCAGGCCCAGGATCCGGTCTGGGGCGAGTACGAGGCCGATGCCGGGCGGCTCTTCGCGCGGCGCACACACATGAAGCACGCCACCGACTTCATCGGTTGGTACAACGCCCGTACCCGGCGCATGACCGGCATCTCGCTGCACAACCCGGAGCACCTCTACCTGGCCTACCACGAGGGGCAGGGCGGCTATCGCCGCGGCAGCTGGCGAGGCAAGCCGGCGGTGCGGCGCGCCGCCCGCGACGTGGCCCGCACCGCGGCGCGCTATCGCGGCCAGCTGGCGAGCTGCGAGGCGGAGTTCCGCTGCGACGGCCTGCTGGAGATCTGGCCCTTCTGCCGCGGGTAGGCGGCTGCATCCGCCGCTCAGAAGCTCTCCCAGTCGTCCTCGGTGTGCGACATCTGGCGGCGGTCCCTTCGTGTCATTGCGCGATTGTCACCGTGGCTGTCTGCCTGCGGGGCGGCCTCTGTCTCGTGGCGGGATTGGGCTGCCTCTTGGGTCGTGGTGTCGTCAGCGGCGCTGGCTGCCAGCGCCTGGGTCGGTCCCACGCGGAAGATGCGTACCGCCTGGTCGAGGTCGCGGGCCTGATCCTCCAGCGAGGCCGAGGCGGTGGCGGTCTGCTCCACCAGGGCGGCGTTCTGCTGGGTGACCTCGTCCATCTGGGAGATGGCGATGCTGACCTGGTCGATGGCCTGGGTCTGCTCGTCCGAGGCGCGGCTTACCTCCTGCATCAGGGTCGAGACGCGCTTGATGTTCTCGACGATCTCCTGCATGGCGTCGCCGACTCCCTCGACCAGCTGGGTGCCCTGGTGCACCACCTCGCCGTTACGGTCGATCAGGCTCTGGATCTGCTTGGCGGCCTCGGCAGAGCGCTGGGCGAGGTTGCGCACCTCGCCGGCTACCACCGCGAATCCTCGGCCCTGTTCGCCGGCACGTGCCGCCTCCACCGAGGCGTTGAGGGCCAGGATGTTGGTCTGGAAGGCGATGCCGTCGATCAGGGTGATGATGCTGCTGATCTCCTCCGAGCTGCGCGCCATCTCGTGCATCGTCTCGCGGGCCTGCTGGGCGCGCTCGCCGCCCTGGCTGGCGGACTGGCTGGCCTGCTGGGCCAGGCGGTTGGCCTGGCCGGTGTGCTCGGTGTTGTGCTTCACCGTGGCGGCCACCTCGTCCATGCTGGCGGCGGTCTCCTGTAGGCTTGCGGCCTGCTCCTCGGTGCGCTGGGAGAGGTCGGTGTTGCCGCCGGCGATCTGGGTCGAGGCGCTGGAGATGGCGCCGGCGGAGCGCTGGATATCGATGATCAGGTCGCGGATGCGGTCGCGGGTATCGGCCAGCACCAGCAGCATCTGGCCGACCTCATCACGGCTGCCGGCGTCGATCTCATCGCTGAGGTTGCCCTCGGCCATCTGCTCCAGGTGATGGCGCGCCCGGGCCAGCGGCTGCAGGATGCGCTGCATCAGCAGCCAGCCCAGCACCACGCCGGCGATCAGGCCGAAGGCCAACACGCCAATCACGATCCAGCGCTGCTGCTCTGCCTGGGTGACGGCAGCCTGGTAGGCGGCCGAGGCGCTGGCGTCTTCCACCTCGATCAGCGCCTGCAGGGTGGCCACCAGTTCGCGGAAGGGCGGCATCGCCTCGACGAAGACGATCTCGTTGGCCTGGTTGAAGTCGCCCTCGGCATACAGCGGCATGGCAGGACGGATGCCGCTGGCCACCAGGCGCTCGAACTGCTGCTCGAACGCCTCGACCAGTCGGCCGGCCTCGCCCTCCAGCCCGGCGCCGCGGATCTCGGCCCACAGGGCCTCGATCGCCGCCAGGTTACCCGCGACGTTCTCCAGGTGCATGTCCACCTCATGGTCATGCAGCTGGCTGACGCGCAGTCGCGGGTCGTGCTGAGCGGAGATCGACAGCTCCATCATCGATTCGCGCAACCGCTCGTTGAGCTCGCCGAGCCGCTGCGCCCGCTGCAGGTTCTCGTTGTAGAGGGCATCGGCGCTGTGGCTGGCGGTGGTGATGCCGTTCAGGCCCAGCAGGCCGGTGCCGGCCAGCAGGGCAAGCATCACGGTGATCAGCAAGGTCAGGCGCGACTTGATGGTCCAGGTCATGGCGCGGGGTCCTTGTGGTCGACGTCTTGGGTGTTACCAGCTTATGACTTCAGGTTATCGACCCATCCTGCATTAGCTTGAGATGAATAGATTGATCTCGGTCAAGGTTGAGTCGGTTGTTGGCCGGGGTCCCTGGCTGGCGGGCGAGCGAGGTCGCCCGTTGGGCGTTGAGATCCCTCAAGTTTTCCCATTACCCGCCGATGATTCCGGGCATTGGTGATCGCGGCATGTGCCGCACGGCATCCGCAGAAGGGAGAACTCGATGCGCAACCTGTCCATTCGTGCCGGCCTGTTCACGGCCTTCGGTATCCTGATCGCGCTGATCCTGGGGATCAGTGCGCTCGGCTTTCACGCCCAAGGGGTCAGCGGCGCGGCGCTGCACGATCTGGCGCGCATCAACCTCGCCCAGGCCAATGCGGCCAACCGCATGGAGATCAACGTCGCCGAGATGCGCAACCATATCGTGCGCTTCGGCGAGTACACCCGTGCCGGTAATGCGGCGGATGCCGCCGGCGAGATCGCCCTGGCGGGGGAGGCCCTGCAGCGGGCCGAGGAGCGCATCGAGGACTTTCGCGCGGTGACCATTGGCGCCTCCAGCGAGCGGGAGCGCTTCGTGGAGGAGATCAGCGGCACCTACGATGCGCTGATGAGCCCCGGCTTCAAGGAGGCGGTGCTCGCCGGCGATATGGATGGGATCTTTGCCTTTCGCGGCCAGGTGACCGAGTCCGGCAATCGGCTAGCCGAGCTGGTGCGTGACTTCATCCACTTCTCCGAGGCGCGTGCCGAGATGCGCTACGCCAAGGCGGAGACGGTGGCGACCTGGTTGGAGCGCCTACAGATCGCGGCGGTGGTGCTCACCCTGCTGGTCGCCATGGGGGTATTCCTGCTGATCACTCGTCGGGTGGTGGCGCCGCTGCGCGAGGCGGTGGCCCACTGCGGGCGGATCGCCAAGGGCGACCTGACCGCGCGGATCCCCAGCGAAGGGCGCAACGAGATCGGCCAGCTGCTGGCGGCGCTGGGCGACATGCAGGGCCGACTGCGTCATCTGGTGGGCACCCTGCAGCAGAGCAGCGACAGCGTGGCCACCGGTGCGGCGCATATCGCCGCGGGCAGCCAGGACCTCGCCTCGCGTACCGAGGAGCAGGCCTCGGCGCTGCAGGAGACCGCCTCCAGCATGGAGCAGATCGCCTCCACCGTGCGCCACAACACCGAGACCGCCGGCCGCGCTAACCAGCTCTCCGGTGAGGCGGCGGAGCAGGCCGAATCCGGCGCCCAGGAGGTGGAGCAGACCGTGGCCCAGATGCGCGGCATGGAGGAGAGCTCACGGCGCATCGGCGAGATCATCGAGGTAATCGACTCCATCGCCTTCCAGACCAATATCCTGGCGCTCAACGCCTCCGTTGAGGCGGCCCGTGCCGGCGAGCATGGCAAGGGCTTCGCCGTGGTGGCCAGCGAGGTGCGCACCCTGGCTAGCCGCACGGCGGACTCGTCCCGCGAGATCCGCGCCATGATCGAGGAGGTGACCAAGCGAGTCAGCGAGGGCTCCACCCAGGCCGGGCGCAGCGGCGAGAAGATCCGGGAGGTGGTCGGGGCGATTCGTCAGGTCGCTACCCTGGTCGATGAGTTGGCACTTTCGGCCAAGGAGCAGCAGTCGGGGGTCGACCAGGTCGGCGCCGCGGTCACCCAGATGGACGCCGTGACCCAGCAGAACGCCTCGCTGGTGGAACAGACCTCCACGGCCTCCGCCAACCTGGAGGACGAGGCCAAGCGCCTGGCCGCGCTGATCGACACCTTCAAGGTGGATGCCGCCCGACACGGCGCCGGGGAGGCGCGTGCGCCCTTCGCGCCCGTCGAGGAGGCGCCGCGCGCGCCATCGGCGGCGGCTTCTACCCGCCGCGAGCCGGTGGGGCAGGACACTACAACAGCCGCAGGCGCTGCAACAGCCGCAGGTGCTGCAACAGCCGCGGGCGCTGCCAGGCGGCCTGCGGTTCGCACCAGCGAGCCGGAGTGGGAGGAGTTCTAAGCGAGGCGCTGGTGGCCGGGCCCGAGTGGTCCGGCGCGCCCCGGGAGGCCGCCTGGTCCCCCGGGGCTTTGCATGTCTGGAGGGACCCGGCGGTGATCGAGACCGGCGATTCTGGATGGCACGGGCGGTGACCGGTCCCGGCGACTACTGGACCTTGTGCACCTTCACGCCGTAGTCGGCGGGGTTGACGATCTCCTCCAGCTTGCCGATCTGGGAGAAGTCGCCGCTGCCGAGCTCGCAGCTGATGTTGGTGTCGGGGAAGCGCAGGTTCTTGACCACCTTGACCCGGGTCGGCATCCCCTTGCCGTCGATATCCACCACCCAGGCCAGGAAGCCGCCGGAGAACTTGGCCAGGCTGCCGATCGGGTAGAGCCCGTAGACCTGGATGTACTCCACCAGCACCGTCTTGTCGTAGGCCGTGGCCGCCTCATGGATCATGCGGTAGGCATCCAGCGGGGCGCGGGGCGGGATGCCGTTGCGCACATGCATCAGCTTGTTGATGGCCTTGATGACCGTCACCAGACGCACCAGCTCAGATAGCTCGTTGCCGCGCCGGCCGGCGGGGTAGCCGGTGCCGTCGAGGCGCTCGTTGGCGTTTTCGATCACTTCGCGGCAGGCTGGGCTGGGCGTCCACTCGAGCGCCGCCAGCTTGTCGCGCAGCGCGGCCACATGCCCGCGCAGCAGCTCCTTCTGCGGCGGGGTCATGTTGACCTTGAGCGAGGGCAGCTGCGGGCCGATCAGCAGCGGCTTGCCCAGGGTGTGCAGCAGGGCGCCCAGCACCGCCTCGCGCACCCTGGGGTCGTGAGGGTCGCGGGTCAGCAGCATGTCGGCCAGCTGGCCAGCCACCTGCACCGCATGGCGGACCCACTCCGGCTCGTCACGCAGCAGCGAGAGCGCGAAGAGGAACGCCTTGCGGTCCTGTTCCACCAGGTAGCGCAGGGTGTCGACGCAGTCGTAGAAGATCTCCTCGGGGAAGAGGTCGCGGGTCTTCATGTACATCAGCCCCACCTGGAGACGATGGGCGAGATCCAGCACGCCGCGTTCCATGGGCGACTGGCGGGCGCGCTTGTCGTGCTCCTGGGCTTCACGCTGCAGAATCTTCTTCTCCTTGGCCCCGGGGATGAAGAGCGGGGAGTGATAGTCGAGCTTGTCGTTGGCCCCCGTGCGGTAGGCCGCCTCACGCTCCGATTCCGTCACGTAGCGGAAAAGGGCCTCGCTCTGATGGGTGGTCAGCTGCAGGAACTGCACGCCGACGACCGCGTAGCCGTGGTTGCCGAAGGGGCGGATATGGCGAATCTTGCCCTCGGCGAAGAAGCTCTCGCCGTTGGGAAACTCGATGCTGATGCCGGGGATCTCCTGGTCGACGTTGACCGCCACGCTCTCCGACAGGTCGATGTCCACCATGCAGCCCCCCACGGAGAGGTTGCGCAGCCGTCCCGGTACGTTGAGCTCGTGCAGGTAGACGTCGAGGCTGACCCGCGCCTGCATGCCGAGGATGAAGGGGATGCGGATCGCGCCGCGCTGTTCGGCGACGAACACCGACTCCGGCAGCTGGCACTCCATGTGGTAGAGGGTGCTGTCGGTCTTGTGCAGCCGGACGGCGACGTTGCTCAGGCTGTAGGTCTCGCGTTCCAGGGCCTGGGGGCCCTTCACCGCCTCGAGGTCGAAGCTGATGCCGCCGTTGACCACATAGCGCTCGATGTCGCTGCCGGCGTACTCTACCTCCAGCACCAGGCGGCCGTTGCTCAGGTCGAGTTCATGCACCTCGGCATGCAGCGGGTAGGCCATCTCCTTGGCGTAGACCGACACATCGTGGGTGTGCTGAAGCAGTGAACGGATCACCGCCGCCGAGGGATTGGCGTACAGGGTGGGGAGAGCCATGTCGGTCACCTGCGCATGCGAGCGTCAAAATTATTGACCTACATCAAGAGCATAGGTCGATTTTTGCTATATAGACACACACTATACCTCTTATGTAGCAAAGCAATCGGTGCACGGAAACCCCGTCGCCGAGAAAACCTGCTTCCCCGGGACAACCCAAGCCGCCCGACACATCTCCCCACGGCGTCGACTGCTCAACCAGGCTGCCATTCGATCCGGTTGCGTCCCGCCTCCTTGGCGGCGTAGAGGCCCTGGTCGGCGCGCTTGATCGCCGGCTTCAGGGTGACCTCACCGCCGCCGACCAGGGTCACGCCGAGCGAGGCGGTGTAGGCGAGGGTGTCCTCGGCGGCATCGAGGCGCGCCGGCGTCGTCTCGATGGCCTGGCGCAGGCGCTCTGCGACCTGCAGCGCCTGTTCGCGGTTGGTGGCGGGTAGCAGTACCGCGAACTCCTCGCCGCCCATGCGGCACAGCACATCCCCATCGCGCAGCACCCGGCGGGCCAGCTCGGCGAAGGCCTGAAGTACCCCATCGCCCACGTCGTGGCCGTGGCGGTCGTTGATGCCCTTGAAGTGATCGAGGTCGATGGCGATCAGTGCCAGCGGCGCCCCACTGCGCTCGGCGCGGGCGATCTCCATGGTCGCCTGATCCTCCAGATAGCGGCGGTTGCCCAGGCCGGTGAGCGGGTCGGTAAGCGCCTGTTCCTCCAGGCGTGCCTCCAGCGCCTTGCGCTCGCGGAGGTCGAACACCATGGCCCGTGAGTACTGGAAGCCCTCCTCGGTGACCTGGGCGGTGGCCTGGATCGCCACCGGCAGGCGAGTGCCATCGCGACACAGCAGCTCGCACTCGGCGCTGCCCTCCTGCCCCTCTCCGAGCACCTGGCGGAAGGCGGCATCGAAGGCAGCGCGGGTCTCCGGGGTCACGAAGTCCCGGTAGAAGCGCTTGTCGATCACCTCGTCGTCGCGATAGCCCAGCCAGTCGAGCTCGGTGCGGTTCATACTCACCACCCGGCCGTCGCCATCCAGGGAGTGGTAGCCGCAGGGGGCATGCTCGTAGAGGTCCTGGACCTCCCCCCGCGTACTGGCGGGCCTCGCGCGAGAACACCAGCGCCCGCTGGCGTAGCCCGCGCAGGCGATGGTCGTTGAGCACCCACAACACCCCGAAGGCCACCGACAGCGCATAGACCAGGGCAATGGCCAGCGGCTGCACCGGGCTCTCGCCGAGCAGTCCCGCCAGGCTGGGGCGCGAGACCAGGATACCGAGTCGCCAGGGCTGGGTGCCCGGGTCGCTGACGATGCTTCCGGCCTGGCTGCGATAGTGCTGGGTACGGATGTCATGGGTGCGAAAGGCGAGCAGGCGGTCGTCCCGTTCGGCGATGCCCTGGTTACGGGCCGACATGGCCGCCCAGACGGCGGGGCGGCGCTCCGCGAGCGGGCGACCGAAGCGCTCTGTCTGGCCGTCGGCGACGGGCAGCAGCCACTGGCCCTGGGCATCCACCAGCAGCGCCTGGCCCTCGGCGGCCTGGCGGGTATGGGGCAGCGAGTCGGCGATGCGTGACCAGTCAAGGGTGAACAGCAGCACGCCCAGGCGCTCGCCTCGCGCGCCGATGATCGGCGTGGCGATGTCGATGACCGCCGTCACCGGAGCCTGGTCATCACCCGAGGCGCCGGGCCGCGGCGGCGAGACATAGAGGTCGCGGGCCTGGAGGCCCATGGCCTGGCGAAAGGCGGGGATCTCGCCATTATCGACGAGCGGGGGTCGTGGCAGCAGGGGCGTCGTGGTCGCGCTCACCCACTCGCGACCCTCGGTGTCGATCACCGCCAGGCGGGTATAGCGGCCGAAGTGGGTGAGCAGGGTGTCGAACAGCGCCTCCAGCTGCTCGCGATCGCGTTGTGCCGCCAGCCCCCAGGTCGGCGTCTGGCCGGCCGTCTGCCTGGCCAGGAAGCGGCCCAGCAGGGGAAACTCCGCGGTAGCCAGCACCTGGTTGAAGCTTTCGTTCATCCCCTGCAGCAGCATCTCGTACTCCGAGGCCAGCAGCGCCTCGGCCGACCGGCGCGCACTGTCTATCCTCGCCTCGAGATGCGAGGCGAGGATCGGCGTCAGTGTCAGGGTGACCAGCGCCATCGGCAGCAGGATGGCCACCGTCAGGCGGGCCCAGAGGGGGTTGATGATCACTGGCGGAGCCTCGAGTCGGGTCAGCCTCGCGTCGAGGCACGGGCAGCCGGGGCGTGACGCCCGCGCCAGGCGGTGAGCACCACGTCCGCCACCCCGGCTTCGGTGGCCGACGGTGGCATGCCGGTGTACTTGGCCGAGCCGGGCTCCTGCACCAGGGTCACACCGCCGGCAGCCATGATGGTGCGCAGCCCGGCGGTGCCATCCGAGCCGGCCCTGGAGAGCACGATGCCGGCCACCGGCACCGGATGATCCTGCGAGGTGGTGCGGGTCATCATGGGGTGTGTCCTGTGATGTCGTCGAGCGGCGCCGGGCGCGCGAAGTAGAAGCCCTGCAGCAGGTCGCAGCCATGCCGGCGCAGCTCCTCGCGCTGGGCGTCGCTCTCGATGCCCTCCGCCACCACCACCATCGCCATGTGGTGCGCCATGGTGATCACCCCCTGGACGATGGCGGCGTTGCGCTCGTTGGTAAGGATGTCATGGATGAAGCCGCGGTCCAGCTTGACCTTGTGGATCGGCAGGTCGCGCAGGTAGCTGAGGCTCGAGAAGCCGGTGCCGAAGTCGTCCAGGGCGACCCGCACCCCGAGCTCGCCGAGCCGTTGGATCAGCTCGCTGGCGTGGGTGACGCCCTCCAGCAGGATGCTCTCGGTGACCTCCAGCTCCAGCCGTTCGGGGGCGAGGCCGCTCTCGGCCAGGGCCTGTTCGACCTCCTCCAGGAAGCCGGGGCGGCGGAACTGCAGCGAGGATATGTTGACCGCCAGGGTGGCCGCGGGATCGGCCATGGCCAGCAGCGGCGCGGCATCCCGGCAGGCGCGACGCAGCACCCAGCGTCCCAGGGGGATGATCTGGCCGGTCTGTTCGGCGAGCGGGATGAAGACCCCGGGGGAGATCACCCCGCGCTCCGGGTGATGCCAGCGGATCAGTGCCTCGAAGCCGCATACCCGGCCGTCGTCGGCGGCGACGATGGGCTGGTAGTGGAGCGCGAACTCCTCGTCGTTGAGGGCGGTATAGAGGTCGTGACGCAGCAGGACCTCCTCGGCGGTGACTCGCTGGCCGTCGCCCCGGAACCACTGCCAGGTGTTGCGTCCCTGGCGCTTGGCGCCGCTCATGGCGAGATCGGCCTGCTGTAGCAGTTCCTGGGCATGGCCGGCCTCGCCCTCGCTGGCGCCGATGCCGATGCTGGCGCTGATGTGCACGGCATGCCCCTCCAGGTAGTAGGGGCGGCTGAGCGCGGCCAGCAGGCGACCGGCCAGGTGGTCGCCGGCCTCGCGCCCGCGACCGGGGAGCAGCAGGCAGAACTCGTCGCCGGCCAGGCGGGCGATGGTATCGCCGGGGGCGACCAGGCCGCGCAGCCGCTCAGCGACGGCCACCAGCAGGGCATTGCCCACGCGGTGACCCAGGCCGTCGTTGACCGCCTTGAAGCCGTCCAGGTCCAGCTGCATCACCAGCAGTGGCTGTGACGTCTGCCTCGCCTCGTGGAAGGCGGCCGCCAGGCGCTCGTCGAGCAGAGAGCGGTTGGGCAGGCCGGTCAGCAGGTCGTGGGTGGCCTGGTAGGCGATCTGGGCCTCGTGCTCGCGCTGGCGGGTGATGTCCTTGGCGATGCCAAAGACCCCCTGGGTCTCGCCCTCGACGATGATCGGCAGGGTAGTGAGGTCGAGGGCGCGCAGCTCGCCGTCGCGATGGGTGAGGGTGAGCTCGACCCGGCCCGGCTCGCCGGCCAGGGTGGCCCCGAACAGCGCCTGCAGGCGCGGGATGTCCCTCGGCGACAGCAGTACCGAGAAGTGTTCGCCCAGCACCTCCGCGTTCTGCCGTCCGGTGATTTCGTGGCAGGCGGCGTTGGCGGAGATCACCCGCCCTTCACGGTCGAGGGAGAAGACGCCGTCCGGGTGGTAGAGGTAGAGCGAGCGGAAGCGTTGCTCCAGGTCGTACTGTGCCTCCAGTCGCCTTCGCGCGGCGAGCAGCTCCCGGGAGCGCCCCAGCACCAGGCGCACCAGGCCCAGGCTGAGGGCCAGCAGGTAGCTCAGGATCAGCCCGGAGATGGCGAAGCCGCCGGGCATCAGGCCGGCGCGCAGCATGGCGGGCAGCGAGTCCAGATGGGCCTCGAGGGTCAGCCGGGCGCCGCCCGGCAGCCCGACCTGGCGCGTACCGAGGCGAGGCAGCGGGCGTGCCGTCTCGGGGGGCGGCAGGCGGCCAGGCTGGCGCAGCTCGAGCAGTGGCCGGGAGGTGCGCACCTCGACCCGGAAGTGTTGCAGCTGCACGCCGAGCTCCTGGGTCAGCAGCTGGGCGAGGTCGAGCCGAGCGACCAGCTGCCGGCCGGCGTCGTCCACCGGGGCGGCGATCAGCAGCCGTGAGGGGGCGTCCGGCGCCGGCATGGCATGGGGGACCCGCCACGGCAGGGCCAGCCAGTCGCCGACCTCGGCACGCATGATCTCGTGGCGCAGGCGGCGCGGGTCGAGCAGGTGGGGCGCGCGCAGGTCGGCGATGCGTCCTCGCGGGTCCATCAGCACCAGCGCCTCCAGGTAAGGGGCGTGGCGGAAGTAGCTGTCGACGTCATGCCCCCGCAAGCGGTCGGCGAAGAAGGCGAGCTCCTGGCCCTGGCGCCAGGCCAGTCGCTGGATCAGCTCCAGCTGGGCGGTCATGGTGTGGCGCGCGTTGAGCTCGACGTTGTCCAGCAGAGTCGCGGCCTGGCGATGGATGGTGGCCTGGGCGTTCCAGGTCAGCAGGTACCACGCCAGGCAGCTCACCAGCACGCCGGCCATGGCCGCGACCTGGGGCAGCCGGCCCACCGGCAGCATCGCCCGCGCACCGCGCCAGGCCGCGCCCAGCAGGGCGATGCCACCGAGCAGGGCGTAGAGGGTGGCGAGCATCGGTGCCGAGACGAAGCCCGCTGCCCACTCGGTGCGGCTGGCGGGCAGCAGCATCATCACCAAGGACAGGCCGCCGGCGAGCAGCGCCAGCGCACCGCCGGCCACCCACAGCAGCCGTCGCCAACGGCTCGCCATCCCCACCAGGCTGCACAGGGCGACCAGCAGCAGCAGGCAGGCGGCAACCGAGAGGATGCGTGACCCGCCCGTCACCCAGGAGCTTCCCTGCCAGGGGGCGCCGGCCCAGGCGTTATGGGCCAGGGTGTAGAGGGCGATGGCCACCAGCGGCAGCGCCGCGGCGAGGCGCAGGCGAGGTGCCTGGTAGAGCCAGCCCAGCAGGCAGAGCCCGGCCAGCAAGCCGGCGAGGGCGGCGTCGGCCACCATCAGGCCGCTCAGCGGGTAGGCCACGCCCAGCAGATGGGCGACCAGTCCGGCGCCGCCGAGCAGGGTGAAGGTGGCGGCGATCATCAGTAGGCCGATGTCCAGGGCCACATCGCGGATGCGATAGGGCAGGTGGCTTTCCTCGCGAGGTAATGCGGCCGTCCTGGCGTGCATGGTAGGCTCCCGGTCAGTCCTCGACGATGCGGTTGCGACCCGCGCGCTTCGCCGCGTAGAGGGCGTCATCGGCGCGCTGCATCAGGGTCTCACGGGTGTCGCCCGAACGATACTGGGTCACCCCGATGCTCAGGGTGATCGCCAGTCCCTCGAGGGGGTGGGCCTCCACGGCGCGGCGTAGCCGCTCCAGGGCGCAGCGGGCCGCCTCGCCGTCGGTGCCCGGCATCAGCAGGCCGAACTCCTCGCCGCCGATGCGTGCGGCAAGGTCGTCACCGCGTAGCTGGCAGGTCAGCAGATCCCCCAGGCGCTGCAGGACGCGGTCGCCGGCGGCATGGCCGTGGCGGTCGTTGACCGGCTTGAAGTGGTCGATGTCGAGCATCGCCACGCTGAAGGGCCCGACATGGCCGGCAAGCGGCGCTTCCTTGAGCCGCTGGCCCAGCACTTGGTCAAAGCGACGCCGGTTGGGCAACCCGGTGAGGGCGTCGCTGAGTGCCTCCTGGCCCAGTCGACGGTTGGCCTGCTCGAGCGCCGCCCGCTGGGCGCTCAGGGTGTCGTGCAGGGCCTCCAGCTCGGCCAGCGCTGCGCTCTTCTCGGCCAGGGCGCGCTGGGTCGCCTGACGGGCCTTGAGCAGCTCCCGCTCCAGACGATCCTTGCGCGCGATGGAGAGCATCGAGAGCAGGGTGAGGCTGGCGCCCCGGTGCAGGATCAGGCGGGCGCTGCACAGCACCGGCATGGGCTCGCTCCCCTTGACCCGCAATGTCAGGTGCACCTCGTCTGCCTCGCCATGTTCGGCCACGCGGTAGGCCAGCAGCCCCAGGTAGAGCATGCGCGCCTCGGGGGTGAAGAGCTCGCTGGCTGGCTGGTCGACCAGGCGGCGCATGGGCGCGTCGAGCCAGTCGCCGAGCGTCCGGTTGACCTGCAGGATCCTTCCCTGCTCGTCGATCACCGCCTGCCCGAAGGGCGCGAGGTGCCACCAGCGGGCCAGGTCGGCTGCCTGAATCCCCATCAGGGGCGGCCAGCTCGGATCGTGACCCGCCCCTGCAGCGTCCGGGCCAGCAGCTCGGGGTCGGTGAGCTGGGGGTAATGGCCGGCGCTCTCCATCACCGCCAGCTCGCTCTCGGGCAGGTGGGCCTGCAGGTACTCGGCGGCTTCCAGTGGCACGATGGCGTCGCGGGCGGTCTGCACGATCAGGCTGGGCACGCTGACCTCGGCCAGGTGGTGGCGGGTGTCGCCCAGGAAGATGCTGCGCGCCAGCGGGCGCAGCACCTGTGGCTCCACCGCCAGGAAGCGTTCGCGCAGGTCATGCTCGTGAGAAGCGGTGGCGGCATCGCCCAGTGCTACCTTGGAGAGGGTGCCGGCCCAGTCCAGGTAGTTCTGCTCCATCAGCTGCATCAGCCCGTCGAGCTGGTCGTGGCTGTAGCCGCCACGGTAGTCGGGTGGATCATCCAGGTAGCGTGCCGAACTGCACACCATCACCAGCCGGCGGAAGGCCTGGGGGCGCGCGATCGAGGCGAGCAGGCCGATGGTGCCGCCGATGGAGTGGCCGAGCATCACCGCGCCTTCGAGCGAGAGCGCATCGCACAGCGCAACGATGTCCTCGGCGTGGCCGGCCGGCGTGGCGTGGCGTTCGGGGTCGAAGGCCTCGGGGGCGGCGCAGCCGAAACCGGCCAGGTCCAGCAGGATCAGGCGGTAGTCGGCCTCCAGAAAGGGCAGCAGCCTCCGCCAGGCGGTCTGGTCGCAGCCGAAGCCGTGGATCAGCAGCAGCGGGGTCTCTCCACGACCGTGCTCGGTGACGTTCAACAGGTGGCGGATATCGGCCATCGAGGCTCCGTGAGTCGGCGTGGCGTGTTGCCAGGGAGCTTGAGCCCTGCGGCGGGAAAGCTCAAGGCGCCTGCATGGCGGCGAACCGTTCACGAAAGGCCTCTGGCGATAAGGACTGTCGTTCACCGTCGAGGATCTGCCCGCCGATCCCCTGTGCGGCCAGCACCACGTCGACGAAGGTATCGGGGTGACGGGCCACGCTGCGTTTGTTCAGGAACTTGATCAGCACCGAGATGCCGTCGACCTCGGTTTCCGCGCTCTGGTGGAGCGGTGGCAGGTGCCCGGGCGAGCTGGAGTGGGCAAGGGTCAGCTGGTAACGGGCACTCGCCGAGGTGATGTAATAGACGCCGAGCTCGGCATCATAGAGAGCGTTGCGCGCCTCGAGCAGGGCGGCGAGTCGGCGGCTGGTCTCGGCCGAGGGCGCGTCGAAGACCACGAACCAGCACTGTTGCAGCGACTGGGAGGCCTCCCTGAGCCTCGCCTGGTGGTTGGCTTCTGCGACCCTGGCGTCATCCGCTGGCGTCGCGGGCTTCGACGCTGCCGTTGGGGCGGGTTCCTGGTCGGTCGCTTCCTCCTCCTGGCCTCGAAGCCTGAGGAACAGCGCCACGGCGGCCACCGCGAGGGCGATCGATACCCCCAGCAGCAGCCAGGCCCACCAGCTCATCTCCTGCATCGTCTCACTCCTTGCATGGTCGTCCTCGTCGGTGCCGGCTTCGCCTGATCGTGGCCTGCGCTTCAGGCATCTGCCGTGGCACTTTCCCAGGCCGCCTCGTCGCGCGTCTCCACCTGTGGGCGCGGTGCCTCCCCGCTATTGTCGGTGGCAGGCATCGTGGCGGTCTCGCTCAGCTTGAAGGCGTTGACCATCTCCAGCAGCCGCCGGGCGGCGGCCTGCATCTCGGCGGCGGCGTGGGAGGTATCGCTGACCAGCCTGACGTTCTGCTGGGTGGCGCTGTCCATCTGGGTGACCGCGGTGCCGACCTGCTGGATGCCCGACTCTTGCTCCTTCACGGCCAGGGCGATCTCGTTCATCAGCCCCGACACCTGGCGGATGCCGGTGACCGTGGCCTCGATGCTCTCGCGGCTGCGGGTAGTCTGCTTGACCCCGCCGGCGATGCCGGAGGTGATCTCCTCGATCATGCCGCGGATCTCCTGGGCCGACTGGGCGCTGCGGCTGGCCAGGGTGCGAACCTCGCTGGCCACCACGGCGAAGCCGCGGCCGTGCTCGCCGGCACGCGCCGCCTCCACCGAGGCGTTGAGGGCCAGGATGTTGGTCTGGAAGGCGATGGAGTCGATCACCTCGATGATCTCGCCGACCCGCCGTGAGCTCACATCCAGGGCCTGCATCATCTCAGCCAGGTGCTCGACCTCGCGGATGCCGAGCTCCGCCTTCTCGGTAGCCTCGCTGGAGACGTCGTCGGCGTGACGGGCGGTATCGCTGTTCTGGGTCACGATGGAGGACATCTCCTCCATGCTGGAGGCGGTCTGCTGCAGCGCCGAGGCCTGCTGTTCGGTGCGCGAGGCGAGGTCCTCGCTGCCCCCGGCGATCTGGGTGGAGGCCTGACCCACCGTCTCGGCGCTGTGGCGAACCGCCTGGAAGCTGCGGTCCATGCGCTCGATGAAGGCGTTGAACTCACGGGCCAGCTCGCCGATCTCGTCGCCGCGGCGGCTCTGGATGCGCGCGGTGAGGTCGCCTTCGCCCTCGGTGATGTCGCGGATCCGCGCGCTGACCTGGCGAGTGGCCCGCGACATCAGGTTGGGGCCGACCAGGGCCAGCGCCAGGGCCAGCAGGAACACCACCACGGCGAAGCCAGCGAGCCAGCGCTGCTGCATGGCCACCTCCGCCAGGGTGCGCTCCTCCAGCGCCAGCCCGACCTCGTCGGCGCGCTCACCGGCGAGGTTGTAGAGCTCGCGCAGGGCGTCGAAGGCCTGGGCGGCGTCGCCATCACGCTGGGCCTGGGCCGCCTCGAGGTCACCCTGGGCGTGCAGGGTGAAGACCCGGGAGGAGGCCTCGAGCCAGGTGGAAAAGCGCGTCTCGAAGTCACCCAGCGGCTCGGTGATCGTCGGGTAGTCGGCCAGTCGCTCGAGGAAGGCGTGCATGCGCTCCCGCGCCTGGTCGGCGTTCTCCTGGTGCTCCTGGCGCCAGGCCTCTGCGGCCTCGCTGCCGGGCGGTGCGTCGAGCACCGCCAGCTCGGCCAGGCGTGCCTGGTAGAGGTCGCGGTCGGCGTTGAGTACCGCCGAGATCGCCGGGTTGAAGGCGCCGCTGAATTCGGTCATCCGTTGCTTGATGGAGCCCACCAGCAGGGTGCTGGCGGCGAAGACGATGAGTAGCGAGAGGGCCACGCCGATGAAGGCGAGGGTGTACTTCACGTTGATGCGATTGAGTCGTGCAAGCATGAGCGATACCGCCGTTGTTGTCGTGGTTGGCGCTGTTGACGTAGTCATCGGCCGTTCGGCGATTATCTTGAGGCCTGCGCGGGTGGGACAGGACTTGAGCGCGCCATGGCCTCGCCGTATGGTGGCGGTCTTTCCGTCCCTCCCCGCCGATACGCCCAGCAAGGAACCGAGCCAGCATGATCGATGAGCACCGCGGACGCGGTCGGCACGACATCCTGATGGCGCCGGCCCCGCCGGAAGACGATACGGGGGGCTGGATGATCAGCTATGTCGACGTCATGACGCTGCTGGTGGTCCTGCTGGTGCTGGTCATCGCCCTGGGGCGCATCGGCGTGGGGCCGGGGCGGGTCGCTTCCGAGTCGGCCTCGCCCGAGGTCGGTCACGTGGAGCGCGTGCCCAGGTTCGCCATCCCGCTGCCATCGCCGCTGCGCGAGGCGACCCAAAGGCGCTCGGCGCTGGTCGGGTCGTCCGCGGCGGCGCCGTCGGATCGGCTGATGCCCGCGGCGATCTCGGTCGCGCTCGGCGTGGCGGGGCTGCCGAGGCGCGTGTCGCCGCCCCCCTTCCTGTTGGCACGCCCATCACCCAACGTTGCGCCCGATGCTCAGACACCACCCTCGATCGTGCTACCCAGCGGCCTGGATCTCTCCGCGCCCTTGGCCGACACCCTGCTGATTCTCACCGACAACCCGCCGGGGGGCTTTCAGGAGGTGGACGAGGAGGCCGTCAGCGGGGCGCGTTTCGTCGCCGAGTCGATCCGCCAGGCGCCCTACCTGCCGGACCTGGAGGGGATGGAGGTATCGCGTATTCCCGAGGGGGTGCGGCTGCGCCTGCAGGATCGTCTGCTGTTCGACACCGCCGAGGCGAAGCTGACCGAGGAAGGCCAAGCGCTGGTGGCAGGGCGACTGCGTGAGCTGGTCGCGCGCCATGCCGGGGAGGTATCGGTGGAGGGGCACTCGGACAGCCGGCCCATCAGCACCGAGCGCTTCCCTTCCAACTGGGCGCTCTCCAGCGCCCGTGCGATCGCCATCGTCGAGGCCCTGGTGGCCGCAGGCGTCGAGCCGTCGCGGCTGCGCGCCGTGGGGCTGGCGGATACCCGCCCCCTGGCGAGCAACGACAGCGAGGCGGGCAGGGCCCGCAACCGTCGCGTCGAGATCACCATCCAGGCGCGGTGAGTGTTTCCGTCACCGCTGACGGAGCAGGCGCCTCAGGTCATCGTCGAGCACCAGGCTCAGGCGGGCGCTGGCGAGTATCGACGCGTCGGCAACCGCGACGACGCGCAGGGTGACGTAAAGGCGGTGTTCGCCCTGGGCATAGGTGCCCAGCAGCAAGGCGTCGGCATCGCTCAGCGTCGGGCGTTGCAGCACCCGCTGTCGGGGCGATGATAGCCCATCGACGTAGCGCAGCACCCCGGCCCCTTCCAGCAGCACCTCGCGGGTCGCCACCCCGCCCTCGGCCAGGGCCGCAAGCGTCGCCTCGGCGGCCAGGCGCCCGAAGGTGCTGGTGACCTCAGGGGCCTCCAGGTCGATCAGGCTGGCGGCGACGACCACGGGATCGCTCTCTTCGAGAGCGGGAAAGCTCGCAAGCATCCCGCCGGCGGCATCCCCCAGCGACTCCTCCAGGGTAGGGGCGGGCGGCGCGTTGTGCAGGGCACCGGCATGGTTGGCGCACCCCGCTAGGCCGAGCGCCAGGACCAGGCAGCCGAGGAGAAGGGCGTGACGCAGTGGGGGCATGGCGGTATCTCTCCCGTCATTTCAAGGTAAGGGTGGCAGGGCAAGGGTTGAGGATGCTGTCGGCGGATGGCCTGCGAACTTGAGCGCTTGCTTTACACGCCCGCGGGCATAAGTCTGTGAGTTCCGGTTCGATACGAGGAAGTCGCCATGCCCGGATGGAGAGGGCTTCGCTGGGTGCTTGGGTGCTGGCTTTTGGCTCTGGCCCTCGGCGCCGTCGCCCAGACCAGCGATCCTGGCCTGCGGCTGGTGGTGCCCTTCGGCCCGGGTGGCGCCAGCGACGTGCTCTTTCGTGAGGTGGGACGGGCGCTGGAGCGCGAGCTGGGCACGTCGATCCGTTACGACAATCAGCCGGGTCATAGCGGGATGCGCGGCGCGCTGCTGGTGAAGGAGGCGCCCCCGGACGGTCGCACCCTGCTCGGCAGCCACCAGACCCTGATCCTGGCTCACCTCAGCGGGCGCTCGTCGCTCTCCCATGAGGCGTTCACGCCGGTGGCCCTGCTGACGCGGACGGTGAATATTCCGGCGGCACGTCGCCAGGCGGGAGTGGCCTCGGCGGCGGAGTTGGTCGCTCGTCTGCAGGCAGAGGACGCCTCGCTCAGGGTCGGGATGATCCCCGACTCCACCGATGCCTTCTTCTGGCGGCAGTTCCTTCAGGCGGCGGGGCTGTCGCAGGAGGCGCTGACCTGGGTCGGCTATCCCGATACCGGCTCCCAGGTGGCGGCCTTGCTGGGCGGCGAGATCGACCTGGCCATGCTCAATCTGCCTGCCGGCAGGCGGCTCTTCGATCACGGGGCCCTGGTGCCGCTAGGGGTGGCGGATGAGCGGCGACTGTCGGCACTGCCTGAGGTGCCGACCCTGCGTGAGCAGGGGATCGATGTCGTCAACACCACCGACCGCGGCCTGTTCGCGCCACCGAGCACTCCGCGCGAGGCACTGGATCTCTGGCTCGGCGCCCTACGCCGAGTGCTGTCGCACCCGGGCCTCGTTCACCGTCTGGAGCGCGAGCATGGTACGCGGGTCGACTTTCGTGGCCCCGACGCCTATGCCGACTACCTGAGGGGCCAGGCGAGGAGCCTGGCGTCTCGCCTCGACGAAGCGCCGTAGCGGTGCTAGGCCAGGCTGCGCAGGGCCTCCTGGGCGCCGCTGCTGACGGTGCGCGCGATGATGTCGTAGCGACTGAGGGCCAGGTCGGCAGGTGCATGGCCGGCATCGATGCGGTCGCTGGCCTCGACCGATGAGCCCCGTGGCTCGTTGCTCTCATCCGGGGTGGGGGCAGCGCGCTTCTCACCGGCGGCGGCCCCTTCGCGGGCGCCGTTCATCTCGCTCTGCTGCTGCGCCAGCTCCAGCTGGGCCGCCATCATGTAGCCGCGGGCACGGGCGGCGACCTGATGATCCTTGGGTGACGGGTCGGCGGGAGCCAGGGCGGCGGCGATCACCTGCTGCATCTTGTCCATCGTAGCCCGTGGGTCGCCCTGCACGGGGCCATAGTCGATGGGTACCTCGCCGGCGACCACGTAGCGGTTGCCGTCCGGGCCGCGCTCGAAGGAGTAGCTGGGTGCTCCGGTATAGGCGCCGCCAGCGACCTGGTGGGCCAGTTCGTGGCGGCGGATCTCCTGGTCGGTGACCTTCATCTGTTCGACCTGGCGCAGCTCCGCCTCGCTCAAGGCCTCGCCATTCGGCTTGGTGGCCGCTTCGCCCTCGGTGGGGCGGCGCGTGCGTTCGGCATCGAGGGCCTGGGCGCTCTGCTCGGTGGCGTTACCGGCGCTGTTGCCGGCAGTGGCCTGCGCCGGGTCGGACGTCGGCTGGGAGGGCTGGAGCTGGGGTTGTGCTCCGGCGTGCAGGGGCACCGGGCCTACTACCGTTGTCGCGAACATGAGTCACCTCGGCGATGGCGCCCGCTGGCCGGGCCATGTTTCTGGTAGAGTATTGCCAAGCCCAGCCCCTGCCGCAACCCACCCTGCCATGCCCAGCATCGATGTGGTCATCGAACTCAGCTACGAGGCCTGCCTGGCCCACTACGAAGGCCGGGTCGGCCAGGTGCATACCCGCAGCCTCGACGGACGTCGCGTGGTGTTTCCCGCCGAGGCGCTGCGCCGTGTGGTGACGCGGGATGGCGTTCACGGCACCTTCCGGTTGACCTTCAGCGACACCGGTCGCCTCAGCGCCATCCGGCGGCTGGGGTGATTCCCGTCTGGCGTGATCCCGCCTTGTGTTGAGCGAGGTCAAGGCTTACAAGACCTTCGGCGTGGGCTTATATACACCGCGTAAGTCGCCTGGCATGCTGCCTGGCCAATCCCCGATTTCGACGCCTTGCCATGCACCGTCGCGATGTCCTCTCCCTGCTGGGGTGTCTGATGGCGGCACCCGCCGGGCTGGTGGGGTGTCGGCCGAATCGCGCGATGACGATCGGTCTGCACCCCTGGCCCGGTTACGAGCCACTCTATCTGGCCCAGGCGTTCGGCTGGGTACCGTCCTCCGTTCGCCTGGTGGAAGGGCGCAACGCGGGTGACTCCCTGCGTGGGCTCGAGGACGGTTCCCTCGACGGGGCGGCGTTGACCCTGGACGAACTCATCAAGGTGCGGGCCGCCGGACTGCCGCTGCAGGCGGTACTGGTGTTCAACGACTCGGTGGGGGCGGACCAGGTGATGGCGCGCGAGCCGATCGCCACGCTCGGCGACCTCGAGGGTGCCCGGATCGCCGTGGAGCAGACCGCCGTGGGTAGCCTGGTACTCGCCAAGCTGCTCGAAGCGGCGACGCTGTCGCCCGCCGAGGTCACCCTGGTGGATATTCCGCCCGATCGGCAGGTGGCGGCATGGCAACAGGGCGAGATCGATGTCGCCGTGACCTATGAGCCTACCGCCAGCCGCCTGGCGCGGCTGGGGGCCGGGCTCCTCTACGACAGCAGCGAGTTTCCCGAGCTGATCCTTGACGTGCTGGCGGTCAGGGAGGATCGCCTGAGCTGGCGCGATGGGCCGCTCACCGCCCTGGTGGCGTCCCACTTCCGTGGGCTTTCCCATCTGCGCATGTTTCGCGAGGATGCCTTCCGGCGCATCGGTGCCTGGCGCGGCCTCTCCTTCGAGGAAGTGAGGGCCTCCTATGCGGGCATGGAACTGCCCAACGTGGCCACCAACCATCGCTACCTGGCGCCGGAGGGGGGCGTCACCAAGGCGGCGGAGAAGTTGGTCGACATCATGCGGACCTGGTCACTGCTGGAGGGGCCGGTCAGCCTCGAGGGCCTGGTGCGCAGTGACTTCCTGCCAACCCGCGCGGTGATGCCATGAGCCGCCGCTGGCTTCTGACCCTTGTGGCCTGGCTGATGCCGGCTGCCGCCTCGGCGGGTCATGACCTGACCTTGGGGGTCTTCGCCTATCGCCCCGTGGAGGTGATGGAGACGCGCTATCGGCCCCTCGCCGACTATCTCGGCGAGGTGACCCCCCATGCCAGCGTCGAACTGCGGGTGCTCACCCTGGACGAGATCGACCAGGCCATCGCCCACCGGCAGCTGGACCTGCTGATGACCAATCCGGCGCACTTCATGGGGCTGCGCAGTCGCAACAGCCTGACCGGCGCCCTGGCGACCCTGATCAGCCGTGAGCAGGGGGAGGCAGTGACGGCGCTGGGCGGCGTTATCCTGGCGCGCGCCGAGGAGGGGGCGCCACCCAGCCTCCAGGAGGTGGCCGGCCTGCGCATCGGTATCCCGGGCAAACGGTTCCTGGGGGGCTATCAGGTCCACGCCTACGAGCTGCACCAGGCGGGTGTGCCACTCGATGACCATGCCGGGCTGGTCGAACTGGGGAGCCATGATGCGGTGGTCGCGGCCTTGCTGGAAGGGCATGTCGACGTGGGTTTCGTGCGCACCGGCATCATCGAGCGCATGCAGGCGGAGGGCCGGCTTGACGCTTCTCAACTCAAGGTAATTCATCCGCAGCGCTTCGCCGGCTTCCCCTACGCGGTCTCGACACGTCTCTACCCCGAGTGGCCCTTCATCGCCCTGCCGCATGTGCCGGCCGAGACCGTGCGTCAGGTGGCGGTGGCGCTCTTCTCGCTGTCACCGGAGCACCCGGCCGCCCAGGCGGCACTTCTGGCAGGCTTCGCGCCTCCCCAGGACTACCTGCCGGTGGAGAACCTGGCGCGCACCTTGAGGCTACCGCCCTTCGAACAGGTGCCGGTCTTCACCTGGCGCGATGTGGTGCATCGGTTCCGTCCCGCGCTGCTGGTGGCCGTCGGCTCCGCCCTGGTGGTGGCGCTGCTGCTGCTGCTCCTAGCGCGCAGCAATCGTCAGCTGAAGACTCAGCACCGTCGTCTGCGATTGGCGGCGAGCGTCTTCACCCACTCCCATGAGGGCATCATGATTACCTCGCCGGGTGGCACCGTGGTGGATGTCAATCGCGCCTTCGAGCGTATCACCGGCTACCCGAGCGAGGAGGTACTGGGACACAGCGCTCTGATGCTGGCCGCACAGGACCATGGCAACGACTTCCTGTTACAGATGCGACAGGTGCTGATGGAGCAGGGGCACTGGGAAGGGGAGATGGAAGGGCGCTGCCGTGACGGCACCATCAAGCCGCTGCGCCTTACCCTGAGCCCGGTGCTCGATCCTTACGGCCAGGTGCAGCGCTACGTCGGCCTGCTGGTGGATATCACCCAGCTGAAGCGGCACCAGCGTGAGCTGCAGCAGGCGGCACAGCACGATGCCCTGACCGGGTTGCCTAATCGCCTGCTGCTCTCCGACCGGCTGCGCCAGGCCCAGGCCCAGGCCGAGCGGCGTGAGACCTGGCTGGGTCTGGTCTTCATCGATCTCGACGGCTTCAAGGCGGTCAACGACTCGCTGGGACACGATGTCGGAGACCAGCTGCTGGTGGCCCTCTCGGCACGCATGGGGGGCGTGCTGCGCGCCTACGACACCCTGGCGCGCCTGGGCGGGGACGAGTTCGTCGCGGTGCTGGTCGATCTGGCCACGCCCGAGGAGGGGGAGCTGGCGGCCAGGCGTCTCCTGAAGAGCATCGATGCCCCTCTGGAACTGGTCGGCGAACGGGTTCAGGTGTCGGCCAGCCTGGGGCTCGCCTGCTACCTGCCTGGTTCGGGCAGTGAAGAGGTGGATGCCGACCAGTTGCTGCGTCAGGCGGATCAGGCCATGTACGAAGCCAAGCGTCGTGGCAAGAATCGGCTGCATCGCGTCACCCTGTGACCCGGGGTTGACCCCATCCCGGGTGCCACCCTCATGACCGCCTGCGGCTAATGGAGGAGGGCGCGGTGTGGCGTTGCGGGGCGAGTCGTTGCACCATCGACGCAAACAATGACAAGGACGTGAAGCATGCCCTTCAAGACCCGTGACCTTGCCCTGGACACCTGGCTGATGATGGTGTCGGCCACCTGCATGTTGATGGGCCTGGCCGCCTTGCTGGCCAGCGTCGCGACGGTCGCGGGGCAGGTGCTGCTGGCCGTGGATGCCGCGGTGGCGGCACTCGCCGCCGGCCTGGGGCTGCTGGGCACGCTGCTTCGTCAGCCCCGACTGCGGGGTGGTGCCGGCATCCTGCTGGGGATGGTGGCGCTCTTCACGGTGCTACATAACGGGCTGGTAGGTGACGCGGCGTCAGCCGCCTGGGGATGGCAAGGCAGCAGCCTTAGTTCACTTGGGGCGTCGTTGCTCCTGGTGATATCGCTGTGCCTGATGCTGGGCAGTTCGCTGCGGGTGTTGAGGCGCCTGTGGCGTCTGGTCGGGGCACTGCTGGTCGGCATCGGAGCGCTGCTGCTGGGGTGGCTCCCGGGTGCCAGCGAGGTGACCGCTATCGACCGTGAGGCCTCCTCACCGCTGGTGGTGGCGCTCTTTGCGCTGCTGTTCGGGGCGGCCATGCTGGCGGCGAGCCTGCGTTCCATGGCCGGCACCCCGCCGCTGGGTCGCACGGCCATCGTCGCCTGCCTGCTGGGGGTAGGCATCAGCAGCGCTGCCTGGTACCTGCTCAGCTGGCAGCAGCAGGCGCGTGAGAACGCGCGGGCCGAGTTCGTGTTCGATAATATCCGGCTCAATGCCGAGCAAGTGATGAGCTCTCGTCTGCAGCTGCTTCGACGGCTGGCCGAGCGTCTCAATGCCGCCCCGAGCGGACTCGACCGGGGAGTGATCGACCAGGACCTCGCCGGCCAGCTGCGTGACCTGCCCAGCGCCCGCGCCTTCGGTCTGCTAGATGTCGATGGCAACTGGCGGTGGACGCGAGGACGGGACCTGCCGGATGAGTCCTGGCTCTCTCGGCAGGTACGGCAGGCCGACGTGCAGGAGTGGATCCGGCTGCCCTTTCCGCAGCCGCGGATGATGGTGCCGGATCTCGAGCGCCCCATGCTGGCCCTGGTGGTGATCGCTGTACCGCGTCATGGGCAGCAGCTGCTCGCCGTGATGGACATGGCCACCTTGCTTGAGCGCGAGCTACGCGTTCCACTGGGCGAGTTTCAGGTGGCGCTGCGTCGCCAGGGCGACCCGGTGCTTCAGCTGGCTGCCCCGGGGGTTACCCCGCAGCCATTGGCGCAGTCGCCGCGCCTGGTGGCCCGCCATGTCGGGCTTCCGGGAGGGCTGATGATCAGCCCCTCGATTCACCCGGCTACCCGGTCACCCTGGCCACGTGCGGTAGGCATGCCGGCCTTAATCGGCCTGGGGGGACTGACGCTGAGCTACTTGCTGGCACTTAGCCTGGGGCTGGTGCGGCTGAGCGCCGAGCGCTCGCGGGACCTCGACCGTTCGCGCCGCCACCTGCTGCAGCAGCAGGAAATCCAGGCCCGGATCGTGGAGGAGGCGCCGCTCGAGGAGTCGCTTGAGGCCGTCTGCGGCATGCTGGAGGAACAGCTGCCCGGCCGGCTCTGTTCCATCATGCTGGCCGACCGCGAGGAGGGATATCTTCGCCTGGCGGCTGGGCGCAGCCTGCCCGCGGCCTACCGCCACAGGATCCGGCGAATTCTCATCGGCCAGGGCATCGGTGCCTGCGGTAGCGCGGCCCACCGGCGTGAGGTGGTGGTGTGCGATGACCTGCCCAATGACCCCGCCTGGCAGGGCTATCATGAGTTGGTCAAGGAGCATGCGCTGATCGCCTGCTGGTCCTACCCCATTATTTCCAGTGATACCCGGCTGCTGGGCACCTTCGCGGTCTACTCGCGGTATCATGCCCGGCCCACTCCGTTGGAGCTCGAGCAGATGCGCCAGGCGGTGGATATCGTCGCCCTGGCAGTCGAGCGTGATCAGGATCGTCACTCCCTGCGCGAGAGTGAGCAGCGGTACCGTTCGCTGTTCGCCTATCACCCCGATGCGGTCTTCTCGCTGGACCTGCAGGGACGTTTCGCCACCGCCAACCCACACTGCGCGTCGGTGACCGGTTTCGCGCTCGAGGAGATCCTTGGTGGCCACTTCTCCCGCTTCGTGCAGGCCGACGACCTGGCGCGCATCCAATCTCACTTCGAGCGCTCCCTGCGCGGTGAGCCGTGTCGCTACGAGCTGGAGGTGCTTAATCGTGACGGAGAGCCCCGGCGCCTGGACATGACCAACCTTCCCATCGTGGTGGAGGAGCGCATCCAGGGGGTCTACGGCATCGCCAAGGATGTCACCGAGCGCCAGGAGAACGAGGTGCGCCTGCGCATCCTGGAGCGCGGCATCGAGGCCAGCGTCAATGGTGTGGTGATCGCCGATGCGTGCCGCCCGGACATGCCGATGACCTATGTCAACGCCGCCTTCCTGGCGATGACCGGGTATCGGCGCGACGAGGTGCTGGGGCGTAACTGCCGTTTCCTGCAGGGGCCCGATACCGACCCCCAGGCACTGCAGCAGCTGCGAGACCAGCTTGCCGCCGAACAGGAGGTGCACGTCACCCTGCGCAACTACCGCAAGGATGGCGAGGCATTCTGGAACGACCTGTATATCTCGCCCATCCTCGATGACGCCGGTCAGGTCACCCACTACGTGGGTATTCAGCACGACATCTCCGAACACAAGGCCTACGAAGCGCAGCTGGCCTACCATGCCAGTCACGATGCGCTGACGGGGCTCGGCAATCGCGCCATGCTGGAGGACCGGCTGGCCCATGACCTGGCGCTGGCGGCGCGCCAAGGGACTCGCCTGGGGGTGATGTTCATCGACCTCGACGAGTTCAAGCCGATTAACGACAGCCTGGGGCATGCCATCGGTGATCGCCTGCTCCAGCAACTGGCACGGCGGCTGGCGCAGGTGCTGCGCCGTGGCGACACCTTGGCGCGCTTCGGGGGTGACGAGTTCGTGATCCTGCTCAATGGCCTCAAGGAGGAGGTGCAGGCCCTGGAGGTGGCCGAGCGGCTGCTGGAGCTGGTGGCGCGCCCCTACCGGATCGAGGGGCACGAGCTGCACCTGACCGCCAGCATCGGTATCGCCGTCAGCGCCGATGACGGCACGCCCCCCATGGAGCTGATCCAGCAGGCCGACATGGCCATGTATCGCGCCAAGCAGCATGGGCGCAATGCCTACCAGTGGTTCACGCCCGAGATCACAGCGCGGGTCGGCGAACGGGTGGCGCTGCGTAACGAGCTGCAGGACGCCATCGAGACTGACGCCTTCGAGCTTCACTACCAGCCGCTTTTCGGCCGTGATGGCGAGGTCGTCGGGATGGAGGCCCTGCTGCGCTGGCACCACCCCAAGCGGGGAGACATCTCGCCGGCGACCTTCATCCCCTTCGCCGAGCAGACCGGTCAGATCATGCCGATCAGCCGCTGGGTGCTGTCGCGGGCCTGCCGGGACATGGAGGCGCTGCGTCGCGAAGGCCTGACCTCGCTGGGGGTGTCGGTGAACCTCTCCCCGCTGCAGTTCCATCGCGGCAACTTCCTCACCACCCTGCGCGAGACACTGCGAGAGACCGGGCTGCCGCCCGGTCAATTGACTCTGGAGCTTACCGAGGGTGTGCTGATGAACGATACCGAGAGCGCCATCGACACCCTCGATGCGCTGCGGGGGATGGGCATTCGCGTGGCCATCGATGACTTCGGCACCGGCTACTCGAGCCTCAGCTACCTGAAGAACCTGCCCATCGACACGGTGAAGATCGATCGCAGCTTCATCCACGAGATCGAACGCAATGAGCGCGACTCTGCTATTACCCTCGGCATCGTTTCCATGGCCCACCACCTGGGGCTCAAGGTGGTGGCCGAAGGGATCGAGACGCCGACCCAGCATCGGTTGGTGAAGGAGCATGGCTGCGACGTCTTCCAAGGGTTCCTGCTCGCTCGGCCGATGCCTCTCGAGCGACTCAGGGCGTTTCTGGATGTCTCGGCCGGGGTGCGCGCATGAAAAAGCCGATTCCTGGAGGGGGCGGCCGCTTTCGATGCTTGGTGGTGGGGGCCGCTGAATGGGAAACGAGAGGAAACCGACGCCTGAGGTCGTCGATAATAAAAAAGCCGACTCCCTGAGGAATCGGCTTCATTCGATGTTTGGTAGCGGGGGCCGGATTCGAACCGACGACCTTCGGGTTATGAGCCCGACGAGCTACCAGGCTGCTCCACCCCGCATCGACGTGGGGCGTATTCTACAGGGTGTTCGCCTTTAGTCAAGCGTGGGCGTCAAACGCTCGTCCCTGGGGCCGCCCTTGGGCCATACTGACCGCGCTGTCATAAAGCTGACAGCTTGACCGAGAACAATGTGGTGCCGGCCGGCAGGGTCGGGACGCAGTGTCATCATCATCAGGGAGGTACACATGGCCAATTCATCTCGCGTCGCCTGGGTAACCGGTGGTACCGGCGGCATCGGCAGCGCGATCTGCCGTTCTCTGGCCGCCGAGGGCTACAAGGTCGTGGCCGGCTATCATAACCCGGAGAAGGCCAAGGCCTGGCTCGAGGAGCAGAAGGCCGCCGGCTTCGACAACATCGACATCGCCGGCATCGACCTGGTCGACTACGACGCCTGCGTGAAGGGCGTCAAGGAGATTGAGGAGAAGCATGGCCCCATCGCCGTGCTGGTCAACTGTGCCGGGATCACCCGTGACGGCACCATGAAGAAGATGAGCCCCGAGCAGTGGCACGAGGTCATCGACACCAACCTCAACAGCGTCTTCAACACCTGCCGCAGCGTGATCGAGAGCATGCTGGAGCAGCAGTACGGCCGCATCATCAACATCTCCTCGATCAACGGCCGCAAGGGCCAGTTCGGGCAGGTGAACTACGCCGCCGCCAAGGCGGGCATGCATGGCCTGACCATGTCCCTGGCCCAAGAGACCGCCACCAAGGGCATCACCGTGAACACGGTCTCGCCGGGCTACATCGCCACCGACATGATCATGCAGATCCCGGAGAAGGTGCGCGAGTCGATCCGCGAGACCATCCCGGTGAAGCGCTATGGCAAGCCCGAGGAGATCGGTCGCCTGGTGGCCTACCTGGCCGACGAGGAGTCGGGCTTCATCACCGGCGCCAACATCGATATCAACGGCGGCCAGTTCATGGGCTGAGGCCTGTCGCCACGGCCCCGCCACGGGCCGTCACGCCAGCGGAGCGCGAGGGAGACCCCCTCGCGCTCCGGTGTTTCGGGGCCCGGTCCCGAGGCTCAGGGCGGGGGGAGCTGCGCCAGGCGTTCGAGCATGCGGTCCAGTTCGACCACCTCGCGCTCCCACAGCCCCGGGGAGACGGGGCCCACCGCCAGCAGCTCGCAGAGCACGCCGCGGACCTCCTCGGCGCGCGACGGCTCGCGGCCGAGGTTCTCGTTGAGCCGCTCGACCTGGATCGCCAGGCGAAGCTGATCGTCGCGCTGGCTGACGCTGCCCACCGCCAGCAGCGAGAGGTGGACGCGAAGGCGCGCTAGCCCCTCCGCCACCGCTTCCGGGTCCGCTGTCTCGAGGCGTGCGGCGTTGCGCCGGGCATGGGCGCGACGCATGTCGTCGCTCAGGGAGAGCTCCTTCGGCAGTGACACCTCGCGGGCTTCGCCGCCCGCAAGCCGTTCGGCGTCGGCCGCGAGGTGCGCCTCCAGCAGCGGGCGCACGGCCTGCCATCCTTCCACCTGTTCGGCCACCGCCAGGCGCTCCAGCCGCTCGCGGCGGGCACGCACGATGCCGGACCAGCGCCGGCGCATGCCCTCGCTGCGGCGCCCGCCGGGCAGCGGCTCCAGGGCGGCGGCCTCGTCGATGGCGCGGGCCAGCACCGCCTCGTCGGCCAGGCGGTTGGGTTGCCAGGCGTCGAGGCGGTCGATCAGCGACTGCATGGCGTCCTGGCGTTCCCGCGCCTGCCTGGCGTGGTCGTCGCGCGCCGCCTCGCGGCTGGCGAAGATGGTGTCGCAGAGGCCGCGGAACTCCCGCCACAGCGCCTGTTCCTCGCCCTTGGGGGCGCGTCCCAGCTCGCGCCAGCGACGCTGCAGGCCCTTGGCCTGCTCGGCCCGACGCGCGGGGGGCATCTCGGCGGAGGCCAGCGTGCGCGCCTCCTCGATCAGGGCCCGCTTGGCCTCGGCGATCTCCCGGGCACGCTGGTCGATCAGCGCCTGGAGCCGGTGGCGAATGCTGCCGAAGCGGCGCCCGATCGCCTCGGCCTGGTCGCGAGGCACCGGCGAGGCGCGGCGCCACTGGTCGCGGGCGCGGTCACGGATCTCGCGCAGGGCATCGGGATCGGCCTCCTGGGCGGGATGGTCGAGCAGGGTCTCGAGCTGTTCGCACAGCGCGGTGCGGGTGGCGAGGTTGGCCTGGCGATCGGCATCCAGCCGCTCGCGCCAGGGGGCCAGGCGTTCGTGGATGCGGTCCGAGGCGGCACGGAAGCGGGTGGACTGGTCGCGGTTGGCGGCGGCATCGCCCAGCGACTTCCACTCCTTGACCAGCTGGCGGTGGCGGCGGTCGAGGGCGCCCTCCACGGCGGCCTCGTCCTCGGCCAGGGCCTCGATGGCACCGACCAGCTGCTCGCGCTTGGGGCCGGCGACGAAGCCGCGCCAGTCGCGCAGCTCGGCGAGTCTTGCGCCGAGGCGCTTGAAGCGGCCCTCCAGTGGCCGGCGTGCGGCCGCGGGGAGCCCTTCCATGTGCTGGCGCAGGCGCTGGTGCAGTCGGCTGGCGGGCTTGAAGGCGCCGCGCTCGAGCAGGTGCTCGAGCTCGTCGAGCTCCTGCTCGAGGCCTTCGGCGGAGGCCGCCTCGTCGGACTTCTGCGGTTCACCTCGCTGGCTCAGGGCCTGGCGGGCGCGGCGCATCAGGGCGGTGGGTGCCAGGCCCTCGGGCCAGGCGATGGCCGTGAGCAGCGAGGCTGCGCGATCATCGTCGCCGTCGGCCAGGGCCCTTTCCAGCTCGCCGGCACGCTGGCTGTGGCGCACCCAGGCCCCGGCGAGGGTCTCGAAGCGTGCCAGAGCGGCGTCGTAGCGGCGGCGCAAGGCCTCGTCGACCAGGTGGCGGTCGGCGAGCTCTTGCCAGCGCTGGGCGAGCAGGCGCTTCTGGGCGCGCAGGCTGTCGATGTCCTGGGCGGTCACCGTCTCGCCGCGCTCCAGCGCCTCGAGCCCCTCCTCCAGGGCTTCCACCAGTCCCTCGCCGGCCTCCCGGGCGTCCTCGCGGTGGCGCTGGGCCGCCTCGCTGGCCCGGGCCTGGGCCTCGTGGTCCTCGATCACCTTGCGGCAGCGCAGGCAGGCATCGTGGTAGCGGCGCTCCTGGCTCGCCTCGGGAGTGTCCTCGAGCTGCTGCCACTCGCGCATCAGGTGGCGCAGCCGGCCGGCATAGAGTGGCTCCCAGGGTGCAGTGGCGTGGCGCTCCAGGTCGCTGAGCAGGGCCTCCCGACGCTCCCGGGCGGCGGCCAGCTCGGCGGCATCGGCGCGGCGCCGGTTGAGGCGCTCCCGGGCCTGGCGCATTACCTGGCGGTCGCGCTTCGCCTCTCGCGCCAGGCGTGCCAGCCCCGCATCGCTCTCGACCCGGGCGGCCGCGGCGTGGCGCACCGCGGCGATGCCGTTGTCGCAGGCCTGGCGCACCAGCGCCGCCTCGTCGTCGAGGCGCGCGATCGCCGCCAGGCGCAGCTGCTGGTTGTCGCCCTCCAGGGCCACCGCCTCGAGCAGGGCGGTGTCGCTGAGCCGCCCCACCATGGCCACCCGGGCAGCGAGCTCCAGGCCGCCCTCGCGGCCACAGATCAGCGCCGTCAGGCGCCGCTCCAGCTCCGCCGAGCGAGTCTCCTCGTCGTCGAGCAGGGCGATCAGCCGCTCGGGGTCCTCCAGCCGTGCCAGGGCGGCGGTGCGCACCCCGGGGTCGGCGTCCCGGGCCAGCCGCTCCAGCGCCTGACGCTGATCGTCGCGGGCAGGGTCGAGACGCTCAAGGGCCTGGCGCCGCACCCCGGGGTCGGGGTGCTGCCAGCGGGGGGCGAAGAGGCGACGGAAGAGTCCGGGCATGGGGCATCCTGGCGAAGGCGGCGCCGCGCGGTGGGCCGCGCGGCCCGAAGCGTTGTTGGTACATTATAAAGGGACTATCTAAGCACGCGCCGCGCCTGGGGAAAAGGCCGTGCCGCGGGGTGCCTGTGGCCAGTCGGCGACACTGACAGCGGCGCGTCGGCGGGCGTATGATGGAGAAGTTGCAGGGGAGCAGGGAGTCGCTTAGCTTTGACTCTACCCTCACCATCCCGACCTGGAGTTCGGCAATGAGTCTCAAACTGGACAGGGAGCGCATGGCCTTCACCTTCAAGGGGGGCATGCTGCCGATGACGGTCATGGAACTGGCCAGCGCCGACCCCGAGCGGATCCGCGAGCAGCTCGCCGGCAAGCTCAGCCAGTCGCCGGCCTTCTTCCAGCATACCCCCGTGGTGCTGAGCGTGGAGAAGCTCGACGAGCCTCACCTCGCGCTGGAGCGCATCTGCGCGGTGTGCCGTGCCCACAAGTTGCTGCCGGTGGCGGTGCGTGGCGGTGCCGACCCGGTCAAGCAGTCGGCTTGGGCCCTGGGCCTGGGCTGGTTCCCGCCCCATGAGGGAGGCCGTGGCCGTGCGCTGGAGAGCGTCGCCGTGGGCGAGCCGGAGGCCACGCCGGACGCGGGCGAGGGTGCCGAGGCCGAGCTCGAGACGCCCCCCGGGGTGACCAGCGGCGGGCGTATCTTCCGCGGCACTGTGCGCTCCGGCCAGCAGATCACCGCGCCGGAGGGCGATCTGGTGGTGGTCGGTTCGGTCAACGCCGGTGCCGAGGTCCTCGCCGCCGGCAGCGTGCACGTCTACGGTGCGCTGCGCGGCCGCGCCCTGGCGGGCATCCACGGCGACCCCCTGGCCAGCATCTTCTGCCGTGAGCTCCATGCCGAGCTGCTCTCGGTGGCCGGCAACTACAAGCGTCTCGAGGACATCGACCGCCGCCTGCTGGGTGCCGCGGTGCAGGTGCGCCTGGACGGAGACCAGCTGGGCATCGCCGCGCTCGCCTGAGTCGGCAAGGTCGATCGCCCGATCCATTTCAACGACACGACAGGAAGCGACTCTTGGCCAAGATCATCGTTGTGACCTCCGGCAAGGGAGGCGTCGGCAAGACAACCAGCGCGGCGGCCATCGCCACCGGCCTGGCGCTGCGCGGCAACAAGACCGTGGTCATCGACTTCGACGTCGGGCTGCGTAACCTCGACCTGATCATGGGCTGCGAGCGGCGTGTGGTCTATGACCTGGTCAACGTCATCCAGGGCGAGGCGGGGCTGAGCCAGGCGCTGATCCGTGACAAGCGGGTGGACAACCTGCATATCCTCCCGGCCTCCCAGACCCGCGACAAGGACGCGCTGACCCTGGAGGGGGTCGAGAAGGTGCTCGATACCCTGAGCAAGGACTTCGACTACATCCTCTGCGACTCCCCGGCGGGCATCGAGCGCGGTGCCCAGCTGGCCATGTACTTCGCCGACGAGGCGATCGTGGTCACCAACCCCGAGGTCTCCTCGGTACGCGACTCCGACCGCATCCTCGGCCTGCTCGCCTCCAAGACCCGGCGCGCCGAGCGCGGCGCGGAGGAGATCAAGGAACACCTGCTGATCACCCGCTACAACCCGCTGCGGGTCGACAGTGGCGACATGCTCAACCTCGATGACATCCGCGAGATCCTGGCCATCGACCTGATCGGTCTGATCCCGGAGTCCGAGGCGGTGCTGCGGGCCTCCAACCAGGGGGTGCCGGTGACCCACGACGGCGATAGCGATGCCGGCCAGGCCTATGCCGACACCGTGTCACGGCTGCTCGGCGAGGACGTGCCCCTGCGCTTCCACGAGTACCAGAAGAAGAGCCTGCTGAGCCGCATGTTCGGAGGAGGTCGTCGGTGAAACTGCTTGAATTCCTGAAGCGAGAGCGCAAGAAGTCCGCGTCGGTCGCCAAGGAGCGGCTGCAGATCATCGTCGCCCACCAGCGCAGCCAACGCGGGCAGCCGGACTACATGCCGATGCTCGAGCGCGAGCTGCTCGAGGTGATCCGGCGCTATGTCGAGGTGGACGATGATGCCATCAACATCAGCCTCGACAGCGAGGACAACTGTTCTGTGCTGGAGCTCAACGTGACCCTGCCCAAGGGCTCGCCGGGCTGAGCCCGGCCGAGCGGTTCGGCTGAGCGCATCGCGGGGCTGTGCTAGGCTGGCCGCCCATGCCGATTGCCGGAGAGACCTAGCCCATGGCGCCGCCCGACGCCCCGCAGAGCTTCCTGTGGCACGACTACGAGACCTTCGGTGCCGACCCGCGGCGGGATCGCCCCGCGCAGTTCGCCGCGATCCGCACCGACGCCGAGTTCAACGAGATCGGCGAGCCCGTCACCTGGTACTGCAAGCCCGCCGACGACTTCCTGCCCCATCCCCAGGCCTGCCTGGTCACCGGCATCACGCCCCAGCAGGCACGGCGTCGCGGGATGCCCGAGGCGGAGTTCGCCGGTCGCATCGAGGCGCTGATGAGCGAGCCGGGCACCTGCTCGGTGGGCTACAACAGCGTGCGCTTCGATGACGAGGTGAGCCGTCACCTCTTCTACCGCAACCTGCTCGACCCCTACGCCCGGGAGTGGCAGAACGGCAACTCCCGCTGGGACCTGATCGACGTGGTGCGTGCCTTCCATGCGCTGCGTCCCGAGGGGCTCGAATGGCCGCGCCGCGAGGATGGTGCCCCCAGCTTCCGCCTCGAGGACCTCACCGCCGCCAACGGCATCGAGCACGCCGGGGCCCATGATGCCCTGGCCGACGTGCGCGCCACCATCGCCTTGGCCCGGCGCCTGCGCGAGGTGAACGCCAACCTCTTCGAGCACCTGCTGGGCATGCGCGGCAAGCGTGCCGTGGGCCGGCTGGTCGATGTGCCGGGACGCAAGCCGCTGCTGCACATCTCGCGGCGTTACCCGGCGAGCCGCGGCTGTGCCGCCCTGGTGATGCCGCTGGCCGAGCACCCCTCCAACCCCAACGGGGTGATCGTCTACGACCTCTCGGTGGACCCGGCGCCGCTGCTGGAGCTCACCGCCGAGCAGATCCGCCAGCGGGTCTTCGTCAGCAACGACGATCTCGCCGAGGGTGTCGAGCGCATCCCCCTCAAGGTGATCCACGTCAACAAGTGCCCGGTGCTCTTCCCGGCCGCGGCCCTCAAGGACGTGACGGGGGAGCGCAAGGGGCAGTACGGCGAGATCGTGGCGCGCCTGGGCTTGGACATGGCCGCCTGCCGCGACCACTGGAAGCGCCTCGCGGGCCATCCCGAGGCGGCGGCGAGGGCCGCCGAGGTGTTCGCCGAGCCGCCCCCCGCGGGGCCGGGGGATCCCGACCTGATGCTCTACTCGGGGGGCTTCTTCTCGCCGGCGGACAAGACCCAGATGCAGCGGGTTCGTGATACCGACCCCTGGGACCTGGTGGGGGCGCGTTTCGCCTTCCAGGACCCGCGGCTGGAGGAGATGCTGTTCCGCTACCGGGCACGCAGCTTCCCCGAGACCCTGGAGGGCGAGGAGCTGGCGCAGTGGGAGGCCTACCGCTGGGCACGCCTCAACGACGCCGAGGTGGCGAGCCTCACCCTCAAGGGCTTCGCCCGGGAGATCGAGCGCCTCAACCGGGTCGAGCTGACCGATCGCGACCGCCAGGTGCTCGAGGAGCTGGTGATGCACGTCGAGGCGATCCTGCCGCCCCAGGCTTTCGATGCTTGAGAATAGAAGAGTTCGGGGCTGAACCGGTGGCAGGTCTTCGAGGAGGCGCTGTGAACCCCTCCCTGGGCGCTACCGACGCCATCCATGGCGTAGGACCTCCTCTTCGACCTGCCCCCGGTGCCCCTTACGCTTCTGTCAAGTGCGCCGCGCGCCTATCCCTCACTTCTTGTCCTCCGGCAGCGGCACCAGGTGCTCGGTCAGCGCCAGCACGTCGTCAGGCGTGTCGCCGGGATCGAAGGCGATCTCGACCGCCGGCGCCGCGCGCAGCGCCTGCCACGCCTGGCGAAGCGCCTCGGGCGTGACCTCGAGCACCCGCTCGGCCAGCCGCTCGCGGCGGTCGAAGGTGGTGTCGCCGTAGGCCAGGGCCCGCCACAGGCGGTCGGTGCGGCCGGAAAGGCTGGTGTCGCGGCGGGTCAGCTCGGCGTGCACCGCCTGGCGGTAGGCGGCCAGGTCCTCCTCCTCAAGCGACCCCAGGGTCGTCTCGAACTCGTCGAGGAAGGCGTCGACGTGCCCGGCGATCGCCTCGCTTGTGGTCTCGGGTGACTGCACCAGCAGGGCCAGGCCGGGGGCGTCCAGCAGCGGCGAGTAGCCGGCGTTGACCACGTAGCCGAGCTGCTGCTCTGTGCGCAGTCGCTGGTAGAAGGGAGTGTCGATCAGCTGCCCCAGCACCGCCAGCCTTGCCTGGCTCTCCAGTGAGCGGTCGGGGCCCTGCAGGTAGCGCAGCAGCACCGACTCCTGGCGCTCGGTATGCGGGGTCAGGGTGGGCAGCTCGGCGGTAACATCCAGCGGTACCAGGTCGGGGATCGCCTCGGCGGGAAGCGTCGGTGAGAGGGCCTCGGCGACGCGCCGGGCGATGGCATCGGCCTGTTCGGCCGCGAGGTTGCCCACCGCCATGGCCTCCAGGCGCAGCTCGCCCAGGAAGGTCTCGCGGAAGGCGCGCAGGTCCTCCGCCGTGAGCCCCTGGCTCGCCTCGAGCAGCGCGGCGCTGGGCCACTGGGGGCGCACCAGCGCCTCCTGGAGGGTGCGGCTCGCCTGGCGGTAGAGCGGGTCCTGGGGGGCGTTGCGCCACTCCCGTTGCAGGCGGTAGCGCACCCGCTCGACGGCCTCGGCGGTGATCTCGCCCCGCTGCAGCTGCTCGATCACCCGCTCCATCACCGCCTCCTGGCGGTCGCGCCAGCCGGAGAAGGCCAGGGTGAGGCCGCGCGCATGGGCGTAGGCCTCTACCCCCTGGCCGGCCAGGCGTGCCGGGTAGAGCGTCTCGTTGAGGCTGTCCTCCAGCCAGCCCGCCAACAGCCGGGCGAGTACCGCCTCGCGGGGTGCCTCGGCGGCCCGGGGGTGCTGCAGGCTGAAGCGCCACTCCACCTTGGGGATGTCGAACTCGGCGTCGGCCTTGTGCCAGAAGGCGAAGCCGTCCTCCTCGAGGCGCCGCTCGGGGTGGGCGTCATGCGCCTCGAGCAGGGTCAGGTCCTCGGCGATATAGGGGTTGGGGCCGGGCAGCGCCAGGCCTGCCAGCGGCTCGGCACCCTCGGCGACCGTGTCCTCGCGCCAGGGGACGTCGAACCAGCGGGTGGTCTGCTCGCCCTCGACGTCCGGGCCGCGGTAGAGACGGATCAGGTTGTCGGGGGTCAGGGCGGCGAGGTAGTCGCGGGTGCGCTCGCGGTCGTAGCCGTCCATGCGGTAGGCGGCGTACTGCACGTCCTCCACCGGGAAGCGGGCCAGGTTCATGGCCAGGCCCATGGCGTCCTGCAGGGGCGAGCCATGCTGCTGGAAGCGGAAGGCCTGCTCGGCCAGGCGCGCCTTCTCCGCGTAGCGCCAGGCCTCGGGACCGGCCGCGCGGATCGCCTCGATGGCGGCGAACAGGCTGGCCTCGATGGCGTCGCGGCGTTCGGCCCCCTCCGGGGTCAGGCTGACGCTGACGCTGAACAGGGCATGCTGGCCGTCGCCCCGGGAGACGCCAGCGGAGAGGCCGTCGGCCCAGCCCGCCTCGCGCAGGACGGCGAGCAGGCTGCCCTCGCCCTCGTGGCCCAGCAGGTGGGCGATCAGGTCGGCGGGCTTGGTGCGGTACTCCGCCTCGGGGTCGGGGATCGGGAAGTGGAAGGCGAGCGCGCGGCTGTCACGCAGAGAGCGCATCGCCACCCGCCGGGGCAGGCTCGACGCCTCGGCCAGCGGCGCCTCGATGGAGGGGCGTGCCAGGCCGCGGTTCTCCACCGCGGCGAAGCGTTCGCCGACCAGCGTCTCGAGCTCATCCAGCGGCTGGGGGGCGACCACCGCCAGGTGCATGACGCCGGCGCCGTAGTGGGACTCGTAGAAGTCGATCACCCGCTGGCGCAGGTTCGGCTCGCCCGCGGGGCGGTCGGCCAGGGTGTCGCGGCTGCCCACCGAGAAGCCGGTATAGGGGTGCTCGGGGTTGAGTTGACGGTCGAGCACGTCGCCTGCCCGGCGTCCCTCGTCGCGGATGCGCGCCATGTACTCGGAGTGCACCACGTTGCGTTCGCTCTCCAGGCGCTCGGCGTTGAACAGCGGGGCGATGAAGAACTGGCTGAAGCGGTCCAGTGCGCCGGCCAGGGCGTCGGGCTCCACGTCGAAGAAGTAGTTGGTGTCGCGTGGCGCGGTGAAGGCGTTGTGGCTGCCGCCGTGGCGGGTGAGATAGCCCTGGTAGGCGTCCGCCTCGGGGTAGGGCTCGGTGCCCAGGAACAGCATGTGCTCGAGGAAGTGGGCCAGGCCGGCGAGATCCGCCGGGTCCTGGGCGCTGCCCACCGAGACGTTGAGCGACACCGCCGCCTTGTCGGCCTCGGGGTCGCTGACCAGCAGGGCGGTCAGGCCGTTCTCCAGGGTCAGAACGCGGTAGTCGCGCTCGTCGTGGGGGCTGACACGCGGCGTGGTGCTCTCGACGACCGCCTCGGCGGGCGCGGCCGTGTCCTGGGACGCCAGGGCCGGTGAGGCCGGGGCCAGCAGGGCGAGCAGCAGGGGCAATAGCCGCCAGCGACGGGCGGCGGGCAGGATGGGCGGCATTCTCTCTCCTTGTGCGGCGATATCGGCTCAGGCGTCGTGGCGCAGCATGGGGCCCACCGGGTGGGCACAGGCGGCGTCCTGGTTGGCCGGATGGTTCACTCGTCTTGATACCGGGAAAGCGCCCAACAGTTCCCTCGGGGCCGGCGTCAGCAGGGCCATGGCCTCCTCCGCCGGGGTCTGCGGGTCGAGCCAGCGATGCGCGGCGGAGGCGGGGATGACCGCCGGCAGGCGGTCGGTGAGGGGCGCCAGCAGCGAGTTGGTCGGCACCGTGATCAGCGCCAGGGAGTCGGTGTGCTCGGCCAGGCTGGTATGGAAGCGGCACCACAGGCCGGCCAGCAGCAGCGGGCCACGGTCGACCCGGGTGACCAGGAAGGGCTGCTTGAAGCGTGGCTGGGGTTTCCAGGCGTAGACTCCCGTCACCGGCACCAGGCAGCGCCGGGCGTGGAAGGCCTCGCGGAACATGGGGCGCTCGGCAAGCGACTCCGCCCGGGCGCAGTGGGGCGCGTGGTCCAGCACCTTGAGCCAGGGCGGGGTGAGGCCCCAGAAGAGGTGGCCCAGGCACGGCGTTCCCGCCTCCAGGCGGATCGCCGAGAGCATCCGTCGCGGTGCCAGGTTGGGGCTTCGCACCAGCGGGGCATCCTCCGCCAGGTCGGGCAGCAGGGCGCGAAGGTCGATCGGGGCGATATGCAGTCGGCCGGCCATGGGGGCTCCGTGCTCAGGGGCGGACAGGGTACCCAAGGGTGGGTCGTGGGGAAAGCGTCTGATCCAGGGCAGTAAAGTCGCCCTTCGCCGTGGATCGGGTATCGAAAACAGTGTTCGATGTGGGGTATCCTTGGAGCCCGTTACCCAACCGCCCGCGTCGGCTCCGAGGAATCGATGGCCCGTCCCAGACAGCATGCCCCCGAGGCGCTCCATGCCCAGGTCATGGCGGCTTGCGACGCCTGGCTGAAGGAGCAGCCGGTGCAGTCCCTGTCGCTGCGCGCCCTGGCGCGGGAGGTGGGCTGTGCCCCCAGCACCCTGCTCAAGCTCTACGGCAGCTTTCACAACCTGCTGCAGCACGTCAACATCGAGACCCTCGGGCGGCTGCGCGAGGTGATCGAGCCGCTGACCGGCCAGGCCACCCCGGAGCAGCGCCTCACTGCCCTGGCCCGCGCCTACTGGCAGTTCGCCCAGGGCGAGGTCTACCGCTGGCAGCTGCTCTTCGAGTACCCGCTGGCCCAGGAGGGCGAGCTCGACCAGCGCCAGACTGAGATGATCGAGGCGCTGTTCGTACGGGTGGAGGGGACCCTCAAGGAGTACCAGCCGGCGCTGGATGACCTCGAGGCGCGGCGCCTGGCCCGCACCCTGTGGGGCAGCGTGCACGGCCTGGTGCAGCTCGGCCTCAACGAGCGCCTGGGCTTCTGGCAGGGGCAGCCGCTAGAGGTGGGCGAGTTGCTCGACCAGCTGCTGGGCACCATCCTCGCCGGCCTGCGGGCCCGGTAGGTCCTGCGGTGCCGGTACCCTCCTGGCCCCTGCTCGCCTGGTCCCTGACCGGCGGCGCGCTGGCCTGGCTCGCCTGGCGGGTGGCACGTGCGCCGCGCCCCGCGGTGCGCCTGCTGGTCTACCTGCTGGTTCGCCTGGTCTATCGCCTGCGGGTCGAGGGGCTCGAGCATATCCCCCGCCGGGGCGCCGCCCTGGTGGTCTGCAACCATGTCAGCTTCATGGATGCCCTGGTGGTGGGTGGCGCCAGCCGACGCCCGCTGCGCTTCCTGATGGACAAGCCGATCTACGACTCGCCGTGGCTCAACTGGCTGTTCCGGCTGGTGGGGGCGATCCCGGTGGAGTCGGAGCGTCGCGACCCGGGCAGCCTGCGCCGGGCGCTGGAGGAGGTGAGCCGGGCGCTGCGCGCCGGCGAGGTGGTGATGCTGTTCCCGGAGGGGCGCTTGACCCCGGACGGCGAGGTGCAGCCCTTCCGCCGCGGCCTGGAGCTGATCCTGGCCCGCGACCCGGTACCGGTGGTGCCGGCCAGCCTGTCGGGGCTGTGGGGCTCCTGGACCTCCCACTGCCATGGTCCGGCGCTGAGCGGCCCGCCGCGGCGGCTGCGCGCCCGGGTGGCGCTGCGCCTGGGCGAGCCGCTCTCCCCCGGGGCCGCGACACGCCACCGGCTCGAGGTCCGGGTACGCTACCTCAAGGCCGAGGGCGATGCCTGGAGCTGCCCCGCCGAGGTCCACCAGGCCCAGCGCCACTGAGCCCGGCGCCGCTCGCGACTCGCGAACCAGTGGTTCCGGGGCGCTAGCGCCGCCGCGGCGCCTGCCAGCAGCGCGCGGCGGTGATCAGGTTGTCGCGCACCTCCTGGATCTCCATGCGCACGCCCCCCAGCTGCAGCGACACCGGCCCTTCGGGGAAGCCTTCCAGGTGCTCCAGGATCAGGCCGTTGAGGGTCTTGGGGCCGTCGGTGGGCAGCTGCCAGCCCAGCGACTTGTTGATGTCGCGGATGCTGGCGGTGCCCTCGATGATCACGCTGCCATCCTCCTGGCGGTGGATCTCCTCCTCCATGCCGGCCACGTCGGTGGTGAACTCGCCGACGATCTCCTCGAGGATGTCCTCCAGGGTCAGCAGCCCCTCCACGTCGCCGTACTCGTCCACCACGATGCCGATCCGGCGCTTCTGTTTCTGGAAGTTGAGCAGCTGGGTGTGCAGCGGGGTCGACTCGGGGATGAAGTAGGGCTCCCGGGCCTCCTGGACGATGGCCGCCTTGGTCACCTCGGCGCGGGAGAGGATCCGCGCCGAGTTGCGCAGGTGCAGCATGCCGATGATGTTGTTGATGTCGCCCTTGTAGACCGGCAGGCGGGTGTGCTGGCTGGTGCGCATCTGCGCCAGGATCTCGTCGAGCCCGTCGTCCAGGTCGATGCCCACCACCTCGTGGCGCGGCACCATGATGTCGTTCACGGTGACGTTCTCGAGGTCGAGGATCGACAGCAGCATCGCCTGGTGGCGCTGGGGGATCAGGGTGCCCGCCTCGTGGACCACGGTACGCAGCTCGTCGCGGGTGAGGTTGTCGCCGCCGCCGTCGATGTTGCGCACGCCGATCAGTCGCAGCAGACCGTTGGAGATCACGTTGACCAGCCATACCAGCGGGTAGAGCAGCATCAGCAGCGGCTCGAGCACCCGCGAGGCGGGGAAGGCGATGCGCTCGGGCTTGACCGCGGCGTAGGTCTTGGGGGTGACCTCGGCGAAGATCAGGATGGTGATGGTCAGCGCCGCCGTGGCCACCGCGGGGCCGGTGACGTCGCCCAGGAAGTGGATAGCGATGATGGTGGCGATGGAGGCCGCCAGGTTGTTGACGAAGTTGTTGCCGATCAGGATCACGCCGATCAGGCGGTCGGGACGGGCGAGCAGCCTGGCCACCCGCTGGGCGCGCGACTCGCCGCTGTTGGCCCGGTGGCTCAAGCGGTAGCGGTTGATGGACATCATGCCGGTCTCGGAACTCGAGAAGAAGGCCGACAGGCAGATGAGCAGGAACAGCAGGCCGAACAGCAATCCCAGCGGGAAGTCGTCGCTCAAGTCGTAGGGTCCTCGGTCGCGGGTCAGGCTCGATTTGACGGGAGGGGCGGGCGCGGTGTCAAGGCGGCCCCGGGTCGCTTCAGCCGCGGCCGAGCAGCACGTCCAGCACGAAGCGGCTGCCGAAGTAGGCCAGCAGCAGCACCGCGCAGCCGCCCAGGGTCCAGCGCACGGCACGCATGCCGCGCCAGCCCAGGCGGTGGTGGCTGAACAGCAGGGTGGCGAAGATCACCCAGGCGGCCAGCGACAGGATCGTCTTGTGGGCCAGGTGCTGGGCGAACATGTTGTCGAGGAACACGAAACCGCTGAGGATCGCCAGCGTCAGCAGCGCCATGCCGGTCCAGATCAGCTCGAACAGCAGCCGCTCCATGGTGGTCAGCGGTGGCAGCGCCTGGACGAGGCCTCGCACCTGGTGCTGGCGCAGGGCACGGTTCTGCAGACCCAGCAGCACCGCCTGGACGGCGGCGATGGCCAGCACCGCGAAGGCCAGCAGCGAGCTGACGGCGTGCAGCGCGACCCCGGGGGGCAGGGCCTCGCTGGGCAGCGGTGCCGGGGCCATGGCGGCCAGCAGCAGGGCGAGCCCCGCCAGCGGCAGCACCCCGACCGCGGCGCCGAGCACGGGCTTGAACAGGCTCGCCACCAGCAGCACCGCCACGGCCATGGCGCCGAGCATCACCATGCTGGCGTAGAGCCCCGGCAGCACCTGGGCGTCGTGCCCGAACAGCCCGGCCACCAGCGGCAGGTGGCAGAGCAGGCCCAGCGCCGCCAGGCCACGCACCAGCATCGGGCGCGGCGCGACCCGACGGGTCAGCGTCAGCCCCTGCCAGGAGGCGGCGGCGAGATAGAGCAGAAAGGCCAGGACGGCCAGGGAGAGCGCCTGCATGGGTTGCGGTCCGTGCGCCGGTGGGAGGAGATGGCATCAGCCTGTGTCGCGTGCCGCTACTATACCCAATCCCCTGCGCGGCGCACAGGGAGAGGCCTTGGGCACCTCGCCCAGGGGCGCGAAGCCAGGGCCATCGCAGATAGAAGAACCGCTCAAGGCTTTCCCGGCGACAGGCCTTCGAGGGGGCGCTGTGAACCCGTCCCTGGGCGCTACCGATGCCATCCCTGGCATAGGACCCCCTCTTCGGCCTGCCCCCGGCGCCTTTCGCTATCAGCGCAGGCTGCCTGCGATAGCCCCGGGCGCGAAGCCAGGCGCATGGAGAGTCGCGGCCACAGCGCGTATAATCGTCGCCAACCTTCCGGCCGTCGCACATGTGGAGAGGCCAATGTTCCAGAATCTCAGCGAGCGCCTGTCGCAGACGCTCAAGTCGATCAAGGGTCAGGCGCGCCTGACCGAAGACAATGTAAAGGAGACGCTGCGCGAGGTCCGCCGCGCGCTGCTCGAGGCCGACGTCGCCCTGCCGGTGGTCAAGGACTTCATCGAGCGGGTGCGCGAGCGCGCCGTGGGCCAGGAGGTCTCCAAGAGCCTCTCGCCGGGCCAGCAGTTCGTCAAGATCGTCCAGCAGGAGCTCGAGGCGACCATGGGCGAGGCCAACGAGGGGCTGACCCTCAAGGGCTCGCCGGCGGTGGTGCTGATGGCCGGCCTGCAGGGCGCGGGCAAGACCACCTCCGTGGCCAAGCTGGCGCGCTACCTGCGCGAGCGCGAGAAGAAGAAGGTGCTGGTGGTCTCCACCGACGTCTACCGTCCGGCGGCCATCGACCAGCTCGAGACCCTGGCCAAGGAGGTCGAGGTCGACTTCTTCCCGTCGCGCTCCGACCAGAAGCCGGTGGAGATCGCCCGGGCGGCGATCAAGCACGCCAAGATCCAGTTCCACGACGTGGTGCTTGTGGATACCGCCGGCCGCCTGGCCATCGACGAGGCGATGATGGCGGAGATCCAGGCGCTGCATCAGGCCGTCTCGCCCCAGGAGACGCTGTTCGTCGTCGATGCGATGACCGGCCAGGACGCCGCCAACACCGCCAAGGCCTTCCACGAGGCGCTGCCGCTGACCGGGGTGATCCTCACCAAGGCCGACGGTGACGCCCGCGGCGGTGCGGCGCTCTCGGTGCGCCATATCACCGGCAAGCCGATCAAGTTCATGGGCGTGGGCGAGAAGGTCGACGCCCTGGAGCCCTTCCACCCGGATCGCGTCGCTTCGCGGATCCTCGGCATGGGCGACGTGCTGTCGCTGATCGAGGAGGCCGAGCGCACCGTCGACAAGGGCAAGGCCGAGCAGCTGGCCAAGAAGGTCAAGAAGGGCCAGGGCTTCGACCTCGAGGACTTTCGTGACCAGCTCCAGCAGCTCAAGAAGATGGGCGGCATGGGCGGCTTGCTGGGCAAGCTGCCCGGCATGGGCCAGATGGCCGAGATGGCCCAGGGGCCCGGCCCCGAGAAGGAGCTGGGCAAGCTCGAGGCGCTGATCAACTCCATGACGCCCCAGGAGCGCCGCAAGCCGGAGATCATCAACGGCTCGCGCAAGCGGCGCATTGCCGCCGGTGCCGGCCTGCAGGTGCCCGACCTCAATCGCCTGCTCAAGCAGCACAAGCAGATGCAGAAGATGATGAAGAAGGCGGGCAAGAAGGGCGGCATGCAGAAGATGATGCGCGGCATGTCCGGCATGATGGGCGGCGGCGGCCCGGGAGGCCCCGGCGGCATGGGGGGTATGGGCGGCCCCGGCGGGATGCCCTGGCGGTAAGCCCGAAAAAGGTTCCCAAGCGGGGCTGTTTTCCGTAGAATGCTGCGTCTTCACTGGCAGGACCGCGAATGGCGCGGTCATCGTCGTGACCGAATCCAACTCAACCGAAGGACAGAACAGGCCATGGTTACCATTCGTCTGGCTCGTGGTGGCGCCAAGAAGCGTCCCTTCTACCACCTGACCGTTACCGATTCCCGCAAGGCCCGCGACGGCCGCTTCATCGAGCGTCTCGGCTTCTTCAACCCGGTCGCACGCGGCCATGAAGAGCGCCTGCGCATCGACCTCGACCGCATCGCCCACTGGCAGAGCCAGGGTGCCCAGCTCTCCGGCCGTGTCGCCGAGCTGGTCAAGGAAGCACGCAAGCAGGCCTGATGCCTGATGCGATGTTTGTCTCGGTTCCGAGGTCGTCGATGAGCGAATCCACCAGGGAGCAGCCCGCCGACGATCATGTGGTGCTGGGAACGCTGACCAGTCCCTATGGCGTGAAGGGCTGGCTCAGGGTGTACTCGTACACCAGCCCCATGGAGGGCATCCTCGATTACCCCGTGTGGGTCGTGCGCCAGGGCGAGCGCCTGGAGCGCCGCCGCCTTCTGCAGGGGCGTCGCCACGGCAAGGGCCTGGTGGCCCAGGTCGAGGGCTGCGACACCCGGGAAGCCGCCGAGGCGCTGGCCGGCGCCGAGATCCTGCTGGCCAAGGCCGAGCTGCCCGAACTCACCGGCGATGACTTCTACTGGCACGAGCTGGAAGGCCTGCGGGTCGTCACCCGCGATGGCCAGGTGCTGGGGCGCATCGACCACCTCTTCGAGACCGGCGCCAACGACGTCATGGTGGTGAAGGGGAGCCTCGAGCCGGAGGCCATCGACGCCCGCGAGCGGCTGCTGCCGTTCCTGCCCGAGGAGGTGATCCTCGAGGTGGACCTCGCCGAGGGCGTGATGACCGTGGACTGGGATCCAGACTTCTGATGGAGGTCCCGGCGCCGGCACAGGACGCACCCGAACACGACCCGGATCACGCCATGTGGGTCGGCGTCGTCTCGCTGTTCCCGGAGATGTTTGAGGCGATCACCCGCCACGGCGTCACCGGCCGGGCAGTGGAGAAGGGGCGCATCGCGCTGGAGTTCTGGAACCCGCGCGACTACGCCAACGACCGGCATCGCACCGTGGACGACCGACCCTATGGTGGTGGTCCGGGAATGCTGATGAAGGTCGATACCCTGCGCGCGGCGATCCACGCCGCCAGGGCTAGGGCCGAGCAGGCCACCGGGCGGCGCCCGAAGGTGGTCTACCTGTCGCCCCAGGGGCGGCGGCTCGACCAGGCCGGCGTGCAGGAGCTGGCGTCCGGGCCGCCACTGGTGGTGGTGGCCGGGCGCTACGAAGGCATCGATGAGCGCGTGGTGGAGAGCGACATCGATGAGGAGTGGTCGATCGGCGATTACGTGCTGAGTGGCGGCGAGCTGCCGGCCATGGTGCTGATCGACGCCGCGGCAAGGCTGGTGCCCGGGGTGCTGGGCCATCAGGATTCCGCGGTCGAGGACTCCTTCAACGACGGGCTGCTGGACTGCCCGCACTACACCCGCCCGGAGGAGATCGATGGGCGGCAGGTGCCGGAGGTCCTGCTCAGCGGCAACCACGGCGCCATCCGGCGCTGGCGGCTGAAGCAGTCCCTGGGGCGCACCTGGCAGCGGCGTCCCGACCTGCTCGAGGGCAGGACGTTGGACAGGGAGCAGCGCGAGCTGCTCGAGGAGTATCTCGAGGAACACGCCCTGACGGCCAGGTAAGCAGGGCGGCGGTGCGGGGAGCCCGAGGGGCTCGCTCGTGTCACCCATCATCTCCCGCGCTCTCGAGCTCGCTCGGGCGCCGGGATCACGATTCGCCGGCATCCCAAGCCGACCGGTGAGTCAGGTTATCAAGGAGTTACATGTTATGAGCAGCAAGAACAAGGTGATCCAGGCGCTCGAAGCCGAGCAGATGAGCAAGGAAGTCCCGGCCTTCGCCCCCGGCGACACCGTCGTCGTCCAGGTCAAGGTCAAGGAAGGCAACCGCGAGCGTCTGCAGGCCTTCGAAGGCGTTGTCATCGGCAAGCGCAACCGCGGCCTGAACTCCGCCTTCACCGTGCGCAAGATCTCCCACGGCGTCGGCGTCGAGCGTACCTTCCAGACCTACAGCCCGCTGGTCGACTCCATCAGCGTCAAGCGTCGTGGTGACGTGCGCCAGGCCAAGCTCTACTACCTCCGCGAGCGCAGCGGCAAGTCCGCCCGCATCAAGGAAAAGCTGGCCTGAGGCAGCCGCCTCGGAGCCGTCGAGCCGGGGCCAGGCCCCGGCTCGTCCGCAGGACCCCGTCACCGCAGCCGCGGGGCGGGGTCTTGCTGCATCTGGGGCCTGCCCACCGGAGCCCGCCATGAGCGCCGCCGACCGCGATACCCTCGAGGCCTTCCTCGACGCCCTGTGGCTGGAGCAGGGGGTGAGCGACCATACCCTCGCCGCCTACCGCCGTGACCTCGCGGCCTGGACGGCGCGACTGGCCGAGCGCGACGAGGCGCTGCTGGCACCGGCGCCGGCCACGTTGCCGGCCTGGCTCGACGAGCGCCGCGAGGCGGGCTACCGGCTGCGCAGCAACGCGCGGCTGCTGTCGAGCCTGCGGCGCTTCTACCGTTGGGCGCTGGAGACGGGGCGGATCGAACGTGACCCCCTGGCCGAGATCCGCCTGCCGCGGGTTCGCCCCAGCCTGCCGGAGACCCTGGAGGAGGACGAGGTGGAGCGGCTGCTGGCCGCCCCGGACGTGACCACCGACCTGGGGCTGCGCGACCGTACCATGCTGGAGGTGCTCTACGGGGCGGGGCTGCGGGTCTCGGAGCTGGTGGGCCTCGGCGTGGAGGCGGTCAACCTGCGCCAGGGCGTGGTGCGGGTGCGTGGCAAGGGCGACAAGGACCGTCTGGTGCCGTTGGGGGAGGAGGCCGTCGACTGGCTATCGCGCTACCTGCGCACCGCTCGCGGCGCGCTGATGCAGGACCCCACGCGGCCGGCCCTCTTCCCGGGGCGTGGCGACCGCTCCCTGACCCGTCAGGCCTTCTGGTACCGTATCAAGCACCATGCCCGGGTCGCCGGCATCGAGCGGCCACTCTCGCCGCACACCCTGCGCCACGCCTTCGCCACCCACCTGTTGAATCATGGTGCCAATCTGCGTGTCGTACAGTTGCTTCTCGGTCACAGCGACCTCTCGACCACCCAGATCTACACCCATGTGGCCCAGGCGCGCCTGGAGCGCCTGCACGCCGACCATCACCCGCGAGGATGACGACACATGACGACCCTTTCCCGGACCCTTCTAGCCACCCTCCTCGCCGCGCCGCTGGCCCTGCCGGCCCTCGCCGAGCAGGACGGCGCCGAGCGCCTGGCCGAGCGCCTCGCGGTCAACGGCCAGGCGATGCCGGTGCAGAGCGTGCGCGAGGCGCCCATGGAGGGCCTCTTTGAGGTGCGCCTGGCCACCGGGGAGCGCTTCTACAGCGACGCCGAGGGCGAGCACTTCCTGGTCGGCGACCTCTACCGCAACGCCGAGCAGGGGCTGGTCAACCTCACCGAGCAGGCACGCAACGGCGAGCGCGCCGCGCGCCTGGCCGAGGTGCCGGAGGCTGAGCGGGTGATCTTCCGGGGACCCGAGAGCGAGGCCGAGGTGGTGGTCTTCACCGACACCACCTGCCCCTACTGCCAGCAGCTCCACGAGGAGGTGCCGCGCCTCAACGAGCTGGGCATCGAGGTGCACTACCTGGCCTTCCCGCGCAGCGGCATGAACGGCCAGGGCGCCCGCGAGCTGCAGCAGGTGTGGTGCGCCGAGAACCCCGCCGAGGCGATGAGCGCCGCCAAGCGCGATGATTCGCTTTCCGGCGCCGCAGACTGCGACAATCCGGTCGAGGCACAGTATCATCTGGGGCTGGAGCTGGGCGTCCAGGGCACGCCCGCCATCGTGCTGCCCGATGGCCGTCTGGTGCCGGGCTATGTGCCCGCCGAGCGCCTGGCGGCGATGCTGGGCGTGGCGGAATAGCCCGAACCCGCCCGGCACACTTCCCTTTCGGTCGACGGCTCGCCACCCAGGCGGGCCGTCGACACGCCTGGACACGACACGCCATATAACGAACTCGGAACACGCGAGCAGGAGCAAGACATTGAAACCGGTAAGAGTAGGAATCTGTGGGCTGGGAACCGTCGGTGGCGGTACCTTCAACGTGCTGACGCGCAACGCCGACGACATCGAGCGCCGGGCCGGCCGGCCGATCGTCATCGAGCAGGTCGCCTATCGCACCCCCAACCCGGAGTGTGACCTTACCGGCATCGCCAGCACCGCGGATGTCTTCGAGGTGGCCACCAATCCCGATATCGACGTGCTGGTGGAGCTGATCGGCGGCTACGACGTGGCCCGCGAGCTGGTGCTCACCGCCATCGAGCACGGCAAGCACGTGGTCACCGCCAACAAGGCGCTGATCGCGGTGCATGGCAACGAGATCTTCGCGGCCGCCCACGAGAAGGGCGTGATCGTGGCCTTCGAGGCCGCGGTGGCCGGCGGCATCCCGGTGATCAAGTCGCTGCGCGAGGGGCTCGGGGCCAACCGTATCGAGTGGGTGGCCGGCATCATCAACGGCACCGGCAACTATATCCTCACCCATATGCGTGACGAGGGGCGGGCCTTCGAGGACGTCCTCGCCGAGGCCCAGGCGCTGGGCTACGCCGAGGCCGACCCCACCTTCGACGTCGAGGGCATCGACGCCGCCCACAAGCTCACCATCCTCGCCTCCATCGCCTACGGGGTGCCGCTGCAGTTCGAGAAGGCCTACACCGAGGGCATCTCGCGGGTCACCGCCGAGGATGTCGAGCAGGCCGACAACCTGGGCTACGTGATCAAGCACCTGGGCATCTCCAAGCGCACCGAGCAGGGCCTGGAGCTGCGCGTGCACCCGACCCTGATCCCCAAGGAGCGGCTGCTGGCCAATGTGCACGGCGTCAAGAACGCCATCGCCGTGATGGGCGACGCCGTGGGCCCGACCCTCTACTACGGCGCCGGTGCCGGCGCCGAGCCCACCGCCTCGGCGGTGGTCGCCGACCTGCTCGACGTGGCTCGCGACATCGCCACCGACCATCACTACCGGGTGCCCTACCTGGCCTTCAGCGGCATCAGCGAGGACGTCAGCCAGCTGCCGATCATGCCCATGGAGGAGATCACCACCGCCTATTACCTGCGGCTGCTGGCAGTGGATCGTCCCGGCGTGCTGGCGCGGGTGGCCACCATCCTCTCCGAGCAGGGCATCTCCATCGAGGCGCTGATCCAGAAGGAGGCCACCGAGGGCGAGCTGGTGCCGATCATCCTGATGACCCACCGCACCCGCGAGCAGCACATGAACGAGGCGATCCGCCAGATCGAGGCCATGGCCGACATCGCCGGCCCCGTGACCCGGATCCGCGTCGAGTCCCTGGACGAGCAGGAGTAAGCCATGCGCTACATCAGTACCCGCGGGCAGGCGCCTGCGCTCTCCTTCGAGGAGGTTGTGCTTACCGGCATGGCCAGCGACGGCGGCCTCTACTTGCCCGAGGAGATCCCCTCACTCTCCCGTGACGACCTCGCCGCCATGGCGGGGCTCTCCTATGCCGAGATCGCCTTCCGGGTGATGAAGCCGTTCGTCAACGGCGAGATCGACGACGACACCTTCCGCGCTATCGTCGAGGAGGCCTACGCCACCTTCAGCCATGACGCCGTGGTGCCCCTCAACCAGCTCGACGCAAACCACTTCCTGCTCGAGCTGTTCCACGGCCCGACCCTGGCCTTCAAGGACGTGGCGCTGCAGCTGCTGGGCCGCATCCTCGACCACTTCCTGAAGAAGCGTGGCGAGCGCGCGGTGATCATGGGGGCGACCTCCGGCGACACTGGCTCCGCCGCCATCGAGGGCTGCCGCCACTGCGACAACCTCGACATCTTCATCCTCCACCCCCATAACCGGGTCTCGGAGGTGCAGCGCCGCCAGATGACCACGGTGCTGGCGGATAACGTCTTCAACGTCGCCATCGAGGGCAACTTCGACGACGCCCAGGCGATGGTCAAGGCAAGCTTCGCCGACCAGTCGTTCCTGAATGGCACCCGCCTGGTGGCGGTGAACTCCATCAACTGGGCGCGCATCATGGCCCAGATCGTCTACTACGTCGCCTCCGCCGTGGCGCTGGGCGCGCCGCACCGCCCGGTGAGCTTCTGCGTGCCCTCGGCCAACTTCGGCAACGTCTTCGCCGGCTACATGGCCTACCGCATGGGGCTACCGGTGGAGCGCTTCGTGATCGCCACCAACGCCAACGACATCCTGCACCGCACCCTGGCCGCCAACGACTTCTCGAAGCAGGAGCTCAAGGCGACCCTGGCGCCCTCCATGGATATCGTGGTCTCCTCCAACTTCGAGCGCCTGCTGTTCGAGGCCTACGAGCGTGACGGCGCCGCCGTGGCCTCGCTGCTCGAGCGCTTCCAGGCCGAGCCGACGGCGCTCGCCGATGCCCCCTTGGCGCGGCTGCGTGAGAAGTTCGCCAGCCATAGCGTGGATGATGCCACCATCCTCGAGGTGATCCGCGAGGCGCACCACCGCACCCAGGAGATCCTCGACCCGCACACCGCCACCGGCTACCGCGCCGCCGAGCGCGAGCGGGGCGATGCGGCCGTGCCGATGATCACCCTGGCCACCGCCCACCCGGCCAAGTTCGCCGAGGCGGTGGTCAAGGCGGGTTTCCCGGGCGTGCCGCTGCCGCCACATATGGACGACCTGCTGGAGCGCGAGGAGCGTTACAGTGTGCTGCCGGCGGAGCTTTCTGCCGTGCAGCAGTTCGTCGTCGAGAATCGCCGCTGAAGCCGGAAGCTATAAGCTAGAAGCGGGAAGTGGAAGCAGCGAGGGGCGCCGGGGACAGGCCGAAGAGGAGGTCCTACGCCAGGGATGGCGTCGGTAGCGCCCAGGGAAGGGTTCACAGCGCCTCCTCGCAGGCCTGTCGCCGGATCAGCCCCGAGCGGGCATCCAGCTCCAGCGACATTGAGACCTCCCTGGCCTGTCCCTGGTGCCCCTCGCTATTCCGGCGCCCCTCTCTTCCCAGCGGTCACAGACTTGAATCAGAGGAGTCAGGGTTGGACGCCACAAGCGATCCCATCGATCTGAGCGAGCGTCTGAGGCCGCGCATCCTGCCGCGTCCCCGGGATGCTGCCCTCTATGCCCGCGCCCAGCGCGAGGGCCTCTCCGAGCTCCAGGCCCGGGTGCTGGCCGGCCGTTTGGCCGGCTACCAGGGTGAGCTCGACCCGCTGGTCACACCCAGCCTGCGCCACCTGGCCCACCCCGAGAGGCTCGCCGACGCCCGGTGTGCCGCGGAGCGCATCGCCCAGGCGGTGGTGGATGGCGAGCATATCGGCATCCTTACCGACTACGACGTCGACGGCATCACCTCCCATGTGGTGATCCGGCGTACCCTGCACGAGCTGTTCGGCGTGCCGGAGACGCGCCTGCATAGCCTGATCGGCCATCGCATCCACGACGGCTACGGCATCAGCCTGCCGCTGGTGGAGCGCACCCTGGCGCTCTCGCCGCGCCCGAGCCTGGTGATCACCGCCGACTGCGGCAGCTCCGACGAGCCGCGCATCGCGCGGCTGGCCGCCGAGGGCATCGACGTGGTGGTCAGCGACCACCACGCCCTGCCGGTGGAGGGGCCGCCGCCCTCCGCCCACGCGGTGGTCAACCCCACCCGGGACGACTGCACCTACCCCGACGCCACCATCGCCGGGTGCATGGTGGCCTGGCTGGTGATGTCGCTGACCCGCTCGGTGCTGATCGAGTGGGGGGTGCTGCCCGAGGCCACCCCCAAGCTCTCGCCCTGGCTCTCCTACGTGGCGCTGGGCACCGTGGCGGACTGCGTCTCGCTGGGCGACAGCCCCGCCAACCGTGCCGTGGTGACCCACGGCCTGGCACTGATCAACCGCATGGAGGCGGCCTGCTGGCGCGCCATGGCCCAGCGCCTGGGTGCCGACAGCGTGCCCTTCGATGCCGAGACCCTGGGTTTCCAGATGGGGCCGCGGATCAACGCCCGCTCGCGCCTGGACGACCCCTATGCGGCGCTGCACTTCATGCTCGCCGAGCAGGATCATGTGGCGAGCCGCTATCTGGATGTGCTGGATCAGGACAACCAGTCGCGCAAGGCGATCGAGGCGGACATGGCCGAGGAGGCGAGGGCGCTAGCGCTGCCGGCCCTGGCCGCCGATGAGCCGGCCATCGTGGTCTTCCTCGAGGATGGCCACCCCGGGGTGCAGGGCATCGTCGCCTCGCGCCTGGTGCAGGCCTACGGGCGGCCGGCGCTGGTGCTGACCCCCGCCGCGGCACCCGGCATGCTCACCGGCTCCGGGCGCTCCATCGAGGCGCTCCACCTGCGCGACGCCCTGCAGCGCACCTTTGCCCTGGCGCCGGAGGCGTTGCCGCGCTTCGGCGGCCACCGTGGGGCGGCCGGGGTCGGCGTGCCTGTCGAGCATCTCGATGCCTTCAAGGCCGCCTTCCTGCAGGCGGTGGCCGAGCAGCTGGGGGAGGCAGAGCTCTACCCGCGGATCCTCACCGACGGCGACCTGGCCCCCGAGCAGCTCAGCCTGGCGACGCTCGAGGAGCTGCAGGCGCTCGGCCCCTACGGCCGCGAGTTCGAGGCGCCGCTCTTCCAGGGCGAGTTCATCGTCGAGCGGCTGCGCCCGGTGGGCGCCGACGGCACCCACCTGATGCTGGAGCTCTCCCTGGGCGCGGTGACCCACCGCGCGATCTGGTTCCGGGCGCTGACCGCTGGCGAGGTGCCCGCCTTCGGCGTGGGCGATCGCCTGCGCTGCGCCTACAAGCTCAACCGCAACCGCTGGCGGGGAAGGGAGAGCCTGCAACTGATGGTCGAGCACGCCGAAGCGACGGCCTGACCCAGCCTGCCGCAGCCGCGACGAGCGATCGAGCACACCCCGGACAGACGAGACAAGGAGTCAGGCATGGACCCGCAGGAGCTGCCCAAGGACCCCCACTCCCTCTGGGAGGACGCCATGGCGATGCTGGTGGGCACGCTGTTCGTGGCGCTGGGCGTGACCCTCTACACCCAGGCCACGCTGCTCACCGGCAGCACCGCCGGAATGGCCTTCCTGCTGCAGTACGCCAGCGGCTGGCCCTTCGGTGTCTGGTTCTTCCTGATCAACCTGCCGTTCTACTGGCTGGCCATCAGGCGCATGGGGTGGTCCTTCACCCTGCGCACCTTCGCCGCCATCGGCCTGGTCTCGCTGTTCTCGGAGCTGACCGGGCGCTGGATCGACATCGCCGGCCTGGCGCCGCTCTACGGCGCACTGATGGGCGGCTGCCTGATCGGCATCGGCATGCTGATCCTGTTCCGCCACCGCGCCAGCCTCGGCGGGGTGAACATCCTGGTGCTCTACCTCCAGGACCGCTTCGGGCTGCGCGCCGGCTATGTGCAGTTGGCCATCGACGGCGCCATCATGCTGGCCGGCCTGGCATTGCTGCCGGCCGACCGGGTGGGGCTCTCGGTGCTCGGCGCGGTGGCGCTCAACCTGATCATCGCCCTGAACCACAAACCCGGGCGCTACATGGGGGTGAGCTGAGCGCCGCCACGCTCAGCGCCTGCCCCAGAACCACCAGGCGATCAGGCCGATCAGGGCGAGGCCGGCCAGATTGACGATCCAGCTCATGGGCGTGCCTCCTCGGGGGTGTCGGATGACGGTTCGGCGCCGCCGGCCTCGCCGGTGGGGCGGAACAGGCGCAGGCGGTTGGCGTTGCTGACCACGGTGATCGAGGAGAGCGACATCGCCGCCCCGGCGATCATCGGCGACAGCAGGGTGCCGGTGAGCGGATAGAGCACCCCGGCGGCGATGGGGATCCCCAGCACGTTGTAGCCGAAGGCGCCCACCAGGTTCTGCTTGATGTTGGAGAGCGTCGCCCGGCTGACCTCGATGGCCGCGGCCACCCCGTGCAGCGAGCCGCGCACCAGGGTGATGCCGGCGCTCTCGATGGCCACGTCGGTACCCTGGCCGATGGCGAAGCCGACATCGGCCCGGGCCAGTGCCGGCGCGTCGTTGATGCCGTCACCCACCATGCCTACGACCTCGCCTTCGCCCTGCAGGCGCTCGATCTCGGCGTGCTTGTCCTCGGGCAGCAGTCCCGCACGGAAGTCGTCGATGCCCACCTCTCGGGCGATGGCGCCGGCGGTATGCTCGTTGTCGCCGGTCAGCATCACCACCTTGAGGCCGTCGGCCTGCAGGCGTTGCACCGCCGCCACGGTGTCGTGGCGCAGCGGGTCGCTGATGCCGAACAGCGCGGCCAGCCTGCCCTCCACGGCGAGGTAGACCACCGTGCGTGCCTGCTTCTCCAGCTCGGCGCCGCGTTCGCGGCCCTTGCCCAGGTCGACGCCGGCCTCCTCCAGCAGGCGGGCGTTGCCCAGCAGCAGCTTGCGGCCGTCAGGCGTCTCGGCCTTCACGCCACCGCCGGTGACGCTGTCGAAGTCCCGGATCTCGGCGGGTTCGGCGCCGGCCTGTTCGGCATGCGAGAGCAGGGCCGCCGCCAGTGGGTGCTCGGAGCCGCGCTCCAGGGCCGCCACCAGGCCGAGGCGCTCCTGCTCGTCGCCATCCAGCACCTCGGCCTCGGTGACCCGAGGCTTGCCCTCAGTCAGGGTGCCGGTCTTGTCGACCACCAGGGTGGTGAGGCGGCTCGCCGTCTGCAGGGCGTCGCCGCTTCTCACCAGCACGCCGTGCTCGGCGGCCTTGCCGACCCCGATCATGGTGGAGATCGGCGTGGCCAGGCCCAGGGCGCAGGGGCAGGCGATGATCAGCACCGTGGTGGCGGTCACCAGCATATGCAGCACCCGCGGCTCGGGGCCGAGGTTGTACCAGACTAGGGCGGTGAGCACGGCGATGATCATCACCGAAGGCACGAAGATGCTCGAGATCCGGTCGGCCAGCTGGCCGATGGGCGGCCGCGAGTTCTGGGCGCTGGCCACCTGCTCGGTGATGCGCCCGAGGCGGGTGTCGGCACCGACCCGGGTGGCACGGTAGACCAGCGAGCCCTTGCCGTTCACGGTGCCGGCGCTCACCTCGTCGCCCTCGGCCTTGGCCACCGGCAGCGGCTCGCCGGTGAGCATGGATTCATCGATATGGCTCTGGCCCTCGGTCACCTCGCCGTCCACCGGCAGGCGCTCGCCGGGGCGCACGCGGATCAGGTCCTCCTCGCGCACCGCGTCGATCTCCACCTCGCGCTCCTCGCCGTCGCGGATCACCCGGGCGGTGCGGCTCTGCAGGTCGAGCAGGCGCTTGAGGGCGTCGCTGGTGCGGCCCCGGGCACGCAGTTCCAGGGCGTTGCCCAGCAGCACCAGGCCGATGACCATCGATGAGGCCTCGAAGTAGATGCCGCGGGCCATCTCGGGCAGCCAGGGGGCGAAGGCCACCACCGCCATGGAGTAGAGCCAGGCGGTGCCGGTGCCCATGGCGATCAGGGTGTCCATGTTGGCCTGGTGGTGGCGGAAGTTCTTCCAGGCGTTGACGAAGAAGTGGCGACCGGGGAAGGCCATCACCGCGAGCGTCAGCGCCCCGACCACCAGCCAGAAGAGCCGGCCGGCGCCTTCCGGGTGGGGGTGGTAGACGAACATGCCCACCATCAGCGGCACGGCCAACGCCAGCGACCAGGCGCTGCCGCGCAGCAGGCGGCGATACTCGCGCCGCTCGCGCTCGGCGCGGGCCGCCTCGGCCTGGCGCAGGTCGTGGATCGGCTCGGCGCCATAGCCCACCGCCTCCACGGCCTCGATCAGCGCCTCCTCGTCGGCGCTGCCCTGTACCTGGGCGGTGTGGGTCCCGAAGTTGACCGTGGCCGAGACCACCCCCGGAGTGCGCTCCAGCGCCTGCTGGACGCTCTTCACGCAGCTGGCGCAGGTCATGCCGCCGATGGAGAGGCGCCGGGTGGTGGCGTGCTCGTCGGCGTCTTGCCCGGCGGGTGTCTCGGGCGGCGTTTCGGCCGCGGTGGAGTCGGGCGTCGGCTCGGCCTCCTCGGCCGGCCCCGAAGCCCCGCCCGGCGGATAGCCGGCCTCGCCCAGCAGGCGGTCCAGGGTCTCGTCATCCAGCCGGCTGGTCACGGTCAGGCGCTTCTCGCTCGGCTCGCCGACCACCTCGGCCTCCGGATCCTCGGCCTGGACCGCCTCGCGCATGCGCCGCACGCAGCCCTGGCAGCTCATGCCGGGCACCCGGCGCTCGTGGCGCAGCGGGCGATTCGCCGGCGCATAGCCGGCACCCTGAAGGGTGCGATCGAGGCGCTCTTCATCGAGGGTGGAGGTGACGGTCAGGCGCTTCTCGCTCGGCTCGCCGACCACCTCGGCGTCCGGATCCTCGGCCTGGATCGCCTCGCGCATGCGCTTCACACAGCCCTGGCAGTTCATGCCGGGTACCTGACGTTCGAGGGTGGCGTTCATGGCGTCTCCTTGTCGGAAGCGTCGGCGTGGAGCGGTTCGGGGAAGCTCTCGATCAGCCGGCACAGGCTGTGGCCGTCCGGGGTGCCGTCGGGCATCTCGGCCCAGGCGTTCAGCGCGCGCTCCATGCGCTCGGCCAGGGCCTGGAGCTCGGCGATGCGTTCGCGGATCTGCGGCAGCCGGCTGGCCAGCAGGTCGCGCACCATGGGGCAGGGGGAGTCGCCGTGGTCGGCGTGGTCGAGGATCTCGCGGATCTCGGCGACGCCGAAGCCGAGGGTGCGGGCGCGCTGGATGAAGCGCAGCCGCTCAAGGTCCTCATGGGTGAACAGCTGGTAGCCGTTGTCGGGGTGGCGCTCGGGGTGCAGAAGACCCTCCCGCACATAGTGGCGCACGGTCTCGGCGGTGACGCCGGCACCCCTTGCCAGTTCACTGACCTTCATGGGATCGCCTCTCGGGATTGGCATGGCTGTAGTGTAAAACCCTTGTGTTACCCAAAGGTCAAGGCATTCACTGGCTGCCGGAATGTGCCGATTCGTTACGGGACAGGCGAGAGGTAACTCCATGAAAGTTCATGGCTTCAAACGACCGTGCGACCAAAGTATTAGCGTTTTCAGCATTAAAACGCTCGTTTGGGGTTGAAACGCTCGTTGGCATACGCGAAAAGGGAGGGGCACGCGCCAGCCTCCGCGAGAGGCTACGCCGGCGCCAACGTCATAACAGCACCGCAAGGGATGGATCCATGAAGAACAAGTTCAACCGCCTGACCCTCGCCGCCGCCGTGGCGGCTGCCGCCTTCGCCAGCCAGGCCCAGGCCGGCGGCTACCAGATCAACGAGCAGAGCGTCAGCGGCCAGGGCTATGGCCACGCCGGTCGCAGCTCCAACGTCAACGACGCCACCATCGTCTTCGGCAACCCGGCGGGGATGTCGTTCCTGGATCGCGCCCAGGTATCGGTAGGTGGGACCTATCTGGATGTCAGTACGGATATCGATAATGCCTCGGCGACTCGAAATGGTGCTCCGATCACTGGGTCTAGTGATGGCGATATGGTGCCTGGAAGCCTGATTCCCTACGCTTTCTATGCCCAGCCGGTGACCGACAAATTGGCCTTCGGTTTCGGCGTCTATGCGCCTTTCGGTTCCAAGACAGATTATGAGGGCGGCTTCATTGGTCGAAACTTGGGTAACTACACCGAGCTGACGGTGATGAGCGCCCAGCCTACGGTATCTTATCGCTTCAACGACCAGTGGTCTGTGGGGGCAGGTCTGACCTATAACCGTGTTGAAGGTGAGCTTCACAGACAGGTGCCAACACCGACCTTCGGGTTGGTAGGGATGGATAATGGGGTGCCTGTTGTAGGGGTTACAGGAACGCAAGAACTTGATGCACGTATCGAGGGCGATGATGACGGCTGGGGGTATAACCTCGGTGTCATGTTCCAGCCTGCGCCCGAGACGACGTTGGGTCTGACCTATCGCTCAAAGGTAAGCTATACCCTTACCGGTGATTACCGCTCTACGGCCGCCGATGGTGAAGTCTATGTAAACCCTTTGACTGGGGAGCGTCAGGATAAGTCTGCCCAGCTTGACCTGGATACACCGGAAACGGTGAATTTTTCCATCACTCAGGAAATGACCGAGCGCCTTAAGCTGATGTTTGGTGCATCCTGGACGCGGTGGAGCAGATTCGATGAGATCCTCGTCACCGACGCTGCCGGTAATGAAATTACCTATGAAGAGCAGGACTACTCCAATGCTTGGGCATTTGCTGTTGGGGGGGAGTATCAGTTAACCCCCCAATGGGAGTTGCGTGCTGGGCTCTCCATTGATAAAACGCCTACCAGCGACCAATTCCGGAGCGCCCGTATTCCTTCTGATGATCGTCGCATCTTCTCCATCGGTGCTGGCTGGACACCGGTTGAGAATTTCACAGTTGATCTTGCTTACTCTTATCTGACAGAGAGGGGGACCCAGGTTAATCAAAGTCGTCCGGATGCCAATGAAACAATTATTTCGACCTACAACGCCGACTACAAGAACGAGGCCCACGGCTTCGGCGCCCAGCTGACCTACCGCTTCTGAGCGGCAGCCAGCACGGCGTATCCAGGGAACCCGGCTCCGGCCGGGTTCCTTGCGTTCGGGGCCGGGGGGCGCGCGGCGAGTGGATGCGACTCGGCGCGGCTTTCGCTACAATGGATGTCTTTTCCGTGCCGCCGCGGCGCCGGCCTCTCGCCGGTGCCGCGGCGGCCGTACGTCCACCGCAGATTCAGGCGAGACGCCCCATGCTGGAAACCAACCCGATTCACAACCTCATCAAGGACCTGTCTGAGCGGACAGATGTCCTGAGGGGGTATCTTTGACTATGCCGAGAAGAAGGATCGGCTAGAGGAAGTCACCCGCGAGCTCGAGGATCCCAATGTCTGGAATGATCCGGACTATGCCCAGAAGCTGGGCAAGGAGCGGGCCTCCCTGGAGCTTATCGTCGCTACCATCGACGAGCTGGACCAGGGCCTCGGCGACAGCCGCGACCTGCTGGAGCTGGCCGAGATGGAGGAGGACGAGGGCACCGTCGCCGAGGTGGAGAAGGAACTGGAGGGCTTCAGGGCGAGCCTCGAGAAGCTCGAGTTCCGGCGCATGTTCTCCGGCGAGATGGACGAGAACAACGCCTACCTCGATATCCAGGCGGGCTCCGGCGGCACCGAGGCCCAGGACTGGGCCAACATGCTGCTGCGCATGTACCTGCGCTGGGCCGAGCACCACGGCTTCAAGGCGGAGATCACCGAGCTCTCCGCCGGCGAGGTGGCGGGCATCAAGTCGGCCTCCCTGCATATCCAGGGTGACCACGCCTTCGGCTGGCTGCGCACCGAGACCGGCGTGCATCGCCTGGTGCGCAAGAGTCCCTTCGACTCCGGTGGCCGCCGCCATACGTCGTTCGCCTCGGTGTTCCTGTCACCGGAGATCGACGACAGCTTCGAGGTGGAGATCAATCCCTCGGACCTGCGCGTCGACACCTATCGCTCCAGCGGTGCCGGCGGTCAGCACGTCAACACCACCGACTCGGCGGTGCGTATCACCCACGAGCCCACCGGTATCGTGGTGGCCTGCCAGAGCCAGCGCAGCCAGCATGCCAACCGCGACTTCGCCATGAAGCAGCTCAAGGCGAGGTTGTGGGAGCACGAGATGGAGAAGCGCAACGCTGCCAAGCAGGAGGCCGAGGACTCCAAGTCGGATATCGGCTGGGGCAGCCAGATCCGCTCCTATGTGCTGGATGACCAGCGCATCAAGGACCTGCGCACCGGCGTGCAGACCAGCAACTGCGACAAGGTGCTGGATGGTGATCTGGACCAGTTCATCGTCGCCAGCCTCAAACAGGGCCTATAGCCTGCTGCGCTCGCCGATACGGCGTTGCCCCTCTGTGATGGATGCTCGTTGACTACCGTCAACGCCGCTCTCTCGAAGAGGGGCGCCTTGTCTCGGCATCGCTCGCGTGGCGATAGCAGCAGGCGGGTCCCAGTTTCCTTATCAAAGATTTCCAACAGGTAGCGAAATGGCCAACGAGAGCCCCACCCCGGACAGCCCCCAGAACGACGAGAACCGCCTGATCGCCGAGCGTCGCGCGAAGCTGGCGGCGCGCCGCGAGCGGGCCGCCGCGCAAGGCGAGAGTGCCTTTCCCAACCACTTCCGTCGCGACAGCCATGCCGCCGAGCTCAACGCGGCGCTGGGTGACAAGGACAAGGCCGAGCTCGAGGCGCTGAACCGTCAGGCCGGCGTGGCCGGACGCATCATGCGCAAGCGTGGCCCCTTCATCGTCATCCAGGACGTCAGCGGTCAGATTCAGCTCTATGTCGACAAGAAGGGGCTGCCCGCCGAGACCCTCGAGGAGATCAAGGGCTGGGACATCGGCGATATCGTCGCGGGGCGTGGTCCGGTGCACAAGTCGGGCAAGGGCGACCTCTACGTGATGATGGAGGAGGCGCTGCTGCTCACCAAGAGCCTGCGTCCGCTGCCCGACAAGTTCCACGGCCTCACCGACATGGAGGCGCGCTACCGCCAGCGCTATGTGGACCTGATCATGAACCCCGACTCGCGTCAGGTGTTCGAGACCCGTGCCGGGGTGATCAGCGCCATGCGCCGCTTCTTCGAGGCGCGCGGCTTCATGGAGGTGGAGACCCCCATGCTGCAGGCGATTCCCGGCGGCGCCACGGCGCGCCCCTTCGTCACCCACCACAATGCCCTGGACCAGGACATGTACCTGCGCATTGCACCGGAGCTCTACCTCAAGCGTCTGGTGGTGGGCGGCTTCGAGAAGGTCTTCGAGATCAACCGCAACTTCCGCAACGAGGGGCTATCCACGCGCCACAACCCCGAGTTCACCATGATCGAGTTCTATCAGGCCTACGCGGATTACCACGACCTGATGGACCTCACCGAGGAGATGCTGCGCACCCTGACCCGCGAGGTGCTGGGCACCACCACCGTGGTCAACACCGTGCGCAACCGCGATGGCGAGGTGCTGGAGCACTTCGAGTACGACTTCGGCCAGCCGCTGCGCCGCCTGACCGTGTTCGACTCGATTCTCGAGTACAACCCGGAGATCCACGCCGATGCGCTGGCCGATGAGGCCGCGGCGCGCCAGATCGCCGAGCGCCTGGATATCGACGTCAAGGATGGCTGGGGCCTGGGCAAGATCCAGATCGAGATCTTCGAGAAGACCGTGGAGCATCGCCTGCAGCAGCCCACCTTCATCACCGAGTACCCCACCGAGGTGAGCCCGCTGGCGCGACGCAAGGACTCCAACCCCTTCGTTACCGAGCGCTTCGAGTTCTTCGTCGGCGGCCGCGAGATCGCCAACGGCTTCTCGGAGCTCAACGACGCCGAGGACCAGGCCGAGCGCTTCCGCGAACAGGTGGCCGAGAAGGAGGCCGGCGACGACGAGGCGATGTACTTTGATGCCGACTATGTGCGCGCACTGGAGTATGGCCTGCCACCCACCGCCGGCGAGGGCATCGGCATCGACCGCCTGGTGATGCTGCTCACCGACAGCGCCTCGATCCGTGACGTGCTGCTGTTCCCGGCCATGCGGCCCGAGGTGGACTGACATTTGCGTCGATGGCGGAAGCGCTCGGGGCTGATCCGGGGGCAGGCCTTCGAGGAGGCGCTGTGAACCCCTCCCTGGGCGCTACCGACGCCATCCCTGGCGTAGGACCTCCTCTTCGGCCTACCCCCGGCGCTCCCTCGCGCATGGGCAACAGCGGCTGTCCTGGTCTGTAAGAGGGAAGCATTGGTAAACACTGCAGACAGCGCCCATAATGGCGGTCGTTTCGACGTCGAGGAGACCACCATGAAACTGCTCAACCGCTCTGCCCTGAGCGTTCGCCCGACCCAGCACTTCGTGGACTGGATCAACGGGCTCGAGCCCACCCTCGGCGACGACGACCTGACGCTGGCCGACGTCGAGCGTGAGAGCACCATCTACCTGATCCCGGAGATGGACACCCCGGAGGCCCTGCAGGGCTTCGTGCGCGAGCGCTACCTCGAGATCCTCGAGACTGAGCTGCGCGCCTGGGAGGAGGACGAGCGCCAGTGGCCCGAGGCCCTCGACTGGCCGCTCTTCCAGCGCTTCCTGCAGCTCGAGCACAGCTACCTGGCCATCGACCTGGATGACGAGACGGCGCTGGAGATCTCCGAGGTCGACGACAGCCTGCTGCTGGAGACCGATCAGGACTGACGGTCGACCCGCACTGCTCAGGAGAGACCGGCTTCGGCCGGTCTCTTACGTTACGGACCCCCGACGGAAGATGGCATGAGTCGACTCTTCGCGACCCGCCCCGGCGACGATGGCCTGCCGGGCCCCGAGCGGCGCCTGGCGGTGCTGGCGCTGATCCTCGGCACCCTGATGGCGGTGGTGGACACCACCATGGTCAACATCGCCCTGCCCTCCATCGCCGCGGGGCTGGAGGTCTCCGCCTCTCGGGCGGTGTGGGTCACCAACCTCTTCCAGATCACCTGTGCCGCCTTCCTGCTGGTGTTCGCCGCCCTGAGCGAGCTGCTCAGCCGTCGCCGGCTCTACGTGGCGGGGGTGGCGGTGTTCACCCTGGCGGCGCTGGGCAGCGCCCTCTCCCAAAGCCTCGAGAGTCTGCTGGTGTTCCGCGCCCTGCAGGGGCTGGGGGCGGCGGCGACCCTCTCCATCGGCCCCTCGATCTATCGCCAGATCTTCCCCTCCCGCCTGCTCGGCAGCGCCCTGGGGCTCTCCGCCCTGGTGGTGGCGGCGGGCTATGCCGCCGGCCCCGCCATCGGCGGCGTGCTGCTGTCGCTGGCCGACTGGCCCTGGCTGTTCGCCCTGCACCTCCCGCTGGGTGCGGTGGCGGTGGTGCTGGCCTGGCGGGCGTTGCCCCGGGAGGCGGCGCGGCCCGGCGGTTTCGACTGGCAGGGCGCGCTGCTCTCGGTGGCGATGCTGGCCGGCCTCTTCGTGGCCATGGACGGCGTCGGCCACGATATGTCGGTCGTGGGGATCGCCGCCTGGGCGGGGGGCAGCCTGGTGGCCGCGATGCTGTTCCTGCGGCGCCAGCGACGCGCGCCTCACCCGCTGCTGCCACTCTCGCTCTTCGCCGAGCGCCGCTTCAGCCTGGCGCTCGCCGCCCAGGGCAGCGCCTTCGTGGGGCAGGGACTCGCCTTCGTGGCGCTCTCCTTCCTGTTCCAGCAGGCGATGGGCTTCTCGCCGCTGGAGACCGCCTGGCTCTTCACCCCCTGGCCGCTGGCGATCATGCTGGTGGGCCCCCTGGCAGGCCGACTGGCGGACCGGCTCAACCCCAGCCTGCTGGCCTCGGCGGGGCTGGCGCTGCTGGTGGCGGGGCTGGCGTCGCTGGCCCGGCTGGAGGCCGAGGCCGGCGTGGTGGAGGTGCTGTGGCGGATGGCGCTGTGCGGCATCGGCTTCGGCCTCTTCCAGCCGCCCAACAACCGCGAGCTGATCGGCAGCGTGCCCCGCGAGCGCAGCGCCAACGCCTCCGGTGCCATGAGCACCTCGCGCACCGTGGGGCAGTCGCTGGGGGTGGCCCTGGTGGGCGCCTTCCTGGCCGCCGGGATTGCCGTGCAGGCGACCCTGTGGCTCGGTGCCCTGACCTCCCTGCTGGCGCTGCTGGCCAGCCTGGCGCGGCTGCCCCTGGCCGCCGCCGCCCAGCGCGAGCGTCGTGCCGTCGAGGCCGCCGGTGGCGACTGAGGCGCATCGTTCGCACCGCCCATAGCGAGTACAATGACCCCTTCACTTCACCACGTCGGGAAGCCGCCATGCGCATCCAGTCCAGCATCGAAGCGAAGCTCAAGGCCCTCGAGCCGGCCTTCCTCCAGGTCGAGAACGAGAGCCACCGCCACGCCGTGCCGCCCAACTCCGAGACCCACTTCAAGGTGACTCTGGTCAGCGCGCGCTTCGAGGGCATGATGCCGGTCAAGCGCCACCAGCAAGTCTACGCCGCCCTGGCCGACGAGCTGGCAGGCCCCGTGCACGCCCTGGCCCTGCACCTCTACACCCCGAGCGAGTGGGAAGCCGGCGGCCAGAGCCGCCCCGACTCGCCCGACTGCCGGGGCGGCGGACGGTGACCAGCGAGCCGCACCGCCTCCAGTACCTGGAGGCGATGGGGCTGACCGGCTGGGCGGCGCGCTATGTGCTGCCCAACGCCCGGCCGACCCCGGCCTGCGAGTGGGAGACGCCGGCGGCCCCTACCGCCGCGCCCCCCGGCGAGCGCCTGCATGCGCTGCTCGACGAGGCCCGCGAACAGGAGCCGGCGCCCCGCAAGCCCGCCGCCTCCCCGGAGCGAGCCGCCCGTCCGCCGCGCCCCGGCAGGGCGCGGGTGGCGCTGCTCGGCGAGGCGCCGGTGGCCGAGGCGCCGAGCGAGCCGGAGACCGCGGAGGCGGCGCCCGAGGCACCCCGCGAAGCGCTGCGCTTCGCCTTCCAGGTGGCCTGCCTGGAGGGGCGCTGGCTGCTGCTGCTGCCCGGCGAGGCGCCGCCGGGGCGGACCCGCCTGCGGCTGCTGGCCAACCTGCTGCGCGGCGCCGGGATCGCCTCGCCGCTGCCGGTGTTCCAGCCCTTCCACTGGCCGCTGCAGGAGGGCCTACCGGTGCAGGAGCCCCTGGCGGAGGCGCGCGAGGGGCTGCGTGCCTTCCTGAATGGGGCGAGCCGGCGCGGCTGGGCGCCGCGCCGGCTGTTGATGTTCGGCGACGACGAGGCCCTGGCACGGGTGCTGGCGCTGGAGGAGGGGCGCAGTGTCACCCTGGACCTGCCGGCCTGGCATGCGCCCGCCCTGGGCGCGCTCGCCGCCGGTGCCGAGGCCAAGCGGGCCCTGCTGCCGCGGCTGCTGGAGATGAGCAAGGTGTGGTGTGCCGAGGCCGATGAGGCCGGGGAGCGCCCGGCAGGCGCCGGCGATGACGGGCAGGATGGCGATGGCCACTGAGGCGCCACGCCTGCGGCGCCTGGGCGCGGATGACCTGGCCGCGGTGGCGGCGCTGGAGGCGGCCCATGGCTGGCCCACCGGCGGCTCGCCAGCCGCGTTGGCGGCGACCCTCGACGATGACGCCATGGCGGTGCTTGGCCTCGCCCGCGACGCTGCCCTGGTGGTCTACGCCGCGGTGGCGCGGTTGCCCTTCGAGGCGGAGCTGCAGGCGATCCTGGTGGCGGCACCCTGCCGGGGGCAGGGGCTGGCGCGGCGGCTGCTGGCGGCGGTGATCGAGCAGGCCCGTGGCTGGGGCAGCGAGCGGCTGCTGCTGGAGGTACGGGCCGGCAACGCCCCGGCCATTGCCCTCTATCGCGCGGCGGGCTTCGTCGAGGACGGCCGGCGCCGCGGCTACTATCCGCCGCTGCCCGCGGCGACCTCACGGGGGCCAGACACGACACCGCCCCGTCAAAACGGGGCGGGCAGGGAGGATGCGCTGCTGATGTCGCTGGCGTTGGGGATGCCGGAGCCGGAGTAGCGGCCCGGGTGGGGGCCTTACCCCTGCTGGCCGCCGTCCACCTCGTCCAGCTTGCCCAGTACGGCGGTCAGGCGGCGCTCCCACTCCTCGCGCTCCTGCTTCAGGCGGCTGTTTTCCTCGCGCAGCTCCTCGGCCTCCATCTTCAGCAGCTCCAGGGCCTCGACGGCGCTGGTGACCTTCTGCTCGAGCCGGTTGAAGAGTTCGATGCTCATCCTGTTCTCCTGGGTGTCGTTCCGGGGGTGGTCCATGCGGTTGGAGCGGCGGCCTGGGCGGCGAAGCCGGTGGCCGCAGAGTAACGCCGCACCTGAGGCTCAGCAAGCGTCGTCGGCTGGCGACGAGGAAGCCTCGCGGCGGTAGAGCCGGCCATGGCTGTCGCCCGCCCGCAGCTCGCGGTGCAGCCGCCAGGTCGCCGGGACCTCGGGGGCGAGCTCCGCCTCGGTCTCGACGTAGATGAAGGCATCGTCGGCCAGCCAGCCTGCCTCCAGGGCGGCGCAGCAGGGCGCGGCCAGGCCCTGGCGGAAGGGCGGGTCGAGGAAGGCCAGGGTGACCGGGACCGGCGGGCCGGCAAGGAAGGCCGCGGCGTCGGCGTCCACCACCCGTCCGCGCGCCTCGGCGCCAAGGGTCGCCAGGTTCTCGCGCAACTGGGCGGCCACCCGGACGTCGCGCTCCACGAAGGTGGCCTCGCGGGCGCCGCGGGAGAGCGCCTCCAGCCCCAGCGCACCGGTACCGGCGAAGAGGTCCAGCACCCGGGCGCCGGGCAGGGCGGCGGTCAGCCAGTTGAACAGGGTCTCGCGGACCCGGTCGGGGGTGGGGCGCAACCCAGGGCTGTCGAGCACCGGCAGCAGCCGGCGGCGGTAGTCGCCGCCGATCAGGCGCAGCCGGCCGGAGGGCCTGGCGCCTGATGTGTGGGTGCCGCGCCGGTTCGGGCGTCGGTGGCGTGAGGGATGTCGCGTCATGGCGCGATTGTACCGGGGCGCTTGTCCACAGTCATGGTGGGCGGTGGTAGGATGTGGCGATTCGTTCATCCGCGAGGCTGATTCTGTCCATGTTCGGTTTTTTCAAGCGCAAGAAGAAGCAGCAGGAGCACGAGGCGACCCGCCAGGAGCAGGAGCCTCAGGAGGAGGCGGTCGACGCCGTCGAAGAGGAGGGCGCCGAGGCCACGGCGCCATCCGAGACGAAGGCGCAGCCTGGGTCGGAGGCGCGAGCGGTTCCTGAGGCGACCCCTGAAACCGGCGACGAATCTCCGCGGGAGCCCGAGCCGGAAACCGAGCCTGAACGGGTCCCGTCGCCCGAGCGTGAACCGGCGCCGCTCCCCGAGACGCCCCCTGCCGACGAGCCCGTGACATCCGAGGAACCGGACGCCGGCGCCCGGCCTGTGTCGGCGTCTGACCCCGAACCTCGCCACGACCCTGTCGTCGAAACGCCGCCGGAGCCGGAACCTGCCCTCGAGCCCGAGCCCGAGCCCGAGCCCGAGCCCGAGCCCGAGCCCACCCGCGCCGCGCTGCAGGAGAAGCCCGCTGCCGGGGAGAAGAAGGGCTGGTTCGCGCGCATCCGGGCCGGCCTCGGCAAGACCCGCGCCAGCTTCACCGACGGCCTGGCGGACCTGTTCCTCGGCAAGAAGCAGATCGACGACGACCTGATGGAGGACCTCGAGACCCAGCTGCTGATGGCGGACGTGGGCATCGAGGCCACCACCACGATCATCGACCGGCTGACCGAGCGGGTCTCGCGCAAGGAGCTCAAGGACAGCGAGGCGCTCTACCGCGCCCTGCAGGAGGAGCTGGCGGCCATGCTGGCGCCGGTAAGCCAGCCGCTGACATTGCCGCCCAAGGGCGAGGGCCCCTTCGTGATCCTGGTGGTCGGCGTCAATGGGGTGGGCAAGACCACCACCATCGGCAAGCTGACCCAGCGCTTCCAGCGCGAGGGGCGCAGCGTGATGCTGGCCGCCGGCGATACCTTCCGTGCCGCGGCGGTGGAGCAGCTCAAGGTGTGGGGCGAGCGCAACAGGGTGCCGGTGATCGCCCAGCACACCGGCGCCGACAGCGCCTCGGTGGTCTATGACGCCGTGGCGGCGGCCAAGGCGCGCGGGGTCGACGTGCTGATCGCCGACACCGCCGGCCGCCTGCACAACAAGGCGCACCTGATGGAGGAGCTCAAGAAGGTGCACCGGGTGATGGGCAAGCTCGACGCCACCGCTCCCCACGAAGTGATGCTGGTGCTCGATGCCGGCACCGGCCAGAACGCCCTCTCCCAGGCCAGCACCTTCAACGAGGCGGTGCCCATCACCGGGGTGACCCTGACCAAGCTCGACGGCACCGCCAAGGGTGGCATCATCTTCGCCCTGGCCAAGCAGCTCGGCACGCCGATCCGCTTCATCGGCGTCGGCGAGACCCTGGACGACCTGCGCCCCTTCGTCGCAGACGAGTTCGTCGATGCCCTGTTCGACCGCGAGCGGGACGACGCCGGGGCATGATCGAGTTCCAGCACGTGGGCAAGCGCTACGGCGGGCGCTTCGAGGCGCTCGCTAACCTCGACTTCCACGTGCGGCGTGGTGAGATGGTGTTCCTGACCGGCCACTCCGGGGCCGGCAAGAGCTCGCTGCTGCGGCTGATCATGCGCCTGGAGCGTCCCTCCCGCGGGCGGATCCTGGTGGCCGGCCACGACATCGACCGCCTCCACCCCAGCCAGGTGCCCTTCTACCGGCGCCAGATCGGCGTGGTCTTCCAGGACCACCAGCTGCTCTACGACCGCTCCATCTTCCACAACGTGGCCCTGCCCCTGGAGATCCAGGGCGTCGAGCCCCGCGAGGGCGCGCGCCGGGTGCGCGCGGCCCTGGACAAGGTGGGGCTGCTGCACCGCGAGAAGGCGCTGCCCATCGAGCTCTCCGGCGGCGAGCAGCAGCGCGTGGGCATCGCCCGCGCCGTGGTCAACAAGCCGGCGCTGCTGCTCGCCGACGAGCCTACCGGCAATCTCGACCCCCAGCTCTCCGCCGACATCATGGCGCTGTTCGAGGACTTCAACCGCATCGGCACCACGGTGATGATCGCCAGCCACGACCTGGCGCTGATCGCCCGGCTGCGCCACCGCACCCTGCGGCTGCGCGAGGGGCGCCTGGTGGGCGACCAGGAGGCCGCATGAGCCGACGCCCCGAGGCGCCCGCCCGCGGTGCCCGCCGCCATCGCACCCGCTCCACCAGCCGCCTGCGCGGCTGGCTGCGCCACCACCGTGCCATGGCGCTGGACAGCGCCGGCCGGCTGCTGCGTGCCCCCGTCGGCAGCCTGGTGACCATGCTCGCCATCGCCATCGCCCTGGTGCTGCCGGCGGCGCTGTGGCTGGCCCTCGACGGGGCGCGTCTGCTCGACGCCGAGCTCACCGAGAGCGCCACCCTCACCGCCTATCTCGCCCCGGGGGTCGAGGCGGCCGAGGCGGGGCGCATCGACGAGGCCCTGGGGGCCCAGCCCGGCGTGGCCAGCACTCGCTTGATCACCGCCGACGAGGGGATGGTCGAGTTCCAGCAGGCGCTGGGGCTCGAGGATGCCCTGGCGCGCCTCGACACCAACCCGCTGCCGGCCAGCGTGGTGGTGACCCCCATCGACCCCGGCCCCGCGGCGATGCGTGCCCTCGCCGCCGACCTCGAGGCGCTCTCCGGGGTCGAGGAGGTGCGCCTGGACCTGGCCTGGATCGAGCGGTTGCGTCATATCGGCGAGCTGGGGCGGCGGGTGGCGCTGGCCCTGGCGGTGCTGTTCGGCAGCGGCGTGCTACTGGTGGTGGGCAACACCATCCGGTTGGCGGTGGAGAGCCGGCGCAAGGAGATCGAGGTGGTCACCCTGATCGGTGCCACCCACGCCTTCGTGCGCCGCCCCTTCCTCTACAGCGGCGCCTGGTATGGCCTGGGCGGCGGCCTGCTGGCCTGGGGCCTGCTGACCCTGGGGGGGAACTGGCTGGCCGCACCGGTAGCAGCCCTGGCGGCCAGCTACGGCGCCAGCTTCGGCTTGCCACGCCTCGGGCTGGACGGTTCCGTCGCCCTGATCGGCTGTAGTATGCTATTGGGCTGGCTGGGCGCCTGGATCGCGGTGAGCCGCCACCTGGCGGAGGTCAAGCCGCGCTGAGGCCGGCCAGCGAGAGATCGCGGAACTTTCCGCCGTCCCTGGCGTCTGAGGAGCCGCACGTCAGGGCAACCATGCATGGGCTGATTGAGGAGACATCCTGCACATGAGCAACAGTCTTCTTCCGGTGGGCCAGCTCTCCCCGGGGCACGACCTCAACGGATACATCCAGGCGGTGACCGGCATCCCCATGCTCACCGTCGACGAGGAGCGTGAGCTGGCCTTCCGCCTGCACGACGAGGGCGACCTGGAGGCCGCGCGCCGCCTGGTGCTGTCACACCTGCGCTTCGTCGTGCATATCGCCCGCAGCTACTCCGGCTATGGCCTGCCCCAGGCCGACCTGATCCAGGAAGGCAACGTCGGCCTGATGAAGGCGGTCAAACGCTTCGACCCCAACCAGGGGGTGCGGCTGGTCTCCTTCGCCGTGCACTGGATCAAGGCCGAGATCCACGAGTTCGTGCTGCGCAACTGGCGCATCGTGAAGATCGCCACCACCAAGGCCCAGCGCAAGCTGTTCTTCAACCTGCGCAGCGCCAAGAAGCGCCTGGCCTGGCTCAATGGCGACGAGGTCGAGGCGATCGCCAAGGACCTCGACGTCAAGCCCGAGGTGGTGCGCGAGATGGAGGGGCGGCTCTCCGCCCACGATGCCGGCTTCGACGCCGCCCCCGGCGAGGACGAGGAGAGCAGCTGGCAGGCGCCGGTGCACTACCTCGACGACGCCTCCGCCGATCCGGCGACCCAGCTGGAGGCGAGCGACTGGGAGGGCGACGCTACCCGTCGCCTGCAGCAGGCCATGGAGGCCCTCGACGAGCGCTCCCGGGACATCCTGCAGCGCCGCTGGCTGGCCGAGGAGAAGGCCACCCTGCACGAGCTGGCCGATGTCTACGGCGTCTCCGCCGAGCGTATCCGCCAGCTCGAGAAGAACGCCATGAAGAAGATCAAGCAGCAGATCGGCGACGCCCTGGTGGCATGATCCACGGCAGGGCGCTTGGTGTCTGGCGTGGGCGGCTGAGCCCGCCATGAAGTATCGAGGAGCAAGCTGCAAGGGACCCCCTTGGCTTGCTCCTTCTGTTTCAGGCTAGCCTTTCTTGCTCCTTGCTCCTTGCTCCTTGCTCCTTGCTCCTTGCTCCTTGCTCCTTGCTCCTTGCTCCTGTCAGGCCGGCTGCGGGCTCTCGCTGAGCAGCTGTGCCGAGAGCAGTGCCCACTGCTCCGCCCAGTGCTCGGTGGGGCGACGCCTGAAGTCGCTCCTCACGTACTGGCTGATGCGCCCCTCGGCGGTGGCCAGCAGCAGGTTGGCGGCGGCGGAGGCGGGCAGGCTGGGACGCCGCCCCTCGCGCAGCTCCGCCTCGCGCAGGATCTGCTTGAGCTGGGTCTCGAGGCGCTCGAAGAGCTGGTGGATGCGGGTCCGCAGGCGCGCCGTCTCGCCGGTGAGCACGCCGCCGTCGAGCAGGCGCGAGAGGCCGGGGTTCTTCTCGGCGAAGCCCAGCAGCAGGGTGAGCAGCGCCGCGCAGCGCGGCAGCGCCTCCTGCTCCTCCTCCAGGAGGCGCCCGATGCGCGCGAACAGCGACTCCTCGATGAAGGCGATGAGGTCCTCGAACATCCGCGCCTTGCTGGGGAAGTGGCGGTAGAGGGCGGCCTCGGTGACGCCGACCTGGCGCGCCAGGGCGGCGACGGTGATGCGCTTGCCGCTATCCTCTTCCAGCATCAGCGCCAGCGCCTGGAGGATCTGCTCCCGGCGGCTGGGGGTGGGGGTTGCCTGCGTCATATCGCTCTTTTCTTTTCTCATGGTCGAGCCATGCTAGTCGGGCGCCCGCCGCGACGCCAGGGCCGCGGCAGCCGGATCACCCCTCCTGGGCGGTGTCGGTGATCAGGGTGCCGACGCCGGCGTTGGTGAAGATCTCCAGCAGGGTGGCGTGGGGCACCCGGCCGTCGATGATATGGGCGCTCGCGACGCCGCCCTTCACCGCCTCCAGGGCGCAGCGGATCTTGGGCAGCATGCCGCCGTGGATGGTGCCATCGGCGATCAGGGCGTCGACCTGGGCGGTGGTCAGCCCGGTGAGCACCTCGCCGCCGCCATCCATCAGCCCGGCGACGTTGGTCAAAAGCATCAGCTTCTCGGCGGAGAGGGCCTCGGCCACCTTGCCCGCCACCAGGTCGGCGTTGATGTTGTAGCTGTGGCCCTCGGCGTCGACGCCGATGGGGGCGATCACCGGGATGAAGTCGCGCTCGGCGAGCATCTCGATCAGGTCGGTGGCGATATGCTCCACCTCGCCGACGTGGCCGATGTCGATGATCTCGGGGGCGGTCATCTCCGGGGTCTGGTGCTCCACCTTGAGCTGGCGCGCGCGGATCTGGGCGCCATCCTTGCCGGTCAGGCCGATCGCCTTGCCGCCGCACTGGTTGATCAGGTTGACGATGCCCTTGTTGACCAGCCCGCCCAGCACCATCTCCACCACGTCCATGGTCTCGGCGTCGGTGACCCGCATGCCGTTGACGAAGCGCGACTCGATGTTGAGCTTCTTGAGCAGGTCCCCGATCTGGGGGCCGCCGCCGTGGACCACCACCGGATTGATGCCGACCTCCTTCATCAGCACCATGTCGCGGGCGAAGGAGTCGATCAGGGTATCCTCGGTCATGGCGTTGCCGCCGTACTTCACCACCACGGTCTTGCCGGAGAAGCGCTGGATGTAGGGCAGCGCCTCGGAGAGCACCTCCACCACCAGGCGTGGGTCACGGGTCTGTTCGGTCATCTCGGGTTCCCTTGTCAGGCTCGGGGCCGCCGCGTCTGGCGGCGGCGGGTCATCACGTCACGGGCTCAGAGCGCCACGTCCAGCTCGGGCGCCACCTGGGCCAGGGCGTCGGCGAAGCGCGCCTTGATGCGCGAAAGCGCGGCGTCGCTCTTGCCCTCGAAGCGCAGCACCAGCACCGGGGTGGTGTTGGAGGCGCGGCACAGGCCCCAGCCGTCGGGGTAGTCGACGCGGATCCCGTCCAGGGTGGTCTTGACGCCCTCCTCGCCGAAGTCGCCCTCGCGGGCCAGGCGTGCCACCAGGTCGAACTTGGTGTCGTCGCTGACGCCGACGTTGATCTCCGGGGTGCCCTTGTCCTGGGGGAAGCGATCGAAGAAGGCGTCGGCGTCCAGCGCCTGGCGGGAGAGGATCTCCAGCAGGCGGGCGGCGCCGTAGAGGCCGTCGTCGAAGCCGTACCAGCGCTCCTTGAAGAAGATGTGGCCACTCATCTCGCCGGCCAGCAGGGCGCCGGTCTCCTTCATGCGCGCCTTGATCAGCGAGTGGCCGGTGCGCCACATCTCGGGCTCGCCACCCGCCTCATCGATCACCCGGGCCAGGTTGCCGGTGCACTTGACGTCGAAGATCACCTTCGCCCCCGGGTTGCGGGTCAGCATGTCCTCGGCGAAGGCCATCATCAGGTGGTCGGGGTAGATCAGCCTGCCCCGGGGGGTGATCACCCCCAGACGGTCGCCGTCGCCGTCGAAGGCCAGGCCGATGTCGGCGCCGCTCTCCTGCACCACGCAGATCAGGTCCTCGAGGTTCTCGGGCTTGCCCGGGTCCGGGTGGTGGTTGGGGAAGGTGCCGTCGATCTCGGCGAACAGCGGGAGGGTCTCGACGCCGAGCTTCTCCACCAGCTGCGGCCCCAGCTCGCCGGCCACGCCATTGCCGCAGTCCACCACCGCCTTGAGCGGGCGCTCCAGGCGCACGTCGGCCAGGATCCGTGCCAGGTAGGCGTCGCGCACGTCCACCTGGCGCACGCCGCCCTCTCCCTCGGTGAGGTCATCCTCGACGATGCGGGTGTGCAGCGCGGTGATGGCGTCGCCGGAGAGGGTCTCGCCGGCGAGCACGATCTTGAAGCCGTTGTAGTCCGGGGGGTTGTGGCTGCCGGTGACCATCACGCCCGAGGCGGTGCCGTCCAGGGCGTGGGTGGCGAAGTAGAGCACCGGGGTGGGCACCATGCCGATATCGATGACGTCGCGGCCGGCGGCGGTCAGGCCGCGCACCAGGGCGTCCTTGAGGCGCGGGCCCGAGAGGCGGCCGTCGCGGGCCACCACCACCGTGGCCTCGCCGCGCGCGGCCGCCTCGCTGCCGATGGCGCGGCCGATCGCCTCGACGCTCGCCTCGCTGAGGGTGTCGTCGACGATGCCGCGGATGTCGTAGGCGCGGAAGATGGAGGCGGGAACGGTCTGGGTGTCGACTGTCATGGGAGGTCCTTGTCCTGAAGTGGGGTGTCGTGGGCGGCCGGCGTCAGTGTCGGCCCGAGCTGCCGAAACCGCCGTCGCCTCGCCGGCTGGCGTCGAAGTCCTCCACGACCTCGAGCGCGGCCTGCACCACGGGAACAAGCACGAACTGTGCCAGGCGCTCGAAGGGCTCGACGGTGAAGTCGGCCGTACCACGGTTCCACACCGAGATCATCAGCTCGCCCTGGTAGTCGGAGTCGATCAGCCCCACCAGGTTGCCGAGCACGATGCCGTGCTTGTGGCCCAGCCCCGAGCGCGGCAGGATCAAGCCGGCGAGGCCCGGGTCGGCGATGTGCACGGCAAGCCCGGTGCCCACCAGCTCGCACTGGCCCGGGGCCAGGGTCAGCGGGGCGTCGAGCAGGGCGCGCAGGTCCATGCCGGCGGAACCTTCGCTGGCGTAGCGGGGCAGGTGGTCGCGCAGGCGCTCGTCGAGGAGCTTCACGGCGAGGCGCGGGGAGGTGGCGGGTACGGGCATCGGGTTTCCTGGAAGTCTTGGTGTCGGTCAGGGGGCCTGCCGGGCGGCGAGGCAGGCCAGGGCGCGGCGCAGGATCGCCTCGGCGAGCCGCGCCTTGGGCTGCGGGGGTAGGGCGTCGCGGCCGAGATCGTCGCCCTGCGGCGACGCCTGGCGGCCTCCTTCGCGCCACAGCAGCACCGCGGCGTTGTCGTCGGCGCCGAAGCCGAGGCCCTCGCGGGAGACGTCGTTGGCGACGACCATGTCCAGCCCCTTTCGGGCGAGCTTGTCCCGGGCGTAGTGCTCCACGTCCCGGGTCTCGGCGGCGAAGCCCACCACCAGCGGCCGGCTGGCCTCGGGCAGGGCGGCCACCGCGGCGATGATGTCGGGGTTCTTGACCAGTCGCAGGGTCAGGACGTCCTCGCCCTCCACCTTCTTGATCTTGTGCTCGGCGGCGGCCTCGGCGCGGTAGTCGGCCACCGCGGCGCAGCCGATGAACAGGTCGCTCTCGGGCGCCAGCCGCTGGGCGGCGGCGTGCATCTCGCCGGCCGTCTCCACCGGCAGACACTCCACCCCGGCGGGGCAGGGCAGGGCCACCGGGCCGCTGATCAGGGTGACCCGGGCGCCCAGCGCCGCGGCAGCCTCGGCCAGGGCATAGCCCATCTTGCCGGAGCTGTGGTTGGAGAGGTAACGCACCGGGTCCAGCGGCTCCCGGGTGGGGCCGGCGGTGATGGTGATATGCAGGTCCGCCGCCGCCCCGCTGACGGGTGAGGACGCGTCGTCCGCTGCCGGCTCCCTCGACGGTTTGGCGACGGATGCCGCCGGCAGCAGCGCGGCGAGGATCGCCTCGGGTTCCAGCATGCGGCCCGGGCCGACGTCGCCGCAGGCCTGGTCGCCGCTGTCCGGCCCCAGCAGGCGCCAGCCATCCTCGGCGAGCCGGGCGGCATTGCGCCGCGTCGCCGGGTGGGCCCACATCGCCTGGTTCATGGCCGGGGCCATCACCCTCTCGGCCCGGCTGGCCAGGCACAGGGTGGTGAGCAGGTCGTCGGCCATGCCGGCGGCCAGACGCGCCATCAGGTCGGCGGTGGCCGGGGCGATCAGGAGGGTGTCGGCCCAGCGGGCCAGCTCGATATGGCCCATGCCCGCCTCGGCCTCGGGGTCGAGCAGCGAGGTGCGCACCGGCTCGCCGGTCAGCGCCTGGAACGTCAGCGGGGTGATGAAGGCCTGGGCGCCGTCGGTCATGACCACGCGCACCTCGGCACCGGCCTGCTTGAGCAGGCGGGCGAGCAGGGCGCTCTTGTAGGCGGCGATGCCGGCGCTGATGCCGAGCAGCACGCGCTGGCCTGTGAGGGATCCGGAGGGCGTTGACATGGGCATGGGTCCGGCGTCGATATCAGCCGCCTACCTTACCACCGGGGCCCGACCTTGCGTAGCCGAGCGGCGCTCGCCGAGCAGTGGCTACACTGAGGTCAGGCGACAGGGAGGGGGTGGCGATGTCGATCCGCGAGTGGCCGGAGGGGGAGCGTCCCCGGGAGAAGCTCCTGGCACTGGGGCCGGAGGTGCTGTCGGATGCCGAGCTCCTGGCGATCTTCCTGCGCGTGGGCGTGCCGGGACGCTCGGCGGTGGACCTCGCCCGGGACCTGCTGCTGGAGTTCGGTGGCCTGCGCCAGCTCTTGGAGGCCAGCCGCGAGCGCTTCTGCGCCGCCCGGGGCATGGGCGACGCCAAGTACGTGCAGCTCCAGGCGACCCTCGAACTCTCGCGGCGCCACCTGGCCAGCCAGCTGGCGCGGGGTGAGGCGCTGACCTCGCCGACCCTGGTGCGCGCCTACCTGGCCAGCCAGCTGCGCCACCTGGGGCACGAGGAGTTCGCCGCCCTCTTCCTCGATACCCAGCACCGGGTGATCCGCTACGAGTCGCTGTTCCGCGGCACCCTGGACAGCGCCTCGGTCTACCCCCGCGAGGTGGCGCGGCGCGCCCTGGAGCTGGGCGCCGGGGCGTTGATCCTCGCCCACAACCACCCCTCGGGGGTGGCCGAGCCCAGTGACGCCGACCGGCGCATCACCGAACGGCTGCGCGAGGCCCTGGGACTCTTCGAGATCCGCGTGCTCGACCATTTCGTGGTGGGCGACGGCGAGGTGGTCTCCTTCGCCGAACGGGGGTGGCTGTAGGACATGACGCGGGGCGACGCTTCCTCTATAATGCTGCCTCGGCTGCGCCCGGCCCCGATCGCTCGGGTCGCCTGCCAAGCGCCTGCCCATCGCCAGTCGCCCTCCGTATCGTCCTCGCTGACGCGGGGCCCTGCCTTCGCTCGCGCTCCGGGCTTGTCCGGCGGGGCGGTCTCTGGTATAAAGTGCAGCCTTTGAATTCCCTTGGGTCAAATGTCACGGGATCTCCCCGGTTTGCCCGACAGGTTTTGAACACAACAGGTGGTTGAACACCTGGCCAGTGGTTGGAGGCTCCCATGTCCAAAGTATGTCAGGTTACCGGCAAGCGCCCGGTGACTGGTAACAACGTTTCACACTCCCAGCGCAAGACCCGTCGCCGGTTCCTGCCGAACCTGCACACCCATCGCTTCTGGGTCGAGTCCGAGAACCGTTTCGTCAAGCTGCGCGTCTCCTCCAAGGGCATGCGCATCATCGACAAGAAGGGTATCGAGGCAGTGCTCGGCGATATCCGCAAGCGCGGCGAAGCCGTCTAAGCGATTCCACCTAGGGAGCAGCAGTCATGCGCGACAAGATCAGAATGGTGTCCAGCGCCGGTACCGGCCACTTCTACACCACCGACAAGAACAAGCGGAACACCCCGGACAAGCTCGAGATGAAGAAGTTCGATCCGGTGGTCCGCAAGCACGTGATGTACAAGGAAGCCAAGATCAAGTAATCCTTGGTCGTCTTCCACAGGTGTTCAAGCCTGTCGCCCTGAACCCGGCTGATGCTCCAGCCGGGTTCTGGCGTTTCCGGGGCCTGTTTCGCGAGACCCGTCATGCCCGAGCTGCCTGAAGTCGAGACCACCCGCCGCGGCATCGCCCCCCATATCGAGGGGCGCGTGATCACCGAGGTGATCGTGCGCCAGCCGCGCCTGCGGGTGCCGGTGCCCGGCGACCTGGTCGAGCGCCTGGTGGGGGCGCGCGTCGGGGCGCTATCGCGGCGCGCCAAGTACCTGCTGCTGCCGCTGGTCGGCGGCGAGGCGACGGGCACCCTGCTGTGGCACCTGGGGATGTCCGGCAGCCTGCGCATCGCCCGTCTCGGTGAGCTGCCCAGGAAGCACGACCACCTCGACCTGGTGCTCGACGACGGCGCCCTGTTGCGCTTTCACGACCCGCGGCGCTTCGGCTTCGTCGACTGGCTGGCGGGCAGCGTCGAGCAGGACCCGCGGCTGGCCCGGCTGGGCCCGGAGCCGCTCTCCGACGCCTTCGACGGCGCGCGGCTCCATCGCCTCTCCCGCGGGCGTCGCGTCGCGGTGAAGCCCTTCCTGATGGACAACGCCGTGGTGGTGGGGGTGGGCAATATCTACGCCAGCGAGGCGCTGTTCCTGGCCGGCATCGACCCGCGCCGTGCCGCCGGGCGCATTTCGGCCGAGCGCTACGCGCGCCTCGCCGCCGCCGCGAAGGAGGTGCTGGCCGCGGCGATCACCCAGGGCGGCACCACCTTGCGCGACTTCGTCGGCGGTACCGGCGAACCCGGCTACTTCAAGCAGCGCCTCAACGTCTACGGCCGCCATGGCCAGCCCTGCCGACGCTGCGGCGCCGAGCTGCGCCTGGTCACCCTGGGCCAGCGCGCCAGTGTCTACTGCCCCCATTGCCAGACCTGACCCTTTCGAGAGAGCTCCCATGACCCTGTCCTCCCTGCGCCTCAAGAAGCACGCCGACCGCCGCCTCAAGGCCGGCCACCTGTGGCTCTACTCCAACGAGATCGATACCGATGCCACCCCGCTCAAGGGCCTTGAGCCCGGCGCCCAGGTGGTGGTGGAGGCCGCCAACGGCAAGGCGATGGGGGTGGCCTACGTCAATCCGCACTCGCTGATCTGCGCGCGGCTGGTCTCCCGAGACCCCAAGCAGGGGCTCGACCGCTCGCTGCTGGTGCACCGCCTCAACCAGGCGCTGGCGCTGCGCCAGCGCCTCTTCGCCGCGCCCTTCTACCGGCTGGTGCACGGCGAGGGCGACCTGCTGCCGGGCCTGGTGATCGACCGCTTCGGCGACACCTTGGTGGTGCAGCTCAGCACCGCCGGCATGCAGGCGGTGCTGCCCGAGCTGCTCGACGCCCTGGACAAGGTGCTCGCGCCGACCACGGTGGTGCTGCGTAACGACACCAGCGGCCGTCGCCAGGAGGGCCTCGAGCAAGGCGTGGAGGTGGTCAAGGGCGAGGTGGCCGACCCGGTGCTGCTGGAGGAGAACGGCGTGCGCTTCGCCGCGCCGGTGCTCGACGGCCAGAAGACCGGCTGGTTCTATGATCACCGCGCCAACCGCGCCTGGCTCAACCAGCTGGTGGCCGGCAAGCGGGTGCTGGACCTGTTCAGCTACGTCGGTGGCTGGGGTGTGCAGGCGGCGGCCCATGGCGCCAGCGAGGTGCTCTGCGTGGACGCCTCGGCGGCGGCCCTGGAGCGGGTGGCCGAGAACGCCGCCCTGAACGGCCTGCACGAGCAGGTCGCGGTGGGCGAGGGCGATGCCTTCGAGGCGCTGGCGGCGCTCAAGGCGGAGGGCGAGCAGTTCGACGTGGTGATCCTCGACCCGCCCGCCTTCATCAAGAAGCGCAAGGACATCCCCGCCGGCGAGCGCGCCTACGCCAGGCTCAACCGCGAGGCGATGCGCCTGCTGGGTCGCGACGGCCTGCTGCTCTCGGCCTCCTGCTCCATGCATCTGGCGCCGGAGCGGCTGATGGAGGTGGTGCGCGGCGCGGTGCGCCACCAGGACCGCCACGGCCAGGTGCTCTTCCAGGGCCACCAGGGGGCGGACCATCCGGTACACCCGGCCATCCCCGAGACCAGCTACCTCAAGGCGCTGGGCGTGCGCGTCTTCCGCGACTGAGCCGGGAGCGTCGCATGTCCCCCGACTCGGTCCGCGTCTTCGCCCACGCCAATGCGCTGCTGGTCGGCCATGTGCGCAACCTGCTGGCGGCGGCGGGGATCCCCGTCGAGCTGCGCAACATGACCCTGGGCGGCGGCGCCGGCGAGCTGCCCCTCACCGAGTGCGAGCCCGAGGTCTGGGTGCGCCCCCACAACCGCGAGCGCGCCGAGGCGCTGATCCGGCAGGCCCTTTCCGGGGAGAGCGAGGCGCCGGCCTGGCGCTGCCCGGGCTGTGGCGAGACGCTGGAGGGCGTCTTCGATACCTGCTGGCGCTGCGGCACCGGGCGCCCCGACGGCGGCGCCTGAGCGATCCGGGCGGTCGGTGCCGAAAGCCTTTCTGTCTCGTTCCCCTCCCGTCACAGGATTTTCGGTGGCGACGCTGGATTGCGTGGATTCTTGTTGAAATGCAGCGTGGACCCTTCGTGGATGCTCTGCCTGTGCTGTAATGGTGGCCGAACGATCCCCCATCACGACACCAGGAGGCCCCATGCAGATCGCCGTGCCCAAGGAGGTCAAGAACCACGAGTACCGCGTCGCCCTGACCCCCACCGGCGCCCGGGAGCTGGCCGGGCGCGGCCACACGGTCACGGTGCAGGCCGGGGCGGGCGAGGGCGCCGGCTTCGCCGATGCCGCCTATGAGGCCGCCGGCGCCCGCATCGAGGCGGACGTGGCGCGCCTCTGGGACGGCGCCGAGCTGATCCTCAAGGTCAAGGAACCCCAGCCCGAGGAGGTCGCCCGCCTGAAGGAGGGCCAGACGCTCTTCACCTACCTGCACCTCGCCGCCGAGGAGCCGCTGACTCGCGGCCTGATGGCGAGCGGCGCCACCTGCATCGCCTACGAGACCATCACCGACCGCCAGGGCGGTTTGCCGCTGCTGGCGCCGATGAGCACCGTGGCCGGGCGCATGGCGATCCAGGCCGGCGCCCACAGCCTGGAGAAGGCCCAGGGCGGTGCCGGCGTGCTGCTGCCCGGGGTGCCTGGCGTGGCCCCGGCTAAGGTCGCGGTGATCGGCGGCGGCGTGGTGGGCGAGAACGCCGCGCGCATGGCGCTGGGCCTCGGCGCCGAGGTGACGGTGCTGGACAAGTCGATCCCGAGGCTCGAGACCCTCGACGACCGCTACCAGGGGCGCATGAAGACGGTCTTCTCCACCGCGGATGCCATCGACGAGGCGGTGCGCGAGAGCGACCTGATCGTCGGGGCCGTGCTGATCCCCGGTGCCGCCGCCCCCAAGCTGATCACCCGCGAGATGCTCGCCGAGATGAAGCCCGGCAGCGTGCTGGTGGACGTGGCCATCGACCAGGGCGGCTGCTTCGAGACCAGCAGGCCCACCACCCACGCCGAGCCTACCTACGTGGTGGATGGCGTGGTCCACTACTGCGTGGCGAACATGCCCGGGGCGGTGGCGCGCACCTCCACCCAGGCGCTCACCAACGCCACCCTGCCGTTCGTGCTCGCACTGGCCGACAAGGGCTGGCAGAAGGCGCTGGCCGATGACCCGCATTTCCTGCCGGGTCTCAATGTCCATGACGGTCGGGTGACCTACCAGGCGGTGGCGGACGCCTTCGGCCTTGATGCCGTCGACCCGGCCGACCTGCTGGGGTAAGCGAGCGGGCCCCGGTCGCCTTGATCGGGGCCCCGCGTTACCATAGCGGCCATTTCCGCATCGCAGAGTCCGCTTACCCCATGAGTGCAGCTTCCGAGAAGACCCGCGTTCTCACCGGCATCACCACCACCGGTACCCCCCACCTCGGCAACTATGTCGGCGCCATCAAGCCCGCCATCGAGGCGAGCCAGGACCCCAACGTCCAGTCCTACTACTTCCTCGCCGACCTGCATGCGCTGATCAAGTGCCAGGACCCGCGCCGGGTGCAGGAGTCGCGCCTGGAGATCGCCGCCACCTGGCTGGCCCTGGGCCTGGATACCGACAACGCCATCTTCTATCGCCAGTCGGACATCCCCGAGATCCCCGAGCTGACCTGGATGCTCTCCTGCGTCTGCGCCAAAGGGCTGATGAATCGCGCCCATGCCTACAAGGCGGCGGTGGCGGAGAACGAGGCCGCCGGCAACCAGGACCCGGACAAGGGCATCACCATGGGCCTGTTCGGCTACCCGGTGCTGATGGCCGCCGACATCCTGATGTTCAACGCCAACAAGGTGCCGGTGGGGCGTGACCAGATCCAGCACATCGAGATGGCCCGCGACATGGCCGGGCGCTTCAACCACCTCTACAAGGGGCAGTTCTTCACCCTGCCCGAGGCGGCGGTGGACGAGAAGGTGGAGGTGCTCAACGGCCTCGACGGGCGCAAGATGTCCAAGAGCTACAACAACACCATCCCGCTGTTCGTCTCCGAGAAGAAGCTGCTCAAGCTGGTGCGCAAGATCAAGACCAACTCCCTGGAGCCCGGCGAGCCCAAGGACCCCGATACCTGCACCCTGTTCCAGATCTACTCCGCCTTCGCCAGCGCCGAGGAGACCGCGGCCATGCGCGACGAGTACGCGGCTGGCATCGGCTGGGGCGAGGCCAAGAACCGCGTCTTCGAGTACCTCAACGAGCACCTGCGCGAGCCCCGCGAGCGCTACCAGGCGCTGCTGGAGGACCCCGGCCATATCGAGCAGGTGCTGCTCAAGGGCGCCGAGCGCGCCCGCGCCGAGGCGGCGCCGCTGATGGAGCGCCTGCGCCACGCCGCCGGCCTGGGCCGCTTCGTCTAGGCTGTTCTCCCTTGCCGACTCTCCCTCCTCGACGGGCGCCCCGGTGGCGCCCGTCGTCGGTCAGGGCCGAGGACGACATTGATATTCCTTTGTGGAATTAAAGGTTTTATTTAAATTCTTTTCCATCTTGAGGCGAGGGCGATACCATGCCGGGTTACCCCTGACCCCCGACGACTTCGTGGGAGCCCTCCATGAGTGAACTCGCCCTTTCCCGCCCCGCGCGGGTCTCCGTGCCGGCCATCGCCGCCGGCGCCCTGCTGCTGGGTGCCCTGGCCGTGGGCACCGCCTTCGGCGCGCGTCTCGGCGCCCTGATGGTGGTCGGTGGCCTGCTCGGCATGGTGCTCTACCATGCCGCCTTCGGCTTCACCGCCGCCTGGCGGGTGTTCATCACCGAGCGCCGCGGCCGCGGCCTGCGCGCCCAGATGGTGATGCTGGCCATCGCCGTGCTGCTGTTCTTCCCGGCGCTGGGCGCCGGCAGCCTGTTCGGCCAGTCGGTCTATGGCTTCGTGTCGCCCATCGGCGTCTCGGTGATCGTCGGCGCCTTCCTCTTCGGCATCGGCATGCAGCTGGGCGGCGGCTGTGCCTCCGGCACCCTGTTCACCGCCGGCGGCGGCAACGCCCGCATGCTGATCACCCTGCTGTTCTTCATCGTCGGTTCGCTGATCGGTACCGCCCACTTCACCTGGTGGCAGAGCCTGCCCGCCTTCCAGCCGGTCTCCCTGGTGCGGGAGTTCGGCGTCGGCGGCGGCCTGGTGGTCAGCCTGGGACTCTTCGCCGCCATCGCCGCCTTCACCGTGGTCATGGAGAGGCGTCGCCACGGCGGCCTGGAGCGCGCCCCGGCGATCGATACCGGCAACCGCCGTTGGCTCACCGGCCCCTGGCCGCTGCTGTTCGGCGCCGTGGCCCTGGCGCTGCTCAACTTCGCCACCCTGGCCCTGGCTGGCCGCCCCTGGGGGATCACCTCGGCCTTCGCCCTGTGGGGCGCCAAGGGCTTCGAGGCGATCGGCGGCGATGTCAGCCAGTGGGGCTACTGGCAGGCCTCCTGGAATGCCGCGGCGCTGGAGGCGACGATCTGGCGTGACATCACCAGCGTGATGAACATCGGCATCCTGGTCGGCGCCCTGATCGCCGCCTCCCTGGCCGGCAAGTTCGCCCCCAGCTTCCGCATCCCGGCCCGGTCCATCGCGGCGGCGGTGATCGGCGGCCTGCTGCTCGGCTACGGCGCGCGCCTGGCCTTCGGCTGCAACATCGGCGCCTACTTCAGCGGCATCGCCTCCGGCAGCCTGCATGGCTGGGTGTGGCTGGTGGCAGCGTTCGCCGGCAACTTGGTCGGCGTGCGCCTGCGGCCGCTGTTCTTCACCGGCGAGGCGGCGCGCAAGCCCGTCGCCAAGGGCTGCTGACGGGGCGCTCCCGGAACCGTGCTTTCGCACCCGCGTGACGCGGCACGCCAGGCGCACGAATTTACGATGGTATCTGCTAATATGTAGTCTCAAGGCTGTCGGCAGCGGCACGGCGACACGCCTCAAGCAGAAGAACAGGGCCGCAAGGCCACGATGCTGTCATTGCGCAAGGAACCGACCATGCTGTTTCAACGTTTGGCGCTGACGCTGTGCCTGCTGCTGTTTGCCGTGATGGCGCATGCCCAGGACTACTACGTCGATATCACCAATGAGACGGGTTACACCATCTACTACCTCTATGTCAGTCCGGAGCACGCCTCCTCCTGGGAAGAGGATGTGCTGGGGAGCGATGTGATGCCGAGTGGAACGACGCAGCGCGTCAATCTCCAGGGATACAAGAGCCCCATCTTCGACATTCGGCTGATCGATGAAGACGACGACACCTATACCTTCTGGGGCGTCGACGTCTCGCGACGGGACCTGGTGGTGACGCTCGAGGATCTCGACTAGCGCATCCGCGCTACCTTCGCCGCATCTTGCGCCCCGGCCCTGCCGGGGCGTGGTGATTTCGGGCATGGTAGAGTGTTCCGAAAAGGCGCCGGTAGAGCGCCCACGGCCCGTTCCCGTCAAACCGATCGAGAGCTGAGATGACCACCGACACCAAGCGCCCTTTGTACATCCCCTACGCCGGACCCCCGCTGCTGGAGATGCCGCTGCTCAACAAGGGCAGCGCCTTCACCCGTGAGGAGCGCATCGAGTTCAATCTGATCGGCCTGTTGCCCCAGAACGTGGAGTCCATCGAGGAGCAGGTGGAGCGGGCCTATCGCCAGTATCAGCAGTGCCAGACCGATCTGGACAAGCACATCTACCTGCGTGCCATCCAGGACGACAACGAGACCCTCTACTACCGGCTGGTCTCGGAGCACCTCGAGGAGATGCTGCCGATCATCTACACCCCCACCGTGGGCAAGGCGTGCCAGGAGTTCTCCAACATCTATCGCAACCACCGCGGGCTGTTCATCAACTACGGCGACCGCGACCGCATGGATGACATCCTGCGCTCCTCCACCAAGGACAAGGTGAAGGTGATCGTGGTCACCGACGGCGAGCGCATCCTGGGGCTTGGCGACCAGGGCATCGGCGGCATGGGGATTCCCATCGGCAAGCTTGCGCTCTACACCGCCTGTGGCGGCATCAGTCCCGCCTACACCCAGCCGATCATGCTGGACGTGGGCACCAACAACCAGGCGCTGCTGGACGACCCCATGTACATGGGCTGGCGGCATCCGCGCATCTCCCAGGAGGAGTACGACGCCTTCCTCGCGGAGTTCATCGCCGCGGTGAAGCGCCGCTGGCCCGGCGTGCTGCTGCAGTTCGAGGACTTCGCCCAGGCCAACGCGGTGCCGCTGCTGTCGCGTTACCGCAACGAGTTGTGCTGCTTCAACGACGACGTCCAGGGTACCGCCTCGGTGGTGGTAGGCACCCTGATGGCGGCCTGCCAGGCTCGCCACGAGGGCATCGCCCAGCAGCGGGTGGTGTTCGTGGGGGCGGGCTCCGCCGGCTGCGGTATCGCCGAGATGGTGGTGGTGGCCATGCAGGCCGAGGGGCTCTCCGAGCAGGAGGCTCGCGCGCGCATCTACATGGTCGACCGCGAGGGCCTGGTCACCGATGATCAGGACTGGCTGCGCGACTTCCAGCGCCGCCTGGCCCACGAGGCCGCGTCGACCGACGGCTGGGACGGCCAGGAGCTGGTCGAGACGATCCGCCGGGTCAAGCCCACGGTGCTGATCGGAGTGTGCGGGCGACCGGGGATCTTCACCGAGGAGGTGGTGCGCACCATGCACGCCGGCTGCGAGATGCCGGTGATCATGCCGCTCTCCAACCCCACCTCCCAGGCCGAGGCGCTGCCCGCGGATGTGATCCGCTGGACCGATGGGGCCGCCCTGGTGGCCACCGGCAGCCCCTTCCCGCCGGTGGAGCACGAGGGACGCACGATCCCCATCGCCCAGTGCAACAACGCCTACATCTTCCCGGGCATCGGCCTCGGGGTGGTGGCCTCGGGGGCCAGCCGGGTGACCGACGACATGCTGATGGCGGCCTCCCGGGCGCTGGCCCGCGAGGCGCCCATCGTCAAGGAGGGGGAAGGGGCGTTGCTGCCGCCGCTCTCCTGGATCCGCGAGCTCTCCAAGGCGATCGCCTTCGACGTCGCCGGCCAGGCCCAGGGCGAGGGCGTGGCGCTGAAGACCAACGGCATCAAGCTGCGCCAGGCCATCGAGCGCAACAGCTGGACGCCGGAGTACCGGCGCTATCGTCGCCGCTCGTTCTGACTCCTACCAAGCGCCGACAAGAAGGCCCTGCCGGTTTCCCGGCAGGGCCTTTTGCTGCGGCACCGAGCGCAGGGCTTAGGCGGCGCCGATCATCTTGCGCAGCACGTAGTGCAGGATGCCGCCGTGGCGGTAGTAGGCCAGTTCGTTGGCGGTGTCGATGCGGCACAGCGCCTCGATCTGCTTCTCGCCCTTGTCGCTCTTGACGGTCACGGTGACCTTGCCGCCCGGGGTGAGCTCGGCGAGCCCCTCGATGGAGATCGTCTCGTCACCCGTCAGGCCCAGGGTCTGGCGGCTGTCGCCCTCCGGGAACTGCAGCGGCACCACGCCCATGCCGATCAGGTTGGAGCGGTGGATGCGCTCGTAGGACTCGGCCAGCACCGCGCGCACGCCGAGCAGCCGGGTGCCCTTGGCGGCCCAGTCGCGGGAGGAGCCGGTGCCGTACTCCTTGCCGGCCACCACCACCAGTGGCGTGCCCTCCTGCTGGTAGCGCATGGCGGCGTCGTAGATCGCCATCTGCTCGCCCGAGGGCACGTGGCGGGTCTCGCCGCCGACCACGCCGTCGAGCATCTCGTTCTTGATGCGCACGTTGGCGAAGGTGCCGCGCATCATGATCTCGTGGTTGCCGCGCCGCGAACCGTAGGAGTTGAAGTCCACCGGCTTGACGCCGTGCTCCTGCAGGTAGCGCCCGGCGGGGCTGTCGGGCTTGATGGCACCGGCCGGCGAGATATGGTCGGTGGTCACCGAGTCGCCCAGCATGGCCAGGATGCGGGCCTCCTTGACGTCCTCGATGGCGTCGGGCTCGCGGCCCATGCCCTCGAAGAAGGGCGGGTGCTGGATGTAGGTGGACTCGGGCCACTCGTAGACCTGGCTCTCGGGCACCTTGATGGCCTTCCACACCTCGTCGCCGTCGAACACCTCGGCGTACTCCCTGGAGAACATCGCGGTGTTGACCTGGGCCACCGCCTCGGCGATCTCCGCCTGGCTGGGCCAGATGTCCTTGAGGTAGACCGGTTCGCCGTCGCTGCTGGTACCGAGGGGATCCTGGGTCAGGTCACAGCGCACGTTGCCGGCCAGGGCGTAGGCCACCACCAGGGGCGGCGAGGCCAGCCAGTTGGTCTTGACCAGCGGGTGCACCCGGCCCTCGAAGTTGCGGTTGCCGGAGAGCACCGAGGCCACGGTGAGGTCGCCCTCGTCGATGGCCTTCTCGATGGCCTCGGGCAGCGGGCCGGAGTTGCCGATGCAGGTGGTGCAGCCGTAGCCCACCAGGTTGAAGCCCAGCGCGTCCAGGTCCTCGTTGAAGCCGCCGGCGGCCAGGTAGTCGGTCACCACCTTGGAGCCGGGGGCCAGCGAGGTCTTGACCCAGGGCCGGGTGGCGAGGCCCCTCTCGCGGGCCTTGCGGGCCAGCAGGCCGGCGGCCATCATCACGCTGGGGTTGGAGGTGTTGGTGCAGGAGGTGATGGCGGCGATCACCACGTCGCCCGGGTCGAGCTTGAAGCGCTCGCCGTCGAGGTCGACGTCCTGGCTGTCGGCGTGCTCATAGCTGCGCTCGACGCCCACCGCGGTCTGGCCGCCCTCGGACATCAGCTTGCCCTTCTCGGTGGAGGAGAGCGGCTTGCCGTCGTCCTCCATCACCTTCTCGAAGGCGGCCTGCATGTCCTTCAGCGCGACGCGGTCCTGGGGGCGCTTGGGGCCGGCCAGGCTGGCTTCCACCTCGCCCATGTCCAGCGCCAGGGTATCGCTGAAGACCGGCTCGTCGCCGGGCTCGCGCCACAGCCCCTGGGCCTTGCTGTAGGCCTCCACCAGGGCGATCTGGGCGTCGTCGCGGCCGGTCAGCCGCAGGTAGTTGAGGGTCTCGTCGTCGACCGGGAAGAAGCCGCAGGTGGCGCCGTACTCGGGGGCCATGTTGGCGATGGTGGCACGGTCGGCCAGCGGCAGGTCCTTGAGGCCGTCGCCGTAGAACTCCACGAACTTGCCCACCACGCCGCGCTTGCGCAGCATCTCGGTGACGGTGAGCACCAGGTCGGTGGCGGTGATGCCCTCACGCAGCTTGCCGGTGAGCTTGAAGCCCACCACCTCGGGGATCAGCATGGAGACCGGCTGGCCGAGCATGGCGGCCTCGGCCTCGATGCCGCCCACGCCCCAACCTAGCACGCCGAGGCCATTGATCATGGTGGTGTGGGAATCGGTGCCCACCAGGGTGTCGGGGTAGGCGACGGTCCTGCCGTCCTCCTCCTTGGTCCACACCGTCTTGCCTAGGTACTCCAGGTTGACCTGGTGGCAGATGCCGGTGCCCGGCGGCACCACGCGGAAGTTGTCGAACGCCTGCTGGCCCCAGCGCAGGAACTCGTAGCGCTCGCGGTTGCGCTCCATCTCCAGGGCGACGTTGTCCTTGAAGGCGGTGGGGTTGCCGAACTTGTCCACCATCACCGAGTGGTCGATGACCAGGTCCACCGGCGAGAGGGGGTTGATGCGGGCCGGGTCCTCGCCCAGGCGCTGCACGGCGGCGCGCATGGAGGCCAGGTCGACCACCCCGGGCACCCCGGTGAAGTCCTGCATCAGCACCCGCGCCGGGCGGTAGCCGATCTCGCGGTCGGAACGCCCCTCGCGCTGCCAGTCGACCAGCGCTTGCATGTCCTCGCGGGCGACGCTCTCGTCATCGGCGAAGCGCAGCTGGTTCTCCAGCAGGATCTTCAGGGTCTTGGGCAGCCGCTCGATGTTGCCCAGCGCCTCGGCGGCCTTGCCCAGGCTGTGGTAGTGATAGGTGTGGCCACCGGCCTCGAGGGTCTGCAGGGTATCGGGGGTGGAGTCGGTACTCATCGAAGTCCTCCTCGTCGCGGAGTGTGAACGAACCTTCCTGGTCGTGTGAGTGTACATGGTCATGATAGGCAGCCTTTTCAATGGCTGCCTGGCCCCGGCGATCGTTCCGGGAGCCGACGCTTGAAACGCCGGGCCTTCGCCGCCATGTCCACCGCAACAGTTTCCACCCACGTGATGACGGGCCGGCGACGCCCGGGGAGCCAACATGCATGAGCAGGAGCTGATCCCGCGGCGGGTGCGCTGCCCCTACTGCGATGCCCCCTTCGACCTGCTGCTGGACCCCTCCCAGGGCAGCCAGCTGACCTGGGAGGATTGCCATGTGTGCTGTGCGCCGATCCAGGTGCGCATCGAGGCCGACCCTGCCGATCCCGAGGCGCTGGCGGTGAGCCTGGGCCGCGACGACGAGGTGCTGTAGAGGTGATCGCTGGCGCGTAACGGCGCGTCACGCCTGACGGGCCGCGGGGGCCGCCTGCGGCTGCTACAATGGCGCCACCTTCCAGAATGCGACAGCCACGAGGATTCTCCATGAGCGACGCGCGTCACGAACGCCTGATCATTCTCGGTTCCGGCCCGGCGGGCTACACCGCCGCGGTCTATGCCGCCCGTGCCAACCTCAAGCCGCTGCTGATCACCGGCATGCAGGCCGGCGGCCAGCTCACCACCACCACCGACGTGGACAACTGGCCCGGCGACGACACCGGGGTCCAGGGGCCGGAGCTGATGGAGCGCATGAAGCGCCACGCCGAGCGTTTCGATACCGAGGTGCTGTTCGACCATATCCATGAGGTCGAGCTGCGCAGCCGGCCCTTCACCCTCAAGGGGGACGCCGGTACCTATACCTGCGACGCTCTGGTCATCGCCACCGGGGCGAGCGCCCGCTACCTCGGGCTGCCGTCGGAGCAGCAGTTCATGGGTCAGGGGGTCTCGGCCTGCGCCACCTGTGACGGTTTCTTCTACCGCAACCAGGAGGTGGTCGTGGTGGGCGGCGGCAACACCGCCGTGGAGGAGGCGCTGTATCTCGCCAACATCGCCTCGAAGGTGACCCTGGTGCACCGTCGCGACAGCCTGCGTGCCGAGAAGATCCTCCAGGACAAGCTCTTCCAGAAGGCGGAGGAGGGCAAGGTGGTGCTGGAGTGGAACCACACCCTGGACGAGGTGCTGGGCGACAACACCGGGGTGACCGGCGTGCGCCTGAAGTCCACCGACACCGGCGAGACCAAGGAGCTTCAGGCGCCTGGCGTGTTCATCGCCATCGGCCATAGCCCCAACACCGGTATCTTCGAGGGGCAGCTCGAGATGAGCGGCGGCTATATCAAGGTGAAGTCCGGCCTCGACGGCAATGCCACCGCCACCAGCGTGCCGGGCGTGTTCGCCGCCGGCGACGTCATGGACCATGTCTACCGCCAGGCCATCACCTCCGCCGGCAGCGGCTGCATGGCCGCCCTGGACGCCGAGCGCTACCTGGACGAGCTGTAATCCCTCCTACCCGGGAAAAGGCGCTGAGTGTCAATGTCACTGAGGTGAGCGGCGCCGGGGAGAGTCCGTAGAGGAGGTCCTACGCCAGGGATGGCGTCGGTAGCGCCCAGGGAGGGGTTCACAGCGCCTCCTCGGAGGACTGTCGCCGGGCAAGCCGCGACTCAGTGCCGCGCAGGCCAGGCGGACAGCTTAGCCTGGCGTGTGACCTTGCCAACTCTGCGAGTGTCAGTAATGCGGCGGCAGCTCGTCCTCGGGGCGAGGTTGTGCCGCATCGCCCTCCTGCAGCGCCTGCTGCTGGTTGCGGAGCTTCTGCTGCATCAGGTCGTTGATGCGCTCCAGCCGGGCAAGCCGCCGCTCCTGGGTGGCGACGGCCTCATCGAGGGTGTCGAGCCAGTGCTCCTGATAGGCGATCCGGCTCTCCAGGGCCTCCAGGCGCGCCTCCAGCCCCTCGGGCGCCGTCGTCGTGCTCATGCTAGAATCCTGCCGCTGCGTGTCACCGTTCACCGTGGCACCTTCCCGTGATTGCTGTTGTCGTTCATCACCCAACAAGAGAGTCATTCGAGTCCATGAATCGCAAGGTCATGTTTCGTTGCATCCTGGTCAGCCTGCTGCTCGCCGCCCCGGCGCCGCTGCTGATCGCCCTGTTCATCCACCTGGCCGGCGGCGCCCTCTCCGAGGCGCTGTTCGAGAGCCTCGCCATCGGCGGCGTCGCCGTGGTCTACGCCGCCGCGGCCGTGGCGGTATTCCTGCTGCTGCTGCTCGGCACCCTGGCCGTCAACGTGCTCACCCCGCAACTGGTCAACCTGGCCGAGGTCGAGAGCGATGACCGCGAGCTCGGCGAGGTGAAGTGGTTCAACGTCAACAAGGGCTACGGCTTCATCACCCGCGATAGCGGGGAGGATGTCTTCGTGCACTTCCGCGCCATCCGCGGGCGCGGCCATCGCACCCTGGCCGAGGGGCAGAAGGTGCGTTACCACATCATCGAGAACGAGCGGGGGCTGCAGGCCGACGATGTCACGGTGATTACGTGAATCGACGCGCCTGCGCTCGCCCAGGCGTTGTTGGAAGCGCGACGCGAGATGCTCATTTACTAAAGTAAACTCCGCTCTCACGCCGCACTTCCGCCTAGCCTGGCCATCGCTCGGCAGCTTCTTGCTTGTAGACACCGCTTGTTTCATGCCTTTCACGACAGCGCCCCGCCTCGAGCGGGGCGCTGTCTTTGTGGCTAGTGGCCGGAGTCGGGCCAGTCGATCTGTGCCTCGCTGCCGTCCGGCAGCACCCGCAGGAAGCGGTCGGGGTCGTCGCCGGGCTGCCAGCCGCCCAGCGAGCAGCGCACCTCGCAGGCCAGGCGGGCCGCCGCGGCCCGGGCGCAGGCGGCGTCGCTCTCCCAGGGGGTGTGCGGGCTGTCGAACCACAGGCTGGCGTAGCCGTCGGCGGCGCGCTCCACCAGCAGCACCGGGATCTCGTTGTCGCCCAGGCGGCCACGGGTGCGCCACTTGCCCTTGCCGGCAGGGGCCAGGGGGGCGGCGGCGAGGGTGTCGCCGAGCCAGTCGTTCAGCGCGTCCTGAGACGCCTGGGCCAGGTAGACCTCGATGTCGGGATAGCGGGCTTCGCTTGCCATGGGGCTCCTCAGGGGCGGGCGCCGTCGATGAACAGATGCGTCATGATCGCCTCGTAGACCCGGCTCAGGGTGTCCAGGTCGGCGGCAGGCACGCGCTCGTTGACCTGGTGGATGGTGGCATTGAGGGGGCCCAGCTCCACCACCTGGCTGCCCAGGGTGGCGATGAAGCGGCCGTCCGAGGTGCCGCCCGAGGTTGAGAGCTCAGGGGTGTGGCCGGTGACCTCCTCGACCCCGCGCAGCGCCGCCTCCACCAGCTCGCCTTCGGCGGTGAGGAAGGGCTCGCCGTTGAGCGTCCAGTCCAGCTCGTAGTCCAGGCCGTGGGCGTCGAGGATCGCCTCGGTGCGCGAGCGGAGCTCCTCGTCGGTCACCTCGGTGGAGAAGCGGAAGTTGAACACCACCTCCACCTCGCCGGGGATGACGTTGGTAGCGCCGGTGCCGGCACGCACGTTGGAGACCTGGAAGCTGGTAGCCGGGAAGAAGGCGTTGCCGCCGTCCCAGTGCTCCCTGGCCAGGGCGTCCAGCGCCGGCAGCGCCTGGTGGATGGGGTTGCGCGCCAGGTGGGGGTAGGCCACGTGTCCCTGGATGCCGCGGATGTGCAGTACCCCGCCCAAAGAGCCGCGCCGGCCGTTCTTGATCACGTCTCCGAGGCGCGCGGTGGAGGAGGGCTCGCCGACGATGCAGTAGTCGAGCCGCTCATGGCGTTCGCGCAGCTGCTCGACCACGGCGCGGGTGCCGTCCACCGCGGGGCCCTCCTCGTCGGAGGTGATCAAAAAGCCCAGCCGCCCGTGGTGGTCGGGGTGGACGGCGAGGAAGCGCTCTACCGCGGTGACCATGGCCGCCAGGCTGCCCTTCATGTCGGCGGCGCCGCGGCCGCGCAGCATGCCCTCGTCGTCGATGCAGGGCGCGAAGGGCGGGAAGTCCCAGCGGGTATGGGGGCCGCTGGGCACCACGTCGGTGTGCCCGGCGAAGGCCAGCAGCGGGCCGTGGTGGCCGCGGGTGGCCCAGAAGTTCTCGACGTCGCCGAAGGGCAGGCGCTCGACGTGGAAGCCGAGCGCCTCGAGGCGCTCGATCATCAGGGCCTGGCAGCCCAGGTCGTCCGGCGTCACCGAGGGGCGTGCCAGCAGGTCGAAGGCGAGCCGCAGGGTGGGCGAGAGGTCGCCGGGATCAGTTGTGGGCATGCAGTGCCTCGTTGAGCGCGATGGCGCTCTTGTTGGTGAGGCACTCGATGCGGCCGTTCTGGGAGTTGCGGCGCAGCAACAGGTCGTCCTGGTTGGCCAGCTCCCGGGCGGCCACGGTCTTGACCTCCTGGCCCTGGTCGTCGAGCAGGGTGACCTTGGCGCCGGCGGTGAGGTAGAGGCCCGCCTCCACGGTGCAGCGGTCGCCCAGCGGGATGCCGATGCCGGCGTTGGCGCCGATCAGGCAGCCTTCACCCACCTTGATGACGATGTTGCCGCCGCCGGAGAGGGTACCCATGGTGGAGCAGCCGCCGCCCAGGTCCGAGCCCTTGCCCACCATCACGCCGGCGGAGATGCGACCCTCGATCATGCCGGGGCCCTCGGTGCCGGCGTTGAAGTTGACGAAGCCCTCGTGCATCACCGTGGTGCCCTCGCCCAGGTAGGCGCCCAGGCGTACCCTGGCGGTGTCGCCGATGCGCACGCCGCCGGGCACCACGTAGTCGGTCATCTTGGGGAACTTGTCGACGCAGTCCACCGAGAGGTGGCGGCCGGCCAGGCGCGCCTTGAGCCGGCGGGCGGGCAGCTCCTGGACATCGATGGCGCCCTCGTTGGTCCAGGCGACGTTGCGCAGCAGGCCGAACATGCCGGTGAGGTCGAGGCCATGGGGCTTGACCAGGCGGTGGGAGAGCAGGTGCAGCTTGAGGTAGACCTCGGGTGCGGACTGCGGCGGCAGGTCCTCGGCCAGGAACATCGCCACCAGCGGGCGCTGGGCGCCGGCGAAGGCCTCGGCCAGCTCGGCCTGCTCGGCGTGGCCCGCGGCCTTCAGCGCGCCCGCGAGCTCGGCGCAGTGCTCGGGCAGGAAACTCACCGCGGCGTTGCCTTCGGGCACGTCCAGCACCTGCTTGACCGCCGCGATCAGGCCGTCGTCGGGGTTGAGCAGCGGTGCCGGGTAGTAGATCTCCAGCCAGTCGCCCTGGGTGTTCTGGGTGCCGGTTCCGAGTGCAAAGCTCAGCATGTCGAGGGTCCTCGTGCGTCGAGTGGGAAGAGGGGGAGTCGGGAAGGGCTTCAGCCCTTGATGTCGTCGTAGTCGCCGTCGCGGAAGCCCACGCGGATCTCGTCGCCGGTGTCCAGCAGCGGGCGCTTGAGCAGGGTGGGGTGGGCCAGCAGCAGCTCGCGGGCCCGGTTGGCGTCCATCGCCAGCTTCTCCTCCTCGGGGAGGTTGCGCCAGGTGGTGCTGCGCTTGTTGAGCGCGGTGAGCACCGGCACCTGCTCCAGGATGTGCTCGAGCAGTGCCGCGGAGAGGCCGTCCTCGCGCAGGTCGTGGTACTGGTAGGGGATGCCGGAGTGGTCCATCGCCTTGCGGGCGCGGCGACAGGTGTCGCAGTTCTTGATGCCGTACAGGGTGATCATCACAGCCTCCTCTCGATGACATCGCGGATGCGGCGGGCCGCCTCGACGGTGGCCTCGACTTCGGCCACCAGCGCCAGGCGCACCCGGCCGCGGCCGGGGTTGGCGCCGCTGTCGCCGGTGCCGGCTCGGCCCATCCTGTCGTCGGTGGCGGGACGACCCATATAGGAACCGGGCAGCACGCTGACATGGGCCCGGGTGAAGAGCTCGCGGGCGAAGGCCTCGTCGTCGCCCCCCGGGACCGCCGGCCACAGGTAGAAGCTCGCCTCGGGGGTGGGAAAGTCCAGCACCGGGGCGAGGATCTCGGTCACCGCGGCGAACTTCTCGCGGTAGGCGTCGCGGTTGGCACGTACGTGGGCCTCGTCGTTCCAGGCGGCGATGGCGGCGTGCTGCACGGGGAGCGCCATGGCACAGCCGTGGTAGGTGCGGTAGCGCCGGAAGGGGGCGATCAGCGCGGCGTCGCCGGCCACGAAACCGGAGCGCAGCCCCGGCAGGTTGGAACGCTTGGAGAGCGAGTGGAACACCAGGCAGCGGCGGTAGTCGTGGCGGCCGAGCGCCGCGCAGGCCTCCAGTAGCCCCGGCGGCGGGGCGGCCTCGTCCAGGTAGAGCTCCGAATAGCACTCGTCCGAGGCGATGATGAAGTCATGCTCATCCGCCAGGGCAATGAGTCGCTTGAAGTCGTCGAGCGGCGTCACCGCGCCCGTGGGGTTGCCCGGCGAACAGAGGAACACGACCTGCACCTCGCGCCAGGTGGCGGCGGGTACGGCGTCGAGGTCGGCACGGAAGCCGTTCTCGGCGCGGCAGTCCAGGTAGAGCGGCTCGCCGCCGGCGAGCAGGGTGGCGCCCTCGTAGATCTGGTAGAAGGGGTTGGGCATCGCCACCCGGGCCGGGCGCGTGCGGTCCAGCGCCGCCTGCACGAAGGCGAAGATCGCCTCGCGGGTGCCGTTGACCGGCAGCACCTGTGCCTCGGGGTCGAGCCCGGCGAGCGCGAAGCGCCGGTTGGCCCAGCCGGCGATGGCGGTGCGCAGCTCGGGAAGCCCGGCGGTGGCTGGGTAGCGGGCGAAGTCGGCCTGGTGGGCGTGCAGCGCCTCGAGCGCCGCGGGGTAGGGCGCGTGCTGCGGCTCGCCGATGGTCAGCGGGATGTGCGCGAGCCCCGCGGGGGGCGTGAGGCCGGCCTTGAGGGCGGCGAGCCGCTCGAAGGGGTAGGGCTTGAGGGCGTCGAGGTCGGGGTTCATGGGTGTCCAGGCGCGCCGCGTCGGCCGTGGCCTCGGGCGTCGTCGTTATCAGGGTGGTGAGCCGTTGTCGGAAGGGGCTCGATTATAGGGAAGCCCGGGAGAGGCCTCAAACGTCGAGCTCCTCCACCAGGCGCTCGCGCAGGCGCGCCTGGCGCTCGGGGTCGGTGAGGGGGTGGCCAGCCTTGTCGGTGATGAAGAAGACGTCCTCCACCTTCTCGCCGAGAGTGGCGATCTTGGCCGTGGAGAGAGCGATGTCCTGCTCCATGAAGATGCGCCCGACCCGGGCCAGCAGGCCGGGGCGGTCCGGGGCGATCAGTTCCAGCAGGGTGCGCTCGTTGGCCGGGTCCTGCTCGATGATCACCTCGGTGGGCACCTTGAAGTGCCTGAGCTGGCGCGGGGTGTGGCGAGTGACGATCTGCGGGTAGTCGTCGGGGTCGTCGAGCTCCTCCACCAGGTGGGCGCGGATCTCCTCCAGGCGTTCGGGGTCGCGGATGGCGCGGCCCTGGTCGTCGAGCACGATGAAGGTGTTGAGCGTCCAGTCGTTGCTGGAGGTGGCGATGCGGGCGTCGTGGATGGAGAGGCCGAGCTGGTCGAGGGCGGCGGCGGTGGCGGCGAAGAGGTCATCCACCGAGCGGGTGTGGATGAATACCTTGGTACCGCCTTCGGCCATGTCCTCGGCCGGGGCGCCGAGCAGGATCAGCGGCAGTTGGCTGTCGCCATGGGCGAGGATGCCCTGGGTCTGCCAGGCGATCTCGCTGGGGGCGTACTGCAGGAAGTAGTCCTCGCCCAGTGACTCCCACAGCCGCTGGACCCGGGGCATCTCGGCGCCCACCGCGGCGAGCAGCGAGAGCGCCTCGTCGCGGGTCTCGTTGACCCAGTCGTTGCGTTCCAGCGGGTTCTCCAGGCCCCGGCGCAGGGCGCGCTTGGTCTCGGCGTGCAGCTGGCGCAGTAGCGAGGCGCGCCAGCCGTTCCACAGCGTGGGGTTGGTGGCGTTGATGTCGGCCACGGTGAGCACGTAGAGGTAGTCCAGCCGCGTCTCGTCCCCGACCAGGCGGGCGAACTCGGCGATCACGTCGGGGTCGGTGATGTCGCGCTTCTGGGCCACCATGGACATGGTCAGGTGGTGCTCCACCAGCCAGCTCACCAGCCGGGTGTCCCGGGGCGAGAGGCCGTGGCGCTCGGCGAAGGCCTCGACGTCTCGGGCGCCGAGCAGCGAGTGGTCGCCGCCGCGTCCCTTGCCGATGTCGTGGTAGAGCCCGGCGATCCACAGCAGCTCGAGCTTGGGCAGCTGGTGGATCACGTTGGCGGCCACCGGGAAGGTCTCCCGGGCCTCGGGCTTGCGGAAGCCGTGGATGAACTTCAGCAGACGCAGGGTGTGGGCGTCCACCGTGTAGATATGGAAGAGGTCGTGCTGCATCAGCCCCACGGCGCGGCCGAACTCGGGCAGGTACTTGCCCAACACCCCGTAGCGGTTCATGCGCCGCAGCTGGCGGGCCACGTTGCCGCCGGAACGCAGCAGCTCCATGAACAGGCTCTGGTGGCGCACGTCGTCGCGGTAGAGGTCGTCGATCAGGTGGCGATGGTCGCGGATCAGGCGGATGGTGTCGGCGCGCACCCCCTCGATCTCGGGGTGCTCGGCCATCAGCAGGAAGAGCTCCAGCAGCGCCGAGGGGCGGTCGCGGAACACGGTGCGCGAGCGCGCCTGGATATAGCCGTCCTTGATCTCGAAGCGCTCGTTGAGGGGCGCCACCGGCAGGGTCTCGCCGGCGTGGAGGATCGCCTCGTCGAAGTGCTGCAGCAGCATGTCGTTGAGTCCCGCCAGCGCCGTGACATGGCGGTAGTAGCGCTTCATGAACTGCTCGACGGCGAGGCGCTCGGGGGTGTCGCGGAAGCCGAACAGCTCGGCGATGGTGCGCTGGTGGTCGAACAGCAGGCGGTCCTCGGCGCGGCCGGTGAGCATGTGCAGGGCGTAGCGCACCTGCCACAGGAAGGCCTGGCCCTGGCTGAGGATGCGCAGCTCCGGGTCGTTCATGAAGCCGGTGGCCACCAGGTCCTCGTAGCGCTCGCTGCCGAAGTGGCGCTTGGCCACCCAGCCGATCATCTGGATGTCGCGCAGCCCGCCGGGCGCGCTCTTGATGTTGGGCTCGAGGTGGTACTCGGAGTTGTTGTGGCGATAGTGGCGGCTGATCTGCTCCTGCCACTTGGCCTCGAAGAAGCGGTCGGCGGGCCACAGCCGCTCCGGCGCCAGGCGTGCCTTCATCGCCTCGCGCAGCCGTTCGGGACCCGCCACGGTGCGGCTCTCCAGCAGGTTGGTGATCACCGTGACGTCGGCCGCGGCCTCGCGCTCGCAGTCGGCCAGCGAGCGCACGCTGTGGCCGATCTCCAGGCCGATGTCCCACAGGAAGGTGATGAAGGCGGTCAGCGCCTCCCGGTAGGGGGCATCGTCGTCGTGCTCGAGCAGCAGCAGCAGGTCGACGTCGGAGTGGGGATGCAGCTCGCCGCGGCCGTAGCCGCCCACGGCGAGCAGGGCGAGGCCGTCGCCTTCGGGCCAGGCCTGCTGCTCCCAGGCCACCGCCAGCAGCCGGTCGAGGCACCAGGCGCGCCCGTGGACCAGGTCGCGGATGTCGGCGCCGTCGCGGAAGCGTGCGTCGAGCCGGGCCTGGAGCTCGCCCAGCGCCGCCTTGAAGGGGGCGATGGGGGAGCGGCTGCCGGCGAGCTCCTCGCGGAAGGCCGCCACGTCGAACAGCGTCTCGTCCGGCGTGAAGCGGTAGTGGTGGAGCAGCATGGGCTCAGCGCTCGAGGAAGGAGAGGTCTTCGTCGCGGCGGGCGGTCAGTACCTCGACCCCCGTCTCGGTGACCAGCAGGGTGTGTTCCCACTGGGCGGAGAGGCTGCGGTCGCGGGTCACCGCGGTCCAGCCGTCGCGCAGCACCTTGGTGCGATAGCCGCCGACGTTGATCATCGGCTCGATGGTCAGGCACATGCCCGCGGCGAGCGCGATGTCGGCCTCGGGGGCGTAGCCGTCGTAGTGGAGCACCTGCGGGTCCTCATGGAAGCTGGCGCCGATGCCGTGGCCGCAGAAGTCGCGCACCACCGAGTAGCCGCTGGCCTCGGCGTGCTGCTGGATGGCGCGGGCCAGTTCCGAGAGGTGCACCCCCGGGCGCACCAGGGCGATGCTCTTGTAGAGGCACTCCTGGGTGACGCGGCACAGGCGCTCGCCCTGGATGGTCTCGCCGATCACGAACATCACGCTGGAGTCGCCGTGGTAGCCGTCGGCGGTCTTCACGGTGATGTCCAGGTTCATGATGTCGCCGTTCTTGAGCTTCTTGGCGTCGTCGGGGATGCCGTGGCACACCACGTGGTTGATGGAGGTGCACACCGACTTGGGGAAGCCGTGATAGTCCAGCGGGGCAGGGGTGGAGCCCAGCTCGTCGACGATGTAGGCGTGGCAGAGGCGGTCGATCTCGCCGGTGGAGATGCCGGCCGTCACATGGGGGGTGATCATCTCGATCACGCTGGCGGCCTGACGGCCCGCCTCGCGCATCTTCTCGATCTCGTCGGGCGTCTTGATGGGTACGTTCATGGAGTCTCGGGGTCGGGGGTGGGGCGGCCCGCGCCCGGGGGAAGGGGGCGGGCGACTTCATCTCGGCGTCATTCCATGGTATAAAGCCGCGCGCCTTCCTGCAATCGCCGAGCCCGCCACCCTGGCGAGCCGGCGTTCACGATGGCGTCAATCAACGTAACGCCTTGAAAACACACATGCACCGGCACATGGTCCCGGGTGCTGCCGCGTCTCTCGCGAGCGTGGCGGTCGGATCCATGGGGTGCATGGAGGCCTAACCCGATTTTCCAGGAGTCATCCATGGCACACGTCAACATGCGTGACCTGCTCAAGGCAGGTGCTCACTTCGGTCACCAGACCAAGTACTGGAACCCGAAGATGAGCAAGTTCATCTTCGGCGCCCGCAACAAGATCCACATCATCAACCTCGAGCACACCCTGCCGGCCCTCAACGAGGCGATCGACGTGGTCGAGAAGATGGCGGCGGCCAACAACAAGATCCTGTTCGTCGGCACCAAGCGCAGCGCGAGCAAGATCATCAAGGAAGAGGCGACCCGCGTCGGTCAGCCGTTCGTCAACCATCGCTGGCTCGGCGGCATGCTGACCAACTACAAGACCATCCGCGTTTCCATCAAGCGCCTGGGTGAGCTTGAGGCGATGCACCAGGACGGCACCTTCGAGAAGCTGACCAAGAAGGAAGTGCTGATGGCGACCCGCGAGCAGGCCAAGCTCGAGCGGTCCGTGGGCGGCATCAAGGAGATGGGTGGCCTGCCCGACGCCCTGTTCGTGGTCGATGTCGACCATGAGCGCATCGCCATCAACGAGGCGAACAAGCTGGGCATTCCGGTCATCGGCGTGGTGGACACCAACTCCGATCCGGACGGCGTCGACTACGTGATCCCCGGCAACGATGACTCCATCCGCGCCATCCAGATCTACGTCAAGGCCATCGCCGATGCCTGTGCGCGCGCCAAGGAAGGTCGTCCCGACGAGTTCGTCGAGGTGACCGAAGAGCCCGCCCAGGAAGGCGACGCCGCCGCCGAGTGATCGCGGCCCGGGGCCGGCACTCGCCCGTCGGGCGGTGCCGGTCGGCAGGAAGGGGGCCACGGCCCCCTTTCGTCTCCGAATTCACCGGATCCTCGCCAGCGAGGGTCCGGGCCCACTTCCCGAGTTAAGTCAGAGGTAACACCCATGGCAGCTATCAGCGCCTCCCAGGTCAAGGAACTGCGCGAGCGTACCGGGCTCGGCATGATGGAGTGCAAGAAGGCCCTCACCGAGGCCGGCGGCGACATCGAGGTCGCCATCGAGAACCTGCGCAAGAACTCCGGCCTCAAGGCCGCCAAGAAGGCCGGTCGTACCGCCGCCGAGGGCACCGTGGTGACCCGTGTGGCCGAGGATGGCAGCGTCGGCGTGATGGTCGAGATCAACTCCGAGACCGACTTCGTCGCCCGTGACGACAACTTCAAGGCCTTCGCCGACAAGGTGGCCGATGCCTTCTTCGCCGCCAAGAGCGAGGATGTCGCCGCCGTGATGGAAGGCGACCTGGAAGCCGCCCGCGAGCAGCTGGTCCAGAAGATCGGCGAGAACATCGGCGTGCGTCGCAGCGTGGTGGTCGAGGCCGGCGACGGCAACCTGGTGGGCGAGTACGTCCACGGTGGCCGCATCGGCGTGCTGACCGTCCTCAAGGGCGGCACCGAGCAGGCCGCGCGCGACGTCGCCATGCACGTGGCCGCCATCAACCCGGCGGTGGCGCGTCCCGAGGACATGCCCCAGGACAAGCTGGACGCCGAGAAGGCGATCATCCTGGCCCAGCCCGACATGGCCGGCAAGCCCGAGAACATCGCCGAGAAGATGGTTCAGGGCCGCCTCAAGAAGTACCTGGCCGAGAACAGCCTGACCGAGCAGCCCTTCGTCAAGAACCCGGACCAGACCGTCGCCCAGTTCGTCAAGGACGCCGGCGGCGAGGTGCTCGGCTTCACCCGCTTCGAGGTGGGCGAGGGCATCGAGAAGGAAGAGGTCGACTTCGCCAAGGAAGTGATGGAACAGGCCAAGCGCAGCTGAGGTCGCAAGTTCCGCTAAGATGATGGCGTGCGCGCGAGCGCACGCCTTCGCGTATCCGGCCGGTCGATCCGGCCGCCATGCCACCGCCGATGCAGGAGATGATGCCATGTCCACGAGCGACCCCGTCGAGACCCCCGCCAAGCCCCGCTCCCAGAAGTCGAAGTACAAGCGGATCCTGCTCAAGCTCTCCGGCGAGGCGCTGACCGGCGACGCCGAGTTCGGCATCGACCCCAAGGTGCTGGATCGCATGGCGCTGGAGATCGGGCAGCTGGTGGGCATCGGGGTGCAGGTGGGCATCGTGGTCGGCGGCGGTAACCTGTTCCGGGGTGCCGCCCTGCACGAGGCCGGCATGGAGCGGGTCACCGGCGACCATATGGGCATGCTGGCCACGGTGATGAACGCCCTGGCCATGCGCGACGCCCTGGAGCGCTCCAACATCCGCTCGCGGGTGATGTCGGCGATCCCCATGAGCGGCGTGGTGGAGCACTACGACCGCCGCACCGCCATCCGCTACCTCACCTCCGGCGACGTGGTGCTGTTCTCGGCCGGCACCGGCAACCCCTTCTTCACCACCGACTCCGCGGCCTGCCTGCGCGGCATCGAGATCGACGCCGACGTGGTGGTCAAGGCCACCAAGGTGGACGGGGTCTACGACAAGGACCCGGTCAAGCATCCGGACGCGGTGAAGTACGACCAGCTCAGCTACGACGACGCGCTGGACCAGAAGCTCGGCGTCATGGATTTGACCGCCATCTGCCTGGTGCGGGACCATGACATGCCGGTTCGCGTCTTCAACATGAACAAGCCCGGCGCCCTGCTCAACCTGGTGGTGGGCGGCGAGGAAGGCACGCTGATAGACAGAGGCTGATATCGTGATCAATGACATCAAGAAGGACGCAGAGAGCCGCATGAAGAAGAGCGTCGAGGCGCTCCACGGCAACCTGAACAAGATTCGTACCGGGCGGGCCCACTCCAGCATCCTGGACTCGGTCACCGTCGAGTACTACGGCAGCCAGGTCCCGCTGAACCAGGTAGCCAACATCAATACCGAGGATGCCCGCACCCTCTCGATCGTGCCCTGGGAGCAGAGCATGGTGCCCAAGATCGAGAAGGCGATCATGACCTCCGACCTTGGCCTGAACCCCTCCACGGCCGGCAACAACATCCGTGTGCCGATGCCGATGCTCACCGAGGAGACCCGCAAGGGCTACATCAAGCAGGCGCGCCACGAGGCGGAAAACGCCCGGGTGGCGGTGCGCAACGTGCGCCGTGACGCCAACGGTGACATCAAGTCCCTGCTCAAGGAGAAGGAGATCACCGAGGACGAGCAGCGCCAGGGCGAGGAGGCGATCCAGAAGTTGACCGACAAGTACATCGCCGAGATCGACAAGACCCTGGAGTCCAAGGAACGCGATCTGATGCAGATCTGAGGACCCTCGCCCGGCCCGCTCGCGGCCGGGCGGCGGCGAACCACCCCCGAAGCGAGACCCCATGACGTCACCGCTCCCCTCTGGCGCCGACAGCGGCGCCTCCGCCGCCTCCGCGGCCGGCCTGCCACGTCACGTGGCTATCATCATGGATGGCAACAACCGCTGGGCGAAGGCACGGGGCCTCTCCGGTGTGCGTGGCCACCATGCCGGCGTCGAGGCGGTGCGCGCCACCATCCGTCGGGCCGCCGAGCGCGGCATCCAGACCCTGACCCTGTTCGCCTTCTCCAGCGAGAACTGGAAGCGCCCCCGGGCCGAGGTGAGCGCGCTGATGGAGCTGTTCCTGCTGGCGCTCAAGCGCGAGGTGAACAAGCTCCACGCCAACGGCATCCGCCTCACGGTGATCGGCGACCGCAGCGCTTTCTCCGAGGCGATCCAGGGCCATATCGCCCGGGCCGAGGCGAAGACCCGGGACAACACCCGCCTGCACCTGGTGATCGCCGCCAACTACGGCGGCCAGTGGGACCTGGCCCGGGCGGCGCGCCGCCTGGGCGAGCGGGTCGCCGCCGGCGAGCTCGCCCCTGCGGCGATCGACGAGGCGGCGCTGGGCGGCGAGCTCAGCCTGGCCGGCGTGGCCCCGGTGGACCTGTGCATCCGCACCAGCGGGGAGCAGCGTATCTCCAACTTCGTGCTCTGGGAGCTGGCCTACGCCGAGCTCCACTTCACCCAGTGCCTGTGGCCCGACTTCGACGCCGACGCCTTCGATGCCGCCCTCGAGGACTTCCGGCGTCGCAAGCGGCGCTTCGGCATGACCGATGACCAGATCGACGAGGCTCAGGGTGCTTAGACAACGCATCATCACCGCGGCCTGGCTGGCCCCGCTGATGCTGGCCGGCCTGTTCGGCCTGGACGGCGGCGCCTTCGCCCTGTTTACCGCGGTCGTCGTGCTGCTGGGCGGCTGGGAGTGGACCAACCTGGCCGGCATCGCGGGGCGCGGCCGACGCCTTACGCTGGTCGGCGTGCTGGCCCTGGCCATGGCGCTGCTGTGGGCCTCCGGTTCCGCCCTGGCCGCCTGGCCGCTGTGGCTGGGCCTGGCCGGCTGGGCGCTCAACCTCACCTGGGTCACCCACTATCCCGCCCGCACCGCGCAGTGGGCCGCCCCCGCCCGGCGCCTGGCCATGGGCCTGTGGGTGCTGCTGCCCGCCTGGGTCGGCCTCAACGTGCTGCGCGAGCTCGGCGGCCTCTGGCTGCTGTTCGTGCTGCTGCTGGTGTGGAGCGCCGACATCGGCGCCTACTTCGCCGGCCGCGCCTTCGGCCGCCACAAGCTGGCGCCGGCGGTGAGCCCCGGCAAGAGCTGGGAGGGGGTGGCCGGCGGACTGGCCGCGACCCTGTTACTGGCGCTGGTGGTGGCACTGGCCCAGGGGCTGGGTGGCCGTGATAGCGCCCTGCTGGTGCTGACCACCCTGGCGGTGACCCTGGTCTCGGTGCTCGGCGACCTGCTCGAGAGCATGCTCAAGCGCCATCGCGGCATCAAGGACTCCAGCAACCTGCTGCCGGGCCACGGCGGGGTGCTCGATCGCATCGACAGCCTGACCGCGGCGCTGCCGCTGTTCGCCCTGCTCGTGCCGGGGGTGCTCTAGATGCGCCAGGCCGCTTCCGCGCCTCGCCAGGGCGTCACGGTGCTGGGGGCCACCGGCTCCATCGGCACCAGCACCCTGGATGTGATCGCGCGTCACCCGGAGCGCTACCGGGTGCACGCCCTCACCGCCCATCGCTCCCGCGAGCCGCTGCTGGCGCTGTGCCACCGCCACCGCCCGGCGGTGGCGGTGCTCGAGCGCGAGGCCGATGCCGCCTGGTTGCGCGAGCGGCTTGGCGAGGCCGACCTTCCCATCGAGGTGCGCTCGGGCCCCGAGGCGCTGGTGGCGGTGGCCGAGGCCGCCGAGGCCGAGGTGGTGATGTCGGCCATCGTCGGCGCCGCCGGCCTGCTGCCGACCCTCGCCGCGGTGCGCGCCGGCAAGCGGGTGTTGCTGGCCAACAAGGAGGCCCTGGTGATGTCCGGGGCGCTGTTCATGGAGGCGGTGAGTCGCCACGGCGCCACCCTGCTGCCCATCGACTCCGAACATAACGCCATCTATCAGTGTCTACCCGTGGAGCATCGCGGCGGCCTGGCGCGTCACGGCGTGACCCAGCTGCTGCTGACCGCCTCCGGCGGCCCCTTCCGTGGTTGGTCCGCCGAGGCCCTGGCCGGTGTGACCCCGTCCCAGGCCTGCGCCCATCCCAACTGGAGCATGGGCCAGAAGATCTCGGTGGACAGCGCGACCCTGATGAACAAGGGACTCGAGCTGATCGAGGCGTGCTGGCTGTTCGACGCCCGCCCCGACCAGGTCGAGGTGGTGGTGCACCCGCAGAGCGTGATCCACTCCATGGCCGCCTACAGCGACGGCTCGGTGATCGCTCAGCTCGGCAACCCCGACATGCGCACCCCCATCGCCTACGGGCTGGCCTGGCCCGAGCGGATCGAGGCGGGGGTCCAGGCGCTGGACCTCTTCCAGGTCGCCCGGCTCGACTTCGAGCCCCCCGACGAGGTCGCCTTTCCCTGCCTGGGCCTGGCCCGGGAGGCCATGGCGGCGGGGGGCACGGCGCCGGCGGTGCTCAATGCCGCCAACGAGGTGGCGGTGGCGGCCTTCCTGGCGGGACGCCTGCCCTTCACCGGCATCGCCGAGCTGGTGGCGCGGGTGCGTGACGCCGAGCCGGTCGCCCCCGCCGACGAACTCGAGGCGATCCTCGAGGCGGATGCCCGGGCGCGCCGCACCGCCGAGGCGTGCCTGGTGCGCCGCTGAGGCGCCGCCCCACCCCCAACCCTGAAGGCGGAGGAGAACACCGTGGGCCTGATCCAGAACATCCTGGCCGTGATCGTGGTGCTGGGCCTGTTGATCACCTTCCATGAGTTCGGCCACTTCTGGGTGGCGCGGCGCTGCGGGGTGAAGGTGCTGCGCTTCTCGGTGGGCTTCGGCACGCCGATCTGGTCGCGGGTGGACCGCCACGGCACCGAGTTCGCCATCGCCGCCATCCCCCTGGGCGGCTACGTCAAGATGCTCGACGAGCGCGAGGGGGCGGTGCCTGATGACCAGCTCGATCACGCCTTCAACCGCAAGACGGTCTGGCAGCGCATCGCCATCGTCGCCGCCGGCCCCGTGGCCAACTTCCTGCTCGCCCTGGTGGCCTACTGGGCGCTGTTCGTGGCCGGCACCACCACGGTGGCGCCGGTGATCGGCGAGGTCGCCCCCGACTCCCCGGCCGCGCGCGGCGGCCTCGAGGCAGGCCACGAGATCACCGCGGTGCAGGGCGAGCGGGTGCGCTCCTGGGACGAGGTCAACCTCAAGCTGGTGGCGGCCATCGGTGAGCAGGAGGCGCTCTCCATCGCCACCCGCGAAGACGCCGCCGCCGCGCCCCGCGAGCACCGGGTGCCGGTGACCGACTGGCTGGTGCGCCAGGAGCCGCCCCAGCCCCTGGCCACCCTGGGCGTGACCCCGTGGCGGCCGCCGATGCCGGCGGTGCTGGGGCAGGTGGCCCAGGGCGAGCCCGCCGCCGCCGCGGGGCTGGCCGCCGGCGACGAGATCCTCGCCGTGGACGGCGAGCCGGTGGCGGACTGGCGGCATTTCGTCGAGATCGTGCGCGCCAGCCCGGGCGAGGCGCTGAGCCTCGAGGTGCGACGCGCCGGCGAGACGCTCAGCCTCGCGGTAACGCCCCGCGAGAACACCCTCGAGGCGGGTGAGACCATCGGCTACATCGGTGCCGGCGTGGCCCCGGTGGCGTGGCCGGAGGACTACCGCCGCGAGATCCGCTACGGCCCGCTGGCCGCGGTGGGTGAGGCGGTGTCGCGCACCGGCGAGATGATCGTGCTGACCCTCGACGCCGTACGCAAGATGCTGGTGGGCCTGATCGCCCCCTCCAACCTCTCCGGACCGATCACCATCGCCCAGATCTCCGGCGACTCCGCCCGGGCGGGGCTGGAGAGCTTCGTCAGCTTCCTGGCCTACCTGTCGATCAGCCTCGGGGTGCTCAACCTGCTGCCGATCCCGGTCCTCGACGGCGGTCACCTGCTCTACTATGCCATGGAGGTGGTGCGCGGGCGCCCGGTCTCGGAGCGGACCCAGGCCATCGGGTTGCGCATCGGCCTGGCGCTGGTGGGGTCCCTGATGCTGATGGCGATCTACTTCGATCTGATGCGGCTGTGGTAGGGCAGGGCCCGGGCCCCGAGGGCCTCGCCTTGTCAGCTGGCCGTGCAAATGTATAAGGTGCCTGTCTGGACAGGTTTGGCAGATCAACGCGAGCGAATCGACTGCATGAAAATCAAGACCATCGGACTGGCGGCGCTGCTGCTTGCCGGGGCCGCGACGGCCCAGGCGGAACCTTTCGACGTTGCCGACATTCGCGTGGAGGGTCTGCAGCGCATCTCCCCCGCTTCCGTCTTCAACGCCTTTCCTGTCAGCGCCCGCGACCGCGTCGATGAGCGCGAGCTCGCCGAGGCCGCCCGCGAGCTCTTCGCCACCGGCCTGTTCGAGGATATCCGGCTGGCCCGTGAGGGCGACGTGCTGATCATCCAGGTGGTCGAACGCCCCACCATTACGCGCCTCAATATCACCGGCAACCAGCAGCTCGAAGGCGAGCAGCTGCGCCAGGGCCTGCGCGAGGCCGGCCTCGAGGAGGGCCAGGTGCTCGAGCTCTCCACCCTGGAGGAGATCGAGCGCGAGCTCGAGGGGGTCTACCAGTCCCAGGGGCGCTACAGCGCCAGCATCGACACCAGCGTGCGCGAGATCGACGAGGGGCGCGTCCAGGTCGATATCGACATCAACGAGGGCGCGGTCGCCAAGATCCGCCAGATCAACATCGTCGGCAACCGTGCCTTCGACGACGAGACCCTGCGCGAGGTGTTCGAGCTCAACGACCGTCCCGGGCGGATCTTCGGCTGGTTCTCCCGCGACGAGTACTCCCGCGAGGCGCTGGCCGGCGACCTGGAGCGGCTGCGCACCTTCTATCTCGATCGCGGCTACGTCAACTTCAATGTCGAGTCGACCCAGGTCTCCATCAGCCCCGACAAGTCCGAGATCTTCATCACCATCAACGTCGATGAGGGCACCGAGTACCGCCTGGGCGAGGTGCGCTTCGTCGGCGACCTGCCCATCGCCGAGCGCGAGGCGCGCGAGCTGCTCGAGGTCACCCCCGGCGAGACCTTCTCGCGCAGCGACGTCACCGCCTCCGCCGAGGCGCTGCGCTCGCGCCTGGGGGCCGACGGCTTCGCCTTCGCCAGCGTCGACGGCATCCCCGAGCCCGCCGGCGGCGATACCGTCGACCTGGTGTTCCGCGTCGACCCCGGCCAGCGCGCCTACGTGAGGCGCATCGAATTCGTCGGCAACACCACCACCATGGACGAGGTGCTGCGCCGCGAGATGACCCAGATGGAGGGCGCCCCGGCCTCCACCGAGGCGATCCGCCAGTCCCAGCAGCGCCTCGAGCGGCTGGGCTTCTTCAGCCAGGTCGAGGTGGAGACCCAGCCGGTGGCGGGGGCCCCCGACCAGCTCGACGTCACCTACCGCGTCGAGGAGCAGCCCTCCGGCTCCATCTCCGCGAGCATCGGCTTCTCCCAGAGCGCCGGGGTGATCTACGGCGTGGGCCTCTCCCAGAGCAACTTCCTGGGCACCGGCAACCGCGTCAACATCGGCGCCCAGCGCAGCGACACCTTCACCAGCCTCAACTTCGGCTTCACCGATCCCTACTGGACCATGGACGGGATCTCCCGGGGCTACAACCTCTACTATCGCGAGTCCGACTACGAGGACTCCGACATCTCCACCTACTCCACCGACGCCTATGGTGCCGGGATCAACTTCGGCTACCCGATCAACGAGATCACCCGCCTCAACTTCGGCACCGCGGTGGAGGATCTCTCGGTCAAGACCTACAACGACACCGCCTCCGAGATCAAACGCTATGTCGAGGACCAGGGCGGCGATGCCCAGTCGCTGAAGCTGACCGCCAGCTGGACCCGCAACAACCTCAACCGCGGCATCATGCCCACCGCCGGCAGCTACCAGCGCCTGTCGCTGGAGACCGCCGTGCCCGGCAGCGACGCCGAGTATGCCAAGCTGCGCGCCCAGGCCCGCCAGCTCTTCCCGCTGGACGACAACCATGACTGGGCGCTGAAGTTCGCCGGCGAGGTGGGTTATGCCGACACCCTCGGCGGCAGCGACCCCTATCCGTTCTATGAGAACTTCTACGCCGGGGGCCTGGGCTCGGTGCGCGGCTTCACCGGCAATACCCTGGGTCAGCCCACCACGTCGTCGGGCAATTCGACCCGCGATCGCACCCTGGGCGGCAACATCCTGGTGCAGGGCAGCGCCGAGCTGCTCTTCCCGACCCCCTTCGTCGAGGACCAGCGCTCGGTGCAGACCGCGCTGTTCCTGGATGGCGGCAACACCTTCCTCACCGATTGTTACCCGGTGCTGGACGAGGATGCACCATCCAACTGCAGCTCCGGGGTGGACTTCGGCGACCTGCGCTACAGCGTCGGCCTGGGGCTCTCCTGGCTGACCCCGGTGGGGCCGCTGACCTTCAGCGTCGCCGAGCCGCTCAACGACGAGAGCGGCGACGACACCCAGTTCTTCCAGTTCTCCCTCGGCCAGACCTTCTGACCGGGGCCGGATGCCCACTCGCCATTCCGGGCCGCCGCGCGCGGCCCGCCACAGGAGTTACGACATGCGCAAGCCGATCGCCGCACTCTCCCTGCTGCTCCTCCTCGCCGCCGCCCTGCCGGCCATGGCCGACGAGATCGCGGTGCTGGACTGGCGCCGCGCCCTGCTCGAGACCGATGCCGCCCAGCGCTCGATGAGCGACCTGGAGAGCCAGGTGGGTAGCCAGCAGCAGCAGGCCCAGGCCCTGGAGCAGGAGCTCAATGCGCTCCAGCAGCGTGCCGACAGCCTCTCCGAGAGCGAGCGCCAGGAGGCCAACCGCAAGGTGGCCGAGCTCAATCGCCTGATGGGAGAGATCATGCAGCAGCGCCAGTCCTCCGAGCAGGCCTTCCTGCAGCGCGCCGAGCCCAAGCTGCAGCAGGCCGTAGAGCAGATCATCGCCCGCCACAGCATACAGGTGCTGGTGGAGCCCCAGGGCGTGCTGCATGCCGAGCGCGACCTGCAGAACGTCACCGCCGAGGTGACCGAGATCCTCAACTCCATGCTGTGAACGGGCGGGGTCCAGTGATGACGCGAAGCGCCTTACCCACCCTGACCCTCGCCGAGCTGGCCCGGCGCCTGGGGGCGCGCCTGGTCGGCGACGCCGAGCGCCCGGTGCGCGGCCTGGCGACCCTGCGCGAGGCCGGCCCCGACCAGGTCGCCTTCCTGGCCAACCGCGCCTACCTCAAGGAGCTGCCCGATACCCGCGCCGCGGCGGTGCTGCTGCACCCCCAGCATGGCGAGGCGTGTCCGGTGGACCGCCTCGAGCTCGACAACCCCTACCTGGGCTACGCGGCGGCCTCGCGACTCTTCGATCCCCTGGCGGGACGTGAGCCGGCGGGCATCCACCCCTCGGCGGTGGTCGACCCCTCCGCCACCCTGGGCGAGCGGGTCGAGGTGGGCGCCAACGCGGTGATCGAGGCCGGGGTTTCGGTGGGCGACGATGTGGTGATCGGGCCCGGCTCGGTGGTCGGCGCCGACACCGTCATCGGCGATGGCACGCGGCTGCACGCCAACGTTACCCTCTATCACGCGGTGGTGATCGGGGCGCGCTGCATCCTGCACAGCGGCTGCGTGATCGGCGCCGACGGCTTTGGCTTCGCCCATGACGGCAGCCGCTGGCACAAGATCGCCCAGCTCGGCGGGGTGGTGCTGGGCGACGACGTCGAGGTGGGCAGCGGCTCCAGCATCGACCGCGGCGCCCTCGGCGACACCCTGATCGGCGACGACGTCAAGATCGACAGCCAGGTGCAGATCGCCCACAACGTCCAGGTCGGCGATCACAGTGCCCTGGCGGGCTGCGTGGGGATCGCCGGCTCCACCCAGGTGGGGCGCCACTGCCTGCTGGGCGGCGGCGTGGGGCTGGCCGGCCACCTGACGATCTGCGACGGGGTGCAGGTCACCGGTATGAGCCTGGTAACCAACTCGATCCATGAGCCCGGGGTCTACTCCTCGGGCACCGGGGCCATGGCCAACGCCCAGTGGCGCAAGAATGCGGTACGCTTCAAGCAGCTCGACGACATCGCCAAGCGCCTCGCCCGGCTCGAGAAGGGCCGTGACGCTTGAGGGCCCCGCGGGGGGCGCTATAATCCCCCGCCTGACCGGCGCCGCCGGCTCGCGCCTGCCGAGAGGGCGGGCATACTGACTTTTCAGAGGTTGTGACGATGGTAATGGACATCAACGAGATCCGTGAGTATCTGCCCCACCGGTATCCCTTCCTGCTGGTGGACCGGGTCACCGAGCTGGCCCTCGGCGAGTCCATCGTCGCCTACAAGAATGTCAGCATCAACGAGCCCTTCTTCAATGGCCACTTTCCCCACCACCCCATCATGCCCGGGGTGCTGGTGATCGAGGCGCTGGCCCAGGCCTGCGGCATCCTCGGCTTCAAGACCGTCAACAAGCTGCCCGCCGACGGCTATGTCTACTACCTGGTGGGCAGCGACAACGTGCGCTTCAAGCGCCCGGTGATGCCCGGCGACCAGCTGCAGCTGCGCGCCGACGTGGTCCGCGAGAAACGCGGCATCTGGAAGTTCGCCTGCAAGGCCAGCGTGGCCGGCGAGGTGGCCTGCGAGGCCGAGATCATCTGTGCCGAGAGGAAGGTCGCTTGATTCATCCCACCGCCCTCATCGACCCCGCCGCACGGCTGGCCGACGACGTCGAGGTTGGCCCCTTCACGGTGATCGGGCCCGACGTCGAGATCGGGCCCGGCTCGCGCATCGGTCCCCATGTGGTGATCAAGGGGCCCACGGTGCTGGGGGCGCGCACGCGCATCTTCCAGTTCGCCTCGGTGGGCGAGGACTGCCAGGACAAGAAGTACGGCGGCGAGCCGACCCGCCTGGTGATGGGCGACGACAACGTGGTGCGCGAGGGGGTCACCCTGCACCGCGGCACCGTCCAGGACCGCGGCGAGACCACCATCGGCTCGCGCAACCTGTTCATGGCCTATGTCCACGTCGGCCACGACTGCGTGATCGGCGACGACTGCATCCTGGCCAATCAGGTGACCCTGGCGGGCCACGTCAGGCTGGGCGACTTCGCCATCCTCGGCGGTCTCTCCGCGGTGCACCAGTTCTGCCACTTCGGCACCCACGCCATGGCCGGCGGCGGCTCGATCATCACCAAGGACACCCCCGCCTACGTGATGATCAACGGCAACCCCGCCCAGGTACACGGCCTGAACCTGGTGGGCCTCAAGCGCCGCGGCTTCTCCAAGGAGGCGCTGCGTGGCCTGGGCGAGGCCTACAAGCTGGTCTACCGCCAGGGGCTCACCGTGGAGCAGGCCCTGACCGAGATCCGTCGCCGCTTCTCGCTGGCCGAGACCGAGGCCTTCGTCGCCTCCATCGAGGCCTCGACCCGCGGCATCATCCGCTGAGGGTGAGCATGCGGCGCGTCTACCTGGTAGCCGGCGAGCTCTCCGGGGATATTCTCGGCGCCGGCCTGATGCGCGCGCTCAAGGCGCGCCATCCCGGGGTCGAGTTTCGCGGCATCGGCGGCCCGCGCATGATCCAGGAGGGCATCGACAGCCGCTTCCCCCTGGAGACCCTCGCGGTGATGGGCCTGGTGGAGGTGCTCCGCCACCTGCCGCGGCTGGTCGGCGTGCGCCGCGAGCTGCGGCGCGACGCCCTGGCCTGGCGACCCGATATCGTCATCGGCATCGACGCCCCCGACTTCAACCTCGGCCTCGAGCGGCAGCTGCGCGAGGCGGGGCTGACCACCGCCCACTACGTCAGTCCCTCCGTGTGGGCCTGGCGCCAGGGGCGGGTCAAGGGCATCGCGCGGGCCGTCGATGCCATGCTCACCTTCCTGCCCTTCGAGGCCGCCTTCTACGCCCGCCATCGCGTGCCGGTGGCCTTCGTCGGCCATCCCCTGGCGGACGAGCTGCCGCTCGACAACGACCGCAGCGCCGCCCGCGTCGCCCTGGGGCTCGCCGACGGCGCGCCGGTGCTCGCCGTGCTGCCGGGCTCCCGGGCCAGCGAGATCCGCTTCCTCGGCGACACCTTCCTGGCCGCCGCCGAAAAGCTGTGCGCCGAGCGCCCCGGCCTCTCGGTGGTGATCCCCGCGGCCACCCCGGCGCGGCGCGCCGAGCTCGAGGCGCTGCTCGACGAGCGACCGAGCCTGGCGGGACGCGTCACCCTGCTCGATGGCCAGGCCCGCGAGGCCATGGTGGCCTCTGATGCCGTGCTGCTCGCCTCCGGCACCGCGGCGCTGGAGGCGATGCTCTGCCACCGCGCCATGCTGGTGGCCTATCGCATGGCGCCGGCCACCCACTGGCTGGCGAAGCGGCTGGTGAAGACCGAGTGGATCTCGCTGCCCAACCTGATCGCCCGGGAGACCCTGGTGCCGGAGCTGATCCAGGAGGCGGCGAGTCCCGCGGCGATTGCCCTTGGGCTCGGCGAGCTGCTCGATGACGGCGAGGGCCGGGCGGCCCTGGAGGCGCGCTTCGCCCGCATGCATGCGGGGCTGCAGCGCGACGCCAGCCGCCGGGCGGGGGAGGCCATCGAGGCGCTGGTCGCAGGGCTCCCCCTGCCGGAGAGCGTCGCTCCCGAGCGGGCCGAGGAGGGCACATCGTGAGCCGTCGGCCGGCGCGCGAGCTGCCGCCGCTCACCATCGACTACACCGGCGGGCGCCTGGCCGGGGTCGACGAGGTCGGCCGTGGCCCGCTGGTCGGTGCGGTGGTGGCCGCGGCGGTGATCCTCGACCCGGCGCGCCCCATCGCCGGGCTCACCGACTCCAAGGCGCTCACCGCGCGGCGCCGCGAGGCGCTGGACGCCGCGATCCGCCGCGACGCTCTGGCCTTCGCCGTGGCCGAGGCCTCCCCCGCGGAGGTGGACGAGCTCAACATCTACCACGCCACGCACCTGGCCATGCGCCGCGCCATCGATGCCCTCTCCCCGGCGGCCGAGTACCTGCTGGTGGACGGCAATCGCCTGCCCGGGCATCATGTGCCCGGCCAGGCGGTGGTCAAGGGCGACGCCCGCCACCCGGCCATCGCCGCGGCCTCGATACTCGCCAAGGTGGCCCGGGATGCCCAGATGCTGGCCCTCGACGCCCGCCATCCCGACTACGGCTTCGCCCGCCACAAGGGCTACCCGACCCGCGAGCACCTTGCCGCCCTGGAACGCCTGGGGCCGCTGCCGGAGCACCGCCGCTCCTTCGGCCCGGTCAGGCGCCAGCTGGCGCTGTTCTGACCTACCCCAGAGTTCCGAGAGCAGAAGCTAGCGAGGAGCGCTGGGGACAGGTCGAAGGGGAGGTCCGAGGCTCAGGACGGCCGAGGTAGCGTACAGGGAAGTATTCACAGCGCCTCCGCGCCGGTCCGACGCTTCGGGGCCTGTCGCCGGATCAGCTCCGAGCGGAACCGAATGCGATGTCCACTTCATGTGGCAGACCCGATAGCCTGGTTTCTAGAATGACACTTCACCGCCCAGCCCCGAGTCCTCTATGACAACGCCCTTCGTCCATCTGCGCGTCCATACCGAATACTCCCTGGTCGACGGCCTGCTGCGCCTCAAGCCGCTGGTCAAGCAGGCGTCGGGACTGGGCATGCCGGCGCTGGCGGTGACCGACGAGGCCAACCTCTTCGGCCTGGTCAAGTTCTACAAGGCGGCCCAGGGGGCCGGGCTCAAGCCGATCATCGGTGCCGACCTGTGGCTGACCAACCCTCACGACGAGGAGCACCCCTACCGGCTCACCCTGCTGGCCATGAACGAGACCGGCTATCGCCACCTCACCGAGCTGATCTCCCGTGGCTGGATGGAGGGGCAGCACCAGGGCCAGGCGCTGCTGGCGCGTGACTGGGTGCTGGCCAAGAGCGAGGGGCTGATCGCGCTCTCCGGCGGGCGCGAGGGCGAGGTCGGCCGCCACCTGCTGAGCGACCACCCCGACGAGGCACGCGCCCTGCTCGAGGAGTGGAACGCGGCCTTCCCGGGGCGCTTCTACCTGGAGCTGACCCGCACCGGCCGTGCCCAGGAGGAGGAGTGCCTGCACCTCTCGGTGGCCCTGGCCGCCGAGAGCGGCACCCCGGTGGTCGCCACCAACGACGTGCGCTTCCTCGAGAAGGAGGACTTCTGGGCCCACGAGACCCGGGTCGCCATCGGCGAGGGCAAGGCGCTGGACGACCCGCGCCGGGAGAAGCGCTACAGCGAGGAGCAGTACCTCAAGAGTCCCGAGGAGATGGCCGAGCTGTTCGCCGATGTGCCCGAGGCGCTCGAGAACAGCGTGATGATCGCCGCGCGCTGCTCGGTCGATGTGCGCCTGGGCGAGATCTTCCTGCCCGAGTTCGAGATCCCCGAGGGGATGACCCAGGACGAGTACTTCCGCAAGATCTCCCACGACGGCCTCACCGAGCGCCTGGACTTCCTCTACCCAGCCGAGCAGTACCCCCGAGACGGCGCCGAGTATGCCGAGATCGACGCCCGCTACCGCAAGCGCCTGGACTTCGAGCTCGACATCATCATCCAGATGGGCTTCCCGGGCTACTTCCTGATCGTGATGGACTTCATCCAGTGGGCCAAGGACAACGACGTCCCGGTGGGTCCCGGACGCGGTTCCGGTGCCGGCTCCCTGGTGGCCTACGCCCAGAAGATCACCGACCTCGACCCCATTGGCTACGACCTGCTGTTCGAGCGCTTCCTCAACCCCGAGCGGGTCTCGATGCCCGACTTCGACGTCGACTTCTGCATGGAGAAGCGCGACCGGGTGATCGACTACGTGGCCGACCGTTACGGCCGCGACGCCGTCTCCCAGATCGTTACCTTCGGCACCATGGCCGCCAAGGCGGTGGTGCGCGACGTCGCCCGCGCCCAGGGCAAGCCCTACTCGCTGGGCGACAAGCTCTCCAAGCTGATCCCCTTCGAGGTGGGCATGACCCTCGGGAAGGCGCTGGAGGCCGAGCCGCAGCTGGCCGACTTCCTGGAGGCCGACGAGGAGGCCGCCGAGATCTGGGAGATGGCGGTCAAGCTCGAGGGCATCACACGGGGGACCGGCAAGCACGCCGGCGGCGTGGTGATCGCGCCGACCCGGCTCACCGACTTCTCGCCGCTGCTCTGCGACGAGGACGGCTCGGGGCTGGTGGTGCAGTTCGACAAGAACGACATCGAGGACGCTGGGCTGGTCAAGTTCGACTTCCTCGGCCTGCGCACCCTGACCATCATCGACTGGGCGCTGGAGATGGTCGACAAGGTGCGCGCCGCCGGTGGCGAGGGGCCGCTGGACATCGACAGCATCCCGCTGGACGACGCGCCCACCTTCGAGATGCTCAAGCGCGCCGAGACCACCGCGGTGTTCCAGCTCGAGTCCCGGGGCATGAAGGAGCTGATCAAGCGCCTGCTGCCCGACTCGCTGGAGGACATGATCGCCCTGGTGGCGCTGTTCCGCCCGGGCCCCCTGCAGTCGGGCATGGTTGACGACTTCATCAACCGCAAGCACGGTCGCGCCGAGGTCTCCTACCCCCACCCGGACTACCAGCACGAGCTGCTGAAGCCGGTGCTTTCGCCCACCTACGGCATCATCCTCTACCAGGAGCAGGTGATGCAGATCGCCCAGGTGATGGCCGGCTACAGCCTGGGCCAGGCCGACCTGCTGCGCCGCGCCATGGGCAAAAAGAAGCCTGAAGAGATGGCCAAGCAGCGCGCCGGCTTCCTGGAGGGCTGCGCGGCCAACGGCATCGATGCCGACCTCTCCGGCAACATCTTCGACCTGGTGGAGAAGTTCGCCGGCTACGGCTTCAACAAGTCGCACTCGGCGGCCTATGCGCTGGTCTCCTACCAGACCGCCTGGCTCAAGGCCCATTACCCGGGCCCCTTCATGGCGGCGGTGATGTCCACCGAGATGGACAACCTCGACAAGGTGGTGCCGCTGATCGAGGAGTGCCGCCACCTCGGGCTGACCGTGACCCCGCCGGACGTCAACGTCGGCGGCTACAAGTTCAGCGTCGACGACGAGGGGCGCGTGATCTACGGCCTGGGGGCGATCCGCGGCGTCGGCGAGGGGCCCATCGGCGCCATCGTCGAGGCGCGCCAGGCGGAGGGGCCCTTCGCCGACCTGTTCGACTTCTGCCGCCGCGTCGACCCCAAGCGCATGAACAAGCGCACCCTGGAGGCGCTGATCCGCTCCGGGGCCCTGGACACCCTGGGCCCCAACCGGGCGGTGCTCACCGCCGCCCTGGACGATGCCCTCAAGGCCGCCGCCCAGAGCCAGACCAACCAGAACCTGGGCATGATGGACATGTTCGGCGAGGCCTTCGTCGCCCCGGAGGAGGGAGCCGGCGACGCCGACGCCTATGCCGACTACCGCCGGGTGCGGGAGTGGAGCGACAAGGAGCGCTTGGCTGGCGAGAAGGAGACCCTGGGCCTCTACCTCACCGGCCACCCCATCGACGAGTACGAGAAGGAGCTTGAGCGCTTCGTCTCCACTCGCATCGGCGACCTCAAGCCCTCCCGCGAGCCCCAGCGGGTCGCCGGCCTGGTGGTGGGGATGCGCACCATGAAGTCCAAGCGCGGCGACACCATGGCCTTCCTGACCCTGGACGACCGCACCGGGCGCATCGAGGCGTCGCTGTTCGGCGAGCTCTTCGACCAGATGCGCGGCCAGCTGGAGGCCGACCAGGTGCTGATCGTCGAGGGCGAGGTCTCTACCGACGACTACTCCGGCGGGCTGCGCCTGCGCGGCAAGGAGGTCACCCCCATGGTGGCGGCGCGCACCCGCTACGGCCAGGCGGTGGAGCTCTCCCTGGACGGCGCCGCGGTCAACGGCCGCCTGGTAGACTCGCTGCGCGCGAGCCTCGACCCGCACCGCGACGCCCAGGGCCTGCCGGTACGCCTGCGCTACCGCAACGCCGAGGCCACCGGTTGGCTGGAGCTGGCCGAGGAGTGGCGGGTGGCGCCCACCGACGAGCTGCTTATCGGGCTGCGCGAGGTGCAGGGCCAGGACGGGGTACGGCTGAAATACCGGTAACCTGACCACGGGCTTTCTCGGAGTGCACCCCTCGCCGCTTGCCTGCGAGGGGCGCCGGGGAAGGTCGCAGGGGAGGTCCTACGCCAGGGATGGCGTCGGTAGCGCCCAGGGAGGGGTTCACAGCGCCTCCCCGAAGGCCTTTTCCCGGATCAGCCACGAGTAGTCGCCAGCACCAGGTGCGCCGCCTTGCGTGGCGCGTTGAGGGTGCGATAATGCGAGCCACTTTCCCTTTTCGACGCGCCGGCCGCATCCAGAGCGGTGGCCGGTGGAACACCACAAGGCACCCGGCCAATGAATCCCAACTATCTCGACTTCGAACAGCCCATCGCCGAACTCCAGGCCAAGATCGAGGAGCTGCGGCTGGTCGGCAACGACAGCCAGGTCAACCTCAGCGAGGAGATCGAGCGCCTCGAGGAGAAGAGCCGCAAGCTTACCGAGTCGATCTTCAAGGACCTCTCGCCCTGGCAGGTCTCGCAGCTTTCGCGCCATCCCCAGCGTCCCTACACCCTGGACTACCTGGCGCACGTCTTCACCGACTTCGATGAGTTCCACGGCGACCGTCGCTTCGCCGATGATGCCGCCATCGTCGGCGGCGTGGCGCGCCTTGATGACCGCCCGGTGATGGTGATCGGCCACCAGAAGGGGCGCGACGTGCACGAGAAGGTGCGGCGCAACTTCGGCATGCCGCGGCCCGAGGGCTACCGCAAGGCGTGCCGCCTGATGGAGATGGCCGAGCGCTTCCGCATGCCGGTGCTCACCTTCATCGACACCCCGGGGGCCTACCCCGGCATCGACGCCGAGGAGCGCGGCCAGTCCGAGGCGATCGCCTGGAACCTGGGCGTGATGTCGCGGCTGCGCACCCCAATCATCGCCACCGTGGTGGGCGAGGGCGGCTCCGGCGGGGCCCTGGCGATCGGCGTGTGCGACGAGCTGGCCATGCTGCAGTACTCCACCTACTCGGTGATCTCGCCGGAGGGCTGCGCCTCCATCCTCTGGAAGAGCGCCGAGAAGGCCGCCGACGCCGCCCAGGCCATGGGCATCACCGCCGAGCGCCTCAAGGAGCTGGGGCTGGTCGACACCCTGATCCCCGAACCCCTGGGTGGCGCCCATCGCCAGCCGGTGACCACCGCCGAGCGCGTCAAGGACGCCCTGCTGGCCAGCCTCGAGCGCCTCGATGCCATGGACACCGAGGCGCTGCTGGAGCGCCGCTACCAGAAGCTGATGAGCTACGGCGCCCCTGCCTGACGGGATGGACCACCCCCTCCAGTCCCTGATCAACGACGCCCTGGCCGAGACTCCGCCGGGGCGTCGCGTCTGGGTCGCCCTCTCCGGCGGCCTCGACTCCTGCCTGCTGCTGACCCTGGCCGCCGCGGCGACCCGTCGCCACCCCCGCCCGCTGCGGGCCCTCCACGTTCACCATGGCCTCCAGGAGGCCGCCGATGGCTTCGAGGGCCACTGCCGCGCCCTGTGCGAGGGGCTGGGGGTGGGGCTCGACGTCGAGCGGGTGCGGGTCGATGCCGCCGGCGGTCAGGGGCTGGAGGGCGCCGCCCGGGAGGCCCGCTACGCCGCCTTCGCCCGGCGGGTGGGGGAGGGCGAGACCCTGTGGCTGGCCCAGCATCGCGACGACCAGGCCGAGACCTTCCTGCTCGCCGCCCTGCGTGGCAGCGGCCCCCGCGGGCTCGGCGCCATGCCGCCGGGGCGCCAGTGGCAGGGGCGGCGCCTGGTGCGACCGCTGCTGGGCTGCTCCCGGGCCGAGCTGACCGAGGCCGCGCGCTGGCTCGGCGTCGCCTGGGTGGAGGATCCCACCAACGCCGCGCCCGACCAGGATCGCAATTACCTGCGCCATGCCGTGCTGCCGCGCCTCGGCGAGCGCTGGCCCCATGCCGCCGCGTCGCTGGCGCGCAGCGCGGCGCTCGCCGCCGAGGCGGATGGCCTGCTGGCGGAGCTGGCCGCGCTCGACCTGGCGCGCCTCGGCGGTGATCCGGGGCGACTGCCCCTGGCGGGGTTGGCGGGGCTCTCCCCTGCCCGGCGACGGTTGCTGGTGCGCCACGCCTGCGCGGCCCTGGGCCTGCCCTCGCCGCCGGCGCGGCGCCTGGAGAGCCTGCTGGCCCAGCAGGCGGCGCGCCCCGACGCCGTCCCGCGGGTAGCCTGGCCCGGGGCCGAGGGGCGGGGCTGGCGCGGGCATCTCTACCTGATGGCGCCGCCCCTGGCGCTGCCATCCGCCTGGGCCAGCGACTGGGATGGCCACGCGCCGCTCGCCACGCCGCTGGGGCGCTGCGCGGTGGCACTCGGGGGGGCGGCAGAAGGGGAGAGGTTGCGGGTGGCGGTGCGCCGCGGCGGCGAGAGGCTGCGCCTGGCCGGGCGCGGCGGTCGCGACCTCAGGCGGCTGCTGCAGGAGCTCGCGGTGCCGCCCTGGGTCCGCGAGCGGCTGGTGGTGGTGTGGGCCGGCGAGGCGCCGGTGGCCGTGCTCGACCCCCAGGCCGGCCGCTGGCTGGCGCTGGCCGAGGGCTGGTCAGCGGCGTGACAGGATAAGCTCGAACCCGGCGGCCTTCAGGTAGGCGGCCTCCTGCTCCAGGTCGTTGAGCAGCAGGGCGGGGTCTTCGCCCTCGCCTATGTCGAGGGTAAGGGTGTCGCCCTCGGCGGTGAGGCGCGGGGCCGCGGGGGGCTGCTCGGGGCGCGAGTGGTTGAGGATCACCGCCAGGCGCAGCAGGAGCGCCAGGCGGGCGTGGGAGTCGCGGTCGGGGGCGGGCAGCGCCTGCCACTCCTTGAGCGGGAACTTGCGGCGGTGGGCGCGCACCAGGAAGGCCAGCAGGCGCTGCTCGGGGCGCGAGAAGCCCGGCAGGTCGGAGTGCTCCAGCAGGTAGGCGCCGTGGCGATGGAACTGGCTGTGGGAGATGGCCAGGCCGATCTCGTGCAGCCGCGCCGCCCAGCCCAGGAAGCGCACCTGGGTCTCGTTGAGGCGCCACGCCTCGCGGACCTGGGCGGCCAGCGCCAGCGCCGTGGCGGCGACGTTGTCGGCCTGGCGCGGGTCCACCTGGTAGCCGCGGCTGAGGTTCTCCAGGGTCTTGAGGCGGCTGTCCTCGGCGCCATTACGCCCCACCAGGTCGTAGAGCACCCCCTCGCGCAGGGCGCCGTCGGCGTAGCGCATGCGCTCCAGGTCGAAGGCTTCGAAGATGGCGCCGAGGATCGCCATGCCGGCGGGGAACACCCGGGCACGGTCGGGCTTGAGCCCCTCCATGGCCACCCTGTCCAGCTTCTTGCACTTGATCAGCCGGCGGCGCAGCGCGGCCAGCCCCTCGCGGGTGATCACCCCCTCCGGGGCGTCGCCGCTGGCGGCCAGCACCGCCGCGGCGGCCTTGATGGTGCCGCTGGAGCCCACCGGGTCGCGCCAGCCAAGCTCCTGATAGGGGCGGCGGATGTTGGCCAGCTCCGAGAGGGCGGCGAGCTCGGCCCGGCGCATGCGCTTCTCGCTGATCTCGCCGTCCGCGAAGAAGCGCCGGCTGAAGGAGACGCAACCCATGCGCAGGCTCTCCAGCGCCAGGGGTTCGAAGCGTTCGCCGATGATGAACTCGGTGGAGCCGCCGCCGATGTCGACGATCAGCCGCCGTCCCTGCTCGGCCAGGGCGTGGGCCGCGCCCAGGTAGATCAGGCGCGCCTCCTCGCGGCCGGCGATGATCTCGATGCGGTGGCCCAGCTCCGCCTCGGCGCGCTCGATGAAGGCCTCGCTGTTGGCCGCCTCGCGCAGGGCATTGGTGCCCACCACCCTCAGGTGGTCGGGGGTGACGCCCTCGAGGAAGGGGGCGAAGCGCGCCAGGCAGCCCAGCGCACGCTCCATGGTGGCGTCGTCCAGGCGGCCGTCGTCGTCGAGGCCGGCGGCGAGCTGCACCTTCTCGCCCAGGCGGGCGACCACCTGCAGGCGGTCCTCCTGGTAGTTGGCGACCAGCAGGTGGAAGCTGTTGGAGCCAAGGTCGATGGCGGCGAGGCGGCGCGGGTCGCTGGCGCCCTCCTGACGGGGAATGGCCGGGTCCGGTGGCGGGGTCATGGGGCTTCCTTCGGCGAGTCTGGAAAAAGGGTGCGGGCAAGGCGCGGCGCTGTCAATCGCCGGTCGCGCCGGGGCTTGCGTTCCCAGGCGGGCTTGTCTAGTATCGAAGCGTTCGCCTTTTCCTGATTTCCCCGACCGATCCGGCGATCCCGTCTCGGTCAACTCCAAGTCGTCAGACAGCCCACTGCATCAGCCCGCGTTCCCGGCCTTGCGGCCCAGAACCGCTGATCAGGCGAATCGAACCTGCTTCCTCGCTCACGCCATCGGCCCGGCCACCCCTCGTGCGGTCGCCCGCCCATGGCCACACGCCGCGCCACGACGAGGCTAGCCTGTCCGGGCTCTGAACGCATCACAGGGCGTCATCGTCTCGCCTCCTGTCGCTTTCCTCATGGCGCACCGCCGCCCGGCTTCCCAAGAGCAACGTCTGAACACACCGATGAACCTTACCGAACTCAAGCAAAAGCCCGTGCCGGACCTGCTGGAGATCGCCCGCGAGATGGGCATCGACAACCTGGCCCGTTCGCGCAAGCAGGACATCATCTTCGCCATCCTCAAGAAGCACGCCAAGAGCGGTGAGCCGATCTACGGCGACGGCGTGCTGGAGATCCTGCAGGACGGCTTCGGCTTCCTGCGCAGTGCCGACAGCTCCTACCTGGCCGGGCCCGACGACATCTACGTCTCCCCCTCCCAGATCCGGCGCTTCAACCTGCGCAAGGGCGACTCCATCTCCGGCAAGATCCGCCCCCCCAAGGAGGGCGAGCGCTACTTCGCGCTGCTCAAGGTCAGCCAGATCAACTTCGATCGGCCGGAGAACGCCAAGAGCAAGATCCTGTTCGAGAACCTCACGCCGCTGTTCCCCCAGGAGCGGCTGCGCATGGAGATCGGCAACGGTTCCACCGAGGACCTGACGGCGCGGATCATCGACCTGGTGGCGCCCATCGGCAAGGGCCAGCGCGGCCTGCTGGTCTCCCCGCCCAAGGCGGGCAAGACCCTGATGCTGCAGAACATCGCCACCTCGATCACCCGCAACAACCCCGAGTGCCACCTGATCGTGCTGCTGATCGACGAGCGCCCCGAGGAGGTGACCGAGATGTCGCGCACGGTGCGCGGCGAGGTGGTGGCCTCCACCTTCGACGAGCCGCCGGCGCGCCACGTGCAGGTGGCCGAGATGGTCATCGAGAAGGCCAAGCGCCTGGTGGAGCACAAGAAGGACGTGGTGATCCTGCTCGACTCCATCACCCGCCTGGCACGCGCCTACAACACCGTGGTGCCTAGCTCCGGCAAGGTGCTCACCGGTGGCGTCGATGCCCACGCCCTGGAGAAGCCCAAGCGTTTCTTCGGTGCGGCGCGCAACATCGAGGAGGGCGGCAGCCTGACCATCATCGCCACGGCGCTGGTGGACACCGGCTCCAAGATGGACGAGGTGATCTTCGAGGAGTTCAAGGGCACCGGCAACATGGAGGCGCACCTCGACCGCAAGCTGGCCGAGCGCCGCGTCTACCCGGCGATCAACATCCGCCGCTCCGGCACTCGCCGCGAGGACCTGATCGCCTCCGAGGACGAGATGCAGCGCATGTGGATCCTGCGCAAGCTGCTCAACCCCATGGAAGACACCGCGGCCACCGAGTTCCTGATCGACCGTCTCAAGGATACCAAGACCAATATCGAGTTCTTCGAGGCCATGAAACGGCGTTGATCCTGGCCTGCTTCGCTTGTATCACCTTCGCTCGTGACGGCCAGCCTTCAACGCCTTCGCCTTGAAAGGTTTGTCCTGGGAGCCTGGGGGCAGCCGAGCGCAGAAAACTGTGCAAATGTTGTACGAAGGCCCAGGGGGTAGCATGCTATGCTGCCCCTTTCGTCATTCCGGAACCGGGAAATCCGAATGAAGTACAAGGACCTGCGCGACTTCATTGCCGCCCTGGAGGCCCAGGGCGAGCTCAGGCGCATCACCGCCGAGGTGGACCCCTACCTCGAGATCACCGAGATCTGCGACCGCACCCTGCGCGCCGGCGGTCCGGCGCTGCTGTTCGAGAACGTCAAGGGCCACACCATGCCGCTGCTCGGCAACCTCTTCGGCACGCCGAAGCGGGTGGCCATGGGCATGGGCCAGGACTCGGTGGCCGCGCTGCGCGAGGTGGGGGAACTGCTGGCCTTCCTCAAGGAGCCGGAGCCGCCCAAGGGCTTCCGCGACGCCTGGGACAAGCTGCCGATCTTCAAGCAGGTGATGAGCATGGGGCCGAAGACGGTGCGCTCGGCGCCGGTACAGGCGCTGGCCTATGAGGGCGACGAGGTCGACCTCGACCGCCTGCCGATCCAGCACTGCTGGCCCGGCGATGCCGCGCCGCTGGTCACCTGGCCGCTGGTGATCACCAGGGGGCCCCACAAGAAGCGCCAGAACCTCGGCATCTATCGTCAGCAGAAGCTCGGCAGGAATCGCCTGATCATGCGCTGGCTCTCCCACCGTGGCGGGGCGCTGGACTTCCAGGAGTTCCAGCAGGCCCACCCCGGCGAGCCCTTTCCGGTGGCGGTGGCGCTGGGTGCCGACCCGGCCACCATCCTCGGCGCGGTGACCCCGGTGCCGGATTCGCTCTCCGAGTACGCCTTCGCCGGGCTGCTGCGCGGCTCGCGCACCGAACTGGTCAAGTGCGGCCATGCCGACCTCGAGGTGCCGGCCTCGGCAGAGATCATCCTGGAGGGCTTCATCTACCCGGACGACATGGCGCCCGAGGGGCCCTACGGCGACCACACCGGCTACTACAACGAGGTGGACAGCTTCCCGGTGTTCACGGTGACGCGCATGACCATGCGCGAGAACGCCATCTACCACTCCACCTACACCGGCCGCCCGCCCGACGAGCCGGCGATCCTGGGGCTGGCCCTCAACGAGGTGTTCGTGCCGATCCTGCGCCGCCAGTTCCCGGAGATCGTCGACTTCTACCTGCCGCCGGAGGGCTGCTCCTACCGCATGGCGGTGGTGACCATGAAGAAGCAGTACCCGGGCCACGCCAAGCGGGTGATGATGGGGGTGTGGAGCTTCCTGCGCCAGTTCATGTACACCAAGTTCGTGGTGGTGCTCGACGACGACGTCGACGCCCGCGACTGGAAGGACGTGATCTGGGCCATCACCACCCGCATGGACCCGGCCCGGGACACCGTGATGGTGGAGAACACCCCCATCGACTACCTGGACTTCGCCTCGCCGGTCTCGGGGCTCGGCTCCAAGATGGGGCTGGACGCCACCACCAAGTGGCCCGGCGAGACCGATCGCGAGTGGGGCGTGCCCATCGTCATGGACGAGGCCGTCAAGGCCCGCGTCAGCGAGCGCTGGCACGAGCTGGGCATCGACCTCCCCGACACCACGACCCCCTGACAAGCCACGAGGCATACATGACGCCAAGGACCCTGACCTGCCCGGTCACCGAGGTCGAGGACCTCAGCCCCGACGTCTTCCGTGTCCGGCTCGACGGCCGCGCCGAGGCGGCCGCCCACGATCCCGGCCAGTACCTGGAGCTCAAGCTCGACGAGGGCATCTGGGTGCCGTTCTCCATCGCCAACGCCTGGCGCGGCGATGGCGAGATCGAGCTGCATATCCAGCACTGGCCGGAACGCGAGAACTCCGCGCGGCTGCGCGAGCTCCTGCAGGTGGCCAACCGCCTGACCCTGCGCCTGCCCGGGGGCGACTGCGTGCTGGACCCCGAGAGCCGGCGGCCGCTGCTGCTGGTCGCCGCCGGCACCGGCTTCGCCCAGATGAAGGCGCTGGTCGAGGGGGCGCTCGCCGCCGACCCGCAGCGCGAGATCGCCCTGTGGTGGGCCGCGCGGGAGGAGCGCGACCTCTACCTGGAGCGCCTGCCCCGGGAGTGGGCCGAGGCCCACGCCGGCTTCACCTTCCATCCGGTCACCGAGGTCGCCCCGGAGCTCCCTTGGGCCGGCGAACGGGTGGTGGGCCATCGTGGGCGCATCGACCAGGCCCTGGCCGCCTCGCTCGAGGACGTCTCCGGCCACGACGTCTACCTCTCCGGCTCGCCGGGCATGGTCTACGCCTGCGTCGACGTACTCGCCTCCCTGGGCCTTTCGTCCTCGCGGGTCTTCTCGGATGTCTTCGCCTACGCCCCGCGCGATCCCATCGTGCCCACCGCCGGCAGCCTGCGTCGGGAGGCGGGCTCATGAGCGCCTCGCCGATCCTGATCACCGGCGGTGCCCAGCGCCTGGGGCGCCACTGCGCCGAGCGCCTGGTGGACGACGGCCATCCGGTGATCATCAGCTACCGTCGCGAGCGCCCCGAGCTCGAGGCGCTGAGCGGCCGCGGCATCGTCACCCTGCCGGCTGACTTCTCGACGGAGGAGGGGATCCTCGATTTCCTGGCCCGTCTCAAGGCCGAGACCGCCTCGCTGCGAGCCATCGTCCACAACGCCAGCGACTGGGCACCGGACTCCACCGGGCCCGAGGCGGGGGCGACCTTCGAGCGGCTGTTCCGTATCCATATGCTGGCGCCCTACCTGATCAACCTGCACGCCCGCGAGCTGCTCGAGGCGTGCCGCGAGCCCCAGCGCGACATCGTGCACATGACCGACTACGTGGTGCAGAAGGGCTCCAGGAAGCACGCCGCCTATGCCGCCACCAAGGCCGGGCTCGACAACCTGACGCTGTCCTTCGCCGCCATGTACGCCCCTGAGGTCCAGGTCAACGCCATCGCCCCGGCGCTGATCATGCTCAACGAGGGCGACGACGAGGCCTACGCCGAGAAGGCCCGCGGCAAGTCGGCGATGCAGATGGTGCCCGGCCCGGGGGTGATCTACCAGACGCTGCGCTACCTGCTCGACAACCGCTATGTGACCGGCGCGACCCTGCCGGTGGACGGCGGGCGCCACCTGCGATAGCCCCAGCCTGCGACCATCGGTGCCGTGCCGAGGCCTGCCAACTTCGCTAGAATGGCTGCCACCCCTGAACCCCAACCCTGACGCAATCGGAGGAGTGACACATGGCGGGACACGACGAGAACTTCCGCGACAGCAGCGGCCTGCTCTCCATCATCATGGGCCTGATCGTGCTGGTGGCCATGAGCTGCCTGCCGGCCACCATCGGCTGGTATCAGCTGTTCGCCGGCTGAACGGCGCCCTTGTCAGCCATGCCGCGATGCGGCAGGATGAAGCGACAGCTCAGGAGAACCCCATGACCGCACCCATCACTCAGCACCTTCCTCACCACGCCGCCTGCGGCCGTGGGGAGTCGTCGTGCGTGGCCGTGGGCGGTTTCTGGTATGGCTATTTTATGACCGGTGTGCCGGCGGCCATGTCCTGAGCGCAATACGCGACATCGCCGGAGGCACACCCGCCAGGGCCGCCTCCGACAGAACCCCCGGACGGCAGCCCCGCCCGGGGGTTCTGCGTTTCGGGCGGCGTGATACGAGAGCGTGAACCATCAGATGACATTCAGGAGAGAGACCATGACCGCTACCATCGCCATCCGCCAGACCCGTGGTTTTCCCGGCTATTACGGCGCCTGGCGATTTAGCGAGCTGCGGTCGGCTCCCTCCGCCACATCCGGCCGTAGCGTACTCGGTGGCACCCGATCCACACGATGTATGACCGCTGACCGGAGCTGAGCCCCATGAACGCGACCCTCGCCGCCGCCACCCTGAACGACGCCACCCCCACCGTCACCCCAGACGCTACACCGATGCGCCCGCTGCCCACTTCGGGAGAGCTGCAACGCAGCCTGCCCCTCTCCCCGGCCCTGGCCCGCCGGGTCGAGGCCCAGCGCCGCGCCGTGCATGACATCCTCGCCGGCCGCGACGACCGCCTGCTGGTGGTGGTGGGCCCCTGCTCCATCCACGACCCCGAGGCGGCGCTGGCGTATGCCCGGCGCCTCGCCGAGCTGGCGCCGCGCCTCTCCGACCGCCTGCTGCCGGTGATGCGGGTCTACGTGGAGAAGCCGCGCACCACCGTGGGCTGGAAGGGGCTCGCCTACGACCCCGACCTCGACGGCACGGGTGACATGGCCCGTGGCCTCGAGGTCTCGCGGCGGCTGATGCGCGACGTGGCCGCACTGGGGCTGCCGGTCGCCACCGAGCTGCTGCAGCCGATGCTCGCCCCCTATCTGGAGGACCTGCTCTCCTGGGTCGCCATCGGGGCGCGCACCACCGAGTCCCAGCTGCACCGCGAGCTGGCCAGCGGCCTCTCGGCGGCGGTGGGCTTCAAGAACGCCACCGGCGGCGACACCGGCGTGGCCCTGGACGCCATGCGCGCTGCCGCCCACCCCCACAGCCACTTCGCCATGGACCCCGGTGGGCGCCCGGCGATCCGCGATACCGCGGGCAACCCCCATACCCAGCTGGTGCTGCGCGGCGGCCACGGCGAGCCCAACTACCAGGCCCACCACGTCCAGGCGGCGCGCCGCGCCCTGGAGGAGGCGGGCCTCTCGCCGCGGCTGATGGTCGACTGCAGCCACGCCAATGCCCGCAAGGACCACCGCCGCCAGAGCGAGGTGCTGCTCGACGTGCTGGCCCAGCGTGAGGCCGGCGAGACGGCGATCGCCGGACTGATGCTGGAGAGCCACCTCCACGAGGGCAAGCAGCCGCTCGCTCCCGGTCGCCTGCGCCACGGGGTCTCGGTCACCGACGCCTGCATCGGCTGGGAGACCACGGAGCACCTGCTGCTCACCGCCGCCGAGCGGCTGCGCTAAGACCTATAGCTCGGGTTAGCCGGAGCGATTTCGGTGATAGCGTCTGCTGTACCGTGGTGAAGGATCCCGGGATAATGGCCTCGATCGTCGATTCGCCACCCCAGGAGCCCAACATGCCCTTCCAGTTCGAGGAGCAAGACCCCGAGACCTACCGCCGCAAGGGGCGCCTCATCAGCCTGGCCATGGCCGGTCAGTTGATCGTCTTCGGGCTGGTCTTCGTGCAGCTGCTGCAGGCCGCCTTCGACGGCGGCTTCTGGCTCAACGTGCTGGGCGTGGTGCTGGGGCTGGTGGCCACCAGCCTGGTGTTCGCGGTGCTGCGCGAGCGCCCCTGGATGGACGAGGTGCGCTATGCCTGGCAGCTCAAGCACCACCTCTCCCGGGTCAGCGGCTACCTGCCGGCGCTGCGTCGCGGCATGGCGGAGGGCAACGGCACCGCCCTGGACCTGCTCGCCTTCTATCACCAGGGCATGGCCCAGCTCGCCGAGCTCAACGGCCGCACCCTGGACGACGACGCCGAGCTGCTCGCCGAGCGCGAGGTGGTGCGGATGGCACGCCGCGAGCAGGGCCTGGCCGAGCGCGTCGAGGGCTTCGATCCCCACGACCTGGCCGCCTTCCGCAGGGGATAGGCCCTCCAGCCGAGCGTCTGCCTGTCGCTTCATCGGTCTGTCACCTTGCTCACCTAGCCTGACCTCGTCCTGGAGGCGTCCCCATGCCTCCTTCCATCCGACGAGGAGTCCCCCATGAGCAAGGAAATCGAGGATCATCGCGACCTCAACCCCGGCACCAACGAGCCCTTCGCCTCCGTTCTCGAGCGCCATGTCTCCCGGCGCAGCGTGATGCGCGGTGGCCTTGGGCTGGCCGCCGCCTCGATGCTGGGCTTCGGCGGTGCCGCCCAGGCGCTAGCCTCGAGCACCAGCCATGAGAAGACGCCGCTGGGTCTGGCCTTCGAGTCGATCGCCGGCTCGCGCAGCGACGCCGTGGTGGTGCCGCCGGGCTACACCGCCCAGGTGCTGGTGCCCTGGGGCACGCCGCTCTCGGAGAAGGCGTCGGCGTGGCGCGACGACCTCGCCATGACCGCCGAGCGTCAGGCGCAGAGCGTGGGCATGCACCATGACGGCATGCACGGTTTCCCGCTGGATGAGGCGAGCGCCTCGCGCCGTTTCGTGCTGGCGCTCAACAACGAGTACATCGACCAGCAGGCGCTGTGGGCGCCCCAGGGCGGCCCCACCAATGCCGAGGAGGGCGCGCGCCCCGCCGAGGAGTCGCGTACCGAGATCAACGCCCATGGCGTGACCCTGGTGGAGGTGGTGAAGGAAGGCGACGGTCGCTGGTCCCATGTGCCGGGCTCCCCCTACAACCGCCGCTTTACCAGCGCCACGGAGATGGAGCTGGCCGGTCCGGTCGCCGGCAGCGCCTACGTCAGGACCAAGTTCTCGCCGGAGGGGCGCCTCACCCGCGGCACCAACAACAACTGCGGCAACGGCTTCACCCCCTGGGGCACCTACCTGGCCTGCGAGGAGAACTGGCCCAACATCTTCGTCAACACCGGCGAGCGTTTCGCCGACGACGCCCGCATCGGGATTCCCACCCAGCGCGGCCGCTACGGCTGGGAGACCTCGGCGGGGGATCCCAGCGAGGCGAACGACGAGTTCGCTCGCTTCGATATCACCCCGCGCGGCGCCGATGCCCGCGAGGATTATCGCAACGAGGCGCGCACCTACGGCTATCAGGTGGAGATCGACCCCTACGACGGCAGCCGCCGTGCCGTGAAGCGCACCGCCCTGGGGCGCTTCCGCCACGAGGGGTGCTGGCTCGGCAAGCTCGAGCCGGGCAAGCCGGTGGTCTTCTACTCCGGTCACGATGCCCGCAACGAGTACATCTACAAGTTCGTCTCCGCCGCCGGCTGGGACCCGGCCGATGCCAACCGCCCCGGTGCGGCCTATGACCGCCTGGCGATCGGCGCCAAGTACCTGGACGAGGGAACCCTCTATGCTGCCCGCTTCGATGCCGACGGAAGCGGCGAGTGGCTGCCGCTGACGCCGCTGGCGAAGAGCCGTGATGGTCGCCCGCTTCACGAGGCCCTGGGGCTGGCCGCCGACGACCAGGCTGGCATCATCATCCATACCTGCGATGCCGCCGACCTGATGGGCGCGACCCCCATGGATCGTCCCGAGTGGGCCAGCGTCGATCCTGCCTCAGGCGAGGTCTACATCACCCTCACCAACAACAGCAAGCGCACCGCGGCGGGCAGCGAGGCGACCTTTACCAACGGGGGAGGCGCCATCGACGAGCCCGGCGTGGGCTTCGCCACCGCCCCGGTCAACGAGGCCAACCCGCGCCCCGACAACGGCGCCGGGCATATCCTTCGCTGGCGGGAAGTCGATGATGGTGCTCGCTTCGCCTGGGAGGTGTTCGTCTTCGGCGCCGCCGCCGCGGATGCCGACAACCGCTCGGGCCTGACCGAGGCGAACCAGTTCGCCAGCCCCGATGGTCTCTGGTACGACGATCGCGGCGATGGCCAGGGTATCCTGTGGATCCAGACCGACAACGGCTACGAAGGCGTCGCCGAGCATACCAATGACCAGCTGCTGGCGGTGGTGCCGGCCGCCCTGGAGGGCGGGGTGGTCACGCCCGAGACCCAGCAGCACCTCAAGCGCTTCGCGGTGGGGCCCAGCGGCTGTGAGGTCACCGGGATCTTCGCCACCCCCGACAAGACCGCGCTGTTCATCAACATCCAGCACCCGGGCAACTGGCCGGCCGCCGAGGATGCCACCACGGCCACCCAGGGCAAGGTGCGCCCGCGGGCCTCTACCGTGGTGATCCAGAAGCAGGATGGTGGCCCGATCGCCGTCTGACCCGGCTTCTAGCGCCCGGACGCCATCCGGGCGCTGGAAGAGTGGCGCTTCGCGCCTGGAAGCTGCAAGACAACACACCCCGCCACCGTGGTTGCGGGGTGTGTTGTCTATGGAGGTGCCACATCATGTTGGCTTCCAGCCAGCTCCTGGCGCCGAGCTATGCCCGGCGCTCGGTCAGGCCTTGGCGGCGTAGGCGTAGAGCAGGGTCTCCTGGGCGCTGATCGGGGCGGCCTCGCCGGGGTGCTGCTTGACGTAGCTGCCATCGGGCTGCAGCAGCCAGCTCTGGCAGTTGTCCACCAGGTAGGTCTCCAGGTCCTTGCGCACCCGGGCGGCCAGCTTCTTGTCCAGCAGGGGGAAGCAGGTCTCCACCCGATGGAACATGTTGCGGGTCATGAAGTCGGCGCTGGACGCCCACACCTCCGGCTTGCCGCCGTTATGGAAGTAGAAGACCCGGGTGTGCTCCAGGAAGCGCCCGACGATGGAGCGCACTCGGATGTTCTCCGAGACGCCGGGAACGCCGGGGCGCAGGCAGCACTGGCCGCGGATGATCAGGTCGCACTCTACCCCGGCCTGGGAGGCGCGGTAGAGCGCCTGGATCAGCCTGGGTTCGGTCAGCGAGTTGCACTTGATGATCAGGTGGGCACGCTTGCCCTTGCGTGCCTCGGCCGCCTCGCGCTCGATCATCTCCACCATCCGCTCGTGCAGGGTGAAGGGGGCGTGGAGCAGCGTCTCGATGCGGCGTGCGCGACCCATGCCGGAGAGCTGCTGGAACACTTGGTGCACGTCCTCGCACAGGGTCGGGTTGGCGGTCAGCAGGCTGTAGTCGGTGTAGAGCCGCGCGGTCTTGGAGTGGTAGTTGCCGGTGCCCAGGTGCACGTAGTAGCGCAGCCCCTCCTTCTCGCGGCGCACGATATGCATCATCTTGGCGTGGGTCTTGTAGGCCATCACCCCATAGATGACGATGGCGCCGGCCTCCTGCAGCCGCGAGGCGAGCGCCAGGTTGTCGGCCTCGTCGAAGCGCGCGCGCAGCTCGATCACCACCGTCACCTCCTTGCCGCCCCGGGCCGCCTCCACCAGCGAGTTGACGATGGGCGAGTCGGCACCGGTGCGATACAGGGTCTGCTTGATGGCCAGCACCCCGGGATCGCGGGCGGCTTCGGAGAGCAGGTCCTCGACCGGTGAGAAGGCGTGGAAGGGATGGTGCAGCAGCACGTCGCCGGCGGTGATGGTGTCGAACAGGCTGCCCTCCTTGCGCAGGTTCTTGGGCAGCCCCGGGGTGAAGGGCCGGTAGAAGAGTTCCGGTCGCTCCACCTCGCCGATCATCGACATCATGCGGGTCAGGTTGACCGGCCCGTTGACCCGGTAGAGGTCCTCCTCCTCCAGCTCGAACTGGCGAAGCAGGAAGCCGGCCAGTTCGTCGGGGCAGGTGTCCACCACCTCCAGGCGTACGCCGCTGCCGTAGCGGCGTGCCAGCAGCTCGCCGCGCAGCGCCGAGGCGAGGTCGGAGACCTCCTCGGGGTCCACCGTCATGTCGGCGTTGCGCGTCAGCCGGAACTGGTAGCAGCCACGCACCGTCATGCCCGGGAACAGCTCCTCGGCGTGGGCGTGGATCATCGAGGAGAGGAACACCGCCTCCTTGAAGCCCTGCTCGCACAGCGCCTCGGGCAGGCTGATCACCCGGGGCAGCGAGCGCGGGGCCGGCAGGATGGCGAGCCCCCCCTCTCGCCCGAAGGCGTCCTTGCCCTCGAGCTGGACGATGAAGTTGAGGCTCTTGTTGACCAGCCGCGGGAAGGGGTGGGAGGGGTCGAGGCCGATGGGGCTGATCACCGGCATGATCTCGTTCTCGAAGTAGTCGCGCACCCACTCGCGCTGGGCCTTGGTCCAGTCGCGGCGGCGACGGAAGCGCAACCCCTTCTCCTCCAGCGCGGGCAGCAGCGACGCGTTGAGGATGCGGTACTGGCGCTCGATCTGCTCGTGGGCGATGCGCGAGATCTCGGCGAGCACCGCCCGCGGGGTGCGCCCGTCGGCCCCGGAACTGATGTCGCCCAGCGCCAGCTGGTGCTTTAGGCCGGCGACGCGGATCTCGAAGAACTCGTCCATGTTCGACGAGAAGATCAACAGGAACATCAGCCGGTTGAGCAGGGGATGCGCCTCGTCCAGCGCCTGTTCCAGCACCCGGATGTTGAACTGCAGGTGGGAGAGCTCGCGGTTGAAATAGAGCGTGGGGTCGCTCAGGTCGGCGTCGCTCGCCGGTGGTGCCTTGGGCTTGATGCCGGCCCGTGTCTGGTTGAGGCGCGGGCTCGGCACGTCGCTTCCGGCGTCGTCGCCGGGGGCGGCCAGGGCCAACGGAGTGGCGGGCGATGAGGTGGGACTGCGATCTTCCATGGGCAACTCTCTCGTGGCAGGGAAGGGCGCGCAGTCCCTTCCATCACTGGGCGAGCAGGCGGGCCGCTCGCTTGGCGAAATAGGTCAGCACACCGTCGGCACCGGCACGCTTGAAGCACAGCAGCGACTCCAGGATCACCTCGTCGGCGTCCAGCCAGCCGGCCTCGAAGGCGGCCATGTGCATGGCGTACTCGCCGCTCACCTGGTAGGCGTAGGTGGGCGCCTTGAGCTCGTCCTTCACCCGGCGCACCACGTCCAGGTAGGGCATGCCGGGCTTGATCATCACCATGTCCGCGCCCTCGGCCAGGTCCACTGCCACCTCGTGCAGCGCCTCGTCGCCGTTGGCCGGGTCCATCTGGTAGGTGCGCTTGTCCGCCTTGCCCAGGTTGGTGGCGGAGCCCACCGCATCGCGGAAGGGGCCGTAGTAGCGCGAGGCGTACTTGGCGCTGTAGGCCATGATGCGGGTGTTGACCAGCTGCTCCTGCTCCAGCACCCGGCGGATCTCGCCGATGCGGCCATCCATCATGTCCGAGGGGGCGACCACGTCGGCGCCGGCCTCGGCGTGGGAGAGGGCCTGCTTGAGCAGCGTCTCCACGGTGCGGTCGTTGAGCACATAGCCCTGGTCGTCGATGATCCCGTCCTGGCCATGGCTGGTGTAGGGGTCCAGCGCCACGTCGGTGATGATGCCGAGCTCGGGGAGGGCCTCCTTGAGGGCGCGCACGCTTCGCTGCACCAGGCCGCCGGCGCTGTACGCCTCCTCGGCCAGCTCGCTCTTAAGCGAGGCGTCGACCACCGGGAACAGCGCGATGGCGGGGATACCCAGCGCCACCGCCTCGCGGGCCTCCTCGATCAGCAGGTCCAGCGACAGGCGCTCGACCCCCGGCATGGAGGGCACCGCCTCGCGCTGGCCTTCGCCCTCTTGGACGAAGACCGGCCAGATCAGGTCGGCCGGGGTCAGCACGTTTTCCTGCATCAGCCGGCGCGAGAAGGCGTCGCGGCGCATGCGCCGCATGCGGGTGGCGGGGAACTGGCGTGGGGTGGTGAAGCTCAAGGTCGTCTCTCCGGCTCTGGCGCCGCCGATATCAGTCTGGCGGCGCGGTGTGACAGAAGTGTGACAGCGAGTGTGTCGTCTGGCCTCGAGTATATCAGTGCGCCGATGCGCCGAAAGTCTCGCCTTGTCGCACCGGGGGGATCGCTCTAGAGTGAGGCTTTCTTTTCGGTCCTGCCGCGGGCAGGCGAACCCTGCAAGGAGATAGGCATGAGCAAACAGGTGGCGGTCATCCTCTCGGGCTGTGGCGTCCAGGACGGTTCCGAGATCTACGAGACCACCCTGACCCTGCTGCGGCTCGACCAGCTGGGCATCGGCTACCGCTGCTTCGCGCCGGACATCGCCCAGCACCACGTGGTCGACCATCGCCGTGGCGAGGTGGTCGAGGGCGAGACGCGCAACGTGCTGACCGAGTCGGCGCGCCTGGCACGGGGCGAGATCCTGCCCCTCGACGAGCTGGCCGCGGACGAGTTCGATGCGGTGGTGCTGCCCGGTGGCTTCGGGGCGGCCAAGAACCTCTCCACCTTCGCCGAGGCGGGCGCCGAGATGCAGGTGCTCGACGAGCTCAAAGAGGTCCTCGAAGACTTCCATGAGGCGCGCAAGCCGATCGGCCTGATGTGCATCAGCCCGGTGATGGTGCCGCGGCTGCTGGGCAACGGCATCGCCGTGACCATCGGCCACGACCCGGGCGTCTCCGGCGCCATCAGCGCCATGGGCGGGCTGCACCGCAGCTGCGGGGTCGAGGACATCGTGGTCGACTTCGAGCATCGCGTGGTGACCACCCCCGCCTACATGCTGGCCACCCGCATCAGCGAGGCCGCCACCGGCATCTTCAAGCTGGTCGATCGCCTCGACGAGCTGATGGATCTCTAAGCCACAAGCGACCAGCGCCCAGCAGCAAGGAACCCCGCAGGCTCTCGCTTGCGGGGTTCACTGTTGGTGAGGACCAGGAACGCTTGCTTGCCGCTTAGGCGTCCTCTTCCTCCGCCTCGCGCTGCTGCTTCTTGCGCCGGGCGAGACGCCCGAACAGCAGGCCGATCTCGTAGAGCAGGTACATGGGAATCGCCAGCAGGCTCTGGGAGATCACGTCCGGGGGCGTCAGCAGCATGCCCACCACGAAGCAGCCCAGGATGATGTAGGGACGCTTCTTCGACAGGCTCTCCACCGTGGTGGCGCCGGAGGCGATCAGCAGGAAGGTGGCGATGGGGATCTCGAAGGCCACGCCGAAGGCGAAGAACAGCTTCAGCACGAAGTTGAGGTAGGCGTTGATGTCGGTCATCACCGTCACGTTCTCCGGCCCGGTCTGGGTGAAGAACTCGAACAGCAGCGGGAAGACCGCGTAGTAGGCGAAGGCCGCGCCGCCATAGAACAGCAGCACGCTGGAGGCCAGGATCGGCAGCGCCAGCGCCTTCTCGTTGTCGTAGAGGCCCGGGGCCACGAAGGCCCAGGCCTGGTGCAGCACATAGGGCACGGCGATGAACACCGCCGTGACCAGGGTCAGCTTGAAGGGCGCCAGGAAGGGCGAGGCCACCTCGGTGGCGATCATCTGGGAGCCTTCCGGCAGCAGCGCCATCAGCGGCTGGGCCACGAACAGGTAGATGTCGTTGGCGAAGGCGTAGAGGCCGAGGAAGATCACCAGCACCGCCACCACCGCGCGCAGCAGGCGCGAGCGCAGCTCGATCAGGTGTTCGATCAGCGGCGCCTGGTGCTGTTCCGGGGAGTCGCCGGGGTTGCTCATCGTTCGGGGGCGTCCTTGTCGGCGGAGGAGGGCTCGGGCGAGGCGTCGGGTGCGGTGTCGGCGCCCTCGCGGGCGCGTGCCAAGGCATCATCCAGGCGCTGCTCCGGGGTGGCGCGGGCCGGCGTCTCGCCGCTGCCCGCCTCGCCCCTGGCGGGGCGCTCGGGCTCGGCGATGCCTTCCACGCCACGCTTCACCTGGTTGACGCTGTCGTCCAGCTTCTTCTGCTGCTCGTCGAGCTTCTGGCGCAGCTCTTCCGCCTCCAGCTGGGCGCTGATCTCGCGCTGCATGCCGGAGACGGTCCGCTTGATCTTGCCGATCCACAAGCCCAGGGTGCGCGCCGCCTTGGGCAGCCGCTCGGGACCCAGCACCAGCAGCCCCACCACGCCCAGCAGCAGGAGTTCGAGAAAGCCGATGTCAAACATGGCGGCTTACTTGCGCTCTTCCTGTTCCTCGGGCTTGCGCTCGGCCTGGACGTCGTAGGTGTTGGTCGACTCTTCCTTGTGGTCGACGCGGGCCTGGGGCTGGGCCTCGCCCTCCTCGTCGGACTTCTCGCCCTTCTCGTCCTCGTTCATCGCCTTCTTGAAGCCCTTCACGGCGCCGCCGAGGTCGGTGCCGACGTTGCGCAGCTTCTTGGTCCCGAAGATCAGGATGATGATGCCGAGAACGATCAGCAGCTGCCAGATACTGATACCACCTAACATGTGCGCTTCCTCTGAAACGTGGTCCCGGGCTGTCCGGGAGCCGAATGGGTCTATTGCGGCCGGGCGGCCTTCTCGTCGTGGCCCGAGATACCGAAGCGCCGCGCCAGCTCGTCGAGCACCGCCTGCTGGTCGAGCCCGAGATGCGACAGCATCACCAGGCTATGAAACCACAGGTCGGCCGTTTCGGCGATCAACGCTTGGCGCTCGGCCTCGCCGCCGTGCTCGGCGTCCTTCGCCGCGAGCAGGGCCTCGGTGGCCTCCTCGCCGACCTTCTCGAGTATCTTGTTCAGGCCCTTGTGATGCAAGGAGGCCACGTAGGAGTCGTCAGGGTCGGCGTCGCGACGCCGATCCAGGACAACCTGCAGCCGTTCGAGGATATCGCTCATCGGTGACGTCTCCGTGAAACGCGAAAGAATCAGTGCCAGGCCAGCAGCGCGAGGCCCAGGGCGGCGGCGGCCAGCGCCGGCCAGGGCTGGCCGCCGGCCCACTCGGCCAGCGGCTGCCAGGCCAGCGCCAGGGCCAGCAGCAAGAGCCCCAGGCGCAGCCGTCGGCCGCGCCGACCCTGGTGCTCCAGCTGGCGGCGGATGCCGCCGAGCGCCTCGCCCTGGCGGCGACGCTGGCGCTTCTCGAGTTCCGCCTGGAGCAGTACCTGGTGGGCCAGGGTGGGCAGCTCGGGCAGCCGATGGCTGAGCTCCGGGGCCTGGCGCTTGAGCGAGGCCCACAGGCCCTTGACCCCGGCGCGCTCCTCCATCCAGCGCTCCAGGTAGGGCTTGGCGGTCTGCCACAGGTCGAGCTCCGGATAGAGCTGGCGCCCCAGGCCCTCGATGTTGAGCAGGGTCTTCTGCAGCAGCACCAGCTGGGGCTGCACCTCCATGTCGAAGCGCCGCGCGGTCTGGAACAGCCCCAGCAGCACCTGGCCGAATGAGATGTCCTTGAGCGGCTTCTCCAGGATCGGCTCGCACACGGTGCGGATCGCCGCGGCGAACTCGTTGGCCCGGGTATTCTCGCCGACCCAGCCGGACTCGATGTGCAGCGCCGCCACCTCGTAGTAGTCCTGGTGGAAGAAGGCCAGCAGGTTGCGGGCCAGGTAGTCCTGGTCCTCGCGGGTCAGGCTGCCGACGATGCCGCAGTCGATGCCGATGTACTGCGGGTCGTGGGGGTGCCGGCGTGAGACGAAGATGTTGCCCGGGTGCATGTCGGCGTGGAAGAAGTTGTCGCGGAACACCTGGGTGAAGAAGATCTCCACCCCGCGCTCGGCGAGCTTCCTGAGGTCGGTGCCCTGGGCGCGTAGGGCGGCGACGTCGGCCACCGGGATGCCGTAGATGCGCTCCTGGACCATCACCCGCTGGCGGGTCAGCTCCCAGTGGATACCCGGCACGTAGAGGTGGGCGGAGTCCTTGAAGTTGCGCTTGAGCTGGGAGGTGTTGGCCGCCTCCTTGTGCAGGTCGAGCTCGTCGAAGAGGGTCACCTCGTAGTCGCGCACCACCTCGACCGGGCGCAGGCGGCGCGCCTCGGGGACCAGCGCCAGCAGCCGCGCGAAGCGGTAGAGCAGCGCCATGTCCTGGCGCATGACCCGCTCGATCCCGGGGCGGATGATCTTGACCACCACCTCCTCGCCGCCGTGCAGCCGGGCGCCGTGCACCTGGGCGATGGAGGCCGAGGCCAGCGGCTCGGGGTCAAAGCGGGCGAAGGCCTCGGTTACCGCCAGGCCCAGCTCCGCTTCGACCACCGCGCGGGCCTCGTGGCCGGGGAAGGGGGGTACCTGGTCCTGGAGGCGCTTGAGCTCGTCGGCGATGTCCTCCGGCAGCAGGTCGCGCCGGGTGGAGAGCACCTGGCCGAACTTGACGAAGATCGGTCCCAGCGACTCCAGCGCCAGGCGCAGGCGCTCGCCCCGGCTGCGCTCGCCAATGGGCACCAGACGCAGCGGCGAGAGCCTGAGCAGGGTGCGCAGCACCCAGGGCAGCCGTTCGACGGGGATCAGGGTGTCCAGGCGGTAGCGCGTGATCACCCACAGGATGCGCAGCAGCCGCAGCAGCATCATGGCGCAGCCCCGCCGGCGAGGCGCCGGTGCAGGCGGGCGAGGCGCGCCTCGAGGCGATCGGCGGTGACCTCGAGCTCGGTGAGGTGGTCGCGCAGCACCTCGACCTGGGGACGGCCGGGCAGCAGGCGGGCCTCCTCGACCAGGTATTCGGAAAGGTCGGCGCAGAACTCCTCGCGGGTGCGCAGGCCGAAGCGGCCCAGGCGACGCAGCCCCTCGGCCAGGCTGTGGGCGGGCAGGTCGCCGAGCCAGCGCGCCAGCTCGCCCTCCCAGTCCAGGTCGAGGTCGAGGAGCAGGTCACGGGTCGCCTCCAGCAGCGGGATGCGGCCGCGCACCGCGAGCCTGCCCTGGAACATCAGGCGCTCCATGTCGGCGCCGCCGAGCAGCGCGCCGAGGGTCTCGGCGTCGAGCTCCAGCACGGCGTCGAAGTCCGCCTCGTCGGCGTCATCGGGGCGCAGCAGGTCGAGTCCCTCGGGATGGAAGTGCAGCGCCAGGGCCAGCGCAGGATTCTCCAGGCGTACCAGCAGCCGCTGGCCGGCGAGGCGCGCCAGGCGACCGGGCGCCGCCGGGTCACGGGCGAGCAGGCCGTTGAGGGTCCGCTCGGCGGCGGCGAGCAGCAGGGTCGGGGTCAACGCCATGCCCACCTCAGAGCTTGATGCCGCGGTGCAGGGCGACGATGCCCCCGGTCATGTTGGTGTACTCGACCCGCTCCAGGCCGGCCGCCTCCATCATCCCCTTGAGGGTCTCCTGGTCCGGATGCATGCGGATCGACTCGGCGAGGTAGCGGTAGCTGTCGGCGTCGCTGGCCACCACCTGGCCGATGCGCGGCAGCAGGCGGAAGGAGTACTCGTCGTAGGCCCGGGTGAGCAGGGGGTTGTCGGGCTTGGAGAACTCCAGCACCAGCAGGCGGCCGCCGGGCTTGAGCACCCGGGCCATGGAGCGCAGGGCGGCGTCCTTGTCGGTGACGTTGCGCAGGCCGAAGGCGATGGTGATGCAGTCGAAGGTGTTGTCGGGGAAGGGCAGGCACTCGGCATTGGCCTGGACGTACTCGACGTTGGCGCCGACGCCGTGGTTGAGCAGCTTGTCGCGCCCGACCCGCAGCATCGATTCGTTGATGTCGGCTAGCACCACCCGCCCACGAGGCCCCACCAGCCGCGAGAACTTCAGCGTCAGGTCGCCGGTGCCGCCGGCGATGTCGAGCACGCTGTGGCCGGGGCGGACGCCGGCACGCTCGATGGTGAGGCGCTTCCAGAGGCGGTGGATGCCGAACGACATCAGGTCGTTCATGACGTCGTAGCGGGCCGCCACGGAGTGGAAGACATCGGCGACCCGGGAGGCCTTCTCCTCGAGGGGCACCTCCTGGTAGCCGAAGTCGGTGGTCTGCTGGTCCCTGGAGCTGGGGTTGGCGCTCATGCGATGGGGCTCCCGAATCGCTGCAATGGGAAGAGGTCGCTGCCTCGAATGGGCGCCATTGTAGCCTCGGGCGGCATCGCTTGTCTTGACGCGGGTTAGAGCTGCCGGATCTGGATGCCCAGCGGTTCGCGGCTGGCGCCGGCCGCCTCCAGGCGCTCGAGGTACTCCGCCCAGTTGGCCTCGCGATGCTGGATCAGCCACCACAGGTAGTCCCAGCTGTAGAGGCCGCTGTCGTGGCCGTCGTCGAAGTGCAGCTTGAGCGCATAGCGCCCGGTGGGGGTGATGTCCTTGAGGCCGACGAACTTCTTGCCGACCTGCAGGGTCTCCTGGCCCTTGCCGTGGCCGCGCACCTCGGCGGAGGGCGAGAACACCCGCAGGTACTCGCAAGGCAGCCGATGGCGCTCGTCGCCCGGGTAGGTCAGCTCGAGCTCGCGGGCCTGCTGGTGGTAGTGGACATTGGTGGGGATTGGGGCTGTCATAAGCACCTTCGGTACCGGGCTTCGCCCGGAGCTTTAAGCTGCAAGCCTTAAGCCGTAAGTGGCCTGCGGCCAGTTCCTGCTCGCAACGCCTCCTTGGGGCGCAGTTCCGTGATCGTGATGCTATCGGGACTGCGCCACCGAGGGGTTGCTTACAGCTTATCGCTTAAAGCTTACGGCTGGGTTTACAGGATATACCGCGACAGGTCCTCGTCCATCGCCAGCTCGCCGAGCTGGGAGTCGACATAGGCGGCGTCGATCACCAGCGGGCTGCCGATGTCGCTGCCGCGGAACGAGGCCTCCTCCAGCAGGCGCTCCATCACGGTGTGCAGGCGGCGCGCGCCGATGTTCTCGGTGCCCTCGTTGACCTTCCAGGCGATCTCGGCGATGCGCTCGATGCCGTCGTCGCTGAAGGTGACGTCGAGCCCCTCGGTGGCCAGCAGCGCCTGGTACTGCTTGGTCAGCGCCGCGGAGGGCTCGGTGAGGATGCGCTTGAAGTCCTCGGGGGTCAGGGCGTTGAGCTCGACGCGGATCGGCAGGCGGCCCTGCAGCTCGGGGATCAGATCCGAGGGACGCGAGAGGTGGAAGGCGCCGGAGGCGATGAACAGGATGTGGTCGGTCTTCACCATGCCGTGCTTGGTGGAGACGCTGGAGCCCTCGATCAGCGGCAGCAGGTCGCGCTGCACCCCCTCGCGGGAGACCTCGCCGCCACTCGACTGGCCGCTGCCCTTGGCCACCTTGTCGATCTCGTCGAGGAAGACGATGCCGTTCTGCTCCACCGACTCGATGGCACGGGCCTTGATCTCCTCCTCGTTGACCAGCTTGGCGGCCTCCTCGTCACGCAGCAGGGCGAAGGCGTCCTTCACCGCCACCCGGCGGGTCTCGGTCTTCTGCTTGCCCATGCCGGAGAAGAGGCTCTGCAGCTGGCTGGTCATCTCCTCCATGCCCGGCGGGGTCATGATGTCGAGGTTGGGGCCCTGCTGGGAGACCTCGATGTCGATCTCCTTGTCGTCCAGGTCGCCCTCGCGCAGCTTCTTGCGGAAGGCTTGGCGGGTGCCGCTCTCCTGGCGGGGCTGGTCCTCCTGGCCACGGGGCGGCGGCAGCAGGGCGTCGAGGATGCGGTCCTCGGCGGCGTCCTCGGCGCGGTGGCGCACCTCCTCCTTGGCCTGCTCGCGCACCAGCTTGATGGCGGCCTCGGTGAGGTCGCGCACGATCGACTCCACGTCGCGGCCCACGTAGCCTACCTCGGTGAACTTGGTGGCCTCCACCTTGATGAAGGGCGCGCGGGCCAGCTTGGCCAGGCGGCGGGCGATCTCGGTCTTGCCCACCCCGGTGGGGCCGATCATCAGGATGTTCTTGGGCGTCACCTCCTGGCGCAGGTCGCCGTCGAGCTGCATGCGACGCCAGCGGTTGCGCAGGGCGATGGCCACGGCGCGCTTGGCGTCCTGCTGGCCGATGATGTACTGGTCCAGGGCGTGGACGATCTCGCGGGGGGTCATCTGGGTCATGGTATCGGCCTTAGCCTGCCTTGGCAGGCAGCTCCTCGAGGGTGACGTTGTGGTTGGTGAACACGCAGATATCGCCGGCGATCGCCAGCGACTTCTCGGTGATCTCCTTCGCCGAGAGGTCGGTGTTCCCCAGCAGGGCGCGGGCCGCGGCCAGGGCATAGTTGCCGCCGGAACCGATGGCGATGATGCCGCCCTCGGGCTCCAGCACGTCGCCGTTGCCGGTGATGATCAGCGAGGCGTCCTTGTTGGCCACGGCAAGCAGCGCCTCGAGGCGGCGCAGGGCGCGGTCGGTGCGCCACTCCTTGGCCAGCTCCACGGCGGCCTTGACCAGGTTGCCCTGGTACTTCTCCAGCTGCGCCTCGAAGCGCTCGAAGAGGGTGAAGGCGTCGGCGGTGCCGCCGGCGAAGCCCGCCAGCACCTCGCCGCGGTAGAGGCGGCGGACCTTGCTGGCGTTGCCCTTCATCACGGTGTTGCCCAGCGATACCTGGCCGTCACCGGCCAGCGCCACCTGGTCACCGCGGCGAACGGATACGATCGTGGTCATGGAGGGGACTCCTTGGGGGAGCGGGTGATCGGCTCCCGATGACTTTCGGCGCCCTGACGGGCGCCGTGACGAAGCGGTCTGACGGGAGTAGGTGCGGGCGCGCGGCCGAGAATTCAAGCGCCGCGCGCGGGAGACCCATCGCAAGGGGCGGCATGGCTCAGGCTTACCCGGCGCCTTTCGCTATCGAGCAGAGCCGACCGAGGTTGCCCAGGCGTGCAGGAGGTCAGTCGTTGAGCTGGATCAGCAGCGGCTCGATGCCCTGGGTGACCATCAGGTCGCGGGCCCGGGAGAGCTCGCGGCGGTCCTCGTAGGGGCCCACCTGCACCCGGTGCCAGGTCTGGTTGCCGCTCGCCTTGACCTCGCTGACCTGGGCCAGCAGGCCGAAGTCGCGCAGGCGGCTGCGCAGCTGCTGGGCATCTCCGGGCTCGCGGAAGGAGGCGGCCTGGAGCATGAAGCGCTGGCCCGAGGCGGTGGTGGCCGGGGTGGCCCGGGTGTCGGCCGCCTCGGCCTGGGCCTGGCGGTCGTTGGCCTGACGGTCTTTGGATAAGTTGGCGGCGATCACCTGGGCGATGGGGTCCGCATCGGGGGCGCGCTCGCTAGTCGACCCCTCGGCCTCCGGCGCCTCCGGCGGCGGCGGGGTGGCGGTGGAGGCCGGCATCTCGCCGCCCGGGGCGATCACCTCGGACTCCGGCAGCAGGGTGTAGAACTCGAAGGTCGGCATCGCCGGCGGCTCGGGCTCGGCCGCTGGTGCGGGCTCGCCGGGCGGCGGCGCGCTGCGCGGCAGCACCCGGGCCAGCGGCGAGTCCTCGTCCTGCCAGGGGGCTACGCCATGCTGGTGCTGGGAGAGCAGGAAGCCCGCCACCAGGCCGGTCAGCCCCCATAGCCAGCCGGGCAGGCGCCACTCGCGTCGCGTCCTGCTGGTGGGTTGGCGGCGGCTGCTGGTGGCGCCGCGCTTCTTGGCGGGTGGCTTGCGGGTGGCCATGGCTTACATCTCCTCCGGGGCACCGACTCCCATCAGGTCCAGGCCGTTGCGCAGCACCTGGCGGGTGGCCAGGCCCAGCGCCAGCCGGGCGTTGCGCAGGGCGTCGTCCTCGACCATCACCTTCACCGCGTTGTAGCAGGTGTGGAAGTCGGCGGCGAGGTCGAGCAGGTACTGGGCGATCTGCTGGGGCTCACGGGAGGCCGCGGCGTGCTCCACGGCCTCGGGGAAGCGTGCCAGGCGGTTGAGCAGCGCCTTCTCCTGGTCGGCCTCCAGCAGGGCCAGGCTCTGCATGGCCAGGGCGTGGTCGAAGGGCTTCTCCTCGGCCTCGGCCTTGCGCGCCACGCTGCACACCCGGGCGTGGGCGTACTGCACGTAGTAGACCGGGTTGTCGTTGGACTGCGAGCGCGCCAGGTCGATGTCGAAGGTGAGCTGGGAGTCGGCGCGGCGCGCGGCCAGGAAGAAACGGGTGGCGTCGCGGCCCACCTCGTCGATCAGGTCGCGCACGGTGACGTAGCTGCCGGCGCGCTTGGAGAGCTTCACCTCGACCCCGGAGCGGGTGACCATCACCATCTGGTGCAGCACGTAATCGGGCCAGCCCCTGGGAATATCGGCCTCCAGGGCCTGCAGGCCGGCGCGCACCCGGGTCACGGTGGAGTGGTGGTCGGCACCCTGCTCGTTGATCACCGTCTCGAAGCCGCGCTGCCACTTGTCGAGGTGGTAGGCGACGTCGGGCAGGAAGTAGGTGTACTGCCCGTCGGACTTGCGCATCACCCTGTCCTTGTCGTCGCCGAAGTCGGTAGTGCGCAGCCACAGGGCGCCATCCTGCTCGTAGGTGTGGCCCTTCTCGATCAGGCGCTCGACGGTCGCCTCCACCTTGCCGTCGCGGTAGAGGGAGGACTCCAGGAAGTAGACGTCGAAATGCACACCGAAGGCCTTGAGGTCGAGATCCTGCTCGCGGCGCAGGTAGGCCACGGCGAACTCCTGGATCGCCGCCAGGTCGTCGGGGTCCGCCTGGGCGGTGACGTGGCGGTCGTCGGCGTGGACGGTCTCGCCGGCGAGGTAGGCGTTGGCCACGTCGATGATGTAGCCGCCGCGGTAGCCATCTGCCGGCCAGCCCGCGTCCTCGGGGTCGAGCCCCCTGGCGCGCGCCTGCACCGAGAGCGCCAGGTTGGTGATCTGGGCGCCGGCGTCGTTGTAGTAGAACTCGCGGGTGACGTCGTGGCCGGTGGCCTCCAGCAGGCGGCACAGGCAGTCGCCGATGGCCGCGCCGCGGCCGTGGCCCACGTGAAGCGGGCCGGTGGGGTTGGCGGAGACGAACTCCACCTGCACCTTGCGGCCCTGGCCGGTGAGGCTGCGGCCGAAGGCGTCACCCGAGTCGAGCACCTGGCGCACCACCTGGGCGGCGGCATCGGTGGCGGCGAAGAAGTTGACGAAGCCGGGGCCGGCGATCTCCACCTTTTGCACCGCGTCGCTCTCGGGCAGGGCGCCGACCAGCGCCTCGGCCAGCTCGCGGGGCTTGCGGCCCGCCGGCTTGGCCAGCATCAGGGCCAGGTTGGAGGCGTAGTCGCCGTGGGTCTTGTCCTTGGTGGGGTCGACCTTGATGGTCGGGGACAGGTCGGCGGGCAGTACGCCCTGCTGCCGGAGGGAGTCGAGGGCGTCCTCGAGCAGCGCAACGATGGTCTCTTTCATGAGGCGTCGGAATGTCCTGTGGCGTCGCGGCGAGCGGCCGATGAACCGGCGGTGACGAGGCGCTCGTGCGATGCGGGCATGGATGGGGAGCCTTGGCGGCGCGGCTGGCCATTATCGGCAATTGTGGGGCGGCTTTAAAGGGCGACGCTCAGCTCAGCGTCTGGGGGTCGATATCCAGCGACCAGCGCACCCGGCGCGCCTCGGGGGTGGCCTCGAGCCAGGCGGCCAGCCAGGCGCCGGCCTCGTGGAGGGTGCTGCGCCGCTCGGCGCCGAGCATCAGCTGCAGGTGGTAGCGGCCCTGGCGGCGCTCCATGGGAGCCGGCACCGGCCCCAGGCAGTCTACCGCGAGCTTGCGCTCGGCCAGCCAGCCGCGCAGGGCCGTGGCGGCGCGCCGGGCGAGCTCGCCCACCGCCTCCTCCCGGGCGCTCTCCAGGCGCAGCAGGGCGAGGAAGCGGAAGGGCGGCAGGGCGGCGGCGCGGCGCTCCTCCAGCAGGCGGTCGGCCAGGGCCGCGTAGCCGCGCTCAGCGAGCAGGCGCAGGTGGGGGTCGTCGGGGTGCATCGTCTGTACCAGCACCCGGCCGGGGTGGGCGGCGCGCCCGGCCCGGCCGGCCACCTGTACCAGCAGCTGGGCGCCCTGCTCCAGGGCGCGGAAGTCGCTGGCGTAGAGGCCGGCGTCGGCATTGACCACCACCACCAGGGTGACGTGGGGCAGGTGGTGCCCCTTGGCCAGCATCTGGGTGCCCACCAGCAGGCAGGGCTCGCCCCGGCGCACCTCGGCGAGGACCGCCTCGAAGGCGTCGCGACGACGGGTGCTGTCGCGGTCGATGCGGTGCACCGGCACCTTGGGGAAGCGCTCGGCGAGGGTCTCCTCGGTGCGCTCGGTGCCGCTGCCCAGGGGGCGCAGGTCGATGCTGCCGCACTCGGGGCAGGCCTCGGGCAGGGCGCGGCGGCGGTCGCAGTGGTGGCAGGCGAGCAGCGGCGGCCGGCGGTGCAGGGTCATGCGGGCGTCGCAGGCGTCGCACTCGGCCAGCCAGCCGCAGGCGTGGCAGGCGAGGGTGGGGGCGAAGCCGCGGCGGTTGATGAACACCAGCACCTGGTGGCCGGCGTCGAGGGTCTCGGCGATCGCCTCCAGCGCCGGCGGGGCGAGGCCGCCCAGGCGTCGTCGGCCGCGCAGGTCGAGCAGCTCCAGCGCCGCCGGGGCGTGGCGGGTGGCGCGCCGGGTCAACGGCAGGTGGCGCCAGTCGCCGCGGCGGGCCAGGGCGAGGCTCTCCAGCGACGGCGTGGCGCTGCCCAGCAGCACCGGGATGGCGTGGCGGTGGGCGCGGGCCACGGCGAGGTCGCGGGCGTGATAGCGCAGGCCGTCCTGCTGCTTGTAGGAGCCGTCGTGCTCCTCGTCGACGATGATCGCCCCGGGCCGCGCCAGGGGGGTGAAGATCGCCGAGCGGGTGCCGATGACGATGGGCGCACGGCCGCTGGCGGCGGCCTCCCAGGCGTCCAGGCGTTCGTGGTCGGTGAGCCCCGAGTGGAGCGCCACCACCGGCACCCGGAAGCGACGGCGGAAGCGCGCCAGGGTCTGGGGGGTGAGGCCGATCTCGGGCACCAGCACCAGCGCCTGGCGGCCGCGTCCCACCACCGCCTCGATCAGCTGCAGGTAGACCTCGGTCTTGCCGCTGCCGGTTACCCCCTCCAGCAGGCAGGGGTGGTAGGCATCGAGGCGCTCGTGGAGCACCGCCAGGGCCTGGGCCTGCTCGCGGTTGAGGGGCAGGGCGGGCTCGGCCAGCAGGTGGTCGGCGTCGGGGCGGGCCGGTGCGCTCAGCGCCTCCTCCTGCCGCTCGATCAGCCCCTTGGCGGCCAGCGAGCGCAACTGGTCGCGGCTGAAGGCCTGGGCGAGGATCGCCTGGCTGGCCAGGCCGTGGGGGTGCTGGGCGAGCATGGCCAGCAGCGCCGCCTGGCGCGGGGCGCGGGCGAGGGCCTCGGGGCCGGCGTCCCGGCCGGCGGTGGTGAGCGCCCAGCGCTCCCGGGTGCGCCCGGCCAGGGGGCGTCCTTGGCGCAGCAGCACCGGCAGCGCCTGGTGCAGGGTATCCCCCAGCGGGTGCTGGTAGTAGCGGGCGGTGAAGCGGCACAGCCACAGCCAGTCCGCCGGTAGCGGGGCCTCATCGAGACAGGCCAGCGCCGGCTTGAGCTCCGAGAGCGGCAGCTCGCCGTGGTCGAGGCAGGCCACCACCACGCCGACCACCTCGCGGCGCCCGAAGGGCACTCGCACCCGCAGTCCCGGCGCCCAGCCGCCGGGCGGCGCCTCGCGGGCGGGGCGGTAGTCGAACAGGCGGCGCAGCGGCGAGGGCACGGCGACGCGCAGCACCCGAGGGGCGGGGGAGTCAGGCAATTGGCCTCCGGTGGCGGCTCTGGTAGAATGCGGCGCTCCCCGAAATGCCGATACGGCGTGGCGGGGATTCCTGGTGAGTTTCCGCGGTTGCTCGGCAACCGGATCACAACCGTATGCGGTGCCTGGCAATGGATCAGGTGGCGGCATACAGCGCAACGAGGCCCAAGATGAAACAAGGTATCCACCCCGAATACAAGGCGGTCACCGCGACCTGCTCCTGCGGCGCCACCTTCGAGGTCGGCTCCACCGCCGGCCACGACCTGGAGCTGGACGTCTGTTCCCAGTGCCACCCCTTCTATACCGGCAAGCAGAAGCAGGCGACCACCGGTGGTCGCGTCGAGCGCTTCAACAAGCGCTTCGGCGCCGCGCTCAAGCGCTGATCGCGTTGCGGCTCTTCGCCGTGCGTGACAAGAACCCGCCCCTTGGGCGGGTTCTTGCGTATCTGGCCGGAATAATGTCGACAATGGCGTCGAATGAGCGCCGATCGGGCGGCTATGCAAGGTGCTGTAAAGATATGGAAACTTTTTCTATACTCTGGATCACGACTTCACCCTGAGCGGACACAAAGCATGACTGACGCAAGACAGGCAGCGCTGGACTATCACGCCAAGCCCATTCCCGGAAAGCTCTCCGTCGAGCTGACCAAGCCCACCGCCACCGCCCGCGACCTCTCGCTGGCCTACAGCCCCGGCGTCGCCGAGCCGGTGCGCGAGATCGCCCGCGACCCCGAGAACGCCTACCGCTACACCGGCAAGGGCAACCTGGTGGCGGTGATCTCCGATGGCACCGCCATCCTCGGCCTCGGCAACCTGGGCCCGCTGGCCAGTAAGCCGGTGATGGAGGGCAAGGGCGTGCTGTTCAAGCGCTTCGCCGGCATCAACTCCGTCGACGTCGAGGTCAATGCCGAGAGCCCGCAGGCCTTCATCGACACCGTGGCACGCATCGCCGATACCTGGGGGGGCATCAACCTCGAGGACATCAAGGCGCCCGAGTGCTTCGAGATCGAGCAGACGCTGATCGAGCAGTGCAGCATCCCGGTCTTCCATGACGACCAGCACGGCACCGCCATCGTCACCACGGCGGGCATGCTCAACGCCCTGGCCATCGCCGGGAAGTCGGTCGAGGAGGCGCGCTTCGTCTGCATGGGGGCCGGCTCCGCGGCCATCGCCTGCATGAAGCTGCTGGTCAGCTGCGGCGCGCGTGCCGAGAACATCTACATGCTCGACCGCAAGGGGGTGATCCACAGCGGGCGCGAGGATCTCAACCAGTACAAGGCGATGTTCGCCACCGAGACCGACAAGCGTACCCTGGGCGACGCCATCGACGGCGCCGACGTCTTCCTGGGCCTCTCCGGACCCAACCTGCTCTCCCCCGAGCAGCTCAAGAAGATGGCACCCAACCCGGTGGTGTTCGCCTGCTCCAACCCCGACCCGGAGATCCATCCGGCCGACGCCTTCGCCGCGCGCGACGACGTAATCATGGCCACCGGTCGCTCGGACTATCCCAACCAGGTCAACAACGTACTGTGCTTCCCGTTCATCTTCCGCGGTGCCCTGGACGTGCGTGCCACCCGCATCAACGAGGAGATGAAGGTGGCGGCGGTGCATGCGCTCAAGGACCTGGCCCGGGAGCCGGTGCCCGAGGAGGTGCTGGTGGCCTACGAGAAGGAGAGCATGAGCTTCGGCCGCGACTACATCATCCCCACCCCGGTGGACGTGCGCCTGCTGGAGCGCGTCTCCTCGGCGGTGGCCCAGGCGGCGGTGGACTCCGGGGTGGCGCGCAAGCCCTATCCCGCCCACTACCCGCTGAAGACCGTGGACGACGTCTACGGCGGCTGATGCCGCAGACGCCAGTCGCCACAACGACAAGGCCGGCCCCTCGGGGCCGGCCTTGTCGTGTCCGGGCAGGGTGGCAGGCGCCGGGTGGCGCCTGCCGCCTCTCAGAAGATCGCCTCGTAGGTGCCGGTGCCCTGGGAGCCGCTGCGCCGCTCCACCTCGCGCTCCACTTGGCGGGGCTGCACGCTGGGCAGGTGGTCGGGGTGGAAGATCTCGCTGATGCCGCCCCCGGCGCCATCGGGCAGGCGTCGGCCGGTGTCCGGGTCGACGCGGGCGGTGACCAGGGCGGCGGGAGGCTCGGGCATCGCCGGCGGCTGGCCCTCCAGCGCCTCGCCCATGAAGTGCATCCACACCGGTAGGGCGGCGCTCGAGCCATATTCGGCGGTGGTGGTGTTGTCGTCCTTGCCCACCCAGGCGGTGGCCACCAGCTCGCTGTTGAAGCCGGAGAACCAGGTGTCGCGCTGGCCGTTGGTGGTGCCGGTCTTGCCGACGATGTCCTCGCGACCCAGCTCCAGGGCGCGGCGGCCGGTGCCGTTCTCGATCACGTCGCGCAGCATGTCGCGCAGGATGTAGAGGTTGACCGGGTCCACCACGCGCCTGGCCACCGGGTAGCGCCGGTCCCCGCGGGTCACCTCCTCGGTGCCGGGGGCGCAGTCGCGACACGCCACCGCGGGCAGGGCCTCCTCGATGAGCGTCTCTCCCTGGGCGATGCGTTCGACGAACCAGGGCGAGACCTGGAAGCCGCCGTTGGCCAGCACCGCGTAGGCGTTGGCCATCTCCAGCGGGGTCAGGCTGGCGCTGCCCAGCGCCAGCGACAGGCCGTTCGGCAGCCGCTCCTTCTCGAAGCCGAAGCGGGTGAGGAAGTCGATGGTGGTGTCCAGCCCCACCTCGCGCAACACGCGGATGGTCACCAGGTTGCGGGAGCGGGCCAGGGCGTTGCGCAGGCGCATGGGGCCCAGGAAGTCGCCGCTGGAGTTGACCGGGCGCCACAGCTCGTCGCTGCCGTCGTTGACCACCACCGGGGCGTCGTTGACCACGCTGGCGGCGTTCATCAGGCCGCTCTCCAGCGCCGCCAGGTAGATGAAGGGCTTGAAGATCGAGCCCGCCTGGCGCTGGGCCTGCACCGCGCGGTTGAACTTGCTGGCGTCGAAGTCGAAGCCACCCTGCAGGGCGAGAAGGGCGCCGGTGTCGGGCTCGAGCACCACCAGCGAGCCCTCGGCGCCGGGACGCTGGGCCAGGCGCAGGCTGCCGTCCTCGCGCTCCATCACCCGCACCAGGTCGCCACGGCCGGCGATCTCGGCGGCGGAGCCCGGTTCGGGGCCGCGGTACTGGGCGGTGCGGAACTCGCGCGCCCAGGAGAGGCCGTCCCAGGCGATGGTGCGCAGCTCGCCACCGCGCAGCAGCACGCGCATCTCGCGTCCCTCGCTTTCCACCACGATGGCCGGGCGGAGCAGGCCGTAGCGGGGGGTGCGCTCCAGCACCTGGACCCAGTTGCTGACGTCGCCGTCGATGCCCTCGACCCGGGTCTCGCTGCGCTCGGCGGCGCGGCGGGCGGTCTCGAGCACCTCGGGGGACTCCTCGAGCTCCTCCTCCAGGCCGCTGCGCTCGGTGCGGTCCTGGGCCTCGGCGAGGCTCTGGGGGATCTCCTCCTCCTCGGGGCCGCGCCAGCCGTGGCGGGTGTCGTACTCGATCAGGCCCCGGGCTAGGGCGCGGCGCGCCATGGGCTGCAGCTCGCTGTCCAGGGTGGTGGTGATGTGGTAGCCGCCGGTGTACGCCTCGCTCTCGCCGAAGCGCTCCACGGCATACTGGCGCGCCATCTCGGCGACGTAGTCGGCATCCACCTCGGCCTGGGCCACGTGGCGCTCGGCGGTGACCGGGGCCTGCACCGCCTCGTCGTAGGCGGCCTGGTCGATGTGCCCCAGCTCGCGCATGCGGAACAGGATCCAGTTGCGGCGGATCAGCGCGCGCTCCGGGTTGGAGAGCGGGTTGAAGCTGGAGGGGGCCTTGGGCAGGCCGGCGATCATCGCCGTCTCGGCCAGGGTCAGCTCGGCCAGCGGGCGGTCGTAGTAGATCTCGGAGGCGGCGGCGATACCGTAGGCGCGGTGGCCGAGGAAGATCTTGTTGACGTAGAGCTCGAGGATCTCCTCCTTGCTCAGCACCTGCTCCATCTGCAGCGCCAGCAGGATCTCGCGGATCTTGCGGGTGAAGGTGCGGTCCAGGGTCAGCAGGTAGTTGCGTGCCACCTGCATGGTGATGGTGGAACCACCGGACTGGATCTCGCCGCCGCTGGCGACCAGTTCAGAGGCGGCGCGCGCCAGCCCCATGGGATCGACCCCGCGATGCTCGAAGAAACGGTCGTCCTCGGCGGCCAGCAGGGCGTCGATGAAGGTCCGCGGGATCTCGTCATAGTCGATCGGCAGACGGCGCTCCTCGCCGAACTCGCCGATCAGCTTGCCGTCGCGGGTGTAGATCCGCAGCGGCGAGTGCAGCTCGGCGTCCTGGAGCTGGCGCACGTCGGGAAGGCCGGGGGCGAAGTAGAGCGCGGCGCCCACCACGCCCAGCCCGGCCGCGGCGGTGAGCGAGACCACGAGCCAGGCCAGGGAGAAGAGCAGGGTTCTGAGAAACGTCATGTAAAGGCGGTGTCCGTGCAGGGGGCGTGAGCGGAAAGGAGGTGAAGGTGACGCTCGGTTGCGCCGCCATTATAGGAAGCCGGGGCGGGGGTCACCAGCGTTGACCGTGCACGCCCAATGTTTACCGTGTGAGACTTGGCAAGATCATGTAACCTCATGCTTACAGGATGGGAAAAATAGGAAGCCCTGCCAGCGCCAGGAACGGCAGGCACCATGACAAGGCGGAAAAGCCGCGTGACTCAGCAGGGGCAGGACCGAGATGCGATTGATGGCATCCAGCAAGGGACTGATCGGCGTCGATATCACCTCGGCCACGGTCAAGCTCGTGGAACTCCGGCGTGCTGGCGCCACTTATCAGGTGGAAAGCTATGCCGTCCGCCCGCTGCGCGAGGGCGCGGTGGTCGAGCGGCGCATCCATGACATGGGCGAGGTGGTCGACGCCCTCACCCGTGCCGTCCAGCAGGCCAAGCCGCACACCCGCAAGGCGGTGGTGGCGGTGCCGGCCAGCGCGGCGATCACTAAGACCCTGACGCTGCCGGCCTCGCTCAGCGACGACGAGATCGAGGCGCGCATCCAGCTCGATTCAGACAAGCATATCCCCTTTCCGTTCAGCGAGGTCGCCTTCGACTTCCAGCGTCTGGGGCTCAACGCCCGCTACGCCGACCAGCAGGACGTGCTGCTGGTGGCCTGTCGCCAGCAGGATGTCAGCCAGCTCACCGACGCCGTGCTGCAGGCCGGCCTGACCCCGGCGGCGGTGGATGTCGAGACCTTCGCCATGGAGCGCGCCTTCACCGAGGTGCGTCACCAGCTGCCGGCGCTGGCCGGCGACGACGACTGCGTGGCGCTGGTGGATATCGGCGCCACCATGAACACCTTCCATGTGCTTCGCCAGGGGCGCGTGGTCTACAGCCGTGACACCGTCTTCGGCGGGCGCCAGCTCACCGAGGAGATCCGCAATCGCTACGGGCTGAGCTTCGACGAGGCGGGCCTGGCCAAGAAGCGCGGTGGCCTGCCGGAGGACTACCAGCGCAGCGTCCTCGACCCCTTCCTCGACACCCTGGTGCAGCAGGTGGGGCGCTCGCTGCAGCTCTACTACACCGCCGGGCGCAAGCAGGAGGTGCGTCACATGGTGCTGGCCGGCGGCTCCAGCGTGCTCCCCGGACTGGCCGAGCGCCTGGCCCAGGAGAGCGGCATGGAGGTCACCATCGCCAACCCCCTGGCGCGCATGAAGGTCACCAACCGCATCGACGTGCAGACCCTCTCCGGTGATGCGCCGGCGATGCTCACGGCCTGCGGCCTGGCAATGAGGGCGCGCCCATGACCATCGAGATCAACCTGCTGCCGTGGCGCGAGGAGCAGCGCGCCCGCCGCAGCAAGCGCTTCTACGTGACCCTGGGCCTCGCCGCCCTGCTCGGGCTCGGTGGCGGTTACGGCATGACCTGGTACTACCAGGAGGAGGTCGAGGCCCAGCGCCAGCGCAACGCCCATATCGAGGCCCAGAGCCGCCAGCTCGACTCGGCGATCCGCGAGATCAGCGAACTGGAACAGATCCGCGAGCAGATGCTCGAGCAGGTGCGGGTCTTCACCGAGCTGCAGAACGGGCGCACCCAGACGGTCCACGTGATGAACGACCTCACCGAGAGCCTCGAGGAGGGGGTGCACTATACCCAGCTCAATCGCCAGGGCGACAGCCTGCGCCTCTCCGGTCGTGCCGAGAATAACGGCCAGGTCTCCGACCAGCTGCGTGCCCTGGCGGCGGCGGCCTCCTTCACCGAGCCGGTGCTCTCCGCGGTGGAGGCCGAGGGGGGCGGCGAGCGTCGCAGCTTCAGCCTCAGCATGAGCCAGCGCATGCCGCCGGAATCCAGCGCGACGACCGCCGAGGGTGGCGGTGAAGGGGAGGGGTCATGAGTCTCAAGGCAGAGATGCGCCGCCTGCGCGAGCTGGACTGGCGCGAACTGGACATCAAGGAGGCCGGCATCTGGCCCTGGTCGCTGCAGCTGGTGCTGTGCCTGCTGCTGCTGGGGATCACCTTCGCCGGCATGCACTGGTACCTGGCCGGCCCCGCCAAGGAAGAGTTGGAGCAGGTTCGTTCGCAGGAGGCCCAGCTGATCCGCGACTACCGCAGCAAGGCGGCCCAGGCCGCCAACCTCGAGGCGATGCGCGAACAGATGGGCGTGCTCGAGGCGCGCATGGATACCCTGCGCGAGATGCTGCCCAGCGGCGCCGAGGTGCCCGCGCTGATCGACAACATCACCGAGACGGCGCTGGAGAACCAGCTGGCCATCGACTACATCCGCCTGCGTGGCACCGCGGCGCGGGAGCACTATGTCGAACAGCCCTTCGACATCCAGGTACGCGGCGACTACCACCGCATCGCCTCCTTCCTGGCCGGCGTGGCCGGCCTGCCACGCATCGTCACCCTGCATGACATGACGCTGACCCCCGAGGGCAGCAACGGCCAGGACCTGCGCCTGTCGATGCTGGCGCGCACCTACAGCTATCGCCAGCGAGAGGAGGGTGGCTCATGACGTATCGGCTGGTACCCCTTCTCGGCGCCGCGGTGCTGCTGGCCCTGGCCGGTTGCGCCGACCCACAGCTGGCTAGCCTCGACCGCGAGCTGGCCGATATCCGCAACAACCCCGGCCCGACGCCCAACGTCGAGCTGCCTGAGATTCCCGAGTACGAGCCGGTGCCCTACACCGCGGCCGACGAGCGCAGCCCCTTCGTGGCTCGCCTGCCCGAGGCCGAGGAGCAGGCCCAGGGCTCCGAGGAGCTGGCGCCCGACATGACCCGCCCGCGGGAGACCCTCGAGGCCTACCGCCTCTCCGAGCTCCGCCTGGTGGGGACCCTGGTGGAGGATGGTCAGCCCTCGGCGCTGGTGAGGGCACCGGACGGCCAGGTGCATCGCCTCTATGTCGGCAACCACATGGGCAGCGACTTCGGTCGCATCGTCAGCATCACCTCGTCCTCGGTCCAGCTGGTCGAGGTGGTGCCCACCGGTCGTGGTGGCTGGATCGAGCGCACCACCAGGCTCGAGCTCAACGGCCAGGACGCCGGCCAGAGATAACCAACAGCACAGCAAGCGATAGCCGCCCGTATGAGGGTGGCATCAAGCGGGGGGAAGGGAACCATGCGATCACTCATCATCAAGCGTGCAGCGGCGGCGCTCGCCCTGCTGGCGGTCTCCGGGGTGGCCCTGGCGGCCTCGACGCTCCAGGACCTCGACTTCCGCCAGGGCCCCAGTGGCGAGCTCGAGGTGGATCTGGACTTCGTCGGGGCGGTGCCCGAGGTGCGCGGCTACCGCATCGACGATCCGGCACGGCTCACCATCGACCTGATGGAGACCGACAATGGCCTTCCCGAGCGGCGCTACTCCCTGGGCATCGGTGGCGTGCAGCAGGTCACCGCCCTGGAGGCCGGTTCGCGCACGCGGCTGGTGTTCGACCTCGACGGGCCGCTGCCCTACAACACTCGCCAGCAGGGTGATCGCCTGCGCCTGGCCATCGGCGGCGGTGCCGCCGACACCGGGGTGGCCACCACCGCCACCCCCTCGACCGTTGCCACCACCGCGTCCACGACCGAGCCGGCCCCGCGCCAGCCGGTGAGCAGCGGCCCCAGCGTCGAGGACATCGACTTCCGCCGTGGCAGCGACGGAGCCGGGCGGCTGATCGTCACCTTCGACCGCGCCGGCGTCGACGCCCGGGTGCGCGAGAGCGGGCGCAACCGCATCACCGCCGAGCTGATGGACGTCGACCTGCCGCGTTCCCTGGACCAGGTCTATGACGTCAGCGACTTCGGCACCCCCCTGCAGCGCATCACCCCGCTGGTGGGCCGCAACGGCGTGACCCTCAACATCGAGGGCAGCGGCGACTACGCCATGGTCTCCACCCAGAGCGGGCGCCAGTTGACCATCGAGGCCCAGCCGGTGACGCGCCAGGAACAGGAGCGGCGGGTGCGCGAACAGTTCCCCTATACCGGCGAGCGCATCACCCTCAACTTCCAGGACATCGAGGTGCGCTCGGTGCTGGCGATCATCGCCGACTTCACCGGGCTCAACCTGGTGGCCAGCGACAGCGTTCAGGGACGAGTGACCCTGAACCTCCAGGACGTGCCCTGGGACCAGGCGCTGGACCTGGTGCTCAAGAGCCACGGCCTGGCCAGCCGCCAGGAGGGCAACGTGATCGTGGTGGCGCCCGCCGCCGAGCTTGCCCAGCGTGAGCAGCTGGAGCTGCAGACCCGCGAGCAGCTCGAGACCCTGGCGCCGCTGGAGACCGAGTATATCCAGGTCAACTACGCCAAGGCCGACGACATCGCGGCCCTGCTGCGTGGCGGTGGCCAGGCCGGCTTCGGCCTGCTCACCGAGCGTGGCAAGGTGGCGGTGGACCCGCGCACCAACACCCTGCTGATCCAGGACACCGCCGAGCAGATCGACAGCATCATGGCGACCCTGGAGCGCCTCGACGTGGCGGTGCGCCAGGTGCAGATCGAGGCGCGTATCGTCATCGCCAGCGACAGCGCCTCCCGGGAGCTGGGGGTCAACTGGGGTGTCTCGGGCAGCGGCAGCCGCTTCGACCTGGGTGGCGCCTCGGATGGTTCGCCGATCTCCGGCCTGGGCGGCCTCGCCGTGGACTTCGGCTCCACCGACCGTGGGGTGGGTGGCATGACCAGCTTCGCCTTCGGCTACCTCTCCGGTGACGTGCTGCTGGACCTCGAGCTGCGCGCCATGGAGAGCGATGGCAAGAGCTACACCATCTCCCAGCCGCGGGTGATCACCGCCAACCAGAGCACCGCGGTGATCAAGCAGGGCCAGGAGCGCGCCTACCGCGAGGCGGCGGCCAGCGGGGCCTCGGCGGTGGACTTCAAGGAGGCGGTGCTCTCCCTGGAGGTGACGCCACAGATCACGCCGGATGATCGCATCATCATGGATGTGGCCATCACCAACGACTCCTTCGGCGAGTTCAATCCCGGCGAGGAGCCGCCGGTGAACACCAACGAGATCGAGACCCAGGTGCTGGTGGATAACGGCGAGACCGTGGTGCTGGGCGGTATCCTGCAGACTGAGGAGCTGCGCAACCTGGTGAAGACGCCCTTCCTGGGGGACATTCCGGTGCTCGGCAATCTCTTCCGCTATACCCAGCAGAGCGACGAGAAGGTAGAGTTGCTGGTATTCATTACCCCACGAATCCTGGATGAAGGCGTGGCACTTCGCTGATGCTGGCACTACCCAACCTGATACTGATCGGCCCCATGGGGGCCGGCAAGAGCACCATCGGCCGCCTCCTGGCGGCCGAGCTTTCTCGTGACTTCCTCGACACCGACCACGAGATCCAGGCGCGCTGCGGGGCGGATATCCCCTGGATCTTCGATGTGGAGGGGGAGGCGGGCTTCCGCGACCGCGAGACCCAGATGATCGACGAGCTGACCCGGCGCGAGGGCGTGGTGATCGCCACCGGCGGCGGCGCCGTGCTGCGCGAGGAGAACCGCCGCCTGCTGCGCGAGCGGGGCACCGTCATCTACCTCTACACCACCGTGGAGCAGCAGCTAAGGCGTACCGCCAAGGACCGCAACCGGCCACTGCTGCAGCGCCCCGACAAGGAGGCGGTGCTGCGCGAGATGTTCGGCGTGCGCGACCCTCTCTACCGCGCCACCGCCGACCTCACCGTGCGCACCGACCGCCGCGGCCCGCGCTCGGTGGTCAACGACATCGTCCGCCGCGTGACGCGGCTGGTGGATCCCCTGCAAGCCAAGGCCTGAACCATGACCGACACCCCTTCCGGCTCGCGCACCCTCGAGGTGGCGCTGGGCAGCCGCAGCTACCCCATCCATATCGGCCCCGGCCTGCTCGGCACGCCCGCCGCCCTGGCGCCCTGGCTGGCCGGCCGCCAGGTGATGATCGTCACCAACGCGACGGTGGCGCCGCTCTACCTCGAGCGCTGCCGGGCGGCCCTGCCCGCCGACGCCGAGGTGCGCGAGCTGGTGCTGCCCGACGGCGAGGCCACCAAGACCCTCGAGCATGTCTCGCGCATCTGGGACGCCCTGCTCGAGGCCGGCTTCAACCGCCGCTGCACCCTGGTCGCCCTGGGCGGCGGCGTGATCGGTGACATGGTGGGCTTCGCCGCGGCCTGCTACCAGCGCGGCGTGGCCTTCATCCAGGTGCCCACCACCCTGCTGGCCCAGGTGGACTCCTCGGTGGGCGGCAAGACCGGGGTCAACCATCCGCTGGGCAAGAACATGATCGGCGCCTTCTGGCAGCCGCGGGCGGTGCTGATCGATACCGATACCCTGGCCACCCTGCCGGCCCGCGAGCTCTCCGCGGGCCTGGCCGAGGTGATCAAGTACGGGCTGATCCGCGACGCCGACTTCCTCGCCTGGCTGGAGCGCTCACTGCCCGAGCTGCGTGCCCTGGAGCCGGCCGCCCTGGCCCACGCCATCGAGCGTAGCTGTGCGCTCAAGGCCGAGATCGTCGCCGCGGACGAGACCGAGCAGGGCGTACGGGCCCTGCTCAACCTGGGCCACACCTTCGGCCACGCCATCGAGGCGCACCAGGGCTACGGCGCCTGGCTGCACGGCGAGGCGGTGGGCGCCGGCATGCTGATGGCGGCCGAGCTCTCGGCGCGCCTGGGCTGGCTCGCGTCGGCCGACGTCGACCGGGTCGAGGCGCTGCTCGAGGCCGCCGCGCTCCCCACGGCCGCTCCGGCCGCCATGGGCGTGGAGGACTTCCTCGCCCGCATGCGCCTCGACAAGAAGAACATCGACAGCCGCCTGCGCCTGGTGCTGCTGCGTGCCCTGGGTGCCGCCTGCGTCCACGACGCCACCCCGGAGGCGACCCTGCGGGAGCTGCTGGAGCACTTTCCCCGCGGCTGACCCCGTCCCCGCCTTCCGGTTTCCCCGTCATCGGATCGTCACGCCCGCGCCATCTCGGCGCGGGCGTGCTCGTCTATGCTGGGTGAAAGACGCGCGTCGGCGCCCAGATCGCGATCGATCGGCATGCCTCATGCGCTATCGGCATGGAGGAATCGGCACAAATTAGACCAAAGTCTAGTGTCTGGCGTGCTTCGTTTGCACTGCGTTTATGGGGTGTGCAAGTCGTTGAGTGGCGGGCTTTTTTGTCTCGAGGGGGTGGGGCAACCACCGGATTTGCCGACGGTTTTTGTGCGAGGGGGAGGGGCTTTCCATTGCGCTGCAGCGTGGGCGCTGGCTATGCTGGTTGGCCTTTTGCCGCGCAGGACGGCGCGAGACTCGCGCCAAGCCCATAAAAAGAAAAACTTTTTAAAATAGCACGGGATTCCTGCCAAGAAAACCACCTTCACCGAGGCGCGCCAATGAACAGAGGTCTTCATCAGCCCGGCGAGTTCCGCGACAACTGCGGGTTCGGCCTGATCGCCCATATGGAGGGCCGTGCCAGCCACGAGCTGCTGCGTACCGCCATCGAGTCCCTCACCTGCATGACCCACCGCGGCGGCATCGCCGCCGACGGCAAGACCGGCGATGGCTGCGGCCTGCTGCTGCAGCTGCCGGACGCCTTCATGCGTGACGTCGCCGAGACGGACCTGGGCGTCACCCTCGGCGAGCGCTTCGCGGTGGGGGCGGTGTTCCTGCCCGATGACGACGCCCGCGCCGGCCGCGCCGCCGAGGTGCTCGAGGGCGAGCTGCGCGCCCGTGGCCTGGTGATCCGCGGCTGGCGCGAGGTGCCGGTGGATGCCTCGGTGTGCGGCCCCATGGCCCTCGAGTGCCTGCCGCGCATCCGTCACCTCTTCGTGGAGCCGGGCAAGAACGGCAGCGCCGAGACCTTCGAGGTTGACCTCTTCATGGCGCGCCGCCACGCCGAGCAGGCGCTGCGCGACGAGGAGGAGTTCTACGTCTGCTCGCTCTCCGAGAAGGTGCTCTCCTACAAGGGCCTGGTGATGCCGGTGGACCTGCCGGCCTTCTATCATGACCTCGGCGACGAGCGACTGGAGACCGCCATCTGCGTCTTCCACCAGCGCTTCTCCACCAACACCGCGCCGCGCTGGCCGCTGGCCCAGCCGTTCCGGCTGCTGGCTCATAACGGCGAGATCAACACCATCGAGGCCAACCGCGGCTGGGCCAACTCGCGCAAGGAGAACTTCGTCTGCGAGCGGCTGCCCGACATCGCCGAGCTCGACGAGATCGTCAACACCGTGGGCTCCGACTCCTCCAGCATGGACAACATGCTCGAAGTGCTGCTGATGGGCGGCATGGAGCTGCACCGCGCGGTGCGCATGATGGTGCCGCCGGCGTGGCAGAACGTCGAGCTGATGGACGCCGAGCTGCGCGCCTTCTACGAGTACAACTCCATGCACGTGGAGCCCTGGGACGGCCCCGCGGGGGTGGTGATGACCGACGGCCGCCAGGCGCTGTGCATGCTCGACCGCAACGGCCTGCGCCCGGCGCGCTGGGTGATCACCAAGAATGGCTTCATCACTCTGGCCTCGGAGATCGGCACCTACGCCTATGCCCCCGAGGACGTGGTGGCCAAGGGCCGCGTGGGGCCGGGGCAGGTGCTCGCCGTGGACACCGAGACCGGCGAGGTGCTGCATACCGACGACATCGACGAGCGCCTCAAGTCGGCCTACCCCTACAAGCGCTGGCTGAAGCAGGAGGCGCAGTACCTGGAGTCGGCGCTCACCGAACTGGCCAGCTTCCACAACATGGATGCCGACGCCCTGGCGGTGGCCCAGAAGATGTTCCAGGTCAGCTTCGAGGAGCGTGACCTGCTGCTGCGTCCGCTGGGCGAGAGCGGTCAGGAGGCGGTGGGCTCCATGGGCGACGACACCCCCATGGCGGTGCTCTCCGCCAAGCCGCGCCTGCTTACCGACTACTTCCGCCAGAAGTTCGCCCAGGTCACCAACCCGGCCATCGACCCGCTGCGCGAGGCGATCGTGATGTCGCTGGAGACCTGCATCGGCGCCGAGCGCAACGTCTTCAAGGCGACCCCGGAGCATGCCCACCGCATCATCCTGACCACGCCGATCCTCTCGCCGCGCAAGTTCACCGCCCTGGTGGAGCAGGAGGACCCGGCCTACGCCAGCCAGCGGCTGCGCATGGCCTACGACCCCGAACGCCACGGCCTGCAGGCGGCCCTGCGCGAGCTCTGCCGCGAGGCCGAGCAGGCGGTGCAGGATGGCAAGGTGATCCTGGTGCTCTCCGACGCCGACCTCGACAAGGGCGAGCTGCCGATCCATGCCGCCCTGGCGGTGGGCGCCGTGCACCATCACCTGGGCCGGCTGGCGCTGCGCCCGCGCTGCAACATCGTGGTGGAGACCGGCTACGCCCGCGATGCCCACCAGATGGCGGTGCTGTTCGGCGTCGGCGCCACCGCGGTCTTCCCGTGGCTCGCCTACCAGGTGATGGCCGACATGCACCGCACCGGCGAGCTGGTCGGCAACCCCGCCGACGCCCGCGAGAACTACCGCAAGGGGCTGCAGAAGGGGCTGTTCAAGATCCTCTCCAAGATGGGCATCTCGACGCTGGCCTCCTACCGTGGCTCCATGCTGTTCGAGGCGGTGGGCCTCGACGACGAGGTGATGGCGCTGTGCTTCCCGGGCATGGCCTCGCGCATCCAGGGCAGCGGCTTCGCCGAGCTGCAGCTGCAGCAGGAGCTGCTCGCCCGCGACGCCTGGATCCCGCGCAAGGGGATCAGCCAGGGCGGCCTGTTCAAGTACGTCCACGGCCACGAGTACCACGCCTTCAACCCCGACGTGGTCAAGTCGCTGCAGGAGGCGGTACAGGAGGGCAGCTACGCCAAGTGGAAGACGTTCGCGGCGCTGGTCAACGAGCGTGATCCTGCCACCCTGCGCGACCTGCTGCGCCTGAAGCCGGCCGCAGAGCCCTTGCCCCTCGAGGAGGTGGAGCCGGTCGAGGCGCTGCTGCCGCGCTTCGACAGCGCCGGCATGTCGCTGGGGGCGCTCTCCCCTGAGGCCCACGAGGCACTCGCCCAGGCCATGAACGAGACCGGCGGGCGCTCCAACTCCGGCGAGGGCGGCGAGGATGCCGCGCGTTACGGCACCATCCGCTCCTCCAAGATCAAGCAGATCGCCTCGGGCCGCTTCGGCGTCACCCCGGCCTACCTGGTCAACGCCGAGGTGTTGCAGATCAAGGTGGCCCAGGGCGCCAAGCCCGGCGAGGGCGGCCAGCTGCCCGGCGGCAAGGTCAACGAGCTGATCGCCCGGCTGCGCTACGCGGTACCCGGCGTGACCCTGATCTCGCCGCCGCCGCACCATGACATCTACTCCATCGAGGACCTGGCCCAGCTGATCTTCGACCTCAAGCAGGTCAACCCGGACGCCCAGGTCTCGGTGAAGCTGGTCTCCGAGCCCGGCATCGGCACCATCGCCACCGGCGTGGCCAAGGCCTACGCCGACCTGATCACCGTCTCCGGCTACGACGGCGGCACCGCGGCGAGCCCCATCACCTCCATCAAGCACGCCGGCTCCCCCTGGGAGCTGGGCCTGCCCGAGGTGCATCAGGCGCTGCGCATCAACGGCCTGCGTGACAAGATCCGCCTGCAGACCGATGGCGGCCTGAAGACCGGCCTCGACGTGGTCAAGGCGGCGATCCTCGGCGCCGAGAGCTTCGGCTTCGGCACCGCGCCCATGGTGGCGCTGGGCTGCAAGTACCTGCGCATCTGCCACCTCAACAACTGCGCCACCGGCGTGGCCACCCAGCACGACTACCTGCGCGGCGAGCACTTCCGCGGCACCGTGGACATGGTCAAGCACTACTTCCGCTTTATCGCCGAGGAGGTGCGCGAGCTGATGGCCATGCTCGGCGTGCGCCAGCTCACCGACCTGATCGGCCGCACCGACCTGCTCGAGACGATCGAGGGGGTGACCGCCTCCCAGCGCAAGCTCGACCTCACGCCGCTGCTCGGCAACGACCACGTGCCGGCGCAGGCCCCGCAGTTCTGCCAGGTGAGCCGCAACGTGCCCCATGACCCGGGCGCCAAGAACCAGGAGGTGCTGGAGGCGCTCAAGGAGGCCATCGAGCAGAAGAGCGGCGGCGAGTTCGCCTTCACCATCACCAACTGCGACCGCAGCGTGGGCGCACTGACCTCCGGTGCCATCGCCAAGCGCTACGGCGAGGCGGGCCTCGAGGACGCCCCGGTCACCGCGCGCTTCACCGGCGTGGCCGGGCAGAGCTTCGGGGTGTGGAACGCCCGCGGCCTGCACCTCTATCTGGAGGGCGATGCCAACGACTATGTCGGCAAGGGCATGAACGGCGGCAAGGTGGTGATCACCCCGCCGAAGGGCAGCCGCTTCGAGAGCCACAAGACGGCCATCGTCGGCAACACCTGCCTCTACGGCGCCACCGGCGGCAGGCTGTTCGCCGCGGGTACCGCCGGCGAGCGCTTCGGGGTGCGCAACTCCGGCGCCCACGCGGTGATCGAGGGTGCCGGCGACCACTGCTGCGAGTACATGACCGGCGGCCTGGTGGCCGTTCTCGGCGAGACCGGGGTCAACTTCGGCGCGGGCATGACCGGCGGCTTCGCCTATGTGCTCGACGAGGACCGCACCTTCGTCGACAAGTACAACCACGAGCTGGTGGAGATCCACCGCATCAATACCGAGGCCATGGAAGCCCATCGCCGCCACCTGCGCGAGGTGATCGAGGAGTTCGTCGAGGAGACCGGTTCCGCCCGCGGCCGTGCCATCCTCGAGGACTTCAGCGACTTCACCCGCCACTTCTGGCTGGTGAAGCCCAAGGCGGCGAGCCTGAACAGCCTGTTGGCCCAATCCAGGCGTCAGCCGGAATAGCGCCACTGACAACAGGTGATGCGCCCCGCCGGGCACCGGCGGGGCGGCCGACAGGACTTCCAGGAGAGACAAGATGGCAAACCGTCTGAGCAACGATTTCCAGTTCATCGACGTGGGTCGCCAGGACCCCGAGAAGCGCGACGCCCGCACCCGCTCGCGGGAGTTCGCCGAGATCTACGAGCCCTTCAAGCCCCAGGAGGCGGCCAGCCAGTCGCACCGCTGCCTGCACTGCGGCAACCCCTACTGCGAGTGGAAGTGCCCGGTGCACAACTACATCCCCAACTGGCTGCAGCTGGTCAGCGAGGGCAACATCCTCGAGGCGGTGGAGCTGTGTCACCGGACCAACTCGCTGCCCGAGGTGTGTGGACGGGTGTGCCCCCAGGACCGCCTCTGCGAGGGCGCCTGTACCCTCAACGACGGCTTCGGTGCCGTCACCATCGGCTCGGTGGAGAAGTACATCACCGATACCGCCTTCGCCATGGGCTGGCGCCCGGACATGTCCCAGGTGAGCTGGACCGACAGGCGCGTCGCGGTGGTCGGCGCCGGCCCGGCGGGGCTGGGCTGTGCCGATATCCTGGTGCGCAACGGCGTCAAGCCGGTGGTGTTCGACCGCAACCCCGAGATCGGCGGCCTGCTCACCTTCGGCATCCCCGAGTTCAAGCTCGAGAAGAACGTCATGGAGCGTCGCCGCGCGGTGTTCGAGGAGATGGGGGTGGAGTTCCGCCTCGGCGTCGAGATCGGCCGCGACATCACCTTCGACAGCCTGCTCGAGGAGTACGACGCGGTGTTCCTGGGCATGGGCACCTACAAGTACATGGAGGGCGGCTTCCCCGGCGAGAACCTGCCCGGCGTCTACAAGGCCCTCGACTTCCTGATCGCCAACGTCAACCACTGCCTGGGCTTCGAGAAGGACCCGGGCGAGTACATCTCCTTCAAGGGCCAGCGGGTGGTGGTGCTGGGCGGCGGCGACACCGCGATGGACTGCAACCGCACCTCGATCCGCCAGGGCGCCACCAGCGTCACCTGCGCCTATCGCCGCGACGAGGAGAACATGCCCGGCTCGCGCAAGGAGGTGGCCAACGCGCGCGAGGAGGGCGTGGAGTTCCTGTTCAACCGCCAGCCCGTCGCCGTGGTGGGCGAGGGCAAGGTCGAGGGGGTCAAGGTGGTGCGCACCCGCATGGGCGAGCCCGACGAGAACGGCCGCCGCCGCCCCGAGGTGGTGCCGGGCTCCGAGGAGGTGATCCCCGCCGACGCCGTGGTCATCGCCTTTGGCTTCCAGCCCGACCCACCCGAGTGGTTCGCGACGGCAGGGGTCGAGGTCGACGAGCGCGACCGGGTCAAGGCCGCGGAGCAGAGCGAGTTCGCCTTCCAGACCAGCCACGAGAAGATCTTCGCCGGCGGCGACATGGTGCGCGGCTCGGACCTGGTGGTCACCGCTATCTACGAGGGGCGCCAGGCCGCCGAGGGCATCCTGGACTACCTGGGGGTGTAAGGCTGGCTTGAAGCCGGTATGAAGTGGCAAGGAGCGAGGGGCGCTGGTGGCAAGCCGAAGAGGAGGTCCGAGGACCAGGGATGGCCGAGGTAGCGTACAGGGAGGTATTCACAGCGCCTCCTCGCAGGCTTGCCGCCAGAGCAGCCCCGAGTGGGCTCTGATGACATGTCGGGCACAGGGTGCCATAGCCCGAAATTGAGACCAAGGTCGCCCTCTGCTATCCTGTCGACCCATCCTGGCGCGGCTTCCTGCCGGGCCTACCGATCACGTTTCGACAGGTTCTCCATGACACGATACATCTTCGTGACCGGCGGCGTTGTGTCCTCTCTCGGCAAGGGCATCGCGTCGGCCTCGCTGGCGGCGATTCTCGAGGCGCGCGGCCTCAAGGTCACCATGCTCAAGCTCGACCCGTACATCAACGTGGACCCGGGCACCATGAGCCCCTTCCAGCACGGCGAGGTGTTCGTCACCGAGGATGGCGCCGAGACCGACCTGGACCTTGGCCACTACGAGCGCTTCATCCGCACCAAGATGACCCAGGGCAATAACTTCACCACCGGCCGGGTCTACGAGCACGTGCTGCGCAAGGAGCGCCGCGGCGACTACCTGGGCGGCACCGTGCAGGTGATCCCGCACATCACCGACGAGATCAAGCGCCGCGTCTACGAGGGCGGCGAGGGCTTCGACGTGGCCCTGGTGGAGATCGGTGGCACCGTGGGCGACATCGAGTCGCTGCCCTTCCTGGAGTCGATCCGCCAGATCAGAAGCGAGCTGGGGGCGAGTCGGGCGATCTTCATGCACCTCACCCTGGTGCCCTACATCAAGACCGCCGGCGAGACCAAGACCAAGCCGACCCAGCACAGCGTCAAGGAGCTGCGCTCCATCGGTATCCAGCCGGACATCCTGATCTGCCGCAGCGAGGTGGAGCTGGAGGAGACCGAGCGGCGCAAGATCGCGCTGTTCACCAACGTCGAGGAGCGCGCGGTCATCCCGCTCCAGGATGCCGACACTATCTACCGCATCCCGCTGATGCTCCACGAGCACGGCCTGGACGAGATCGTCTGCGACAAGCTGCGCCTTACCGCCGACGAGGCCGACCTCTCCGAGTGGGTCAAGGTGCTCGACGCCAAGCTCAACCCGCTCAAGTCGATCAACATCGCCATGGTCGGCAAGTACATGGAGCTGCTCGACGCCTACAAGTCGCTCAACGAGGCGCTGATCCACGCCGGCATCCAGACCCGGGTGAAGGTCAACGTCGACTACATCGACTCCGAGGACATCGAGCGCCACGGCACCGAGCGCCTGGCCGGCAAGGACGCCATCCTGGTGCCCGGCGGCTTCGGCGAGCGCGGCGTCGAGGGCAAGATCGAAACGGCCCGCTTCGCCCGCGAGAACGGCATCCCCTATCTCGGCATCTGCCTCGGCATGCAGGTGGCGGTGATCGAGTTCGCCCGCCACGTGGCCGGCTGGGCGGACGCCAACTCCACCGAGTTCACCCACGACACCCTGCACCCGGTGGTGGGCCTGATCACCGAGTGGCTGAGCCCCGAGGGCAAGGTCGAGCTGCGCGACGCGGCCTCTGACCTCGGCGGCACCATGCGCCTGGGGGGCCAGGTGTGCCAGCTCAAGGCCGGCAGCAAGGCCCGCGAGGCCTACGGAGCCGACGAGATCGTCGAGCGCCACCGCCACCGCTTCGAGGTCAACGAGCAGTTCGTCGAGCAGCTCGAGCAGGCGGGCCTGGTGGTTTCCGGCAAGAGCGTCGACAACTCCCTGGTGGAGGTCGTGGAGCTGCCCGACCATCCCTGGTACGTCGCCTGCCAGTTCCACCCGGAGTTCACCTCCACGCCGCGCGATGGCCATCCGCTGTTCACCGGCTTCGTCAACGCCGCGCTGGAGCACAAGGCGGCGCGGACCCGCGCCCAGTCCTCCCACCAGGAGTGATGCCGATGAGCGCACCCGAACGAACCCTCGAGATTGCCGGCCTGAAGGCCGGCAATTCGTTGCCGCTGATGCTGTTCGGCGGCATGAACGTGCTGGAGTCCCGGGAGCTGGCCCTGGAGGTCGCCGAGGCCTACGTCGAGGTCACCGGCCGGCTCGGCATGCCCTACGTCTTCAAGGCCAGCTTCGACAAGGCCAACCGCAGCTCCATCCACTCCTTCCGTGGCCCGGGCCTCGAGAAGGGGCTCGAGATCCTGGCCGAGATCAAGGCGCGCTTCGGGGTGCCGATCCTCACCGACGTCCACGAGCCCTGGCAGGCCGCCCCGGTGGCCGAGGTGGCCGACGTCATCCAGCTGCCGGCCTTCCTGGCCCGCCAGACCGACCTCGTCGTGGCCATGGCGCAGACCGGGGCGGTTATCAACGTCAAGAAGCCGCAGTTCCTGGCGCCCCACGAGATGCGCCATATCGTGCGCAAGTGCGAGGAGGCCGGCAACGACCGGGTGATCCTCTGCGAACGCGGCTCGAGCTTCGGCTATAACAACCTGGTGGTGGACATGCTCGGCTTCGGCGAGATGAAGGCGACCGGCCTGCCGGTGTTCTTCGACGTGACCCACTCGCTGCAGCGGCCCGGCGGGCGCGCCGACAGCGCCGACGGGCGTCGCGCCCAGGTCGCCGAGCTGGCCCGCGCCGGGGTCGCCGTGGGCCTGGCGGGGCTCTTCCTGGAGGCCCACCCCGATCCCGACAACGCCAAGTGCGATGGCCCCTGTGCGCTGCCGCTGGACCGCCTCGAGCCCTTCCTGGCGCAGCTCAAGGCCATCGACGAGCTGGTCAAGGGGTTCCCCGCCCTGGACATCGAATAATCCGGCTACCCAGGCAGCACCGGCAAGCCGAGAGAGCCCGGCGGTTTCCCATCGACTCCATCAACGCTGACATCATGAAAGGACGACAAAGATGACCAAGATTGTCGATATTCGCGCCCTCGAGGTGCTCGACTCCCGCGGCAACCCCACCGTCCAGGCCGAGGTGCGCCTGGAGAGCGGCGCCGTGGGCGTGGCCTGCGCCCCCAGCGGCGCCTCCACCGGCTCCCGTGAGGCCCTGGAGCTGCGCGATGGCGACAAGGCCCGCTACCTGGGCAAGGGCGTGTTGAAGGCGGTGGACGCCGTCAACGGCGCCATCCGCGAGGCCCTCGTCGGCATGGACGCCCGCGACCAGCGCGGCCTCGACGACGCCATGCTGGCCCTCGACGGCACCGACAACAAGGCCAAGCTGGGTGCCAACGCCATCCTCGCGGTGTCGCTGGCCGCCGCCAAGGCCGCCGCCAACGCCAAGGGCGTGCCGCTCTACGCGCATATCGCTGAGCTCTACGGCCAGCCTGGCCAGTACCTGATGCCGGTGCCGATGATGAACATCCTCAACGGCGGCGAGCATGCCGACAACAACGTCGACATCCAGGAGTTCATGGTCCAGCCGGTGGGCGCGGCGAACTTCCGCGAGGGCCTGCGCATGGGCGCCGAGATCTTCCATGCCCTGAAGAAGGTGCTCGCCGGCCGCGGCCTCTCCACCTCGGTGGGCGACGAGGGCGGCTTCGCCCCCAACCTGGCCTCCAACGCCGAGGCCCTGGCGGTGATCAAGCAGGCCGTCGAGGACGCCGGCTACGCGCTGGGCCGCGACGTGACCCTGGCGCTGGACTGTGCCTCCTCCGAGTTCTTCAAGGACGGCCAGTACGCCCTGGCCGGCGAGGGCAAGGCCTTCGACGCCGCCGGCTTCGTCGACTACCTGGCCGAGCTGTGTGACCAGTACCCCATCGTCTCCATCGAGGATGGCATGGACGAGTCCGACTGGGCGGGCTGGAAGGCGCTGACCGACCGGCTGGGCGACAAGGTGCAGCTGGTGGGCGACGACCTGTTCGTCACCAACACCCGCATCCTCAAGCGCGGCATCGACGAGCAGATCGGCAACTCCATCCTGATCAAGTTCAACCAGATCGGCTCGCTCTCCGAGACCCTGGACGCCATCCGCATGGCCCAGGATGCCGGCTTCACCGCGGTGATCTCCCACCGCTCCGGCGAGACCGAGGACACCACCATCGCCGACCTCGCCGTGGGTACCAGCGCCGGCCAGATCAAGACCGGCTCGCTGTGCCGCAGCGACCGCGTGGCCAAGTACAACCGCCTGCTGGTGATCGAGCAGGAGCTCGGCGATGGCGTGGGCTATCCCGGCCTCGCGGCGATCAAGGGACAGTAACCTCGTGTAGGAAATCGCCTACATATTGCGTAGGCGATGGCCGATATGGCGGCGAGGAGGCCGGTACCCCAGGGTGCCGGCTTTTTTCTTATCTGTTTGAAATTTAAGCGTTATTCCCGAGAGGGTGCTGCCCTGAAGGAACTGGGAGCGTCACCGGTGGCGGCGCACCGGGTGCTTGTGCCCCCGCCAGGCTCTGCCAGAATGCACAGCGGGACGAGGGGGCATGGGACGATGCCCCCGGCAGGATGCAACGGGATGCTGAGTGATGCGCCAGGTGCGGCAGGACGCCGCCTCCGGGCAAGGAAGTCATCACGGGAGTCCGGGCGGAAGGACCCGCTCGAGGAACGGCTTGGAGCTGGCGGCCTGAGGGCCGCCTTTTTTCCTTCAGTGAGTGGTGTGCTTCTCCTGCTGCCCGGCAGGGCAGCATGAAAAGCGCCGACCATCGCGAGATGGTCGGCGCTTTTTTTCATGGCCAGCCTGCCGGCGGAGTGGCGGCCGGCTCAGCGCTCCAGCTGCTCGAGCTTGCCGGGCTTGCCGTCCCACTCCTCGGCGTCGGGCAGCGGGTCCTTCTTCTCGCTGATGTTGGGCCACACCTCGGCGAGCTCGGCGTTGATCTCGATGAACGGTTCCTGGCCGTCGGGCAGCTCATCCTCCGAGAAGATCGCCTCGGCGGGGCACTCCGGCTCGCACAGGGCGCAGTCGATGCACTCGTCGGGGTGGATCACCAGGAAGTTGGGTCCCTCGTAGAAGCAGTCCACCGGACACACCTCGACGCAGTCGGTGTACTTGCACTTGATGCAGTTCTCGGTGACGACGAATGTCATGCCGCTCTTCCCTCCCTCATGGCCGGGCGCGCCTGGGGCCGCGGCCGCTGTGAATAGTAAAAGGTAATAAAAAGAAGCTTTCTTATTCTAACGTGTCCGGTAATCCGTCCATTCTAGTCGCCGCCGCCAGGCCGCCGCAAGCAAGCGACTGCAGGACAGTGCCGCGGGGCACGTAGCGAGGAGCGCCGGGGGCAGGCCGAAAGGGAGGTCCTACGCCAGGGACGGCGTCGGTAGCGCCCAGGGATGGGTTTACAGCGCCTCCCTGCAGGCCTGCCCCCGGGTCAGCCCGAGCGGTGCTGGGGGCGGTGACGAACCTGCGCAGTATTCAAAGCGTTTCCCGCCAGCGGTAGAGCAGCTCCAGCGCCTGGCGCGGGGTGAGGTCGTCCAGGGCGAGGCAGCCGAGCTCCTCCACCAGCGGGTGGGGGGCGCTGGCGAATAGGTCGCTCTGCAGCGGTGCCGAGCCGCCGCCCTCGGCGCCCGGTGCGGTGCGGCTGCCCTGGTCGACCTCCTGCTGCTCGAGCTGGGCGAGCTTCTCCCGCGCCCGGGCGATCACTCCCTGGGGCACGCCGGCCAGCTGGGCCACCTGCAGGCCATAGCTCTGGCTCGCCGGCCCCTCCTCGACCCGGTGCATGAAGACGATGCCGTCCTTGTGCTCCGCCGCCGTCAGGTGCACGTTGGCCACCCCCTCGGCCTGCTCGGCCAGGGCGGTCATCTCGAAGTAGTGGGTGGCGAACAGCGTGAAGGCGCGGGTGCGGGTCAGGTGTTCGGCGCTGGCCCAGGCGAGCGACAGGCCATCGAAGGTGCTGGTACCGCGGCCGATCTCGTCCATCAGCACCAGACTCTCGTCGGTGGCGTTGTGCAGGATGCTGGCGGTCTCGGTCATCTCCACCATGAAGGTGGAGCGACCGCCGGCCAGGTCGTCCGAGGAGCCGATGCGGGTGAAGATGCGGTCCACCGGGCCGATATTGGCCTCGTCTGCGGGCACGAAGGCGCCGGTGTGGGCCAGCAGCACGATCAGCGCCGCCTGGCGCATGTAGGTGGACTTGCCGCCCATGTTGGGGCCGGTGATCACCAGCATGCGGCGGTCGTCGCCCATCATCAGGTCGTTGGGCACGAAGGGGGCGTCGGAGACATGCTCCACCACCGGGTGGCGCCCGCCGCGGATGGCGATGCCCGGGGCATCGGCGAGCCGCGGCCGGGTGAGCTCCAGCGCCTGGGCGCGCTCGGCGAAGGCGCACAGCACGTCCAGGGCGGCCAGTGCCCGGGCACTGGCCTGGAGGGCGTCGAGCTCGGCGTTGAGGGTGTCGAGCAGGCCGTCGTAGAGCAGCTTCTCCCGCGCGAGGGCCCGGGACTTGGCCGACAGTGCCTTGTCCTCGAACGCCTTGAGCTCGGGAATGATGAAACGCTCGGCGTTCTTCAGGGTCTGGCGGCGGATGTAGTCCGCGGGGGCCTCCGTGGCCTGGGCGCGGGGGATCTCGATGTAGTAGCCGTGGACGCGGTTGTAGCCCACCTTGAGGCCGGGCAGGCCGGTGCGTTCGCGCTCCCGGGTCTCCAGCTGCACCAGGTAGTCGCCGGCGTGCTCGGCCAGGCCGCGGTGCTCGTCGAGCTCGGCATCGAAGCCCTCGGCGATCACCCCGCCGTCGCGGATCACCACCGGCGGGTTCTCCACCAGGGCGCGGGTCAGGGTGTCGGCCAGCTCGGGGTAGGGGTGGACATGGCGCTTGAGCTCGTCCAGGGCGGAGCCCTCGGGGTAGTCGGCGAGCGTCTGCTCCAGCGCCGGCAGCGCCACCAGGGCGTCGCGCAGGCGGGCGAGGTCCCGGGGGCGGGCGCTGTAGAGGGCCACCCGGGCGAGGATACGCTCCACGTCGCCGATCGCCTTGAGGTCGTCGCGCAGCGGCGCGAAGCCATCATGTTCCAGCAGCAGCGCCACCGCCGCCTGGCGCGCCTCCACCCGCTCGCGGTCGCGCAGCGGGCGGTTGAGCCAGCGCTTGAGCAGTCGCGAGCCCATGGCGGTGGCGCTGGTGTCCAGCACGCTGGCCAGGGTGTTGTCGCCACCGCCGCCGAGGTTCACGTCGATCTCCAGGTTGCGGCGGCTGGCGGCGTCGATCACCACGGCGTCGTCGCGGCTCTCCACGCCGATGGCGGTGACGTGGGGCAGGCGCGAGCGCTGGGTGTCCCGGGCGTACTCCACCAGCACCCCGGCGGCGGTGATGGCGGCCTCGAGATGGGCGCAGCCGAAGCCGCGCAGGTCGGCCACGCCGAACTGGTCGCAGAGCAGGCGGATCGCGCTCTCCAGGTCGAACAGCCAGTCGCTCTGGCGGCGCAGGCCGCGGCGTCCCTCCAGGGCCGGCGGCAGGGAGAGGCTCTCCGCCACCAGCAGCTCGGCGGGGTCGAGACGCTGGAGCTCGGCGAGCATCTCGCCTTCGCCCTCCACCTCCAGCACCCCGAAGCGTCCGCTGGAGAGCTCCAGCCAGGCCAGGCCGATGCGCTCCCCGGCGCCGTGCACCGCCACCAGCAGGTTGTCGCGGCGGGCGTCGAGCAGCGCCTCGTCGTAGAGGGTGCCGGGGGTGACGATGCGCACCACGCGCCGCTCCACCGGTCCCTTGGCGGCGGCGGGGTCGCCGATCTGCTCGCAGATCGCCACCGACTCGCCGGCGGCCACCAGCCGCGCCAGGTAACCCTCGGCGCTGTGGTAGGGCACCCCGGCCATGGGAATCGGCTTGCCGGCGGACTGGCCGCGCTGGGTCAGGGTGATGTCGAGCAGCGCCGCGGCGCGCCGGGCGTCGTCGTAGAAGAGCTCGTAGAAGTCGCCCATGCGGTAGAACAGCAGCACCTCGGGGTGCTCGCGCTTGATCTTCAGGTACTGGGCCATCATCGGCGTGTGTTGCGGGCTTGCGGCCTGTGACATCGGGGATCCTGTTGGGGCTCTGCACTCGCGGGCAAAAGCCAGTATTCTAGCCCCCAGGCAGCGGCTCCGTCAGGAGCGATTGCACGCGACCCAGGAGGTGTTTCCATGTCCCACTCCCCGGCGAGCCTCGCCAACCTCGACCTGGTCACCCTGGCCGAGCGCCTGGGGCGGCAGTGTCGACGGCGCGGCGCCACCCTCACCACCGCCGAGTCCTGCACCGGCGGTGGTGTGGCCAGCGCCATCACCGCGGTGGCCGGCAGCTCCGACTACTTCGAGACCGGCTACGTCACCTACTCCAACGCCGCCAAGACCCGCCTGCTGGGGGTGCCCGAGGCGCTGCTCGAGGCCCACGGCGCGGTCAGCCGCGAGGTGGTGGAGGCCATGGTGCGCGGCGCCTGTGGCGACAGCGGCGCCTCACTCGGCGTGGCGATCAGCGGCGTGGCCGGCCCCGGCGGCGGCAGCCCCGACAAGCCGGTGGGCACGGTGTGGCTGGCCTGGGGCGGCGCCGAGGCGGCCGAGGCGGAGTGCCACCATTTCCCCGGCGATCGCCGGGCGGTGCGCGAGCAGGCGGTGCGCGAGGCGCTGGTCGGGCTGGTGCGGCGCCTGGAGCAGGCGTGACGCCCTCGCCGCGGGCGAATCGGCACTGGCCGCGCCCGCGTTTTTTCGCCATACTACTGTGCAGTCATACAGTATTTCAGAGACCCCAGATTCAGGAGGCCCGTGATGGCTCAGGATGACAACCGCTCCAAGGCGCTCGACGCCGCCCTCTCCCAGATCGAGCGCCAGTTCGGCAAGGGCACCGTGATGCGCCTGGGCGACGCGCCCCGGGTGGCCATGCCGGCGGTCTCCACCGGCTCGCTGGGCCTGGACATCGCGTTGGGCATCGGCGGCCTGCCCTATGGCCGCGTGGTGGAGATCTTCGGCCCCGAATCCTCGGGCAAGACCACCCTGACCCTGTCGGTGATCGCCGAGGCCCAGAAGCAGGGCAAGGTGTGCGCCTTCGTCGACGCCGAGCACGCCCTGGACCCGAGCTACGCCGAGAAGCTGGGCGTCAACCTCGACGACCTGCTGGTCTCCCAGCCCGACACCGGCGAACAGGCCCTCGAGATCACCGACATGCTGGTGCGCTCCGGCGGCGTCGACGTGATCATCATCGACTCGGTGGCGGCGCTGACCCCGCGGGCCGAGATCGAGGGCGAGATGGGCGACTCCCACGTCGGCCTGCAGGCGCGCCTGATGTCCCAGGCGCTGCGCAAGATCACCGGCCACATCAAGAACGCCAACTGCCTGGTGGTGTTCATCAACCAGATCCGCATGAAGATCGGCGTGATGTTCGGCAGCCCCGAGACCACCACCGGCGGCAACGCCCTGAAGTTCTACTCCAGCGTGCGCCTCGACATCCGCCGTACCGGCTCGGTGAAGCAGGGCGATGAGGTCACCGGCAACGAGACCCGGGTCAAGGTGGTCAAGAACAAGGTGGCGCCGCCGTTCCGCCAGGCCGAGTTCCAGATCCTCTATGGTAAGGGGATCTACCACGCCGGCGAGGTGATCGACCTGGGGGTGCAGTGCAAGCTGGTCGACAAGGCGGGTGCCTGGTACAGCTACCAGGGCAACAAGATCGGCCAGGGCAAGGCCAACGCCGCCCAGTTCCTCGAGGACAACCCGGCGATCATGGAGGAGATCGAGAGCGAGATCCGCGCCCAGCTGCTCACCGTGCCCAAGCCCAAGGAGGAGGCCGAGTCGGCCGCCCTGCCCGCCGGCGGCGACGCGGACGACGACCTGCTGTAAGCCATGCGCGAGCGGACCCCGGGCGAGGCCACGCCCCGCGACGACGCCATCCGCCTGCTGGCCCGGCGCGAGTATGCCCGCGCCGAGCTGGCCGAGCGCCTGGCGGCCAAGGGGCATGCCGCCGCGGAGGTCGAGGCCTGCCTCGACGCCCTGGCAGAAGCGGGGCTGCAGTCCGACGCGCGCTTCGCCGAGAGCTTCCTGCGCTCGCGCCTGGCGCGGGGGCAGGGGCCCGTCAAGATCCGCCTGGAGCTCGAGCGCCGCGGTGTCGAGCGCGAGGTCGTCGCCACGGCCTTCGCCGAGCAGGAGGCCGGCGGCGCGACCGACTGGTTCGCGCTGGCCGCCGAGACCCTGGCGCGGCGCTTCTCCGGGCCCGGCGACTCCCCCCGCGAGCGCGCCCGCCGCGAGCGCTTCCTGGCCGGCCGCGGCTTCGACTTCGACCAGGTGCGCCACGCCCTGGCGCATGCCTGGGACGAGGTCTGATCGCCCCGCCGGGGCGCCCCGCCCCTTCAGTCCCTTGACAGCTGCGCTATAATGACTCCCTTTGCGAACGCCCCGGGTGGCATCCCGCGGCACCGTGACGCGTCGTCATCCGCCGTGTCGTGGCGCCCGTCTCGAGCCAGCGTCGCCCGCCGGGTCACCCCGTTCATCGCCACGGATACCCCATGAAAAGCGCAGACATCAGACAGGCCTTTCTGAGTTACTTCGAGGCGCACGGCCACACCGTCGTGCCCTCCAGCTCCCTGGTTCCCGGCAACGACCCGACCCTGCTGTTCACCAACGCGGGCATGGTGCCCTTCAAGGATGTCTTCCTGGGCCGCGACCCGCGCCCCTACGTGCGTGCCACCTCGGCCCAGCGCTGCGTGCGCGCCGGCGGCAAGCACAACGACCTGGACAACGTCGGCTACACCGCCCGCCACCACACCTTCTTCGAGATGCTGGGCAACTTCAGCTTCGGCGACTACTTCAAGCGCGACGCCATCCGCTTCGCCTGGGAGTTCCTCACCGGCACCCTGGGGCTGCCCAAGGAGAAGCTGTGGGTCACGGTCCACGTCAGCGACGACGAGGCCGAGGCGATCTGGAAGGAGGAGATCGGCATCGACCCCGAGCGCTTCTCGAAGCTCGATGAGGACAACTTCTGGCAGATGGGCGACACCGGCCCCTGCGGCCCCAGCTCCGAGATCTTCTATGACCATGGCCCCGAGGTGTGGGGCGGGCCGCCCGGGAGCCCCGAGGAAGATGGCGATCGCTACATCGAGATCTGGAACCTGGTGTTCATGCAGTTCGATCGCGATGCCGAGGGCACCATGCACCCGCTGCCCAAGCCCTCCATCGACACCGGCATGGGCCTGGAGCGCATCGCCGCGGTGATGCAGGGGGTGCACTCCAACTACGAGATCGACCTCTTCCAGAACCTGCTCGAGGCGGCGGCGCGCCATACCGGCCACGCCGATACCCGCCACCCCTCGCTGCGGGTGATCGCCGACCATATCCGCTCCTGCGCCTTCCTGGTCGCCGACGGTGTACTGCCCTCCAACGAGGGGCGTGGCTATGTGCTGCGCCGGATCATCCGTCGCGCCATCCGCCATGGCCACAAGCTGGGCGCCCAGGGCCACTTCTTCCACAGGCTGGTGGGGGCGCTGGATGCCGAGATGGGCGACGCCTATCCCGAGCTTCGCGAGGCGCGCCACCAGATCGAGCGCGTGCTGCTCAAGGAGGAGGAGCAGTTCGCCCGCACCCTGGAGCACGGCATGGGCCTGCTCGAGGAGGCCCTGTCCGGCCTCGACGGCGAGGTGCTGCCCGGCGAGACGGTGTTCAAGCTCTACGACACCTACGGCTTCCCCTATGACCTGACCGCCGACGTCTGCCGCGAGCGCGGCGTGACCCTGGACGAGGTCGGCTTCGAGCGCGCCCTCGAGGCCCAGCGCGAGCGCGCCCGTGCCGCCAGCCAGTTCGGCGCCGACTACGGCGCCGCCCTGGAGCTCGAGGGCGAGACCACCTTCACCGGCTACGAGCGCCTCGCGGACAGCGCCACCGTGACCGCCCTGGCCGACCGTGACGGCAATGCCCTGGACGCGCTCGCCCCCGAGCACAAGGCGGTGGTGGTGCTCGACCGCACCCCCTTCTATGGCGAGTCCGGCGGCCAGGTCGGGGATACCGGCTACCTGCACCTCGAGGGCGGCGGACGCTTCCTGGTCGAGGACACCCAGAAGCAGGGCGGCCACCACCTGCACCATGGCGTGCTGCTCGAGGGCGAGCTTGCCGTGGGGGCCACGGTGCGCCCCGAGGTGGACGCCGGGCTGCGCGCCGCCACGGTGCGCAATCACTCCGCTACCCACCTGATGCACAAGGCGTTGCGCCTGGTGCTGGGCGACCACGTCGCCCAGAAGGGCTCGCTGGTGACCCCGGAGCGGCTGCGCTTCGACTTCAGCCACTTCGAGCCGATGACCGCCGAGCAGCTCGCCGAGGTGGAGCGCCTGGTCAACGAGCAGGTTCTGGCCAACGCGCCGACCCGCATCGAGCAGATGACCCTCGACCAGGCCAAGGCCAAGGGGGCGGCGGCGCTCTTCGAGGCCAAGTACGCCGACAGCGTGCGGGTGCTGACCATCGGCGCCGACGACTTCTCCATCGAGCTGTGCGGTGGCACCCACGTGGCGCGCAGCGGCGACATCGGCTGCTTCCATATCGTCGGCGAGCAGGGTATCGCCTCCGGCGTACGCCGCATCGAGGCGATCACCGGCGAAGGGGCACTCGCCTGGTTCCGCGAGCAGGAGGCGCGGGTCAACCGCATCGGCGAGCGCCTCAAGGCCAAGCCCGAGCAGGTCGAGGAGCGCGTCGACGCCCTGGTGGAGCGTAACCGCGGCCTGGAGAAGGAGCTCGAGCGCCTCAAGGCCAAGCTGGCCAGTGCCGCCGGCAGCGACATGGCCGCCGAGGCCCGCGAGATCCACGGGGTCAAGGTGCTGGCCCGGGTGCTGGAAGGCGTCTCCGGCAAGGAGCTGCGCGGCCTGCTCGACCAGCTCAAGAACAAGCTGGGCTCCGGCATCATCGTGCTCGGCGTCGCCGACGAAGCCGCCGGCAAGGTCAGCCTGATCGCCGGGGTCACCGACGACCTCACCGGCCGCGTCAAGGCCGGCGAGCTGGTCAATCACGTGGCCGGCCAGGTCGGCGGCAAGGGCGGCGGCCGGGCTGACATGGCCCAGGCCGGCGGCAGCGACGTGGCGGCCCTGCCGGGCGCCCTGGAGAGCGTCGCCGCCTGGGTCGAGGAGCGCCTCGGCGAGTAGATACCACAGGGCCGGTCGCCGAAGGGCGCCGGCCCTGTTCGTAGCGAGTCACCTTTCACTCATCCGGGCATCGATGCCCGACGCACGAGGGAAAACTCACAGATGGCACTATACGTTCAGAAATTCGGCGGTACCTCGGTGGGCTCGGTGGAGCGCATCAAGGCCGTGGCCGAGAAGGTCAAGGGCTTCCGCGACAACGGCCACCAGGTGGTGGTGGTGGTCTCTGCCATGAGCGGCGAGACTAACCGCCTGATCGGCATGGCCAACGAGATCAACGACGAGCCGACCCCCCGCGAGATGGACATGCTGGTCTCCACCGGCGAGCAGGTCACCATCTCGCTGCTGGCCATGGCGCTGCACAAGATCGGCGTGCCGGCCACCTCCTACACCGGCTCCCAGGTGGGCATCCAGACCGACAGCGCCCACACCAAGGCGCGCATCCAGCGCATCGAGACCGACGAGCTGCAGTCCGACCTGGACGACGGCCAGGTTGTGGTGGTCGCCGGCTTCCAGGGCGTCGACGAGGAGGGCAACATCACCACCCTCGGTCGCGGCGGCTCCGACACCACCGGCGTGGCGCTGGCCGCGGCGCTCAAGGCCGACGAGTGCCAGATCTATACCGACGTCGACGGCGTCTACACCACCGACCCGCGGGTCTGCAGCAAGGCCCAGCGCCTCGAGACCATCACCGTCGAGGAGATGCTGGAGCTGGCGAGCCTGGGCTCCAAGGTCCTGCAGATTCGCGCCGTCGAGTTCGCCGGCAAGTACAATGTCCCGCTGCGCGTGCTATCTAGCTTCGAGGATGGCCCCGGCACCCTGATCGTTGCAGACTCCGACCAAGACGAGGACTCCATGGAAGAACCGCTGATCTCCGGTATCGCCTTCACCGCCAACGAGGCCAAGCTGACCCTGCTCAATACCCCGGACGTGCCGGGCGTGGCCTCGCGCATCCTCGGCCCCATCGCCGACGCCAACATCGAAGTCGACATGATCGTCCAGAACGTGGCCCCGGCCGGCGACTACACCGACTTCACCTTCACCGTGGCCAAGGGCGACTACAAGCAGACTCTCAAGATCCTCAACGAGCAGGTGCTGCCGGACCTGGGCGAGGGCGAGGTCAAGGGCGACGACAACATCGCCAAGGTCTCCCTGGTGGGCGTGGGCATGCGCTCCCATGCCGGCGTGGCCTCGAAGATGTTCCGCGTGCTCGCCGAGGAGAACATCAATATCCGCATGGTCTCCACCTCCGAGATCAAGATCTCCGTGGTGATCGACGAGAAGCAGATGGAGCTCGCCGTGCGCGCCCTGCACAAGGCCTTCGGCCTCGACAAGGCCGACATCGAGAGCGAGGAATAAGCCGACCCCCGGCGGCGGATTACCTTCTACGCTGGTAGGGAAGCGCCCGGCGTCGCGTCGCGGCGCTTCCCTTCAACGGGCGGCCCGTGTCTGATGGGCTGCCGTGTTGGTCACGGAGGACGTTCTGCCACATAATGGGGCGGCGTGGTACCGCCGGCCAACATCCCGTTGCCAGCCAGAGAACAAAGCCTGAGAAGGAGATCAGCCATGCTCATCCTGACCCGCCGCGTCGGCGAGACCCTGATGATCGGGGACGACATCACCGTGACGGTACTGGGCGTGAAAGGCAACCAGGTGCGTATCGGCGTCAATGCGCCGAAGGATGTGGCGGTGCATCGCGAGGAGATCTACCAGCGCATCCAGCGCGAGAAGAGCGACGAGGATGCCGGCGATCATGAGGAGTAGCCTCGCCGCGATGCAAAAAACCGCAGGGAGGCTGGACAAACCCCTTCGGTAACGGTAGGATATGCGCCGTGTCGTTAGGGAGAGGTGGCCGAGTGGCTGAAGGCGCTCCCCTGCTAAGGGAGTATGGGGTTTATAGCCTCATCGAGGGTTCGAATCCCTCCCTCTCCGCCACAGCGACACCGTGAAGCACAAGCGCCCGTAGCTCAGCTGGATAGAGTACCTGACTACGAATCAGGTGGTCGGAGGTTCGAATCCTCCCGGGCGCGCCAGCTTCCACGCAAGACAGGTGATGGCGGTCACACACAACACCGCACTTCGCGCCCGTAGCTCAGCTGGATAGAGTACCTGACTACGAATCAGGTGGTCGGAGGTTCGAATCCTCCCGGGCGCGCCAGACTGCGACCCGTCCTCCTTGGAGGGCGGGTCTTCTCTTTCTCGGGACCCCGGTCCCGCCCGGTTCTGCTAGCCGGGGCGCCGCCTCCCGGCGCCCCAGCGATCGTTTGAGGCGCCGTCGCCCCCGCGACGTGCGCCTCCTTTTTATCCTGCCGTCATGGTTATCCCGCAGAGGCTGCCTGGGCTGTCGTCATGGCCATCATCGACCGGGCGGCGGCCTCCTCGTATCCCGGCGTATCGGCCGCCAGGCCCGCCAGCAGCTCGTCCAGCGCCGTGAGCCGCTTGAGGCGCTGGAAGCGTCGTGCCGCCTCGGCGTCGCCCTGGCGCATATGGTTGAGCCACTGCTTGACCAGCGACGTGACCACGCGCTCGGGGAGTGTGCTACGCTGCAGTGCAGCGAATTTCTTCAGGATCCCTGCCCGCGCCGCCCAGGGGGTCGGTGCCAGGCGCTCGCCGGTGTGCTGCCAGTGGCGGATGCGTGACGCCAGCCAGGGGTCGGCCAGTGCCCCGCGGCCGAGCATGACATCACGGCAGCCGGAGAGGGTGCGCGCCTTCCAGTAGTCCTCCAGGGTCCAGATGTCGCCGTTGGCGACCACCGGGATGGAGAGGTCGCGCCTGAGCCTGCCGATCCACTCCCAGTGGGCGGGCGGCCGGTAGCCCTCGTTGCGGGTGCGGCCGTGGACCACCAGGTGGCGGGCGCCGCCGGCCTGGGCGGCGCGGCCGCAGGCCAGCGCCAGGCGTCGGTCGGCGAAGCCCAGGCGGATCTTGGCGGTTACCGGGATGGCGTGCCCCACGGCGTCGTGGACCGCCGCCACCGCGGCGCGCACGCGGCCGGGGTCGCGCAGCAGCGAGGCGCCGCCGTCGTGGCGGTTGACCAGCTTGGCCGGGCAGCCGAAGTTGAGGTCGATGCCGGTGGCGCCCAGGCGCAGGGCCTGCTCGGCATTGGCGGCCAGCGCCGCCGGGTCGGAGCCGAGCAGCTGCAGCTGCACCGGCACCCCGGCGGGGGTGGCGAGGCGTGGCTCACGCAGTTCGGGGCAGTGCTTGTGGAAGACTCGCGGCGGCAGGCGCGCGTCCACCACGCGCACGAATTCGGTCACCACCCAGTCGAATCCCGGCCGGCGGGTCAGCAGGTCCCGGGTATGGGCGTCGATGACCCCCTCCATCGGGGCCAGGCCGATGAAACCGGGTGACTCTTGTAGTAAATTAACAACGCTGACTTCCACCATGAATCCATTGCAATTTGTCGACAATCTGGCAGGTTATACCATAATCATTCTGCGCAAGCCGCCATGTTCCGCGAAATAGGGCGCATGGTAGCGAGATAACGTCAGGAGGCGCCCGATGCAGGACATGCAGCTACTGGAGGAGGGCCTGTCCCTCATGGCCCTGGGCATGGGCTTTGTTTTTGTTTTTCTTACCTTGCTAGTGATCGTTACCACCCTGATGTCCAAGGTCATCGGGCGCTTCTTCCCGGAGCCCGTGGCCCCGGCGACGCCGGCCCGCGGCCGTGGCGCCGCCGCGCCGAGCCAGGACGACGACGTCATGGTGGCCATCAGTGCCGCGGTGCACCGCTACCGCCGCCGCCACCGTCGCTGAGCGGCAGCCTGCCATATCCCGCCTCTTCCGTCCCCTTCATTTTCCATTCATAACGACAAGGTCACGACCATGACTGACACCGTACGCCCGCTTGGCATCACCGATGTCGTCCTGCGCGACGCCCACCAGTCGCTATTCGCCACCCGCATGCGCCTCGACGACATGCTGCCCATCGCCGAGAAGCTCGACCGCGTCGGCTTCTGGTCGCTGGAGTCCTGGGGTGGGGCCACCTTCGACGCCTGTATCCGCTACCTCGGCGAGGATCCGTGGGAGCGGATACGGGCGTTGAAGGCCGCCATGCCCAACACCCCCCAGCAGATGCTGCTGCGCGGCCAGAACCTGCTCGGCTACCGCCACTACGCCGATGACGTGGTGGACAAGTTCGTCGAGCGGGCCAAGACCAACGGCGTCGACGTCTTCCGTGTCTTCGATGCCATGAACGACCCGCGCAACCTGGAGCGTGCCATCCAGGCGGTGCGCCAGGTCGAGGGCCACGCCCAGGGCACCCTCTCCTACACGGTAAGCCCGGTGCACACCCTGGACGGCTGGGTCGAGCTCGGCAAGACCATCGCCGCCATGGGGGCCGACTCCCTGGCGATCAAGGACATGGCCGGCTTGCTCAAGCCCTACGACGCCTATGAGCTAGTCACCAAGCTCAAGAAGGCGGTGGATATCCCCATCCATATGCAGTGCCATGCCACCACCGGCATGTCCACCGCCACCGCGCTCAAGGCCGCCGAGGCGGGCATCGACAACGTCGACACCGCCATCTCCTCCATGTCCATGACCTATGGCCACAGTCCCACCGAGTCGGTGGTGGCGATCCTCCAGGGCACCGAGCGCGACACCGGCCTCGACCTCGAGCTGCTCGAGGAGATCGCCGCCTACTTCCGCGAGGTGCGCAAGAAGTACGCCGCCTTCGAGGGCTCGCTCAGGGGCATCGACTCGCGCATCCTGGTCGCCCAGGTCCCGGGCGGCATGCTCACCAACATGGAGAACCAGCTCAAGGAGCAGGGCGCCGGCGACAAGCTCGACGACGTGCTCAAGGAGATCCCGGCGGTGCGCAAGGATCTCGGCTACATCCCGCTGGTCACCCCCACCTCGCAGATCGTCGGCACCCAGGCGGTGATGAACGTGATGATGGGCGAGCGCTACAAGTCGATCTCCAAGGAGGTCCAGGCGCTGCTCAAGGGCGAGTACGGTGCCGCCCCCGCCGAGCTCAACCAGGAGCTGCAGGCGCGCGTGCTGGAGGGGGGCAAGCCGATCACCTGCCGCCCGGCCGATAACCTCAGCCCCGAGATGGACCGCCTGGCCGCCGAGCTCAAGGAGAAGGCCAAGGCCGAGGGCATCCGCCTGGCCGAGGGCGAGCGCGAGATCGACGACGTGCTCACCTACGCGCTCTTCCCGCAGATCGGCCTGAAGTTCCTCAACAACCGCGACAACCCCGATGCCTTCGAGCCGGCGCCCCAGGCACCGGATGCCCAGGCATCGCAGCCGCCGGCGAAGGCCGAGGCCAAGGGGGGCGCGGCCGTGCCGTCCGGCCCCGAGACCTATACCGTCAAGGTCAACGGCAAGGCCTATGTGGTGGAGGTCGCCGAGGGGGGCGAGATCGGCGACGTCACCGCCCAGGGCGAGGCCCAGCCCGCCAGCGCGCCGGCCCCGGCGTCCAGCGGCGAGGCGATCACCGCGCCGCTGGCCGGCAACATCTTCAAGGTCAACGTGCGCGAGGGTGACAGCGTCGCCGAGGGCGACGTGGTGATCATCCTCGAGGCGATGAAGATGGAGACCGAGGTGCGCGCGGCGAGCGCCGGCACCGTCTCCGCCGTCAAGGTCGGCGAGGGCGACAGCGTCGCCGTCGGCGACGTGCTGATCGAACTCTAGGGGCCCCGTCATGGAGAAACTGCTTACCCTCTGGTATGGCTCGGGGCTCTACAACCTCAGCCTGGGGCAGGGCGTCATGGTCCTGGTGGGCCTGGGGCTGCTCTACCTGGCCATCGCCAAGAAGTTCGAGCCGCTGCTGCTGGTGCCGATCGGCTTCGGCGGGATACTGGCCAACATCCCCGAGGCGGGGCTGGCGCTCTCGGCGGCCGAACAGGCCGCCCACCTGGCGCGCCCCGGCGTGCTCGAGCAGATGGCCACCGCCCTGGGCACCTCCCTCGACCCCGCCGCCGGCGTCGAGGGGTGGCGCCACGCCATCGCCGAGGTCCTGCATGGCGACATCTCGCCGGCGCTGGTGCGCGCCGCCAACGACGTGGCCATGGACGCCGGTTATGCCCACGGCATGCTCTACCAGTTCTACAGCGTGGCCATCGCCTCGGGCATCGCCCCGCTGGTGATCTTCATGGGCGTGGGCGCCATGACCGACTTCGGACCGCTGCTGGCCAACCCCCGGACGCTGTTCCTGGGCGCGGCGGCGCAGTTCGGCATCTTCGCCACCCTGCTCGGGGCGGTGGGCATGACGGCCATGGGCTGGATGGACTTCTCGCTCAACCAGGCCGCCGCCATCGGCATCATCGGCGGCGCCGACGGCCCCACCTCGATCTATGTGTCGAGCATCCTGGCGCCGGAGCTGCTGGGTGCCATCGCCGTCGCCTCCTACTCCTACATGGCGCTGGTGCCGCTGATCCAGCCGCCGATCATGAAGGCGCTGACCTCGCAGAAGGAGCGCGAGATCGTCATGACCCAGCTGCGCCCGGTGTCCAAGCTGGAGAAGATCGTCTTCCCGCTGGCGCTGCTGATCCTGGTGGTGCTCTTCCTGCCCGATGCGGCACCGCTGCTGGGGATGTTCTGCTTCGGCAACCTGATGCGCGAGTGCGGCGTGGTCGAGCGTCTCTCCGATACCGCCCAGAATGCCCTGATCAACATCGTCACCATCTTCCTTGGGCTCTCGGTGGGCTCCAAGCTGATGGCCGATCGTTTCCTGGCGGTGGAGACCCTGGGCATCCTGGGGCTGGGCATGGTGGCCTTCGCCATCGGCACCGCCTGCGGGATCCTGATGGCCAAGCTGATGAACACGGTGAGCCGCATGCCGATCAATCCGCTGATCGGCTCCGCCGGGGTCTCGGCGGTGCCCATGGCGGCACGGGTCTCCAACAAGGTGGGACTGGAGTCCAACCCCCACAACTTTCTGCTGATGCACGCCATGGGCCCCAACGTGGCCGGGGTGATCGGCTCGGCGGTGGCCGCCGGGGTGATGATCAAGTACCTGGGGTGATCGCCACGGCGACCCCCCAGCCATGCCAGAAAGGCGCCTGCGGGCGCCTTTCGTCCTTTCGCGGTGGTGAAAGGGGAGGGGTCAGGCCTCGAGGAGCTCGAGGTGGCCGCGCAGCCGCGATGCCAGCGGGCTCAGGTCCACCGCGAGGTCGCGGGGCCAGCCGACGGTGAGGCGCACGCCCCGGGCGTCGTAGTCGGCCGCCTCCACGGGGATCTCGCGCTCGGCGAGCCAGGCCCGGGCCTCGGCCTCGCCGGCGAAGTCGAGGCGCAGGCGCAGCGGGTCGCGCTCCACCACCTCGCGGCGGGGCAGGGCCTCCAGGGCCTGGGCGACGGCCTGGGCGTAGGCCCGCGCCAGGCCGCCGGTGCCCAGCTTGGTGCCGCCGAAGTAGCGGGTGACCACGCAGCCCACCTGGCCGAGCCCCGAGCCCTCGAGCACCTGGAACATGGGGCGGCCGGCGGTGCCGCCGGGCTCGCCGTCGTCGGAGAAGCCGATGGCTGCCTGCTCCCCCGGCGGGCCGGCGATGAAGGCGCTGCAGTGGTGGCTGGCGTCGGGGTGGCGCCGCCGGGCCTCGGCCAGCAGCGCCTCGAAGGCGGCCACGTCGGGGGCGTGGCACACCCAGGTGAGGAAGCGGCTCCTCTCCACCTCGAGCTCGCTCCGGGTCCACTCGCCGGGCGGCAGGTCGGGCACCGGGTAGCGCATCAGGCGGCCATCTCGGCCTGGCGCACCACGCCCATCACCATGCCCAGCACCTGGATGTCGCTGTTCTTCAGGAAGATGGGGGCCATGCGCTCGTTGGCCGGCTGCAGGCGCACGCCGGACCTCTCGATATAGAGCTTCTTCAGGGTGACCTCCTGGTTGTTGATCATCACCACCGCGGTCTCGCCGTTCTCGGCGCTCTCGCACTGCTCGATGATGATCACATCGCCATCGAAGATGTTGCAATCGATCATCGAGTCGCCGCGCACGCGCAGGGCGTAGGTGTTGCGCCGCACCATGCGCCGGGGGACGTGGATATGGCTCACGCTGGGGCAGGCCTCGATGGGCAGGCCCGCGGCGACGCTGCCGAGCAGCGGCACCTCCACCAGCGCCTCGCTGGCGTCGGGTTCGGGACAGGGATGCCAGGCCTCGGCCAGGGGCAGGTTGGGGCGACGGATCATGAACCGCGTGGTGACCTCGGGCATGCTGCATCTCCTGTTGAAACATACAGTGTTTGTTGAGCATAGCAGGGCGCTCGAATCTGGCAAGGCACGCTATCCACGCGCCGCTTGATGCATGTCAACCGCGACCGGCTGACGCAGTGGGCGTCTCTGGTAGAAAAAGGCCTTTCCGTGTAGAGTCTCGAGCCAAATTACCCATGCCGGAGAGTGTCTTGACCCTGCGCCTGCAAGCCAGAGGCCTGGCCTGTGAACGGGATGATCGGTGGCTGTTCGAGGAGCTCGACCTGGACATTCGCGGCGGCGAGATCGTGCGCGTCGAAGGCCCCAACGGCAGCGGCAAGACCACCCTGCTCAAGATCCTTTCCGGCCAGCTCACCGACTACCATGGCGAGCTGTTCTGGAACGAACGACCCATGCGCCAGGCGCGCCAGGCCTTCCTGGAGAACCTGCTCTACCTGGGGCATGCCCCGGGGGTGAAGGCGGCGCTGACGCCGCTGGAGAACCTCGCCTGGTATCAGGCGCTGGCCGGCGAGGTGAGCCACGAGGCGCCGCGCCTGGCGGCGCTCGAGTCGGTGGGCCTGGCCGGCTTCGAGGACGTGCCCGCGGGGCAGCTCTCCGCCGGCCAGCAGCGCCGCGTGGCGCTGGCCCGGCTAGAGCTGACGCCGCGCCCGCTGTGGGTGCTCGACGAGCCCTTCACCGCCATCGACCGCGAGGGGGTGGCGGCGCTGGAGGAGCGGCTGGTGATCCACGCCCGCTCGGGCGGCTGCGTGCTGGTGACCACCCACCATGAACTCAAGGCCTCGCAGGAGCTCCGGCGAGTGCGTCTCGGATCGGGAGGGCCGGATGTCAAAGGCTGACTCCTCCGTGCAGCGTGATGCGGCCCACCCGGCGGCGGTCGGGGAACCCGGCGGCGGCCTGGCGGTCGCAGTGTGGGCCACCCTGAAGCGCGACCTGACCCTGATGCTGCGGCGCCGCGGTGAGGTACTCAATCCGCTGGTGTTCTTCGCCCTGGTGATCACGCTGTTCCCGATCGGCATCTCGCCCGACCCCGAGCTGCTGGCCACCATCGCGCCGGGTCTGCTGTGGGTGGCGGCGCTGCTCGCCGCGCTGCTCTCCCTGGACAGCCTGTTCCGCGGCGACTATGACGACGGCTCCCTGGAGCAATTGCTGCTGGCGCCGCAGCCGCTTGCCATGCTGGGGCTGGCCAAGGTGGCGGTCCACTGGCTGCTGACCGGCCTGCCGCTAGCGCTGATGGCCCCGGTGCTGGGCATCATGCTGGCGCTGCCCGCGGGCAGCTACCTGATCCTGGCGATCTCGCTGGCGCTGGGCTCCGCCAGCCTGAGCCTGATCGGCGCCATCGGCGCGGCGCTGACCGTGGGCCTCTCCCGGGGCGGGGTGCTGCTGTCGCTGCTGGTGCTGCCGCTCTATATCCCGGTGCTGATCTTCGGCGCCGGCGCCGTCCAGGCGGCGATTCTCGGTGACGGGGCCGCGGCCCATCTGGCCATCCTGGGGGCCCTGCTGGCGCTGGCGCTGATGCTGGCCCCCTGGGCGATCGCGGCGTCACTGCGCATCAGCATCAACGGTTGAGAGGTGGAAGAGGCATGTGGGCCTTCATTAACAAGTTGCGTTCCCCCAAGTGGTTCTACGCCATCAGCGAACGGCTGCTGCCGTGGTTCTGGGTGGCGGCGGCGGCGCTGATCCTGGTGGGCAGCGTCTGGGGGCTGGCCTTCGCCCCCGCCGACTACCAGCAGGGCAACAGCTTCCGTATCATCTATGTCCACGTGCCGGCGGCCTTCCTGGCCCAGTCGATCTTCGTCAGCATGGCGGTGTGTGGCCTGGTCTACATGGTGTGGAAGATCAAGGTGGCCGACATGGTCGCCGCCATGGTGGCGCCGCTGGGGGCCGCCATGACCTTCATCTCGCTGTTCTCCGGGGCGGTGTGGGGCGTGCCCACCTGGGGCACCTGGTGGATGTGGGATGCGCGGCTGACCTCGATGCTGATCCTGTTCTTCCTCTACCTGGGGGTGATCGCCCTGCGTGGCGCCTTCGCGAGCCGTGACAGCGCCTCCCGGGCCGCCTCCGTGCTGGCCATGGTGGGGGTGATCAATATCCCCATCATCAAGTACTCGGTGGACTGGTGGTACACCCTGCACCAGCCCGCCACCTTCACCGTCACCGGGCGTGTCGGCATGCCCATGGAGATGTGGGCCCCGCTGCTGATCATGGTGCTGGGGTTCTACAGCTTCTTCATCGCCGTCACCCTGATGCGTACCCGCAGCGAGATCCTGCGCCGCGAATCCAACAAGCGCTGGGTGCGCGAGCTGGCCGGGGAGAGACACTGATGGCCTTCGACTCCTTCAACGAATTCATCGCCATGGGGGGGCATGCCCCCTATGTCTGGGCGGCCTGGGCGGCGACCGCCGCGCTGCTCGTCGCCATCGTCCTCCACGCCCGTGCCGAGCGCCGCCAGCTGCTGCGCCACCTGCGGCGCCGCGCCCGCCGCGAGCAGCGCCTGGGAGCCGATCAGGGCGAGGCGGCGAGAGTTTCACATCAATCGGGTGGTAATCGTCATGACACTTAGCCTGACACCGAAGCGCAAGCAGAGGCTGTTCGTGATCCTGGGGCTTGTCGCCCTGGCCGCGATCGCCGTGGGCCTGACCCTCTACGCCCTGCGCAGCAACATCAACCTCTTCTTCAGCCCGGTGCAGATCGCCGCCGGCGACGCCCCCCTCGAGCGCCAGATCCGTGCCGGCGGCATGGTCAAGGAGGGCACCGTGGCGCGTGACCCCGAGAGCCTCGACGTCGCCTTCGTGGTCACCGACTACGTCGACGACCTGGAGGTACGCTACAGCGGCATCCTGCCCGACCTGTTCCGCGAGGGGCAGGGCGTGGTGGTGGTGGGCGAGCTGCAGCCCCAGGGCTGGCTGCGCGCCGACCAGGTGCTGGCGCGACACGACGAGAACTACATGCCCCCCGAGGTGGCCCAGGCGCTGGAGGAGGCCGGCTATGCGCCGGAGGACTACCAGGCCAAGGCCGCCGAGGTGGGCAAGCGGATGGAAGCCGAGCAGCAAGGCGCCACCCAGTAACCAGCGGAGAGCCCATGCAGACCCTGATGATCCCCGAGATCGGCCACTACGCCCTGGTCATCGCCATGCTGATGGCCGCGGTGCAGGGCGTGATGCCGCTGGCCGGGGCGGCCACCCGCCGCCCGCTGTGGATGGCCTATGCCCGGCCCATGGCGGCCGGGCAGCTCCTGTTCCTGGCCATCGCCTACGCCTGCCTCACCGCCAGCTACATGCTGGATGACTTCAGCGTGGCCAACGTGGCCAACAACTCCAACTCGCTGCTGCCCTGGTACTACAAGCTCAGCGCGGTATGGGGCAACCACGAGGGCTCTGTCTTGCTGTGGAGCCTGCTGCTGGCGGCCTGGGGCTACCTCGCCGCACGCTTCTCACGCGAGCTGCCCCGGGACATGGTGGCCCGGGTGCTGGGGGTGCTGGGCCTGGTGGCCACCGGCTTCCTGGCCTTCGTGCTGATCACCTCCAACCCCTTCGAGCGGCTGTTGCCCAACGTGCCCGCCGACGGCGCCGACCTCAACCCGCTGCTCCAGGACATCGGCCTGATCATGCACCCGCCGATGCTCTATATGGGCTACGTGGGCTTCTCGGTGGTCTTCGCCTTCGCCATCGCCGCCCTGCTGGGCGGCCGCCTCGACGCCGCCTGGGCACGCTGGGCCCGCCCCTGGACCAACCTGGCCTGGGCCTTCCTCACCGTGGGCATCGCGCTCGGCAGCTGGTGGGCCTACTACGAGCTGGGCTGGGGCGGCTGGTGGTTCTGGGACCCGGTGGAGAACGCCTCGCTGCTGCCCTGGCTGACCGGCACCGCCTTGATGCACTCCCTGGCGGTGACCGAGAAGCGCGGCGCCTTCAAGAGCTGGACCCTGCTGCTGGCGATCTTCACCTTCTCGCTGTCGCTGCTGGGCACCTTCCTGGTGCGCTCCGGGGTGCTCACCTCGGTGCACGCCTTCGCCAACGACCCGTCCCGCGGCCAGTTCATCCTGATGCTGCTGGGCATCACCGTGGGCCTGTCCCTGCTGGTGTTCGCCCTGCGCGCCCCGCGGGTCAGCCACAAGGTGGGCTTCACCTGGCTCTCCCGCGACGCCCTGCTGCTGATCAACAACATCCTGCTGGTGATCATGACCATCACCGTGCTGATGGGCACCGTCTACCCGCTGCTGCTCGACGCCCTGGAGCTGGGCAAGATCAGCGTCGGCCCTCCCTACTTCAACGCCCTCTTCGTGCCGCTGACCCTGGTACTGGCGCTGTTCATGGGGCTCGGCCCGGTGGCGCGCTGGAAGCAGACCCCGGTGGCGCTGCTGGTGCGGCGCCTGTGGCTGGCCGCGCTGGGGGCCGTGGTGCTGGGTGGCGCGCTGCCGCTGCTGTTCGCCGAGCGCTGGAGCCCGGCGGTGGCGCTGGGGCTGGTCGCCGCGCTGTGGATCGTGCTGCCGATGGTCCGTGACCTGGTCGACAAGACCCGAAACGCCGCCTCCGTGGGGGCCGGCCTCAAGAAGCTGTCGCTGGCCTACTGGGGAATGCAGTTCGGCCACCTCGGCGTGGCGGTGACCATCGTCGGCGTGGCCGTGGTCTCCAACTACAGCATCGAGCAGAACGTGCGCATGGCCCCGGGCGACAGCGTCGAGGTGGCCGGCTACACCTTCACCATGAACGAGCTGTCCAGCCGCCAGGGCCCCAACTTCCTGGCCGACCGCGCCAACATCACCGTGCAGCACGGCGACAGCCGCCGGAGCTTCGCCATGAACCCCGAGAAGCGCCTCTACCTGGCGACCCGCATGCCGATGTCTCAGGTGGCGCTGCGCCCCGGCTTCTTCCGTGACCTCTACGTGGCCATGGGCGAGGACCTGGGTGACGGCAGCTGGGCGCTGCGGGTGCAGTACAAGCCCTTCGTGCGCTGGCTGTGGCTGGGCGGCCTGCTGATGGCCTTCGGCGGGGTGCTGGCGGTGGCCGACCGGCGCTACCGGCGCCTGGCCACCGCGCCGGACCCCGAGGAGAAGGGTGCCCGTCCGGCGGGTCGGGAGGCCACCGCATGAAGCGTCGTCTCATCCTGCTGCTTCCGCTGGCGCTCTTCCTGGTGCTGGCGGTGTTCTTCTACCAGGGGCTGTCGCTGAACCCCTTCCAGCGTGATTCGGCGCTGATGGCGGAGACCTTTCCCGCCTTCGAGCTGACGACCCTGGAGGATCCTTCCCGCACGGTCGACGAGTCCCTGCTTCAGGGGGAGGTCACCCTGGTCAACGTCTGGGGCGAGTGGTGCCCGACCTGCAAGCAGGAGATGCCGCAGCTGCTGGAGCTTGCCGAGCGCGGTGTGCGCCTGGTGGGGGTCGACTACAAGGACACCCGTGAGAAGGGGCTGGGCTTCCTTGCGGAGTTCGGCAACCCCTTCGAGGTCAATATCTTCGACCCGGACGGCGACCTGGGTTTCGACCTCGGCGTCTATGGCGCGCCGGAAACCTTCCTGGTCGACGCCGACGGGGTGATTCGCTATCACCATACCGGTTACATCAAGCCCCAGGACGTGACCGAGGTGATCCTGCCGGAGGTGGAAAAATGGCGCGAGTGATATCGACCTCCCTGCTGCTGCTCTTCCTGCTGCCGGGGCTGGCGCTGGCCGGGGGCATCGAGGTTCGCGAGTTCGATGGCCCGGTCATGGAGCGGCGCTATGCGGAGCTGACCGCGACCCTGCGCTGCCCCAAGTGCCAGAACCAGGCCATCGATGACTCCGACTCCCCCATCGCCGGTGACATGCGCGACCGTGTCTATGCGCTGCTCAAGGACGGGCGCTCGGACAAGGAGATCCTCGACTTCATGGTGGATCGCTTCGGCGACTACGTGCTCTACAACCCGCGGCTGGAGGGGCGCACCTTCCTGCTGTGGGGGCTCCCTGCCGCCCTGGCCGTGCTGGGGCTGGTGCTGGTGGGGCTGCTGGTGCGCTCCCGCCGCAACGCCTCCGCCCAGGCGCTCTCCACCGAGGAGCGCAAGCGCCTGGATGCCCTGATCAACCGCGAGAGAACCGAATGACCCTGCTGTGGATCGCCTTCGCCCTCCTGCTGCTGCCGGCCCTGTGGCTGCTGGTGGCGCCCCTCAAGCGGGCGCGCGCGGTGCATGACGCCCAGCGCGACCATGAGGCCAACGACCGCACCGCCGAACAGAACGTGGCCGTCTTCCGGCGCCGCCTCGCCTCCCTGGAGGAGGCCCGGGAGCGCGGCGACATCGACGCGGCACGCTTCGAGGAGGACCGCCTGGAGCTCGAGCGCAGCCTGCTGGAGGACACCGAGCGCCTCAAGCGAGCACCGCTGAAGCCTTCCGCCTCCGGCCGCCTGGCGGTGCCGGTGGTGATGCTGGCGCTGGTGGTGGCCAGTGCCCTCTGGTACCAGCACGAGGGCGCCGAGGGTGACCTGGCGCTGATGGGGGTGCGCCAGGCGGTGATGAGCGACCCCCAGGGCTCCCCCGAGATGCTGATCGAGCGCCTCGAGGAGCAGGCCGCGCGCCAGCCGGAGAACCCCAACGTCTGGAGCATGCTCTTCCCGCTCTATCGCGACAGCGGCCAGGGCGACCGGGCCATCGACGCCCTGGAGCGGCTGATCGAGATCGAGGGACGTCATCCCCAGCTGCTGGCGCAGCTGGCGCAGATCGAGTTCTTCGTCGCCGGCCGCCGCCTCACCGAACGCGTCCAGTCGCTGGTCGACGAGACCCTGGAGAAGGACGCCAGCGAGCCCACCGTGCTCGGCCTGCTGGGCATCGAGGCCTTCGATCGCGGTGCCTACCAGGAGGCGATCGACCACTGGCGGCGCGCCATCGCCGGCATGAATGACCCCGGCTCGGCGGATGCGCTGCGCCAGGGCATCCAGATCGCCCAGCAGCGCCTCGGCCAGGCCCCCGAGGGTGGAGCGGCGACGGCGTCCCAGGGACCCGGCATCCATGCCCGGGTCCGCCTCGACGAGGCGCTCGCCGGCCGGCACGATGCCGACACCCCGGTGTTCGTGGTCGCCCGGGACATGGCCGGTGAGCTGCCTCCCCTGGCGGTGGCACGCCTGACCCTGGGGGAGCTTCCCGCCGACCTGGTGCTCGATGGCCGCCACGCCATGTCCCCCCAGGCCAGCCTCGCCCAGGTGGAGCAGGCGCGCCTGGTGGTGCGGGTCTCGGCGGGCGGCCAGGCCGAACCCCAGCCAGGCGACATGTTCGGCCAGCGCGCCGGCGTCGCCGTGGGCGAGACCGCCGGCGAGCCGGTCGAGGTCGTGATCGACAGCGTCGTCGAATGAGCCGCGCGGGCCGCCGTCGATGCGTCTGACCTCGATCCGCCTGGTGGGCTTTAAGTCCTTCGTCGACCCGGTCACGGTGCCCTTCGACGGCAACATGACCGCCATCGTCGGGCCCAACGGCTGCGGCAAGTCCAACATCATCGACGCCGTGCGCTGGGTCATGGGGGAGTCCTCCGCCAAGACCCTGCGCGGTGAGTCCATGGCCGACGTCATCTTCAACGGCTCCACCGGGCGCAAGCCGGTGGGGCAGGCCGCCATCGAGCTGCGCTTCGACAACCGCGACGGCACCATGGGCGGCCCCTATGCCCAGTACGCCGAGATCGCGGTGAAGCGCCAGGTCACCCGCGAGGGGCAGTCCAGCTACTTCTTCAACGGCCAGAAGTGCCGTCGCCGCGACATCGCCGACCTCTTCCTGGGCACCGGCCTGGGGCCGCGCTCCTACGCCATCATCGGCCAGGGCATGATCTCGCGGCTGATCGAGGCGCGCCCCGAGGAGCTGCGGGCCACCCTCGAGGAGGCCGCCGGCATCTCCAAGTACAAGGAGCGGCGCCGCGAGACCGAGAACCGCATGCGCCGTACCCAGGAGAACCTGGAGCGCCTGGAGGACATCCGCGAGGAGCTCGACAAGCAGCTCGAGCGCCTCAGGCGCCAGGCCGAGGCGGCGCGCCGCTACCAGCAGCTCAAGAACGAGGAGCACCGGGTCAAGGGCGAGCTGGCGCTGCTGCGCGCCCGCGCCCTGCGCGCCAGTCAGGGCGAGGAGGAGCGCCGCGTCGCCGAGCTGGAGACCGCCGTGGAGCGCGAGGTGCTGGGCCTGCGCCAGTGCGAGACCCGTCTGGAGGAGGCCCGTGCCGACCACGACCGCCTGGCCACCGAGCTCGATGCCGAGCAGGCGCGCTTCTTCGAGACCACCACCGCCATCGCCCGTCTGGAGCAGGACCTGGAGCATGCCCGGGCCCGCGATGGCCAGCTGGCTCGCGACCTCGAGGCCGCCCGCCGCGAGCTCGCCGAGCTCGACCGCCTGGGCGAGGACGACGGCGAGCGCCTGGCCGGCCTCGACGAACGCCTGGCGACCCTGGTCCCGGAGCGCGAGGCGCTGGCCGAGCGCCTGGAGGAGCTGGAGGCGGCACTGGAGGAGGCCGAGCCCGAGGCGGAGGAGGCCGACGCCGCCTGGGAGGCGTTCAGCGAGCAGTGGCGAACGGCGAGCCGCGAGGCCGAGCGCGGCCAGGACCGGCTGCGTGAGCGGGAGTCGCGGCTCGAGCGCCTGGAGGCTGACCTCACCCGTCGGCGCCAGCAGCAGCAGGAGCTGCCGGACCTCGGCGGCCTCGCTGCCCAGCACGCGGCGGCCGGCGAGGAGCTGGCCGAGCTTTCGCTGTCGCGTGAGGCCCTGGAGGAGCGCCGCGAGGCCCTCACCCTCGAGCGCGAGGCGGCCCGGGAGGCGGTGCAGCAGGCCGAGGCGGCCCGCGAGGCCCAGCGCCAGCGGCGCAGCGAGCTCTCCGGCGAGCTCGCCTCCCTGGAGGCGCTGATCGAGGCCGGGCTTGCCGACCACGACGAGGCGCTCGACGCCCACCTCGCCGACCACGACCTCGCCGCGGCACCGCGGCTGGGCGAACGCCTCGCCGTCGACCCCGGCTGGGAGGAGGTCGTCTCCTGGGTGCTGGCCCCCTGGCTGCGCGCCCGGGTCGCGCCCCTGGCCGGGCGCGAGGCGGCCCTGTCCGCCGCCCCGGCGGAGCTGGGGCTGATCGAGGCGAGCGAGGCCGAGGCGCCCGAGGCGAGCCTCGCCGCGCGGGTCGCGGGGGCCGGCGCCGCCGCACGCTGGCTGGCGGCGATCCGCTGCGTCGAGGACCCGCAGGCGGCCTGGGCCCTGCGTGGCTCACTCGCGCCCGGCGAGAGCGTGATTACCCCGGACGGCCTCTGGCTGGGGCCCGACTGGGCACGCCGCCGCGGCGCCGCCGAGGGACCGGATGCACTGCTGGTCAGCCGCCGCCGCGAGCAGGAGGCACGCACCGAGCTGGCGGCGGTGGACGACCGGCTCGCCGAGGAGGAGGCGCGCCTGGAGACGGCCCGGGAGCGCGTAGCCCACGCCGATGACGCGCTCGAGGCGTGCCGCGGCGAGGAGCGCGAACTCGACCGGCAGCACCAGCAGCTCGCCGTCCAGCAGAGCGGCCTGGCCAGCCGCCTGGAGCACCTCCAGGGACGTGCCGAGGAGCTCGACCAGGAGCTCGCCGACCTCGCCGAGTCCCGGGAGGAGGCGGTGCTCGCCATCGATGAGGCGCGTGAGGCCTGGCAGGCCGCCATGGCGCGCCTGGAGGAGGGGGCCGAGCGGCGCGAGCGGCTGGAGCGCGAGCGCCAGGCGGCCCGAGAGCGGCTCACCCAACTGCGTGGGCAGCAGCGCCCCCTGGCGGAACAGCTGCAGCGCCTGGCCCTGGAGCAGGAACGCCTGGCCGCCGAACGGGCCGGCCTGGCCGAGCAGCAGGGCCGCGCCGGCGAGGCGCGTGAGCGCCTGGAGGGCCGCCTCGAGGAGCTCGAGGAGGAGCGCGAGCTGCTGCGTGAGCCGGAGGAGGAGCGCCGCGAGCGGCTCGAGGAGCTGCTCGACCGTCGCGAACGCGAGGAGCGCAGCCTCAACGCGGTGCGTGCCCGTGCCGCCGAACTGGTGGAGCGGCTGCGCGAGGACGAGCAGGCGCGCCAGGGCCACGAGCGCGGCCTGGAGGGCATCCGCGAGCGGCTGCAGGAGTCCCGCATGCAGGTCCAGGCGCTGCGCCTCAAGGCCGAGGGGCAGGACGAGCAGCTGCGCGAGCTGGGCCATGACGCCCAGGCCCTGGGCGAGGGTCTCGACCCCAACGCCACCGAGTCCGCCTGGCAGACCCGCCTCGAGGAGCTCGGCGAGCGCATCCGCCGGCTCGGCGCCATCAACCTGGCGGCGATCGAGGAGTATGACCAGCAGGCCGAGCGGCGTGACTACCTGGAGGCCCAGCACGCCGAGCTCAGCGAGGCCCTGGAGACCCTCGACCGGGCGATCCGGCGCATCGACCAGGAAACCCGCAGCCGTTTCCGCGACACCTTCGAGCGAGTCAACACCGGCCTGCAGTCACTTTTTCCACGAGTCTTCGGTGGCGGAACCGCATGGTTGACGCTGACCGGCGACGATTTGCTGGAGACCGGGGTGGCGATCATGGCGCGCCCGCCGGGCAAGAAGAACAGCACCATTCATCTCCTCTCGGGGGGCGAAAAGGCGTTGACCGCCCTCTCGCTGGTGTTCGCCATCTTCCAGCTCAACCCGGCCCCGTTCTGCATGCTCGATGAGGTGGATGCGCCGCTGGATGATGCCAACGTGGGACGCTATGCGAAGCTGGTGAAGGAGATGTCCGAGAGCGTCCAGTTCATCTATATCACCCACAACAAGATCGCCATGGAGGCAGGCGAGAGGTTGATGGGGGTGACCATGCAGGAGCCGGGTGTCTCCCGCCTGGTGGCGGTGGACGTCGAGGAGGCCGCCGCCCTGGCGGAGGCCTGAACGCTTGAAGGAAAGCCCGAAAACGGGTAACAAGGAAGGATGACATGCTGCATCGCATGGAAGCAGGGGGATCATCGAAGGGCGATTGCGAAGGGTACTCGACGCCTGGTGTGACCAAACACCAAGGCTTGACAAACAAAAAAAGTGGCCCTTTTTTCGGCAATCGCGCTATGCTGGTGACGGACAACCATCAGGCATGGCGCCCTAGCAAAGGCTGACGACCCATGGAACTTAGAGAGTGGCTGATCATCCTGGGGTTGGCGCTGGTGACCCTCATCGTGGTGGATGGTGTGCGTCGCCTGCAGCGCCAGCGACGCATCCCTCGTCTCGATGAGGTGGCGGAAGACGCCCACAGCACCGACCCCGACGCGGCGGCCCGCGAGGCCGAAATCAACTGGGAACTGCCCAACGGAGGGGCGCGAGTCGTCAGGCCCGCGGATTACAGCCGTGTGCAACCCAAGCCCAAGCTGCAGCGCCAGGAGCATCCCGGGCCCTCCCGGGTGCTCTCCGGCTGGAAGGCGGCGACCACCGACGAGGCAGCCGAGACCGAGCAGGCGCAGGTAGCCATGCCCTCCGGAGGTGCCGCCAACCCGTCGTCGCCTGCCACCGCGCCTACCTCCGGGCGCACCGCGCCGCCGCGTCCGGCGCCCGAGCAGCCGACGGCAGCCACGCCGGGTGTGACCCAGACGCCGGAGCCAGAGCCTGAGCCAGAAGCGCCCGCCGAGGCGTCGCCGCTGGCGGCGTCCGACGAGCCGCGTGCCGAGGCCGCCCCGCCGTCGCGCCACGAGCCGACCCTGTCGGCACTGGATGACGACGATGCCGCGCCGGCTCCGGCGACGGCCGACTCGCGTGGCGAGGCACCCCTGGCCGCCGATCCCCGGGATCACGAGGAGCTCGATGACGTCGAACGCTACCGCCTGGTGGACCTCGACGGCATGGGCGACTCCCTGAAGAGTGGCTCGAAGCGCATGGGCGCCTCGGTGCAGCGCTTCGGCGCCTCCCTGCAGAAGGGGCTGGCCGAGCGGCGCGAGCAGAAGCGTCGCGAGAAGGCCCGCCGCGAGGAGGAGAAGGCGCGTCGTGCGGCCGAACAGGCCGAGCAGCGCCGCCAGGCCGAGGAGGCGTCGGCGCTTGCCGCGAAGGAGGCGGAGAGTCGGCGTCAGGCCGCGGCCGCCATGGACGAGGACGAGGGCGATCCGCTCTTCGCTCCCTCGCGCCCGGCCGCCGCCGAGGCCAACGAGACCCTGGCTCCCGAGGAAGCCGCCCTGGAAGCGTCCCGGCACAGTGACAAGGTGCGCGTGCATCCGGTGCTCGAGAAGGCCCTGCGCCACGACGTCAGCGCCGAGCATGCCCGCCTCACCCTGAGCCAGGCCGAGGAGATCATCGTGATCTCGGTGATGGCCCGCGACGACGAAGGCTTCTCCGGCACCGCCCTGCTCGACCTGATGATGGCCTGCGGCCTGCGCTACGATCGCGAGATGGGGGTCTTCCATCGCTTCGAGACCGAGGATCCCGAGAGCCGGCTGCAGTTCTCCATGGTCAACGTGGTCAAGCCCGGGACCTTCCCCATCGAGGCGATGGACGACTTCCGCACCGCCGGCATCACCCTGCTGATGCCGCTGCCGGGCGCCGAGGATTGCGGCGCGGCCTTCGAGGCGATGGTCGAGACCGCCATGGTGATCGTGCGCCACCTGGGCGGAGAACTGAAGGATGAGCATCACAGCGTGATGACCGCCCAGACGGTGGAATTCGCCCGCCAGCGCGTGCAGGAGTTCGTGCGTCGCAACCGCCTGCATCGCTACCAGGTGAACTGACCCGGCGACCAGCGCTCGTCAGCCCCGAGACGACCCCCGTGAGGCACCGCCCACGGGGGTCGTCGCTTTGATAAGCTAGGCGCACATGCCCGCCTCGCCCGTCGAGGCTCTGCCAAGGACCGAGAACCAGGACGCAATGACCCAGCCCGACTCGACGACCCGCGAAGAGGTCGAGCGCCTGCGCGCCGAACTCGACGATGCCAACTACCGCTACTACGTCCTCGACGACCCTCGCCTGACCGATGCCGACTACGATCGCCGGCTGCGCCGCCTGCAGGAACTCGAGGCCGACCATCCCGAACTCGCCAGCCCCGATTCGCCCACCCAGCGGGTCGGCGCGCCCCCGGAGGCCGGCTTCCCCGAGGTGGAGCATGCGGTGCCCATGCTCTCGCTGGACAACGCCTTCGACGAGGCCGAGCTCGAGGCCTTCGTCCAGCGCGTGGCCGAGCGCCTGGAGCGCGACGGCGAGGCGATCGCCTTCTGCTGCGAGCCCAAGCTCGATGGCGCCGCGGTGTCGCTGGTCTACGAGAACGGGCGACTGGCCAGCGGTGCCACCCGCGGCGACGGGCGCACCGGCGAGGGGATCACCTCCAACCTGCGCACCCTGCGTTCGGTGCCGCTCAGGCTGCGCGGCGAGGCCCCGCCCGACCTGCTCGAGGTGCGCGGCGAGGTGATCATGAGCCACGCCGGCTTCGAGGCGATGAACGAGCAGGCCCGGGCGGAGGAGACCAAGGTCTTCGCCAACCCGCGCAACGCCGCCGCCGGCAGCCTGCGCCAGCTCGACCCGAAGGTCACCGCGAGCCGGCCGCTGGAGTTCACCGCCTACCAGGTGGCCCGCGTCGAGCCCGACCCCGGCGACGCCACTCACAGTGCCCTGATGGCCCACCTGGGCGACTTCGGCCTGCGCACCAGCGCTCGCCTCGAGGTGGTTCAGGGCGCCGCGGGGGTGATCGACTACTGCCGGCGGCTGGGCGAGGCCCGCGACCGCCTCGGCTACGACATCGACGGCGTGGTGATCAAGGTCGACGACCTGCGCCTGCAGCGCGAGCTGGGCTTCGTCGCCCGGGCGCCGCGCTGGGCCATCGCCTTCAAGTTTCCCGCCCAGGAGCAGGTCACCCGGCTCAACGACGTCGAGTTCCAGGTCGGCCGCACCGGCGCCATCACCCCGGTGGCCCGCCTCGAGCCGGTCTCGGTGGCCGGAGTCACCGTCGCCAACGCCACCCTGCACAATGCCGACGAGATCGTCCGCCTCGGGGTGAGGATCGGCGACAGCGTGGCCATCCGCCGCGCCGGGGATGTCATCCCCCAGGTGGTGCGGGTGGTCGAGGCGGCAGCGGAGGCCGAGGCCCGGGAGATCACCTTCCCGTCGCGCTGCCCGGCCTGCGGCTCGCAGATCGAGCGCCTCAAGGGCGAGGCGGTGGCGCGCTGCTCGGGCGGGCTCTACTGCCCGGCCCAGCGCAAGGAGGCGCTGAAGCACTTCGCCTCGCGCCGCGCCCTGGATATCGACGGCCTGGGCGAGAAGCTGATCGAGGCGCTGGTGGAGCGGGAATGGGTCACCACCCCGGCGGACCTCTTCCGCCTCGACGCCGAGCGGCTCGCCACGCTGCCGCGCATGGGTCAGAAGTCCTCCGAGAACCTGGTGGCGGCGCTGGAGAAGGCCAAGGCGACGACCCTGCCGCGCTTCATCTACGCCCTGGGTATCCGTGAGGTGGGTGAGGCCACCGCGGCCAACCTGGCGCGCCACTTCGGCACCCTGGAGGCGCTGATGGCGGCCGATATCGAGGCGCTGGAGGCGGTGGAGGACGTGGGGCCGGTGGTGGCCGCTCATGTGCACACCTTCTTCCGCCAGCCCCACAACCGCGAGTCCCTCGACGACCTGCTCGCCTGTGGCCTGCGCTGGGAGGAGGAGGCGGTGGCCGAGCGCCCCCAGCCCCTGGCGGGGCAGACCTGGGTGCTCACCGGTACCCTGGAGAGCATGACCCGCGACCAGGGCAAGGCGCGCCTCCAGGCGCTGGGGGCCAAGGTGGCCGGCAGCGTGTCGAAGAAGACCGCCGGCCTGGTGGCCGGCGAGGCCGCCGGCAGCAAGCTCGAGAAGGCGATGCAGCTGGGGGTGCCGGTGCTGGACGAGGCGGCCTTCCTGGCGCGCCTGGCCGCCTGGGAGGCCGGCGAATCCGCAGAGGACGCGTCACGGGGGGATCGGGCATGAATGGCGATCGCTTCATCGAGGTGCCCTACCGCATGCTCCCGGGCGAGACCCTGGAGGCGCTGCTCGAGGCCTTCGTCACCCGCCAGGGCTACGACACCACCGATACCGGCGAGGGGATGCGCGGCTGGGTCGCCGAGCTCAGGCGCCAGCTCGAGCACGGTGAGCTGATCATCGCCCACGACCTCAGGACCGAGAGCACCGAGGTGATGACCCTGGCGCAGTGGCGCGCCTTCGGCCGCGACCTGGCCGACGACGAGGAAGAGGGGTAAGGCGCAGGCGCTGCCATGTGCGGTGCCCGACGCCTCCGCCGAGGCTATTTCCCCTGGATCAGGTCGCGGATCAGCCGCCGCCCCGGGTGCAGGTGGTCCACCAGCGGCTGCTCCAGGGGCAGCGGCTCTTCGCAGATCCGCGAGGCGAGCAGCTCCGCGCACAGCGGCGCGCTGGCCATGCCGCGCGAGCCATGGGCGGCGCTGATCCATAGTCCGTCGTGGTGGGCGCCCGGGATGTCGGGGATGCGGGTGGCGTCCCTGGCCAGCACGGCGTAGCTCGCCCGCCAGGCGTCGGCGTCGGGCACCGGGCCCGCGTAGGGGCTCTTGTCGGGGCTCGCCGCGCGTATCCCCACCACCCCGGTGAGCGCCGCCGGGGAGAGGTCGGCGCCGGCCTCGCGCAGGGCCGCCACGAAGCGCGGCAGGCCACGCTCGAGCTCGGCGAGGTTGGCGGCGTGGTCCGCCTCGCGCTCGGCGGTGTCGGTGTCGCCGGGGCCGAAGGTGGCGCCGAAGTTGAGCACCCCGTCGGCGGCCGGCGGCACATAGCCGCCGGCGCACACCACCCGCTGGAGCGCGGGCGCCCCGGGCGGCAGGCGCAGCTGGCTGAGCTGCCCGCGCACCGGCTGCAGCGGCAGGGGCGCGGTCTCGGCGAAGCGCCCCGCCTCGGTGGCGGTGGCGACCACCACCTGGTCGGCGAGCTCGGCCTCCCCCTCGGCGAGGGTCAGCCGCCACCCCTCGCCGTCGCGTTCAAGGGACGTGACCTCACCCTGCCGGAAGCGGATCCCCGGTGTGCGCGCCAGCCGGGCGCACAGCGCCAGCGGCCTCACCCAGGCCGCCTCGGGGTACTCCAGCGCCGGCGCCTCCACCGCCACGCCGGCAGCATCCCCGACCGCCTCGGCGTCGAGCCCGCGCACCACCGCCTCGGGCAGCGGGTGGTTGGCCAGGAAGCGTGCCTGGCGGCGCTGCTCCTTCTCGCCCAGCGCCAGCTGCAGCACGCCACAGCGCCGCCACACCCGTTCCTCGGGGTCGAGGCGGGCGAGCCAGCGGCGGCTGTGGAGGAGCCCGGCCAGGTAGACGCGGCTCTGGCGGTTGGTATCGGCGGCGAGCTTGACGTAGAGGGCGCCCTGCAGGGGGAGCTCGGCCAGCTCGGCGCGGTCGAGGCGGTCGATCAGCGTCACCTCGACCCCGCGGCGGGCCAGGGCGGCGGCGGTGCTGGCCCCGGCGATACCAGCGCCGATCACCGCCACCCGCCGCGGCGGCCGGGGGGACGGTGGGGTGAACCAGGGGGTGTCATGGCGGCGAGACTGCGCCGGTGGCGCCGCGATCTCGCCGCAGAGCATCTCGCGCTTGCGCCCGAAGCCCGGCGCCTTGCGCCAGGCGAAGCCGGCCGCCGCAAGGCCGCGCTTGACCACCCCGGCGCAGGTGAAGGTGGCGAAGGTGGCGCCGGGGCGGGAGCGTGCCGCCATGGCGGCGAACAGCTCGGGCCGCCACATCTCGGGGTTCTTGGCCGGTGCGAAGCCGTCCAGGAACCAGGCGTCGACCTGGCCCTCGAGCAGCGCCAGGCGCTCGGCGGCGTCGCCCAGGTGCAGGTCCAGGGTGACTCGGTCGTCCAGCCACAGGCGGTGGACCCCGGCCACCGGCCGGGGCCACTGCGCGATCAGTACGCCGGCGCGCTCGGCCAGGTCGGGCCAGGCACGCAGCGCCCGGGCCAGGTCCTCGCGGGTGAGGGGAAACTTCTCGGTGGAGACCAGGTGGAGGCGCGCCCCGGGCGGGGCATGGGCAGCGAAGCAGGCCCAGGCGCACAGCAGGTTGAGCCCGGTGCCGCAGCCGGTCTCGCCGATCACGAAGGGACGGGCCTCCCGCCAGGCGGCGAAGCGCTCGGCCAGGCGGTTGCCGGCCAGGAAGACATGCTCGGTCTCGGCGCGGCCGTCGTGGCGAGAGAAGTAGACATCGTCGAAGGCGGCCGAGTGCGGCACGGCCTCGCCACCGGCGTCGTCCCGCCAGTCGAGGCGGGCGGTCTCCAGGGCGGCGAGGGGCGGCAGGCCATCGGGGGCGGCAGTCACGGGGGCTCCGGGCGCTGGTCAGGATGTGATCGATGGGGCCGCGGCGGCAGGGGCCGGGGGCTTCCGGCAGGCATCCGCGGCGTTTCAACAGCGTTATCCACAGCCGCTGTGCAAAACCGGCTGTGGAGAAACGCGGTGGGTCAGGGGAGGACCTTCTTGAAGGGCTTGACCGTCACCCGGGCGTAGACGCCGGCGATCATGTAGGGGTCGGCATCGGCCCAGGCCTGGGCCGCCTTCTGGCTGTCGAACTCGGCTACCACCAGGCTGCCGGAGAAGCCGGCCTCGCCCGGGTCCTCGCCATCGATGGCGGGGTGGGGGCCGGCCAGCACCAGGCGGCCCTCGTCGCGCAGCGCCTCGAGGCGGGCCAGGTGGTCGGGGCGCGCGGCCAGGCGACGCTCCAGGCTGTTGTTCACATCCTCGCTGATGATGGCGTAGAGCATGGGGGCTTCCTTCTGTGGGGCGGCTCGCGCCGCGGGCTCGGGCGCCATTGACCGGCACCGGTCTGGCGCGCACCATGAAGAGCCATTCTGACAAAGTCGCCGCCCGGCGTCATGCCAATGCCCCCGCTTCCCGACCGCTTCACGGGCGACCCCGGCCCGCTCACCATCGACCTGCACATGCACTCCACCGCCTCGGACGGCACCCTGTCGCCCGCCGAGCTGGTGGCGCTGTGCGCCGCGCGCGGCCTGACCCACATGGCGCTGACCGACCACGATACCGTCGACGGCGTGGCCGAGGCCGCCGCGGCCGCCGAGGCGCAGGGACTGGTGCTGATCGCCGGCTGCGAGCTCTCGACCCAGTGGCGCGGCCACAACATCCACGTGGTGGGACTGCTGCCGGCGGGCGCCCGGGGCACCCTGGTGGCGGGCCTGGCGGCCCAGGCCGAGGCGCGTACCCGGCGTGCCGAGACCATCGCCGCGCGCATGGAGAAGCTGGGCCTGCCCGACGCCCTGGCCCGGGCGCGGGAGCAGGCCGGCAGCGAGCGGCCGCTGGGCCGCCCCGACTTCGCCCGGGCGCTGGTGGCGGCGGGGCGGGTGCCCGACGTCGCCACCGCCTTCAACAAGTACCTGGGCGACGGCAAGCCCGGCGACGTCAAGATGCTGTGGCCGGGGATCCCCGAGGCGGTGGGCTGGATCCTGGATGCCGGCGGGGTAGCGGTGCTGGCCCATCCGCTGCGCCACGGCCTGACCCGACGCAAGCGCGGCCTGCTGCTGGACGACTTCGCCGCCGCCGGCGGCCAGGCCGCCGAGCTGGTCAGCGGCTTCCAGAATGCCGACGTGACCCGCGACCTGGCGCGCCAGCTCCAGGAGCGCTCGCTCTATGCCTCGCTGGGCAGCGACTTCCACTCCCCCGGCGGCCACCTGGCGCCGGGCAGCCTCGGCCCGGTACCGCGCACCGCCACGCCGCCGGTATGGACCCACCCGCGGCTGGCGCCGCGGTTCACCCAAGGAGCGTGACCATGAGCCAGTTCTTCCAGATCCACCCCGAGAATCCCCAGAAGCGCCTGATCGACCAGGCGATCCAGATCATCCGCTCGGGCGGGGTGGTGGCCTATCCCACCGACTCCGGCTATGCCCTGGGCTGCTCGCTGGGCGAGAAGAAGGCGATCGACAAGATCAAGTGGCTGCGCTCGCTCGACGACAAGCACAACTTCACCCTGGTCTGCTCCGACCTCTCCGAGATCGGCACCTACGCCAAGGTGGACAACGCCGTCTTCCGCCTGCTCAAGGCCCATACCCCGGGGCCCTACACCTTCATCCTCACCGCCACCACCGAGGTGCCGCGGTTGCTGCTGCACCCCAAGCGGCGCTCCATCGGCGTGCGCGTGCCCGACCACCGCATCACCCATGCCCTGCTCGAGGCGCTGGGTGAGCCGTTGATGAGCGTGACCCTGATCCCGGTGGGCGAGGAACTGCCGATGACCGACGGCGAGGAGATCCGCGAGCGCTTCGGCGCCCACCTCGACCTGATCATCGACGGCGGCGCCTGCCACCTGGAACCCACCAGCGTGGTGGACCTGCGCGAGCTGCCGCCGACGATCCTGCGCGAGGGCCGCGGCGACGTCGAGCCCTTCCGCGAGTAAGCCTCACTCCCGTGGCGGTCAGGCGTCGTTGCCCTGGCCGCCATGCTCCTCCCACCAGGCCGCCTGCTCCTCCTCGCTGAGCCGCGGGTCGGGGCTGTCTTCGTCGAGCCAGGTGCCGCACAGCAGGCAGTACTTGGCGCGCTGCTCGTGGCGGTCATGGCCGCAGCCCGGGCAGGCCTCGTCGGAGTAGCGGTCGGCACGGATCGAGCGGATCACCTCGGCGGAGAAGACCCCGGTGGGCACGGCGATGATCGAGTAGCCGATCAGCATCACCATCACCGAGATCGCCTGGCCCAGCGGGGTCACCGGCACGATGTCGCCGAAGCCCACCGTGGTCAGGGTGACGATGGCCCAGTAGATCGCCGTGGGGATGCTGGTGAAACCGGCCTCGGCGGGCTCGATCAGGTAGACGAGCGAGGCGAAGATCGAGACCAGCATGAAGACGGTGAACAGGAACAGGAAGATCTGGTGGCTGCTGCGCTTCAGCGCCCCGATCAGCAGCCGGCCCTCGCCGACGAACTCCATCAGCCGCAGCACCCGGAAGATGCGCAGGGTGCGCAGCAGGCGCACCATCACCAGGGTCTGGGCGCCGGGCAGGAGCAGCGCCAGCCAGGTGGGCAGGATGGCGATCAGGTCCACCATGCCGTAGAAGCTCCGCAGGTACTGCAGCGGCCGCTCCAGGCAGTAGAGGCGTACTGCCAGCTCCAGGGTGAAGAGGAGGGTGAAGCCCCATTCGAGCCAGAAGAACAGGGTGCCGTAGTCGGCGCGCAGGCTCTCGATGCTCTCCAGCATCACCACCAGCACGCTGGCGAGAATCGCCACGATCAGGGCGATGTCGAAGCCCTTGGCCAGCGGGGTGTCGGACTCGAAGATGATCTGGAAGACCCGGGTGCGCAGGCCTTCGGCGGCGGGCTTGGGGAGGTGGTTCACGGCGGCATCCTTGTGGTGGGGCGATCAGGCCAGCGGCGAGGCGCCGGAAAGGCGTCGTGACAGGCGCAGCAGCGTGCGGCCCAGGGCCGGCGTCGGCGTCCCCTCGTCGGCCAGCGCCGCCGCGAGGGTGCGGGCGTCGTCGCGGGTCTCGGCGTCGCCCAGGGCGGCCAGGCGCTGGAAGGCCTCCCGGGCCGCCTCGCGAAGGCGTGGCTCGCCGGTATCGGCGTGGGCGTCCAGCGCCACCACCGCACGGTGCAGCCAGGCCGTGGCCGAGTGCCCCTCGGGCAGGCGCCATTCGCCGGCGAGCAGGGCCCCGCCGCGGGCCGCCTTGCTGGTGTCCGAGGCACGCAGCGCCACGCGCTCGGCCAGCGCCTCGGCCAGCGACCACAGGGCGGCCGGCTCGCCCGCCTTGAGCTCCAGCTCCAGCTCACGGATCGCCACCCGCCGCCCGGCGGCGAGGATCGCCCCCTCGTCCAGTGCCAGCTCGATACGCGCTCCCCGGTGCTCGAGGGTCCAGGCCTCGCGGCGGAAGTCGGTGGTGAAGCGCGCCTCCAGGCGCTCCAGCACCCCCTCGCCGAGCGCCGCCGGCGGCAGCCCCTCAAGCCCCGCGAGGTCGAGGCCGGGGCCCGGCACCTCCCACTCCCACTCGCCGCGTCGCGACAGCCCACCGCCGCCCTCGCCGCGGGTCTTCACCGTCTGCAGCAGGCGCCCGTCGAGGCGTCTCAGCCGCAGCGCCATGCGTGCCGCCTCGAGCGCACCGTCGGGGGTGTCGTAGTAGGTGTTGCCGAGCTCGGCGACCGTCGGGGGGAGGGCCCGGAGCAGCGGATGGCCCCTCAGGGCGGCAGGCCCCTCGGGCCCCAGGGCGAGCTTGAGTTCGATCTCCTGGCTCATGGCGCGGCGTCCTCGTGTTGGTGACACTTAAGTGAATTTTTCATGACGATAGCAGCCTTGGTCACTATACTGACGCCGCCATTTTCCAGGTTCCGAGATGCCCCATGGTGACATCCAACCCCTTCTCCGCGATGTTCGGTCGCTCGCCATTCCAGCCGCTGCTGGCCCATATCGTCAAGACGAGCGAGTGTGCCGACCAGCTGCTGCCCTTCTTCGAGGCCACCCTCGAGGGCGACTGGGAGGCGGCGGCGACCCACCGTGAGACGGTCACCCGCCTCGAGCACGATGCCGACGAGCTCAAGACCGAGCTGCGCCTCAACCTCCCCAACACCCTCTTCCTGCCGGTGTCGCGCTCCGACCTGCTCGACCTGATCAGCGTACAGGACAAGATCGCCAACAAGGTGCGCGACATCACCGGCATCATGCTCGGCCGCCGCATGCAGGTGCCCGAGGAGCTGGCCCAGCCGATGCGCGACTACATGCGCACCGCGGTGGCCTGCGTGGCCCAGGCGCGCCATGCCCTCGAGGAGCTCAAGGACCTGCTCGAATCGGGCTTCGGCCGCAACGTCAGCGACGTGATGCAGAAGCTGATCCGCGAGCTGCATCGCCTGGAGCAGCAGGCCGATGACCAGCAGATCGCCATCCGCCGCCAGCTGTTCGGCCTCGAGGATCGCCTGCCGCCGGTGGACGTGATGTTCCTCTACAAGATCATCGACTGGGTGGGCGAGCTCTCCGACCGCGCCGAGCGCGTCGGCAGCCGCCTGCAGATCATGACGGCCAACTGAACACCACGGCCCCGGCGATCCCGGGGCCGAAACGTTACGCCATCTCACGACCGCAACGAGGGGACACATCCTCATGTCGATCATTGCGCAGCACGGCGAGATCTTCATCATCCTGGCCTGCCTCTTCGGCTTCTTCATGGCCTGGGGTGTGGGTGCCAACGACGTGGCCAATGCCATGGGTACCTCGGTGGGCTCTCGCGCCATCACCATCAAGCAGGCGATCCTTATCGCCGTGATCTTCGAGTTCCTCGGCGCCTGGCTCGCCGGGGGGGAGGTCACCAATACCATCCGCAAGGGGATCATCGATCCCGAGCTGCTCCAGGGGGACCCCCAGCTGCTGGTCTACGGCATGCTGGCGGCGCTGCTGGCGGCGGCCACCTGGCTGCTGATCGCCTCCATGAAGGGCTGGCCGGTCTCCACCACCCACTCCATCGTCGGCGCCATCGTCGGCTTCTCGGTGGCGGGCCTGGGGGCCGCCTCGGTGGACTGGGGCTCGGTGATGACCATCGCCGCCAGCTGGGTGGTGTCGCCGGTGCTCTCAGGCACCATCGCCTTCACCCTGTTCAAGTCGGTGCAGCACCTGATCTTCGAGGCCCGGGACCCCTTCGCCGCCGCCAAGCGCTATGTGCCCATGTACGTCTTCCTGGTCGGCTTCGCGGTGACCATGGTGACCCTGACCAAGGGGCTCAAGCATGTCGGCCTCGACCTGAGCTTCGGCGCCAGCCTGCTGCTCTCCATCCTCGCCGGCGTCGCGGTGGCGGCGCTGGGCACGGTGATGGAGCGTCGGGTCCAGGCCAGCAGCCGTCAGACCGACCAGTTCGGCTTCTCGGGCGTGGAACGGGTGTTCGGCGTGCTGATGATCTTCACCGCCTGCGCCATGGCCTTCGCCCACGGCTCCAACGACGTGGCCAACGCGGTGGGCCCGCTGGCGGCGGTGATCAGCGTGGTGCAGACCGGCGGCGAGATCGAGTCCGCGGCCCTGGTGCCCTGGTGGGTGCTGGTGCTGGGCGGCGGCGGCATCGTCGTCGGCCTGGTCACCTACGGCCACAAGGTGATCGCCACCGTGGGTACCGGCATCACCGAGCTCACCCCCAGCCGTGGCTTCGCCGCCACCCTGGCCGCCGCGGTCACCGTGGTGCTGGCCTCGGGCACCGGCCTGCCCATCTCCACCACCCACACCCTGGTGGGCGCGGTGCTGGGCGTGGGCCTGGCGCGGGGCATGGCGGCGCTCAACCTGCGCGTGATCGGCACCATCGCCATGTCGTGGCTGATCACCCTGCCGGCCGGCGCGGCGCTGGCGATCCTGTTTTTCTTCATGTTCAAGGGCATGTTCGGCTGAAGGAAAACGATTTACTGCTGCGCTCGACATCCTGGCCGCCGGCGCTGCTCGCCGTCCTCATGTAGCGGGCTACACTCCGGCGGCTGCGCTGCGGCGGCGGCCAGCCTGACGTCGCTCGCGACGTAAATCGAGCTTCCTTCAGTGGGGAAATCTTGCTGATCGGCGGTACCACGGCAGTGGTGCCGCCGTTTTCGTTGCTCTGCTATAGTCGTGGCGCCCCAGCGCCTTTCGTTCACCCGCTGCCGGAGAGCGGCCCTTGGATACACGCTTCCCCTTCGTCGACTGGTTTCGCAACTCCTCGCCCTACATCAATGCCCATCGCGGACGCACCTTCGTCATCCTGATCGAGGGCGAGGCGATGGCCCGTGGGCGCGGCGAGCAGCTGATCCAGGACCTGGCGCTGCTGCACACCCTCGGCGTGCGGCTGGTGGTGGTGTTCGGCATCCGGCCCCAGGTGCAGCAGGCGCTGGAGGCGGCGGGGGTCTCCCCGGGGCAGCACCAGGGGCGCTGGGTCGCCGACGGCGAGGTGATGGCCTGCATCGAGCGGGTCGCCGCCCAGCAGCGGCTGTGGCTGGAGGCACGCTTCTCGCTGGGGCTGCCCAACACCCCCATGCATGGCGTCGAGCTCACCGCGGTCTCCGGCAACCTGGTGATGGCCAAGCCGCTGGGGGTGCGCGAGGGGGTCGACTTCGACCGCAGCGGCGAGGTGCGCCGGGTGCGTGCCACCGCCATCGAGGGTCTGCTGGAGAAGGGCTCGCTGGTGGTGCTGCCGCCGCTGGGCTTCTCCAGCACCGGCGAGGTGTTCGACCTGGATGCCTCCGACGTGGCCCAGCACGCCGCCATGGCGCTTTCCGCCGACAAGCTGATCCTGCTCGGCGAGGCCAGCGGCCTGTTCGACGCCAGCGGTCAGCTGCAGCGCCAGCTGACCCCGGACGAGGCCCTGCCGCTACTCGACCAGGCGCCCGCCGGCAGCGAGCTGGCCCGTCACCTGGGGGCCGCCTGCCGGGCGGCGCGCCATGGCGTGGCACGCACCCACCTGCTCAGCTGGCACGACCACGACGCCCTGCTGGGCGAGCTCTTCACCCGCGACGGCGTGGGCACCATGATCACCCGGCACCGCTACGAACAGCTGCGCCCGGCGGAGCTGCGTGATATCGGCGGCCTGCTCGAGCTGCTCGAGCCGCTGGAGCGGCGCGGCATGCTGGTGCCGCGCTCCCGGGAGCGCCTGGAGCACGAGATCGACGACTACGTGGTGATCGAGCGCGACGGCATGATCATCGGCTGTGCGGCCCTGCACCGCTTCGACGATGCCGCCATGGGCGAGCTGGCCTGCGTGGCGGTCCACGACGACTACCGCGGCGGCGCCCGGGGCGAGCTGCTGCTCGCCGAGATCGAGCGCCGGGCGCGGCGCCTGGGGCTGGTGGCGCTGTTCGCCCTGACCACCCACACCACCCACTGGTTCTTCGAGCACGGCTTCCGCCTGGCCGACCTCCAGGCGCTGCCGCCGCTGCGCCGCGACACCTACAACCACGCCCGCAAGTCCAAGGTGCTGGTCAAGGCACTGGGCTGAGAGCGGCGAGCTGTCGCCTGGCGACGCCACCCTGTGTGGCGGCGTCGCCGATAGGCGACGTCATAACCCTATGACATTAAAGGGGTTATTGCCCCGCCTCCATTCGGCGTTGCCATATGGCGACAGAAACGCCCCGATGTCCTGCCCCTTCTTCCCTCGAGATCGTCGTTCGCCTCCGCTGGATATTTTTATCTAACTGATATTTATACGAAATCCAGATTTTGGCACGCGGATCGCAATGTTCTGGGTGAGCAAACGGAAGCGGTTCATTACGGCTCGAGCCGCTTTCGATCGCCGAGGGGGCGGAACCACACTGCCCTGTGCCTCGCTCCCCCGGCGATCAGCGTCTGCTCCTAGCGATGTGTGACTTAGGTTGCGATGAGACGGGTACCGACACGCTCAGGGACGCGTACCCCAAGGGGCAAGGATGCCCTGGCATGGATGCCTCTCCCCCTCACGGGGGATCGAATCGCGCGGCGGCGCCCCAAGCGGGCGACGCCGCCACCGACGAAGCAGGGCGATGCGCCTGGCGCATCGGCCGCATGAGACGACCCGCCCCTGGTGGCACAGGGTGGCCTCATGGCTTCGAGGGCCCTCCCCGGCCCGCCTGGAAGGGAAGTCGCCGGACGGACCAGGCCGATCGGCGTCGACGTTTCCAGACCCTTCAGTTCCCTGCGTACTTGGGCCGGCTCTGCCGGCCCTTTTTTTCGACGCCGGTCCGGGCCGGGAGCGGAGGCCGGGGCCCCTTAGCAAACTCTGGTATCCTGAAGGTTCGACATGATGGCAGCCCCATCCACCGCCCCGCCCATCGGCCCGCTGCGAAGATCGCTGGACATGACCACCCGCGCCGTGCGCCGCTGGCGCCCCCGTTCCCTGTTGCAACTCGTGCTGATCGCGTTCTTGACCGTGATGTTGCCCCTGGCCGTGCTGATGTTCCAGGCCGCCCAGGCGCTCTCCGAGCTCTCACGGCTGGCCGACGTCAGTGCCCGCCAGGCGGTGGAGGAGACCCGTCGCGCCCGCACCCTGGGGGCCCTGGCCCTGGAGATGGAGCGCAGCGCCCGCCAGTACGCCGTGCTCGAGCAGCAGAGCCTGCTGGAGATCTACGCCGAGCGGCTGGCGGAGTATCGCGAGCTGCTGGCGCTGCAGCGCCGCCTGCTCCCCGATGACCCCGACGTGGCGGCGCTCTCGCGGCAGCTCGACGAGCTGGCGGAGCTGCCCGGGCTACCGCTGGAGGCGTTCGAGGCGCGGCTCGCCGACTTCCCGGTGTTCGCCCAGCGCACCGAGGCGATCCGCCAGGCCACCAACCGGCGCATCGACACCCGCATCGACTCGATCCGCGAGAGTGCCCAGGGCGTGCAGGGGCGGCTGTGGTGGCAGACCGGCGCCCTGGTCTCCGCCAGCCTGGTGCTGATGCTGCTCTTCTCGTGGCTGATCATCCGCCCGGTGCGCCAGCTGGAGCGGCGCATCCTGCGCATCGGCAGCGGCAGCCGCAGCGAGCCTCCGCGGCCCGTCCAGGGGCCGGCGGAGCTGGTCCAGCTGGATGAGCGCCTGCGCTGGCTGGCGTCGCGACTCGACGAGCTGGAGGCCGAGAAGCAGCAGTTCCTGCGCCACATGTCCCACGAGCTCAAGACCCCGCTGGCCAGCGTGCGCGAGGGCTCGGCATTGCTCGCCGACGGCGTGGCCGGCGAGCTCACCCCGCGCCAGCTCGAGATCCTCGAGCTGATCGACGGCAGCGGCCGCGAGCTGCAGCGGCTGATCGAGCAGCTGCTCGACTACAACCTGCTCCAGCACAGCCGCCGGGCGGAGATCGCCCGCCACGACCTGGCCACCCTGGTGCGGGAGGTGCTGGCCAAGCACCGCCTGGCGCTCTCCCACAAGGGGATGCGGGTCGAGTGCTTCGATGGGCCCGTGATGTGGGCCCTGGACCGCACCGCCACCATGCGCCTGCTGGACAACCTGGTCTCCAACGCGCTGGCCTATGGCGCCGATGGCGGCGAGCTGGTCATCCGTGCCCGGCGCCGCCGCGACCGCCTGGAGCTGGAGGTGGCCAACAGCGGCGAGCCCATCGCCGAGGCCGACCGCCCGCGGCTGTTCGAGGCCTTCTACCAGGGGCAGACCCGTCGCAAGGGGCCGCTCAAGGGCTCGGGGATCGGCCTCTCGGTGGCCGCCGACTGCGCGCGCCTCCAAGGCGGCGAGCTGGCGCTGGTGGATGACCCGCGCCTGGCGGTGTGCTTCCGGTTGACGCTGCCGGCCGCCACGCCGTCGCCGGCGCACGACAACAGTGAGTCCGCCCTGGAGGCGGACGCCCATGCAAGGAACTGATGCCATGACCCTTCGCCTTCGCCCCCTGCTGGTCTGCCTGGCGGCGACCTGGCTCGCCGGCTGCGAGGCGCTGCCTCGGATGCCCTTCGAGTTGCCCACCAACCGTTCGGCCGCCGAGGGTGCGGCCGGCGGCTGCCGTGCCGAACTGCCGGACTTCGTCGACGACCACTGCCTGCTGCCGGAGTGGGTGGCCTTCGGGCTGGCCTCCCAGCGCGGCGATCGCGCCTGGCGCGATGACGTACTGGGCCGCCTGGAGGGGTCGCTGCCGCAGCGGCGCCTCGCCCGGGCGGTGGCCCTCGCCTGGGGCAGCGAGTCCCAGTGGGAACGCGCCTCGGAGCTCTACAAGGCCGACCTCGCCACCGCGCCGGTCGCCCTGCAGCCGCTGCTGCGCTACTGGCTCAACGAGCTGGAGGGGCGGCGCGCCCGGGCCGCACGCCTGGCCGAGAGCCGCGCGGCGGTGGCCCGTCACGAGGCGCGCGAGGCCGAGCTGGCCGAGGAGAAGGCGGCGCTGGAGAAGAAGCTCGAGGCGCTCACCGCCATCGAGCGCAGCATCAACCTGCGACAGCAGTCCGAACCCTGAGGGAGGCCACTCCGTGAAGACCCTGTTCCCCCTGCAAGGCCGCGCCGACGCCACCCGCGTGGCGCCGGCCGGCGGCACCGGCCGACGGCAGGCGGCGCATATCCTGTTGGTGGATGACGACGTCAGCCTGCTCAAGCTGCTGGGCATGCGCCTGGAGAGCCGCGGCTACCGGGTGACCACCGCCGAGAGCGGCCGCGAGGCGCTGCGCGCCCTGGAGGTCAACCGCCCCGACCTGGTACTTACCGACCTGCGCATGGACGAGATGGACGGCCTGGCGCTGTTCCGCGAGGTACAGCGCGAGGTGCCGGGGCTGCCGGTGATCCTGCTCACCGCCCACGGCTCGATTCCCGATGCCGTCGCCGCCACCCGCGAGGGGGTGTTCAGCTTCCTCACCAAGCCGGTGGACCGCGACGAGCTGTTCGCCGCCATCGAGGAGGCGCTGGCCCAGACACCAGGGGTGGTGGCCGAGGGCGACGACGCCTGGCGCGCCGAGATCATCACCCACAGCCCCGAGATGGAGCGGTTGCTGGAGCAGGCGCGCATGGTCGCCGCCTCCGACGTCAGCGTGCTGGTCACCGGCCCCTCCGGCTCCGGCAAGGAGCTGATGGCGCGGGCCATCCACCGCGCCAGCCGCCGTGCCGACAAGCCCTTCGTGGCGCTCAACTGCGGTGCGCTGCCGGAGCAGCTGCTGGAGAGTGAGCTCTTCGGCCATGCCAAGGGCGCCTTCACCGGGGCAGTGAGCGAGCACCGCGGGCTCTTCCAGGCCGCCGACGGCGGCACCCTGTTCCTCGACGAGATCGGCGACATGCCGCTGCCGCTGCAGGTCAAGCTGCTGCGCGCCCTGCAGGAGCGCCAGATCCGCCCGCTGGGCTCCACCACCTCGGTGCCGGTGGACGTGCGGCTGATCTCCGCCACCCACCGCGACCTCGATCGCGCCATGGCCGAGGGGGAGTTCCGCGAGGACCTCTACTACCGCCTCAACGTGGTCAACCTGCGCCTGCCGCCGCTCCAGGAGCGCGCCGAGGACGTGCCGCTGCTGGCCAAGCACCTGGTGACCCAGGCTGCCGAGCGCCACAAGCCCTTCGTCAAGGGCTTCTCGCCGGAGGCGCTGAAGCTGCTCGCGGGCAGCGCCTGGCCGGGCAACGTGCGCCAGCTGGTCAACGTGGTGGAGCAGTGCGTGGCGCTGACCAGCACCGCCATCATCCCCGAGGCGCTGGTGGCCCAGGCGCTGGCCGCCGAGGAGCAGGCCCTGCCCACCTTCAACGACGCCCGGGCGGCCTTCGAGCGGCGCTACCTGATCAAGGTGCTCAAGCTCACCGAGGGCAACGTCACCCAGGCGGCGCGCATCGCCGGGCGCAACCGCACCGACTTCTACAAGCTGCTGGGGCGCCACGACCTGGAGCCCTCCGCCTTCAAGCCGGGTCGCTGACGCCCGCCCAACGCAAGACCCCTGCCGAAGGGCAGGGGTCGGAGGCGATGGCGAATGCCGGGTCGCTTACTTCTGCGGCAGCTTGGCGCGACGCAGGTAGGGGAAGACGGTCTCGAACTCGCCGTACTTCGCCTTGGCGTCCTCGTCGGAGACGCTGGTGGGGATGATCACGTCCTGGCCGACGGTCCAGTCCGCCGGGGTGGCGACGTTCTCGCCGTTGGCGGTCTGCAGGGCGTCCAGCGCGCGTAGTACCTCGGCGAAGTTGCGGCCGACGTTCATCGGGTAGGTCATGGAGAGCTTGAGCTGCTTGTCCGGGCCGATGATGAACACCGAGCGCACGGTGGCGCTGTCCGCCGGGGTGCGGCCGTCCGGCAGGTAGGCGTCGGCCGGCAGCATGTCGAACAGTTTGGCGACCTTGAGGTCCTCGTCGGCGATGATCGGGAAGCCGACGTCGCAGCTGGCGTAGCTGGCGATGTCCTGGATCCAGCCCTTGTGCTCCTCCACGCCATCTACCGAGACGCCGATCACCTTGGTGTTGCGCTTCTTCCACTCCTCGCCGAGCTTGGCCACCGCACCGAACTCGGTGGTGCACACCGGGGTGAAGTCCTTGGGGTGGGAGAACAGGATCGCCCACTGGCCGTCGAGCCACTCGTGGAAGCGGATGGGGCCCTGGCTGGTGTCGGCTTCGAAGTCCGGTACGACGTCGTTGATGCGCAGAGACATGGGGATACTCCCTGTTGCGTGGTGATGGGCCCTCGCCGGCGGCGGGGGCGGTTGAGACAGACGACGAAACGGCATCTGGCCGAGCGCGTCAAGATTCGTTGTGACTAAGCTTAGCGACTCCAGCATGGATAGGTTTTTATGGGATAACCATATTCCATAATCTATTGAGTCGATGAGGGCTCGTCCTGCGGTGTGTTGTCGCGCTCCAGCACCTCGAGGGTCAGGCGACCCTCGCCGAGGCGCGCGGCCAGCCGCTCGCCGGGGGCGGTGTCCGCCGCGCGGCGTACCACCCGGCCATCGCGGTCCTCGAGGATCGCATAGCCGCGGCCCAACACCGCCAGCGGGCTGACCGCCTGGAGTTCGCGTACCACCCCGGCCAGCCGCTCGCGATGCCGGGAGAGCTCCCGCGGCGCGGCGGTGGCCAGGCGTCGCCGCACCGCCTGCAGTCGCTGCTCGGCCTGGGCCAGCTGGCGCTCGGGCGGATGCGCCAGCAGGCGGCGGGCCAGCTGCGCCTGGCGACGGCGCTCCTCCGCCAGGCGTAGCCGCATGGCGCGCCGCAGCCGTCCTTGTTGCTGCGCGAGGGCCTGGCGCTGTCGCGCCAGCCCCTCGCCGGGGTGGCGCAGCCGGGCGCGCAGGTGGTCCAGCCGCTGGCCCTCGCCGTCCAGGCGGGCCTGGGTGGCGCGGCCCAGGCGCTCGCCCAGGGTCGCCAGGCGCCCGACGAGCTCGCGGCGGTCCGGCACCAGCCGCTCCGCGGCGGCGGAGGGGGTGGGCGCGCGGGCATCGGCGGCGAAGTCGGCCAGGGTGACGTCCACCTCATGGCCCACCGCCGACATCACCGGCAGTCGCGAATGGAAGATGGCCCGGGCCAGGTGCTCGTCGTTGAAGGCCCACAGGTCCTCCAGGCTGCCGCCGCCGCGGGTCAGCAGCACGGCGTCGCGGGCCGGGTCCAGCGCCGACTGGCGGTTGAGCAGGCCCAGCGCCGAGATCATCGCCGGCGCCGCCTCGCGCCCCTGCACCGGCACCGGGATCAGCGTCACCTGGGTCAGCGGCCAGCGCGCGGCGAGTACCGCCAGCACGTCGCGGATCGCCGCCCCGCTGGGCGAGGTGACCACCAGCAGGTGGCGCGGCGGGCAGGGTAGGGCACGGGCGTTGGCGAACACCCCCTCGGCGGAGAGCCGCGCCTTGAGGCGCTCGTAGGCCGCCAGCAGCTCGCCCACGCCGGCCGCCTGCACCGCATCAACGATCAGCTGGTAGTCGCCGCGGGGCTCGAAGATCGACAGCCGCCCGCGCACCTTGACCCGGTCGCCGTCGCGCATCGGCGCGCCCACGAAGCGCGCCCGCTGGCGGAACAGCGCGCCACGCAGCTGGGCGCTGTCATCCTTGAGGGTGAAGTAGACGTGGCCGGAGCTCGGCCGCGACACCCCCGAGAGCTCGCCCTCCACCCACACCTCGCCGAAGCGCCCCTCGAGGCACTGGCGGGCGTGGCGATTGAGCTCGCTGACGGAGAGCGGGGCGGCATCGGGCATGGCGGCGACTCGTCACTGGGCGATGAGCCCAGCCTAGCATGCGGCCGGCGCGAAGGGCTCGGGCGCGTGGCAAGAACGAAGGACGCGCTGCCCGTGACGAGTGGCGCCTCCACCCGTTATAATGGGGGATTAACTTCACCTCCCTCCTCCCACCAGCCCACTGGGTGTGCCGACTATGCTACGTATGGCCCAAGAAGCCCTGACGTTCGACGACGTCCTTCTCGTACCCGGCTACTCCGAGGTCCTGCCCAAGGACGTCAGCCTGCGGACTCGCCTGACCCGCGACCTTCACCTCAACATCCCGCTGCTCTCCGCGGCCATGGATACCGTGACCGAGGCGCGCCTGGCGATCGCCATGGCCCAGGAAGGGGGCATCGGCATCATCCACAAGAACATGACCATCGCCCACCAGGCCGCCGAGGTGCGCAAGGTCAAGAAGCACGAGAGCGTGATCGTCAAGGACCCGGTCACCGTGGGTCCCAAGGCCAAGCTCGAGGACCTGCTGGCCATGGCCGAGGAGCACGGCTTCTCCGGCTTCCCGGTGGTCGAGGGCGAGACCCTGGTGGGCATCGTCACCGAGCGTGACATGCGCTTCCAGCCCAACCACGGCGACAGTGTCGCCGACATCATGACCCCACGCGAGCGCCTGGTCACCGTGCCGGAGGGCACCGGCCTCGACGTGATAAAGGGCAAGATGCAGGAGCACCGGGTCGAGAAGATGTTGGTGGTGGACGACGCCTTCCGCCTGCGTGGCCTGGTCACCTTCCAGGACATCGAGAAGGCGCGCACCTTCCCCCATGCCGCCAAGGATGCCGACGGCCGCCTGCTGGCTGGCGCCGCCGTGGGCACCGGCCCCGAGACCCCGGACCGCGTCGCGGCCCTGGCCGAGGCCGGCGTGGACCTGATCATCGTCGATACCGCCCATGGCCACTCCAAGGGCGTGATCGACCGGGTGCGCTGGGTCAAGGAGCACTTCCCGCGTATCCAGGTGGTGGGCGGCAACATCGCCACCGCCGAGGCGGCGCGTGACCTCGCCGAGGCCGGCGCCGACGCCGTCAAGGTGGGCATCGGCCCCGGCTCCATCTGCACCACCCGGGTGGTGGCCGGTGTCGGCGTGCCGCAGATCACCGCGGTCTCCAACGTCGCCGCGGCGCTCGCCCCCTACGACGTCCCGCTGATCGCCGACGGCGGCGTGCGCTTCTCCGGCGACCTGGCCAAGGCGATCGCCGCCGGCGCCAGCGCGGTGATGGTGGGCGGCCTGCTGGCCGGCACCGAGGAGGCCCCCGGCGAGATCGAGCTCTACCAGGGCCGCACCTACAAGGCCTACCGCGGCATGGGCTCCATGGGCGCCATGTCCCAGAGCCAGGGCAGCGCCGACCGCTACTTTCAGGACAAGGACGCCGGCGCCGAGAAGCTGGTGCCGGAGGGCATCGAGGGCCGCGTGCCCTACAAGGGCATGATGGGCGCCATCGTCCACCAGCTGATGGGCGGCCTGCGCGCCTCCATGGGCTACACCGGCTGCCGCGACATCCAGGAGATGCGCACCAAGCCGCAGTTCGTGCAGATCACCGGGGCCGGCTTCAACGAGTCTCACGTGCATGACGTGCAGATCACCAAGGAAGCCCCCAACTACCGGGCGGGTTAAGGACCAGATTGATGACCGACATTCACGCCCACAAGATCCTGATCCTGGACTTCGGCTCCCAGTACACCCAGCTGATCGCCCGCCGCGTGCGCGAGATCGGCGTCTACTCCGAGATCCGTGCCTTCGACATCACCGAGGCCGAGATCCGCGAGTACGCCCCCAACGGCATCATCCTCGCCGGCGGCCCGGAGTCGGTCACCGAACTCGGCTCGCCGCGCGCCCCCCAGTGCGTGTTCGAGCTGGGCCTGCCGGTGCTGGGCATCTGCTACGGCATGCAGACCATGGCCGAGCAGCTCGGCGGCGCCGTGGAGGGCTCCCACGTCCGCGAGTTCGGCTACGCCCAGATCCGCCTCGACGAGGAGACCGCGCTGTTCAAGGACATCGCCGACCATGTCGACCATGAGACCGGCAAGAGCCTGCTGGACGTGTGGATGAGCCACGGCGACAAGGTGGCCCGCGTGCCCGACGCCTTCACCGTCACCGCCTCCACACCGAGCTGCCCTATCGCCGCCATGGCCTGGGAGGAGAAGCGCTTCTTCGGTGTGCAGTTCCACCCCGAGGTGACCCACACCCTGCAGGGCCAGCGCATCCTCGAGCACTTCGTGATCGACATCTGCCAGGCCGAGTGCAACTGGACCCCGGCCCAGATCATCGAGGACCAGATCGAGCGCGTTCGGGCCCAGGTGGGCGACCGCCACGTGCTGCTCGGCCTCTCCGGCGGCGTCGACTCCTCGGTGGTGGCGGCCCTGCTGCACAAGGCGATCGGCGACCAGCTCACCTGCGTCTTCGTCGACAACGGCCTGCTGCGCAAGGCCGAGGGTGACCAGGTGATGGAGACCTTCGCCCGCCACATGGGCGTGCGGGTGATCCGTGTCGACGCCGAGGATCAGTTCCTCTCGCGCCTCGAGGGCGAGTCCGACCCCGAGGCCAAGCGCAAGATCATCGGCAACACCTTCATCGACGTCTTCGACGCCGAGGCCGCCAAGATCGAGGGCGTGGACTTCCTGGCCCAGGGCACCATCTACCCGGACGTCATCGAGTCCGCCGCCGCCAAGACCGGCAAGGCGCATGTCATCAAGTCCCACCACAACGTTGGCGGCCTGCCCGAGACCATGAAGCTCAAGCTCGTCGAGCCGCTGCGCGAGCTGTTCAAGGACGAGGTGCGCAAGCTCGGCGTCGAGCTCGGCCTGCCCTACGACATGGTCTACCGTCACCCCTTCCCGGGGCCGGGCCTGGGCGTGCGCATCCTCGGCGAAGTGAAGAAGGAGTACGCTGACATCCTGCGCGAGGCCGACGCCATCTTCATCGAGGAGCTGCACAAGGCGGACTGGTACCACAAGACCAGCCAGGCCTTCGCCGTCTTCCTGCCGGTGCGCTCGGTGGGCGTGGTCGGCGACGCCCGCCGCTACGAGTGGGTCATCGCCCTGCGCGCCGTGGAGACCATCGACTTCATGACCGCCCGCTGGGCCCACCTGCCCTACGAGCTGCTGGAGACGGTCTCCAACCGCATCATCAACGAGCTCAGCGGCGTCTCCCGCGTGACCTACGACGTCAGCAGCAAGCCGCCCGCGACCATCGAGTGGGAGTGAGCCCGCTGTCTTGATGGCAACTTTCCGAACCCGCCCAAGTGGCGGGTTCGGCGTCTTTAGACTGGTGAGGGAGAGGGGCTTTCGCGACCCGCGGCGTTCGGGGCACCATGACCGTAAGACCGTTGCCTGGATACCGCCATGATCAAGCTCCACCACTGTATCAGCGCACGCTCCTTCCGCCCCCTGTGGCTGCTGGAGGAGCTGGGGCTGCCCTATGAGCTGGTGATGCATCCCTTCCCGCCGCGGGTGCATGACGAGGCCTTTCTCGAGCTCAACCCGCTGGGCACCGTGCCGGCGCTGTTCGACGGCGAGGTGGTGATGACCGAGTCCGCGGCCATCTGCCAGTACCTGGCGTCACGGCTGCCCGAGGCGGGGCTGGAGGTGGCGCCGGACGAGCCCGCTTATGGCGACTACCTCAATTTCCTGCACTTCGGCGAGGCGACCCTCACCTTCCCCCAGACCCTGGTGCTGCGCTACGGCCACTTCGAGCCGCCGGAGCGGCGCCAGCCCCAGGTGGTGGAAGACTATGCCCGCTGGTGCCTGTCGCGCCTGCGCACCCTGGCGCCGCGCCTCGAGCGCGAGCCCTTCCTGTGCGCGGGGCGCTTCACCGCCGCCGATGTTTCGGTGGGGTATGCGCTGCTGCTGGCCAGCCATGTGGGGCTCGCCGAGCGCTTCAAGCCCCCGGTGGCCGCCTACTGGGAGCGCCTGCAGCGGCGTCCGGCCTTCCGCCGCGCCCTGGGCGTGGAGCGGGAGGCGGCCTTGGCCCAGGGGGTCTCGCCCGAACCCGCCATGGAGATGGGCAAGGCATGCTGAGTCCCACCACCTGCCCTTGCGGCAGCGGGCGGCCGCTGGCCGACTGCTGCGGTCGCTACCACGGCGGAGAGCCGGCGCCGACCCCGGAGGCGCTGATGCGCTCGCGCTACAGTGCCTTCGCGCTGCAGCTGACCGACTACCTGCTCTCGACCTGGCACCCCAGCACCCGGCCGTCGATGCTTGAGCGGGACGCGACGACGACCTGGAAGCGCCTCGAGATCCTCGACAGTGGCGAGGCGGGCGAGAGCGGCTGGGTCCACTTCCGTGCCACCTTCCGCGAGGGGCGACGCTGGGCGGTACTCGAGGAGCGCTCGCGCTTCGTGCGCGAGGCGGGGCGCTGGACCTACCTGGACGGCACCCCGGTGCTAGAGCGCCTCAAGCCCGGCCGCAATGCGCCCTGCCCCTGCGGCAGCGGGCGCAAGTTCAAGGCCTGCTGCGGCCTCTCCTAGGGCTTGGGCGACGAGTCCGACGCGGCGACTCAGCCCGCCTGGCGCACGGGGACCCGGCTCAGGTGATTGTTCTCGTCGGCCACGGTCTGCAGCAGCCGGCAGAGCGTTTCCTGCTCCTCCTCGTCGAGGGGGGCGAGCAGCGCCTCCTGTACCTCGGCCACGGCGGGCTCGGCGGCGTGGCGTAGCCGGCGGCCCTCCGCGGTCAGGCTCACCAGCATCGAGCGGCGATCCTCGGGGTTGCGGTCGCGGCTCACCAGGCCGCGCTCCTCAAGCTTGCGCACCACCACGGCCACGGTGTTGCGGTCCAGCGCGGTGTGCCCGCCCAGGGTGATCTGGTCGATCGCCCCCTTCTCCTCCAGGGCGCAGAGGATGATGTACTGCAGCTGGGTCAGCTCGAAGGCCTCGCACTTGCGCAGGAAGATCGCGACGCTGATCTGGTGGCAGCGCCGCAGCAGGTTGCCGGGCAGGGCGCTGGCCGTCGAGAGGGCGCCATCCCGGGGCTCGCGAGACGGCGCTGCATGGGGGGCGGGTGTCTGCATGGGGGCTGCCGGTTGCTGGCGCGCCGGGGCCGCTATGGGAAGGGCCCCGGCGCTTCGGGTGGATCGTCAGGACGTATTCTACCATCCCGGGGCGGTGCCTAGCGGAAGACGCTGACCAGCCCTGGGCTGAAGATGGTGGCCAGGATCACCAGGCAAGCCGCCAGCACGAAGGGGAAGATCCACTTGGTGATGCGCGGCAGGCTGACGTTGCTGATGGCGGAGGCGACGTAGAGACCAGCCCCCACCGGCGGGGTCAGCAGCCCCAGGCTCAGGGTCATGCAGGTGACGATGCCGAAGTGGATGGGGTCGATGCCGTAGCTCTGCTGGGCCACCGGCAGCAGGATGGGCACCAGGATGATCAGCGCGGCGATGCCGTCGAGCACCATGCCCACCAGGATCAGCATCACGAACACCAGCAGCATGAAGACCACCGGGCTTTCGGTGGTGCCCTGCATCAGCCCGGCCACCTGCTGGGGGATCTGGTTGTAGACCAGCACCCAGCTGAAGGCCTTGGCGGCGGCGATCAGGAACAGCACGATGGCGGTGTTGCGTGCCGTCCTGGCCAGCACGCCGGGGAACTGGCCCCAGCGCAGCTCGCGGAAGAACAGCCCGCCGAGTATCAGCGCCATCAGCGTCGCCACGGCGGCGGACTCGGTCGGGGTCACCACGCCGAAGGCGATGCCGCCGACGATCACCAGCGGGATGCTCAGGGTGAGCAGGGCGCCGCGTGTCGCGCCCCACAGCGGGATGCGCCGTTTCTCGGCGCCGCCGCTGCGGTGGGCGCGCCTGGCCACCAGGGCGATCAGGCCGCTGATCAGCAGGAAGAGCACCAGCCCCGGGATGATGCCGCCCATGAACATGGCGCCGATCGAGACCTGGGCGATGACGCCGTAGATGATGAAGACCATCGACGGCGGGATGATCGGGCCGAGCAGGCCGGCCCCCGCGGTGAGGGCGGCGGCGAAGCCCTTGTCGTAGCCGTCGCGCTCCATCTCCGGGGTCATCACCCGGCTCATGATGGCGATCTGCGCGGTGGCGGAACCCATGATCGAGGCGAGCATCAGATTCGAGGTCAGCGAGACGTAGGCGATGCTGTGGGGCACCCAGGCGAACCAGGCGCGCGCGGCGGTGATGATGCGCCGGGTGATGCCCCCCTCGTTCATGATCTCGCCGAGCAGGATGAAGAGCGGGATCGCCAGCAGGTCGAAGACCTCCAGCGAGCCGAAGATCACCTGGGGCAGGTTCTCCAGCAGGCGGAAGTTGCCCGAGGCGATGATGAAGGTGAAGGTGGCGCCCAGCAGCACGAAGGCGATGGGCATGCCGAGCAGCATGAGCAGCAGGAAGGCGGCGAGCGTCATGGGTCACTCCTCGTCGCTGGGCAGGCTGAAGACCGTACGGGAACGGTCGGGCAGGCGCGCGATAAGGTGAAAGAGGGAGGTGGCGCAGAAGATCGGCACGATCAGGTAGAAGTGCCACTTGGGCCAGTCGAGGGTGATGGCGATGTCGTAGGTCACCGACGGCGAGCGTAGCCAGCCGATGGCGTACCACAGCATCACCGCCAGCATCGCCACGCAGAGCAGTTCGGTCAGCCAGTAGCAGGCGCGCTGGGCGGGGGCCGGCAGCAGGCCCACCAGCATGGTCAGGCGCACGTGCTGGTCATGGTGGATGGCGATGGAGACGGCCAGGAAGGCCATCCAGATCAGGATGTAGACCGCCAGCTCGTTGGCGAAGTAGAGCGGGCTGTTGAGTACGTAGCGGGCGAAGACGTTGGCGATCAGCAGGGCGCCGAAGGCCACGATCAGCAGGCTGCACAGCGCCTGCTCCAGCGCGGCCAGGCGGCGGCTCGCCCGGCTCAGCCAGGTCAGGGGTCGAGACGGCATGGGGACTCCTTCGGTGCGCGTCGGGGCGCGGCGGCGCCCCGGTGGCATCACTCGGCCGCGAGGCGCTCGGCGGCCTGCTGCTGGAAGGCCTGGATCAGCGGGTGGTCGCCGAAGCGCTCGGCGAAGGCCTGGTTGGCCTCGGCGAAGACGCCCTCGGCATCCTCGAGGGTGTAGACGTCGATGCGCTCCTCGAGGGTGGCGAGGTTGCGCTGCTCGGCCTCGATCTGCGCCTCGATGCCCCAGGCCAGGGCCTCCTGCATGGCGGTGTCGATGATCTCGCGCTCCTCCTCAGAGAGCGAGGCACGGGTCGCCTGGCTCATCACCGAGACGGCCGGGAAGGCCATGTGGCTGGTCAGGGTCAGGTACTCCGCCACCTCGTAGAAGCCCGAGCCGACCAGAGCGTCCAGGTCGATGTCGACGCCGTCGAGCATGCCGTTCTGCAGGCCCTGGTAGACGTCCGGCAGGCTGATGGGGGTGGGGCGGGCATCCATGGCGCGCCACCAGGTGTTCATGGCGGCGAAGGGGATGATGCGCATGTTCTTGCCGGCGACATCCTCGGCGCGGGTCACGTGCTGGTCGCGCATCAGGATGTGACGCATGCCGGCGAAGGTGTAGCCGAAGGCGTGCAACCCCTTGCTCTCCAGGTTGTCCAGCATCAGCCGGGCGGCCTCGGTCTCGGTCGCCTTGGCGGCCTGCGCCACGCTGTCGAACAGGAAGGGGGTGAACCAGCCGACGATGGAGGGTTCGCGCTGGCTGGTCAGCGCCGCGGTCATGATGCCCATGTCCAGCAGGCCGGTCTCCATCTGGGAGAACATGGCGGACTCGTCGCCGAGCTGGCCCGACGGGAAGAGCGCGACGCTCAGCTCGTCATCGCTGCGCTCGGCGACGCTCTCGGCGAACTTCTCGGCGGTCTGGGTCCAGATGTGCTGGGGCGGCGTGATCATGCCGAGCCTGAGCTCCTTGGCCAGCGCCGGGGCGCTGGCGGCCAGCAGGGAGGCGGAGAGCAGCGTCAGGGTCAGGGGGCGACGCAGCGGGTGGCGTGTGGTGGTTGTCATTGTCGGCTCGCTTGTCGTGTGGTCGGGGGCGATGGGCAAGGAAGTGGTCACTCCTTGATCTGCGTCAGTATTGTGATCATCACAGTAGTGAGCAATGGTCCGAAGGTCGATATCGCGATGAGTCGCCGTGACCCGAGGGTGGGGCATCGACGGGCGGCCTTGGCGGAAAGTCGTATTGTTCGCCGCAATATTGATCACAATACTGATCATTATTGCCGTGGCGGATTGCCGCAGCGGACAGACCCCGACCCCTGATGGACCCCAACAACGACCCGCGACAGGCGGGATGGAGAAGAAAGATGCAGTACTTCCTCGACGGTTACCGCAGCGGCGACCCCCGGATCCAGCCCGTGGCCGAAGGTCGCAGTGAGGTGCAGGGCCCGCTGCCGGAGGAGGTCGACGTGCTGATCGTCGGCACCGGCCCGGCGGGACTGCTGTTGGCGGCCCAGCTGTCGACCTTCCCGGAGATCGTCACCCGCGTGGTGGAGAAGGCCGACGGGCCGCTGGAAGTGGGGCGCGCCGACGGCATCGCCTGCCGCACCGTGGAGATGTTCGAGGCCTTCGGCCTCGCCGAGAAGCTGACCACCGAGGCCTACTGGATCAACGAGACCCACTTCTGGGGGCCGGCCCCCGGCGACACGTCGCGGATCACCCGCCTCGGCCGCGTCCAGGACGTGCGCGACGGCCTCTCCGAGTTCCCCCACGTGATCGTCAACCAGGCACGGCTGCTCGACTTCCTGCTCGAGTACATGCACAACTCGCCCAGCCGACTGGGGGTCGACTACGGCCACGAGACCCTCGAGGTAAAGGTCCCCGAGAACCCGGACGAGCGCGTCACGGTCCGGCTCAAGACCGCGGAGGGCGAGAAGACGGTGCGCGCCAGGTACGTGGTCGGCTGCGATGGCGCCCACAGCGTGGTGCGCGAGTCCATCGGACGTGTGCCCCAGGGCCACGGCGAGGACAAGGCGTGGGGCGTGATGGATGTGCTGGCGGTGACCGACTTCCCGGACATCCGCTTCAAGTGCACCATCCAGTCCGCCGAGGCGGGCAACATCCTGCTGATTCCCCGCGAGGGCGGCTACATGGTCCGGCTCTACGTCGACATGGGCAACATCGCCCCGGACGCCTGGCTGACCAAGGAGGAGGTGCTGGCCAAGGCCCAGGCGGTGCTGGCGCCCTACACCTTCGAGGTGAAGGAGACCGCCTGGTTCTCCGTCTACCGCGTCGGCCACCGGGTCACCGACAAGTTCGACGACGTCGATGACGACCAGGTGGAGAGTCGCACCCCGCGGGTCTTCATCGCCGGCGATGCCTGCCACACCCACACCGCCAAGGCCGGTCAGGGCATGAACGTGTCGATGCAGGACACCTTCAACCTGGGCTGGAAACTGATCTCGGTGCTCGAGGGGCGCAGCCCGGCGAGCCTGCTGCACACCTACAACGATGAGCGCCATGTCATCGCCGAGAACCTGATCGAGATGGATACCCGCTGGTCGCGGGCGATCGGCGCCGCCCAGGACTCCGACGACCCCGAGGCCGCGATGAAGGGGCTGGCCGAGGTGCAGCGCCAGTTCGTCACCAACAGCGAGTTCACCGCCGGCTTCGCCACCCACTACACCCCGGCCCTGCTTACGGGCGACGATCGCCACCTGCATCTGGCCAGCGGCTTCCCGCCCGGGCGCCGCTTCCACTCCGCCGAGGTGATCCGGCTCGGCGATGCCAAGCAGGTGCACCTGGGGCACGTGCATCGTGCCGACGGCCGCTGGCGGCTCTACGCCTTCGCCGACATGGTCGACCCGCGAAGCCCCAGCTCACGCTTCAACGCCCTGATGGATTACCTGGCCAGCGACGCCTCGCCGATCCGCCGCTTCACGCCCAAGGGGGCCGATCCGGATGCCATCTTCGACGTCCACGGCATCATCCAGCAGTCCCACCTCGAGGTGGACTGGGCCGACATGCACGCGCTGCTCAAGCCGCACAAGGGGCCTCTCGGCCTGCAGGACTACCAGAAGGCCCATGCGCCGGTGCTGGGGACGGATCAGGACATCTTCGACCTGCGGGGCATCGACCGCGGCGCCGGCGCCCTGGTGGTGGTGCGCCCCGACCAGTACGTCTCCCTGGTGCTGCCGCTGGATGGCTTCGACGCGCTCGACGCCTTCTTCTCCGGCTTCATGGTGGAACCCAACTGAGCCGAGCCGGCCCTCCGGCCTTTTGCCGGGGTGGGCTCGGGCGCCCGGAAACACGACGCCTCGACGGGAATATGCGAATCGTCCAACTTTACTGACGGTTTGTCCTGGTCGGGGCGTTTGCGTTTGTCGGGGCATGGGCGTATCGCCGGCGGGCGCCCTATCCTAGACCAAGGTCCATTTTTCAGGGCCCCGAGAGTGGGGTAGCTTGCCCTTGTCCCGAACGTGTATTCGGGATGCGAACTTTCGATAAGTCCATGACACCAAGCCCATGACAACAACGCCCCGGAGGACTCCCATGAAACGCGTCCTGACTCGCTGCCTGCTGACCGCGTCCATCGCCGGCCTGACCGCCGCTTCCGCCGCCCAGGCCTCCACCACCCTGCGCATGGCGCACTTCTGGCCCGGCGCCTCCGGGGTCAACCAGGAGATCTTCGAGCAGTGGGCGGCCACCCTGGAGGAGGAGTCCGGCGGCGAGCTGCGGGTGGAGATGTTCCCCTCCGGCACCCTGGCCAAGCCCGACTCCCTCTACGAGGCGGCGGCCAACGGCATCGCCGATATCGGCGCCACCGCCCAGGGCTACACCGCCGGGCGCTTCCCGCTCTCCCAGATCGTCGAGCTGCCCGGGGTGGCCACCACCGCGACCCAGGGCGCCTGCGTGCTGCAGACCCTCTACGATGAGGGCCACCTCGACGAGGAATACGCCGACACCCGGCCGCTGTTCTTCTTCACCACCGGCCCGGGTGGCATCCACACCATCGACACCGACGTGCAGGTGCCTTCCGACCTCGAGGGGCTGCGCATCCGCCGTCCCACCGCGGTGGCCGGTGAGATGCTGGAGAACATGGGGGCGAGCCCGGTGGGCATGCCGGCGCCGGACATCTACACCGCCATGCAGCGTGGCGTGATCGATGGCCTGAGCTTCCCCTGGGAGGGGCTGAAGGGCTTCCGCATCAACGAGCTGGTCAACTACCACACCGAGGTGCCCTTCTACACGCTGATCTTCGTGGCCACCATGAACCAGCGCACCTATGACGGCCTCTCCCCCGAGCAGCAGGCGGTGATCGACGCCAACTCCGGCATGCGCTGGGCCGAGAACGCCGGTGTGGTCTTCGACCGCCTGGACGTCGAGGGCAAGCAGGAGGCCCGTGACGCCGGCCACACCATCCGTGAGATCGAGAACCCCCTGGAGCATCCGGACTGGCAGCAGCCGCTGCAGGCCGGCATCGACAGCTACCTGGCCGAGCTCGAGGAGCGTGGCCTGCCGGGTCGCCAGGTCTACGAGGCGGCGCTGGCCGCCAGCGAGTCCTGCGCCGCCGAGCAGGGGTAAGGGATGATGCGGTCGATCCTGGAGAGGGCCAGCCACTGGCTGGCCCTCGTCTGTCGTGTCATCGCCGGCGTCGCCCTGATCGCGATGCTGGGAGTGACCATCGTCGACGTGGCCACGCGCTACCTCGACCGGCTCAGCGACGGCGCGGTGGCGGTGACCCTGCTGGGCAGCGTCGAGCTGGTCAGCTACCTGATGCTCTGCTCTCTGCTGGCGGCCATGGCCGCCAACGTGGAGAAGAGCCAGGTGGTGGTGGAGGCCTTCTCCCACGGCCTCTCGCCCGGCTTCAAGCACCGCCTGCAGGGCGTCTACCTGCTGGGCTTCGCGGCGCTCGGCCTGATCCTGTGCCTCGGCCTGGTGGACTCCGCCGCCGCGGCGGCCCGCCACGGCGAGGTGACCCAGGACCTGCGGCTGCCGATGGGGCCGATCTACACCACCGCCGCCGTGCTCAGCCTGCTGCTGGGCGTCCGGGCCCTGATCCACGCGCTGCTCGGTGCCCTGTTCGGGGCCGAGGGGGAGGTGAGTCATGGGGAGTGAGATGATCGGGGCCATCGGCCTGGGCCTGCTGCTGCTGCTGATGGCGCTGCGCGTGCCGGTGGCGCTGACCATGCTGATCGTCGGGGTGGCGGGCTTCGCCCAGGTGATCAGCTGGGACGCCGCCATCGCCCAGCTCAAGACCGTGCCGGTGGAGGTGCTCTCCAACTACAGCTTCAGCGCGGTGCCGATGTTCATCCTGATGGGGGTGCTGGCGGCCCACTCCGGCATGGCCGGCAAGCTGTTCCACTCCACCCGGGTGATCTGCGGCGGCTGGAAGGGCGGGCTGGCCATCGCCGCGGTGGGCTCCTGCGGCATCTTCTCGGCGATCTCCGGTTCCTCGCTGGCCACCGCCAGCACCATGACCCGGGTCGCCCTGCCGGAGATGGAGCGCTACGGCTACCATCGCGGCCTGGCCACCGGGGCACTCGCCGCCGGCGGCACCCTGGGGATCATGATCCCGCCCTCCATCGCGCTTTTGATCTACGCCATCCTCACCGAGCAGTCGGTGGGCGACATGTTCATGGCCGGCCTGGTGCCCGGGCTGATGGGACTTGCGATGTACGCGCTGACGGTGACCGTGGTGATGCGCCTGAAGCCGTCGCTGGCGGTGGCCGGCGAGCCGACGGCCTGGCGGGAGAAGCTGGCCTCGCTGACGGGGCTGGTGCCCTTCTTCGCGGTCTTCCTGGTGATGATCCTGGGCATCTACTTCGGCGCCTTCACCCCCACCGAGGGGGCCAGCGTCGGCGCCTTCGCCACCCTGCTCTACGCCCTGGCCAAGGGCATGCGCGGTGCCGAGCTGTGGCGCAGCGTGCAGGAGACCCTGGCGCTCTCCACGGTGGTGTTCTTCATGCTGGTGGGGGCCGAGATGCTCGGCTACTTCATCTCGGTGTCGCGGATCTCCTTCTCGATCACCGACCTGCTCTACGGCATGGAGCTGTCGCCGCTGGTGGTGGTGCTGTGCATCCTTGCGCTCTACTTCGTGCTGGGGATGTTCATGGATGCCATCGCCATGTTGGTGATCACGGTGCCGGTGGTGTTCCCGATCATTCAGTCGCTGGGCATCGATCCGGTGTGGTTCGGCATCATCACGGTGCTCACCGTGGAGCTGGGGCTGATTACCCCGCCGGTGGGCATGAACGTCTTCGTGATCAAGGCCATGGCGCCCCACGTGGGGCTGGGCGAGATCTTCCGCGGGGTGGCACCCTTCATCGTCTCGGACTTCCTGCGCCTGGCGCTGTTGATCGCCTTCCCGGTGCTCACCACGCTGTTCCTGCTGTAGGGGCGAGGGGGATTGGCATAACCATGGAGTTATAGAGGTGCGCCGAATCCTCATTTGGCAGCCGGTACGCATGGGGCCATGCTGACCACAGACCAATGACGATGGGTGGCCGGTGGTGCCGGCGGGCCCGATGGAGGTGCGAGATGAGCGACAAGCAGACCCAAGGCCAGGGCTGGCTGGCCCGACTCGAACAGCGGCTCTTCGAGGCGAGCCTGCCCCAGGTGGTACAGGGCATGCGCCACGAGGCAAGCGTCGAGTACCGCGCCCTGGTGCGTGACCTCAAGGCGCCAATGGTACCGGGCTTCGAGCGCGAGGTGGCCCGCACCCTGAACGCTGCCGGCCAGCGCGACCTGATCCCCGCCGAGACCCTGATGCCCGAGATGATGGCCCGCTTCACGCTGACCCGTGAGGCCTTCGACGGCGAGCCGAGCGGCTATGCCGAGCTCGAGCGGGTGTGCAACCGCTGCCCGGCGGTGGGGCGCTGCTGGAAGGCGATGCGCGCCGGGGCGTCCCGGGAGGTGTGCCGCGCCTTCTGTCCCAACGCGGCGGCCTTCGAGCACAGGGCGATGGCCGTGGCGAGCTGACGCGCGCCAGCGGCCCTCGGTCACACCCCCACGACGCCCCCGGCAGCAAGGCTGCCGGGGGCGTCGTCGTTGCGGGGGACTTGGGGAGTCGTCTCAGTCGGCGGTTTCGGGCTGGCGGCGACGGAAGTCCCGGGGCGAGAAGCCGGTCAGCCGCTTGAAGAAGCGGGTGAAGTAGGCGGGCTCCGAGAAGCCCAGGGAGTCGGCCACCTGGCCGACGGTCATGTTGGTGTAGGTGAGCTGGCGCTTGGCCTCCAGCAGCAGGCGCTCGTGCAGCAGCTGTAGCGCACTGCGCCCGGCCAGGCGTCGGCACAGCAGGTTGAGGTGGGCGCTGGTCATGCCCAGCTGCTCGGCGAAGCGCTCGACGCTGGGCTGCTGGCGGAACTGCTGCTCGATCAACGCCTGGTAGTGCTTCAGGTGACGCAGCGAGCGCGCCTCGCGACGCGGGCCCGGGGGGCGGGCGGCATCGCCCGGCGGCGCGGCCAGGCGCGATGCCTCCACCACCAGGGCGTCGCACAGGGCGCCCAGCAGCCTCTCGCGGCCGGGGGCGGGGTGGCGGTACTCCTCGTCGACCTGGGCGACCAGGCGCGCGATGCGCCGTGCCTGGGGCTCGCCAAGCGGGTAGGGCGCCGCCCGGTTGAGGATGGCGGCGGCCTCGCCCAGCCGGTTCGCCAGCGCCTCGCCGAGGGGCCGGGCCAGGGTGATGATGTGGCCCTGGGTGTCCGGTGAGAAGCGGAAGCCGTGGATGCACAGGGCCGGCACCACGATCAGCAGTGGCGCGCGGCCGCGGTGCAGGCTGCCCTCGAGCTCCAGCTCCACCTCGCCGCCGGAGAGGTGGAGCAGGTGCACCAGGTCGCTGTGGCGGTGGGGCTGGATGCGCCAGTCGTGCAGGCGGCTTCGCTCGGGGATCGATTCGCAGTGCAGCAGGTCGGGCGTGGGCCAATGGCGGGTCTCGCCATACAGCTTGAAGACAGGAACGGCGGCATCGGGCATGGGGCCTCCCCGGGGAACGGCTTCGACCAAAGATGGAGGATGATATTGGGATTGTCCAGATAACACTGCCAATATTGCCTTAAGCGGGGCGGTTTTTCAGTGAAAAATACAATCCACATAGCGAACACTTGTTCACCCTGATCGAACGCACGGAGTTTCCCATGAAGACACAGGTCGCGATCATCGGCGCCGGCCCCTCTGGCCTGCTGCTAGGCCAGCTGCTCAGCCGCCAGGGCATCGACAACGTCATCCTCGAGCGCAAGTCCGGAGAGTATGTGCTGAGCCGCATCCGTGCGGGCGTGCTGGAGCAGGGCATGGTGGACCTGCTGCGCGAGGCGGGCGTCGACCGGCGCATGGACGAGGAGGGCGAGGTGCACGACGGCGTCGAGTTGGCCCTCGACAACCGGCGCGTGCGCGTCGACCTGGCCGGGCTCACCGGCGGCAAGACGGTGATGGTCTACGGCCAGACCGAGGTCACCCGTGACCTGATGGAGGCGCGCGAGTCGATCGGTGCCACCACGATCTACGAGGCCGACAACGTCCAGCCCCATGACCTGGAGAGCGACAGCCCCTACGTCACCTTCGAGAAGGATGGCGAGACCCATCGCCTCGACTGCGACTACGTCGCCGGCTGCGACGGCTTCCACGGGATCTCGCGCCAGTCGATCCCGGCGGATCGCATCAAGGAGTTCGAGAAGGTCTATCCCTTCGGCTGGCTGGGCCTGCTCTCCGACACCCCGCCGGTGGCCGAGGAGCTGATCTATGCCCGCCACGAGCGTGGCTTCGCCCTGTGCAGCATGCGCTCCTCGACACGCAGCCGCTACTACATCCAGGTGGGCCTGGACGAGAAGGTCGAGGAGTGGTCCGACGAGCGCTTCTGGGAGGAGCTCAAGCGCCGCATCCCCGACGACGTGGCCGAGAAGCTGGTCACCGGTCCCTCCATCGAGAAGAGCATCGCCCCGCTGCGCAGCTTCGTGGTGGAGCCAATGCAGTACGGCCGCCTCTTCCTGGTCGGCGACGCCGCCCATATCGTGCCGCCCACCGGGGCCAAGGGGCTCAACCTGGCGGCCAGCGACGTCAACACCCTCTACCGGCTGATGGTGAAGGTCTACCAGGAAGGGCGCACGGACCTGATCCCCAACTACTCGGCGACCTGCCTCAAGCGGATCTGGAAGGCCGAGCGCTTCTCCTGGTGGATGACCTCCATGCTGCACAAGTTCTCCGAGGAGGAGGACTTCAACACCCGCATGCAGCAGGCCGAGCTGGACTACGTGACGAGTTCCGAGGCGGGACTGACCACCATCGCCGAGAACTACGTGGGGCTGCCCTACGAGTCACTGGGGTAGGTCGTACCCACGGACGCATGCCGCCCCGGGGCCGCCAGACGGTCCCGGGGCGTCGTCGCGTCAGGGGTAGCGCCCGCTGCGGCGGTTCTCCACCAGCACCTCGAGGATGGCGTCGGCCTCCTGCATCACCGCCGAGGGGGGCTCGCCACGACGGCGGCTGCAGATTACCGGGGAGGTCAGGCTCGGATCGGCCAGGTAGACGTAGCTGATGCCGTCGCGCTGGACGCGCTTGACCTGTTCCGGCACCAGGGTGATGCCCACCTCCGAGGCGACCAGGCCCAACGCCGTCTGCAGCTCGTTGGCCTCCTGCACCACCTCCACCTTGAGCGCCTTGCGGCGGAACAGGCCCAGCACCATGTCGGCCATGCTCGGGCGCGGCTTGGCGGGAAACAGTATCAATGGGTAGCGGGCCAGCTCCTCGAGGCTCGGGGTGGTACCCTCCAGCGGATGGCCGCAGGGCAGGGCGGCGATCAACGGCTCGTCGAACAGTACCTCCTGCTCCACGTCGGGGTCGTCTATCCTGAGACGACCGAAGCCCATGTCGATGCGCCCTGCCTTGAGCGCCTGGATCTGCTGCACCGTGGTCAGCTCGGCCAGGGTCAGCTCGACATTATCCTTTTGTCGCAAATCGCGCACGAGCAGCGGCAGCTGCCCATAGAACACCGAGGGCACGAAGCCGATACCGAACAGGCTGCGCTTGCTTCGGGCCATGCGCCGGGTGGCCTCCAGGGTGACATCCACCTTCTCCAGTATCTGCAGGGCGTGCTGGCGGAAGAACTGCCCGGTGGGGGTCAGGCGCAGGCCGCGGGAGCTGCGCTCGAAGAGCTCGGCCCCGACTTCCTTTTCCAACTGCTTGATCTGTCTTGATAAAGGCGGCTGTGACATGTGCAGGCGCTCGGCCGCATTGGTCAGGTTGAGCTCTTCGGCGACCACGCAGAAGTACCTCAGATGGCGCAGCTCCATGATACCTCCAGGGTATGGCGGGCCACCCAAACAATATTGGTTACGTCTTCTCGCTGCAATCAAACTGCCACCCAATCACCGAATACCCGAGCGGGAGCCGCCATGTCATCCGTGATCGAATCCATCCAGACGCTGCTGGTCGACCTGCCGACCATCCGTCCGCACAAGCTCTCCATGACCACCATGGCCTGCCAGACCATGGTGATCGTGCGCATGCGCCACTCCGATGGCATCGAGGGGCTCGGCGAGGGCACCACCATCGGTGGGCTGGCCTACGGCCCCGAGAGCCCCGAGAGCATCAAGACCAACATCGACACCTACCTGGCGCCGCTGCTGATCGGCCAGCCCTCCGGCAACCTCAACGCCCTGCGTGCCCGCCTCAACCGCAGCGCGCGCGGCAACGCCATCGCCAAGTCGGCGCTGGAGACCGCGCTGCTCGACGCCCAGGGCAAGCGCCTGGGGCTGTCCGTGGCCGAACTGCTGGGCGGCGCCTGTCAGGAGCACCTGCCGGTGCTGTGGACCCTGGCCAGCGGCGATACCGCCAAGGACATCGACGAGGCCCTGTTGCGCCTGGAGCAGCGTCGCCACTGCGACTTCAAGCTCAAGATCGGCGCCAACCCGGTCAAGCAGGACGTGCGCCATGTGGCTGCCATCAAGGAGGCCCTGGGCGATCGCGCCGGGGTGCGCGTCGACGTCAACCAGGCCTGGGACGAGTCCACCGCGGTCTACGGCATCCAGGCCCTGCAGGACGCCGGCATCGAGCTGATCGAGCAGGCCATCCCTGCCCGCGAGCACGCCGGCCTGATCCGCCTGGCCAACCGTTTCAACGTGCCGATGCTGGCCGACGAGGCGGTGCAGGATGCCCGTGACGGCCTCGACCTGATCGCCGGCGGCTTCAGCGGCGCCTTCGCCCTGAAGATCGCCAAGTCAGGCGGCCTGCAGGGCGTGCTGGAGCTGGCGCACCTGGCCCAGGCGGCCGGGGTGGGCCTCTACGGCGGCACCCTGCTCGAGGGCACCATCGGCACCGCCGCCTCCCTGCACGCCTGGGCGACCCTGCCGGAGATGGCCTGGGGTACCGAGATGTTCGGCCCGCTGCTGCTCAAGGACGACATCGTCGCCGAGCCGCTGGCCTACGATGACTTTGGCGTCGCATTGCCGAGCGGTCCGGGACTGGGCATCGCCCTGGATGAGGACAAGCTGGCGCACTACGCCCGCTCTTGAGGCATCGCGCAGGAGATCGCGCCAGGCGTGCCCGCCGAGCGCGGCAAGCAAGAACACGACACGACAACCGGAGGATCGAGCCATGCTGTTTCAGGTGGAAATGACCGTCAAGCTGCCCCCGTCCATGCCGGCCGAGCAGGCCGCCGAGATCAAGGCCACCGAGAAGGCCTACGCCCAGGACCTGCAGCGCCAGGGCAAGTGGCGCCACCTGTGGCGCGTGGCCGGCAGCTACTCGAACGTCAGCATCTTCGACGTCGAGGACAATGCCGAGCTGCAGGAGCTGGTGAGCAACCTGCCGCTCTTCCCCTACATGGAGATCAGCGTCAAGCCGCTGTGCCGCCATCCGTCCTCCATCCGCGAGGACGACTCCTGAGTCACGGATGAATCACGCCAGTTCCCGTCGCTGACGGGTAGAAGAAGAGATTCCAAGAGGATACCCATCATGACCGTGAAGATTTTCGACACCCCCGAAGTCCAGGACTTCCTGAAGACCATCGCCGGCTTCGACCAGGAGGGCGGCAACGAGCGCTCCAAGCAGATCGTGCATCGCTTGATCTCCGACCTGTTCAAGCTGATCGACGACTTCGATGTCACCCAGGAGGAGTACTGGTCCGCCGTCAACCTGCTCAACGCCCTGGGCAGCCAGACCCAGTTCGGCCTGCTCTCCCCGGGCCTGGGCTTCGACCACTTCCTGGACATGCGCCAGGACGCCATCGACGCCGAGGCCAAGCGCACCGGTGGCACCCCGCGCACCATCGAGGGTCCGCTCTACGTCGC
>NZ_FNIV01000008.1 GCF_900104135.1 Halomonas shengliensis | reverse complement strand
CGCAGTGTTGCCGGGCTAGGTATAATGCCGATTTCCTCAGATCTCAACGTGCCTGAGAAGGCCTGACGTACCTACGCGACCGAGCTGGTCGCACGCTTGGGAAGCTTCTGCTCTACCATTGAGCTACACCCGCGAGTCGATTCGATAGTAAAACCAGCCCCTTAGCGATGCAAGCCCGGGGACACCCTTTTGCCTGGCGGAAAAGAAAAATTTGCCGACGCCGCGAACTTTCTCGTCTCACGCTGTCTGATCCTGTACCGCCAGTCGCGATAGCAGTCGCTAACACTGTTGCCCGCTGGCAGTTTCGATCGCATCTTGGCCGTCTCCTTCGAGGCGGCCTTCTTTTTGGGTGACTGTCGCGTCGGGGCCGGACGCGCCGACGCCCCGCGGCGGCGGGGCGTCGTGACGGCCTGCTGTGGCGAGACGATGGGCTATGACGAGAGAGCCTGGTGTGACAGCCTGCTCAGCGATGCCGCATGCGCAGGATGGCGTTGAGCACGTCGCGGCGGGTGACGATGCCCACCAGGCGGTTCTGCTCAACCACCGGGTAGACCTTGGGCTTGTTGCCGAGCATCTCCTGGGCCAGGTCGGTGATGCTCTTGGTGGGGGACACCGAGAGCACCTCATGGCGCATCAGGTCGCTGACCAGCGGTGGCTCGTCGTTGAGGTAGGCGCTCTCCAGCACCTTGCCCATCACGTCCTGCTCGGAGATGAAGCCGATCAGGTGGTCGTGGTCGTCGACCACCGGCACCCCGGGCAGGCGGTGCAGCGAGAGGCCTTCGGCCAGGGTCGACACCGAGGTCTTGCCGGTGACCCGATAGCAGTCGCGGGACATGATCTCGCGCACGATGGTGGGGGCCTTGTTGGGCATGGCGGATCTCCTTGTGCCGGTTTGCCCTCAGCATAGTCGACCCGGCGGCGCTGTCCGCTACTGGTGGTGGCGGCGCTTCAACGCTTGTCACCTCGACGGCGGGGAACCCGCGACGGTCCACCCGTTTCCAACTCAGGATCACCCATCTATTCACTGCGGGAGACGGACCATGGATGCACGCGAGTATCTCGCCCGACAGGGGCTTGACGGGGAGCGCGACCGCGAGCGGCCCAACACCCTGGAGGAGAAGGCCTGGTCCCGGGCCCGGGAGGCGGGTGACCATCGCCCACGGGCCGGCACGCCCTTCGACTGGGAGGAGTGGGAGCGCTACCACGATGACCTGGCCGAGGGGGCCGAGGCGATCACCCAGAAGATCGACCGCGAGGCCCACCGTCGCGCCCTGGACCATGAGGCGCGCGCCGCCGGCGATGACGCCGTGGGGGTCTTCACGCCGCCCGCGCAGCCCACCGGCGGCGACCGGGCCGCCGCCGCTCCCGCCCAGCCGCCCCGCGAGGCACCGCCGGCCCTGCGCCACGCGCTGCTGGCCCTGGCGGTGCTGTTGCCGCCGCTGGCCCTGGCGTTGGCCGGGGAGCCGCCGAGGCGGGTGGCGCTGGGCCTGGCGCTGACCCTGCTGGGCTGGATTCCCGGGGCGATCTACGCCTGGCGGCGGGTCCAGGGGCACCTCGCGCACGGTGCGCTTGGCAGCGGCGGGGACGGGCGGTAGGATTGGTCAACCTGATTTGATAACTGAGGTTTACCAATGGGCTTGCTGGTCGGCGTCACCGTTCTCTGGGCCTTCTCCTTCTCGCTGATCGGCGTCTACCTGGCGGGCCAGGTGGACAGCTACTTCGCGGTGCTGATGCGGGTGGCGCTGGCCGCCCTGGTGTTTCTGCCCTTCCTGCGCCCGGCACGCCTGCGGGGCCGCCAGCGGCTGGTACTGATGGGGCTCGGGGCCGTGCAGCTGGGGGTGATGTATCTCTTCTTCTATCAGTCCTTCCTGCTGCTCTCGGTACCCGAGGTGCTGCTCTTCACCATCTTCACGCCGCTCTACATCACCCTGCTGGATGACGTCCTGTTCGGTCGCTTCACCCCCTTCTACCTGGTCACGGCGGCGCTGGCGGTGCTGGGGGCCTGGGTGATCCGCTACGACGGCGTGGACAGCGGCTTCTGGCTGGGCTTCATGGTGGTGCAGGGCGCCAACCTCTGCTTCGCCCTGGGGCAGGTGGGCTATCGGCGGCTCTCCGCCGAACTGCCCGCCTCGCTGCCGCGCTACAGCGTCTTCGCCTGGTTCTACCTCGGCGCCCTGGCGGTGGCGCTGCCGGCCTTCGCGCTGCTCGGCGACGCGGCGGCGCTGCCCACCAGCGAGATGCAGTGGGGCGTGCTGCTGTGGCTGGGGCTGGTCGCCTCGGGGCTCGGCTACTTCCTGTGGAATCTCGGGGCGGTGCGGGTCGACGCCGGGGCGCTGGCGATCATGAACAACGCCCTGATCCCGGCCGGCCTGGTGGTCAACCTGGTGATCTGGAATCGCGACGCCGACCTCGGCCGCCTGGCGCTGGGGGGCGCCATCATCCTCGCCGCCCTGCTGCTCAACGAGTGGTGGGTGCGACGCCGGCGCCTCGCCACCATGGCCTGAGGCCGTTTGCCCGGGGCCTTCGCACTCGCCATAATGTCCCGCTGCGATGCGAGAGGCCCCGGCATGCCATCCCCACAGACACCCCCCGAGGGGCGCGCGGCGTCCTTCCGCAACATCGGCCTGATCGGCCGCCTGGGCAGCGCCAAGGTGGTCGAGACCTTGAAGCGGCTGCTGCGCTTCCTCGAGACGCGCGGCCTGCACGTGATCATCGAGGACCGCACCGCCACGGTGCTGCTCGACCATGGCCACCCCGAGGCGAGCCGCCGCATGCTCGGCGAGCTGTGCGACCTGGTGATCGTGGTGGGAGGCGACGGCAGCCTGCTGGGGGCCGCACGGACCCTGTGCCACAGCGGCACCTTGGTGCTGGGGGTCAACCGCGGTCGGCTGGGGTTCCTCACCGATATCTCTCCCGATGAGCTGGAGGCGCGGGTCGGCGAGGTGCTCGACGGCCACTACGAGGTGGAGGAGCGCTTCCTGCTGGACGCCGAGCTCTACCGTGACGACACCCCCATGGGCGGCGGCGATGCCCTGAACGAGGTGGTGCTGCACCCCGGCAAGGCGGTGCGCATGATCGAGTTCGAGCTGTTCCTCGATGGCCAGTTCGTCTATAGCCAGCGCAGCGATGGCCTGATCGTCGCCACCCCCACCGGCTCCACCGCCTACTCGCTCTCCGGGGGCGGCCCCATCATGCACCCGCGGCTGGATGTGCTGACTCTGGTGCCGATGTTCCCGCACACCCTGTCGAGCCGCCCCATCGTGGTGGATGCCGCCAGCGAGATCCGCATCCATATCGGCGAGACCAACCAGACCTACCCGCACATCAGCTGCGACGGCCAGACCCGGGCGGTGGCCAAGCCCGACGACGTCCTGGTGATCCGCCGCAAGCCCCAGACGGTGCACCTGGTACACCCGGTGGGCCACAACTTCTACGAGGTCCTGCGCAGCAAGCTGGGCTGGAGCCACCGCCTGGGAGACTGATGTGAACCACCGGGCGAGGCTCGAAGGCTACGACCTGATCGGCGACGTGCACGGCTGCGGCGCCACCCTGGCGGCGCTACTGGAGAAGCTGGGCTACCACCAGCGCGGCGGCGTCTACCGCCACCCGCGGCGCCGGGTGATCTTCCTCGGCGACCTGGTGGATCGCGGGCCGCGCATCCGCCTGGCGGTGCAGATCGCCCGGCGGATGGTCGAGGAGGGCGAGGCGCATATCGTCATGGGTAACCATGAGTACAACGCCCTGACCTACTGCCACCGTGCCCCCGCCGGCCTGGGGCGCGACTGGCTGCGGGCGCATACCCCGCGCAACAACCGCCTGATCCGCGAGACCCTCGACCAATACCGCGACCACCCCCAGGAGTGGGACGAGGCGCTGGCATGGTTCATGGAGATCCCGCTCTGCCTGGAGCGTGACGGCCTGCGGGTGGTGCACGCCTGCTGGGACCAGCCGCTGATCGACGAGCTCCGCAAGCGTCGCCCCGATGGCTGCCTGGACGAGGCCTTCCTGGTGGAGTCCACGGCGCCCGGCACCTCGGCGTTCCGCATCCTCGACCGCCTGACCCGTGGCACCCAGATCCCCCTGCCGCTGGGGGTGGAGATCCACTCCGGCGACGGCTTCACCCGGCGCAGCTTCCGCGCCCACTTCTGGGCGCGTCACCCCGAGACCTGGGGCGATGTGGTGTTCCAGCCCGACAACCTGCCGGGCGACCTGGAGCAGCGCCCGCTGACCGAGAAGCAGCGGGCGCGCCTCAGCCACTATGGTGCCGAGGAGCCCCCGCTGTTCATCGGCCACTACTGGTGCGAGGGGGTCCCGGCGCTGCCCGCCCCCAACATCGCCTGCCTGGACTACAGCGCGGTGAAGTTCGGGCGCCTGGTGGCCTATCGCTGGAGCGGCGAGCGTCGCCTGGATGCCGACCGCTTCGTGTGGCTGCGGGTGCCGCGCGAGGAGCGGGTGAGGCCTCAGCCCTGGGAGATCGATCTCGATTGATACAAACCGTTACAAAATTATCGGGCCGGGGGCTGAACTCCCGGTGCCGTCCGCCATCTGAGTAGGTGTTCCCTTGAATGATCCCTTGCTCTTGTCCGGCGGCCCCCTCCGCCGGATTTTTTCTGTGTGTCCGTCATCGCGCCTGACGCGGCGGCGACGCGAGGTGATGCCATGTACCGCGTGATGCTGCTGCCCGCCGATGCCGACACCCGCGAGCTGCGCCGTGCCCTGTGGGCGGCGCGCATCGGCCATCGCATCACCGAGGAGGCCGAGGGGCAGATGCTCTGGCTGGCGGACCCCAACCAGCAGGAGGCGCTGCGGGAGGTGGTGGGGCGCTGGCAGCGCGGCGAGCCGCTGCCCGACGCCCCTGCGTCGCGCTCCACCCGCCATGGCGGCGACCTGGCGCCGGTGCTGCGCCAGGCGCCCCTCACCGCCGCCACCCTGGGGCTGTGCCTGGCGGTGTTCGCCGCCATGGCGATCCTTGGCGACCTGGTGATCGCGCTGCTGGCGATCGTGCCGCTGGGCATCAGCCCCGAGGGTGGGCTGGCGGTGGGCACCCTGGCCGAGGCGCTGGCGGCGGGCCAGGTGTGGCGGCTGCTGTCGCCGGCCTTCCTGCACTTCGGCTGGATGCACCTGATCTTCAACATGCTGTGGCTGTGGTACTTCGGTCGCCAGGTGGAGGCATTGCAGGGCAGCGGGCGGATGCTGCTGCTGGTCGTCGCCGCCGGTATCGGTGGCAACCTGGCCCAGTACGCCGCCGGCACCGCACTGTTCGGCGGCATGTCCGGTGTCGACTTCGCCCTGCTGGGCTACGTCTGGCTGATGTCACGGCGCCTGCCCGGCAGCGGCTTCTTCGTGCCCCAGATGCTGGTGGTATTCATGCTCGGCTGGATGGTCTTCACCATGACCGACATGGCCGGCGCGGTGGGCTTCGGCAACGTGGCCAACGAGGCCCACCTGGGCGGGCTGGTCGTGGGCCTGGCCCTAGGCTGGTACTATTCCGCGCGCGCCCGCCGGCGGCGCTGACGCCTCGACCCCGTGGAGAGATTGACGATGAGTGATATGACCTTCGAGCGCATGATCCAGCAGATGACCCCGGCCATCTACCAGAGCCTCAAGCAGGCGGTCTCCCTGCGCAAGTGGCCCGACGGGCGGATGCTGACCCGCGAGCAGACCGAGCTCTGCCTCGAGGCGGTGATGCGCTATGAGGTGGAGAACCAGGTGCCCGAGAGCGAGCGGGTCGGCTACCTGGAGCGGCGCACCTGTGGTGGCGCCAGCAGCGGGGCGAACGTCGACCCCGCCCTGGCGGGCCTGGCCAGGGATGCCGGCCGTGACTGAGTCCATCGCCGCCGCCGCCGAGGTAACGGGCTGCCTGACCAAGATGGCGATTGCCCCGGGACAGGGCGGTGAGCCCGCCCGCTATACCCTGCGCGCCGGCGCGTCGCGCCTCGACCTCAACGAACGACTCGGCAAGCCGCTCTCCCTTGCCTGGGGCGGGGCCATCGCCTGTGCCCACTGTGGCCGGGCGACCCGGAAGAGCTTCGCCCAGGGCTACTGCTACCCCTGCTTCAAGACGCTGGCCCAGTGCGACACCTGCATCATGAAGCCGGAGACCTGCCACTTCTTCGCGGGCACCTGCCGCGAACCCGAGTGGGCCGAGCGCCACTGCTTCCAGCCGCATGTCGTCTACCTGGCCAATGCCTCGGGCCTCAAGGTAGGGATCACCCGGGCGACCCAGGTACCGACCCGCTGGCTCGACCAGGGCGCGGTGCAGGCGTTGCCGATCTTCGCCGTGGACACCCGCCAGCAGTCGGGCTTCGTGGAGACGCTCTTCAAGGAGGCGGTCTCGGATCGCACCAACTGGCGCGCCATGCTCAAGGGCGAGGCCGCCGAGCTCGACCTGCCCGCCGAGCGTGATCGCCTGCTGGCGCGTCTGGAGGGAGGGATCGCCCGCCTGCAGGAGCGCTTCGGCGCTGACGCCATCCGTCCCCTCGACGAGGCCCCGGTGCGCCTGTCCTATCCGGTGCTCGAGTACCCCACCAAGGTGGTCTCCCATAACCTCGACAAGACCCCCGAGGTCGGCGGCACCCTGCTGGGCCTCAAGGGCCAGTACCTGATCCTCGACACGGGGGTGGTCAACCTGCGCAAGTACACCGGCTACGAGGTCAGGGTCGTCGCCTGAGGCCTCGGCTATGCTGTCGGCTGAGTCCCTGGGGTCCGTGGACAGCAACCGTGCACAGGGCCCCCGGACAGGATCCATCGACAGGAGACGCCCGATGAGCGAGACCATGCGCGCCATGCGCCTGCACGCCCCCGGCCAGCAGCTGCGACTGGAGATCCTGCCGCGCCCCGAGCCAGCCCGCGGCGAGGTGCAGCTCAGGGTCTTGGCCTGCGGGGTGTGCCGCACCGACCTGCACGTGGTGGACGGCGAGCTGCCCGACCCGCGCCTGCCGCTGGTGCCCGGCCACGAGGTGGTCGGCGAGGTCACCGCCCTGGGCGAGGGGGTGAGCGGCCTGGCGCTCGGCCAGCGCGTGGGCGTGCCCTGGCTGGGCTGGACCTGCGGCGAGTGCGCCCCCTGCCGCCGCGGCGAGGAGAACCTCTGCGAGCGCGCCGCCTTCACCGGCTACACCCGCGACGGCGGCTATGCCGAGTATTGCGTGGCCGATGCCCGTTACTGCTTCCCCGTCCACGGCGGCGACCCCCAGGCCAGCGCGCCGCTGCTCTGCGCCGGGCTGATCGGCTACCGCACCTGGCGCCTGGCGGGCGGAGAGGCGCCCAGGCGTATCGGCCTCTACGGCTTCGGCGCCGCCGCCCATATCCTGATCCAGCTGGCGCTGTCCCGCGGCCAGCGGGTCTTCGCCTTCACCCGCCCGGGAGACCAGGCCGCCCAGGCCTTCGCCCGCCGGCTGGGCGCCGAGTGGGCCGGCGGCAGCGACCAGGCGCCCCCGGAGCCCCTGGACGCCGCCCTGCTGTTCGCCCCGGTGGGCGACCTGGTGCCCGCCGCCCTCTCCCGGGTGCGCCCCGGCGGAGTGGTGGTCTCCGGGGGCATCCACATGTCCGACATCCCGAGCTTCCCCTATCGCCTGCTGTGGGAGGAGCGCTCGGTCAAGTCGGTGGCCAACCTCACCCGCCAGGATGGCGAGGAGTTCCTGGCCCTGGCTCCCGAGGTGCCGATCCGCACCGAGACTCGCGCCTACCCCCTTCAGGAAGCCAACCGGGCCCTCGACGACCTGCGCGAGGGGCGCCTCTCCGGGGCGGCGGTGCTGATTCCCTGAGCGCTTCCCCGTTCCCTGACCCTGAGCGCGACCAGGCCCCTCGCAAGGGGCCTGGTCGCGTCGGTGGGTGGGTGGCGTGTCAGCCGGAGTCGGCGACGGTGGGGTAGGGGTTGTCCGGCATCAGGGTGCGGGGCAGCGCCGGGCGCCGGGTGTCCTCCTTGGGGCCATAGTACTCGGCCAGGTAGTCCAGGATGGTCGCCTCGGTCTCCTCCTGGAACTCCCAGAGCCCCTGGGTCTCCTGCATCCAGCGGATCAGGTACTCCCAGTGGTTGCGGGTCCCGCTGTTCTGGGTCACCAGGCTGGCCGAGTGGCAGGCGGTGCAGTTGCTGCGCACCGTCTCCCACCCCTCGGCCATCACCAGGCCGGTCTCCGGGTCGCTCTCCGGCGCCTCCTGCGCCATCCCCGCCAGCGGCAGGGTCATCAGGGCCAGCCCCAGGGAGGCCGTGGCGAGCGTCTGTAACGGCGTCATGGGAACCTCCTAGGCCACCTGGACCGCGATGCGGTGACAGGCGTTGTTGAGGTAGCCCTTGGGGTTCCAGCCCGGGACGACCATGGGCTGGGAGCGCCCCTCCTCGTCGGTGGCCTTGGCCCATACCTCGTAGTAGCCGGGCTCGGGGAACTCCACGGCGGTGGTCCAGCGCTGCCAGGCCAGGCGGTTGGGGGCTTCCTTCAACTCGGCCTTCTGCCAGGTGGCGCCGAAGTCGATGGAGACATGCACCTCCTTCACCGACAGGTCGCCGGCCCAGGCGTGGCCGCGCACCGTCATCGTCTCGCCCAGGGCGTGGTCGATCCCGGACTTCGGGAAGGTAACCAGCGACTTCACCGGCATCGACTGGATGGTGACGAAGTCCTCCTCGGGCACCACGCTGCCCGGGGCGACCGGGTGCTTGGGCACGCTGTAGGAGGGGGCGCCCATCTTGGTGCCGTCGTGCTTCTGGTTGCGGATCACGATGCGCTTGAGCCACTTGCCGGAGACCGAGCCCGGCCAGCCGCTGCATACCACCCGCAGGGGGTAGCCGTTGAGGTAGGGGATGTCCTCGCCGTTCATCGCCCAGGCGATCAGCGACTCGTCCTCCAGCGCCTTCTCCATGGGCACGCCGCGCGAGATCGCCTCCTTGTTGGGGTCGCCGCTGGCGTGACGGTCGGCGCCGTAGTAGCCGATATAGACGGCGTCCTCCTTGATCCCGCAGGCCTCCAGCACGTCGCGCAGGCGCACCCCGGTGAAGGTGGGGCAGGCCACCGCGCCGGTGGTCCACTGGTTGCCGCTGGCCGAGGGCACGTACTCGCTGCGCCCGTTGCCGCCGCACTCCACCTGCAGCTGAAGGGTGTGGTGCTCGAAGCGCTCCTTGAGGTCGGCGATGGTGAAGGTCTGGGGATTCGCGCAGGACTCGCCGGCGATCTCCAGCTCCCAGGTGTCGGCGTCGATGCTCTCCACCTCGGGCGGTATGCCGTTGTTGCGCACGAACATGTGCTTCGCCGGGGTGATGTCATCGTCCAGCAGGTGAGCGGGGGTCTCGGCGTTGATGGGCCGATCGTTGAGGACGGTCAGCCCCTCCTTGCCCTCGAGGGTGAAGGGCTCCTCGCTCTGGGCGAGGGCCGCCGGGATCAGGCCACCGGGCATCCGGTCGGCGAAGGGGATGGAGCCACCCACCGCGGCGGCCATGGCCAGCAGGCTGGAGCGCTTGAGGAAGCCGCGGCGGGTCACCGGGTCGACCTCGCGGTCCCACAGCAGGCGATCCGCTGCCTCGGGATCCTCGGCGTAGAGCTCGTGGATGCCGCGGGTCCGGGTGTCGGGAGGGAGTTTCGTCATGGCACTGCTCCTGGCGGGCAGGCACCGGCTTCCCTGGCACCGAGCCGTTGTTGTGATTGTGTGGCCGGAGTCGTCCGTCACTCGCGTCTTACGTTATTCCAGCGTAGCAGGGTGTCGGCGATTTGCCGCATGCGCGACGCGGCGCTGGGGGCGTGCCGCGAACGGCAGGGCGAGGGCGTGGCGGGGTGCCCGCTCAGCCGGAGCGGGGCAGGATGCGACGGTAGCGGTCGAGGCGTTCGTCGAGCCAGGTGCCGCCGAGACGTGGCGGCGGCTGGGTGCCGGGGACGCGCAGGGTGAGCAGGAACCAGCCGCTGGCGCCGGAGGTCTCGGGCAGGGCGGCGGCGAGGCCGGCCGGCAGGCGCTGCGGGCGCCGCCAGGCGAGCTCGAGGGCATCGCGCTCCAGCAGGTACTGGAAGCGGGCGGCGTCGCGCAGCACGGCGATGGCGCCTTCCGCAACGCCTCGGGAGAGGCTCTCCAGGGTGCGGTAGGCCGGCGCCCCGGCGGCGCGGCAGGCGTGGCTGCCGGCCACGTGGCAGCGCTCGCGGGCTTCCGGATCCTCGGGCCAGCGGCCGCCGGCCAGTCGCCCGGCGGTGGCCGGGTAGGCGAGGGCGATGGCCAGCGCCGGGGTGCCGTCGGCGAGGCGTGCCGCCTCGTCGACCACCGCGCCGTGGCGCAGCTGGTCGCGCAGCCAGCGGTAGTCGCTGGCCTGCTGCACTCGGCCACGGGCCTCGTCGGCGGTGTCGCGGGCGCCCTGGAGGGAGCGCAGCAGGGAGAGAGTTCTAAGTATCACGCTATGGCCTCGCGGTGGACGCCGCTATCTTCCGGGCTGGGCGGTGGTCTGGCAAGAGTCTCGTTCCCAAGTGAGAGGCGCCGGGGACAGGCCGAAGGGGAGGTCCTATGCCATGGATGGCATTGGTAGCGCCCAGGGATGGGTTCACAGCGCCTCCCCGACGGTCCGGCGCTCCGGGGCCTGTCGCCGGATTAGCCTCGAGTGACGTGACTGGATTCGCCGGGCCCAACGAGCACCGCCCGGCACATGGCCGGGCGGTGAGGTCGGGTGAGGTCGCCGGGATCAGGCGGTGGCGGGCTGACCCACCAGCTCCTTGAGGGACTCCTCGACGATGGCCAGTCCCTCTTCCAGCACCTCGTCCTCGATGGTGACGGGCATCAGGAAGCGGATGGTGTTGCCGTAGAGGCCGCAGGAGAGCAGGATCAGTCCCTTCTCGCGGGCGCGCTTGCACAGCGCCGCCGCCAGGTCGGCATCCGGGGTGTGCTTGGCCTTGTCGGAGACGATGTCCACCGCGGCCATGGCACCCATGTGGCGGCCGTTGTCGACACAGTCGAACTGCTGCTGCCATTTCTCGAAGCGCTTGCCGAGCTTCTCGCCCAGCGCCTGGCTCTTCTCGAGGATGGCTTCCTCCTTGAAGACGTCCAGCACCGCCAGCACCGCGGCGCAGGAGACCGGGCTGCCGGTGTAGGTGCCGCCCAGGGAGTTGGGGCCGGAGGCGTCCATGTGCACGTCGGTGCCCACCACGGCGGAGATCGGCATGCCGTCGGCCATGCTCTTGGCCATGGTGATGATGTCGGGCTCGACGCCGCTGTGCTCGATGGCGAACATCTTGCCGGTGCGGCCGAAGCCGGACTGCACCTCGTCGATGATCATCAGCATGCCGTGCTCGTCGCAGATCTCGCGGATCGCCTTGAGGAAGCTGGCCGGCGCCGGGTAGAAGCCGCCCTCGCCGAGCACCGGCTCGAGCACAATGGCCGCGGTGTCGCGTGGGTTGGCGTCGGTCTTGAGCGCCATCTTCAGGCCGCGGATCGCCTCATCCTCGCTGACCCCGTGGTAGGGCACCGGGTAGGGAGCACGGAAGACGTTGCCGGGCATGGAGCCGAAGTCGGCGGCATAGGGGGCGACCTTGCCGTTCATGGCCATGGTCATGAAGGTGCGGCCGTGGTAGCCGCCGTCGAAGCAGATCACGTTGTTCTTGCCGGTGGCGGCGCGGGCGATCTTGACCGCGTTCTCCAGCGCCTCGGCACCGGAGTTGGCCAGCATCACCTTGGCGTGGCCACGCACCGGGGTGACCTGGCTGAGCTGCTCGGCCACCTTCACGTAGCCCTCGTAGGGCATCACGGTCTGGCAGGTGTGCATCACGCGGTCGAGCTGCGCCTTGACCGCCTCGACCACCTTGGGATGGCGGTGGCCGATGTTGAGCACGCCGATGCCGCCGGCGAAGTCGATGATGCGGTTGCCGTCGGCGTCCCAGATCAGGGCGTTCTCGGCACGGTCGGCGAACTGGGTCGCCGGGCTGGCGGCGCCGTTGGCGACATAGCGCTTCTTGAGGTCGTTGAGTTCAGCGTTGGTCATGTTGCCTCCTGGGTGGTTGGGTGGCGGTCGCTCACAGGCCGCCGACACACACGTATTTTAGTTCAGTGAATTCATCCAGGCCGTGGTGGGAACCCTCGCGCCCGAGGCCTGACTCCTTGACGCCGCCGAAGGGGGCCAGTTCGGTGGAGAGGATCCCTTCGTTCACCGCCACCATGCCATACTCCAGCCCCTCCATCACATGCCAGATGCGGCGGTAGTCGCGGGCATAGAAGTAGGCGGCGAGACCGAACTCGGTGGCGTTGGCCATGGCGATGGCCTGCTCCTCGGTCTCGAAGCGGAACACCGGTGCCAGCGGGCCGAAGGTCTCCTCGCGGGCGACCCGCATCTCCTCGCTGACATCGGCGATCACCGTGGGTTCGAAGAAGGTGCCACCCAGGGCGTGGGCCTTGCCGCCGGTGACCAGGCGGCCGCCCTTGGCCAGAGCGTCGGCGATGTGCGCCTCGACCTTCTCCACCGCGGCGGCATTGATCAGCGGGCCCTGGACCACCCCCTCCTCGAGGCCGCTGCCCACCCGCAGCTCGGCGACCCGGGCGGCCAGCTTCTCGACGAAGGCATCGTAGATGCCGGCCTGCACCAGCAGGCGGTTGGTGCACACGCAGGTCTGCCCGGAGTTGCGGTACTTGGAGGCGATCGCGCCCTCCACGGCGGCATCCAGGTCGGCATCGTCGAAGACGATGAAGGGGGCGTTGCCGCCCAGCTCCATGGAGGCCTTCTTGACGGTGCCGGCGCACTGGGCCAGCAGCCGCTTGCCCACCGGGGTGGAGCCGGTGAAGGAGATCTTGCGCACCCGCGGGTCGCTGGTCAGCACCTCGCCGACCTCGGCCGGGCGGCTGGCGGTGACCACGTTGATCACACCGGCGGGGAAGCCGGCCAGCTCGGCCAGGCGCGCTACCGCCAGGGCGGTCAGCGGCGTGGCTTCGGCGGGCTTGATCACCACCGGGCAGCCGGCGGCCAGCGCCGGGGCGCACTTGCGGGTGATCATCGCCAGCGGGAAGTTCCAGGGGGTGATGGCCGCCACCACCCCGATCGGCTCGCGGAACACCAGGATGCGCTTGTCGACCCCGTGGCTGGGCAGGGTCTCGCCGGCCATGCGCTTGGCCTCCTCGGCGTAGAACTCCACGAAGGAGGCGCCGTAGGCCACCTCGCCGCGGGCCTCGGCGAGCGGCTTGCCCTGTTCGAGGGTCATCAGCCGGGCGAGATCTTCCTGGTGGGCCATGAGGGTGTCGTACCAGGCGCGCAGCAGGGTGGCGCGCTCCTTGGCGGTGCGTTTCTTCCATGCCGGCCAGGCGGCCTCGGCGGCGGCCACGGCATCGCGGGTGGCCGCGGCGTCGAGGTCGGGCACCTCGGCCAGCACCTCGCCGCTGGCGGGGTCGGTGACGGCGAAGCGCGTCTCGCCGTCGCGCCATTCGCCGGCGATGAAGGCCTTGGGGATCAGGATATCGGGCAGCTCGGCCATGGGGTCCTCCGGGGATTTTATTGGCATATTTGACGCAGTGTGCATTATTTAAAACGACTCGCCAAGCCTCTCCGATGCCCGTCAAGGCGAGCCAGGAAAGGTGGCCCTGCCCATCGGCGCGAGCGCCGCTTTCGGCTACACTATGGCGCCGAAAAACCGCCGCCTGCCGCGGCTTCCTGCGACGCGAACGCGAGGTGCGCCTTGATCGATCCCCTCAACGCCTGGTGGGCCCAGCAGCTGGTACTCTGCGACTGGGCCTTCGACCCCGACCCGCTCGGCGTGGAGCCGCAGGAGGCCCGCGACCGCCTCGTGGCCCTGGCGGTACCCGATCGTGGGGAGCTGGGCTGGCGGCTGCTGGAGGCTCTGGGCGAGGGTGGCGCGGGGGCCGACCCGGCCCGCCTGCTGGGGGCGCTGGAGCTGACCGCCCTGGCCGGCGCCGCCGGCTGGCTGACCCTGGAACAGGCGCGCGCCTGGGGGCACTGGCTGGCCGGCGAGATCGCCGCCCACCACCGCGACCTGGACGCCTGGCTGGAGTCGCTGCGCCATGCCCGCAGCGCCGAGGGCTGGGTCCATGGCGACGACGGCTTCCTGGAGGCCTGCCAGGCGCTCTCGGTGCTGGAGCACGAGGGCGATGGCGTCACCTGGGAGCGCCTGGGGGAGTGGCTGGCGGTGCATGACCGCCCCGAGCCGCCGTGGCCCGAGGCTGGCGGCGCCCGGGCCTGGCGGTTGCGGGCCGGCTTCGCTCCGGTGCTGGCGCTGCCTGCGGGTGAGCAGGACTGGGCAGGCCTTCGCGAGTGGCTCGATGAGTCCTGGCAGGTGCGCGACCGCGACGACCTGCTGCGGACCCTGCTGTGGCTTGCCGCCCAGGGCGATCGCCAGGGCTGGGACCTCGATGCTACCCGCCTGCTGGGCCTGGACCACGACGCCGCCGTCGCCTGGTGCGAGGGGCTGGAGGGGGACGAGCGCCGCTATGGCCGCACCCTGCTGGCCTTCCTGGCGCAGGGCGAGCCGCTGGAGTGGGCGGCCTGGGACTGGTTGCGCCTGGTCGACCTGGCCTGGGCCGGCGCCTGCCTGGGCTGGCTCGCGGCCGAGGAGGCCGAGGCCTTCGCCCTGCACGCCGCCGACCTGGTGCAGCACCGCTACAGCGACTGGTCGGCGCTGGCCCGGGCCTACCAGCGGGGCCGCAGCCTCTTCGAGGGGCGCAACCGGCTGGCGGCCTTCGAGGCCGACTGGCGCCTGCTGCTGCAGTCCCCGGTGAGCCCCTGGCGCACGCCGCTGCAGGGGCTGGTGGAGGAGACCGAGCTGGCGCCGGCCCGCGAGGCCATCCGCGCCTGGCGCGCCGACCCGCGCCACTGGGTGCTGGCGCTGGCCAGCGTCCGGGAACCGGAACTCGCCGCGCGCCAGGGGCCGGCGGTAACGGTGGAGCCGGCGCGCCGCGAGGACGCCCGGCGCTACCTCGAGGAGACCCTGGAGCTGCACGCCGACGAGGGCGTGGAAGCGCTGGTGCGCTACTGGCTGCCGGCCCAGGCCCACCACCTCAACCAGCTCGCCGCCGACGCCGCCCACGGCGCGCTGCCCCCCGTCGAGACCCCCTTCGGCGCCCCCGAGCCGGCGGCGCTGGCGGTGCGTGACGGCCTGCGACAGGCCAGCCGTCACGCGGCCACCATCCACATGGCCGAGAAGTACGCCTTCTACCTGCAGATGGCGCTGGACAGCGAGGCCTTCGATCCCGGGAAACTCGCTGCGCTGGCGGAGGCGCTGCGCGGCTCGCTGTGCCGCTTCTATCCCGATGCCCGCCGCCTGCTGGAGGCGTGGTCGCGCTGGGATGCGCTGCTGCCGGAGGAGGGGCAGCCGCCGCTGACCCGCGAGATCGCCTGGCACCTGGAGGACCCGGGCAGCCTGTTCCACTGGCTCGACTGGCGCCAGGACGAGTGGCGAGAGCCCGGGCCACGGCCGCGCCTCTCCCAGTTCACCGCGCTGGCGCTGGTGGGGCCGCTCAACAGCCCGCCCTGGAGCCTGCCGCACCGCGAGAGCGAGCGCGAGGCGGTGGCGATCCGCGAGTGGATCGACGGCCACTACGGCCTGCACTCCGCCGAGGAGCTGGCCGAGTTCCTGGAGTACCTGCTGGAGGCGGGCGACCGCCAGGAGTACCAGATCAACTACGCCCCCTACACGCTGAACACCGCGCGCCTCGCCTCGGAGATCGCCACCCTGGAGAGCGGCGAGTGCAGCGACGAGGAGCGCACCCACCTGCTGCGCCTGCAGCGGGTGCGCGACAACGAGGATGGCTGCAACGACAACGACCTCACCGCCTGGGACCTGGCCCAGGCGGTGGACCTGGCCATCGCCGCCCGCCAGCTGGGGTGGCTGGAGAGCGCCGCCTTCGCGCGGGTGCTGGAGCGTGCCCACGCCCTCGCCGCTCGCCACTACTCGGGCTGGGAGGCCTATGCCCGCGGGCTCTACGCCGGCTTCTCCTTCTTCATGGGGGAGACCCCGGAGCGCGAGAGCTTCCTGGCCGGCCTGCGCCAGGCGCTGGTGGCCTGGCTCTCCGCCGCCCCGCCCCTGGCGGGGCCCTGGGCGAGCCTGGAGTTCCCGGGCGCGCGCCCGCGCCACTGGGCGCCGCTGCATATCGATACCCTGCCGGGGGATGCCCGGCTGCTGCACTGACGCCGGCCTTCTAGGGCTATCGAAGTTAGCCATGCCGCAATAGCGAAAGGCGCCGGGGCCAGGCCGAAGAGGGGGTCCTATGCCAGGGGTGAGGAGCATGGCTCCGAACGGGCTGGCCATGGATGGCCAGCACCGGCCCTGCAAGCGGAGCAGGACGCGAGAGCGAAGCAGGGCATCGGTAGCGCCCAGGGATGGGTTCACAGCGCCCCATCGACGGTCCGGCGCTCCGGGGCCTGTCGCCGGTAGAGCCTTGAGCGTTACTTCCATCTGCGATAGTACTGGCCGATCCTCCCGCGGGCTCGTCAGGCCCGCGGGGCTGGTTTATAGTCGTCGCAGCGAAGATGTGGCTCCACCTGTCGGGAGCCTGGGATCACAGCGAGCCGCCGACAGGCCGTTCTGGCAGTGTTACCGGTGCCCCCGGCGCCACTGCCACAGCGATGCTCCCCGCCCCGGAAAAGCGATGCCGGCGGGCGCGGCTCAGGGAAGAGGTCGCTTGAATGGTGGTCACCGACGCGAGTCGTGCCCTGCTGGTTGTCGTGTCGCTTCTGGTGCTGGCCGGCTGTGCTTCCACGCCTCGGGAGCAGGCCTCCCGGGATGCCGATGCCCCCTACTTCGCCCGGCAGCTCCCCGGCCTGCCCGGCGGCTGGGATCCCATGATGTCCCCGGTGGACAACCCCATCCTCGAGGCACGCCGCCTCGACAATCCCCCGCCGGCGCTGGTCAGGCAGGCCCTGCTGGCCCAGCACGAGCGCTGGGCCGGCACTCCCTACCGCCTGGGAGGAAGCGGCTTCGGCGGGGTCGACTGCTCGGCGCTGGTGCAGAACGTCTTCGCCGAGACCTTCCGCGTCACGCTGCCGCGCACCACCGGCGAGCAGGTGCGCCAGGGACGGGTCGTGGAGCGGGACGAGCTCGCTCCCGGCGACCTGGTGTTCTTTCGCCCGCCCGGGATCTACGACCATGTCGGCATCTACCTCGGCGAGGGGCGCTTCCTGCACGCCTCCTCGTCGCGCGGGGTGATGATCTCCGAGCTCGACAACCACTACTGGCGCCGCCACTTCTGGCAGGCCAGGCGCACCCTGGAGCCGACCCGCCTGGCCCAGCGGCTGCTTGCCAGCGGCGATGCCTGACCTCGCCACCCGTCCCGACCGGCCACCTCGAGGGCTGCGATGATCCGCATGCGCACCACCGCCTGGTGGCGAGCCACCCTGGCGCTGAGCCTGGGCTCGTTGCTGGTGTTCCTCAACCTCTACGCCCCCCAGCCGCTGCTGCCGGACCTGCGTGAAACCTATGGCGTCTCCACCCTGGTGGTGGGCCTGGTGATGTCGGTGGCGACCCTGGCGCTGGCGGCCTCGCTGCTGGTGTTCGGGCCGCTCTCCGATGCCATCGGGCGCGGCGGCATCATGCGCCTGACCCTGCTCGCCGCCGGTGTGCTCTCGCTGGCCCTGGCCCTGGCGCCCAACTTCGAGATCCTGCTGGTGCTGCGCACGCTGCAGGGCTTCGTGCTGGGCGGCCTGCCGGCGGTGGCCATCGCCTGGATGGGCGACGAGTTCGAGCCCGATGCCATGTTGGCCGCCGTGGGCCTGTATATCGGCGCCAACACCCTGGGGGGGATCAGCGGGCGCGTGGTGGGGGGCGGCATGGCCGAGATCGGTGGCAGCGCGGCGAGCTTCCTGGCGGTGGGGGCCATCACCCTGGTGGGAGTGGCGGTGTTCTGGCGGTTGTTGCCGCCGTCGCGGGGCTTCACCCCACGGCGCTTCGAGCTCGCCGGGGCCCTGGGCGACCTGGCGGCGCATCTGCGCACCCCGGCGCTGCTGGCCGCCTACCTGCTCGGCGGGCTCAACTTCCTGATCTTCATCAACCAGTACAGCTACCTTACCTTCCGCCTGGCCGAGCCCCCCTTCGAGCTGGGTGCCACCCTGCTGGGGCTGATCTTCCTCACCTACCTGGGCGGCACCCTGGGCTCGTCGCTCTCCGGACGCCTGGTGCGCCACCTTTCCCAACCGGCCTGCATGGTCATGGGGATCCTGATCCTGATGGCCGGCACCCTGGTGACCCTGTCCGACCGCCTGCCGGTGATCCTGGCCGGGCTCACCATCAACGCCTTCGGCTTCTTCGTCGCCCACTCCATGGCCTCGAGCTGGGTGGGGCGCAACGCCCGCCGGGCCCGGGGCAGCGCCTCGGCGCTCTACCTGGTGTTCTACTATACCGGGGCGAGCCTCGGGGTGTTCTGGCTGGAGCCCTTCTGGGGACTGGGCGGCTGGCCCGGCGTCGCCCTCGGTTCCTGGCTGGTGCTGGGGGTGACCCTGGGCATCGCCGTCTGGCTGTGGCGGCGACGCCCGGACCGGCAGGGCGCCTGATCAGCCCAGGCCGCCGGCCTCGTCGCCCCAGACCTCCTCCAGGCGCTCCTCGCGGCCGCAGGCGGACTTGTAAAAGCGGTAGCGAAGCGGGTTTTCCTGATAGTAGTCCTGATGGTACGCCTCGGCGGGGTAGAAGGCCTCGAAGTCGGTGATCTGGGTGGCGATCTCGCGTTCGAAGCGCTCCTCGAGCTCGGCGCGGCTGGCCTCGGCCAGCTCGCGCTCCTCCGCGTTCATGGGGAAGATGGCACTGCGGTAGGAGTCGCCCACGTCGCAGAACTGGCGATCCTCCGCGAAGGGGTCGATATTGCGCCAGAACACATGCAGCAGTTGCCGGTAATCGACCACCGTCGGGTCGTACTCCACGGCCACCACCTCGGCGTGGCCGGTATCGCCGCCGGTCACCTGCTCGTAGGTGGGGGCCTCGGTGTCGCCGCCGCTGTAGCCGGAGGTGGTGGCGATGACGCCCTCGACCGGGTCGAAGGCCTCCTCGACGCACCAGAAGCAGCCCCCGGCGAAGACGGCGGTGGCGGTGTGGTCATCCGCCGGGGCGGCCAGCGGGACCAGGGCGAGCAGCGCGGCCAGGGGGAGGCGGCGCGGCGAGATCACCTGTGACATGAGCGTTCCTTGTGATGGGGGCTGTCAGATAATTTGAGAGTGTCACCATCCTATGGTTCCGTACAACCTCTGTATGATAATCACCTGCCGGTAAGGTGGTGCCGTCGGTGACGCCAGAGGGACACCGCCACCGTCCATCACCCAGGAGCCCGATGTGACCCGATCCCGCCTCTTGCTGCTCGGCCTGGTCGCCGCGCTGATCGCCCTCTACTACCTCAGCGGCGCCGACGAGGCGCTGAGCCTGGCCAACCTCCAGGCCGAGCAGGCGCGTTTCCAGGCCTGGTTCGGCGAGCGCCCGCTGGCGGTAGGCGGGGGCTTCTTCCTGGCCTATGTGGCGATGGCTGGGCTCTCCCTTCCCGGGGCGACCCTGATGACGGTGCTCAGCGGAGCGCTGTTCGGTTTCGGCTGGGGCCTGGCGATCGTCTCCTTCGCCAGCGCCCAGGGGGCGACCCTGGCGGCGCTGATCGCCCGCACACTGCTGCGTGGGACCCTGGAGCGGCGCTTCGCCGCCCAGCTCGAGCGCATCAACGCCGGCATCCGCCGCGAGGGCGCCTTCTACCTCTTCACCCTGCGCCTGATCCCGCTGTTTCCCTTCTTCGTCATCAACCTGGTGATGGGGCTGACCCGCATGCGGCTGACGACCTTCTACTGGGTCAGCCAGCTGGGCATGCTGCCCGGCACGGCGGTGTTCGTGAACGCCGGCCGGGAGCTTGGCCATCTCGAGTCGCTCGCCGGCATCCTGTCGCCCGGCCTGATCGCCTCCTTCGCGCTGATCGGCCTCTTCCCCTGGCTGGCGCGGGGGCTGGTGGCCCTGGCCCGACGCCGGCGCCTGGCGCGTCGCTATGGGCGGCCGACACGCTTCGACCACGACATCGTGGTGATCGGTGGCGGCTCGGCGGGGCTGGTGGCCAGCTATATCGCCGCGGCGGTCAAGGCCAGGGTGGCGCTGGTGGAGCGCGAGCGCCTGGGCGGCGACTGCCTCAACACCGGCTGCGTGCCTTCCAAGGCGCTGATCCGCGCCGGCCGGGCGGCCCAGGAGGTGCGCCGGGCGGGGGGCTACGGCATCGAGGCCGGCGAGCCGCGGGTGGACTTCGCCGCGGTGATGGACCATGTGCGTCGCGCCATCGACGAGATCGCGCCCCACGACAGCCGCGAGCGCTATGAGGGGCTGGGGGTCGAGGTCCATGCCGGGGAGGCCATCCTCGAGGATCCCTGGCGGGTGCGCATCACCGGGCCAGACGGGGAGCGGCGGCTGACCACCCGGCATGTGATCATCGCCAGCGGCGCCTCGCCGGCGGTGCCGCCGCTGCCCGGCCTGGAGGCGGTCGAGGTGCTCACCTCCGACACCCTGTGGAGGCTCGAGACCCTGCCCGAGCGCCTGCTGGTGCTGGGCGGCGGCCCCATCGGCTGTGAGCTGGGGCAGGCGTTCGCGCGGCTGGGAAGCCGGGTGGCGCTGGTGGAGATGGGGGCACAGCTGCTGCCCCGGGAGGATGCCGAGATCGCCGACCAGGTGGCCCGGCGGCTGGCGACGGAGGGGGTGGCGCTGCACCTGGGCACCCGGGCGCTGCGGGTGGTGGGCGACGAGGCCGGTGGTCATGCCCTGGAGGTCGAGCACCACGACGGCGCCGGAGAGGCGCGGCGCGAGCGCCTGCCCTTCAGCCACCTGCTGGTGGCGGTGGGGCGGCGCGCCAACGTCGCGGGGATGGGCCTCGAGGCACTGGGCGTGGAGACCCGGGATGACGGTACCCTGGCGGTGAACGAGAGCCTGCAGAGCGTGCTGCCCAACGTCTGGGCCTGCGGCGACGTGGCGGGGCCCTACCAGCTGACCCACGCCGCGGCCCACCAGGCGTGGCATGCCACCGTGAATGCGTTGTTCGGGGAACTGAAGCGCTTCCGGGTCAGCTACCGGGCGCTACCGGCGGTGACCTTCACCGACCCCGAGGTGGCCCGAGTGGGGCTCAACGAGCGGGAGGCCCGCGAACGGGGTGTGGCCTATGAGGTGACGCGCTATCCGCTGGCGGAGCTGGACCGCGCCATCGCCGAGGGGACCGCGGAGGGCGTCGTCAAGGTGCTGACGGTACCCGGGCGTGACCGCATCCTCGGTGCCACCATCGTCGGCGAGGGGGCAGGGGAGATGCTCGCCGAGTTCACCCTGGCGATGACCCACGGCATCGGGCTCAACAAGCTGCTCGGCACCGTGCATCCCTATCCCACACGCAGCGAGGCGGTGAAGGCGGCGGCGGGGGCCTGGAAGAACGCCCACAAGCCGGAGCGCCTGCTGGGCTGGCTCGAGCGCTACTTTGCGTGGCGCCGGAGTGGGGCCTGGCGCCGGGGTGACGCTCGCCGGGAACGCTGATCCCGGCTTGCGTTACCCCACGACGCGAAGGGGGCAGCCTGGCGGCTGCCCCCTCGGGTGTCCTGGATCGGCAGGCGAGCGATCAGTGCTCGTGGCCGCCCTCGCCGTGGACGTGGCCGTGCTCGACCTCTTCCTCGCTGGCCTCGCGGACCGAGGCGATCTCGACGTCGAAGTTCAGGGTCTGGCCGGCCAGGGGATGGTTGCCGTCGACGGTGACGGTGTCACCCTCGACCTTGGTCACGGTGACCATCAGCGGGCCGCCCTGGGTCTGGGCCTGGAACTGCATGCCGGGCTCGATGCTCTCGACGCCCTGGAAGGCGTCACGGGGCACTTCCTGCACCAGCTGGTCCTGCTTCTCGCCATAGCCCTCGGCCGGGGTCACGGTGGCGTTGAGCTTGTCGCCGGCGGCGCGGCCCTCAAGCTCCTTCTCGAGGCCCGGAATGATGTTGCCGGCGCCGTGGAGATAGGTCAGCGGCTCGCGGCCTTCCGAGCTGTCCAGCACTTCACCTGCATCGTTGGTCAGGGTGTAGTGGAACGCGACAACGGAATTCTGCGCAATCTGCATTGATGAACCTTTCGGTGAGTGCATGTCAGGCGCATGGTAACGTGCCGACCGTCGCGCTGTCAGGGGCGATGGGGCATTTTCAGGATGGCCCGTATGATCCTGAGTGGCGTTCACCCGGGGCGGCGACCTTCGGATGGTTGCGTCGCCCGGGTGCCGGGGATAACCTACCGCCACCCGATTCTTCCCCGATTCCCCCACTCGATATCTGGAGATTCCCATGGCCCAAGTCGTGATCTGGCTGATCGCCTTCGCCGCGATCCTCGCCCTCGCCCTCAAGCGCTGGCCCTCGCTGAGCGCCAGCCTGGACTGCCTGCTGCCCCGTGCCATGAAGACCGACGGCGACAACGCCGTGGTCTGGAGCCTGGCGCTGGCGGTGCTCGGGGCCACCACCATCGTGCGTCCGGTGGACGTGCTGCTCACCGCCATCGTGCTGGGCGTGCTGGCACTGGTCGCCGTCAAGCTCGGTGGCTGGGCGATGGACAAGGTGGACCTGCACTGACGCCACCCGTCAGCCGAGAAGGACGAAAGGCCCGCGGAGCGATCCGCGGGCCTTTCTCGTATGGTGACGTGCCTGGGGCAGGCTCGGGAGGCCGAGCCGTGCCCCTCAGCCTTTATCTCAGTAAGGGGCGACGGTGACGTTGCTGCCGCTGCCGATCAGGCGCACGCGCTGACCCACCTGGAAGGCCTGGTCGGCCTTCTGCACCACCACGATGTTGATGCCGTCGTCGCGGCGGATCTCCATCTCCCAGGCATCGACACGGTTGGCGGACTCCTCGATCTTGCTGCCCGCCACGCTGCCGGCGATGACACCGGCGGCGGTGGCCAGGGTACGGCCCGAGCCGCCGCCCACCTGGTTGCCCAGCAGGCCGCCGATCACCGCGCCGCCACCGGTGCCGATGATGCCGCCGGCGCGGCTGTCGGCCTGGACCTGCACCCGCCGCAGGGCCTGGATGGTACCGAAGCGCACCGTCTGCTCGGCGCCCACCTGGTTGCTGCTGTAGACGTTGCCGCCCATGGGGGCGGTGTTGGCGCAGCCGGCCAGGGTCAGGGCGCCGACGGCGACCACGGGAAGAAGACGTTTCATGGCAATCATGGCATGACCTCCAGGGGCATTCGTGACGAGCCGCGGCTCGGGACATCCTGTCGAATTAGTGAACACTGTTCAGTAACCCGGATTCTAGCCGGCCAGGCGCGACCTGGCCAGCCTTGCTGGGTTCCTAGCGTCATTCTAGACCGGCGAAGTGTCAAGCAAAGTGCATCCTTGGCACCAGGCACAGGAAAGGGGAGGCCGTGGCCTCCCCCGATGCGTCCGGTCGGGCATCGCGGGCGATGCCGTCCCTGCTTTCGCCGAGCCTCGGGCTCAGAACTGGTTCATGGTGTTGTCCTTGCCACCGGCCTTGAGCGCCGCCTCGCCGTGGAAGAACTCCTTGTGGTCATCGCCGATGTTGGAGCCGGCCATGTCCTGGTGCTTGACCGTGGCGATGCCCTCGCGGATCTCGCGGCGCTGCACGCCCTCCACGTAGGCCAGCATGCCCTCGTCGCCGAAGTAGCCCTTGGCCAGGGTGTCGGTGGAGAGGGCCGCGGTGTGGTAGGTGGGCAGGGTGATCAGGTGATGAAAGATACCCGCATCGCGAGAGGCGTCGCGCTGGAAGTTGCGGGTCCACTCGTCGGCCAGCCTGGCCAGCTCGGTGCCATCGTACTCCGGGCTCATCAGCTGGGCACGGTCGTAGGCGGAGACGTCCTTGCCCTCCTGCTGCCAGGCATCGAACACCTGCTGGCGGAAGTTCAGCGTCCAGTTGAAGGAGGGGCTGTTGTTGTAGACCAGCTTGGCGTCCGGCACCGCCTCGCGGATGCGGTTCACCATGCCGGCGATCTGGCCGACGTGGGGCTTCTCGGTCTCGATCCAGATCAGGTCGGCGCCGTTCTGGAGGCTGGTGATGCAGTCCAGCACCACGCGGTCCTCGCCGGTGCCCGGCTTGAACTGGTAGAGGCCGGAGGCCAGGCGCTTGACCTTGACCAGCTGGCCGTTCTGCTTGATGACCACGTCGCCGTTGTTGATGTCCTCGGCCTTCTCGATCACATCGCCATCGAGGAAGCTGTTGTACTGGTCGCCCAGGTCGCCCGGCTCTTGGGTGACGGCGATCTTCTGGGTGAGGCCGGCGCCCAGCGAGTCGGTGCGAGCGACGATGACGCCGTCGTCGACACCCAGTTCCAGGAACGCATAGCGCACGGCATTGATCTTGGCCAGGAAGTCCTCGTGGGGCACGGTGACCTTGCCGTCCTGGTGGCCGCACTGCTTCTCGTCGGAGACCTGGTTCTCGATCTGGATGCAGCAGGCGCCCGCCTCGATCATCTGCTTGGCCAGCAGGTAGGTCGCCTCGGCGTTGCCGAAGCCGGCGTCGATGTCGGCGATGATCGGCACGATGTGGGTCTCATGGTTGTCGATCTGCTGCTCCAGCTCGGCCGCCTTGGCGCCGTCACCGGCGGCCCTGGCCTCCTCGAGGGCGCGGAAGAGGTGGTTGAGCTCCCAGGCGTCGGCCTGGCGCAGGAAGGTGTAGAGCTCCTCGATCAGCCCGGAGACCGCGGTCTTCTCGTGCATGGACTGGTCGGGAAGGGGGCCGAACTCGGAGCGCAGGGCGGCAACCATCCAGCCGGAGAGGTAGAGGTAGCGGCGCTGGGTGGTGCCGAAGTGCTTCTTGATGGAGATCATCTTCTGCTGGCCGATGAAGCCGTGCCAGCAGCCCAGCGACTGGGTGTACTGCGAGGCGTCGGCGTCGTAGGCCGCCATGTCCTCGCGCATGATCTTCGCGGTGTAGCGGGCGATGTCCAGTCCGGTCCTGAAGCGGTTCTGGGCACGCATGCGGGCGGCGTTCTCGGGACTGATGTCCGCCCACTTGCCACGCATGGCTTCACGAAGCTGCGACAGTGCCTTGATATCTTCCTGGTATGACATGGGGCCATCCTCTCTCGGTGTGGGACGCTTGCCGGCGCCGTTGATGCTGCACCTGCGAAGTGAAGTCAGGTTCGTCGATCCATGGCGGCCTGTCTCTGCTGCCTTGGTCGTAGCCTGGCGAATTTGAAACGAACGTATGAGATCGGTGCAGGGAGCCCGGTACGACCGCTTCCGCGTTCGCCTTGACTGGCACTATGGCCCACGCCTACGCGGGGCAACAATCGCCCCTTAGGGGAAGAGAGGGTTGTAGCTTGACTACAGGAGGGCCCCGGGATGGGCCATCCTGTAGTGGTTTTTCGTTTGAATGCGGGGGAGAGGGCTCACTCGCCGGTCAGCGAGAGGCGCATATTGCGATGCGGTATGCCGGCGTCGAGGAACTCGGGGCCATGCGCCGCGAAGCCGAGGCGCTCGTAGAAGGGCAGGGCGTGGGTCTGGGAGGCGAGCGCCACGCCGGGGTGGCCGTGGCGGCGGGCAGCCTCGATGGCGGCGCGCATCAGCGCCGCCCCGATACCGTGGCCACGGGCCTCGACGAGCACCGCGACCCGGCCGATATGGGCATCCGGCAGCAGGCGGGCGGTGCCCACCGGACGGCCCGCCAGCAAGGCGAGGAAGTGGTGGCAGTCGCCGTCGCGACCGTCCCACTCCTCCTCCCGGGAGACCCCCTGCTCCTCGATGAAGACCACCCGACGGATCTCGGTGGCTTCGGCTCCCAGCGCCTCCCAGCTCCCCTCGCGAATCTCTAGATTAGCTATTGGCATCTTTCAGCTCTCCTCATGCTCGAGGCTCGGGGCTGATCCGGTGGCAGGCCGTCGAGAAGGCGCTGTGAATACATCCCTGTACGCTACCGACGCCATCCATGGCGTAGGACCTCCTCTCTGGCCTGCCCCCGGCGCCCCTTGCACCTGGGGCTGGCTACTCGTCGAACTCATCCGTCCAGGCCAGGCTACCGGCGTCGAGCAGCGCGGCGAGCAGCACCTCGGCCCCCTCGTGGGCGAGCAGCTCGGCATCCAGCGCCGCCTCTGAAGCGATCAGCCGCGCCAGGGGCTGGGCGCACTCGGCGCCATCGCCGTCGGCGAAGAGGGTGGCGCGCCCCTCGCCCAGGGCGTGCCAGGCGAAGCGCGAGCCCGGGGGGCGCACCAGCTCCTCGCCCTGCTGTAGGGCGGCGACAAGGTCCGCCGGGTCGGTGGGCGTCTCGTTGGCCACCAGCTGGTCGGCGTACTTGGGCTGGGTCATCACCCGCCCAAACCACTGGGCGAGGCGGGCGGGGTCGTCCAGGGTGTCGAGGATCAGGCGGCGCATGCGCTCGACGGCGGCGTCATCGAGCTCGCCGGGATCGGCGGGCGGGGCCATGCCGGCGTCGGCGTAGCGCAGCGAGTCGGGCAGCTTGTCGCCGAGGAAGTCGGCGAAGGAGACGATCGCCTCGTCCGCCGAGGGCGCGCGGAAGCCCACCGAGAGGGTCAGGCAGTCGTCGGACTGGCTGACGCCGTGGTGGGCCCAGCCCGGGGGCAGGTAGAGCATGTCGCCCGGTTCCAGCACCCAGTCGTCGCCGGCCTCCACCTCGAAGCGCTCGAGGATGCGCAGGTCGATGCCGGGGATGATCGCGGCATCATCCGCGACCCGGCCGCCCAGCTGCCAGCGGCGCCGGCCGCTGCCCTGGAGCAGGAAGACGTCGTACTGGTCGACATGGGGCCCGACGCTGCCTCCCGGCGGGGCGTAGCTGACCATGACGTCGTCGAGCCGCCAGCGGGGCAGGAAGGCGAAGCGCTCGAGCAGCTCGGCCACCTCCGGCACATAGTGGTCGACGGCCTGCACCAGCAGGGTCCAGTCGCGGTCGGGCAGGGCGGCGAAGGTGGCCTCGTCGAAGGGGCCGTGGCGCACCTGCCAGGGACCATCCGCGCCGCGCTCCTCCACCAGGCGTGCCTCGATGCCCTCCTCACAGGCGAGCCCGGCGAGCTCGTCGGGGGAGAGCGGGCATTCGAAGTCGGCGAAGGCGCCGCGGATCAGCAGCGGCCGGCGCTGCCAGACATCGCCCAGGAACTCGGCCGGGGTCAGGCCGCCGAGCATGGCCAGCTGGGTGTCGGGGCTCATAGGCTCCTCGCCTGCGCTTCGGCGTTGCCGATATAGGTCGCGGGGCTCAGCGCCTTGAGTTCGGCCTTGACCTCATCGGGCAGCGCCAGGGTGTCGATAAAGGCGGCGAAGCCGGCCTGGTCGATGCGCTTGCCGCGGGTCAGCTCCTTGAGCTTCTCGTAGGGCTTCTCGATGCCGTAGCGGCGCATCACCGTCTGGATCGGCTCGGCCAGTACCTCCCAGCTGGCGTCGAGATCCTCGGCGATGCGCTCGGGGTTGGCCTCGAGCTTGCCGATGCCCTTGAGCGCGGCCTCGTAGGCGATCAGGCCGTAGGCCAGGCCCACGCCCAGGTTCCTGAGCACCGTGGAGTCGGTGAGGTCACGCTGCCAGCGCGAGATCGGCAGCTTCTGGGCCAGGTGGCCGAGCACCGCGTTGGCGAGCCCCAGGTTGCCCTCGGAGTTCTCGAAGTCGATGGGGTTGACCTTGTGGGGCATGGTGGAGGAGCCGATCTCGCCCTCCACGGTCTTCTGCTTGAAGTAGCCCAGCGAGATGTAGCCCCAGACGTCGCGGTCGAAGTCGATCAGCACGGTGTTGAAGCGGCACACGGCGTCGAACAGCTCGGCGATGTAGTCGTGGGGCTCGATCTGGGTGGTGTAGGGGTTGAAGGTCAGCCCCAGCCCCTCGACGAAGGTGCGGGCGTTGGCCTGCCAGTCGACCTCCGGGTAGGTGGCGAGGTGCGCGTTGTAGTTGCCCACCGCACCGTTGATCTTGCCGAGTATCTCCACCCCCTCGATCAGCGTGAGCTGGCGGCGCAGGCGATAGGCGACGTTGGCCATCTCCTTGCCCAGGGTGGTGGGGCTGGCGGTCTGGCCGTGGGTGCGCGAGAGCATCGGCAGCGCGGCGTGCTCATGGGCCAGGCGGGCGACCTGGTCGGCCACTTCGTGCATCACCGGCAGCAGGGCCTTGAGGCCATCGGTGAGCATCACGCCGTGGGAGAGGTTGTTGATGTCCTCGCTGGTACAGGCGAAGTGCACGAACTCGGTGATGGCATGCAGCTCCGGGACCTCGGCGATGCGCTCCTTGAGGAAGTACTCCACCGCCTTGACGTCGTGGTTGGTGGTGCGCTCGATGGTCTTGATGCGCTCGGCGTCTGCCACCGAGAAGTCGCGGATCAGCCCCTCGAGGAAGGCGGTGGCCTCGGCGGAGAGCGGCGGCACCTCGGTGACGCCGGGCAGCTCGGCCAGGCGCTCGAGCCAGCGGATCTCGACGATGACCCGGGCGCGGATCAGGCCGAACTCGCTGAAGTGCTCGCGCAGGCGTTCGGCCTTGGCGCCGTAGCGGCCGTCGACGGGGGAGAGGGCGGTAAGGGCGGACAGGGGCAGGGCGTGCATGGGCGTGTTCCGGTTCGTGAGGACGTGGGGCATCGTGGGGGAGCGGCTCAACCGAGTCGGTCCAGGGTCTTCTTCAGGGCGCCGCGCTGGGCGATCAGCTTCCAGCGCCGGCCGCCCTGCTGGTGCCACAGCAGGGCGAAGCGAATGCCGGCCAGCAGGCAGGCGCGCACCCGCTCGGGCATCATGCGACTCTGCAGCAGCGAGGGGTCGCCCTGCACCACGATGCGGGTCTTGAAGGTGGAGAGTGTCTCCTGGTAGGCCTCGCCGAGGCTGGCGATGACGTTCTCGTGGGTCTCGCCGAAGTGCTCGGCCTGGCCCTGGATGCGGGTCAGCTTCTCGCCCAGGGCGTCCATCATCGCGGTGTGGCGGCGCAGCTTGTTCATCAGCAGCAGCAGGGTGAAGCCGTAGCGCAGCACCACCGGGTTGGCCTGCTTGCGGCCGATGACGCTCTCCAGCACCTCCAGGCCGCGCCGCAGGTTGTTGGGGTGGCCGCCGTAGATCGCCTCGAAGCTCTCGGGGTTGGTATCCAGGGTGGCGCGGATCAGGGTGTCCCAGGCGCGCTGGTCGACCTGGCCGGTACGAGCCAGCTCGTCGACCAGGCTGGCGGCCTGGAAGACGCCGGCAAGGGCCAGGGCCTGGCGGGTGACGGGATCGTCGGGAACGCGGTGGATCGGCGTGGAGGCGGTCATGCGGCGACCTCCGCGGCGTTCCAGGTCTCGCGGATGACCCCGCCGCCCAGGCAGATCTCGCCGTCGTAGAGCACCAGCGACTGCCCGGGGGTGACGGCGCGCTGGGGCTCCATGAAGCGCACCTCCACGCCACCGTCCGGCCGGGTGCGGAAGGTGCAGGGGACATCGGCCTGGCGGTAGCGGGTCTTGGCGGTGAGGCGGCCCGCGGCCATCGGCGCCTCGCCGGCGACCCACTCCATGGCCTCGGTGGCCAGGCTGTCGGTGTAGAGCAGCGGGTGGTGCTTGCCCTGCACGGCGACGAGCACGTTGCGTTCGAGGTCCTTGGCAGCCACGTACCAGGGCGCCTCGGGATGGTCGGGCAGCCCGCCGATGCCGAGCCCCTGGCGCTGGCCCAGGGTGTAGTACATCAGGCCCATGTGCTCGCCGATCACCTCACCCTCGGGGGTCTCGATCACCCCGGGCTGGGCGGGCAGGTACTGCCGCAGGAAGTCGCGGAAGCGCCGCTCGCCGATGAAGCAGATGCCGGTGGAGTCCTTCTTCCTGGCGGTCACCAGGTCATGGCGCTCGGCGATGGCGCGCACCTCGGGCTTCTCAAGCTCACCCACCGGGAAGAGGGTGCGGGCGATGGCGGCCTCGGGCACGGCGTGCAGGAAGTAGCTCTGGTCCTTGTTGGCGTCGAGGCCCTTGAGCAGCCGCGGGCGGCCGCCGCGGATCCCCTGGCGAACATAGTGGCCGGTGGCGATCTTCTCGGCGCCGAGCATCTCGGCGTACTCCAGGAACACCTTGAACTTGATCTCGCGGTTGCAGAGGATGTCCGGGTTCGGTGTGCGCCCGGCCTGGTACTCGGCGAGGAAGTGCTCGAAGACGTTGTCCCAGTACTCGGCGGCGAAGTTGGCGGTGTGCAGCCGGATGCCGAGCTTCTCGCACACGGCCTCGGCGTCGGCCAGATCGGCCTTGGCGGTGCAGTACTCGGTGCCGTCGTCCTCGTCCCAGTTCTTCATGAACAGGCCCTCGACGTCGTAGCCCTGCTCGAGCAGCAGCAGGGCGGAGACGGAGGAGTCGACGCCGCCGGACATGCCGACGATCACCTTGCCTGGGGTGGCGGTCATGGGCGCCCTCGGAATCGGTGTGACATAAATGGGGCGGGATTATACATGATACGAGCACCAGGCGCCGAGCGGTCAGCCACAAGGAGCAGGGCGGTCGCAGGTGGAAACACCGATCAAGGCTTTCCCGGCGACAGGCCTGCGAGGGGGCGCTGTGAATACGTCCCTGTACGCTACCGATGCCATCCCTGGCATAGGCCCCCCTCTTCGACCTGTCCCCGGCGCCTTTCGCTATCCCCGCATGGTTGACTGCTATAGCCCTGCCGGCTCGTGATCCGGTGCTCGTGCGCGAGGCGCGGCTAGCGTTCGTGAATCACGTCCATGGGATAGAAGCGTCCGGCCAGGGCGTCGCGGATGCGGCGCAGCACCAGGGGGCTTCTCAGCCGCCCATCGCGCTCCAGTGCCTCGATCTGCTCCAGGGTCAGCCAGTGCACGGCATGGATCGCCGGGTCCAGGGCGTTGCCCATATGGGCCAGGGCCATGCCGAGGAAGGCGTGGCTATGGAAGGTCTTGCCGTCCGGGGCCTGGTAGACGTAGATGCCCAGGTAGTCGCTGATGCCGACCCGCCAGGCGGTCTCCTCCTCTACCTCGCGCAGCACGGCGTCGCGGATCCGCTCACCGGGCTCCAGGTGGCCGGCGGGCTGGTTGAACAGCGTCTGCGGGCCGCCGCGCTCCTCCTCCACCATCAGGAAGGCACCGGCGCGCTCCACCACGCAGGCCACGGTGACATAGGGGTGCCAGCGGCTCATCGCCTGCCGCCTTTTCCTCTTGCCGGATGCCGAGCGCTCTTCGCTCGGGGCTGGCGCGGGGCGTGCAGCGTCTCGCGGCGCCACTCGCCAGGGGCCAGGCCGTCGAGCCGCCAGGGGCCGATGGCCACCCGCACCAGGCGCAGGGTGGGGTGGCCCACCCGAGCGGTCATGCGCCGCACCTGGCGGTTGCGCCCCTCGGTGATGGTCAGCTCCAGCCAGGTGGTGACCGGGTGGCGCCGGGGATCCACCGGCGGGTCGCGCTCGGGCAGGTCACTCTGGGCCAGGCGGCGCACCTTCGCCGGCCGGGTCATGCCGTCCTTGAGGGCGACGCCGTCGCGCAACGCCTGCAGGGCGGCCTCATCGGGGTCGCCCTCCACCTGCACCCGGTAGGTCTTGGGCTGCTTGTGGCGCGGGTGGCTGATGCGGTGGATCAGCTCGCCGTCGTCGCTGAGCAGCAGCAGACCCTCGGAGTCGTGGTCCAGACGGCCGGCGGGGTAGATGCCGGGCACGTCGATCACGTCGGCCAGGGTGGCGCGGCGTTCGCCGTCCTCGCTCCGCGGGTCGGTGAACTGGGAGAGCATGCGGTAGGGCTTGTGCAGCAGGTAGAGGTTCATCGCGGGCATCCCTTCATGTCGAGCACTATGCCATGCCCGGTGCCATAACGCAGCGGCTCCCGTCTGCCTGGCGGCGGACGGGAGCCGGTAAGGCCGCCCGGAGGCGGCGGTCGCCGAGGCGACGGATCAGGCGTTGGCGACCAGTGCCAGGGCCTCGTTGAGGGTCTTGCTGGGACGCATCACCGAGCGGGCGAGCGTCGGGTCGGCATGGTAGTAGCCCTTGAGGTCCACCGGCTGGCCCTGCACGCCGTTGAGCTCCTCCATGATGGTCGCCTCCTTGGCAACGAGGGTCTCGGCCAGGCGGGCGAAGCGCTCCTTGAGGCCGGCGTCCTTGTCCTGGGCGGCCAGCGCCTCGGCCCAGTAGAGGGCCAGGTAGAAGTGGCTGCCGCGGTTGTCGATCTCGCCCACCTTGCGCGACGGCGACTTGTTCTCCTCGAGGAAGCGGCCGGTGGCCTTGTCCAGTGCGTCGGCCATCAGCGCGGCGCGCTCGTTGTCGAAGGCCTTGGCGAGGTGCTCCAGGGAGGCACCCAGGGCCAGGAACTCGCCCAGGCTGTCCCAGCGCAGGTGGTTCTCCTCGAGCAGCTGCTGGACGTGCTTGGGCGCGGAGCCGCCGGCGCCGGTCTCGAACAGGCCGCCACCCTCCATCAGGGGCACGATGGAGAGCATCTTGGCGCTGGTGCCCAGCTCCAGGATCGGGAAGAGGTCGGTGAGGTAGTCACGCAGGATGTTGCCGGTCACCGAGATGGTGTCGAGGCCGCGCACCACGCGCTCCAGGGTGTAGCGCATGGCGCGCACCTGGGACATGATCTGGATGTCGAGCCCCTCGGTGTCGTGCTCCGCGAGGTAGGTGCGGACCTTCTTGATCAGCTCGTTCTCGTGGGGACGATAGGGGTCGAGCCAGAACACCGCCGGCATGCCGGAGTCGCGGCAGCGGTTCACGGCGAGCTTGACCCAGTCGCGGATCGGCGCGTCCTTGACCTGGCACATGCGCCAGATGTCGCCCTCCTCGACGTTCTGGGTGAGCAGCACCTCGCCGGTGTCCAGGTCGGTGATGTTGGCCACCCCGGCCTCCGGCACCTCGAAGGTCTTGTCGTGGGAGCCGTACTCCTCGGCCTTCTGGGCCATCAGGCCGACGTTGGGCACGGTGCCCATGGTGGCCGGGTCGAAGGCGCCGTGCCACTTGCAGAAGTTGATCATCTCCTGGTAGATGCGGGCGAAGGTGGACTCCGGCATCACCGCCTTGACGTCCTTCATGCGACCATCGGCGCCGTACATCTTGCCGCCGGCGCGGATCATGGCGGGCATCGAGGCGTCGACGATCACGTCGCTGGGCGAGTGGAAGTTGGTGATGCCGCGTGCCGAGTCGACCATCGCCAGCTCCGGGCGCTCGTCGTGGCAGGCGTGCAGGTCGCGGACGATCTCGTCACGCTGGGCCTCGGGCAGGGTGTCCAGCTTCTCGTAGAGGTTGGCCATGCCGTTGTTGACGTCGACGCCCAGCTCGTCGAACAGCGCGCCGTGCTTCTCGAAGGCCTCCTTGTAGAACATCCGCACGCAGTGGCCGAAAACGATGGGGTGCGAGACCTTCATCATGGTGGCCTTGACGTGCAGCGAGAACATCACGCCGGTCTTGCGGGCATCCTCGATCTCGCGCTCGTAGAACGCGAGCAGCGCCTTCTTGCTCATGAACATGCTGTCGATGACCTCGCCATCCTGCAGCTCGACGCGGGGCTTGAGCACCCGGGTCTCACCACTGGCGGTGATCAGCTCCATCTTCACGTTGCGGGCGCGATCCAGGGTCATCGACTTCTCGCCGTGATAGAAGTCGCCGCCGTGCATGTGCGAGACATGGGTGCGTGAGGCCTGGCTCCACTCGCCCATGTGGTGCGGGTACTTGCGGGCGTACTCCTTGACCGCCTTGGGGGCGCGACGGTCGGAGTTACCCTCGCGCAGCACCGGGTTGACGGCGCTGCCCTTGGTCCGGTCGTAGCGCGCCTTGATGTCACGCTCCTCGTCGTTTGCCGGCTCGTCCGGGTAGTCCGGCAGCGGGTAGCCCTGGCCCTGCAGCTCCTTGATCGCCGCACGCAGCTGCGGCATGGAGGCGCTGATGTTGGGCAGCTTGATGATGTTGGCCTCCGGCGTCTTGGCCAGGTCGCCCAGCTCGGCCAGGTGGTCCTCGACGCGTCTGTCGTCGCCCAGGTAGTCGGGGAACTGGCAGAGGATCCGCGCCGCCAGGGAGATGTCGCGAGTCTCCACCTCGATGCCGGCGGCATCGGTGAAGGCGTCGATGATCGGCAGCAGCGAGTGGGTCGCCAGCGCAGGCGCTTCGTCGGTGAACGTGTAGATAATCTTCGGCGTTTTGGACATGGTAGCGTTGATCTCTCTGGTCACAGCGGAGGCGTGGGGACCGCGTCACGTCGCTGGCTCCCCGGCTGGCGGGTGATCCTAGCAGGATTGTCGACAAATGTCCCGGCCTCCTTACTCCCCTCGGGAGGGCGGTGCTATACTCCCGGCTCCATTGAACAGACCAGCACGGGAGTTCGCCATGGGGTATCAGAAGATCGTCGTTCCCGAGAGTGGCCAGAAGATCACCGCCAACGCCGACAACACCCTGAACGTGCCGAACCAGCCGATCATCCCGTATATCGAGGGTGATGGCATCGGTGTCGACGTCACCCCGGCGATGATGATCGCCATCGACGCCGCCGTGGAGAAGGCCTACAACGGCGAGCGCAGGATCCACTGGATGGAGGTCTACGCCGGCGAGAAGGCCACCCAGGTCTACGACGCCGACACCTGGCTGCCGGAGGAGACCCTGGAGGCCGTCAAGGAGTACATCGTCTCCATCAAGGGACCGCTGACCACCCCGGTGGGTGGTGGCATCCGCTCGCTGAACGTCGCCCTGCGCCAGAAGCTCGACCTCTACGTCTGCCAGCGTCCGGTGCGCTGGTTCGAGGGGGTGCCGAGCCCGGTGAAGAAGCCTGCCGACGTCGACATGGTGATCTTCCGCGAGAACTCCGAGGACATCTACGCCGGCATCGAGTGGAAGGCCGGCACGCCGGAGGCCGACAAGGTCATCAGGTTCCTGCGCGAGGAGATGGGGGTTACCAACATCCGCTTCCCGGAGAACTGCGGCATCGGCGTCAAGCCTGTCTCCGTGGAGGGCACCAAGCGCCTGGTGCGCCAGGCCCTGCAGTACACCATCGACAACGACCGCGAGTCGCTGACCCTGGTGCACAAGGGCAACATCATGAAGTTCACCGAGGGCGCCTTCAAGGACTGGGGCTATGAGCTTGCCCGCGAGGAGTTCGGCGCCGAGCCACTCGACGGCGGCCCCTGGATGACCATGAAGAACCCGAAGAGCGGCAAGCAGATCGTCATCAAGGACGTGATCGCCGACGCCATGCTGCAGCAGATCCTGCTGCGCCCGGCCGAGTACGACGTGATCGCCACCCTGAACCTCAACGGCGACTACCTCTCCGATGCCCTGGCGGCCGAGGTGGGCGGCATCGGCATCGCGCCGGGCGCCAATATCTCCGACACCACCGCCATGTTCGAGGCGACCCACGGCACGGCGCCCAAGTACGCCGGCCAGGACAAGGTCAACCCCGGCTCGCTGATCCTCTCCGCCGAGATGATGCTGCGCCATATGGGCTGGGTCGAGGCGGCCGACCTGGTGCTCAAGGGCATGGAGAAGGCGATCTCCAGGGGCGAGGTCACCTATGACTTCGAGCGCCTGATGGACAATGCCACCCTGCTCAAGTGCTCCGAGTTCGGCCAGGCCGTCGCCGATAACATGTAACGACGTGCCCCCGATCGCCGGCCCCCGTCCGCCGAACCGGCGGGCGGGGGTCGTTGCGTTGAGGCGGGCGCTGAACCCTGCCGGCCCGAAGGCGTCCAATCCTGCTGGATGGACCCGGGATGCCGGCACAGTCGAGACCCCTATTTCCTATGTTCGAGCATGAGTTCGCAGGCGCGGTACGCGGCGGGATGACCCGCCCGCCCGGCACCGAGGAGGACGACGGCCTGGCGGTGCAGACCGCCGAGCCGGAGCTGGCGACGCCACCGATGTACAAGGTGGTGTTGCACAACGATGACTTCACCCCCATGGAGTTCGTGGTGGAGGTGCTGCAGACCTTCTTCCACATGGACAGCGAGACCGCGGTGCAGGTGATGCTGACGGTGCACACGCAGGGCAAGGCCATCTGCGGCATCTTCACCCGTGACATCGCGGAAACCAAAAGCCATCAGGTCAATCAATACGCTAGAGAGTGTCAGCACCCGCTGCTCTCCGACATCGAGGCGGCGGACTGACTCCCCGGACATGGTCGCGACGGGCCGCGCCGGGCTGCCGTTGGCTGGCGAGCTTGCAACGGCGGCGTTTGTGCCCGATGTTGATGATGCCGGACCCGAAAAGATCCGACGCAACGCCCTGGGCGGCAAGAAGGGGACTGCCATGCTGAGCAAAGAACTTGAACTGACCCTGAACACGGCCTTCACCGTGGCGCGCTCCAAGCGTCACGAGTTCATGACCGTGGAGCACCTGCTGCTGGCGCTGCTCGACAACGCCTCCGCGGCGGACGTGCTGCGCGCCTGCGGGGCCAACCTCGACAAGCTGCGGTCCGACCTGCAGGACTTCATCAACTCCACCACGCCGCTGATCCCCGAGGATCAGGCCGACCGCGAGACCCAGCCGACCCTGGGCTTCCAGCGCGTGCTGCAGCGCGCGGTCTTCCACGTGCAGTCCTCCGGCAAGAGCGAGGTGACCGGCGCCAACGTGCTGGTGGCGATCTTCTCCGAGCAGGAGAGCCAGGCGGTCTACTTCCTCAAGCAGCAGAACGTGGCGCGGGTGGACGCCGTCAACTACATCGCCCATGGCATCTCCAAGGTCGCCGGGCATGACCAGGCGCCGTCCTCCGCGGCGAGCGACTCCGAGGAGGCCGAGGAGGGCGGCGAGACGGCCTCCAACCCGCTGACCGGCTACGCCACCAACCTCAACGAGCAGGCCCGCATGGGCAAGATCGACCCGCTGATCGGTCGTGAGCACGAGCTCGAGCGGGTGGTGCAGATCCTGGCCCGGCGGCGCAAGAACAACCCGCTGCTGGTGGGCGAGGCCGGCGTCGGCAAGACCGCCATCGCCGAGGGCCTGGCCAAGCGCATCGTCGAGGAGGACGTGCCCGAGGTGATCGGCGACGCCGTGGTCTACTCCCTGGACATGGGCGCGCTGCTGGCCGGCACCAAGTACCGTGGCGACTTCGAGAAGCGCCTCAAGGCGCTGCTTGCCGAGCTGCGCAAGCAGCAGAACGCCATCCTCTTCATCGACGAGATCCACACCGTGATCGGTGCCGGGGCTGCCTCCGGCGGGGTGATGGACGCCTCCAACCTGCTCAAGCCGCTGCTCTCCTCGGGCGAGCTGCGCTGCATCGGCTCCACCACCTTCCAGGAGTATCGCGGCATCTTCGAGAAGGATCGTGCCCTGGCACGCCGCTTCCAGAAGGTCGACGTGCCGGCACCCTCGGTGGATGACACCATCCGCATCCTCAAGGGGTTGCGTTCGCGCTTCGAGGAGCATCACCAGCTCAAGTACACCGACGGCGCCCTGGAGAGCGCGGCGCGGCTGGCGGATCGCTACATCAACGACCGTCACCTCCCCGACAAGGCGATCGACGTGATCGACGAGGCCGGCGCCCACCAGCGCCTGCTGCCGCCGGAGGTGCGCGTCGACACCATCGACACCGACCAGGTCGAGGCGGTGGTAGCCTCCATCGCGCGCATCCCGCCGAAGAGCGTCTCCAGCTCCGACCGCAAGCTTCTGGAGAACCTCGATCGCGACCTCAAGATGCTGGTGTTCGGCCAGGACGAGGCGATCGACAGCCTCTCGGCGGCGATCAAGCTCTCCCGGGCCGGGCTCAAGTCGCCGGACAAGCCGGTGGGCAGCTTCCTGTTCGCCGGCCCCACCGGGGTGGGCAAGACCGAGGTGGCCCGCCAGCTCTCCCATATCATGGGCATCGAGCTGGTGCGCTTCGACATGTCCGAGTACATGGAGCGCCATACGGTCTCGCGGCTGATCGGCGCCCCCCCGGGTTATGTGGGCTATGACCAGGGTGGCCTGCTCACCGAGGCGATCACCAAGCACCCGCACTGCGTGCTGCTGCTGGACGAGATCGAGAAGGCGCACCCCGAGGTCTTCAACCTGCTGCTGCAGGTGATGGACCACGGCCGGCTCACCGATAACAACGGCCGCGAGGCGGACTTCCGCCACGTGATCTTGATCATGACCTCCAACGCCGGGGTCGAGCAGGCCACGCGGCGCTCCATCGGCTTCCAGACCCAGGACCACTCCACGGACGCCATGGAGGTGATCCGCAAGACCTTCTCGCCGGAGTTCCGCAACCGCCTGGACGGCATCATCCAGTTCCATGCGCTGCCCGGTTCGGTGGTGCGCAGCGTGGTGGACAAGTTCCTGGTGGAGCTGCAGGCTCAGCTCGACGAGAAGCGCGTGCAGCTCGATGTCGACGAGGCGGCGCGGGCCTGGCTGGCGGAGAAGGGCTACGATCCGGACATGGGGGCTCGCCCCATGGCACGCCTGATCCAGGAGAAGCTCAAGAAGCCGCTGGCGGAGATGATCCTGTTCGGCGAGCTCTCCGAGCATGGCGGCGTGGTCCACGTCAGCGTGGAGGCGGGCGAGCTGCACCTCGCCACCGAGTCGGAGATGGCCGACGCGCCCTGACGGCGGCGGGCCCGTGCCCGCCATTCACCCACGACACAGCGCCCTGTCGAGAGACGGGGCGTTGTCGTGTCGGGGCAGGCGTCGCGGAGGGGAGGGCTCGACCGCGGGGATCAGCGGGAGCGGTAGACGATGCGGCCCTTGGTCAGGTCGTAGGGAGTCAGCTCGACCTTGACCTTGTCGCCGGTGAGGATGCGGATGTAGTTCTTGCGCATCTTGCCGGAGATATGCGCGGTGACCACGTGGCCGTTCTCGAGCTCGACGCGGAAGGTGGTGTTGGGAAGGGTGTCGACGACGACGCCTTCCATCTCGATATGGTCTTCACGTGCCATATAGGCGTTTCCTCGCTGTGGGTGAGACGTACAAGAATAGCGCGATATTGTGCCGCATGCCGACCGGCAAGGCAAAGAAAGGGCCAGGGCTATCGCAGATGGAAGTACCGCTCAAGGCTTTCCCGGCGACAGGCCCCGGAGCGCCGGACCGTCGATGGGGCGCTGTGAATACCTCCCTGTACGCTACCGATGCCCTGCGGCGCTCTCGTTTCCTGCTCCGCTTGCAGGGCCGGTGCTGGCCATCCCTGGCCAGCCCGTTCAGAGCCATGCTCCTCACCCCTGGCATAGGACCCCCTCTACGACCTGTCCCCGGCGCCTTTCGCTATCGCCTTTTGGGTAGATGGTATAGGCCTGCGGCGAGGGCCAGGCGATTGCCTCAGGTGGGAATCAGTCGCCGCCAGTGGCGCCCCTCCAGCCGTTCCAGCGGCTGGAAGGCCTGCTTGTAGGCCATCTTGCGGCATTCGCGGATCCAGTAGCCCAGGTAGACGTGGGGCAGGCCGCGTCGCCGGGCCAACTCCACCAGGGTGAGCACCGCGAAGGTGCCCAGCGAGCGGCGCTCCCAGGCGGGGTCCGGGTCGAAGAAGGTGTAGATCGCCGAGAGGCCGTGCTCGAGCTGGTCGAAGGCCGAGACCGCCACCAGCTGTCCTGCCTGGCGCAGCTCCAGTAGCCGCGCATAGGGCTGGTCGAGGGTCAGGAAGGTGCGGTACTGCTCGTGGCTCGGCGGGTACATGTCGCCGTCGGCATGGCGGGTGCGGATGTAGCGCGCATAGAGGGCGTAGTGCTCGGGGTCGAAGATCGCCGGGCGCAGGTGCCGGGTCAGGTCGGCGTTACGCCTGGCCAGGCGCCGCTGGGTGCGGCTGGGGGTGAACTCCGCCACCGGGATGCGCACCGAGATGCAGGCGCTGCAGCCCTCGCAGTGGGGCCGATAGAGGTGGCGCCCGCTGCGCCGGAAGCCGAGCAGCGCCAGGGCATCGTAGACGCCCTGGCCGGGTGACTCCTGAGGATCGAGGAAGAGCGTGGTGGCCTCGCGCCCGGGGAGGTAGCTGCAGGCGTGGGGCACGGTGAGGAAGAAGCGCAGGTCCCGGGTCGGCTGGCGGGGGGTGTTGCTGCTCACGGTGGCTCTCTCCCTGGCTCAGGGCGTTCGGTCATTGGGGCTGGCGGATCCTCGAGGGATGCGAAGGACCAGCAGGCCGGCAGGAAGCGATCCGTCGACGTGGCGTTCTCGTCGGGGCGGCCCAGCCACTCTTCAAGATAGCCGATGAAGGCCTCCCGGGCGATGTCCCGGGCGCCCAGGCTGGCCAGGTGAGCGGTATGCATCTGGCAGTCGATCAGCCGGCCACCGCCGCTCGCCATGGCTCGGGCCAGCCGCACCAGCGCCACCTTGGAGGCGTCCGGCTCCCGCGAGAACATCGACTCGCCGAAGAACACCGGCCCCAGGGCCACGCCGTAGAGCCCGCCCACCAGGCGCTCGCCGCGCCACACCTCCACCGAGTGGGCGGCGCCCAGGGCGTGCAGGTGGCCGTAGGCCTGGCGCATCGCCTCGGTGATCCAGGTGCCGGGCTGGCCATCGCGTGGCCCGGCGCAGGCTGCCACCACGGCATCGAAGGCGCGATCGGCGGTGACGCGAAAGCCGGCGTTGCGCAGTCGCTTGGCCAGGCTGCGGCGCACCCGCAGCTCCTCCGGGCGCAGCACCATGCGCGGGTCGGGGCTCCACCACAGGATCGGCTGGTCGTCGCCGTACCAGGGGAAGATGCCACGGCGGTAGGCGGCCAGCAGCCACTCGGGGGTGAGGGCGCCACCGGCGGCGAGCAGGCCATCGGGGTCGCCAAGGGCCTCCTCCACGGGCGGGAAGTGCACGGGGAAGGGGGGCAGCCAGGGCAGCATGGCAGGGCATCCTTGCGACGATGGCTCCAGTGTGCCGGCGGCGAGGGCGGCGCTCAAGCGCTGGCCACTGTGATGCGGCGGCCGCGCTCGGTATGATTGGCGCCACGCATTCGCAAGGCGCCAGGCGTGGCGCAAGGGGGATGACCAGTTGAGTGTCGATAAGCAGACCGCGTCGCGTCGTTCGCGCGCGACCAGCGCCACGGAATCGGCGAAACGCTTCGGAGTGAAGCTGCAGGGAGCGGCGCGCGAGGGGGTGGCGATCGTGCTGCTGGCGGCCTGCGTCTTCCTGCTGCTGGCGCTGTTCAGCTACACCGGCAGCGATCCCGGCTGGTCGCGCAGCGGCCCCGAGACTCAGGTGGCCAACTGGATGGGCCCGGTGGGGGCCTGGCTCGCCGACGTGCTCTACTCGCTGTTCGGCGTCAGCGCCCTGTGGTGGCCCGGCATGCTGGGCTTCGCCGCCTGGCGGCTGCTGCGTTCCCGGCAGGTGAGCCTGACCTGGGACGCCACCCTGCTGGCGGTCCGCGGCGGCGGCCTGATCCTGCTGCTGCTGGGCACCACCACCCTGGGGGCGCTGCACTTCTACCGGCCCGAGGGCCCCTTGCCCTACTCCACCGGCGGCATCCTCGGCGAGGGCCTGGTGGGGGCCCTGCTGCCCATGGTGGGCGTGGGCGGCACCGGGCTGCTGGCCTCGGCGGCCCTGCTGTGCGGCGTGCCGCTGTTCACCGGCATCTCCTGGCTGAGCGTGATGGACGAGCTGGGGCGCGGCGCGATCCGGCTGTGGGGCGGGGTCGCCCGGCGCTTCGCCTTCACCCGCGAGTCGCCGCCGTCACCCGAGGAGGCCTCGGCCAGCGACGGCCGCGACGAGGCCCCGTCGCGGCCCGCCTGGTGGCGGCGCCTGGTGCCGGGACGGCCCGCCGCCTCCCGCGAGCCCGAGGCGGTCGGCGAGGGCCGCCGCGAGCCGGGCTTCGGCGACGATGGCGACACCGCCATCCCCTGGGAGGTGCCCGAGCGCACCCCCTCGGCCAAGCAGCCGGGTGCGGCCTACGCCGAGCATGCCGCGGCCGCGCGGCGTGAGCCCGGCCCCGCCGAGGCCGCTTCCGCCACCCCCCGTGCCGCGGGTGAGCCCTCCCGCGGTACCGCCGGGGCGACGGGCGCCTCGCCGGATGCCCCCGCGACGCCAGGCGCGGTGACCCCGCGGCGCGCGCCCGAGAGCGTGCCGGAGCCGGTGCTGCCCGATGACGACGACCCCGTGCCACCCCGCGATGCCCCCGTGCTGAGCGCGCGTGACGACGAGACGGCCGATACTCACCGCCTGACGGAGCGGGCCGCGCCCTCGCGTCCGGCGCCGAGCCCGGCGCCATCCCCCTCCCGGGAGGCGACGCGCCGCGAGCCGGCCCTGACCGAGAACCAGTGGGTCGACGGCGACGGCACCGATGACGACGAACCGCGCCTGAGCTGGGACGAGCCGGCGGTGGCCGAGGAGGCGGAGGAGGCGGAAGCGCCCGAACCGGTCCGGCCGCCGACGTCTCGCGAGACGGCATCGGCGGGCCTGCCCCCCGCGGCGCTTCAGCCGCCGGAACCCGAGCAGGCCCCGGGTGACGAGGAGGATGACGCCACCCCGCGCCTGGCCGGTGCCGACCAGGCGCGAGAGGCCGCCGAGGAGGAGGGCATGCGGCTGTGGACCGTGGAGCACCTCCAGAACCAGCGCCCGGTGCTGGATGAGCTGCCCGAGCCCGACGGTACCCTGCCCAGCCTGCGCCTGCTGACGCCGCCCTCGCCCCAGAAGCAGAACTTCTCCGGCGAGCAGCTGGCCGAGATGGCGGAGCTGCTGGAGGTGCGCCTGCGCGAGTATGGCGTCAAGGCGGAGGTCGTGGAGACATGGCCGGGGCCGGTGATCACCCGCTTCGAGATCAAGCCCGCCGCCGGCGTGAAGGTCTCCAAGATCAGCAACCTGGCCAAGGACCTGGCGCGCTCGTTGATGGTCAAGAGCGTGCGGGTGGTGGAGGTGATCCCGGGACGGCCTACGGTGGGCATCGAGATCCCCAACCCCCACCGGGCGATGATCCGCCTACGCGAGGTGATCGACTCCGACCGCTACCAGCAGGCCGATTCCGCCCTGACCCTGGCGCTGGGCCAGGACATCGGCGGCGGCCCGGTGGTGGCCAACCTCGGCAAGATGCCCCACCTGCTGGTGGCGGGTACCACCGGCTCGGGCAAGTCGGTGGGGGTCAACGCCATGCTGATCTCCATGCTGCTCAAGGCGACCCCCGAGGAGCTCAGGCTGATCATGGTCGACCCCAAGATGCTGGAGCTCTCGGTTTACGACGGCATCCCGCACCTGCTGGCGCCGGTGGTCACCGACATGAAGGAGGCCGCCAACGCCCTGCGCTGGTGCGTGGCCGAGATGGAGCGCCGCTACAAGCTGATGGCGGCCATGGGGGTGCGCAACATCGCCGGCTTCAACGCCAAGCTCGACGAGGCCGAGCAGGCTGGCGCCCAGGTGGCCGACCCGCTGTGGGAGCCGCAGCCCTGGGAGATGCACCAGACCCCGCCGGTGCTGGAGAAGCTGCCCTACATCGTGGTGGTGATCGACGAGTTCGCCGACATGTTCATGATCGTCGGCAAGAAGGTGGAGGAGCTGATCGCCCGCCTGGCCCAGAAGGCGCGGGCCGCCGGCATCCACCTGATACTCGCCACCCAGCGCCCCTCGGTGGACGTGGTCACCGGCCTGATCAAGGCCAACGTGCCCACCCGCATGGCCTTCCAGGTCTCCTCGCGGGTCGACTCGCGCACCATCCTCGACCAGGGCGGCGCCGAGAACCTGCTGGGCCACGGCGACATGCTCTACCTGCCGGCGGGCTCCGGCATGCCCACCCGGGTGCATGGCGCCTTCGTCGATGACGACGAGGTGCACCGCGTGGTGGAGGACTGGAAGCGCCGCGGCGAGCCGGAGTACATCGAGGAGATCCTCTCCGGCGGCGTCTCCGCCGAGGCGCTGACCGGCCTGGAGGGCGAGGGCGGCGGCGATGACGACGCCGAGCAGGACGCCCTCTACGACGAGGCGGTGGCCTATGTCACCGAGTCGCGCCGCGCCTCCATCTCGGCGGTGCAGCGCCGCTTCAAGATCGGCTACAACCGTGCCGCGCGCCTGGTGGAGGCGATGGAGATGGCCGGCGTGGTCTCCACCATGGGCACCAACGGCGCCCGCGAGGTGCTCGCGCCGCCGCCGGTGGGCGAGTGATCGACGCTGTCGCCTTGCGGCGACGGCTGGCCCGCGACCTTGCAACCACCGTGAACCCGCCGGCCGCTCCGCAACCCGCCGGCGGCGCCGCGGTCCGAGGGTCAGGACGACCGACCCCTTCAGGGAGACAGAGATGACAGTGAAGACGACCCTTGCCGCCCTCGCCCTGGGCCTCGCCATGCCGCTCTCGGCGCTGGCCAGCGAAGGCGCCGAGCGCCTGACCCGGCTGCTGGAGCCGCTCGAGACCTACCAGGCCGACTTCGAGCAGCAGATCCTCGATGCCGGCGGCGACCGCCTGCAGGAGGCGCGGGGCACCATGTGGCTGTCGCGGCCCGGCAAGTTCCGCTGGGAGGTGGACGCCCCCTATCGGCAGCTGGTGGTCTCCGACGGCGAGGAGGTCACCCTCTACGACCCGGACCTGGAGCAGGCCACCGTGCAGGCGCTGGACCAGCGGGTGACCCACACCCCGGCGCTGCTGCTCTCCGGCAGCGCCGACGAGCTGGTGGCGAGCTTCGAGGTCCGCCGCAGCCAGCAGGGCAGCGCCGAGCGCTTTACCCTGCAGCCGAAGGACGCCGATACGCTCTTCGAGACGCTGACCATGACCTTCCGCGGCGAGCAACTACGGGGCCTGGAGATGCTGGACAGCACCGGCCAGCGCACCGCCATCGCCTTCAGCGAGGTCGAGATGAACGCCGCGATCGACGACGCGCGCTTCACCCTCGAGGTGCCGGAGGGCACCGATGTGATCCGCGACACGTACTGAGGCCTGCGGCCAGCTGCAAGGCACAAGGAGCAAGCTTCAAGGGAACCCCTTGGCTTGCTCCTTTTGTTTGGGATGAGGCTGGCTTGCCTCTTGCCCTTTGGCGCTATGCGCCGCCCTCGTCCGCCTCGGCGTCGAGCTGCGCCCGCCAGGCCATCAGCTGGGCGTAGCGCTTCTCCTGGCCGAGCTCGGTGGGGCGGTAGAAGCGCTCGCGGGGCACTGCCTCCGGCCAGCAGTCGTGGGCGCTGCCGGCGGGGTAGCCGTGGGGCTCGTGGTGGGCGTAGCGGTAGCCCTCGCCATGGCCCAGGCTCTCCATCAGCCTGGTCGGGGCGTTGCGCAGGTAGGTGGGCACCTCCAGGCGGGGCTGGGCGGCCACGCACGCCTTGGCGCGCTTCCAGGCCTGGTCGATGGCGTTGCTCTTGGGCGCCACCGCCAGGTGGATGGCGGCATGGGCGATGGCACGCTGCCCCTCGTAGTCCCCCAGGCGGAGGTAGGCGTCCCAGGCCGCCATCGCCAGCGGCAGGGCCCGCGGGTCGGCGTTGCCTACGTCCTCCGAGGCGATGGCGGTCAGCCGCCGGATGACGTCCAGCGGGTCCCCGCCGCCCTGCAGGAAGCGGGCGATGTAGAGCAGGGCGGCGTCGGGGCGCGAGGAGCGTACCGACTTGTGGATCGCGGAGAGCAGATCGTAGTAGTGGTCGCCCTGCTTGTCGAAGGCGCTGGCCTGGTGGCCCAGCACCGCCTCCAGCGCCGGGCGCGGCAGCCGCTCGCCACCCTCGGCGTCGGGCTCGGCGAAGTCGCAGGCGCTCTCCAAGAGCCCCAGGGCGCGGCGCGCGTCGCCGGCGGCGGCCCGGGCCAGGATCGCCAGGACCTCGTCCTCCACTCGTATCCCGCGCCGGCCGAGCCCGTGCTCCACATCCTGCAGGGCGCGCTCCAGCACCGCCACCAGCTCCGCCTCGGAGAGCGCGGTGAGTACGTGCACCCTGGCCCGGGAGAGCAGCGCCGAGTTGACCTCGAAGGAGGGGTTCTCGGTGGTGGCGCCGATCAGCGTCAGCAGGCCCGACTCCACGTGGGGGAGCAGGGCATCCTGCTGGCTCTTGTTGAGGCGATGGATCTCGTCGAGGAACAGCAGGGTCGAGCGGCCCTGGGCCTGCAGGGCGCGGGCACGCTCCACGGCGGCGCGGATCTCCTTGACGCCGGCCATCACCGCCGAGAGGTGTTCGAGGTGGGCACCCGACTCGGCGGCCAGGATCTCGGCCAGGGTGGTCTTGCCGGTGCCCGGCGGCCCCCACAGGATCATGGAGCGTACCGCGCCCCCCTCGACCATGCGGCGCAGCGGCTTGCCGGGCCCCACCAGGGCCTGCTGGCCGACGTAGTCGTGGAGGCGTCGCGGGCGCATGCGCCAGGCCAGGGGCGCATCCTCGTCGCGGTCGCGGGAGAAGAGGTCCATGGAGCGACTCCTTGCGTTGATCCGGAAGCGGCAGGCGGGCGGCCGGGGTGCTAGAGTGGGGGAGCGGCGCATGGCCGAGCCGGCCGTGCGCTGAACCCTGTCCATGATGGCGCATCCAATGGAGAGTGCCTTCTCCCATGTACCATACAGGAGGGCCCGACATGCCCATGCTGACCCAGCTGCGTCAGGATCATGCCAATATGGCGCGCATGTTGCACGTCCTGCAGCTCAAGCAGAAGACCCTGGCGACCGGCGAGCGACCCAACTTCCAGCTGATGCGTGAGGTGGTCGACTACATCCTCGACTACATGGACGGCTTCACCCACCCGCTGGAGCGGCTGTTCAGCGAACAGCTCGAGAAGGTGGAAGGGGGGCGCGAGGTCACCGAGCAACTGGCCGAGGATTACCGCAAGCTCAAGTCCCGCCTCGCCCGGCTCTCCAACGACCTCGACATGATCCTGATGGACGCCGTGGTGCCCATGGATCGCTTCTCCGACGACCTCAAGGCCTACCTCGACGCCCATCTTGGCTACCTGCGCGACGAGCGCGAGAAGCTCTTCCCGATGATCCGCGAGCATTTCGACGACAAGGCCCTGGAGCGCCTGGCCGAGGCGCTGCCGGACGATGCCGCCGCCAGGCTCGAACGGCTCCAGCAGGCCTATCCCGAGCTCTATGCCGAGCTGAAGGAGGCGCCGGTCCCGGTCTGATGCCCGGGCTGCCAGCCTCCCCGCGGCTGGGGTAGAATGCGCCCCATGCCGAGTCCCACGCCACCCCGTCCTTCCCCGTCATCCGCCGCCCGCCAGCCGTGGCGCGGCGCTGCCGTCGCGACGCGCCGTTGCCACGGCGGCGTGGAGGTGGCGCGATGACCCTGGGGCCGGTGCTGGTGTTCGACTCCGGGGTGGGCGGTCTCTCGGTGGTGGCCGCGCTGCGCGGGCGCCTGCCCGGCGCCGCCCTCGCCTATGTCTGCGACAACGCCATGCTGCCCTACGGCCTGCGCGAGGATGCCTGGCTGGTGCGGCGCATCCTGGCGGTGTGCGAGGCGGCGGTGGCCGCCAGCGGCTGCGTGGCGCTGGTGGTGGCCTGCAACACCGCCAGCACCCTGGCCCTGGATGCCCTGCGCGAGCGGCTGCGCATCCCGGTGGTGGGCACGGTGCCTGCCATCAAGCCGGCCGCGGCGCATAGCCGTAGCCGTCATATCGGCCTGCTGGCCACCAGCGCCACGGTGTCGCGCCCCTATACCCAGCACCTGATCGAGACCTACGCCGCCGACTGCGTGGTACGGCGGGTGGCCGCCGATGCGCTGGTGCGCGAGGCCGAGCGCCGCCTCGCCGGGGAGCCGTCCGATCCCGGCGTGATCGAGGCCGCCCTGGCGCCGCTCTGGGAGGATCCCGAGCTGGACACCGTGGTGCTCGGCTGCACCCATTTCCCGCTGCTGCGTGACGCCCTGGCCGCGGCGGCGCCGCGGGCGGTGGCCTGGGTCGACTCCAGCGACGCCATCGCCCGGCGCACCGCCCAGGTGGCCGCCGGGGTCACCCTCGCCGCGGGGCCCGGACCGAGCCTTGCCACCGCCCCGGACCCGGCGCTGGCCGCCGCCCTGGCACGCTTCGGCTTCGCCGCTCCGCGTCCGCTCGTCATCGATTGAGCCCGGCGTCATCCCCGACTTTCCCTCTCGATTCATCCATACCCGATTCCCCAGGAGGCTCCTTGGCCATTCCCGTCGTCGACCCCGCCCGCTATGACCAGCAGCTCGAGGCCAAGGCCGAGCGCATCCGCCGCGACTTCGCCCGCTTCGACGTGCCAGAGCTCGAGGTCTATCCCTCGCCTCCCAGCCACTACCGCCAGCGCTGCGAGTTCCGCGTCTGGCACGAGGGTGACGACCTCTTCTATGCGATGTTCGAGGTGGACCCCGAGGACCCCGGGCGCAAGGAGGTGGTCCGCCTGGATGACTACCCCGTCGCCAGTCGGCGGATCAATGCGCTGATGCCGGCGCTGCTCGATGCCATCCGCGACGTGCCGGTGCTGCGCCGCCGACTCTTCCAGGTGGAGTTCCTCACCACCCTCTCCGACGAGGCGCTGATTACCCTGATCTACCACCGCCCGCTGGACGACGCCTGGGAGGCGGCGGCGCGCGAGCTTCAGGCGACGCTGGGGGCGATGATCATCGGCCGCGCCCGCAAGCAGCGGCGGGTGCTAGAGCGCGACCACGTCTGGGAGCGCCTCGAGGTGGAGGGGCGTGAGCTCGTCTACCAGCAGGTGGAGAACAGCTTCACCCAGCCCAACGCCGAGATCTGTCGTTCGATGCTGGCCTGGGCCCGGGACGTGACCCGGGGCAGCCAGGCGGGTGACCTGGTGGAGCTCTACTGCGGCAACGGCAACTTCACCGTGGCCCTGGCGGAGAACTTCCGCCGCGTGCTGGCCACCGAGATCTCGCGCACCTCGGTGGCAAGCGCCCGGGAGAACCTGGCCGCCAACGGCATCGACAACGCCACCGTGGGGCGCATGTCCGCCGAGGAGTTCGCCGCCGCCCTCAAGGGGGAGAAGGGGGGGCGCCGGGTCGCCGAGTGGCGCCTCGACGACTACGACTTCACCACCGTGCTGGTGGACCCGCCGCGGGCCGGTCTCGATGACGCCAGCTGCCGCCAGCTCAGCGACTACTCGCGCATCGTCTATATTTCATGCAACCCGGAGACATTGGCGAGCAACCTGGAGCGCCTGACCGAGACCCACCGGGTCGCGCGCCTGGCCCTGTTCGACCAGTTTCCCTGGACCCACCACTGCGAGTGCGGGGTGCTGCTGGAGCGGCGCGACTAGCCGCCCGACCTCGGCGGCGATGCGCACCCGGCATGCTCCATGAGCAAGAGGTCAAGGGGCTGGGGCGGGCTTCGGGAGTCGCGTAAGCTGGCGGCAGGGCGGCGCACTGCGCCGCCGTGTCGAACCCTTCCGGTCGCAGGAGCGACCGTCGGACACCGAGGTGATGGATGCAGCACGTTGCGAATGACGAGGCCAGACAGGACCTGCTCAAGCAGCTTCACGAGCGGCTCGGCACCAGGCTGGACGCCGCCAAGGCCGAGGCCGTGGGCACCTTCGCGGACTACTTCTACGCCGCGGTGCCGCTGGATGACCTGGAGAACCGGCGGCTCGACGACGTCTACGGCGCCACCCTCTCGGTGTGGCACTTCCTGCAGCAGTTCGACCCCGCCGAGCCCAAGGTGCGGGTCTTCAACCCCGATTTCGAGGAGCATGGCTGGCAGTCGGCGCATACCTTCGTGGCGGTGCTCCACGAGGACATGCCCTTCCTGGTCGACTCGGTGCGCATCGAGCTCAACCGACGTGGCCTCACCGTCCATGCCATCCACAACGCGGTGCTGGCCACGGAGCGCGGGCGTGACCATCGCCTGGCGCGGGTGGCCTCGCCCAAGGCGGCCGACGCCCCGGCACAGCGGGAGTCGCTAATCGTCATCGAGATCGACCGCCACTCCGACGCCGAGGTGCTGCAGGAGATGCAGCAGAGCCTCGAGGAGGTGCTGGTCGACGTGCGCACCGCGGTGGCCGACTTCGATCCCATGCGCGCCAAGGTGGAGGAGGCCCTGGCCGAGCTGCGGGCCGGCTGCCCGCCCCAGAGCGACCCCGACGACCATGCCGAGGCGATCACCTTCCTGGAGTGGATGCTCCACGACAACTTCACCTTCCTGGGCTACGACGCCTACGCGGTGACGACCCACAAGGACGGCAAGGAGAGCCTCGACAAGGTCAAGGACAGCGAGCTCGGGGTCTTCCGCCTCGACCAGCCGCGCTATCGCGAGCGCATCCGTACCGAGCAGGGGCTCGAGGATGGCCACTACGTGCTGGTGCCGGAGCTCCTGACCTTCTCCAAGAGTGCCCACCATGCCCGGGTGCACCGGCCGACCTATCCCGACTACATCTCCATCGACCGCTACGATGCCAAGGGCAACCTGGTCGGGGAGCACCGCTTCCTGGGGCTCTTCACCGCCACCGTCTACAACGAGTCGCCGCGCAATGTGCCGATCCTGCGCCGCAAGCTCAAGACGGTGATGGACATCGCCGGCTTCAACCCCAAGGGGCACAACGGCAAGCACCTGCTGCATATCCTCGAGGTCTATCCGCGTGACGATCTCTTCCAGATCGACACCCATGAGCTCGCCGAGACGGCGCTGGGCATCCTCAGCATCCGCGAGCGCCGCCGCGTGCGCCTCTTCGTGCGCGAGGACCGCCCCGGCCGCTTCTACTCCTGCCTGGCCTTCGTGCCCCGCGACGTCTTCTCCACCGAGCTGCGGCTGCGCATTCAGGACATGCTCTGCGAGGAGCTCGACGCCACCTTCGGCGACTTCAATACCTACCTCTCCGAGTCGGTGCTGGCGCGCATCCAGTTCATCCTGCGCTTCAAGGGCGAGCAGCCCGCCGAGTACGACCTGCGCCGCCTCGAGGCCAAGCTCGCCAAGCTGGCGCGCAACTGGCGCGACGACCTCCATAGCGCCTGTATCGACGGCTTCGGTGAGGAGCAGGCCAACCACCTGATGGCTCGCTTCCGCGACGCCTTCCCCGCCAGCTACCGCGACGACTTCAGCGCCCGCACCGCGGTCTACGACCTGCACCACATCGGTGAGCTGGATGACGGCGCGCCGCTGTCGCTGTCGCTCTACCGGCTGGTGGAGGAGGAGGGCAGCGGGGTCAACCTCAAGCTGTTCCACCGCGATGCACCGATCCCGCTCTCCGACGTGCTGCCGATGATGGAGAACCTGGGGCTGCGCGTGATCGGCGAGCGTCCCTACGAGATCGGCGCCCGCGACGCCAGCTACTGGATCCATGACTTCGACCTGGAGCACCACACCAGCACCGAGGTCAACCTGCAGGAGATGCGCGAGCCCTTCATCGAGGCCTTCCAGCGCATCTGGGCCGGGGAGGCGGACAACGACGCCTTCAACCGGCTGATCATCGGCGCCAACCTCGACTGGCGCGAGGTGGCGATGCTGCGCGCCTACGCCCGCTACCTCAAGCAGATCCGCTTCGGCGTCTCCCAGGACTACATGGCCAACACCCTGGCCAGCTACCCGGAGATCACTCGCGAGCTGGTCACCCTGTTCGAGCTGCGCTTCGACCCCGCCGACCGCCCCGGCGAGGGCGAGGAGGCGGCCTGTGTGGAGCGTATCCAGCGCCTGCTGGATGACGTCGCCAGCCTCAACGACGACCAGCTCCTGCGCCGCTACATGGAGCTGATCCGTGCCACCCTGCGCACCAACTACTACCAGCGGCGCGCCGACGGCGGGGTCAAGGACTACATCGCCGTCAAGCTGGAACCCTCCAAGGTCACCGGCATGCCCAAGCCGCGTCCGGCCTTCGAGATCTTCGTCTGCTCGCCGCGGGTCGAGGGGGTCCACCTGCGCGGCGGCAAGGTCGCCCGCGGCGGCCTGCGCTGGTCCGATCGCCACGAGGACTTCCGCACCGAGGTGCTGGGCCTGGTCAAGGCGCAGCAGGTCAAGAACTCGGTGATCGTGCCGGTGGGCGCCAAGGGCGGCTTCGTCTGCAAGCGCCTGCCCGAGGGCGATCGCGAGGCCTTCCAGCGCGAGGGGATCGAGTGCTACAAGACCTTCATCCGCGCCCTGCTCGACGTCACCGACAACCTCAAGGGGGGTGAGGTGGTGCCGCCGCGCGAGGTGGTACGCCACGACGAGGATGACGCCTACCTGGTGGTGGCCGCCGACAAGGGCACCGCCACCTTCTCCGACATCGCCAACGAGATCTCCGCCGAGTACGGCCACTGGCTGGGCGACGCCTTCGCCTCCGGCGGGGCCAACGGCTACGACCACAAGAAGATGGGCATCACCGCCAAGGGCGCCTGGGAGTCGGTCAAGCGTCATTTCCGCAACCTGGGGGTGAACACCCAGCAGGACGAGTTCACCGTGGTGGGCATCGGCGACATGGGCGGTGACGTCTTCGGCAACGGCATGCTGCTCTCCGAGCGCATCCGCCTGGTGGGTGCCTTCAACCACCTGCATATCTTCGTCGACCCCGAACCCGACGCCGCCGCGACCTTCGCCGAGCGCCAGCGCCTCTTCGATACCCCGCGCACCACCTGGGAAGACTTCGATGCCGCGCTGATCTCCAAGGGTGGCGGGGTGTTCAGGCGCAGCGCCAAGTCGATTCCGATCTCGGCCCAGATGAAGCAGCGCTTCGGCATCAAGGCGGACAGGCTCTCACCCAACGAGCTGATCCAGGCCATGCTGCGCGCCGAGGTGGACCTGATCTGGAACGGCGGCATCGGCACCTACGTCAAGGGCAGCGAGGAGACCGATGCCCAGGTGGGCGACAAGGCCAACGACGCCCTGCGCATCGACGGCCGCGAGCTCAACTGCCGCGTGGTGGGCGAGGGCGGCAACCTCGGCCTCACCCAGCGCGGGCGCATGGAGGCCGCCGCCCGTGGCGTGCGGGTCAACACCGACTTCATCGACAACGCCGGCGGCGTCAACTGCTCCGACCATGAGGTCAACATCAAGATCCTGATCGACGAGGTGGTGGCCCGCGGCGACATGACCGAGAAGCAGCGCAACCGGCTGCTCGCCGACATGACCGGTGAGGTGAGCGAGCTGGTGCTGCGCGACAACTACCGCCAGACCCAGGCGCTGGACCTGGCCGAGCTCCAGTCCCGCGAGGGGGTCGGCCCCTTCCGGCGCTTCATCAGCGAGCTGGAGGCCGCCGGACAGCTCGACCGCGGACTGGAGTTCCTGCCCGACGACGAGGTGCTCCAGGAGCGGGCCGCCAACCAGCAGGGCATGCTGCTGCCCGAGCTTTCGGTGCTGATCTCCTATGCCAAGAGCGTGCTCAAGGGCGACCTGATCGCCTCCGACGTGCCCGACGACCCGGTCATCGTGCGCCACGTCGAGCGCATCTTCCCGGGGGTGCTGGTGGAGCGCTATCGCGACGAGATGTACGAGCACCGCCTCAAGCGCGAGATCGTCGCCACCCAGGTGGCCAGCGATCTGGTCGATCACATGGGCATCGTCTTCGTGCGCCGGTTGATCGACTCCACCGGCGCCGGCCGGGCCGAGATCGCCAGGGCCTACGTCATCGCCCGGGAGGTGTTCCGCCTGGGCGAGAGCTGGGAGCAGATCGAGGCGCTCGACAACCGGGTGCCGAGCGCCGTGCAGTACGCCATGATGCTCGACCTGATGCGCCTAATCCGCCGCGCCACGCGCTGGTTCCTGCGCGGTCGCGCCGGCGGCGATACCGCCCAGTGCATCGACTACTTCGCGCCGCGCCTGGCGACGCTGCAGGAGAGCATCGGCGAGCGCTTGAGTGGCGAGGAGCGCGAGGCCTGGGAGGCCCGTCGCGACGAGCTGGTCGAGGCCGGGGTGCCCGAGGCGCTGGCCGCCAGCGTGGCGGCCACCGGCAGCCTCTACGCCGGGCTAGGCATCATCCAGGCGGCGCGCCAGACCGAGGTGGCCCCTGAGCGGGTGGCCGAGGTCTTCTACGAGGTGGGCCACCGCCTCGAGCTGCCGTGGATGATCCGCCAGATCACCGAGCTCAAGGTGCGCGACAGCTGGCAGGCCCAGGCGCGGGAGACCTTCCGCGACGACATCGACCGCCAGCAGCTGGCGCTGACCGTCAGCGTACTGCAGATGGCGGAGGGGCCCGAGGCGCCTGCCGAGCGGGTCGCCGCCTGGCTCGAGCGTCACGACGCCATGCACGCGCGCTGGTGCCGCTTGCTCGAGCAGGTGGGCAGCGGTGGCCAGGGGGGCTTCCCGCTGTTCGCCGTGGCGGTCCGCGAGCTGGTAGACCTCGCCGAGAGCAGCCGCGACCTGTGAGCTGCGACCCTCTCCCGGAAACGACGAACCCCGCCATAAGGCGGGGTTCGTCGTTGCGGGGAAGGGCAATCAGAGCAGGAAGAGGGTCGCCAGCCCCAGGAAGGCCATGAAGCCCACCACGTCGGTGACGGTGGTGAGGATCACCGACCCCGACAGCGCTGGGTCGATGCCCAGGCGCTTGAGCACCAGCGGCACGGCGATGCCGGCCAGCCCCGCCGCCAGCATGTTGATCACCAGTGCGGCGGCGATGATCGCGCCGATCGCCACGCTCTTGAACCACAGCAGCGCCAGCACCGCCACCACCAGCGCCCAGAGCACGCCGTTGAGGATGGCGATGCCGACCTCCTTGCGCAGCAGCCAGCTGCTGTTGGTGCTGCTGATCTGGCCCAGCGCCAGGCCGCGGATCGCCAGGGTCAGGGTCTGGCTGCCGGCGATGCCCCCCATGCTGGCGACGATGGGCATCAGCACCGCCAGGGCGACGATCTGGTCCAGGGCGTCTTCGAAGCGGCCGATCACCCAGGCGGCGAGGAAGGCGGTGAGCAGGTTGATGCCAAGCCACACGGCGCGCCGTCGGGCGCTGGGCAGCACCGGGGCGAACAGGTCCTCCTCCTCGTCGAGGCCGGCCATGTTCATCAGCGCCTGCTCGGAGTCCTCGCGGATCACGTCGACGATGTCGTCGATCATGATGCGCCCCAGCAGCAGGCCCGACTCGTCCACCACGGGCGCGGAGACCAGGTCGTGGGTCTGGAAGAGGGTGGCGACGTCGCGGGACTTCATGTCCACGCGGATGCTGTCCACCTCGTGGTCCATCAGGTCGGCCACCGCCATCTCCGGGGGGTGGCTGATCAGTCGCGCCATCGGCAGGGTGCCCTGGAAGAGGCCGTCACGATCCACCACCATCAGCAGGTGGGTGTTGTCGGGGATCGACTCCTTCCAGCGCAGGAAGCGGCACACCGTCTCCAGGCTGACGTCGCTGCGCACCGCGATGGTGTCGGTGCGCATCAGGCGCCCGGCGCTGTCCTCCTCGAAGGAGAGGGTCTCCTCGAGGCGTTCGCGCTGCAGGGCGTCCATGGAGCGCAGCATGTCCTCGGCGACCTGCTGGGGCAGGTCCTCGAAGATCTCCGCCAGGTCGGCGGTGTCCATGCCGGTGGCGGCGGCCACGATCTCCTCGTGGTCCATGTCGTCGAGCAGGGTGCTGCGCACCTCGTCGTGGACGTGCAGCAGTACCTCGCCGTCGACCTCGCCCGGCACGCGTTGCCACAGCCGGATGCGCGCCATCGGCGGCAGCGACTCCAGCAGCAGCGCGATCTCGGCGGGTTCCAGGTCGGCCAGCACCGCATCCACGGCGTCGAGCCGGTCGTCGCCCAGCGCGCGGTGGATGCGCGAGAGGCGGTCCTCGAGGGTTTCGGTGGTATCGGCCATGCGGTTCTCCCTGGCGGTGTGACGGTGCCGCGGCACCCTCCGTCGTCTCTTCCCCTAGTAGATCACAAAACCCCCCGGAGCTGTCCTGCGCCGGCGTCGTTTCGCGGCCGCCGCGCTGCTATACTCACGCCCGCCCTCGCTCGGCACCCTCGCCCCCTCCCGCCCATCGCCAGGAGATGCCATGTATTCCCTCGCCCGCTCGCTGCTCTTCCGCCTGGATCCCGAGACCGCCCACGACGTGTCGCTCAGGGGGCTCGACCTGGCCGGGCGGCTGGGACTGGCGGCGCGACTCGGCGGTGGTCGTGTCGCGGATCCGGTGGAGCTGATGGGGCTGAGCTTCCCCAACCGGGTGGGGCTGGCCGCGGGGCTCGACAAGAACGCCGACCACCTGGATGCCCTGGGCGCCCTGGGCTTCGGCTTCGTCGAGGTGGGCACCGTGACCCCCCGGCCCCAGCCCGGCAACCCCCGCCCGCGGCTGTTCCGTCTGCCCGAGGCCGGCGCCATCATCAACCGCATGGGCTTCAACAACGCCGGGGTCGACCACCTGGTGGCCCGGGTGCGTGCCAGCCGCTACGATGGCGTGATCGGCATCAACATCGGCAAGAACCTGACCACGCCGGTTGAGCGCGCGGTGGACGACTACCTGGCGTGCCTGGAGAAGGTGCATGCCCACGCCCACTACGTCACCGTCAACATCTCCTCGCCCAACACCCCGGGGCTGCGCAACCTGCAGTTCGGTGAGCACCTCGACGGCCTGCTCTCGGCGCTGCGTGAGGCGGGCACGCGCCTGGACCGCGAAAGCGGCCGGCGGGTGCCGCTGGCGGTGAAGATCGCCCCCGACATGGACGCCGAGGAGGTGGGGCTGGTGGCCAGGTGCCTGGCCGACAACGCCATCGATGGGGTGATCGCCACCAACACCACCGTGTCCCGGGAGGGGGTGGCGGGCCTGGCCCACGCCGAGGAGGCGGGGGGGCTCTCCGGGCGGCCGGTGTTCGAGGCCTCCAACGCCGTCATCCGCGAGCTGCGCCGCCAGCTGCCCGAGATGCCGATCATCGGCGTGGGCGGCATCGACAGCGGCGAGGCGGCGCTGGCCAAGCGCCAGGCCGGGGCGGACCTGGTGCAGCTCTACTCGGGCTTCATCTACCGCGGGCCCGAGCTGGTGGGGGAGTGCGCCCGGGCCCTGCGCGACGGGGCCTGACGCGGATCGCTCGGTGGCGATGCCCGGACGCAAAAAGCCCGCGACGCTGCGCGGGCTCGGGGGAAGCGTGAACCGCTTGCGGGATCACACCACCATGGGGTTCTTGTGGATGCCGGAGACACCGGTCATGCCGGCCCAATGATCCCCACGACCTTCACGCCAACCGCTCATCCAGTATTCGCGAAGATTGACGTCCTGACTCGGACAGTCATCGCGGGAGCGACCTGAGACACCTGCCTTGTAGCCATGGATATAGGCACGCTGGAAGCGATCACGTTTCTGTCGTTTCATTGGACTACCTCTTGAAAAGGTATCTGACTGGCCAGGCCTGCGACATCAGGCCGAGCCGTAACGTACCACGGGCCGGGTGAGGGGCCCGCTGACAGGAACGCATGCGTGTTTCCAGTAGCTACTGACCTATTGATAGCCCATCCTGATCCGGGTTGTCGACCATCGATTTGTAACAGCGCGTTCAAGCGCCTGTCATGGCGCACATTCATCCTATTGCCGCCGCGGTACCCGACATGACTTCGACCCAAGCCCCTTCCCCCCTCGACCTCCTGGTGACCTGCCCACGCGGCCTCGAGGAGCTGCTGGCCGAGGAGCTGGAGGCCCTCGGCGCCACCCCCGGCAAGCGCACCGTGGGGGCGGTGAGCGCCGCCGGCGATGTCGCCACCGCCTACCGCCTCTGCCTCTGGTCACGCCTGGCCAACCGGGTGATCCTCTGTCTCGCCCGGGAGGAGGGCGTCGCCACCCCCGAGGCGTTGCGCCTCGCCGCAGCGGCGCTGCCCTGGGAGCAGCACCTGGCCGAGGGCCGCACCCTGGCGGTGGACTTCCATGGTCGCAGCGACGAGATCCGCCATACCCGCTTCGGCGCCCAGACGGTCAAGGACGGCGTGGTAGAGCGGCTGCAGGCCCGCGGGCAGGCGCGCCCTTCGGTGGACATCAAGGCCCCCGACCTGCGCCTCTACGCCCACCTGCACCGCGGACGCCTCGTCCTGGGCATCGACCTCGCCGGGGAGAGCCTGCACCGTCGCGGCTACCGGCGCGACGTCGGCCACGCCCCGCTCAAGGAGAACCTCGCCGCGGCGCTGCTGGTGCGCTCGGGCTGGCCGGCGCTGGCGCGCCAGGGGGCACCGCTGGTGGATCCGCTGTGCGGCGCCGGCACCCTGCTGATCGAGGCCGCCATGATGGCCGCCGACATCGCCCCGGGCCTTGCACGGGAGCGCTTCGGCTTCCACGGCTGGGCCGGTCATGACGAGGCCGCCTGGCGCGAGCTCAGGCGCGAGGCCGAGGCGCGGGCCGGCATCGGCCGCCGGCGCTGCCGCTCGCGCCTGTTCGGCTTCGACCAGAGCCCGGCGGCCCTCGCCGCGGCCAAGGCCAACGCCATGCGCGCCGGCATCCCGGCGCTGATCACGCTGCGGGGGGCGGGCCTGGCCGAGCTCGAGCGCCCCGCGGGGCTCGAGGAGGCGCCGGCGGGGCTGGTGATCACCAACCCGCCCTACGGCGAGCGCCTGGGCGAGCTGCCGGAGCTGGTCACGCTCTACGCGCGACTGGGCGAACGGGTACGCGCCGCCTTCCCCGGCTGGGCCCTGGCGGTGTTCACCGCCAACCCGGACCTGGGGCATCGCATCGGCCTGCGTGCCCATAAGCAGTATGCGCTGCGCAACGGCCCCCTTGAGGCGAAGCTGTTGCTGATGGCGGTGCCCGAGGGCGGTGATGACGCCGAGGTTGCTCCCGTCCCGACGCGCTCCGAGGGAGCGCAGATGTTCGCCAACCGCCTGGAGAAGAACCGCAAGCGGCTGAGGAAGTGGCTCAAGAAGAGCGGCGAGCCCTGCTACCGGCTCTACGATGCCGACATGCCGGAGTACGCGGTGGCGGTGGACGTCTATGGCGACCGGGTGCACGTCCAGGAGTATGCGGCGCCGAAGTCCGTGGACGCCGCCCAGGCCCAGAAGCGGCTTCACGAGGCGCTGGCGGTGATCCCCGAGGTGCTCGAGGTGGATTCCGCCCGGGTGGTGGTCAAGCGTCGCCAGCGCCAGAGCGGGCGCGACCAGTACCAGAAGCAGGCCGCCACCGGCGAGCGCTTCGAGGTCCGCGAAGGGCCGGCCAGGCTGTGGGTCAACCTGCGCGACTACCTGGATACCGGGCTGTTTCTCGACCACCGGCCGGTGCGCAGGATGCTGGGCGAGATGGCCGCGGGCAGGCGTTTCCTCAACCTCTTCTGCTACACCGGGGCGGCCACCGTGCAGGCGGCCCTGGGCGGGGCCAGCGAGAGCGTCAGCGTCGACCTCTCCAATACCTACCTGCAGTGGGCCCGGGACAACTTCGCCCTGAACCGCCTCGACCCCGGCCGGCACCGGGTGGTACGCGACGACTGCCTGCGCTGGCTGCAGGGCGCGCGCGCCGAGTTCGACCTGATCTTCATGGACCCGCCGACCTTCTCCAACTCCAAGAAGATGGCGGACACCCTCGATATCCAGCGCGACCACGGCCGCCTGGTGCGCCTGGCCATGGCCCGCCTTGCCCCGGGCGGCACCCTGGTGTTCTCCAACAACCAGCGCCGCTTCACCCTGGACGGCGACCTGGCGGAGCACTACGCGGTGGAGGAGATCTCGGCGCGGACCTTCGACCCGGACTTCTCTCGGAATCCCGACCTGCACCATGTCTTCCTGATCCGCCATCGGGAATCCCGGAGAGGGGGCGGCGCATGATCCGGCTTACCCTCTACACCACCCTGGGCTGCCACCTCTGCACCCAGCTGGAGGCGTTGCTGGCACGGCTCTGTCACGAGCCGCCGATCCTCGAGCGGGTCGAGATCAGCGAGGATGAGCGGCTGATGGCGCGCTACGGGGTGCGCATCCCGGTGCTTGTCGATGGCGAGGGTGACGAACTCGATCGCGGCTTCGAGCCCGAACGGCTGGCTGCCTGGCTGAAGCCCCGGGGCTGGCTGGATGAAGCGGCCTGGTCGTCACTCGCGCGCGAGCTTTCCGGCGAGGACGAGCCGCGCGAGGTGCGGCCGGCGACGATGCGCGGCGGCAGGCGCTATCTGGGATAGTCCGGCGTCGCCGGGCACAAGGAATCAAGGTGCAAGGCGCCAGGGGTAGCCCGAGGCGTTATGCCTCTGGGCCGCTGGCCCGCTTAGGGCCCCAGCAGCGAGAGCTGGCTGACCGCCTCGCGCCCCTCCGGGGTGTGATCCTCTTCCTCCAGCACCTTGCGAAAGCCCCGTGAGGCCTGGATGGTGGCCTCGTCCGCCAGCCACATCAGCGCCTGGTCGCGATCGTCGGCCAGCTGGTGGCGCAGGCCGCCGAACTGGGTGCCGATCTGGCCCCAGGCACGACTGAAGATCCAGTCGCCGAACATGTCCTGGTGGATGTGCACCAGCACATAGTCATGGTCGGTTTCCCAGCGAATGATCATCGAAGCTCCCGCGCTGCTGCGTGCCGGCCTGGGCGGCGAAGTGGTAAGGTGGTGGCCTATTGTAATGGCTTGCCGGAGGCGGACAACGTGCCATGAAGATCCTCGTCGACGCCAACGTGCCTGCTGCCGACGCCTGCCTCGCCCCGCTGGGCGAGGTGGTGCGCCGCCCGGGGCGCCAGATCGCCCCCGCCGACCTGCGTGACGTCGATGCCCTGGTGGTGCGCTCCATCACCCGGGTTGATGCCGCGCTGCTGGCCGAGGCGCGGCGGCTACGCTTCGTGGGCACCTGCACCATCGGCACCGACCATGTGGACAGCGCGCTGCTGGCCGAGCGAGGCATCGCCTTCGCCAGTGCCCCGGGCTGCAACGCCGAGGCGGTGGTCGACTACGTGCTGGTGAGCCTCTCGACCCTCGCCGAGCGCCAGGGCTGGCGGCTGGCGGAGCGCCGGGTGGGCGTGGTAGGCGCCGGCAACGTGGGCGGGCGCCTGCTCGCGCGCCTCTCGGCCATGGGCATCGACTCGCTGGCCTGTGACTCGCCGCGGGTCGAGGCCGGCGACGTCCCGCCCGAGCAGGCCGCCCGCTTCGTCTCCCTCGATGCCCTGATCGAGGCCTGCGACGTGCTCTGCCTGCACACCCCGCTGGTAGGGGAGGGCCCCCATGCCACCCGCCACCTGCTGGATGCCCAGCGCATCGCCTCCCTGGCGCCGGGGACGGTGCTGCTCAACGCCGGGCGGGGCGACTGCGTGGCGGGCGATGCGCTGCGTGCGCGCCTGGCGGGGCAGGCCGATATCGCCGCGGTGCTCGACGTCTGGGAGCAGGAGCCTGCCATCGACGCCGCCCTGCGCGACCTCGCCGAGATCGCCACCCCCCATGTCGCCGGCTACAGCCTGGACGGCAAGCTGCGTGGCACCCATCAGGTCACCCGCGCACTCTGCCAGGCCCTCGGCCTGCCGTGCCGGGTGACCCTCGACGACCTGTTGCCGGCGCCGCCTCTCGCCGGCCTGGTGCTGGGGCCGGGGCTCGGCCCCGAGGAGGCCCTGCGCCTGGCCATGCGCGCCGTCTACGACCCGCGTCGCGATCATGACGCCCTGCGCCGCGAGCATCGCGCCCGGGGCATGGCCGCCGGCTTCGACGCCTGCCGCGCCGACTACCCGCTGCGTCGGGAGTTCGCCACCCTCGAGGTGGCGCTGCCGGCGGGGGAGCGGGAGACGGCGCGGTGGCTCGCGGGGTCGGGGGTCCGGGTCACCACCGCCTAGCCTGACGGGAGGAGTGGAAACGCAAGCGGGCCCGCCGATCGGCGGGCCCGCTGCGTGTCGGTGACGCGTCAGTGTCACTCGCGGTAGGCGGCTTCCTTCAGCGCCCGGATGCGATCGTCCAGCGGGGGGTGGCTGGCGAACAGCTTCTCCATCAGCGAGCGGGTCTGGCCCTTGGTGATGGCCATGGCGCGCAGGGTGTCCGGCATCTGGTCGGGCAGCTCGGTCTCGGCCTTGAGCCGCGCCAGGGCGTTGATCATGGCCCCGGAGCCGGCGAGCTTGGCGCCGGAGGCGTCGGCGCGGTATTCGCGGAAGCGCGAGAACCAGGCGACGATGGCCGAGGCGACGATGCCGAAGACGATCTCGGCGACGATCACCACCGCGAAGTAGCCCATGAAGCCGAGCCCGGCGCCGTCGTCGCTGCGCGCGCGCAGGAACTGGTCCACCAGGTGCGCCACCACCCGGGCGAAGAACATCACGAAGGTGTTCACCACCCCCTGGATCAGCGCCAGGGTGACCATGTCGCCGTTGGCGACGTGGCCGATCTCGTGGGCCAGTACCGCGCGCACCTCCTCGGGGCGCATGCGGTTGAGCAGCCCGGCGGAGACCGCCACCAGGGCGTCGTCCTTGTTCCAGCCGGTGGCGAAGGCGTTGGACTGCTGGGCGGGGAAGATGCCCACCTCCGGGGTCTTGATGCCGGCGTCCCGGGCCAGCTCGGCCACGGTGTCCACCAGCCACTTCTCGGTGGCATTCGACGGGGTCTCGATCACCACGGTGCCGGTGCCGCGCTTGGCCATCCACTTGGAGAGGAACAGCGAGACCATCGAGCCGGCCATGCCGAAGATGAAGCAGAAGATCAGCAGGCTCTGGAAGTTGATCCCCTGGTCGCTGAGATAACTCTCCACGCCCAGCAGGCGCAGGGTGATGCTCGCCACCAGCAGTACCGCCAGGTTGGTGGCCAGGAAGAGCAGGATTCGCATCATGTCGGTGGGTCTCCATCGATCATCGGAAGGGGCGCCGCCCTCAGGGGCGGCATGCACAAGCTGTTGCTTAGATACGGCCGGGCGGCGAGGGTTTCAAGCGCCGCTACTGGCGGTAGCGGGACAGGAAGCGGGCGAAACGGTCCAGGGCGTCGCCGAGCTGATCGGCCCAGGGCAGGGTGACGATGCGCACATGGTCGGGCTCCGGCCAGTTGAAGGCGGTGCCCTGGACCAGCAGGATCTTCTCCTGCAGCAGCAGGTCGAGCACCATGCGCTGGTCGTCCTGGATGTTGAACACCTTGGGGTCCAGGCGCGGGAAGGCGTAGAGCGCCCCCTTCGGCTTGACGCAGCTGACGCCGGGGATGGCGTTGAGCTTCTCGAAGGTGATGTCGCGCTGGGCCAGCAGGCGCCCGCCCGGCAGGATCAGGTCGTTGATCGACTGGTAGCCGCCGAGCGCCGTCTGGATGGCGTGCTGGGCCGGCACGTTGGCGCACAGGCGCATCGAGGCGAGCATGGTCAGCCCCTGGATGAAGTCGGCGGCGCGCTGCTTGGCGATACTGCCGGAGAGGGTCAGCCAGCCGGAGCGGAAGCCGGCGCAGCGGTAGCTCTTGGAGAGGCCGTTCAAGGTCACCACCAGCTGGTCGTCGCCGGCCAGGGCGCCGGTGGCCACGTGCTCGACCTCGTCGTAGAGGATCTTGTCGTAGATCTCGTCGGAGAACACCACCAGGTCATGCTGGCGGGCGATCTCCAGCAGCTCGCGCAGCACCGCCGGCGGGTAGACGGCGCCGGTGGGGTTGTTGGGGTTGATGATCACGATGGCCCGGGTATGGGCGGTGACCTTGGCGCGGATGTCGTCCAGGTCCGGCGCCCAGTCGGCCTGCTCGTCGCAGCGGTAGTGGACGGCATGGCCGCCGGCGAGGTTGGCGGCGGCGGTCCACAGCGGGTAGTCCGGCGCCGGGATCAGCACCTCGTCGCCGTCGTTGAGCAGCGCCTGGAGGGCCATCATGATCAGCTCGGAGACGCCGTTGCCGATGTAGATGTCCTCGATGCCGACGCCGGGGATCTCCTTGCGCTGGCACTCCTGCATGATCGCCTTGCGCGCCGAGTAGAGCCCCTTGGAGTCGCAGTAGCCCTGGGCGGTGGGCAGGTTGCGCATCACGTCCTGGAGGATCTCCTCGGGGGCCTCGAAGCCGAACGGCGCGGGGTTGCCGATGTTCAGCTTGAGGGTGCGCTGGCCCTCCTCCTCGAGGCGCTTGGCATGGTCGAGGACCGGGCCGCGGATGTCATAGCAGACGTTGTGCAGTTTGTGCGATTTCCGGATCGGGGGGGTGTCCATGTCGGTCGGTGTCCAGTGTCCAGGGTGGTTCACCAAGGCTTTCATGCGATCGGGGCTGATCCGGCGACAGGTCTGCGAGGAGGCGCTGTGAACCCTTCCCTGGGCGCTACCGATGCCATCCCTGGCATAGGACCTCCTCTTCGTCCTGTCCCCGGCGCCCCACAACCCAGGTGAGCAGTGTTGGGAAGATTATGCGGTGTGGCCGGCGTCGGCGTCACCCTCGCCGGAGGGCGGCGCCTCCACGGGCTCGGGCGGGATATCGGCCGGGGTCTCCAGGGTCAGGCGGCCGAGCTTGCCATCGCGCAGCTCGTGCAACAGCACCTCGGCGCCGCGGTGCAGGTCCACCTCGCCGCCGGGGCGCAGGCCGCCGCGCCGGCTGGCGATCTCGGCCAGGATCGCATGGCCGTCGAAGCCGGCTACGGCCAGCAGATCGACCCGGGCCGGGCCGTCGGCCTCGACCCGCTCGGCCTCGGGGTTGGGGGTGTAGGCCGGCAGCGCCTTGAGCCGGTAGCGGGCGGTGAGCGCCGCCGGATAGCGGCGCGCCAGCTCGGCGGCGGCCACCACCGCCACGTCGACGTAGTCGATGGCGGTGTCGCGGATGGCGCCGCTGGCGGCCAGGCGATAGGCGCTGGCCTGGTCCTCGATCTTGGGCCACAGCACCCCGGGGGTATCGATCAGCGCCACGCGGTTGCCGATGCGCACCTTCTGCTGGCGCTTGGTCACCGCCGGCTCGTTGCCGGTCCTGGCGATCGCCTTGCCGGCCAGGCCGTTGATCAGGGTCGACTTGCCGACGTTGGGGATGCCCATCACCATCACCCGCACGTCGCGGTCGGCGCGGACCTGACCGGCCAGCTCGTGGCATAGCTTGGGGATGCGCTTGAGCTCCCTGGCCTGGGTGGTGGTCACGGCCAGCGCGCGCATGTCGGGTTGGGCGTCGAAGTGGGCGACCCACTCCCGGGTGCGCTCGGGGTCGGCGAGGTCGGCGCGGGAGAGGATCTTGAGCACCGGCTTGTGGCGGGTCAGCTCGGCGAGCATGGGGTTGGCGCTGGAGTAGGGGAGGCGGGCATCGAGGACCTCGATCACCACGTCGATCTCCGGCAGCGCCTCGGTGATCTGGCGCCGCGCCTTGTGCATGTGTCCCGGGTACCAGCCGAGCATGGGCGGCCTCTCTTGGTCTGCCTTGGAAAACGGCCGCCCATCTTAGCAGATGCACGGCCTCAGCAGAGTGGCCGGGCAGGCGATTGCCATGGCAATCAAGGACAGCTCTCATCGCTCGGGGCTGATCTGGGGGCAAGCCTCTGAGGAGGCGCTGTGAACCCCTCCCTGGGCGCTACCGACGCCATCCCTGGCGTAGGACCTCCTCGTCGGCTTGCCCCCAGCGCCCGTCATTCTGGGTAACTGCGATAGCCCTGAGGATATCTCGAGGATTACTCCCCGGCGTGGAAGTCCAGCGCCACCGAGTTGATGCAGTAGCGCTGGCCGGTGGTCTCCGGCGGGCCGTCGGGGAAGACGTGGCCCAGGTGGGCCCGGCAGCGGGCACAGGTCACCTCGGTGCGGCGCATGCCGTGGGAGGTGTCCGGATGCTCCTCGATGCAGGTCGGCGTCATGGGGCGGTCGAAGCTGGGCCAGCCGCAGCCGGCCTCGAACTTGTGCTCGTTCTCGAACAGCGGGGCGTTGCAGCAGACGCAGTGGTAGATGCCGTGCTCCTCGCTGACCCGCCAGTCGCCGCTGAAGGGGGGCTCGGTGCCCTGCTCGCGGGTGACGCGGTACTGCTCGGGCGTCAGCTGCTCACGCCATTCGGCATCGCTCTTCTCGATCTTCCAGGGCATGACGGCTCTCCTCGTCGTCGGGGGATGAGGTCATTGTGGCACGCCAGAGGCTCGGCGGGGGAGACCCCGGTGCTCGGCGGTCACGCCGCCTCGACGCAGGCGCCCCCGGCGGAGTGCCGGGGGCGCATGGGGCAGGGCGATGGTGAGAGGCAAGCTCACACGTTGAAGCGGAAGTGGATGACGTCGCCGTCCTGGACCACGTACTCCTTGCCCTCCAGGCGCCACTTGCCGGCGTCCTTGGCGCCCTGCTCGCCGCCTAGGGTGACGAAGTCATCGAAGGCGATCACCTCGGCGCGGATGAAGCCCTTCTGGAAGTCGGTGTGGATCACCCCGGCGGCCTCGGGGGCGGTGGCGCCCACCTTCACCGTCCAGGCGCGCACCTCCTTCACCCCGGCGGTGAAGTAGGTCTGCAGGCCGAGCAGGGCGTAGCCGGCGCGGATCACGCGGTCGAGCCCCGGCTCCTCCATGCCCATCTCGTCGAGGAACATGGCGCGCTCCTCGTCATCGAGCTCGGCGATCTCGGCCTCGATCTGGTTGCACACCGGCACCACCACGGCGTCCTCCTCGGCGGCGATCTCCCTGACCACCTCGAGGTAGGGGTTGTCGTCGAAGCCGTCCTCGTTGACGTTGGCGATGTACATGGTGGGCTTGAGCGTCAGGAAGCCGAAGCTCTTGAGCTGCCTCTTCTCGTCGTCATCGAGGCCGAAGCTCCTCAGCGGCTGACCCTCGGCGAGGTGGGGCTGGATGCGGTCGAGGATCGCCTTGGTGGCGATGGCCTCCTTGTCGCCCCCCTTGACCACGCGCACCAGGCGCTGGATCGCGCGCTCGACGGTGTCGAGGTCGGCCAGGGCCAGCTCCAGGTTGATGGTCTCGATGTCGGCGCGCGGATCGACCTGGTTGGCCACGTGGATGACGTTGTCGTTGTCGAAGCAGCGCACCACGTGGGCGATGGCCTGGGTCTCGCGGATATTGGCCAGGAACTGGTTGCCGAGCCCCTCGCCCTTGGAGGCGCCCGCCACCAGGCCGGCGATGTCGACGAACTCCATGGTGGTGGGAACCACCTTCTCCGGCTTGACGATCTCGGCCAGCTTGTCGAGGCGCGGGTCGGGCATCGGCACGATGCCGACATTGGGCTCGATGGTGCAGAAGGGGAAGTTCTCGGCGTCGATGCCGGACTTGGTCAGGGCATTGAAGAGGGTCGACTTGCCGACGTTGGGCAGGCCGACGATACCGCAGTTGAAACCCATGGGAGCGTCCTGGAAAGCGTGTTCGCGAGTGGAAAGTGGCGGTCATTCTACCCGACAAGCGGGCAAGCTATAAGCGGCAGGCTTTTCCGCCTCAGGCGGAGAAGCCGTGCAGCCGGTTCATGGCCTTGGCCCACTGGCCGTCGAGGGCGTCGGGCAGGGTGGCCAGGCACTCGTCGATGGCGGCCTCGATGGCGGCGTGCTCGGCCTTGCCGGGGCGCCCCAGCACGTAGTTCGTCACCTGACGCGAGTCACCTGGATGGCCGATGCCGATGCGCAGGCGATGGAAGCCGCGCTCGTTGCCCAGGGCGCTGACGATGTCGCGCAGGCCGTTATGGCCGCCGTGGCCGCCGCCGCTCTTGTAGCGGGCGGTGCCGGGGGCGATATCCAGCTCGTCGTGGGCGACCAGCAGCTCGTCCGCGGCGATCTTGTAGAACTGGCACAGCGCGGCCACGGCGCCGCCGCTGCGGTTCATGAAGGTGGTGGGGTTGAGCAGGTGCAGGTCATGGCCCTCGAACTGCACCCGCGCATGGAGCCCCAGGAACTTGCGGTCGGCGCGCAGCGCGGCGCCGGCGCGGCGGGCCACCGCCTCCACCAGCCAGGCGCCGGCGTTGTGGCGGGTGGCCTCGTAGTCGGCGCCGGGGTTGCCCAGCCCGATGATCGCTCTGACCTGAGCCATGCGTCTTGCCTCCAAAAAAAATCAAGCGCCGGGGCGCTTGATCGACAGGGGGAGGGCCGCGCCAGGCGCGGCCCCAGAGCGGGTGAGGATCACTCCTCGCCCTGCTCGCCCTCTTCCTCGCCCTCGGCGGCCTCGCCTTCGTCTTCCTCGGCGCGCACCTTGGGCTTGGTGATGCTCAGCACCGCCTGGTCATGGTCCTCGCCGTGGGTCAGCTCGACCAGAGTCACGCCGGCCGGCAGGGTCAGGTCGGAGAGGTGCAGGGTGCTGCCCAGCTCGACGGCGGTGATGTCCACCTCGAGGTAGTCGGGCAGGTCCTTGGGCAGGCAGCTGATCTGGACCTCGTTGGCCAGCACGTGCAGCTCGCCGCCCTCGTCCTTGATGCCCTTGCACTTCTCCTCGCCCACCACGTGCAGCGGCACGTTGAGGGTGATCTCGTGGGTGGCATCCACGCGCAGGAAGTCGGCGTGGGTGACCAGCGGCTTGTAGGGGTGACGCTGCAGGTCACGCACCACCACCTGCTCGCTCTTGCCGTCGATCACCAGGTTGATGACCGAGGAGAAGAAGGACTCCTGCTCGATCGCCTTGTAGAAGGCGGACTTCTCGACGGCGACCGGCTGCGGCTCGCGCTCACCGCCGTAGACGATGGCGGGAACCTGCTCGTTCGCACGACGCAGGCGGCGGCTCGCACCTTTCCCCAGGTCGTTGCGAACGCTGGCGTTAAGGGTAAAGTCAGACATGGAATTGCCTCTCGTTTGAAGTAGGGAAACGCCAGGGTCCGCGACCAGAGCCCTGACGCTTCCGGGTGCCCCGAAGGGCGCTTTCCGGCGCCTGTTGCCGAGGTTGCCCTCAGTGGAACATGGCGCTGACGGATTCCTCGTTGCTCACCCGACGGATCGCCTCGGCGATCAGCCCGGCCACGCTGAGCTGGCGGATCTTGCCGCTGCGGCGTGCGGTGTCGGAGAGCGGGATGGTGTCGGTGACCACCACCTCGTCCAGCACCGAGCCGGTGATGTTGTCCACCGCCGGGCCGGAGAGGATGGGGTGGGTGGCGTAGGCCACCACGCGATGGGCGCCGTGGTCCTTAAGCGCCTCGCCGGCCTTGCACAGGGTGCCGGCGGTATCGATCATGTCGTCGACCACCACGCAGTTGCGGCCCTCGATCTCGCCGATGATGTGCATCACCTGGGCCTGGTTGGCCGAGGGGCGGCGCTTGTCGATGATGGCGAGGTCGGCGTTGAGCTGCTTGGCGATGGCCCGGGCGCGGACCACGCCGCCCACGTCGGGGGAGACCACCACCAGGTTCTCGTAGTTCTGGCGCTCGATGTCGTCGAGCAGGATCGGCGAGCCGTAGACGTTGTCCACCGGCACGTCGAAGAAGCCCTGGATCTGGTCGGCGTGCAGGTCCATGGTCATCACCCGGTCGACGCCGGCCTTGACCATCATGTCGGCGACAATCTTGGCCGAGATCGGCACCCGGGCGGAGCGCACGCGACGGTCCTGACGGGCGTAGCCGAAGTAGGGCACCACCGCGGTGATCCGTGACGCAGAGGCCCGGCGCAGGGCGTCTATCATCAGGATCAGCTCCATCAGGTTGTCGTTGGTCGGCGCACAGGTGGACTGCAGCACGAAGACGTCCTTGCCGCGCACGTTCTCGTTGATCTCGACCGCGATCTCGCCGTCGCTGAACTGGCCGACCGTGGCGTTGCCCTGGTGGGTGTCCAGACTCTCGGCGATCTTACGGGCGAGTTCGGGATTGGCGTTCCCGGCGAAAACCATCAAATTTGACACGCGCAGCCACCTATGCAGTGTTGGGTCATCTGGGGCCGGATCGGGGAGGATCAGCGATCCAGAACGTCATGAAGAGGAGAGCGGTTCAGGCCACGCGCCTTGAAGGCCTTCCAGCGCCCGCCGATCTCGGCGAGCAGCCGATCGGCCTGCTCCTCCGTCGCCAGACGGGCGAAGACGCAGGCACCGGTGCCGGTGAGCATGGTCGGCGCGCGCTCGGAGAGCCAGTCCAGCGCCGCGGCCACCGGCGGGTAGAGCGCCCGTACCGTGGCCTCGCAGTCGTTGCGCCAGCTGGACGCCCCCCCCTGCAGTGCGCGCGCCATGGTAATCGGGGGGGTGTGACGTGTCAATTCGGGGGCCCGGAACACCGCCGGGGTGGCGACCTCGATGCCGGGGTGCACCACCACGAACCAGGGGGTGTCGAGGGTCACCGGGGTGAGCCGTTCGCCGATCCCCTCGGCCCAGGCGGCGTGGCCATGCACGAAGACCGGCACGTCGGCCCCCAGGGCGAGGCCCAGCGCGGCCAGTCGCTCCAGCGTCAGCCCCAGCCTCCAGAGGGCATCGAGGCCGAGCAGGGTGGTGGCGGCATCGGAGCTGCCACCGCCCAGGCCGCCGCCCATGGGCAGGCGCTTCTCCAGGTGGATGTCGGCGCCCAGTGGGCAGCCACTCTCGGCCTGGAGGCGGCGCGCGGCGCGCACGATCAGGTTCTCCTCGGGCGCCACCCCGGCGATCCCCGGGGTCAGGCGGATCTTGCCGTCGTCGCGGGGTGCCAGGTGCAAGGTGTCGCCGTGGTCGAGGAACTGGAACAGCGTCTGCAGCTCGTGGTAGCCGTCGGCGCGCCGCCCGGTGATATGCAGCATGCGGTTGAGCTTGGCCGGCGCCGGCAGGGTCAGGCGCGAGGCGGGCAGGGCGTCACTCATCGTCGCCGGGACGCCACTCGTTGACGACCAGGGTGACGCGCAGCTCGCCGTAGGTCATCACCAGCCGACGCGGCAGCCACAGCCCCTCGCCGCGGGTCCAGTCGCGGTAGGCGATCTCCCAGCCATCCTGCTCGAGGCGCGCGGGGAAGCCCAGTGCGTCCCTCTCCAGGCGGTGGGCGCTTGTCTCGCCGGGCAGGCCGCGCACCCAGCGGGAGAGGGCGCCCAGCGGCAGCGACCAGCCCAGCTGTGCCTCCATCAGCGCCTCGGGGGTCTCGGCCTCGAAGCGTCCCTCGGCGTTGGTCAGCGAGAAGCGCCCCTCGCGCCCCTCCAGGGTGGTGCGCCCGCCGCCGAAGGGACCGCTGATCAGCAGGCGGTAGTAGTGGGGGTACTGGCTCCAGTCGAGGGTGGCGCTGGTGGAGTCCTCCGGGGTGCGCAGCCCGACCTTGCCGGCCAGCTGCCAGGTCTCCAAGGCCTCGACGCGCTCGACCTGGGCCTGCCATTGGCCGGCGGCGCGCTGCCCTTCAGGCAGCGGCGCCTGGCGGGCACAGCCGGCGGCCAGGGTGAGCAGCAGCAGGGCGGCGATCAGGCGTAGCGGGAATGGGTATCGCATGGGGGTTCCTTGAATGACGGGCAGGCGTGATCAGTCGGCGGCAGGCGCGGGGGCAAGGCCCGGCTCTCGCTCGAGCAGCTCCTCGATCAGCGGGCGCTCGTCGAAACGCTCCACGGCCTCGCCGACCAGCTCGCGGGCCGCCTCCCGGCGTCCCAGCGCCCACAGCACCTCGGCGAGGTGGGCGGCGATCTCCTGGTCGGGCATCGCCGCGTAGGCACGCTCGAGCCAGGGCAGGGCGGCCTCGGGGTCGCCCTGGCGATAGCGCACCCAGCCCAGGCTGTCGAGGATGGCGGGGTTGTCGGGGTCGAGCGCGTGGGCCCGCTCGATCAGCTCGCGGGCCTCGTCCAGGCGCGCGGCGGGGCCCTGGTCGGCCAGGGTGTAGCCCAGGGCGTTGAGGGCCATGGCGTTGTCGGGGTTGCGCTCGATGATGCGCCCCAGGTCGCGCTCCATTCCCTCGAGGTCGCCGGCCTCGAAGGCACGCATGCCTCGCAGGTAGAGCAGCGCCTCGTCGTTGGGGGTGCGCGCGAGCTCGCGGTCGAGCAGGGCGTCGGCGGCCGCCTGCTCTCCCTCGCCGTCGAGCAGCTCCACCTCCAGGCCGACCAGGTCGTCGAAGTGGTCGTCGTGGCGCAGGCGCTCGGCGCGCAGGAAGTCGCGGGCGTCGTCGAGGCGGTCCTCCTCGATCAGCGCCTCGGCGGCGCGCAGTCGGCTGAGCAGGAAGGCTTCGTCGTCACGCACCTGGCGGTAATAAAGAAGGGCGTTGTCGGCCTCGCCCTCGGCGCGGGCGATGTCACCCAGCAGCAGGAAGGCGCCGGCCGGGGCATCGGGCTCCTCCACCAGCGGCAGCAGCAGGCGGCGCGCCGGCTCGGGGTAGCCCTCGTCGAGGTAGAGCCGCGCCAGGCCGATGGCCAGGCTGGCGTCGCCGGTGTGCTCCTCCAGCAGGGTATCGGTGCGCGCCTCGGCGGCCGCCACGTTGCCCAGGCGCAGTTCGCTCTGGGCCAGCAGTAGGATGAAGCGGGCGTCGCCGGGGGAGACCTCCAGGCCGCGGGCGGCGGCGGCGCGGGCGGCGCGCGGATCGCCGGCCTCCTGGGCGAGGCGAGCACGGGTCAGCCACAGCGCGGGAAGTTCGGGGGCGCGGTCACCCAGGCGGTCGAGGCGGCGCTCGGCGGCCTCGGTGTCGCCGACGGCGACCTCGAGCAGGGCGGTGGCGAGTTCGGCATCGTGGCGACGGGCATCGCTCGGGGCCCCGCGCAGGTGATCGCGCAGCAGGGCCAGCAGCGGGGCGGGGTCGGCCTCGGCCGCCAGCGCCGACTCCACCAGCGAGGTGATCTCGCTGTCGCCCCCCTCGCGCACCAGCGCCAGGCGCTGGCGCAGGGCCTCGGGCCAGTCGCCGCGCTGCACGGCGAGCCCGGCCAGCAGCCGCGCCGGGGCGGGGCTGTCCGGGGAGAGCGCCTGCCACTCCCGGGCGGCGCGATCGAGCAGCTCGCGTTCGTCGCCGAAGCTGGCGGCCAGGGCCGCCCGCTCGGCCAGGCTGGGATCGCCGTAGCGCTCGCTGGCCACCAGGTAGCCCTCGGCGGCGCGACGGTAGTCGCCGCGCTGGCCGGCGAGCTCCGCGCTGAGCAGCCCCGCCAGCCCCTCGGCGTCGAGACCGCGGGTGATCGGCGGGGCCCCCTCCAGCGGGTCCGCCATCGCCGGCGTCCCCGCCGCGTCATGGGAGAGCGCCTGGCAACCGGCCAGCAGCAGGGCCAGCGACGGGGCCGCCAGGCGCAGTAACGGGGAGCAGAAGGGGGCGCGGGCCATGGGGGTCTCGGCTTGCGGGGGCGTGGCCCCAGCATAACGGCTCGGCCGGCGCGGGCAAAGGCACCGCGGGGGAGAGCCCTTGCCGGCAGGGCTGTGATAGAATCCTGTCGCTCGGCCTGGAGGCCGGATCGCCGCACATACCACGTTCAAGATGCCCGACGCATGACGCTGCTTGCCCTTGGAATCAACCATCGCACCGCCACCGTAGAGGTGCGTGAACAGGTGGCCTTCGACCCCGCCGAGCTCGACGCCGCGCTGGGCGAGTTGCGTGGCCTTCCCGAGGTCAGGGAGGCGGCCGTGCTATCCACCTGCAACCGCACCGAGCTCTACTGCGTCACCGACCCCGAGGGCGAGGCGGTGGTGCTGGACTGGCTGGGCCGCTTCCACGGCCTGCCGGTGGAGGACCTCTCGCGGTGTGCCTACCACTACCTGGACCACGAGGCCGCGCGCCACCTGATGCGGGTGGCGGTGGGGCTCGACTCCATGGTGCTGGGCGAGCCGCAGATCCTGGGCCAGCTCAAGGATGCCTACCAGGCCAGCCGCGAGGCCCGTGGCCTGGGCAAGGAGCTCGAGTGCCTCTTCCAGCACACCTTCGCGGTGGCCAAGCAGGTGCGCACCGAGACCGGCATCGGCCGCAACCCGGTATCGGTGGCCTATGCCGCGGTGAGCCTGGCCAGCCGCATCTTCGAGGACTTCGGCCGCGCCCGGGCGCTGCTGATCGGCGCCGGCGAGACCATCGAGCTGGTCGCCCGCCACCTGGTGGAGGCAGGGGTCCGCCAGCTGACCGTAGCCAACCGCACCCGCGAGCGGGGCGAACAGCTGGCCGCGCCCCTGGGGGGCCAGGCGATCACCCTGGACGCCATTCCCGACGCCCTGGCGGAGGCCGACATCGTCATCTCCTCCACCGCCGCCCCGCTGCCGATCCTCGGCAAGGGCATGGTGGAGCGGGCCCTGAAGAAGCGCCGCTACCGGCCGATCTTCATGGTCGACATCGCCGTGCCCCGGGACATCGAGCCCGAGGTGGGGCAACTGTCCGACATCTTCCTCTACACGGTCGACGACCTGCAGGAGGTGATTGCGGAGAACCGCCGTCACCGCCAGGTGGCCGCCGACCAGGCCGAGTCGCTGATCGAGCACGGCGTGGGCGCCTGGCTCCATGACCGGCGCATCCGCAGCGGCGGCGAGCTGATCCACGACTACCGTTCCCGCGCCGAGACCCTGCGTGACCACTCCCTGGAGCAGGCCCTGGCGCGGCTTGGCCGCGGCGAGGAGCCCGAGGCGGTGGTGCGGCGCCTGGCCCACCAGCTGACCAACCGGCTGCTGCACGGCCCCACCGTGGCCCTGCGCGAGGCGGCGTCCGCCGAGCGTCACGACCTGCTCCAGGCGGCGACCGACCTGCTGCTCGACGCGACCCCCGACAAGACCCGATAGGACCATCCATGAAAGCTTCCCTGCGTGCGCGTCTCGACGCCTTCGGCGAGCGCTTCGAGGAGCTCGCCGCCCTGCTGGCGGAGCCCGAGGTGATCGGCGACCAGTCCCGCTTCCGCGACTACTCCCGCGAATACGCCGAGCTCGAGGCGCTGGTAGAGGCGTGGCGCGACTACCGCGCCGTGGAGGGCGACCTCGAGGCCGCCGAACAGCTCGCCTCCGACAGCGACCCCGAGATGCGCGAGCTGGCCGAGCTGGAGCTCGCCGAGGGGCGCGAGAAGCGCGACGCCCTGGAGGAGCGCCTCAAGCGCCTGCTGGTGCCCAAGGACCCCGACGACGGCCGCAGCGTCTTCCTCGAGGTGCGCGCCGGCACCGGCGGCGACGAGGCGGCGCTGTTCGCCGGCGACCTCTTCCGCATGTACTCCCGCTACGCCGAGAAGCATGGCTGGAAGGTGGAGGTGATCAGCGCCAGCCACGGCGAGCAGGGCGGCTACAAGGAGGTCATCGCGCGCATCAAGGGCGAGGGGGCCTATGCCCGGCTCAAGTTCGAGTCCGGCGCCCACCGCGTGCAGCGCGTGCCGGCCACCGAGTCCCAGGGGCGCATCCATACCTCCGCCTGCACCGTGGCGGTGATGCCCGAGGTGGAGGCGGTGGGCGACATCGACCTCGACCCGAACGACCTGCGCGTGGACACCTTCCGCTCCAGCGGCGCCGGCGGCCAGCATGTCAACACCACCGACTCCGCCATCCGCATCACCCACCTGCCCAGCGGCGTGGTGGTGGAGTGCCAGGAGGAGCGCAGCCAGCACAAGAACCGCGCCAAGGCGATGTCGCTGCTCGCCGCCCGGCTCAAGCAGCACGCCGTGGACAGCCAGCGCCAGCAGCAGGCCGACACCCGGCGCTCGCTGGTAGGCTCCGGCGATCGCAGCGAGCGCATCCGCACCTACAACTTCCCCCAGGGGCGGGTCACCGACCACCGCATCAACCTCACCCTCTACAAGCTCGGCGAGGTGATCGGCGGCGAGCAGCTCGACGAGGTGATCGAGCCGCTGATCCATGAGTACCAGGCCGAACAGCTCGCCGCCCTCCAGCAGGAGGCCTGAGGTGGCGGCGACGCCCGTGACCCTCGATGCTCTGCTGGTCGAGGCCGCGACACGCCTGGTCGCCGCCGGCTCACCGTCGGCGCGCCTCGACGCCGATGTGCTGCTCTGCCACGTGCTGGGGGTCGAGCGCACCTGGCTCTATACCTGGGGTGACCGCGCGGCCGAGGCGGCGGCGGCCCGCCGCTTCCGCGAGCTGGTGGCCCGCCGCGAAGCCGGGGAGCCGGTGGCCTACCTCACCGGCGAGCGCGAGTTCTGGGGGCTGTCCCTGGCCACCGACCCCAGCACCCTGATCCCGCGGCCCGACACCGAGACCCTGGTGGAGGCGGCGCTGGCCCTGGCGCCGGCGCCCCGAGGCCGGCTTCTCGACCTGGGCAGCGGCAGCGGCGCCATCGCCCTGGCCTTCGCCAGCGAGCGCCCCGGCTGGCGGGTGCTGGGGCTGGAGCTGCGTCCCGAGGCGGTGGCCCTGGCGCGACACAATGCCGCACGCCACGCCCTGACCAACGCCGAGTTCCGCGAGAGCGACTGGTTCTCGGCCCTGGCCGCGGGGACGACCGCCGAGCGCTTCGACCTGATCGTCTCCAACCCTCCCTATATCGCCGCGGATGACCCGCACCTGGCCGAAGGCGACGTGCGCTTCGAGCCGCGCTCGGCGCTGGTGGCCGGCGAGGCGGGCCTGGCCGACCTGCGTCACCTGGTGGCGGCCGCCCGGGAGCACCTGCTGCCCGGCGGCTGGCTGCTGCTGGAGCATGGCTTTCGCCAGGCCGCGGCGGTGCGCGAGGCCCTTCGCGCGGCGGGCTACGCCGAGGTGGCCAGCCGCCGCGACCTCGCCGGCCACGAGCGCGCCAGCCTGGGGCGCCAGCCGGCCTGAGTCAGGCCACATAGCAATCGCAGATGCAGAAACCAAGGGGCGCTGGGGACAAGCCGTAGAGGAGGTCCTACGCCAGGGATGGCGTCGGTAGCGCCCAGGGAGGGGTTCACAGCGCCTCCTCGAAGGCTTGTCGCCAGATGAGCCCCGAGCGACAAGTCTTCTGCGATAGCCCTGGGTCAGACCAAGCGTTGATAGCCGTCGATGGAAGGCTGTGGTACACCTTCGGCAGAGGATTTTTCCGTTTGCCGCCGTGATACCGGGCGATTTCCAGTGGATTTCGCTGTCGCGGCGGCGCTCATGACTCTGCCGACCGGTGCCTGCCATTACAATGAAAGCCAAGACACGCTCCCTCGACCGTATCGACCTCAAGATCCTGCGCTGCCTGCAGGAGAACGCCCGCATCTCCTACGTCGACCTCGCCTCCCAGGTGGGACTCTCCACCACCCCCTGCCTGGAGCGGGTCAAGCGCCTGGAGCGCGCCGGGGTGATCCGCGGCTACAAGGCCGTGCTCGACCCCCGCGCGCTCAAGGCCAACCTGCTGGTGTTCGTGGAGATCAGCCTGGAGACCCAGTCTCCGGCGGTGTTCGACGAGTTCCGCCGCGCCGTGGCGCGGCTGCCCCAGATCCAGGAGTGCCACCTGGTCTCCGGCCAGTTCGACTACATCCTCAAGTGCCGCATCCCCGAGATGGCCGCCTACCGCCAGCTGCTCGGCGACGTGGTGCTGACCCTGCCCGGGGTCAAGGAGTCCAAGAGCTATGTGGTGATGGAGGAGGTCAAGGAGGAGTTCTCCCTGCACGTGCCCGACATCGAGGAGTTCGACAGCAAGTGAATCCCCCCATGCACGACCTCGACCTGCTGCGCTACAGCCGCCAGATCATGCTGGAGGCCATCGACATCGAGGGCCAGGAGCGCCTGCTGGCCGGCCACGTCCTGGTGGTCGGTGCCGGCGGGCTCGGCTCACCGGTGGCCCTATATCTCGCCGCCGCCGGGGTGGGACGCCTGACCCTGGCCGATGCCGACGAGGTCGAGCTCTCCAACCTGCAGCGCCAGATCGCCCATGGCGAGGCGGACCTGGGGCGCAACAAGGCCGAGTCGGCCCGCGAGGCGGCCCAGGCGCTCAACCCGGGGTGTCGCATCGAGGCCCGCACCACCCACCTGGAGGGGCAGGCCATGGCGGCGGCGGTGGCCGCGGCGGACGTGGTGCTCGACTGCACCGACCGCTTCTCCAGCCGCTACGCCATCAACGCCGCCTGCCGCGCGGCCGGGGTGCCGCTGGTCTCCGGGGCGGCGATCCGCTTCTCCGGCCAGCTGGCGGTGTTCGATCCGCGTGATCCCGAGGGACCCTGCTACGCCTGCCTCTACCCCCCGGACGGCCAGGGCGACGCCGCGCTCTCCTGTGCCGAGAGCGGTGTGGTGGCGCCGCTGGTGGGACTGATCGGCAGCTTCCAGGCGCTGGAGGCGATCAAGCTGCTGGCCGGCGCCGGTACTCCGCACCGGGGGCTGGCTACCTTCGATGGCCTCAGCGGCGAGTGGCGCCGCTTCACGGTGCCCCGCGACCCGCACTGCCCCGTCTGTGGCGAGGCGTAATGCCCGTGTTTTCTTGACGATAGGGCGTTGGCCGGGGTGTCTGCCGTGTCCCGGTATATCCCCGGCAGGCGGCGCGAGATGGTGCCAGCGTCGGGCCGGCTGGCTACGGAGGCTCGGCGAGCGTTGTTATTGAATACTTGACATCGATGCGGCGTCTGGTGTCAAACTGAGGTCACCACGACGGCCGTCACGCCAACAACAACCATCCGCCAGGGCGCCCAGCGCCCAGCCTCGGGGAGCCCGCATGACCGACCACCTCGACCCACCGACCTCCTGGTATCGCGCCTCCATCGCCGTGGACCCGGGCGACTGCTCCCCCCTCGAGGGCGAGGTGCGCGCCGACGTCTGCGTGGTGGGGGGCGGGATCACCGGCTGCTCGGCGGCGCTGGAGCTGGCCGAGCGCGGCTACTCGGTGGTGCTGCTGGAGGCCGGCGAGATCGGCCACGGCGCCTCGGGGCGCAGCGGCGGCCAGATCCTGCCGGGGCTGGGCACCGACATGGCCACCGTGGAGACGGCCCTGGGGCGCGAGGCGGCGCGCGACATCTGGGCGCTGAGCCGCGAGGCCGTGCGCCTGACCGCCGAGCGCGTCGAGCGCCACGCCATCCCCTGCGACCTGCAGTGGGGCTACCTGCACGCCGCGGTCAAGCCGCGCCACGTGCGCGAGCTGGCCGAGCACCGCGAGCGCATGGCCCGGGACTACGACTACCACGACCTGGAGATGCTCGAGGGCGACGCCCTGCGCGAGCGGGTGGTCACCGACGCCTACCCGGCGGCGCTCCATGAGGCCGGGGCCGGCCACCTGCACCCGCTCAATTACACCCTGGGGCTGGCCCGCGCCGCCGGCGAGGCCGGGGTGGCCCTCCACGCCCACAGCCCCGTGGTGGCGATCGAGCACGGCGAGCCGGCCCGGGTGCGCACCGCCCGCGGCACCGTCACCGCCGACTACGTGGTGCTGGGCACCAACGCCTACCAGTCGGGCCTGGTGCCGGCGCTCTCCGGGCGGGTGATGAAGGCGGCCAACTACATGATCGCCACCGCTCCCTTGAGCGAGGCGCAGGCGGCGCAGGTGCTGCCCCACAACGACGCCCTGTCGGATGCCAACTTCGTGCTCGACTACTACCGCCTCTCCGGCGATCGCCGCCTCATCTACGGCGGCGAGGTGAGCTACGACGGTCGCGAGCCGAAGGGCATCCAGGCGCGCATGGATGCCAAGATCGCCCGGCTCTTCCCGGTGCTCGCGGGCATTCCCATCGAGTATCGCTGGGGCGGCGACGTGGCCATCACCCTGAACCGGGCCCCCGACTTCGGCCGCCTGGGCTCCAATGTCTACTACGCCCAGGGCTACTCCGGCCACGGCATGGCCCTGGCGGGGCTGGCGGGGCGGCTGATGGCCGAGGCGATCGCCGGCCAGGCCGAACGCTTCGACGCCTTCGCCGCCATGCCCCACCGCCGTTTCCCCGGCGGCGCCCTGCTGCGCACCCCGCTGCTGGTGCTGGCGACCACCTTCTACAAGCTGCGCGACCGGTTGTGACCGGCCGGCGGATCGATAACAAGACCACCGAGGGCAAGCCCATGACCGATACCCTGACCCTGGACAGCGCCGAGGCCTCGCGAGCCGCGGACGGCGCGACCGCCGAGCCGGCCCGCGAGGCGTCCTCCATCGAGATGCAGGGGCTGCACAAGCGCTTCGGTCGCGACACCGTGGCCCTGGCCGGCGTCGACCTGACCATCGAGGCCGGCGAGTTCTTCACCCTGCTGGGCCCCTCCGGCTGCGGCAAGACCACCCTGCTGCGCATCCTCGCCGGCCTCGAGGAGGCCGACGACGGCCGGCTGTCCATCGGCGGGCGCGACGTTACCGAGGTGCCGCCCCACAAGCGCAGCGTCAACACCGTCTTCCAGTCCTACGCGCTCTTCCCCCACCTCTCGGTGCGCGAGAACCTCGCCTTCGGCCTCAAGATGCTGGGCATCGCCCCCCGGGAGCGCGAGGCGCGGGTGGCCAGGATCGCCGAGTTCATCCAGCTGGGCGACCTGGTCGACCGGCGCGTCGACCAGCTCTCCGGCGGCCAGCGCCAGCGCATCGCCCTGGCCCGGGCGCTGGTCAATGAGCCCGACGTGCTGCTGCTCGACGAGCCGCTCTCGGCGCTGGACGCCGGCCTGCGCAGCCAGCTGCAGGTGGAGCTGCTGCGGGTGCAGAAGCGTCTGGGCATGACCTTCGTCTTCGTCACCCACGACCAGGACGAGGCGATGGTGATGTCGGATCGCATCGCCGTGCTCAACGGTGGGGTGATCCAGCAGGTGGGGCCGCCCCGGGAGGTCTACGAGCATCCGGCCAACGCCTTCGTGGCGCGCTTCATGGGCCATGCCAACCTCTACCCGGTCAGCGCCCGGGACGGCGACCGCCTGACCACCCCCCTCGGGGTGCTCAGCGCCGAGGGGGCGGGGCAGGGCGAGCTGCTGCTGATCCGCCCCGAGACCCTCGATCTGCTGCCCGGCGACCAGCCCGGCGAGAACCGCCTGCCGGCCACCGTCGGCGAGCGGCTCTACCGTGGCAGCCACGCCGAGTATCGGCTGGAGGTGGGCGAGAGCACCCTGCAGGCCACGGTCAATAACCGCGGCCGGCGTCTTCCCGAGGTCGGCGACCGGGTCACCGTGACGGTGGCGCCGGAAGACCTGGTCACCCTGAGCGAATGAGGAGCCTCCCATGTCCTACGCCGGCGTGACCCCATCGGCCCGCAGCCGGGCCATGGTGCGCGAGAGTCGCCACCTGCTGTTCACCGTGGCACCGGGGGCGACCTGGATCGTCATCTTCCTGGTGCTGCCCAGCGCCTACCTGATGGGCGTGGCCTTCATGACCAACGGCCCCTACGGCCTGCCGGAGATGCCGCTGTCACTTGCGTCGTTCGAGCGCCTGGCGGGCTTCGGCTTCCTGGGGTGGAGCCCGGGCAATCTCTATACCCTGCTGCGCTCGCTGTGGCAGACCCTGGTCTCCACCGGCCTGGTGGTGCTGGTGGCCTATCCCATCGCCTACTACATCAGCACCTGTCGCGAGAAGTGGCGGCCGATCATGCTGCTGCTGGTGGTGGTGCCCAGCTGGACCAACCAGGTGATCCGCACCTTCGGCTGGATGAACCTGCTGGCGCCGGGGACCCCGCTCTCCGGCCTGGCCGAGGGGCTGGGGCTGATTCCGCCCAACATGGGGCTCTACCCCTCCAACTTCGCGGTCACCCTGGGGCTGGTCTACAACTTCCTGCCCTTCATGGTGCTGCCGCTCTACGCCGCCTTCGAGAAGCTCGACACCGCCCAGGTGGAGGCCGCCCAGGACCTCTACGCCTCGCCGGTGCGCGCCTTCTGGCACGCGGTCTTCCCCCAGACCCTGCCGGGGCTCTTGGCCGGCATCGTGCTGGTGGCGATCCCCGCCTTCGGCATGTACGTGATCCCGGAGCTGCTCGGCGGCGGCAAGGGCATGATGCTCGGTAACCTGGTGGCCAACCAGTTCTCCGGCGGGGCCAACTGGCCGCTGGGGGCGGCCGGCGCGATCCTGATGCTGATCGCCACCTTCGTGGGGCTGTTCGCCATGCGTCGCATCGGCAAGCGCCTGGGTGGCGGCGAGGAGGTGGTGATATGAGAAAGCGTACGCTCAAGCGTGGCCTGACCGGCTTCTGGTGGTTCACTCTGGCCTTCCTCTACCTGCCGCTCGCCGTGGTGGTGCTGTTCTCCTTCAACGCCTCCAACAGCGCGGCCAGCTTCACCGGCTTCTCGTGGCGCTGGTACCACCAGCTGATGGGCAACGAGCAGATCCTCTCGGCCTTCGCCAACAGCATGGTGCTGGCCATCGTCTCCTCTGTGATCGCCCTCGGCATCGGCTGCCTGATCGGCTACGGCATGTACCGCCATCGCCACCGCAAGCTGGGCTGGCTGATCGTGCTGATCTACCTGCCCATCGTGCTGCCGGACATCGTCTTCGGCATCTCGGAGATGGCCTTCTTCGTGCAGGTCCATCGCCTGACCGGGCTCTTCCAGCCGGGGCTCGGCACCATGATCATCGCCCACGTCACCTTCCAGATCCCCTTCGTGGCGCTGATCGTCTACTCGCGCTTCGTGGGGCTCGACCCGACGCTGTTCGAGGCGGCCAAGGACCTCTACGCCACCCCCGCCAAGCGGGTGATCCACTTCATGCTGCCGACCATCAAGCCGGCGCTGATCTCGGCCTTCTTCCTCTCCTTCACCCTCTCGGTGGATGACTTCGTCATCAGCTTCTTCACCGCCGGGCCCGAGAGCGCGACGCTGCCGATCTACATCTGGGGCGCGATCAAGAAGGGGGTGTCGCCGGAGATCAACGCCATCGCTACCCTGATGATCGGCGCGGTGGCCATCGCCGCCATCATCAGCCTGATGTTCAGCCGTCGCCGGCAGGCTTGAGCCGGCATTCCATCCCAACGGGGAAACCAGGAGAGTCATCATGACAATCAACAAGACCGCCCTCGCCCTGTCCGTCGGCGCTGCGCTGCTGGCCGGCAGTGTCCAGGCCCAGGAGAACAAGCTCTACCTGTTCAACTGGACCGAGTACATGGACCCCGCGATCATCGAGGCCTTCGAGGAGGCCCACGACGTCGAGGTGGTGCAGAACTACTTCAACTCCCTGCCGGAGATGCTCTCCAAGCTGCAGGCCGGCGGCGTCTCCCAGTACGACATCATCGTGCCCTCCAACTACTACGTGCCGCGGCTGATCGAGACCGGCCTGGTGCAGAAGCTCGACAAGTCGAAGATTCCCAACTTCGCCAACGTCATGGAGCAGTTCCAGGATCCGGCCTTCGACCCGGGCGCCGAGTACACCGCGCCCTACCAGTGGGGCACCACCGGGGTGGTCTACAACACCGAGACCTTCCCCGACGCGCCCAAGAGCTGGTCGCTGCTGTTCGACCCCGAGGTCAACCCGGACCACCCCTTCGCGCTGATGGGGGACGGCCAGGTGAGCCTGGGCGGTGCCTGCGCCTACCTCGGCCACGGCTACGACTGCACCGACCCCGAGGGCTGGAAGGAGGCCGCGCGCCTGCTGATCGACACCAAGGGGCGTGACAACTTCAGCGGCTTCACCGACGGCACCCCGGCGCTGCAGCAGCTGGCCCGCGGCGTGACCCACGTCGGGCTCTCCTACAACGGCGACTACCTCTTCTTCAAGGACGAGGATCCCGAGTCCTTCGCCACGCTGGACTTCATGATCCCCGACGAGGGCGCCGAGATGTGGGTCGACTCCATGATGGTCACCTCCGAGGCGCCCAACCCCGACATGGCCCACAAGTTCATCGACTTCATCCTCGATGCCGAGGTCGGCGCCCAGCTCTCCAACTACAACTACTACGCCAGCCCCAATGCCGCCGCCGAGCCCTACCTCGACGAGGTGCTGACCCAGCCGCCGGTGCAGCCCAGCGAGGCGGACATGGAGCGCCTGCGCTTCACGCCGAGCCTCGAGGGCGAGTCGCTGCAGATCTTCCAGCAGCTGTGGTCGGAGGTGCAGTCACGCTGAGCGGACGGCCCCCGGCGACGGGGGCCGCCTTCCCATGAGCAAGGACATTCCCATGAGTAACCGACAGGAGCAGCCGCTCCTCAACGACTGGTTCCAGAATCACGGCATCACCGAGGTGGAGTGCCTGGTCAGCGACCTGACCGGCATCCTCAAGGGCAAGATCATGCCCGCCGGCAAGTACCTCAACGGCGGGCGGCCGCGCCTGCCCGACTCGATCTTCATCCAGACCGTCACCGGGGGCTACCCCGACGACGAGGACATCCGCTTCTGGAACCCCGCCGAGCGTGACATGGAGCTGGTGCCCGACCCCGGGGCCATCTACCTGGTGCCCTGGGCCGACGACCCCACCGCCCAGATCATCCACGACTGCTACTACCTGACCGGCGAGCCGGTGGAGCTGGCGCCGCGCCACGTGCTCAAGCGGGTGCTGGCGCTCTACGCCGATCGCGGCTGGACCCCGGTGATCGCCCCGGAGGTGGAGTTCTACCTGGTCAAGACCAACACCGACTCCGACTACCCCCTGGAGCCGCCGATCGGGCGCACCGGGCGCCAGGAGAGCAGTCGCCAGTCCTTCTCCATCGACGCGGTCAACGAGTTCGACCCGCTGTTCGAGGAGATGTACGACTACTGCGAGGCCATGAACCTCGACCTGGACACCCTGATCCACGAGGAGGGGGCGGGCCAGATGGAGGTCAACTTCCAGCACGGTGACCCGCTGGCACTGGCCGACCAGGTGGTGATGTTCAAGCGCACCCTGCGCGAGACGGCGCTGCGCCACGGCATGTACGCCACCTTCATGGCCAAGCCCATGGCCAACGAGCCGGGCAGCTCCATGCATATCCACCAGAGCTTGCTGGACAAGGAGGGCCACAACGTCTTCGCCGGCGATGATGGCCAGCCCAGCCGCCTCTTCCACCACTTCATCGGCGGGCTGCAGAAGTACCTGCCCGCGGCGATGCCGCTGCTGGCCCCCAACGTCAACTCCTACCGCCGCCTGATGCGTACCGATAGCAGCGGCTCGGCGCCCATCAACGTGGAGTGGGGCATGGACAACCGCACCGTGGGGCTGCGGGTGCCGGTCTCCGGCGCCGCGGCGACCCGGGTGGAGAACCGCCTGGCAGGTGCCGACGCCAACCCCTACCTGGTGATGGCGGCCTCCCTGGCCTGCGGCTACCTGGGCATGCTCAGCCAGCTCGAGCCGCGCCCGCCGATGACCGGCTCCGCCTGGTCCGGTGGCCACAAGCTGCCCGACGATATCGGCCCGGCCCTGGACCTGCTGCACGGCTGCCAGGCCCTGGCCGATATCCTCGGCGAGCGCTTCACCCACAGCTACCTGGCGGTGAAGCGCGCCGAACACCGCGCCTACTTCCAGGTGATCAGCTCCTGGGAGCGGGAGCATCTGCTGCTTCGGGTCTAGGCTGATAGCGGGGCCCTCGCCCCACGAGGGCTCCATCCAACAGGAACGAGACAAGGAGAGTGACGATGCCGATGACACCGAGTCGCTGGGCGCCGCTGGCCGGACTGGGCCTGCTCACGCTAAGCGTGGCCGCGGCCGCCGACGACGGCAAGCTGCGGCTGTTCAACTGGTCCGACTACATGGACCCGGCGATCATCGCCGACTTCGAGGAGGAGAGCGGCCTGGAGGTGGTGCAGAACTACTACAACTCCAACGCCGAGCTGTTCTCCAAGCTCACCGCCGGCGGCGACGCCCAGTACGACCTGATCGTGCCCTCGGACTACTTCGTGCCGCGCCTGATCGACGCCGGCCTGGTGCAGCCGCTGGCCGAGGCGGGCGAGGCACTCGCGGGGCATGACAACATCCTCGCCGAGTTCCGGGCGCCGAGCTACGACCCGGAGGGTGACTACACCGTACCCTACCTGTGGGGCGCTACCGGCATCGTCTACAACACCGAGACCTGGCCCGAGCCGGCACCCAGCTGGGGGCTGCTCTATGACCCCGAGGTCAACGGCGACTACCCCTTCGCGCTGCTCAAGGGCGATGCCCAGTTCACCTTCGGCACCGCCTGCGCCTTCCAGGGCGCCGGCTTCGACTGCGTGGGGCAGGCGCCCTGGGTGGAGGCAGCGCGACTGGTGATCGAGACCCGCGGGCGCGACAACTTCGTCGGCTTCGTGGATGCCACGGCGGCCATCGAGCAGGTGGCCAGCGGCGTGATCCATGCCGGCATCGCCTATAACGGCGATCTGGCCGGCAAGCGCGCCGAGGATCCCGAGACCTACGGCAAGCTGGGCTTCTTCATCCCCGAGGAGGGCTCCCAGCGCTGGGTCGACGTCATGGCGATCCCCGCCCGGGCGCCCAATCCCGAGGCGGCCCTTGCCTTCATCGAGTACCTGCTGCGCCCCGAGGTGGCCGCCCGCCTGGCCAACTACAACTTCTACACCACGCCCAACGAGGCCGCCCTCGAGCGGGTCGACGACGCCCTGCGCGAGCCGCCGGTGATGCCCGATGCCTCCGCCCGCGAGCGGCTGCACTTCACCCCCTCGGTGAGCGGTGAGCAGCTGGAGCTGCTCCAGGAGCTGTGGAACGAGGCGCGTAGCCGCTGAACCGCCCTCGCGTGCCATCACGCCGCCGGAGGCTCGCCTCCGGCGGCGTTCTGTTGGTGAGTATTACATGTCATGCCGTTTGCCATATTCCGCCAAGCCTCGGTAGTATGGCGATAAGGTGTTGAATAAAATTTCCAAGGGGGTCTCATGTCCGTCTCGTTCGAGCCCGATCACGCCGCGTCCTGGTACGCCGCCACCGCCAACCCCGCTGCCGAGCGCCCCGCCCTCGAGGGCGAGGTCGAATGCGACGTCTGCGTGGTGGGCGCCGGCTTCACCGGCATCTCCGCCGCCCTGCACCTGGCGGAGCGTGGCCTCTCGGTGGTGGTGCTGGAGGCGGTCCGGGTCGGCTACGGCGCCTCCGGGCGCAATGGCGGCCAGATCGTCAACAGCTACAGCCGCGACATGGATGTGATCGAGGCCAAGTACGGTGCCGAGACTGCCCGTGCCCTGGGCGACATGGCCTTCGAGGGCAACCGCATCATCCGCGAGCGCGTCGAGCGCTACGCCATCGACTGCGATCTCAGGGACGGCAACCTCTTCGCCGCCTGCAATCAAAAGCAGCTCGAGGGGCTGCGTGAGCACCAGGCGCTGTGGGAGCGCTATGGCTACCGCGAACTGGAGCTGCTGGAGGGGGCGGCGCTCAAGCGCGAGGTGAATTCCGACCGCTACACCGGCGCCCTGGTGGATCACGGCGGCGGCCACCTGCACCCGCTCAACCTGGTGCTGGGTCAGGCCGCCGCCCTGGAGTCGCTGGGTGGGCGCATCTTCGAATACTCACCGGTGACCGGCCTTGCGCATGGCGAACCCGTGGTGGTGACCACCGCCAACGGCCAGGTGCGCGCCGAACGGGTGGTGATGGCCGGCAACGCCTACCTCAAGGGCGTGCTGCCGGAGATCGAGGGCCGGTCGATGCCCTGCGGCACCCAGATCATCACCACCGAGCCGCTGGGCGAGGAGCGCGCCCGTGCGCTGCTCCCCAATGGCCTGGCGGTGGAGGACTGCAACTACCTGCTCGACTACTACCGGCTGACCCGCGACAACCGCCTGCTCTACGGCGGCGGGGTCAACTACGGCGGCAGCGACCCGGCGGATATCACGGCGGTGATCCGGCCCAAGATGCTCAAGACCTTTCCCCAGCTTGCCGACGTGGCGATCGACTACGCCTGGAGCGGCACCTTCCTGATGACCTTGAACCGCCTGCCCCAGTTCGGGGTGGTCAACGGCAATGTCTACTACGCCCAGGGCTACTCCGGCCACGGGGTCACCTGTACCCACCTGGCCGGCAAGCTGATCGCCGAGGTGATGCACGGCCAGGGGGAGCGCTTCGATGCCTTCGCCGGGCTGCCCCAGCTGCCGTTCCCGGGGGGGCGCCTGTTGCGGGTGCCGCTCTCGGCGATCGGCGCCTGGTACTACCAGACCCGCGACAGGTTAGGGATATAGGGGCCGGCCCCCTCACTGTTGCCGAAACAGCGACCGGCGCGGGAGGCGGGGCGGGGAATCAGGTGAACTTGCGGAACAGGCTCGTCATGTCGAACAGCTCGTCCAGTCGCTCGTAGCGGTCGCGGGCTTCCGGCCAGCGCCGTTCCTGGACCGCGGCGATCATGGTCTCCAGCAGCATCATGGTCGCCACGCTGGAGTCCCATCCCGAGGGAATCTCCCCCCAGCAGTTGAAGGTGACGTCGGCCAGGGAGGAGACGGGTGAGCCCCACTGGTCGGTGAACAGCACGATGCGCACGTCGCGCCTGCGGACCATCTCCGCGAGCCGCAGCAGGTTGGTCTCGTAACGTCGGATATCGAAGATCAGCAGGGTCTCACCCGGCGCCATGTCCAGGACGTAATGGGGCCAGGTGCCGGAGGACGAGGTCATGTGGGTCACCCGGGGTCGCACCGCCTGGAAGTGCGTGAAGGCATAGTCGGCCAGCGCCTGGGTGATGCGCCCGCCGACGATGTAGAGTCGCCGGTCGGCGTCGGCCAGCTGAGCGGTGGCCCGATCGAACCGCTCCTTGTCGACATGCGCGAAGGTCTGCTGGATGTTGCCGGTGACCGCCTCGGCGAAGCGATTGAGCAGGTGCGTCTCGGGTGCGGCGGATGACCAGTTGGCGCGCCGCTGGGTGGGGCCGACCCCCGTCGCCTCCAGCTCGCGAAGCAGGGCCTTGTGAAACTCCGGGTAGCCACCGAACCCCAGCTTCTTGACCATCCGCGCCACCGTGGGAGTGGAGACTCCCGCGTTGCCCGCCACGATGGTGATCGACGCCAGGCCGGCCGCCGGGTAGTTGTCGAGCAGGGCGTTGGCAAACTTGCGCTCCGCCTGCGTGAGTGACGGAAAGTGCTGGCGAATCAGTTCCCGCACGGAGGCGGATGGGTCGTTGGTCGTCATGCTGCGTGCCTCATAACGCGTCCTTTGCGGTCGTGGCGGGTCACCCGGTGACGCCGGCGGCAGGGGGTGGCGACGCCCACTGAACAAATTTTGACGGGCTGTCTTTCCTGCGTCTATATCTTTACAGGACCATGGAGGAGTCCTGATGTCCAGCACCGTCGAGCAGCCATCCCCTAGCGTCGAGATCCACCATCGGCAGGGCAGCGGCCCCGCCGTTCTCCTGTGTGAGCACGCCTCATCGCATATCCCTGCGCACTACCATGACCTTGGCCTGAAGCCCGAGCATCGTCGCAGCCATGCCGTATGGGACATCGGGGCGCGGGCCGTGGCCGTGAAACTGTCGGCGATGCTGGATGCGCCCCTGGTGGCCAGCCGGGTCTCGCGGCTGGTCTACGACTGCAACCGTCCCCCCGAGGCACAAAGCGCCATGCCCGCGCGTGTGGAGGTCATCGACGTGCCAGGCAATCACCGGCTGACCGCCGCCCAGCGCGCGGCGCGGGTCGAGGCCGTCTACCGCCCGTTCTGCGACGCCGTGACCCGGCTGCTTGCCGAGCGGGCGGCACATCGCACCCCGACGGTGCTGATCACCCTGCATAGCTTCACGCCGAGCTTTCATGGTCGGGTCCGGGCGGTCGAGATCGGCATCCTGCATGATGTCGACCGACGGCTGGCCGATGCGATGCTGGCCCAGGCCCCGCGCCTTCCCCATCGCCGGATCGAGCGCAACGCGCCCTACGGGCCCGAGGACGGGGTGACCCACTCGCTGAAGCGGCACGGCATCGCCAACGGGCTGGCGAACGTGATGATCGAGATCCGCAATGATCTGCTCGCCACGCCGGAAGGGGAGGAGGCGCTGGCCCGGGAGCTGGTGCAGCTGATCCGGCCCGCCCTGGCCAGCCTGGGGATGACGCCAGCGGCCGGGGAGGGGCAGCAAGATGCCTAGGGCGATCCTGATCTATATCGGTGCCATCGAGGCCATGAACCGCGTCATCGGTCGCATGGCGATGTACCTGATCTTCGTGCTGATGGCGGTGCTGCTGTGGTCGTCGGCGTCCAAGGTGTTCATGACCCCCTCGCTGTGGACCCTGGAAACCGCGCAATTCGTCATGGTGGCCTACTTCGTGCTGGGCGGGCCCTACTCGATCCAGATGGGGGCGAACGTGCGCATGGACCTCTTCTATGGCGACTGGAGTCCCAAGACCAAGGCGTGGGTCGATGCCATCACCGTCTTCTTCCTGCTCTTCTATCTCGGCGTGCTGCTCTATGGCGGCCTGGTGTCGACGGCCTATTCCCTCGGCTACTTCGGTAGCGAACCCTTCGACTTCTTCCTGTCCCTCATCGCGACCTTCTTCACCGAGGGCCCGTCGGCGGCGGGCGAGGCGCTGGGCTTCCTGGAGCGCAGCCCCACGGCCTGGCGGCCCTGGCTGTGGCCGATCAAGACGCTCCTCTGTCTCGGCGTGTTCCTGATGATCCTCCAGTCCCTCGCCGAGTTCTTCAAGGATATCGGCCGCCTGCGCGGGGTGCTCGACTGATGCCGTACGAGATGATCGTCATCGTCATGTTCAGCGCCATGATGCTGATGCTGTTCACCGGCCAGCGGGTGTTCGCCGCCATCGGTTTCGTCGGTGCCCTGGCCGGCGTGCTGCTGTGGGGCACGGGGGGTGTCGATATCCCGTTCTCATCGGCGATGAAGCTGATGAAATGGTATCCGCTGCTGACCCTGCCGATGTTCATCTTCATGGGCTATGTGCTCTCGGAGAGCCGCATCGCCGATGACCTCTACCGCATGTTCCATGTCTGGATGGGGCCGGTCAGGGGCGGCCTCGCCATCGGGACCATCGGGCTCATGGTGCTCATCTCGGCCATGAACGGCCTGTCGGTGGCCGGGATGGCGATCGGTGCCACCATCGCCCTGCCCGAACTGCTGCGGCGGGGCTACGACAAGATCATGGTGACCGGCGTCATCCAGGCGGGTTCCAGCCTGGGGATTCTGGTGCCGCCCTCGGTGGTGCTGGTGCTCTACGCGATGATCGCGCGCCAGCCCGTGGGCCAGCTGTGGCTCGCCGGGGTGTTGCCGGGGCTGATGATGGCGACGCTGTTCATCCTCTATATCTATGTCCGCTGCCGCCTGCAGCCCTCCCTTGGGCCGGTGCTGCCCGTCGAGGAGCGCGATGTGTCGCTTGCCGAGAAGCTCCGCCTGCTGAGGGCGGGCCTGCTGCCGCTGGTCATCTTCGCGGTGATGATGGTGCCCTTCGTCAAGGGCTGGACCTCACTGGTCGAGAGTTCCGCCGTGGGGGCGGTGACCGCACTGCTGGCGGCGACGCTCAAGGGGCGAATGACCCGCAAGGTGTTCGAGGTGTCGGTGCGCCAGACCCTGGCCATCACCTGCATGTTCATGTGGATCATCCTGGCCGCGCTCGCCTTCGGCGCCATCTTCGACGGGCTGGGCGCGGTCAGGGCCATCGAGGACCTGTTCACCGAGCGCCTGGGGCTGTCGCCCTGGATGATCCTGATCCTGATGCAGCTCAGCTTCATCGTGATGGGGACCTTCCTCGACGATACCGCCATGCTGGTGATCGTGGCGCCGCTCTATGTCCCGCTGGTCGATGCGCTCGGCTTCGACCTGATCTGGTACGGGGTGCTCTACACGATCACCACCCAGATCGCCTACATGACCCCGCCGTTCGGTTACAACCTGTTCCTGATGCGGGCCATGGCGCCGCCCGAGATCGGGCTTGGCGATATCTATCGGTCGATCCTCCCCTTCGTCTTGGTAATGACGCTCGCCCTCGGCCTGGTGATGGTCTTTCCGCAGATTGCACTCTGGCTCCCGGGCTACATCTATGGGAATTGACCGTGGCAGGAATCAACAACAAGAGCCTCACCAGGGGCCGGCAAGGTGTCACATCCGATAGTCAACACCAGGAGAACGAGAAAATGACAACAAGACGCAAGTTTCTGATCAATGCCGCGGCGGGTGCCGCCATCGCGCCCCTCGCCTCTCGGGTCATGGCCCAATCGTCGTCCGAGCCCACCATCAAGTGGCGCATGCAGACCTATGCCGGTGCCGCCCTGGCGGAGCATGTCGCCAAGCCGGCCATCGACCTCTTCAACCGGATCGCCGGGGACCGCATGCAGATCGAGCTCTACTATGCCGATCAGCTGGTGCCGACGGGCGAGCTGTTCCGGGCGATGCAGCGCGGCACCATCGATGCCGTGCAGTCGGACGACGACTCCATGGCATCCCCCACCGAGGTCACCGTCTTCGGTGGCTACTTCCCCTTCGGTTCGCGCTACAGCCTCGATGTGCCGGTGCTGTTCCACCAGTACGGCCTCAAGGAGATCTGGGAGGAGGAGTATGCCAAGGTCGGCGTCAAGCATGTCAGCGCCGGTGCCTGGGATCCCTGCCATTTCGCCACCAAGGAGCCGATCCGCAGCCTCAAGGACCTCGAGGGCAAGCGTATCTTCACCTTCCCCACCGCGGGGCGCTTCCTGTCGCAGTTCGGCGTGGTGCCGGTGACCCTGCCCTGGGAGGACATCGAGGTGGCCGTCCAGACCGGCGAGCTGGATGGCATCGCCTGGTCCGGCATCACCGAGGACTACACGGTGGGCTGGGCCGACGTCACCAACTACTTCCTGACCAACAACATCTCGGGTGCCTGGATCGGTCACTTCTTCGTCAACATGGAGCGCTGGAACGAGCTTCCGGAAGACCTGAGGCTGCTCTTCGAGGTGTGCTGCGAACAGTCCCACTACTACCGCCAGCACTGGTACTGGGGGGGCGAGGCCAGGCTGCGCGTCCATGGCGACAAGCTGGAGCTCACCTCGATCCCCGATGCCGAGTGGGATCAGGTGGAAACCGCCGCCCAGGCGTTCTGGGAGGAGATCGCGGCGGAGTCGGAGACCAAGGCCAGGGTGGTCGAGATCTTCAAGCAGTACAACGCCGATATGCGCAAGGCCGGCAGGCCTTATCGTTATACCGATGCCTGATCAGGTCACATGCCCCGGCGGCGCCGGGGCATGTCCCTGGGGCAGGCCCCCTTCCGGTGAGAGTGGGCCTGGATATGTTGATGCAATGAGGAGCGTCGGTAATGACCAATGCGCTGGCTTTGGATGCCCTTGAGGACCTGAAGGCCAAGGTGAGAAGCGGTGAGGTGGATACGGTGCTCGTCTGCATCGTCGACATGCAGGGGCGCCTGATGGGCAAGCGACTCCATGCGCGTCACTTCGTGGAGGAGGGGTGGGGCGAGACCCATTGCTGCAATTACTTGCTGGCCACCGATCTCGAGATGGAAACACCGGACGGCTATGCCAGCACCTCCTGGAGTGCCGGCTACGGCGACTACATCATGAAGCCGGACCTGACCACGCTGCGCCCCGTGCCATGGCTGGAAGGCACGGCCATGGTGCTGTGCGATGTGCTGGATCATCACACTCACGACCCGGTGCCCCATGCCCCGCGTACCATCCTCAAGCGCCAGCTCGCACGGCTGGAGGCGCTGGGCTTCGATGCAGTCATGGCCACCGAGCTTGAGTTCTTCCTGTTCGAGAAGAACCTCGACGAGATCCGCAGGAACGCCTTCCGCGATATCGCACCGATCAGCGGATATAACGAGGACTACCATATCTTCCAGACCACCAAGGAAGAGCATGTGTTGCGCCCCCTTCGCAACCATCTCTACGCGGCGGGCATACCGGTGGAAGGTACCAAGGGCGAGGCCGGTTCCGGCCAGGGTGAGCTCAATATCCGCTATGCGAAGGCGCTCGATACCGCGGACTATCACACCATCGCCAAGCATGCGACCAAGGAGATCGCCTGGCAGCAGGGCAGGGCGGTGACCTTCATGCCCAAGTGGCATCACGGCCATTCGGGCAGTTCCACCCATATCCATCAGTCGCTATGGCAGGGTGAGACCCCGGCCTTCTTCGACGAGAGTGATGCCCATGGCATGTCGGCACTGATGAAGCATTACCTGGCCGGCCTGCTGACGTATGCGGCGGATTACACCTACTTCCTGGCCCCCTATATCAACAGTTACAAGCGTTTCCAGAAGGGCTCCTTCGCCCCGACCAGAACCGTCTGGTCGGTCGACAACCGCACCGCCGGGTTTCGTCTCTGCGCCGACAACACGCGGGCGGTGCGCATCGAGTGTCGCATCGGCGGCTCCGACCTGAATCCCTACCTGGCCATGGCGGGCCAGCTCGCCGCCGGCATCAAGGGCATCGAGGAGGCGCTCGAGCTGCCGCCGCCCGCCAAGGGGGACACCTATAAGGGGGAGACGGGCCTGATCCCGCAGAATCTGCGCGATGCCATGCACGCCCTGAAAGATTCCGCCATGCTGCGCGAGGCCATGGGGGATGCGGTGGTGGATCACTACAGCCGCGCCGCCGAGGTGGAGCTCGAGGACTTCGACCGGGTGGTGACCGATTACGAGGTGGCACGCGGTTTCGAGCGCTCGTGACGCCGCGCCATGCCGACCGGACCCCTGCTCATGGGAGCCGGGGAGACGCACTTTCCACACACGGGAGAAGACGATGGGCCACATCCTGAGATGCATCTCGCCGATCGACGGCTCGGTCTACGCCGAGCGAGAGGCCCTGTCGCTGGATGCCGCGCGGCAGGCCGCGGCGCGGGCGCGCTCCGCCCAGGCGAGCTGGGCGGCACGCCCTCTCCAGGAGAGGATCGCACTGGTGCGGGCGGGTATCGCCGCGGTGGGGGAGATGAACGACGAGGTGGTGCCGGAGCTGGCGCACATGATGGGTCGACCGGTTCGCTATGGCGGCGAGTTCGCTGGCTTCGAGGAGCGCGGCGCCCACATGGCGGCCATCGCCGAGGAGGCGCTGGCCGATATCGCGGTGGGGGAGGACGCCACGGTCAAGCGCTTCATCAAGCGAGTCCCGCACGGGGTGGTGCTGGTGGTGGCACCCTGGAATTACCCCTACATGACCGCGATCAACACGCTGGCCCCGGCCCTGATCGCGGGGAACACGGTGTTGCTCAAGCATGCCACCCAGACGCTGCTGGTGGGCGAGCGGCTGGCGCGCGCCTTCCACTCAGCCGGGGTGCCCAAGGAGGTGTTCCAGAACGTCTACCTGGACCACGCGACGACCTCGGCCCTGATCGCCGAGCGGGCCTTCGACTTCGTCAACTTCACCGGCTCGGTAGGCGGCGGTCGTGCCATGGAGCAGGCCGCGGCCGGTACCTTCACCGGGCTGGGCCTGGAGCTGGGCGGCAAGGATCCGGGCTATGTCATGGAGGATGCCGACCTCGATGCCGCGGTCGCCACCCTGATCGACGCCGCGATGTTCAACTCGGGGCAGTGCTGCTGCGGAATCGAGCGCATCTATGTGCACGAGCGCCTGTTCGAGGCCTTCGTTGACAAGGCGGTGGCGATCGTCGAGGGCTACAGGCTGGGCAACCCCCTGGCCGCCGATACCGATATCGGTCCGATGGCGAATATCCGCTTCGCCCGGGAGGTGCGTGCCCAGATCGATGAGGCCCTGGCGGCCGGTGCCAAGGCGCATATCGCCCGGAAACCCGAGGATGATGGGGCCGCCTACCTGACGCCACAGCTCCTCACCCGGGTAACCCATGAGATGCGGGTGATGCGTGATGAGAGCTTCGGGCCGGTGGTCGGCATCATGCCGGTGGCGGACGATGAGGAGGCGATCCGGCTGATGAACGACAGCCGGTTCGGCCTGACCGCCAGCCTGTGGACCGCCGATATCGAGCGGGCCCAGCGTGTGGGAGACCGTGTCGAGACCGGCACCGTGTTCATGAACCGTGCCGACTATTTGGATCCTGGGCTGTGCTGGACCGGCTGCAAGGACACTGGACGCGGCGGCGGCCTGTCGGTGATCGGCTACCACAACCTGACCCGGCCGAAGTCCTACTATTTAAAGAAAACAACAACATGACCAAGAGGGTGACGACATGATGCTGACCGGAAACTGGACCTACCCCACCGCCATCCGGTTCGGGGCAGGCCGCCTGGAGGAGTTGCCCGCGGCCTGTGCCGAGGCGGGCATGAGCCGACCGCTGCTGGTCACCGACCGTGGCCTGGCGGACCTGCCGATCACCCGGACAGCGCTGGATATTCTCGAGGCGGCGGGGCTTGGCCGACACCTGTTTGCCGAGGTGGATCCCAATCCGAACGAGCAGAACCTGGCGGCAGGGGTCGAGGCGTTCCGGGCCGGCGACCATGACGGGGTGATCGCGTTCGGCGGTGGCTCGGGGCTGGACCTGGGCAAGATGGTGGCCTTCATGTCCGGCCAGACGCGTCCGGTGTGGGATTTCGAGGATATCGGTGACTGGTGGCAGCGCGCGGATGCCGAGGCGATCGCGCCCATCGTGGCGGTGCCCACCACCGCCGGGACCGGTTCGGAGGTCGGCAGGGCCAGCGTGATCACCAACTCCCGTACCCATGAGAAGAAGATCATCTTCCATCCCAGGGTGCTGCCCCGAGTGGTGCTGTGCGATCCCGAACTGACGGTCGGCATGCCCAGGCCGATCACCGCGGGTACCGGGCTGGATGCCTTCGCCCACTGCGTCGAGGCGTTCTCCAGCCCGCACTATCACCCGATGAGTCAGGGCATCGCCCTGGAGGGCATGCGCCTGGTCAAGGAGTACCTGCCGCGCGCCTATGCCGACGGCACGGACCTGGAGGCACGGGCGCACATGATGAGTGCGGCCCTCATGGGGTCCACGGCCTTCCAGAAGGGGCTCGGCGCCATCCACGCCATGAGCCACCCCATCGGCGCCGTCTTCAACACCCACCACGGCACCACCAATGCGATCTGCATGCCGGCGGTGCTCGAGTTCAACGCCGAGGTGATTCGCGAGCGGTTCGACATGGCGGCCGGTTATCTGGGCATCGCGGGCGGCTTCGATGGCTTCCGGGCCTTCGCCCAGGAGCTCAATGATCGGCTGGGCATCCCGCGCACCCTCTCCGAGGTCGGGGTCACCCCGGATCGTCTCGACGACCTGGCCGCGATGGCGATCCAGGACCCCAGCTGTGGTGGCAACCCGGTGCCCCTGACCGTCGAAAACCTCAGGGCGCTGTTCCAGCGCTGCCTGTAGGCGTCGCCCGGCCCCTGGCCGCGTCCTCGCCGGGGGCGCGCTTCGTCTCCCGGGCAGCGGCGGGTGAGGCGAGCCCAGCATCACGCCCCGGCTGTCTCCTTATGGAGACGGCCGGGGAGAGTCTGTGGAAGCCGCCTTCTCCCGCCCCGCGATCCTGTGCCTTCTCGTATACTGACCCCCGTCGGTGGCACTGGAGCGTGCTGCCGCTCTCATCGTTAGACCGCGATAGGGTCACTCACGCCTGGAGCCCGATGGTGTTTCAGCGAGTGGTGTTCCACTCACGTCAGGAGGTGACAGATGAACAAGTCGATCGTGGTGGGCACGACCCTGTCCGTGCTGGGCCTGGGCGGGCTGGCCTTCGGTGCCTGGCAGGTGCAGCAGCCGAGCGGTCCCCGCTACGCCGAGGTCGTGAGCGTGCAGCCCGTGACCCGCAGCGTGGAACGGCCCCGTGAGGTGTGCAAGGACGTGGAGCGGGTGGTGACCGAGCAGGTGCCGGTGGAGGTGCCGGTGCAGGCCCCCTCCGGGCCGGCGGCGAGCCGCGACCCGCACCGCATCGTCGGCAGCGCGGCGGGGGCCCTGGTGGGCGGCCTGCTGGGCAATCAGGTGGGGGGCGGCAGCGGGAAGAAGATCGCCACCGTGGCCGGGGCCATCGGCGGTGCCCTGGCCGGGCGCGAGGTGCAGGAGCGGGTCGAGGCGCGCCAGCACGCCCAGGCGGCCGGCCAGGTGCGCTACGAGACGCGTTACGAGACCCGCGAGCGGGTGATCACCGAGGAGCAGTGCCGCACGGTCATGGAGACGCACGAGGAGACCCACGGCTATGACGTCACCTACCGCCTCGATGGTGAGGAGCTCATCCACCGCCTGGAGGAACCGCCCCAGGCCGAGCGCCTGCCGGTCGTCGACGGCGAGGTGCAGTGGCGGGCCGGGTCCGGGGAGGCGTCGGACGAGGCCATCACCGAGGCATAAGGCGCGCCGCGCCTAGACGTGGCGCAGGTACCAGTCGGTCTCCAGGCGGCTGACATGCTGCATGGCGAGATCGCGTTCGGCACGCCGATTGGCCAGGAAGACCGTGAGGAAGTCGTCGCCGAGGGCTTCGCAGAGCGGCTCGCTCGCCTCGAGCAGCTCCAGTGACTGGCGCCAGCTGTTGGTCAGGCTGGGCGCGACCTGGTCGTAGGCGTTGCCGGTGATCGCGGGGGGCGGCGCGAGCTCGCCGGAGAGGCCATGCTCGATGCCGGCCAGCAGGGCGGCCAGCAGCAGGTAGGGGTTTGCGTCGGCCCCGGCCACCCGGTGCTCCAGGCGCCGCGCCGCGTTGGGGCCGGAGGGGATGCGGATCGCCACCGAGCGGTTGTCGAAGCCCCAGGTGGGGGCCATGGGCACGTAGAGCCCTGGCTGGAAGCGGCGGAAGGAGTTGAGGTTCGGCGCGAACAGCGCCATGCTCGCCGGCATCAGCGCCAGCAGGCCGGCGATCGCCTGCTTCAGCGTCATGCTGCCCAGCACGTCGCCCTCGGCGTCGGCGAAGACGTTCTCCCCGGACGCGTCCAGCAGGCTGATATGCACATGGGTGCCGTTGCCCGCCTCCAGGCCGTAGGGCTTGGCCATGAAGGTGGCCTCGAAGCCATGGTTCTGGGCCACCCCCTTGATCAGGCGCTTGAGCAGCACCGCCGCGTCGCAGGCGGCCAGCACGTCCGGGCCATGCTTGAGGGTGATCTCGAACTGGCCCGGCGCACACTCCTTGAGCATGGTGTCCAGCGGCAGCCCCTGGACCTCGGCCGCACCCTGCACCTCGCCGAGGAAGTCGGCATACTCGTCGAGCTCGCCGACCGAGTAGAGCTGGCTCTGGCTGGCACGCTCGCCGGTCACCGGCGAGCAGGGCGGCTGGATCGAGCCGCCGGCATCGCGCTCACGATCCACCAGGTAGAATTCCATCTCCACGGCGACCACCGGGGTCAGGCCACGCTCGGCCAGGCGCGCCAGCTGGCGCGCCAGCACCCGGCGCGGCTCGGCGAAGAAGCCCGTTCCATCGGGCTCCTCCATGGCCATCAGCAGCTGGGCCTGACGCCCCTGGCGGCGCCAGGGGGTAGGCATCAGGGTGCCGGGAAGTGGCCGACAGACCCGGTCGGCGTCACCGCTGGCCAGCCCCAGCCCGGTCTCCTCGATGGTGTTGCCGAGGATGTCCAGGGCATACACCGAGGCGGGCAGGTTGATGCCCTGGGTGTAGGCCTTCTCGAGGTTCTCGCGTGCCACCCGCTTGCCGCGCAGCACGCCGTTCAGGTCGCTGATCAGCAGGTCGACGTTCTCGATCTCGGGATGGCGGGCGAGGAAGTCTCGCGCCTCGGCGGCGGGGTGTGGCGACATGGCGTGACGTCCCTTGTTCTGCTTGGCATGGCGCTATCTTTGAGGGTGGTTCGGGGTGTTGTCAAATTCTTTACGCCTGGCCGGCATGCTGTCCGCCGCCCCGGCGCCCCGAAAGCGCCGAATTCTTCCAAGTAAAGTGACGCCATATGACGTCCGCCGGGGTGTCGCTTGGCATCGGCGGTGTGACGCGCTATGTTGAGCAAAGCATAACATCTGGCTTCATAACCGAGAGGAGGGCGCCATGTCGTCCCGACCCCTGGTGGGCGTGATCGCCTGCCGTCGCGAGGTGGAGGGCCATCCGGCCCACATGGTCACCGACAAGTACCTGGCCGCGCTGCGCGAGTACGGCCTGGCGCCGGTGATCCTGCCGGTCTGGGAAGATGCCGTGGCCGGCGACCTGCCGGCCCACCTCGATGGCCTGCTGCTCACCGGCAGCTACACCAACATGGCGCCGGGACGCTACGGCGCCGAGCGGGCCCCGGAGAATACCCGCGACGACCGGGATCGGGATGCCGCCGCCCTGGCCTGGATTCCCGCCGCCCTCGACCTCGGCCTGCCGCTGTTCGGCATCTGTCGCGGCTTCCAGGAGCTCAACGTGGCCTTCGGCGGCACCCTGCACCAGGCGGTGCAGACGGTACCGGGGCTGATCGACCACCGCGAGCCCGAGGGCGAGCGGGCGGAGAAGTACGCCCCGAGCCACGACCTTGCCATCGTGCCCGGTGGGCGGCTGGCCGCGCTCCATCCCGAGCCCACCTCGCGGGTGAACTCGCTTCACCAGCAGGGCATCGCCAGCCTGGGGCCGGGCCTGGTCGCCGAGGCCCACGCCCCGGACGGGCTCATCGAGGCGATCTCGGTGCGCGATGCCCCGGGCTTCGCCCTGGCGGTGCAGTGGCATCCCGAGTGGCAGCCCCGCGAGCACCCTCTCTACGACGCCCTGTTCCGCGCCTTCGCCGCGGCCTGCGGGGCGCGCCACGCCCACCGTGTCCAGTCGCCGGGAGCCCTCGACCATGCAGACGCCTGACTATCAGCGCCTCGACCGCGCCCACCACCTGCACCCCTTCACCGACTTCAAGGCCCTGGGCGAGGAGGGCAGCCGCATCATCGAGCGCGGCGAGGGGGTCTACATCATCGACTCCGAGGGCAACCGCATCCTCGACGGCATGGCCGGCCTGTGGTGCGTCAACCTCGGCTACGGCCGTGAGGAGCTGGTGGAGGCGGCCGCCGCCCAGATGCGTCAGCTCCCCTACTACAACAACTTCTTCAAGACCACCCATCCGCCGGCGGTGAAACTCGCCGAGACCCTCTGCCGCCTGGCGCCTGGTCACCTCAACCGCGTCTTCTTCACCGGCTCGGGCTCCGAGGCCAACGACACCGTGCTGCGCATGGTGCGCCGCTACTGGGCCCTGAAGGGGCAACCCGAGAAGCAGTGGGTGATCGGCCGCGAGAACGCCTACCACGGCTCCACCGTGGCCGGGCTGAGCCTCGGCGGCATGGCCCCCATGCACGCGCAGGGCGGCCCCCTGGTGCCGAAGATCGCCCATGTGCGCCAGCCCTGGTGGTTTGGAGAAGGGCGGTCCGAGGGCCAGGACCCCGAGGCCTTCGGGCGTGACTGCGCCGCGGCCCTGGAGGCGAAGATCCTCGAGCTCGGCGAGGAGAACGTGGCCGCCTTCATCGCCGAGCCGGTGCAGGGCGCCGGCGGCGCCATCATCCCGCCGGCCAGCTACTGGCCGGCGGTGAAGGCGGTGCTCGCGAAGTACGACATCCTGCTGGTGGCCGACGAGGTGATCTGCGGCTTCGGCCGCCTGGGCGAGTGGTTCGGCAGCGTGCACTACGGGCTCGAGCCCGACCTGATGCCCATCGCCAAGGGGCTCTCCTCTGGCTACCTGCCCATCGGTGGCGTGCTGGTGGGGGACCGGGTCGCCGACACCCTGATCGAGGAGGGCGGGGAGTTCTTCCACGGCTTCACCTACTCCGGTCACCCCACCTGCGCCGCGGTGGCGCTGAAGAACCTCGAGCTGATGGAGGCGGAGGGCGTGGTCGAGCGGGTACGCGACGACCTCGGCCCCTACCTGGCACAGCGCTGGCAGGCACTCGGCGCGCATCCGCTGGTGGGCGAGGCGCGCTCGCTGGGGCTGATCGGCGCCCTGGAGCTGATCGACCCCGCCACCGGCGAGCGCTTCGACGAGTCGCTGGCGGTGGGCAACCTGTGTCGCGACCTCTGTTTCGCCTCGGGGCTGGTGATGCGCTCGGTGGGCGACACCATGATCATCTCGCCGCCGCTGGTGATTACCCACGCCGAGATCGACGAGCTCGTCGACAAGGCGCGCGCCGCCCTGGATGCTACCCTGGCCCGACTGGCCGACACCCTCACCGAACCGCAGCAGGAGACCCCCGCATGAGTCGCCCCGAGATGCCCCGCACCCGGGCCGAGTGGCAGCAACGTGCCGCCGACCTGACCGCCGGAGAAGGCCTTGAGACCCGCGCCTTCATCAACGATGTCTTCGTCGACGCCGCCAGCGGCGAGACCTTCGAGAGCACCAACCCGGCCACCGGCGAGGTGCTGGCGAGGGTGGCGAGCTGCGACGGTGCCGACGCCGACGTGGCGGTGAGCCACGCCCGCGCCGCCTTCGATGGCGGCGACTGGTCGCGCCTGGCCCCTGGCAAGCGCAAGAAGGTGCTGCTGCGCCTGGCCGACCTGATGGAGGCCCACAAGGCCGAGCTCGCCCTGCTCGACACCCTGGACATGGGCAAGCCGATTTCAAGCTCGCTGGGCGACATGAGCGGCGCCATCGCCTGCTTCCGCTACCAGGCGGAGTGCATCGACAAGCTCTACGGCGAGGTCGCCCCCACCGGCGAGGAGACCCTGGCGCTGGTGCTGCGCGAGCCGCTGGGCGTGGTGGCCTCCATCGTGCCCTGGAACTTCCCGCTGATGATGACCGCCTGGAAGGTGGCTCCGGCGCTCGCCGCCGGCAACAGCGTGATCCTCAAGCCCTCGGAGAAGTCGCCGCTCTCGGCGCTACGCCTCGCGGCGCTGGCCAAGGAGGCGGGCCTGCCGCGGGGTGTCTTCCAGGTGCTGCCGGGCTTCGGCCACACCGTGGGCAAGGCCTTGGCGCTCTCCATGGGCGTGGACTGCCTGGCCTTCACCGGCTCCACCGGGGTGGGCAAGCAGCTGATGCAGTATGCCGGCGAGTCCAACCTCAAGCGCCTCTACCTGGAGTGCGGCGGCAAGAGCCCGAACCTGGTCTTCGCCGACTGCAAGGATCTCGATCGCGTGGCCCGCCACGCCGCCGAGGCGATCTTCCACAACCAGGGCGAGGTGTGCATCGCCGGCTCCCGCCTGCTGGTCGAGAACGCGATCCGCGAGGCCTTCATCGACAAGGTGGTGGCCGCCGCCGAGAGCATGCAGCCCGGCGACCCGCTGGACCCGGAGAGCTTCATGGGCGCCATGGTCGACGAAACCCAGCACCGCCGGGTGCTGGAGTTCATCCGTCGCGGCCAGGATGAGGGCGCCCGGCTGCGCGCCGGAGGCGAGGCCACCGTGGTGGATGGCAAGGGGCTCTTCATCCCGCCCACGGTGTTCGACGGCGTGACCCCCGAGATGGCCATCGGCCGCGAGGAGATCTTCGGCCCGGTGCTGGCGGTGTTCGGCTTCGATACCGAGGAGGAGGCGGTGCGCCTGGCCAACGACAGCGTCTACGGCCTGGCGGCGGGCCTGTGGAGCCAGGATATCGACCGCATCATGCGGGTGACCCGGCGGCTGGCCTCGGGCCAGGTGTTCGTCAACAACTGGGCCGGCGGCGACCAGACCATGCCCTTCGGCGGGGTCAAGCAGTCCGGCAATGGCCGCGACAAGTCCCACCACAGCCTCGAGGAGTACTCCGACCTCAAGAGCGTGTGGATGTCGCTGGCCACCTGAGCCGCGCGATCCCCCCAACGCGACGAGGCCGGCGCCATGGCGCCGGCCTTGTTGTATTGTGGTGAATCATTCGTACAGGTCTTGTATCGCTTTATCCCGTCGGAAGGGGTAGGCTGTGGGCACACCCCTCAGAGGAGATGCCCCCATGTTCGGACTCTTCAAGACGGACCCGACCAAGAAGCTGCAGAAGGCCTACGAGCATAAGCTCGAGCAGGCCATGCAGGCCGCCCGCAACGGCGACATGCGCGCCAACGCCTCCCTCACCGAGGAGGCGGAGGCGCTGCGCGCGGAGATCGACAGGCTCAAGAAGGGCTGAGCCCGGGCCTCAGAAGGCCCGGGCGGGGGTCGCGCAGCTCACCAGGCGGCAGGGTTCGCCGCCCGGGTTGCGGAAGCGGTGGGGGACGTTGGTCTCGAAGTAGTAGGCCTCGCCGGGGCCCAGCAGGCGGGTCTCGGCGCCGATGGTGATCTCGATCTCGCCCTCCAGCACCACGCCGGCCTCCTCGCCCTGGTGGGCGATCATCTCGCGGCCGGTGTCGGCCCCGGGCGGGTAGGTCTCCACCATGAAGGAGAGCGCCCGGTCACGGCGGTCGGCCCCCACCAGCTTGTAGATGACGTCCCCCGAGCCCACGTCGGCCAGGTCCTCGGCCGAATAGAAGACTCGGCGGCCGTTCTCCAGGTCCATGGTGAAGAAGTCGCCGACGCTCATGGGGATGGCGTCGAGGATCTTCTTTAGCGAGCTGACCGAGGGGCTCACCTTGCCCTGCTCGATCAGCGACAGGCTGGAGTGGGTCACCCCGCAGCGCTTGGCCAGCTCGCGCTGGGAGATGCCGCGCAGGGTGCGCAGCGTGCGCAGGCGTTCGCCGACGTCATCGGCCATGGCGCGTCTCCTTGGCTCTATCCCTCGCCCCGTGCCTCAGCACAGGGCGTCCAGCTTCTCCTTGAGAAGCGCGTTGACCTGCTGCGGGTTGGCGGTGCCGCGGGAGGCCTTCATCACCTGACCGACGAAGTAGCCGATCATCTTGCCGCGCTTGTCGGGCTCGGCGTCGCGGTACTGGGCCACCTGGGCGGGGCTGTCCGCAATCACCTGGTCGATCATCGCCTCGATGGCGGCGGTGTCGGTGACCTGCTTGAGCCCCTTGGCCTCGATCACCGCGTCGGCGCTCTCGCCCTGGCCGTTCCACAGCGCCTGGAAGACCTGCTTGGCGGCCTTGCCGTTGATGGTGTCGTCCATCACCCGGGTGATCAGCTCGCCGAGCTGGCGTGCGCTGACCGGGCTGTCGCCGATGGCCAGCCCCTCGCGGTTGAGCGCCCCCGAGAGCTCGCCCTGCACCCAGTTGGCGGCCTGCTTGGCGTCGCCGCAGGCGTCCTTGACCGCCTCGAAGTACTCGGCCATCTCGCGGCTCGCCGAGAGCACCCCGGCGTCATAGGCGGAGAGGCCGAGCCCGTCCTGGAAGCGGGCGCGCTTGTCGGCGGGCAGCTCCGGCAGGGTCTCGCGCAGGTGGTCGACGTAGGCGCCGTCGAGCACCACCGGCAACAGGTCGGGGCAGGGGAAGTAACGGTAGTCGTTGGCCTCCTCCTTGGTGCGCATGCTGCGGGTCTCGTCGCGCTCGGGATCATAGAGGCGGGTCTCCTGGACCACCTCGCCGCCATCCTCGATCAGCTCGATCTGGCGCTCCACCTCGAACTCGATGGCGCGCTCCACGAAGCGGAAGGAGTTGACGTTCTTGATCTCGGCGCGGGTGCCGAAGGTCTCCTGGCCCCTGGGGCGCACCGAGACGTTGACGTCGCAGCGCATCGAGCCCTCGGCCATGTTGCCGTCCGAGATCCCCAGGTAGGTCACGATGGAGTGGATCGCCTTGAGGTAGGCGGCCGCCTCCTTGGCCGAGCGCATGTCCGGCTCGGAGACGATCTCCAGCAGCGGGGTGCCAGCACGGTTGAGGTCGATGCCGGTCATGGCGTGGCCCATGCCGTCAGAAAAGGATTCGTGCAGCGACTTGCCGGCGTCCTCCTCGAGGTGGGCATGGTGCACGCGGATGGTCCGGGTGCTGCCGTCCTCCAGGGTGATCTCCACCTCGCCGGGGCCGACGATGGGGTGGTACATCTGGCTGGTCTGGTAGCCCTTGGGGAGGTCCGGGTAGAAGTAGTTCTTGCGGTCGAACACCGAGACCTCGGGGATCTCGGCGTGGATCGCCAGGCCGAACTGCACGGCCATGGCCACCGCCTGCTCGTTGAGCACCGGCAGCACGCCGGGCAGGCCCAGGTCCACGGCGCAGGCCTGGGTGTTGGGCTCGGCGCCGAAGGCGGTGGAGGCGCCGGAGAAGATCTTGGAGCGGGTGGCGAGCTGGACGTGCACCTCCAGCCCGATCACGGTTTCCCATTGCATCAGGCGGTCTCCTCGGCAAGCTCGGGGCGGCGCAGGTGCCAGTCGGTGGCCTGCTGGAACTGGTGGGCGACGTTGAGCAGGCGCGGCTCGGCGAAGTGGGTGCCGAGTATCTGCAGGCCTACCGGGCGGCCGCCGGCGAAGCCCGCCGGCACGCTGATGCCGGGGATGCCGGCCAGGTTCACGGCGATGGTGTAGATGTCCTGCAGGTACATGGCCACCGGGTCCTTGTTGGCGCCCAGGTCGAAGGCCGGGGTAGGGGAGGCCGGGCCCATCAGCACGTCCACCTCCTCGAAGGCGTCGAGGAAGTCCTGGCGGATCAGCCGGCGCACCTGCTGCGCCTTCTTGTAGTAGGCGTCGAAGAAGCCCTCGGAGAGGGTGTGGGTGCCGATCAGGATGCGCCGCTTGACCTCCTCGCCGAAGCCTTCGGCGCGGGAGCGCTTGTAGAGGTCGATCAGGTCCGAGGGATTCTTGCAGCGGTGGCCGAAGCGCACGCCGTCATAGCGCGACAGGTTCGACGAGGCCTCCGCCGGGGCGATCACGTAGTAGGCCGGGATGGCGTAGTGGGTGTGGGGCAGGCTCACCTCGCGTACCGTGGCGCCCAGCGACTCGTAGACCTTGACCGCCTCGCGCACCGCGGCCTCCACCTCGGGGGCGAGGCCGTCGCCGAAGTACTCCCTGGGCAGGCCGATCTTGAGGCCGGCGAGGGGGGCGGCGAGCTCCTCGGTGTAGTCCGGCACGCCGCGGGCCACGCTGGTGGAGTCCCGGTGGTCGTGGCCGGCGATGGCGTTCATCAGCAGGGCGCAGTCGGCGGCCGAGCGTGCCATGGGGCCGGCCTGGTCGAGACTCGAGGCGTAGGCGATGATCCCCCAGCGCGAGACCCGGCCGTAGGTCGGCTTGAGGCCGGTGATGCCGCAGAAGGCCGCCGGCTGGCGGATCGAGCCGCCGGTGTCGGTGCCCATGGCCGCCGGGGCCAGGCCCGCGGCCACGGCGGCGGCGCTGCCGCCGGAGGAGCCGCCCGGCACGGCACGGCTGTCCCAGGGGTTCTTCACCGCGCCGAAGGCGCTGTTCTCGTTGGAGGAGCCCATGGCGAACTCGTCCAGGTTGAGCTTGCCGAGGCTCACCGTGCCGGCGGCCTTGAGTCGCTCCACCACGGTGGCGTCGTAGGGGGAGACGAAGTCGGCCAGCATCCTCGAGCCGGCGGTGGTCAGCACCCCCTCGGTGCAGAAGAGGTCCTTGATCGCCACCGGGACGCCGGTCAAGGCGCCTGCCTCGCCGCGGGCACGGGCGGCGTCGGCCGCGTCGGCGGCGGCCAGGGCCTGCTCTGCGGTGACGGTGATAAAGCTGTTGAGGGTGCCGTCGAGGCGCTCGATGCGCGCGAGCAGGTGCTCGGTCAGCTCGCGGCTGGTGAACTCACCGGCGGCGAGGCCGGCGGCGAGCTCGGTCAGTGTCTTGTCATGCATGGGCCGGAGGCTCCGTGGGCATTGCCGGGACAGGAAGAGGGGCGAGGGTTACTCGACCACCCGCGGGACCAGGTAGAGGCCCTGCTCCACCGCGGGGGCGCTGCGCTGGAAGCGGTCGCGCTGGTCGCTCTCGGTGACCTCGTCGGCGCGCAGCCGCTGGGTGGTGTCCAGCGGGTGGGCCAGGGGGGCGACGCCCTCGGTGTCCAGCGCCTGAAGGCGGTCGACCATCTCGAGGATGCGGCCGAGGTCCGCCTGGTAGTGAGCGGCCTCGTCGTCGGTGAGGCCGAGCCGGGCGAGGTGCGCGGCCCGGAGCACGTCAGCGTGTTCTAGCGCCATGAGTCGGGTGTCCTCGATGGAGAAAATCAGGCCCGAGACGGTACCACAATCGCCGCCTTTCGGGCAGTGGCAGTGGCGCCGTCGCGGCCGGCCGTCGAGGCCTCCCGCCGCGGCTTGCCTCGCCTGGCGAGGATGCCCCGTGCCGCGGGCGTTTCGCTTGCTGCGGGTGGGGTGCGGTGATACCGTTTGCCTCCGCACAGGGTTCCCGGACTGCACTAGGTAACGACTTCCATGTTCAAACGCTTGAGGGGGCTGTTCTCCAGCGATCTGTCGATCGATCTGGGCACGGCCAATACGCTGATCTACGTCCGCGGCCGCGGTATCGTGCTCGACGAGCCATCGGTCGTGGCCATCCGCCAGTCCGGCAATATGCGCAGCGTGGCGGCCGTGGGCTCCGACGCCAAGCGCATGCTGGGCCGCACCCCCGGCAACATCACCGCCATCCGTCCGATGAAGGATGGGGTGATCGCCGACTTCACCGTCACCGAGCAGATGCTCCAGCACTTCATCCGCAAGGTCCACCAGAGCACCTTCCTGACGCCAAGCCCCCGGGTGCTGGTGTGCGTGCCCTGCATGTCGACCCAGGTGGAGCGACGCGCCATCAAGGAGTCCGCCGAGGGCGCCGGCGCCCGCGAGGTGTTCCTGATTGAGGAGCCCATGGCCGCGGCCATCGGCGCCGGGCTGCCGGTGGAGGAGGCCCAGGGCTCGATGGTCGTCGACATCGGCGGCGGCACCAGCGAGATCGCCATCATCTCGCTCAACGGTATCGTCTACTCCGAGTCGATCCGCGTCGGCGGCGACCGCTTCGACGAGGCGATCATCGGCTACGTGCGCCGCCACTACGGCAGCCTGATCGGCGAGGCCACCGCCGAGCGCATCAAGGAGGAGATCGGCTGCGCCTATCCCGGTGGCGAGCTGCGCGAGATCGACGTGCGCGGCCGCAACCTGGCCGAGGGTATCCCGCGCAGCTTCACCCTCAACTCCCACGAGATCCTCGACGCCCTGCAGGAGACCCTGGCCTCCATCGTCGCGGCGGTGAAGAACGCCCTGGAGCAGTCGCCCCCCGAGCTCGCCTCCGACATCGCCGAGCGCGGCCTGGTGCTCACCGGCGGCGGCGCGCTGCTGCGCGACCTGGACAAGCTGATCGCCGAGGAGACCGGCCTGCCGGTGATCGTCGCCGAGGATCCGCTGACCTGCGTGGCCCGCGGCGGCGGCAAGGCCCTGGAGATGATCGACCAGCACACCTTCGAGCTGCTCTCCAGCGACTGACCCGGGAGGACGCGTCATCAAGCCGCTGTTCTCGCATGGACCGCTGCCCGTCTACCGCCTGCTGGTGTGCGGTGCGCTGGCGGTGGGCTTGATGGTCGCCGACCTGCGCCTGACCCGGATGGAGGAGGTGCGTGCCCAGCTCTCCACGCTGGTGGCGCCCATCCAGTGGGTGGTCAGCCTGCCCAGCGACGTGCTCAGCTGGAGCACCCTGGCGCTCTCCGACCAGCGGGCGCTGGTGGAGGAGAACCAGCGCCTGCGCGAGCAGATCCTCACGCTCTCCCATCGCGTGCAGCGCATGGCCGACCTTACCGCCGAGAACGTGCGCCTGCGCGAGTTGCTCGCCGCCGCCCGCCAGCAGGAGGTGCCCTTCATCACCGCCGAGCTGCTCTCCCTGGACCCCGACCCCTTCGCCCACCAGATGGTGGTGGACCGCGGCCGGCGCGACGGCGTGCGCGTGGGCCAGCCGGTGATGGACGCCGCCGGCCTGGTGGGCCAGGTCACCTCGGTGTCGGCCTACTCCAGCCGGGTGCTGATGGTGGCCGATGCCAGCCATGCGCTGCCGGTGCGTGTCAACCGCAACGGCCTGCGCTTCATCCTCCAGGGCGGCGGGCACTACGACCGCCTTAACGTGCTGCACGTCCCCGACACCGCCGACATCCGCCAGGGCGACCTGCTGGTCACCTCGGGCCTGGCCGGGCGCTTCCCGCCGGGCTACCCGGTGGCGCGGGTCGGCGAGGTGGTGCATGACCCCGGCGAGCCCTTCGCCCGGGTCACCGCCGAGCCGGTGGCGCAGCTGCAGCGCTCCCGCCACTTCCTGCTGCTCTTCCCGCCCGAGCGTCGCCCCCTCGAGGCCTGGGAGGGCGAGCTCAGCGCCGTCGCCATCGAGGCCGCGCGGGCGGTGGCGGGCGCCGACGACGAGGAGGCGCGCTGATGGCTCCCCCCTCCGCCGCCAACCTGGCGCTGCCCTGGATCTGGCTCTCGCTGCTCCTGGCGCTCTGCCTGCAGGTGATGCCCCTGGCCGAGGGCTGGCAGCTCTGGCGCCCCGACTGGCTGGGATTGATGCTGGTCTACTGGTGCATGAAGACCCCCTATCGGGTGGGGGTCTTCCACGGCTTCGTGCTGGGGCTCCTACTCGACCTGATCGAGGGCGCCGTACTCGGCCACAACGCCCTGCTGCTGTCGCTGCTGGCCTTCCTCTGCGCGCTGGTCTACCCCCGCTTCCGCGCCTACTCGCTGGTGCAGCAGGCGCTGATGGTGCTGGTGCTGCTGGGCAGCGTGCAGCTCGCCGACCAGTGGCTGCGCACCCTGGTGGGCAGCTTCTCCATCCACCTCGCCTTCCTGACGCCGTCGCTGATCGGCGCGCTGCTCTGGCCCTGGTTCGCCACCCTGTTCAACCTGCTGGGGCGGCGCCTGGCCCGCGACTGACGGAGCCCTCCCATGCCCACTGCCTCTCCCATGCCCACTGCCTCGCCCGTGCTCTGCCTCGCCTCCGCCTCGCCCAGGCGTCGCGAGCTGCTCGCCTCCATCGGCGTCCCGGTGACGGTGCGCCCGGTCGACATCGACGAGACCCCGCGCCACGGCGAGGCCGCCGAGGCCTACGTGACCCGCCTGGCCCGGGAGAAGGCCCGGGCGGGGGCCGGGCATGGCGAGCTGCCGACCCTGGGCTCCGACACCGCGGTGGTGCGCGACGGCGAGATCCTCGGCAAGCCCGAGGATGCCGCGCATGCCGCCGCCATGCTGCGTTCGCTCTCCGGCCGTGAGCACCGGGTGCTCACCGCGGTGGCGGTGAGCGGCCCCGCCGGGCTGCTCGATGCCTGCGTGACCACCCGGGTGGCGATGCGCGAGATCTCCGATGCCGAGATCGCCGCCTACTGGGCGAGCGGCGAGCCCGCCGACAAGGCCGGCGGCTACGCCATCCAGGGGCTGGCCGCGGTGTTCGTCGAGCGCATCGCCGGCAGCCACTCGGCGGTGGTGGGGCTGCCGCTCTTCGAGACCGCCGCGCTGCTGCGCCGCCAGGGCGTGCCGCTGTGGGAGGGCGCCCTCGCCTGAGGGCCTCTTCTCGGGTGACGCGCCGGCCAGGCCGCCGGCGAGCCGGCGGCTCGCGTGGCGCGTCTCAACGCCTGGGGCGCGGGGCTCTATGTCATAATGGCCGCAAAGCAATCTGGACAAGGATTTCCGCATGAGCGGCGAAGTACTGATCAACCTGACGCCGATGGAGACCCGTGTCGCCGTGGTGGAGAATGGCGTGCTGCAGGAGGCCTTCATCGAGCGCAGCCGGCGGCGCGGCATCGTCGGCAACATCTACAAGGGGCGCGTGGTGCGGGTGCTGCCCGGCATGCAGGCGGCCTTCGTGGACATTGGCCTCGACCGGGCCGCCTTCATCCACGCCCACGAGGTGATGCCCCCCGGCACCCCGGCCGAGGAGCAGCTCTCCATCGGCCACCTGCTCCACGAGGGCCAGGCGCTGGTGGTGCAGGTCACCAAGGACCCCATCGGCTCCAAGGGAGCGCGGCTCACCACCCACCTCTCGGTGCCATCGCGCTACCTGGTCTACATGCCCGATGCCCCCCACCACGGCGTCTCCCAGCGCATCGAGGACGAGCGCGAGCGCGAGCGGCTGCGGGCCCTGATCGAGGAGGCCCAGACCCAGCAGACCCTGGAGGTGACCGGCGGCTTCATCGTGCGCACCGCCGCCGAGGGGGTGGGGGTCGAGGAGCTCGCCGCCGACATGCACTTCCTGCTGCGGCTGTGGCGCAAGGTGAGCGAGCGCAAGGTTACCGCGCCGGCGCCCAGCGTCATCTACGACGACCTGCCGCTGTTCATGCGCATCCTGCGCGACGTGATGCGCCACGAGATCGAGAAGGTGCGCATCGACTCCCGGGAGAACTACGTCAAGCTGATCGAGTTCGCCGAGGAGTTCATGCCCGACGCCGTGGAGCGCATCGAGCACTACGCCGGCGAGCGGCCGATCTTTGACCTCTACAGCGTCGAGGACGAGATCCACAAGGCGCTGGGGCGCAAGGTGCAGCTCAAGTCCGGCGGCTACCTGGTGATCGACCCCACCGAGGCGATGACCACCATCGACGTCAACACCGGCGGCTACGTGGGGCACCGCAATCTCGAGGAGACCATCTTCAAGACCAACCTCGAGGCCGCCACCGCCATCGCCCGCCAGCTGCGCCTGCGCAACCTCGGCGGCATCATCATCATCGACTTCATCGACATGGAGGACACCGAGCACCAGCGCCAGGTGCTGCGCATGCTCGAGAAGTCGCTGGAGCGCGACCACGCCAAGACCAAGTGTACCGGGGTCACCGAGCTGGGCCTGGTGCAGCTGACCCGCAAGCGTACCCGGGAGAGCCTCGAGCAGACCCTCTGCGAGGCGTGCCCCACCTGCGCGGGGCGTGGCACCCTCAAGACCCCCGAGACCGTCTGCTACGAGATCTTCCGCGAGATCCTGCGCGAGGAGCGCGCCTACAGCGCCGAGACCTACATGGTGCTGGCCGCCCAGGCGGTGGTGGACCGCCTGCTCGACGAGGAGTCGGCGGCGGTGGCCGACCTGGAGGAGTTCATCGGCAAGCCGATCCGCTTCCAGGTCGAGACCCACTACTCCCAGGAGCAGTACGACATCGTGCTGATGTGAGCCCATGGCCGCGCTTCGCCCGCTGATCCGCTGGACCCTGACCCTGCTGGCCCTGCTGCTGGCGGCGCTGGCGCTGCTGACGCTGGCGGCGCGCCTGGCGCTGGGCATGGTGGATGGGCTGACGCCGCGGCTCGAGGCGCTGCTCTCGGCGCGCTTCGGCGCCGAGGTCAGCCTCGCCGGGCTGGAGGGGGGGCTCTCGCGCCTCGACCCCCACCTCGCCGTGGAGGGGCTCGACCTGCGCACCCGCGCCGGGGACCGGCCGTTGCTCGAGGTCGAGGCCGGCCACCTGCGCCTGGACACCTGGCGAAGCCTGCGCGAGGGGTTGCCGGTGGTGGAGGACGCCCGCCTCGAGGGGCTGACCCTGCACCTCTACCAGGCCGCCGATGGTGGCTGGCACTGGCCCCCACCCGCCGATCTGCCGCCCGTGCTGCAGCCCGACGAGCCCTTCGACCTGGAGCGGCTCGACTTCTGGGTCGGCGTGCTGCTGCGCCAGCGCGCCTGGGCCGAGGAGGTGCGGGTGGTACTCCACGGCCGCGACCGGGAGGTGGCCTTCGAGGCGCCGCGGCTGCTGATGACCGGGGATGCCCGCCGCGCCCATCTCGAGGGCACCCTGCGCCTGGTCGGCGACCGTGACATCGCCATGCAGGTGGTCCTGGAGGTGCTGCCGGGGCCCCGGGGGCTCGGCGACTTCAACGCCGCCCTGCAGGCCGACATGCGCCTCGATAGCCTGGTGGCGCTGGCCGCGGTGCTGGGGCGCGACCAGCCGCTGCGCCTCGACGAGGCCAGCGGCGAGGCGCGGCTGTGGGGGCGCTGGCATCGCGCCGCCCTGGAGGACGTGCGCCTGGCGCTGGACGTCGAGCGCCTGGCGGTGAGCCATGCCGACTCGGCCGGCGAGCGCCATGAGCTGGCCCTGGAGAGCGTCACCGCCCGTGGCCAGTGGCTGCGCCGCGAGACAGGCTGGGAGGCGTGGCTCGAGGGCGACGCCGAGAGCCGCGACGCCAGCGAGCCGGACGACCTGGCGGGACGCTGGGGGCCGGCGCTGCCCTATCGCTGGCACCTGCGCGGCGACGATGCCGGCTGGTGGCTGACCACCGGCGCCTTCGACCTCGGTTCCCTGGCCGCCTGGCGGGACCGGGTGCCGTTGCCCGAGGCGCTGGGCCGGGCCGTGGAGAGCCTCGACCCGCGCGGGCGGGTGATGGGCTTCGCGCTGGGGCGGCGCGACGGCGAGTGGGAGGCCCGGGCCGCGCTGCGCGGCGTGGCGGTATCCCCCTGGCAGCAGGCCCCGGGAGGTGGTCCCCTGGACATGTGGGTGGAGGCGCGCGGCGGCAACGGCCGGGTGCGCTTCGTCGGCGACGACGCCGCCACGCTGCATTTTCCCGAGGTCTTCGCCGGCCCCATGGCCCTCGAGCGCGCCTCGGGGGAGGTGCACTGGTCCTACGATGGCCCGCGCAGCATGGTCAGCGGCCGCGATCTCGAGGTGGTCTGGAACGGCGCCACGGTGCGCGGCGGCTTCGGCCTCTCCACCGGGCGCGGTGCCCGGGGCGGCTTCGGCCTGACCCTGGCCCTGGAAGAGGTGGACGCCGTGGCGACGCCGCTGGTCGAGTGGCTGCCGGTCAAGATCCTCGGCGACGAGCTGCGCGCCTGGCTCGCCGAGGGCGTGGCCGGCCGGGTCCCCGAGGGCTCGCTGCGCCTGCACGTGCCGCTCTCCGGCGGCAGTGGCGAGCGCCTGGCGCCGAGCTTCGGACTCGACCTGGCGATCCGCGATGGCCGGTTGCCCATCGCCCCGGGCTGGCCGGCCCTCGACGGTGTCGAGGGGCGGTTGCGCCTCGACGACGGCGTGCTCGACGCCGAGGTGACGCGGGCCGAGAGCCTCGGCGTCCAGGCCGGTGAGGGACGTGTGCGCCTGGCCGACGAGCGCCTTCAGGTGGAGGGCGCCGTCGCGGCCGACGCCGAGGCCCTGCGCGACTTCCTGCGGGCGATGCCGGTGGCCGGCATGGAGGCACTCGACGACTGGTGGGCCGAGGGGCGCGCCGAGGGCGACCTGAGCCTTGCGCTACCCCTGGACGACCCGGAGGCCATCGCGCTCACGGTCACCACCCAGGCCGCCTTCCCGCGCCTCGAGTACGCCCCCCTGGGGCTCGCCTTCCGTGACCTCGAGGGGCCCTTGACCTGGCGCCAGCAGGGCGCGGCGGGCGGCCTCGAGGGGCGCCTCGAGGGGCGGGCACTGGGTGGCCCGGTGCGTGCCGAGATCGACACCGCCGCCGGCGGCCTCGACCTTTCCGGACGCGCCGAGATCGCCCCCCTGCTGGCGCTGGGCGATATCACCTCGCTGTCGGGGCCGCTCGCGGGGGCCGTCGACTGGCAGGGCCGCCTGGCGATCGCCGAGGCGAGCGTCAGCCTGGGCCTTGCCAGCGACCTCACCGGCCTTGCCATCGACCTGCCGTCGCCCCTGGGCAAGGCGGCCGGTGAGGTTCGCCCCCTGCGACTCGACATGGACCTGACCCGGGGCCGGCTGGAGGGGCGGCTGGGCGAGGCGCTGGCACTGCGCTGGCGGCGGCTCGATGGCACCTCGGGGCAGGGCCAGGTGTGGCTGGGGCGCCCGGCCGGCGGCGACTGGCCGGCCGGCGAGGGCTGGTGGCTGGATGCCTACCTGCCTCGCCTGGCCCCGGCCGAGTGGGCCGCCGCCCTCGGCGGCCAGGTCGGCGGCGGCGGGACCCGTACCCAGGCGCTACGCGAGGTGCGTCTGGAGAGCGACTGTCTCTCCCACGAGCAGCGCTGCCTGGGCTCGCTCCAGACCCGGGCGCGTCCCCAGGCCGGTGGCGGCTGGCGCCTGGGGCTGGAGGGCAGCCTGCTGGCGGGCCAGCTCGACTACCGGCCGGGACTGGCCGAGCCACTGGACATCGGCCTGACCCGCCTGGCGCTGGACCCCCTGACGCCCGCCACCGCCCGGGTCGGGTCGCTGCTCGACGAGGTCGCCACGCCGCCGGCCCCCGAGCCGCTGCCCGACTGGGTGGCGACGCTGCCCGCCGGGCGGCTGCGCATCGCCGAGATCACCCGCCAGGGGCAGCGCCTGGGGCCCCTCACCGCCCGCTGGCGGGCCACCCCCGAGCGGCTCAGCATCGTGCCGCTGGGGCTGACCCTGGGCCAGGTCAGCGCCCGGGGCGAGCTGGTCTGGGAGGCCGCCGGCCCCGAGGCCAGCCTGACCCGGGCGCGGCTCGACCTGGACGGTCGCGACCTCGGCACGGCGCTGGAGCGCCTCGGCCAGCCCCCCGCCATCCGCAGCGCCGAGACCCGGGTCAGGAGCCAGCTGGCCTGGCCCGGCACGCCCTGGCAGTTCGCCCTGGAGCGCTCCCGGGGCAGCGTCGAGGCACAGCTTCGCGACGGGCGCTTCGTCAACCTGGAGTCGGCCCCGGCACGGCTGGTCGGCCTGCTCAACCTGGACAACCTGGTACGCCGGCTGCGCCTGGACTTCTCCGACGTGACCGGCCAGGGCACCGCCTTCGACCGTGTCAGCGGCGCGGCGACCCTGTATGGTGGCACCCTGGAGACCCGCGGGCCGGTGGAAGTCGAGGGGCCCGCCACCCGCTTCACCCTGGATGGCAGCGTCGACCTGGCGCGGCGGGAACTCGACATGGGCCTGGGGGTCACGGTACCCATCAGCCGCAACCTGCCGCTGGCCGCGGTGATCGCCGGTGCCCCGGTGGTGGGGGGGGCCCTGTTCATCGCCGATCGCCTGTTCGGCGACGCCATCGACAGCGTGACCCGAATTCATTACCGCGTGCGCGGCCCCTGGACCGCGCCGCAGATCTCAGTGGAAAGCGCCGAATGACCCGACACGCACAGCTAGACGAAGCCGCCGGCATCCTGCTCGCGCCCGGCGGGCTCTCCCTGGAGGACCTGGAGTCCGGCCTGGGCCACGCCCTGGGGCCGGGTATCGACTACGCCGACCTCTACTTCCAGCGCAGCTGGCACGAGGGGTGGGTGCTCGAGGATGGCGAGGTCAAGGAGGCCAGCTACAGCATCGACGGCGGGGTGGGCGTGCGCTCGCTGGCCGGCGAGAAGACCGGCTTCGCCTACTCCAACCAGATCACCGCCGACGCCCTGGCCGAGACCGGGCGCACCGCCGCCGGCATCGTGCGCCACGGCAGCCGTCTGACCGCCGGCGTGCCGGTGGCGGTGGCGCCCGCCGCCCGCTATGCCGGGGTCGACCCGCTCTCCGGGCTCTCCGCCGAGGAGAAGGTCGCCATGCTCAAGGCGGCGGATCGCGCGGCGCGCGCCGCCGACCCCGCGGTGAGCCAGGTCAGCGCCTCGCTCTCCGGGGTCCACGAGGTGGTGCTGGTGCGCGGCAGCGACGGCACCCTGGCGGCGGACATCCGCCCCCTGGTGCGCTTCAACGTCAGCGTGATCGCCGTGCGTGACGGCCGCCGCGAGCGGGGCAGCGCCGGCGGTGGCGGCCGCTACCCCATGTCGCGGCTGCGTGACGAGGGGGTGGCCGAGCGCTATGCGAAGGAGGCAGTACGCCAGGCGCTGGTCAACCTCGAGGCGGTCGACGCCCCGGCCGGCCAGCTGCCGGTGGTGCTGGCGCCGGGCTGGCCCGGCATCCTGCTCCACGAGGCGGTGGGCCACGGCCTGGAGGGCGACTTCAACCGCAAGGGCAGCTCGGCCTTCGCCGGGCGCATGGGCCAGCGCGTCGCCGCCCCCGGGGTGACGGTGGTGGACGACGCCACCCTCGCCGACCGGCGTGGCTCGCTCTCCGTGGACGACGAGGGCACCCCGGGCCAGGCCACCACGCTGATCGAGGACGGCATCCTCACCGGCTACATGCAGGACAAGCTCAACGCCCGGTTGATGGGCATGGCGCCCACCGGCAACGCCCGTCGCGAGTCCTTCGCCCACCTGCCCATGCCGCGCATGACCAACACCCTGATGCTGGCCGGCCAGGACGACCCCACCGACATCATCAGGAGCGTGCGCCGAGGCCTCTTCGCGGTGAGCTTCGGCGGTGGCCAGGTGGACATCACCTCGGGCAAGTTCGTGTTCTCGGCCAGCGAGGCCTACCTGATCGAGGACGGGCGGATCACCGCGCCGGTGAAGGGCGCAACCCTGATCGGCAACGGCCCCGAGGCGATGGGGCGGGTGTCGATGATCGGCCACGACATGGAACTCGATACCGGCATCGGCGTCTGCGGCAAGGAGGGGCAGGGCGTGCCGGTGGGCGTCGGCCAGCCGACGCTCAAGCTGGACGAGCTGACCGTCGGCGGCACGGCCTCGTGAAGGAACGTGCCTGCGCTCGCCCATACGGCGTTGGCGTTCGGCTCGCCATGCTCATTTAGGGCCCCTAAACTCCGCTGTCTCGCCGAGCGCCGCCTTGTCTGGCCTTCGCTCGGCGACGTTCCGCGAGGGAGGAGGTCTACAGCCCCGCGGTATCGCGGATCAGCCTGAACAGCTTGCGGGCGCTGGCCGGGGGCTTGTGGTGATCACGCTCGCGGCGGGCATTGCGGATCAGCTGGCGCAGCGCCTGGCGGTCGGCGTCGGGATAGTCGGCGACGAAGGCCTCGACGGCGGGGTCGCCCTCCTCGACGAGGCGGTCACGCCAGCGCTCCAGGCGATGGAAGGCGTGGTCGCGGCGGAGCTTCTCCTGCTCGATCTCGTCGTGGACGGCGCGGATCGCCGCCAGGTCCTCGCGGCGCATCAGCTTGCCGACGTACTGCATGTGGCGCCGGCGCCCCTCGTGGGAGCGGATGCGTGCGGTCTCCTCGACGGCGGCCAGCATGTCGTCGGAGAGCGGGAAGCGGGCCCGCTCGGCGGGGGTCATGGCGATGATCTGCTCGCCCAGCGTCTGCAGCGCATGCATCTCGCGCTTGAGCTGGGACTTGCTGGGACGCTCGTCGTCGTCCGCCTGGGCCAGGAGCTGGTCGAGCAGCTCGCGGGGAGATTCCTGGGACATGCCGCTTCCATCGGTTGGGGCTGGGATGTCCCGCAGTATACCAGCCCGCCCACCGGGGCCGGGAACCAAGATCGCGGGCGCCGCCTGGCGCCCGGCAAAGGAGGAACGAGATGACACAGGCGTTCGATGCCGAAGCCCAGCAGGCGCTGCTGGAGAGCCGGGCCCGGCAGGCCGTGGAGCTGGCCGGGAAACTGGGTGCCGATGCCTGCGAGGTGGGCGCCAGCGTCGACCAGGGGGTCGGGGTCAGCGTCCGCGAGGGCGAGGTGGAGACCGTGGAGCTCTCCCGGGACCAGGGCATCGCGGTGACCGTCTACGTGGGGCGCCGCAAGGGCAGCGCCTCCTCCAGTGACGCCGGCGAGGCCTCGATCCGCTCGGTGGTGGAGAAGGCCATCGCCATCGCCCGCTACACCGGCGAGGATCCCGCCGCGGGGCTCGCCGATGCCGAGCTCATGGCCACCCGGCTGCCGGACCTCGAGGTCCACCACCCCTGGCCGCTCTCCACCGAGGAGGCGATCGCGCTGGCCCAGGCCTGCGAGGCCGCCGGGCGCGCCCGGCCGGGCATCAAGAGCTCCGACGGCGCCTCGCTCTCCAGCGGCGAGGGGGTTCGGGTCTACGCCAACAGCCACGGCTTCCTGGGCAGCCAGCGCGGCAGCCGCCACTCGCTCTCCTGCATGCTGATCGCCGAGGACGCCGCTGGCATGCAGCGCGACTACGATTTCACCACCGCCCGCGACCCCCGCCAGCTGCTCGCCCCCGAACGGGTCGGCGAGAGCGCCGCCGAGCGCACCCTGCGTCGCCTGGGCGCCCGTCGTCCGGCCACCGGGCGCCTGCCGGTGCTCTTCGACCCCAACCTCGCCGCCGGGCTGGTGGGCTCGCTGATGGGCGGCATCGCCGGCGGGGCGCTCTTCCGCCAGGCCTCCTTCCTCTGTGACCGCCTGGGCGATGCGCTCTTCCCCGAGTGGTTCGGCCTCAGCGAGCGCCCCATGGAGGTCGGCGCCATGGCCAGCTCCCCCTTCGACAACGACGGCGTGCAGACCCGCGACAACGTCTTCATCGACCAGGGGCGTCTGGCCAGCTATATGCTCTCCGCTTACAGCGCCCGGCGGCTCGGCATGCAGACCACCGCCAACGCCGGCGGGGCGCGCAACCTGCGCATCGATGCCCCGCTCACGCCGCGCGACGAGCTCTTGTCGCGCATGGGCCGCGGGGTGGTGGTGACCGAGCTGATGGGGCAGGGGGTCAACGCCGTGACCGGGGACTACTCCCGCGGCGCCGCCGGCTTCTGGGTGGAGGACGGCGAGATCCAGTACCCGGTGGAGGAGTTCACCATCGCCGGTAACCTGGAGGCGATGTTCCGGGGCCTCGCCGGCATCGGCAGCGACACCGACACCCGCGGCAGCATCCATACCGGCAGCTGGCTGATCGACGAGATGACCGTCGCCGGGAGCTAGGCTTCCTCGTCGAAGTTGGCCGCGAACAGCGCCTCCACGGCGTCCAGCGCCGCCTCGGCGTCCTCGCCCTCGGCGCTTACCGTGAGCGTGGTGCCGCAGGGGGCGGCCAGCATCAACAGCGACATGATGTTGTCGGCATCGCCCGCCAGGGCGCCGTTGGCCACGCTGACGCGGGCGGTGAAGGGCTGGCAGCACTGTACCAGCCGGGTAGCGGCGCGGGCGTGCAGCCCGCGCTTGTTGGTGAGGGTCAGCTGGCGTTGCGGCACGCTTATCGTCCTTGATCGGCGGGGGCGGCGAGGGTGTCCTGGAGGCCCATTTCGCGGTGGCGCAGCCTGACATGGGGGTGGGCAGCCGCCAGTCGCCTGGCCAGGCGTTCGGCGAGGTAGACCGAGCGGTGCTGGCCGCCGGTGCAGCCGATGGCCACGGTCAGGTAGCTGCGATGGCTGGCGCGGTAGGCGGGCAGCCAGCGCGTCAGCCAGCCCTCGATGTCGTCGAGCATCTCGGCCACCACCGGGTAGCCCTCGAGGAAGGTCACGATCGCCTCGTCGCGGCCGTTGTAGGGGCGCAGGCGTGGGTCCCAGTAGGGATTTGGCAGGCAGCGCGCATCGAACACCAGGTCGGCGTCCAGCGGCACCCCGCGCTTGAAGCCGAAGGACTCCACGGTGAGGGTCAGCTGCTCGGGGCGGTGGCCGGCGACCTGGTCGCCGATGCGCCCGCGCAGTTCGTGCACCGAGAGACGCGAGGTATCGATCACCAGGTCGGCCAGGTCGCGGATCTCCGCCAGCGCCCGCTCCTCGGTGTCGATCGCCTCGGCGAGCGTCATCTCGCTGTCCCGGGTCAGTGGGTGACGGCGGCGGGTGGCGGAGTAGCGCTCGATCAGGATGCGGGCATCGGTGGTCAGGTAGATCACCTGGCAGTCGATGCCGCGTCCGCGCACCTCGGCGAGCAGGCTGGGGAAGCGCTGGAGTGCCTGGGGCAGGTTGCGGGCATCGACGCTGACCGCGATGGAGGAGCGCGGCGAGGCGGGGTCACCCAGCTCGTCCACCAGCGAGCCCAGCAGCATCGCCGGCAGGTTGTCGATGGCGTAGTAGCCGAGGTCCTCCAGGGCCTGCAGCGCGATCGACTTCCCCGAACCGGAACGGCCGCTGATGATCACGAGCTGCATGGGGGTCTCCTGGTCGGGGGTGGCCTCAGCCCTGTCGTCGGATCGCCTCGATCAGGCGCTCGTGGAGGTCGCGCTGGCTGTGGCTGCCGCGCAGCCGCGAACGGGTCTCGGCATCGTTCATGATGCCGGCGACCTCGGCCAGCAGCGCCAGGTGGGCGGCGTCGGCCTCCTCGGGGACCAGCAGCACGAACACCAGGTCCACCGGTTCGCCGTCGATGGCGTCGAAGTCCACCGGCTCGGCGAGCCTGAGGAAGGCGGCGACGGGTTCCTTGCAGTGGGGGCTGCGGGCATGGGGGATCGCCACGCCGTTGCCGATCCCCGTGCTGCCCAGGCGTTCACGGGCGATCAGGCGCGCGAAGACTTCCTGGCTGTCGAGGCTGGGGGTGTTCTGGGCGATGAAGGTGCTGAAGAACTCCAGCACCCGTTTCTTGCTCCCCCCGGGCACATCGAAGAGGGTGCGCTCGGGGGGCAGGATGGCTTCCAGTGACATCGTGGGCTCAGCGGGCGCCGGCGCCCTGGGCGCGGGCCTGGGCCTTCTCCTTGTGCTTCACCAGCTGACGGTCCAGCTTGTCGGCCAGGGCGTCGATGGCGGCATACATGTCATTCTCCTGCGCCTCGGCGTGCAGGTCGGCACCGGCGGCATGCAGGGTGCAGGCGGCGGACTGGCGCTCCTTCTCCACGGACAGGGTCACCTGCACGGTGGTGATGTTGTCGTAGTGGCGCTCCACGCGAGTCAGTTTCTCGTTCACATAGTCACGCAGGGCATCGGTCAGTTCCACATGATGGCCGGTGATATTGACTTGCATGACACGCTCCTTGCTCGTTGGTTGTGATTCGATTGTAACCCTTTTTCCTGCCTTGCATACCCCCCGCGCCAGGCGCGTGGGGCGGCATCTTGACCCGGGTCAGCGAAGCCGCCTGCGCTCGCTGGAGGAGGGGATACCCATCGCCTCGCGGCTGAACCTTGGAGAGCGCCACCGTGCGCCGCCGCGCCAGGGGGTACCGGAGCCGCTTGCGCTCGCCGGAGGAGGGGATGTCCATCGCCTCGCGGCTGAACCTTGGAGAGCGCCACGGTGCGCCGCCGCGCCAGGGGTTACCGGAGCCGCTTGCGCTCGCTGGAGGAGGGGATGCCCATGGCCTCCCTATACTTCGCCACGGTCCTGCGCGCGACCTTGATGCCGGCCTCGTCCAGCAGGGCGACCAGCTTGCTGTCGGAGAGCGGCTTGCGCGGCGGCTCCTCCTGGATCAGCTTGCGGATACGGGCACGGATGGCGGTGCTGGAGTGGGCGTCGCCGTCGCCCTCGCCACCCACCTGGCTGGAGAAGAAGTACTTGAGCTCGAAGACCCCGCGAGGGGTATGGATGAACTTCTGGGTGGTGACCCGGGAGATGGTCGACTCGTGCATCTCCACCGCCTCGGCGATGTCGGCCAGGATCAGCGGCTTCATCGCCTCCTCGCCCTGCTCCAGGAAGTCGAGCTGGCGTGCCAGGATCTCACGCCCGACCCGCAGCAGGGTGTCGTTGCGGCTGGCCAGGCTCTTCATCAGCCAGCGCGCCTCCTGCAGGTGGTCCTTGAGGAAGCGGTTGTCGTCGCTGGTGTCGGCGCGACGGATCAGCGCCGCGTAGTCGGGCTGGATGCGCAGCCGCGGCAGCGCCTCGGGGTTGAGCTCGACCCGCCAGCCATGACGGTCGTGGTAGGCGACCAGGTCGGGGACCACGTAGTCGTCGGTGACCCCGGCGAAGGCGCTGCCGGGGCGTGGGTCCAGGGCGCGCACCAGGGCGATGGTGGCGTCCAGGGCGGCGTCGTCGAGCCCCAGGCGGCGCTTGAGCAGGCGGCGGTCGTCGCCGGCCAGCGCCTCCAGGAACTGGCGCACCAGGCGCCGCGCCTGGGGCAGGCAGGGGGTGTCGTCGGGGAGGGCGGCGAGCTGCAGCGCCAGGCACTCGCGCAGGTCCCGGGCGAAGACCCCGGTGGGTTCGAATTGCTGGAGTCGCAGCAGCACCGCCTCCACCTCGCGGCTGCGCAGCCCGGTCAGTCCCTGCGCCCTGAGCCCCTCGCACTGCTCGTCGAGGGGGCTGGACAGGTAGCCGGCGTCGTCCACGGCATCGATCAGGCTCTCGGCGATCTGGCGCTCGCGCGGGGCCAGGTCGCTCATCGCCAGCTGCCAGGCGAGGTGGCCGCGCAGGCTCTGGCCCTCGGCCTGACGCTCGAAGTCGGGCCCCTCGCCGCCCGCCGGGGCGGCCAGGTCCGTGTAGGTGTCGGACCACTCGCTGTCGGTGCTCAGCTCCGCGGGGATCTCGCTTGCCCACTCCTCCTCGGGCGTCTCCACGACGGCCTGCTCGCCGAACTCCTCGTCGAGCTCCAGCAGGGGGTTGGACTCCATCGCCTGCTGGATCTCCTGGCGCAGGTCCAGGGTGGAGAGCTGCAGCAGAGCGATGGCCTGCTGCAGCTGGGGCGTCATGGTCAGCTGGGTGCCGACCCGCAGCTGCAGGGAAGCCTTCATGGCCATGGGAGGCGTCCTCCTGGCGTGTCGGAAAGCCTCACCCTAGCGCCTGGCGACGACGCGCGCAAGCGTGGCTAAAGCAACTTCCGTGCCAGACGCGCGAAGCGTGCCACAAGCCAATAACGATATGGTGGTCAGCGGCTTGGCGCGCATGTCCGCTTCAGAGCCGGAAGTCCTGCCCCAGGTAGACCTCGCGAACCCGCTGGTTGGCGAGGATCGCCGCGGCGTCCCCCTCGGCGATGATCTTGCCGTCGCCGACGATATAGGCGGTGTCGCAGATGTCGAGGGTCTCGCGGACGTTGTGGTCGGTAATCAGCACCCCGATGCCGCGGGCCTTGAGCTGGCGGATTATCCCCTTGATCTCGCCCACCGAGATGGGGTCGACCCCGGCGAAGGGCTCGTCGAGCAGGATGAAAGCGGGTTCGGTCGCCAGGGCGCGGGCGATCTCGACCCGCCGGCGCTCGCCGCCGGAGAGGCTCATGCCGAGGTTGTCGCGGATGTGGGTGACGTGGAACTCCTCGAGGAGCTCCTCCAGGCGGGCGTGGCGGGCGGCGCGGTCAAGGTCGCGGCGGGTCTCGAGGATCGCCAGGATGTTGTCGGCCACCGACAGCTTGCGGAAGATCGAGGCCTCCTGGGGCAGGTAGCCGATGCCGGCCCGGGCGCGCTCGTGCATGGCCGCGCGGGAGAGGTCCTGGTCGTCGATGGCCACCGTCCCGGCGTCGGCGCGCACCAGGCCGACGATCATGTAGAAGGAGGTGGTCTTGCCGGCGCCGTTGGGGCCCAGCAGTCCGACGATGCTGCCCTGGCGGATCGACAGGCCGATGTCCTGGACCACGCGGCGGCGCTTGTAGCTCTTGGCGAGGTGGCGGGCGTGAAGGGTCTTCATGGACTCCCTTACTGCTGTTCCGGCTGGAGCGTCATGCGGATGCGCTGGCTGCCCTCGACGCCCTCGGCATCGGCACGCGCCTGGACCACGCGGCGGTCGAGGAAGTACTCGAGGTAGCCGCCCTGGAAGATGTCGCCGCCCTGGTGCAGCTCGGCGCGGTCGATCAGCTCCACGCGGCGCTCGGCGACATGGTAGACCACCGTGCGCCCCCAGCCCTTGACCACCGGCTCGGCGGGGTCGGGCTGCTGCTCCAGGTAGGCCCGCTCGCCGGTGGCGGTGGCCAGGGAGAGTTCGCCGGCGTCGTTGCGGCGGATCTCCACGCGATCGCCGGTGAGGCGCATGCTGCCCTGGCGGATGTCCACGTTGCCGGTGTAGACGGCGGTGCCGGCGCGGTCGTCGAGGTCCAGGCGGTCCGCCTCCACCAGGATGGGGGCCTCGGCATCGCCCTGGGCCTGGACGACCGGGACGGCGCCGAGGGTGAGCAGCAGGGCGCAGGCGAGGGGGGCTAGGGACGGTCGCTTCATCACGGGGACTCCTCGGCGGTCTCGGGCGGGTGGTGGCCGCGCACATTGTCGGTCAGCCGGGCGCGGTTGTCATCGAGCCAGGCATCGAAGCGCTCGCCGCTCATGCGCTGGGGGGGCTGGCGCAGCGTGGCCGGGGTGGTGCTCCAGGCGTGGCCGGTGTCGGCGTCGTAGTGCAGGGTCTCGGTGGTCAGCACCCAGCGCTCGGCGGGGGCCTCGAGGCGGGCGTCGCCGTCGAGGCGCAGCGGGTTGCCGCCGGGGCCGAGCTCACCATGGTCGGCCTCGGCCAGCCACAGGCGACCCTCGCGATCGACCAGGCGCGAGCGGGGCGCGTCCAGCCGGGTGACGTCGTCCTCGGGGGTGTGCACCAGGCGCGGGGTGGTGACGCGCTGGTGGGGCCGGCCCTGGGCGTTGAAGCGGGTGAGCCGGGCGTTCTCGAGGTAGAAGTCCGGCTCGCCGGCGGCATCCCGGGGCACCCGACCGCCGGAACCGGGCCCGCGCAGGTCGAGCAGCGCCATGCCGCCGCCCAGCGCCAGCAGCAGCAGCACCAGGCCGGTGCGAAAGCCCGGGCGCGGCAGGGCCATGGGCTCAGCCGGCCCCGTGGAGGTAGGTGTCGAGGACCGCGTCCCAGTGGCCCTGGGCGCGCAGCAGGGTGTCGGCGATCTCGCGGGCCGCGCCGTGGCCGCCGGCGCGCTCGGTGACCCAGTCGGCATGGCGCTGGATGTAGTCGGGGGCGTTGGGCACGCTGATGCCCACCCCGGCGCGGCGGATGGCGCCGACGTCGGGCATGTCATCGCCGCAGTAGGCGACCTGGTCGAACTCCAGCCCCAGCCGGCCGACCAGCTCGCGCAGCACCGGCAGCTTCCGCTCGACGCCCTGGAAGACGTGCTGGATGCCCAGCGCCGCGGCGCGGCGGCTGACGGTGGGGGAGTCGCGGCCGGTGATCAGCGCGACCTGGAGGCCGGCGCGCTTGAGCAGCTTGAGGCCGTGGCCGTCCTGGACGCTGAAGGCCTTGATCTCGATGCCGTCGGCCTGGAAGTAGAGCTGGCCGTCGGTGAGTACGCCGTCGACGTCCAGCGCCAGCAGGCGGATGCGGCGCAGGCGGTCGGTGAGCTCGGGGTCCTGCAGGGGCGAGGTGAGGGGCATGTCGGGCTCCGTGGGGTGGGTTCGGGTCACGCCGGGCGTCAGATCACGCCGCTGGCGAGCAGGTCGTGCATGTGCAGGGCGCCCACCGGGCGGCCCGCCTCGTCGACCACGGCCAGGGCGGAGATGCGGTGGTCCTCCATCAGGCGCACCGCCTCGGCGGCCAGGGTCTCCGGCGACACGCGCTTGCCGGGGCGGGTCATCACCGCGTCCACGCTCAGGCCGGAGAGGTCGCTGTGCTGGTCGAGGGTGCGGCGCAGGTCGCCGTCGGTGTAGACGCCGGCGAGGGTGCCGTCGGGCGCCACCACGCAGGTGAAGCCGAGCCCCTGGCGGGTGATCTCCAGCAGGGCGTCGCGCAGCGGGCTGCCCAGCGCCACCCGGGGCAGCCGCTCGCCGGAGTGCATCAGGTCGCCGACGCGCAGCAGCAGCCGCTTGCCCAGGCTGCCGCCGGGGTGGGAGAGGGCGAAGTCCTCGGCGGTGAAGCCGCGCGACTCCAGCAGCGCCACCGCCAGGGCATCGCCCAGCGCCAGCGCGGCGGTGGTGGAGGCGGTGGGGGCCAGGTCCAGGGGGCAGGCCTCGCGTTCCACCCCGGCATCCAGGTGCGCCTCGGCATGGCGCGCCAGGGTCGAGGCGGGGCGGCCGGTCATGCTGATCAGCGGCACCTTCATGCGCTTGAGCAGCGGCAGCAGGGCGGTCACCTCGGCGGTCTCGCCGGAGTTGGAGAGCGCCAGCACCACGTCGCCCGGGGTGATCATGCCGAGGTCGCCGTGGCTCGCCTCGCCGGGATGGACGAAGAAGGCCGGGGTACCGGTGCTGGCCAGGGTGGCGGCGATCTTGCCCGCGACATGGCCGGACTTGCCCATGCCGGTGACCACCACGCGCCCCTGGCAGGCCAGGATCAGCTCGCAGGCGCGGTCGAAGCCGGCGTCGAGGCGCTCGACAAGGGCGGCGATGGCCTGCTGCTCGAGGCGCAGGGTGCGACTGGCGCTGTCACGCAGGGCCGAGCGGGCCTCGGGGGTATCGGAAGTCATGGCGATGATTGTTGCCTGTTAACGGGGTTCACTCAAGCACCGGTGCCGAGGCTTGCGACGCCGAGCCAGGCCAGGTAGGCCACATAGGTGCCGGCCAGCGCCGCCCCGGGCAGGCGCCCCAGGTGGTTGCGGCGATGCCACAGCAGCAGCGCGCCCAGCGCCAGGGTCAGCCCCAGCATCACCGGGTAGTCGCGTTCGCCGGCCGCGGCGTCGGCGACCCCCGGGGCCAGCAGGCCCGGCACCGGCAGCACCGCCAGCAGGTTGAAGAGGTTGGAACCGATGATGTTGCCGATGGCCAGGTCGTGGTGGCGCTTCAGGGCGCTGGCCACGCAGGCCACCAGTTCCGGCAGGCTGGTGCCGATGGCGACGATGGTCAGGCCGATCACCAGCTCGCTGACCCCGGCGGCGCGGGCCAGCTCGCTGGCGCCCCATACCAGGCCGCGGGAGCCGGCCACCATCACCGCCAGGGTGAGGGCCAGCATGCCCAGGGCGCGACCCAGCGGCAGGTCGGGGATCTCGCCGGCCACCTCCTCCTCGGCGTCGGGGGTGTCGGCGCGGAACAGCCACCACAGGCTGAACACCAGCAGGGCGACCAGCAGCAGCGCATCCAGGCGTCCCAGGTGGCCGTTGGCCAGGGCGTAGCCGGCCAGGCCCGTGGCGCCCAGCAGCAGCGGCAGCTCGCGGCGCACGATGGAGAAACGCACCGGGATCGGCACCACCAGGGCGGTGACCCCCAGCACTAGCCCGATGTTGGCGATGTTGGAGCCCAGGGCGTTGCCGGTGGCGAGGTCGGGGATGCCGTCCAGCGAGGCCATCAGCGAGACCACGATCTCGGGGGCCGAGGTGCCCAGGGCGACGATGGTCATGCCCACCAGCATCGTGCTCATGCCGGCACGGCGGGCGGTGGCGGCCGCCGCGCCGACGAAGTGGTCGGCGCTCCACAGCAGGGCCACCAGGCCCAGTGCGACGGCGATCAGCGGCAGCAGCATGGCGAGTCTCGACTCCTCGATGGGCGGCGGGAAGGGGCGCCATTAAACGCGCTGCCCCGCCGTCATGCAAGCCGGCAAGGGGGCCCGGGCTGGCGCCGCCAGGGGCGGTTAGGATACGATGTTCGATAATCTTTCCCTGGGACGATGGATCCGATGAGTGACACTCCCTTCGTGGCGGTGGAGGGGCTGCATTTCGCGCGTGGCGACAGCGAGATCTTCCGCGGCGTCGAGATGACGATCCCGCGGGGCGCCATCACCGCCATCATGGGCCCCAGCGGCACCGGCAAGACCACCCTGCTCAAGCTGATCGGCGGCCAGCTCACCCCGGACGCCGGGCGCGTGCTGATCGACGGCCAGGACGTGCACCGCCAGTCGCGCCGCGCATTGTTCGCCATGCGCCGGCGCATGGGCATGCTGTTCCAGAGCGGGGCGTTGTTCTCCGACTTGAGCGTGTTCGAGAACGTGGCCTTCCCGCTGCGGGTGCACACCGACCTGCCCGAGGCGATGATCCGCGACCTGGTGCTGATGAAGCTCGAGGCGGTGGGGCTGCGCGGCGCACGCGCACTGATGCCCGCGGAGCTCTCCGGCGGCATGGCGCGGCGCGTGGCGCTGGCCCGGGCCATCGCCCTGGACCCCGAGCTGATCCTCTACGACGAGCCCTTCGTCGGCCAGGACCCGATCTCCATGGGCGTGCTGGTGCAGCTGATCAAACGCCTCAACCAGGCGCTGGGGCTCACCTCCATCGTGGTCTCCCACGACATCAAGGAGACCCTGACCATCGCCGACTACGTCTACGTGATCGCCGACGGTGAGGTGATGGCCCACGGCACCCCGGCGGGGCTCGACGTGGACCAGGACCCGCGGGTGAGCCAGTTCGTGCACGGCGAACCGGACGGCCCGGTGCCTTTCCACTACCCGGCGACGGACTTCGCCGCCGACATCCTCGGTGCGGGAGGGGCACGATGATCCAGCGAATCCGCCGCCTGGGGCGTGCCGGCTGTGACCTGCTGGAGGCGCTGGGGCGTGCCGGCGTCTTCCTGGCCCAGGCCGGGGTGGGGTTGCCGGGCCGCGAGGGGTGGCACCTGTGGCTGCGCCAGATGCACTTCGTCGGCGTGCTGTCGCTGGCCATCGTGCTGGTCTCGGGGCTCTTCATCGGCATGGTGCTGGCGCTGCAGGGCTACACCATCCTGGTGGACTTCGGCGCCGAGGAGGCGCTCGGGCAGATGGTGGCGCTGTCGCTGCTGCGCGAACTGGCCCCGGTGGTGGCCGCGCTGCTGTTCGCCGGCCGTGCCGGCTCGGCGCTGACCGCGGAGATCGGCCTGATGAAGGCCACCGAGCAGCTGACCAGCATGGAGATGATCGGCGTGGACCCCCTGCGCCGGGTGGTGGCGCCGCGCCTGTGGGCCGGCTTCGTGGCCCTGCCGCTGCTGACGGTGGGGTTCAGCGTGGTGGGCATCTACGGCGGCTACCTGGTCGGCGTCGACTGGCTGGGCGTCTTCGAAGGCTCCTACTGGAGCAACATGCAGGCCAGCGTCGACTTCCTCGACGATATCGGCAACGGCATGGTCAAGAGCCTGGTGTTCGCGCTGGTGGTGACCTGGATCGCGGTGTTCCAGGGCTACGACCTGGTGCCCACCTCGGAGGGCATCTCCCGGGCTACCACCCGCACCGTGGTCTACTCCTCGCTGGCCGTGCTCGGCCTCGATTTCGTGCTCACCGCCGTGATGTTCGGCGGCCTCGCCTGACCGGCGACCCTCTGCCCAGATGTTCGGAGATACGTGATGAAACGCAGTAAAACCATGGAGCTCGGGGTGGGGCTGTTCATGCTCGCCGGCATCCTCGGCCTGGTGTTCCTCGGCCTGCGGGTCAGCGGCCTGACCCTGCAGGCACCCAGCGATACCTTCCGCCTGGAGGCCAGCTTCGCCAACATCGGCGGCCTCAAGCCGCGCGCCCGGGTGACCATGGCCGGCGTCACCGTCGGCCGGGTGGCGGACATCGAGCTCGACCGCGAGTGGTACGACGCCCGGGTGGTGCTGGAGCTCGACGAGAGCCTCGAGGGGCAGCTCTCCCGCGACACCACCGCGGCGATCCTCACCGCGGGGCTGCTCGGCGAGCAGTACGTCGGCCTGACCGTGGGCGGCGACCCCGAGACCCTGTCCGACGGCGATGCGATTCGCGATACCCAGTCGGCGGTGGTGCTCGAAGAACTCATCCAGCAGTTCGTGTCCAACATGGTCAGCGACTAGCCCCGGGCCTTCGCCGTCGCCGACCCCGAATCCCCTTGACCCCGACATGGAGACGTTGCCCATGACCCGCCTTCCCCGACTCCTCGCGATCCTGCTGCTGGCCCTGATGGCCGGCGTCACCGCCCAGGCCAGCGCCGAGCGCTCCCCGGAGCAGATGATCCGCGACAGCATCGATGAGCTGACCGGCCAGATCGAGGGTCGCCGCGACCACTTCGCCCAGAACATGGACGAGCTCGAGGCGCTGGTGGACGACAGCCTGGAGCAGATCGCCGACTTCCGTTACATCGGCGCCAGCGTGATGGGGCGCTACTTCGCCAACGCCACCCCGCAGCAGCGCTCGCGCTTCGTCGAGACCTTCCGCCAGACCCTGATCGACACCTACGCCAAGGGGCTGGTCACCTTCGACTACCGCGAGCTGCGCGTGCTGGAGAACCAGCAGTCGCGCCGCTACGAGGACCAGGCCAGCGTCGACATGGAGGTGGTCGCCGAGGATGGCAGCGTCTACCCGGTGAGCTACACGCTGCGCCTCTCCGACGGCCAGTGGAAGGTGGTCAACGTGATCGTCAATGGCATCAACCTGGGCCTGACCTTCCGCAACCAGTTCGACCAGGCGATGCGCGACAACGGGCGCGACTACGACGCCGTGATCGACGGCTGGTCCCCCGAGGTAGGGGTCGAGGAGCTGGAGCAGGGGGCGTGAGCGACCTGCTCGCCCTGGAGGGCCTGCGTCTCGAGGCGGACGATGCTCGCCTGGTGGTGGTCGGCGAGGTGGGCTTCGAGCATGCCGCCGCCCTGGCCGAGGCCGGCAGCCGCTGGCTCGCCGGCCGTGCGGCCGGGGAGGGCGTGGGCTTCGATCTCACCGGCGTCGCCGGCGTCAGCAGCGCCGCGCTCTCGGTGCTGCTGGAGTGGGCGCGGGCCACGCGTCGGGCCGGGCTGACCCTCGAGCGGGTGCGCCTGTCGTCCCCGCTGCAACGCCTCACCGAGCTGGCCGGCCTCGACCGCCTGCTGCCCGTGGTGCCGGGCGACGCCTGAGCGGTGATCGCCAAGCGCGATGCTTTTCATTACCATGGGCCATCCCCGTTTCGTGCCACCGGTCGCACCGCGTCCGGTGGCCTCACCGTCTTTTGCATCATAGGAGTGCCGCACCATGCAACCCAGCGAGGTCAAGGAGCTGCTCGAGTCGCGCGTCGAGGGCTGCGAGTTCCATATCCAGGGCGAGGGCTGCAACTTCCAGGTGGTGGCCGTTGGCGAGGTCTTCGCCGGCCTGTCGCCGGTCAAGCGTCAGCAGCTGATCTACGGCGCGCTCTCCGAGGAGATCGCCTCGGGTGCCCTGCACGCGGTGAGCATCAAGACCTATACCCCGGCGCAGTGGGACGGCGCGCCGGAGAACGCCGGCGCCTGAGACGCGAAGCCCCATGGACAAGTTGATCATCACCGGCAGCGGGCCGGTCGACGGTGAGGTGTGGGTCAGCGGCGCCAAGAACGCCGCCCTGCCCATCCTCTGCGCCACCCTGCTGGCCGACGAGCCGGTGACCATCGGCAACCTGCCGCACCTGCAGGACATCACCACCACCCTGGAGCTGCTCGGCCATCTCGGCGTCGAGCCGGTGATGGGCGAGAAGATGTCGATCCAGCTCGATGGCGCCCAGGTCAAGCACTGCGATGCGCCCTATGAGCTGGTCAAGAAGATGCGCGCCTCGATCCTGGTGCTGGGGCCACTGCTGGCCCACTTCGGCCACGCCGACGTCTCGCTGCCCGGCGGCTGCGCCATTGGCTCGCGGCCGGTGGACCTGCACCTGCGTGGCCTCGAGGCCATGGGCGCGGAGATCCGCGTCGAGGGCGGCTACATCCGCGCGCGGGTCGAGGGCCGCCTCAAGGGGGCCACCATCTTCTTCGACACCGTCACCGTCACCGGCACCGAGAACCTGCTGATGGCGGCGGCGCTGGCCGAGGGCACCACGGTGCTCGAGAATGCCGCCCGCGAGCCGGAGGTGGTCGACCTGGCCGAGCTGTTGATCAAGATGGGCGCGCGGATTACCGGCCATGGTAGCGACACCATCACCGTCGAGGGGGTGGAGCGTCTCCACGGCGCCTACCACGACGTGATGCCCGACCGCATCGAGACCGGCACCTTCCTGGTGGCAGCGGCCCTCTCCCGGGGGCGCGTCAGGGTGCGTCGCACCCGCGCCGACATCCTCGAGGCGGTGCTGGCCAAGCTCGAGGAGGCCGGCGCGGAGATCACCACCGGCGACGACTGGATCGCGCTCGACATGCACGGCAGGCGTCCCAAGGCGGTCAACATCCGCACCGCCCCCTATCCGGCCTTCCCCACCGACATGCAGGCGCAGTTCGTGGCCATGAACGCGGTGGCCGAGGGCACCTCCCGGGTGGTGGAGACCATCTTCGAGAACCGCTTCATGCACGTCCAGGAGCTCAACCGCATGGGCGCCCGGATCGCCCTGGAGGGCAACACCGCGGTGATCGAGGGGGTCGAGCGGCTCTCCGGCGCCCCGGTGATGGCCACCGACCTGCGCGCCTCGGCGTCGCTGGTGATCGCGGCGATGATGGCCGAGGGCGAGACCCTGGTGGACCGCATCTACCATATCGACCGCGGCTACGAGTGCATCGAGGAGAAGCTGCAGCTGCTCGGTGCGCGCATCCGGCGCGTGCCGGGCTAGCCCGCATTCCGACCAAGGCGAGAGCATGAGCAAACAACTGATCCTGGCCCTCTCCAAGGGCCGCATCCTCGACGAGACCCTGCCGCTGCTGGCCGACGCCGGCATCGAGCCCGCCGAGGACCTGGGCAAGAGCCGCAAGCTGCTGTTCGACACCAACCTGCCCGACGTCAAGCTGGTGGTGATCCGCGCCACCGACGTGCCCACCTACGTGCAGCTGGGCGCCGCCGACCTGGGCGTGGCGGGCAAGGACGTGCTGCTCGAGCATGGTGCCGCGGGGCTCTTCGAGCCCCTCGACCTGGAGATCGCCCGCTGCAAGCTGATGACCGCCGGCATCACCGGGGCCGAGCCGGCCCATGCCCGGCGCCGCGTGGCCACCAAGTTCGTCAACGTGGCGCGACGCTGGTACGCCGAGCAGGGCATCCAGGCCGAGGTGATCAAGCTCTATGGCGCCATGGAGCTGGCGCCGTTGATGAACCTGGCCGACGAGATCGTCGATATCGTCGATACCGGCAACACCCTGCGCGCCAACGGCATGGAGCCCCGCGAGCTGATCGCGCCGGTCTCCACCCGCCTGGTGGTCAACAAGGCGGCGATGACCATGAAGCATGCGCGCATCAAGCCGCTGCTCGAGCGCCTCGCCCAGGCGGTGGCCCGCCGCCGCGAGGGCGTCGCCGGCTGACGCCCCTTCCTCCGACCCGATTCGCTATGGATGCTGCCATGAACGAGACCACTGTCACCTCCGGGATCGCCCGCCTCGCCACCGCCGACGCCGACTTCGCCGAGCGGCTCGACCACCTGCTGGCCTGGGAGGGGGTCTCCGACGCCGAGGTCCAGGCGCGGGTCGCCGAGATCCTGGCGGCGGTGAAGGCGCGCGGCGACGCCGCCGTGGTGGAGGCGACCAACCGCTTCGACCGCCTGGCGGCGAGCGGCATGCAGGAGCTGATCCTCACCGCCCCGCGCCTGCGCCAGGCCTATGACGGCCTGCCCGAGGCCCAGCGCGAGGCGCTGGCCCAGGCCGCCGAGCGGATCCGCCTCTACCACGAGCGCCAGAAGCCCGAATCCTGGCACTACACCGAGGCCGACGGCACCGTGCTGGGCCAGCAGGTGGCGCCGCTGGATCGGGCCGGCATCTACGTGCCCGGCGGCAAGGCCGCCTACCCCTCCTCGGTGCTGATGAACGCCATCCCCGCCCATGTGGCCGGGGTGCGCGAGATCATCATGGTGGTGCCCACCCCGGACGGCATCCTCAACGAGCTGGTGCTGGCCGCGGCCCACCTGGCCGGGGTCGACCGGGTCTTCACCATCGGCGGCGCCCAGGCGGTGGGGGCGCTGGCCTACGGCACCGAGAGCGTGCCGCGGGTGGACAAGATCGTGGGGCCGGGCAACATCTACGTGGCCACGGCCAAGCGGGCGGTGTTCGGCCAGGTGGGCATCGACATGATCGCCGGCCCCTCCGAGATCCTGGTGGTCTCCGACGGCGGCACCGATCCCGAGTGGCTGGCCATGGACCTCTTCTCCCAGGCCGAACACGATGAGGATGCCCAGGCGATCCTGGTGAGCTGGGACACCGAGCACCTGGCGGCCGTCGAGGCCGCCATCGAGCGCCTGCTGCCGACGCTGGAGCGCGAGGCGATCGTGCGCGAGTCCCTGGCCCGGCGCGGTGCGCTGATCGCCTGCCGCGACCGTGCCGAGGCGGTGAGCCTGATCAACCGCATCGCCCCCGAGCACCTGGAGCTCTCCGTGGCCAACCCCGAGGGGTGGCTGCCCGAGGTGCGCCATGCCGGCGCCATCTTCATGGGCCGCCACACCGCCGAGGCGCTGGGTGACTACTGCGCCGGTCCCAACCATGTGCTGCCCACCTCCGGCACCGCGCGCTTCTCCTCGCCGCTGGGGGTCTACGACTTCCAGAAGCGCTCCTCGATCATCCACTGCTCCGCCGAGGGGGCCTCCCAGCTGGGGCGGGTCGCCTCGGTACTGGCCCGGGGCGAGTCGCTGACCGCCCACGCCCGCAGCGCCGAGTACCGCATCCGGGATTGAGCGAGGGCCAGTGATCCGGAAACGCTACGGGCCCCGCCAGTCGGCGGGGCCCGTGGCGTTGTGGGGTCACTCGCTGGGGCGGGTCTCGGGGGGAGGGCGCTCGCCCACCTCCACGCTCAGGGCGAGCCGTTCGCCGCCGCGTACCACCGTCAGCGGCAGGGTCTGTCCGGGTTCCACCGCCGCGATGTCGCTCATGGTCTCCCGCGCATCGAGGATGGGGCGGCCATCGATGGAGAGCAGCACATCACCGGGCCTCAGGCCGGCCTGGTCGGCGGGGCCCCCGGGCACCACGTCGGCGATGATCACCCCGCGGGGCACCTGCAGGCCGAAGGAGTTGGCCAGGGCGGCGTTGAGCTCCTGGGCCTCGACCCCGAGCCAGCCGCGGATCACCCGGCCATGGGTGACCAGCTCCTCGAGGATGTTACGGGCCAGGTTGGCGGGGATCGCGAAGCCGATCCCCTGGGAGCCGCCGGAGCGCGAGAAGATGGCGGTGTTGATGCCGACCATGGCGCCCTCGGCGCTGATCAGGGCGCCGCCGGAGTTGCCCGGGTTGATGGCGGCATCGGTCTGGATGAAGTCCTCGTAGGCGTTGAGTCCCAGGTGGCTGCGGCCGGTGGCGCTGATGATGCCCATGGTCACCGTCTGGCCGACCCCGAAGGGGTTGCCGATGGCCAGCGCCACGTCGCCGATGGCCACCTGGGTGGAGTCGGCGAGCTCGATCACCGGCAGCGCGTCGAGGTCGATGCGCAGCACGGCGAGGTCGCTCTCCGGGTCCGTGCCGACCACCCGGGCGAGGGTCTCGCGGCCGTCGCGCAGCGCCACCTGGATCTGGTCGGCGCCACCGATCACATGGTGGTTGGTGAGCACGTAGCCCTCCTCGCTGACGATCACCCCCGAGCCGAGGCTCGACAGCATGCGCTGGCGGGCGGGCATGTCGTCGCCGAAGAACTGGCGGAAGAAGGGATCGGACATCAGCGGATGCTGCTCGCGCTCCACCACCCGCGAGGAGTAGATGTTGACCACCGCGGGGGCGGCCCGCTCCACCGCCTCGGCGTAGCTCACCGGCCCCTGCTCGCGGCTCAGCGGGGGCGCCTGGCGCAGCTCGGGGGCGGGACGTTCGGCCTCGTCCAGCGGCGCCTCCACCGCCAGCGGGGTCGAGGGTGCGGGGGCCGGGGGGGGCTCGGGGGCGGCGGCGTCGCGACCCGCCAGGCGGGGAAAGGCGTTGAGCAGCACCACCGCCAGGAGTACCCCGATCAGCACCGGCAGCAGGTAGGGCAGGAGCGGGCGGAGGCGGTGGCGGGGCGTCGGGCTCGGCATGCGCGGGCGGCGTCCTCTTCGGTTGCGGGCGACCACGGTCGCCGGCGGTGGCGGGCGACGGTTACAATCGTCCGATGGTAACACCTTCATTCCCCTGACGTGCGGAGGAGACGATGGCTGAACGCGATGCGCTGGTGGCGGCCTGCGACCGCCTGCTGGCGGCCGAGGGCTTCAAGGACTACACCGTCAACGGCCTGCAGGTGGAGGGGCGCGGCGAGGTGAGCCGGGTGCTTAGCGGGGTCACCGCCAGCCAGGCGCTGCTCGACGAGGCGGTCGCCTGGCAGGCCGACCTGGTGCTGGTGCACCACGGCTACTTCTGGAAGAACGAGCCGGTGGCGATCACCGGCATGAAGCGGCGTCGGCTGCAGACGCTGCTCGCCCAGGACATCAGCCTGCTCGCCTACCACCTGCCGCTGGATGCCCACGCCGAGCTCGGCAACAACGCCGAGCTGGGGCGTCGGCTCGGCTTCGCGGTGACCGGCTGCGCCGACGGCGAGCTCGGCGAGGGGCTGCTCTGGCTGGGAACGCCGCCCGGCGGCCTCGACGCCAGCGGGCTGGCGAACCACGTGAGCGAGCGGCTGGGTCGCGAGGCGCTGCTGGTGGAGGCCCCGGGGAAGGGCGCCATCGAGCGGGTGGCCTGGTGCACTGGTGGCGCCCAGGACATGATCACCGCGGCCTGGGAGGCGGGCGCCGACGCCTTCATCTCCGGCGAGATCTCCGAACGCACCACCCACCTGGCGCGGGAGCTGGGCATCCACTACCTGTGTGCCGGCCATCACGCCACCGAGCGCGATGGCGTCCGGGCGCTGGGCGAGTGGCTCGCCGACGAGTTCGGCGTCGAGCACCGTTTCGTGGATATCGACAACCCCGCCTGACGCAGGCCCATACGCAGGCGCCCCGGCCGCTGGCCGGGGCGTTCGGAATCGGCCGCCATGGCACGGCCTAGCGGTGCATGGCGGGGGACTAGTAGCGCGGGGCCTGGGGCTCGCGGGCCTCGTCGTCGTCACGCAGGCCGAAGTCCTCGGAGAGGGTGCCGCCCGAGCCATCGGCGTAGTCACGCGGCGCCGGCGGGGCCGACTCGCCGGCCACCTCGGCCTCCTCGCTCGGGGCGGCGGGTGCCGCCACGGCCAGGCCGTGGCGGGGCGTGCCCTGGCCGCCCAGCGCCTGGGCATCCTCGCCCAGGCGTCGCGCCAGGGCCTCGGCGTCGTGGCGCAGGGTCTCGGTGAGGCGGGTCACCTCGGCGAAGTGGTCCTGCATGCCGTCGCGCAGGGCCGCCAGCTCGCGGTCACGCTCGGCGAGGCGCTGGCGCAGACGCTGTACGCCGGCGGCGCCGGCGTTGAGCAGGTGGTAGCCCAGTGCTCCGATGCCGATCCCGGCCAGCAGGCAGGCGATGGCCAGAATCCAGTTGATGCTGCTAGCTTCCACGTCGATCTCCCTGCGGCGGTGGAGTGCCCCTGGCATGGTCGGCCCCGGGCGGTTCAGGATGCGGCCTATTATAGGGCCGAGCCGAGGCGGACGGTCAACGCGGTGGGGAAGGGCGGCGGCCCCGGCGATGCGCTTCGTCGTTCAGGCGCGTATAATATGCAGCCTGTCGAAGCCGCCACAGGCCCCCAACGCCCCATGAGTGCCGCCAATCGAGACGTTCGCCCGAGTCCCATGGCCCGCTACCGGGCCGACCTGGAACGCGACGACTTCCAGTACGATGCCGCCCAGGAACATGCCGTGGAGCATCTGCAGCGCCTCCACGACGACCTGCTGGCCGCGCCACCCGCGCCCCGCTCTCCGGCCCAGGCCGGTGGCGGCCTGGCCTCGAAGGTGGCGGGGCTGTTCGGCAAGCGTGCCCGCAGCCAACCGGCACAGCCGGTGTTGCCCGAGGTTCGTGGCCTCTACCTGTGGGGCGGGGTGGGGCGCGGCAAGACCTATCTGGTGGACGCCTTCTACGAGTCGCTGCCCTTCCCCGAGAAGATGCGCACCCACTTCCACCGCTTCATGCAGCGGGTGCACAACGAGCTCGAGCACTACAAGGGGGAGAAGAATCCCCTGCGCCTGATCGCCGCCAAGTTCGCCGCCGAGGCGCGGGTGATCTGCTTCGACGAGTTCTTTGTCAAGGACATCACCGACGCCATGATCCTCGCCAACCTGCTCGAGGCACTGTTCGAGCGCGGCGTGGTGCTGGTGGCGACCTCCAACATCGTGCCCGACGAGCTCTACAAGGATGGCCTGCAGCGTGCGCGCTTCCTGCCGGCCATCGACCTGCTCAACCGCCACTGCGAGGTGGTCAACGTCGACTCCGGCATCGATTATCGACTGCGCGCCCTGGAGCGCGCCGAGATCTTCCACTCGCCGCTGGACGAGGCCGCCGAGGTGGAGCTGGCCCGCAGCTTCCGCGAGATCGCCGGCCACGAGGGCGAGGCCGACGTCGGCCTGGAGATCAACCACCGCATGCTGCGCGCCCGTCGTCTGCACGACGACGTGGTGTGGTTCGAGTTCCGTGAGCTGTGCGACGGCCCGCGCAGCCAGAACGACTACATCGAGCTGGCCCGCGAGTTCCACTCGGTGCTGGTCTCCAACGTGACGCGCATGGATGGCCGCACCGACGACCAGGCCCGGCGCTTCATCAACATGGTCGACGAGTTCTACGACCGCGGCGTCAAGCTGCTGATGTCCGCCGAGGTGCCGGCCGAGGCGCTCTATGCCGACGGGCGTCTCGAGTTCGAGTTCCAGCGCACCCTGTCGCGTCTGCAGGAGATGCAGTCCCACGAGTACCTGGCCCTGGCCCACAAGCCCTGAGCGGCATTGCCCTGGCCGGCGCCCTCGTGTAGACTTCGCGCGCTCTACTCGTTGTCCCCGCCCGTCGGGGGCAACCAAGAAGAATAGGGATGGTTCCCGCCGGACCCGCCGGCGGCAGAACCCAACACACTTGATTGGTGAGATTCCATGAAGACGTTCACTGCCAAACCGCAGACCGTCCAGCGCGACTGGTATGTCGTCGACGCCGCGGACAAGACGCTCGGCCGTCTGGCCACCGAGATCGCTCGCCGCCTGCGTGGCAAGCACAAGCCCGAGTTCACCCCCCACGTGGATACCGGCGACTACATCGTCGTGATCAACGCCGAGAAGGTGAAGGTGACCGGCAACAAGGCCAAGGCCAAGACCTACTATCGTCACACCGGCTATCCGGGTGGCCTGCGCTCCATGAGCTTCGACAAGCTGGTCGAGCACGCTCCCGAGCGCATCATCGAGACCGCCGTCAAGGGCATGCTGCCCAAGGGTCCCCTGGGCCGCGCCATGTACGCCAAGCTCAAGGTCTACGCCGGCGCCGAGCACCCGCACGCCGCCCAGCAGCCGCAAGAACTGAACATCTGAGGGAGTCTTCGCCATGACACAGCAGTATTACGGTACCGGGCGCCGCAAGACCTCTACCGCCCGCGTCTTCCTGAAGCCGGGCACCGGCAAGATCACCGTCAACAGCCGTGATCTCAACGACTACTTCGGTCGCGTCACCGGTCGCATGGTGGTGCGCCAGCCCCTCGAGCTGACCGACACCCTCAGCCAGTTCGATGTCTACGTCACCGTCAAGGGCGGCGGCGGCTCGGCCCAGGCCGGTGCCATCCGTCACGGCATCACCCGCGCCCTGATGGAGTACAACGAGGACTTCCGCAGCCAGCTGCGCGAGGCGGGCTACGTGACCCGTGACGCGCGCCAGGTGGAGCGCAAGAAGGTCGGCCTGCGCAAGGCGCGCCGCCGTCCGCAGTTCTCCAAGCGCTGATTCCACGCCGTCTTGGATGCCGCGACGCCCGGGTTACTCAACCCGGGCGTTTCTTGTTCTGGGTCAACGATTTGGGTTCGCCATGCCACCTTGGTCAAGGTCCTTTTCCTTGTGCGGGGCGGCGCGATTTCTTAACATGTACCGCATTTGGTGTCCGTGGTCGCGGGAAATGTTACCCGTGATGGATCAACGGGTAAGCTGATGGGAGAAACCTTGAAATGGCAGATAACGGCGTGAACAAGGGTCGGCGCCGTTTCCTCGTGGGTGCTACCACCGTCGTGGGTGGGGTTGGTGCCGTCGGGGTTGCGGTCCCCTTTGTGGCTTCCTGGCAGCCGAGTGCCAGGGCGAGAGCGGCGGGCGCGCCGGTTCAGGCAGACGTATCGAAGCTTGAGCCGGGGCAGCAGATGACCGTGGAGTGGCGCGGCAAGCCCGTCTGGATCGTCAACCGCACCCCGGAGATGGTCGAGCGCACCGAGTCCTTCGATGTCGAGCGGCTGGCAGACCCGAATTCCGAGGTCCCGCAGCAGCCGGCCTACATCGAGGGGCCCCTGCGTTCGATCCGCCCCGAGATCGGCGTCCTCATCGGTATCTGCACCCACCTGGGCTGCTCGCCCCTGTTCAAGCCGGAGCCCGATGCCGAGGGTGTGGGCACCGACAACTGGCCGGGTGGCTACTTCTGTCCTTGCCACGGTTCGCGCTTCGACCTGGCGGGTCGGGTGTTCCGCAACGTGCCGGCCCCCACCAACCTGGAGGTGCCGCCGTACCGCTTCGAGACCGACGAGATCATCGTCGTCGGCGAAGATGAGGAGACTGCCTGATGGGTAACCCGAACAAGGCGATGGCGGAAAAGGGCTTCATGCGCTGGGTCGACGAGCGCTTTCCCGCGACGCAGATGTGGCAGGAACACCTGTCCAAGTACTACGCCCCCAAGAACTTCAACTTCTGGTACTTCTTCGGCTCCCTGGCGCTGCTGGTGCTGGTCAACCAGATCCTCACCGGCATCTGGCTGACCATGAGCTACAATCCCACCGCCGAGGGTGCCTTCGCCTCGGTCGAGTACATCATGCGTGATGTCGAGTGGGGCTGGTTGATCCGCTACATGCACTCCACCGGGGCCACGGCCTTCTTCGTGGTGGTCTACCTGCACATGTTCCGCGGCCTGCTCTACGGCTCCTACAAGGCGCCCCGCGAGCTGGTGTGGATCTTCGGCATGGCGATCTACCTGGCGCTGATGGCCGAGGCCTTCATGGGCTACTTGCTGCCCTGGGGCCAGATGTCCTACTGGGGTGCCCAGGTGATCATCTCGCTGTTCTCCGCCATCCCGGTCATCGGTCCCGACCTGACCCAGTGGATCCGCGGTGACTTCCTGATCTCCGGCATCACCCTCAATCGCTTCTTCGCCCTGCACGTGGTGGCGCTGCCCATCGTGATCCTGGCACTGGTGGTGCTGCACATCATCGCCCTGCACGAGGTCGGCTCCAACAACCCCGACGGCATCGACATCAAGAAGAAGAAGGACGAGACCGGCAAGCCGCTCGACGGCATCCCCTTCCACCCCTACTACACGGTGAAGGATATCGTCGGCGTGGCGGTGTTCCTGTTCGTCTTCGCGGTAGTGATCTTCTACTTCCCCGAGGGCGGCGGCTACTTCCTCGAGAAGCCCAACTTCGAGCCGGCCAACCCGCTCAAGACCCCGGACCATATCGCGCCGGTGTGGTACTTCACGCCCTTCTACGCGATCCTGCGGGCCATCACCTTCTCGCTGTTCGGCCTCGACGCCAAGTTCCTCGGCGTGATCTTCATGGGCGCGGCCATCGCGGTGCTCTTCGTGCTGCCCTGGCTCGACCGCAGCCCGGTGCGCTCGATCCGCTACAAGGGCTGGATGTCCAAGGTGATGCTGGCGCTGTTCGTGGTGAGCTTCATCATCCTCGGGGTGCTGGGCGTGCTGCCGGCCACCGACGGCCGTACCGTGCTGGCCCAGATCTGCACCGCCGTCTACTTCGCCTTCTTCCTGCTGATGCCGATCTACACCCGGCTGGAGAAGACCAAACCCGTTCCGGAGAGGGTGACTGGCTAATGAAAAAGCAACTGTTCGCACTGCTCTTCGCGCTGGTGCCCCTCACGGCGATGGCCGCAGGAGGCGCGAGCGTCCCGTACCACATGACGCCGGACCTCGAGGACAAGGCGTCGCTGCAGCGGGGCATGCAGCTCTTCACCAACTACTGCATGGGCTGCCACTCCCTCGAGCACCAGCGCTATGCGCGGGCCGCCGAGGACCTGAACATGCCCCAGGATCTGGTCGAGGAGAACCTGATCTTCTCCTCCGACCTGGCCTTCAACGACCAGATGCACATCGCCATGGACCGTGGTGATGCCGAGGCCTGGTTCGGCGCACCGCCGCCCGACCTGACCCTGGAGGCGCGCCTGCGCGGCACCGACTGGATCTACTCCTACCTGCTCTCCTTCTACAAGGACACGAGCACCGGCACCGGGGTGAACAACACCGTCTTCCCGCTGGTGGCCATGCCCAACGTGCTGGAGCCGCTGCAGGGGGTTCAGGAGATGGTCTGTGCCGAGACCGACCGCCCGGTGGAGGGCGCCGAGCTGGATCCGCTGACCGGCAAGTACCAGTCCTGCGAGACCCTGCAGGTGACCCAGCCGGGGCAGCTGGAGCCCGAGGAGTTCGAGGCGGCGGTCTATGACCTGACCAACTTCCTCGCCTACGTCGGCGAGCCCTCCAAGCTCCAGGCCCAGGCCATCGCACCCAAGGTGCTGATCTTCATCTTCATCTTCGGCGTGATCGCCTACCTGCTGAAGCGCGAGTACTGGCGCGACATCCACTGACCCACCCGCGGGTGGAGGTGAGGGGGCGCAGGGCCTTGGGCCATGCGCCCCCCTTTCGTTACCGGCAGGGCGGGCCTTTCCGGCAGGGCTTGCGCCTTTGCGCGCGGCGAGGCCCGCAGCCCCCTTGCCTGCCGTGTTATCATGGCCGTTCGATTTGATGCGAGGATTGTTTCATGGGTGTAGTGGCCAAGCGGTCGTCGATGATCTTCTACTCCGGTGGTGCCGATCACTTCAGCCATCGGGTGCGTATCGTGCTCGCCGAGAAGGGCGTGGCGGTGGACATCGTCGAGGTCAGCGATGACCAGCGTCCCGAGGAGCTCGCCGACCTCAATCCCTACAACAGCGTGCCGACCCTGCTCGACCGCGACCTGGTGCTCTACGAGTCCAAGGTGATGATGGAGTACCTGGACGAGCGCTTCCCGCATCCGCCGCTGCTACCGGTCTACCCCGTGGCGCGTGCCCAGAGCCGCCTGTGGATGCATCGCATCGAGCGCGAGTGGTGCCCGCTGGTGGCGCAGATCGAGCAGGGGCCGAAGAAGGAGGCGGACAAGGCGCGCAAGGAGCTGCGCGAGAGCCTGGTGGGTATCTCGCCGATCTTCGAGGACATGCCGTTCTTCATGAGCGAGGAGTTCACCCTGGTGGACTGCTGCCTGGCCCCGATCCTGTGGCGCCTGCCGGCACTCAACATCGAGCTGCCCGAGAAGCAGGTGGCGCCGCTGATCGGCTACATGGAGCGGGTGTTCGAGCGCGACGGCTTCAAGGCCTCGCTGAGCGAGCGCGAGCGCGAGATGCGTAGCTGAACCATTCCCGGCCGCCCGAGCGGGCGGCCTCCAACCAGGAGGGCCAGACGATGCGTTCCAGTCGTCCCTATCTGGCCAGGGCCCTGTACCAGTGGCTGCTGGACAATGACCTCACCCCCCATATCGTGGTGGATGCGGAACATCCCGAGGTGGAGGTGCCGCGGCAGTTCGTCCAGAACGGCCAGATCGTGCTCAACCTCTCGCCGACGGCGGTCAAGGACCTCGCCATGGAGAACGAGGCGATCAGCTTCGGGGCACGCTTCGGCGGCCAGCCCATGCGGGTGATGGTGCCGAGCGCGGCCCTGGTGGCGATCTACGGTCGCGAGAACGGTGTCGGCATGGTGTTCGGCCATGAGCCGGTGATGCCCGAGCCGGTCGACGAGGAGGCCGAGGGTCCGGCGCCGAGCCTCACCGAGGTGGAGCGCGACGATGCCCCGGCCTCCGCGGAGGACGAGCAGACGGGCGACGACGAGCCGCGCCCCCGCCGGGGCAAGCCGTCGCTGCGGGTGATCAAGTAGCCCGCGTCAGGCGAGTCCACAACGCGAAACGGCAGGCCCGAGGGCCTGCCGTTTCGCGTTTCAGACAGGGTGATCGGTGGGACCTGCCCCCCGATCATGTCTGTTCCGGTCAGTCGAGGTAGTCGAACACCTTGACGATGCGCTGCATGCCGCCCAGCTCGGCGACGGCAGAGGCGATGCGCTCGCCCTCGGCGCGGGTCACGATGCCCATCAGATAGACGCTGGCGTTCTCGGTGATGACCCGGATGCGGCTAGTGTCGATGCTCTCGTTGGCCGCCAGGTGGGTACGGATGCGGGTGCTGAGCCAGGTATCCGCGATCTTCTGGGTGGCGGGCAGGTTGCCGGCGACGGTGAGCTCGTTGTGCACCGTGCGCACGTTGCGCACCTGGCGCGCCACCTCGCTGGCCTTGGCCTTGAGCTCCTCGCTGGGCACCTGGCCGGTGAGCAGCACCACGCCGTTGTAGCTGTCGACGTTGATGCGGGCGTCGCCGAGGCGGGCATCGGTGCGGCCGAGGTTGTGGCCGATCTTGGTCTCGATGCTGTGGTCCTCGACCTGGGTGCCGGCGGTGCGCTTGCCGTAGTTCTCGTCGATGGTGCCCTGGTGGGTCACGCTGGTGACGGTGGTACAGCCGGCCAGTCCCAGCAGGGTGGCCAGGAGGAGGGAGGTGAGCAGGGGGATGCGGGTCATGGGGATCACTCGCTGGTTCCGAAGAGCTGTTCGTCGATCAGGTCGCACAGGCAGTGGATCACCAGCAGGTGAACCTCCTGGATGCGCGCGGTGGAGGTGGCGGGGACGCGGATCTCGCAGTCGTCCTGGCCCAGCAGCGAGGCCATGTTGCCGCCGTCGCGGCCGGTCAGCGCCACCACCGTCATGTCGCGGTCATGGGCGGCCTGGATCGCCTGGATGACGTTGGCCGAGTTGCCGCTGGTGGAGATGGCCAGCAGGATGTCGCCGGGCTGGCCCAGGGCGCGCACCTGCTTGGAGAAGACCTCGTTGTAGCTGTAGTCGTTGGCGATGGAGGTGAGTGTCGAGGTGTCGGTGGTCAGCGCCATGGCGGGCAGGCTGGGCCGTTCGCGCTCGAAGCGGTTGAGCAGTTCCGAGGAGAAGTGCTGGCTGTCGCCGGCGCTGCCGCCGTTGCCGCAGGCCAGGATTTTGCCCTCGTTGACCAGGCACTGGACCATCATCTGGCTGGCCACCTCGATGAAGGGCGGCAGCACCTCGCTGGCGTAGGTCTTGGTGTCGATGCTGGCGTTGAAGTGGCCGAGTATGCGCTGCTGGAAATCCATGCGGGGTCGGGTTCCTCTGGCGGAGTCAGGTGGCCTCGAAGGCGTTGACCACCCACTGGATGTCGAGTTCGGGCGGCTGGCCGGTCACCGCCACCACGTCGAACCGGCAGGGACATGATAGCCGGTTGCGCTGGAGATAAAAACGCGCCGCCCGGACCAGGCGGCGCTGCTTGGTGGCGGTCACGGTCTCCAGCGGATGGCCGTGACGGCTGTCGGCGCGGTGGCGCACCTCGACGAACACCAGGGTCTCACCGTCGCGCATCACCAGGTCCAGCTCGCCACCCTTGGCGTGCTGGTTGGCGGCCACCGCGGTCAGGCCGCGCGCTTCCAGCCAGGCCGCGACACGGCGCTCGATGGCCGCGCCGCGGGCGCGGGCGTCACGGGGCCCGGTCATCGCCGAACAGGCCCGGGATCAGCACAGGCTGGGGTACGCCGTTGACGAAGCGAGCCCAGGGCAGCAGGCGCTCGACCCGGCCGTCGGGCCGCGGCCGCAGGGTGCCGGTGGCACCATGCAGCTCGCTGCCCGCGACCGCCTGGAGCTGCGGCAGGCGCCGGGCAAGCTCGAAGGCATCGACGCCCATGGCGTGCAGCCGGAAGAGATTGGGGTCGGACTCCTCGCGGAGGCGGCGGTAGCTCTCGGCGTAGGGCAGGGCCTCCTCGCCCCCCACCGCGGCGTCGGGGATCTGCCAGGGGATGTCGAGGAACAGCACGTCGTCGAGGTCGGCGTCGAGGCGCGGCTCCAGCTGGCCGCTGAAAAGGTGGGAGGTGGCATAGACCGGCAGCTCCGGGGCGCCGTAGTAGTCCAGGGTGGGCGGCACCTGGCGGGCATAGTCGGGCAGGGCGAGCAGGAACAGCAGGTCGGGCCTGGCGTTGGCGATGGCGCGGCGAGTGCTCTCGGTGGCGGCGGCCTCGGGGTTGTAGCGCACCGCGTTGGTCACCTCGCCGCCCTGGGCCTGCCACTCGTCCCAGAACGCCTCGCCGACGCGGCGGCCCCAGTCGTTGTCGGGCACCAGCAGGGCGGCGCGGCGATGGCCGTCGCCCCAGGCGCGCCGGGCCGCCTGGCGCGCCTCGTCCTCGGCGGAGAGGCCGTACTGGAAGAGGCCATTGGCCCGGTTGCGCTCGCCCTCGCCATAGTTGAGCGCCAGGGTGGGCAGGGGCACCCGTTCGCCGCGCTCCAGGGCGCTGACGCTACCCTTGTCCAGGGGGCCGAGCACCACCTGGGCGCCGCGGTTCTCGGCCTCGCGGTAGAGCGCCTCGAGGGGGGCGGCGGCGCTGTCGAGGAAGCTCAGGCGTACGTCGGCATCCTGCGCCAGGCGATGGCGGGTGCGGATGCCCGCGGCGATGGCGCCGGCGATGCGCGAGAGCGGGCCGGACTCCGGCAGCAGCACCGCGATGTGGCGCACCTCCTGGCCGCTCAGCTCGCGCAGGGCGAGGAGGTCGGCGGGCAGCCGGCGGGCCGCCGGGTGGCGAGGGTGACGCTCCCGCCAGTCATCCAGGCGCCGGAACAGGCGCTCGATGTCCCCGCCACCGCTGCGCACCGTCTCGGCCAGCGTCACCCAGCCCTGGGTCAGGGCGTCGTCGCGGCTCTCGCCGAGACGGCTCAGGCGACGGCCATCGAGCCCCGCGAGGGCGCGCCAGATGGCGTCATTGAGCGCCTCGTCGTCGGTCACGGCCTGTACTCGCAGCAGCGCCTCGGCCGCCGCCGCGGGCTGCTCTTCCTCGAGCAGGGCCAGCCCCCGCTGCTCGCGCAGGGTCAGGGCCTGCTCCCGGTTCAGCGCCAGGGCGTCGAGGTTCTCGGTGGCGCGGATCACCGCGGCGGGGTTGCCCTCGCTCTCGCCGAGGTCGGCCAGCAGCAGCGCCCAGCGGGTACGTGGCTCGGCCGGGAGGCGGTCGTCCGCGAGCGCCATGGCGATCTCCAGTGCCTGGGTGCGGTCGCCCTGGCGTGCTAAGATGGTGGCCGCCTCGAGCCGGGTGCGGGCCGCCTGGTCCGGTGCCTGCTGCTCGGCCTGGGCCAACAGGCGATCGGGGTCTTCGTCGATGACGCGCTCGACGATGCCCGGCCGGGTGGCACAGCCGGCCAGCAGCAGCGCGAGCAGTGCGTAGGCCACGAGGCCGCGTGTCAGGTTGCCCATGAATCCTTCCTTTATCTGTCCTATCGGGAGCCCGCCGAGGAGGCGACGTGTCTGAACCGAACTCCGCTGCATTGTACGTGGTCGCCACGCCGATTGGGAATCTGGCCGACCTGAGCCCCCGTGCCGCGGCGGTGCTGGGGGAGGTGGCGCTGGTCGCCGCCGAGGATACCCGCCACACCGCGCGGCTGATGCGTCACCTGGGCCTCTCGGTGCCCATGCTCTCCCTGCACGAGCACAACGAGGCGGCGCGCGTGGAGCAGCTGGACGCGCGCCTGGCGGCGGGGGAGTCCATCGCCCTGGTCTCTGATGCCGGCACGCCGCTGATCAGCGACCCCGGCTTCGTGCTGGTGCGCGAGCTGCGCGCCCGCGGGCGTCGGGTGGTGCCGATCCCGGGGGCCTGCGCGCTGGTGGCGGCGCTCAGCGCGGCGGGCCTGCCCACCGACCGCTTCGCCTTCCAGGGCTTCCTGCCGGCCAAGGGGGGCGCGCGGCGTGCGCGGCTGGAGGCGCTGGCGGGGCGAGAGGAGACCCTGGTCTTCTACGAGTCGCCCCACCGCATCCGCGACACCCTGGCGGATATCGGGGCGGCCCTCGGCGAGCGCCGCGTGGTGCTGGCCCGGGAGCTGACCAAGGCCTTCGAGACCTTCCTCTCGGGCAGCGCCGGCGAGCTGCTGGCGCAGCTCGAGGCCGACCCCAACCAGGCACGCGGCGAGTTCGTGGTGATGCTGGCCGGCGCCGCGCCGCGTGCCGCGGAGACGAGCGCCGAGATGGGGGGCGAGGCGCTGCTGGCCGCGCTGCTCGCCGAGGGCGTCGGGGTCAAGCAGGCCGCATCGGTCGCCGCCCGGCTGCTGGGTGGCGCGCGGAAGGCCTGGTACGCCCGTGCCCAGGCGCTCAAGGAGGCGACCTGACGCCGCTCGACATTGAGGGGCGTGCGGGGCGCTGGTATCCTTGCCGCGGGAGTCGGCCAGACAGTCGCCGCCGGAGCGATCCGGGGGAGGAAAGTCCGGGCTCCACAGGGCAGAGTGCCAGGTAACGCCTGGGCGGCGCGAGCCGACGGAAAGTGCAGCAGAGAGTAGACCGCCTACGTCTCCCTCGGGAGGCCGGCAAGGGTGAAAGGGTGCGGTAAGAGCGCACCGCGCGCCTGGTAACAGTGCGTGGCACGGTAAACCCCACTCGGAGCAAGACCAAATAGGAACCCGCTGGCGTGGCCCGCGCCGGGTTCGGGTAGGTTGCTCGAGGGGCGTGGTGACGCGTCCCCTAGATGAATGACTGTCCACGACAGAACCCGGCTTATCGGCCGGCTCCCCCCGTTTTCATTGCGGTGGCGCCACTCCCGCCACCCCCGCCCTGGATCGAGAAGCGCATGCCATCCGCCCCTGAATCTTCCCCGCGCGGTTTCCGTCATGCCAGCGTGCTCCTCGATGGTGCCGTCGATGCCCTGGTGCATGATCCCGCCGGTGCCTACCTGGATGGCACCTTCGGACGCGGCGGCCACTCCCGGGCGATCCTCGAGCGCCTGACGCCCCAGGGACGCCTGCTGGCCATCGACCGCGACCCCCAGGCCATCGCCGAGGCGGAAAGCCTCACTGACCCGCGGTTCACCATCGAGCAGGGCGAGTTCGCCCGGCTCGGTGAGATCGCCCGCACTTACGGCCTGCATGGCCGCCTGTCCGGCATCCTGCTCGATATCGGCGTCTCCTCCCCCCAGCTCGACGACCCCGAGCGCGGCTTCAGCTTCCTGCGCGACGGGCCGCTGGACATGCGCATGGACCCCACCCGCGGCGAGAGCGCGGCGGCCTTCATTGCCCGCGCCGACGAGGGGGAGCTTGCGCGGGTGTTCAAGGAGTACGGCGAGGAGCGCTACGCGCGGCGCCTGGCCAGGGCGATCGTGGCGCGACGCGGCGAGCATCCCTTCGAGCGCACCGCCGACCTGGCCGAGGTGGTCAAGGTCGCGCACCCCGCCTGGGAGAAGCACAAGCATCCCGCCACCCGGGTGTTCCAGGCCCTGCGCATCCAGGTCAACGGCGAGCTCGAGCAGCTCGATGCGGCCCTCGAGGCGGCGCTGGAGGCGCTGGCCCCAGGCGGCCACCTGGTGGTGATCAGCTTCCACTCGCTGGAGGATCGCCGCGTCAAGCGCTTCATTCGCCACCACGTGCGCGGCGATACCCATCTGCCCCGGGGCGTGCCGATCCGCGACGAGCAGCTCGAGCGGCGCCTGGAGGCGCTGGGCAAGGCGCGGCGCCCGGGCGAGGCGGAGGTCAGTGAGAACCCCCGCGCCCGCAGCGCCGTGATGCGGGCAGCCCGCAAGCGATACTAGAAGGAGACGGCATGACGCAGGGAAGGTCGTTCACCGCTCGCCTCGCCTGGCCCTCGGCACTGCGCCTCAACCTGTCGGCGCTGGTGCTGCTGGCGCTGCTGCTGGCCTGCCTGGGCAGCGCCCTCGCCGTGATCGGCATCAGCCACCTCACCCGTGAGCAGTATGCGCAGCTGCAGCGGCTCGAGCGCGAGCAGCAGCAGCTCCAGACCGAGTGGGGCCAGCTGCTGCTGGAGGAGAGTGCCTGGTCGTCGCCGGCGCGCATCGAGCGCCTGGCCATGGAGCGCCTGGAGATGCGGCTGCCCGGTGTCGATGAGGTGGAGGTGATCCGCCCATGAGCAGCGAGGTCAGAAGCGGCGTCTCGCCGCGCCGCCCACCCCCCACCGCCCCCATGGGGCAGTTGCGCTACCGCGTGATGCTGGGCCTGGTCCTGCTGGGCCTGGCGCTGCTGGTGGGGCGCGTGGTGATCCTGCATGTGGTCGACCGCCCCTTTCTGCAGGGGCAGGGGGACGCCCGCACCCTGCGCACCGACCCGCTGCCCGCCCACCGCGGCATGATCGCCGATCGCCATGGCGAGCCGCTGGCCATCTCCACGCCGGTGGTGACCCTGTGGGCCAACCCCCAGGACGTGCCCGAGGATCCCATCCAGCGGGCTCGGCTCGCCACGGCGCTGGGCGTGGCGCCTTCGACGCTCGACGAGCGCCTGGCGCGCTACGCCGACCGCGAGTTCATGTACCTGCAGCGGCGGATGACCCCCGAGGCGGCGCAGCGGGTACTGGCGCTGCGCGTGCCCGGGGTCTATCGCCAGGACGAGTACAAGCGCTACTACCCGGCCGGCGAGGTCGCCGCCCAGCTGCTGGGGGTGACCAACGTCGACGATGTCGGCCAGGAGGGGCTGGAGCTCGCCTACCAGTCGTGGCTCTCGGGCACCCCGGGGCTGCGTCGCGTGCTCAAGGACCGCCGCGGCCGGCTGGTGCGCGACCTCGAGGTGCTGCGCGAGGCCAAGCCCGGCGGCGAGCTGACGCTCTCCATCGACCAGCGCCTGCAGTACATGGCCTATCGCGAGCTCAAGGCGGGCGTCGCCGAGCACGACGCCGACGGCGGCGTGGTGGTGATGCTCGACGCGCGCAGCGGCGAGGTGCTGGCGATGGCCAATCAGCCCTCCTACAACCCTAACGACCGTGCCGGCCTCGATCCCCAGGGGCTGCGCAACCGCGCCATCGTCGACGCCTACGAGCCGGGCTCGGTGGTCAAGCCGCTGGCCATGGCGGCGATGCTCGATGCCGGCGGGCTCTCCCCCGAGACCCTGGTGGATACCTCGCCGGGCTGGATGCGCATCGATCGCTTCACCATCCGCGACATCCGCAACTACGGCGAGCTTGACCTCGCCGGGATCCTCGAGAAGTCCTCCAACATCGGCATGTCCAAGCTGGTACTGCGCTTCGATGAGCCGGTGGTCCCCCAGCTCTACCGTCGCCTGGGCTTCGGCCAGGCCCCGGGCACCGGTTTCCCTGGCGAGGCCACCGGTGAGGTGCCGGCGCCGGTGCGCTGGTCGAGCAGCCAGTGGGCGGCGCTCTCCTACGGCTACGGCCTCTCGGTCACGCCGCTGCAGCTGGCCAGCGCCTTCACCGCCATCGCCAACGAGGGGCGCCGGGTGCCGCCCTCCCTGTTGCGCCAGGACGCGCCCGTCCAGGGGGAGCAGGTCATCTCGCCCGAGGTTGCCCGCCAGGTACTGGACATGATGGACGAGGTGGTCGAGCCCGGCACCGGGGCGCGGCGCGCCGAGGTGCCGGGGTACCGAGTCGCCGGCAAGACCGGGACGGTGCGCAAGACCGGTACCGGTGGCTACCAGGAGGATGCCTATCGCGGCTTCTTCGTGGGCATCGCGCCGGTCTCCGACCCGCGCATCGTTGTGGTGGTGATGATCGACCACCCGCGTGGCGACGCCTACTATGGCGGTGCGGTGGCCGCGCCGGTGTTCTCTCGCCTGGCCGGCAGCGCCCTGCGCCTGCTCGATGTTCCCCCCGACCAGACCGTCGTCGAGGCCTCCCCATGACACGTGACCCCATGACCGTATCGCTCACCCGCCTCGGCGAGACCCTGGCGCGCCTCTGGCCCGGTAGCGACACGGGGCTGGACGGCGATGGCATGACCCGGCTGCAGACCGACAGCCGTCGCCTGGCACCGGGAGAGGTCTTCGTGGCGGTGCCCGGGGTGGACGGCGACGGCCGCGACTTCATCGCCGCGGCGCTGGCCGCCGGGGCGGCGGCGGTTCTCTGCCACGCCGGCGACGGGCGTCCCTGCCCGGAGCAGTCGCGCGTGGTGCCCCTGGCGGGGCTGCGCGAACGGCTGGGCGAGCTTGGTCGCGAGCTCTACGGGGTACCCGAGACGCTGGAGCTGATCGGCGTCACCGGCACCAACGGCAAGAGCTCGGTGACCCACTACCTCGCCGAGCTGAGCCAGGCAGCGGGCGTCGAGGCCGCGGTCATCGGCACCCTGGGCAGCGGCCGTCCAGGGGCACTCGTCGAGAGTGGCCTGACCACGCCCGGGCCGCTGTCCCTGCAGGCGACCCTGGCGGGGCTCGCCGCCGACGGCATCGGCCGGGTGGCCATGGAGGTCTCCTCCCATGCCCTGGAGCAGGGCCGCCTCGACGGCTGCCGGGTGAGCGCCGCCGTCTTCACCAACCTCAGCCGCGACCACCTCGACTACCACGGCAGCATGGCCGCCTATGCCGCCGCCAAGGCGCGGCTCTTCCGCCGCCCGGAGCTGCGGCTGGCGGTGGTCAACGGCGACGACCCCCTGGCGCGGCTGATGCTGGCCGGGCTGCCAGGGGGGCAGGAGGGGCCTGTCCGGGTACTGGCCACCGGCAGCGACGAGGCGGTGACCCTGCGGATGCTGGAGCGCTTCCCCCATGCCGGCGGCCAGCGCGCCCTGGTGGCGACCCCCGAGGGGGAGCGCGAGCTCGACCTGCCGCTGGTGGGGCGCTTCAACCTCGACAACGTGCTGCTGGCCATCGCCACCCTGCACGGCCTGGGCCACCCCCTCGAGCCGCTCTTCGAGGCGGCCCGCCGGCTGACCCCGGTGCCCGGACGCATGGAGGTGCTGACCCGGCCCGGGGCCCCTACCGTGGTGGTCGACTACGCCCATACCCCCGACGCCCTGGACAACGCCTTGGGCGCGCTGCGCGACCACCTGCCGGGGCAGGGGCGCCTGTGGTGCCTGTTCGGCTGCGGTGGCGATCGCGACCCCGGCAAGCGCGGGCCCATGGCCGCCGCCGCCGAACGCCACGCCGAGCGGCTGGTGATCACCGATGACAACCCGCGCGGCGAGGACCCCGCGGCGATCCGCGAGCAGGTGCGGGCCGGGCTCACCCCGGCCGGGCGCGAGCGCGCCCGGATGGTCGCCGGGCGCGGCGCGGCGATCGCCACGGCGCTGGCCGAGGCGGCCCCCGAGGACGTGGTGCTGATCGCCGGCAAGGGACACGAGACCTACCAGGAGGTGGCGGGGGAGCGCTACCCCTTCGATGACCGTGAGGTTGCCCGCCAGGCGCTGGCCGCGCGCGGCCGGGAGGCCAACCGATGAACCGCTGTGGACTCGCCACCCTGGCCGAGGTGGCCCGTGCGCTGGGGGTTGCCGCCCCGGCGCGTGACCTGCCTCTCGCCGCCATCGAGACCGACACGCGCCGGCTGGGTCCGGGCGATCTCTTCGTCGCCCTGCGCGGCGAGCGCTTCGATGCTCACGACTTCCTGGCCCGGGCCCGCGAGGCCGGGGCCGCGGCCGCCGTGGTAGAGCGCGCGGTGGACGATCCCCTGCCGCAGCTGGTGGTGGCCGACAGCCGACTGGCCCTGGGCCTGTTGGGTCGCGCGCGTCGCGAGGCCTGGGGCGGGCCGCTGGTGGCGGTGACCGGCAACAGCGGCAAGACCACCGTCAAGGAGCTTCTCGCCGCGCTGCTCGGTCGTCGCGGGGTGACCCTGGCCACCCGCGGCAACCTCAACAACGACATCGGCGCGCCGTTGACCCTGCTGGAACTGACCCCGGCCCATCGCCAGGCGGTGGTGGAGCTGGGCGCCAACCACCTGGGCGAGATTGCCTGGACGGTGGGCCTGGCCCGGCCTCGGGTGGCGGTGATCACCAATGTCACCGGTGCCCACGTCGGCGAGTTCGGCGGCATGGGTCGGATCGCCCAGGCCAAGGCGGAGATCCTCGCCGGCCTGCCCGCCGACGGGGTGGCGGTGCTCAACCGCGACGATGCCTACTTCGCCACCTGGGCGCGGCTCGCCGCGCCCCGCGAGGTGCTCGACTTCGGGTTGGGCGAGGGCGCCCGGGTCACCGCCCGGGACCTGGCCGCGGACGCCCTCGGGCGCTATGCTTTCACGCTTGTCGTCGACGGCCGGCCGCTCGGTCGGGTCGCCATGCGGCTGATGGGACGCCACAACGTGGCCAACGCCCTGGCGGCGGCCGCCGCCGCCCTGGCCGTGGGCCTGGCGGGGGAGGCGGTGGTGGCGGGGCTCGGCGCGGTGGCGCCCATGGCCGGTCGCCAGGCGGTGGTGGCCGGGGTGCGCGGCTCGCGCCTCATCGATGATACCTATAACGCCAACCCCGGGGCGGTGAAGGCGGCGCTGGCGCTGCTGGCGGCGCTGCCCGCCCCGCGCTGGTGCCTGCTGGGCGCCATGGGAGAGTTGGGAGAGGCGTCCGAACGGCTGCATGCCGAGGTCGGGCGCCACGCGCGGGAACTGGGGATCGACTTCCTGGGCACCCTCGGCGAGGCGGCGCGTCCCGCCAGCCGCGCCTTCGGCGACGGCGGGTGCCATTTCGACGACCGCGAGGCGCTGACACGCCACGTGCTCGACCATCTTCCCCCCGGGGCCAGCGTGCTGGTCAAGGGGTCGCGCAGTGCCGCCATGGAGCGCGTGGTGGCGGCGCTGCGCGATGACACCACAGGGTAAACGCGATTCATGCTTCTGCATCTTGCCGACTTCCTGGCGCAGTACTTCAGCGCCTTCCATGTGTTCAACTACCTCACGCTGCGGATGATCCTCGGCACCCTCACCGCCCTGGTGCTCTGCCTGTGGCTGGGGCCGGTGGTGATCCGCCGCCTGGTCGAGGGGCAGATCGGCCAGGCGGTGCGTGACGATGGCCCCCAGTCGCACCTCTCCAAGGCCGGCACCCCAACCATGGGCGGCGCCATGATCCTGATGGCCATCGCCGTGAGCACCCTGCTGTGGGGCGACCTGACCAACCACTACGTGTGGATCGTGCTGGCGGTGACCCTGGGCTTCGGTGCCATCGGCTGGGTCGACGACTACCGCAAGGTGGTGGAGAAGAACCCCCGTGGCCTGCCGGCGCGCTGGAAGTACCTCTGGCAGTCGGTGATCGGCCTGGCGGCGGCGGTGCTGCTCTATGTCACCGCCGCCTCGCCGGTGGAGACCAGCCTGATCGTGCCGCTCTTCAAGGAGTTCGTGCTGCCCCTGGGGCTCTTCTACGTGGTGCTCACCTACCTGGTGATCGTCGGCAGCTCCAACGCGGTCAACCTCACCGACGGGCTCGATGGCCTGGCGATCATGCCCACCGTGCTGGTGGCCATGGGGCTGGGGATCTTCGCCTACGCCAGCGGCAACGCGGTGTTCGCCGACTACCTGCAGATCCCCTCCATCCCCGGCGCCGGCGAGCTGGCGGTGTTCTGCGCCACCATCGCCGGCGCCGGTCTCGGCTTCCTGTGGTTCAACACCTACCCCGCCCAGGTCTTCATGGGCGACGTGGGGGCGCTGGCGCTGGGCGCGGCGCTGGGCGTGGTGGCGGTGATCGTGCGCCAGGAGATCGTGCTGTTCATCATGGGCGGCATCTTCGTCATGGAGACGGTGTCGGTGATCCTGCAGGTGGGCTCCTACAAGCTTACGGGGCGGCGCATCTTCCGCATGGCCCCGTTGCACCACCACTACGAGCTCAAGGGCTGGCCCGAGCCGCGGGTGATCGTGCGCTTCTGGATCATCACCGTGGTGCTGGTGCTGATCGGCCTGGCCACCCTCAAGGTGCGCTGATGAGCGAGATCTGCCGTGATGCCGCCGTCGACCGGGTTCCCCCGGGCACCACCCTGGTGGTGGGCCTGGGGCTTTCGGGACGCGCCATCTGCCGCCACCTGGCGCGCCGGGGCGTGCCCTTCATGGTGGCCGATACCCGCGAGGCGCCGCCGGGGCTCGATGACTTCCGCGCCGCCCACCCCGGGGTCGTCGTGTACTTGGGCCCCCTCGACGCCCTGGACCTCGAGGCGGCCGAGGAAGTGGTGCTGAGCCCTGGTATCGATCCGCATGCCGCGGGGCTCCGGGCGCTTGCCGGGCGGATCCGTCCCGCCACCGGCGAGCCGTGCCTGGTCGGCGAGATCGCGCTCTTCGTGCGCGAGGCGCGTGCGCCCATCGCCGCCATCACCGGCTCCAACGCCAAGTCCACCGTGACCACCCTGGTCGGCGAGATGGCCCGCGAGGCCGGGATGCGGGTGGCGGTGGGCGGCAACCTGGGCACCCCGGCCCTGGATCTGCTGCAGGATCATCCCGACGCCGAGCTCTTCGTGCTGGAGCTCTCCAGCTTCCAGCTCGAGACCACGCCCTGCCTGGGCGCCGAGACCGCGGCCTTCCTCAACCTCTCCGAGGACCACCTCGACCGCCACGGCGACATGGCCGGCTATCGGGCCGCCAAGCTTGGGGTCTTCCGCGGCGCACGCCACGCCGTGGTCAACGCCGAGGATCCCGCCACCTGGCCGGACATCGAGGTGCCGGCCCTCGAGCGCTTCACCACCCGCGCCCCGGCGGCGGGGGAGTGGGGCATCGGCCGCCACCGGGGGGCCGAGTGGCTGATGCACGGCGAGGCGCCGCTGATGCCGGTGGCGGCCATGCGCCTGGCGGGGCGCCACCACCAGGCCAACGCCCTGGCGGCACTGGCCATGGGCCATCGCCTGGGCCTTCCGCTCGCCGCCATGCGCGCGGTGCTGATGCGCTTCCCGGGGCTGCCCCACCGCAGCGAGATGGTGGCACAGGCCGACGGCGTGCGCTGGATCAACGACTCCAAGGGCACCAACGTGGGCGCCACCCTGGCCGCCATCGCCGGCCTCGGCCCGACCCTCGAGGGACGCCTGATCCTGCTGGCCGGCGGGGTAGGCAAGGGCGCCGACTTCACCCCCCTGGCCGAGCCGCTGGCGCGCTTCGGCCGCGAGGCGATCCTGTTCGGCGCCGATGCCGAGCGCCTCGAGGCGGCCCTCGCGGGGCACCTGGACGTGACCCGGGTGGCGGACCTCGCGAGCGCCCTGGCGCGTGCGGCGACGATCGCCGCGCCGGGCGACGCCGTGCTGCTGTCGCCGGCCTGCGCCAGCCTCGACCAGTTCGCCAATTACGCGGCCCGCGGCGACGCCTTCCGCGCCTGGGTCGAGCGGCACCTGGCGGAGGTCTCCCCATGAGCCGGCTGGCACGCCTGCGCGAGGCGCTCTCCACCCGCGATCACCCCTTCGACGGCTGGCTACTGGTGGCGGCCCTGTCTCTGCTGCTGGTGGGGCTGGTCATGGTCACCTCCGCCTCCACCGGGGTGGCGGCGAGCCTCACCGGCAACCCCTGGTACTTCGGTCTGCGCCACGGGACCTTCCTGGTCGGCGCCCTGGTCATCGCCACGCTGGTGCTGCGGGTACCTCTGGGCTGGTGGAAGGCCAACGGGCCGCTGCTGCTGCTGGTAGGCATCCTGCTGTTGGTGCTGGTGCTGCTGGTGGGGCGTGAGGTCAACGGCAGTCGACGCTGGCTCTCGGTGCCCGGAGTCCCCTTCAACCTCCAGGCCTCGGAGCTCGCCAAGCTGTTCCTGATCGTCTACTTGGCGGGCTACCTGGAGCGCTTCCTGCCCCAGGTGCGCCGCGACTGGGGCGCCTTCATGCGCCCACTGGTGGTGCTCGGCGTGTTCGGTGTGCTGCTGATCCTCGAGCCGGACTACGGCGCCGTGGTGGTGATGACCGGCTGCGTGATGGGGATGCTGCTGATGGCTGGCGCCCCCTGGGGCCGCTTCCTGCTGCTGGCGCTGCTGGTGGCGGCGGGCGGTGCCGCCCTAGCCGTGGCCGAGCCCTACCGGATGGCGCGGCTGACCAGCTTCATCGACCCCTGGGCCGACCAATTCGCCAGCGGCTACCAGCTCACCCAGGCGCTGATCGCCTTCGGCCGCGGTGGCTGGCTGGGCATGGGGCTGGGCAACAGCGTACAGAAGCTCTTCTATCTGCCCGAGGCGCACACCGACTTCGTCTTCGCGGTACTCGCCGAGGAGCTGGGGCTTCTGGGCGCGGTCGGCGTCATCGGCCTCTTCGCCCTGCTGGTGTGGCGGGCCATGGCGGTGGGGCGGCGTGCGGAGCTCGCCGGGCTGGCCTTCGCCGCCTACCTCAGCTATGGCATCGCCCTGGTGCTGGGCGCCCAGGCCTTCATCAATATCGCGGTGAGCAGCGGCATGCTGCCCACCAAGGGACTCACCCTGCCGCTGCTCAGTTACGGCGGCTCGAGCCTGGTGGTCAGTGCCACCATGGTGGCGCTGTTGCTGCGGGTGGACATCGAGACCCGCCGGGCCTGGCGCCGCCGGCAGTCGGCGGCGCCCCGGCAGGCCCCGCTCGGCCAAGGAGGGACGTCATGAACGACACCACGACACGCCGCCGGGTCCTGATCATGGCCGGCGGTACCGGCGGCCACGTGATTCCCGCGCTCTCCCTGGCCCGCGCCCTGCGGGCGCGGGGTGTGGAGGTGGCCTGGCTGGGCAGCCCGCGTGGCATCGAGAATCGCCTGGTGCCCGAGGCGGGCATCGTGCTGCACCGCATTCGCGTGGCCGGCCTGCGCGGCAACGGCCTGGCCGGCTGGCTGCTGGCGCCGATCAACCTCACCCGTGCCGTCTGGCAGGCCTGGCGGGTGATCCACGAGTTCGACCCCCAACTGGTGGTGGGACTGGGCGGCTTCGCCAGCGGCCCCGGCGGGCTCGCCGCCTGGTTCTCGCGGCGCCCGCTGGTGATCCACGAGCAGAACGCCGTGGCCGGGCTGACCAACCGGGCCCTGGCGCGCCTGGCGCGGGGGGTCTATGCGGCCTTTCCCCAGGCCTTCCCCGGCCGCGCCGAGGTGGTAGGCAACCCGGTGCGTGCCGAGATCGCGGCCCTGGGGGAGACCCCCCGCGACGGCGCCGGGATGGCCGGTCGCCCGCTGCGCCTGCTGGTGGTGGGCGGCTCCCTGGGCGCCCAGGCGCTCAACCGGGGGCTGCCCGAGGCGCTGGCCCGCCTGCCCGCGGAGCGGCGGCCGGAGGTGCGCCACCAGGCGGGGCGCGACAAGGAGGCCGCCACCCGCGACGCCTACGCCGAGCATGGCGTGGCCGCCGAGGTGTCGCCCTTCATCGACGATATGGCCGAGGCCTACGCCTGGGCCGACCTGGTGGTGTCCCGGGCGGGCGCCCTGACGGTGGCCGAGCTGGCCGCCGCCGCCAAGCCGGCGCTGTTCGTGCCCTTTCCCCACGCCGTGGACGACCACCAGACCGCCAACGCCCGGGCGCTGGTGGAGGAGGGCGCGGCGGAGCTGCTGCCCCAGTCCCGGCTTTCCGCGGCGACGCTGGCCGAGCGGCTGGCGGCGCTGCTCGACCCCGACACTCTCGCCACCATGGCGTCGCGGGCCCGTGCCTGCGCCCATCTCGACGCCGTCGAGCGCCTGGTGGCCGGTTGCATGGAGACAGGCTTTGAGCGATAGCAGAACCGCAGAGGTGCCCGAGGCGGCCCGCCACGGCCGCGGCCTCGGCATGCGCCGCATCCGCACCATCCACTTCGTGGGCATCGGCGGCGCCGGCATGTGCGGCATCGCCGAGGTGCTCGCCAACCAGGGTTACAGGGTCACCGGCTCCGACCTGCGCGAATCGGCGGTGGTCGCCGGGTTGCGCGACGCCGGCATCCGCGTGGCGATCGGCCATGCCGCCGAGCACGTGGCGGGCGCCGACGTGGTGGTGGTCTCCACCGCGGTGGACGAGGGCAATCCCGAGATCGAGTGGGCCCACGACCACCGCGTGCCGGTGGTGCGCCGCGCCGAGATGCTCGCCGAGCTGATGCGCTTTCGCCACGGCATCGCGGTAGCCGGCACCCACGGCAAGACCACCACCACCAGCCTGACCGCGACGCTGCTCGGCGAGGGCGGTCTCGATCCCACCTTCGTGATCGGCGGCCGGCTGACCAGCGCCGGCAAGAACGCGCGGCTGGGGGAGGGCGACTACCTGGTGGCCGAGGCCGACGAGTCCGACGCCTCCTTCCTCCACCTGCAGCCCATGGTGTCCATCGTCACCAACATCGATGCCGACCACATGAGCACCTACGGCGGCGACTTCGAGCGCCTCAAGGGTACCTTCGTCGAGTTCCTGCACAACCTGCCCTTCTATGGCCTGGCGATCCTGTGCATCGACGACGAGCATGTGCGCGGCCTGCTCGACGCCGTCAGCCGCCAGTTCGTCACCTACGGCTTCAGCGAGGACGCCGACTACCGCATCGAGGACTTCGTCCAGGCCGAGGGCGAGGTGCGCTTCACCGCGCTGCGCCCCGGTGGCCTGGCGCCCCTGCCGGTGCGCCTGGCCATGCCCGGGCGCCACAACGCCCTGAACGCCCTGGCCGCCATCGCCGTGGCCAGCGATGCCGGCGTCGAAGATGCCGCCATCCTGCGCGGCCTGGCGGGCTTCCAGGGGGTGGGACGGCGCTTCCAGGTGCATGGCCGCTTCCCGGCGCCCGGTGGCGAGGGCGAGGTGATGCTGGTGGACGACTATGGCCACCACCCCCGCGAGGTGGAGATGGTGATCGCCGCGGTGCGCGCCGGCTGGCCCGAGCGGCGCCTGGTGATGCTCTACCAGCCCCATCGCTACTCGCGTACTCGTGACCTCTTCGAGGACTTCGTGCGGGTGCTGGGCGGGGTCGACACCCTGCTGCTGCTCGACGTCTACGGCGCGGGCGAGGCGCCGATCCCCGGCGCGGAGGGGCGCACCCTGGCGGGCTCGATCCGCCAGCGTGGCGCCATCGACCCGATCTTCGTCCAGGACAAGGCCGAGCTGCCCGAGCTGCTTGGGCGCGTGCTGCGTCCCGGCGATATCCTGATCACCCAGGGGGCAGGGGACATCGGCGGCATCTCCCTGGCGCTGGCCGAGGCCGCCCTGGATCTCGACGAGGTGGGCCTATGAAGCGGGTGAGCGAACTGGGGCGGGTGGCGGTGCTGTTCGGCGGCAGCTCCGCCGAACGCGAGGTGTCGTTGAAGAGCGGCCGGGCGGTGCTCGCCGCGCTGACACGAGCCGGGGTCGATGCGGTCGGCTATGACCCTGCCGACGGCGGCCTGGTGGGGCTCGAGGCGCTGGCCCCCGACCGCGTCTTCATCGCCCTGCACGGGCGTGGCGGCGAGGACGGCACCCTGCAGGGGGCGCTGGAGCTGCTCGGCATCCCCTATACCGGCAGTGGCGTGCTCGCCTCGGCGCTGGGCATGGACAAGCAGCGCACCAAGCTGGTGTGGCAGGCCCTGGGGCTGCCGACCCCGGCAGCGGAGATGCTCGGCCCCGACGCCGATTGGCGGGCGGTGGTGGAGCGCCTGGGGCTGCCGCTGATCGTCAAGCCGGTGCACGAGGGCTCGACGCTGGGCATCAGCGTGGTGAGAAGCGCCGAGGCGCTGGCCGAGGCCTACCACGCGGCGGCCCGCTACGACGCCAGGGTGATGGCCGAGGGCTTCATCGAGGGGGAGGAGTACACGGTGTCGCTGCTCGGCGACGAGGTGCTGCCGGCGATCCGCGTCGAGGCCGCCGGGGGCTTCTACGACTACGCAGCCAAGTACCTCTCCGACGAGACTCGCTACCACCTCCCGTGTGGCCTGTCGGCGGAGGAAGAGGCCGAGCTCGGCGAGCTCTGTCGCCAGGCCTTCGCCGCGGTGGGCGGCGAGGGCTGGGGACGGGTCGACGTGATGCGTGACGCCGAGGGACGCTTCTGGCTGATCGAGGTCAATACCTCCCCGGGCATGACCGACCACAGCCTGGTACCCCAGGCGGCAGCCCACGTGGGCATCGACTTCGAGGCGCTGGTGGTGCGCATCCTGGCCACGACCCTGGCGCCCCGGTCGGCATGAGTCAGCGTGGCGGATGGCTCGGCGTCGTGCTGCTGCTGCTGGTATTCGGCGCCGGCGGGCGGGCCCTGTGGCTGTGGCTCGACCGACCCCTGGAGCGGGTCTCCATCGGCGGTGACCTGACCCATGTGAACGCCGACTACCTGCGCGCCGAGCTCACGCCGCTGCTGCGCGGGCGTACCTGGCTGTCGGTGGATGTCGCCGAGTTGCGCCGGGAGGCGCTCGCCATCGACTGGATCGCCGAGGCGCGGGTCAGCCGCGAGTGGCCCAACGCCCTCACCTTCGAGCTGGTGGAGGAGGTGCCGGTGGCGCGCTGGAACGACGACCAGCTGCTCAACCCCGAGGGCGAACCCTTCGCCATCGGCCCGGTGTCGCCGCCCGGCGACCTGCCGGATCTCGCCGGGCCGCCGGGCAGCGGCGCCGAGGTACTCGCCTACCACCAGCGCCTCGCCACGCGCTTCGCCGCGCTGGACCTGCCGCTCACCCAGCTGCGCCTGGAACCGCGGGGCGCCTGGCGCTTCCAGCTCGACGATGGCGTGTGGGTGATGCTCGGTCGCAGCGACCGCGAGGGACGCCTGGCGCGCCTGGTCGCCGCCTGGCAGCGCCAGCTGGAGGGCCAGGCGTCGCATATCCGCTACATCGACCTGCGATATCCCAACGGGGTCGCGGTGGCCTGGCATGGTGAAACCGAACCCCTCGAGGTCGACGACGAGCGCGAGGGGTGATCGCCTTTTTTCTGTGAAACACGCATGTCGAAGGGCATGCGGCTGTTTCTTTCGGAGCAAAATCGCCGTATCGTGGAGGGGCTTTTTGGTTCCGGGGTGGAGGAACTCGACCCGTTGTTCCTATAATTGGCCCCAGGTTCATTTTCATGTTGCAGGCTCGAGAACGGGCCAGGATCGAGGAGAGTTCCCGACTCATGGCAGGTCCATCCAACGTGTCCAATATGGTAGTCGGGCTGGATATCGGAACGTCCAAGGTGGTGGCGATCGTGGGGCAGCCCACCGATGACGGTGGCATCGAGATCGCCGGTATCGGCTCGCACCCCTCCCGAGGAATGAAGAAGGGCGTGGTGATCAACATCGAGTCCACGGTGCAGTCCATCCAGCGCGCCGTGGAGGAGGCCGAACTCATGGCCGGCTGCGACATCCATTCCGTCTATGTGGGCGTCGCCGGCAGCCATATCAGCTCCATGAATTCCGACGGGGTGGTGGCCATCAAGGAGCGCGAGGTCACTCCCTCCGACATCGACCGCGTCATCGACTCCGCCCGCGCCCGTGCCATCTCGGAGGGGCAGCGGGTATTGCACGTGCTCCCCCAGGAGTTCGCCATCGATGCCCAGGGCGGCATCCGCGAGCCGCTGGGCATGTCCGGCGTGCGCCTCGAGGCGCGGGTCCACCTGGTCACCGCGGCCCTCAATGCCGTGCAGAACATCGAGAAGTGCGTGCGCCGCTGCGGCCTGGAGGTCGACGCCATCATCCTCGAACAGCTCGCCTCCAGCATGGCGGTGCTCACCGAGGACGAGCGCGAGCTCGGGGTCTGCATGGTCGACATCGGGGGCGGTACCACCGACATCGCGGTGTTCACCGAGGGGGCCATCCGCTACACCGCGGTGATCCCCATCGCCGGCGACCAGGTCACCAACGACATCGCCATGGCGCTGCGCACGCCGACCCAGCACGCCGAGGAGATCAAGGTCAAGTATGCCTGCGCCCTGACCCAGCTCGCCGCCAGCGACGAGATGATCAAGGTGCCCAGCGTGGGCGACCGCCCCGCCCGCGACCTCTCCCGCCAGGCGCTTGCCGAGGTGGTGGAGCCGCGCTACGAGGAGCTCTTCACCCTGGTGCGCGACGAGCTGCGCCGCAGCGGTTACGAGGACCTGGTGGCCGCGGGGGTGGTGCTGACCGGCGGCACCGCCCGCATGGAAGGGGTGGTGGAGCTGGCCGAGGAGATCTTCCATATGCCGGTGCGCATCGCCTGTCCGCAGAACGTGCGCGGCCTGGCCGATGTGGTACGCAATCCGATTTATTCGACCGGAGTCGGTTTGTTACATTACGCTTTGCAGGAGACACGGCAGGGGCACGGTCGACAGGCACAGGGCAGCATGATGTCCGCACAGCCCCGGCGCGAGGACGCCGCCCGACGCGGCGACAGGGAAGGATCCTCCGCGCTGGCGAGGCTGAAGGGCTGGTTGAAAGGAAATTTCTGACAGGATCGCCAGCGGCGGTTCAGGAGACGGGGCAAATGTTCGAACTGGTAGATAGTGCACCCTCAAGCAGCGCGGTCATCAAGGTGATCGGCGTGGGTGGCGGCGGTGGCAACGCAGTCAACCACATGGTCGAGAGCAACATCGAGGGCGTGGAGTTCATCTGCGCCAACACCGATGCCCAGGCGCTCAAGCGCGTGGCGGCCAAGACCGTGCTCCAGCTCGGCAACGAGATCACCAAGGGCCTCGGTGCCGGGGCCAACCCCGATGTCGGCCGCCAGGCGGCCATGGAGGATCGCGAGCGCATCGCCGAGCTGCTCGAGGGTGCCGACATGGTGTTCATCACCGCCGGCATGGGCGGCGGCACCGGCACCGGCGGTGCCCCGGTGGTGGCCCAGGTGGCCAAGGAGCTGGGCATCCTCACCGTGGCCGTGGTGACCCGTCCCTTCCCCTTCGAGGGGCCCAAGCGCATGCGTGCCGCCGAGGAGGGCATGAAGGAGCTCTCCGAGCACGTCGACTCGCTGATCACCATTCCCAACGAGAAGTTGCTCTCGGTGCTGGGCAAGAGCGCCAGCCTGCTCACCGCCTTCAGTGCCGCCAACGACGTGCTGCTGGGCGCGGTGCAGGGCATCGCCGAGCTGATCACCAGCCCCGGCATCATCAACGTCGACTTCGCCGACGTGCGCACCGTGATGTCCGAGATGGGCATGGCGATGATGGGCACCGGCGGGGCGGTGGGCGAGAACCGTGCCCGCGAGGCTGCCGAGAAGGCGATCCGCAGCCCGCTGCTCGAGGACATCGACCTCCACGGCGCCCGCGGCATCCTGGTCAACATCACCGCCGGCCCCGACCTCTCCATCGGCGAGTTTAACGACGTCGGTGCCACCGTCCAGGAGTTCGCCTCCCAGGACGCCACCATCGTGGTGGGTACCTCCATCGACATGGAGATGAGCGACGAGCTGCGGGTCACCGTGGTGGCCGCCGGCCTGGAGGGGCAGCAGCAGCGGGCGGCGGCGAGCCGCGAGAGCGTCAAGCGCAGCGAGGGCGGCGACTATCGCCGCTCCGCTCAGTCCGGGGTGGCGGCACGCCAATCCTCCGCGGCCGTGGCGCGCAGCCCCGAGCCCGAGGAGGCGCCCAAGCCCCGCGCCGAGAAGCGGCGCTCCCAGGAGCTCGACGACTACCTCGACATCCCGGCGTTCCTGCGCCGCCAGGCCGATTGAGGTCGACTATCGGGGTCATCGGCCGTGCCGGACGAGCTTTCTTTGTTGAAACGCTCGTTCGGTGTTATAGTGAACGGTGTTTGATAATCCGAGAACCGCCTGGCCACAGCCCATGATCAGACAACGCACCCTGAAGAACGTCATCCGCGCCACCGGCGTCGGCCTGCACTCCGGCAAGAAGGTCTACATGACCCTGCGGCCGGCGCCCGTGGACACCGGTATCGTCTTCGTGAGGACCGACCTCGATCCCGAGGTGCAGATCCCGGCGCGGGCCGAGCTGGTCACCGACACCACCCTGTGCACCGCCCTGACCCATCAGGGTGCCAAGGTCGCCACCGTTGAGCACCTGATGTCCGCCCTGGCGGGCCTGGGGATCGACAATGCCTACGTCGACCTCAGCGCCGCCGAGGTGCCGATCATGGATGGCAGCGCCGGGCCCTTCGTGTTCCTGATCCAGTCCGCCGGCATCAGCGAACAGAACGCCGCCAAGAAGTTCATTCGCATCCGGCGCGAGGTCACAGTACGCGACGGCGACAAGGAGGCCACCTTCCGCCCGCATCGCGGCTTCAAGGTGGGTTTCTCCATCGACTTCGACCATCCGGTGTTCGAGGATCAAACCCAGACCGCCATGGTGGACTTCTCCACCACCTCCTTCGTTAAGGAGGTCTCGCGGGCGCGTACCTTCGGCTTCATGCGTGACCTGGAGTACCTGCGCTCCCACAATCTGGCGCTGGGCGGCAGCCTCGACAACGCCATCGTCGTGGACGACTACCGCATCGTCAACGAGGGCGGCCTGCGCTACGACGACGAATTCGTCAAGCACAAGGTGCTGGACGCCATCGGCGACCTCTACCAGCTGGGCCACAGCCTGATCGGCGAGTTCCACGGCGTGAAGTCCGGGCATGCCCTCAACAACCAGCTCTGCCGTGCGCTGATGGCGCAGCCCGATGCCTTCGAGGTGGTCACCTTCGAGGACGAGGGTCAGGCCGCCCCGATCTCCTACGCCGCCCCCGCCATGGCCTGACCCCGGCTGCGCCGGGAGCTGTAAGCCATAAGCTAAGCTGTAAGAGAGCCGCCCCCGTGGTCATGCCACGGGGGCGGTTTGCTTGTGCGCCAGGCATGGCGCGCAGCGCCTGACTGGCGCTGTTCCCGAGGGTGGTGCCTCGGGATGACTTGGGGGTGAAAGTCCCCTGCACGCCCGGCAAGGGGAAGTGCTAGCCGACGGCAAGGGTGTCCCCCGCGAGGGGGAATCTGAAGGCAGCCCGAGGCAAAACGCTGGCCTGACGAACAGGAAGCGGATACGAGGCGGCATGGCGGGGTGAGATGGCAAGCATCATCAAAGCCCGATACTTGCACGGATCGCCATGACGTAAATCCGACAGGCATAAGCGGGAAGGTCGCGCGTCTTACCCTGGGAGGTCTGGTGGTCTGCCACG
>NZ_FNIV01000010.1 GCF_900104135.1 Halomonas shengliensis | reverse complement strand
TGTCTTGTTGGTGGAGCCTAGCGGGATCGAACCGCTGACCTCAACACTGCCAGTGTTGCCTACAGCCTCGCCTAACCTACTGCCATCATTAGAGAATCACCTTCCCATTATGGTGATATATACAGCACATGCGACAACGGTGTTTCGCGGCGCGCCGGGGAGGTTTTACGGGATGCCAGCGGCCCACTGATTGCCACCCTACCCCACTGCCGGCATCGTGCCCCCATGGACGACGCGACCCTCTACCGGATCACCACCTGGCGCAAGCGCTTGGAGCGACGCGGCTGGACGAGCCTGCGGCGGGCGCGGCCGCCTCGGGGTCGGCTGATTGAGTATCATGTGATCTGGGAGGGACAGCTGGTCAGCGGGCGGGTGCGGTTGGCGGACCTGGACGACCAGGCCTACTGGCAGCCGGGTTCGCCGATCGCGCTGCTGGAGCGGGGGCTGGATGTGGTGGAGGGGGTCTGGCGGGTGGCGCGGGATCCCGGGGCGGTGTCCGGTCAGGTGCGTCGGCCGGTGCCGTGGGATGGCCCGCCTACAGCAGCCAGATCACCCCGATGACGATCACGAGCACGATCGCCCAGGTGGGCCAGCCCTCGCGTGGCGGCTCCTGGAAGACGGCGGCGGGGCGTTGGGTAGGGGTGGCCGGCTGGCGGTTGCGGTGGGGCGAGGCCTGGTGGCTGGGCCACTGGGCCATGGCCTGGATCACGCCGAGGGTGGTCTGGCAGTCGGTCATCGCCCGGTGCGGGGTGCCAGCGACGTGGGTGCCGGTCTGGCGGGCGGCGTTGCCGAGCTTCTGCCAGCGGCCGCCCGGTGAATACCACTCGGCGTAGGTACGCATCGCGCACTCGAACGTCACCCCGCGGGGCATCTCCACATCGTGCGCGGCGAGCGATTGGCGCAGCAGGCGCTCGTCGAACTCGGCGTTGTAGGTCACCACGCGGCGATCCTGGAGGATGGCGCGCAGGTGCATGGCCAGGTCGGCCACGGTGGGCGCGTCGCGCACATGCTCGCGGGTGATGCCGTGGATCTCCCGGGCCTTGGCGCCGACGGGGGCTGAGGGCCTGACCAGGGTGTTGAGCAGCTCGTTGCCCTGCATGTCGATAATCGCCAGCTCGAGCACCTGGGCGTTCTCGCTGAGGCCGGTGGTCTCGGTGTCGAGGATCACCGTCTCGGGATCGGCGAGCCACTCCTGGGCGCGTTGCTGCTCGGGGCTGGGTTCGTCCGATGCCAGCGGCGGCGCTGGAGTGTCCGGCGGGCTGCTGCGCACGCTCTGCAGCTGCACCAACTGATCCGCCTGGCGGCGGGTGGTCTCTAGGGTGAGGTGGGCGCCGTCCTTGAACACCATATCGACCAGGTAGCGGGTGGTGCCGTAGAACGAGCCGGCGATGCACAGCACCAGGGCGCTGATCAGGCCGAGCGGGCCCAGTAACAGGGTGGCGAGGGTGCCGAACAGCAGCAGGCCGACGAGGAACGAGAGGCAGCCGAAGCGGCGCTCCTTCTCCTGGCGGGTGGACACGCGGGTCACGGTGCCGGGTGGGTAGAGCGCCTCACGGCTGGCCTTGATGCGCACGCCGTGACTCCCGATCTTGATCGTGCCTCGGGTGCCGAACGAACCGCCGATGATGCGCATGCCGACTCCTGAATGATGGGCGTCCCTGCCCTACCGTCCCTGGTTCCCGTGACGCAAGGAGCAGGCGGTGCCGTGGCATCGCAGGGGAATGGCGTCACACTCTCAGCGTAGCACCGCGCCGGTCAGCAGCGCGACGAGATCGGCGCGCCGGCGTGTAGGAGATCGCCTACACCGTGTCGTCGCGGAACTCGCTCGGGCTGATCTGGCGGATTCGCCTGCCGGTGGCCGTCTCGTAGAGATAGCCATAGCCGGTGTCGGGGTCGATGTCACCGTCCAGCGCCTTGATGCTCTTCCAGGTGCTGTCGGTGTCCGCGCGAATCAGGATTGAGTTGCCGTACTGATCGCAGAGCGGGATTTCCTGGCGCGGCTTGCTGTAGCTGCCATCGTTCTCGGGGTCGTATTTCGAGCCGACGATGGAGCCGTTTTTGATGGCGAGGTTGACGCAGGAGTCGGAGGGCCAGGAGTCGGCTAACGGTGGTGGCTGGTCACATATGTCTGCGTTATTAGTGTTGCATTCTCTTTTATCTACTGAAATGACGGACGTGCAGTCTTCATCCGAGAGTGAATACGTATAGTTGCACCCCCCTCCACTACACCCACATATGGAAACGCAAAACCCGTAATCATTACACCATTTAGACGCCGCTTCAAACGCAGTTTGCCCTCTATATGCGACTTGATTGTTATAAATCCAGAAGTATCCCTCTTCATAGCCATCCGAGATCGGCGGCTCGGTCGGCGACTCCCACCCATCTGGCGGCACCCAGTCACTACCCTCAAAACATACTGGCTCGCCCGTCGCGCAGTCATGCAGCCCCGTCAGCGAGCCCTCGCCCATTTCATCGAGGTTGGCTGGGTCGTCAGGGTCGAGCCCGCCGCTGGCATCCTGCCCGCCACTATCGGGGTCTCTCGTCTCTGTGCCGGGGTTGGGGTTTTCGTTGACGCTCCCATCACAGCATATACGGTCGCGCTCACTCTCGGACGTACCGACGCCGCTGGCCCCGGGTTGGTCGCCGCGATTGCGCGTTGCCTTAATAGCGCCACGCAGGTCGGGATCTGATTTGGCGATGCGCTGGATGGCGCGACTGAGTCGGCTGCTGCTCATACCGGCACCCTGCGGACTGGGCGGACCCGTAGACTGGTGCTGCTCTTGTTGAAGGTGCTCTCGACACTGCCGGAGAATCTACGAGTCCAAGCGTTGACCGACGAGTTCTCCGTGCTCGACCAGCGATACGCCGACAGGTCGGTCGAGAACTCGGCATGCGACATGCCCACCAGCGCATCGACCAGCGCCAGCTCGTTACGCGCCGGCAGGTAGTAGTCGTTGTTGCCGTCCCCGTCCACGTAGTCCCGGCAGTGGTAGAAGGCGTCCGCGCTGCCGTCGTCGTGGTTGGTCAAAATCTCCGTCTGGTTGGCGAGGCCGTCATCCGGGTTGGTAGCCCCCGTCGACGTGCCGTAGTTGCCCCACTCAGGGCCGACAGCAGACTCTGCCGTCTGCGTGGCAAAGATGACGTGCCAGGTATTGGTGCCATCGGTATGTGTGCCTGCGTACACCCCACCGCCGATCTCGTCGCCGATCTGAACATTGGCCCACGGATCAGTGACACACACCTCAGCACTCAGCGCCCCCACCCCCTGGGCGTCATAGTCCTGCACGGCATAGCACCCATACTCCCCGCTGTTGTCCACCCACTCAGCCGTCTCCCCCTGGGCCACCGGGCCAACGGTCGCCACCGGGGCGGGGAGATTCTGCGGGTCAAGCGTCGGGGCGCGATAGATGCGCGTCCCGAGGTGGCCGCTGCTGTTATTGGTCCATGAAACACGACGCGCCATGTCAGGGCACCTCCACTTGGAATAGGTCTTTCGGGATGTCGACGTTGTAGGTGTGCGTCCGCGTGCCGATGATCTCGTCGACCTGGCCGCGGCCAATCGCGGGGGCGACGACATAGACGGTGCCGTCGGGCTCGATGCGGCTGACACCCTGCACCTGCTGCTCGTCAACCGGCAGCGGGCAGTCGGGGGTCATGGTGGGCTGGGCGAGTTCGCTGAGCTTGTAGGTGGCCGGCGGGGCCGGGAGCGACCAGTCCTCGGTGACGCTGATGGCCGAGTTAACCTGGCTGATCGCGAGGCTGAAATCCGTCCAGCGGTCGCCGCTGCTCTCGACGTGCTGGAAGGCGGTCACCTGGCCGGTCACGTCCATCTCGGGGGTGGTGACGCTCACGGTCTGGCCGATCTCCAGGGGCAGCCACTCCTGATGGCCGGGGCGGCCGGTCTTGGGCTTGTAGCGCAGGTTGACCTGGTTCTGCCGGTGGGCGCCGCGGATCTCCTTGGCGGCGATGCGCTGGAGCACCTGCAGCGCCAGGTTGACATCGGCGCGGCGGTCGTCGGGGTCGGCGGTGATGACGCAGCCGCGCTCCTCGAACACCGCGGGGTCGACGCGGGTCTCGGCGGATACCCGTAGCTCGCGCCCGTCGATCTCGCCGTACTGCGCGATGGACTGCGGCGCCTCGATGGTCAGCTCGTAGGTCTCGCGCTTTGGCTGGCTGATGTAGCGCTCAAGCGAGGCGTCCACGCCCATGGCCCGCAACTCGCGGACCACTGGGTTAACGGTCCAGGCGGTCTTGTTGGTGTCGGCGGCGCTGTACTTGTACCAGCCGTCCGCCGCGATGGGCTTGAACGCGACCTCCATCGGACGCCATCCGGACACGCTCTCGATGGCAGAGAGCAACGCGTCTTTCGTCGGGATGGTGTGACCCGGTGCCGGCAGCACGCCGATGGTGCCGCCTACGCCGCTCTCGGCGCGATCCATCTCCAGGTCAACGGTGTGAGTAAACGTATTCCGCTGATAATACCGGTACTCCAGCCGCGCGGTGATGCGGTTGACGATCTGGTCGCGCTTGCTGAATTGCAGGCTGTTGCTGAGGTAGTGGATCTGCCCGGCCTGCAGGCTGTGGGCCGGCGTGCCGGTGCCCCAGGGCGAGTAGCGCAGGGCGCCGCTGCCGGTGTAGTCCAGCGAGCCGGAGACGCCACGCATCAGCTCGCGCACCCACTCCTCTCCCGTGGCGTCCTCACGCTGCACGATGGGCGAGTAGAGCCCGCCCGTCAGCGTTTGCAGGCGCGATTGCGGCTCGCGGCCCAGGCGCTCGGATCGCAGGTCGCTACAGCGCAGGCGGATGTTGCGGGGCTGGTCGAGCTGGTAGACGGGCTCGTCTACCACGCCGCTGAACAGCGCCACCACCTGGCCGCCCTGCTCGCGGGTGATCTCGATCACCCGGCCCTGGAAGCTGGGCACGTCGATCACGCCCTGGGGCGGCAGGTAGCTGAGCTCGGCCGTGCGGTTGTCGCCCTCGCCGGCGTTGATCGTCACGCGGCTGTGCAGGCAGCGCCCGGTGATGTCCTGGCCATCCAGGTAGATGCGCAGCGGCTGGGTGGCGCCGGGGCCGCGCACCGCCTGGCGGAAGCGGATCAGCGTGCGCGCCGGGATCACCTCCTCCACCTGCTGGCGGAAGGTGATCAGGGTGCGTGCGGGGATCACCGTCAGCTCGCGCACGCGCTGCTCGAAGGTGATCAGCGTGCGGGCCGGGATCAGCTCGGCGTCGTCATCCACCACCTGCTGGAACGTGATCAGCTCCCGGGCGGGGATGATCTCGGCGCTGTCGTCCACCACCTGGGTGAAGCCGATCAGCTCGCGCGCGGGCACCAGGGTCGCGCTGTCGTCGACCACCTGGTTGAAGGTGATCAGGGTGCGCGCGGGGATCACCTCCTCGACCTGCTGCTCGAAGGTGATCAGCGGCTCCTGCAGCGTCTGGACTTGGAGCCCGGTGGGCTGTGCCAGTGCCATGGGCGCCCCTTATGCGGTGGAAGCGGTGCGGCTGATGACCTCGACCATGGCCGAGGAGAGCTCGGTGCTGGTGCCCTCCTGGCCCACAGCGTTCTCGATGCGGATGTGCACCTCCTGCGCCGCGCTCACCCCGGAGAGCAGGCGGATCACACCGATGGAGGCGTCGTCCTCGCCGAGGTCCAGCGAGGCGCCAGCGGTGGCGGTATCCAGCCCCGCCGCCGTCTTGGCCAGGGTGATCTCGCTGGCCTCGTGGCCGCTGCCGGGGCTGGCATCCACGATGGAGAGCGCCAGGTAGTTGGTGCCCGGCGCGGTGCTCTCCACCAGCTCGAGCACCTGGTTGTCGCCCGGGTCGCCCGCCACGTTGCCGAAGTAGAGAACGAAGTCCTGCGGGTTATCGGAGAAATCGGTCTTGTGCACCGTGGTCAGGGTGCCGTTGAACTCGGTGGTCAGCGCGGCGTCGGTGTACAGCTTCCAGTCAGACATGGGCGCGAGGCCTCCAGGCAGCAAAAAGCCCGCACAATGGCGGGCCCAGAATGACGAGGCCCCGCACGCTGGCGGGGCCTGGGGTGTCTTGCGGTTGGGGTCAGCGGCTGTCGGCGCCGTAGCTGGTCAGCTTGCCCCCGCACATGGTGATGCGGGTGTGCCAGCCGCGCTCACGGTCGCGGTACCACAGGTTGTCGCAGCGCCGGCCGGAGTTGACGTAGGTGTTCACGTCATCCGGCGGGCCCATGATGTGGTCCACGTCCTTACGGCTCATGCCCACCAGCAGGTTGCCGCGGTTGCGGGCGCGCACCAGCTGGTTGCGGGTGAGCCCGGCGGAGTCCGCCCGCTCGCGCACCGAGCGCGGCCCCTCCAGGGCCTGTCCGCTGCGAGTCGCCTCGCCGGCGCTGCGGTAGCGGCGCGATTCCTGGCTGCCCCCGGAGTTGAATTGCAGCGGCGGCAGCGACTGCTGCGCGGGGCCATCGTAGGTGGAGACGTTGCCCCCGCTGATCGCCTGGCCGCCGCCGCCCGGGCAGCTCTGCCGATAGGAACCGTCCGGGCATTTGACCTGGGCGCCCGCCGCCAGGGGCAGCGCCAGCAAGAGTGATAACGCGATGATCCGCATCCTGACCTCCTTGTTCGTGTGAAACGCGGTGTGGCTGGTCAGGATAGCCCAGGTTTCCTAAGCGAGCTAAGAGGCTACCACTTGCCCTTGGGGCAGGTGGCATAGACGCGGGTGGCCAGCGGGCAGCCGCAGGCGCCACAGCGGGGGATCTCCTTGCCCTGGATCTCGCCGCCGCAGCCGGGCTTGCGGCAGGCCAGGTCGGCATCGGTCTTGGCGGCCTTGATCAGCCGCGGCGTGCGGCAGGTGCCGCAGGCGCCGGCCACGGTCAGCACCGCGTGCGGGCACTCGGCGCAGATCGCCAGGCGGCGGGCGTGCTCGGTCTTGTCGCGTGTCCAGCCCATGGTCACCTCGAGGGGCTGCCGGCCGCGGCGCCGGAGAGCACGTCGGCGAGCCAGGATTCGGCGGCATCAGGATTGGCTAACACGTCCAGACGCTCGCCCTTGTCGTTCACAAGGTGCAGTGTGCCGAGGTCGCGGCCACCGGTGGGGGCGGCCGTCTCGCCACCCACCTGCCCCGCGGCCTCGCTTACCTTGGCCACGCCATCGCTCCAGCGGATCGGGGCGCTACCCTGGTCACCGGTGGGCAGCACGCCATCCACCACCTCGCCGGCGGCCTGGGGCACCACGCTGGCCCAGGCGGCCTTGGCTGCCTCGCTGGCACCGTCGATGAAGGCCTGGGCGGCGGCCTCGAGCCCGGCGGCGAGGTTCTGGTCGGTCTTGAAGGCGTCGACCTGACGCTTGAGCTCGGCATCCAGCTGCCGCTGCAGGGTGGGCAGGGTGTTGCCCCAGGCGTCGCGGATCTGGCCCTCGGCGTCGATGGTCGCCCCGGGGCCGGCGGCCTCGAGGATGCGATCCACCTCTTCCGACTGGCTGGGCGAGAACCCCTCCAACGCCTCGGCGGCGGCATCGGCGGCGGCCCCCACGCGGGCGAAGCCCTTGTCGGCCAGCTCCAGCCCCTCGCCCAGGAATACCTCCATGATCGAGCGACCATCGCCGGGGTCGGCGCCGCCCTCGATGTCGAACGTGTAGCGGGCGGCGTTCTGCTCGATTTGCTGGTTAATCCGCGCCAGCTCGGCGCGCAGCTCGTCCTCGCTGTAGTAGGTCACCAGCCCATCCGGGCCGAAGAAGCGCAGCCGTTCTCCGGGGTCATCCAGCGCGCTGAGAATGCGCCGCTTCTGCTCCTCCAGCTCGAGCCCGCCGATACCCGCGGCGATCACGCCCAACTCACGCCCCAGCGCCTGGGCGGCACCCACCGTTTCGCGGATTGCCGAGGCGGCCCAGCCCATGGCGGTGACGATCGCCTCGCCGAGGGCGCGGGCGCTCTCCAACGTCTGCGGGTCTTTCAGCAGCTCGCTGAACTCCTCGATAGCCGGCAAGGCCTCGAGCACCATCTCGTTCTTCATGCCGGTGGCGGCGCCGGTGAGCTCGTCCATGCTGGTCTTGATGGCCTCGAGCTGGTCCATCTCCAGCTCGCTGAACACGTTGCCGGTGCGCTCGGCCTCGTCGCCCAGGCGGCGCATCTCCTCGCCGTTGTTGGCCAGCAGCGGGATCAGCGCGGTGGCGTCACTGGCGATGGCCTCCATGTAGAAGGTCATGTCCTTCTGGCTGAGGCCGGCCGCCTCCAGGCTGCTGACGTAGAGCTGCAGCGCCTCGGGGCCGGAGAGCCGGGCGAACTCGTCGGCGGTGACGCCGACCTGCGGGGCGATGTTCTCGAAGAAGTCGGCCATCGGCCCGCCGCCGGTGGCGATGAAGTCGCCCACGCGGTCGTTGGTGTCCTTGAGGATGTCGGCGAGCTTGTCCTGCTCGATGCCGAAGCGTCCGGCACCGTAGGCCATCTTCTGGAACTGCTGGGTGCTGGTGTCGCTCAGGCGCGCCAGGTTCTGCAGCTCGCGGGCCTGGTTGGCGGTTTGCACCACCGCGCCGGCCAGGGCCCCGCCGGCGGCCACGCCCAGGGCGGCAAAGGCGGTGCCCACGCGTTTGAGGTCGCGCTCCACGCCCTTGCGCCACTTGGCGGCGCTGCGCTGGCTCTTGTTCATGCCGGCCACGAATGAGCCCGTCTTGGCGACGAGATCGAGCGTCAGCTGGCCGAGGCTATTGGTGGCCATGGGGTCTCCTGTGGAGGATCAGTGCCAGGTCTTCATCGCCTCTTCCATCGAGATGGGAGGCTCTTCCTCGAAGGGCAGCAGATCCCAGAGCGTGGTCGGCTGGGCGCCCTTCTTCTTGTGGGCGTTGATGTAGAGCATGGCGAGCAGGCCGGTGGCACGGTCACCACGCAGACCGGGGTGCAGGGTGCCGCGCTTGCGGCGATACGCCGCCCAGCGGTGATACTCGGCGTAGCTCAGGCGCGCTTGCGCTTCCGCGATAGTGCGCCCGCCGATGCCGTTGAGGACGAGCTCGTGCCAGAGCTCTTCCCCTTCGCTGAGCGGCTCCGCTTCTTTCCCAGGCCATTCACCTCGCCGATCACCGCCAGCAGGGCGAGCGTCAGGTTACGGTGCAGAGCGCCGCGCTCCGGGTCGGCCTCGCCGGTGATGTCCTGCGGCGTGAACACGGCCTTGCCCTGGGCATCGCAGATGCTGGCCGCGATACGCCCGGCGATGCTGTCCACCTGGCCGCTGGCGGCCTGGGCGTCGTACAGCGCCGCCTGGTAGCTGAGCCGGCGCACGTGCACGGTGGCGGTGTACTCCTCGTCGTCGACCCGCCAGCGCACCTCCCTCTTGACCGGGGCGCCGGTGAAGGCGCCCTGGGTGCGGAGGGTGTCGAGCGATAGATCGGCCATGGGTTACGCCTTCTTCTTCCAATTAAGGCCGCCGGAGCGCTGCACGCGCACATCGGTGTTGACGATGCTGTCGGTGGCGAAGTTGAACGGGAAATCTGCGACATAGCCCTCGAACAGCAGCCAGGTGCGGGAGTCCGGCAGCACGAACACGGTATCGCCCAGGGTGGCGGTGGCCGTGCCGCCGGTACCGGAGCCGGAGTCGCTGATGGTGACGGTGGGCGCGGTGTCGTAGCCGGAGCCGGGCTCGGTCACGGTGATGCTGACGATCTCACCACCGCTGACCACGGCGGTGGCCGCGGCCGGGGTGCCGGCGGGGTCGTCAGGCGCTGAGAAGGTCACGGTGACCTCGGTGTAGCCGGAGCCGCCGGAATCGACGCTGACCTCGCCCACGCTGCCCCCGGTGCGCGGGGCCTCGGTGCCGTTGCTCCAGCCCACCGCCCACCACACGTTGGGCGACTGCGGCATCTCGCTGAGCTCGAACACGCGGTAGTGCCCGCTGGTCACCTCGTCGGTGTTGATGGTCATGCTGGCAGCGCCCGGCACGCGCAGGCCGGCGCGCGATTTCTCATACACCAGGTCTTCCAGGGTGGTTTCCGGGATCTGGTTGGCCGGGGCGCCGCCGGGGTTGAAGTCGGTCACGCCCTTGAGCTGGGTGACGACAGGCGACCCATCGTTCGGGTCCAGGAAGAAGATGTGGGTACCTTGAGCGAGCTTACTCATGGGGTGTGGCTCCTACTTGCGGGCAATAAAAAACCGCCCGGAGGCGGTCATTGGAGGGTGTTTCTGGCGCTAACTTAGTCGCGCGTAATCCTTGTGAAACTCTTTGGCAGCGCGGCAATAAGCTCCATGAGCTTCAGCGGGAGTTTCAAACGTACCAAGCCGATGGACTTTGCCGTTCACTGTGATCTTGGCACGCCACTTGTTTCTGTCCGGGTAGACGCCTTTAAATCCACTCCCGTTATTTCTGTGAGTCTTTCTGTTCTTCATGTTGTCAGCATGGCTGCATATCCGAAGATTCTCTCTTCGGTTATCAAGCTTGTCGCCATTGATATGATCGACCTGTTCGGAAGGACCCGCACCAGCCACAACGCGGTGAAAGAACTCCTTGTTTTCATCACGACGAGCGCCTCGCACCCTTCTCACCAGGTATCCATATTGGCTGACATACCAGCCGTCGCCCATCAACAAAGAGCGATCCTTTTCACTGGCGAGAACTTCGCACCCGTGAAACGTTCGACGTACAATCCCATGAGCCATTATCGTTACCTCGCAACGATTTTGGTTAGATGCCGGCCAGTGTTAGAGCACTGGCCGGCATTGTCATTACCTTAGCACGTGCCAGCTCACGTCGAAGCTGTACCGGCGCAGGCCGGTGTCGGGGTCAGTGGTCTGGTCGCCCCAGCGCACGATGTAGGCGTGGGGCTCGATGGCATCGCGCAGCGCCTCGGCCAAGGCCAGCACCTCGGCGCCGGTGCGGGCGTAGGCGTCCACCTGAACCGTGAAGCGGTCCACGTCCGGCGCATCGCCCAGGTGGTTCTCGGGGGCGCCGGTGATCACCTGCCACACGGCGTAGGGCGTGGCGCCCTCCTGCGGCGCCTCGGCCCAGGCATACAGCCGGGTGGGCAGGGTGCCGAGCTGGGCCTGCACCGCGGGGTCGGCGGCGCAGATCGGGAAGATGGGCGGATGCATCGGCTACCTCTTGGCCTTGGCGCGGTTGGCGCGGCGAATGGCTCGGGTCACGGCCTTCTCGAAGTGGGTCACGAACTCGCCGGTAGCGGCGCCGGTGTTGCTCTCCAGGGCCGGGCGCATGAATGGCTGGGCGGCCATCTTCGAGGTGCCGAACTCCAGGAAGCGCCAGTAGAAGGTGTCGCCCCCGGGGTTGCCCTTGCCGGCCCCGCGCAGCTCACCCACCGCGGCGGCGAAGCCCTTGGCACCGCCGGCCACGCCGACGCGCATCTTGATCTCGCCCTCCTGGCGATAGCGCTTCTTGTCGAGCCCGACGCGGATATTCGCCGCGATGTTCTCGCTGGTCTTGGGATCATCCAGCCGTTCGGCGTTGGCCTTGGCGGCATCGCGCACCAGGTTGGCGGCCTTGCGCAGCGCGAAGCGGGTGGCCTTCTGGCGCGGCAGCTGCTCCAGCGCCTTGAGCTTGCCCAGCACCTCCTCTAGGCCCTGGATCTCGCCGCCGAGGGTGTCAGTCGCCATCGTCCACCTGGATCTTGACGCCTTGCCCGCCCTGGGCGTGGAACCTGACCGTCACCTCGGTGCACTCGCTCGGCAGTTGCCGCACCGTTACCTCGGCCTGGCCGGCGAGCATCTCGCCGGTCTCGGCGTCGTGCAGGGCGACCTGCCCCCAGTTGTCGCGGCGCAGCACCAGCGGGCGTGTCTTGGGTGACTCCGGTGGGAATGGCCGTTGGTTGTCAGCTGCCATCGTTCACGCCCTCCGATACGGGCAGGGTGATGTAGTGGCGGCCGCTCTTGGGGTCCGGCAGCACGCCCTGGATGTCATACGGTTTGCCGCGGTGCACCGCACGCATGCCGGCGGTGATGCCCTCGCGGTGGCGGAGCACGATGCGCGCGGTGACCTCGCTCTGCCCGGCCTGAGCGGCAATGAACTCCCGGGCGCTGAGCGGCTCGACGCTGGCCCACACGGTGGCCACCAGCTCCCAGCCGTCGACCATCTCGCCGGTGTTGGGATCCTGGGTGCGGCCGGGGCGCTCCAGGCGCACGCGGTGGCGCAGCTTGCCGATCTGCATCAGACCTCCTCAACCTGGAGGTTGGTGGGCTGGGCCAGCACCGCCGGCGGGCTGCCGCCCTTGCGCGGCAGCTGGTTGGGCCGCCGCGTGGGGCGCGTGGCCACCTTGCGGGTCGGTTTACGGGTCACGGCCATGTCAGGTCTCCGTGAACACGCCGAAGGCCTCGCCGGTGTAGGCCTGGCGGCTCACCCGGTAGGTGCCGGGGCCGGCGAGCACGGTGGCGCGCTGCTGCTGGCCGAGGCGGGCGACGATGTTGTCGGCTCCGGGGGTGTCCTGGGCCACGGTGAAGCCGGCGCCAGCCGGCACCGGGGCGGCGGCAGCGGAGAAGATGCCAACGGTCACGCTTTCGCCGGCGGCGACCACGATGTCGGTGGAGGTGGCCGCGGTGGTGCCGGCGGCCAGTACGGTGGCTTGTGCCATGGGTCAGTCTCCGGTCAGGTATCCATCGGGGTGCCGTCGAGGAAGGTGCGCGGCGCAGGCGCGTCGTCCTCCTCCTCGGCCTGCTGGGCGATGACGAGATCCACCACGGCGCGATTGCTCTCGGCGAGCTCGCGCATGGCGGCGGTCTGGTCGTGCAGCGCGGCGATCAGGCGCTCGAGCGGGTCGGCCTCCATCACTCCACCCTGCCGTGGCGCTTCAGGCGCTCGTACTCGCCGGCGGTCATGCGCATGGTCTGGCCCTTCTCCTTGCAGATGCCGCCGCGGCAGTGCCGGGCGCGCAGCTTGGCCTCGACCATCCGGCCCTTGATGGCCGGGTTGGTGCGGGGCTTGGGGGTGGCCTTGTCGGCCTTGGGTGCGGCGGAGGCGGTCTCGGCCTGGCCAGCAGTGGCGGTCTCGGCCGGGGCGGCCGCCTCGCGCTTATCGGTCTCGGGGGCTTGCTTGGCCATGGCGGCCTCCTCAGTAGATCTGGTAGTGGCGATAGGGGGCGATCAGCGCCTCCACCGCCAGGGGCAATTCGCTGGTGATGGTGCCGATCACCACAGCCTCGCGGTTCTCGAACCAGTGGCCGATGAGCAGCAGCATCGCGGTGGTCAGGTCGTCATCCAGCACCAGGGCGTGCTCGTCGGTGGGCTCGCCGGTCTCCGCGTCCACCGGGATCTCGCCCTCGGTGGCGTAGAGCGTGCGGCCCGTCTGGTTCTCCACCAGCCGCTGGGCGGCGGTGGCGTAGGTCTCGAGCAGCGCGTCCTCGTCGGTGTCGTCCGGCTCCAGGCGGCACTGCTGCCTGATGATCTCGAGCTCGAGCATGGTGCTGCCTCAGTGAGGCCGGCCCCACCCGAGGGCGGGGCCGGCGGTTCGTCATCGACTCAGGTCGCCGGATCAGGTGGCGGCGCCGCCCAGGGCCTTGATGGCCGCGGCGTCCTGCAACACGCAGTCGAAGCGGTGGAAGGCCAGGAAGCCGGTCTGGTCGTAGTCGGCATAGCGCTCCACCAGACGCTTCAGCACCATGTAGCGCACCCGGCGCACCACGAACTGCTGGAAGTCGCCGGCGTACATGAACTTGGCATCCACGCCCAGGTCGGCGATGCCGGCGTCGATGAAGTACGGCACGCTGAGCACGGTGGCCGGAGCCGCGCCGCGCACCTCGGGCAGCCACAGCGGGCGGCCGTTGAGGTCTTCCATCTCGGTAAGCAGCTGCAGGGTGTTGTCGTTGAAGCCGAGGCGGAAGCCCGCGGCGCGGCGGTAGGCCGGGTCGAGGCTGTGGATCAGGGCGTTCACCTCCTGCCAGGTGAACTCGCTGGAGCTGGCCGCGGTGGTGACGTTGGTCACCGCGGTCTGCAGGCCGGTGGGCTGCTCCGGGGTGCCGGTGCCGGTGCCCTGCACCAGGTACTTGGCTTCACCGCGGCCCAGGCGCTGGCCGATGCGGCTGGCCAGGAAGCCCTGGATGTCGATGCCGCTGTCGTTGAGCAGCTCGTTGGAGACACGGATCACCTTGGAGCTGAGCTTCTTGGCACCCAGGTTCTTGATGCCGAAGGTCACATCGCCCTCGGTGGCCTGGCCGTTCTCGGCAAGCAGCTCGCCCTCCTCGGCGGTGCCGTCGGAGGTGGGCCATTCCAGGCTGTGGCCGGTGTCGGTAGTGAGGATCTGCGCCACGCTGGCCAGGCCACCGTAGTCGGCCATGCTCTCGTAGATGCGGTTGAGCATCTCGGTGGGCACGGTGTAGCCGCCGGCGGAGTCGGTGTCGGTGCTCTGGGCGCGCATCTCGCGCAGCACCTGGCGCTGCTCAGCGGAGAGCTCGCCCATGCCCTGGCGCAGGAAGCCGTCGAAGGCGGCGGCGCGCTGCTCGTCCAGGCTGGGGCCGCCACGCTCTTCCTCGCCGGCGACGGCGCGGTGCTCCTCCTCGTGTTCCTCGACGAAGCGCTGGTCGGCGTCGCGCAGCTGCTCTTCGCGCTCAATCTGGGCGTTCAGGCCGTCCAGGTCGTGCTTCATGCGCTTCCACTGGTCGCGCTGTTCGTCGGACCACTCGGCTTCGCCGATGGAGTCGTGCAGCGCCCGCATGTCCTTGGCGATGGCGCTGTATCGCTGCTTGAGTTCGTGCAGTTTCATGGTGCCCTCCTGGGCGTTGGTGAGGGTGATCAGGCTTGGATCAGCTCAAGGAAGCGCTCGCGGGCGCGGCGCTGGTTGACGGCACGCTGGGCGAGACCCTTGATCTCGTCACAGCGGGCTTGGAGTGAGCGCGCGGCGGCGCCCGCATCCGGGTAGGCCGGGTAGGTGACCGGCGAGACATCGAGCAGGCGGCTGAAGCGCGTGATGGTGCGCACGATCAGGCCGTCGGGCTCCTCGCGCCATTCGTCGCCATCGGGGGCGACGCGGAAGGCGAAGGAGCTGCCGGTGATGTCGCCCCGCTGCAGGGGCGCCAGCACCTGGTCGCGCACTGTCTGGGTGTCGGGCGGGTCGATGTCGTAGCGCAGGCCTTCGGCGTCGATGCTGAGCTCGAGGGTGCCGCTGGTGGTGCGGCCGAGGACGAAGTTGGGGTCGTGGTTGAACAGCGCGCGCACATCGTCGGTGAGCACGTCGTCGAAGGCGCCGGGGGCGATCTCCTCCTTGAACATGCCCATGATCATCTCGCTGCGGCGGTTGAACACGGCGCCATGGCCGACGATGCGCACCGGGCGGCCGTCGTCGTCCGTCTCGGCGCGGACCTCACAGGCCAGCGCGCGCTTCTCGGTCTCGCTCATGAGGTCACTCCTGGGGGTTGTCGGGCTGGCCGAGCTGGTCGGCCGGCTGGGCGTTGACGCTGACCAGCATCTGGTCGAGGCCGTCGCGGGGGTTCATGTCCTCAAGCAGGCGGGCCTCGTTGCGGTCCATCCAGCCGTCGGTGATGGCGGCGTGGTAGAACTCGGCGCGCTCCTTGGCGGTGCCGCGCAGCAGCCCGGCGAGGTTGAACTTGCAGTAGTAGCCGGCGGCGCGCTCGGCGCGGGTGAAGATGCGCCGGTTGAGCTCCTGCTCCCAGTTGACGATCCACGGCATCATGGTGTGGCGCACGAACTGGATGGCCTGCTCGCTGATGTTCGAGAAAGTCGCCCTCTCCAAGTCGTTGATCATGTGCGAAGGCACGTTGAAGATGCCGGCGATCTCGGAGCGGTTGAGCTTGCGCGTCTCGAGGAACTGGGCGTCTTCCGGCGGGATCGTGATGCTCTTGTAGTCGAGATCCGCCGGCAGCATCAGGGTCTTGTTCTCGCTGGTCTTGAGCCGCGAGACGGCGGTGTCCCAGGCCTTCTTGAGGCGCTCCCAGCTGTCCTTCTGCAGGGTGTTCTTCACGCTGACCAGCCCGGTGGGACGGCCGCCGCCGGTGAAGAAGTCCTTGCCGTAGCGCTGGGCGGCGAGGCCCAGGCCGATGGTCTCGGCGTGCTGGCGAACCAGGCTCTTGCCGGTGCGGCCGTCGCTGCCCAGGGCGCGCACGTGGATCATGTCCTCCAGCTGCACGGCGCGGCTGCCGTCCTCGTCCACCACGGCGTAGAGGTAGCGGTTGCCGTTCTTGACCAGCTGGGTCTCCCAGGGGCGACGCATCACCAGCTCGCGCAGCTCGCCGCGGGCGTTGCGCTTCACCTGGGTGTAGCCGTTGCCCCAGCCGAGCACGTGGGCCTGCTTGGTCTCGCGCCACTTGTAGCTGGTCTGCCAGAGGTTGGGCTCGTCATGCAGCAGCCAGTAGGCGGGGTGGTCCTTGGCGGCCTCGATGGTGTTGCCCTGCTTGCGCATCACGTGCAGCGGCAGCTGGGCCACCGAGGCGGATAGCACGTAGATGCAGGCATACACGGCGGAGAGCGTCATCGCCGACTGGTTGTCGACCTGGATGCCGATGTCGCTGTCGAGGTACTCGGCGAGGTTCTGCCCGGTCAGCGGGGTGTCAGGGTTCTCGATGTTGCGCTGGGCCGGCGGCGAGAACAGGCTGTCGAGGATCATGCCTTGGCTCCTTTCGCGGCGGTGCGCTTGGCGGCCCGGGCAGCGAGCAGCGCCAGCACCAGCAGCAGGCCGCCGCCGGCGATGAGCGCATCCGCCAGGCCGTAACGCAGGTACAGCCCATAGGTCAGCGCCCCGAAGCCGGCCGTGCCCAGGGTGTCGATCAGGTAGTGGCGCATTCACATCACCAGGATGTCGTCGTCGGATAGCGAGGCCAGGAGGTCGTCCTCCTGGTTCTCGAGAGTGAGAGCCCGGCCCAGCGCCATGAGGATGGCGACGATGCCGTCGATCTTGTTCTCCGCGCGCTCCTTGCGCGGATAGAGGTTCTCCTTGGCGTCGACCTTGGCCACCACGTTGCTGGCCATCCAGGTCAGCACCGGGTCGCAGCCGTGGCGCCAGCGGCCGGCGGTGATGGCGGCCTCCATCTCCCGCATCGGCGGGCTCATGTTCTGCACGGTGTTGCGGTACTCGACGATCTCGGCGCCGTCTTTCATCAGCTGGTGAGCCAGCTGGGTGGCGCGCCAGGGGTCGTAGGCGATCTCCTCGATCTCGAAGCGGCCGGCCAGGTCGAGCAGGTCGTCGCGGATGATGTCGAAGTCGAGCTCCTCGCCATCGGTGGTGATCAGGTGGCCGCTGTTGATCCAGCTCTCGTAGGCGGCGCGGTTATGGCTGGCCCGCTCGATGGCACCCTCGGGCAGGTAGCTGCGCACGAAGGCGGTCCAGCGGGTTTTGCCATCCTCCTGGGCGTCGCGGAACAGCAGCGCGATGGCGGCGATGTCGGTCTTGCTGGCCAGGTCCACGCCGACCCAGCAGGGCTGGCCCTCGTAGGCCTCCAGCGCCAGCTCCTCCTCGCCGGCGGCATGCCAGTCGGCCATGTTCAGCCAGGCGGTGCGCGCCGAGACCCACAGGTTGAGGTGCTTCGTCAGGAAGCTGTTCTGGCGGCTGGGGTAGCGGATGGCGTCCTGCTCCGCCTTGGCCAGGAACTCCTCGGAGACCGAGACGCCCATGTTCGGGTTGGCCTTGCGCAGGGTGGCCGGATCCTGCCAGTCGTCGCCCTCATCGATGGTGTAGATGGCCCCGAACAACTCGGGGTTGGGCACCGAGCCGTCGAGCGCCTGCTGGGCCTGGCGGCGCTTGTCGTAGCAGGGCCCCGCGAGGTTGAAGCCGGCGGTGGTGATGATGAACATCAGCGGCTGGTCGCGGGCACCCATGCCGGTGAGCATGGTGTCGTAAAGGTCAGGCGTCTGGTGCTCGTGGAACTCGTCCACCAGGGCGCAGCTCGGCGAGGAGCCATCCCCCGGGTTGCCGATCAGCGGCTCGAGCCGGCTGCCATCCGCAGGGATGCTGACGTTCTTGGCCATCACCTCGATGCCGGCGGCGCTGATCAGCGCGGGGCTCTTGGTCAGCATCAACTTGGCTGGGCGGAACACCTCCCAGGCCTGCTTCTCGGTGGTGGCGCCGCCGTAGACCTCGGCGCCGTACTCGCCATCCGCGGCGAGCATGTAGTTGGCCACCCCGGCCGCGATCACGCTCTTGCCGTTCTTCCTCGGCACCTCGATGTAGGCCTCGCGGAAGCGCCGCAGGCCGGTCCTCTTGGCCACCCAGCCAAACAGCACCGCGAACAGGAAGCGCTGCCAGGGCTCGAGCTCGATCAGCTTGCGCTCGCGGGCCCACTTGCCCTTGGTGTGGGGCAGCAGCTGGATGAAGGCACAGACCCGCTCGGCGGTGTCGCGGTCGAACCGATAGGGGTAGCTCTTGGCCTTGGCCGCCTTCAGGTCATCGAGGTGGCGCCTGCAGGCCAGCTTCACCCAGCGGCAGGCGGGTACCCGGCCACCCACCACGTCGCGGGCGTACTTGTTCGCGCTGTTGACGTTGGGGTAGCTGGCCATGGAGTGTCATCGCTGTTTACCGCCCAGCAGTTCCTTGAAGGGGTTGTCGGCATCCTTGGCACCGGGCACGGCCAGGCGGGCGCGATCGGCAGGCGTCAGGCCCAGGGCAGAGCCGGCCACGGTCATCTGGCGGAATGCCTCGTTCTTGGCCGTCAGCGCCGGGTTCTTTGAGATGCCGCCCATGGCGGTCTCCACAGTCAGGCCGTTGCGGGCCACGTCCTCCACCGCGGCGCGCCAGGTGGCGTAGGCGTCGCAGTAGGTCTCGAACAGGTGGAGGTCGGAGCGGGTCAGGATCTTGGTGCGCACCAGCCACTCGACGTGATGCAGCCAGGCGGCGCGGCCGTTGTCGTCCAGCCACGCCGGCGGCGGCGGTGCTTCGGTCAGCGCATCGCCCTGGGGCTCGTCATGGTTGACGGCGCGCTTGCCGGGGTTGCCCTGGACCGCCTTCAGGTGGCTGGGCTTCGGCTTGCGCCCGCTCTTGCTGGTGCCTGCCATGGCGCGGCCTCCTCGGCAACCCCTGGAACTTCATATTCCGCGGGAATAAAAAACTGACTTCGGCGGCGGTCTTTCCGGCGCCAGCTGGTAGAGATCCGACCACCCCCTCCCCCCTCAGGCATCGCCGTGCTGGGCCTGGGCGGCCTCCTGCTGGGTCTTGGCCTGGTGGCATGACCGGCAGATCGCCCGGAGGTTGCCGGGGCTGTCGTCGCCGCCCTGGGCCTTGGGGGTGATGTGGTCAACGGCGTGCGCCGGGGTGGCGATACCCTGCTGCAGGCAGGGCTGACACAGCCAGCGGTCACGCTCCATGACCAGGGCGCGCAGCTTGCGCCAGCGCGCGCCGTAGCCTCGCTGAGTGCTGCTCTTGCCTCGGTGGTGTCGTTGCCAGCCGCTGGCCTGCTGTTCGTGCTGGTCGCAGAAGCCGTGGCGCGCGGTAGTCTTGGCAGGGCAGCCTGGGGCGCGGCATGGCCGCGGTGGTCGCTGTGGCATCCCATCACCTCGATGTAGGGCTGGCGTATCGCCTCGCGGCGAGTAGCCAGCGTGCCGGGTTTCCGTCGCCCGGCCCGGAGATGCTGGATCACCTCCTCGGCTCCCAGCGGAGTGGTCAGTCGTCGTCGTGCGGCATCACCAGGTTGCGCTCGTCATCCCAGACGAACTGCCAGGCCTCGGCCACCTGCTCGATCGCCTGCTCGGTGAGCTCCTCGCGGTCGCCGCACCATGGGATCACGGGCAGGTCGGCGAGCATCCAGGTGGGCATGGGTCAGTCCTGCAGCTTGCCAAGCGCCAGCCCGATCATGCCGGCCATGGCCAGGGCCACGTCCATCGGCAGCTCGATGCCGGCCTGCTGCGCCAGCCAGTGCAGCACCACCGGCAGGCCGACACCAGCGCCGCCGGCACTGCGCCGCATGGTGTCAGCGGTGCGCTCTCTTGCGGTCATGGTTTTTCCTCCGGGTGTGCCACCACAGCGCCAGCAGGTACTGCAGCACCAAGGCGCGCAGGTACCAGCGGGCTACCAACCGCCGCGCCCAAACCGTGATACAGCGGCGTGGAAGATGCGGGCGATCCACGGCCTGGCCCCCTGTCTGAGCATGATCGAGCGGAAGGCGTCGTCCGCGAAGCGCTTGCTCACCCGGCGATAGCCGAACGCATAGCACCAGTCGTGGAAGCACGCCGCCTCCCATGCCGGCGCATAGCCTGGCGGCCAAAGCCACCACAGCAGCCGCGGCACGCTTGAGCCATCGAACACGAAGCCCACCGGGATCTCGAAGCGCTTGCCGTCCGCGATCACCACCCAGGTAGATGCCACCATCCAGCGAGTGGCGTGCCTGGCCCAGGGGGCTGGGGCATCACTCGGCGCGCGGGTCGTCAGCAGCCGGTGCGGGATCTCCACCTGCATGGCGCATCTCCTCGAAACGGCGCCGGTCGGCCTCGGTCTCGGCAGTGTCGATGTCCAGCTCCACCTCGGGCATCAGCGCGAGGATGTCGGCACAGGCACCAGAGCGGGGAATAGGCACACCGGCAGCGCGCAGGGCCGCCAGGCGAAAGGCGCGCTCACGCGGGTCGGCGGTGGCACAGTATTCGGCTTGCAGGCTCAGCACAGTGCCGGTCAGGTCGCCGAACTGATAGCCGTCATCCATCGGTGAGTCGATGCTGGCACAGCCGGCGGCGGCCAGGGCCGCCAGCAGCGCGAAGATGATTCGCTTCATGATCTGCCTCTCGTGTTGTTGCTGATCTGCAGGAGCAGCCGGTTGGTCTCGGCGTGCCGCTCTTCCATGCGCTTCTCGAGGCGATCCATGCGCACATGCACTTCCTTGAGGTCGTCCCGGTGCCAGCGGTAAAGCACGCCCGCCAGCGTGAAGATGCCCATGGTCAGCACCCCCAGCACCCAGCGCAGCACCGCCGGCGTCTGCTCGAAGACCAGCTGCCACACATCCACCGGATCCTTAGGGTCAAGCATTGCGCCCCCAGCGAGCTGGCCCGTGAGTGCGGGTATCTACATGGGTGAACGTCAGGTAGCGGCCCACACTAGCCCACGGGAACTGCTCCTCGATGAAATCAGCGACGATCGCCGCCGGGTGTCCGGTCACCTTGATGTCAGCCGCGCGGCCGTAGATGTGCTGGCTGCGGCTGGCCCCGCCCACATCGGCGTTGTGTTGGCGGCAGCGCGCGGCACTGGTCACGACCACCGGGGCGCCGAAGTGCTGCCGCACCGCCTCCAGGATGCGCAGCGTCTCGGAGTCGATAGTGTCGAAGCCGCAGCCGCATGCACACGCGAATTCGCGGCGCTTGAAGTGGCGAGAGACCTGGGGCATGACATCACCGGCAGAAGAAAGAGCCCGCCGAGCGGGCAAGGACACCAGGTGGCGGCGTCATCACGAAAGAGGTGGCCATCCGTGGCCGAGGGATCACCCCGCACCGGGTGAAGGGTGCCGGCCCTTACCAGGGCGGAGGGGCAAGTCCGCAGGCCGGCATAAAGAACGCCCGAGCCGAACCGTTCGGGATCTCCGATTGGTTCGTCCGGGCGCCGTGTTGAAAAACCCGCACGATTTAAGCGTGCCGCCGGACGGGCATTCCCATCCCCTGGCAGAGGCTTGGCGGGTATGTGGTGGCTGGCGGGATACCCCTCATCACCGCCGTAAGCTTCTTTCTGCCGAAGCATGAGGCACGCCGCCTGAGGGTGGCAGCTACAGGCCCCACGGTCGCCTTACCGCAGATGGTAGCGAGGGGCCGGTATGCAAGACGCCCCGCCAGGCAGAACCGGGCGGGGCGTCGAGAAGGGGCGGCTTTCAGCGCGAAGCGCCAGCAGCCTACTCCATAAGGTAGCGCTAACCCCTCACTTCGTCAACATCTTGTGTCGCGCCGACAGCCAACCACTCCCGCAGCCGACCACGCGCCCTGGCCGCGCATTCCTGCAGGGCTCTCACGCTCTCGAACGGCCGGGTCACATGCTCCCGCATCCCCAGGCTGCGTAGCAGCACCTCCTGGCGCTCCACCATCTGCCGCGCTGTCACCGCCCACTGGCAATCCCCCACCACCCCGGGGCGCACCCGGGCCGCCTGCAGCATCATTGCCGCCGCCTGTCGCCGGGGCAGCCAGTCCAGCAGCCGCGCGCACGCCTGATGCCACTCGCTGTCCGGTCGATACTTCTCCGCCGCCATCATCGCCTGGTCGATCGCCTTGCCCGAGCCAGGCATCGGAATGTTCCCCGTCACCGAGAAAGGCTGATACCCCACGCTGTCATGCCGGCGCACCAGCTGCAGCTCCAGGCAGGTGTCGATGATGCGCACCACCGCCGCATCCCGCGCCGCCTCGTCCTCCTGGGCCGCCTCCACGATCCGCCACGGGTTGGCCACCCGCTGCCACTCGTCACGCGTCATCGTCGCCGCCTCCGTCAGCCTCGCCAGTGCCATGCCCATGCTCGCCTCCTGCCATCTCCATGATCGTCACCCGGGCCCGCGCCTCCTCCTGCTGCGGCCCCCTCACCACCCGAATCTCGTCCACCTGCCCGTCATCCAGCCACACCCGGCTGAACGTCAGCGCATCCAGCAGCGCCTTCAGCTTGTTGTCGATGTCGAAGGCCCGGCCGTTCTTGGGATACAGCACCACCTCCACCGCCACACGGCCCGCCAGCTGGCGGTTGGCCGCACCCTGCGCCAGCAGCTCGCCCCGGGCCCGATTGCGGAACAGCCGAGCCTCCTTGCTCAGCAGCGTGCGCTTGCCCACGTTGCGCCAGATGCGGTTGGTGCTCGGCGGCCACGGCATCCAGACCTCCATCAGCGCCTCCCCTGCCCTGGTTTGCGTTTGCCCTTCTCGTCCGGTCGCCGGTAGCCCTTCGCTCCCGGGGGCGGGTTGCGCTTGATCTGCGCCAGCGTCGGCACCTTCTTGCGTCTCGGCAGGCTCATACCTCCAGCTCCCCGTTGCGGTCCCAGGCGGCGAAGCGCCGTTCGATCTGCTCGTAGGTTGCCGCAGCCTCCGGGTCCACCCGCAGGCTGCGCAGACAGTCGATCTCGCACTCCTCCAGCAGCCAGGCCAGCGCCGAGGTGCGGTTGTGCGGCCAGCCCGAGCCATGCGCCTGAGTCGCGTCCAGCCACTCGCAGAACCGGCGCTCATTGATCAGCTCCTCGGCACGCTCGACGATCATTGGCCCACCCTCCCGCGCCAGCGGTGGAAATCGCGCACAATGCGGCCGAACATGCTGGCCGCCTCGGGCAGGTGGTCCAGTTGCGCCCGGCTGTTCACCCCGCACGCCTGGCGGATCGCATCAGCGGCATCCTCACCGGTATGGGTGCCGTCCGGCAGTTGCTGGCGAGTCAGCGACAACCGTTGCCGACGCCGATGGTCCAGGTAGAGCCGGAAGGCCGGCTCCTCGCACAGCATCGCCGCCTGGCGAGCGATGCCGCCGCCCTTGGTCTCAGTCGTCACGGCGGATCTCCTCTTGCAGCGTCATCACCATATCCAGCACCAGCAGAGCCACCACCAGGCCGAAGCACAGCAGCACCAGGAAGGCATCCAGAAGGAAGGTCATCGCATCGCCCTCCCCGGTGCCGCGACGGATCCGGCACGGCAAGCGCGACACACGTCGTGCTCCACCCGGCGCCAGCGTTGCGGGTCTTTGTCGAGGATCACCGCCTCGGAGAAGTGGCCGTGGGGCCGGTGGCGATCGCAGCCCGGGCACAGCCGGGTGCTGGGTCGACGAAGGGGTGCGGTGGTGGTCATCTGCATGTCACCTCCTCGTCCCGCAGCGCCAGCTCGAGCCGGAACAGATCGCAGCACAGCTTGTGCGCCAGGTGGTGGGCGCCGGTCTCCGGGTCGTGGGTCTCACCGGTGGCTAGCGCCAGCTCGTGGCGCATGCCCGCGGCCAGGTAGCGCTGGGCCGCCCGGTCGACGTGCTGCCAGTTGTGGTCGGCGTACTTCTGGCTGCCGAAGGTCAGCACCATGGCGACCTCCTCCAGCGCGCGGGGCATGCCCTCCACCAGCAGGTCGAAGCGCGGCTTGTCATGGTCGAATTTGCGGCCCTGGGCCGGATCGTCCACCGGGAAGCTGGCCAGATGATAATTCTCGATTCCCCAGGCTTTCGCGATGCGCCTTCCTGCCTCAGTCAGGCCGTCGTCAACCGGCGCATCCGGGTCATCGAAGCCTGGGGCCAGCTGTTCATCACAGGCGGTGGAGCTCGCCCCCAGGCCGCGACGGCGCGCCATCGCATCCCCCAACGCATCCTCGGCGGCGAATTGGGCTTCACGTCGGCAGCGGCAGCACCAGCACAGGCGACTTGGGTGGGCAGCCAGCCCATGGCAGTTCGGAGAAGCACACTCACGCATGACCCGCCTCCCCTTCCGCCTGCGGCACCGCCAGCGCTCCCGGGCGAAGCGAGGCCACCCGCTGTGCCTCCAGCTTGCCGGCCTGCGACAGCCCGAAGATCGGCAGCGACACGTCGCCGGCAAGCTCGTCCCCCACGATGTGCACCAGCCCCTGGCGCTCCAGGCGATACACCGCGTTAGCCACCTGGCGCCAGATCGGCCCCTTGCCCTGGGCTGGTTTCAGCAGTCGCTGCAGCTTAGCGATCGTCATGGGTGTCGCCCGGCTCAGCTTCAGCAGGATCAGGTTCTCGATGTCGATGGGTTTCATGCGGCTTCCCTCGCTATCAGGTTTTCGAAGCGTTCCGCCCATTCCTGGACCGATAAGCGACGTCCGTTGATGGTCTTGGCAAAAAGGCGGGCGCCCGCGGCCCAGCTGTCCTTGCGCCACATTCCAGGTGGCGCTCTCCCGCCGGAATTGAGCGGCTCGCCGGCATCGATCCATGCCTGGTGCTTCAGCCGGGACACCTCTTTGAAGCGGCGTTCGATCTCGGCGACCTGTGCCCACTCCTCGGGGTGGTTCCAGTACATGTCGCGGAGTTCCCACTCGGCCATGTAGGGGCAGAACGTACAGCTGGACTTGTGGACGTTGGGCCAGCCCAGGTGCACCAGGAGGCCGTCAATATCCTCCCGGGTCAGGCCGAGATCGATCAGCGGGTAACGGTACTCAGCGGTATCGCCAGCTGGTGGCGTGAAGCGCTTAGCCCGACGGCCTTCGTTGGCCTCGATTCCGATCAGCCAGACGGGCTCGGTGATACCCTGGGCCTTGGCCCAGGCCGCCAGGACGTCTCCCTTGAACTTCTTGGAGCAGACGTGGGCGCCGCCGGGCATGATCGGGACGATGCCCAGGCGGTGGCACCACTCGGCGATCGTCTCGCCCTCCCGCCGGGTGATGACCAGGCGGGCGCCGAGTTCGAGCTTGACGCGGTCGATGGTCTGGTAGGTGACGCCGAACTCGGCGCCGGGATCGCTGAACACAGCGCGGTCGAAGACTGGCAGGGCCTTGTCGAGCACCTCCCTGGTGATGCCGAGGTAGCTTGCGGCTGCATCACGGTTGAGATCCATGGCGATCATGGCCGTGCTGTCCTTGCCGCCGCCGTAGGAGAGCAGGATCTGCCGATGCTCAGGAAGCCCACCAAAGAGATCCATTGAGATCACGGCCCCACCTCCTCTGCCTGCGCATGCTCCTGCGCCACCAGCCACGCGCTGCCCTTGTCACTGATCGCCAGCACCTGCCGGGCCGGCTTGCCCTGGGTACCGATCGGCTCGATCAGATCCAGGTCGAGCAGCTCGGAGCAGCGCCCGCAGATGCTCGAAAGCGGGATCTCCAGCGCCTCGGCGAGCTGCTGCCGAGTGGCCCCCTCGCCCACCGCATGCCAGAACAGCGTGTGCAGGATCTTGAGCTGCTGCCGGGCGGTGCGGCCTGAGCGGCGGACGTCGGCGAGCCCCTCGCGCTTGATCTCGTTCGATGTCGGTTGTGCCAGTGCACCCATGGTCAGCCCCTCCCCAATGCCGCCCGCAGGCTGCGCAGCCCCTGGTCGGCGTTCATGCGATCCGGCAGGCCCGCGGCCTCCGCCTGCTGCTGTGCCGCCTCCCGGCCGGCGCGCTCCGCCAGCTCGGCGGCGCTGCGACTGCCGTCGTGCTCGAGCAGCTGGCGTGGCGTGAGCTCCTCGCCGGCCATCACCCGGTTGACCAGGGCGGTGTATTCCCGCGCGAAGCGATTCTCCAGGCGTGCGGCCTTGGTCTCGCCGCCCCCATGAGTCAGCTCCCACCAGCCCACGGCCTGGCCGGCCAGGCGCACCGCCTCGTGGCTCCAGGCGTGCTCGGAGGGCGCGTGGGCATGCCCCGCCGCCTCTCGCCACGCGGCGCTCACCGCCGGCATGCCCAGATCCTCCGGGCGCGGCTCGCACAGCGCGGCGAAAGCCACCGGCTGGGGCGGCCATGCCTCGTCGCCGGCCCGGGCTGCCTCGCGCACCTGCTGGCGCAGGCGGCGGATGCCCCGCTCCAGGTGCCTGCGGCTCAGGTGCGCCAGCTCGGCCAGCCACACGCCGCCCTCGTCGTAGGCACCCCACTGGCTACTGAACTTGGCCCCGTACATCGCGCCCAGGGCGTCGAACACCAGGTCCATGTCCTGCTCAGTGACCGAGGGCATGGTGCTCCCCCTCGTAGACGGCGCCTCCTGGCTCATGGCGGGCTCGGTCACGTGCACGCGCCTCTGCTGCGGTGAGACGGCGCGCTGGAGTACGCTCGCGGCGGTTTGCGTTGGCATGGGCACCTCCGGTGGTGGCGGACTGCGCCGGCTGGCGTTGCAGGTTCTCGGCGACCCAGCGCGCGAAGCGGCGGGTCCAGTCAGCGGGGGTCTCGACACGCCCGGGGCGGGCGGCGAAGTGATCGCGGAAGTCGATCAGCGCCTGGTGCACATCGGCATCCGGCGCCAGCCCACGCTCCCAGCAGGCGCGCTGCCAGGCGGCGGGCTCCGGCTCCCACTCGAGGGTCATCGAGGTCTTGCGGCCCACGTGGTCCGCCAGGGGCTGGGGCGAGGTCTCGCCTACCTCGGGCTCGATCGGCTCGCCCTGGTCGTCCAGGTCCGCCGCTCGGTCGAACACGCTCGGCGCCTCGCCCGCGTCAGAGAGAGAGGGGGGTAGAGTCCTAGTGGTAGATTCAAGGGGTGACACCGGTGTCACCCTCCCCCTGACAGGGCTGTCACCCTCCCCTGCCAATTTGTCACCCTCGGAGGGTGTCAGATTGTCACCCTCCCCTAATTGGTCAGATGTAGAGGGGGTGACAGATTGACACCCTCCCCCAACGGCCAGCCGATAGCGGTTCGACTGCTGCCGACCGTTCGCCGCGTGCCGAATCTCCACCGCCACCAGGCCGTGGTCTTCCAGGGCGTCGATCGCGCGCTGCACGCTGCGCTTGGAGCAGCCCATCTCCTCGGCCATGGTGCCCAGCGAAGGCCAGCTCACGTGATCCTCGTCGGCGTAGTCGGCCAGCAGCATCAGCGCCAGCCGCGCCGGGGCCTTCACGCTGGCCGGAGCGTGGCGCATCGTCTGCCGTGCCCAGTGCATTGCTGCCAGGCTCATGCCTCTACCTCGTCGCGTTGCGGTACCGTGCGTGGCTGCCAGCCCGTGGCCTTGGCCACCAGGCGCCAGCTCGCCTTCTCGTCGTCATCCAGCCGGCGCCAACACTCGGGGGCACCATGGGCCACCCCGTTGGCATTGCGGACCATCAGGCGCGGTCTTAACCCCTTGACGTTTGCGGATCCTGGCTTGATACCAATCACCTCACCCGGGCCCTGGGCGAGCTCGTCGCACTTATGCGGAGGCACCGCCGGTTCGACGCGATCGCCACGCCGCAGCGGCCTCCCCTGGCAGTCCCGCCCCAGCACACCGGTCAGGCGGTCGTAGAGCTTGGTGATAATGCTCATGACACTCCCTCCACCAGGGCCTTCGCCCTCGCCCACCACTCGCCGGCCTCAGCCTTGTGCTGCTGCCCAGTACGCACCTGGCGCGCCTTGGCCTCCGCATCGTGAGCCGGGCGCAGCGCCAGCAGCTGGGCCATGGCGTCGTGGTAGCGGCCCAGCAGGCGGCAGGTGTGCGCGCTGGGCGTGGCCTCACGCTCAGCACGATCCTGGATCTGCTCCTGCAGGCGGGTGGTCTCGGTGATCAGCGCGTAGCACTGCTTCTGGTGGTCGTGGTGCTGCATGGCAAAACCCCTGTACGTTCGATCAGGGCCACCGGGGCCCGCGGCGAAACCTCGGGCGGTGGCATAAGCTGGGATCAATCGGCAGCGGCCTGGAGGGCCTCATCACCGAACACCGCCGGGCATAGCTCCGCCGCCGTGAAACGGCCGCCAGTCAGGCGCTCGGCGCGCAGAGCCACCGCAGGAGAGATCCCATGCTTCCCACGCACCCATCCCGAAACCGTGCCCTGCTTAACCCCAAGAGCTTCAGCAGTGCTCTCCTGGGTTCCAAAGTGCTTGATGAGTCGTTCGATGGTCTGATCCATGTGCTGCGCGCTCGCTGAAAACAGGAATGCCTATAAGGTAGAGATAGGAACTCCTTTTTGCAAGCGTATAGGGGCGCCTATATCTTCCGTGGATATGAGCATTGGCGAACGGGTAAGGCGTGCCCGAAAACACGCGAAGCTGACGCAGACCGAGCTAGGCAAAGCGGTTGGGCTTAAGCAGGCCACCATCTCCGACTTGGAGAAGGGGGACTCGCGCTCTAGCGCTTACCTGGTGCAGATCGCGCACGCATGCAAGGTCGACCCCCACTGGCTCGCCACCGGCGAAGGCCAGATGGAGAGCAATGTCAGCGAGATGCGCCCCCGGCGCGCTGTCGAAAGCAACGCCGAGATGGTCGATGTGGAGATAGTGGAAGGCGACGAGCCGCTGCGCCCCGACGAGGTGTGGCTGCCGATCTACAGGGAAGTAGAGTTCGCCGCAGGGAATGGAGCCACCCAGGTGATCGAGAACCACGGCGCCCAGGAGCGCTTCTCGCTGCCCCGTCTGGCGCGCTCAGGCGTCAGCCCCGAGAACGCCGCCCTGGCCGTGGCCAAGGGCGATTCCATGACGCCCGCCATCCAGGACGGCGCCACCATCGGCATCGACAAGGGCAGCCGCACCATCCAGGACGGCCAGGTCTACGCCCTGGACCACGACGGCATGCTGCGCATCAAGCGCCTCTACCGCCTGCCTCCGGGCCGCATGCGTGTGGTCAGCGAGAACACCGCCGAGTACCCCGAGGAGATCTACCACACCAACGATCCCGAGGCCCCGCGCATCCTCGGCCGGGTCTTCTGGGTGGAGAACTTCCTGTGACCAACGACAAGCGTGATGTCCGCGTGTCCACGGAGGCGCTGATCGACTGGGTGTATACCGCCACACCCTTGCAAGGCCGCTGCCCTGCCTGTGGCGACACTGCGCTAAGCCCGCTGGGCGAGGAAGAGGGCGACGCCTACGAGTTCATGCAGCAGATCGGCCACCCGCCAGGGTTCGACCCGGTGCCTTTCCTGGCCGTGGCCTGCTACTGCTGCGGCAACGTCAGCTGGTTCCTCAAGGACCTGGTGGTGGATGGCCTGTCGCTGGGGGTGAACGATGGCGCGTGAACCCATCAATTTAGCCCCTTACCGCAAGCGCAGGCGAAGCGGCTATACTGGCGGCAACGATGGAGGAGAGCCGCCCATGAGCGACCTGACAGCACGAGTCGAGCACCTGGAGGGTGATATGAGGGTCGTCCGTGAGGATCTGGCCACCATCAAGGCAACCTATGCGACTCGCGATGGATTGAACGACGTGCGCCTGGAAGTCGAAAAGGTCCGCGGCGAGATGCACTCGCTCGGTCGTCAGATGATCATGTGGAACGTCGGCACAATCATCACCGTCGCTGGCCTTGTCTTCGCCATCATGCGCTTCCTGCCCGCAAGCTGATCCCATGCTTCGCGCCACCGCTGTCGCTGCTACCCTGCTGCTGGTGCCGCTAATGGCCCAGGCGCAGGCGGGCTATCACTGTGAAATCAACGGCCGAACCTACTACCAGGGCGATCCCTGCCCAGAAGGCACCCTCAAGCGCCAATTTGGTGAGCCCGCGCCGCCACCACCACCGCCGCCAGAGCCCCCCAAGACCAAGGAGGGTCAGTGCGCTGTGGTCTCCAAGCTGGCCCGCGAGGTCATGAAGGCTCGCCAGACAGGCACCGGCATCAGTGCGATGATGGCGCATTCACAAGGGGAAGACTGGATCAAGAAGATGATCATCGCGGCCTTCGATGAACCGCGCTTCTCCTCGCGAGAATACCAGCAGAGAATCACGACGGAGTTCTCGAACACCTATTACCTGCGCTGCCTGCGCAACCAGCTGTAATCCACTTTACCCCATCCTCGATACGCACACAGTAACGCCCTGGCCATCCATGACCAGGGCGCGGGGCAAGGCGTGGCGCGGCGTCTTCCGGCGGCCCGCGGGTCGCATTCGGCTTGCGCCACCCCCACAGCATGGCCCACACCGTGCGCCAGCACCGTAGGCCACCACCTCCACACCATGTAAGCGATCTCCTACAGCCCGGCCCCGCGCCGGGCTTTTTCATGGCCGGGTGAAAAAATATAGGTATTCCTGTTGACCCACAAAACAGGCTTTCCTATATTAAGTGCATCAACACACGCCGCCCACGGAGGCCGCCATGGAAATCACCCTCGGGAACTGGAAGGCCATCGCTCACGACGAGCGCGCCGCCCCCGGCTTCACGCTGATGGAGGCCACCTACCTCCTGCATGCCGCCGCCGGCATGACCCGCAAGGAGATCGCCAAGGCCACCGGGCGCAGCCCCGCCACCGTGCGCCACGGGCTCGACCGCGCCTATCACAAGGTCGGCGCCTACCGGGTCACCGCCGCCGTGGCCGAGGCCATCCGCCGCGGCTGGATCGCCCCTCTCGTGCTGGCGCTGATCGTCAGCAGCCTGAACCAGGACAGCGACGAGCTGATGCGCGTGCGCCAGCCGGTCACCCGCCGCCAGCCCGTTACCGCCACCAGCCGGGTCGCCCGGCGTGATCTCGGGAGTGTGTACGCATGACCACCGTCACCGCACAGGCAGCCGAGCGCATGATCCTGAACGTCGAGATCAGCGAGCGCGGCCACCCGCAACGCCGCGGCCGCCTGCGCCTGGCCACCATTCGCCCACCCCACCGCAAGGCCTTCCTCGATGGCCTGGCCGTGGACCTCGGCAACCGCTATTGGGTCCGGAGGATCTGACCATGGAATTCACCAACGCCAACCGCACCCCCGCCGGCCAGGCCCTGCACGACGCCGGCCTGCAGGACGGCTTCACCCTCAACCTGATGCGCGCCCAGAGCCAGGTCGTCGTGCTCAACCTGCTGGGCCAGCACAACGCCAGCTGCGAGGTGCGCGACAACATCGCCGCTCACGGCGGGCAGGAGGTGCAGGTCTGGACCAAGCCCATCAACGCCCGCTGGCTGGACGGAGTTGGCCTGCGTGTGTCGGTCGCCATTCCCGGGCCAGAGAGCACCGAGGACCAGCGCCAGCAGAGCGCCCAGCAGCTCGGCCACCTCTGCACCGCGCTCCAGGAGCTGATCGACGGCGCCCCCGCCCCGGCCCAGCCCGCGGAGGCGACGGCATGAAAGGCGCGCTGATCTACCTCGGCCTGCTCGCCCTGGGCGTGGCCTACGCCACCTGGGCCGCCATGGACTACGTGGAGCGCCACACCGGCGCCCTCACCACCACGCTTGAGGTGCTCGCATGATCCCCTACCTGCTCAACCGCGCCATGTGGATCGCCATCGTCGCCGGCCTGATCGGCGCGGTGATGGCCCTCAACACCTACGACCAGGACGTGGCCCAGGCCGAGCGCGAGGTCTACTGCCAGGGCGTCGCCACATGGCTGGTGGAGGAGTCTCGCGGCATCCGCCCCGAGCACCGCACCGGCCACCCCGACTACGACGAGATCGCCGCCGAGCACTGCCCCGGGCTGTGGCCGGCGGGATATGACCAGCGCCAGCTGGCGCAGCAGTGAGGAGGGCGCCATGGCCAAGACCTGGAAGCGCTGGACCGAGCCCGAGATCGCCCGCCTGCGGCAGCTGGTGGAGCAGACCGACCCGGCCCTGACCTACACCGAGATCGCCGAGCGGATGGGCCGCAGCTGGCGGAGCGTCAAGCACGGCGTCTTCTACCACCTCGGCGCCAGCGGCCAGCGGCGCGCCACCATGTGCGGCGAGCCCTGGACCCGTGAGGACTACGACCGCCTGGAGCAGCTGCTCGAGCAGGGGCTCACCTACGAGCAGATCGCCACCGAGATGGGCCGCACCTACACCCAGGTGCGCGGCGCCACCGAGCGCATCGGGCTGCGCGATCCCAACCGCCGCGGCCGCAACCGCCGGATCATCCCCGAGGCCGAGCGCATCATCCGTGACTGCATCGAGGTGGAGCGCATGACGGTGCCGCAGATCGTCGAGCGGCTCGCCGCACACGGCCACCACGTCAGCCGCCATTGGGTGCACAGCCGCATCCAGGAGAAGGGCCAGGGGCTACGCAAGGAGCTGAAGCGCAACGCCACCGAACGGCGCGCCCGGCTGCGCACCTTGCAGGCCCGTCGCCAACGCGCCCAGCGCCAGCAACAGGAGGCCCGCGCATGACCGCCCTGGAGATCCGCACCACCGACCTGCCCTGCAACGCCCTGGGGCAACGCCTACAGGCGGGGGGCTGGCCCGCTCTGCGCGGCAACGCCATCGCCAACCAGGACCAGCACCACGGCCAGTCCCCGCGCGCCGCCGGAGGATACCGCTATGCATCCATCCACCACGCTGATCTGGCTGCTCGACGCCGCACTGCTGGCCTGGCTGCTGCTCAGCCTCGCCTGGCCACCTGGCGCAGCGATGCCGCCGCCGCCGACCTTCACGCTCTGAGCGTCGACTACTGGAGGCCCCACCATGGCTGACCTGACCCGCATCGACCCCGAGAAGCTCCTGGAGCTCGCCCGCGCCCGCCAGGGCCAGGGCGGCGTCACCCTCGGCTGGCCCACCGTGCTGCAGATCATCGAGGCCCTGCGCCAGCTGCAGCGCCAGGTGGCGCATCTCCAGATGGTGGAAGAAGCCACCATCCCCTGCCGCTTTCACGACCACGACACCGAGGCCTGCGTGACCTACTCCGGCCGGGTGCCCTGCGAGCCAAGGCCGGACGAGGTGGAGGTGACCGATGCCCTGTCGTAACGACTTCCGCCCCTGGAGCGATGACGACCTCGACCTGCTCGCCCGCCTCTACCCGGACGACACCAACGCCACCCTGGCGCGGATCTTCGGGCGCAGCGAGGCCAGCATCAAGAACCAGGCCATCAAGCTCGGCGTGCGCAAGAGCGAGGCTCACAAGGCCCGCCACAGTGCCGCGTTCAAGCCCGGCCAGCGCCCCTGGAACAAGGGTATGAAGGGGATCGACATCGGCGGCAAGCACACCCGCTTCCAGAAGAGGCAGAAGCCCCACAGCTACGCCCCGGTCGGCAGCGAGCGCGTGAATTCTGACGGCTACCTCCAGCGCAAGGTCACCGACATCGGCTACCCGCCCCGCGACTGGCGCATGGTGCACCACCTGGTGTGGGAAGCGCACACCGGCCAGCCGGTACCGCCCGGGCATGCCCTGGTCTTCCGCGACGGCGACAAGGCAAACACCGCCATCGACAACCTCGAGCTGGTCAGCCGCAGCGACCTGATGCGCCGCAACACCTACTTGCGCTTCCCCGCCGAGCTGCGCCAGGTGGTGCAGCTCAAGGGCGCCCTCAACCGCATGATCAACAACCGGAGCCACCCCCATGAAGACAAGTGTCAGTGACCTGCGCGAGCACCTCTTCCTCCAACTGGAGCGCCTCAAGGACGACGCCAACGGCGAGGAGCTGACCGACGAGGCCCTGCAGCGCGAGGTGACCCGCGCCAAGGCCGTCAGCCAGGTGGCCAGCGCCATCATCGGCACCGCCAAGATCGAAGTGGAGTATGCCAAGGCCACCGGCCAGGCCCTGCCCTCTGACTTCCTGCCCCAGGGCGACACCAAACGCATCAAGGGAGACTGACATGAGCCTACAAGCCCTGCTCAACACCAGCGTCAGCGACGCCCAGATCAGCCTGGAGGGGATGCTGGCCCACCGCACCGCCGAGGCCGCCACGCTCGCGCTGGATCTGCTCATTGAACTCAGGGGCAAGGAAGGCCAGGCCGCCCGCCGCAAGATGGCCGCAGCGATCGTGCGCAAGGCCGCCAAGGCGATGGAGGGCGAGGCATGATCCATACCCACACTCTCGTCGTGCGCTACCCCGAGGGCGAATGGCCCGCTTACCGTGCCGACACCAAGATCAACGGCGGCGAGCTTGTCGCGGTGGACTTCGACGGCAACCGGCTGCGCGTCTGCCAGCAACTCGAGGAGGCGCTGGAGAGCATTGAGCGCATCGCCGTGGACGGCAGCGCCACCGGGCACAACAGGATGGTGATCGCGGAGAAAGCTCGGGCCGCCCTGGAGCTTGCCCAAGGCATCAGCCGCGGGGAGATGACGGCATGACGATCGACAACAGCCACCAGCACCTTCTCGCCTTCGACGCCCACGAGCTGCTTATCTTCGCAGCCCGCTACTGCTACGGACGCAAGACCATCGCCGCCGCCGCGTTCGCCCAGCAGCTCGCCGAGGCCTGGCCGACGATCCCCGCCCACACCCGTCGGGTGATCCAGCGCGACCTGGAGCGCGAGTTCGAGGACGACGACAAAGCCCGGGCCGAAGGCCGCGCCTACCGCCCGCTGGGCATGGACTGCGACCGCCAGGCGTGGGAGCTGGTGCGGCAGGCGTGGCTTAGGGAGGACGAGGCATGACCATCTATTACCACGGCGGGCCGGCTGGACGTCGCCACGGTGACCGCCTGCTGCCTCCCGACGAAACTGGCGCGCCTTCGCTTTCCGAGTTCGGTGCGGCTGGCGTCCACCGCAAGGATCGCGTCTACCTGACCACCAGCTACCCGGCGGCACTGCTGTATGCCTGTGCCTGGCCTGACGGGCGTGTCTACCAGTGCCAGCCGGTCGGCGAGATTGAACCGGATCCCGACTGCACCGAGGCCGGGCTCTCCTGGCAGTGCCCCAGCGCCCGAGTGGTCGAGGTGATCAAGCCGAAGGGCAAGGAGTTGAAGCGGGCCAGGCGAGCCCTGGGGGTGCCGGCATGACCTGCTCCATCACCTGGTCCGTGGGGCGCAGCCAGGGCCAGCCCTTCGCCACGCTGTTCTGCCGGCGCTGCATGGCGCCCATCCGCCACCGGCTCACCCCCGGCGCCGCCCGGGAGCTGCGCGAGGAACTGATCAAGCAGGGCCACCTGTGCCGGCGCCAGCACGCCCTGCCCGTCCCGGTGCCGGCACAGGTGGCCGCACATGACTGAGCTTTCACCGCTCGCCCTCGACACCTGCGAGCGCCACTACCAGGGTGGGCGCGGCTGCGCCCGCTGCCCGATACAGCGCCAGTGTCACGCCCCGCACACCTGGGGGGCAGGAAGGCATCGACAGCTGGCGAGACAAGATCAACGAGGCCGCCAAGGCCGGGAGGAAGGGATGAGCGATCAACCGAAGCACCGCCCCAACAACTGCCGCAACGTACTGCAAGCGCGGGGAGAGCCATACCCTCGCAGCGGGTGCGCTGTCTGCGGGAATGGCGGTTTGGCAGGCTGCCCGTATGACCAGCAGGGCCTCGCCGGTGCGCTGGCCCTGGCCGAGGTAAGGATTCAGCAGCTAGAGGCCAAGCGTGATGCCGCCGCCGACTATGCCCGCGACCAGGCGACCGTGCTGGACCTGGTGGCCAAGGCGCTGGGCGTGCCGGACGAACCGCACCAGGGGCGGGCCGAGCGCATCCTCGAGGCGGCCGAGGGCCTGTCGGTGTATATGGAGCGGCTGCGCGAAGCTGTCGAGTTCTGCAACGAACATCACCATTTCGGCGGTTGGACCGAGATGCTAGACGAAGCCCCAGCCACCTCCCTCGCCCGCCGCAGGGCCGAATGGCAGGCAGAACTGCTTGAGGAGTACCGGGAGGAGCTGGGGTCCGCTGGCGTCGCGTTTGTTGACTGCCTCGCCAAACAACTCCGCCGCCAAGCCGAGGAGCCCTCCGAGTGAAGCCAACGCACCTCCACACCCAGCACGGCACCCGGGCGGCCCGGATCGGCACCGCCCAGGGCGAGGGCCAGCTCGCCGGCCAGACGCTGGTGATCTACCTCGACCTGAGCGTCGAGCCGCCGGCCACCCACTACATCGAGCAGGCGCGCTGGGATGCCGAGTGGCAGGAGATCCCCGCCGACGCCTGCCCGGTCTGCCACGGCAGCGGCACCGACCAGATCAAGCGGCGGAAGGACCGCCCCTGCGGCGGCTGTTACGGCCTGGGGCGGGTGAAGGCGGACGGCGAGACGCCGAAGGGCGAGTGGGAGGTGGCCGAGGTGGCCGGGCGAGTAATCGATAGGCTGCGCGCCAAGCTGGAGCGGGCTCAGAGCGCCATCGAGGCGATGCAGAGAACGCCGGGCGTGCCGGAGGCCATCGAGACGGAGAGGGAGAGGCGCCGGCAGGCCGCCAGCGACGCCCAGGCCGAGCAGGAGAGGAAGTGGCGGGAAGGCCGCGGGCATGGCCCGGGCGGCGCGAGGATGACGGGAGACTAGACTGATGGGAAAGCTGATGAAGCCCGAGGAGTGGCGGAAGGCCCGGTTCGCCGGCACGCCGCCGGCCATGTCCACCATCCGCAAGTGGTGCCGGGAGGGCACGGTCCCGGCCAAGCGCATCGGCGGGGTCTGGTACATCGACCTCGATGCCGAGAAGCTGATGACCGGCAACGAGCTCGCCGACCAGGTGCTCGAGGAGATGGAGACCAGCTGATGGCAGCCAGGCCGCGCAAGCGCAAGCACCGCGGGCTCGAGCCCAACCTCTACGAGTCCGCGGGCTATTACACCTACCGCAACCCGCGCACCGGCAAGAAGCACGGCATGGGCAGCGACAAGGCCAAGGCCCAGGCCGCCGCGCGGGTGCTCAACGCGCGGCTGGTGAAGGGCACCGACCTCGTTGCCCGAGTGGAAGGTACTGGCGGGCTCACCCTGGGCGCCGCCATCGAGGCGTTCCAGCGCGACCGGGTCGACAACGCCACCCAGCTGGCCGCCGGCACGCGCCGCAACAAGCGCTACGCCCTCGCCCGCCTGGCGAAGGACCGCGGCGAGATGCCCCTCGAACAGATCACTACCCGCTGGTGCGCCGAGTACCTGGACGAGCACTACAAGGGCGAGCCCTACCGCTACCACCGCGCCCTGCTGGTCCAGGTGTTCCAGTACGCACGCACCAAGGGCTGGATGGAAGACAACCCCATCGAGCCCACCGCCAAGAGCGATGCCGGCTACACCAAGCAGCGCCGCCGGCTCACCCCCGGGCAGTTCCAGGCCATCTATGAGCAGGCCGAGCCCTGGTTCCAGATCGCCATGGAGCTCGCCCTGGTCTGCCTGTTCGGCCGCGCCGAGGTCGCCGCCGCCCGCTACGACCACATCGTCGATGGGCGCCTTCGCTATATAAGGAAGAAGACTCGCACCCGCAGCCACAGCGCCTACGTGGCCATCGAGGTGACACCGGCCATCGAGGACATCATCCAGCGCTCGCGCCTGGTGCCTCCGGTCTCGCCTTACATCGTCCACCGAGTGCACCAGCGCATCACTGCCGAGACCCGAGCCCGGAACCACTGGAGCCGGGTCACCGATGACATGCTCTCCAAGACCTTCGCCCGCCTGCGCGATAAGGTGCCAGAGATCGCCAGGCTGGAACCGCGCCAGCGGCCCACCTTCCACGAGATCCGCTCGCTCGGCTCCAAGCTGCTCGAGGACAGCGGCGCCGACCTCGGCGAGATCCAGGTGCTGATGGGCCACGCCGACGAGAGCATGACCCAGCATTACCTCGACGGCCACGGGATCCGCTGGCAGGATGCCAAAGGCCCGGGCAAGGGCATGGCCGCCCTACTGGAAGGAGTGTCGTGATGCGGGTAAGAGAGTTGGAGGGCGCTGCCCTCGATTGGGCTGTGGCCCAAGTGACAGGAATAGAGCTCGACATCATCGGCATGCCGAACGGGGCACAGCATATCGGCCTCAAGGGCCGCACGTCTGACGGATGGCCAGATGTCTACTCGCCATCCACCGACTGGAGCCAGGGCGGCCCACTGATCGAGCAGCACCTGATCGAGCTCCACACCCACACCGGCCAGCAGTATGGCGAGCATGAACGCTGGTATGCCGTGTGCCCGGTGAGCGCGACCGGGGCGAGGTGTTCGCTGGGGCCGACGCCACTGGTGGCCGCGATGCGCGCCCTGGTCTTCGCCAAGCTGGGCGCCGAGATCGATCTACCCGAGGGCCTGAAGTAGCCCGCCAGCCGTGTGGAGTTTTCCCAGTATTTTCCCAGTTTTTTCCCAGCGCACGAAAAAGCCGCCTAGCGAGCTACGCTAAGCGGCTGATTCGTCATGTCTTGTTGGTGGAGCCTAGCGGGATCGAACCGCTGACCTCAACACTGCCAGTGTTGCGCTCTCCCAGCTGAGCTAAGGCCCCACGCTTTCTCGTCTCGCGAGAACGGGGCGAATGATACGGCGGCAGGCAGGGAGGGTCAAGCCTTTTTTTCATCGTTCGTTACCCTCCTAAGGAGGGTTTTGCCCGGCGGCCAGTTATGCCACTCTTGTCGTGCCTAGCCCGTATCCCCCTGCCCTTCGATGAGATCGACTCGTCGTGGTCGAGCCGTTCAGGAGTCCCCCGCGTTGATCAAGGTACTGATTGCCGATGACCATCACCTGGTCAGGACCAGCCTGGCCCACCTGCTGAACGCCGAGAAGGACCTGCGCGTGGTCGGCGAGGCCTCCAGTGGCGAGGAAGCGATCAACGAGACGCGGCGCCTCAAGCCCGACGTGGTGCTGATGGATATCCGCATGCCGGGCATCGGCGGCCTGGAGGCCACGCGCAAGATCACCCGCACCCTGCCCGACGCCCGGGTACTGGTGCTGACCGCCTGGCTGGAGGACACCTTCGCCCAGCGGCTGCTGGACGCCGGCGCCTGGGGGCTGGTGAGCAAGGACTCCCAGCACGACGAGATGGTCGGCGCCATCCGCGAGGTGTTCCACGGCCAGCGCTACGTCAGCCCGGACGTCGCCCAGCGCCTGGTGCTGTCGCGCATCGACTCGCCCGAGAACCCCTTCGACGAGCTCTCCTCCCGCGAGATGCAGGTGGCGATGATGATCATCAACTGCCAGAAGGTGGCGGACATCTCCGACCGCCTCTTCCTCAGCCCCAAGACCGTCAACACCTACCGCTACCGCATCTTCGAGAAGCTGGGGGTCGACTCGGACGTGGAGCTCACCCACTTGGGGCTGCGCCACGGGCTGGTGGAAGGCTTCTCCAGCGTCAAGTAGCGCCTTGCCATGAGCTTCGATCACCGCCGCTTCCTGGCCAATGTCAGCGAGGCCCCCGGCGTCTACCGCATGCTGGACGCCCAGGGCGATACCCTCTACGTGGGCAAGGCGCGCCGCCTCAAGGCGCGCCTGGCCAGCTACTTCCGCGGCGCGCTCAACGCCAAGTCCCAGGCGCTGGTTGGGCGCATCGCCGACATCCAGGTCACCGTCACCAACAGCGAGACCGAGGCGCTGCTGCTGGAGCAGACGCTGATCAAGGAGCTGCGCCCGCCCTACAACATCCTGCTGCGCGACGACAAGTCCTACCCCTTCGTCTTCGTCACCGACCGCCACCCCTTCCCGGCGCTGGAGTACAAGCGCGCCCGCACCCGCCGCGATGACGGCCGCTACCTGGGCCCCTACCCCAGCAGCCATGCCGTGCGCGAGAGCCTGTCGCTGATGCAGAAGATCTTCCGCATCCGCAACTGCGAAGACAGCGTCTTCGCCCACCGCACGCGGCCCTGCCTGCAGTACCAGATCGACCGCTGCAGCGCCCCCTGCGTGGGCTACATCGCCGAGGCCGACTACCGCCGCGACCTGGAGCACGCGGTGCAGTGCCTGGAGGGCAAGAGCGAGCAGGTCACCCGCGAGCTCACCGAGGCCATGGAGGCCGCCAGCCGCCAGCTGGCCTTCGAGGAGGCGGCCCGCCTGCGCGACCAGATCCAGCAGCTGCGCCAGCTGCAGCAGCGCCAGTTCGTGGATACCGGCGACGGCGACGCCGACGTCTTCGCCCTGGCCAGCCGCCCCGGGGCACTGTGCATCTCGGTATTGGCGATCCGCCAGGGGCGCCTGCTCGGGGCGCGCCACCACGCCCCCGCCAACGGCCTGGACCTCACGCCCGAGGCGCTGCTCGGCGACTTCGTCAGCCAGTACTACCTGGGCCAGGCCCGCGAGATCCCCCGCGAGGTGATCACCAGCCACGCCGTGCCCGATGCCGCGCTGATCGCCCGGGCGCTGTCCGAGCGGGCGGGGCGCCGGGTGCGCCTCACCGACCAGGTACGCGGTCACCGCGCCCAGTGGAAGGAGCTGGCGCGCACCAACGCCGAGCAGCAGCTGGCCGGCCAGCTGGCCAACCAGACCCAGCTGGCGCGACGCTTCGAGGCCTTGCGCGAGGCGCTCGGCATGGCCGCCCCGCCGGCGCGGCTGGAGTGCTTCGACATCAGCCACAGCCACGGCGAGGCGACCGTGGCCTCCTGCGTGGTGTTCGACGAGAACGGGCCGCGCAAGTCCGACTACCGCCGCTTCAACATCGAGGGGGTGGCCGCCGGCGACGACTACGCCGCCATGCAGCAGGCGTTGACCCGCCGCTTCCGCCGCGTCGCCGAGGGCGAGAGCGTGGCGCCGGACGTGATGGTGGTGGACGGCGGCAAGGGGCAGCTCAACATGGCCCGGGAGGTGCTCACCTCGCTGGGGGTCAGCGGCGTCATCCTGCTCGGTGTGGCCAAGGGCACCACCCGCAAGGCCGGGCTGGAGACGCTGTTCCTGGAGACCGTGGATCGCACCCTGGACCTGGAGGCGGCCTCCCCGGCGCTGCACCTGATCCAGCATATCCGCGACGAGTCGCACCGTTTCGCCATCACCGGCCACCGCACCCGCCGCGACAAGGTGCGCCGCACCTCCACCCTGGAGGGCATCGCCGGCGTCGGCCCCAAGCGCCGGCGCGAGCTGCTGCGCTTCTTCGGCGGCCTGCACGGGGTCAAGCAGGCCAGCCGCGAGGAGCTGGCCCGGGTGCCGGGCATCAGCGACAGCCTCGCCGACACCATCCATCGCGCCCTGCATGGATGAAGCCGGCCAAGGGGGATAGAATGCGCCTACGCTCAATGCTCCCCATCACCGGCAAGGACAGCTTCGCGCGATGAACATCCCGAATATCCTCACCCTGGCCCGCATCGCCTTCATCCCGCTGCTGGTGGTGCTCTTCTACCTGCCCTTCGCGTGGAGCATGCCGCTGGCCGCCGCCTTCTTCGCCCTGGCCTCGATCACCGACTGGCTCGACGGCTACCTGGCCAGGCGCTGGAACCAGTCCACCCCCTTCGGCGCCTTCCTCGACCCGGTGGCCGACAAGCTGATGGTGGCGGTGGCCCTGGCGCTGCTGATCGAGCGTTACGACGCCCTCTGGCTGACCCTGCCGGCGCTGGTGATCATCGGTCGCGAGATCGTGATCTCGGCGCTGCGGGAATGGATGGCCGAGATGGGCAAGCGCGGCAGCGTGGCGGTCTCCTGGCTCGGCAAGGTCAAGACCACCCTGCAGATGGTGGCGATCTTCCTGCTGCTCGCCTTCGCCCCCGGCACCCCCATCGCGGTGCTCGCCGTGGTCACCCTCTACGTGGCCGCCGTGCTGACGCTGTGGTCGATGTTCCTCTACCTCAAGGCCGCCTGGCCGCACCTCAGCCGTTCCATGTAGGCGAGCACCCGCAGGCGAGCATAAAACGTTTGACAGTCACCGGCTTATCCGTATAATTCGCTCTCGAGTCAGGCGGGAATAGCTCAGTGGTAGAGCATCGCCTTGCCAAGGCGAGGGTCGGGAGTTCGAATCTCCTTTCCCGCTCCATTATCTCTGACTCGATGAGGCTGGATGGCAGAGTGGTTATGCAGCGGACTGCAACTCCGTGTACGCCGGTTCGATTCCGACTCCAGCCTCCACTCCCCCGATCGACCCGATCCGCCCGACACCGTGCCGCCCGGATGGCGAAATTGGTAGACGCAAGGGACTTAAAATCCCTCGGTGGCGACACCGTGCCGGTTCGAGCCCGGCTCCGGGCACCAGCTCACCGCCACCAGGCCGGATCGACCCCACCATGGGGCACTGCCATGATACTGGCCCGATGAATCTGCCGCCGCTGCGCGACCCCTTCTTCACCTATCGCTTCCGCCGTCGCCTGCACGTGCTGCGCGTGCTGCTGGCCCTCGCCCTGACCTTCCTGATCATTCGCCTGTTCGAGATTCCCCACTCCAGCTGGGCACTGGTCAGCACCATCATGGTCATGGGAAACCTGCCGCATATCGGCGGCGTGCTCGACAAGGGTCGCCAGCGCCTGCTGGGCACCGCTCTGGGCGCCGGCTCCGGCCTGCTGCTGCTCCTGCTGCCGCCGAGCGTCCCGCTGCTGCTGCCGCTGGGCGGCCTGGCCGCCATCGGCGTGGCCACCTGGTGGACCTTCGGCAACCGCCACGGCTACAGCGGCCTGATGTTCGCCATCAGCCTGCTGCTGGTGATCGGCGACGGCAGCCACGACCTCGGGGTCGGCCTGTGGCGCGCCTTCGACGTTCTGCTGGGCACCCTGATGGGCATCGCCGTCACCGTGCTGGTGCTGCCCCAGAAGGCCACCGACATGATGCGCTTCATGCTGGCTGAGAACCTCGAGCGCATGGCGCGCCTCTTCCACGCCCACACCACCGCCTCGGCAGCGGTAGACATCGACACCCGAGCCCTGCTCAAGGCCACCAGCTCGGCACTGGTCAAGCAGCGCGGCCTGGTGGACGCCATTCACCGCGAGCGGCGCCTGCGCCGCGACGAACTCGACGACATCATCTCCCTGCAGCGGCGCATGATCTCCACCATCGAGCTGCTTCTGGAGACCCACTGGACCACCCGCGCCGGGCATGACCAGATCGAGGCGATGACGGGGCTTCGCGGGGAGCAGCATCGCCTGGCCCGCGAGCTGGATACCCTGGCCACCCAGGTGCGCACCGGCCAGCCCATCACCGCCGAGGTGGCCTTCTTCGACCTGCAGCGCTACGCCCACCTCGCCACCAGCGCGGTGAGCGACCAGGGGCGCGTGCTGTTCAGTCCCAGCGGTTACCTGTGGCTCAACCGCGAGCTGGCCCGACTGGCCCGGGAGCTGGTCGAGCGGCTCGGCGGCCTCAACCGCCTGCCCAGCCGCCGCCTGCGCCGCGCCTCCGGGCGCAAGTGGGCACGCCGCTATACCGCACCATCCGACCAAGGAGCGCAAGATGCCCGACGCCAACCCTGAGGTGCTGATCATCGGCGGCGGTGTCGCCGGCCTGGTGCTGGCCCTGGAGGTCGCGGACCACCGTCCGGTCACCCTGCTGCGTCCCGCCAGCGACGACCAGGGTGCCAGCCGCTGGGCCCAGGGCGGCATCGCCGCGGTGCTCTCCCCCGGCGACGACTTCGAGGCCCATGTCCAGGACACCCTGGTGGCGGGCGACGGCCTGTGCGACGAGGCCGCGGTGCGCTTCACCGTCGAGAACGGTCCCGCCGCCATCGAGTGGCTGCTCTCGCTGGGCGTGCCCTTCACCCGCGACACCAGCCCCGACGCCGGCTACCCCTACCACCTCACCCGCGAAGGCGGCCACGGGGCCCGGCGCATCATCCATGTCGCCGACGCCACCGGGCGTGCGGTGATGGACACCCTCAAGGCCCACGCGGCCGCCCATCCGGCCATCCGCATCCGCGACGACCTCACCGCCATCGGCCTGCTGCAGGACGCCGAGGGCTGCTGCCGCGGAGCGCGCTGCCTCGACGCCGCCGGCCGGCGTGTGACGCTGCCGGCCCACGACACCGTGCTGGCCACCGGCGGCGCCAGCGGCCTCTATCGCCACACCACCAGCCCCCAGCCGGCCAGCGGCGAGGGGATGCTGATGGCCGCCGAGCTGGGCGCCACCCTGATGAACCTGGAGTTCCAGCAGTTCCACCCCACCTGCCTCTATGATCCGGAGGGCAGCCCCTTCCTGATCAGCGAGGCGGTGCGCGGCGAGGGGGGACGCCTGCTCAACGTCCACGGCGAGCGCTTCATGCCGGGCGTCGATCCGCGCGCCGAGCTGGCCCCCCGCGACGTGGTGGCCCGTGCCATCGATGCCGAGATGCAGCGCACCGGCAGCGACCATGTGCTGCTCGACGTGCGCCACCTGGGGGAGGCGGCAATCCGCCACCACTTCCCCACCATCCATGCCCACTGCGCGTCGCGTGGCCTGGATATCGTCACCGTGCCCATTCCGGTGGTGCCCGCCGCCCACTACAGCTGCGGCGGCGTGGCCACCGACCACCATGGCGCCACCGACGTGGCCCACCTCTTCGCCGTGGGCGAGGTCGCCTGCACCGGCCTCCACGGCGCCAACCGCATGGCCAGCAACTCGCTGCTGGAGTGCCTGGTGTTCGCCCGCAGCTGTGCGGCCGCCCTGCGCGAGGCGCCCTGCACTCCCCTTCCCGAGCCTTCAGCCGGAGAGGTCGTCGCCGACGCCCCGCCGCCCGAGCTTGCCGAGTGGCGCCAGCGACTGCGCGACCTGATGAGCCGCCGGGTGGCCATCGTGCGTCGCGACGCCGGGCTCGCGGAGGCGGCCTCGGCGCTCGCCGCCCTGCAGGCGACGGTCGGCGAGGCCGTGGCACGCACCACCCCCGGTGCCGAGCTGGCCAGCCTGTGGCACGCGGTGCGCCTGGCGCGCCTCACCGTCGAGTGCGCACGCCGTCGTCGCGAGTCCCGTGGCCTGCACTACAACCCGGACTGCCCGCACCACGGCGACGCCCACCCGCAGCCATCACGCAGCTGGCTGCGCGAGCTCGAGGGATGAGCGTCCAGAAGGCGTGGCAAGGAGAGCGGGAAGCCTGACGCCATAGGATGGCTCAGTGCCTCACCAGCCAGCGGCGCAACTCGCGATGCGCCTGCGGCGTGCAGCTGTCGGGCCATACCCAGAGCCGACGCCCGTCGAGGCGCAGGCCGATCAGCCAGGGCCCCAGGTAGTCGCAGCGCAGGCTGACCGGCCGAGCCTCCCGGTCACCAGCCGCGCACCAGCGCCAGCGCACCTCACCGGAGGGGTCGGTCTCGGCCCTGAGTTCGCCACGTGGACCGCGACGCACCGCCAGGATGGAGACGGCGAGAAGCAGCAGGAGAAGCGCCAGCCACGAGGCCGGCGACAACACGAAGAACAGCAGGCCAACCACCGCGGTGGCCGGCAGCAGATGGGCCAGCAGGGCGAGCCTAGACGGGCCGATGCGACACGCTGTCGGCACTCTCGGCATGTTCGATGATCATCTGCACGATGCGCCGACGCACCGGCTCCTCGGGGAGCTCGCGACGCATCAGCCACAGGAAGAGGTCCTGGTCCTCCTCGTCGATCAGTGCCCGGAAGGCCGCCTGGTCCTCCTCGGCCAGGCCGTCGTAGCGCTGTTCGAGGAAGGGCACCAGCAGCAGGTCCAGTTCCCACATGCCGCGCCGGCTGTGCCAGTAGAGTCGCTTGCGCTGTGCAGCCTCGGGGCTTGATGGTTCGTTCAAGGTCGACCTCGCCTCTGTTCGGGAGTGTGATGGCAGTATACCCGAGCCCGGCGCCGGAGACAGCCGCATGGCGTCATCGGGGAGCTCTCTGCCTATGGTCGTAGTGCGTTGTTTTGTCTCGTTTTGCCGAGTATGCTTGAACGAAAACAACAGCCTGCCGCCAACGGAGACCCGCGATGACCAAGTCCGAGCTGATCGAGCAGATCGCCATGCGACAGCCCGAGCTCTCCCTCAAGGAGGTGGAAGCGGCCGTGCGCCTGATCCTCGACGACATCACCGAGACCCTGGCGGCGGGGGGCCGGGTGGAGATTCGCGGCTTCGGCAGCTTCTCGCTGCACTACCGCGAGCCACGCATCGGCCGCAACCCCAAGACCGGCGAACCGGTCGCGCTGGACGGCAAGTTCGTGCCACACTTCAAACCCGGCAAGGAGCTACGCGAGCAGGTGGATGCCAGCCGCGCCCTGGGCTACTGAGCCCACCGCTCCGCACTTCCGACCCAACTCTTACATCCTGAAGGGGACACTTCGCATGCGTTGGCTCAAAGGCCTGATCCTGGCCATCATCCTGCTGGCGGTTCTACTGGTCGGCATCCTGTTCGCCGTGAACAACCGCGAGGCGCTGCCGCTCAACCTGATCTGGATCGAGCTGCCCGCCGCCTCCCTCTCGGTGTGGCTGCTGGCCTCCCTGGCCGTCGGGGTGCTGCTCGGCATGCTGGCCATGAGCGGGGTCTACCTGCGCCTGCGCACCCTGCTGACCCGTGCCCAGCGCCACAACCAGCAGCAGCGCAAGGAACTCGACCGCCTGCGTGTCCAGGAGCTGAAGGAACTCCCCTGAGATGCCCGATGCCCTGCTGCTGACCGTCCTGGCGGCAGCGGTCGCCATCGGCTGGTGGCTGGGCCGCCGCGAACGCCGCATGGCCCATGATCCCGCGCCCCCGACCGGGCTGGCGCGGGATTATTTCGTGGGTCTCAACTACCTGCTCAACGACCAGCAGGACCGCGCCATCGAGACCTTCGTCGGCGCCCTGGAGGTCAACAGCGAGACCATCGAGACCCACATCACCCTGGGCAACCTATTCCGCAGCCGCGGCGAGGCGGACCGGGCGATGAAGATCCACCAGAATCTGCTGGCACGGCCCAGCCTCAGCGCCGCCCAGGGCGAACGGGTCCAGCTGGAGCTGGCCCGGGACTTCCTCACCCTGGGTCTGCTGGATCGCGCCGAGCGCCTGCTCAAGGGGCTGCTGCGCGACTCCCAGGACGCCCCGCTGCGCCAGGCGGCGCGTCGGCTGCTGGCCGACCTGCTGGAACGCGAAGGGGAGTGGGCGGCGGCCTTCGAGGTCGCCAACCCGCAGCTGGTCGAGGAGGACGAGGAGCGCCGCCGCGCCGCGGCCCATTGGCTCTGCCAGCTGGCCGAGGAGGAGCGCGCCAACGCCAGCCCCACCCTCGCCCGACGCCACCTCAAGCGGGCGCTCAACGTCGACCCCCGCTGCGTGCGCGCCAACCTGCTGCTGGCGGCCCTGGAGCATGACACCGCCCATTACCGCCAGGCGATTACCCTGCTGTCGCGCATCCCGGCCCAGGATCCGGCCTTCACCCCCACCATGCTCGAGCCCCTGGCATACAACTACCAGCTGCTCGATGACGCCGAGGGGCTCACCCGCCACCTGCACGAACTGCTCGAGCGTCACCCTTACACCAGCGTGATCATCCTGCTGGCAGAGACCCTTCGCCAGCGAGAGGGCATCGAGCCGGCCATCGCCCTGGTCAGCGAGCAGCTCAATCGCGAGGCGAGCCTGGGGGCGCTGGATTACCTGATCGACCTCTATCGCCAGCACAGCCGCGGCGAGGCGCTGGAACAGCTCGCCCTGCTCAAGCGCCACACCGCCGACCTGCTCGGCAAGCTACCCCGCCATCGCTGCCGGCGCTGCGGCTTCAGCGGCGACCGGCTGCACTGGCAGTGCCCGCGCTGCCGCAGCTGGGGCACCACCCGGCCGATCACCGGCATCGAGGGCGAGTAGCCCCCGGCCGTCAGTCGACCGCGGCGAGCTCGGCCTCGATAGCGGCCAGGGCCGCCATGGGCTCCTCGGCCTGGGTCACCGGCCGCCCCACCACCAGATGCGTGCTGCCGGCGGCCATGGCCGCGGCGGGGGTCATAATGCGCTGCTGGTCGCCGGCCGCCGCGAAGCTCGGCCGAATACCCGGGGTCACCTTGAGGAAGGCATCGCCGCAGCGCTCGCGCAGCCGCTGCGCCTCCTGGGCCGAGCACACCACGCCATCCATGCCGCTGTCCCGGGCCAGCATCGCCAGGCGCTCCACCTGCTCGGCGGGCGTGACCGTGATGCCCACCTCGGCGAGGTCCTCCGCCGCCATGCTGGTCAGCACGGTGACGGCGATCAGCCGGGTCGATAGCCCGTGGCGGTCGAGACGCTCCCGCGCCGCCTCCATCATGCGGCGCCCGCCACCGGCGTGGACGTTGACCATCCACACGCCCTGTTCGGCCGCCGCCTGCACCGCCCCGGCCACGGTGTTGGGGATGTCGTGGAACTTGAGGTCGAGGAACACCTCGAAGCCGCGCCCGTGCAGCGCCTCGAGCACGTCGGGGCCGCTGCGGGTGAACAGCTCCTTGCCCACCTTGAGGCGACAGCGGGCCGGGTCGAGCCGGTCGGCCATGCACAGGGCGGCGTCCAGTGAGGGATAGTCGAGGGCGATGATCAGCGGGGAAGCGGTAGACACGAACCGGGCTCCTGGCAAGAGGAAAACGACGCCAGAGTATAGCAGTCATCGCCGACAGGGGCGGTAGGTCGCTGCCCTGCCAAGGGGGCCGACAATGCCGACAGGTCGTAGGCGAAAACCTGACGCCCAAGGCGGCATCCACTTACCCGAAGAGTCCAGGATCACCCAAGCCGCTTCCCCCTTCCGACGGCTAGTTTGATGTAGGCAACCGCGCGAATTCGCGGCGATGCCACCGGAGGAAATGACATGAAACGAACCCTTACCCGGCTGCTTGGAGGCAGCCTCCTTGCCCTGCTTCTCGGTCTGGCTCCCCTGGGCGCCGTGGCCCAGGAGGTCGAGCCGATCAACGTCAACACCGCCAGCGAGGAGCTGCTGACCGAGCTGCCCGGCATCGGGCCCAGCAAGGCGGCGGCCATCATCGAGGACCGCGAGGCCAATGGCCCCTACGAGAGCGCCCAGGACCTTACCCGGGTCAGCGGGATCGGCGAGGGCACCGTGGCCAACCTGGAGGGCCAGGTCACCTTCTGACCCTCTCCACCAACCCTCCAAGCCAGGCGATCACACAGGCGGCGGCCTGCGCCCCTAGAGGCGCAGGCCGCCGTCGCATTCGATCACTCGGCCGGTGAAGTAGTCGTTCTCGAAGATGAAGGCCGCGCTCTGGGCGATGTTCTCCGGCTGGCCGAGACGCTTGAGCGGCACCCCGGCGGTCAGCTTGTCGAGCATGTCCTGGCGCATGGAGGCGGTCATCTCGGTCTCGATGAAGCCGGGCGCCACCGCGCCGACGCGGATGTCATGGCGCGCCAGCTCCCTGGCCCAGGTGGTGGTGAGCGCCACCACGCCGGCCTTGCAGGCGGCATAGTTGCTCTGCCCCATGTTGCCGGCCCGGGAGATGCTGGAGATATTGACGATCACGCCGGGCTTGCCCGCCTCGATCATCTGGGCCGCCGCCTCGCGCCCGCACAGGAAGACCCCGGTCAGGTTCACGTCGACGACCGCCTGCCACTGCTCCAGGGACATGGTCCTCTCGACCTTGCCGTCCCGGGCCTTGACCAGCAGTGCATCGCGCAGGATGCCGGCATTGTTGACCAGCCCGCTCACCGGGCCCAGCGACTCGGCGATATCGGCGAAGGCCTGCTTCACGGAGGCCTCGTCGGCCACGTTGGTGACGAAGCCTCGCGCCTCGATGCCGGCCCGGTGCAATACGGAGACCGCCTCGTCGAGGTTGGCGGCGTCGGTGTCGAGCAGCGCCAGACGGGCGCCGCGGCTGCCCAGCAGGGTGGCCATGGCCAGGCCCAGGCCTCGGGCGCCACCGGTGATGGCGATCACGCTGTCTTGGAGTTGCATGGTCTCTCCTGTTGTCGGGTCTCACCCAGGGAAGTCTCGGTGCCGGGTGCCGCGCTCACTGTGCTGGTGTCCGGCCCGGGCGGCGCGCCGCTGAGCCTCGGCCAGCCTTGTGCATTGCATCATAGCGCTAAGCTTATGGCCATCATGCGACGATTGGCGCCCGGCCACCAGCGCGGTGGCTCAACGCTTGATTTCGCCTCCCCCGCCCCCATCTCATGGTCATCGACACCACGGGAGGCCTCATGCCCTTTCTCCTCTTCTTCACGCTGTTCGCCCTGCTCGACTTCGTGATCCTGTTCTCGGTGGGCAGCCAGATCGGCCTGCTCACCACCCTGGTGCTGGTGCTGGCCACCGGCTTCATCGGCCTGCACCTGATCCGCCGCGAGGGCGCGGCCACCTTCGCCCGGGCCCGGGAGCGCCTGGAGCGCGGCGAGGTGCCCTCCGGCGAGCTGCTCACCGGCGCGGCGCTGATCTTCGGTGGCGCCCTGCTGATGGCCCCGGGCTTCGTCTCCGACGCCCTGGGTTTCCTGTGCCTGATCCCCGATGCCCGGCGCCTGATGGGCAAGCTGCTGGCCTGGCTGGGCATTCGCACCCACGGCTTCCATATGCATCGCGAGGGGTTCGGCGCCGAGCCAGGCGCCGGGCGTCCTCATGATGACTGGGCCCAGGCCGACGAGGGGCGCCGCCGGCGTGGCGCCGAGGAGGCGCCCTCGAGCGAGGATGACGGCGTCATGGAGGGCGAGTTCATCTCCCGGGACGAGCGTCGCGGCTGAGCTCGGCCGGGCCCACAAAAAAATTTCGGCGGGGCCCTTGAAAGCCTATCGGTGAGCCCCACTTACACGTCAGCAACAGGTTCGGTGCGGCTTGCGCACCATTGACACGGCAGGCGTTCGCGCCTGCCCTCGCCGCCCGGGCGGCGAGGAAACGATGCCAACCGCCGGGCAACCGGCACACAAACCATCAGGAGAACGTGAGCAATGAACATCCGTCCCTTGCACGATCGCGTCGTCATCCGTCGCGTTGAGGAAGAACAGAAGACCGCAGGCGGCATCGTGCTTCCGGGCAACGCCCAGGAAAAACCGACGCGTGGCGAGGTGCTCGCCGTCGGTAACGGCCGGATTCTCGATAACGGCGACGTCCGCCCGCTGGACGTGAAGGTAGGCGACACCGTGATCTTCAAGGATGGCTTCGGCGTCGAGAAGCAGAAGATCGACGGCGAAGAGGTCCTGATCATGAGCGAGTCCGACATCCTGGCCGTTGTCGAAGGCTGATCACGCCGCTCCAAGCCCCATCTGACGTTCACGTATTGATAGGAAGATAGCGAAATGGCAGCAAAACAAGTCAAGTTCTCCGATGATGCCCGCAAGCGCATGGCGCGCGGCGTAGACCTCCTGGCCAACGCCGTCAAGACCACCCTGGGCCCGAAAGGCCGCAACGTGGTCATCGAGAAGTCCTTCGGTGCCCCGACGGTCACCAAGGACGGCGTCTCCGTGGCCAAGGAGATCGAGCTGAAGGACAAGTTCGAGAACATGGGCGCGCAGATGGTCAAGGAAGTCGCTTCCAAGACCTCCGACGTCGCCGGTGACGGCACCACCACCGCCACCGTGCTGGCCCAGTCCATCGTCAACGAGGGCCTCAAGGGCGTCATCGCCGGCATGAACCCGATGGACCTCAAGCGCGGCATCGACCAGGCCGTGGCCGCCGCCGTCAAGGAGATCCAGGCGCTGTCCGTGCCCTGCACCGACTCCAAGGCGATCGCCCAGGTCGGCACCATCTCCGCCAACGGCGACAAGCGCATCGGCGAGATCATCGCCGAGGCCATGGAGAAGGTCGGCAAGGAAGGCGTCATCACCGTCGACGAAGGCCGTGGCTTCGAGGACGAGCTGGACGTGGTCGAGGGCATGCAGTTCGATCGCGGCTACCTCTCCCCCTACTTCGTCACCAACCAGGACACCATGGCGGTCGAGCTGGAAGACCCCTTCATCCTGCTGGTGGACAAGAAGATCTCCAACATCCGCGAGCTGCTGCCGACCCTCGAGGCCGTCGCCAAGGCCGGCAAGCCGCTGGTGATCATCGCCGAGGACATCGAGGGCGAGGCCCTGGCCACCCTGGTGGTCAACACCATGCGCGGCATCGTCAAGGTCGCCGCCGCCAAGGCGCCGGGCTTCGGTGATCGCCGCAAGGCCATGCTGCAGGACATCGCCATCCTGACCAACGGCACCGTGATCTCCGAGGAAGTGGGTCTGACCCTGGAGCAGGCCACCCTGGACCACCTGGGCACCGCCAAGCGCGTGACCATGTCCAAGGAGAACACCACCATCATCGACGGCGCCGGCAACGACGGTGACATCGAGGCCCGCGTCGGCCAGATCCGCGCCCAGATCGAGGAGACCTCCTCCGACTACGATCGCGAGAAGCTCCAGGAGCGCGTCGCCAAGCTGGCCGGCGGCGTGGCCGTCATCCGCGTCGGTGCCGCCACCGAGGTGGAGATGAAGGAGAAGAAGGCGCGCGTCGAGGACGCCCTGCATTCCACCCGTGCCGCGGTCGAGGAAGGCGTGGTGCCTGGCGGTGGTACCGCCCTGGTGCGCGTGCTGACCAAGATCACCGAGCTCAAGGGTGACAACGAGGACCAGACCCACGGCATCGCGATCGCCCTGCGCGCCATGGAGGCCCCGCTGCGCCAGATCGTCACCAACGCCGGTCAGGAAGGCTCCGTCATCCTGAACCAGGTCAAGGCGGGCGAAGGCAACTACGGCTACAACGCCCAGACCGGCGAGTTCGGCGACCTGTTCGAGATGGGTGTGCTGGACCCGGCCAAGGTGACCCGCAGCGCGCTGCAGTCCGCCGGTTCCGTGGCTGGCCTGATGATCACCACCGAGGCGATGATCGCCGACGATCCGGACGAGAAGGAAGCCGCTCCGGACATGGGTGGCATGGGCGGCATGGGTGGCATGGGCGGCATGATGTAAGCCCCCCTGCCCCAGGCACTGCCCTCAAGGGCAAGCCCTGAGACAGACCCCGTCGGCGAGAGCCGGCGGGGTTTTTTACGTCAGGGCAAGGAGCAAGGAGCAAGGAGCAAGGAGCAAGGAGCAAGGCAGCGTGGTACCGGTAATACGGGTGGCAAGGAGTTGACTGTAGCTTGCAGCTTGTAGCTGGCCGAAGGCCCGGTAAGATACCAAGCCTCCGCTTACCACCCTACGCCGGCCACCTGTCCATGCTCTCGAATATCCGCGTCGTCCTCGTCCAGACCTTCCATCCCGGCAATATCGGCGCCTCGGCGCGGGCCATGAAGACCATGGGGCTCAGCGACCTGGTGCTGGTCAGGCCGCGGGCGTTTCCCGACCCCGAGGCGACGAGGCTCGCCGCCGGTGCCGAGGACCTCGTCGAGGGGGCCCGGGTGGTCGACTCCCTGGCCGAGGCGGTCAGCGACTGCGTCCAGGTCGTCGGGGCCAGCGCGCGACTTCGCAGCCTGCCGCTACCCCACTTCGACGAGCCCGACGCCATGGCCCGCGAGCTGGTGGAGCATGCCGCCCATGACCCGGTGGCGCTGGTGTTCGGGCGCGAGCGCTCGGGGCTCACCAACGACGAGATCCGCCTGTGCAGTCACCAGGTGAGCATCCCCGCCAACCCCGACTATGGCATCCTCAACCTCTCCCAGGCGGTACAGGTGCTGGCCTACGAGGCGTTCACGGCGTGGCGGCGACGGCCGACGAGCGGCTACCGCCCCGCCCTGCCTCCCGAGGAGAGACAGCCCAGCCGCGAGCAGCTCGACCACTTCCATGGGCACCTCGCCCGCGTCATGCAGGGCAGCGGCTTCCTCACCCAGCCCCACGCCCGCACCGAGGCGCAGCTGCAGGCACTGTTCGCCCGCGCCCAGCCGTCGCGACGCGAGCTGTCGCTGCTGCGCGGCCTGCTCGCGTCCCTGGAGCACCACCTCCCCGAGGCATGACGAGCAGACACGACGACGGCGGCCCGCGGGCCGCCGTCGTCGGTATTGCCTTGGCGTTTGGCCCGCCTAGAGGGTCATGGCGGCCAGCCAGCCGAAGGCGATCAGCGGGATGTTGTAGTGGAGGAAGGTGGGCACCACGCTGTCCCAGATATGGTCGTGCTGGCGGTCGACGTTGAGGCCGGAGGTCGGCCCCAGGGTGGAGTCGGAGGCCGGCGAGCCGGCATCGCCGAGCGCCGCCGCGGTGCCGACCAGCGCCACGGTCGCCAGCGGCGAGAAGCCGAACTGTACCGCCAGGGGCACGAAGATCGCCGCGATGATGGGGATGGTGGAGAATGACGAGCCGATCCCCAGGGTGATGAAGAGCCCCACCAGCAGCATCAGCAGCGCCGCCAGGCCGCGGTTGTCGCCGATCACCGCGACGCTGGACTCCACCAGCGTCTCGATCTGGCCGGTGGCGGTCATCACCGCGGCGAAGCCGGAGGCCGAGATCATGATGAAGCCGATCAGCGCCATCATGCGCATGCCGCTGGTGAAGAGGTCATCGGCCTCGCGCCACTTGAAGATGCCCCCCACCGAGAGCAAAGCGAAGCCCACCAGGCCGCCGAGGATCATCGACCCCGTCCACAGCTGGATGCCCAGGGCGGCGACGATGGCCACCACCGACATGGCCAGGCCCAGGGCATGGGGCTCATGGGTTTCCGGATGGTGATGCGGCACGTTGGTGGTGGCCACGTCCAGCGCCTCGTAGTCCCGGGGCTTGCGGTAGCTCAGGAACACCGCCACCACCAGGCCGAGTGCCATGCCCGCCACCGGCACGCCCATGGCCATCGGCACCATGCCACGCGAGATCTCGAGGCCCAGCGCCTCGCCGGCCTGGTTGATGTTGGCCAGCAGGATGTCGTTGAGGAAGATCGCCCCGAAGCCCACCGGTAGCAGCATGTAGGGGGCGGTCAGGCCGAAGGTCAGCGCACAGGCCACGGCGCGGCGGTCCAGGCGCAGCTGGTTCATCACCTTGAGCAGCGGCGGGATCAGGATGGGAATGAAGGCGATGTGGACCGGGATCAGGTTCTGGGAGGAGATCGCCACCAGCAGCACGGCGCCGAGCAGCAGGTACTTGACCACCGCCTGCTTGCTGGCGGTGGCCTCCTGGCCCAGCAGGGCGATCAGCCGCCGGGCCAGCAGGTCCGGCAGCCCGGAGCGCGAGATGGCGACCGCGAAGGCCCCCAAGGTCGCATAGGCCAGGGCCACCTTGGCGCCGCCGCCGACCCCGTCGTTGAAGGCGGCGAGCGTCTCCTCCACGGAGAGCCCACCCACCAGGCCGCCCACCAGCGCCCCGACCACCAGCGCGAAGACGACCGAAACCCGTGCCAGTGACAGACCGACCATCACCAGCACCGCAATGATTACCGCATTCATGACAGCGTTCCCGAAGCAGGAGTTGGATTGAGACGAAACGGCGGCGGATTCTACCAGAAGCGACCCGCCGGCGCCCGGGGCTCGGGCTCCCTGGCAGGACAATTACAGAAGGAAGCACAGCATGGCTAGCTGCGATAGCCCTGCGATCCCTGGACTCGGGATGTCACGTAAACGCCATGCGACGGTCACCGCAGGGTCACGGGAATCGGCGATAACGGGAGGCGTCCAGCAGGACAGGGCAAGGGACACTGCCACTTCCCGCCACGGATGCGCCAGGGCTGGACGCCCTGCAGGGAGCTCGGCAGCAGGATGCTGCCCAGGGAGCCCTATCGCCACGGCAGCCGCCGTGGCGTTCTTCCTTCGCGTTCTGCTTTCCCGGCAACCTCAGTCGGCGGGGCCGAGCGTGACGCTGACGACATCATCCTGTCGCAGCATCTGGCCGGGCAGCGGCCGCTGGGCCACCACCTGCCCCGCCTCGGGACTCTGCGCGTCGAGGGTTAGCGCCAGCCCGAACTGGGCCAGCAGTTCGGCCGCCTCGTCCCGGCTCGACCCGCTCAGGTCGGGTACCACGCGGATCGGCAAGGCATCGATATCGCCGGGCGGAGGCACCGGCACGATACGAAAGCGCAGGCTCGCGCCGATGGTGGCCTGGTAGCCGAAGCGATTCTGGTAGCCGGCATCCACCGGGGCGCCGTAGAGCGCGACCCGCGACTTGCGAGGCAGGATGCCCGATGACCGCGCCGTGGTCGTCTCCTCGCCCTGCCCGCCCAGGGAGAGCGCCACCTTCACCTCGCCCTCGGTCTCGGGGATGGTATAGAAGGTGGGACGCCAGCCACTCTGGCGCAGCAGTGCCGTCGCCTCATCCTGGTCCCGGTAGAGGGCCTCCAGCTGGGCCAGGGCCTGTCCATCCAGGGCCCGCTGGGCCTGCGCCACCCCCTCGCCCACCGAGGCGATGATATCGCCGAGGGGCGCGGCCGCGGTGTCACGGATCAGACGCTTGATGTCACTCATCGCCACTCTCCCGTTGTGAACTCCTTGTCGCCACCACCACGACGAGACGGCCACCCGCTCCCTCCAGGGTGGCGCCCGGGGCCGGTCGCTGTTCGATGATCGCTCCCTCGGGATGGTCGGGGGAGACGCTCTCGATCACCTCCAGGCGCAGCCCCTGGGAGAGGGCCTGGCGCCGGGCGGGCTCCAGGGTCTGGCCGATCAGGTCGGGAGCCAGCGCGGCCTCGCTGGCCTCCCGCGAGCGTGGCGGATCGAGACGCAGCACCAGCTCCGACACGTTGTCGGGCAGGATCTCGCGCGCCTCGCTGACATCGAGGGGATGAAAGCGCTTGCCACCCTCGACGACCAGGCCACGGATGCGCAGCTCCGCCGTGGCGAGCTGCATGCCATGCTCGCCACGCGCCAGCTCCAGGGCCCCGGAGACGGTCGAGGTCAACTGCTCCACCGCGGGTGAGGTCGAGATGCTCTTGCGCAGCTGCTCGAGCTGGCGGTTCAGGTCCTCGCGCTCTGCCACGCTCTCCTTGAGCGCCGCGTCCAGTTCGGTCACTCGCGCCTGGCGAAGGTCCAGCTGCATCTGGAGTTGCTCGCGCCTTGCCACCTCGGTCGCCAGCATCTCCTGGAAGACCACGGCCTTGCGCCCTTCCAGCAGGGCCTCGCTGGGTATCTCCTCCCTGGGCGTGTCGGGCGCATCGACGACCACCCCCGGCCGCCCGCGCTTCTCGAGCAGGTCCGCCAGGTTGGCGTTCATGCCGGCGAGGCGCTCGGCCTTGATCCGATGCAGGGCCGGCGCGGAGACGCCGCTGCCCGGCAGCACCACCACCTCGCCAAAGGCGACGTTGAGGTTGGTTCTCGCCATGTGATAGGTGCCCTGCTGGGCCAGCACCTCGACGGGCTCGTCTCCCGACCGGACGAGCCGCAGCGCCGGCGCCAGCTGACCCTCGCCCTGCAGCGAGGTGCCGATGGCTACCTTGCCCTGGGCGTTACTGGTCGTCCTGGCCAGCCCGGTCCAGCCGCGCTTCAGTTGGAGCACCTGCAGCTCCACCACCTGGTTGGCCGCGGGCTGGCGCGCGCCGGTGAGCAGGGTGGCGGTGACACGAAGCTTGATGGTCATGCGGCCTCCCCGGGCAAGATCACCCGTCCAATCGCGCCACGCGCCTCCACCTGCACCACCACCCGACGCCCTCGCAGCGAGGCGGTATCGATGACAAGCTCGGCCCCGCCCTCCACGCCGGTGGTGAGGCGCTGGGTCGTGAGCAGTCCCAGGCGCTGCTCGGCCGAGGGCCGATGGCCGAGCAGCTGCTCGGTCATCGCCGCATCCACCTGCAGCGATACCGGCACCCCTGGCAGCCGTTCACCGGCCAGGTTGCTGACCGCGACCCCTAGCCGCCATTGCCGAGGCCGACCGTCCACGGGTTTCAGGGTAAGGTCGAGCAGCGTCTCCGGGCGCCCCCCCTGCACCGGTACCGTGGCCAGCCGGCCGGAGATCGAGGAGCTGATCCGCGTTTCGCGCTCACCCTCGCCGCCTGCCCGCCTCGCCTTGGGCAGCAACGCGATGCGTGGCGGCCTGTCGCCCTGGCTCTGCTCCTCGGAGAACTCGACCTCGAAGGTGAAGTCCAGATAGGGGATCTCGTAGCCGTGACCGGTATCGCTGGTGCGCGCCGTCTCCGACAGCGTCGACTGGGCGTCGTCCAGGGCATCCGCCAGCCCCAGCAGCATCTCCCTGACCGCATCGGCCACTACCTCACCGCCCTTGCTCATCACGCGTCCTCCTGAAGCTGGCGTTGTCGACGCGCCTGCGCCACGCGCCGGTCATCGGCCTGCTGCTGCGCCATGGCCTCGCGTCGACTGGCCAGGGCCCGGCGTCGTGCCGATTCGGCACGCCGGTCGAGGTCGCCGCAGCCTCCCGTGACCACGGAAAGCAGGCGATCACGCCGGGCCGCGTAGCGGCGGGTCAACGCCTCCTGCCCCGCCGCCGCCAGGGTGGCGAGGCGCTCGGCCGGCAGGGACGGCTCGCGGAGCCGGGCGTCCTTGAGCAGGCCGCTTCGCTCCAGCGGCTCCCCCAGCCGACGCAGGCCGGTGCGCAGCAGCGGCAGGGGTTCCCTCGCGCCCTCGACGGAGGAGTCCGTCGCGACCTCGATCGCCTCCCGTGCATCGGTCGCGGCCCCGCCGAGGCGATCGCGCTGCCTCGCCCAGGCCGCATCGGCGCGCCGTCGCTCGCTCAGCGGGGTGACGGGAAAGCGGGCGTCATCGGCCGGCTCCGCACCGCCCTGCGTCAGGCGCTGCATGCGGCGCTCGAGGGCGTCACGCTCGCGCTGCAGCGCGAGCAGGGACTCGGGAAACGGTGGCGGCTCACTCGGCGTCGAGGCGTCCGACACCGGCGCGGGCCGTTCCGGGTCCAGGCTGGTCCAGCTGTTGCGTGGCATGGCGTTACTCCGTCTCGCCCTCGCGGTCGAGCATGGCGCGAATGCGCTCCTCGAGGATCGTCGGCGGCGGCACCGTGACCAGCTTGGTGCGCATCAGCGAGCTGCCCTCGGCGGAGTACTGGTACTTGCTCGAGAAGCTGGCCGACACGGTGGAGACCTTCATCTTGGCGCTGGCCGAGAGGAAGCCCACCTTGCCGCTTACCGAGGCGCGAGTCGTGGAGCTGCTGCGCTTGCTCTCGCTCTCGGTGGCCATGGAGATCGACATCTTGACCTCGATGAGGGTGTCGACGAACTGGTAGAAGGTCGGCGTGAAGCCCAGCTCCAACAGGGAGTAGCCATCCGCGTTGTCGTCGCCGATCCGGACCAGGTTGGGGCGCGTGCTGGAGGCGGTGCCCTCCTCCTCGTCCTCGGGCGCGTAGCCTGCCATCAGCCGCGCGATCTTCAGCGAGGTGAGGTCCAGCTCGTACTGGGCCTCGGCGATCCCGACCCCCATCGACTTGACCATCTCCGGGAAGGGAACATTGAGCAAATCCTGTCCGACGGCCATCACGAACCTCCTTCGCTATCGCCATCCTCGGGGTAGATCTCCGCCAGGCGCCGCCGCCGGGCCTCCTCCTCGACCTCCATGTAGCCGCGTATCCGCTCCGTCAGCACGGCGGGCGGGGGCACCGGCACCATCTTGGTGCGCAGCAGGCTCGCCCCCTCGGCGCTGTAGCTGTACTTCTGGGAGTAGGTGGCATCCACCTGGGTGGTCTGCACCGAGCTGTTGCTGCGGTAGGTCTTCGACTTGCGGACGCCCGGTGGCCAGCTGAGGCCTACCCGGGTGCTGCGTCCCGAGCTGCTCTGGCGATCGCGGCTGGCGTTGGAGGTGGTGCGCTCATAGGCACGCTCCCGGGTCATGCGGATGGCGATCTTGACCTCGATGATGGTGTCGACGAACTGGTAGAAGGTCGGTGTGAAGCCCAGCTCCATCATCGACATCCGGGTGGGCACCCGGATCACCTTCTCGGCCAGCTTCTCGCCGCCGATGCTGATGCTCTCGAGCTTGGCGGCGACATCTTCCTGCTTGTTGATGGTTCTCAGCGGCTGCACCGTCGTGGCACCGGCACCCTCCGCCTCGGCCATCTCTTCGATAATATCCAGCACCACCTCCTTGAGGCGGATCGAGTCCTCGTCCAGCGACCCGGTCAGGGCGTCATCGAAGATGGCGTAGTAGAGCGCCTGCTCGACGGTCATGTACTCGTAGCCGAAGAACACCCGGCTGTCGTCGAAGGTCTGGTTGCCCCGGCTGTCGATCACCGACTGCAACCCGCCCATCATCTCGGCGGTGCGCATCGAGCTCTGGTCGAGCTGGAACTGGCTGTCCGCGATGGCGAAGGCCATGTCGCGGATCATGTCGCCCATGGGAACGTCGAGGAGGTCCTGTCCGATGCTCATGGTGATGTCTCCTTGTTGTTGTCACTGGGGCCGATGACGCCCGGCCGTGGCGCGGCCTACTCGTCGGCAGTGCGCTGCTGGCGCAGCAGCGCCATGAACTGTTCGGGCGGCGGTAGCGAGACCAGCCGGGCGGCGATGGAGGACATCCCGGAGGCCTCCATGGCGTACTTCCTGGCGTAGCTGACCGAGACGGTAGCGGCAGCCATGTAGACGCCGGTGTTGACACCGCCGCTGACGGAGGCGCCGACGGAGGTGTCGGTGGATTCGCTGACGGTGAAGCTGAGACGCGCCTCGACGGTCGCCTCGGTGTAGGCGTAGAAGCTCGGGGTGAACCCCAGGGAGAGCAGGCTGTGGGTCTCGCCGGCGATCTCCACCTCGGTCTCGCCCATCACCTTGGCCATCTCCACGGCGTTGCGATCGAGGGCGAACTGCCCCTCGGCGATCGCCATGCCCAGGCGTTCGATGATCTGCGGCAGCGGGGCGGTGACCAGCGCCCGCGTGGTCTGGGTCCCGGCACTCATGAGCGACGCTCCCGCTGCAGGGCCTGAATCGCCTCGACGAAGAGCTCGGGTGGCGGCACCGAGGCGAGGCGCGCGGTGATCTGGCTGTTGCCGGTCACCGCCATGTTGAACTGACGAGACTCCCGCTTGTCGACGCTGACCCCGACGGCCACGGCGGTGCTCGACCCCTCACGGCTCTCCACCTGGCGGGTGCGCGTACGGGAGAACTGCTCGGTGACGGTGAGCCCCTCGCTGCCCGTCAGCTCGACCTGTTCGCTGGTGGCGCTGAACAGCTTGATGTCATAGGTATCGGTGGCACGCATCACCTCGACCACAGGCCCCAGGCGGTTGGCCCGCAGGGTGCCGGTGGCGTTGAGGGCGGCCGCCAGATGATGCGCGTAGGCCTCGGCGGCATTCGCCGCATGCCCCGCCACCGCCGAGCCGTCGAGGGGAAATGCCTGGCCCTCGACGGTGACGGAGAACGCCGACAGGTCGGGCGACGCCGGTTGCCACAGGAAAGCGAAGCCGTTGCCGCTGCCGCCGCCCTGCAGGTCGGGCGCGACCTCGTCCAGCGTGGCACTGCCCTGGCTGCGCACCGACAGCCAGTAGTCGTCGCGCTCCGGCGTCAGGATCCAGGTGACGCGCCACTGCTGGTTGGCCTCCCCATCGTCGTCGTTGGCGTCGGCGGCGCGGCCCTCGCCTCGACTGTCCACCAGCTCGATCTGACTCTCGCTGACCCCGTTGGCGATCAGGAACTGCTCGACGAACCGCCCCCGTTCGGTGCCCAGCAACAGGTTCTTGTCGGCCGCTCCCTGGCGGTCCGTCATGCCCTCGATCCGCACCGCTTCCCCGGTCGCCGCCAGGCACCACGCCAGCTCGGTCAAGCCCCGGCGATCCTCCTCGCTGCGGAACACCGCCTCACCGGTGTTGAAGAGCAGGCCGAAGCGCGGCTCACCGGAGGCGTGCGGGGGATGCAGTCGGGTCGAGAAATCCGACGGGATACTGGCCTGCACGTGCTCGGCATAGGCCTTCAGGTCGCTCTGGGCACTGGTCGAGACGGTCGTGCTGGCATTCAGGACATAGTCCGTGGCGGCATTGTCGGCGATCGTGATCAGGCCATTGGCGTGGCTGTCGAAGGTGAAGGCCACCGAGCGTGAGGTGGTCACCACCTGGGAGTCGGGGGCATCGCTGCTGATGGACAGTGAGGTGTCCGGCGGCGAGTAGACCATGGCATCGACGTCCTGGCGCCCGGTCAACTGATCCAGGAGACTGCCGAGCCGCGCCCGGGGTTCGGTGCCCGACGGCACCACCTGGGTGCCATTCACCGTGAGCGTGCCGGTGGCATCCGCCTGGTACTCGAGACGCGCCTGGCGCGTCTCGACACGGGTGCCGCTCTCGCTCTCCGATTCGCTGGCCGACGACGACGCGCTCTGCTCGCGGGTATCGCCCAGCCGCGCCGAGGCCGAGAAGCCGAACTCGTCGCGCTTGCCCACCTCGAGACGCAACTGGAGCGACACCGAGACGTCGGCATGCTGGTAGTGGTAGAAGGCGGGCATCAGCCCCAGCTCGAGCAGCGAACGCTCGCCCAGGTCATCACGCACCTCGGTGAAGGCCTGCATCTGGCGCACCGAGTTGTCGTCCAGCTCCTGCTGGGCCCGGGCGATCCCCAGCCCCAGCTCCTTGATGAATTCGGCCACGCTGGCATCCGCCAGCACCTGGCCCGGGGTCAGACCGTCGTAGTTGGCCATCTCATCTCACCTCCTGTCGGGAGCGTGCCGGCGGCACCACCGCCGTTCGCGCCAGGTCGGCCCGGACCCGCCCTCGACGCACCGTGTAGTAACCGTGCCGCGAGAGGGCATCGGTCAGGGTCTGTTCGGTCAGGGTCAATGCCCGGCTGCGCCAGGCCACCAGCTCCTCGGCCAGGGCCAGGCGGGCGGGTCTCGCCAGCGCGATGGCCTCGGCCAGGTGTCGCCCGGCCTCGTCGCCACGCCCGAGGAACAGCAGCAGGATCGCCCGCCTCAGGGTCAGCACCGCATGGTCATGGCGCTGCAGCGCCGAGGCGGCCTCGCGCGCCTGGAGCTCGGCGCAGGCGGCCTCGACCAGCGCCAGGGCGTCGGCGTGACGGCCTTGCCGCTCGAGACTCTCGAGGATGCAGTCGGTGTAGTGGCGGGCGAAGGGGGGCGGCGCGCCCATCTCCCGGGCCTGGTGCAGGGCCAGGCGATAGAGCTCCAGGGCGCGGTCATGGTCACCGGAGAGGGCCGAGAGCTTGCCGCGCTCGGCGATGGCCAGGTGCCGAAGATGCCCCTCCCGGGCGGCCATGTCATCGCGGGTCATTGTCCGCCTCCTGCGGCGAGGCCGCCTCGATGAAACGCGTGCGGCAGCCCGCCCGGGCCAGCTCATGGGCCAGCAGCCTGGCCTCGAGGTCGGCGAGATCCGCCGCCAGCACCGCGGGCAGGCGGGCCGGCACCGACAGGGCATGGCGGGCCAATACCGAGCGCAGCGCCGCCTCCTCGCCGGGGGTGACGAGCACCACGCCGGCACGCGAGAAGCCCGCGGGCTCCAGGGTCACGTCAAGCCCCACCCCAAGCGCCTCGTCCCGCGCCTGCTCGGCCTCCGGCGTCTTCCACCCCTCGGCCAGTGCGAGCGGGGCCTGAGTCAGCACGCGGGGGGCCAGGGCCTCGGGAATGCCGAACCGGCGCGACAGCCAGTCGAGGGTCACGGGGTCATGGCAGCTGTCGACGGGGGCAGCGGTCGTCAGCACCAGGTCCCAGCGCAGCAGCGCGCGGTTCACCAGCTGGACGCCGGCAGTGCGGCCGAGCGAGGCCCACAGGCCGCGCGCCTCATGGTGGGAGAGCCCCAGCGGCAGGACGCCCTCGCGCCGGGAGGCCGAGGCGATACCCAGCCGCGGGAGTAGCCGGTTCGGCAGGCTGGCACCGGGCGCGAGGTGCAGGTCGAAGGGGCCGTCATCCCGGGGCGCCGCGATCACCTCGGCCCCCGCTCCCAGCCGACGGGCGAGGGAGGCCACCGCCGCCTCCCCCACACCGCCGAGCACCAGGCCCGGCGGTGTGGCCAGCAGGGCGAAGGCCTGCTGCGGGGAGGTGCCCAGGAAGGCCGCGAGCCCCTCGGTGATCTCGGGGAGGCACGCGACGTCGAGGACGCGAACCGCCACATCCAGGGCAACGGGGGGGGCCACGGGGTCGGCATGGGGGGTGATGCCGGCCTCCAGGCCCAGGCCGAGGAGCAGGCGCTCCAGGGCGGAGGCGGTCTCGGCGTCGAGGTCGTCGACCAGCACGCAGGGAGCGCGAAGGATCGCCCCGGCGACATCCGGCACGGGACGCGACAACCCCTCGGCGACGGCCGCCAGGGCGGCGGGGGTGACATCTCCCGGCGCGGTCACGACCAACTGGTAACGGGACTGCGCCATGCTCGAAGGGACCGGCATCACTGCCTTCCTTCCACGGCTCCGCCGTGGGTTGGCGGGTGAAACACCCGGCAGAATCCTCGATGGCAGGCTTACCATCCGGCCGCAGCGCGCTCCGTCACCCCGGCCTGACTTGAAGCTATGCCAGGGGGGCGGATCCGTCAAACCACCCCGGCACCCCCTCGCGGATGCGACGGGAGAAGTCGGGAGCGTCGTGGCAGGCTTGAGCGCGCCGAGTGATCTCCCCGCGGCGGCTGAGCTCGCGCAGCGAATGGCCCGGCACCAGGCCGCCGTGGTCGTGGACATAGCCCGGCAGCAGGCCGGTGAGCAGCAGCCGGTGGTCGAGGGGCAGCCCCTCGGTGATGCGCCGCATCAGGGAGAACACCAGGGTGGTGCAGTTGGCCCGGATGGTGTGATAGAAGCGCGGCTCCAGCGCCAGCTGATTAGCCTCCTCCACCAGCGCCAGCAGCAGCCGGCGCCGTTCGGACTCCCCCAGCATGGTCCGGTAGAGCGTCACCCTCTCACCCCGCACATTGCTGCGCAGGCGCACCGCATCCCGCTCGTCGGCAGCGATGATCGCGAGCTCGAAGCGCTTGAAGAAGCCACCCAGCTCCGAGAAGGGCTCGTGGCGCTCGCGGCGCACCTCCACCGAGAAGGCCACGAAGTCGTCGACCTCACCGGCCGCGTCGGCGAAGCCGAAGGAGAGCAACACATGGGCGATGCCGGGGCGCCCCCAGGCGGAGACGATCAGGTCCAGGGACGCCAGTCGCGTCAGGTCGTACTCGCGCCGCTCCCACGCCGTGCGGGCCTGGTCCCGGCTGCACCAGTCGAAGCGGCGCACCCGGTCGAGCACCAGTCGGTCGCCCGAGACCCGGCCGGTGGCCAGGCGGGCCACGTCATCGGCCCAGTCGAGGTCGCGGGCCGGCTGCAGCCGTCGCCACCAGCAGAGCAGCGTGCCCATGGCCACCGCCAGGCAGAGTGACGGGCCGATCCTCGCGCCCTGCCAGTGCCAGGACAGCAGCAGGCCGAGCAGCAGCAACCAGCCCAGGCCGACCAGGCGGCGCCGGGCGGGGGCGGCAGGAAAGCGGAAACCCAGCGCCAGGGCCCCCCACAGCGCGCTCCCCACCAGGGCCAGGCGTAGCGCGAGATCCAGCAGTAGCGACATGGGCGAGCTCCCTTCGGTCTCGCGCCAGGCTATCACGCCGGCTCGCCTCGGGGCTCAACGCATCAGGCGGGCGTCAGCCAGTCGCCGAAGGCCTCCAGGGCCGGCCCCGGCACGCCACGGGTCACGTCGCGGTAGAGCCGCTGGAGGCGCGCGGTCACGGAATCGTGGGCGATGGGCTCGCCCACCGCGGGCGCCCCGGCACGCCCGCCGATATGGCGGCCATCCAGCTCTCGCAACGGCAGGATCTCCGCGGCGGTACCGGTGACGAAGGCCTCGTCGGCGAGATAGAGCGCGTCGCGGGTGAGGCGCCGCTCCACCACCGGGATGCCGAGCACCTCGCGGGCCAGGCGGATCACGCTGTCGCGGGTGATGCCCTCCAGGCAGGAGGTCACCTCGGGGGTGTGCAGCTCGCCGTCGCGCAGCAGGAAGACGTTGGCCGCCGAGGCCTCCGCCACGTACCCCTCCGGGTCGAGCATGATCGTCTCGTCGAAGCCCGCCTTCACCGCGGTATTGAGCGCCAGCATCGAGTTGACGTAGTGACCGTTGGTCTTGGCCCGGCACAGGCTGATGTTGACGTGGTGGCGCGCCCAGGAGGAGGTCAGGGCGCGCAGGCCGATGGCCGCGGCCTGGGCCGAGACATAGTCGCCGAGGTCCCAGGCGGGAAGCATCACGTGGGTGGTGAGCCCCTTCGCCCGCAGCCCGAGCCCCTCGGCGCCGAGGAACACCGTCGGCTTGAGGTAGGCATTGGCCAGGGCGTTGCGGGCCAGGCTCTCGCGTTGGGCCTGGATCAGGGTATCGGCATCGAAAGGTAACGGTATATCCAGGGCATGGGCGCTATCCAGCAGCCGCCGGGTGTGCTCGGCCACCCGGAAGAGATGGGTCCCGCCGGGCCCCTGGTAGGCGCGCACCCCCTCGAAGCAGCCCATGCCGTAGTGCAGGCTGTGGGTCAGGGCATGCACCCGCGCCTCGCGCCAGGGCAGCCAGTCGCCGTCCAGCCAGATCCAGCCGTCGCGGTCATGCAGGGGTGTCATGGTCTCTCCTCGTCTCGTGGTGGGCGACGGCCGCCGAACCAGGCAGCACGCCAGCCGTCGATCAGCGCGCGCTGGTGGGGCTGCAGCGCCTGGTAGGCCCAGGCGGCGATCTCGTCGTTCTGGGGGTCGGGCACCGCGGTGGCACTGCCCGCAAGCGTCTGGATCACCGCATGGCCGCAGAGCGGCACATAGCCCTCGGAATAGCCGCCCTCATGCACCATCACCAGGCGCCCAGCGCAGACCCGCTCGGCGAGGGCCTTCACCTGGGCGGTCATCCTCGCGAAGGCGGCGCTGTTGAGCAGCATCTTGCCGAGGGGGTCCTTGGCGCAGGCGTCATAGCCGCAGGCCACCACGATCAGCTCGGGGGCGAAGGCCTCGAGGGCCGGCAGCACCAGCGCGTCCATGGCGTGTTCATAGGCGCCGATGCCGCAGCCCGGCGGCAGCGGCAGGTTGAGGTTGGCGCCCGCGCCGGCCCCCATCCCCTGCTCCTTGAAGGCGCCGCTGTCCAGCGGGTAGTTGCCGGCCTGGTGGATCGAGACGGTGAACACCTCGGGCTCGGCATAGAAGGCCGCCTGCTGGCCGTTGCCGTGGTGCACGTCCCAGTCGAGGATCGCCACCCGCCGCACCCTCCCCGCGGCGCGGGCCTGCATCACCGCCACCGGGATGTTGCCGAGCAGGCAGAAGCCGCGGCCGCGGTCGGCCTCGGCATGATGGCCCGGCGGGCGGCATAGCGCATAGGCGGTGTCCAGCTCGCCCCCGGCCACCGCCTCCACCGCGGCGATGGCGAGCCCCGCCGACTGCCGCGCGGCGGCCAGGCTGCCGGGGGTATAGGGGGCGCAGTCGCCGCCATCGCCGCCGCGCCCGGCGTCGCCGGCGGCAAGGGCCTCCAGGTAGCGCTGCGTATGGAAGCGCGCGAGCGCCTCCTGGCTTGCCGGCGGCGCCTTGCGCACCGAGAGCTCGTCGATCAGCCCGCTGACCTCCAGCAGGTTCTTCAGCCGCCGCTTGCTCTCCGGGCTCTCGGAGGCGGGCTGGGGCTGGAGGTACTCGCCCGGCGCCGAGAACACGCCGATGGCGCCGGGGTCATGCCAGAAGCAGCGCTCGTGCCAGAAGAAGCCGCTGCGCGGCGTCATGAGCGCCCCTCCCGCCGCTCCCACACCTCGATGGCGGCGGCGAGGTCCTCGAGCGACGCCCCCACCGACTTGAACAGGGTGATGGCGTCGTCCGACGAACGGCCGGGCACCTCCCCCCTGAGCAGCTCGGCCAGCTCGCCGCGGATGGCCTCGAAGCGGAAGGCGCTCTCCTCCACGGCCTGGTGGATGTCCCCCGCCTCGCCCCGGGCGCCGGCGTAGGTGTCCACGAACACCTCGCTGCGCGCCAGACACTCGCCGTCGGTCTCGCGCATGGTCGGGCGGAAGGCGCCGATCAGGTCGAGGTGGCTGCCCGGGGCGAGCCACTCGCCGTGGATCAGCGGCGTCTCGGAGAGAGTCACGCAGCTGACAATGTCGGCCTCTCTGGTGGCCGCCGCCAGGTCGGTGACGGCGGCGGTATCGAAGCGGTCGGCATAGTCGGCGGCCAGCCGCTCGGCCTTCGCCGCCTGGCGGCCCCAGATCCGCACGCGACGGATCGGGCGCACCGCGGCGTGGGCCTCGATCACCATGGGCGCCAGCTTGCCGGTGCCCACCACCAGCAGGGTCTCGGCGTCCTCGCGGGCGAGCTCCCGGGCCGCCAGGGCCGAGGCCGCCGCGGTACGGCGCCGGGTCAGTTCGCTGCCATCGATGCAGGCCAGCGGCCGGCCGTGGGCGCCCTCGCTGAGCAGGTAGACCCCGGCGATGGCTGGCAGGCCGTGGTCGGCGTTCTGGGGAAAGACGTTGACCATCTTCACGCCGATGTAGCCGGCCGGCTCCCAGGCCGGCATCAGCAGCATGGTGGCCTCGCCATCGGGGCGGTGCATGGCGTGGTGGTGGCGCGGGGGGGACTCCACCCCCGCGCGGAAGGTGGCGGCCAGGCGCTCCACCAGCGCCGGCCAGGAGAGCGAGGCGGCGACCTGCTCGGCGGTGATCACATCCATCTCACGCCTCCGGGATCGCCGCGGTGACCATGACCTCCACCTTGAACTCGGGCAGCGCCAGCTTGGCCTCGGTGGCGGCCCGCGCCGGCGGGCGTCCCGGCACGACCCAGGCGTCCCAGGCGGCGTTCATCTCGGCGAACTCGCCCATGTCGGTGACCCATACCAGGGCGCTGAGCAGGTGCTCCTTGCTGGTGCCGGCGGCGGCCAGCTGGCGGTCGATCTTGGCCAGTACCTGTTCGGTCTGGCCGCGCATGTCGGCGCTGGTGTCGTCGGGTACCTGGCCGGCCAGGTAGACGGTGCCGTTGTGCACCGTGGCCTGGCTCATGCGGGCGTTGGTGTCGTGATAGCTGACGGTCATGGCGTGGTCCCTCGTTCGGGTGGCAGTCAGGCTGCGGTATAGCCGCCCAGGAAGGCGGCCAGGTTGGCGCCCAGGTGCTCGGTGGGGTAGCCCCCCTCCTGGATGAGCACCGTGGGCAGGTCGATGGCCGCCAGGCGGCGGCCAAGCAGTGTGAAGTCATCGGTCTCGAGCGCCAGTCCGGCCAGCGGGTCGGCGTGATGGGCATCGAGCCCCAGCGCCACCACCAGGGCCTCGGGGGCGAAGGCCTCGAGGGACGCGATCAGCGTCTCCAGGGCCTCCATGAAGGCGCCCGCGCCGCTGCCCAGGGGCAGCGGCAGGTTGTGGTTGGCCCCACGCCCCTCGCCCTCGCCAACCTCGTCGGCGCCGCCCCAGAAGAAGGGGTAGAAGTCCGCGGGGTCGGCGTGCAGCGAACCGGTCCAGACATCGCCTCGGGCGTAGAAGATGTCCTGGGTACCGTTGCCGTGGTGGAGGTCGACGTCGAGGATCGCCACCCGGGAATGGTGCTCGCGCAGCACCTCGGCGGCCAGGGCGGCGTTGTTGAGGAAGCAGAAGCCCCCGGCGCGATCCGGCCCGGCATGATGGCCGGGCGGGCGGCACAGCGCGTAGGCGCTCGAGGCGCCGGCCGCCACGCACTCCGCGGCGGCCTCGGCGGTGAGGGCGCTGGCCAGGATGCCGGTGAAGCTGTCGGCGGTCATCGGGCAGGCCATGTCGTGCATGTGCCAGCCCACCTGCCCCACCGGGTGGCGTGGGTAGTGATGCCCGCCGCCACAGGGGTGGACGTTGGGGGCGACGATCTCGGCGGCATCGGGGAGCGCGCGCCAGCGCGCATGGATGGTCTCCAGGAACGCCAGGTAGCGCGGGGTGTGGATCCGTGCCAGCCGTTCGCGCAGCAGGTCGCTGTCGCCTCCGGTGGGCGGCGTCAGCGAGCGGCCGATGTCGGCCAGGCCCCGCGCCAGCATCTCGGCGCGCACCGGCCCCTCGGGGGAGGCCACCGCGCGGCCGCGCAGCAGGAAGCTGGGTGGCGCATGGCGCTCCTGGTCCGGATGGTAGAAGAGCTTCATCGTGGCTGGCTCCTTGGGCCCGGGATGACGGTCACAGCAGCGAGGGGATCCAGGTGGAGAGCGCCGGGAAGGCGACCAGCAGCAGGATCACCGCGATATAGGCGACATAGAACGGCAGCGAGGCGATGATGGCGCGCTCGTAGGGCACGTTGGCGATCCTCGCCGCCGTCATCAGCGTCATCCCCACCGGCGGCGTGACGTTGGAGATGTTGAGCACCACGATCATCAGGATGGCGAAGTGCAGCGGGTCCACCCCCAGCTGGATCATCGCCGGCACCAGCACCGGCGCCACCACCACCAGCGCCGGCAGCACGTCCATCACCGTACCGATCAGGATCAGCAGCAGGCACACCGCCAGCAGCTGCACGAAGGTGGAGTCGCTCAGCGCGGTGATGATGCCGGCGGCATCCCGGGCGATGCCCGAGCGGGTCACGAACCAGCCCAGCACCGCCGAGGTGGCGAGCAGGAAGAACACCACCCCGGAGAAGCGCACCGTCACCACCAGGGCATGCCACACCTTCTGCCAGCTGAGGTTGCGGTAGAACACCACCCCCACCACCAGCGCATAGATGGCGGCGAAGCCGGAGGCCTCGGTGATGGTGGTCAGCCCCGAGAGGATGCCGCCGAGGATGATCAGCGGCACGATCATCGCCGGCAGGGCAAAGAAGAACGACAGCACCGCCACCTTGAAGGGCGTCGGGGCCTGCTTGGGATAGCCCCGGCGCCAGGCCAGGAAGAGGCTGACCCCGAGCAGCGCCAGGGCCATCAGGATCCCCGGGATGATGCCGCCGGCGAAGAGGTCGATCACCGAGATGTCCCGCAGCAGGGTGGCGTAGACCACCATCACCACGCTGGGCGGGATGATCGGCCCGATGATCGAGGAACAGGCGGTGATGGCCGCAGCGTACTCGGCGTCGTAGCCCTGCTTCTTCATCTCCGGGATCATGATCTTGCCGATGGCCACGGTGTCGGTGATCGCCGCCCCGGTCAGGCCGGCGAAGAACACCGACACCGAGATGTTGACGTGGGAGAGCGCCCCGCGCACCCGCCCGAACAGCGCATTGTTGAAGGTGATCAGCTTCTGGGTCAGGCCGCCCTGGTTCATCAACTCGGCGGTGAAGATGAAGTAGGGCACGGCGATCAGCAAAAAGCCCGAGACGCCCGAGAACATGCGGTCGGCGAGGATGCCCAGCATGCGCTCGCCGCCCATTGCGAAGCCGCCGGCAAGCCCCGAGAGGGCCATGACGATGGCCACCGGCGTGCCCAGCAGCAGCAGGACCACGAAGGCCAGGATGGCAGGGGTCATGGGCGCTCCTCCGCATGGCCGGACTCGCCCTCGATCAGCTCGTCGATGGCGCTGTCGTCGTCGATAAAATGCTCCAGCAGGTCGAAGCCCTGCACCAGGTGCAGCAGGATGATGGCGCCGCTCACCGGCACCACGATGGCGGTGAACTTGGCGGGCACCTGGATCTGGTCGGAGACCATGTAGACCTGGTTGGCCCCCAGGAAGTAGTCCCAGCCATACCACAGCAGCAGCGCGCCGAAGAGCCCTACCACCGCCAGGCAGGCGGCCGCGGAGAGGGTCAGCAGCGCCCGTGGCAGGCTGCGCACCAGCAGGGTCATCGCCACGTGCTCGCCGTAGCGCAGGGAGATGGTCATGGAGAGGAAGCCGATCCAGGGCAGGAAGAGCCGGGCCAGGGAGTAGGTCCAGCTCAGGGTACTGCCGGTGGCCAGCTTGTAGACGAAGGCGGTGAAGGAGATGCCCAGCATCACCAGCACGCAGACCACGCAGGTCACGATCGCCGCCTGGTTCACGATATCGCTCAGGCGGCGCAGGGGGTGGAGGAGTGACATCGCGCTACCTCGTACGCATCGACGGCCGCCGGGTGGCGGCCGAACCGCACAGCAGGCGCCAGGGCGCCTGCCGGCTCGGGATCAGGTCACCCGGCTGGGTGCCTACTGGCCGTAGTTGGCGATGTCGCTCTCGGCGACCTCCTCGCCGACCCGCGCGACCTCGGCCAGGAAGGCGTCGACCTTCTCGGCCTCGATGCCGAAGTCGTTGACGATCCAGTCACGCCAGGCCGGGGTGGCGATCTCGGCCATGCGCGCCCGCTCCTCCGGGGGCATGATGTAGCACTCCTCGAAGCGTTCGCAGGACTCCTGCCAGCTGGCGGTGGCCAGCGCCCCGGACATGCCGTGACCGATCGCGACCGCCTCGCGGGCGGAGGTGACGATGGCCTCCTGCTGCGCCTCGGTGAGGCTCTGGAACCACTCCTCGCTGACCAGCCAGGCGGCGCTGTTGTAGACGTGCCCGGTAAGGGTGGTGTAGTCCGTCACCTCGTCGAAGTTGAAGGTGGTGTTGAGCACCGGGGCGTTGAACTGGCCGTCGGCCAGGCCGGTCTCCAGCGCGGTGATCACCTCGCCCCAGGGCAGCGGCGTGGCCGAGGCGCCCAGCGCCTTCATGATCGCCACGTGGCCGGGGTTCTCCTCGGTGCGGATGTTGAGCCCCTCGAGGTCCTCGACGGTCTTGATCGGGCGCTCGTTGTTGGTGAAGGCCACGAAGCCTCCGCCGTCGTCGAAGGTGCCCAGGTAGCGCATGTTGGTCTCCTCGACGGTGCCCGACATGAAGTCGGCGAACCACTCGCCATCGAAGAAGGCCCAGGCCTGGCGCCAGTTGTCGAAGATGAAGGGCGCCGTCATCAGCTGGTAGTCGTCGTAGAAGGAGGACATGGCGCCGGTGGTGATGATGGTGGACTGCAGGGTCATGCCGCCCTGCACCTCCTGGGCCGTCTCCACCTCGGAGCCCAGCTGGCTGTTGCCGAAGATCGACACCGTGATCTCGCCGTCGGTGCGGGTCTCCACCAGGTTCTTGAAGTGGATCAGCGCCGGGTAGACCTCGTTGTTGCTCATGTCCTCGGGAAGGATGGTGGCGATGGCCATCTCCTCGGCCTGGGCGTGGGCCGCGGCCAGGGCCAGCGGCAGCGCCGCCAGGGCGGGCAGGCGGGAAAGCATCCGGTTGCGCATGGTGTTGCCTCTCGGGTTGTCGTTGTTGGTGGTGCGGCTTGCAAGGAACCGACGGCGGCGTCAGGGCACCGCCCTGCTGTCAGACTAGGCCGCCCCACGGCCAGCTGCTTGCCCGAGAGTCCGAGCCGCTTGCCCCAGGCTCGCCAGCTACTCGCCGCCCTCGCGGGCCCGGGCGCGGTCCGCGGAGGGCGAGATCGCGAAGCGGCGCCGATAGGCCCGGGAGAAGCTGCCCTGGTCGCGGAAGCCCACCAGGCTCGCCACATGGCCCAGGCTCAGCTCGCTGTGGCCGACCAGGGTGCGCGCATGGCGCAGCCGCCGGTCCTGCACATAGGCCTGGGGCGTCATGCCCAGGCGCTCGCGGAAGCGCCCATGGAAGTGGCCCACGCTCATGGCGCACAGGGTCGCCAGCTGCTCGACGCGGATCTCGTCGGCCAGGTGGCGGTCCACCCAGGCGTCGATGCGCTCCAGATCGAGGCGATCGCCGCGGCGACGCGCCAGGGGGAAGCCGGCATCCGGCGCCAGCGCGGTCTCGGCCAGGTGCAGGTGGATGGCCCGCAGCAGCAGCGCGGCGACCTCGCTGTGCAGCGCGGGGCACTGCTCGAGCTGCTCCGAGAGGCTGGCGGCGAGGCGCTGCAACCGCGGCGGCACGCCGAAGAAGCGCGGACGCTCGAAGAGCCGCGACAGGTCATCGCCGGCACGCAGCAGCGACACGCTGGCCAGGGGCACATCGAGCACCAGGGTGCGGTGACGGCCATCGCCGCGGTAGTCGTGGCGGTGGGCCGAGGGGATCAGGCAGCCTCGGGCCGCGGTGACGCGGTCCCCCTGCCCCTCGATGGCGAGCTCGGTCGCGCCACCGGTGGTCAGGATCAGCTGGTGGAAGTCATGGCTATGGTCGACGTGGACCGGATCCAGGGTCTTGGTGCAGAGGGCGAGCTCGGGCATGGCGACATCCCATCTGTCCTAAACGGACTACAGTCTCTCGCGGCGAGGCATCCCGCAAGCGGGAGGGCCCCGCGGACTTTCAACGCCGCGGGCTTTCCCTGTCACAGGGGGACCCCCACGCCCCTGTCACTCCCCGCGACCAGCGGCATTGGCCGGCTCGCCGAGGCCACGCACGACATAATCACGCGCCACCCCGATGTGATAATCGATGGCCTCTCGACAGCGGACCGGGTCGCCGGCGGCCAGCGCCTCGAGCAGCCGGTGATGGCTGTCGGCGATGCTCTCTGGCGCCTCGTGGGTCTTAGTGATCAGGGTGATGCAGAGCCGCAGCTCGTGGGCCAGGTTGTCGAACGCCTTGAGCAGGCGACGATTGCCGGCCGTGGCGATCAGCAGGCGATGGAAGGCGAGGTCTTCCTCGATGCGGCGGCCCTCGTCACCGCTGCGCGAGGCGTCGCACAGCTGCTCGACCTGCCGATGCAGCGCCGCCAGGGCCTCCGGCGAACAGGCGCCGGCCAGGCGTTCCATGGCATGGCGCTCCAGGCAGAGGCGCAGGTCGAAGATATCGCAGAGCTCCTCGGCATCCAGGGAGCGCACGAAGAAGCCGCGTCGTGGCCGTGAGATCAACAGTCCGCGGCTCTCGAGCAGGCGCGCGGCCTCGCGCACCGGGGCACGACTGACCCCGAGGTCCCGGGCCAGCTGCACCTCGGACAAGCGCTCACCCGGGGCGAAGCGTTGACCGATGATGGCCTGGGTCAGGAAGTCGGCGACCTGCTCCACCAGGTTGTGCTGCTGGATGAAACTGTCGGGCGCCGATGACGAGGATGGCGGCATGGGGGACTGTCTCCTGACGGAAGGACTTCTCCCAGTATGACAAGGCAGGGCCGTGTGTCGACCGTCGATTGACGACTGTCGACAGTTTGGCGCCTGGCTGCTAGGTTCAATCGGGTGACTGCCCATCGCCAACAACAATCTCCACAAGGGGACAGCATCATGAAGACACCTCTGGCCATCGCCATCGCCGCCGCGGCACTCGCCGCCATCCCTGCCCATGCCGAGGACCCCAAGTCGGGCGGCATCATCGACACCATCATCCAGCCCGAGCCCCCCGGCCTGGTGCTGGGCATGATCCAGAATGCCCCGACCCGCACGGTCGCCGGTAACATCTACGAAGGCCTGCTGCGCTACACCACCGACCTCGAGCCCCAGCCCCAGCTGGCCGAGTCCTGGGAGGTCAGCGACGACGGGCGCACCTGGACCTTCCACCTGCGCGAGGGGGTCACCTGGCACGATGGCGAGGCCTTCACCGCCGAGGACGTGGTGTTCTCCGCCGATGTCTTCCACCGCGAGCTCAACCCCAGCGCCCGCGCGGTGCTGCAGCACGTCGAGTCCATCGAGGCTACCGACGACCACACCGTGGTCTTCACCCTCAAGGAACCCTTCGGCCCCTTCCTGATCTCCTTCGAGGCCGGCACCTTCACCATGGTCCCCGAGCACATCTATGCCGGGACCGAGTTCCGCGACAACGAGGCCAACAACCACCCCATCGGCACCGGCCCCTTCAAGTTCGAGAACTGGGACCGTGGCACGGTGATCCAGCTGGTCAAGAACGAGGACTACTACGAGGAGGACCTGCCCTACCTCGATGGCATCAACTGGCACATCATCCCCGACGGCGCCTCGCGGGCCGTGGCCTACGAAAACGGCACCGTCGACGTCCTGCCCTACGGCACCGTGGAGAACTTCGACATCCCGCGCCTGACCGAGCTGGACAACACCTGCGTGACGGAGGCCGGACACGAATACTTCAGCCCCTTCGCCATGCTGTGGATGAACAACCGCGAGGGCCCCACCGCCGACAAGCGCTTCCGCCAGGCGGTCATGTACGCCATGGACCGCGAGTTCGCCCGCAACGTGCTGTGGAACGGTCTCGGCAAGGTGCCGCTGGGGGCGTTCGGCGCCAACGCCAAGTTCCAGAACGAGGACCTCACCCCCTACGACCATGACCCGGAACGCGCCCGCGAACTGCTCGACGAGATGGGCTATGACGGCGAGGAGGTCCGCCTGCTGCCGCTGCCCTACGGCGAGACCTGGACGCGCTGGGCCGAGGCGGTGCAGCAGAACCTCAAGGAGGTCGGCATCAACGTGCGCACCGAGGCCACCGACGTCGGCGGCTGGAACCAGCGCCTGGGCGACTGGGACTACGACCTCGCCTTCACCTACCTCTACCAGTATGGCGACCCGGCACTGGGCATCTCGCGCACCTACCTCTCCAGCAACATCGAGAGAGGCTCCCCCTGGAACAACGTCGAGGGCTACGAGAACCCGCGGGTCGACGAGCTCTTCAACCAGGCGGCGACCGCCTTCCCTGACGAGAAACGTGAGGCGCTCTACCACGAGGTCCAGGAGATCCTCCAGGAGGATGTCCCGGTGGGCTGGCTGCTGGAGCTCGGCTTCCCGACCATCTATCGCTGCGACGTCAAGAACCTGGTCACCTCGGGCGTGGGCGTGAACGACGGCTTCAAGGACGCCTGGCTCGACAGGTAACCCCGCAGGGGGCAGCCGGCGCGGCTGCCCCCCTGCCGTTCCACGACCGTCCCACGCCGTCAGGGGGTAATGGCATGCTGTATGCCAGATTGATCGTTTCACGGCTGCTGAAGGCCGTGATCGTGCTGTTCATGATCATCATCTTCAACTTCTTCCTCATCCAGCTGGCCCCCGGCGACCCGGCCGCCATCCTGGCCGGCGAGGCCGGGGCCACGGATGCCGAGTTCCTGCGCCAGCTGACCGAACGCTTCGGCCTCGACCAGCCGCTCCACGTGCAGCTGTGGCGCTATGTTTCCGGGGTCGCCATGCTCGACTTCGGCTTCTCCTACCGCCAGCAGGTGCCGGTGCTCGACCTGATCCTCGAGCGCCTGCCGGCCACCCTGCTGCTGACCGGCACCGCCTTCGTGCTGTCGCTGGTGCTGGGCATCGTCGCCGGGTCGCTGGCCGCGGCACGCGTCAAGAAGCCCTCGGGCTCGATCATCATGGCGCTGGCGCTGATCTTCTACGCCACCCCGCTGTTCTGGGTGGCGCTGATGGCGGTGGTGCTGTTCTCGGTCTACCTCGACTGGCTGCCCGCCTACGGGATGTACACGGTGGGGGCCGGCCTCGAGGGGTTCGCCTTCGCCCTCGACGTCGGCAAGCACCTGATCCTGCCGGCCACCACCCTGGCGCTGTTCTTCATGGCCATCTACACCCGCATGACCCGCGCCTCGATGCTCGAGGCGGCCCAGCAGGACTTCGTCAAGACGGCCCGCGCCAAGGGGCTCAAGAACAGCGTGATCCAGCGCCGCCACATCCTGCGCAACGCCCTGCTGCCGATCATCACCCTGGCCGGCCTGCAGGCGGGCCAGATGGTCGGCGGCGCCATCCTCACCGAGACGGTCTTCGCCTGGCCCGGCATCGGCCGCCTGATGTTCGAGGCCCTGCAGCAGCGCGACTACAACCTGCTGCTGGGGATCTTCTTCTTCTCGGCGGCCCTGGTGATCGTCTTCAACATCATCACCGACCTCGTCTACCGCCTGGCCGATCCGCGCATCAAGGAGGCGTCATGAGCTTCTTCGCCCGCTTCGCCCAGAACCGTGGCGCCCTGGTGGGCCTGATCATCCTGGTGGGGATCATCCTGATGGCCATCCTGGCGCCACTGCTGTTTCCCGAGTCGCCCTGGCGCATGGTGCAGCGTCCCTTCCTGCCACCGCTTCAGACCGACGGCTTCCCGCTGGGCACCGACACCATGGGCCGCAACGTCGCCGCCGGCCTGATGCACGGCGCCTGGGTGTCGCTGCTCATCGGCCTCGTCTCGACCACCGTGGCCCTGGCCATCGGCGTGCCGCTGGGCGCCATCGCCGGCTACTACGGTGGCCTCGTCGACGATGCCCTGATGCGCTTCACCGAGTTCTTCCAGACCATCCCCAACTTCGCCCTGGCCATTGTGCTGGTGGCGATCATGCAGCCCAGCATCACCTCCATCGTGCTGGCCATCGCCCTGGTTAGCTGGCCACCGGTGGCCCGCCTGGTGCGCGCGGAGTTCATGTCGCTGCGCCACCGCGAGTACGTCGAGGCCGCCCGCCTGGTCGGCCAGACCAACACCACCATCATCCTGCGCCAGATCCTGCCCAACACCCTGTCGCCGATCATCGTGCTGGCCTCGCTGATGGTCGCCACCGCCATCCTGCTGGAGTCCGCCCTCTCCTTCCTCGGCCTGGGCGATCCCAACGTGATGTCCTGGGGCTACATGATCGGCGCGGCGCGCACGGTCATCCGCCAGGCCTGGTGGCTGAGCTTCTTCCCCGGCGTGGCGATCCTGCTCACCGTGCTGGCGCTCAACCTGGTGGGCGAAGGTCTCGACGACGCCCTCAACCCCAAGCTCGCCCGCGAGCGCTCATGAACGGCGTCCAAGGAGCCCCCCATGCGTGACACCCTGCTGAGCATTCGCCACCTGAGCATCGCCCTGCCCGCCGGCGCCGATCGCGACTACGCCGTGGAAGACATCAGCTACGACGTGGCGCGCGGCGAGATCATGTGCGTGGTGGGCGAATCCGGCTCCGGCAAGTCGATGGCCGCCAACGCCCTGATGGGCCTGCTCCCCAAGGGCGTGCGCGCCACTGGGGGGGAGATAGACTTCGACGGCCAGGACCTGCTCTCGCTGACCGAGAAGCAGCATCGCGACCTGCGTGGGCTGCGCATCGGCATGATCTTCCAAGAGCCGATGACCGCCCTGAACCCGCTGATGCGGGTCGGCGACCAGATCGGCGAAGTCTTCGAGGCCCACAACCGGTTGACCCCGAAGGAGCGCCAGGCCCGCGCGCTCGAACTGCTGGTCGAGGTCGGCATCCCCCAGCCGGAGAAGGCCATCCGCGCCTACCCCTTCGAACTCTCTGGCGGCCAGCGCCAGAGGGTGATGATCGCCATGGCGCTGGCCCTCGAACCGGAGCTACTGATCGCCGATGAGCCCACCACGGCGCTGGACGTGACCACCCAGGCGCAGATCCTTGACCTGATCGGCGACCTCCAGCGTCGCCACGGCATGGCGGTGATGTTCATCACCCACGACTTCGGGGTGGTGGCCGAGATCGCCGATCGCGTCTGCGTGATGCGCCACGGGAGAATCGTCGAGCTCGGCGCGGCACAGACGGTGCTCAGCTCGCCCCAGGACCCCTACACCCGCGACCTGATCGAGGCGATCCCCAGCGACGTGATCCCCGAGGCCCGGGGCGCCGAGACCGACACCCCGTTGCTCGAGGTCTCGGGCCTCGACAAGGTGTTCCGCTCCCGGGGCGGGCTCTTCAAGCCGTCCCGCGAGGTGCATGCCCTGCGCGACGTCTCCTTCTCGCTGGTCAAGGGCGAGACCATCGGCATCGTCGGCGAGTCCGGCTCCGGCAAGTCGACCCTCGGGCGCTGCGTGGTGCGCCTGGAACGCCCCGACCGCGGCACCCTGAGCCTGTCCGGCACCGACTTCATGCACCTCAGGGGGGAGGCGCTGCGTCGCGAGCGCCATCGGGTGCAGATGATCTTCCAGGATCCCTATGCCTCGCTGAATCCGCGCACCCGCGTGGGGATGGCCATCGCCCAGGGCCCCATCGCCAACGGCATGGCCAGGCCCGAGGCCCTGGCGCGGGCCGATGAGCTGCTCGAGCTGGTCGGGCTCGGGGGCACCGCCGATCGCTTCCCCCATGAATTCTCCGGGGGGCAGCGCCAGCGTATCGGCATCGCCCGCGCCCTGGCCATGAACCCGGAGCTGATCGTCGCCGACGAGGCGGTCTCCGCCCTGGACGTGTCGATCCAGGCGCAGATCCTCGACCTTCTCGAGGAGCTCAAGCAGAAGCTCTCGCTGTCGCTGCTGTTCATCACCCATGACCTGCGCGTCGCCGCCCAGATCTGCGACCGGATCATCGTGATGCAGCACGGGCGAGTGGTCGAACAGGGACCGGCCCGGGAGGTGTTCCTGGCCCCCCGGGAGGCCTACACCCGCCAGCTTCTCGAGGCCATCCCCGGCCGCGAGCATGAGCTGGCCGATGCCTGACACGATGCCTGACAAGGAGGCGAAGAGACGCATGGATGCCCTGCTGAAGGAGATTGCCGAGCGGGTCGGCCCCGCCAACGTGCTGGTCGGCGACGACGTGACGGCGCGCCGCGTCGACTGGCTCACCGGGTCACCCTGCCGCGCCGCGGCCATCGTCCGCCCCGCCACCACCGCCGAGCTCGCCGCGGTGATGCGCGCCTGCCACGCCGCCCGACAGCCGGTGGTCACCCATGGTGGCCTCACCGGTCTGGTACACGGGGCAGAGGCCGCCCCGGACGAGCTGGTGATCTCCCTGGAGCGCATGAACGCCATCGAGGCCCTCGACCCGGTGGGCGGCACCCTGACGGCCCAGGCGGGCGTCCCGCTGCAACGGGTCCAGGAGGCCGCCGAGGAGATCGGGCTGCAGTTCCCCGTCGACCTGGGCGCCCGCGGCAGCTGCACCATCGGCGGCAACATCGCCACCAACGCCGGGGGCATCCGGGTGATCCGCTACGGCATGATGCGCCAGCAGGTGCTGGGACTCGAGGCCGTGCTGGCCGACGGCCGCGTGGTGGGCTCGATGAACCATATGCTCAAGAACAACGCCGGCTTCGACCTCAAGCAGATGTTCATCGGCAGCGAGGGCACCCTCGGCATCGTCACCCGCGCGGTGCTGCGCCTGCAGCCCGCCACCCCCGACGTGCAGACCGCGCTGGTGGCGTGTCCCGACTTCACCGCGCTGACCGGGCTGCTGGGCCACATGGGGCGCGAGCTTGGCGGCAGCCTGGCGGCCTTCGAGGCGATGTGGCAGAGCCACTACCGCCTGCTCACCGAGACCAGCGGTCGGCACCTGCCGCCCCTGGCGCCATCTGCGCCCTTCTACGTCATCGTCGAGTCGCTGGGCTGCGCCCCCGACAGCCATGCCGAGCTCTTCGCCCGCGCCCTGGAAGGCGCCCTCGACCAGGGGCTGGTGGTCGATGCCGTGCTCGCCCAGTCGGACACCCAGCGCCAGGGCCTGTGGGCCATCCGCGAGGACATCGAGGGGCTGATCCAGGCCCTGGCGCCGCTGTTCACCTTCGACGTCAGCCTGCCGATTCCCGCCATGGAGGATTACGTGGCCGAGGTGGAGGCGGCGATCCATCACACCTGGCCGGAGGGCCGCGTGGTCGCCTTCGGCCACCTGGGCGATGGCAACCTGCACCTCTCGGTCGGGGTCGGCAGCGCCGACCCCGAGGTGCGCCGCGCGGTGGAGACGGCCGTCTATGCCCCTCTCTCGCCCCTCGGCGGCTCCATCTCGGCCGAACATGGCATCGGCCTGGAGAAGCGCGACTTCCTGTCGCTGTCGCGCAACGCCGAGGAGATCGCCCTGATGCGCACCCTCAAGCAGGCGCTGGACCCCCTCGACCTGCTCAATCGCCACAAGGTGCTGCCCCCCGGGGCGGCGTGACCCACGCCATGCGCCCGCAAACCGCTCCTCCGCTCCCTGCCCGGGAGACGCCCACCCTGCTCGGCAGCGTGGCCCTGATCGCCGCGATCGGCCTGTTCTGGGGCGGCAACTGGCCGGCGGTACGCTTCATCCTGATGGAGCTGCCGCCCTTCACCCTGCGTGCCATCGGCTTCACGTCCGGCGCCCTGATGCTGCTGGCCTGGGCCTGCCTGCGCCGGCTGCCACTCAGGGTCCCGCCCGGCGAGTGGCCGTGGCTGATCGTCACCGGGGCCTTCACCATCCTCGGCTTCAACCTCGCCACCGCCTTCGGCCAGTTGCGCATGCCTACCTCGCAGGCCGCCATCATCGCCTTCAGCATGCCCTGCTGGGCGCTGCTGCTGGCCTGGTGGCTGCTGGGCCAGCGCATCACCCGGGGCCAATGGCTGGGGCTCGCCTGTGGCCAGGCCGGGCTCTTGACCCTGCTGGGTCCGGCGGCCCTGGCCGATGGCAGCCAGGGGCTCGCGGGGCCGCTGATCATGCTGGGGGCCGCGCTCTCGTGGGCGCTGGGCACGGTACTGATCAAGCGACGCGGCGTCTGGCAGAGCCATGTGGTGGTCATCACCGGCTGGCAGCTGGCCTTCTGCGCCCTGCCGATGATCGTGATGATGGTGTGGAAGGAGACGCCGCCGGCGCCCGCCACCTGGCAGGCCAGCACCTGGTGGGCGCTGGGCTACCACCTGCTGTTCTCGGTGACCACCGCCCAGATCCTGTGGTTCCTGAACGTCAACCGCCTGAGCGTGGGCCAGGCCACCCTGTCGACGCTCATCATCCCCAGCGTCGGAGTCTCCAGCGCCATTCTCCTGCTGGGAGAGCCCTTCTCGCCGCGGGTGCTGCTCGCCCTGCTGCTGACCCTCGCCGCCGTGGCCATTGTCATGCTGCACAGGCCCGCGGCACCATGAATCGAAGACCACCCCACAGGGAGACAGCGATGCCGACCTACCCCGACCACCTGACCGGCGACGGCCCCCACAACCCCTTCCCCGGCGTGCGCGTGCTGGAGCGGCGGCTGGGCCGCGAGATTCCCCACCAGCTGGGCTCCAACGAGGGGCTGGACATGCCCCACCGTGCCCTGCGCGAGCGCTTCGGCGATGCCATGGCGGCCCACGTCTACAGCTACGGCGACAGCGAGGCGCTGGGCATCCGCCAGCGCCTGGCCGAGCAGAAGGGCATCCCGCTGGAGGCGATGCTGGTGGACGCCGGCGCCGACAGCCTGATCGCCCTGGCCCTGCGGGCCCTGGTGACGCCGGGCGACGTCGTGGTCGGCACCCGCGGCACCTACCCCACCTTCGGCTACTTCGCCCGCGGCGAGGGCACCCGCCTGGTCGAGGTCCCCTACGCCGAGGGGCCGGGCCGGTTGGCGCCGGACCTCGACGCTCTGGCCGACGCCGCCCATCGGGAGGGCGCTCGGCTGGTCTATCTCGCCAACCCCGACAACCCGGGTGGCCACCTGCACCGCGACGCGGACGTGCTGGCCCTGCGCGAGGCACTGCCCGACGACTGCTGGCTGCTGCTCGACGAGGCCTACCACGACTTCCGCGAGGATGCCGACGGCGAGTTCGGCCGCCGCGTCCTGCCCGGGACGGTGCGCCTGCGTACCCTCTCGAAGGCCCATGGCCTGGCCGGGCTGCGGGTCGGCTACGCCATCGCCGACCCCGAGACCCTGGCGGTGATGATGAAGGTGCGCATCCACTATGCGGTCTCGACGCTCACCCAGGCCGCCGCCGAGACGGTGCTGGACGCCCCCGAGGAGGTCGCCGCCCATGTGGCCGCGGTGCGCCAGCGCCGCGAGCGCCTCGCCGCGCACCTGCGCGAGCTGGGCGCCGACGTGCTGCCCAGCGCCACCAACTTCGTCGGCCTGCGCCTGCCCAGCGCCGAGCTGGCCGGCCGCGTCCACCAGGCATTGCTCGACGAGGGCAAGCTGATCGCCCGCCCCGCCGACCCGGCGCTGGGCCATGTGCTGCGCATCACCGCGGTGGAGGATGCCCTGGTCCCCGGGCAGCTGGCGACCCTGGAGAGGGCGCTGGCAAGCGGCGGCTGACCCCCAAGCGCCGCTCCTGACCTGCCAGGCGCCAGGAGCGGCCAAGGCGCCTGGCGGCCCGCAGCGTTGAACCCGGCGCCTGCCCTAGCCGGCGCGGTCGCTATAGTGTGGGAAGCGACCACTGCCGGACAGGGAGGCGAGTCTGATGCCGCTGGCGCTGATCATCCTGCTGCCCCTGACGGGGGCCTGCCTGCCCGCCCTGATGCGGGGCCAGTCGTCGCGCCTGCTGGCCGCGGTGGCCGCCATCCCCGCCACCCTGACCCTGCTGATCCTGCTGAGCTGGCTGCCGCACATGGCGGCCGGCGGCGAGGCCGTGGTCCAGCGGCTCGCCTGGCTGCCCTCGCTGGGCCTCGACATCGCCTTCCGCCTCGACGGCCTGGGGCTGCTGTTCGCCCTGCTGATCACCGCCATCGGCTGCCTGATCCTGCTCTACGCCCGCTACTACTTCGAGGGCAGCGCCACCTCGGCGCGCTTCTTCACCCTGATCCTGCTGTTCATGGCGGCGATGCTGGGCATCGTGCTCTCCGAGAACCTGCTGTTCATGCTGGTGTTCTGGGAGCTGACCAGCCTGGTCTCCTTCCTGCTGATCGGCTACCACACCCACGACCACGCGGCGCGCCTCGGCGCCCGCATGTCGCTGGTGATCACCGGTGGCGGCGGCCTGGCGCTGCTCGCCGGCGTGGTGCTGCTGGGCGAGGCCGCCGGCAGCTACGAGCTCTCCGCGGTGCTGGCGGCGGGCGAGCGCCTCCGCGACCACGAGCACTACGCGCTGATGCTCAACCTGATCCTGCTCGGCGCCTTCACCAAGTCGGCCCAGTTCCCCTTCCACCTCTGGCTGCCCCACGCCATGACGGCGCCGACGCCGGTTTCCGCCTACCTGCACAGCGCGACCATGGTCAAGGCGGGGCTGTTCCTGGTCGCCCGGCTGCACCCGGCGCTGGGCGACACCGCACCGTGGTTCCACCTGGTCACCCTGACCGGCATGCTGACGCTGATGGTGGGCGCCTTCGTGGCCATGTTCATGCACGACATGAAGGGGCTGCTGGCCTACTCCACGGTCTCCCACCTGGGGCTCGTCATGCTGCTGCTGGGGCTGGGCACCCCCATGGCCGTGGCGGCGGCGCTCTTCCACCTGGTGTGCCATGCGCTATTCAAGGCGCCGCTGTTCATGATGGCGGGCTACGTGGATCGCGCCACCGGCACCCGCGACATGCGCCGGATCAACGGCATGTGGCGCTTCATGCCGGCACTGATGGGGCTCTCGGCCGTCTCCGCCGCCGCCATGGCCGGCCTGCCACTGATGAGCGGCTACCTGAGCAAGAAGATGCTGTTCGCCGAGAGCCTGCAGGTCACGGCCCCCGACTGGGCGGTGGTGGTGATTCCCCTCTGGGTGACCCTGGCCGCCCTGTTCTCGGTGGCCTACTCGATCCGCATCTTCCACAACGTCTTCTTCAACGGCCGACCGATCGACCTGCCGGTGTGGCCCCCCACCTCGCCGCGGGCGGCGGCGCTGTCGCCCATCGCGCTGCTGACCCTGGCCACCCTGCTGGTGGGGCTCGCCCCGCAGGCCTTCTACGCCGGCCTGGTCCACCCCGCCTTCGCCGCGGCACGCCAGGCCATGGTCACGCCCTACGACATCGCTGCCCTCGGGGGCCGGGTGCCGATGCTGATGAGCCTGTTCGCCCTGGCCGGCGGCGTGCTCTTCTACCACTGGCGCGACCCGCTGTTCCGCCTCCACGCGCGGCTGCCCCAGGTCGACGCCAAGGAGATCTTCGACTGGCTGATGCGCCGCACCATCGCCCTCTCCCAGCGCCGCGTCTTCCAGCTCGAGAACGGCTCGCTGCAGCGCTACCTGACCTTCATCATGGCCACCGTGGTGGTGCTGGTGGGGCTCGCGCTCGGTGGCGTGACCCACTGGCACGGCGGCGCGGCACTCTCCCCGCTCGACCCGCTGACCCTGCTGGCCGCCGTGCTGCTGTGCCTCTCCGCCATCGGCGTGGTGGTCTTCCACCACCATCGCCTGCCGGCGCTGCTGCTGCTGGGGGTCAGCGGGCTCTTCGTCACCGTCACCTTCGCCCGCTTCTCGGCCCCCGACCTCGCCCTGACCCAGCTGATGGTGGAGGTGATGGCGGTGGTGATCATGATGCTGGCGCTCTCCTTCCTGCCGCAGACCTCGCCCCGGGGCTCGACCCGGCTGCGCATGGGCCGTGACCTGGCCATCGCCGGGCTGATGGGCGTCGGCGTGGCGGCCTTCAGCTTCGCCATCCTGACCCGCCCCCAGCAGACGATCGCCGACTTCTTCCTGGCCAACAGCGTGCCCGGGGGTGGCGGCAGCAACGTGGTCAACGTCATCCTGGTGGACTTCCGCGGCTTCGACACCCTGGGCGAGATCACCGTGCTGGGCATCGCCGCGCTGGCGGTGTTCGCCTTCACCCGCGACCTGCACCTCAAGGAGCGGGTGGTCGAGACCAACCCCGCCCACTGGGTCGCCGAGCCATACCCCATCATGCTGCGCACCGTGGCACGGCTGGTGCTGCCCATCGCCCTGCTGGTCTCGGCCTACATCTTCCTGCGCGGCCACAACCTTCCTGGCGGCGGCTTCATCGCCGGGCTGATCACCGCGGTGGCGCTGACCCTGCAGTACATGGCCGGCGGGCTGGTGTGGGCCCAGGCGCGCATGCTCACCGCCTTCCGGCCGCTGATCGGTGCCGGCGTGCTGATCGCCACCGCCACCGGCCTCGGCAGCTGGCTGTTCGGCTTCCCCTTCCTCACCTCGGCCCATGGCCACCTGCACCTGCCGCTGGTCGGCGAGGTCGAGCTGGCCACAGCCATGCTCTTCGACCTCGGCGTCTACGCCACCGTGGTCGGCGCGACGCTCTTGATCCTGGCCAACCTCGGCAAGCTGATGACCGTGGCCGGCCCCGGCGAGGAGATCGGCTGATGGAACTGCTCTACGCGCTCACCCTCGGCGTGCTCACCACCTGCGGCGTCTACCTGCTGCTGCGCGCCCGCACCTTCACGGTGATCCTGGGGCTGACGCTGCTCTCCCATGCGGTCAACCTCTACCTGTTCGCCTCGGGGCGCCTGGTCGCCGGGGCCCCGGCCATCGTCGGCCTGGCGGAGCGCGCCGCGGATCCCCTGCCCCAGGCCCTGGTGCTCACCGCCATCGTCATCGGCTTCGCCATGACCGCCTTCGTGGTGGTGCTGGCCCTCAAGGCCGCGGTGGAGCTGCGCAACGACCATGTCGACGGCGAGAACCCCGACGAGGACCGCGCATGAACCATGCCCTGATCCTGCCCATCCTGCTGCCGCTGATCACCGGGGCCGGCCAGCTGCTGTTCTACCGCGCGCCCTTCCCCCTGCAGCGCCTGCTGGGCTTCGCCAGCACCGCCTGGCTGGTGCTGCTGGGCATCTGGGCCCTGGCCACGGCGGGCTCGGGGGAGCACCTGCTCTACCAGCTGGGCGACTGGCCGGCCCCCTTCGGCATCGTGCTGGTGCTCGACCGCCTGGCCGCCGTGATGCTGGCGCTGACTGCGGTGCTGGGGCTGTGCTGCCTGATCTACGCCAGCGGCGGCACCGACCGGCGCGGCGCCCACTTCCATGCCCTCTTCCAGTTCCAGCTGGCCGGCCTCAACGGCGCCTTCCTCACCGGCGACCTGTTCAACCTCTTCGTGTTCTTCGAGATCCTGCTGATCGCCTCCTACGCCCTGCTGCTCCACGGCGGCGGCCGCGCCCGCAGCCGCGCCGGGCTGCACTACGTGATCATCAACCTGGCGGGCTCGGCGCTGTTCCTGATCGCGCTGGGCACCCTCTACGGCCTCACCGGCACCCTCAACATGGCCGACCTGGCGCTGCGCGTGGCCGAGGCCCCGCCCGAGGACGCCCCGCTGCTCGCCGCCGCCAGCCTGATCCTGCTGGTGGTGTTCGGCATCAAGGCGGCGATCCTGCCGCTGTTGTTCTGGCTGCCACGGGCCTACTCGGCCGCCAGTGCCCCGGTGGCCGCGCTCTTCGCCATCATGACCAAGGTCGGGGTCTACGCCATCCTGCGGGTCTTCCTGCTGGTCTTCGCGCTGGGCGAGTCCCCCGTCGCCGCGACCGCCTGGGGCTGGCTGTGGCCCCTGGCGCTGCTGACCCTGGCGCTGGGCGGCATCGGGGCGCTGGGCTCGGACAGCCTGCGCACCCTGACCGCCTACCTGGTGATCCTCTCGGTGGGCACTCTGCTGGCCACCATCAGCCTGGTGACCCCGGCCGCCCTGGGCGCCGCGCTCTTCTACCTGATCCACAGCACCGGCATGGCCGCGGTGTTCTTCCTGCTCGCCGACCTGCTGGGCCAGCAGCGCGAGTCGGGCTACGACCGCTTCGCGGCGACCGGCCCCATCGGGCATCGCTGGCGGCTGGGCACGCTGTTCTTCGTCGCCGGCATCGCCATGGCGGGGCTGCCGCCCTTCGGCGGCTTCGTCAGCAAGGCGTGGATCCTCCAGGCCAGCGCCGCCGAACCGCGGGCGCTGTGGCTATGGGGGATACTGCTGGCCTCGGCGCTGCTGGTGATCATCGCCATCAGCCGCACCGGCAGCAGCTGGTTCTGGCGCCCGGGGGAGATGGCCAGGCCCTATCCGCTGCGTCCCGGGCTGCTCACCCTGGTGGCCACCATGGTCGGCCTCAACGGCGCCCTGGCGGCCTTCGGCGAGCCGGTGATGGGCTACCTCGCGCTGACCGCGGAGCAGCTGCTCGACCCCCACGCCTACATCGACGCCGTGCTGCCGGATGCCCGCGCCGCCGTCCAGGAGGTGTCGCCATGACGCCATCCGCCCGCCGCTGGCTACACTGGCTGCCGCACCCGCTGTTCTCGGTCTTCCTGGCGCTGCTGTGGCTGCTGATGGTCAACGAGGTCAGCGTGGCCCATGCCCTGCTGGGCCTCGCCCTGGGGGTGGCCATTCCCTTCGTGACCCACGGCTTCTGGCCCGAGGAGGCGAGGATCCGTCGCCCCCTGCCGCTGCTGCGCTACCTGCTGGTGCTGCTGGTGGACATCCTGCGCTCCAACCTGGTGGTGGCGCTGCGCATCCTGCGCCCTGCCCGCCACCTGAAGCCGGGCTTCTTCACCTATCCGCTCGCCCTGGAGGACGACTTCGCCATCACCATCCTGGCCAGCACCATCTCGCTGACGCCGGGCACCGTGTCGCTCCACCATGACGCGAAGGCCAATACCCTGCTGGTGCACGCCCTGCACCTGGAGGACGAGGCCGAGGCCATCGCCGCCATCCGTGAACGCTACGAGAAGCCGCTCGAGGAGATCTTTCGATGATCGCCGTGGTGATACCCGTCGCGATGGCGCTGTTCGCCGTCGCCGCCCTGCTCAACCTCTACCGGCTGGCCGTGGGCCCGGACATCGTCGACCGGATCCTGGCGCTGGACACCCTGATGATCAACAGCATCGCGCTGATCGTGCTGGCCGACCTGCGCATGGGGCTCGGCGTGCTCTTCGAGCTGGCCCTGCTGATCGCCCTGATGGGCTTCGTCGGCACCGTGGCCATGAGCAAGTACCTGCTGCGGGGGGACGTCATCGAATGACCAGCATCGACATGCCGTGGCTGCTGCAGCTCGTGGTCGCCCTGTTCCTGCTGTTCGGCGCCCTGGTGGCGCTGATCGGCTCCTGGGGCCTGGCCAAGCTGCCCGACTTCTACACCCGCCTGCACGGTCCCACCAAGGCCAGCACCCTGGGGGTCGGCTGCACCCTGATCGGCTCGCTGCTCACCTTCAGCTATCAGCAGGACGGCATCTCGGTGCAGGAGGCGCTGGTGACGATCTTCCTGTTCGCCACCGCCCCGGTCAGCGCCCACATGATGGGCAAGGCCGCCCTGCGTCGGCGACTGCCGGGCGTGGCCGGCACCCGCCACCTGCCCGGGGATCGGCCACCGGGGGAAGGTGGCCATGGCGATGGGTGAAGGCGCCCTCAGCAGCGCCCCTTCTTGGCCTGGCCCGGCGGGCAGAAGTAGCCGCCGTGGGAGCGGGAATGATAGCCACCGCGATCGTCGCCGATGACGATCAGCGGCTCGGGGTCGATGCGGGCCGGGGTATAGCTGCAGCCGGTCAGCATGGTCGCCGCGAGGACGAGGGCAAAGGGGAGAAACGCGCGCCGGGACATGAATCCTCCTTGATCGTGGTGTGGCGTGACGCCGCGCATTCTAGCCAAGCCGGCAACCTCGGCACATGTGGCGCGTCGGCGACGCCGCTGTCGCCATAAAGAGACGCTAGCCAGCCAGTCGGCATCGGGCGATAGTGGCACCTATTAGCCTGCAAACCGCACCCATGGCTGCCACTTACCCCCACAAGAACGGAACGACGATGGATTCACTGCGCCGCCACTCCCTGATGATCCTCGTGCTCGGCAGCCTGGTGGTGACCCTGGCCATGGGCCTGCGCCACGGCTTCGGGCTCTTCCTTGAGCCCATGAGTGCCGAGCTCGGCTGGGGCCGCGGGGTCTTCGCCTTCGCCCTGGCCATCCAGAACCTGCTGTGGGGCCTCTCCCAGCCCTTCGCCGGCGCCCTCGCGGACCGCTTCGGCGCTGCCCGGGTGGTGGTGGCCGGGGGGGCGCTCTACGCGCTGGGACTGCTGTTCATGGGGCTCTCGGAGTCGGCGCTGGGCATGACGCTCTCCGCCGGGGTGCTGATCGGCCTGGGGCTCTCCGGCACCACCTTCTCGGTGGTGCTGGGTGCGGTGGGCCGCGCCGTGGCCCCGGAGAAGCGCAGCATGGCCATGGGCATCGTCAGCGCCGCCGGCTCCTTCGGCCAGTTCGCCATGCTGCCCGGCACCCTGGGGCTGCTGGAGTGGCTCGGCTGGTCGGCGGCGCTGCTCGCCATGGCCGCCATCGGCGCCCTGATGCTGCCGCTGGGGCTGATGCTGCGCGACCGCCCCTCGGCCAAGGCCGCCAGCGACATCAGCCTGGGGGCGGCGCTCAACGAGGCCGCCAATCATCGCGGCTTCTGGCTGCTCTGCCTGGGCTTCTTCGTGTGCGGCTTCCAGGTGGTGTTCATCGGCGTGCACCTGCCGGGCTACCTCTACGACAACGGCATCGCCGTCCAGGTGGGCAGCACCACCCTGGCGCTGATCGGCCTGTTCAACATCGCCGGCACCTATACCGCCGGCTGGCTGGGTGGCCGCTATGCCAAGCCCCGACTACTGAGCGGCATCTACCTCACCCGGGCGCTGGTCATCAGCCTCTTCCTGATGGCACCGCTGAGCCCCGCCAGCACCTATATATTCGGCATCGCCATGGGCCTGCTGTGGCTCTCCACGGTGCCGCTCACCAACGGCATCGTCGCCTCGGTGTTCGGCGTGCAGCACCTCTCCATGCTGGGTGGCATCGTCTTCCTCTTCCACCAGCTCGGCTCCTTCATGGGGGTCTGGCTGGGCGGGCTGCTCTACGACCTGCAGGGCGACTACGACGTGGTCTGGAAGCTCGCCATCCTGCTCGGGGTGGTGGCCGCCGCGCTGCACTGGTGGATCAGCGAGGCCCCGGTGACGCGCGGCGTGCCCCGGGAGGCGCAGGCATGAGCCGTCGACTGGCCCTGCGCCTGACCGCGGCGCTGGTCACCGCCGCCGCCCTGGCGCTGGTATGGTGGGGCTGGCACCGTCTCGACGGCGCCCTGCTGCTGCTCGGCAGCCGCCTGTGCTGACCGCCAGGCCCGTCCCGCTGCCACCCTCCTGCCAAGAGAGTCCCGTCATGCAGAGCGTACTGCTGCTGGTGGATGTGCAGAACCTCTACTACACCGCGCGCCACGCCTATGGGCGCCATATCGACTACAACGCCCTGTGGGCCCGGGCCACCCGGGATCGCCGGGTGGTCAAGGCGCTGGCCTATGCCATCGATCGCGGCGACGCGAAGCAGCGCCAGTTCCAGAACATCCTGCGCGGGATCGGCTTCGAGGTGAGGCTCAAGCCCTTCATCCAGCGGGCCGACGGCTCGGCCAAGGGCGACTGGGACGTGGGCATCACCCTGGACGCGGTGAAGCATGCCGACGACGTCGACGTGGTGGTGCTTGCCTCCGGCGACGGAGACTTCGCGCTGCTGGCGGACGCCCTGCGCCAGGAGCATGGCGTGGAGGTCGAGGTCTATGGGGTGCCCGCCCTCACCGCCAGCGCCCTGATCCAGTCGGCCACGCGCTTCGTGCCCCTGGAGGGCGACCTGCTGATGTAGGGATGCCCGACGCCCTGAGGCGCCGGGCACGCGGCGCACGTCAGCTTCGTCAGACGTGCAGGATCTCGTCCTTGAGCGAGTAGGTGATGCCGAGCATCTCCTGGCGGGTCGGCTCGTCCACGCCATGGCGCTCCAGCACGCGCTGGATATCGTCGAGCACGGCCATGTATTCAACCTCGTTGACGTTCATGCCACGGTGCGCCTCCAGCATGTTCCTGCCGCGGTAGGTCGCCGGGCCGCCGCTGCCGGCGGAGAGGAAGTCGCGCAGGTGTCCCTTCAGCTCCTCGAAGTGGGCCGGGTCGTCCTTGGCCGGCAGGTAGCGGGCCTGGATGGCTGGGTTCTGCAGATGCGCCTCGACGATGTCTTCCACCAGGGCGGCGATGCCGCTGTCGCCGCCCAGGCGCTGGTACAGGGTTGTATCACTCATCTCACACCTCCCGACCCATCGGCGCCATGCTGATCAGGGTGGGGTTCTCCTTCGCGTCACCTTCCCTTCACGCCTTGCCTGCCATGGCATCCCGATCCGTAGCGCTGGGTCTCACTTGAGCGTGGCTCTCTATGCACCTGGGTCAAATGAAAAGCAGGCAACATCCCGGCGGATCGTCTTGCATCGGCCGCACCCGGCCCGAGGTCCGTGTCCGTATCTGTGTCAGGCGTTATAGACCACCCGGCCCAGTTCCTGGAGGTCGTAGCCGCCCAGTGCCTCGGCGCGCTCGATGAAGCGGGGCTCGCGGGCGAAGGCGAGCAGCCGCTGCACCGGCGGCTCGAAATAGCTGCGCCGGCGCAGGGCGAGGTCGAAGCACTCCTCATGCAGGGGCAGGAAGTCGAGCCCCTGGCGCCGGGCCGCCGCCTCCACCCCCACGCCCGCATCCGCCTCGCCCTGGCGCACCGCCAGGGCCAGGTCGTCCTCGGAAAGCGCGGGATGCGGCGCCCAGTCGAGGCGCTCCGCGGGCAGGCCGGCCCGGGAGAGCAGCCACTCCAGCAGCCGGCTCGCCCCGGCATCGGGCTGGCGGTGGGCGACGCGCACCCCGGGGCGCGCCAGGTCCGCCAGGCGCCGGATGCCCAGCGGATTGCCCGGCGCCAGCAGCAGGCCCTGACGCCGTATCGCCCAGCGCACCAGCACCAGGTCACGCATCCCGGCGAGCCCCAGGCGGGCCGGTTCGTTGTAGCGGCCGGTCTCGTCGTCCAGCAGGTGCAGCCCGGCCAGCATGGCCTGGCCGGCCAGCAGGCGGCGCACGCCATCGCCGCTGCCCTGGCAGAGTAGCGCCAGTTCGGAGCCGCTCTCGCGCACCGCCCACTCCAGCAGCGGGTCTTGGCTGCCGGCCAGCACCACCGGCACCGGGCGTGCCGAGGCCTGATCACCTTCCAGATGGTTCATCAGCCACAGGTCGATGCTCTGGCGCGGGAACAGCAGCTTGCCGGTCACCCGCACGCAGGGAAGCTCCCCCTGGCGAACCAGATCGTAGACCTTGCGCTCCTTGAGGCGCAGGTAGTCGGCCACCTCGGCGGTGGTCAGGTAGGCGTGCACGGCGACTCCTCAAGGGAAATAGCGACCGAAGGTGCATTCAGTGGCATATGGCTGCATGAATTCCATCGTTGGATGAAGTCTGCCTTGGTAACGCACAAGATGCCAGTTAACTGATGGAGACCCCCATGGCCAGCGACGCCGGCGCCTTCGCCACCGCCCTCGACCTGATCCTCGGCCTCGATCCCGACCTGCTGGGCATCGTGGCCCTGTCGCTGCGGGTATCGCTGACCGCCGTGGCGATCGCCACCCTGGTGGGCCTGCCGCTCGGCGCGGCGCTGGCGCTGTGGCGCTTCCCCGGCCACGGCGCCGTGGTGGTGGCCCTCAACGCCCTGATGGGCCTGCCGCCGGTGGTGGCGGGGCTGTGTGTCTACCTGCTCCTCTCCCGCGCCGGGCCGCTGGGCGAGCTGGGGCTGCTCTTCACCCCCACCGCCATGGTGGTGGCCCAGGTGGTACTGGTGCTGCCGATCATCGCCGCCCTGGCGCGCCAGCAGGTAGAGGAGCTGCATCACGAGTATCGAGAGCAGCTCACCTCCCTGGGGCTCTCACGGCTACGCATGATCCCCACCCTGCTGTGGGACGCCCGCCTGGGGCTGGTCACGGTGGTGCTCGCCGGCTTCGGGCGCGCCAGCGCCGAGGTGGGGGCGGTGATGATCGTGGGCGGCAACATCGACGGCGTCACCCGGGTGATGACCACCGCCATCGTGCTGGAGACCAGCAAGGGCGACCTGCCGCTGGCGCTGGGGCTGGGCATCGTGCTGCTGGGGCTGGTGGCGCTGGTCAACGCCGGCGCCTACCTGGTGGGCGAGACATCGCGGAGGAGGCTGGGATGAACGACATGGCCACCCCGACCCTCACCGGGACACCGCCGCTCGAGCTGCAGGGCGTCACCTTCACCCACCGTGGCCAGCGCCTGCTGGGCCCGCTGGACCTGCGCCTCACCGGCTGCCGACGCACCCTGGTGATGGGGCCCAACGGCGCCGGCAAGAGCCTGCTGATGCGCCTGGCCCACGGCCTGCTGGCCCCCTCGGCGGGCCGGGTGGACTGGCAGGGGCGCACCCCGCGCCAGGCGATGGTGTTCCAGCGCCCGGTGCTGCTCAAGCGCTCGGCGCTGGCCAACCTCACCTACGCCCTGGCGGTGAACGGCACGCCACGCCCCGAGCGACGCACCCGCGCCCGCGAGGCGCTGGAGCGCTTCGGCCTGGCGGCGCTGGAGAAACGCCCGGCACGGGTGCTCTCCGGCGGCGAACAGCAACGCCTGGCGCTGGCCCGGGCCTGGCTGCTCGACCCCGAGGTGCTGTTCCTCGACGAGCCCACCTCGGCGCTGGACCCCGCCGCCATCCAGGCGGTGGAGGATGCGGTGCAAGAGTTCCATCGCCGCGGCACGCGCATCCTGATGAGCAGCCACGACCTGCACCAGGCCCGGCGCCTGGCGGACGAGGTGCTGTTCCTCAACGCCGGGCGGCTGATCGAGCACGGCGACGCCGCCACCTTCTTCACGGCCCCCGCCTCGAGGGAGGCGCGGGCCTTCATCCGCGGAGAGCTGGTGCTCTAGCCCGGCGCTCCGAATCCCACCGGCACTCCATGTCCCGTCATAACAAGGAAGCGACCATGCACCACAAGACACGCATCGCCCTCACCGCCATCGGCATCCTGGGGCTCTCGATGGCCGCCCAGGCCCACGCCCAGGGCAGCGAGAGTGAGGATGGCGAGAAGTACATCACCCTGGCCTCCACCACCTCCACCGAGAACTCGGGACTGTTCGACGCCATCATCCCGCAGTTCACCGACAAGACCGGCATCGAGGTGCGCGTGGTGGCCGTGGGCACCGGCCAGGCCTTCGAGATCGCCCGCCGCGGCGATGCCGACAGCCTGCTGGTCCACGACACCGCCGGCGAGGAGCGCTTCGTCGAGGAGGGCTACGGCACCGAGCGCGCCAACGTCATGTACAACGACTTCGTGATTATCGGCCCCGGCGGCGACCCGGCCGGCATCGCGGATGCCGAGACCGTCGCCGAGGCGCTGCAGCTGATCGCCGAGGCCGAGGCGCCCTTCGCCTCCCGCGGTGACGACAGCGGCACCAACCGCGCCGAGCTGCGCCTGTGGGAGGCCGCCGGCGTCGAGCCGGGCGGCGAGTGGTACCGCGAACTCGGCAGCGGCATGGGCCCCACCCTCAACACCGCCGCCGGCATGGACGCCTACGTGATGAGCGACCGCGCCACCTGGGTGGCCTTCGAGAACCCCCAGAACCTAGAGCTGCTGTTCGAGGGCGACGAGGCCCTCTTCAACCAGTACGGCAGCCTCCTGATCTCCGAGGAGCGCCACCCGCACCTCAAGCACGATCTGGCCGAGCAGTGGCACCAGTGGCTGCTCTCTGCGGAAGGCCAGCAGGCCATCGGTGACTTCACCGTGAACGGCCAGCAGCTGTTCTTCCCCAACGCCGAATAACCCTTTCCCACCCTCTCCTCACTTGGGGCGACCATCGGGCCGCCCCTTTTTTGGTCTCGCCGGGCCTGCCTCGCCCTCCGCCCTTAGCCTCTACACCATTCGTCGAACACGGCGCCAGCTGCACTTTACGTTAACGTAAACCTATCCTAGTCTTGTGCCATCACGGTTCACTACCCCCGACTGGCCGACGTGTGCGCCACCGTCGCGCCCGCCAGCTGGCGGCATGAACGGCGCCACCGCCCACGATCAGCACGCACGAGAAGAACGGAGTTCCGCCCATGCATACGCCCTACAAGCCCCTCGACTTCGGCCTCGACGAAGAGCTCAACATGCTGCGCGAGCAGGTCAACGCCTTCGCCCGCGACGAGATCGCCCCGCGCGCCGCCGAGATCGACGAGAAGAACGAGTTCCCCAACGACCTCTGGCAGAAGTTCGGCGACATGGGCCTGCTCGGCATCACCGTCTCCGAGGAGGATGGCGGTACCGGCATGGGCTACCTGGCGCACTGCATCGCCCTGGAGGAGATCTCCCGGGCCAGCGCCTCGGTGGGCCTCTCCTACGGCGCCCACTCCAACCTCTGCGTCAACCAGCTCAAGATCAATGCCAATGCCGAGCAGAAGGCCAAGTACCTGCCCAAGCTGATGAGCGGCGAGCACGTCGGGGCGCTCGCCATGTCCGAGCCGGGCGCCGGTTCCGACGTGGTCTCCATGAAGCTGCGCGCCCGCAAGGAGGGTTACAAGTACATCCTCAACGGCAACAAGATGTGGATCACCAACGGCCCCGACGCCGACGTGCTGGTGGTCTACGCCAAGACCGACCCCGAGGCGGGCTCCAAGGGCATCACCGCCTTCATCATCGAGAAGGGCATGCCCGGCTTCTCCACCGCCCAGAAGCTCGACAAGCTGGGCATGCGCGGCTCCAACACCTGCGAGCTGGTGTTCGAGGACTGCGAGGTGCCGGAAGCGAACGTGCTCGGCGAGGTCGGCAAGGGCGTACGCGTGCTGATGAGCGGCCTGGACTACGAGCGCACCGTGCTGGCCGCCGGCCCCATCGGCATCATGCAGGCCGCCATGGACATCGTGGTGCCCTACGTCCACGAGCGGAAGCAATTCAACCAGTCCATCGGCGAGTTCCAGCTGGTGCAGGGCAAGATCGCCGACATGTACACCACCCTGAACGCCTGCCGCGCCTACCTCTATGCCGTGGCGGCCGGCTGCGACCGCGGCCAGACCTCGCGGAAGGACGCCGCCGGCGTGATCCTCTACTGCGCCGAGAAGGCCACCCAGGTGGCGCTGGACGCCATCCAGCTGCTGGGCGGCAACGGCTACATCAACGAGTACCCCACCGGCCGCCTGTTGCGCGACGCCAAGCTCTACGAGATCGGCGCCGGCACCAGCGAGATCCGCCGCATGCTGATCGGCCGCGAGCTGTTCAACGAGTCCAAGTAAGGGGTTACCGATGGCCACTCTGAGCACCCAGATCAACCCGCGCAGCGAGGGCTTCCAGGCCAACGAGGCGGCGATGCGCGCCGAGGTGGCGAAGCTGCGCGAGCTGACCGCCGCCATCGCCCAGGGCGGCGGCGAGAAGGCCCGCGCCCGCCACGAGAGCCGCGGCAAGCTGTTCGTGCGCGACCGCATCGACCACCTGATCGACGAGGGCTCCCCCTTCCTGGAGTTCTCGGCGCTGGCCGCCCATGAGGTCTACGACTCCGCGGTGCCCGCCGCCGGCGTGGTCACCGGCATCGGCCGCGTCTCGGGCGTCGAGTGCGTGATCGTCGCCAACGACGCCACCGTCAAGGGCGGCACCTACTTCCCGCTCACCGTGAAGAAGCATATCCGCGCCCAGGAGATCGCCCGCAAGCACCGCCTGCCGTGCATCTACCTGGTCGACTCCGGCGGCGCCTTCCTGCCCCGCCAGGACGAGGTCTTCCCGGACCGCGACCACTTCGGGCGCATCTTCTACAACCAGGCCACCCTCTCCGCCGAGGGCATCCCGCAGATCGCCGTGGTGATGGGCTCCTGCACCGCCGGCGGCGCCTATGTGCCGGCCATGGCCGACGAGTCGATCATCGTGCGCGAGCAGGGCACCATCTTCCTGGGCGGCCCGCCCCTGGTGAAGGCCGCCACCGGCGAGAGCATCAGCGCCGAGGACCTGGGCGGCGCCGACGTCCACGCCAAGAAGAGTGGCGTGGCCGACCACTACGCCGAGAACGACGCCCACGCCCTGCAGCTGGCCCGCGCCAGCGTCTCGCGGCTCAACTGGCAGAAGCGCGGCCAGCTCAGGATGCAGGAGCCCAGGGCCCCGCGCCTCGACCCGGGCGAGCTCTACGGCATCGTCGGCACCGACCTCAAGAAGCCCTACGACGTGCGCGAGGTGATCGCCCGCATCGTCGACGACTCCGACTTCGACGAGTTCAAGCGCTACTACGGCGACACCCTGGTCACCGGCTTCGCGCATATCCACGGCTACCCGGTGGGCATCGTCGCCAACAACGGCGTGCTGTTCTCCGAGTCCGCGGTCAAGGGCGCCCACTTCATCGAGCTGTGTGCGCAGCGCAAGATCCCGCTGATCTTCCTGCAGAACATCACCGGTTTCATGGTGGGCTCCAAGTACGAGCACGAGGGCATCGCCAAGCACGGCGCCAAGCTGGTCACCGCGGTGGCTTGCGCCAAGGTGCCCAAGTTCACCGTGCTGATCGGCGGCAGCTTCGGCGCCGGCAACTACGGCATGTGCGGCCGCGCCTACGACCCCAACCTGCTGTTCATGTGGCCGAATGCGCGCATCTCGGTGATGGGCGGCGAGCAGGCGGCGGGCGTGCTGGCCCAGGTCAAGCGCGAACAGATCGAGCGCGAAGGCCGCGAGTGGTCGGCGGAGGAAGAGGAAGCCTTCAAGGCGCCCACCCGCGAGCAGTACGAGCATCAGGGCCACCCCTACTACGCCAGCGCCAGGCTGTGGGACGACGGGGTCATCGACCCCGCCCAGACCCGCGACGTGCTGGGCCTGTCGCTCGCCGCGGCCATGAACGCCGAGGTCGAGGAAACGAAATTCGGCGTGTTCCGGATGTAAGGGAGGACTTCCACCATGGCAACACAAGAGACCTTCTCCCGGCTGGAGCTCGACGAGCGCGGTGTCGCCTGGCTGACGCTGGAGCGCCCCGAGGTCCATAACGCCTTCGACGACCACCTGATCGCCGAGCTCAACGCTCATCTGGAGCGGCTGCATGCCGCTGCCGCCTCCGGCGAGGTGCGCGTGGTGGTGCTGGGCTCCGAGGGCAAGAGCTTCTCCGCCGGGGCCGACCTCAACTGGATGAAGCGCATGGTCGAGTACGACCTCGACGGCAACCTGGCCGACTCGCGCAAGCTCTCCGCCCTGATGCACGGCCTCGACACCCTGCCCTGCCCCACCCTGTGCCGCGTGCAGGGGGCCGCCTTCGGCGGCGCCGTGGGCCTTGCCGCCTGCTGCGACATCGTCGTCGCTTCCGAGAAAGCCAGGTTCTGCCTCTCCGAGGTGAAGATCGGCCTCTCCCCGGCGGTGATCAGCCCCTATGTGCAGCGCGCCATCGGCTCGCGCCAGATGCGCCGCTACGCGCTTTCCGCCGAGGTGATGGACGCCCCCACCGCCCTGGCCCTGGGCCTGGCCCACCAGGTGGTCGCGCCTGAGGCGCTCGACGACGCCGTGTCCGCCATGCTCGAGACCCTGCTGGCCGGTTCGCCCCAGGCCCAGCGCGCCACCAAGGCGCTGCTCGCCGAGGTCGCCCGGGCCCCCGATTCTGATGCCACCCGCGAGCACACCTGCACGGTGATCAGTGAGCTGCGCGTCAGCGATGAAGGCCAGGAGGGCCTGGCCAGCTTCTTCGAGAAGCGCCGCCCCGCCTGGACCCAGCCCTCTGCGCCACACGACCGTCCTTCCGACGCGGAGCCCCGCTCATGACTACCGATCCGAACAAGTTCGACACCCTGCTGGTCGCCAACCGCGGCGAGATCGCCTGCCGGGTGATGCGCACCGCCCGCGCCATGGGCCTGCGCACCGTGGCCGTCTACTCCGACGCCGATGCCAACGCCCGCCACGTGCGCGAGGCCGACGAGGCCGTGCGCCTGGGCCCCGCCGCCGCCCGCGACAGCTACCTCAAGGTCGAGGCGGTGATCGAGGCCGCGCGCCGCACCGGCGCCGGCGCCATCCACCCCGGCTACGGCTTCCTCTCCGAGAACGGCCCCTTCGTGGACGCCCTGGAGAGGGCCGGCATCACCTTCGTCGGCCCGCCCGCCTCGGCCATCGCCGCCATGGGCGACAAGTCCGCCGCCAAGGCGCGCATGCACCACGCCGGCGTGCCGCTGGTGCCGGGCTACCACGGCGACGACCAGGACGACGCCCTGCTCAAGGCCGAGGCCGACAAGATCGGCTACCCGGTGCTGCTCAAGGCCAGCGCCGGCGGCGGCGGCAAGGGCATGCGCGTGGTGGAATCCGCCGCCGACTTCCAGGCCGCCCTCGACGGCTGCCGCCGCGAGTCCCAGGCCGCCTTCGGCGACCAGCGCATGCTGATCGAGAAGTACCTGACCCAGCCGCGCCACGTCGAGGTCCAGGTGTTCTGCGACAGCCACGGCAACGGCGTCTACCTGTTCGAGCGCGACTGCTCCGTGCAGCGCCGCCACCAGAAGGTGCTGGAGGAGGCCCCGGCCCCGGGCATGACCGCCGAACTGCGCCGCGAGATGGGCGAGGCCGCGGTGCGCGCCGCCCGCGAGATCGGCTACGTGGGTGCCGGCACCGTGGAGTTCCTGCTGGATGCCGACGGGTCGTTCTACTTCATGGAGATGAACACCCGCCTGCAGGTGGAGCACCCGGTCACCGAGATGATCACCGGCCAGGACCTGGTGGAGTGGCAGCTGCGCGTGGCCATGGGCGAGCGGCTGCCCCTGGCCCAGGACGAGCTGACCATCACCGGCCACAGCTTCGAGGCGCGCCTTTACGCCGAGGACCCGGAGCAGGACTTCCTGCCCGCCACCGGCACCCTGACCCGCTTCGCCCTGGACCTGGAAGGCGCCGGCCTGGATGCCGACAAGGTGCGCCTGGACAGCGGCGTGGAGAGCGGCGACGCCGTCTCCATGCACTACGACCCGATGCTCGCCAAGCTGATCGTCCATGGCGCCGACCGCGACCAGGCGCTGGCCACCCTCAACCGCGCGCTGGCCGCCCTCGACGTGCAGGGCGTGGTCACCAACCGCGCCTTCCTGCAGCGCCTGGCCACGCACCCCGCCTTCAAGGGCTGCGAGCTCGACACCCGCTTCATCGAGAAGCACGAGGCGACCCTGTTCGCCCCACGCGAGGTCACCACCGAGGCCTACGCCGCCGCGGCGCTGATCGGCCTCAAGCAGCTCTCCCGGGAATGCGAGAGCGACTCCCCCTGGGACCGCCACGACGGCTTCCGCCTCAACGCCCCCCACACCATCCGCCTCGCGCTGTGCGCCACCGGCCATGACCTGACCCGCGCCCAGGCGCCGGACGCCGAGGACGTGGTGATCGTGGAGGGCCGCCGCGAGACCGACGCCGATCCCTGGCAACTGGTGATCGGTGACGAGACCCTCACCGCGCGCATCCAGCACCTGGAGGGCGACGCCGTGGCGGTCACCCTCAACGGCCACCGCCGCCGCCTGCAGGCACGCCTGGCCGACAACGGCGTGGTGGTGATGGCCGACGCCGCCGGCGAGACCCGCCTGTTTTGGCGCCGCATCGACGCCATCGACCACGGCCAGCACGAGGCGGAATCCACCCTCACCGCGCCCATGCACGGCACCGTGGTGGCGCTGCTGGTGGAGCCGGGCCAGAAGGTGGAGAAAGGCATGCCGCTGATGGTGATGGAGGCCATGAAGATGGAGCACACCATGGCCGCCCCCGCCGATGGCCACGTGGAGAGCTTCCACTTCGCCGCCGGCGACACCGTGGGCCAGGGCGACGTGCTGCTCGAATTCGCCGCGGAGGAGTAAGACGATGGCATTCCCGAAACACGTCCGCCTGGTCGAGGTCGGCCCTCGCGACGGGCTGCAGAACGAGCCCGAGCCGATCACCACCGCCACCAAGCTGGCACTGATCGACCGCCTGGGCGCGGCCGGCATCCGCTACATCGAGGCGGCCAGCTTCGTCTCGCCCAAGTGGGTACCGCAGATGGCCGACCATCGCGAGGTGATGACCGGCATCACCCGCCGCGACGGCGTGACCTACGCGGCGCTGACCCCCAACCTCAAGGGGCTGGAAGCGGCGCTGGAGTGCGGCGTCGAGGAGGTCGCGGTGTTCGGCGCCGCCTCCGAGGCCTTCTCCCAGAAGAACATCAACTGCTCGGTGGCCGAGTCCCTCGCCCGCTTCGAGCCGGTGCTCGAGCGCGCACAGCAGGCCGGCGTGCGGGTGCGCGGCTACGTCTCCTGCGTGCTGGGCTGCCCCTACGAGGGCGAGATCGCCCCCGCCAAGGTGGCCGAAGTGAGCAAGGCGCTCTATGAGATGGGCTGCTACGAGGTGTCGCTCGGCGACACCATCGGCGTGGGCACCCCTCTCAAGGCCAAGCGCATGCTCGAGGCGGTGAGCCACGAGGTGCCCATGGCCCAGCTCGCCGCCCACTTCCACGATACCTACGGCCAAGCGCTGGCCAACCTCTACGCGGTACTGGAGGAAGGCATCGCGGTGGTGGACAGCTCCGTCGCCGGCCTCGGCGGCTGCCCCTACGCCAAGGGCGCCTCCGGCAACGTGGCCAGCGAAGACGTGATCTACCTGCTCAACGGCCTCGGCATCGAGACCGGCATCGACCTCGACGCCCTGGCCGCCACCGGCACCTGGATTACCCAGGCCATCGGTCGGCCCAACCGCTCCAAGGTAGGGGTGGCGTTGGCCGCCAAGTAATCGCAACGCCCACAAACAAAGCCCCGAGCCAGGTGACTGACTCGGGGCTTTGTTTGTGGGCGGTTTAACGCCGCCAACACGCGCAGCTTTGTAGTGGAGGCGAAGCCGCAACGAAAAAGCTGTCGCCGTGCTTGGCTTTGTTACGAGTCATTAGCCACACTACTCCGTATCCGTAAACTCAGGGTCATACTCAATTCGAACAGGGAGATCTGTCATTGCATAGTGGACGAGTTGTTGACCCAGTTCGGTTAACTCATATTGATCTTCTTCATCGAATGCTGATTTCATTGGCTTTGGCCCACTGCCGCGTGATTTCTTCTGAGGCCGTTTTTGAATGAAATTGCCATGATAATCGGTTTCGCGATGTTGTCGTACAACCCCACCCGTGCTTAAGTCACGGAATAGTAATTTGTACAGATCAGCATCTGCAGAATCCTCCCGGACTTTGCCCTTCCCAATCTTTCGCCATATCTCTCCACGAGTAATGCCTGCTGAGTTATAAACTGCAGCGATTACCCGAAAATGCAGCTCTGAGTAGAGTTTTATCCAGTCAATGAAGAGACGGACAACATCGTCACTAGACACCTCTGACGCAGCAGCATTGGCGAGGATATTTCTGATATATTCCCTCTTGTCTTCGCTTTCAGCACCTGACCATTCTCGGAATGTTTTCTTGAGAAGCGATTGGTATTCTCTGCTTTCGATGCGATCTTGGATTTTTTCGTCTTGCAAATCGAGCCGGGCCATTATTTCGATGATGGTCTGTTCTTTTTCCTTTAGCTCGTCCTCAAGCATCCTTACCCAATGCTGGAAGAAACGGTTAACTCCTGAATTCAAGCAATAAGCGCAGCACCTGCGGTATTCAGGGCCCCTGAGTATTCCCCCAGGAACACCTGTGCCGGTGTCCGATAGCCGAGCCGTTTTCGCGGGCGGTCATTCAGCTTCTTGACCACCTTGCGCAACTCGGCATCGGTGACCTGGCGGAAATCCGTTCCCTTGGGGAAGTACTGCCGTAGCAGGCCATTGGTGTTCTCGTTGGTCCCACGCTGCCCGGAGCAGTAGGGATCACAGAAGTACGTCGTTGCTGTCACCGCCTTGGCCACGGTCTCGTGGTCGGCGAATTCAGAGCCATTGTCCAGCGTGATGGTCTGGACAGCACCCCGGCGAGGCTTCAGCAGGCGGATCGTGGCCGCTTTCGTCAGCTCTGCCGAGATCCTGGGCAGCCGTGCTGCCAGCAGGTAGCCGCTACGCCGCTCGACCAGCGTAACCAGCCCTGATTGCTTGTGGCCCTGGATCACGGTGTCGCCCTCCCAGTGGCCGATGAAGCGCCGGGCATTGACCTCATTTGGGCGGTGCTCGATGCCCACGCGGTTGGGAATCTTGCCGAGCCCTGCGCTCTTGGCCTGGGCACGGTGCTTGCTGCGGCGCTTGGGCTGGCGGAGGTGTTGCCAGAGGTCACCGCCGCGGGCCTTGTCATCCCAGATCAAGGAATAGATCCACTGGTGGCTCACGCTGACTCCCGCCAGGGGCGCGATGAAGCCACTGATCTGCTCGGGACTCCACTCCTCACGCAGCCTGCCGGCGACGGCGGAGATCATGCTAGGTAAGCGCTTCGTCCACTTCCAGGCGGTGCGACGCCGGTGATCACTACGGAGCTGCGCCTGCTCTGGTTCGTATCCACTGGCGGTGGCGTTGCGGCGCAGCTCACGGCTGATTGTGCTGCTATGGATGCCCAGCTCCCTGCCGATCTGACGCTGGCTGATGCCCAAGTCATAGCGGGCGTGGATCTGGTATCGTTGGGTCTGGGTCAGCTGTCGGTATCCCATGCTCTGCATCACTTTGGTCGGTGAGCCGAGAAGGGTACCGGCGCTGGCCCTCCTGCCTCTACCGTGCAGTACAAAGTGCTGCGGTTATTCTATGAATCCAGGTCCCTCCAGCCGCCCTTGCTTCGATGAAACCGGCAAGGTCGTGCTACATCATATCCATCTATCAGCGGTGCAAAGAGCGGTGAGACAGGCCATGCGTGCTGCTTCACTTACCCGTCCAGGCTCTTGCCATACCCTCCGGCACAGTTTCGCCACTCAGCTGCTGAACCAGGGCACGGATATCCGCACGGTACAGGAGTTGCTCGGCCATAAGAGCGTGGAAACGACTCAAATCTATACTCATGTGTTGGGCAAGGGATTTGCAGGCGTAAGAAGCCCTCTTGGGTGAGGGTGTATTTGGGAGCCGAGACATGCTACCGCCCCTACCTAGGCATGTTCAGACTTGCAGCCATCCATGCGGTAGTCCTTGGGTGTCGCGGTGTGCCTTCCTGGCTCCCTGCTGGAGATTCATTAGCAGAGCCTATGTGAGCCGTTGCGGGGTTGCAAAGTCAAGTTTGGTCGCAAGCGCCGCTTCCACCGCCTGTTCGGCGTGGATAGCGGTGGTGTCGAAGAGGGGAACGTCCGTATCGTCGGCCTCGATCAGCAGCCCGATCTCCGTGCAGCCGAGGATGACGCCCTGGGCGCCCTGCCCGGCCAGCGAGCCCACGATCTCGAGATAGTCGGCCCTGGAGTCGGTGCGGATCTCGCCGCGGCACAGCTCGTCGTAGATGACGGTGTGGACCCGTTCGCGCTGGGCGGCGTCGGGAGTCAGCACCTGGATGCCCTGCGCCTCCAGGCGCTCGCGGTAGAAGGCCTGCTCCATGGTGAAGCGGGTGCCGAGCAGCCCCACCCGGGTCACGCCCTGGCGGTGCAGCTCATTGGCCGTGGCATCGGCGATATGCAGCAGGGGGATCGCCACGGCCTGCTCGAGCTGCGGGGCGACCTTGTGCATGGTGTTGGTGCACAGCACCAGGAAGTTGGCGCCGGCCGCCGCCAGGGAGCGGGCCGCCTCACCGAGAATCTGTGCCGTTGCCGCCCAGTCGCCGCGGCGCTGCAGCGCCTCGATCTCGGCGAAGTCCACGCTGTAGAGCACCAACTTGGCGGAGTGCAGCCCGCCCAGGCGGGCCTTCACGCCCTGGTTGATGAGCCGGTAGTAGGTCTGGGTCGATTCCCAGCTCATGCCGCCGATCAGCCCTATGGTCTTCATCCTCTCCCCTCCTTGACCCGACCCCCAGAGCGTTATGCAGGAAGGCGCCTCAAGGCAAGGCCCCGAACCGTTGAGTGACTCGGGGCCTGGTGGGGCTACTCGGGCTTGCGCGCCAGCAGGGTGGCGAACTGCAAGCTCGCGCCATTGTGCATGGTGCCCACATCCTCGTTGTACTTGACCAGCTCCCATCCCGCGTAGGCCTCGCGCAGCTGCCCTTCACCGAGGGTGAAGGGGAAGCCAACCGGGCAGGGGTAGGCCTGAGTATCCATGGCGCAGACGATGGTGTTGTAGCCGCCGGGCAGGGTGTGCGCCTGCATGTCGGCGATCACCGCCTCGACACGCGACGGGTCGAGGAACATCAGGGTGACGGTGCAGACGATTAGCCCGTAGTCCGTGTCCAGGGCGGCACGATTGAGGTCGTACACCTGGGCGTCGATATTCTCGATCCCCTCGCAGCCGACGATCTGCTGCAGCATGTCGATGGCGCCGGGGTTGTTATCCACCGCGGTCACGTCGAAGCCGAGCTGGCTCAGGTAGAGGGCATTGCGCCCGTTGGAGCAGCCCATGTCCAGGGCGCGGCACGGCGCCACCAGCCGGCATGTCTCGACCACTTCACTGTGCGCGGGATTCAGGCCATAACGGCTGTTCAGATCAGACGACATCGTATCTCCCCCTGCCTTTCCATAAAGAGCATTGATTTTACTCTTTTCAGGGCGCAGCGAAACCGTAGCAGGCAACACCGCGAAGGATCGCTCGGGTCAGCGCCTGGTCGGCGTGCGCTAGAAGCGGGGGTTGATGCTCAAGGAGAGCATCGCCGAGAGCTGGCACAGCGGCCTGCCAGAGGCCTGGTGCAGTTCGTTGAAAGTCTCCTGCACCCGCTGCAGGTCGCGCTGGCTGCTGGGCGAGCGGTCGACTATGCCGGCGGCGACAAGGCGGGCCACCACATCGCTAGTCAGCAGGAAGGTGTCCTTGCCCACCAGGCGCAGGAAGCCGGCGGCGGAGCGCCCGCCCAGGCGCGCGCCACGCCTGGCCAGCAGGCGCCACAGGCCGACGATGTCGGTGCCCGGCCAGTCGGCGATGAACGCGCCGAAGCTTCCGCCCTGCTCCTGGCGAATATCCAGGATGAACTGGGCGTTGCGGGGGATGGTCTGCAGCTTGGTGCGATGGCGGATCAGGCGCTCATCCTGCATAAAGCCTTCGATCTGCTCCGGGGTGAGCAGCACCAGGGTCTCGGGCACGAAGCCCCAGAAGGCCGCCTCGAAGGCGGTCCAGCGGGCATCCACCACCGAGTGCTGCATGCCGGCGCGGAACACCCGCCGGCTCATGGCGGAGAGGTAGCGGTCATCCCCCAGCCCCTTGAGTTCGTCGGGCGCAAGCGCCCGGGGCAGGAAGGCTTCCATGGCGGCGTCGGAGTCGAAACGCCGGCGCACGGTATCGTGGAGCCATCCGTAGTCCAGTGCCATGTCTGTTCCTTTCAGCCTGTGCCGACCCATGCCGGGTCAAGACATTCCTCCGAGCGCGCCATTGCACCATGGCGGAGCCATTCAGAGTCGGCGAGGCCGCCAGTATCTCACTCGTTGGCAAGCTCCGGTAGCCGCAGACCGAGACGGCGAGCAGGTCCGGCCACCATCACAACGCCACTTCGATGGGATCCACGAGCCGCTGGAAGTCCCCGAAGGACAGCTGCATGACGTCGGTGTGGCTGCCGGCATTGAAGGCGATGCGATCGGCGGCGGTCAGATGCGGGGAGACGAATACCTCCATCCCGAAAAGGTTACCGAAGGGCGGCATCGCGCCGACTTCGCAATCCGGGAAACTCTCCTTGAATTCCTCCTCCCTGGCCAGCTCGACGGATGTTGCGCCGACGGAGTGCGCCATGCGCGTGAGGTCCACCTGATCGGGTGCCGGCAGCACCACCTGCGCCAGCCGTCCGTCGATCTTCACCATCACGCACTTGGCGAAGTGCCTGCCGGTCACATGGACGGACTCGGCGACCTCCTGCGCGGTATAGGCGGGAGAGTGCTGCAGGATGGAATACTTGATGTTCTGTTCATCGAGATGCTGTCTCACTCGCTCCATGGACATGGCGTTCACCTTTCTCGTTGCTGCGACAGAGCACTGCTATCTCTACAAGGGTAGTCAGCATCGCAGCGGCGGGCTTCACGGATCGACTGGTCCAACCCCGCGTGCCGTAGGACCGTTCCTCGATGGCCCGGGCTGGGCGGCACTCGCCTGCAGCGACTCACGCCCTATGCTAGCGTGGAGGCTCCGCCATCGGCATTGACCAACGCAATGGAGGCGCGTGTGCTGACATGGCTACAGCGTCGGCTCGGGCTCCAGACCATCCCCGGTGTGTTCTTCACCTCGGCCGGCATCGCGATGCTCTTCGTGGCCATCGCGATCCCCTTCGACGCGGCCGTCGCCGAGAGCTTCGGCCTGCTCACCGGCTGGGTCGCCGGTCACCTGGGCTGGTTCTACATCCTCGCCGTCAGCGCCCTGCTGATCTTCCTGCTGGCGCTCGCCGTCAGTCGCTACGGCAACATCCGCCTGGGCGCCGACGACAGCCGGCCCGACTACTCCAACCTGACCTGGTTCACCATGCTGTTCGCCGCCGGCATCGGCACCATCCTGATGTTCTGGGGCGTGGCGGAGCCGATTTCCCACTTCGCCGCCCCACCCTTCGACGGCGTCACCCCAGGCTCGGAACAGGCGGCAAGCGATGCCATGACCATCGCCCTCTACCACTTCGGCCTGCACACCTGGACCATCTTCGCCATGCCCGGCCTGGCGATCGGCTACTTCGCCTACCGCCATCGCCTGCCGATGCGCATCAGCAGCCTCTTCTACCCGATCCTGGGCGAGCGGGCCTTCGGCCCCTGGGGCTGGGCGATCGACGTGATCGCGGTGCTGGGCACCCTGTTCGGGGTCGCCACCTCGCTGGGGCTGGGCACCCTGCAGCTGAACAGCGGCCTGGGCTACCTGTTCGGCGTGCCCTCCAGCGCGCTGGTCCAGCTCGCCCTGATCACCGTGATCACCGGCATCGCCGCCACCTCGGTGGCCCTGGGGCTGGACAAGGGCGTTCGCCGCCTCTCCCAGGTCAACATCGTGCTGGCCATGCTGCTACTGGGCTTCGTGCTGCTGGTCGGCCCCACGGTGTTCATCGCCGAGGGCATGGTTCAGAGCGTGGGCGCCTACCTCGGCACCCTGCCCTGGCTAGCCTTCTGGACGGAAACCTTCCGGGAGAGCGACTGGCAGCGCCAGTGGACCCTGTTCTACTGGGCGTGGACCATCTCCTGGGCGCCCTATGTGGGCATCTTCATCGCCCGCATCTCCCGGGGCAGGACCATTCGCGAGTTCGTGGGTGGCGTGCTGTTCGCCCCCACGGCCTTCACGCTGGTGTGGTTCGGCATCTTCGGGCTATCCGCCATCCAGGCGGAGATGAGCGGCCAGGCAGCGCTGGCGGCCCAGGTACAGCAGGATCCCTCGGTGGCCATCTTCGCCTTCCTGGAGGGACTGCCCCTGACCAGTGTGGCCTCGGCGCTGAGCGTGGCCATCATCGTGATCTTCTTCACCACCTCGTCGGACTCCGCCTCCCTGGTGATCGACATGCTGACCCGGCGCGACGACCAGCCCTCCCTGGTGCGCCAGCGGATCTTCTGGGCCGCCGCCCAGGGAGGCATCGCCGCCACGCTGCTGCTGGCCGGCGGGCTGGACGCCCTGCAGAATGTGATCACCGCCCTGGGCCTGCCGTTCTGCATTCTGCTGGCCTTCATGGCGATCGCGCTGTTCAGGACCCTGCGGGCGGACTATCGCGGCTACGGCGTGGATGACCTGGTCCAGGGCAGGGCCCTGCCCGAGGTCGAGGGCACCGCTGCGACCACACAGGAGACCGCTGATGTACCGGAAACTATTGCTCGCCATTGACCCGGAAGACGATGGCGAGGGCAAGTGCGCCATCGCCGCCGCCATGGAGATGCTCGCCGAGGACGGCGAGCTCCACCTGGCCAGCGTCTACCACCCCGGCGGTGGAGGCTTCTTCCCCCACGTGACCGGCGAGGCCCCCGAGGAGAAGGAGGCGGAGGTACACAAGACGCTGGACCTGCTGGTGCGCAAGTACCTGCCCCTGGATCGCGAGGCCAGCCTGCATGTGGTGGCGGGCAACGCCGGCGAGAAGCTGGTGGGCCTGGCGGCCCAGCTCGGCGCCGAGTTGATGGTGCTGGTGTCCCGTGGAAGCAGCGGCCGCTGGCCCCTGCGCCGCGCCACCGTCGAGTATGTGGCGGTCAACGCCCCGTGCCGGGTGCTGGTGCTCCCCGCGCTGGAGAAGGCCGACCCGCACGGCGACGAGGGGTCGGCACCTCGTTCATGAGGCGCCGACGGCTTCTCCGTCGACCTCCACCCCGATGAAGCCGCCGGACTGGCGGCGCCACAGGGCGGCGTAGAGGCCGTCTCGCGCCAGCAGCTCGCGGTGGGTGCCGCTCTCGACGATACGCCCCTCGTCGATCACCACCAGGCGGTCGAGCATGGCGATGGTGGAGAGGCGGTGGGCGATGGCGATCACCGTCTTGCCCTCCATCAGGGTGTAGAGCTGCTCCTGGATCGCCGCCTCCACCTCGGAGTCCAGCGCCGAGGTGGCCTCGTCGAGCACCAGGATGGGGGCGTTCTTGAGCAGCACCCGGGCGATGGCGATGCGCTGGCGCTGGCCGCCGGAGAGCTTCACACCGCGCTCGCCGACGTGGGCATCCAGGCCGCGGCGCCCCTGCAGGTCCACCAGGTCGTCGATGAAGGTGTCGGCATGGGCGCGGCGCACCGCCTCCCGGATCTGCGCCTCGCTGGCCTCCGGGCTGCCGTAGCGGATGTTGTCGCGCACCGAGCGATGCAGCAGCGAGGTGTCCTGGGTGACCATGCCGATGCTTCGACGCAGCGACTCCTGGGTCACCCCGGCGATGTCCTGGCCGTCGATCCGGATGCGTCCGCCCTCCAGGTCGTAGAAGCGCAGCAGCAGGTTGGCCAGCGTCGACTTGCCGGCGCCGGAGCGGCCGATCAGCCCCACCTTCTCGCCCGGGGCGATGGTCAGCTCCAGGCCATCGAAGACCCTACGGCCCTCTCTATCGACAAACCGCTTCGCTGGGCCGTCCGGGCGTTCGTAGCCGAAGCGCAGCGCCTCGAAGCGGATCTCGCCATGGGGCACGGCGAGCTCGCCGGCGTCGGGGGCGTCGGTCACCGCGGGCTCCCGGGCGATGGTGTTGATGCCATCCTGCACGGTGCCGATGTTCTCGAACAGGCTCGCCACCTCCCACAGGATCCAGTTGGACATGAAGCGGATGCGCATCACCAAGGCGATGGCCACGGCGATGACGCCCAGCGACACCGCCTCCAGGTACCAGGCGCCGATGGCCATGGCCGCCACCCCGGCCAGCAGCAGCGAGTTGAGCAGGGTCAGGCTGACGGTGAGGCCGGTGGCCAGGCGCATCTGGCGATGCACCGTGGTCATGAAGCCCTCCATGGCGTCGCGGGCATAGGCCTGCTCGCGGCGGGTGTCGGCGAACAGCTTGATGGTCTGGATGTTGCTGTAGCTGTCGACGATGCGCCCGGTCATCACCGCCCGGGCGTCGGCCTGCTCCATGGAGACCCGACGCAGGCGCGGCACGAAGACCCGCATGATGGCGAGATAGCCGACCAGCCACAGCACCAGCGGCAGCATCAGCCAGGGCTCGGCGCCGCCCATCAGCAGCATGGCGCCGGCAAAGTAGACGATGACGTAGACCATCAGGTCCATCAGCTTCATCACCGTCTCGCGGATCGCCAGCGCCGTCTGCATCACCTTCTGGGAGACCCGCCCGGCGAATTCGTCCTGGTAGAAGGCCAGGCTCTGGCCCAGCATGTGGCGGTGCGCCAGCCAGCGGCCGATCATCGGGTAGTTGCCGAAGATGCTCTGGTGGGTCACCAGCGCCTGCAGCAGGGTGATCAGCGGCAGGCCGACCACCACCAGCGCCGCCATGCCGGCCAGGCGCCAGCCGTACTCGGCGAAGAAGCCCTCGCGCTCGGCGGTGGCCAACCAGTCCACCAGGTCGCCCATGTAGCCGAAGAAGACCACCTCCGCCGCCGAGACCAGGGCGGTGAGCAGCGACATCACGACCAGCAGCGGCAACACCGGCCGCGAGAAGTGCAGGATGAAGGCGAAGAGCCCCCGCGGCGGCGTGCCGGGCCGGCCCGCCGGGTAGGGGTCCACCAGGGTCTCGAAGCGGCGAAAGAGGGCATGAAGGCAAGAGCGAAGCATGGCGGCAGTCCGTTGTCGGGGGGAGCGCGACGGGTCCCGAGGTCAAGGTTACGCCCGGGGTGCGATGCGGTACCAGAGCGCATAGAGCGCCGGCACGAACAGCAGCGTGATCAGGGTGCCGACGGCCACGCCGCCGATCAGCACATAGGCCAGCGGCCCCCAGAAGCTGTCCAGGGTCAGCGGGATGAAGGCCAGCATCGCCGCCAGGGCGGTGAGGATCACCGGGCGGGCGCGCTGCACGGCCGCCTCCACCACGGCATCGAACATCGCCATCCCGTCCCTGGCGTTGTCCGCCACCTGCTGGGTAAGGATCAGGGTATTGCGCATCAGGATCCCCGCCAGGCCGATCAGCCCCAGGGTGGCCACGAAGCCGAACGGCTGCTGGAACAGCAGCAGGGCGGCCACCGCACCGATCAGCCCCAGCGGGGCGGTGGCCACCACGATGAAGGTGCCGGCGAAGGAGCGCATCTGCAGCATGATGAAGATCAGCATCAGCACCACCATCAGCGGCTGCAGCGCCTGGATCGAGGCCTCGGCCTTGTCCGACTGCTCCACCGAGCCGCCGATCTCCAGCCGGTAGCCGGCAGGCAGCTTCTCGCGCACCTCGCCCAGCGCCTCCCATACCGCCTGGGTCACGTCGTTGGGCTGGGCGCCCTGGATATCGGCGTTGACGGCCAGGAAGGGCTCGCGGTCGAGCCGCCGGATCACCGGCTCCTCGTACACTGTCTCCAGCTCCCCCAACTGGGTGAGCGGCACACGGCGGCCGTCGCGGTTGACCACCTCCAGGCTCTGCACCTCCTCGATGTCCCGGGCGGCCCCGCGCCCCACGGCGGGCACCAGGCGGATGCCGTCGCGAAGCTCGGTGATGGTGATGCCATCCAGCTGGAACTGCAGCTGGCGCGCCACCTCGTCCGGGGTCAGGCCGATCAACCGCAGGCGGTGGGGGTCGAGCGCCAGGTGCAGCCGCGGCGCCCGCTCGTCCCACTCCAGGTGCGGGTCCCGGGTGGCCTCGTTGGCGGCGATCACCTCGCGCACCTCATGGCCGATCTGGCGCAGGCGGTCGGCATCGTCGCCCACCACCCGGATGGTGACCGGCCACTCCACGGGCGGACCGTAGAGTAGCCGCTCCACGCGCACCCGCGCCTCGGGGAAGTCGCCGGCCGCGATGCGCGCCTCGAGCCGTTCGATCAGCCGCTCGCGCGACTCGACACCTTGCGTCACGGCGATCAGCTTGGCGAAGGCCGGGTTGGGTTGCTCGGGGTTGGCGGAGATGAAGAAGCGCGGCGCGCCGGCCCCCACATAGGCGGAGAGCGACTCGACCCCCTCGGCCTCATGGATCAGCGCCTCGAGACGCCGGGTGGTAGCGTCGGTCGCGCCGATGGCCGTGCCCTGGGGGTGATAGACGCTGACCAGGACCTCGGGGCGGTCGGAGCTGGGGAAGAACTGCTTCTCCACCGGCCCGGCCATGCCCGCCACGGCGGCCACCAGCAGCGCCAGCGTTACCGCCACCACACTCTTGCGGAAGCGCACGCAGGTGCGGATCACCCCGCGCAGGCGCCGATAGCCGCGCGACTGGTAGGCCTCATGCTGGCCATGGGTCGCCTGCTGCTCGGGCAGCAGCTTGACGCCGAGGTAGGGGGTGAACACCACGGCCACGATCCACGACAGCGTAAGCGCGATGCCCAGCACCCAGAAGATGTTGCCCGCGTACTCCCCCACCGCCGACCGGGCGAAGCCGATGGGCACGAAGCCGGCCACCGTGACCAGGGTGCCGAACAGCATCGGTGCCGCGGTGACCTTCCAGGCGTGGGAGGCGGCGGCGAGGCGGTCCCAGCCCTCCTCCATCTTCACGATCATCATCTCGATGGCGATGATGGCATCGTCGACCAGCAGCCCTAGGGCGATGATCAGCGCGCCGAGGGTGATGCGGTCGAGGTTGATGCCCATGGCCAGCATGGCCACGAAGGTGAGCGCCAGGGTCACCGGGATGGCGATGCCCACCACGATGCCGGCGCGCAGCCCCACCGCCAGCATGGTGACCAGCATCACCACCACCACGGCGACCAGGAACTTCACCTGGAAGAGGTTGACGGCGCCGGCGATGGCGTCGGCCTGGTTGGTCATCACGTCGAGCGACATGCCCAACGGCAGGCGCTCGCGTTCCTGCGCCCAGAAGGCGTCGAGGCGCTCGCCGAAGGCCAGGCCGTTGACGCCATCCTCCATCACCACGCCCAGCAGCAGCGCCTCCTCGCCGAAGGCACGCACCAGGTAGCTCGGCGGGTCCTCGTAGCCACGGGAGACCTCGGCGATGTCGCCCAGGCGAACCAGCCGCTCGCCGATGCGGATGGGCACCTCGGCCAGGGCCTCGGGCTCCGAGAGGTCGTGATCGACCCGCAGGAAGAGGCGCGGCCCCTCGCTGTCCACGCTGCCGGCGGGCAGCAGGCGGTTGTGCGCCTCGATGGCCTCGAAGACCGCCTGGGAGGAGACGCCCAGGCCCTGCAGCCGGGCCAGGTCGAAGTCGAGATGCATGCGCTCCTCGCGCTCGCCCAGCACCTGCGCCTTGTTGACCCCCGCCACGCGCTGCAGGCGATCGCGGATCGCCTCCGCCTCGCGGACCAGCTCGCGCATCGGCAGTCCCGGTGCGCTCAGGGCGACCAGCGAGAAGTAGACGTCGCCGAAGTCCTCGTTGATCAGCGGCCCCACCACCCCCTCGGGCAGGTGGGGCGCGGCATCCTGCATCCGCCGGCGCACCTGGTAGAAGCGCTGCTCCATGACCTCGGCGGCGGTGTCGTCCTCGAACTCCACCTTGAGGTCGGCGCGCCCGGGACGGATGGTGGTCTCGATGCGGTAGAGGTCCTCGACCTCCTGGATGCGCTTCTCCAGCGGGTCGACCACGCTCTGCTGGATCTCCTTGGGCGAGGCGCCGGGCCAGGCCGCCGAGACCATCATCACCCGCACGGTGAAGTCCGGGTCCTCCGCCCGCCCCATGGAGGCGAAGGCGTAGAGGCCGGCCAACAGCGAGATCAACAGGAAGAACAGGGTGACGGACCGCTCGCGCACCGCCAGCGCCGAGAGGTTGGGAAAGCTCACTCCGAGCCCTCCTCGCCCAGCGCCCGCACCGCCATGCCCGGGGTAAGCAGGTGGGTGCCCAGGCCGATCACCGTCTGGCCCGTCTCAAGCCCCTCGCCGCTGACCCAGGCGTGCTCGCGGGTCATGCGATGCAGGGTCACCGGCAGCGGCTGCGCCTCGCCCTCGACGATCCGCCACAGCCTTGGCCCCTCGCCGCGCTCGTCCAGGGCCGCGATGGGCACCCGGAAACGGGCCTGCGGAGGCGCCTCCTCCAGGGTGAAGCGCGTCTGGACCACATCCCCAAGCCGGTACTCGTCGAGCGGCGCCTCGAGACGATAGCGCGCGCGCCAGGTGCGGCTGGCCGGGTCGACGGCCCCCGCCACCTCGCGGCGGCTCAGGGGAAGGCGGCGCTCGCCCGCCAGCAGCTCGCCGGCCTCGGGCGGACGCACGCGGGCGGGGAAGTGGACCTCGACCTCCCGCGGCCCCGCCTGGGCCAGGGTGGCGACCGCCTGGCCGACGCCCACCACCTGCCCCGGCTCACCGCTGACCTCGATCAGGATGCCGTCGGCCTCGGCACGCAGGGTGGCATCCTCCAGGGCATTGCGGGCCTGGGCCAACCGGGCCGCGGCGGCGTCGCGGCGGGTAGCCGACTCGCGCACGCCGAGCTCGGCACGCTCGAACGCCTGCTGGCTGAAGTAGTCCCTGGCCAGGAGCCGCTCGGCGCGAGACAGCTCCGCCTCGGCGACCTCGAGCGACGCCTCGGCCGCGGCCAGCTCCGCCCGTGCGGCAGCCAGGGATTCCTCCAGGTCGCTGGGGTCGAGGGTGAACAGTACCTCGCCCTGGGTCACCCGCTGCCCCGCGTCGACATGACGCGTGGCGATCTGGCCGCCGACCTCGAAGGCCTGGGGCGTCTCGTAGCGGGCGCGCAGCACCCCGGTCAGCGACAGGGTGGTGGCGGCATCGGCGGTGAGCGGGGCCATCCTGACCAGGCGGGCGTCCGCCTGCGCCGGGGACTCGGAGGCCGGTTCCTGGCAGCCGACCAGCAGCAGCATCAACAGCGAGCAGAAGGGGAGGTAGCGCATCGAGCATCCTTGTCGCGACGGTGGCACTACCCCGTGCGGACGCCAGAGCAAGGCTCGACCTAGGGGACGAGGCCGACCACAGGGAGTGCCACCCGGGGTTCAAACGCACACTTTAAACGATCTTTCCCCTCGCGACAGCGGGACATTCGGCCGCAGACGCCTTCCGGCATTCCCGGCAACCCGGAGAGCGCCTGTCGTGCCGCCCCCGGGTCACGCCTGGCTAGGGGCGCGTGCCGGCCATCCCGGCCCGGGCGGCGCGGTGGGCGTGGAGCTTCCTGTAGCTCTCGATCAACCGCTGGTGCTTCTCCAGCCCCGCCAGGTCCATGCCGGTGGGCGTGAGGCCGTGGAAGCGCACACTCCCTTGCACCGAGCCGATCACCGCCTCGATGGTCGCCTCGCCGAACATGCGCCCGAGGTTGCGGCGGAAGTCGTCGAGGTCGAGCTCGTCGTCCAGCACGATCTCCAGCACCGCCTGCACCGCCTGGTAGAAGAGGTTGCGCTCCACGGTGTTGTCATTGAACTGCAGGAACATCTCGACCCGCTCCAGGGCCTCCTCGTGGCGGCCCAGGGCCAGGCCGATCAGCAGCTTGAGCTCGAGGATGGTGAGCTGGCCCCACTCGGTGTTCTCGTCGAACTCGATGCCGATCAGGCTGATGATGGTCATGTGCTCGTCGAGCTGGCTCTCCTCCAGGCGCTCCAGCAGGTCGGCCAGTTGGTCATCGTCGAGGCGGTGCAGGTTGAGGATCTCCTCGCGGTAGTCCAGCGCCATGTTGGTGTTGTCCCACACCAGGTCCTCCACCGGGTAGACCTCCGAGAAGCCCGGCACCAGGATGCGGCACACCGGCGCGCCGAGGTCCTCGTGGATCATCACGTAGGCCTCCAGCTCCATCTCGTCGAGGATGCCGAACAGGGCCTCGGCCTCCTGCGCATTGCTGCCGGAGAAGTCCCAGTCGCAGAAGTCGAAGTCGGCGCTGTCGCTGAAGAAGCGCCAGGAGATCACCCCGGAGGAGTCGATGAAGTGCTCGACGAAGTTGTTGGGCTCGGTGACCGCCAGGGAGTTGAAGGTGGGCGCCGGGAAGTCGTTGAGCCCCTCGAAGCTGCGCCCCTGGAGCAGCTCGGTGAGGCTGCGCTCCAGGGCCACATGGAAGCTGGGGTGGGCGCCGAAGGAGGCGAAGACCCCGCCGGTCCTGGGGTTCATCAGGGTGACGCACATCACCGGGAACTGGCCGCCGAGCGAGGCATCCTTGACCAGTACCGGGAAGCCCTGGGCCTCCAGCGCCGCGATGCCCTCGACGATCTCGGGGTAGCGCGCCAGCACCTCCTCGGGCACATCGGGCAGCACCAGCTCCTGCTCGATGATCTGCTTCTTCACCGCCCGCTCGAAGATCTCCGAGAGGCACTGCACCTTGGCCTCGGCCAGGGTGTTGCCGGCACTCATGCCGTTGCTGAGGTAGAGGTTCTCGATCAGGTTCGAGGGGAAGTAGACGGTCTCGCCGTCGGAGTGGCGCACGAAGGGCAGCGAGACGATGCCGCGATCCGCCCGGCCGGAGTTGGTGTCGACCAGGTGCGAGCCGCGAAGCTCCCCCTCGGGGTCGTAGATCTCGCGGGTGTGGGCGTCGAGGATCCCCTCGGGGAGGGCGTCGTCTGGCCCCGGCTGGAACCACTTCTCGTCCGGGTAGTGGACGAACTCGGCGTCGGCGATCGCCTCGCCGAAGAACTGGTCGTTGTAGAAGAAGTTGCAGGAGAGGCGCTCGATGAACTCGCCCAACGCCGAGCACAGCGCGCTCTCCTTGGTGGCGCCCTTGCCGTTGGTGAAGCACATCGGCGAGGCGGCGTCGCGGATGTGCAGCGACCAGACGTGGGGCACGATGTTGCGCCAGGAGGCGATCTCGATCTTCATGCCGAGCTCGGCCAGCATCCCCGACATGTTGGCGATGGTCTGCTCCAGCGGCAGGTCCTTGCCCTCGATCCAGGTGCCCTCGCCGCGCTCGGCCCCCTTGGGCACCCCCATCAGCAGCGCCTGGGCGTCCTCGTCGATGTTCTCCACCACCTCGACGTCGAAGTCGGGGCCTTCCTGCACCACCTTCTTCACGGTGCAGCGGTCGATGGAGCGCAGGATGCCCTGGCGATCCTTGTCGGAGATGTCCTCCGGCAGCTCCACCTGGATCTTGAACACCTGCTTGTAGCGGTTCTCCGGGTCGACGATGTTGTTCTGCGACAGCCGGATGTTCTCGGTGGGGATGTCACGCGCGTTGCAGTAGACCTTGACGAAGTAGGCCGCGCACATCGCCGAGGAGGCCAGGAAGTAGTCGAAGGGCCCCGGCGCCGAGCCGTCGCCCTTGTAGCGGATGGGCTGGTCGGAGATGACCGTGAAGTCGTCGAACTTGGCCTCCAGGCGGAGGTTGTCGAGATAGTTGACCTTGATTTCCATGGGGCACCGGGGGAGCGTTGGGCGTGGGCGAACGAAACCTGACATTATGCGGCTTTGACCGCCGTTCGTCATGCAGGCTCACTAAAGCAACCACAGCTCCTGCCACCCAAGATCTCTTCCTGGCGCCACTTGCACACGATTAAAACCACAGCCTTTGAAACGGTCATTGCGCAGAAGGCCGGCCCCAGAGGGAGCCGGCCTTCGTTACGACGCCTGGGAAGGTCGCCTTTACAGCTTCTGCTCGAGCTCCGGCAGCGCCTCGAAGAGATCCGCGACCAGGCCATAGTCGGCCACCTGGAAGATCGGCGCCTCCTCGTCCTTGTTGATGGCGACGATCACCTTGGAGTCCTTCATACCCGCCAGGTGCTGGATGGCGCCCGAGATGCCCACGGCGATGTAGAGCTCGGGGGCGACGATCTTGCCGGTCTGACCCACCTGCATGTCGTTGGGCACGAAGCCGGCGTCCACCGCGGCGCGGGAGGCGCCGATGGC
>NZ_FNIV01000012.1 GCF_900104135.1 Halomonas shengliensis | reverse complement strand
AGATCTCCCCGAGGCCTCGAGCCTCCTGAAGGGCCCAGCGAGACCAGCTGGTTGATAGGCCGGATGTGGAAGCGCTGCAAGGCGTTGAGCTAACCGGTACTAATGGCCCGTGAGGCTTGACCATATAACACCCAAGCGGTCTGTGATGACACACGGCCGGATACGCGAGACGATCTCGCCAGCATGATTCGCACCCTTTTCGCCTGACGATCATAGCGAGCGTGAACCACCTGATCCCATGCCGAACTCAGCAGTGAAACCGCTCAGCGCCGATGGTAGTGTGGGGTTTCCCCATGTGAGAGTAGGTCATCGTCAGGCACTTCTTCAGAAACCCCGGCCATTGGTCGGGGTTTCGTCGTTCTGGGGGTCTCCCCATGGAGAGTAGCGGAGCGCCGCCCGGATCCTCGTCAGGCACTTATTAAGAAAAGCCCCGATCATCGTGAGATGGTCGGGGCTTTTTGCGTCTGGGGGCGTCATGCGCCGGTGGGCGGGGGCTGGTAGAATCGTCGCTCGTTTTCCCACGCGCACGGGCCGCCATGCACGCCACCTCTCGCCGCATCGTCACCAACCAGCCGGGGCCCCATCGGGACCTGGCGGCGCGCGTCACGCGGGCACTCACGCACCCCTGGCGCAAGCCGGTGGCCGCACATACCCGTGAGGCCTTCGCGCAGGCAGAGGCGTGGCGGGCGGCGCGAGCGGAGTTGCCGCTGATCCTGGATGCCGGCTGCGGGGTGGGGCTCTCCACCCGGCGCCTGGCCCAGGCCTTCCCCGACCATGCGGTGCTCGGGGTGGATCGCAGCGAGAGTCGCCTGACCCGGGAGCATGGCCCGCTGCCGGACAACGCGCTGCTGGTGCGCGCCGACCTGGTGGACTTCTGGCGACTCGCCGTAGCGGCAGGCTGGCAGCCGGTTCGCCACTACCTGCTCTACCCCAATCCTTACCCCAAGGCGGCGCACCTCAAGCTGCGCTGGCATGGGCATCCGGTGTTCCCGTACCTGCTCGCCCTGGGGGGGCGGCTGGAGCTGCGTTCCAACTGGCGGCTCTACGTGGAGGAGTTCGCCCTGGCGCTGGCCCAGGCCACCGGCGTGGTCGGCGAGGTCGAGGCCCTGGATCCCGCGGGGGAGTACCTGACCCCCTTCGAACACAAGTACCACGCCAGCGGCCAGGCGCTGTGGCGGCTGGTGGTGACGCTGCCGCCCAATCCCGGGCTGGTCCCGGTCATCGAGCAAGGAGAAGTGTGATGGCATTCGTCTATCTCGCCCTGGCCATCGTCGCCGAGGTGGTGGGCACCACCGCCCTCAAGGCCTCGGAGGGCTTCACCCGCCTGGGTCCCAGCGTGACCGTGGTGGTGGGCTACGCCCTGGCCTTCTACCTGCTCGCCCTGGTGCTGCGCACCATTCCGGTGGGGATCGCCTACGCCATCTGGGCCGGGCTCGGCATCGTGCTGGTGACCCTGGCCGGCGTGCTGCTCTACGGCGAGCGGCCGGACCTGCCGGCGGTGCTGGGCATCGCCATGATCATCGGCGGGGTGTCGGTGATCCAGCTCTTCTCGTCCGTCTCGGCCCATTGATCCGTCGCGCCCCGGGAGGGTTTCCATGCGCCATTGCCGTCGCCTGCTGGCCGTCGTCTTGCTGCTGTTTCTCGCGTCGCCGAGCCTGGCCGCGGGTTTCGATGCCATCGCAGCCCTGGTCGACCGGGGCTTCCGGGTCGGCGCCGAGGCCAGGCTGCTGGATGACGGCAGCGTGCTCGGGGCGATCGCCCCTGAGCGGCAGCTCTCGCCCGCCTCGGTGAGCAAGAGCTACCTGGCAGCCGCGGCGCTGGATTGCTTCGGCCCCCAGCATCGCTTCACCACGCGGCTCCTGAGCGAGGCGGCCCCGGACGAAGAGGGCGTGCTGACGGGCGACCTGATCCTCGAGGGCGGCGGCGACCCGGCGCTGACCACCGAGGACCTGTGGCGCCTGGTACAGCGCCTCCACCAGGCCGGCGTGAGCGAGGTGCGTGGCCGGCTGCTGGTGAGCCAGTGGCGCTACGGGCCGGTGGAGTGCATCACCACGGACCGCTGCGAGACCCGCGAGCGCACCACCAACGCCTACAGCGCGCTGCTCTCCTCGGCGGGCGTCAACTACGGCAACTGGTGCGTGACGGTGGCTCCCGCCGAGCGAGCGGGCGAACCGGCAAGCGTCACCGGCTGCGACAGCCAGGCCGCGATCCTGGCGATCGACAACCGGGTGGTGACCCGACCCGACGACAGCGGTACCCAGCTTTCCGCCGAGCGGGTCACCCGCGACGGCGGCGACGTCATGGTGCTGCGCGGCCAGATCTCCACCAACGCCCATCCGCGCACCCTCTACCGGGCCAGCTCCGACCCGGCGGACCAGATGGCGCTGACGCTGCTGGCGATGCTCGACCAGGCGGGCATCGCGGTGAGCGGCGGGGCGGACACCACCCAGGCCGAGCCGCCGCCGACCGCCCGAGTCCTGGCCGCGGTGGATGGCAAGCCGCTGCAGGAGCTGCTGCTGCGGGCCATGCACTACTCCAACAACTACATGGCCGACATGCTGACCCTCAACCTGGTGGAGACGCCGCGTGCCGACCTGCGGTTGGGCGGGGCCCGGCTCGAGGCCTTCGTGGCGGGTATCCCGGACCACGGGCCGGTGACCCTGCTCAGCGGCAGCGGCCTGACGCCGGAGAACCGCACCTCCGCGCGTGGCGCTAACACCCTGCTGGAGAGCCTCTACCACCGCCCCTCGCTGTTCCCGAGCTTCGTGGCCACCCTGCAGTCGCCCGACAACGGCGTGATGCGCTTCATCCGCCGGGGCTCGGAAACCTTCCAGCGCCATGTCATGCTCAAGACCGGCACCCTCAACCAGCCGGTCACGGTACGCGCGGTGAGCGGTTACTTCCGGACCGCCAGCGGCCGCTGGGGGGTGTTCAGCGTGCTGGTCAACGGCACCGGCTCCACCCCCTACCTGAGCTGGCCCGAGGTGCTCGACCCCCTGGCGCAGGACCTTGAAGAGATGATCGCCCAGCATTGAACGGCCAGGCCGTCACGCAGAGGAACCCACCATGAAACCCGGACACACCGGCTGGCAGCACCTGGTGCACTCCACCCGCTACTCGCTGAAGGGCTTCCGCGCCGCCTGGCGCCATGAGGCGGCGTTTCGCCAGGAGCTCGCCCTCTGCGGGCTGCTGTTGCCCCTGGCATGGTGGGTGGGCGACGGCCCGGTGGAGTGGATCCTGCTGATCGGCAGCTGCCTGGTGGTGCTGGCGGTGGAGCTGCTCAACAGCGCCATCGAGAGCGTGGTGGACCGCATCGGCACCGAGCACCACGAGCTCTCGGGGCGCGCCAAGGACCTCGGCTCCGCCGCGGTGATGGTCACCCTGATCCTGGCCGGGCTCACCTGGGGGCTGCTGCTGGGGCAGAAGCTGCTCGCCTGATCCGGCCCCATGGGTGCCCCGTGGCGCCCGCCTTCGCTATGCTGGGAGTATTCGCCAATTCGGATGCGAGACGCCCATGCCCCTGCCCGATGACTTCCTGCCACTGATCGATATCCCCGAGCCACTCAAGGGGCCCCTCGGGCATACCCGCCAGCGCCTGGCGGAAGCGCTGTCCCAGGCCGACAACCTGGCCGAGATGAGCGGGCGCGACTCCCCCCTGGAGGACTGGCTCGGCCTCTCCGAGGCGCGCCGCGAGGAGCTGGCCCGGGTGCTGGCGATCTCCGATTTCGTCGCCGAGACCCTGGTGCGCTACCCCGAGTGGCTGCTGCACCTGGATGCCAGCGGCGAGCTTTCGGCCGCCCCCGACGCCGAGATCCTGCGCGCCTGGCTCGACGAGCGCCTGGAGGAGGCCGAGGACGAGGCGGCCATGCAGGCGGCGATCCGCCGCTTCCGGCGCGCGCGCATGGTGGGCATCGTGTGGCGCGACCTGTGCCGGCCCGAGGGCATCGACATGTGGGCCACCGCGGCAGCGGTGTCGCACCTGGCCGAGACCTGCCTGGAGGCGGCGCTGGCCTGGCTGGAGGCCTTCCTCGAGCCTCGCTGGGGGCGCCCCGCGCCGCGACGCGACGGCAGCAAGCAGCGCCTGGTGGTGCTGGGCATGGGCAAGCTGGGGGCCGGCGAGCTCAACCTCTCCTCCGACATCGACCTGATCTTCGCCTTCCCCGAGAAGGGCGAGACCGAGGGCGGGCGCAAGTCGCTGGAGCACCAGGAGTACTTCACCAAGCTCGGCCAGCGCCTGATCGGCGCCCTGGACGCGGTCACCGCCGATGGCTTCGCCTTCCGGGTCGACATGCGCCTGCGCCCCCTGGGCGACGGCGGCCCCCTGGTGGGCAGCTTCAACTCGCTGTGGGCCTACTACCAGGACCAGGGGCGCGAATGGGAGCGCTACGCCATGCTCAAGGCGCGGCCGGTGGCCGGCGACCTCGACGCCGGCGCCGAGCTGCTCGCCGGGCTGCGACCCTTCGTCTACCGCAAGTACCTCGACTTCGGCGCCATCGAGTCGCTGCGCGAGCTCAAGGCGATGATCAACCGCGAGGTGCGCCGCAAGGGCATGGAGGGCAACATCAAGCTCGGCCCCGGGGGCATCCGCGAGGTCGAGTTCGTGGTCCAGGCCTTCCAGCTGATCCGTGGCGGCCGCGACACCGAGCTGCAGGTCACTTCCCTCAGGCGCGCCCTGGAGCGGCTGCCCGAGCTGGGCCTGCTGCCCGCCGAGGTGGTGGAGGAGCTCTTGCCCGACTATGTCCTCCTGCGCGACCTGGAGCATGCCCTGCAGGCGCTGGAGGATCGCCAGACCCAGACCCTGCCGGCCGACGAGCAGGATCGCGAACGCCTTGCCCTGGCGCTGGGCATGGAGGACTGGCCGGCGCTGATGGCCTGCCTGGACGAGGCCCGTGAGCGGGTGCGCCGCCACTTCGACGCCGTGATCGCCGACCCCGAGGAGGAGGTGGACGAGGCCGCCGAGGAGGCCACGGATGGCATTCCCCTGGAACAGTGGCGAGCGCTATGGCGCGGCGAGCTCGACGAGGCCGAGGGCATGGCGCTGCTGGAGGAGGCCGGCTTCGCCGACTCCGAGGCGACGCGACGGCGGCTCGGGTCGCTCTATCACTCCCGCCAGGTGCAAGGTATGCAGCGCATCGGCTTCGAGCGCCTCGAGGCGCTGATGCCGCTGCTGCTGGACGCCGTGGCGGGCAGTGAGGCCCCCGACACCGCCCTGGAGCGGGTGCTGCCGCTGGTCGAGGCGGTGCTGCGACGCACCGCCTACCTGGCGCTGTTGCGCGAGAACCCCGACGCCCTGGGGCACCTGATGACGCTGTGCGCGGCGAGCCCCTGGATCGCCGAACAGATCGCCCGCTATCCGATCCTGCTCGACGAGCTGCTCACCCCCGAGACCCTCTACACCCCGGCCGACAAGGCGCGCCTCGCCGACGAGCTGCGCCAGGCCCTGGCGCGGCTGCCCGAGGAGGACGAGGAGGTCCAGCTCGAGGCGCTGCGGGTGTTCAAGCACGCCCAGACCCTCCACGTGGCGGCCTCGGACATCGCCGGCACCCGCCACCTGATGAAGGTCAGCGACTACCTCACCTATATCGCCGAGGTGATCCTCGAGGCGGTGCTGGCCATGGCCTGGCGCCACCTCACCCGCAAGCATGGTTTCCCGGCGCTGGCCGACGGCGGCCGGGCCGACGCCGAGCCGGCTTTCCTGATCGTCGGCTACGGCAAGCTGGGCGGCATCGAGCTCGGCTATGGCTCCGACCTCGACCTGGTGTTCATCCACGACGGCGCCCCCCAGGGCAGCACCGACGGCAAGCGAGCGCTGGACAACGCCGTCTTCTACACCCGGCTGGGGCAGCGCATCATCCACTTGCTCACCGCCGTGACCCCCGCCGGTACCCTCTACGAGGTGGACATGCGGCTGCGCCCCTCCGGCAACGCCGGGCTGTTGGTCACCTCGCTTTCCGCCTTCGCCGAGTACCAGCGCCGCGAGGCCTGGACCTGGGAGCACCAGGCGCTGGTGCGCGCCCGGGTGGTCGCCGGCCACCCACGCCTGGCCGAGGGCTTCGCCGCGGTGCGCCGCGAGATCCTCGGCCGCGAGCGCGATGTCGAGGCGCTGCGCGAGGAGGTGGTGAAGATGCGCCACAAGATGCGCGACCACCTCGGCGGCAAGAGTGGAGAGGGGGAGTTCGACCTCAAGCACGACCCCGGCGGCATGGTCGACCTCGAGTTCCTCTGCCAGTTCGCCGTGCTCTCCATGGGCCACGACACCCCGGCGCTGCTGGAGTGGAGCGACAACATGCGCCTGCTCGAGACCCTGGAGGCCAGCGAGCGGCTGCCGGCCCGGGAGTGCCAGCGCCTGCGCGACGCCTACCTGGCGCTGCGCAGCGCCGCCCACCGCGCCTCGCTGACCCGCGAGCCCGCCCGCGGCCGGGACGCGGCCTTCCAGGACCACCGCCGGGTGGTGATCGAGGCGTGGCAGCGGCTGCTGGAACCCGACCACAAGGAGTGAAGACACCCATGAACAAGGCACTGGTACTGCACGGCCCCAACCTCAACCTGCTGGGCACCCGGCAGCCGGAGATCTACGGCCACGAGACCCTGGAGGACATCAACAACGCGCTGTTCGAGCAGGCGGCGCTGGGAGGCTGGGAGGTTCGCTGCCGGCAGAGCAACCATGAGGGGGAGCTGATCGACCTGATCCAGGCGGCGCGCCTGGATGGCACCGCGGCGATCATCATCAACCCGGCGGCCTATACCCATACCTCGGTGGCGATCCTCGATGCCCTGAACGCCTTCGAGGGGCGGGTCATCGAGGTGCACCTCTCCAACGTGCACAGGCGCGAGAGCTTCCGCCACCACTCCTATGTCTCGCTGCGCGCCGACGGGGTGATCGCCGGGCTCGGCAGCCAGGGCTATCGCGCCGCCCTGGAGGCGGTGATGGCGGGCGGTCGCTGAGCGGCGCTACGCCGGCAGCAACCCGAAGCGGCTCAGCCCCCAGAGTACCAGGCTGATGGTGAGGAAGGAGGCCAGGGTGCCGACCATCAGCGCCGCGGCGCTGGTCTCGCCCTGGCCGTACTGGCGGCCGAACAGCGGATAGACGCTGATCATGGGGGCGCAGGCGAACAGCAGGCCGGCGGCGATCATCCGCGGGTCGGGGTCCGGCAGCAGCAGGAAGGCCCCCAGCACCGCCAGGGGGTGGAGCAGCAGCTTACCCACCACCACCTGGCCCATGTCCGCCGCCATGCCGCGCACCTTGAGCCCGTGCAGCATGCCGCCGATGGTGAACAGCGCCGCCGGGCCGGCGGCATCGGCCAGCATCTCGATCACCTGTTGCAGCGGCCCCGGCAGGCGCAGCCCGCTGAGCGCCAGCGTCAGGCCGATCAGCAGCCCCAGCAGCACCGGGTTGCGGGCCAGCCGGGCGGCGGTCTGGCGTACCACCTGGCCGAGGCCGCCTTGCTGGCGGCTGGCCTCGGCAAGGATCAGGGCGCTGGGGATGATGAACAGCGTCTCCACCACCATGTTGAGCGCCATGAAGATCGCCGCCGGCGGCCCGATCGCCATCAGCGCCACCGGGTAGCCGATGAAGCCGCTGTTGGCGGCCGACATGCCCAGGGCATGCAGGGCGCCGGCCTCAAGGCGATGGCCCCGGGCCCGTGACAGCGCCAGGCCGAGCAGGAAGACCAGCGCCGAGCCCAGGCCGTAGGCCAGCAGGTAACCCACGTTCAGGGCCTCGGCCAGGGGGTAGTCGGTGAGGGCGCGGATGACCAGCGAGGGCAGCGCGAACATCATCACGAAGGTGGCGATGCCCTGGAGGTTGTCGCGGCCGACCAGCCCGCTGCGGGTGGCCGTATAGCCGGCCCCGATCAGCAGGAAGATCGGCAGCGTGATGGCGAGGATCTCCAGCACGGTATGGCCTTCCTTGGTAAGTCAGTGGAGAGGGAGAGGGCGGTGCTCAGCTCACGGTGGCGCGGATCTCGCGGGCCTTCTCCTGCAGCAGCGGCAGGTAATCGCGCATCAGGGTGTCGTGGTCGACCCGGGCGGCGTTGGTGCTGATGTTGATGGCGCCCAGCAGCCTGCCGTTGGCATCGAAGGCGGGCACGGCGATGGAGCGCAGCCCCGAGTCGAGCTCCTGGTCGGCGATGGCGTAGCCCTGCCGGCGTACCTCGAGGATGAGGCGCCGGAGTTCGGCCTTGTCGGTCACCGTCTTGTCGGTATGGCGTACCAGGTTGACCCGCTCGAGCCAGGCATCGAGCTCATCGTCCGGCAGCTGGGCCAGCAGCACCCGGCCCATGGAGGTGTAGGCGGCGGGCAGGCGGGTGCCCACCGAGAGGGTGATCGCCATCAGCCGGTGGCGCGAGGAGGAGCGCGCCACGTAGGTGACCTCCTCGCCATCCAGCACCCCCAGCGAGGAGGACTCGCCGCACGCCGAGGTGATCGCCTCCAGCACCTGCTGGATCACGCTGCGGTAGTCGTTGGCGGAGAGGAACGCATAGCCCAGCTGCAGTACCTTTGGGGCCAGCTCGAAGTTGCGCCCCTGCTTGCGCACATAGCCCAGGGCGTGCAGGGTCAGCAGGAAGCGACGGGCGCGGGCGCGGTTCATGCCGGTGCGCGCCGCCACCTCGCTCAGCGTCATGCGGGAGTGGGCCTCGTCGAAGGCCAGGATCACCTCGAGCCCGCTGGCCAGGGCGGTCACGAAGTCGCGGTCGTCGGGGCGGAGGGCCTCTTCCTCTGCGCTCATGCGGGTTCCATCCTGCGGGAGTGGGTTGCCGGGATTCGGTCGCCAATCTAGCATAGCGTTCGAATTGCGAACACTTGTGCGGCATTGGGCTTTGGTCGGTTGACCCTGCCCGTCGCCCCCCTGATTCCGGGAGAACACCATGCCCGCCTCCTTGCTGCAGCATCCCTTCATGAGCGCCTCGGCGCTGGCCGAATGCAACGCCGAGGCCATGGTCCAGGCCATGCTGGCCTTCGAGCTAGGCCTGGCCGAGGTCCAGGAGGCGCGCGGCGCCGTGCCCGAGGGCGCCTCGCGCCGCATGCGCGAGACCCTCGAGGCGCACGCCTTCGACCCGCAGGCGATCGCCGCGGGCATCGCCAGCGGCGGCAACGCCGCCATCCCCTTCGTCAAGCAGGCCCGCGCGGCGCTGCCCGATGACCTCAAGCGCTTCTTCCACCAGGGCGCCACCAGCCAGGACGTGGTCGACAGCGCCCTGATGGTGGTGCTGGCGCCTCGTCTCACGGCGCTGGATGCGCTGCTGGTGCGCTGCCGAGCCGCCGCCATCGCGCTGATGGAGGCCCATGCCGGCACGGTGATGGTGGGGCGCACCCTGATGCAGCAGGCGCTGCCGATCACCTTCGGGGTCAAGGTGGCCCACTGGGCCATCGGCCTGGAGCAGGCGCGCCGCCGCCTGGCCGGCTGCGAGTTGCCGGTGCAGTTCGGCGGCGCGGTGGGCGTGCATTCGGGCTGGGACGGTCAGGGGCTCGATTTCATGGATGCTCTCGGCGAGCGCCTGGGCCTGAGCACGCCGGTGCTGCCCTGGCACACCGACCGCCAGCCGATCCACGCCCTGGGCACCGCCCTGGACGCGGTGGCCGGCGCCGCCGAGAAGCTGGCCCTGGATGTGGCCCTGCTCACCCAGACCGAGCTGGGCGAGGTGGCCGAACCCAGTGCCCCGGGCATGGGCGAGTCCTCCTCCATGCCCCACAAGCGCAACCCGGTGCGTTGTGCGTTGATCCGGGGGGCGACCCGCCAGGTGCATGGTCATGCCACGGTACTGCTCAACGCCGCGGCCCAGCCCCTGGAGCGGGGCCTGGGCGAGTGGCATGCCGAGTGGGCTCCGCTGCTCGATAGTGCCCTGCTGCTGGAGGGGGCCCTGGAGCAGGCCGCGGTGCTGCTCGAGGGGCTGGAAGTGCATCCCGAGACGATGCGCCGCAACCTGGCCGCCACCGGCGGCGGCATCATGGCCGAGCCGGTGGCCCGGCGGTTGGCCCCGCTACTGGGCCAGGAGGCCGCCAAGCGCGTCAGCGCCGAGGCCGCCGAGACGGCGCGTCGGCAGGGCATCGCCTACGCCGCGGCCCTGGAGGCCCATCCCGAGGTGCAGGGCAGGCTTACGGCCGAGACCCTGGCGGAGGTCACGGAACCGTCATTATACATTGGTAGTAGCCGTGCCCAGGTGCGGCGCGCCATCGCCTGGCTGGAAGGCGAGTAGTCGACTGAAAGTTCGATGTTTACCCAGTGGGATCGCGAGGGGAGGCCGGGCCTCCCCTTTTTCGTGGGCGCACGGCCGGCGTTTGACGGCCGGCCGCGACGGGAGTAATTTGTTCGCATCACAAAACAAAGTTCGCCATTCGAACTTTCATGAGAGCAACCGCCAGCAGGAGGTCCCATGGCCGAGTTCCTGAGCCTGCATGACGCGGTGGCGCGCTACGTCGAAGACGGCGCCACCGTGGCCATGGAGGGCTTTACCCACCTGATCCCCTTCGCCGCAGGGCACGAGGTGATCCGTCAGAAGAAGCGCGACCTGACCCTGATCCGCATGACCCCCGACCTGATCTATGACCAGCTGATCGGCGCGGGCTGCGCGAAGAAGGTCATCTTCTCCTGGGGCGGCAACCCCGGCGTGGGCTCCCTGCACCGCCTGCGCGATGCGGTGGAGAAGGGCTGGCCCCACAAGGTCGAGATCCTCGAACACAGCCACGCCGCCATGGCCTGCGCCTTCGAGGCCGGCGCGGCGGGGCTGCCGCTGGCGGTGCTGCGCGGCTATGTGGGCAGCGAGCTGCCCAGCGTCAACGACCAGATCAAGTTCATCGAGTGCCCCTTCACCGGCGAGCGCCTGGCGGCGGTACCCGCGGTGCGCCCGGACGTCTCCATCGTTCACGCCCAGAAGGCCGATCGCGCCGGCAACGTGCTGGTGGAAGGCATCGTCGGCGTGCAGAAGGAAGCGGTGCTGGCGGCCAGCAAGAGCATCGTCACCGTAGAGGAGATCGTCGACGACCTGCGCAGCGAACCGGGCTACCACCCCAACGCCTGCATCATCCCGGGCTGGGCCATCGACGCCGTCGCCGTGGCCGAGAAGGGCTCGCTGCCCTCCTATGCCCACGGCTACTACCCGCGCAACAACGCCTTCTACAAGGAGTGGGACGCCATCGCCCGGGATCGCGACACCTTCACGGCCTGGATCGAAAAGAACGTGATGAACGCAGGGGGGAACGCCTGATGAGCCTCGACTACACCTCCGCCGAGATGATGACGGTCACCGCGGCCCGCGCCCTCGAGAACGGCACCACCTGCTTCGTGGGCATCGGCCTGCCCTCCGAGGCGGCCAACCTGGCGCGCCTGACCCATGCCCCCGACGTGGTGCTGATCTACGAATCCGGCACCCTGCAGACCAAGCCCGACGTGCTGCCGCTCTCCATCGGTGACGGCGAGCTGGCCGAGACGGCGCTGACCACCGTGGCGGTGCCGGAGATGTTCCGCTACTGGCTGCAGGGCGGCAAGATCGACGTGGGCTTCCTGGGTACCGCCCAGATCGACCGCTACTGCAACCTCAACACCACCCTGATCGGCGACTACCGTGAACCCAAGGTACGCCTGCCGGGCGGCGGCGGCGCACCGGAGATCGCGACGAATGCGGGGGAGGTCTTTATCACCCTGAAGCACTCCAAGCGGGCCTTCGTCGACAAGGTCGACTTCGTCACCACCCTGGGCTTCGGTCGCGACGGCAAGGGCCGCGACGGCGTGCCCAATATCGGCAAGGGGCCGACCCGGGTGATCACCGACCTGTGCGTGATGAAGCCCGACCCCGAGACCAAGGAGCTCGTCGTGGTGTCGCTGCATCCGGGCGTCACCGCGGAGCAGGTCCAGGAGGCCACCGGCTGGGAGATCCGCTTCGCCGAGCGGCTCGAGAGCACCCCCGAGCCCAGCGCGAAGGAGCTCGAGATCCTGCGCGAGCTGAAGGACCGTACCGACCGCGCCCACTCGGGTCAGTAAGCCGAACAGGAGATCACCATGACCGACGTATTCCTCTGCCATCCACGGCGCAGCGCCGTGGGCCGCTTCGGTGGCACCCTGGCCAGCGTGCGCCCCGACGATCTCGCCGCCAGTATCTTCAAGGCGGTGCTGGCGGAAGCCCCGGGGCTCGACCCGGCGGCCATCGACGATGTCTTTATGGGTTGTGCCAACCAGGCCGGCGAGGACAACCGCAGCGTGGCGCGCATGTCGCTGCTGCTGGCGGGCCTGCCGACCTCCGTGCCCGGTACCACCCTTAACCGCCTGTGCGGCTCCGGCATGGACGCGGTGGGCACCGCCTTCCGCGCCATCAAGGCCGGCGAGATGGAGCTGGCGCTGGCCGGCGGCGTGGAGTCCATGTCCCGTGCCCCCTACGTGATGGGCAAGGCCGACGGCGCCTTCTCCCGCGGCCAGAAGATCGAGGACACCACCATCGGCTGGCGTTTCATCAACCCGAAGATGAAGCAGGCCTACGGCGTCGACTCCATGCCGGAGACCGCCGAGAACGTGGCCGAGCAGTTCGCTATTTCCCGCGAGGACCAGGACGCCTTCGCCCTGCGTTCCCAGCAGAAGGCTGCCGCCGCGCAGGCGGCCGGGCGCTTTGCCGAGGAGATCACGCCGATCGAGATTCCCCGGCGCAAGCAGGAACCGCTGATCTTCGACAAGGACGAGCACCTGCGCGAGACCAGCCTCGAGAAGCTCGCCGGCCTGCCGACGCCCTTCCGCGAGGGCGGCAGCGTCACCGCCGGCAATGCCTCCGGGGTCAACGACGGTGCCGCGGCCATGCTGGTGGCAAGCGCGGCGGCGGTGGAGCAGCACGGCCTGACACCCATGGCGAGGATCCTCGGCATGGCCACCGCCGGGGTCGAGCCGCGCATCATGGGCTATGGCCCGGTGCCGGCGGTCAATCGCCTGCTCGCGCGCACCGGCGTGTCGCTCGACGAGATCGACGTCATCGAGCTCAACGAGGCCTTCGCCGCCCAGGCGCTGGCCTGCCTGCGCGACCTGGGCATCAAAGACGATGACCCGCGGGTCAACCCCAACGGTGGCGCCATCGCGCTCGGCCATCCGCTGGGCATGTCAGGCGCCCGCCTGCTGCTGACCGCCGCCCACGAGCTGCAGAAGAGCGGCAAGCGCTACGCCCTGTGCACCATGTGCGTGGGCGTGGGACAGGGCATTGCTACGCTGATCGAGCGGGTATAACAGGAGACTTCCCATGGCATTTCTTACTATCGACGGACGCAGCGTCGCCTATCGCCTGCTGGGCGCGGCGGCCAACCCCCTGGTGGTGCTGGCGCACCCGCTGGGCATGAGCCAGGCGGTATGGGACGACGTGCTGCCGGCGCTGCTGCCGCGCTACCGCGTGCTGACCTGGGACCTGCCCGGCCATGGCGCCAGCCAGGCCTGGGGCGAGGGTTCCATCACCCCCGCCGCGCTGGCCGCCGAGGCCCTGGCGCTGGTCGAGCATGCCGGCGCCGAGCGCTTCCACTTCGCCGGCACCTCCATCGGCGGCGTGGTGGGTCAGGCGCTGATCGCGGAGCACGGCGAGCGCCTGCTCAGCGCGACCCTGACCAACACCGGGGCGGTGATCGGCAACGCCGAGCTGTGGAACACCCGCGCGGGGCGCGTGCGCCAGGAGGGCCTGGCGGCGATGTCCGAGGAGATCGTGCCGCGCTGGTTCGCCCCCGCCTGCTTCGAGGCTGAGCCGGCCCTCAAGGCCGGCTGGTGCACCCAGATGGGCCGCGGCGACGACGAGTCCTATGCGCTGCTCTGCGAGATGCTGGGCCGCGACACCTTCGACGGCAGGCTCGCCGGGAAGGGCGTCAAGGTGCGGCTGCTGGGCGGCAGCGAAGACATGGCGACCCCGCCGGCGACCCTGGAGGCCCTGGCCACCGAGCTCGATGGCGCGCCCCTGGAGATCCTCGAGGGGGTCGGCCATGTGCCCTCCGTGGAGGTGCCGGGCCTGTTCGCCGAGAGGCTGCTGGCGGTGATGGCGGTGGAGCTGGGCGATGTGGCCAACCAGGGCGTCGACTACGCCACCGGCCTCGAGACCCGCACGCAGGTGCTGGGCGAGGAACACGTGGCACGCTCCACCGCGAACGCCACCAGCCTGGACGCCCCCTTTCAGCAGATGATCACCCGCCTGGCCTGGGGCGAGCTGTGGAGCAACGACGACCTGAGCCGTCGCGAGCGCAGCATGATCACCACCGGCATCCTGGCCGCCCTGGGGCGCGAGGAGCTGACCCTGCACCTCAAGACCGCGAAGCGCATCGGCCTGACCGAGGCGGAGCTGCGCCAGGTGCTGATGCATGTGGCCATCTATGGCGGCGTGCCGGCGGCCAACCACGCCTTCGCGCTGGCCAAGGAGCTGGGCTGGGGCCAGGCCGAGGCATGACACGCGGCCAGGCCTGACGGCCGGGGGAGGGGCGAATGCTCAACGCTAGGATCAAGCTGCGCCATCTCCAGGCCTTCCTGGAGGTCGCTCGCCAGCGCAGCTTCGGCCGGGCCGCGGAGAGGCTGGCGATCACCCAGCCGGGGATCTCCAAGACCATCCGTGAGCTGGAGGAGGCGCTGGACGCCAGCCTTTTCGAGCGCACCCCCAAGGGGGTGGCGCTAACCCAGGCCGGCCTCACCCTGCTGCGCCATGCCGGGCCGGCAATCCGCGCCCTGGAGGAGGGAGTCGCGGCCATCGGTGAGGGGCGCACCACCGCCAGTTGGCTCAAGGTCGGGGCCCTCTCCACGGTGGAGAGCCGCCTGCTCCCCGAGGCGATCCTGCGCTGGCAGGCCGCCACCGTGGGGGAGTGTGGCGTCAACGTGGTCACCGGCCCCAGCGCCTTCCTGCTCTCGCGGCTGCGCCGCGGCGAGCTCGACCTGGTGGTGGGGCGCATGACCGAGGCTCGCGAGATCCTCGACCTCGCCTACGAGCACCTCTTCTACGAGCGCCTGGTGCTGATGGTGCGCCGAGGGCATCCGCTGGCCGACGTGACAGCGCTCGAGCCGGCGACCCTGGTGCGCTATCCCTGGGTGCTGCCGCCCCCCCAGACCACCCTGCGCCAGCAGGTGGACAGCTTCTTCGTCCGCCATGGCCTGGAGGTGCCGGCGCGGCGGCTCGAGACCCTCTCGCTGCCGCTCAGCCGCGGCTACGTGATGGGCAGCGACGCGGTCTGGGTGGCCCCCGAGGAGGCGGCCCGGGATGCGGCGGCGATGGGGACGCTGTGCGAGCTGTCGCTGGCGCTGGAGGAGCGTGGCGGCTCGGTGGGGCTGTGCACCAACGCCAGCCTGGCCCCATCGCTGGCGCTGGAGCGTTTCTGCGAGACGCTGCGCGGCATGGCTGCGGACGTTTCATAACTCATGGGTTATAGGCGTGGGGGCAGATCTCAATTGGCAGGCCGCCGATCCGCGGCCAGACTGATCCGGGTCAAGAAATCCTCCCCGCAGAGATGAGTGATATGCACGACAACAAGCGATTCGTAGAGCGCGACCGCAACTGGCATCCGCCGGCCTACGCTCCCGGCTACAAGACCTCCGTGGCCCGCTCCCCGCAGCAGGCGCTGGTCAGCATGCAGAAGCCCACCGCCTCGGAGCTCTCCGGCCCCGACTTCCGGCAGCTGCGCATGGGCCCCCATGACAACGACCTGCTGCTGAACTTCCGTGACAGCGGTGCTCCCGGCCTGCCGGTGGGCGAGCGCATCATCATGTTCGGCCGCGTGGTCGACCAGTTCGGCAAGCCGGTTCCCCATACCCTGGTGGAGATGTGGCAGGCCAACGCCGGTGGCCGCTACCGCCACAAGAACGACCGCTACCTGGCGCCGCTGGACCCCAACTTCGGTGGCGTGGGTCGCTGCCTCACCGACGAGCAGGGCTGGTACCGCTTCCGCACCATCAAGCCGGGCCCCTACCCCTGGCCCAACGACCCCAACAGCTGGCGTCCCTCCCATATCCACGTCTCGGTGATGGGACCGTCGATCTCCACCCGCCTGATCACCCAGATGTACTTCGAGGGCGATCCGCTGATCCCGCTCTGCCCCATCGTCAACACTCTCAAGGATGCCGACGCCGTCGAGACCATGATCGGTCGACTGGACATGGCCCGCAGCAATCCCATGGACTGCCTGGCCTACCGCTTCGACCTGGTGGTGCGTGGCGAGCTGCAGACCTATTTCGAAAACCAGTGATCGGTCCGAGAAACAGACAGGGGTAACGAGATGAACCAGCCGAATTCCCGACCCGCCAGCGAGCTGATGCTGCGCGAGACCGCCTCCCAGACCGCCGGCCCCTACGTGCATATCGGCCTGGCCCTGGCCGCCGCCGGCAACCCGACCCGGGACGAGGAGATCTGGAACGAGATGGCCCGTGACGGGGCCGAGGGCGAGCATATCGAGGTAGTCGGTACCGTGATCGACGGCAACGGCGACCTGGTGCGCGACGCCTTCCTCGAGGCCTGGCAGGCCGATGCCAACGGCGAGTACCAGCGCGAGTTCGACCTGAACAAGCCGTTCAACGGCTTCGGGCGCACCGCCACCACCTTCGACCACGGCAGCGAGTGGTCGCTGAAGACCATCAAGCCCGGACCGGTGGCCCACGCCAGCGGCCAGCCCCAGGCGCCGCACATCAACCTGGCGATCTTCGCCCGCGGCATCAATATCCACCTGCAGACCCGCCTCTACTTCGAGGACGAGGCCGAGGCCAACGCCGCCTGCCCGGTGCTGACCCGCATCGAGTCGCCGGCGCGTCGCCAGACCCTGATCGCCCGGCGCGAGGAGGTCGACGGCAAGGTGCGTTACCGCCTCGACATCCGCCTGCAGGGCGAGGGAGAGACCGTCTTCTTCGACTTCTGACGAGGCGCCCTGGCCTCCAGGGTTCCTCTCAGCTGCGCCGCCCCACGGGGCGGCGTTCGGCGTCTCCGGCGTCGAACCACAGCCTTGGGGGCAACGCCCCCGCTTCGAGAACCAAGGCACCGCCGTGGTGCCCAGAGAGGTCATGATGTCCAACCCCTGTATCATCTGCGTCGCCATCACCGGCAGCCTGCCCCGCAAGGAGAACAACCCCGCTGTTCCGATCACCATCGAGGAGCAGATCGAGAGCACCCAGGCGGCCTTCGAGGCCGGGGCCACCATCGCCCACTGCCATGTGCGCAACGATGACCAGACCCCCACCTCCGACCCGGAGAAGTTCGGGCGCCTGCTCGAGGGACTGCGCAAGCACTGCCCGGGGATGATCGTGCAGCTCTCCACCGGCGGCCGCTCCGGCGCCGGCGAGGAGCGCGGCGGCATGCTGCCGCTCAAGCCCGACATGGCGAGCCTCTCGGTGGGCTCCAACAACTTCCCCACCCGTGTCTACGAGAACTCCCCCCAGCTGGTGGACTGGCTGGCCGAGGAGATGCTCAAGTACGACATCAAGCCAGAGATCGAGGCCTTCGACCTGTCGCACATCCATCAGGCGGTCAACCTGTCGAAGCAGGGCAAGCTCAAGGCGCCGCTCTACGTGCAGTTCGTGATGGGCGTGAAGAACGCCATGCCCGCCGACAAGCCGACCTTCGACTTCTACATCGAGACCCTCAAGCGCCTGGCGCCGGATGCCCAGTGGTGCGGTGCCGGTGTCGGCCCCAACCAGCTGATGCTCAACGAGTGGTCCATCGCCGCCGGCGGCCACACCCGTACCGGCCTCGAGGATAACGTGCGTCTCGACCGCGACACCCTGGCGCCCTCCAACGCCGCGTTGGTGGAGCGTGCCGTGGCGCTGTGCGAGAAGTACGAGCGTCCCGTGGCCACCTGGCAGCAGGCCCGCGAGATCCTCGGCCTGCCCCAGCCCGCCTGATCCCTTCGCCGCTTCAGCGAAAGGCCACGCCGCCGCCGGCGTCTCGCGACAGGCGGCGGCGATGTGATGTCGATACCCGGAGAGGAAGACGATGAACACCACCGTCGACGAACGCACGCCCGACCACGACGAGATCGTGCGGGTGGTGCAGTGCTACGTGGAAGGGTTCCAGGGGCGTCGGGACAAGCTCGAGGAGGCCTTCCACGAGGACGCCTGGATCCTGGCGCTGGACGCCGCGGGCGGCTTCAGCAAAGACCTGATCAGCGACCGCTTCGAGCGCTGGGCGGCCAGCCACCAGCCGGTGCACGGGCGGGTGATCCAGGTGACCCAGGCCGGCGAGGTCGCCAGCGTGCTGCTGGGCTTCGACAACACCGAGACCCCGGCCGACTCCTGGGTCGACGTGCTGGCGCTGATCAAGCTCGATGGCCGCTGGCAGATCACCCACAAGAGCGCCGTGCACAGCACGCGCGCCGCCTGGGCCGCCCCGGCCTGAGCGCAGTCGCGTCGTGACGCCGGCGGGCGCCGCCCTGGCGCCCGCCCTCAGCGCAGGCCGTACTTCTTCAGCCGATAGGCGTAGGCGGGCCGCGTCATGCCCAGGCGCCGTGCGGCGGCGGCGATGTTGCCCTGGCACTCGGCCTGGGCCGTGATCAGCAACTCCTTCTCGATATCCTCCAGGGTCATGCCCGCGTCGAACAGTGCCTGGACCGGGGCCCGGGAGGGCTCGTCCCGGTGCCCCTCCTCGTTCTCGGCAAGGCGTCCCTCGGCATCCAGCCCCTGTCCTCGCTCGCGCTCCAGGGTCGGTACCCGGTAGTCGCCGAACAGGGCGCGCTCGGTGATGTGCTTCTGGTCGGGGGTGAGGATGACGCCGCGCTCGATGCTGTTCTTCAGCTCCCGGACGTTGCCCGGCCAGGCGTACTGGAGCATGGCCGAGCGTGCCTGATCGGAGAAGCCCAGGGTGCGGCGTCGGTAGTGGTGCTCGCAGCCGGCCAGGAAGTGGCTGGCCAGGGCCGGGATGTCCTCGTGTCGCTCGCGCAGGGGAGGGACCCGCAGCGTGAAGGCGTTGAGGCGGAAGAAGAGGTCGCGGCGGAAGCGTCCCTCCTCGACGCGCCGGGCCAGGTCGGCGTGGGTCGCCGCCACCAGCCGCACGTTCACCGTCTTGACCCCCTGGCCGCCGACGCGCTCGATCTGCTGCTCCTGCAGGGCGCGCAGCAGGGCCGCCTGGGCTCGCGGGGAGAGCTCGGCCAGCTCGTCCAGGAACAGGGTGCCCCCGTCGGCACGCTCGAAGCGCCCCAGGCGCGACTGGATCGCCCCGGTGTAGGCCCCCTTCTCGACACCGAACAGCTCCGATTCGATCAGCTCCGGCGGGATGGCGGCGCAGTTGACCGCCACGAAGGGCCCCGCGGCGCGCTCGCTGCGCTCATGCAGGCGGCGGGCGAGGACCTCCTTGCCGGTGCCGGTCTCGCCGAGCAGCAGCACCGGCACCTCGGAGGCGGCGGCGCTGTCCAGCATGGCCAGCATCTCGCGGAAGGCGGGGGCGCTGCCGATGGGACCCCAGTCATCGTCCTGGGCGCGGCGTGCCAGGTCACCCTCCAGGGTCGCCACCCTGGCCTGCAGCTCGTAGAGCTCATCGATCAGCGGGGCCTCGCGCAGGATGGCGGAGAAGGCCGCATGGTCGGGCCACTCCTCGGCCAGCCTGCCGATGATCCGGCAGTGGGCGTCGCCACAGCCCAGGCACTCCACCTCCCGATACTGCACCTCGCGCCCCAGCAGCTGGGTGGCGTAACCGGAGGCATAGCCCAGCAGGGTCCAGCACACCGGCGCGCTCTGCACGCCGCGGGTGCGCCAGACCTCCACCTCGAAGGAGCCCTGCCAGACGAACTCGCTGTAGAAGTGGTCATGCTCCAGGTCGATCTCGAGCGCTCCGGGGATCGCCTTGACGTGCCCCTGCAGGGCGTGCAGCTGGGGGCCGGCCAGGAAGCTGTCGCGCAGCCCCAGCCGTTCGCCGCGCAGGGACTCGCCAAGCTCGGCATCCTGCAGGCCCGAGTAGTAGCCCAGGCGAATGAAGACGCCGCGGGCCCGCTCCATCCCCAGGGTGGTGACCAGCTCGTTGCGGAAGAAGGCCGACGCCTGAATCGACATCAGCAGCATGCGCTGCTCACCCAGCCACACCTGGCCCTCCTCCGGGAGGAAGCGCAGGGCATCCATCAGGTCGCGGGCGCTGGGATATTGGGGAGTGCTGGAAGGCATGGAAGGCTCGTCAACAAGGCGCGGCATCAGGATATCACCCATGCTGAGGAGGGAGGCGATGCCCTGCATGATGATTTGCGCATGGGGTGAGTAAATGGTTAACCGATATTATCGAACGCGAGTTCGTCATGCGAACGAAAGAGGGTGGCGATTGCCCTAGTGCCTTGAATGGCTCGCCTTTTCCGATTCCGGCACGCTTCTTGAGAGCTGAACAGGGCAGGGAGTCGGCACTAACCCATTGATTATACTAAGGTCTAATAGGTGGTGGCCGGCCCTGTGACGACAAGCCCATGACGACCAGACGGGTGATACTGACATGCCACACACAACAACGGTGCTGTCCCGGCACCTCCCCTCTCTGACAGGTGGAGCCCTGCTCCTGCTCGGCAGCCTGCTCTCCACGACGGCGCTGGCCGAGACCCCCGAGGCGCGTGAGCCCGCGGAGGTCTACCGGCAGGTCTGCGCGCACTGCCACGCCCCGGACAAGGCGGTAGGGCCCGAGATCACCATCACCTTCCCCGAGGCGGCCTGGGAGGCGCGCGGCAACTACATCCGCAACACGGTGCGCCACGGCCGCGCCGCCATGCCCGCCTTCCGTGCGGCCAAGATCAGCGACGCCGAGCTCGAGGGCCTGATCCAGGCGCTGGTCAGCGGCGAGCTGGACGACGCGCCCGCCCAGGGCGGCGAGGAGTGAGACTATGAAACTGACACGTCGACAGCTGCTGCAGAACGGCCTGCTGCTGGGCGCCTCGGCACCGCTCTCGCTGGGCGCCGCCTGGGCCGCCGACAGCGGCCTAGCGCCATCGCCGGTGCACGGACCGATCCGCCTCTACGGGGTGGATCGTTCGGCCACCGAGCTGGGCCTGGGGCTGCGCCAGCAGGGCTGGGAGCCGCGCTACGAGGGGCGCCTCGACCCGCTGGCCCTGAACATGCTGCCCGCCGGCAGCCTGGCCACCGGCTTCACCGACGAAGCGGGCCTGGTGCTGCTCACCAGCCTGCTGGCCGGGCGCGGCCGCGTGCTGGCGCTGGGCCTTCATGAGGCGGGGCGCCACCGGCTGCTGAGCCACCGCGGCCCGATGGTCGAGCCCCTGGCGGTCTCCGCCGGCAGCTGGCAGGCGGCGCTGGGTCGCGAGTACGCCCGCCTGGCACAGGTCGAGGGCGTCGGCCGTCATGTCCGCGAGGTCGAGCGCACGCCGGACGCGGCCACGAGTGCCACCGAGCTGAGCTTCCTGGTTCGCCTCTGAGCCCCTGACACAACAAGCGAGAGATTCCCCCATGAGCACCACACCGCGCATTCTTCCCAAGGGCGTCAGCGAGGCGGACTTCGATGCCGCCCTGGCCCGCTTCCGCGAGATCCTCGGCGCCGACGGCGTCCTGACCGAGAGCGACCAGCTCGCGCCCTACACCAAGATCATGATGGCCGGTGACGACGCCGACTACATTCCCTCCGCGGCCCTGCTGCCCACCACCACCGAGCAGGTGCAGGGCATCGTGCGCACCTGCAACGAATACAAGGTGCCGATCTGGACCATCTCCACCGGCAAGAACCTGGGCTATGGCTCCGCCGCCCCGGGGGAGACCGGCCAGGTGATGCTCGACATGCACCGCATGAACCGCATCCTCGACGTCGACCCCGATGTCTGCACGGCGCTGCTCGAGCCCGGCGTGACCTACCAGCAGCTCTACGACCACATCCAGGAGAAGGGCTACAAGCTGTGGCTCGACCCGCCGGCGCCCTCGGCCATCGCCGGGCCGGTGGGCAACACCCTGGACCGTGGCGTCGGCTACACCCCCTATGGCGAGCACTTCATGTTCCAGTGCGGCATGGAGGTGGTGCTGGCCAACGGCGAGGTGGTGCGCACCGGCATGGGCGGTATTGAGAACTCCAGCTCCTGGCAGGTCTTCAAGTGGGGCTATGGCCCCTACATCGACGGCCTCTTCACCCAGTCCAACTACGGCATCGTCACCAAGATGGGGCTGTGGCTGATGCCGGAGCCGCCGGCCTATCGCCCCTTCATCATCCAGTACCAGGATCCCGAGGACATCGAGGAGATCGTCGATGTGCTGCGCCCGCTGCGCATCGCCCAGATCATCCCCAACGCCGTGGTGATCGTGCATACCCTGTGGGACGCCGGCACCCACGTGGTACGCAAGGACTACTACGACGGCAGCGACTCCATCCCGCGGGAGGCCATCGAGCGCATCAAGGCCGACGAGGGCATCGGCGAGTGGAACGTCTATGCGGCCCTCTACGGCACCCCGGAGCAGATCGAGGTCAACTGGAAGATCGTCGAGCAGGCCTTCGGCGCCAGCGGCAAGGCGAAGATCATGTACGGCGAGGAAGCCGAGCAGCGCGGCGGCGGTTTCGAGTATCGCTCGGCGCTGATGAAGGGCGACATGAACCTGCAGGAGTTCGGCCTCTACAACTGGCGCGGGGGCGGCGGCTCCATGTGGTTCGCCCCGGTCTCCCAGGCCAAGGGCAGCGAGACCAAGGACCAGACCGAGCTGGCCCAGCAGATCCTCGGCAAGTACGGCTTCGACTACGTGGCCGAGTACATCGTCGGCTGGCGCGACATGCACCACGTCATCGACCTGCTTTACAACCGCCAGGACCCGGAAGAGACCCAGCGTGCCCATGACTGCTTCGCTGAGCTGATCGACGAGTTCGCCAAGCGTGGCTACGGCCTCTATCGCACCAACACCGAGTTCATGGAGCAGGTCGCCGGCACCTTCGGCGAGCCGCTGCGCGAGGTGCACAAGACGCTGAAGAACGCCCTGGACCCCAATGGCATCCTGTCACCCGGCAAGTCCGGCATTCGCCAGTGACTCGCGAACGTCCCACAGGAGAGTGACCCATGACGACTGCATACCGCGATTTCCATCTGCAGCCCATCGCCGGCGAGTGGCGCGAGGGGGCAAGCGAGCGCCGTACCACGGTGACCAACCCCTATGACGGCGGTGAGCTGCTCGATATCCGCCTGGCGGATCGCGGCGACCTCGATGCCGCCTTCCTGGCGGCCGAGCAGGCCCAGGCCGAGTGGGCGGCGACCCCGCCCGCCGAGCGCAGCGCCCTGCTGCAGCGGGTGGTGGAGATCTTCGATGCCCGCAAGGAGGAGATCATCGGCTGGCTGATCCGCGAGTCGGGCAGCACCCGGCTCAAGGCCAACGTCGAGTGGGGCGCGGCGCGCGGCATCACCCAGGAGGCCGCCAGCATGCCGGGCCGGGTGCATGGCATGACCCTGGCCTCCAACGTGCCGGGCAAGGAGAACCGCGTCTACCGCAAGCCGCTGGGCGTGGTGGGGGTGATCAGCCCCTGGAACTTCCCGCTGCACCTCTCGCAGCGCTCCATCGCCCCGGCGCTGGCGCTGGGCAACGCCGTGGTGGTCAAGCCGGCCAGCGACACCCCGGTCACCGGCGGCCTGCTGCTGGCCAGGATCTTCGAGGAGGCCGGCCTGCCCAGCGGACTGCTCAGCGTGGTGGTGGGCGCCGGCAGCGAGATCGGCGATGCCTTCGTCGAGCATCGCGTGCCCCGCATGATCTCCTTCACCGGCTCGACCCCGGTGGGGCGCCGCATCGGCGGCATCTGCAGCGGTGGCGAGCATATCAAGAAGGTGGCGCTGGAGCTGGGCGGCAACAGCCCCTTCGTGGTGCTCGACGATGCCGATATCGACCAGGCGGTGAACGCCGCGGCCATGGGCAAGTTCCTGCACCAGGGGCAGATCTGCATGGCGATCAACCGCATCATCGTCGATGCCTCGCGCTACGACGCCTTCGTCGAGCGCTTCGTTGCCAAGGTCAAGGGCCTCCAGGTCGGCGACCCGGACGACATGGCCACCGTGGTCGGGCCGATCATCAACGCCAAGCAGCGCGAGGGGCTCGAGGCCAAGATCGCCACCGCCCGGCAGGAGGGTGCCACCGTGCTGCTCGATGGCGAGATCGATGGCCAGCTGGTGCCGCCCCATGTGTTCGGCGATGTCACCCCGGAGATGGAGATCAGCCGCGAGGAGATCTTCGGACCGCTGGTGGGCATCCAGAAGGCGCGTGACGAGGCGCATGCCCTGGAGCTCGCCAACTCGAGCGAGTATGGCCTCTCCAGCGCGGTGTTCACCGCCGACCTGGCCCGCGGGGCACGCTTCGCCCAGGGCATCAAGGCGGGCATGACCCATGTGAACGACATGCCGGTCAACGACGAGGCCCACGTGCCCTTCGGCGGCGAGAAGAACTCCGGCCTCGGCCGCTTCAACGGCGACTGGGCCATCGAGGAGTTCACCACCGACCAGTGGATCAGCGTGCAGCACACGCCGCGCGGCTACCCCTTCTGAGTCGAACCCCACGTCACGCCTGCCGCCCGCATCGCGCGGGCGGTGGGCCATGCCAACAACAGAGACAAGACGCCATGACACTGCAACACAGCTTCCGGCTGGCGGCCCTGCTGGGCACCACCCTCGCCGCCACGCCGGCACTCGCCGTCAACGGTCACTACGTGCCGGGCATCGAGGGGCTGAGCGCCGCCGCCGCGCCGCCCGCGGGCCTCTACTACCGCGCCTACCTGATGCGCTACGACATCGACAGCTTCCGTGATGCCAAGGGTGATGCCGCGCCAGGCAGCAACAGCGGCTCGGTCAATGCCCTGGCGCATCGCTTCATCTGGATGACCGGCAAGACGTTCCTCGGGGCCGACTATGGTGTCGAGACCATCATCCCGATGCTCGATGTCGAGCTCGACCTCGATGTCGCCGGCCGGAGCTTCGACGACTACGGGGTCGGCGATGTGTTCGTCGGCCCGGTGATCCTGGGCTGGCACGGCGAGCAGTGGGACGCCACCTTCGCCGCCGGTCACTGGTTCGACACCGCCGACTTCGACGCCGACAACCCGGCCTCGGCGGGCAAGGGGTACGGCACCACCATGCTCACCCTGGGCGGCATGTGGCACCTAGATGCCAAGAAGACCTGGAACGTCTCGGCGCTGTCGCGCTACGAGGTCAAGACCGAGCAGGACGACACCGGCATCACCCCCGGGGACAGTTGGCTGGTGGAGTGGGGCATCGGTCATCGCCTGGAGAACGGCCTCGAACTCGGCCTGGTGGGCTACGACGCCTGGCAGCTGGAGGCCGACGAGGGTGCTGCGACCACCGCCAAGGCCGAGCGCCATGCCATCGGCGTCGAGGCGGGCTACCTCTGGCCCTCGGCCGGGGTGATGCTCAAGGGGGCCGCCTACCACGAGTACGATGCCGAGGGCGGTGGCCTCAAGGGCCTGGAGAGCGAGGGCGACGCCATCCGCCTGCAGCTCACCAAGTTCCTGTGAGCCCTCCCGGCGGCCACCCAGGTGGCGGCCGGGGCATCGCCGGAGCGCTAACGACCCCGTTCGGCCGCCGGCCGGGCGGGGCCTTCGATTGAGGAGAGACACCATGCAGATTCAAGCGGCAGTCACTGCCGAGCAGGGCAGCGACTTCGAGTGGCAAGCGGTCGAGCTGGCCGAGCCCGCCCTAGGCGAGATCCGCGTGCGCATCGTGGCCACAGGGGTGTGCCATACCGACGCCGTGGCCAGGGACCTGGGCATCGCGCCCTTCCCCATCGTGCTGGGCCACGAGGGCGCCGGCGTGGTGGAGGCCCTCGGCGAGGGGGTGGGCGGGCTCGCGGTGGGGGACCACGTGGTGCTGTCGTTCGCCCATTGTGGCGGCTGTGGCCATTGCCTGACCGGGCACCCCACCGTCTGCGATACCTTCAACGAGCTCAACTTCGGCGGTGCCATGGACGACGGCGGCTACCGCCTGGCCCGTGACGGCGAGGACCTGGCGACCTTCTTCGGCCAGTCCTCGTTCGCCAGCCACGCCGTGGTCAGCGCCCGCAATGCGGTGAAGGTGGACCCCGAGGTGGACCTGGCGCTGCTCGGCCCGCTGGGCTGCGGCATCCAGACAGGTGCCGGCACCGTGCTCAACCGCCTCAGGCCCGAGTTCGGCACGAGCCTGGTGGTCTTCGGCTGTGGGGCGGTGGGGCTCTCCGCCATCATGGCGGCGCGCATCGCCGGCTGCCGCGAGATCATCGCGGTGGACGTCCACGACAGCCGCCTCGAGCTGGCCCTGGAACTGGGGGCGACCCGGACGATCAATGGCCAGCGGGAGGAGACCGTCGAGCGGGTCCGCGAGATCACCGGCGGCGGCAGCGAGTACGCCGTGGAGACCACCGGGGTGCCGGCCGTGGTGCGCCAGTCGCTGAACGCGCTCAAGCCGCTGGGTGTCTCGGCCATCGTCGGCGTCACCCCCGAGGTGACCCTGGACGTGCACCACGACCTGATGGCCGAGGGCAAGTCGATGATCGGGGTGATCGAGGGCGACTCCGTGCCACGGGTCTTCATCCCGCAGCTGGTGGCCTACTTCAAGGCGGGGCGCTTCCCCTTCGACAGGCTGGTGAAGTTCTATGCGCCGGAGCAGATCAACCAGGCCTTCGAGGACTCGAAGAGCGGTACCACCGTCAAGCCGGTGCTGAAGATCGGCGACTGAGTCGGCATTGGCTGTCGTCAAGAGGCGGCGCCTGCCCTGGCAGGTGCCGCCTATTTTTTCGGTGAACATCCTATTCGGCAAACATCGTGAAGAGCAGGCCGCGCAGCCAGCGGTTGCCGGCGTCGCGGTGGTAGCGGCGGTGCCAGAAGAGGTTGATGGGGATCTCGGGGAAGGGCAGGGGGTGCTCCTGCACCGCCAGGCCGAAGCGTTCCCGGGTCGCCTCGGCGAACTTGTCGGTCACCGTGACCACCAGGTCGCTCTCGCTGACGATGTAGGGCACCGCGGCGAAGTGGGGCAGTTGCAGACGGACCGGGCGCTCGATGCCCGCCCGGGCGAGCCGCTCCTCGACGATGCCGTGTCCGGTGCCCTTCGCCACCACCACCGCGTGGGTGGCGGTCCTGAAGGCTTCCATGTCGAAGCCGCCTCCTGCCAGGGGGTGATCCCTGCGCATCAGGCAGACATAGCGCTGCACGAAGAGCTGCTGCTGGTAGAAGCCGGCGCCCAGCTGGGGGATCAGACCGATGGCCAGGTCGATCCGTCCCTCCTCCATCTCCCGTTTCAGGTCCTCCCGATGGCTGCGCACCGTGCTGAGCCGGATGCCGGGGGCCACCCGAGCGAGGTGCTCGAGCAGCCGCGGCAGGAAGACGATCTCGCCGATATCGGTCATCGCCAGCTGGAAGGTGCGCTCGCTGGTCGCCGGGTCGAAGTCATCGCCCAGGTTGAGGGTGTCATGCAGCCGGGCCAGCGCCTCGGCGATGCCGGGGTGAAGCTGGTCCGCCCGGGGCGTCGGCGAAAGCCCCCTGGCGGTGCGTTCGAAGAGTTCATCACCGAGCAGCTTGCGCAAGCGCTTGAGCGCGTGGCTGACGGCGGGCTGGGTCACCCCGAGCCGCTCGGCAGCCCGCTGGGTGCTGCCCTCGCGGTAGATCAGGTCGAAGACCACCAGCAGGTTCACGTCGATATCCGCCAGCCGCAACATGTCTCGTCTCGCCCAATAACCTGTATTACCAGTGATATTACGCTTGCTTATTCTATGTATGAAAGTGGCTGCGTTGTGTGAATACCGAAGGGGCTCTAGCCTGCGTGCCATCGCCCGATGCCATGACAAGAACCGCATCCCTGACGGAGAGCCCAGCATGACTCAGCACACCACCGCGTCCCCCACTGATTCCCGCCTGTCCGTCGCCATCATCGGCGGCGGCATCGGCGGTGTGGCCTTCGCCGTGGCCCTGTCCCGCTTCCCCGACCTCGACGTGCAGCTCTTCGAGGCGGCACCGCAGTTCTCCGAGATCGGCGCCGGGGTCTCCTTCGGCCCCAACGCCGTGTGCGCCATCCAGCGGCTCGGCCTGGAGGAGGCCTATCGGCGCATCGCCGACGCCTCCCCGGCGCCCTTCGAGGACGTCTGGTTCGAGTGGCGCCGCGGCCGCGACGATGGCTACCTGACCGCCACCCTGGCGCCCGGCTGCGGGCAGTCCTCGGTGCATCGAGCGGACTTCCTGGATGCCATCGTGGCTCACCTGCCCGAGGGGATCGCGCACTTCGGCAAGCGCTGCATCGAGGTCACCCAAACGGAGGAGGGCGCCACCGCCCACTTCGCCGACGGCACCGCCTTCACCGCCGATATCCTGATCGGCTTCGACGGCATCAAGTCGGCGGTACGCGCCAATGTGCTGCCCGCCGAGGAGCACGGTGAGATCGCCCCCTTCTGGAGCGGCACCTACGCTTATCGCGGCATGATCCCCACCGCCCGGCTGGAAGAGGCCCTGGCGGGCAAGGGGGCCGACCGGCGCCTGGCCCTGGTGCCCCAGATGTACCTGGGCCACGACCGCCATATCCTCACCTTCCCGGTCAAGCAGTCGGCGCTGATCAACGTGGTGGCCTTCATCACCGACCGCTCCACCGCCGAGCCGCAGCTGCCCGAAGGGGAGGAGTGGGTCCAGGCCGTCACCCAGCAGGAGATGCTGGAGGTCTTCGCCGGCTGGGGCGCGGCGTCCCGGGCGATCCTCGAGTGCATCCCCGAACCGACCCGCTGGGCGCTGCATGAGCTGCCCGAGCTGCCCCGCTACCACCGAGGCCGCGTGCTGCTGGTGGGCGATGCCGCCCATGCGCTGGTGCCCCACCAGGGCGCCGGTGCCGGCCAGGCCCTAGAGGACGCTTATGTGCTGGCCAGCCTGCTGGGCGACGAGGCCTGCACCCGGGAGAGCGTCCAGCGCGTGCTGGCGGCCTTCGAGGCGGTCCGCCATCCGCGCACCTGCCGGGTGCAGCGCACCTCCCACGAGGCGGGGAACGTCTACGAGTTCGCCGGCGAAGGCATCGGCGACGACGAGGCGAGGCTGATCGACAACCTCGAGACCCGCTTCGACTGGCTGTGGCACCACGACCCCGAGGATGACGTCAGTCAGGCGCGTCGCCGACTCGGCTGGCGGCACTCGGTGGGGGTGGCACAGGAAGCCTGAGCGGTATGACAAGCGCGTGCTGCCACGACACCAACCACCTGTCCCTGAGATGAGAGTGTGATGATGAAATCGAACAACAAGATCCTGATGTCGCTGCTGGGCGCCGGCCTGCTGCTGAGCGGCCAGGCCGCACTGGCCGAGGAGAGCGCACCGGTCAAGCTGGGCCTGATGCTGCCCTATACCGGTACCTACGCCGCCCTGGGTGAGGCGATCACCAACGGCTTGAAGCTTGCCATCGAGCAGCAGGGAGGGGAGCTCGGCGGGCGGCGCGTCGAGTATGTCGAGCTCGACTCCGAGGCCAATCCCTCGAAGGCACCCCAGAACATGAGCCGTCTGGTCAAGAGTGACCGGGTCGATGCGGTGATCGGCCCGGTGCACTCCGGGGTAGCGATGGGCATGTTGCGTGTCGCCAAGCAGACCGGTGCCCTCACCATCATCCCCAACGCGGGCCTCGGGGCGGCCACCAACGAGCTGTGCATGCCCAATGTCTTCCGAACCTCCCATAACATGTGGCAGGACGCCTATCCCATGGGGAAGGTGGCGCATGATCGTGGCCATCGCCGCGTGGTCACCATCACCTGGGACTATGCGGGTGGCAAGGAGGATGTCGCGGCCTTCGAGGAGGCCTTCAGCGAGGCAGGTGGGGAGGTCATGGAGCAGATCCTGGTGCCGTTTCCCAGCACCGAGTTCCAGAGCTACCTGACGCAGATTGCCAGCCTGGCGCCGGATGCCGTCTATACCTTCTTCGCCGGCGGTGGCGGGGTCAGCTTCGTGCGTGACTATGCCGCGGCCGGGCTCAAGGAGAGCATTCCCCTGCTGGGCTCGGGGTTCATGACCGAGGGCAACCTCACGGCACTGGGAGAGGCGGGGGAGGGGGTGCTGACCACGCTGCACTACGCCGAGACCCTGGAGAGCGAGGAGAACCGGGCCTTCGTCTCCGCTTATGAGGCGGCCTATGGCGAGACCCCCGATGCCTATGCGGTCCACGGCTATGACACCGGTGCGATGCTGGCCGAGGCGTTCACCACCGTCGAGGGTGACACCCGGGATCGCGATGCGCTGTTCGCGGCGCTTGCCGAGGTGGAGCTCGACAGCCCGCGTGGCCCGCTGCGCTTCTCCGCATCCCACCACCCGATCCAGAATGTCTACCTGCGCGAGATCCGCGATGGACGCCATGAGGTACTCTCGGTGGCGCATCGGCAGCTGGAGGCGCCTGACGAGGCCTGCCGGATGTGATCTCGCCCCGGCAGGGTAAGGACAGAGCGGCGGGCCCAAGGGCCCGCCGTTCTGCTGCCGTGCCCGCTGCCCACCCCTCGAATCCGCCCTCCGGACCCGCTATGGTGAAGCCCGGCCTTACGCCGCCGCCCCGATGCCCGGGGCGGCTTCGCAACCAGGAGAGCGCATGAGCGATCACAACCAGTATGTGCCGCCGAAGGTGTGGAAGTGGGAGCAGCCGAGCGGGGGCGCCTTCGCCAGCATCAACCGGCCGGTGGCCGGGCCGACCCACGAGAAGGCGCTGCCGGTGGGCGAGCACCCCTTCCAGCTCTACTCCATGGGCACACCCAACGGGGTCAAGGTGACGGTGATGTTCGAGGAGCTGCTGGCGCTGGGGCACCGTCAGGCGGAGTACGACGCCTGGCTGATCCGCATCGGCGAGGGTGACCAGTTCGGCAGCGGCTTCGTCGAGGTGAACCCCAACTCCAAGATCCCGGCGCTGATGGATCACTCCACCCAGCCGCCGACCCGCGTGTTCGAATCCGGCGCCATCCTGCTCTACCTGGCGGAGCGCTTCGGCGAGTTCCTGCCGGGCGACCCTGCCACGCGCACCGAGACCCTAAACTGGCTGTTCTGGCAGATGGGCAGCGCCCCCTTCCTGGGGGGCGGCTTCGGCCATTTCTACGCCTATGCGCCGGAGAAGCTGGAGTACCCCATCGACCGCTACGCCATGGAGACCAAGCGCCAGCTCGACGTGCTGGACCGTCGCCTGGCCGAGCATCGCTACCTGGCCGGCGACGCCTACACCATCGCCGATATCGCCAACTGGCCCTGGTACGGCCAGCTGGTGCTGGGGCGGCTGTATGACGCCGGCGAGTTCCTGCAGGTGCAGGAGTACACCCACGTGCAGCGCTGGGCCAGGGAGATCGACGCGCGCCCGGCGGTGCAGCGCGGACGCATGGTCAACCGCACCTTCGGAGAGCCGTCGATGCAGCTCCACGAGCGCCACGCCGCCAGCGACTTCGAGACGCAGACCCAGGACAAGGTTGGCACCGACTCGTAGCGCAAGTCGTCGCCGCGTGTCCTTCAGGCCAGGCTGACCGCGCCCAGCGCGTCGGTCAGCCGCTCGATCAGCCTCCCGCTATGGCGCCAGCGGTGCCAGTAGAGCGGTACCGCCAGCGCCTGGCCCGGGGCGATGCTGACCAGCTCGCCGCGCGCCAGCGGCCCCGCCACCTGCATCCGCGGGATCATCCCGTAGCCCATGCCCGCCTGGGCCAGCCTGACGAAGCCCTCGGAGGCGGGGCACAGGTGGTAGGGGAAGGGGCCGTGGTAGCCGCAATCGGCCAGGAAGCGGTGCTGCAGCTGGTCGTGGGGGCCGAAGACGATGGCCGGGGCGTGGCGGAAGGCCTCCGCCGAGGGGCCTGCCGGGAAGTGGCGCCGGCGATAGCCGGGGGTAGCCAGCGGCAGGTAGCTCATCTGGCCCAGCGGCAGGGCGCGGGCCCCGGCGATGGGCCGGGGGCTGGCGCACAGGCAGGCGGCCACGTCGCCGTCGCGCAGCCGGCGCAGCCCGACGTCCTGGTCCTCCACCACCAGGTCGAGCACCACGCCTTCCTCCCGACACAGCGCGCCGACGGCCTCGGCCCACCAGGTGGCGAGGCTGTCGGCGTTGACCGCGATGCGTAGCCGCGGCGCCTCGCTCGCCAGGGTGGGCAGTGCCTGGCCCAGGTCGCGCTCCAGCAGCTGCACGCGCCGGGCGTGGTTGATCAGCCGCCGCCCGACCGGGGTCGGGGCCAGGGCCGGGGCGCGCACCAGCACCGGCTGGCCCAGGCGCACCTCCAGCGAGCGGATGCGCTGGGAGACCGCCGACTGCGACAGTCCCAGCGCCGCGCCGGCGCGCTCGAAGCCGCCGCACTCCACCACCGCCGTCAGCGCCTCCAGCAGCTTGTAGTCCAGCATCGCAGGGTCTGCCTTTCGGTCCTGATCTTGTGACATCAGCATAAGCGCAGCTGATGGGGTATTAACAGGATGATTTTTCTGCATGACCGGGGTCGGCTAGGCTGCGCCCATCGATGACAGGTGGGAGCAGGACCGATGCTGGAGAGCTATCTGACCGGGCTGGTGGTGTGCGGCGGCATCATCATGGCGATCGGCGCCCAGAACGCCTATGTGCTGGGGGTGGCGATCCGGCGCCAGCACCACTGGTGGTCGGCGGGCCTGTGCATGGCCAGCGACCTGCTGCTGTTCAGCGCGGGCATGCTCGGCGTCAGTGCGCTGCTGCTGAAGGTGCCCCAGGCCATGGAGGCGATGCGCTGGGCCGGGGTGGTGTTTCTCGCCTGGCTGGCCGCCCAGGCGCTGTGGCGCGCGGCCACCGGGCGGCAGGGGCTGGATGGCGACGCGGTCGCGTCGCCGGGGCGTCGCCGGGTTATCCTGGCGACCCTGGCGGTGACCCTGCTCAATCCCCAGGTCTACCTGGATACCCTGCTGCTGATTCCGGCGATAGGGGCACAGCAGAGCAGCACCGGCGGCTTCCTGGCCGGGGCGGGGTCGGCATCGATCCTGTGGTTCAGCCTGCTGGCGTGGGGTGGGGCGACCCTGGCGCCGTGGCTGCAGAAGCCGGCGGCGTGGCGGGTGATCGATGGGGCCATCGGGGGGATGATGGCCGTCATCGCGCTGCAGCTGGCGAGCGGCGCGGGCCTGCCGCCCGCCGTGGCGGGGGTCAGTTGATCTGGGTGACCATCACCGGGGCGACGCCCCGGTTGAGCAGGCCCAGCTTCTGGGCGGCCCGCTTGGAGAGGTCGATGATGCGGCCCTTGACGAAGGGGCCGCGGTCGTTGATCACCACCTTCACCTGCTGGCCGGTGTCCGGGCGCTTCACCACCACCTCGGTGCCGAAGGGCAAGTCGCGATGGGCCGCGGTCAGCTGGTTCTGGTCGAAGGGGGCACCGCTGGCGGTGGTACGACCCTGGAACTTGTCATGGTAGTAGGAGGCGTATCCCTGCTGAGTCTCGGCGCTGGCGGTGGTCACAGTGCCGAGGGTCAGGAGGCCTGCCAGGCAGCAGGTCAGGATCAGGCGTGATCGGGTTCCCATCGGTGGTACCTCGCGGTTCTCGCTGGGGCGATGTGTGCTTGCGGGCGGCAATGCGATGAGGGACGCTCCCCCGCTGCGTTGCACAAATAATAACCACCGTCGCGCGTACACGCAAGCGATCCCGAAGATGGGCGACGATGGGCGCTAGATCGCGTCAATCTTATGCAAGGAACACCGGCAGGGCATCCCGTCGGCCTCAGGCGTCAGCCGGCGACGGCCAGCCGGCCGGGGGTGATATGGCCGATGGCACCGTAGCGCCAGGGGCGGTTGTGCAGGCCGTGGCCCACCGGCAGGCCGTGGTAGAGCGGAATCCCCAGCGGCGCCAGGGTCTCGAGGAGGATCGCCTCGAGCCGCGCATCGCCCCAGGGCGGGCAGCCCTCGAAGGTGCCGAGACAGACCGCGGCAGCCCGGTCCAGGGCACCGCCCTGCACCAGCTGCCACAGGGCGCGCTCCAGGCGATACCAGGGCTCGCCGACATCCTCGAGGATCACCAGGGCCCCCTGCGGGGCGACGAAGGCGGCGGGGGTGCCTGCCAGGCTGGCGAGGGTGGTGAGGTTGCCGCCCGCCAGGGGGCCGGAGAGGGTCGCGGGGGCCTCGCCCCAGGGCGAGAGGGGATAGGTCAGCGCGACCTCTCCCTCGATCAGCGCCAGGGTCTCCTCGAACTGCCGCGTCAGCACCTCCCGCTCGGCCGGGGAGGCGTCGAGCAGGCCGGCGGCCGCCTTGACCACCGGACCGTGGAGGGCCGGCAGGCCGTGGCGATGCCAGTGGTCGAGCAGCACGGTGACGTCGGAGTAGCCCACCAGGGGCTTGGGGTGGGCGGAAAGGCACGCCCAGTCGACACCGTCGAGCAGCTGGGCGGCCCCGTAGCCGCCGCGGATCGCCCACACCGCCTGGGTCTTGGGGTCGTCATAGGCGGCATGCAGCTGGGCCAGGCGCCACTCCCGGGAGCCGGCCAGGTAGCGGGTCGGGCGCTGCAGCGGCCGGGGAAGGCTCACCGTGATGCCGAGCGACTCCAGTCCCTGGATGCCGCGCGCCACGGCGTCGTCGTCGGTGACCGAGGAGGGCGCGATCAGGCTGATGGCGAGCGGCATGATGGTATCCGGTGACGGAGGGGGCCTCGAGGATGCCATGCCGGCCGGCGCCGTGCATCCCCGTCATGCCAGGGCGGGTCGCTTATCCCAGCCCACGGTCCAGCAGGGCATCGGCGACCGCGCGGGAGGCCTGGGCGAACTCGATGCGAGCCGCCCCCAGGGCGGCCTGGTCGCGGGAGTCGGCGTCGCGCTCCAGGCGATCGAGGCGGGCCTTGGCGCAGGCCAGGCGCGTGGCGAGTTCGGTGTCGAAGGCGACGCAGCTCGCGGCCGGCGGTGCCGGCATCTCGGGCTGGTCGACCAGGTCGGTGGGCGAGTGATGGCGCAGCGCGTCCATGACCGGCTTCCTTGGCAGGGGAGGCCCGGCGGAGCCGGGTAAAGGCGGGTGCCTTTGTCATATGCATAGATCGCAATGCCGCTGGCTGTCAACGCCGGCGCCAGAAACGAAAACACCCCGAGCAGGCCCGGGGTGTGGAAGCAGGGGAGCCCTCAGTGCCGCGGGGCGTCCTCCTCCTCGAAGAGTTCCGCCTTGGCATCGCGCATCACGTCCTCGCAGGCCGCCTGGTGGGCGAGCTGGGTGAGCAGGCTCTGTGTCACGGCGAAGCCCTTGCCCAGGCAGGTATCCACCTCGTCGCGACTCACCGCCGGCGTGACGTCGCAATCGATCTTGAGGGTCCGGCCGCCGCCATCGAGCCGGTCGGCGAACTCGCGCAGCTGCCAGGCGATCCGCTCCTTCCAGCTGGCCGATTCATCCGCGCCTTCGTTTACGCTAAACGTGCACCGCCATTCAGGTTTGTAGACCTTCATGTGAACCTCCGTGCTGGCTTGGATTGACTGATCGATCGTGTATTCTGCTCCTTGGTCGTGCGGTACTGCCGCCTCAAGCATACCCGATTGCCGCCGCCGCTGCAGGCGACGTTAGTCGTCACTTACCCCTCTTCCCCATACCCCAGATCGCCAGGAGGGCGCCATGGCCAGCATCTTCACCCGCATCATGCAGGGCGAGATCCCGGGACACTTCGTGCACGACGATGACCAGTGCGTGGTCATCATGACCATCCAGCCGATGAAGCCCGGCCATGTGCTGGTGATCCCCCGCGAGGAGGTCGACCACTGGGACGACCTGCCCGAGCCGCTCTACCAGCACCTGATGGCGGTCTCGCGGCGCATGGCGAAGGCGATCAAGCGGGCCTTTCCCTGCCAGCGGGTGGGCATGCTGATCGTCGGCCTGGAAGTGCCCCACGTGCATGTCCACCTGACGCCGCTCGACGCGATGAGCGACATCCAGGTGGAGAACCTGCCCATGGCCGACTCGGCCGACCTGTCGGCGGCCGCCGAGACGCTGCGCGCCGCCCTGGATTGAGCGCCGGGCCCAGGCGCCGTCAGTCGCCGGGGCCGCACTCCATGCAGCGTTCGGTGATCGCCGGGCCCTGCTGAAGGTTGGCGTTGAGGTCGCGCAGGGCACCGCGCAGCCCCTCCTCCAGCACCGGGTGGTACCACGGCATGGCGAGCATCTCGCCGACGCCGAGCCTCTGCTCCAGGGCCCAGGCCAGCAGGTGGGCCATGTGCTCCACCCGCGGGCCGAACAGCTCGGCGCCGAGGAACTGGCCGGAGCCGTGCTCGGCGTAGAGGCGCATCAGGCCGCGGTTCTGGCGCATCACCACCGCCCGACCCTGGTCGGCGAAGGAGGCCTCGCCGGTGGCCAGGCAGTCGCAGCCGCCCAGGCGTCTCTCGAGTTCGGCATGGCCCTCGCCCACGGTGGCCATCTGCGGTTCTGTGAAGACGATGGACAGCGCCACGTTGCGCCGCCCGGCGCGCGGCTCCGGGAAGCGCCCGGCGTTGTCGCCGGCGATGCGCCCCTCGCTGTTGGCCTCGTGGAGCAGCGGCAGCTCCTGGTTGGCGTCGCCGGCGATGAACACATGGCTTGGGCCGTCGTCGGCGCCGCGGCACTGCAGGGTGAAGCGGTTGAAGCGGGGCACCCCCTTGTCGTCGAGCGCGAGACCGGCGTTCTCCAGGCCCAGGCGGTCGACGTTGGGGCGCCGCCCGGTGGCGGCCAGCAGATAGTCGAAGCGCTCGGTGAGGGTCTCGCCGCTGTCGCGCTCGATGAAGGTGATCGCCACGCCCTCGCCGTCGCGTTCGATCCTCTCCACCTTGGCGTCGGGGTCGACGTAGAACGCCTCGTTGAAGGTGGCGTCGGCTGCCTCGCGCACCTTGGCGTCGCGGAAGGGGCCCAGGGCGCCGCCCACGCCGAACACCCGCAGGCGCACCCCCAGGCGGTGCAGTGCCTGGCCCAGCTCCAGGCCGATCACCCCGGGGCCGAACACCGCCACGGATTCCGGCAGGTCGTCCCACTCGAAGACGTCGTCGTTGGTGACCAAGCGGTCGCCGGCGGCGTCGAACATCCCGGGCCAGCTGGGCCGCGAGCCGGTGGCGATGATGATGGTGCGGACCCTGACCCGGGTATGGCCGCCCACCTCGAGGGTGTGGGGGTCCGCGAAGCGGGCATGGCCGGAGAGGCGGTCGGCCTCGGGGATGCGCTTCATCGACGTGAGCACCCGGCCCACGAAGCCGTCGCGCTCCTCCTTGACCCGCGCCATCACCGCGCGGCCGTCGACCTCGACACCGCTCACCCTGATGCCGAAGCCACCGGCCTCGCGGGCCTGGTGGGCGGCCTCGGCCGCGGCGATCAGCAGCTTGGAGGGCATGCAGCCCACCCGCGCACAGGTGGTGCCGTACTCTCCGCCCTCGATCAGGACCACGCTGTCACTGTGCTGGCGGGCGGCGTGCCAGGCGCTCAGGCCGGCGCTGCCGGCGCCGATGATGGCGATATCGACCTCGCGTTGCTGCATGGGGAGCTCCTCCTGTGGCGGGTGTCGGTGGGAGATGGTTCTCCCGACTATCGCACACCTGGGGGCGCCTGGCCGGCGGACAACGGCGGCGTCTTGACGCAGGACAAGCGAGCGACAGGGTCAGTCGGCGTGGGTCACGCGGTTGCGGCCTTGCGCCTTGGCTCGGTAGAGGGCGGCATCGGCGCGCTCCAGCGCCTGCTGGGGCGTCTCCCGTTCGCCGAGGCGAGCCACGCCGATGCTGGTGGTGACCGGCACCCGCTGGTGGTCATGGTCGGGGAAGTGGTGGGCTTCCACGGTGCTGCGGATGCGCTCGGCCACGCGGCTGCCGCGTGCCACGTCGGCATCTACCAGCAGCACCACGAACTCCTCGCCGCCGTAGCGCGCCACACAGTCCTCGGCGCGGGTCTGATCGCTGACGACCCGGGCGAACTCCGCCAGCACCAGGTCGCCCACGGAGTGGCCGTGAGTGTCGTTGATGCGCTTGAAGTGATCGATATCCATCATCAGCACGCTGCAGGCGGGGGCGGTCTCTCCCTGCTGCCGGCGCCAGGCCTGCAGCTTCTCCAGGTGCAGGGTCAGCGCGCCGCGGTTGAATAGCCCGGTGAGCGGGTCATGGGTGGCCTGGCGGTAGACCCGCATCAGCAGGCTGAGCTGGAAGTGGTTGGCCGCCAGCGAGACCGCCAACAGGCTGGCCAGCAGCCATAGGCCCTCGAGTCCCGCCGGGGTCAGCCAGCTGCCATCGACCCGCTGGGCGAAGGCCAGCAGCCACAGCAGCGCCACCCCCGCCGCCAGCGATTCGACCAGGGTGAAGGGGAAGACGCTCAAGGCGGCCACCAGCAGGAAGGGGATGAAGGCGTAGCCTGCCAGCCGCGCCACGTCGCCATCGGGCACGATCCCCAGCACCAGGGCGTAGAAGGTTGCCGGCAGCGCCAGCAGCAGGCCGGCACTCACGCGGATGCGCCCGATTCGCTCGCGGCTCTGCCTGGCCAGCAGCAGCACGCCGGCCAGCCCCGCCAGCAGCAGGCCGCGCCCGCTCAGGGTGATCCCCCACAGGTCGCGCGGCAGCATCACGATATCCACCAGCGCCCACAGCGGGGTGAGCAGCAGGAACAGGAGGCCCACCGCCAGCACGCGATTGCGCAGGTAGTGGGCGTGGGAGTAGGCGAAGTCCAGGGAGTGGTGGCGATTGCTGAAGGTGTCGCGCAGCGAGGTGAGGCTGGTGCGCAGCTCCCCGCAGGTGCGGAGAGTGGCGAAGGGCTGCGACGGGGCGGGGTGGCGTCGCTGTGCCGTGTCGGAAGCGGCGTTGTCGTCCGTGGAGCGCTGGCGGCGGGGTGTCGGCATGGGCACGGCAACTTTTCTGGCCCCGGCGTGGGGCGATGAATGGGGCGTGGCGGCCATCATAGCAGAGGCGCCATCGCTAGCCCGGCCGGGGGCACTGTCCGGCGCTTTCTGCTATCCTGCCGACCTGCCATCCGCCCGCCTTGCCGGGCCATGCCGTCCGGCTCTCGTCGCTCCCCGTCATCACCCCGACGCGCTCGTCGTCACCGGCGCCCTTTCTTGCCTGCAGGATCTCCCCTTGTCCGATACTCCATCCGACGCCGCCTTCGCCACGCTGCCGCTGGCGACGTCGCTGCTCGATAACCTCGACTCCCTCGGCTTCACCGCCATGACGCCGATCCAGGCCGAGAGCCTGCCGCCGATCCTGGCCGGCCGCGACGTGATCGCCCGGGCCAGGACCGGTTCCGGCAAGACCGCGGCCTTCGGCCTGGGGCTGCTCTCGCGGCTCGACCTGGCCAGCTTCCGGGTGCAGGGGCTGGTGCTCTGCCCGACCCGGGAGCTGGCCGGCCAGGTGGCCGGCGAGCTGCGCCGGCTGGCACGGACCCTGCCCAACGTCAAGGTGCTGACCCTGTGCGGCGGTGCCCCCTTCGGCCCCCAGCTCGCCTCCCTGGCCCACGGCGCGCACCTGGTGGTGGGCACCCCGGGTCGCATCGAGGAGCACTTGCGCAAGGGCTCGCTCGTCCTGGATGGGCTTGCGACCCTGGTGCTGGACGAGGCGGACAGGATGCTCGACATGGGCTTCCAGGCGAGCCTGGAGGCGATCGTCGCCGAGACCCCGGCGTCGCGTCAGACGCTGCTGTTCAGCGCCACCTTCTCCGATGCCGTGCGCCCTGTGGCCGCGGCGCTGATACGCGACCCGGTCGGCGTGGAGGCGGCCGAGAGCCACGACCCCGGCAGCATCCATGAGCGGGTCTATCGGGTGAATGATGGCGACGAGGCGCGCCTGGAGGCGCTCTGCCGGCTGCTGCTGCACCTCCGTCCGGCGTCGAGCGTGGTGTTCTGCAACACCAAGCGCGAGACCGACGAGGTGGCCCAGGCGCTCGACGCGGCGGGCTTCAGCGCCCTGGCGCTGCATGGCGACCTGGAGCAGGCCGACCGCGATCGGCTGCTGGTGCTGTTCGCCAACCGCAGCGCCTCGATCCTGGTGGCCACCGACGTGGCCGCCCGTGGGCTCGATATCGCCGAGCTCGATGCGGTGTTCAACTATCACATCGCCCGGGAGCTCGAGGTGCATGTGCACCGCGTCGGGCGTACCGGCCGGGCCGGCAGCGCCGGCATCGCCTGCACCCTGGTCGGCGAGGGTGAGGAATACCGGCTGGCGCGTCTCAACGCCTTCCGCGGCGAGCCCCTGGAGGAAGCCGCGTTGCCGCCGCGCGCGGTGCTCGCCGGCGACCCTCTGGTGCCGCCCATGGCGACCCTGCAGCTGGGCGCCGGCAAGAAGCAGAAGGTACGCCCCGGCGATATCCTCGGCGCCCTGACCGGCGAGGCGGGGCTGGCCGGCGACCAGGTGGGCAGGATCAAGGTGCTGGCCAACAGCGCCTATGTGGCCGTGCGACGCGAGGTGGCCGACCGGGCCCTGGCGCGACTGCTCGACGGCCGGATCAAGGGACGCCGCGTGCGCGTCCGGCGGGTCAGCCGATGACAGGCATCGGCCAACTTCGGGAGCAACGATGAAGATACCCAAGCGCCTGCAGCCGCTGGTGGACGACGGCCTGATCGAGGCGGTGGAGGGCCAGCTGATGAGCGGCAAGGAGGCCCAGGTCTACGTGGTGCGCTCCCACGGGGAGCGGCGCTGCGCCAAGGTGTTCAAGGAGGCCAGGCAGCGCAGCTTCAAGCAGGCCGTGCAGTACCAGGAGGGCCGGCGCGGGCGCAACAGCCGCCGCTCCCGGGCGATGGCCAAGAAGACCCGATACGGCCAGAGGGAGCAGGAGCAGGCCTGGCTCAACGCCGAGGTAGACGCCCTCTACCGGCTGGCCGCGGCCGACGTGAGGGTGCCCGAGCCCTACGGCTTCATCGACGGCGTGCTGCTGATGGAGATGATCATCGACGCCGACGGGCTCACCGCCCCGCGCCTGGACGACGTGACCCTCGGCGCCGACGAGGCCCGCGAGCACTATGCCAAGATCATCGGCGACGTGGTGAGGATGCTGTGTGCCGGCCTGGTACACGGCGACCTCTCCGAGTTCAACGTGCTGCTGGCCGCCGACGGGCCGGTGATCATCGACCTGCCCCAGGCGGTGGATGCCGCCGGCAACAACGGCGCCGAGTGGATGTTCGAGCGCGACGTGGACAACATGCGCCGCTACTTCGGGCGCTTCGCCCCGGAGCTTTTGGCCACCGACTACGGCAAGGAGATCTGGGCGCTCTATGAGGCCGGTGAGCTGCACCCGGAGAGCCGCCTCACCGGGCGCTTCGTGCACGACACCGCGCCCGTCGACGTGGAGGAGCTGATGACAGTGATCGACGATGTGCGCGACGAGGAGGCCCGGCGCCGGGCGGCCCTCGAGCGCAGCGACGAACCCGGTGTGGAGGAGGCCGCCGAGGCGTGGCAGGAGTCCCAGAAGGGACGCTGAGCGAGGCGTGCGCTGCCGTTGCCAACCGATGCTCCCTGCCAAGCCTGCCGCTCTCGACTAGCCTGACAGGATGGGAGCGGGCTCTGGATAGCCCGCATGGCGTATCCGGCGGCACCTGCCGCCCTGCATGCCATCGGGGATGGCAGAGGAGAGCATCATGAACCCACGGATCCTTGCCCTGGCGCTGGGCCTGGCCGGCAGTGCTTTGCTGGCGGCCCCGGCCATGGCCGAGATGGAACGTGTCGCGGCCCCGGAGGGGGCCGAGGTCTATTTCCTTTCACCCGAGCAGGGCGCGACCCTCTCTGGCCCGGTGACCGTGCGCATGGGCCTCAGGGGGATGGGCGTGGCCCCCGCCGGCACCCAGGCCGAGGGCACCGGTCACCACCATCTGCTGGTGGACACGCCGCTGGACGCGGTGGATCTCGACCAGCCGCTGCCGGCCAACGACGGCATGCGCCATTTCGGCGGCGGCCAGACCGAGACCACGCTGGAGCTGGCGCCGGGCGAGCATGACCTGCAGCTGTTGTTCATGGACCACCGGCACCTGAGCTTCGACCCGCCGGTGACCTCGGAGGTCATCACCATCACCGTGGAGTAGTCCGGATGGCCGTCAGCCACTACCGCGGCGGCTGACGGCGATCACCGCCAGGGTGCCGGCGAGGGCGATGCCGACCACCGCCAGGAAGCCGGCCAGGCTCTCCATCAGGCTGGGCTCGATCAGCAGCACGCCACCCAGCGCCAGCATCACCATGCCGCCGACCAGCTTCAGCGTGCGGCCGTGGGTCTCCTGCAGGCGGCCGATGCGCAGGGTGACGATGGCGGTGCCGAGTATCAGGATCTCGTCGAGCAGGTAGACCACCAGGTAGCTGGCCAGCAGGCCGGCGAAGGCCGGGCCCTGGATGCCCGCCTCGGCGACCAGCGAGCTCCACACCACCGGGAAGCCCGCGGTGCAGGGCAGCTCGATCAGCGCCACCCCGGCGGCCAGTACCACGGTGGTGAGCAGGATGGCGGGCAGCGGACGATCACGGCGCACCGCGCGGCTGCCGCGGTAGATGCGTGGCTTGAAGCGCTCGGGGATGGTGAAGGAGAGGCCTTGCTTGAAGGCGAAGTAGTCCTTGACGTTGACCGCGCCGAACCCCAGCGCGAACAGCGCCACCACCAGCTGGATCCCGGCGAGGTGGTGGGCCACCGAGAGGGCGGCGAACAGCCCGGCGATGAACAGCCCGTAGAGCGTCGCGGTGACCAGCAGGAAGGTGCCGCCCACCGCCGCGGTGCGCGCCCGGGAGCCGCTGCCGAGGATCATCGCCAGCAGCACGGTCAGCACCCACAGCGAGCAGGGGTTGAAGCCATCCACGAAGGCGATCAGCAGGGTGCCTACCAGCATCGGCTGTTCGGCGAGGTCGAGGCGCCCGAGGGGACCGAGGTCCAGGCGATAGCGGGACACGGCCTCGGCCGCCTCGCTGCCCAGCTGAGCCTCGATGGCCTCGGCGATGGGCGGGGCGAAGCCGACCCAGACCCGCTCGCCGAGGATGAAGGTGGGCACGGCGTTGGGCGTCTGGCCGCGTTCGCCCATCATCGCGATGAAGCGGGCGCGGCCGGCGGCATCCTCCACCACATTGACCCGCTCCACCAGCAGTGCCGGCCGCTCATGCTCCAGGCGGTCCAGCCAGGCGGAGGCCCCGCGACAGAAGGGGCAGTGCTCACGCCAGAAGTACCACAGGGTGGCGGCTTCCTGGCGGGCGGCGGGCGGCGGGCGCCTCGGCGGTGGCGGCCGCCGTGCCGCCGGCCAGCAGCGGTAGCGCCAGCGCCAGCAGCAGCCAGGCCCGCAGCAGGCGTGTCGCCATGGCCGGGCCTTACGCCTCGGGCAGTTCGGCGTTGTGGAAGACGTTCTGGACGTCGTCGCAGTCGTTGAGGGCGTCGACCAGCTTCTCGAACAGCGCCACATCGTCGCCGGCAAGCGGGGTGGTGGTCTGGGGCACGAACTGGATCTCGTCGACCTCGAACTCCAGCTCGCCGAAGGCGTCGAGCAGTGCCTGCTTGGCCTTGGCGTACTCGGTATGGGGGGCGAAGACGGTGATCCGACCCTCCTCGTTCTCGATGTCGGTGACGTCGACATCGGCCTCCATCAGCGCCTCGAGCACCGCCTCCTCGTCGTCGCCCGGGAAGGCCAGGATGGCGCAGTGGTCGAACATGTGGCTGACGCTGCCCGGGGTGCCGAGCTTGCTCTTGGCGCGGTTGAAGCAGGTGCGCACCTCGCCGAAGGTGCGGTTGGGGTTGTCGGTGAGGCAGTCGACGATGACCATGCAGCTGCCCGGGCCGAAGCCCTCGTAGCGGGCCGGGGAGTAGTCCTCGCCGCCCACGCCGCTGGCCTTGTCCAGCGCCTTGTCGATCACGTGGCTGGGCACCTGGTCCTTCTTGGCGCGCTCGATCAGCCCGCGCAGCGCCAGGTTGCCGTTGGGGTCGGTGCCACCCTGCTTGGCGACCACGTAGATCTCGCGGCCGTACTTGCTGTAGACCTTGGTCTTGGCGGCGGCCGTCTTGGCCATGGATTCCTTGCGGTTCTGGAAGGCCCTGCCCATGTCATCATCCTGTCGAGTTCAACACGAGGCTGGATTCTACGAGACCGCGGGGGGCGCGAACAGGGCCAATCGCCGCCGTGCATGACGCCCGTCACGACTACACTGCCGGAGTCGGCCCATCACCGCGGAGATCGCCATGGACCACCACGCCTACCGCCACGCCCTCGCGGCCAGCCTCCAGGGCAGCGAGCTGCCCTTCCCGCCCGAGGAGTTCGCCGCCCGCCTGGCCCGGGTGCGCGCCGCCATGGATGCGGCGGGCCTCGACGCCCTGCTGCTCACCGACCCGGCGGACATCTTCTACCTGACCGGCTACCACACCTTCGAGGTCTCGGTGCATACCGCCCTGGTGGTCACGGCCGAATGGCGGGTGCTGCAGGTGCCCTCCATCGAGACCGGCCCGGCGGTGGTCACCGCCACGGTGGACGAGATCCTCGGCTACCGCTGGGAGGGAGTCGACGAGGTGATCGCACCGCTGGCCGAGACCCTGGCGGGGCAGCGCGCCATCGGCCTGGACCTCTATGGCGCCGGGCTTCGCCATGGCGTGATCCGCGAGCTGCAGGCGCGACTCGGCGCCGAGCGCTTCCGCGACGACGGCGGGGCCCTGGTGGATGCCATCCGCCTGGTCAAGACGCCGGCGGAGCTCGACTGCCTCGCCGAGAGCGCGCGCATCACCGCGGCCGGCCTCGCTGCCGCCGAGGCGGTGATCGCCCCCGGGGTCAGCGACAACGACGTCGCCGCCGAGGGTGCCCGCGCCCTGCTCGCCGCGGGTGGCGAGTTCATGAGCCTGCAGCCCATCGTCACCAGCGGGCGGCGCATCAGCATCATCCACGTCAACCACAAGCGTCGCATCATCGAGCCGGGCGACCCGGTGTTCCTGGAGTTCGGCAGCGCCTACCAGCGCTATACCGCACCGATGATGCGCACCGCCGTGGCCGGGCGGGCCACGGCCCAGATGCAGGCGGTGCGGGATCTGTGTCGTGGGCTCTTCGAGGCGCTCGTCGCCGAGATGCGCCCGGGACGCAGCTTCGACGACGCCGCCCGCTCCGCCGAGGCGGTGCTGGCGCCCCACGGCGAGGCGCTGTTCTTCTCGGGGGTGTTCGGCTACGCGGTGGGCGCGCAGTTCCCGCCCAGCTGGGTGGAGGGCACCGGCTATATCGCCCGGGGCCAGGCCCGCGAGTTCGCCGAGGACATGGTCTTCCACCTGCCGCTCTGCCTGCGCCGCCCGGGGGAGTGGGGCGTGGGGCTCAGCGACACCGTGCGGGTCACCGCCGATGGCGCCGTGCCCCTCACCGGTAACGACTGGTGGCTCAACGAGCGCGGGGCTTGATCTCGGCGGGCATCGCCCGCACCCCTGTGTCAGGCTATTCCGGATATCCATCGATTCCAGCGACGAGGAGCGGACATGAAGGTCGTGACCCTGAAGAGCCCGGGTGGGCTCGATAACCTCCAGTTGAGCGAACAGCAGGCGCCGGGGGAGCCCGGCCCCGGCGAGATCCGCGTGCGCCTTCACGCCAGCTCGCTGAACTTCCATGACTACGCCGTGGTGGCGGGGATGATCCCGGTGGACGACGGGCGCATCCCCATGTCCGACGGTGCCGGCGTGGTCGAGGCGGTGGGCGAGGGCGTCACCGAGTTCGCCGAAGGCGACCGGGTCGTCTCCACCTTCTTCCCGCCCTGGCTGGAGGGGCCGGCACGGCTGGGCAACTTCGCCACCACCCCGGGCGATGGTGTCGAGGGCTACGCCCGCGAGCAGGTGGTAGCGAAGGCCAGCGCCTTCACCCGCCAGCCGGCGGGCTGGTCCCACGCCGAGTCGGCCACCCTGACCACCGCCGGGCTCACCGCCTGGCGCGCCCTGGTGGTGGACGGCGGCCTCAAGGCCGGCGACACGGTGCTGGTGCTGGGTACCGGCGGCGTCTCCATCTTCGCCCTGCAGTTCGCGCGGCTGATGGGGGCGCGGGTGATCGCCACCTCTTCCTCGGATGTGAAGCTCGAGCGGCTGCGCGAGCTGGGGGCCGAGCACGTCATCAACTACCGCGAGGACCCGGAGTGGGGCAGGACCGTGAAGGCGCTGACCGGCGGTGAGGGGGTCGACCAGGTGGTCGAGGTGGGCGGCCCCGGCACCCTGCCGCAGTCCATCGAGGCGGTGCGCATCGGTGGGCATATCGCCCTGATCGGCGTGCTCACCGGCCGTGAGGGGGAGATCCCCACCGCCAAGCTGATGGCCAAGCAGGCCAGCCTGAAGGGGCTGATCGTCGGCAGTCGCCGCCACCAGCTAGAGATGATCCGCGCCCTGGAGGCCAGCGACCTGCGCCCGGTGATCGACCGCGAGTTCCCGCTGGAGGCGATCGCCGACGCCTTCCGCCACCAGGAGGCCGGCCGCCACTTCGGCAAGATCTGCCTCACCTGGTAGCGCGTCCCGGTTCGAGGGCCAGCGACGCCCGCCACGGCCCCGCCGTGGCGGGCGTCGTCGTCTCGGCGCCGCGGCCCCCTCCGCCTCAGGCCAGCCAGGCGACCGCCAGGCCGATGGCCAGGGAGGCGAGCATTGGCATCCCCACCCGCCAGGCGGTGCGCCGGGTGCCGAAGGCACCGGCCAGTCCCGCCTTGACCAGGTTGTTGGTGGCCGCGGCGAGGATGATGCCGACCACCGCCGTCTCCCCGGCGATGACGTCCCGCGACATCCGCGTCAGCGAGAGGGTGATGGCGTCGACGTCGGCGATCCCCGAGGTGGTGGCCAGCAGGTAGATGCCGGCCTCCCCCAGCCAGCCGCGCAGCCACTCCCCCAGTAGCATGATCGCCGCCAGCAGGGCGCCGAAGAACAGCGCGGTGCGCAGCTCCAGCGGGTTCTGCCCCGCCACCGGCTGGCGGATCGCCCCGTCGCCGCGGTGCCGGCGCCACAGCCACAGCGCCGGCAGGTAGAGGGTCAGGCCCATCAGGGCGGTCGGCAGCAGCAGCGCAGGTAGCAGGGCGGGGCTGATCACCGCGGCGTAGAGCAGGATGCGTGGGAACATGGTGCCGCAGGCGATCAGGATGCCGGCGGCCAGCATCGGCGAGAGCCCCGGGGCGAGCCGCGACTGGCGCGCGAAGTGCAGGGTCAGGGCGGTGGAGGAGGAGAGCCCGGCGAACAGCCCGGTGAAGAGGATGCCCTTCTCGGCGCCGCCCACGCGGATGGCGAAGTAGCCGACGAAGGAGACCGCGGCGATCAGCACCACCATCCACCAGATCTCGTAGGGGTTGAGCACCGCGCCGGGGCCCAGGCCGCGGTCGGGCAGCAGCGGCAGCATCACCGCGCTGATCACCAGCAGCTTGAGGCCGGCGTCGAGCTCATGGGCCTGCAGCCGATAGAGCAGGCCGTGGATCTCGCGCTTGTTGTCGAGGATCACCGCGGTGACCACGGCACAGGCGGTGGCCAGGGCAGGGTCCACCGCCAGCGCCACGGCGCCGAAGCAGAAGGTCAGCAGCAGCCCCACCAGGCCGGTGATGCTGTAGTCCTCGGCCTCGCGCAGGCGCGCCCGCCAGGCCACCAGGGCGATGCCCGCCACCGCCAGGAACACCAGCGGGAAGGCCCAGGGGGTCAGCGCGGTGGAGAGCAGGGCGGCAAGACCGCCCAGCAGCCCCACCAGGGCGTGGGTGCGGATGCCGGCGATGCGTTCGCCGGACTTCTGTTCGCGGGCGACCCAGCCACGCTCGATGCCGATCAGCGCCCCCAGCAGCAGGGCCACGGCCAGGCGCAGCAGCGGCTGGTTGGCGTCGAGGAAGTCGCGGGTGACCTCTTCCATGGGGCGGCGCTCCGAATCGGCAGGCGACGACGGTACCTAAACGGCACACTTCGTGGCGAATGGTTACACTGTCGGCAGGATGCTCTCACCCTGCAGGGACCGCCATCAGCATGACGCACTCCGCCGACCTCGCGCCACCCGCCGCCTCCGACCTGCGCCGCGAGCGGCGGCGTGCCATCCTCGTCTACCTGCTGGGCGTGGTGGTGCTGCTGGGGGTGATCGGCGCCCTGATGCTCGAGCAGTACCGTCGCGACATCCACGCCGCCGAGGAGCGCACCGCCGCCCGCGCCGACCTGGTGGCGGAGTGGGTGGTCAGCACCTTCTCCGCCAGCGAGGCGCTGCTGGCCAGCGTGGCGGCGCGCCTGGCGGAGGAGGAGGCCAGCGCGACGGGCGACTGGCTGACGGCGCTGCGCGACCGGCTGCCCTTCCTCGACCGGCTCAGCGTGCTGGATGTCCAGGGGCGGGTGCTGGCCTCCTCCGGCGGCGCCTATCCGCCGGGCTATGCCCTGGGCGGGCTGCCCTACCACCGCGAGCTGCTGGCGGCGCCGCCGGGGGAGCGGCGGGTCACGCCGCTGTTCTGGTCGCACCTCGCCCGTGGCTACCGGGTGGTGCATGCCCAGCGCCTGGCCGACGGCGGGCTGGTCCACGCCGAGCTCAACCTGGCTTCCTTCGCCCACGACCTGGAGCGGCTGAGCATGGCCTCGGGCCAGAGCACCGCCCTGGTCGACACCGCCATGCAGCTGATCGCGCGGCGTCCCGCCTTCGAGGCGGGCGATCCCCTGGAGGTGCTGGGCGAGCTGGTCCAGGAGCCGCAGACCCGCGCCTTCATCGCCTCCGGCCAGGCGCGCACCAGCCTGCGCACCCCCTCGCCCCTGGACGGGCTCGAGCGCTACTACACCCTGCGCCGGGTCGGTGAGCTGCCCTTCGTGGCGGTGGTCGGCGAGGAGGTGTCGACGGTGCTGACCGGCTGGATGCACCGGCTATGGATGCGCCTGGCCATCGCCCTGGCGGTGATCGGCCTGGGCGGCCTGGTGCTGCGTCACTACCTCAATCGCCTGCGCCTGGAGGCGGAGGTGCGCCAGCGGGTGGCCGAGCGCGAGCAGGCACGCCAGGAGAGCCAGTCCCGGGAGGCACGGCTGCAGGCGCTGGTGGGCTCGATCCAGGACATCATCTTCGTGTTCGATGCGGCGGGACGCTTCGTCTTCGTGCACGCCCCGGACCCCGGCGAGCTGCTGGCCGCCCCCGCCACCCTGCAGGGACGCCACTACCGCGAGGTGCTGCCCGAGGCACTCGCCGCCCAGCTCGATGCGGCCTTCACCGAGCTGCGCCAGGGCGGCGGCCCGGTGGAGTACGACTACCGGCTGGAGCTCGCCGGCGAGAGGCGCCACTTCCGGTCGGTGCTCAGCGCCCTGGACGGCCAGGGCCCGGACGCCGGCGGCGCCCTGGCGGTGGTGCGCGACGTCACCGAGGAGCGGGCCACCGAGGCCCAGCTGCGCATCGCCGCCACCGCCTTCGAGACCCATCTGGGCATGCTGATCACCGATGCCGAGGGGCGCATCCTGCGGGTCAACGACACCTTCACCCGCATCACCGGCTACCCCGAGGCCGAGGTGCTGGGCCGCAACCCGCGCCTGCTCAGCTCGGGGCTGCATGACGAGGCCTTCTATGCGGCGATGTGGCAGGCCGTGACCCGCGATGGCAGCTGGCAGGGCGAGATCTGGAACCGCCGTCGCGACGGCGAGGTGTTCCCCGAGTGGCTGACCATCAGCGCGGTGCGCAACGCCCAGGGCGAGCTGACCCACTACGTCGCCACCTTCAGCGACCTCACCGAGCGCAAGGCCGCCGAGGAGGAGATCCATCAGCTGGCCTTCTTCGACCCGCTCACCGGCCTGCCCAACCGCCGCCTGCTGCTCGACCGCCTGGAGGGGGTGCTGCGCGACAGCTACCGTAACGGCCGCTACGGCGCGCTGATCTTCCTCGACCTGGACAACTTCAAGCAGGTCAACGACACCCTGGGCCACCACCGCGGCGACCAGCTGCTGCGCTCGGTGGCGCGACGGCTGGGGGCGGTGGTCCGCGACACCGACACCCTGGCCCGCCTGGGCGGCGACGAGTTCGCCCTGCTGCTCCACGATCTGGGCGAGCGCCCTGAGGGGGTGGCGGTGATCGCCGAGCGCGTGGCCCACAAGCTGCTGGCGGCGCTGCAGGCGCCGGTGCTGCTCGGCGGCGAGCGGCTGCTGGTCACCGGCAGCCTCGGCGTGACCCTGTTCCGCGACCACGAGACCGGGGTCGACGAGGTGCTGCAGCAGGCCGACATGGCGCTGTTCCAGGCCAAAGGCGCGGGGCGCAACACCCTGAGCTTCTTCGACCCCGAGATGCAGGTGCGCCTGCAGGCCCGGGCGCGGCTGGAGGCGGACCTGCGCCTGGCGCTGCCGCGCGAGGAGCTGCTGCTCCACTACCAGCCCCAGGTGGCGTGCCATGGCGAGGTGGTGGGGGTCGAGGCGCTGGTGCGCTGGGAGCACCCCGAGCGGGGCCGCGTCTCCCCCGGGGAGTTCATCCCCCTGGCCGAGGAGAACCGCCTGATCGTGGCCATCGGCGCCTGGGTGTTGGAGAGCGCCTGCCGCCAGCTGGCGCGCTGGGTCGCCGACCCCGCGCGGCGCCACCTGACCCTGGCGGTCAACGTCAGCCCGCGGCAGTTCCGCGAGGCGGACTTCGTCGAGCGGGTGGTGGCGATCCTCGAGGCCACTCGGGCGCCGGCCGAGCGCCTCAAGCTGGAGGTCACCGAGAGCCTCTTCCTGGAGGAGCGCGACGAGGCGCGGGCCAAGATGCTGCGGCTGCGCGAGCACGGCGTGCGCTTCTCCCTGGATGACTTCGGCACCGGCTACTCGTCGCTGGCCTACCTCAAGCGCCTGCCGCTGGACCAGCTCAAGATCGACCAGAGCTTCGTGCGCGACCTGCTCGATGACGAGACCTCGGCGGCCATCGTCGCCAGCATCATCGCCCTGGCCGAGAGCCTGGAGCTGGAGGTGGTGGCCGAGGGGGTGGAGACCGAGGCCCAGCGCGACTGGCTGCTCGCCCACGGCTGCACCCGCTACCAGGGATACCTGTTCGGGCGCCCCGGGCCGCTCGCCGAGCTGCCGCTCCCCGCCACCGGTTGACATGGGTCAAGGAGGGTGGGAATCCGGGGGGTGCCGTCCGCGATAGTGCTGGCCAAGCCGTCGTGTCCGTCCTATAGCAGGAGAGGCACTCACCCGAAGAGGACATGTGACCATGGCGACCCCACGCCTCGTCCGGCGCTCCCTGCGCCTGCTCCCCGTGGCCCTGCTGGGCCTGACCATCGGCCTGGCCCAGGCCCAGGAGACCAGCCTGGAGGAGCGGCTCTACGGGGGGCCGATGTTCAGCCAGCAGGAGCGCGAGCAGCTCCAGCGCGAGATGCGCGAGGCCCGCACCCTGGAGGAGCGTCGGCGCATCCAGGCCGAGCACCAGACCCTCATGCGCCAGCGCGCCGAGCAGCGCGGCTTCGATCCCGACGGCATCTACGGCTATCCGATGATGAACCAGCAGCAGCGCCGCGAGTACCACCAGCGCATGCTGGGGGCCGGGTCCGATGCCGAGCGCCAGCGCATCCGCCAGGAGCATCGCCAGCAGATGCGCGAGCAGATCCTCCACCAGCGGCGTGGCCAGGGCGGCCAGGGCGGCGGTGGCCGGATGATGAACCAGGGCGGCGGCCGCGGCTGGTAGCGCGCCACCCTCGGCCGGGCATCGCGACCCGCGGGGCCGCCTTCGGGCGGCCTCGCCGTGTCTGGCCGGGTGCCGCGGCGAAGGGCGCCGGGGGTGGGAGTTGTCAGCGGCGCCCCTCTGCAGGATACTGTTCATAGATACAGTTATTGTGGAGGTGCCCATGACCCCGCCCGCCGTGACCCGAGCCCGGATGATCGGCCGCGCCGAGCCCGGTGCCGCGCCTGCCGGCCTGCCGCTGATGGGGTGTCGGGTACGGGCGGGCTTCCCCAGCCCCGCCGACGACCACCTCGAGGCGGAGATCAACCTCCACGAGCATGTGGTGAAGCACCCGGCGGCCACCTACTTCGTGCGTGCCGAGGGCGACTCCATGCTGGGCGACGGCATCCACGACGGCGACCTGCTGGTGGTGGACCGCAGCCTGGAGCCGCTGCCCGGCCGGGTGGTGGTGATCGCCCTGGAGGGGGAGCCCACCGTCAAGCGCCTGGCGCGGCGCGGCGGCGAGGTGTGGCTGCTGGCCAGCAACCCGCGCTTCGCGCCGATCCCCCTGGCGGGGCGCGAGTGCCACGTGTGGGGCGTGGTCACCCATGTGCTCCATGCCCTGCCGGGGGGCGAGCGGTGATCGCCCTGGTCGACGGCAACAGCTTCTACGTCAGCTGCGAGCGGGTCTTCGACCCGCGCCTGGAGGGGCGCGCGGTGGGGGTGCTCTCCAACAACGACGGCTGCGTGGTGGCGCGTTCCCACGAGCTCAAGGCGCTGGGGGTGGCGATGGGTGCACCGCTGCACCTGCTGCCGCCGGCGGTGCGCCGCCAGGCGGTGCTGCTCTCCAGCAACTACGCCCTCTACGGTGACATGTCGCGACGGGTCAACCAGGTGCTGGCCGAGTTCTCCCCCGATGTGGAGCCCTACTCCATCGACGAGAGCTTCGTGGGGTTCTCGGGCTTTGCCGATGACGAACTCGAGCCACGTTGCCGCGCGCTGCGCGACACCGTGCGCCGCTGGACCGGCATCCCGGTGGGAGTGGGGCTGGCGCCCACCCGTACCCTGGCCAAGCTGGCCAATCGCCTGGCCAAGCGCGAACCCGCCTTCGAGGGGGTGTGCCGCCTCGACGCCGAGGGGGAGGGCACGCGCCGGGCACTGGTGGCCTGCCCGGTGGACGACCTCTGGGGCGTGGCCCGGCGCAGCGCCGAGCGGCTGGCGCTGATGGGCATCGAGAACGCCTGGCAGCTGCGCCAGGCCGACCCGCGCTGGGTGCGCAGCCGCTTCTCGGTGGTGATGGAGCGCATCGTCTGGGAGCTGCGCGGGCGGCCGGCCATCGTCCTCGACGACATGGGCGAGCCGCGCCGGCGCCTGCTGGTGTCGCGCTCCTTCGGCCGGCTCACCGGCGACTACCCGGAGCTGGCCGCGGCGCTCCGCCAGCACTGCACCCGCGCCGGCGAGAAGCTGCGTCGCCAGGGCAGCCTGGCCCACGCCGTGCAGGTGTTCGTGCGCACCAACCCCTTCCTGGCCGGCGAGCCCCAGTACCGCAACGCCGCGGTGGTGGCGCTGCCGGCCCCCAGCGCCGACAGCCGCGAGCTGCTGGCGGCGGCGCGCCGCGCCCTGGCGGCGATCTACCTGGAGGGCTACCGCTACCAGAAGTGCGGGGTGATGCTGCTCGACCTGGTGGATGTCGAGCGGCGCCAGGCCTCGCTGCTCGAGACCCCCGACGACGACGCCCGTCGCGCGCGCAGCCAGCGGCTGATGGCCACCCTGGACCGCCTCAACCGCGAGATGGGCCGCGACACGGTGCGCTTCGGCCTGCCCGGGCGCGACAGCGCCTGGGCGCTGCGCTGCGAGCGGCGCACGCCACGCTACACCACCCGATGGGGAGAGTTGATGCGGGTCAAGACAGGCTGACACGCCGCTCGTCCTCAAGGGAAAGTCACCCGCCGGAGGCGCGGGGTTGGCTACACTGGGGGCGCCAGGGCACGGCAGGGCGCCGTGCCCCCAGACCAGAGGAAGATCGCATGCGAATGAAGGGCAAGAACGTCATCGTCACCGGCGGCGCCAGCGGCATCGGCCTGGCCAGCGTGGAGCGCTGCCTCGAAGAGGGGGCCAGCGTGGTGATCGCCGACCTGGAGGGCGGCGAGGGGGCGGCCCGGGCGGCGGCGCTCGACGGCCGCTACGCCGGACGCTGCCTGTTCAAGGCGTGTGACGTCACCGACACCGCCCAGGTGGACCGCCTCTTCGCGGAGACCGTCGACGAGCTCGGCGGCGTGGATGCGGTGTTCAACAACGCCGGCATCGGCGGCATCGCCCCCTCCGACGAGGTGAGCGACGACGACTTCCTGCGCGTCATCGACATCAACCTCAACGGGGTCTTCCGGGTGGCCCGGGCGGCGCTGCGGGTGATGTATCGCCAGGGCAGCGGCAGCATCGTCAACTGCGCCTCCATCCTCGGCATGATGGGGCAGTCCCAGACCGCCGCCTACACCGCGGCCAAGGGCGGGGTGGTCAACATGACCCGCACCCTGGGTATCGAGGCCGCCCCGAAGGGGGTGCGGGTCAACGCCATCGGACCGGGCTACATCGACACCCCGCTGCTCGCGGCGCTGGACGACGAGCTGCTGCAGGGGCTGATTTCCCTGCACCCCATGGCGCGGCTGGGTCGCCCGGAGGAGGTCGCCAACGCCTTCCTGTTCCTGGCCAGCGACGAGGCGAGCTTCATCACCGGCACCACCCTGATGGTCGACGGCGGCTTCACCGCCGGCAAGTCCTGACCCCCATCCTGAGGCGCCCGCTCAGGGCGTGAGCAGGCGCTCGATCTCCGCCAGCAGCACCGCACACGCCTCATCGAGGGTGCGGTGCGCCTCGGCGGCGTCGCCTGCCCCCTCCTCGATCAGCCGTGCCACCAGGGCGTGCGCCTCCCGGTGCAGCGCGCGGAGCCGGCCGAGGTCGGGCAGGGCATCGCCGTGGTCGAGGGCCAGCCAGTCGCAGAAGCGGCAGTGGGGGCGCGCCAGCGGCAAAGCCGCCACGCCGCTGCCCGCCGCCAGGGCATGGTGCAGCTGGCGGCACCAGGCGCGATGCTCTACCTCGGCGGTGAGCAGCGGCAGCCGGCTGGGCGCCAGCGGTGCCTGCCCGGCCCACACCGCTGGCGGGTGCCATCCGGCGCACCAGCCCGGGACCTCCGCCGCCGGCATGGGGCGGGCGATGCCGTAGCCCTGGCCCAGTTCGCAGCCCAGCCGCAGCAGCAGCTGGCCGTGCTCCAGGGTCTCCACCCCCTCGGCGATCACCTGGCGCTCGAAGGCCTCGGCCAGTCCCAGCACCCCGGCCAGTATCTTGAGGTCCTCGGGGGCGTCGAGGAGGTCGCGCACGAAGCTCTGGTCGATCTTCACGGTGCCCGCGGGCAGCCGCTTGAGGTAGGTGAGCGACGAGTAGCCGGTACCGAAGTCGTCCAGCGAGACCTGCACCCCGAGGCGCCGGCACGCCTCCAGCAGCTCGGTGACCTGCGCCAGGTCGCCCAGGGCGCTGGTCTCGAGGATCTCCAGCTCCAGGCTGCCGGCGGGCAGGTCCGGCTGCTCCACCAGCAGCGCCGCCAGGCGCTCGGGGAACTCGCGCTGGCGCAGGTGGCGGGCGGCCATGTTGACGCTCACCGGCAGGCCGAGCCCCTCCCGACGCCAGGCGGCGGCCTGGGCCAGGGCGCGGCGGATCACCCACTCGCCCAGCGCCTCGGTGAGGGCGTGCTCCTCGATCACCGGCAGGAACTCCCCCGGGGGGAGCAGGCCGCGCTCGGGGTGCTGCCAGCGCACCAGCGCCTCGACCCCGATCACCTCGCCGGAGCGCAGGTTGACCTTGGGCTGGTAGTGGAGCACGAACTCCTCCCGCGCCAGCGCCTGCTGCAGACGCTCCAGGCTCTCGTGGTGGCTGCGTACCGAACGGTCGTGTTCCGGGTCGAAGAGGTGGTAGCGCCCCTTGCCCGCCAGCTTGGCCTGGTACATCGCCTGGTCGGCCTGGCGCAGTAGCTGGTCGGCCTCGATGCCCTCCGCCTGGGGATAGAAGGTGACCCCAAGACTGGCGCCCACCGCCAGGCGCTGCCCCTCGTACCACACCGGCTGGGCGGCCACCTCGAGCAGGCGGCGCAGCAGGGGCTCGACGAGGCGCGGGTCGGTGAGGTCCACCAGCACCGCCACGAACTCGTCGCCCCCCAGCCGCGACAGGGTATCCCCCTCGCGAATCACCTCGCGCAGCCGCTGAGCCAGGGACACCAGCAGGTGGTCGCCGGCGGCGTGGCCGAAGCGGTCGTTGATGGACTTGAAGCCATCGAGGTCCAGGTAGACCACGGCCAGGCGGCGCCCCAGGCGCTGCTCGTGGGCCATGGCCTGGCCCAGGCGGTCGGCGAGCAACACCCGGTTGGGCAGGCCGGTGAGGGCGTCGTAGTGGGCCAGGTACTCCAGCTGGCGCTCGTGCTCCTTGATCAGGGTGATGTCGCTGGAGATGCCCAGCAGGCCGACGATCGCCTCGCCGTCGCGGATCGGCGTCTTGATCTCCAGGTAGACCCGACGGGCGCCCTCGGCGTCGCGGGTGACCACCTCCTCGGTGGTCTGCTCGCCGGCCAGGACCCGGCGGTCCAGGGCGTGGAGGTGCGCCACGGTGTCGCTGCTGAAGAAGTCGGCGTCCTCGCAGCCTACCAGCGCCTCGGCGTCGCAGCCGAACAGCTCCAGGGTGGCGCGGTTGGCGTAGGTGTAGCGGTGCTCGCGATCCTTCATGTAGATGTAGGAGCCGACGTGGTCGAGGGCCTCGCGGAAGCGCCGGGTCTCGAGGTGCGCGGCGTGCAGGGCGGCCTCCGCCCGCTTGCGCTCGGTGATGTCGGTGATCACCCCGTACCAGGAGACGGCGCCGTCGGCCTCGGCGTGGGGCAGGGCGTCGCCGAACAGCCACTTGGCTTGCCCGTCCGGCAGTTGCACCCGGTACTCCTGGCGCCAGGGGGCGAGGGTCTCGGCGGAGCGGGCGATGGAGACGGCCACGGCGTCGCGATCCTCGGGGTGAATGGTGGTGAAGACCGGGGTGGCATCCTCGCGCACCCGCTCCGGGGCCACGCCGTAGACCTGGCGCATGCCCTCGCTGGCATAGGGGAAGCAGGAGCGCCCGCCAGGCATCAGGCGATACTCGTAGACCACCCCGGGGATGCGCGCGGCGATGGTGCGCAGGCGCTCGACGGCCTTCTCCAGCTGGGCCTCGCGCTGGCGGATGGTGCGGGTCAGCGCCTGGGACATGCTCAGTGCCCGGGCCCGGGTACCCAGCAGCGAGGCGAGCAGGGCGCAGAGCAGGAAGGTCAGCGCGAGGCCCCCGGCCAGGCGCCATCCCGCGGCGGTGAGGTCGGCCGCCGTCGAGGGCGAGCGGTGGCGCAGGGTCAGCCGCCAGGTCTGGCCGGCGGCCTGGATGTCGCGCGCCTGACGGAAGTCCGAGGCGGGTACGGGCTCGGGGTCGCTGGCATAGAGCCGCTCGCCCCGGGTGTCGCCCGCCACCTCGTGGAGGTGCAGGGTCAGCGGCTCCCCGTCGCTCCAGTCCCGGCCAGCCAGGATGCCGGCCATCAGGTCGTGCATGCGAAATGGCATGTAGACCCAGCCGAGCAGCGCCGCACGCCGCTCGGCGACGCTCTCCTGCGGCAGGTCGCGGCGATAGACAGGCAGGTAGAGCAGGGTGGCCGGCTGGGGCTCGCCCTGCTCGGTGACCAGGGTGACGCGCCCGCTCAGGGTGGCCTGGCCGGTGTCCCGGGCGCGAGCCATGGCGGCGTGCCGGGTGGGCTCGGCGAACATGTCGTAGCCTAGGGCGCGGCGGTTGCGGCCGGCGAAGGGCTCGATGAAGTGGACCGGCCCATAGGCCTCGCGCTGGCCGGCGGGGGTGATGGCGTAGTCGCCGAAGCCCTCGGCACGCATCGCCTCCCGATAGGCGGCGCGCGCCTCGGCCGGCACGTGGCGGGCGAAGCCGATGCCCTCGATGTTGCTCAGCAGCGCCGAGGCCTGCAGCTGGCGGGCGAAGGTGCGCCACTCGCCGCGGTCCACCGTCTCCGAGGCGTCGAACAGCGCCGAGGCGCCGCGCAGGATCAGCGCATAGGCGGCCAGGCGCTCCTCGACGCGCAGTGCCACCTGGTCGGCGCTGAAGGCGAGCCGCTGCAGGGTCTCGGCCTCGGCATCGCGGCGTGCCTGCTGGGCGCTGGCCAGCGACAGCAGGAGGCCGGCCAGGGCGATCAGCCACAGCCAGCCGGGGAAGCGGAGGGAGGAGGGGCCTGACATGCCGATGGTAGGGCTCCTGCGCGACGGTCCATGCTTGGGAGCCTGCCGGGCTTAACACTGATCGACTGCAAGATCCGGTCTTTCGGCCAATGTTATTCGATCTGATTCGTTAAATAGCCAGCTATTCGCCTCATCAGATCGATAAGCTTGTCTCGAAATCCGAATCTCTCGCTACGATCGGTCAAACCCGGCAGGCTCCTTGGGGGCAGCATACCGGCTCGGCGCGGCGACGTCTCGAAGCAGGCGCTTCGGGGCAGACGCAAGACGGCCACCGCGATCCTGTCGCCGGTGGCCGTCTTGCTATGTGATCTTGGTGCCGCAAAGAGGAGTCGAACCTCCGACCTACGCATTACGAGTGCGTTGCTCTACCAACTGAGCTATTGCGGCCTGGCGGGCATGGTAGCGCCGGCGGGGCGTCGCGGCTAGTCCTTGCTCTCGCGCAGCCGGGTCAGGCCCTCCTGGGCGCTGGAGGCCACCAGGCGGCCCTGGCGGTCGTAGAGGCTGCCCCGGGCGAAGCCGCGGGCGCCGCCGGCCCAGGGGCTCTCCATGTCGTAGAGCAGCCAGTCGTCGACGCGCACGTCCCGGTGCAGCCACAGGGCGTGGTCGAGGCTGGCGATCTGCAGCCGCGGGTCGCGGAAGTCGATGCCGTGGGGCACCAGGGCGGTGGTCAGCAGGTTGAAGTCGGAGGCGTAGGCGAGCAGGTTGCGGTGGGGCGCGGGGTCGTCGGGGAGCTCGCCCACCAGGCGGAACCAGACCCGCTTGTGGGCCGGCTCGCCCGGCGCCCACCCCTCGTCGTCGAGCAGGAACTCGACCGGGTGATCGTCGAAGCGGGCCAGGCGGGCGCCATCGGCGATCAGGCGCTCCGGCGAGGCGACATCCGGCATGCGAGTCTGGTGATCGAGGCTCGCCTCCTCGCCGTGGAAGGAGGCGCTGCAGAAGAAGATCGGCCGTCCCTTCTGGATGGCGGTGACCCGCCGGGTGGTGAAGCTGCCGCCGTCGCGCACCGCGTCGACCTGATAGACTACCGGGCGGCGCGGGTCGCCCGGGCGCAGGAAGTAGCCGTGCAGCGAGTGCGGTCGACGCTCGGCGGGTACGGTCTGGCTGGCCGCGGAGAGCGCCTGGCCCAGCACCTGGCCGCCGAACAGCTGGGGCAGGCCGAGATCCTGGCTGGTGCCGCGGAACAGCGTCTCTTCGAGTGGCTCCAGGGCCAGCAGGGTCACCAGGTCGTCAAGGGCGTCGGTCATGGGGCTCTCCAGCGACGTTCATACGGGTGTTTGTTTCCAGCCAGTCTACAGGGAGTCGACGGCGGTGCGCAGCGACGAATTCTACATGCATCGGGCCCTGGACCAGGCCCGGCTCGGACTTGCCGCCGGCGAGGTGCCGGTGGGTGCGGTAGTGGTAGACGCCGCCGGCGAGATCGTCGGCGCCGGCTTCAACGCGCCGCTGGGGTGCCATGACCCCAGCGCCCACGCCGAGGTGCAGGCGCTGCGCGAGGCCGGGGCGCGGCTCGGCAACTATCGTCTCGAGGGCTGCACCCTCTATGTGACCCTGGAGCCCTGCGTGATGTGCACCGGGGCGATCCTCCACGCGCGCCTGGCGCGGGTGGTCTATGGCGCCGCGGAGCCGCGCAGCGGCATGGTGGAGTCGAAGGCCAACCTCTTCGCCCAGCCCTGGTTTCCCCATCGGGTGGTGGTCGAGGGCGGGCTGCTGGCGGCCCAGGCGTCGCGCCTGCTCAAGGCGTTCTTCGCCGAGCGGCGGGGCTGAGCGGGGCGCTCAGCCGCTCGGCTCGGGATCGCGGGCCCGGGTGTCGAGCAGCGGGAACTGGCGCCGGCTGCGCTCCACGTAGCTCAGTATCTCGTAGTAGCGGCGGATGTTGCGCACGTAGAGCACCGGCTCGCCGCCGCGGGCGTAGCCGTATCGGGTCTGGCTGTGCCACTCGCGCTCCTGGAGCAGGGGCAACGACTCGCGCACGTCGCGCCAGCGGTCGGGGTCGCCGCCGCGGGTCTCGGTGATGCGCCGGGCGTCGTAGAGGTGGCCGAGCCCCACATTGTAGGCGGCCATGGCCATGTAGAGGCGATCGTCGCCCTGGATCGAGTCGGGCAGCCGCTCGTGAAGCTGGCGCAGGTAGCGGGCGCCGCCGTGGATGCTCTGGGCCGGGTCGAGGCGGTCGTCGACCCCGAGGTCGCCGGCGGTGGCGTTGGTCAGCATCATCAGCCCGCGCACCCCGGTGGGGGAGGTGGCAAGGGGGTCCCAGTGCGACTCCTGATAGCCCACCGCGGCGAGCAGCTTCCAGTCGAAGTCGGTCGCCCGGGCGGCCTCGCGGAACAGCGCGGCGTAGTCGGGCAGGCGCGCCTCCACGTGGTCGAGGAAGGTGCGGGTGCCGACGTACTCCAGGTAGTCGTCGTGGCCGAAGTAGCGTGCCACCAGGGCGTCGAGCTCGCCGCTCTCGCGCAGCCCGGCGAGGAAGCGATTGGCCGCCTCGGCGAGTGCCAGCCCCCCCTCGGCAGGGAAGGCCCAGGCCATGGAGAGCGGGTCGCCGAGGGGAAAGCCGCGCTCCACGCCCGGGAAGAACAGGCGATTGAGGCGAAACTGGTGGTCGTAGAGCACCGCCGCGTCGAGTTCGCCATCCTCCACCATGCCCAGCAGCTCGGCGACCTCCACCTCGGCGGAGTCCACCCACTCGAGCGCGGGGAGCTCCCGTTTCACCTCCGCCAGGACCCGGCCGGTGCCGGCGCCGGCGATGGTGCCGATGGCCAGGCCGACGAGCGACCCGGGGTCCTCCACCGGGGGCAGGCCGCGGCGATAGACCACCACCGGCTCCAGCGCGATGATCGGCCGGCTGAAGATCACCCCGGGCCGACCGGGCTCCAGGGGCAGCGCGGCGGCAGCCATGTCCCCCTGCTGGCGCACCGCGGCGAGGGCACTCTCGATATGGTGGTCGGCGCGAAGGGTGAGGCTGACGCCCAGTTGCCCGGCGAAGCGACGCATCAGCTCGTACTCGAAGCCGGTGGGGCCCTCGCGCCCCTCGTAGAAGGTGGTGGGGGTGTTGCGGGTGTGCACGCTGAGCAGCTCACGCTCGCGGATCGCCTCGAGCAGCCCGTCCGGCCCGGAGCGCGGCGGCTCGGGCAACAGGCACAGGGCGATGAGCGCCAGCAAGCGGATGGCCAGGCGCCCGGACAGGGCGTTCGGGGTCGAGGGCATGCGATGACGGGCCGGGATGAGGCCCTTCACGATACAAAGCCCCGCCACGGCTGTCACCCGTCCGGCGCCGCCCTCGATTTCTTCCCCCACGGCCTTTCCAGTATCATGTGCGCTCCTCGCCGCTGGCCGCGGCCCCGATCCCGATGAAATCCAGAGGCTCCAGGATATGCTCGAACTGCGCGGCGCCCCCGCCCTCTCCGCCTTCCGTCATGCCAAGCTGCTGGCCGCCCTGCACGACGCCGTGGGCGATGTCGCCGCGCTCTCGGCGGAGTACGTGCACTTCGTCGACCATGACGGCGAGCTCTCCGACGACGAAGCGGCGGTGCTGGCGCGGCTGCTCGACTACGGCGCCCACCAGGGCCTGAGCGAGGCGAGCGGCGAGGGGCAGCTGTTCCTGGTGGTGCCGCGCATCGGCACCCAGTCGCCCTGGTCCTCCAAGGCCACCGATATCGCCCACAGCTGCGGCCTGGCGAAGATCCGTCGCATCGAGCGCGGCATCGCCTACCGGGTGAAGCTCAAGGGCATGCTCTCCGAGAAGGCCTTCGCGCGCATCGAGTCCACCCTCCACGACCGCATGACCGAGACGGTGCTCAGCGATGCCAGCGACGCCGCCAAGCTGTTCGAGCGCCACCAGCCTGCGCCGCTGGGCAGCGTCGATATCCTCGAGGGGGGGCGCGAGGCGCTGGCCACCGCCAACGTCGAGCTGGGGCTGGCGCTGGCCGAGGACGAGGTCGACTACCTGGTGGAGGCCTTCCGTGACCTGGGCCGCAACCCCACCGACGTCGAGCTGATGATGTTCGCCCAGGCGAACTCCGAGCACTGCCGCCACAAGATCTTCAATGCCGACTGGGTGATCGACGGCGAGGCGCAGCCTCTCTCGCTGTTCAAGATGATCAAGAACACCCACCAGGCCTCCCCGGGTAAGATCCTCTCCGCCTACAGCGACAACGCCGCGGTGATCGAGGGCGCCACGGCGCCGCGCTTCTTCGCCGCGCCGCTGACCGGCCGCGCGGACGAGCGCGCCCGCTACGCCGCCGTCGAGGAGCCGATCCAGATCCTGATGAAGGTGGAGACCCACAACCACCCCACCGCCATCGCCCCCCATCCGGGCGCGGCCACCGGCGCCGGCGGCGAGATTCGCGACGAGGGCGCCACCGGCATCGGTGGCAAGCCCAAGGCGGGGCTCACCGGCTTCACCGTCTCCAACCTGCGTATCCCCGAGTTCGTGCAGCCCTGGGAGGCCTTCGACTACGGCAAGCCCGAGCGCATCGTCTCGGCCCTCGAGATCATGCTCGAGGGCCCCATCGGGGGGGCGGCCTTCAACAACGAGTTCGGCCGGCCCAACCTGGCCGGCGTCTTCCGCACCTACGAGCAGGACGTGCTGGGGCCCAACGGCATCGAGCGCCGCGGCTTCCACAAGCCGATCATGCTCGCCGGCGGCTACGGCAACATCCGCGACGGCCACGTCCAGAAGGGCGAGATCCCCGTCGGCGGCAAGCTGATCGTGATGGGCGGCCCCGCCATGCTGATCGGCCTGGGTGGCGGCGCGGCCTCCTCCATGGCCTCCGGCGCCTCCAGCGCCGACCTGGACTTCGCCTCGGTGCAGCGCGGCAACCCCGAGATCGAGCGCCGCGCCCAGGAGGTGATCGACCGCTGCTGGGCGCTGGGCGAGGCGAATCCCATCCGCTTCATCCACGACGTGGGGGCCGGCGGGCTCTCCAATGCCCTGCCGGAGCTGGTCAAGGATGGCGAGCGCGGCGGCCTGTTCGACCTGCGCGCGGTGCCCAACGCCGAGCCGGGGATGAGCCCGCTGGAGATCTGGTGCAACGAGGCCCAGGAGCGCTACGTGCTGGCCGTGGCCGCGGAGGACCTCGACACCTTCGACGCCCTCTGTGCCCGCGAGCGCTGCCCCTATGCGGTGGTGGGGGAGGCCACCGAGGCCCACCACCTGGCGGTCCGCGACGGCCACTTCGAGAGCCAGCCCGTCGACCTGCCGATGAGCGTGCTGTTCGGCAAGCCGCCGAAGATGACCCGGGAGTTCGCGCGCCAGGCTACCGAGATGCCCGGCGTGATGCTCGACAACCTCGACCTGCGCGAGGCCATGGACCGGGTGCTGCGGCTGCCCGCGGTGGCCTCCAAGAGCTTCCTGATCACCATCGGCGACCGCTCCATCACCGGGCAGGTGGCCCGCGATCAGATGGTGGGTCCCTGGCAGGTGCCGGTGGCCGATGTCGCCGTGACCACGGCCAGCTTCGACACCCACGCCGGCGAGGCCATGGCCATGGGCGAGCGCCCGCCGGTGGCGCTGATCGACCCCGCCGCCAGCGCCCGCCTGGCGGTGGCCGAGGCGATCACCAACCTGGCCGCCGCTCCCATCGCGGCACTCGGCGACATCAAGCTCTCCGCCAACTGGATGAGCGCGGCGGACCACCCCGGCGAGAACCAGGCGCTGTATGACGCCGTGCATGCGGTAGGCATGGAGCTCTGTCCGGCGCTGGGCATCGCCATCCCGGTGGGCAAGGACTCCATGTCCATGCGCACCGCCTGGCAGGAGGAGAACGGCTCGGGTGAAGGCAAGGGCGAGGTCGAGGAGAAAAGCGTCACCGCGCCGCTCTCCCTCACCGTCACCGGCTTCGCGCCGGTCACCGATGCCCTGCAGACCCTGACCCCCCAGATCAACTTGGAGCAGGACGAGTCCGACCTGATCCTGATCGACCTGGGCGAGGGGCAGAATCGCCTGGGTGGCTCGGCGCTGGCCCAGGTCTATGGCCAGGTGGGCGACGCCTGCCCGGACCTCGATGACCCCGAGGACCTCAAGGCCTTCTTCGCGGTGATCCAGGGCCTCAACGCCGAGGGCAAGCTGCTCGCCTACCACGACCGCAGCGACGGCGGCCTGCTGGTGACCCTGCTGGAGATGGCCTTCGCCGCCCACGCCGGGCTCGAGATCAAGCTCGACTGGCTGGTGGACGAGCCGGTGGAGGCGTTCAACGCGCTGTTCGCCGAGGAGCTGGGGGCGGTGATCCAGGTCAACCGCGAACACACCGAGGAGGTGCTGGCCCAGTTCGCCGCCGCCGGCATCGAGACCTGTGGCGTCATCGCCCGGCCGCGCTACGACGACCAGGTGCGCGTCACCCTCTTCGAGGAACCGCTGCTGGAGACCACCCGGCTGCTGGCCCAGCGCACCTGGGCCGAGACCAGCTACCGCCTCCAGGCGCTGCGCGACAACCCCGAGTGCGCCAAGAGCGAGTTCGACGGCCTGCTCGACGACCGCGACCCGGGCCTCTCCGCCCAGCCGAGCTTCGACGTCGACGAGGACATCGCCGCCCCCTACCTGAACCTGACCCGCCCGGCGGTGGCGGTGCTGCGCGAGCAGGGGGTCAACGGCCAGGTGGAGATGGCCTGGGCCTTCGACCGCGCCGGCTTCGAGGCGGTCGACGTGCACATGAGCGACATCCTCGAGGGGCGCATCGGCCTCGAGTCGTTCAAGGGGCTGGTGGCCTGCGGCGGCTTCTCCTACGGCGACGTGCTGGGCGCCGGCGGCGGCTGGGCCAAGTCGGTGCTGTTCAACGCCCGGGCCCGGGAGCAGTTCGCGGGCTTCTTCACCCGCGACGACAGCTTCTCGCTCGGCGTGTGCAACGGCTGCCAGATGCTGGCCCAGCTCAAGGAGCTGATCCCCGGCGCCGAAGCCTGGCCGCACTTCGTGCGCAACGAGTCGGAGCAGTTCGAGGCCCGGGTGGCCATGGTCCAGGTGGAGCAGAGCCCGTCGATCCTGCTGGCCGGCATGGAGGGCTCGCGCCTGCCCATCGCCGTGGCCCACGGCGAGGGCCGCGCCGAGTTCCGCGACAGTGCCCACCTGCGCCGGATGCAGGGCGGCGGCCAGGTGGCCCTGCGCTTCGTGGACAACCACGGCCAGGTAACCACCCGCTATCCCGCCAACCCCAACGGTTCGCCCTCGGGCATCACCGGCCTGACCACCCCGGATGGCCGGGTCACGATCATGATGCCCCACCCGGAGCGGGTGGTGCGCGCGGTGACCAACTCCTGGCGCCCGGCCGAGTGGACCCGGGACGGCGCCTGGCTGCGGCTGTTCCGCAACGCCCGCGTCTGGGTGGACTGAGCCCTTGGTGCTTCGCCACCCCGACCAGAAGGCGGCCTCCGGGCCGCCTTCGGCGTCTGCGGCGCCCGCGCTGCGCCCCTACCAGCGCGAGGCGGTGCAGCGGGTGGTGGCGCACTTCCGCGGCTCGGACGCGCCGGCGGTGGTGGTGCTGCCCACCGGCAGCGGCAAGTCGCTGGTGATCGCCGAGCTGGCGCGCCTGGCCCGGGGGCGGGTACTGGTGCTGGCCCATGTGCGCGAGCTGGTGGAGCAGAACCACGCCAAGTACCAGGCCTACGGTCTTTCGGCGGACATCTTCAGCGCCGGCCTTAAGCGCAAGGAGAGCGGCCGCCAGGTGGTGTTCGGCTCGGTGCAGTCGGTGGTGCGCGGGCTCGAGCGCTTCGCGGCCGGCGACTTCACCCTGCTGGTGATCGACGAGTGCCACAGGGTCTCGCCGGACCAGGACGCCGGCTATCGCCGGGTGATCGAGCGGCTGCGGGCCGCCAACCCGCGCCTCAAGGTGCTGGGGCTGACCGCCACCCCCTACCGGCTGGGGCAGGGCTTCATCTACCACCGCCACCATCACGGCATGGTGCGCGGCGATGACGACTGCTTCTTCCGCGACTGCGTCTTCGAGCAGCCGCTGCGCCTGATGGTCAAGCAGGGCTACCTGGCCGCGCCGGTGAGGGTGGACGCGGCGGTGGAGCGCTACGACTTCTCGTCGCTGGTGCCCTCCAGCCGCGGCCTGTTCCGCGAGGAGGAGCTCAACCGGGTGGCGGCGGGCAATCGTGCCACCCCGGGTATCGTCGCCGAGGTGGTGGCGCGCGCCCGCGACCGCCGGGGGGTGATGCTATTCGCCGCCTCCGTGGCCCACGCCGAGGAGGTCCTCGGCTACCTGCCGGCGGCCGAGGCGGCGCTGGTCACCGGCGAGACCCCCTCCGCCGAACGCGAGCGGCTGATAGCCGCCTTCAAGGCCCGGGAGCTGAAATACCTTGTCAACGTGGCGGTGCTGACCACCGGCTTCGATGCCCCCCACGTGGACCTGATCGCCATCCTGCGCCCCACCGAGTCGGTGAGCCTCTATCAGCAGATCGTCGGCCGCGGCCTGCGCCTCGCGCCGGGCAAGCGTGACTGCCTGATCCTCGACTATGCCGGCAACCCCTGGGACCTCTACGCCCCCGAGGTGGGCTCGCCCCGGCCCGACCCGGACAGCGAGCCGGTGCAGGTGGCGTGCCCCGCCTGCGGCCACGCCAACCTGTTCTGGGGCAAGCGCGACGGCGAGCTGGTGATCGAGCACTTCGGCCGCCGCTGCCAGGGGCTGGTGGAGGACGAGCGTGGCGCGGCGTCGGGCGCCGACAAAAGGCCCAGCACGGCATCGGGCGCCGGCAGACAGCGTCAGTGCGACTTCCGCTTCCGCTTCAAGGTGTGCCCCGACTGCGGCGTCGAGAACGATATCGCCGCCCGGCGCTGCCATGGCTGCCAGGCGCTGCTGGTGGACGCCGACGACAGGCTGAAGGAGGCGCTTCGCCTGCGCGACGCCCGGGTGCTGCGGGTGGCCGGCATGCAGCTCGAGGCCACCGCCAACGGACGCGGGCTGCCCAGGCTCAAGGTCACCTATCACGACGAGGAGGGCGTGACGCTGGCCGAGTGGTTCGCCCTGGAGACTCCGGCCCAGCGCGCCGCCTTCGCCGCGGCCTTCCTGCGCGAGCACCTGCGCGCCCCGGGGGTGCCCTTCCGGCCCACCACCTCCGAGGAGGTGGTGGCCGAGCGCCGCCGCCTGCGCCACCCCGACTTCGTGGTGGGCAGGAAGGTGGGCCGCCACTGGCAGGTGCGCGAGAAGCTCTTCGACTACGTCGGACGCTATCGCAAGGCCAACGAGGCGGAGTAGCCGAAGGTAATGCGGGGGTCGCCTGCGAGGGGCGCCGGGGATAGGCCGAAAGGGAGGTCCGAGGACCAAGGGTGAGGAGCACTGCTCCGAACGGGCTGGCCATGGATGGCCAGCACCGGTCCTGCAAGCGAAGCGGGACGCGAGAGTGCCGCAGGGCCGAGGTAGCGTCCAGGGAGGGATTCATAGCGCCTCCCTGAAGGCCTGTCGCCGGTAAAGCCCCGAGCGCTGTCGGCATGGCGGCAGAAGCGGTGTCAGAACTGTCTCCGGCGCCGCGCTCTTGCTAGACTGCCCCGTTGATCCTGCGTCCCTGGAGAGGCACGCCGCGTGAGCGCCACCCCCGACACCGCCAGTCCCGAGCAGACCGCCGCCGCGGCCGGCCATGCCGCGGTGCTCGGACGGCTGTTCGACGAGCCGATCACCGAGCTGCCGGAGGACCTCTATATCCCGCCGGAGGCGCTCAAGGTCTTCCTCGAGGCCTTCGAGGGGCCGCTTGACCTGCTGCTCTACCTGATCCGGCGCCAGAACCTCGATATCCTGGCCATCGACGTCGCCGCCATCACCCACCAGTACATCGAGTACGTGGAGCTGATGAAGGCGATGGAGATCGAGCTGGCCGGCGAGTACCTGCTGATGGCGGCGATGCTCGCCGAGATCAAGTCGCGCACCCTGCTGCCGCGCCCGCCCAAGGAGGGCGGCGACGACGAGGAGGATGACCCCCGTGCCGAGCTGATCCGCCGCCTGCAGGAGTACGAGCGGCTCAAGCACGCCGCCGAGTCGCTGGCCGAGCTGCCGCGCCTGGGGCGCGACTGGTTCCCCGCCCAGGCGGCGCTGCCGCCGCTGGAGAGCCGGGTGATCCACCCGGACGTGGGGCTCGACGAGCTGCTGGGGGCCCTGGCCGGCATCCTGCGCCGCGCCGAGCTCAACCAGACCCACCAGATCAGCCGCGAGGGGCTCTCGACCCGGGAGCGGATGCTGGCGATCATGGCGTGCCTCGAGGGCGGGCGCTTCACCCCCTTCGAAGCGCTCTTCACCCTGGAGGAGGGGCGCGCCGGGGTGGTGGTGACCTTCATGGCGATCCTCGAGCTCGCCAAGGAGACGATGATCGAGATCGTCCAGAACGCCCCGCTGTCGCCGATCCATGTGCGAGCCCGGGTAAGCCTGGGTGAGGGCGAGAGAGGCGCGGGGGAGGGCGGCGAGCTGGACGACCTGGCCGCGGAGGGCGAGAGCGCCTTCGAGGAGGACGGGGAGGAGACGCCATGACCGCCATGGAATACCCCGAGGCCCTGGACGAGATCCTCGAGGCCGCGTTGCTGGCCGCCGGCGAGCCGCTGGCCCTGGAGCGCCTCGAGGCGCTCTTCGACGACCATGAGCGCCCGCCGCGTCGCGCCCTGCGCGAGGCGCTGGAGCGCCTCGGCATGCGCCACGAGCGCGGTGCCATGGAGCTGATCGAGACCGCCTCCGGCTACCAGCTGCGCATCCGCCCGCGGCTCTCGCCCTGGGTATCGCGGCTGTGGGACGAGCGCCCCCAGCGCTACTCCCGGGCGCTGCTGGAGACCCTGGCGCTGATCGCCTATCGTCAGCCGGTGACCCGCGGCGACATCGAGGAGGTGCGCGGCGTCACCGTGAGCGGCTCGATCATGCGCACCCTGCTGGAGCGCGGCTGGATCCGCGTGGTGGGCCATCGCGACGTGCCGGGCCGCCCGGCGGTCTACGCCACCACCCGCGGCTTCCTCGACGACTTCGGCCTCAAGACCCTCGATGAGCTGCCGCCGATGCACGAGCTCAAGGCCTTCGAGGCGCCGGAGGACGATCCGGAGGGGCCACCGCCGGCCCAGGCCGAGATCCTCGCCCAGGCGGACGCGCCGGCCGAGGCGCCGGCAGATGATCACGACGAGACAGTGGGAGAGGCGGCAGGCGTCGCCTCCCCCGAGACGACGGCCGGGAGGGCCGACGACGAGAACGCCGGGACGGCGTCCGAGCGGACCGGGCTGAGCTTCGCCGACCTCGAAGCCCGCCTGTCCGAACGCGCCCGGGGCCGCGTCGACGATGACGCTGCCCCGGGGGCGGAATCCACACCCAGTGAGAACGACGACTCATGAGCAACACCAGCGAAAAACTGCAGAAGGTCCTGGCCCGCGCCGGGCTCGGCTCGCGCCGCGAGATGGAGACCGCCATCGCCGATGGCCGGGTCAGGGTCAACGGCCAGGTGGCGACCCTGGGCGACCGCATCGAGACCCGCGACAAGGTGCTCTTCGACAACCGCCCGGTGACCCTGCGCGGCGCCGAGGAGGTGCCGCGGCGGGTGATCATGTACAACAAGCCCGAGGGGGAGCTTTGCACCCGCAAGGACCCGGAGGGGCGGCGCACCGTGTTCGACCGGCTGCCGCGGCTCAAGGGTGAGCGCTGGATCGCCATCGGCCGCCTCGACATCAACACCAGCGGCCTGCTGCTGTTCACCACCGACGGCGAGCTCGCCAACCGGCTGATGCACCCCTCCACCCAGGTGGAGCGCGAGTACGCCGTGCGGGTGATGGGCGAGGTGACCAAGGAGCAGGTGGTGACCATGGTCGAGGGGGTGATGCTCGACGACGGCCCGGCGCGCTTCACCGACGTCCAGGAGTTCGGCGGCGAGGGCATCAACACCTGGTTCCACGTGGTCATCATGGAGGGGCGCAACCGCGAGGTGCGTCGCCTGTGGGAGTCCCAGGGATTGACCGTCAGCCGCCTCAAGCGGGTGCGCTACGGCAACATCTTCCTCGACAAGCGGGCCAAGGCCGGCGAGTGGGTGGAGCTCTCCCAGGAGGAGATCGACGACCTGGCCGAGCTGGCCGGCCTGCCGCCGCGCAAGGTGCCGGACCTGACCCCGGACGAGAAAAACCGCTGGAGCCGCGACAAGCACAAGCGCAAGCCGGTGCAGGCGATGCGCAAGCCCAAGGGGCGCCGCTGAGTCGCGTCGGCGACAAAAGGCAAAAAATCCCTTGCCAGCCGGAGGGGGGATCAGTATTATCTGCCCCCGTTCGGACGGGTCGTTAGCTCAGTTGGTAGAGCAGTTGGCTTTTAACCAATTGGTCGTAGGTTCGAATCCTACACGACCCACCATCCGGACCGAGGCTTGTTCGCAAGCTCGGGTCGTTAGCTCAGTTGGTAGAGCAGTTGGCTTTTAACCAATTGGTCGTAGGTTCGAATCCTACACGACCCACCAATTCCGACGCCCCGGCCTCCCAGAGGTCGGGGCGTTTTCGGTTGGGGTGCATGCACCCGGCCGACCAGGCTGCCATGCCGGGGTGACGATTCCTTGACCGGGAGGGGTCAATTCCCCAGCGTCGTGGTCTAGAATAGGCCTCGGGAGCCTGCAGGCGAGAGACGCGGCCAGGCTCATCGGCGCATCCACCGCGCGGAGCGCGCGGCCGGGATGTTCCCGCAATGCGCAGGGGGAGCCCCTGCCGGTCACAGTGGTAGACACGATGACGATCATGACTTCCCGTGCCCAGGTGCGTGAGCACCTGACCCGCACCTACTGCCCCACCCGAATCCCCGCCGAGGACGAGGCCCGCATCGAGGAGATCAAGCGCCTTCTCGAGGCCCACAACGCCGTCCTGGTGGCCCACTACTACACCGACGACGCCATCCAGCAGCTCGCCGAGGAGACCGGCGGCTGCGTGGCGGATTCCCTGGAGATGGCACGCTTCGGCGCCCGTCACCAGGCCGACACCCTGGTGGTGGCCGGGGTGCGCTTCATGGGCGAGACCGCCAAGATCCTCTCCCCGGAGAAGCGCGTGCTGATGCCCACCCTGGAGGCGACCTGCTCGCTGGACCTGGGCTGTCCGGCCGACGAGTTCGCGGCCTTCTGCGATGCCCATCCCGAGCGCACCGTGGTGGTCTACGCCAACACCTCGGCGGCGGTGAAGGCGCGCGCCGACTGGGTGGTGACCTCCTCCATCGCCGTGGACGTGATCGAGCACCTGCAGGCCCGTGGCGAGAAGATCCTGTGGGCACCGGACAAGCACCTCGGCGGCTACATCCAGAAGCAGACCGGCGCCGACATGCTGCTGTGGGACGGTGCCTGCATCGTCCATGAGGAGTTCAAGGCCCAGGGGGTCGAGGAGCTCAAGGCGCTCTACCCCGAGGCGGCGGTGCTGGTGCACCCCGAGTCGCCGGCCTCGGTGGTGGCGCTGGCCGACGTGGCGGGCTCCACCTCCCAGCTGATCCAGGCCGCCAAGTCGCTGCCCAACGACAAGCTGATCGTGGCCACCGATCGCGGCATCTTCTTCAAGATGCAGCAGGCGGTGCCCGAGAAGACCCTCTTCGAGGCGCCCACCGCCGGCAACGGCGCCACCTGCAGGAGCTGCGCCCACTGCCCGTGGATGGCGATGAACGCCCTGGACAACCTGGCCGACGCCCTGCGCCACGGTCACGGCGAGATCCGGGTCGACGCCGCCTTGCGCCAGGCCGCGCTCAAGCCCCTGGAGCGGATGCTCAACTTCCAGAAGTGAGCGTCGAGCCACAAGACACCCCGCAGGCCAAGGCCTTCGGGGTGTCTTTTGTTGTGGGCCATGTCAGCGCTGGCTTTTTCCTGCGCTTACTGAAACTCCTCCAGCGTCTCACGGTAGCCGAGAAAGGCCTGGTAGCGCTGGTCGATGCGGGCGGTGGCGGCGGCGTCGCCGTCGCGCTCGGCCACGCGGCGGGCCACCCCCAGCTGGCGGATCGCCTCGGTGATGCGCCCGGTCAGCTGCTGGTGCTCGGCGCGGGCCAGGTGGCCCCAGGCCTCGCGGCCGCTGCGCCCCGCGGCTTCCGCCAGCAGCGTGAAGACCCCGGGATCCTCCGGGCGACGCTCGGCCAGCTCCCTCAGGACCCGCCATGCCTCGTCCGGGTCGCGCTGAAGCAGTGCCTCGCCGAGCACCAGCTGCGTAGGCACATGGCCCGGTACCAGCCGCAGCTGGCGCCGACTGCGCTGGATGGCGTCGTCGATGCGCCCGGCGTCGAGGGCGACCTCGGCGGCCGAGGCGGGCAGCAGGCTCAGGTCGGGAAACTCCCGGGCCAGGGCGTCGAGCCGGCGCAGGGCGGTGGTGGTCTCGCCGCGCTCGGCGGCGACCAGCGCCTCCAGGTAGCGCCGGGCGGCGGCCGGTGGGGCGTCCTGGGCCTGGCGGGTCAGCGACTGCTGCGGGTCGCGTGCATGGATGCTCAGCAGCGCCCGGGCGCGCACCAGGTGGTATTGCAGGTCCTCGCGGCGGGGCTTGGCCTCGAGCTGGGCGGCGCGCGACGCGGTATCGCTGATCCGCGACTCCGTCAGCGGGTGGGTGAGCAGGAACTCCGGGGGGGTGCCGCCCTGCAGGCTGGTCAGGCGCTGCATGGCGCGGAACATCGACGCCATGGCCTCGGGGTCGTAGCCGGCCTCGGCCATCACCTGCAGGCCGAGGCGGTCGGCCTCCTGCTCATAGCGTCGCGAGTAGGCCAGCTGGTCCTGGATGAAGGCGGCCTGGGAGCCCATGGCCACGCCGATGCCGGCGTCGCCGCCGCCCGCCGCGGCGATCAGCATGCCGGCGAGCATGGCGGCCATGGCCGGTACCTGGGTCTGCTCGGCGCGGGCCTGGCCGCGGGCGTAGTGACGCTGGGCCAGGTGGCCGAGCTCGTGGGCCAGGACCGAGGCCAGCTCCGCCTCCCGGGCGGCGAAGGCGAAGAGCCCGGCGTTGACCCCGATGACCCCGCCCGGCACGGCGAAGGCGTTGAGGCGGTGGCTGTCCACGAGGGTGACGATCAGGTCGCTGCCCCCCAGGCCGCTGTGAGGCGCCAGGCGCGCCACCAGCGCCTCCACGTAGTCCCGGGCGATGGGGTCCTGCCACTGCGGTGCCCGGGCGCGGAACTGGCGCAGCCAGGCGCGGCCGAGGCGGTACTCCTCGCCGGCGGCGGCGCGGCTTCCCGCGCTCGTCAGGCTGGGCAGCTCGGCCTCCTGCTCCCAGCCGGGCGTGGTCCACTGGCCGGCGGCGGGGAGCGCCAGGCCGAGGCCGAGCAGCACGCCGGCGAGGCGGGTGAGGGGGCGCGATGGCATGGGGGTGCTCTCCTTCGGGCGGGGCGTGCGCTCGCTCTCTGACATTGATTCGCCCCGCAAAGTGCCTTTAAATCTCTGGTGCCTGTAAACCTTCAGGGTTTTCGTCGCCGGCACGCCGGCGGCGCCTTCCTGCATTCTTCCGGGAGTCTCCATGTCGCTGCAACCCGACCAAGTGCTCGACGTCTGCGGGCTGCCCTGCCCGCTGCCCCTGCTCAAGGCCAAGCAGGCGCTGGCTCGGCTCGAGGCGGGCCAGCTGCTCGAGGTGCGTGCCACCGATGCCGGCTCCTGGCAGGACTTCGCCAGCTATGTCGAGCTCAGCCCCCATGCCATGCCGGCCAGGGAGGAGCGCGACGGCATCTACCACTACTGGTTGCGCAAGGGCGAGGAGCGCGCCTCATGACGCTGCGGGCGGTGCTCAAGAGCTGGGTCGACCACTACCTCTCCGACGAGGAGGCGGTGATCCTGCTGGTGCTGCTGGTGGTGGGCTTCGCGGTGGTGATCTTCATGGGGCGCATGCTGGCCCCCTTCCTGACCGCCCTGGTGCTGGCCTTCCTGCTGCAGGGGGCGGTGAGTTGGCTGGAGCGCCACCGGGTGCCGCACCTGCTGGCGGTGACGCTGGTCTTCCTGGCCTTCGTGGGGCTGCTGCTGGCCATGGCGCTGATCCTGATGCCGCTGATCTGGAACCAGCTGGTGGGGCTGGTGCAGGAGACGCCGCGGATGTTCGCCAGCGGCCAGCGGCTGCTCGATGACCTCCAGGCGCGCTATCCGCAGCTGGTCACCCCGGACCAGATCCAGAACTGGATCGCCGCGGCGGGGCGTGAGATCACCCAGCTCGGGCAGCGCGCCCTGACGCTGTCGCTGGCCTCGCTCGGCAACGTGCTGGCGCTGATCGTCTACCTGGTGCTGGTACCGATCCTGGTGTTCTTCCTGCTCAAGGATCGCGAGGCGCTGGTGGGCTTCACCGTCTCGCTGCTGCCCCAGAAGCGCACCCTGATGACCCGCATCTGGCACGAGATGGACAGCCAGATCGCCAACTACGTGCGCGGCAAGTTCATCGAGATCATGATCGTCGGCACCGTGGCCTTCATCACCTTCGCCTTCTTCGGCCTGCCCTACACCGCCCTGCTGGCGGTGCTGGTGGGCTTCTCGGTGCTGGTGCCCTATATCGGGGCGGCGGTGGCCACCCTGCCGGTGGCGGCGGTGGCCGGCTTCCACTTCGGCATGACCGACGAGTTCCTCTACGTGCTGGTGGCCTACGGCGTGATTCAGGCGCTGGATGGCAACGTGCTGGTGCCGGTGTTGTTCTCCGAGGCGGTGAACCTGCACCCGGTGTCGATCATCGTGGCGGTGCTGTTCTTCGGCGGGATCTGGGGCTTCTGGGGAATCTTCTTCGCCATTCCCCTGGCCACCCTGCTCAAGGCGCTGGTCTATGCCTGGCCCCGGGGGATCAAGCGCCACCGCGAGGACGAGGGCCACGTCGCGCCGGCGGGGGAGTGAGGGTCGCCGGCGCGGTGCTGGCGTGCGTCAGTCGGCGTCGAGGCGACCTTCATGCAGTGCCTGGGCCGCCTCCAGTACCTCTTGGGCATGCCCCTTGACCTTGACCCCGCGCCACTCCCGGGCAAGCCTGCCCTCGGCGTCGATCAGGAAGGTGCTGCGCTCGATCCCCAGGTGCTCCTTGCCGTAGAGCTTCTTGAGCTTGATGACGTCGAACAGCCGGCACACCGCCTCCTCCTTGTCGGAGATGAGGTCGAAGTTGAAGCCTTGCTTGGCCTTGAAGTTCTCCTGGGCGCGGATGCCGTCCCGGGAGACCCCCAGGATCACGGTGTTGGCGGCGTCGAAGGCCGCCTTGCGGTCGCGGAAGTCGCCGCCTTCGGTGGTGCAGCCCGGGGTGCTGGCCTTGGGGTAGAAGTAGACCACCACCTGCCGGCCCTTCAGCGCCGAGAGGGAGATCTCGTGGTCGCCGGTGGCGAGGGCGGTGAAGTCGGGGATGGGCTGGCCGATGCTGACGCTCATGGATGCCTCCAGGGTCGGGTAGGGGAGGCATCGATTACACGCAACCGCCGAGCGGCTGTCAAAGCGCGGCAGGGGAAAGTCGCGCCGCCGCTGTACAGGCTCCGGCCGCCTGAGTACCATTTGACACTTGCGGGGCAGCCTGCCCCTTGCGCCCCGGCATGGCCGGGGCCTGGCGCCGCAGCCGTACCGGCAGCAGTCGAACCGAGAGGAAAGATGAGGATGGTCACGGGAAGCATCGTCGCCCTGGCGACGCCGATGAAGGTCAATGGCGATATCGACTGGGAGGCGCTGCGCCGCCTGGTGAACTTCCACCTCGACAACGGCACCGACGGCATCGTCGCCGCCGGCACCACCGGCGAGCCCACCACCATGTCCTTCGCCGAACACTTCGACGTGATCCGTGCCGTGGTGGAGGAGGTCGACGGGCGCATCCCGGTGATCGCCGGTACCGGCGCCAACGCCACCTCCGAGGCGGTGGAGCTGGCGCGCTACGCCAGCGAGGTGGGGGCCGACTACTGCCTGTCGGTCTGCCCCTACTACAACAAGCCCACCCAGGAGGGGCTCTACCGCCACTTCAAGGCCGTCGCCGAGGGCAGCAAGCTGCCGGTGATCCTCTACAACGTGCCCGGCCGCACCTGTTCGGACCTCTACAACGAGACCGTGCTGCGCCTGGCCGAGGTGGACAACATCGCCGGCCTCAAGGATGCCACCGGCAACCTGGAGCGCGCCGAGGACCTGATCGGGCGCCTCAAGGGCAGCGACTTCATGCTCTACTCCGGTGACGACGGCACCGCCTGCGACTTCATGCTGATGGGCGGCCATGGCGACATCTCGGTGACCGCCAACGTGGCGCCACGGGCGATGCATGACCTCTGCGCCGCCGCGGTGGCCGGCGACGCCGAGCGCGCCCACCAGCTCAACACCCGCCTGATGCCGCTGCACACCAACCTGGGCATCGAGGCCAACCCGATCCCGGTCAAGTGGGCGCTCCACCGCATGGGCCTGATCGAGCCCGGCATCCGTCTGCCGCTCACCTGGCTCTCGGAGAAGTACCACTCCACCATCAGCGAGGCCCTGCAGCTGGCCGGGCTGATCGACGACTGATCGGCGCCGCGCCGGACCCCTGGAGAACTGGATGCAAGGTGGACCCATGACCCCCGCGCTGAAATGGCTGCCCCTGGCGGCGTTCGTCGCCCTGGCCGGCTGCGCCCGCGACGACGGCTACTACCACGACCGCAACATCGACTACGCCGATGCTCGCCAGGCACCGCCCCTGGTGCTTCCCGAGGGGCGCGACCGTGAGCGTTTCCGCGATGCCATGCCGGTGCCTGAGGCCGCCGGTAGCTTCCGCGCCGGCGACGACGGCTTCGAGGCGCCGGCGCCCCAGGCGCTGGGCGCCGGCCGCGTCGAGCGTGACTTCGTCGAGCGCCGCGCCGTGGGCGATGACGCCTGGCTGGTGGTGGCTGCCGCCCCGGACAGCGTCTGGCCCCTGCTGGAGGGCTTCGCCCGCAGCCGTGGCCTCGGCGTCGAGGCCAGCGACATCGGCCGCGGGGTGATCGAGACCCGCCAGGCACGGCTCAGCGTTCGCCAGGGGCTGCGCAGCGGTGACAGCGAGGTGCGTTGCGATCAGGCCGGCAGCCCGGTGGGCGCCTGCCTGGACGCCCTGGAGGAGTACTTCGCCGCGCGCAGTGCCTCGGCCGCCACCGCGGCCTCGTTACGCGCCCAGGGACTGGCTGGCGAGGAGCGCCTGCGCCTGGTCGAGCGCGGCGACGAGTGGGTGGTCGAGGTGCCCCTGGACATCGAGCGTACCTGGGCCGAGCTCGACTACCAGCTCAAGCGCGACTTCACCGTGGAGGAGCGCCGCGAGCTGCTCGAGAGCGACCCCGAAGGCTTCTCCCATCGGATCCGTTACCTGCCGATCTCGGAGCGTCGTCAGGGGTTCTGGGAGGGGCTGGTGACTTCCGCCTCGCCGGTCGAGCTCAGCCTGGTGCTGGAAAGCCTGGGGCCCCGGCGAACCCTGTTGCGCGTGGATAATGCCGGCGAGCAACACGTCGGCGCCGAGGATCGCCGTGAGCTGCTGGAGCGGGTGGCGAGCCTGCTGCGCTGATGACGGCGACGCAGGAGGTGCCGCCGGGGCGGCTGCGCTTCGCCTCCCTGGGCAGCGGCAGCAAGGGCAATGCCACCCTGGTCAGCGACGGCGAGACCCACCTGCTGGTGGACTGCGGCTTCAGCCTGCGCGAGGCGGAGCGGCGCCTGGGACGGCTGGGCATGCACCCGCGCCAGCTCGATGCCCTGCTGGTGACCCACGAGCACGGCGACCATATCCGTGGCATCGGCGCCCTGGCGCGCCGCTACCGCCTGCCGGTGTGGTTGACCCCGGGCACCTGGGCCTCGGGGCGCCTCGGCGAGCTGCCGGAACGCCGCTGGATCACCCCCCAGGCGCGCTTCGCGGTGAAGGGGCTTTCCATCGACCCGGTGACCGTGCCCCACGATGCCCGCGAACCGGTGCAGTTCCGCATCCAGGGCGGCGGGCGGCGACTGGGACTGCTGACCGACCTGGGGCATCCCACCGAGCATGTGGCGCGTGCCTTCGCCGGCTGCGATGCCCTGGTGCTGGAGTGCAACCACGACGTGCGACTGCTGGCCGAGGGGCCCTATCCGCCGCGGCTGAAGCGTCGGGTGGGTGGCGACTGGGGGCACCTGGCCAACGCCCAGGCGGCTCGCCTGCTGTCCCGCCTCGGCCTGGATCGCCTGCAGCGCATCGCCTGCTCGCACCTCTCGGAACACAACAACCGCCCCGAGCTGGCGCTGGAGGCCCTGGTGCCGCTGCTCGACGGCGACGAATCGCGGCTGATGGTGACCTGCCAGGACGATGGCCTGGCGTGGCAGGCCATCGCCTGAGCCCTACCTTCCTTCCTGACTCGAGCCCCCGGAGGCTGCCATGGAAAAGCGTCAAGAACTCTACGCCGGCAAGGCCAAGTCGGTCTTCGCCACCGATGACCCCGATCGCGTGATACTGCAATTCCGCGATGACACCAGTGCCTTCGACGGCGAGCGCATGGAGTCGCTGGACCGCAAGGGCATGGTCAACAATCGCTTCAACGCCTTCATCATGGAGACGCTCGCCGAGGCCGGCGTGCCCACCCACTTCGAGAAGCGTCTCTCCGACACCGAGAGCCTGGTCAAGAGGCTCGAGATGATCCCGGTGGAGTGCGTGGTGCGCAACCTCGCCGCCGGCGGCCTGGTCAAGCGCCTGGGGGTCGCCGAGGGACAGGAGCTGAACCCGCCCACCTTCGAGCTGTTCCTCAAGAACGACGCCCTGCACGACCCGATGATCAACGAGTCGCTGGCCGAGACCTTCGGCTGGGCGACCCCCGAGCAGCTGGCGGAGATGAAGGCGCTCACCTTCAAGGTCAACGCCGTGCTCAAGCAACTCTTCGCCGACGGCGGCCTGCTGCTGGTGGACTACAAGCTGGAGTTCGGCCTCTTCCAGGGCCGGATCGTGCTGGGCGACGAATTCTCCCCGGACGGCTGCCGGCTGTGGGACGCCAAGAGCCGCGAGAAGCTCGACAAGGACCGCTTCCGCCAGGGGCTGGGCGGCGTGATCGAGGCCTACGAGGAGGTGGGGCGCCGGATCGGTATCGATTTCGGCTGAGCCTTCCGGGTATTTCCGTGTCATCACCAGGGGCCCTGCGGGGCCCCTGGTCGCGTCAGGAGGCGGCGATCTCCACCACCTCGAGCCGGGGTGAGCCCGCCTCGTCGGTGAGGACGCGGAAGCGCACGTCGACGTCGCGCAGGCGTACCCCGTAGGTGCGTGCCTCGCCGCCGCGGCGATAGGCGGGCCGGGGATCCTGGGCCAGCACCTCGATGATCAGCGCACGCAGCGAGGCGGCGTCCTCGCGCACGGCCAGTGCCGCCTCGGCGGGTGCCTCGAAGCGCACCGCCAGCCGGGGCGGTGCCTCGGGGGCGAAGCCGCCGCGGGCCTCGGGGTGCGCCTCGGCCCAGGGCAGGTAGGGCTTGATGTCCAGCACCGGGGTGCCGCTCACCAGGTCGGCGCCGGCCAGGGTCAGCCTGACCCCGTCGCCGAGGTCGACCGCGAGTAGCTCCACCAGCGAGAGCCCCAGGCGGTTGGGGCGGTGGGTGCTGCGGCTGGCGAAGACGCCGACCTTGCGGTTGCCGCCTAGGCGCGGTGGGCGCACCAGCGGCGTCCAGCGCTCTGGGCTCTGATGGAACAGGAAGGTGAGCCACAGGTGGCTGAACGCCTCCAGGCCGCGCACCGCCAGTGGGTCGTCGTAGGGCGGCAGCAGGCGGAGCGTGGCACGCGCCGAGGGGGCGAGCCCCGGTTGGCGGGGCACGCCGAACTTGTCGGGGAAGTCGCTCTCGATGACGCCGATGGGCGACAGCGTGATGTTGGGAAGGGGGGCGGAGACGCTCATGGCGGGCATTATGCCTGCCGCCTGCCGCGGCGGCGAGGCCGGTTGGCGGGACCGGCGCCCTTGTGTAGGCTCTCGGCAACATCCCGGCACGAGAACCCCCATGAACGACACCCCCAACGCGGACGCCGGCCAGGCCGCCTCGCGGCGCGGCCCGCGGATCCGCTATCGCGAGGCGCGGGCGCGTGACGGCGCCGACCAGGCCGAGGTCTTCCACCACGCCGTGATGCAGGGCGCCATGGCCCATTACAGCGTGGCCCAGCGCGAGGCCTGGGTCTCGGCGCTGCCGCGCGACGCCAGCGCCTGGGCGGCGCGCCAGGCGCTCTACACCACCCTGGTGGCGGAGTGCGACGGGCGCTGCGTGGGCTTCCTGGAGCTCGAGCCGGCGCGCGGGCGCATCGTGACCCTCTACGTCTGGCCGTCGCTTGCGCGTCGCGGGATCGGCGCGACCCTGCTGATCCACGCCGAGCGGCTGCTGGTAGAGCAGGGCGTGGGGCGGGCCAGCATCGAGGCGAGCCTGCTGTTGGCCGAGGGGCTGGTGCGCCGCGGCTGGCGCGACCTGGGGCAGGAGTGGGTCGAGCGCGGCGGCGAGCGGCTGCCGCGCCACCGCCTGGAGAAGCGCCTGGTGGCGCTGGAGACCTGAGGGCGCCTCCCGTCGGCGCCCGGTCGATCCGTCTCAGTCCAGCAGACGCATGGAGAGGTCGATCGCCTTGACGTCCTTGGTCAGGGCGCCGCTGGAGATGCAGTCGACGCCGGTCTCGGCGATGGCACGCAGGGTGGTCTCGTCGACGTTGCCGGAGGCCTCCAGGATCGCGCGGCCGGCGCCGCGGCGCACCGCCTCGCGCAGCTCGTCAAGGCTGAAGTTGTCGAGCATGATCACGTCGGCCCCGGCGGCCAGCGCCTGCTCCAGCTCCTCGAAGGTCTCCACCTCCACCTCTACCGGCAGGTCGCGGGCGATATCGCGGGCCTCCTGCACCGCCGCGGCGATGCCGCCGCAGGCGGCGATATGGTTCTCCTTGATCAAGAAGGCGTCCCACAGGCCGAGACGGTGGTTGTGTCCCCCGCCGCAGGCCACCGCGTACTTCTGGGCCAGGCGCAGGCCGGGCAGGGTCTTGCGGGTATCCAGCAGGCGCACCCCGGTGTCTCCGATCAGGTCGACGTAGTGGCGGGTGCGGGTGGCGGTGGCGGAGAGGGTCTGCAGCAGGTTGAGCGCGGCGCGCTCGCCGGTCAGCAGGCTGCGTGCCGAGCCCTCGAGCTCGAGGAAGGCCTGGCCCGCCTCCAGGCGGTCGCCGTCGGCAGCCTGCCAGCGTAGCGCCACCGTGGGATCCAGGCGCCGGAACAGCTCGTCGACCCAGGCCACCCCGCACAGCACGCAGGCCTCGCGGGTGATGACCCGGGCCTGGGCATGCTGCTCGGCGGGGATCAGCCCGGCGGTGATGTCGCCGGGGCCGACGTCCTCGGCCAGCAGGCGGGCGGCGGCGTCGCGGATCTCTTCGGCTAGGGCGTCCTGGTAGTGCATGCGTTGCCTCACGGGTCGAGGTGGGGTGGCCGAGCCGGCCGGGGGCGCCCATTATAGGCAATCCACTCGAATCACGTCAGGGGAGGGGCATGGTGATCGAACAGGGTTGGTTGACCTCGGCGCGGCGGGTGCCCTCGCCCAACTGCGACGCGCGGCCGGAGGGCGAGGTGTCGCTGCTGCTGCTGCACTCCATCAGCCTGCCGCCGGGGGTGTTCGGCGGGGATGCCATCGAGCGCCTCTTCACCAACCGCCTCGATCCGTCGGCACACCCCTTCTTCGCCGCCATCCAGGGGCTGCGGGTCTCGGCCCACCTGCTGATCCGTCGCGACGGCGAGTGCGTGCAGTTCGTGCCCTTCCGGCGCCGCGCCTGGCACGCCGGGCGCTCCCGCTGGCGCGATGGTGCGCGCTGGAGGGCCGCCCTCAACGACTTCGCCATCGGCATCGAGCTGGAGGGCGACGAGGTCTCGCCCTACACCGCCGCCCAGTACGAGCGCCTGGCCGAGGTCACCCGCGCGCTCTTCGCCGCCTATCCCGCCCTGGACGCCTCGCGCATCGCCGGCCATGCCGAGGTGGCGCCGCTGCGCAAGTCCGACCCCGGACCCGCCTTCGACTGGGCCTACTGGCGGCAGCGCCTGGCCGCGCGGCGGGAGCCGGACTGACGGGGGAGAGGCAGGCCGCTCGCTTGCTTCAAACGGTAGTTTACTTACAACCCCTTGACCTTCGTCGGAATCATCTTGCCTGGTGTCTCGCAAGCCCTTGTGCTGCGGTGCAATGCCTTGTTTGTGGAAAATAATTCCAATCCTTGTTGAATTGGCAGGGCGGGGCGTATACGGTATCTTCCACGCAGAAACGGTGCGTCCGACGCCCGTCCTGTAGAAAAATTACAACGTTGTCATGCGGCGTGCTGCCTCTCTGGCGAGAGGGCGCCTGCTGCCCGCTCAGCGAGCACACGACATCCCATCGTCATTCGGAGAGACGTCTATGAGTCTGGAGGCAAGAGAGGATCTCGATCCGGTCGAGACCGAAGAGTGGCTGGAATCCCTCGAATCGGTTCTGGATCATGAGGGCGAGGAGCGCGCCCGGTACCTGCTCACGCGCCTGGCCGACCGCCTGCGCCGCGACGGTACCCAGCCCCCCTTCTCGGCGACCACGCCGCATCGCAACACCATCCCGGTGCACCGCGAGGCGCCGATGCCCGGCGACCTCTTCATGGAGCGCAAGATCCGCTCCATGATCCGCTGGAACATGGCGGCGATGGTGACCCGCGCCAACCGCAAGCAGAAGGGCATCGGCGGCCATCTGGCCAGCTACATGTCCAGCGCCACCCTCTACGAGGTGGGCTTCAACCACTTCTTCCGTGCCCCCAACGGCGACTTCCAGGGCGACCTGGTGTTCATCCAGGGCCACAGCTCCCCGGGCATCTACGCCCGCGCCTTCCTCGAGGGACGACTGACCGAGGAGCAGATGGACAACTACCGCCAGGAGGTCGACGGCAACGGGCTCTCGTCCTACCCGCACCCCTGGCTGATGCCCGACTTCTGGCAGCTGCCCACGGTCTCCATGGGCCTGGGCCCGATCATGGCGATCTACCAGGCCCACGTCATGAAGTACCTGGATCAGCGCGACCTGCAGCCGATGCAGGATCGCAAGATCTGGTGCTTCATGGGCGACGGCGAGTGTGACGAGCCGGAGTCCCTGGGCGCCATTCATCTGGCCAGCCGCGAGAAGCTCGACAACCTGATCTTCGTGATCAACTGCAACCTGCAGCGCCTCGACGGTCCGGTGCGCGGCAACTCGCGCATCATGGACGAGCTGGAGGGCGTGTTCCGGGGCGCCGGCTGGAACGTCATCAAGGTGGTCTGGGGCCGCCTGTGGGATCCGCTCTTCGAGAAGGACAAGAAGGGGGTGCTGCAGAAGGTCATGGACGAGACCGTCGATGGCGAGTACCAGAACTGCAAGGCCAACGGCGGGGCCTATACCCGGGAAAACTTCTTCGGCAAGTACCCCGAGACCGCCGAGATGGTCAAGGACCTCTCCGACGAGGACATCTGGAAGCTCAACCGCGGCGGCCATGACCCGTTCAAGGTCTACGCGGCCTACCACCAGGCGGTGAACAACGCCAACGGGCGTCCCACCGTGGTGCTGGCGCATACCGTCAAGGGCTACGGCCTGGGTGCCGACGGCGGCGAGGCCGACAACGAGGCCCACCAGGTCAAGTCCATCGACGATCCCGAGGTGCTCAAGCGCTTCCGCGACCGCTTCGGCATCCCGATCTCCGACGAGGAGATCGAGCACGACATGCCCTACTACAAGCCGGCCGACGACACGCCGGAGATGAAGTACATGCATCTCCAGCGCGAGCGGCTGGGCGGCTACCTGCCGGCGCGCCAGCACGACTTCGAGGCGCTGGAGATTCCGGGGCTGGACGACAAGATCTTCGCCAGCCAGATGGGCGGCTCCAAGGGCCGCGAGGTCTCCACCACCATGGCCTTCGTACGGGTGCTCAACGGCCTGGTCAAGCACAAGGGCTTCGGCAAGCAGGTGGTGCCCATCGTCCCCGACGAGGCGCGCACCTTCGGCATGGAGGGCATGTTCCGCCAGCTCGGCATCTACACCTCCGAGGGCCAGAAGTACGAGCCCATGGACAAGGGCCAGCTGATGTTCTACCGCGAGGACAAGGCCGGCCAGGTGCTCGAGGAGGGCATCACCGAGGCGGGTGCGATGTCCTCGTGGATCGCCGCGGCCACCTCCTACGCCAACCACGGCCTGCCGCTGCTGCCCTTCTACATCTACTACTCGATGTTCGGCTTCCAGCGCATCGGCGACCTGGCCTGGGCGGCCGGTGACCTGCAGGCGCGCGGCTTCCTGGTCGGCGGCACCGCCGGCCGCACCACCCTCAACGGCGAGGGCCTGCAGCACCAGGACGGCCACAGCCACCTGCAGGCGTCGATGATCCCCAACTGCCGCACCTACGATCCCACCTATGCCCACGAGCTGGCGGTGATCGTGCAGAGTGGCCTGACCCGGATGTTCGTCGACAAGGAGCCCTGCTTCTACTACCTGACGGTGATGAACGAGAACTACGAGCACCCCGAGATGGAGGAGGTGCCCGCGGACGACATCATCAAGGGCATGTACCTGCTGCGCGAGACCCAGGGCGACAAGGCCCGCGTGCAGCTGATGGGTTCCGGCACCATCCTGCGCGAGGTGGAGGCCGCCGCCGAGCTGCTCCGCGACGACTGGGGCGTGGGCGCCGACATCTGGAGCGTGCCGAGCTTCAGCGAGCTGCGTCGCGAGGCGCTGGGCCTGGATCGCGAGGCCTTCCTGAACCCCGAGGCCGAGCCGGGCAAGCCCCACGTCACCCGCTGCCTGGAGGGTCGCCAGGGGCCGGCGGTCGCCGCCACCGACTACATGCGCCTGTTCGCCGACCAGGTGCGTGCCTGGGTGCCCACCGACTACCACGTGCTGGGGACCGACGGCTTCGGCCGCTCCGATACCCGCGAGAAGCTGCGCGAGTTCTTCGAGGTGGATCGCCGCTTCGTCGCCGTGGCCGCCCTCAAGGCGCTCGCAGAGCGCGGCGAGCTCGAGCGCAAGGTGATCGGCGAGGCGCTGGCGAAGTACAACATCGATCCGGCCAAGCCGAATCCGCTGACCGACTGATCCGGTGGGGCGGGCCCGTGCCCGCCCCCTCCAGGCACGATTTGGAAGGAGCGCGACCTTGAGTAGCGAAATCATCAAAGTACCGGACATCGGCGGCGATACCGATGTGGAGATCATCGAGATCGCGGTGTCGGAAGGCGACGTCATCGACGCCGAGGACACCCTGATCACGCTGGAATCCGACAAGGCCAGCATGGACGTGCCCTCGCCCAAGGGCGGCAAGGTGGTTAAGGTGCTGGTCAAGGAGGGCGACACCGTCTCCGAGGGTGACGACATCGTCGAACTCGAGATCGAGGGCGGCGGCGACGCCACGCCGGCGGCGGACCAGGCCGAGGAGAAGGCCGCACCGGCGCCCGAGAAGGCCCCGGCGCCCGACACCGAGACGCCGGCGGCCAAGGCCGGCGGCGGCAAGCGCACCGTGGAGATCACCGTGCCCGACCTCGGCGGCGATAGCGACGTCGAGGTGATCGAGGTCGCGGTGGCCGAGGGCGATGAGGTCGACCTCGAGGCGGCGCTGATCACCCTGGAGTCCGACAAGGCCTCCATGGACGTGCCCAGCCCCCATGCCGGCAGGCTGGTCTCCCTGGCCGTGAAGGAGGGCGACACCGTCTCCGAGGGCGACCTGATCGGTACCATGGAGATCACCGACGAGGGCGGCGAGGCACGGCAGGCCCCCGCGCCCGCGGCGAGCGAGTCCCAGGCGGCCGCCGAGCCCGAGCCCGAGTCAGAGCCCGCCCCCCAGGGCGGCGGCGAGCCGCAGCGCCATGAGGTCCGGGTGCCGGACCTGGGCGGCGCCAGCGACGTGCCGATCATCGAGTTGGCCGTGGCCGAGGGCGACGAGGTCGAGGAGGAGACGCCGCTGATCACCCTGGAGTCCGACAAGGCCTCCATGGATGTGCCGAGTCCTCACAAGGGCCGGCTGGTGGAGCTCGCCGTCAAGGAGGGCGACAGCGTCTCCGAGGGTGACCTGATCGGCATCATCGAGACCGCCGGCGCCGCCCCCGCGCCCGCCTCGAGCGGAGGCAAGGCGAGCGGGAAGCCGGCCGAGGCGTCTCAAGCCGAGAAGCCCCAGGCCGATAAGCCGGCGCCCACCCCGGCCGGTACCCCGAGTCCCGAGGCCGAGATGGCGTCCCACAAGCCCCGCGAGGGCAAGCTGGTCCATGCCGGCCCGGCGGTGCGCATGCTGGCCCGCGAGCTCGGCGTCGACCTGACCCAGGTCCCGCCCAGCGGCCCCAAGCAGCGCGTGCTCAAGGAGGACGTCCACGCCTACGTCAAGCAGGTGATGGCCAACCAAGGCAAGGCCCAGGCCCAGGCCGCCCCTGGCGCGCCCGCGGCGGCCGGTTCCGGCATCCCGCCGATCCCCGACCAGGACTTCAGCCAGTTCGGCGAGGTGGAAGAGCAGCCCATGGGGCGCCTGATGAAGATGGGCGCCACCAACCTGCACCGCAGCTGGGTCAACCTGCCCCATGTCACCCAGTTCGACGAGGCGGACATCACCGAGCTGGAGGCCTTCCGCAAGTCCATGAAGGCCGAGGCGGAGGCCCAGGGTGCCAAGCTCACGCCGCTGCCCTTCCTGATCAAGGCGTGCGCCTACGCCCTTCGCCAGTACCCGCAGTTCAACGTCAGCCTGAAGAGCGACGGCGAGACGGTGGTGCACAAGAAGTATGTGCACATCGGCGTCGCCGTGGACACCCCGGACGGCCTGATGGTGCCGGTGATCCGCGACGCCGATAAGAAATCGCTGATCGACCTCGCCAAGGAATCCGTGGAGCTGGCCAAGAAGGCGCAGTCGAAGAAGCTCAAGCGCGAGGAGATGACCGGCGGCTGCTTCACCATCTCCAGCCTGGGTTCCATCGGCGGCACCGCCTTCACCCCCATCGTCAATGCCCCGGAGGTCGCCATCCTCGGCGTCTCCAAGGCGTCGATGAAGCCGGTGTGGGACGGGGCGGCCTTCCAGCCGCGGCTGATGATGCCGTTGTCGCTCTCCTACGACCACCGCGCGGTCAACGGGGCCGACGCGGCGCGCTTCACCGCTCTGCTGGGGCAGCTGCTTACCGACATCCGTCGACTGCTGCTCTAGGGCCAGGCTCGCCCCTGCCAGGACGACGGCGCCCCGCGGGGCGCCGTCGTCATTTTCGGCCCGGCACGGTGCGCCAAGACCAAAGTGCAACCCGGGGCGAGAGCGTTGAAATGCAAGACGTTTTCGTGCCTTGGCGGGAGTGGGGAAGGGGGTGGCGCTTGTGCTGGTCCCGGGCCGCGGTTATCGTTCACCACCCACGATTTCTTCATTACTGACAACCACTTGACCACGAGGACTCGATCATGCGTTTGATCCTGTTGGGCGCCCCCGGTGCCGGCAAGGGCACCCAGGCCCAGTTCATCTGCGAGCGTTTCAACATCCCGCAGATCTCCACCGGCGACATGCTGCGTGCCGCCGTCAAGGAGGGCAGCGAGCTGGGCGTCAAGGTCAAGGAGATCATGAACAGCGGTGGGCTGGTCTCCGACGACATCATCATCGACCTGGTCAAGGAGCGCATCGCACAGCCCGACTGCGCCAACGGCTTCCTGTTCGACGGCTTCCCGCGCACCATTCCCCAGGCCGACGCCATGAAGGAGGCCGGGGTGAAGCTGGACCACGTGCTGGAGATCGCCGTGGACGACGAGGAGATCGTCAACCGCCTGGCCGGTCGCCGCGTGCACCCGGGCTCGGGCCGGGTCTACCACGTCGACCACAACCCGCCCAAGGAGGCCGGCAAGGACGACGTCACCGGCGAGGCGCTGATCCAGCGCGACGACGACCGCGAGTCCACCGTGCGCAACCGCCTGGCGGTCTACCACGAGCAGACTGCGCCGCTGGTCGACTACTACCAGGCCTGGGCCGAGCAGGACCCCGAGGCCGCCCCGGCCTACCATCGCGTCGAGGGCATCGGCAGCGTCGACGACATCAAGGCCCAGGTGCTCAAGGCGCTGGAGGGCTGATCGAGCCCTGTCCGTCGGGGCTTACCCGGCGACAGGCCTGATCGGGGGCGCTGTGAACCCCTCCCTGGGCGCTACCTCGGCCATCCCTGGTCCTGCGGACCCCCTCCAGGCCTGTCCCCGGCGCCCCTCGAAGTTACGACAGCGCTTTCACTCGGATGGCCCGCCTCGAGCGGGCCATCGTCGTTCGGGGCCTGGCCACGTATAATGGCTGCCCATTTTTCCCGGATGGTATTGCCATGTCGATCCTGCTGGCCCTGGATGCCTCGTCGAGCGCCTGCTCCGCCGCGCTGCTGCGGCGGCGCCCCGGCGCCGACGACGAACTGCTCTCCCGCTTCGCGCTGACCCCCCGCGAGCACACCCGGCGCCTGCTGCCCATGGTCGACGAGGTGCTGGCCGAGGCCGGGGTGGCGCCCGCCGAGCTCGACGCCATCGCCTACGGCCATGGCCCCGGCTCCTTCACCGGCCTGCGCATCGCCGCCGGCGCCGCCCAGGGGCTCGCCTACGGCCTCGACCGCCCGCTGGTCGGCGTCTCCACCCTGGCGGCCCTGGCCCTGGGCGCCCATCGCCGGCACCACTTCCGCTGGCTGGTCACCGCCCTGGACGCGCGCATGGGCGAGATCTACGTGGCCGCCTGGCAGTGCGCCGGCGGTCGGCCGGAGCGGTTGCTGGACGAGGCGGTGATGGCACCGGAGCGCCTGCGCCTGCCGGCGGGCCACGACGACCACGACTGGGTCGGGGTGGGCTCCGGCTGGACGCTGCTCGAGCGCATGCCCGCCGAGGTGCAGGCCGGGCTCGGCCAGCACCTGCCCGAGGTGGAGGCGGATGCCGCCGACATGGCGCTGCTCGCCATGCAGGAGTTCGAGGACGGTGGTGGCCAGCCGGCGCATCTCGCCCAGCCGGTCTACCTGCGCAACGAGGTAGCGTGGAAGAATGCCAGGTGAGCGCCCCTGTGGCGGTGCAGGGGCAGGCGCTGGCGGCGCTCTCCGAGCGGCTCGGCCTGCCCCTGGAGGTCGAGGCCGAGTTGACCCTGGCGCGTCGCGAGGGGCGCCTGGTGCTGGCCGGCGACGAGAGGCGCTACGGCCATCCGCTGGCGGTGGACTTCACCGCCGGCCGCGCCGCCCATCGCCGCCGCTTCGGCGGAGGCCGCGGCCAGCTGGTGGCGCGTGCCTGCGGCCTCGCCAGGGGGGTTACGCCCTGCGTGGTGGACGCCACCGCGGGCCTGGGGCGCGACGCCTTCGTGCTGGCCAGCCTGGGGGCCGAGGTGCTGCTGGTGGAGCGGGTGGCGGCGATCTTCGCCCTGCTCGAGGATGGCCTGGCGCGGGCCCGGGCGGACGCCGAGACGGCGGAGGTTGCCGCGCGCATGCGCCTGGCTTGGGGCGACGCGGCCCGCGAGCTCGAGGCCATGGTGGCCGCGGCGGCCTTCCCGCCTCAGGTGGTGCATCTGGACCCGATGTTCCCCCATCGCGAGAAGTCGGCGCTGGTCAAGAAGGAGATGCGGCTCTTCCGCACCCTGGCCGGCGACGACGCCGACGCCCCGCGCCTCCTGGAGGCGGCTCTGGACGTGGCGACCCATCGGGTGGTGGTCAAGCGTCCACGCAAGGCACCACCCATCGCGGGGCCGGCGCCGCGCCATGTGCTCGAGGGCAAGACCAGCCGCTACGACCTCTATGTGCACCGCTCGCTGACGGCGGAGTGATCCGCCTCGCGACGGGTCACTAGCTGCAGCCGGTGGCGCAGCGCCGGATCGAACAGCCGCCGCGAGCGCTGCGCCGCCTCGCCCAGCTGCGCGTCGAAGACCAGCCGCTCCTCGGCGTCCCGCCATAGCCACCCCTGCTGCTCGAGGCCGTCCACCAGGCCGACGAAGAGCCGGCTGTCGAAGAACTCCGGGGAGTCGAGCCCCGAGAGCAGGGCGAGGCGCTCGGCGAGTCGGCGGCTGCGCTCGGCCAGTTCCTCAGCGCCGAGGCGCGCCGGACCGGCGTCCAGCAGCACCGCGAGCAGCAGGTAGCCGCGCTCCAGGGAGGGCTGCATCAGCTGGCCCAGCAGGTCCAGGCACTCGCCGGCCTCGACGTCGTCCTCGGGCCGCCGCCAGCCGGCGTCGCCGTCCGGCACCAGCAGCCCCAGGGCCACCAGTGCGTCGAGCATCGCCGCCAGCGCCTGGTGGAGCGAGGCCGGCGGGGCCACCATCAGCTCCCGTGCCAGGATCGGCCAGCCCGGTGCCAGCAGCTCGGTCAGCGCCTCCAGGCGATGCGCCGGCTGGTGGCGGAAGGCGAAGGCGGTGAGGCCGGCCAGGGCGAAAAGGTGCTGCACGTTGTTGCGGTACCACCCCAGCCGGCCGGCCTGGCCGGCGTCGGCCAGCAGGATGTCGCCCAGCGGCTGCTCGCGGCGCTGGATCATGCCCAGCGCCAGGGCCTGGGCGATCCACGCCGGCGGCTCGCCCTCCGGCAGGCTGACCCTCGCGCCGCCGGGCAGTCGCCGCTGTAGCGCCGCCAGCAGCGCGAGCTGGCGCTCCATCAGGCGCTCCTCGATGGCGTGGTGGGGGGTGGCCAGCAGCACCAGGGCGACCAGGTTGACCGGGTTGAGGGCGGCGGCGGCGTTGATGCGCCGACACAAGGTCTCGCCCAGCTTGGGCACCAGCTCGCCCAGCCACGCCGGACGCTCCTCGCCGTCGCTGCGCCACGCCTCACCCAGCGTCGCGTCCAGGTAGGGGGCCACCGCCAGCGGCTCGCCGACATTGACGCTGACCCGGCCGAAGGGCTGGCGCAGATGCCTTACCACCCGCAGCAGCGCCAGGGGACTCTCCTTGCGTTTCCTGCCGCCGCGCAGCTCGCGCTGGTAGCTGGCGCTTTCGATCACCCGCTCGTAGCCGATGTAGACGGGGATGAAGGCCAGTGGGCGCGCCTGGCCGGCGGCGTGGCTGCGCAGGAAGGAGCGCAGGGTCATCGCCAGCATGCCGGGGCGCGCTGGCAGCATGCGTCCGCTGCGCGAGCGGCCGCCCTCGATGAAGTACTCCAGCGGATGGCCGCGGGCGATCAGCCGGTGCAGGTACTCGTTGAACACCGTGGCGTAGAGGCGGTTGTCGCGGAAGCTGCGGCGCAGGAAGAAGGCCCCGCCGCGGCGCAGCAGGGGCCCGACCAGCGGCATGTCGAGGTTGCGCCCGGCGGCGATATGCGGCGGCATCAGCCCCTCCTGGTAGAGCACGTAGGAGAGCAGCAGGTAGTCGATATGGCTGCGGTGGCAGGGCACGTAGACCAGGGTGTGGTCTTCGGCCAGCGCCTTGACCTCGGCCAGGCCGCGGACCTCGACGCCATCGTAGAGCCGATTCCAGAGGCGCCGCAGCAGGCCGTCGAGGAAGCGCAGCACCGGGTAGGTCATGTTGGAGGCGATCTCGCGGCCATAGCGCAGGGCACGACCCCGCAGGCGGGGTTGCGACAGGCGCCCCTCGCCGGCCAGCTCGTCGATCACCCGGCGCACCTCGGGGCTCGTCGCGACCCCCTCGATCAGGGTACGGCGGTGGGAGAGGTCGGGGCCCAGCACCCGGGTGCGCACATGGCGGAAGTGGACCCGCAGCAGGCGCGCCGCCTTGCGGTTGGTGAGTGCCGGGTCGCGGCCGTCGCACAGCTCGCGCAGGTTCAACGGGGCGCCGAAGTGCAGCTCCACGCTGCGGCGGTTGACCAGCATGGAGAGCAGCCGGCGCAGCCGCCCGGTGAGCTGCCAGCTGTCGGCGGCGACCAGGCGCCAGAAGCCGAAGCGCTTGCCCGGGGCGCGTCCCCAGAACACGCTCACCGGCACCAGCTGCAGCGACAGCGCGGGGTCGGCCTGAAGCGCCTCGACCAGCGCCTGGAAGGGCGGCCGGGCCCGGGTCTTGCCCCCCAGCAGCCGGCGGCGTGTCGCCGGCAGGGCCAGCACCCCGGGCAGGCGTCGCTCGCCCAGGCGTACCGAGCCGGCGGCGAGGGGCAGGCCGTGCCGGCGGGTCAACGCCGCCAGCAGCCAGGTGTCGCTCAGCGCGGGCCTGGGCAGCACGTAGACGACCGCCTGGCCGGGGTCGAGGGCCAGGGCGTCGGGCGCGGGTTCGATCAGGCGCGGGCGCACCCAGGCGTCGAGGAGGCGGCTCATGGAGGCGCGCAGGGGCGCGGTGAGGGAGTGCAGCAAGGCCATCCGTTTGCCCCGGGTGCTGGAAAGGGAGGGGAGTGCCAGTATAGTCGTCGAAGGGCGCCGGGTCAGTCGGCGCGCGGTGGCGCGGAGCATGGCAATGACGGACGGAGAGGCGAGGGATGCACGGGATCTGGCGAGAAGGCAACGACGTCGAGCTGCTGCCGGAGGCCAGCCGCTTCCTGCCGGCGATGTTCGAGGCCATTGAGCAGGCGCGCGACTCGATCCTGATCGAGCTCTACCTGATGGAGTCGGGGCGGCTCGCCTCGGCGCTGATCGATGCCCTGGTGCGTGCCGCCGAGCGCGGGGTGGCGGTGCTGCTGCTGCTCGACGGCTATGGCGCCATGGGGCTCGCCGGGCACGATCGTGAGCGGCTGCAGGCGGGGGGCGTGGCGCTGCGCTTCTTCAACCCCCTGGGGCTGCACTCCCTGGCGCGCAACCTGACCCGCGACCACCGCAAGCTGGTGGTGGTGGATGGCCGGGTCGCCTTCACCGGTGGCTTCGGCGCGGTGGACGAGTTCCTCGACGCCTGGTACGAGGTGGCGGTGCGCATCGAGGGACCGGTGGTGGCCGACTGGGTCCGGCTGTTCTGCCGACTGTGGGATTCGCCGCTGACCCGCGGCGAGGGCGCCGCGGGGCTGGTGCACGGCCTGGCCACCGCCGCGCGACCGGCGGCGGGCTATCGCGGCATGCGTGGGCGCGCCGTCTGGGGCCAGGGCTACCGCTACCAGGCGATCCGCCACTCGCTCCACGGCCGGGTGTCCACCGCACGCCATCGGCTCTGGCTCTGCACCCCCTACTTCGTACCCACCCTCACCCTGCGTCGGCGCCTGGTGCGGGCGGCGCGCCGTGGGGTCGACGTCCGCCTGCTGCTGCCCGGCGAGCGCCATGACCACCCCGGGGTGCGCTATGCCGGCCAGCGCTTCTACGGCCGCCTGCTCAAGGCGGGGGTGCGCATCTTCGAGTTCCAGCCCACCTTCATCCACGCCAAGGTCTCGCTGGCCGACGACTGGGTGAGCCTCGGGTCCTGCAACTTCGACCACTGGAGCCTGCACTGGAACCTGGAGGCCAACCAGGAGGTGGAGGACCGCCGCTTCGCCGGCGAGGTGGCCGCGCTGTTCGAGCGCCACTACGCCGCCAGCCGTGAGATCGAGCCCGCGGCCTGGGCGCGACGATCGCTGTGGCAGCGGGCGCGGGAGTGGCTCTTCGGCACCCTGGACGGGGTGCTGACCCGATTACGCTAGCGCCAAGCCGCCAAGAAATCCTCGGCATATCAGAGATTCGGCGCCACGCCGGTCATCGGCGCTTGGCGCTTACCGCTTGCCCTTGCCGTGACCGGCGGGCTTCTTGCGGCGCGGGGTGGGCTTGGGGCTCTCCGGTGGCACGCGGTAGTGCAGGTAGAGGTCGAGCACCAGCTCGGGGAGCTGGCGCACCAGCGCCTCGAGACGCGCGGCGTCGGCGACGAACTCCGCCATGTCCGGCTCCTCGTCGAAGAGCCCGGAGAGCGCCATGAAGGGCAGCAGCAGGGTGGCGGCGGCCTCCTCGTCCTCCTCGAACCAGGCGGGTTCATCGAGGAAGACCCCCTCCATGAAGCCGGCGCACCAGTCGCCGATGGGGGTCTCCTCGGCGGGGAGGCCGTCGAGGGTGAGCTCGAAGGGCAGCTCCGGCAACCCGCCCTGCTCCAGGGTCGCGATGGCATTGTGGCGCAGCCGCTCCAGCAGGCCGAGGATCGCCTCGCGTTCGCCGTCATCGGCGAAGGCGGGCTCCCCCTGGAAGAGCTCGGCCACCCAGGCCGCCGGCAGCGCCTCCCGGGGGCTCACCGCCAGCGCGACCAGGAAGCCGTGGGTGCCGATCAGGTCCAGGGCGTCCTCGGGCACGCGTGCCGAGGCGAGGAAGTCGTCGAGGCGGTCGAGCTCGTCGTCATCGAGCAGGGGGACGGGCGGCGGGGTGTCGGACATCTAAGCGCTCACTCTCGCTGGCGGGATGGAGGCGTCGGCGGGGCTTGTCGCCGGGCGACGCTGGCGCCATTCTAGCACCCCATGACCCGAGCCGCGCTGCCGCCCCCCGACCCCGCCCGCCTCGCCACCCTCGACCGCGAGGGGCTGGCACAGGCCCTGCACGCGCGGGTCGAGGCGGCCTACGCGCTGTGTCGCGAGGTCCATCCCCACCTGCCGCGTCCCCGGATATGGCTCGACCTGCGCGGGCAGAGCGCCGGCCAGGCCCACTTCGGCCGCGGCGGGCTGCGCTTCAATCCGGTGCTCTACGCCGAGAACCGCGAGGCATTCCTGGCCGAGGTGGTGCCCCACGAGATGGCCCACTGGCTGGTCCACCACCTGTCGGATGGCCGGCGGGCCCGGCCCCATGGCCGCGAGTGGCAGACGGTGATGCGCCGCCTCTTCGGCCTTCCGCCTTCCACCACCCACCGCTTCGATACCGGCCGGGCGAGCCCGGCCCCCCACCGCTACGCCTGCGGCTGTCGGGAGCACGCCTTCACCCCGCGGCGCCACGCCCTGGCCCGCCAGGGGCGCCGCTACCGCTGTCGGCACTGTGCCGAGACCTTGGTCTACCGTGGCGATTCGGTGCTCGAAAATGCGACTTAAGCTTTTGTTATAAAAAGGATTTTTGATCATACCAATGTCTAAGGGGAAGTGGCGCCGCGAGGCGCTATGCTGGCCAAACACTTCCCATGGCACCGACGGCGTCAACAACCCCAACCAAGTCGCCGGTTTCCATCCATCTGACGGGGCCACCCCAAGGACAGAGGCAACTCCATGAGCGAACAGCAGAACGTCTATCCGGTGAGCGATGCCATCGCCGCCAAGGCCTGGGCCGACAAGGACACCTACCAGGCCATGTACCAGCAGTCCGTGGACGACCCCGAGGCCTTCTGGAGCGAGCAGGCCAAGCGCGTCGACTGGTTCAAGTTCCCGAGCAAGATCAAGCACACCAGCTTCGACCCGCACAACGTCGACATCCGCTGGTACGAGGATGGTACGCTCAACGCCAGTGTGAACTGCCTCGACCGCCACCTGGAGACGCGTGGCGACCAGACCGCCATCATCTGGGAGGGCGACGACCCCAACGACGCCGCCCATATCAGTTACCGCGACCTGCATGAGCGCACCTGCCAGCTGGCCAATGCGCTCAAGGCCCAGGGCGTCAAGAAGGGCGATGTGGTCACCCTCTACATGCCGATGGTGCCCGAGGCCGCGGTGGCCATGCTGGCCTGTGCGCGCATCGGCGCCGTCCACTCGGTGGTGTTCGGCGGCTTCTCCCCGGACGCCCTGGCCCAGCGCATCATCGGCGCCAAGTCCAAGCTGGTGATCACCGCCGACGAGTCCGTGCGCGGTGGCAAGCAGGTGCCGCTCAAGGACAACGTCGATGCCGCCCTGACCCGCGACGGCACCGAGGTGTGCGAGAAGGTGCTGGTGGTCAAGCGCACCGGCGGCGAGATCGAGTGGAAGGAGGGGCGTGACCTCTGGTACCACGAGCAGGTCGACGGCCAGTCCACCGACTGCCCTGCCGAGGAGATGAAGGCCGAGGACCCGCTCTTCATCCTCTACACCTCCGGCTCCACCGGCGCGCCCAAGGGTCTCAAGCACACCACCGGCGGCTACCTGGTCTACGCCAGCCTGACCCACCAGTACGTCTTCGACTACCAGGAGGGTGAGGTCTACTGGTGCACCGCCGACGTGGGCTGGGTCACCGGGCACAGCTATATCGTCTACGGCCCGCTGGCCAATGGCGCCACCACCCTGATGTTCGAGGGCGTGCCCAGCTACCCGAGCCATGGCCGCATGGGCGAGATCGTCGACAAGCACAAGGTCAACATCCTCTACACCGCCCCCACGGCGATCCGCGCCCTGATGGCCCATGGCGACAACGTCATGGACTCCAGCCAGCGCGACTCGCTGCGTATCCTCGGCTCGGTGGGCGAGCCCATCAACCCAGAGGCCTGGGAGTGGTTCTACCGGGTGATCGGCAATGCCAAGTGCCCGATCGTCGACACCTGGTGGCAGACCGAGACCGGCGGCATCATGATCGCGCCGCTGCCGGGCGCCACGCCGCTCAAGCCGGGCTCCGCCACCCTGCCGTTCTTCGGCGTGCAGCCGGCGCTGTTCGACAGCGAGGGCAACACCCTCGAGGGCGCCGTGGACGGCAACCTGGTGCTCACCGACTCCTGGCCCGGCCAGGCACGCTCCATCTGGGGCGACCACGAGCGCTTCACCCAGACCTACTTCTCCACCTACAAGGGCGCCTACTTCACCGGCGACGGTTGCCGCCGCGACGAGGACGGCTACTACTGGATCACCGGCCGCGTCGACGATGTGATCAACGTCTCCGGCCACCGCATGGGCACCGCCGAGATCGAGTCGGCGCTGGTGGCCCACGAGGCCGTGGCCGAGGCCGCCGTGGTGGGCTTTCCCCACGACATCAAGGGCCAGGGCATCTACATCTACGTCACCCTGAACGACGATGCGGAGCCCACCGACGAGCTGCGCAAGGAGCTCACCCAGTGGGTGCGCAAGGAGATCGGCCCGATCGCCTCGCCGGATGTCATCCAGTGGGCGCCGGGCCTGCCCAAGACCCGCTCCGGCAAGATCATGCGCCGCATCCTGCGCAAGATCGCCGCCAACGAGTGCGACGGCCTGGGCGACACCAGCACCCTGGCGGATCCCAGCGTGGTGGACGAGCTCATCGAGCATCGCGCCAACCGCTAAAGCATGGTGACGAGCCTGGCTCGTCGCCATCCGAGCCCAACGAGCCGGCCCCTCGGGGCCGGCTTCTTTTCGGCCATCGGGAATGTTGTCGACAATGTGGCCGTGGCGCTTGGGAATCGCCTCGGCCATGGGGTAACATGCGACTCACGACAGAAGAGCCCGCGTGGCGGTGCGCGACCCGCTGCCAGAGGAACCGGAGGAGAATCCATGGCCTTTGCCCAGAAATTCATCGTCGCCGATGACCATCCGCTGTTCCGCGCAGCCCTCACCCAGGCGCTGCGTCAGCTGGCGCCCCAGGCCGAGATCGTGGAGTCCGACACCATGGAGGCCACCGCCGAGGTGGTCACCCGCCACCCCGATGCCGACCTGATCCTGCTCGACCTGCACATGCCGGGGGCCCATGGCTTCTCGGGTCTCATCCAGCTGCGCGGCCAGACCCCGGACATCCCGGTGGCGGTGGTCTCGGGCAGCGACGAGCCCCATGTGGTGCGCCGCGCCATCGACTACGGCGCCTCCGGCTTCATCCCCAAGTCCTCTTCGCTGCAGCTGATCGCCGAGGCGGTGGGCGAGATCCTCGAGGGCGAGGTGTGGCTGCCGGCGGAGCTGGCCGAGGCCATCGGCGAGGCCGACGAGGAGGAGACCAAGTTCGCCGAGGCGATCGCCTCGCTGACCCCGCAGCAGTTCCGGGTGCTCAACATGCTGACCGAGGGGCTGCTCAACAAGCAGATCGCCTACGAGCTCAACGTCTCCGAGGCCACCATCAAGGCCCACGTCACCGCCATCCTGCGCAAGCTCGGCGTGCACTCGCGTACCCAGGCGGTGATCGCCGCCCAGAAGCTCGAGGTGGAGCCGCCGAAGGTCGAGTCCTGACCGGGCTTCGCCCGGAGGTATAAGGGGCAAGGAACAAGCCGCAAGGAAAGGCCAGAAACCCACCTGATGGTGGGTTTCTTGCTTGTGCGCCAGGCATGGCGCGCAGCGCCTGACTGGCGCTGTTCCCGAGGGTGGTGCCTCGGGATGACTTGGGGGTGAAAGTCCCCTGCACGCCCGGCAAGGGGAAGTGCTAGCCGACGGCAAGGGTGTCCCCCGCGAGGGGGAATCTGAAGGCAGCCCGAGGCAAAACGCTGGCCTGACGAACAGGAAGCGGATACGAGGCGGCATGGCGGGGTGAGATGGCAAGCATCATCAAAGCCCGATACTTGCACGGATCGCCATGACGTAAATCCGACAGGCATAAGCGGGAAGGTCGCGCGTCTTACCCTGGGAGGTCTGGTGGTCTGCCACGGTGCTACCGGCGCCGAGAGGCG
>NZ_FNIV01000006.1 GCF_900104135.1 Halomonas shengliensis | reverse complement strand
TCACTTCTGCCACTTCCACCGCTAGCAACGTTGGCCCGTCGCCGGCAGCGGATGCGTACTTTACGGATTTCCCGGGGACCGTGCAAGGCCTTCGTGAAGAAAAATATCGAGGGCGTGTCGCGAGCATGATCAGGAGATGGCCAGGGGGCCGATGGCAGCTTATCCACAGCGCCTTTCGGCGCCCGCGGCACCGCCCGGGTGTGGACAGGTTTACCGCCGGTTAGAGACACGAACGCCCGCGCAGGGCGGGCGTCGTGACCAGAGCAGCCTGGACGGGCTCAGACAATAGAGAGACGCGACTCAGACGAGGGTCACGCGGGCATAGCGCTTCTTGCCCGCCTGGATGACGTAGCTCTTGCCGGTCTCGAGCATGTGGTCGCGCTCGACCACCTCGCCGTCGACCTTGACCCGGCCGTTGCCCAGCATGTCCTTGGCCTGGGCGCTGTTCTTGGTCAGCCCGGAGCGGTTGAGCACGGCGGCGATGGGCGCCTGGTCGCTGCCTTCGAAGTCTACCTCCACCTCGGGCAGGTCCTCGGGCAGCTCGCCCTCGGCTAGCTGGTTGCCGGCGGAGCGGTGGGCATTGGCCGCCGCCTCCTCGCCGTGATAACGGCCGATCAGCTCGCGGGCCAGCGCCATCTTGATGTCCCGCGGGTTGGCACCCTGCTCGACATCACGCTTGAGCGCCTCGATCTCCTCGTTGGGCTTCAGCGAGAGCAGCTCGAAGTAGCGCCACATCAGGCTGTCCGGCATCGAGACCAGCTTGTTGAACATCGCGCCCGGGGACTCGTCCACGCCCACATAGTTGCCCAGCGACTTGGACATCTTCTGCACGCCGTCTAGCCCCTCCAGCAGCGGCATGGTGATCACCACCTGGGGGGCCTGACCGAAGTGCTTCTGGATCTCGCGCCCCATCAGCAGGTTGAACTTCTGGTCGGTACCGCCGAGTTCCACGTCGGCCTCCAGCGCCACCGAGTCGTAGCCCTGCACCAGCGGGTAGAGGAACTCGTGGATGGAGATCGACTGGCCGCCCCGGTAGCGCTTCTCGAAGTCATCCCGCTCGAGCATGCGCGCCACCGTGCTCTGCCCGGCCAGCTCGATCATGTCGGCGGCGCTCATGGCGGTGAACCATTCGGAGTTAAAGCGCACCTCGGTCTTCGCGGGGTCGAGGATCTTGAACACCTGCTCCTTGTAGGTCTGGGCGTTGGCCTTGACCTCCTCCTCGGTGAGCGGCTTGCGGGTGACGTTCTTGCCGGTGGGGTCACCGATGCGGCCGGTGAAGTCGCCGATCAGGAAGACCACCTCGTGGCCCAGGTCCTGGAACTGGCGCATCTTGGTCAGCAGCACGCTGTGGCCCAGGTGCAGGTCCGGGGCCGTGGGGTCGAAGCCCGCCTTGATGCGCAGCTTGCGCCCGGACTCCAGCTTCTTGACCAGCTCCTCCTCCAGCAGGATCTCCTGGGTCCCCCGCTTCAGCAGCGCCAGTGCGCTCGCCACGTCACTCATCGTCGCCTACTCCACGTATCAGGTTGTCCGGCCCGAGGGCCACGCGATGGGGCGGGATGGTAGCATGAGACGGCGCCGCGCGCTGACGCCCCACCGACCCGGAGACTGCCATGCCCCTCTTCATCGGCCTAATGTCAGGCACCAGCCTGGACGGGATCGACGCCGCCCTGGTGGAGATCGCCGGGGAGACCGCCACCCCGCGGCTGCTGGCGCACCACGCCGAGCCGATGCCCACCTTGCTGCGCGAGCGGCTGTGGGGGCTGTGCCATGCCGACGCCGCCCGCTTCGCCGACCTGGCCGCCGCCGAGGAGGCCTTCTGTGGCCTCCAGGCCGCGGCGGTGGATGCCCTGCTGGCCGAGAGCCACACCCCCAGGGAGGCGGTGGCGGCCATCGGCAGCCACGGCCAGACCATCGAGCACGCCCCCTATGGTCATGCGAGTGGGAGTCATGCCGACGGGCCCGCCTACACCCTGCAGCTCGACAACCCCAGTCGCCTGGCGGAGCTCACCGGCATCGCCGTGGTGGCCGACTTCCGCCGCCGCGACCTGGCGGCTGGCGGCCAGGCCGCGCCCCTGGCGCCGGCCTTCCACCAGGCGCTGTTCCGCGCCCCGGAGCAGTGGCGGCTGGTCCTCAACCTCGGCGGCTTCGCCAACCTGACCCTGCTGCCGCCGCTCGAGGATCCGCGGGCGCCGCTGGGCTTCGACTCGGGGCCGGCCAACGCCCTGCTCGACGCCTGGCATGCGCGCCACCGTGGCGGCGCCTTCGACGCCGACGGCACCTGGGCCGCCTCGGGGCGGGTCGACGAGGCCCTGCTAGCGCGCCTGCTCGAGGAGCCCTTCTTCCACCGGCCGCCACCACGCAGCACCGGGCGCGAGCTGTTCCATCTCGACTGGCTGATGAGTCGCTTGCGCGGTGATGAGCGGCCCGAGGACGTGCAGGCGACCCTGGCCGAGCTGACGGCGACCAGCGTCGCCCTGGCGGTGGAGATGGCACGGGAGCGGCTCGAGGCGCCCTCCCCCGAGCGCCTGATTCCCTGCGGGGGCGGCGCCCACAACCGCGACCTGCTGGCGCGGCTGGCCTGCCGCCTGCCGGAGGCACGCCTGGACGACGCTGCCGAGTGGGGGTGGCCCGCCGACTGGCTGGAGGCCGGGGCCTTCGCCTGGCTGGCCCACCGCCGCCTGGCCGGCCTGCCGGGCAACCTGCCAAGCGTCACCGGTGCCACCGGCCCTCGCGTGCTGGGGGGCGTCTACGCCCCCTGAGCGATGCCTCCGCGCGCCTCAGAAGTCGTCGTCGCGCTTCAGCGAGAGCTGGCTGGCCGCCTCCTTGGCCTGGCCGACCCCCTCGCTGCCCTCGCCACCGCCGAACTTGATCATCATGCGCAGGTCGTTGGCGGAGTCGGCGTGCACCAGCGCCACGTCCTCGCTGATCCGTCCCGCCCGGTAGAGGTCATAGAGCGCCTGGTCGAAGGTCTGCATGCCGAGCTCCCGGGAGCGCGACATGACGTTCTTGATCTCGCTGACCTCCCCCTTGCGGACCAGGTCACCGATCAGCGGCGACTTGAGCATGATCTCGATGGCCGGGCAGCGCCCGCCATCCAGCGTGGGCAACAGCTGCTGGGCGACGATGGCGCGCAGGTTGAGGGAGAGGTCGAGCCATACCTGTGAGTGTCGCTCGATGGGGAAGAAGTTGATGATGCGATCCAGCGCCTGGTTGGCGTTGTTGGCGTGCAGCGTGGCCAGGCAGAGGTGACCGGTCTCGGCGAAGGTCAGGGCGTGCTCCATGGTCTCGCGGGTGCGCACCTCGCCGATCAGGATGACGTCCGGCGCCTGGCGCAGGGTGTTCTTGAGCGCCACCTCGAAGGACTCGGTGTCGATGCCCACCTCGCGCTGGTTGACGATCGCCTTCTTGTGCGGGTGGACGTACTCGATGGGGTCCTCGACGCTGATGATATGGCCACCCAGGGTCTCGTTGCGCTGCTGGATCATCGACGCCAGGGTGGTCGACTTGCCGGTGCCGGTGCCGCCCACCACGAACACCAGGCCGCGCTTGATGTTGGCCAGCTCGCCGAGGGTGGCGGGCAGGGAGAGCTCCTCCAGATGCGGGATCTCGAGGCCGATGCGGCGGATGACCATGGCCTTCTGGTTGCGCTGCTGGAAGGCGCTGACGCGGAAGCGCCCCTTGCCCTTGAGGCTGAGCGCGAAGTTGGCCTCGTGCTCCACCGCGAAGCGTTCACGCAGCATCTCGGGGAGCGAGGCCGCCACCAGCTCGTCGACCTGCGCCACCGAGAGCCCCTGCTCCCCCATGGGAGTCAGCCGGCCGGCCATCTTCAGGGTCGGCGGCGCCGCCACCGAGATCAGCAGATCCGAGGCATCCTTCTGCACCATGATGTCCAGCAGCTGGTTGAGCCACTCTTGAGCCGTCATCTCCCTGCTCCCTCTTCATTGTCGTGTCGTTGTCTGCCGTGTCGCCGCTGCCCCGGGATCGGGTCACAGCACGCTCTTGGCCTTGGCCTGGGCCTCGTCGCGGGCCACCACGTTGTCCGCCACCAGCTTGGCCAGCGAGGCATCCAGGGTCTGCATGCCCAGATTGCCGCCGGTCTGGATGGCGGAGTAGATCTGCGCCACCTTGTCCTCGCGGATCAGGTTACGCACCGCCGCGGTGGCGATGAGGATCTCGTGGGCCGCCACACGCCCGCCGCCCATGCGCTTGAGCAGCGCCTGGGAGACCACCGCCTGCAGCGACTCCGAGAGCATCGAACGCACCATCGCCTTCTCCTCGCCGGGGAAGACGTCGATGATCCGGTCGATGGTCTTGGCCGCCGAGGTGGTGTGCAGGGTGCCGAACACCAGGTGGCCGGTCTCCGCCGCGGTGAGCGCCAGGCGGATGGTCTCGAGGTCGCGCATCTCGCCCACCAGGATCACGTCGGGGTCCTCGCGCAGGGCGCTGCGCAGCGCCGGGGCGAAGCCGTGGGTGTCGCGATGCACCTCACGCTGGTTGATCAGGCAGCGCTTGCTGCGGTGCACGAATTCCACCGGATCCTCGATGGTCAGGATATGCTCGTAGCGGTTGTCGTTGATGTAGTCGATCATCGCCGCCAGGGTGGTGCTCTTGCCCGAGCCGGTGGGGCCGGTGACCAGCACCAGCCCCCGCGGCAGCATGGAGAGCTGGCGGAAGGTCTGCCCCAGCCCCAGGTCCTCGAGGGTCAGCACCTCGGTGGGGATGGTACGGAACACCGCCCCGGCGCCGCGGGCGTGGTTGAAGACGTTGACACGGAAGCGCGAGATGCCCGGCACCTCGAAGGAGAAGTCGGTCTCGAAGAACTCCTCGTAGTCGCGGCGCTGGCGGTCGGCCATGATGTCGTAGATCAGCTTGCGGACCTCGCGGTCCTCCATGGCCGGCACGTTGAGCCGACGGATATCGCCATCCACCCGGATCATCGGCGGCAGGCCCGCCGAGAGGTGGAGGTCGGAGGCCTTCTGCTTTGCCGAGAACGCCAGCAGTTCGGTAATATCCATGCGTTTTCCCTGCTCCCGATGGTGGTGCGTCTTGTGAGGTCCAGTATGACAGAGCTTGAGACATGACGGGGCCGGTGCTCGCCGAGTCCCTCGCCGCCGCCCGCCAGCGCCTGGCCGATGCCCTGAGCCGCGCCAGCCGTCCCGTGGCCGACGCTCGCCTGCTGGCGGTGAGCAAGACCAAGCCCGCCGAGATGATCCGCGAGGCCTGGCACCTGGGCCAGCGCGACTTCGGCGAGAACTACGTCCAGGAGGCGCTGGAGAAGCAGCAGGTGCTGGCCGACCTCGAGGACATCGTGTGGCATTTCATCGGCCCGCTGCAATCCAACAAGACCCGCGAGGTGGCCGAGCACTTCGCCTGGGTACATAGCGTAGACCGCGAGAAGATCGCCCGGCGCCTGAACGATCAACGCCCCGAGGCGCTGCCACCCCTGGAGGTCTGCCTGCAGGTCAACATCAGCGGCGAGGCATCCAAGTCCGGGGCCAGCCTCGAGGCGCTGCCCGCCCTGGCCGAGGCGGTGCTGGCCCTGCCACGCCTGCGCCTGCGCGGACTGATGGCGATCCCCGCCCCGGCCGAGGGGCTGGCCGCCCAGCGCGCGCCCTGCGCACGCCTGCGCCAGGCCCTGGAGGCGCTCCGCGAGCGCTTCCCCGAGGCGCCGCTGGATACCCTCTCCATGGGGATGAGCGACGACCTCGAGGCCGCCGTGCTGGAGGGCGCCACCCTGGTGCGACTGGGCACCGCCATCTTCGGGGCCCGCGAGCCGCGCCCCTGACCCCACACCGTGGCCGCCCCGGCGGCCACCTTTCGTCGAGCGACACAGGACAGAGTCCATGGCAAGCCAAGTCACCTTCATCGGCGCCGGCAACATGGCCGGCGCCATCATCGGCGGAATGATCGAGAGCGGCTTCGCCGCCGACGCCATCACCGCCACCTCCCCCGATGACGCCGTCCTGGCCCCGCTGCGCGAGCGCCTGGGGATCCATACCGCCACCGACAACGCCGCCGCGGTGGCCGAGGCCGACGTGGTGGTGCTGGCGGTCAAGCCGCAGATCATGCGCCAGGTGTGCGAGGGGCTGCGCGACGCCGCCCAGGCCCGCCGGCCGCTGATCGTCTCGGTGGCCGCCGGCCTGCCCGCCGAGACCCTGGAGCGCTGGCTGGGCGGCGAGCTGCCGGTGGTGCGCTGCATGCCCAACACCCCGTCGCTGGTGGGCGCCGGCGCCGCCGGCCTCTACGCCAACGCCCGGGTCGACGAGGCCCAGCGCCGGCTGGCCACCGAGCTGATGGAGGCAGTCGGCCTGGTGGAGTGGGTCGACGACGAGGCCCTGCTGGAGGCCGTGACCGCCGTCTCCGGCAGCGCCCCGGCCTACTTCTTCCTGATGTTCGAGGCCATGGAGGAGGCCGGCGTGCGGCTGGGCCTGCCCGCCGACACCGCCCGCCGCCTGGCGATGCAGACCGCCTTCGGCGCCGCGAAGATGGCCATGGCCAGCGACAAGCCGCCGGCCGAGCTCAAGCGCAACGTGATGTCGCCCGGCGGCACCACCGAGCGCGCCATCGAGCACCTCGAGCAGGCCGGCCTGCGCACCGCCCTGGCCGAGGCGATGGAGGCCTGCGCGGCACGCGCCCGCGAGATGGCCGACGAGCTCGGCCGCGACTGACGCCGCCGCGACCCCACGAACCCCATTCCCGAGGAGGGCCCATATGGGCAGCCAACTGGGCAACGCCGGCCTGATGCTGGTCAACACCCTGGTCAACATCTACATCTTCCTGCTGATGCTGCGCTTCCTGCTGCAGGCGTCGCGGGCCGACTACTACAACCCCATCAGCCAGTCGGTGGTCAGGGTGACCCAGCCCGCCGTGCGCCCCTTCCAGGGCTTCCTCGGCCCGGTCATGGGCCGCTTCGACCTGGCCACCCTGGCCACCGGCTTCGTGATCAAGGCGATCAGCATCGTGGTGATCCTGCAGGTCGCCGGCTTCGGCATGCCGCCGGTGGCCGGGGTCGCCATCGGCACCCTGGCGGCGCTGGCCAATGCCATCCTCAAGATCTACTTCTTCGCGCTGATCGTGATGATCATCCTCAGCTGGGTGGCCCCCAGCGCCAGCCACCCCGGCGCGCTGCTGGTGATGCAGCTGGTCGAGCCGATCATGGCGCCGGTACGCAAGGTGATCCCGCCGCTGGGCATGATCGACCTGTCGCCGATCTTCGTGTTCATCGCCATCAGCCTGATCGATGGTATCGTGGTGACCTCGCTGACCCGCGCCGCCGGGATCGCCGGCGCCCTGGTGGGCCTCTGACGCCACCGGCGGTGCGCCCCGCAACGACTGGACACGGAACGACTGATGCCCGAGATCGCACGCGACTCGGTCGGCCTGGTGACGCCCCAGACGGCGCACTTCGACGACCCCCTGGAACTGGCCTGCGGCAGGACGCTGCCGGCCTACGACCTCGTCTACGAGACCTACGGCACCCTCAACGCCGAGCGCTCCAACGCCGTGCTGATCTGCCACGCCCTCTCCGGCCACCACCACGCCGCCGGCTACCACGCCGAGGACGAGCGCAAGCCGGGCTGGTGGGACGCCCATATCGGGCCGGGCAAGTCCATCGACACCGACCGCTTCTTCGTGGTCTCGCTCAACAACCTCGGTGGCTGTCACGGCAGCACCGGCCCGGCCAGCGTCAACCCCGCCACCGGCCGCCTGTGGGGGCCGGAGTTCCCGGTGGTGACGGTGGGCGACTGGGTGCACAGCCAGGCACGCCTGGCCGACCGCCTGGGGATCGAGCGCTTCGCCGCGGTGATCGGTGGCAGCCTGGGTGGCATGCAGGCGCTGCAGTGGACCCTGAGCTACCCGGAGCGGGTCGCCAGCGCCGCGGTGATCGCCGCCACGCCGCGGCTCTCGGCGCAGAACATCGCCTTCAACGAGGTCGCCCGCCAGGCGATCCGCTCCGATTCCGAGTTCCACGACGGCTGGTACGCCGAACACGACGCCATCCCCCGGCGTGGGCTCAAGCTGGCGCGCATGGTGGGCCACATCACCTACCTCTCCGAAGACGCCATGGGCCACAAGTTCGGCCGCGACCTGCGCAGTGACGACTTCAACTTCGGCTTCGACGTGGAGTTCCAGGTGGAGTCCTACCTGCGCTACCAGGGCGACACCTTCTCCACCTCCTTCGACGCCAACACCTACCTGCTGATGACCAAGGCGCTGGACTACTTCGACCCGGCGGCGGTGCACGGCGGCGACCTGGCTCGTGCCCTGGCCCCGGCCGAGTGCCCCTTCCTGGTGGCCAGCTTCACCACCGACTGGCGCTTCCCGCCCTCGCGCTCCCGGGAGCTGGTGGACGCCCTGATCCGTGCCGGCAAGGCGGTCAGCTACGTCAACATCGACTCGACCCACGGCCACGACGCCTTCCTGATGCCCGAACCCCGCTACCAGGCGGTGTTCGCGGCCTTCATGGCACGCGTGGCCCGGGACCTCGGCCTGGAGGAGCGCCCATGACCCGCCCCGACCTCAAGCTGATCCACGACTGGGTCCCGGCCGGCGCCCATATCCTCGACCTGGCCTGCGGCGACGGCACCCTGCTGGATGCCCTGGCCCGCGACAAGAACGTCACCGGCTACGGCCTGGAGATCGACCCGGACGGTATCACCGCCTGCATCGCCCGCGGGGTCAATGTCATCGAGCAGAACCTCGACGAGGGGCTGGCCAACTTCGACGACGACGCCTGCGACCTGGTGGTGATGACCCAGGCGCTGCAGGCGCTGCGCCGCCCCGACCGTGCTCTGGACGAGATGCTGCGCGTGGCCGGCGAGGCGATCATCACTTTCCCCAACTTCGCCTACTGGCGCCACCGGGTGCACCTGGGCATCCGCGGCTACATGCCGGTCTCCAAGTCGCTGCCCCACGCCTGGTACGACACCCCCAACATCCACCTCTCGACCTTCAACGACTTTGAACAACTCTGTCGCGACAAGGGTCTGATCATCACCGACCGGGCGGTGGGCATCGGCGACCACGAGGGACACTGGACCTCGCGGCTGTGGCCCAACCTGTTCGGCGAGATCGCGATCTTCCGGGTCAGCCGTGGCTGACCCGGCGCCCACGGGCCTACACATGCGAGGGAGACGATGAAGCGAGGCATCCTGGCCGCCCTGACGGCGGGCACCCTGTCCCTGCTGGCCGCTGCCGCCACCGCCCAGCAGTTCGAGCAGGTAGATGACGTCCAGATCCACTACAGCGCGGTGAGCACCAGCTTCCTGCCCGAGGCGGTGGCCCGCGAGCACCGCATCCAGCGCAACCCCGCCCTGGCGCTGCTCAACGTCAGCGTGCTCGAGGAGCAGGCGGACGGCACCACCCGCAGCGTGCCGGCCACGGTCGACGGGCGCGTCGGCGAGGTGGGCGACGAGGAGGGCGAGCCGCTGAGCTTCCGCACCCTGCGCATCGGCGACACCCCCTCCCAGGTGGCGGTGTTCCGCATCCGCGACGACGCCCCCATGCGCTTCGACCTCGAGGTGCGCCACGACCGCAACGCCGAGCCGGCGCACGTCAGCTTCATCCAGCGCTTCTACATCGACAGATAGGGCTTACAGGCAGGGGCGATCAGGCCGGCCCACCTGGTTCGCGGAAGCGCCGCTCGAGCGCTACCGGCAGCGGCTCGCCCAGCCGGATCGCCACCGGCCGCTCCCCCGCGCGGCGGATCTCGCAGCGCTGCGCCAGCACCTCCACCCCGAGCCCGGCGGCGTCGCGCAGGGCCTGGGCGTAGGCGGGGTCGAGGTGCTCGGCCGGCGCCACGTCGTCGATGCCCTCGTGGGCCACGCAGAACAGCAGCACCGCCCGCTGCCCCGCTTGGGCCAGTGCCGCCAGCACTTCCAGGTGCTTGCGGCCCCGCGCGCTCACCGCGTCCGGGAAGTAGCCGTGGCCATCGGGCTCCTTCAGGGTGACCTGCTTGACCTCCACGAAGGCCGTGCCGCGCTCGGGGTCGTCGAGGCGGAAGTCGAGTCGCGCGGCCTGCCCCCCCGCGGCAGCCACCGTCGCCTCGCGGCGCAGCTCGGCATAGCCCGCAAGCCCAGGCACCCGCCCGGCGCGCAGCGCCTCCTCGACGATGCGGTTGGCGCGGCCGGTCTGCACCGAGGCGAGTGCCAGCGTGCCGTCGGGCTGGGGCAGCTCGATCAGCTCCCAGGTCCAGGCCAGCTTGCGCTTCGGGTTGTCGCTCGGCGAGAGCCACACACGGCAGCCCGGCACATTGACCGCCCGCATGGAGCCGGTATTGGGGCAGTGGGCGGTGACCTCGCGGCCATCATCGAGGCGCACATCGGCCAGGAAGCGCTGGTAGCGCCGCAGCAGGGTGCCGGGCACCAGCTCGGGATACTCCATGCCGCTGCCTACTGGCGCGCCAGGAAGCGCTCGAGGCGGGCCACCGCCTCCTCCAGGCGCGCGATCCCGGTGGTGAAGGCGATGCGCACATGGCGCTCGCCGCCCGCCACCGCGAAGTCGATCCCCGGCGTGATGGCGACGTTCTCCTCCTCCAGCAGCCGCCGGCAGAAGGCCTGGCTGTCGTCGCTGTAGCGGGAGATGTCGAGCCACAGGTAGAAGGCGCCCTGGGGCGGCAGCGAAGGCGCCAGGCCGAGCCGCGCCAGCCCGCCGAGCAGGGCATCACGGCGCCGGCCGAGCTCGGCACGCCGCGCCTCGAGGATCTCACGGCACTCGGGGGTGAAGGCCGCCAGGGCGGCATGCTGGGCCGGCGTGGGGGCGGCCAGGAAGACGTTCTGGGCCAGCCGGGTGAGCGGCTCCACCGCCGCCTCCGGCGCCAGCAGCCAGCCCAGCCGCCAGCCGGTCATGCCGAAGTACTTGGAGAAGCTGTTGACCACGAAGGCGTCCGGCGTGACCGACGCCACCGAGAGCGGCGCGAGGTCATAGCAGAGCCCCTGGTAGATCTCGTCCACCAGCAGCGCGCCGCCCCTCGCCGCCACCGTCTCGGCCACCGCCGCGAGTCGCCCGGCATCGAGCATATGCCCGGTGGGGTTGGAGGGGGTGGCCAGCATCGCCAGCCGGGTGGCGTCGCGCCAGTGCGCCGCGACGAGCTCGGCATCCAGCTGCCAGCCGCTTTCCGGCCCCACCGGCACCGTGTCCACCTCGACCCCGGCCAGGGCCATGAAGTGGCGGTTGCAGGGGTAGTTGGGGTCGGCCATCAGCACGCGGTCGCCGGGCCCGGCCAGCAGCTGGCTGGCCAGCAGCAGCGCCCCGGAGGCGCCAGGGGTGACCAGGATGCGGCGCGGGTCGACCTCGGCGCCGAAGTGCTCGGCATAGTGGCCGGCGATCGCCTCGCGCAGCGCCGGCAGCCCTGCCGCCGGCGTGTAGCGGGTGTGCCCCGCGGCCAGCGCCGCCTGCCCCGCGGCCACCACCGGCTCGGGGGTGGCGAAGTCGGGCTCGCCCACCTCCAGGTGGATGACGTCATGGCCGGCGGCCTCCCGGGCCTGGGCGGTCTCCAGCAGGCTCATGACCCGGAAGGGGGCGATGCGATCGATGCGCGGGCTCCACGCCATGGCGGGACTCCTGTGGAAGGGGACGGGGCGCCGGGGAGCCTCGCCCCCGCGGCCTGGTCAAAGCGTCAGATGCGGCCACAGTGTAACGACTTTGGTGGCAGGGGCGCAGCCAGGGGCGAGGAGGAGGTTGCAAAGCCCCGATATTTGGGCTAAACAAGCATCCCTTTGGCGTGAGATACCTTGCATCGCGGCGGGTATTGATCAGCAGTCACTCAAGTAACGAGGCAGTCCCATGCCAGTAGCCGACAAGAAAACGGAAGCGCCCAAGAAATTCACCCCCTACGAGCCGGCAGCGGGTGAAGAGTACATGAACGAGAAGCAGCTGGAGCACTTCCGTCAGATCCTGCTGGGCTGGAAGCAGGAGCTCATGGAAGAGGTGGACCGCACCGTACGCCATCTGCAGGAAGAGGCGAACAACTACGCCGACCCGGCCGACCGCGCCACCCAGGAGGAGGGCTTCAGCCTGGAGCTGCGCACCCGTGACCGCGAGCGCAAGCTGCTCAAGAAGATCAACGAGACCCTCGAGAAGATCGACGAGGACGACTACGGCTTCTGCGAGGCCTGCGGCGTCGAGATCGGCATCCGCCGCCTGGAGGCCCGCCCCACGGCCACCCTGTGCGTCGACTGCAAGACGCTGGCCGAGCTCAAGGAAAAGCAGCTGGGCGGCTGAGCCGAGCATGCCGATGCACGCACCGGCCATCCGCGACGGGCACCCCAGGGTGCCCGTTTGCGTGTCTGACGCCCGCGACGGGAGGCGCCCATGAGCCGTTACCGCGGCCGCTTCGCCCCCACCCCCTCGGGGCCGCTGCACTTCGGCTCGCTGGTGGCCGCTCTGGCCAGCTTCCTGGACGCCCGCCACGCCGGCGGCGAGTGGCGGCTGCGTATCGAGGACATCGACCCGCCGCGCTGCCCGGCCGGCGCCGCCGATGCCATCCAGCGCCAGCTGGAAGCCTTCGGCCTGCACTGGGACGGCCCGGTGCTCTGGCAGCACGACCGTGACGACGCCTACCAGGCCGCCCTGGAGCGGCTGATCGACCAGGGCCTGGCCTACCCCTGCAGCTGCTCGCGAAAGCAGTGGCGCGACTACCCCATCTACCCCGGCTGGTGCCGCGAGGGCGTGCGCGAGCCCGGCAAGCCCGTGGCCTGGCGGCTGCGCAGCGACCTGGGGCTGCGCCCGGTGACCTGGGAGGATCGCCTGTTCGGCCACCAGTGCTTCGACCCGGCGACGCTCGGCGACGTGGTGCTGCGGCGCAAGGACGGCCTGTGGGCCTACCAGCTCGCCGTGGTGGTGGACGACGCCGACCAGGGCATCACCGACGTGGTGCGCGGCCTCGACCTTCTCGACAACACCCCCTGGCAGCGCCAGTTGCAGCACGCCCTGGGCTATCCCGAGCCACGCTACCTGCACCTGCCGCTGATCGTCGGCGAGAACGGCCAGAAGCTCTCCAAGCAGAACCTGGCGCCGGCGCTGCCCACCGACGACGAGGCGGTGCGCCCGCTGCTCCACGCCGCCCTGACGGCCCTGGACCAGGCCCCGCCGGCAGGGCTCGCCAGCGCCCCGGTGGTCGAGCAGCTCGCCCAGGCCGTGGCGGCCTGGTCGGTGGCGCGCCTCCAGCCGCACCGCGAGCGTCCGCTCGCGGCGCCGACCTGAGGAGACGCCATGTACGTCTATCGGCTGATGCTGTTCCTGGTGCTGGGCGGCTACCTGCTCTCGCCACTGATGATGAGCGGCTGGGGCAGCCCCGGCGTCGCCTGGTACCGACCCTTCGTCATCTGGGGCGTGCTGATCGCCCTGACCCTGTGGCTGGAACAGAAGAGGAAGCTCGATGAGCGCTAGCCTGGTGACCATGCTCGGCGTGGGCGCCGGCTTCCTGCTGCTGCTGCTGCTCTGCGCGCTGGCGGTGGAGCGCGGGCTGGTGCCCACCCGGGTCACCCGCCACCCGCTGGTCACCACCCTGGCGCTGGGGGTCTACGCCAGCGCCTGGGCCATCTACGGCAGCCTGGAGCTCGCCGCCACCGCCGGCTACGGCTATCTCACCTACTATCTGGGGGTGGCCGGCGCCTTCCTGCTGGCGCCGGTGCTGCTGGTGCCGATCCAGCGCATGGTGCGCACCCACCAGCTGGCCTCCCTGGCCGACCTCTTCGCCTTCCGCTACCGCTCGCGCTGGGTCGGCAGCCTGGTCACCCTGATCAGCCTGCTGGCGGTGCTGCCGCTGCTGGCGCTGCAGGTGCAGACCATGGGCAATGCCATCTACCTGATGACCGGCGCCGCCTCGCCGGCCTCCCTGGCGCTGGCCTTCTGCCTGCTGCTGGCACTGTTCGACATGCTGTTCGTCGGGCGCCGGCGCATCGACGGCCGCCACGACAGCCTGCTGGCGGTGCTGGCGCTCTCCTCGCTGATCAAGCTGGCCGCCATGCTGGGCCTCGGGGCCTTCGCCCTGTTCGCGGTCTTCGACGGCCCGGCCAGCGTCCAGGCCTGGCTCGAGGGGCCCGGCCAGGCGCACCAGGCGAGCGTGGTGCAGACCGACCCCGCCCACTGGCGCTCGCTGCTGCTGCTGTTCTTCGCCGGCCTGATGATGCCGCACATCTTCCACCTGGTGTTCACCGAGACCCGCTCGCGCCACACCCTGCTGCAGGCCAGCTGGGCCTTGCCGCTGTTCCTGCTGCTGATGGCGCTGCCGGTGCCGCTGATCCTGTGGGCCGGTCAGGCGCTCGAGGCCGAGGCGCCGCTGGGTGTCGCCTACCTGGCGTTCGGCCTCTCCGACTCGCTGGCGCTGCAGGCCCTGGCCTTCCTCGCCGGCCTGGCCGCCACCGGCGCCACCACCCTGCTGATCGCCCTGGCGCTGTCGCGGATGCTGGTCAACCACGTCTTCCTGGTGGCCCACCCGCCGGAGGCCCAGCAGGACCTCTACCGCTGGCTGCAGTGGCTGCGCCGCGGCCTGGTGCTGGCGGTGGTGCTGGGCGGCTGGCTGTTCTACCGCGTGGTGGGCCTCAACCACGACCTGACGAGCCTGGGGCTGGCCGCCTTCGTGGGCATGGCCCAGTGCCTGCCCGGCCTGCTGGCCCTGCTCTACTGGCCGGGGGCCAACCGCAAGGGGATGGTCGCGGGGCTGGTAGCCGGGGTGCTGGTGTGGCTGGCCGGGCTGTGGCTGCCGCTGCTCACCGGGCTGCCCGCGCTGGTGCTGCTGCCCCCCGGCCTCGAGGTGCTGGCCGGCGAACCCGACTGGTACGTCGTCACCCTGGTCTCGCTGGCCACCAACGCCCTGGTGTTCATCGTCGTCTCGCTGGCCACCCCCACCTCCGAGGGCGAGCGCGCCGCCGCCGAGGCCTGCTCGGTGGACGCCGTGATCCGCCCCAAGCGCCTGCCCCTGGAGGCGGCCAACGGCGAGGAGTTCAAGGCGCGGCTGGCCCGCGCCCTGGGCGAGTCGGTGGCCAGCCGCGAGGTCGACCGCGCCCTGGACGACCTCGGCCTCTCACCGCTGGAGGGCCGCCCCTACGCCCTGCGTCGCCTGCGTGACCGCCTTCAGGCCAACCTCTCCGGGCTGATGGGCCCCTCGGTGGCCCAGGACATCGTCGATCGCTACCTGCCCTATCGCCAGGGCGGGCCGGGCGCCACCGAGGACATCCACTTCGTCGAAAGCCGCCTGGAGGCCTACCGCTCGCGCCTCACCGGCCTGGCCCGGGAGCTCGACGGCCTGCGCCGTTACCACCGCCGCACCCTGGCCCGGCTGCCGGTGGGGCTATGCGCCTTCGGCGAGGATGGCGAGCTGTTGATGTGGAACGACGCCCTGGCCCGGCTCTCGGGCATCGAGGGCGCCAGCGTGATCGGCTCGCGACGCGACGGCCTGCCCGCTCCCTGGGGCGAGCTGCTGGGACGCGTCCTCGAGAGCGAGGCGCCCCAGCTCTACAAGCAGCCGGTCACCCTGGCGGGCACCACCCGCTACCTGAGCCTGCACCAGGCGGAGCTCGCCGGCGAGGAGGACGAGCCCGGCGGACGGGTGATCCTGGTGGAGGACCACAGCGAGATGAAGTGGCTGGAGGACGAGCTGGTACACGCCGCACGGCTCGCCTCCATCGGCCAGCTGGCCGCCGGGGTCGCCCACGAGATCGGCAACCCCATCACCGGCATCTCCTCGCTGGCCCAGAACCTGCGCTACGACACCGACGACCCCGAGGTGCTGCAGACCGCCGAGCAGATCCAGCAGCTCACCGACCGCGTCTCGCGCATCGTCTCCTCGCTGGTGGGCTTCGCCCATGGCGGTCGCCACCTGCCCGACCGCCCGCTGGACCGGGTCCTGCTGGCCGAGGTGGTGGACGAGGCGATCCACTTGATCCACCTCGCCCGCTCGGGGGACGATATCCGCTTCGACAACCGCTGCCCGGCCGAGGCCGGCGTGGAGGGCGACGCCCAGCGCCTGCTGCAGGTGATGGTCAACCTGCTGAGCAACGCCCGCGACGCCAGCCGTGCCGGCGACGGCGTGACCATCGAGGCCCGCGTGGAGGGCGATGGCGTGCGCCTCGACGTCATCGACCAGGGCAGCGGCATCGACGAGGGCGTGCGCGACCGCCTGTTCGAGCCCTTCACCACCACCAAGCCCCCCGGCGAAGGCACCGGGCTCGGCCTGCCGCTGGTCTACACCATCATCGCCGAGCACCACGGCCGGCTCGACGTCGCCTCGCCGCCGCCGGGACACGCGCACGGCACCCGCATCTCGGTGTGGCTGCCGCGCCACCAGAAGGAGGGTGAGACACCCCGATGAGCCGGATCCTGATCGTAGAAGACGAAGCCATCATCCGCAGCGCCCTGCGCCGCCTGCTCGAGCGCCACGACTACCGGGTCGAGGAGGCCGGCGCGGTGGACGAGGCCATGGCCCGGGATCCGCAGCGCTTCGACCTGGTGATCAGCGACCTGCGCCTGCCTGGCGAGCCAGGTACCGCGCTGATCCAGCGCGCCGCCCCGGTGCCGGTGCTGATCATGACCAGCTATGCCAGCATGCGTTCGGCGGTGGAGGCCCTGAAGCAGGGCGCGGTGGACTACGTGGCCAAGCCCTTCGACCACGACGAGCTGCTGGAGACCGTGGCGCGGGTGCTGCACCAGCAGGCCAGTCGCCGCGCCGAGCCTCCCGACGTCGCCGAGCCCGACGGCCAGGCGCGGCCGATGATCGGCCACTGCGAGGCGATGCAGCGGGTCTACGCGCGGATCCGCAAGACCGCCCCGGCCGACGTCACCGTGCTGATCCAGGGCGAGTCCGGCACCGGCAAGGAGCTGGTGGCGCGCGCCCTCCACCAGCAGAGCCGGCGCGCCCAGGCGCCGCTGATCTGCGTGAACTGCGCGGCGATCCCCGAGACCCTGATCGAGTCGGAGCTGTTCGGCCACGAGAAGGGCGCCTTCACCGGCGCCAGCGCGGCGCGCACCGGCCTGGTGGAGGCCGCCGACGGCGGCACCCTGTTCCTCGACGAGATCGGCGAGCTGCCGCTGGACGCCCAGGCGCGCCTGCTGCGCGTGCTCCAGGAGGGCGAGATCCGCCGCATCGGCTCGGTGGAGACCCGCCACGTCGACGTGCGCCTGATCGCCGCCACCCACCGCGACCTCCAGGCGCTGTCGAAGACCGGCGAGTTCCGCCTCGACCTCTACTACCGCCTCAACGTGATGCAGATCGACCTGCCGCCGCTGCGCGAGCGCGACGAGGACGTGCTGCTGATCGCCGACGCCCTGCTGGAGAAGGCCTGCCGGCGCCACGACCGCGAGGGGCTGCGCCTCTCCCGGGCGGCCCGCGACGAGATCCGCCACTACCCCTGGCCCGGCAACGTGCGCGAGCTGGAAAACGCCCTGGAGCGCGGGGTGATCCTCGCCGAGGGGCACCTGATCCATCCCGACGACCTGGGGCTCTCGGAGGCCCCGCTTCCCCCACGGCGGCCGACCGCGCCGGACGAGGAGCCCGCGCCTGCCGGCGAGGCCACCACCGCCCCCGACGACGACCTGTCGCTGGAGGACTACTTCCAGCACTTCGTCCTCGAGCACCAAGACCACATGAGCGAGACCGAGCTGGCCCAGAAGCTCGGCATCAGCCGCAAGTCGCTGTGGGAACGCCGTCAGCGCCTCGGCATCCCGCGCAAGAGAAGCCTGCGCCGCAAGGCCGAGTGACCCGCCCCACGTCCATGCGACCATGGTGCTAGAGGCCTGCCCCGACCTCCGGAGAGGCCCCATGGCCGGTGTTACCGGCCCACCCTGCCCCATTTGTTACCGTCCCACACAGCCAGTGCCCCATCCCAGTGCCATTCGGGTAACACTCGCCGGACTCCTCCGGCGCCGCCCGTCGCCTCACCCATGTAAGGTGCTGTCATTAAAGGGATAAAACAGGACTGGCACGCCGACTGCTATCTAACAGGGCAAGAAAAACAAGTTCCGGCGTCGCCCGCTGCCCGCCACAACAACAACAGCGCAGCCCGGGTGACACAGATCCGCCGCCACAACAACAACCCAAGCGGATCACGCCATACGGCACCAGACCGAACAACAACAACAGCATCGAGTGCCCGGCTCCTCGGCTCTGGTCGACGCGATCGACCCGAACAACAACAACCGCAGCGACCGAGGCACCGGAAGACACAGGACGCGACGCGCCGGCCCACACGCCCACGAACAACAATAACGGGCCCAGCCAGGCGCACCCCCGGAAACAACAGCAACACGCCGGGGGGAGGCAGTCTCACTGCCGTCGTGGTTGGATTATTGTTTTGAATACGAGGCGGTCACCACCGGGAGCGCCAACAAGGATAACAACACTGCTTGCCTGACCTCCTTGGTGACTGTGGTGCGTATTCAAGGCGATGTGCCATCACGAAGAAGAACCAGCAGCACGGACGCTGCCACACTGCTTGAGGGGGAGGCCATCCGGCCTCCCCCTTCTACGTCTGGCGACCGGACGGCAAGGGCCGGCCTATCGCCGGGAAAGCCTGGCGCAGCATTACTCACTGCGCTAGCCCTGACGGCAAGAGGCGGCCGCTATGCAAGCCCCCGGGGGTCCGCTACACTCACGGCCCTACGCTTGTCACGAGCTTTTTCCGCCCTGCGAGTCGATATCGCCGCATGTTCAAAGGATTTACCCGTTTTCTGCAGAGTCCCGGCGAGAGCCTGAAGTCGCTGTTCGGCACCGAGGCCGCCGCCGGCCTGCCCGAGGTGCGCGTCATCCCCCGCCAGGAGCACCCGGTCTCCCGCCAGCACTTCAGCGACGCCGCCCTCAAGGTGCTCTACCGGCTCCACAACGCCGGCTTCGAGGCCTACCTGGTCGGCGGCTGCATCCGCGACTCCCTGCTGGGGCGCATGCCCAAGGACTTCGACGTGGCCACCGACGCCACGCCCGAGGAGGTCAAGGGCCTGTTCCGCAACTCGCGGATCATCGGTCGCCGCTTCCGCATCGTCCACGTCCGCTTCGGCCGCGAGGTCATCGAGGTCACCACCTTCCGCGGCAAGCCGAGCGACGATCACGCCGACCACATCGCCCAACAGTCCGACGACGGCCTGCTGCTGCGCGACAACGTCTGGGGCAACATCCAGGAAGATGCCCTGCGCCGCGACTTCACCATCAACGCCCTCTACTACAGCATCGCCGACTTCTCGATCCACGACTTCGCCGACGGCGTGCGTGACATCGAGGCGCGCACCCTGCGCCTGATCGGCGACCCGGCGACCCGCTACCGCGAGGACCCGGTACGCATGCTGCGCGCCGTGCGCTTCGCCGCCAAGCTCGACTTCCACCTCGCTCCGGACACCGAGGCGCCCATCGGCGAGCTTGCCCCGCTGCTGCTGCAGATCCCGCCGGCACGCCTGTTCGACGAGGTGCTCAAGCTGTTCATGGGCGGCCACGGCGTCGAGACCTTCCGCCTGCTGCGCCACTACGGCCTGTTCGCGATGCTCTTCCCCGAGGCCGCCGAGGCGATGGACGAGCTGCCCTGGGCCGAGCGCCTGGTGGAGGAGGCGCTGGCCAGCACCGACCGGCGCATCCACGAGGAGCGCCCGGTCACCCCGGCCTTCCTGTTCGCCGCCCTGCTCTGGGCCCCGGTGGTGCAGCGCCAGGCCGAGCAGGAGGCCAGGGGCCTGCCGCCGATCCCTGCGCTGCAGGCGGCGTCCCAGCAGGTGGTCTCGCGCCAGCTCCAGCATGTCGCCATCCCCAAGCGCTTCAGCCTGCCCATGCGCGACATCTGGGACCTCCAGCAGCGCCTGCCGCTGCGCCGCGGCCGCCGCGTCTTCCAGACCCGCGAGCACCCGCGCTTCCGCGCCGCCTACGACATGCTGCTGCTGCGCGAGGCCGCCGGCGAGATCGCCCCAGGCCTCGGCGACTGGTGGACCGCCTTCCAGGACGCCGACGAACACGAGCAGGCCCGGCTGCTGGACAAGGTCGGCGCCCATCCCGCCGGCAGCGGCAAGCCCGGACGCAAGAAGCGCCGGCGGCGCCGCAAGCCCCGCCGCGACAACGGTGGCGGCAGCCCCGACGCATGAGCCTGCACCGCGCCTGGGTCGGCCTGGGCAGCAACCTCGAGGAGCCCGATGCGCAGGTCGCCCGGGCCCTCGACGCCCTCGACCGCCTACCGCTGACCCGCCGCCGGGCAGCCTCAGGGCTCTACGCCAGCCGTCCCGTCGGCCCCCAGGACCAGCCCGACTTCATCAACGCCGTGGCCTGCCTGGAGACCCGACTCTCGCCGCTGGCACTGCTCGACCAGCTGCAGGCCCTGGAGCAGCGCCATCGCCGGGTCCGCGGCCGGCGCTGGGGCCCCCGCACCCTCGACCTGGATCTGCTACTGTTCGATGACAGCCGTCTCGCGCTGCCGCGCCTGACCCTGCCGCACCCGGAGATGACCCGCCGCGCCTTCGTGGTGGTGCCACTGCTGGCGGTGGCGCCCGGGCTCAGCCTCCCGGACGGCCGGCGCCTGGCCGACCTGGAGGCCGCACGCCCCGCCCCGGGGACGCTGCGAGTGTTACCGAACGAGCGCCAGGTCCGATAAAGTGTTACCCATCGACACAGCAAGGCGAATCGGGTAACAATCGCGGGTCAGACGGGCCGGTCCAGCCCGGGTCCCGACGCCACAACCGAGAGAGCACGCCATGAAACCCGTCACCCTGAGCACGCTGCAGGCCTTCAAGCGCGCCGGTGAGACCTTCAGCTGCCTGACCGCCTACGATGCCTCCTTCGCCCGGGCCGCCAGCGAGGCCGGCATCGAGGTGCTGCTGGTGGGCGACTCCCTGGGCATGGTCCTCCAGGGCCACGCCAGCACCCTGCCGGTCACCCTCGAGGAGATCTGCTACCACACCCGCTGTGTCGCCCGCGGCAAGGGGGCGAGCCTGCTGATGGTCGACCTGCCCTTCATGGGCAACGCCAGCACCGAGCGGCTGCTGGAGAACGCCGGCGAGCTGATGCGCGCCGGCGCCGAGCTGGTCAAGGTGGAGGGCGAGGCGTGGATGGCCGACGGCATCCGTGAGCTGACCCGCCGCGGGGTGCCGGTATGCGCCCACCTCGGCCTGACCCCGCAGACCGTCTACCAGCTGGGGGGCTACAAGGTGCAGGGCCGCGAGGCCGAGCGCGCCGGCCAGATCCTCGAGGACGCCCGCACCCTGATCGAGGCCGGCGCCTCGGTGATCCTGCTGGAGTGCGTGCCGGCAAGCCTGGGCCGCGCCATCAGCGAGGCCCTGGAGGTGCCGGTGATCGGCATCGGCGCCGGGCCCGACACCGACGGCCAGATACTGGTCATGCACGACGTGCTCGACGTCACCCCCGGGCGCAAGCCGCGCTTCGTGAAGAACTTCATGGCCGAGGCCGAGGACATCCACGGCGCCTTCCGTCGCTACCACGAGGACGTCAAGGCGCGGCGCTTCCCCGCCGAGGAGCACTGTTTCTGACCGCGGTCTGACGACCGCTTCCAGCCGGAACTTCGCCATGCGTACCCTGAGAGAGATTCCCGCCCTGCGCGAGGCGCTGGGCGACGCCCGTCGGCGCGGCGATCGCATCGCCCTGGTGCCCACCATGGGCAACCTGCACGACGGCCACCTGGCGCTGGTCGCCGCCGCCCGCGAGCGGGCGGAGGTGGTGATCGCCACCATCTTCGTCAACCCGCTGCAGTTCGGTGCGGGGGAGGATCTCGACGCCTACCCGCGCACCCTGGAGGATGACCAGGCGCGGCTCGAGGCGGCCGGCTGCGACCTGCTGTTCGCCCCCGATACCGCCACCGTCTACCCCCGCGGCCTCGAGGCCCAGACCCGCATCGTGGTCCCCGAGGTCACCGAGGGCCTGTGCGGCGCCTCGCGACCGGGCCACTTCGACGGCGTCTCCACGGTGGTGGGCATGCTCTTCAACCTGGTGCAGCCCGACCTCGCCTGCTTCGGTGAGAAGGACTACCAGCAGCTGGCGGTGATCCGCCGCATGGTGGCCGACCTGCACTTCCCCATCGAGATCGTCGGCGTGCCTATCGTGCGCGCCGAGGATGGCCTGGCACTCTCCTCGCGCAACGGCTACCTGGATGGCGCCCAGCGCGCCACCGCGCCCGAGCTCCATCGCACACTGTGCGCGCTGCGCGACGCCCTGGAAGGCGGCGCCGAGATCGCCCCGAGCCTCGAGGAGGGCCTCGGGCGCCTGCACCAGGCCGGTTTCACGCCGGACTACCTGGAGCTGCGCGCCGCCGACCTGGGGCCGGTCACCGCCACCACCCGCGAGGCGGTGCTGCTGGCCGCCGCGCGCCTCGGCCCCACCCGACTGATCGACAACCTCACGCTGACCCTGCCGCGCTGACGCGGCCCACCCGGAGGACCCTGCCCCGATGTACACCATCATGCTCAAGGCCAAGCTGCACATGGCCCGCGTCACCCATGCCGTGCTCAACTACGAGGGCTCCTGTGCCATCGACGGCGAGCTGCTCGACATGGCCGGCATCCGCGAGAACGAGCAGATCCAGATCTACAACGTCGAGAACGGCCAGCGCTTCACCACCTATGCCATCCGCGCCGAGGAGGGCTCGAAGGTGATCTCGGTGAACGGCGCCGCCGCCCACCTGGCAAGCGAAGGCCAGCGGGTGATCATCTGCAGCTACGCCCACTACAGCGACGCCGAGCTCGACAGCCACCAGCCGGCGCTGGTCTACCTCCAGGAAGGTAACGTGGTCAGCCATACCAGCCACGCCATCCCCGTCCAGATGGCTTGAGCCCCGGCGCGGCGGTCCTCGGTCCGCCGCCCTCTCGGCCCGTACCACCAATGGCCGTCACCCAGGCATTGCCGCGGCGCACAAGAGTCCCCTATGCTGAGAGACCCCGGTCGTGTCCGGCAGTCGCGACAAGGCCGCAAGCCCGTCTTTCCAGCGAGGAGAGTGCTCCCATGCAAGAAGTGGTAATCGTTGCCGCCCGCCGCACCGCCGTCGGCGCCTTCGGCGGCTCCCTGGCCGGCATCCCTGCCAGCGACCTGGGCGCCCTGGTGATCAAGGATATCCTGGCCTCCACTGGCGTCGCCGGCGACCAGGTGGACGAGGTGCTGCTCGGCCAGGTGCTCACCGCCGGGGTCGGCCAGAACCCGGCTCGCCAGGCGGCCATCAAGGCCGGCCTGCCCGACGCCGTGCCGGCCATGACCATCAACAAGGTGTGCGGCTCAGGCCTCAAGGCGCTGCACCTGGCCACCCAGGCGATCCGCTGCGGCGACGCCGAGCTGATCATCGCCGGCGGCCAGGAGAACATGTCCGCCTCGCCCCACGTGCTGCCCAACTCACGCAACGGCCAGCGCATGGGCGACTGGAAGGCGGTGGACTCCATGGTGCACGACGGCCTGTGGGACGCCTTCAACAACTACCACATGGGTATCACCGCCGAGAACCTGGCGGAGAAGTACGGCATCACCCGCGAGGCGATGGACGAGTTCGCCGCCGGTTCCCAGCAGAAGGCCGCCGCCGCCATCAAGGAAGGCAGGTTCAAGGGCCAGATCGTCCCGGTGGAGATCCCCCAGCGCAAGGGCGACCCGGTGGTGTTCGACACCGACGAGAACCCCCGCGAGGTGACCGCCGAGAAGCTCTCCGGCATGCGCCCGGCCTTCAAGAAGGACGGCAGCGTCACCGCCGGCAACGCCTCCTCCATCAACGACGGTGCCGCCGTGGTGATGCTGTGCACCGCCGAGAAGGCCAAGGCCCTGGGCCTGGAGCCGCTGGCGCGCATCGCCGCCTACTCCAATGCCGGCGTCGACCCGAGCATCATGGGCATCGGCCCCGCCCCGGCCACCCGCCGCTGCCTGGAGAAGGCCGGCTGGAGCCTGGACGACCTCGACCTGATCGAGGCCAACGAGGCCTTCGCCGCCCAGGCGCTCTCCGTCAACAAGGAGCTCGGCTGGGATGTCAGCAAGGTCAACGTCAACGGCGGCGCCATCGCCATCGGCCACCCAATCGGCGCCTCCGGCTGCCGCATCCTAGTGACCCTGGTGCATGAGATGATCGCCCGCGATGCCAAGAAGGGCCTGGCCACGCTGTGTATCGGCGGTGGGCAGGGGGTAGCGCTCGCCATCGAGCGCTGAGGAAACACTGATTCATTGCTGCGCTCGATATCCTGACCGCCGGCGGTGCTCGGAATCCTCATGTAGCGAGCTACACTCCGGTTCCTGCGCTCCGGCGACGATCAGCCTCTCATCGCTCGCGACATGAATCAGCGCCTCCTCTAAGCCAGAAATAAAGAACCGCCCCCGCAGCCAGGCTGCGGGGGCGGTTTTCCTTGCGCCTTGGCGCTTGCGGCTCGCCGAAGGCGGTCGGTTACAGCTCCGGCTCGGCGGCCTCCTCGGCCTCGAATGCCGCCTTCTCTTCCGGGGTGATCTCCTTGATGGTGAGCTTCACCCGGTTGCGGTTGTCGATGTCGAGCACCTTGACGATGGGCTCGTCGCCCTCGTTGAGGAAGTCGCGCACGTCGTTGACCCGCTCCGGGACGATCTGGGAGATGTGCACCAGGCCGTCGGTGCCGGGCATGATGTTGACGAAGGCGCCGAAGTCGGCGATGCGTACCACCTTGCCGCGGTAGAGCTTGCCGATCTCGGGCTCGGCGGTGATCGCCAGCACGGTGTCGATGGCCGCCTTGGCCGCCTTCTTGTCCTCGGCGTAGATGCGCACGGTGCCGTCGTCATCCAGGTCGATGGAGGCGCCGGTGTCCTCGCAGATCTTGCGGATGGTGGCGCCGCCCTTGCCGATGACGTCGCGGATCTTGTCCGGGTCGATCTTGATGGTGGCCATGGAGGGCGCGTTCTCGGAGACCTCGGCGCGGCTCTGGGCGATCACCGCATTCATCTGCTCGAGGATGTTCAGGCGCGCCTCGAGGGCCTGCTGCAGCGCCTGCTCCATGATCTCCTCGTTGATGCCCTCGATCTTGATGTCCATCTGCAGGGCGGTGACGCCCTCGGCACTGCCGGCCACCTTGAAGTCCATGTCGCCGAGGTGGTCCTCGTCGCCGAGGATGTCGGTGAGCACGGCGAAGCCGTCATCATCCTTGACCAGGCCCATGGCGATGCCCGCCACCGGGGCCTTCATCGGCACGCCGGCGTCCATCAGCGCCAGTGACGAGCCGCACACCGAGGCCATGGAGCTGGAGCCGTTGGACTCGGTGATCTCGGAGACCACACGGATGGTATAGGGGAACTCCGCCTCGTCCGGCAGCATCGCCTGCACGCCGCGGCGCGCCAGGCGGCCATGGCCGATCTCGCGACGCTTGGGGCCGCCCATGAAGCCGGCCTCGCCCACGCTGTAGGGGGGGAAGTTGTAGTGCAGCAGGAAGCGGTCCTTGCGCTCCCCCTCCAGCGATTCGATCAGCTGGGAGTCACGCAGGGTGCCCAGGGTCGCCACCACGATGGCCTGGGTCTCGCCGCGGGTGAAGATCGCCGAGCCGTGGGTCTTGGGCAGGGTACCCACCTCGATGGAGAGCGGACGCACGGTCTTGTGGTCGCGGCCGTCGATGCGCGGCTCGCCCTTGACCACCCGGGAGCGCACCACGCGCTTCTCGAGGCCGGCGAAGGCGCCCTTGACCTCGTCGGCGTCGAACTTGCCCTCTTCCTCACCGGCAAGCTGCTCGACCGCCTGGTCCTTGAGGGCGGAGAGGGCATCCTGGCGGGCCATCTTGTCGGTGATGCGGTAGGCCTCGCCGACCTTCGCCTCGAAGCCCTCGGCCATGGCGGCCTTGAGGGCGACGTTCTCGGCAGCGGGCTGCCAGTCCCACCTCGGCTTGCCCGCCTCGGCGGCCAGCTCGTTGATGGCCTGGATCGCCACCTGCATCTCCTGGTGGCCGTAGAGCACGGCGCCGAGCATCTCGTCCTCGAGCAGCTCCTTGGCCTCGGACTCCACCATCAGCACCGCCTTCTCGGTGCCGGCCACCACCATGTTGAGCTCGGAGCCGACCAGCTCCTCCACGGTGGGGTTGAGGAAGTAGCCCTTCTCCTCGTCGAAGCCGACGCGGGCGGCACCGATGGGGCCGTTGAAGGGCACGCCGGAGATCGCCAGGGCGGCGGAGGTGCCGAGCATGGCGGCGATGTCCGGATCATGGTTGCGATCGGTGGAGAGCACCGAGCAGATGACCTGGACCTCGTTCATGAACCCCTTGGGGAACAGCGGGCGGATCGGGCGATCGATCAGCCGCGAGGTGAGGGTCTCCTTCTCGGTGGGGCGCCCCTCGCGCTTGAAGAAGCCGCCGGGAATCTTGCCGACCGCGTAGGTCTTCTCCTGGTAGTGGACGGAGAGCGGGAAGAACGGCTGGTTGGGGTTGGCCTCTTTCCTCGCCACCACGGTGCACAGCACCACGGTGTCGTCCATGGTGACCATCACGGCCCCGGTGGCCTGGCGGGCGATGCGCCCGGTTTCCAGGGTGACGGTGCTGCGACCGTACTGAAATGTCTTCTTGACCGGATTCACGGCGACTTCCTTCGATATCTACTTTTCTGTGTTTGGGTCGTTTCGACTCGGCGACCATTTTAGGGGTTGACGCGCCCCGCGGCCACCGGATGGCGACATTTCCGCCCACCAGACGCAAAACGGGCAGCCCCCTGAGGGAGCTACCCGTTTCGAAAAAGCTGAAGAAAAGGAGGATTTCGCGTTACGAGCGCTGAGAGGCTGGTCGCCGTCGGCGCGCAGGAGCCGGAGTGTAGCTCGCTACATTGAGGATACGACCGGGCCGGCGCACCGGCACCGCCGGCGGCCAGCCCTTTACCAAAACACCGAGCGCAGTAGCGAAATGCCCTTTTCTTAGCGACGCAGGCCCAGGCGCTGGATAAGAGCCTGATAGCGCTCGAAGTCCTTGCGCTTCAGGTAGTCCAGCAGCTTGCGGCGCTGGTTGACCATACGGATCAGGCCACGACGGGAGTGGTGATCCTGCTTGTTGGTCTTGAAGTGATCCTGCAGGCCATCGATGTTGGCGCTCAGCAGGGCCACCTGAACCTCGGGGGAACCGGTGTCGTTGTCGCCACGGCCGAATTCGCTGACGATTGCGGCCTTCTGTTCGGCTGTCAGTGCCATCTGTCTCTCCAGTAAGCAATATGCCTGAATGATGAATGGGTGAGACCACGCATATTTGCAGTCTCGGCGTTGCTCCCTAGTCGGCCGCGGTGCTCAGCAGCCGTTTCGGCGCCACCTCCTGTGGCGCCGTCACCACGCCGAGGCCCAGGAAGGCCCCGTCGCGGTAGAGTCTTGGCGTCTCGCCCAGCGCCAGGTCGGCGGTGTCGACGCCGGCCCGCTGGCCGTGGGTCAGCCGCTCTGCCGCCGCGCCGTCGACCTCGAGGCGCGGCAGGTGCGCCACCAGCACGTCCACCGGCAGCAGCACGGCCTCCCGGGCGGCCTGGTCGGGCAGGGCCTCCAGCGCCGCGAGGGTCAGCATGCCCTCGGCGGTGAAGGGGCCGGTGGCCAGGCGGCGCAGCATGCTGATATGCCCGCCGCTGCCCAGCGCCCTTGCGATGTCCTCGGCCAGGGTGCGCACATAGGTGCCCTTGCTGACCGTCACCTCGAGCTCGAAGGCGTCGCCCGCGAAGGCGAGAAGCCGGGCATCATACACCGTCACGCGCCGGGCTGCACGCTCGATCGAGCGGCCCTCCCGGGCCAGCTCGTAGAGCTTGCGGCCCTGGTGCTTGAGCGCCGAGTACATCGGCGGCACCTGGTCGATCTCGCCGCGAAAGCGCTCGAGCACGCCCTCGACGTCGGCCTCGGTCAGCGCCGGCACCGGGAGGCGCTCGACCACCTCGCCCTCGGCATCGCCGGTGTCGGTCACCGCCCCCAGCTCGACCCGGGTGCGGTAGGTCTTGTCCGAGGCCAGCAGGTGGGCCGAGAACTTGGTGGCCTCGCCGAAGCACACCGGCAAGAGCCCGGTGGCCATGGGGTCCAGGGTCCCGGTGTGGCCCGCCTTCTGCGCCTGGAACAGGCGCCGGGCGCGCTGCAGGGCGTGGTTGCTGGAGAGGCCCTGGGGCTTGTCCAGCAGCAGCACCCCGTCGACCGGCAGGCCGCGACGCCGACGCGCCATCAGTCTCGCTCGCCCTCGTCGTCGCTCCCCGCATCGTCGGCGTGGCGGGCGCGATCGCTCTGCACCGCCTCGTCGATCAGCGAGGAGAGGCGCTGGCCGCGCACCACGCTCTCGTCGTAGTGGAAGCGCAGCTCCGGCACGTGGCGCAGCTTGATGCGCCGGGCGATCTGCCCGCGCAGGAAGCCCGCCGCCTGCTTGAGAACCTTGAGGTTCTCCCGGATACGCTCGGGGCTGTCCTCGCCGAGCAGGGTCACATGGACATCGGCGTAGCCGAGGTCACGGCTAACCTCGACGCCGCTCACCGTGACCATGCCCAGGCGCGGGTCCTTGACCTCGCGCTGGATGAGCACCGCCAGCTCCTTCTGGAGCTGGTCGGCTACCCGGTCGGTCCGCTTGAACTCGCGCATGCTAGGCTCCTGGCGCTCAGAGCGTCCGCTCGACCTTGACCTGGTCGAAGACCTCGATCTTGTCGCCGACCTGGACGTCGTTGTAGTTCTTCACGCCGATGCCGCACTCCATGCCGTTGCGCACTTCCTGGACGTCGTCCTTGAAGCGGCGCAGCGACTCGAGCTCGCCCTCGTAGATGACCACGTTGTCGCGCAGCACGCGGATCTTCTTGTTGCGGAAGACGGTGCCCTCGACCACCATGCAGCCGGCCACGGCGCCGATCTTGGGCGCGCGGAAGACGTCGCGGACCTCGGCCACGCCGACGATCTCCTCCTTCCACTCCGGCGCCAGCATGCCGCTCATCGCCTGCTTGATCTCGTCGATCAGCTGGTAGATGACGCTGTAGTAGCGCAGGTCGAGGCCTTCGCGCTCGATGATCTCGCGGGCGGCGGCGTCGGCACGCACGTTGAAGCCGATGACGATGGCCTCGGAGGCCAGCGCCAGGTTGGCGTCGGTGCCGGTGATGCCGCCCACGCCCGAGGAGACCACGGAGACCTGCACCTCGTCGGTGGAGAGCTCCTCCAGCGCGCCCTTGATCGCCTCCAGGGAGCCCTGGACGTCGGCCTTGAGCACGATGTTGAGCTTGGCGGCCTCCTCTTGGCCCATCTGGCTGAACATGTTCTCCAGCTTGGCCTTCTGCTGGCGGGCAAGGCGCACCTCGCGGTACTTGCCCTGACGGAAGTTGGCGACCTCGCGGGCCTTCTTCTCGTCGGCCACCACCATGAAGTCGTCACCCGCCTCGGGGGTGCCGTCGAGGCCCTGGATCTCCACCGGCATCGCCGGGCCGGCCTCGTCGACCTGCTTGCCGAGCTCGTTGGTCAACGCGCGCACGCGGCCGTAGTGCAGGCCGGCCAGCACGATGTCGCCCTTCTTCAGGGTGCCGTTCTGGACCAGCACGGTGGCCACCGGGCCGCGGCCCTTGTCCAGGCGTGACTCGACCACCACGCCCTTGCCGGGCGCCTCGGGGACGGCCTTGAGCTCGAGCACCTCGGAGACCAGCAGCACCGCCTCGAGCAACGCGTCGATGCCCTCGCCGGTCTTGGCGGAGACGTGGACGAACTGGGTGTCGCCGCCCCACTCCTCGGAGATGACGCCGTGCTGGGAGAGCTCGTTCTTGACCCGGTCGGGATCCGCCGACGGCTTGTCGATCTTGTTGACCGCCACCACCATCGGCACGCCGGCGGCCTTGGAGTGCTCCACGGCCTCGATGGTCTGGGGCATCACGCCGTCGTCGGCGGCCACCACCAGGATGACCACGTCGGTGGCCTTGGCACCGCGGGCACGCATGGCGGTGAAGGCCGCGTGACCGGGGGTATCCAGGAAGGTGACACCGTGGTCGCCGTTCACCTTGTCGGCGGCGACGTGGTAGGCACCGATGTGCTGGGTGATGCCGCCGGCCTCGCCGGTGGCCACCTTGGCCTGGCGGATGTAGTCGAGCAGCGAGGTCTTGCCGTGGTCGACGTGGCCCATCACGGTGACCACCGGGTCACGCATGAGCTCCTCGCCCTCGTAGGAGATGCTCTCGAGGACTTCCTCCTCCAGCGCATCGTCCTTGACCAGCTTGGGCTTGTGGCCCATCTCCTCGACCACGATGGCCGCGGTGTCCTGGTCGATGGTCTGGTTGATGGTCACCGCCGCGCCCATGGTGAACATGGTCTTGATGACCTCGTTGGCCTTGATCGACATCTTGTCGGCCAGGTCGGCGACGCTGATCGATTCCGGGATCGAGACCTCGCGGACGATCGGCTGGGTCGGCTTCTGGAAGCCGTGCTTGCCGCCGCCCTGGCTGCCGCCACCGCGGCGACCGCCACGACGTTCGGCGCGCTTGACCTTCTTGCCGCCGCGACGACGCTCCTCGCGATCGCCGCGATCGTCGTCATCACGCTCGTGACGCCCCTTCTTGGCCGAGGACTTCTTGGGCGGCGCGGTGCGGCGATCGGTGCGACCCTCCTTGGGCGGCGCCGGCGGCTGGTCGGACGGGGCCGACTCCTCGAGCTCCGGCACCGGGATGTCCGGCACCTCGGCGGCCTTGGCCGCCTCGAGCTTGGCGGCGGCCTCCTGGGCGGCCTCCTCGGCGGCGCGCGCCTTGGCTTCCTCGGCCTGGCGCGCCTCGCGCTTGGCCTCCGCCTCGGCCATGTCGCCCACCAGCTGGCGAGGCCCCTGGTCCTGGGCCTGCGGCTCCTCGGCGGGCTTCTCCTCCTCACGCTTGACGTAGGTGCGCTTCTTGCGCACCTGCACCTCGATGGTCTTGCCGCGCTCGCCGGTCTTGATGCGGCTGCGCGTCTTGCGCGTCAGGGTGATGCGATTCTTCGGCGCGGCCTTCTCGGCGCTGCCGCCATGGCTCTTGGTCAGGTAGTCGAGCAGCTGGCGCTTGTCCTCCTCGGACACCGCGTCGCCCTCGGACTTGTGCCCGAGCCCGGCTTCCTTCATCTGTTCCAGCAGGCGGGGCACGTCGCGGCCCACCTTCGCTGCAAAATCCTTAACGGTCATGTCTGACATGTAGACCCTCCTGAGCCCGTGACCCCAATTCTGTTCGCTTCGAATACTGCCGGTCCGAACGCCTGGCATCGGACCCCTGTCTGTGCGCGATGCGCCTGGCGCATGTCGCCTTCGAGCTATTCGTCGTCTTCGAACCAGGGCGCACGAGCAGTCATGATCAGTGCCGCGGCGCGCTCCTCGTCCATGCCCTCGATGTCCAGCAGGTCATCGACGGACTGTTCGGCCAGGTCCTCCATGGTGACGATCCCGCGGCTGGCCAGGATGAAGGCCAGGTGGCGCTCCATGCCCTCCATCTCCAGCAGGTCGTCGGCCGGCTGGGCGCCGTCCAGCTCCTCCTCGGAGGCGATGGCGAGGTTGAGCAGCTCGTCCTTAGCGCGGGCGCGCAGCTCCTCGATGGTCTCCTCGTCGAACTCCTCGATCTCGAGCATCTCCTCGACCGGGACGTAGGCGATCTCCTCCAGGGTGGTGAAGCCCTCCTCCACCAGCAGCCGGGCGACATCGTCGTCGACGTCCAGGTGCTGCACGAAGTGCTCCACCAGGCTGTCGATCTCCTGGTCGCGCTTGGCCTCGGCCTCGGCCTCGGTCATCACGTTGATGCGCCAGCCGGTGAGCTCGGAGGCCAGGCGCACGTTCTGGCCACTGCGGCCGATGGCCTGGGCCAGGTTGTCCTCGGCGACGGCCACGTCCATGGCGTGGGCATCCTCGTCGACCAGGATGGAGGCGACATCCGCCGGCGCCATGGCGTTGATCACCAGCTGGGCGGGGTTGTCGTCCCACAGCACGATGTCGACGCGCTCGTTCTGGAGCTCCGAGGAGACCGCCTGGACCCGCGAGCCGCGCATCCCCACGCAGGCGCCCACCGGGTCGATGCGGCGGTCGTTGGTCTTGACCGCGATCTTGGCGCGCGAGCCTGGATCGCGGGCGGCCCCCTTGATCTCGATGAGCTGCTCGGCGATCTCCGGCACCTCGATGCTGAACAGCTCGATGATCAGCTCCGGGCAGGTGCGCGAGAGGATAAGCTGGGCGCCGCGGGCCTCCGGGTCGACCTTGATCAGCAGGGCGCGCACCCGCTCGTTCATGCGGTAGCGCTCGCCGGGGATCATCTCGCTGCGCGGCAGGAAGGCCTCCGCGTTGTCGCCCAGGTCGATGATCAGGCCGTCACGGGTGGTCTTCTTGACGATGCCGGCGACCAGCTCGCCCTCGCGGTCGGCATAGAGGCGCACCACCTCGGCACGCTCCGCCTCGCGCACCTTCTGCACGATCACCTGCTTGGCGGTCTGGGCGGCGATGCGGCCGAAGTCGGCGTTCTCGATGCGCTCCTCGACCACGTCGCCCAGCTCCAGGGGCGGGTCGCGACGCTCGGCGAAGCTGAGCTTGATCTGGTGGTCGGGGCCGTCGAAGTCGTCGTCCTCGACCACCTCCCAGCGGCGGAAGGTCTCGTAATCCCCGGTGCTGCGATCGATGCGCACCCGCACGCTGGCTTCCTCGTCCTCGAAGCGCTTGCGTGACGCGCTGGCCAGGGCCGCTTCGACGGCCTCGAAGATCACCTCGCGGGGAACCCCCTTCTCGTTGGAGATCGCGTCGACGACCGCCAGAATCTCTTTACTCATGCCTTTGCCTCGCCAGAAAACCTGTCCTCGTGCCGATGCTCGAAACGCTACCCCAGCGGGGCTCGCTCCCTGAGCCGCGGTGCTAATCCTCGAAATGCGGTACCACCCGGGCCTGATCGATGCTGTCGACGGGGAAGCAGTACTCCTCGCCGTCGAGCTGCAGCAGCACCTCGTCGCCCTCCACGCCGGCCAGCAGGCCCTGGAACTTGCGCCGCCCCTCGAAGGGCACGCGCAGCTTCAGCGCCACCTCGTGGCCACGGTAGCGGGAGAAGTGATTGAGGGTGTAGAGCGGACGATCCATCCCCGGCGAGGAGACCTCCAGGCGATACTCGCCATGGATCGGGTCCTCCACGTCGAGCAGGGCGCTCACCTGGCGGCTGATGTCCGCGCAGTCGTCGACATTGACGCCATCGGGGTGGTCGATATAGATCACCAGACGCGAGTGCTTGCCCTGGGAGAGATGGTCGATGCCCCACAGCTCGAAGCCCATGGCGGTCACCACGGGTTCGACAAGAGCATGTAGTGCAGCATCCTTGGTCGCCACGGAATAGACTCCTACAGCCGTTGCATCAGGCACCTGGCCGGGAGTGAACAGGGAAGTCAGGTGGCTGATTGGCATTGCCCGGAACAGTGCCCCGGCGCCTGGCGCCCTGGGCAAGCTGCTAACAAAAAGCCCCTTCACAGGAAGGGGCTTTCACATGAAACCTGTAGACCACTCCGGCCGAACTGGCTGCCCCTTCGTTCTTCGATGCCGGCTCGTTAACCGGAATCGAAAGGCACCTGCCGGAAGATGGTAGCGGGGGCCGGATTCGAACCGACGACCTTCGGGTTATGAGCCCGACGAGCTACCAGACTGCTCCACCCCGCATCAATCTAGGTCGGTGATTCTATGCGCACTCGACGCTGTCGTCAAGCGGCAACCACCGCGTTGCCAATCCTGCTTCTGAAGGATCGTCGACGGCCGATGGTCCCGGGCGCCGCGAAGAATCAGATGGTGCCGAAGGCGGGACTTGAACCCGCACGGCCGTAAGGCCACTACCCCCTCAAGATAGCGTGTCTACCAATTCCACCACTTCGGCATCAGGGGAGGCTGGACGCTGCGCAACGACGCTTACTGCTCGTCGCTGCCCTCCAGCACTGGCGCAGCATTATCCATGCTCGAGCCCTCGTCGTCAAGGGTCGGCACGTTATTCTGCTGTTCGATCAGGCGCGCGTCGGGAATGCCCGCCTCGGGCGCCTCGCCGGCCTGGCTGGCGAACCAGGCCAGGGCCAGGGAGGTGGCGAAGAAGGCAGCCGCCAGCAGGCCGGTGGCCTTGGAGAGGAAGCCGCCGCTGCCGCGGGAACCGAACACGGTCTGGGAGGCACCGCCGCCGAAGGCGGCGCCGGCCTCGGCGCCCTTGCCCTGCTGCAGCAGGATCAGGACGACCAGGGCGATGGCGATCGCCACGTGGATCATGAGAATGGCAACTTGCATGGAATCAACCTGCTGACTGACAGATGGCTAGGAAATCGTCGACCTTGAGCGAGGCACCGCCCACCAGGCCGCCGTCGATATCGGGTTGGGCAAGCAGCTCCGCCGCATTGCCCGCGTTCATGCTGCCGCCGTAGAGCAGCCTCAGGCCTGCCGCCAGGTCGCGGTCGAAACCGCCCTGGTACGCGCGGATGGCGGCCATCACCTCCTGGGCCTGCTCCGGCGTGGCGGTGCGCCCGGTGCCGATGGCCCACACCGGCTCGTAGGCGATGATGACCCGGGCGCGCTGGGCCGGCTCGAGGCGAGCCATGACATGCCCCACCTGACGCAGCACCACCTCGCGGGTGTGGCCGGCGTCGCGCTCCTCGAGGGTCTCGCCCACGCAGAGCACCGGCGTCATGTCGACGCTCAGCGCCGCGAGCAGGCGATCATAGACCTGCTCGTCACTCTCGCGATAGAGCTGGCGCCGCTCCGAGTGGCCCACCAGCGCATACTGGACGCCGAACTCGCGCAGCATCCCCCCGCTGACCTCGCCGGTATGGGCCCCCGAGTGGAGCGGATTGAGGGTCTGGGCCCCCAGGCGGATCCGGGTCTCGGCGAACTCGCGCCGCGCCGCCTCCAGGTAAGGGAAGGGCGGGAAGATCGCCACCTCGAGGTCACCGGGCAGCTCGGCCTCGGCGAAGGCACGGCCGAAGGACGCCACCAGCTCGGCAGAACCGTTCATCTTCCAGTTGCCGGCGATCAGCGGGGTACGCATGGGGAGTCCTCTTTCAAGGTGGAGCGAAATGGTATAGGAGAGGCCCTGTCAAGACAACCGGGCGACTCGCGACCTCACCCCTCGAGCAGCGCCTCGACGCGCTCGGCAAGGCGCCGCGCCAGGCCGTCCACGTCGAGGTGCGGGCGTCCTTCCACCATCACCCGGATCAGCGGCTCGGTTCCGGAGGGACGCAGCAGCACCCGCCCCTCCTCGCCGAGCTCGGCCTCGACCTCGCTCACCGTCTCCTGGAGCGCCGGCATCGCCATCACCGCCCGGGCGTCGCTGCCCGGGGTGAGGCGCACGTTGACCAGCGCCTGGGGCGCCTTCTCCAGCCCCGCCAGCAGGCGGCTCAGCGGCTTTTCCTCGCGTACCATGATCGCCAGCACCTGCAGCGCCGAGACGATGCCGTCGCCGGTGGTCTGGACATGGCCGCAGACGATATGGCCGGAGGACTCGCCACCCAGCTGCCAGCCGTTGGCGGCCAGGCGCTCCATCACGTAGCGGTCGCCCACCCTGGCGCGCTCGAAGGGCACGTCCATCGCCTCGAGTGCCGCGGCGAGGCCGAAGTTGGACATCAGGGTGCCCACCACGCCGCCACCCAGCTCGCCGCGGACCTGGCGGTCCCGGGCGATCAGGTAGAGGATGTCGTCGCCGTCGATCTCGCGGCCATCGCTGTCCACCAGCAGCACCCGGTCGCCGTCGCCGTCGAAGGCCACGCCGAGGTCGGCGCCCTGCTGGATCACCGCGGCACGCAGCGCCGCCGGATGGGTCGAGCCCACCTCGTGGTTGATGTTGAGGCCGTCGGGGCTGGCCCCGATCAGGCTGACCTCGGCGCCCAGCTCGCGGAACACGCTGGGGGCGATGTGGTAGGTGGCGCCATGGGCGCAGTCGAGCACCACCTTGAGGCCGCCGAGGCTGACCCGGTCGGGGATGGTGGACTTGCAGAACTCGATGTAGCGGCCGGGGGCGTCGTCGATGCGTGCCGCCTTGCCCAAACGGTCGGGGGCCACGGTGGCCAGCGGCTCGTCCAGCATCGCCTCGATCTCGGCCTCCACGTCATCGCCGAGCTTGGCGCCGGCGCTGGAGAAGAACTTGATGCCGTTGTCGGCGAAGGGGTTGTGCGAGGCGGAGATGACGATGCCGGCGTCGGCGCGGAAGGTGCGCGTCAGGTAGGCGATGCCCGGGGTCGGCATGGGGCCGAGCAGGGCCACGTCGACGCCGGCCGCGGAGAGCCCCGCCTCCAGGGCCGACTCGAACATGTAGCCGGAGATGCGGGTGTCCTTGCCGATCAGCACCCGGTGGCGGCGCTTCGGGTTACGCGCCGCCAGCACGCGGCCGGTGGCCCAGCCCAACTTGAGCATGAAGTCGGCGGTGATGGGCGGCTCGCCCACGGTGCCGCGGATCCCATCGGTTCCGAAATAGCGTCGTGTCATCAGCAACCTTCCTTGAGTACGGCCCAGGTCATGTTCACCGCATCCACGGTGGGAGCCACGTCATGGACGCGCAGGATGCGGGCGCCGCGCTCCACGGCCAGGGTCGACAACGCCAGGCCGCCGGGCAGGCGCTCCTCCACCGGGCGCTCCAGCACCTTGCCGATCATGCTCTTGCGCGACATGCCCACCAGCAGCGGCAGCTCGAGCTCGGTGAGGCGCTCCATGCGATGGAGCAGGCGCAGGTTGTGCTCCACGGTCTTGCCGAAGCCGAAGCCCGGGTCGAGCAGCAGACGCTCGCGACGCAGGCCGGCGGCCTCGCACTCGGCGACCCGGGCGGCGAGGTAGCCGGCCACCGCCTCCTCGATGGGCTCATCATAGCGGGGCGCGTGCTGCATGTCGCGAGGCTCCCCCTGGCGATGCATCAGGCACACGGGAAGCCCGCTGCCGATCGCCGCGTCCAGGGCGCCGTCGCGCTCCAGGGAGCGCACGTCGTTGAGCATCCCCGCCCCCAGGGCGGCCGACTCGCGCATCACCTCGGGGCAGCTGGTATCCACCGAGACCAGGGCATCGAACTCGCGCACCAGCGCCTCCACCACCGGCGCGACCCGCTCGAGCTCCTCGTCCGCGGAGACCGGGTCGGCGCCGGGGCGGGTCGACTCGCCGCCGACGTCGATGATCGCCGCGCCCTCGGCCAGCATGCGCTCGGCATGGCGCAGGGCGTCGTCAAGCGCCGCATGGCGGCCGCCGTCGGAGAAGGAGTCGGGGGTGACGTTGAGGATCCCCATGACGCGGGGGAAGGAGAGGTCGAGCCGGTGTCGGCCGCACATCAGGGTAGAGGGATGGGAAGTCATCGTCGCTCGTGTGGTTGACAGGAATAAGGGGCCACAATGGCGAAGGCGCCCCCGCGGGGGCGCCTGGCGTCGGGTGATACGGCGGGCTCAGGAGCCGGCGGGGCCGCCCAGCGGGTCGGAGGGGCGGCGACGCGGCTCCTCGTCGTCGTCCTGGTCGCCGTCGACCGGCTCCGAGGTGTCGGCGTCGCTTACCGGCTCAGGCTCGCTGCCGCCGGTGGGCGCACCGCCGCTGGGGTCATCCCAGCCCTCGGGCGGGCGCGGCTCGCGCCCTTCCATGATGTCCTTGAGCTGGGTGGAGTCGATGGTCTCGTACTTCATCAGCGCATCGGCCATGGCGTCGAGCTTGTCGCGGTTCTCCTCGAGGATCTGCTTGGCCTGGGCATAGCAGCCGTCGATGACCTTGCGCACCTCCTTGTCGAGCCGCGAGATGGTCTCGCCGGACTTGAGCTTGCCGCCGCCCTGGCCCGGGGCGCCGAGGAACTGGTGGGACTCGTCCTCGTCGTACATGATCGGGCCCATCTCCTCGGAGAGGCCCCACTTGGCGACCATGTTGTGGGCCAACTCGGTGGCGCGCTTGATGTCGTTGGACGCCCCCGTGGTCACGCCATTCGGCCCCAGAGTCATCTCCTCGGCGATGCGGCCGCCGAACAGCGAGCAGATCTGGCTGATGATCTGCTGGCGCGACAGGCTGTAGCGGTCCTGCTCGGGCAGGAACATGGTCACGCCCAGGGCGCGGCCACGCGGGATGATGGTGACCTTGTAGACCGGGTCGTGCTCCGGCATCACCAGGCCGATGATGGCGTGGCCCGACTCGTGGTAGGCGGTGTTGAGCTTCTCCTTCTCGGTCATGACCATGGAGCGGCGCTCGGCGCCCATCATGATCTTGTCCTTGGCCAGCTCCAGCTCCTCCATGCCCACCAGGCGCTTGTTGCGCCGCGCGGCGAACAGCGCCGCCTCGTTGACCAGGTTGGCCAGGTCGGCGCCGGAGAAGCCCGGGGTGCCGCGGGCGATCAGCGACGGCTTGACGTCGTCGGCCAGCGGCACCTTGCGCAGGTGCACGTTGAGGATATGCTCGCGACCGCGGATGTCGGGCAGCGGCACCACCACCTGGCGGTCGAAGCGGCCCGGGCGCAGCAGCGCCGGGTCGAGGACGTCGGGGCGGTTGGTGGCGGCGATGACGATGATGCCCTCGTTGGCCTCGAAGCCATCCATCTCCACCAGCAGCTGGTTGAGGGTCTGCTCGCGCTCGTCGTTGCCACCGCCCATGCCGACCCCGCGGGAACGGCCCACGGCATCGATCTCGTCGATGAAGATGATGCAGGGCGCCTGCTTCTTGGCCTGCTCGAACATGTCACGCACGCGGGAGGCACCCACGCCGACGAACATCTCGACGAAGTCGGAGCCGGAGATCGAGAAGAACGGCACCTTGGCCTCGCCGGCGATGGACTTGGCGAGCAGCGTCTTGCCGGTACCCGGCGGGCCCACCATCAGCACGCCGCGCGGGATGGTGCCGCCAAGGCGCTGGAACTTGGTGGGGTCGCGCAGGAAGTCGACCAGCTCCTCGACCTCCTCCTTGGCCTCGTCGCAGCCGGCGACGTCGGCGAAGGTGGTCTTGATCTGGTCTTGGGAGAGCAGCTTGGCCTTGGACTTGCCGAAGCTCATGGGCCCGCCCTTGCCGGCGCCGCCGCCCTGCATCTGGCGCATGAAGAACATGAAGATGGCCAGGATCAGCAGGATCGGGAAGCTGGCGATCAGCAGCCGCATCCACAGGCTTTGCTGCTCGGGCTCCTTGCCCACCACGGTGACGTTGTTGGAGAGCAGGTCGTCCATCAGCTTGGGATCCTCCGCCGCGGGGCGGATGGTCTGGAACTGGGAGCCATCCGTGCGCTCACCGCTGATGGTGTAGCCATCGATGGTGACGCTGCGTACCTGCTGGTTCTGCACCTGCTGGACGAACTGGGAGTAGTTCATCGCCTGGGGTGAGCTGTCGACGCTGAAGTTGTTGAACACCGTCAGCAGCACCGCCGCGATGACCAACCACAGGATCAGGTTCTTCGCCATGTCGTTCAAGGGACTACCCTCAATATCTGAAATCTGTCGGCCGCCTGGGCCTGGCACCTTGGACACTACAGGAGCCGGCCGCGTTCGGCCACTGCCCGCCGGGCGGACCACCGCAGCAGACACTGTGACACACCGCGTTCGGCGCTGTCCGCCCATCGGCCCGGTAGGCCGGGGCTATCGCGGCCGCTCCGCGCCCTCGGCTCAGCCGCGAAAGCCCTGCGCCAGCAGGTAGACCTCGCGGGAGCGCGCCCGCGACGCGCTGGGCTTACGGGTCACCACCCGCGTGAAGGCACCGCGCAGCGCCTTGAGATAGTCGTCGAAGCCCTCGCCCTGGAACACCTTGGCCAGGAAGGTGCCGCCGGGGCGCAGGGTCTGGCCGGCCAGGTCCAGCGCCAGCTCCACCAGGTACATCGCCTGGGGCTGGTCGATGGCGGCCATGCCGCTCATGTTGGGGGCCATGTCGGACATCACCAGGTCCACCGGTCGCTCGCCCAGGGTCGAAAGGATCTCCTCCAGCACGCTCTCCTCGGTGAAGTCGCCCTGGATGAAGTCGACCCCGGCCAGGGCATCCATCTCGAGGATGTCGGAGGCGATCACCACGCCCTCGCTGCCCACCTTCTCGGCCGCCACCTGGCTCCAGCCCCCGGGCGCCGCCCCCAGGTCGATCACCGTCATGCCGGGGGTGAGGAGCCGGTCCTTGTCGTCGAGCTCGAGCAGCTTGTAGCTGGCCCGGGAGCGGTAGCCCTCCTGCCAGGAGCGCTGCACGTACTGGTCGTCGAAGTGCTCCTTCAGCCAACCCTTGCTGGTCTTGCTGGTGGGGCTGGACTTGCCGGCGGAGCGCCTGGCGACATCGGGAGACGGGGTGCGGGAACGAGCCACGGCATCACCTGGGGTGGAACGGGAACGGACGGGGCGGAAGCGGGGTGCCGGACGGCGCGCCTCGGCCGAGGCGGCCTGCGCAGATGTCGCGCCGATGGCATTTCCGACGCGACGTTTTCCGCGTACCATGGGCGGCTGCGCGCAACCGGGAAGACGCAAGATACCATGAGCTTGTCACAGGCACAAAAGAAAGCATTCCGCAGCATCGGCCACCACCTCAACCCGGTGGTCACGGTCTCCGAGAACGGCATCTCCGAGGGCGTGCTCGCCGAGCTCGAGCGGGCCCTGGCCGACCACGAGCTGATCAAGGTGAAGCTCGCCCTGCCGGAGCGCGACGACCGCGGCGCCATGCTCGACGAGCTGGTCACCGCCAGCGGCGCCGAGCTGGTCCAGAAGATCGGCAAGATGGCGCTGCTCTACCGCCACAACCCCCGGGCCAACCCGAAGCTCTCCAACGTGCAGCGCTTCGAGGGGCATCACGGGCGGCACTGACCGCGCTTCGCGCGAGGAGCAGGGACAGCTTGCCGACTCGCAGAGATGAAGAAGCCCCGCAGGCATTCGCCTGCGGGGCTTTCTTGTAGCGTGATCCTTGCAGCTTGTCGCTGCCCGAAGGGCTACAGGTGCTCGACGCTCGAGATCTCGTACTCGACATCGCCGCCGGGGGTCTTGACCACCACCACGTCGCCCTCCTCCTTGCCGATCAGGGCACGGGCGATGGGCGAGGTGACCGAGATCAGCCGCTGCTTGATGTCGGCCTCGTCCTCGCCGACGATGCGGTAGGTGACCTCTTCGTCGGTGTCGAGGTTAAGGAGCTCGACGGTGACCCCGAAGATCACCTTGCCGGTCTTGGGCAGCTTGGTGACGTCGATCACCTGGGCGCTGGAAAGCTTGCCCTCGATCTCCTGGATGCGCCCCTCGATGAAGCCCTGCTGCTCACGGGCGGCATGGTACTCGGCGTTCTCCTTGAGATCGCCGTGCTCGCGGGCCTCGGCGATGGCGGCGATCACCTTGGGACGCGCCTCGCTCTTGAGGTGGTCGAGCTCCTCGCGCAGGCGCGCCTCTCCGGCGACGGTCATCGGGACCTTGTTCATATTATGCAGCTCCTGCATGCAGTTCCTGAAGCCGCCGCACCGTGATCGCGTTGCCGTACTCGAGCGCCAGACAAACGGCATTCGCCCCCGCCAGCGTGGTGGCGTAGGGAACCTTGCGGGCCAGCGCGGTGCGACGGATCACCGAGGAGTCATTGATCGCCTGGCGACCCTCGGTGGTATTGACGATGTAGGCGATCTCGTCGTTCTTGAGCAGATCGACGATATGCGGGCGGCCTTCGTAGACCTTGTTCACGACCTCGACAGCGATACCGGCGGCCTCGAGGGCGGCGGCGGTACCGCGGGTCGCGCACAGCGTGAAGCCCAATGTTACCAGAGAACGCGCCACCTCGATAACACCCGCCTTGTCCGGCTCGCGCACCGAGAGGAACGCCTTGCGGTCCCCCGACAGCGCGGGGATCGCCTCGCCGGCGCCCAGCTGCGCCTTGTAGAAGGCCTCGGCGAAGGTGTCGCCTGAGCCCATCACCTCACCGGTGGACTTCATCTCCGGCGACAGGATCGGGTCGACGCCCGGGAACTTGTTGAACGGGAAGACCGCCTCCTTGACGCTGAAGAAGGGCGGCACGATCTCGCGGGTGAAGCCCTGGTCGGCCAGGGAGGTGCCGGCCATGCAACGCGCGGCGACCTGGGCCAGGGAGGTGCCGATGCACTTGGAGACGAAGGGCACGGTGCGCGAGGCGCGCGGGTTGACCTCGATGACGTAGATCTCGCCGTCCTGCCAGGCGAGCTGCACGTTCATCAGCCCCTTGACGCCGAGCTCCACCGCCATCTTGCGCACCTGCTCGCGCATCTCGTCCTGCACCTCGGCGGGCAGCGAGTAGGGCGGCAGCGAGCAGGCGGAGTCGCCGGAGTGCACCCCGGCCTGTTCGATGTGCTGCATGATGCCGCCGATCACCACCTGCTCGCCGTCGGAGACGGCATCGATGTCGATCTCGATGGCGGCATTCAGGAAGTGGTCGAGCAGCACCGGGGAGTCGTTGGAGACCTTGACCGCGTGGGTCATGTAGTTCTCCAGCTCCGAGGCGTCGTAGACGATCTCCATGGCACGACCGCCCAGCACGTAGCTGGGGCGCACCACCAGCGGGTAGCCGATCGCCTCGGCCTTGGCGAAGGCCTCCTCGAAGCTGCGCGCGGTGGCGTTGGGCGGCTGCTTGAGGCCCAGCTTGTCGATCATCTGCTGGAAACGCTCGCGGTCCTCGGCGCGGTCGATGGCGTCCGGGGTGGTGCCGATGATCGGCACGCCAGCGGCCTCCAGCTCGCGGGCCAGCTTCAGCGGGGTCTGGCCGCCGAATTGCACGATCACGCCGACCGGCTGCTCCTTGTCGGCGATCTCCAGCACGTCCTCCAGGGTCACCGGCTCGAAGTAGAGGCGGTCGCTGGTGTCGTAGTCGGTGGAGACGGTCTCCGGGTTGCAGTTGACCATGATGGTCTCGTAACCGTCGTCGCGCATGGCGAAGGCGGCATGGACGCAGCAGTAGTCGAACTCGATACCCTGGCCGATACGGTTGGGCCCGCCGCCCAGCACCATGATCTTCTGGCGGTCGGAGACCTCCGCCTCGCACTCCTCCTCGTAGGTGGAGTACATGTAGGCGGTGTCCGAGGCGAACTCGGCCGCGCAGGTGTCGACCCGCTTGTAGACCGGGCGGATGCCGGCCTTCTGGCGGGTCTTGCGGAACTCCTTCTCGGCAACCCCCAGCAGGCGGGCCAGGCGGGCGTCGCTGAAGCCCTTGCGCTTGAGGCGGAACAGCTCGCGGGCGTCGAGCTCGGAGAGCGAGCGGCGGGCCACCTCGGCCTCGGTGGCCACCAGGTCCTCCAGCTGGATCAGGAACCAGGGGTCGATGTTGGTCAGCGCGAAGAGCTCGTCGCGGCTCATCCCGGCGCGGATGGCATCGGCCACGTAGAAGATGCGCTCGGCGCCGGCGGCCTGCAGCTCGCCCTTGATGTGCGCCATGGCCTCGTCGGTGAACTCGCCGGGCTTGAAATCGGGAAACTTGGGGTCGAGGCCGTCGTTGCCGGTCTCCAGGCCGCGCAGCGCCTTCTGCAGCGACTCCTGGAAGGTGCGCCCGATGGCCATCACCTCACCCACCGACTTCATCTGGGTGGTGAGGCGGTCGTTGGCCGCCGGGAACTTCTCGAAGGTGAAGCGCGGGATCTTGGTGACCACGTAGTCGATGGCCGGCTCGAAGGAGGCCGGGGTGCGCCCGCCGGTGATGTCGTTCGAGAGCTCGTCCAGGGTGTAGCCGACCGCCAGCTTGGCGGCGATCTTGGCGATGGGGAAGCCGGTCGCCTTGGAGGCCAGCGCCGAGGAGCGCGACACCCGCGGGTTCATCTCGATCACCACCATGCGCCCGGTCTTGGGGTCCACGCCGAACTGGACGTTGGAGCCGCCGGTCTCGACGCCGATCTCGCGCAGCACCGCCAGCGAGGCGTCGCGCATGATCTGGTACTCCTTGTCGGTCAGCGTCTGGGCCGGGGCCACGGTGATGGAGTCGCCGGTGTGCACGCCCATGGGGTCGAAGTTCTCGATGGCGCAGACGATGATGCAGTTGTCGTTCCGGTCACGGACGACCTCCATCTCGTACTCCTTCCACCCCAGCAGCGACTCGTCGATCAGCAGCTCGTGATTGTTGGAGAGCTCGAAGCCGCGCTGGCAGATCTCCTCGAACTCCTCCTTGTTGTAGGCCACGCCGCCGCCGGAGCCGCCCATGGTGTAGGAGGGACGGATGATCACCGGGAAGCCGAGCTCGCCCTGGATCTCCCAGGCCTCGTCCATGGTGTGGGCCACCTTGGCCTTGGGGCACTCCAGGCCGATGCGCTTCATGGCCTGGTCGAAGAGGTCACGGTCCTCGGCCTTGTTGATGGCGTCGGCGTTGGCACCGATCATCTCCACGCCGTGCCTCTCGAGCACGCCGTGCTTGTCCAGGTCCAGGGCGCAGTTGAGCGCGGTCTGGCCGCCCATGGTGGGCAGGATGGCGTCGGGCTTCTCGGCCTCGATGATCTTCTCCACCGCCTGCCAGGTGATCGGCTCGATGTAGGTGGCATCGGCCATGGCCGGGTCGGTCATGATGGTGGCCGGGTTGGAGTTGACCAGGATGACCCGGTAGCCCTCCTCGCGCAGCGCCTTGCAGGCCTGGGCGCCGGAGTAGTCGAATTCGCACGCCTGGCCGATGACGATGGGGCCGGCGCCAATGATCAGGATGCTCTGGATGTCGGTACGCTTGGGCATGGTGCTTCCCGCTGAAAAAGGGTGACGAGGGGCGACGTGACTCGAGACGGGGCCGCGCGGCGGATCAGCCGCGGCGGTCCTGCATCATCGCGACGAAGCGGTCGAACAGCGGCGCGACGTCCTTGGGGCCGGGGCTCGCCTCCGGGTGCCCCTGGAAGCTGAAGGCCGGGCAGTCGGTACGCTCGATCCCCTGCAGGGTGCCGTCGAACAGCGAGCGATGGGTGGCGCGCAGGTTGGCCGGCAGGCTCGCCTCGTCGGCGGCGAAGCCGTGGTTCTGGCTGGTGATCATCACGTGGCCGGTGTCGAGGTCCTGCACCGGGTGGTTGGCGCCGTGGTGGCCGTGGCCCATCTTCACCGTCTTCGCCCCGCTGGCCAGTGCCAGCAGCTGGTGGCCCAGGCAGATGCCGAACAGCGGGATCCCGCTCTCGAGGAGCTCCTGGATCGCCGTGATGGCGTAGTCGCAGGGCTCGGGGTCGCCGGGGCCGTTGGCCAGGAAGATGCCGTCGGGGGCCATCGCCAGCACCTCGGCGGCCGGGGTCTGGGCCGGCACCACGGTGAGGCGGCAGCCGCGGGAGGCGAGCATGCGCAGGATGTTGCGCTTGACGCCGAAGTCGTAGGCGACCACGTGGAAGGGGCGCTCGCCGGCGGCGGCATCGGCATAGCCCTGGCCCAGGGCCCACTCGCCCTCGCTCCACTCGTAGGGGCTCTGGCAGGAGACCACCTTGGCCAGATCCATGCCCTTGAGGCCCGGGAAGGCGCGGGCGGCGGCCAGGGCGCGGGCCTCGGCATCCTCACCCTCGGCCTCGCTGCCGGCCAGGATGGCGCCGTTCTGGGCGCCCTTGTCGCGCAGGATGCGGGTCAGCCGGCGGGTATCGATCTCGGCGATGCCCAGCACGTTCTGGCCCTTGAGGTAGTCGGAGAGGGTCTGCTCGCAGCGGAAGCTGCTGGCCAGCAGCGGCAGGTCGCGGATCACCAGGCCGGCGGCGGCGATGGCGCCGGACTCGACATCCTCGGCGTTGACGCCGGTGTTGCCGATATGCGGATAGGTGAGGGTGACGATCTGTCGGGTGTAGGAGGGGTCGGTGAGGATTTCCTGGTAGCCGGTCATGGCCGTATTGAACACCACCTCACCGCTGGTCTGTCCATCGGCGCCGATGGCCGTGCCGTGAAACACGCTGCCATCTTCCAGGGCCAGTATCGCGGGTCTGTTCAAGGCTAGGTCCTCCCAAGTGTAAAGAGACAGCTCGTCAATGCCGTTCGCCGGGCCGCAAAAAAGCGGGACGAACCCGATGGCTAGACCGGTTTCATCCCGCTTGTTGTCATTCGCTCGGAATGCCTGGGCCGAAGCAACAAGCGCTGTTGAAGGGGGCTTTCGCCCGTGCGCCCGGCCAAAATTTTGGGGATATTACAGGAAACCGCGCCCTTCGACTACCCCTTTAGTCGAGACCGAGCACATCCTGCATGGCATAGCGGCCGTTGCCTTGGCCGGCCACCCAGCGCGCCGCGCGCACCGCGCCCTTGGCGAAGGTCATGCGGCTCGAGGCCTTGTGGGTGATCTCGATGCGCTCGCCCTCGGTGGCGAACATCACCGTATGCTCGCCGACGATATCGCCGGCACGCACCGTGGCGAAGCCGATCTCCTTGTCGGTGCGCGGCCCGCACTGCCCCACCCGCTCGAAGACGCCATGCTCCTTGAGGGTGCGGCCCAGGCTCTCGGCCACCACCTCGCCCATCTTCAGCGCGGTGCCGGAGGGGGCATCCACCTTGTGGCGGTGGTGGGACTCGATCACCTCGATGTCGTAGCCCTCGTCGCCCAGCGCCCGGGCCGCCGTCTCCAGCAGCTTGAGGGTCAGGTTCACCCCCACGCTCATATTGGGCGCGAAGACGAAGGGCAGCTTCTCACGGAAGGCGTCGAGCTCTGCCAGCTCCTCGTCGGAGAGGCCGGTGGTGCCGATTACCATGCGCTTGCCGTGCGCGGCGCACACCGCCAGGTTGGCCAGGGTCACCCGCGGCGCGGTGAAGTCGATCAGCACATCGAAGTCGTCGACGATGGCCGCCAGATCATCCACCGCACTCACCCCCAGCCGGCCGACGCCCGCCAGCTCGCCGATGTCGGCACCCACCAGGGAGCTGCCGGGCTCGACGACGCCGCCGGCCAGGGTGGCGCCCTCATCCTGCTGCACGGCGTTGACCAGGGTGCGGCCCATGCGGCCGGCGACACCGACGATGGCGATACGCGTCATGTGGACTCCTGTAGAAGGGTAGCGGCTCGAGAATGGGCGGCAGTATACCAGAGCGGGCGCTAGCCGGCCGACGTCGTGGCCGCATCGCGGCGCATCAACAGCGCCATGGCGGCCAGCACCGCCAGGCTGCCGGGCAGCCACTCCCAGCCGATCCGCTCCGGGGCGCGCGCGAAGAGCAGCAGCATGGAGACGAAGGGCACCAGGTAGCCGTAGGCGGTCACCACCCCCGGCGTCAGCGCCGCGGTGGCGCGCTGCATCAGCCAGAAGGTCAGGGCGCTGGAGCAGAGCCCCAGGTAGACCAGCAGCGCCAGGTCGAGGGGGCGCATCGTCGCCAGCCGCGCCACCGGCTCCACGGCAAGCCCCGCCAGGCCGATCAGCACGCCGCCGAGCCCCAGGCTCCAGAAGGTGCGCACCGCCGCAGACTCCGGCAGCACCCCCCGGGCCAGCCCCCAGCGACTGAGCACCGGATAGAGCGCAGTGGCGATGCAGCCGGCGAAGAACACCGCCTCGCCGCTGCCGAAGGCCAGGCGGCCGCCCTGCTGCCACGCCTCCGCCACGGCGATGGCGAGCGCACCGGCGGCCCCCAGGGCGAGGATGGCGGGCAGGCGCCAACCGGGGCGCTCGACACGCAGCCCCCGCCCCAGCAGGAAGGCCAGCAGCGGCACCGTGACATGCAGGGTGGCCATGGAGAGGGCGGTGGTGTGGTGCGCCGCCCAGAACATGGCCGAGAAGAAGCCCGCCAGGCACAGCCCCATCAGCGCGTAGAGCGGCAGGGTGCGCGGGGCGGGCAGGAAGGCGGGCGAGCGCCGCGCCAGCAGGTAGAGGCCGGCGCAGGCGATGGCGAAGCGCAGGGCGGTGAGCGAGAGCGGCGGCAGCTCCCCCATCAGCCCCACGGCGGGGAAGGAGAGCCCCACCAGCGCCGCCCACAGCAGCATGCCGAGGTGGGCGCCACGCGGGGAAACCGCCCCGCTCACGCCTCCCAGATGATATCCAGCTCCACCCCCTTGAGCGCATCCAGGGCGTGGTCCACGTCGCGCTCGAGGGCATCATGGCTCTCGTCGTCCAGCGCCTCGACCACCACCATCAGCTTGTCCGGCTTGGCCTGGAGGTAGCAGGTGCCGTTGTCGAACTCGACGCGCACCGGGTCGCCGGCGCGATCCAGCTCCTTGGCACCGGACCAGCGCTGGCACAGCTGGTCGATCAGGGCCGCCGCATCGTCGGCGGGAAGTTCGGCGCGTGAAATGGGCATGGCGCTACTCTCCTGCAGGAATGTCGGGCCTCCAGACTATGACGACAGCACTGCCGCCGCCAAGCACCATCTTTCAACCGTGCACTGGCGACGTGATACCGTGAACCGCCGACACCCGGGAAAGGGAGGGACCCGATGGACAAGGCGCTGGCGTGCCTGACGAGACTCAGGGTGGGCCACAGCAAGGGCAGGCCGGCTCCCAACAAGCCCTGCCTGCTGCTGGCCATCCTCTGCGAGATCCAGGCGGGGCATATCACCTCGCCTCGCGTAGCCATCGATGACCGACTGGTCGCTCGCTATCACGACCTCTATGAGCTCGCCGCCGGCGTCCGTCGCGAGGCGCGCCCCTGGCTGCCGCTGTGGTTCCTGGCCAGCGATAGGGGCCCTGACGGCGAGGCAGGGTCACTCTGGCAACCGGCGCTTTCCCCTGCCCTGGCGGAGGTCGCCGACCAGCTGGGCGCCCCCGGATCCCTCGACCAGTTGCTCAAGCGCTTCGACACGGCAAGCCTGCATCCGGAACTGTACGCACGCCTCGCCAGCGAGGAGGCCACCCGCGAGGCTGGCGCCCACCTGGTCGCCCGCTACTTCTCCTGGAGCCCGGATGCCCAGGCCAGGCTGCATGACTACCTCGAAGACGCCTTCGCCAGCGGCGCCTACGAAAAGGCGCCGGAACGGCTCAAGGGCCCGGAAGGCGACTCCCCGAGACAGGCCAGGGCCCGCTCCGCCGCCTTCCGTTCGCTGGTGCTGGAGGCCTACGACTACCGCTGCGCGGCGAGCCGGCTGCGCTATATCACCCCCGACTACCGCTACCTGGTGGAGGCCGCCCACCTGGTGCCCTTCGCCGAGAGCCAGGACGACCGCCCGGTGAACGGCATCGCGCTGACCCCCAACCTGCACTGGGCAATGGACAACCTGCTGATCGCCCCCGGCCCGGACCAGCGCTGGCATGTCAGCCCCAGCGTGGATGCCCTGGTGCCCGACAGCCGCTGGCTGTGCGAACTGGATCGCCAGCCGCTGGTGCTGCCCCGCGACCCGCGCTGGCAGCCGGATCGCGACGCCCTGGCCTGGCGGCTGGACCAGCTGCGGCGCTGAGTGCGCCGCATCCACACCTGAACGCGACAGGGCCCCGGCATCTGTTTGATGCCGGGGCCCTGCCATGTGCTCCTCGAGGGGTGATGCCGCCTAGGGCTTCATGTCCTCGAAGAACTTCTTCACGCCGTCGAAGAAGCCGCTCTTCTTCGGCGAGTGGTGGGCGCTGTTGGAGCCCCCCAGGCTCTCCTGGAACTGGCGCAGCAGCTCCTTCTGCTCCTCGTTGAGCTTCACCGGGGTCTCGACCACCACCTTGCAGATCAGGTCGCCCGGGGCGCCGCCGCGCACCGGCTTGACGCCCTTGCCACGCAGGCGGAAGAGCTTGCCGGTCTGGGTCTCGGGCGGGATCTTGAGCTTGACCCGGCCGCCCAGGGTGGGCACCTCGAGCTCGCCACCGAGTGCAGCGTCGACGAAGTTGATCGGCACCTCGCACTGCAGGTTGCGGCCGTCGCGCTGGAAGATCGGGTGCGGCTTGAGGTGCACCTGCACGTAGAGATCCCCCGGCGGGCCGCCGTTGATGCCGGCCTCGCCCTCGCCATTCAGGCGGATGCGGTCGCCGGTATCCACCCCGGCGGGGATCTTCACCGACAGGGTGCGGGTCTCGCGCACCCGGCCCTCGCCGTGGCACTTGTGGCACGGCACCTTGATGTGTTGGCCGGAGCCGTGGCAGGTCGGGCAGGTCTGCTGCACGGCGAAGAAGCCCTGCTGCATGCGCACCTGGCCCATGCCGTTACAGGTCGGGCAGGTCTCCTTGCTGGAACCCGGCTCGGCGCCGCCGCCGTCGCAGCGCTCGCACTCCACATGGCGCGGCACGCGGATGTCCACGTTGGTGCCGGCCACGGCATCCTCGAGGTCGAGCTCGAGGTTGTAGCGCAGGTCGCTGCCGCGCTGCGGGGCGTTGGGGTGACGCCGGCCACCGCCGCCGCCGAAGATGTCGCCGAAGACATCGCCGAAGATGTCGCTGAAGCCGCCGGCCCCGGCACCACCGAAGCCACCGCCGCCGAAGCCGCCGGCCTGGCCGTCGACCCCGGCATGGCCGAACTGGTCGTAGGCCGCGCGCTTCTCACTGTCGGAGAGCACCTCGTAGGCCTCGGAGACCTCGCGGAACTTCTCCGCCGCGCTGTCATCGTCCGGGTTGCGGTCGGGGTGGTACTTCTGGGCCAGGCGTCGGTAGGCCTTCTTGATTTCCTTGGTATCGGCACCGCGCTCTACGCCCAGTACCTCGTAATAGTCGCGCTTGGACATGGGTCTGTCCGCCTCCGTCGCGGTCCCTCGGAAACACCAACGCGGGAGTCTGGCCCCCGCGCTGGCGTCATCCGTGGTTCAGATGCGTGGTTACTGCTTCTTCTGGTCGTCGTTGACTTCTTCGTACTCGGCGTCGACCACGTCATCTTCCGGCTTGGCACCGGCGTCGCCGGCCTCGCCACCCGCCTGCTGGCCGGCCTCGGCCTGGGCGGCGTACATCTTCTGCGCCAGGTTGCCGGAGGCCTCGGTCAGCTTGTCGAGCTTGGCCTGGATGTCGTCCTTGTCATCCCCCTTGATGGCCTCCTCGAGCTCCTTGGCGGCGCTCTCGATGGCTTCCTTCTCCTCGTCGCTGGCGTGCTCGCCGGCCTCTTCCACGGTCTTGCGCGCGGCGTGGACCATGCCGTCGGCCTGGTTGCGCAGCTGGACGAGCTCCTCGAACTTCTTGTCCTCGTCGGCGTGGGCCTCGGCGTCCTGGACCATCTGCTCGATCTCGTCGTCGGAGAGGCCGCTGGAGGCCTTGATGACGATGGACTGCTCCTTGCCGGTGGCCTTGTCCTTGGCGGACACGTTGAGGATGCCGTTGGCGTCCAGGTCGAAGGCGACCTCGATCTGCGGCACGCCGCGCGGCGCCGGCGGGATGTCGGCCAGGTCGAAGCGGCCCAGCGACTTGTTGCCGCCCGCCTGCTTGCGCTCGCCCTGCAGCACGTGGATGGTCACGGCGGTCTGGTTGTCGTCAGCGGTCGAGAAGGTCTGGGTCTTCTTGGTCGGGATGGTGGTATTCTTCTCGATCAGCGGGGTCATCACGCCGCCCAGGGTCTCGATGCCCAGGGTCAGCGGGGTGACGTCGAGCAGCAGCACGTCCTTGACGTCGCCGCCCAGCACACCGCCCTGGATGGCGGCACCCACGGCCACCGCCTCATCCGGGTTGACGTCCTTGCGGGCGTCCTTGCCGAAGAAGTCGGCGACGGACTTCTGCACCATGGGCATGCGGGTCTGGCCGCCGACCAGGATGACGTCGTCGATCTCGGAGGCGGAGAGGCCGGCATCCTTGAGCGCGGTCTTGCACGGCTCGAGGGAGCGCTTGACCAGCTCCTCGACCAGCGACTCCAGCTTGGCGCGGGTCACCTTGACGTTGAGGTGCTTGGGACCGGTGTTGTCTGCCGTGATGTAGGGCAGGTTGACGTCGGTCTGCTGGGCGCTGGAGAGCTCGATCTTGGCCTTCTCGGCGGCTTCCTTGAGGCGCTGCATGGCCAGGTTGTCGCCGGAGAGGTCGATGCCGCTGTCGCTCTTGAACTGGTCGACCAGGTAGTTGATCAGCGCCAGGTCGAAGTCCTCGCCGCCCAGGAAGGTGTCGCCGTTGGTGGCCAGCACCTCGAACTGGGTCTCGCCGTCGACGTCGGCCACCTCGATGATGGAGATATCGAAGGTGCCGCCGCCCAGGTCGTAGACCGCGATGGTCTTGTCACCGCGCGACTTGTCCATGCCGTAGGCCAGCGCCGCCGCGGTGGGCTCGTTGATGATGCGCTTGACCTCGAGGCCGGCGATGCGGCCGGCATCCTTGGTGGCCTGGCGCTGGCTGTCGTTGAAGTAGGCCGGCACGGTGATGACCGCCTCGGTGACCTCCTCACCCAGGTAGTCCTCCGCGGTCTTCTTCATCTTCTTGAGCACCTCGGCGCTGACCTGCGGCGGTGCCAGCTTCTTGCCCTTCACCTCGACCCAGGCGTCGCCGTTGTCGGCCTCGGCGATGGTGTAGGGCACCATCTTGATGTCCTTCTGGACGACGTCGTCCTTGAAGCGACGGCCGATCAGGCGCTTGATGGCGTAGAGGGTGTTCTGCGGGTTGGTGACCGCCTGGCGCTTGGCCGCCTGGCCCACCAGGGTCTCGCCGTCCTCGGTGTAGGCGATGATGGAGGGCGTGGTGCGCGCGCCCTCGGCGTTCTCGATGACCTTGGCGCTGTCGCCGTCGAGCACGGCGACACAGGAGTTGGTGGTACCCAGGTCAATTCCGATGATGCGTCCCATAGGAAATCCTCGAAAGTCGTGTGGTGTATTCGGAGTCGTTGCGGCCTGCGCCGCGGGGTTGCCGTCTATCTGGGGGCCGCGTCGCGCATTTCAAGCCCCGCGGCCGGGATTTGTTGCTGCTCAGCCGGCGGCCTGGCTGACCACCACCATGGCCGGGCGCACCAGGCGGCCGTTGAGCAGGTAGCCCTTCTGGACCACCTCCATCACGCTGTTGGGCTCGAGATCCGGGTTGGGCACCATGGCCATGGCCTCGTGGTACTGCGGGTCGAAGGGCTCGCCGGCGGGCTCCACCACCTCGACGCCGAACTTGCCGAGCACGTCGAGCTGCATCTTCAGCGTCATGGAGACGCCCTCGCGGTGAGCCTCGCTGGCCTCCTCACCCATGGCCTCCAGCGCCTTCTCCAGGCTGTCGACCACCGGCAGCAACTCCTTGACGAACTTCTCCAGGGCGAACTTGCGCGCCTTCTCCGCCTCCTGCTCGGCGCGGCGGCGCACGTTCTGGGCCTCGGCGGCGGTGCGCAGGGCCTGGTCCTTGGCCTCGGCGAGGCTCTGCTCGAGCTCCTCGACCTTGGCCGCCAGTACCTCAGCCTCGGGGTTGTCGCCGCCCTCGACGGCGGCCGCTTCCGCCTGGTCGGCCGCCTCGGCGGCGTCCGCAAGCTCGCCCTCCACGGGCTCGACCTGGGGCTCCGCCTCTTCCTCCTGGCGCTTGAGCTCGTCGTCCAGCGGGGTCTGCGGATCTTTGGCCATGGGTCTCTCCTGCAAGGGATGCGGCGGCCCCTGGCCGCCGGTGCAACGTGAATGGGGGTCGAAAGACAGTTCTGCCCGCTATATGGGGACGCCGCCGCGGAACTCAAGGCGTGACGATTGGTGACCCGTCGTTCGTGCATTGTGAGGGGGCATCGACTACTGTATAAACACACACATCATGTATGAATGACCAGGTATCCCAGGCGGCCGAACCGGGGAGGCAGCATGCTGACGGAACTTGCCATACGCGACTTCGCCATCGTCGATCACCTCGAGCTGGAGCTTGCCGGCGGCATGACCGCCATCACCGGCGAGACCGGTGCCGGCAAGTCGATCCTGCTCGGCGCCCTGGGCCTGTGCCTGGGCGAACGCGCCGATGCCGCCAGCGTGCGCCACGGGTGCGAGCGCGCCGACCTCACCGCACGCTTCGACATCGCCGCCCTGCCCCGGGCCCGCGAGTGGCTGGCCGAGCGCGAGCTGCCCGATGACGACTGCCTGCTGCGCCGGGTGGTGGGCGCCAACGGCCGTTCCAAGGCGTGGATCAACGGCCAGCCCGCCACCGTCGCCGACCTCAAGGCACTGGGCGAGCACCTGATCGAGGTGCACGGCCAACACGCCCACCAGCAGCTGCTGCGCGAGGAGACCCACCTGCGCCTGCTCGACGACTTCGCCGGCCAGCGCGAGGCGGTGGCCGAGATGGCCGAGACCTTCCGCGCCTGGCAGGCCACCCGCCGCCGGCTCAAGCGCCTGGCGGAGGATGGCGACGAGCAGGCCGCCCGCCGCCAGCTGGTGCGCTACCAGGTCGAGGAACTCGACCAGCTGGCGCTGGCCGAGGGCGAGCTCAAGGCGCTGGAGGAGGAGCAGGAGGAGCTGGCCCACGCCGAGGAGCGCCTGCGCGAGACCCAGGCCGCCGCCGAGTGCTGCGACCACGACGAGGGCGGCGCGGTCAGCCTGCTCACCCGGGCGATCGGCCGGCTCGAGGCGCTGCCAGGCTGCGAGCGCGGGCGCCTGGGCGAGGCACTGGCCATGCTGGGCGAGGCGCGCATCCAGGTCGAGGAGGCGGCCCGGGAACTCACCCACCTGGCCGCCGACACCGAGCTCGACCCCGAGCGCCTGGCCTGGGTGGAGGCGCGCCTGGGCGAGGTGCATCGCCTGGCGCGCAAGCACCACGTGATGCCCGAGGAGCTCACCGCGCGCCACCAGGCGCTGCATGCCGAGCTGGAACAGCTGGACGAGGGCGACCAGGACCTCGACGCCCTCTCCGCCGAGGTGGAGGCGCTGCGCGAGCGCTGGAAGCGCCTGGCCCGTGAGGTAAGCGAGGCGCGTCGCCGGGCCGCCGGGCGCTTCGGCGAGGCGGTGCAGGAGCAGCTCGCCTTCCTGGCCATGGGCAAGGCGCGCTTCGAGGTCGCGGTGAGCGAACGCGAGGCGCCCGCCGCCGAGGGGCTCGACGCCGTGCGCTTCCTGATCAGCGCCAACCCGGGGCAGCCGGCGCGCCCCTTGGCGCGGGTCGCCTCCGGCGGCGAGCTGTCGCGGATCAGCCTGGCGATCCAGGTGGTGGCGGCACGCCACTCCACCATCCCCAGCCTGGTGTTCGACGAGGTCGACGTGGGGGTCTCCGGCGCCACCGCCGAGATCGTCGGCCAGCTGCTGCGCCGCCTGGGCGAGACGGGCCAGGTGATGACCGTGACCCACCTGCCCCAGGTGGCCGCCCAGGCCCACCGCCACCTGCATATCGAGAAGCAGGCCGAGGGCGATACCACCCTGACCCGCATGGCGCTGCTCGACGAGGCCGGCCGGGTCGGCGAGCTGGCGCGGATGCTCGGTGGGGTCAACCTCTCCGACCGCACCCTGGCCCACGCGCGGGAGATGCTCGACGCCAGCCAGCGCCCCCACCACTAGGCACCAGGCCCCCCTCCCCCTCCTGGCGATGCCCCCAGACGACGACGGCCCCGATCGATGATCGGGGCCGTCGTGCAGGCCAGTCAGGGCGGTGACCGCTACTTGCGGGGCGGGCCGTCCTGGCGGGTGACGCTGGAGCCGCGCGGGCGCACATAGAGCACCAGGGCGTGGTCGACGAGCTCGTAGCCGTGCTCCTCGGCGATCTCCTGCTGGCGGCGCTCGATCAGCTCGTCGAAGAACTCGACGATCTCGCCGCTCTCCAGGCACACCATATGGTCATGGTGCTCCTCTTGGGAGATTTCGAACACGGCATGGCCGCCGTCGAAATTGTGACGCACCACCAGGCCCGCGGTCTCGAACTGGGTCAGGACCCGGTAGACGGTGGCCAGGCCCACATCCTCGCCGGCATCGAGGAGCGTCTTGTAGACGTCCTCAGCGCTCATGTGATGCTCGCCCTGTGCGTTCTCCAGGATCTGCAGGATCTTCACGCGGGGCAGGGTCACCTTCAGACCGGCCTTGCGTAATTCATGGTTCTGGTCGGCCATGGTCGCTCTTCGCAGTATCGGGTAGGGTCGGGTATGATCGACCGAAACCACGATAGTGAAGAACAGGCGCAAATGCAAAAGTTGACCAGAATCGTCACCCTTACCGCCGCCCTGGTGCTGGCCAGCGGCTGCAGCTACTTCGGCGTCTACAAGCGCGACATTCCCCAGGGCAACCTGGTGACCGCCGAAATGGTCGAGCAGCTGCGCCCGGGCATGACCCGCGACGACGTCATCTACGTGATGGGTCGCCCGCTGCTGGAGGCCCCCTTCGACGCCGACCAGTGGGACTACCTCTTCTATCTGGACAAGGCCTACGCGGGCGTCGAGCGGCGCCGGGTCACGCTGACCTTCGACGGCAATCGCCTGGTCAACATCCAGCGCGAGGGGGAGCTCGAGGGCGAGATCGAGATGACGCCGAGCGAGGGCGCCCCGCTGCCCGACGGGGCCACCACCACCCCGCTGGTCACCCCCAATGCGGCCCCCGCCGACCAGCGCTGAGCCTCGACGCACCAGCCTGAATCCACCCTGACGCCCCGCCGCGGCCACGCCCGGCGGGGCGTCAGCGTCTGGCGGCAGCGCGCGCCTGGCGGGCGGCCTTGGGATCGATGATCAACGGCCGGTAGACCTCGACCCGGTCTCCCGCGCGCAGCCGATGGGTGTCGGGCTCCCGCAGCCGCCGGCCGAAGAGACCCAGGTCGGCCTCGGCGAAGGTCGCCGGGTCCACCTCGGGGAAGAGCCCCGGCAGGTCGGCCTGCGCCACGGCCTGGCGGGCGGAGGTGCCCAGCGGTACCCGCAGGGGTATGATCCGCTGGCGCCCGGGCAGGGCGAAGGCCACCTCGATATCGATCTCGGCCATGGCTCAGCGTCCGTAGAGCTCGTCGGCGCGGCGGGTGAAGGCGTCCACCAGCTGGCCGGCGACCTGCTGGAAGAGCTTGCCGAAGGCCATGCCGATCAGGCGGTTGGCGAACTCGAACTCCATCTCCAGGCTCACCTTGCAGGCGCTCTCGCCCATGGGCGTGAACAGCCAGCGGCCACGCAGGCGCTTGAAGGGGCCGCTGACCAGCGACATCTCGATACGCTCCGGCTCGATCAGGTCGTTGCGGGTCATGATGCTCTGCTCGATGCCGGCGCGGCCCAGGGTCATCTCCCCCACCAGGTGCGCTTCGTCGCGCTCCACCAGCCGCGCACGGCGACAGCCTGGCAGGAACTCCGGATAGCGTTCGAAGTCGTTGACCAGGTCGAACATGTCCTGGGGGGTGTGCCGCACCATGGCGGTTCGGTTGACCGTTGGCATTGCGCTCCTCGCTGACTTCACGGTGCCCAGGGCGTATCATGAGCCGTCATCTTCAGGCCTTGAATGGTACCACGCTTCCCCCCATGTGGAGGGGAGCCGCCACGGGCAAGGACACGATACGAGGTTTCATGGCCAACAAGAAAGGCAAGGGCAAGGGGCCCGGCAGCAACGTCATCGCCTTGAACAAGAAGGCGCGCTTCGAGTACCACATCGACGAGACCTTCGAGGCGGGCCTGGTGCTGGCCGGCTGGGAGGTCAAGAGCCTGCGCGCCGGCAAGGCCCAGCTCACCGACACCTATATCCTGGTCAAGAACGGCGAGGCGTGGCTGCTGGGCAGCCATATCATGCCGCTCAACACCGCCAGCACCCATGAGGTCGCCGACCCGACGCGGACCCGCAAGCTGCTGCTGCACCGCAAGGAGATCGCCAGGATCTTCTCGCGCACCCAGGACAAGGGGCACACCTGCGTGCCACTCAAGCTCTACTGGAAGGGCAACCGGGTGAAGTGCGAGCTGGCGCTGGTGACCGGCAAGAAGCTGCACGACAAGCGCGCCACCGAGAAGGACCGCGACTGGCAGCGTCAGAAGGGCCGCATCATGCGGGAACAAAACCGCGGCTGATCTGTCATAAGTTCCGACATCCTGTTAGGATGCCGATTGAGGGGGCGACATGGTTTCGACGCCGGTGACAACCCCTGCGGTGCATGCCGAGAGCGTGATGTATCTCGTAAATCCAACATCACGACTAAATAGTCGCAAACGACGACAACTACGCTCAGGGCGCGCTGGCAGCGTAAAAACTGCTAGCTTCTAGCCCGGCCCCGAAGTGATGTGCCCATTCATCACGGAGGGGATACGAGCCAAGACTGATGGGATCGCGATCGGTAGCGTCCTCATGCCGGTCGTTAAACTTAAGAGGAATCGCGTCGCTGGATCCTGACCGTCGGAGCCAGAGGCGTTAAAGCAAAAGACGGAATCTAAGCATGTAGAGCCAATGGGCGCGTGCTGGCGGACGCGGGTTCAATTCCCGCCGCCTCCACCACCTACAGGTTTCAGGAGTTTTCAGGAACGCCAGAAACCGCATGAACAGGGGCCTTAGGGCCCCTTTCTTGTGTCTGGAGCCAGCGTCTCATCCTTCGCTTTCCCCGCGTGAATGGGGGTACATCCGGGGGCACATCGATGACACCACCTCCCGGTACCCCCAAGGCCCCGCCCCCGAGACGCCAGCACCTATCCTCACGCGAGCCTTAGGCGCTCGGCCAGGCGCCGACAGTAGGCCTCGGTCAGCGCCAGCAGCGCCGGGTAGAGGTCGCTGGCGGTCCTCACCTCGGCGCTCCTGGCCACCAGCCTGGGCAACCAGCTGCAGAGCTCGTGTTCCAGGAAGGTGGCGAGCTCCCGACGCAGCGCCAGAGCCTCGGCGCCCTCGGTCTCGGCGAGGCGCTCCAGGCGATGGCCCAGGTAGTCGAGCATCACCGCCAGGTGGTCGGCGGGCTCGCCCACCTCACGCTTGACCGCAAAACCCGCCTCGGCCAGTCGCGCCTCCATGCGCTCCGCCGGGGCACCGAGGAAGCCCTGGCGCTCGTCGAGATACAGGGAAGCGTAGGGCGGCGCCCCGCTGCGAGCATCGGCCAGGAACAGCTCGGCGAAGTCGGCCGCCAGCTCCAGCCGGGGCGTGGTGAACATCACCAGCCGGGACAGCGCCGCCTCGATGCGACCCGCCTGTTCATCCAGCCCGTGGGCCTCACACAGGTAGCCCAGCAGGGGCGCGGCCTCGCCCTGGCGGTAGCGCGCCAGGGTCGGCTCATCCAGCTCGGCACCCAGCAGGGTCGAAAGCCAGCGGCACAGCAGGCCCTCCGATGCCCCGTCGAGCGGGGCGCCGCCCCCCGTCTGCGAATCGGCGGCGGCGGACGATGCCAGTGACTCCCTCATATCTCCACCAGGGTCGGGCCACCGAAGGCGGTGACGGCGGGCGCCTCGCCCTCGAAGCGCTCGATCTCCACCACGCAGGTGTTGGCGCTCGGTGCCTGGGCCAGCTTGGAGGTACCGAGGTCGAGGGTCAGGGTGTTGGGGTCACCATAGGTGTCCAGCGCCCCGATCTCCGGCCCTACCGGGCCGTACCAGGCGCCCTCCTGGAGGCGCACCACCCCCGGGGGGAAGTCGTCGGAGACCACCGCCCCGGCCAGCAGCTGGCCGCGGTCGTTGTAGACCCGCACCAGGTCGCCGTCCTGGATGCCACGCTGCTCAGCATCCTGAGGGCTCAGGTAGATCGGCTCACGCCCCTGCACCGCGTAGGTGGCGCGCAGCTCCTCGGACTCGCACATCTGGGAGTGCAGCCGCTTGTCGGGGTGCACCGACTGCAACCACAACGGGTAGCGGTCGGAGTTGGGCCCCCCATGGGAGCGCTCCGCCTTCTCCATCCAGGTCGGGTAGCCGCGGCAATCATCGTAGCCATAGCGGTCGATCTTGCGGCTGGAGACCTCGATGAAGCCGGAGGGGGTCCCCAGGGCGTTGACTTCGGGGGCCTGGCGGAAGTCGGCATGGCGCACCCAGTTCTCGCCGGGGCCGAAGTCGACATAGCCTTCCTTCCAGAACTGGGTGAACTCGGGCATGGAGAAGGTCGACTGGTCGCCGGTGGGAGCGGGAACGAACGACTTGTTCGCCTCGCGGCACTCGTCGTAGAGCTTCTTGACCCAGCCCATCTCGTCCAGGCCCTGGCGATACTCCTCGTCACGCCCGAAGCGCCGGCAGAGGTCGGTGAAGATGTCGAAGTCGCTGCGCGAGTGGAACAGCGGGTCCACCAGCTTGTGCATGGCCAGCACGCCACGGTTGGAGTAGGAGCCGTAGATGTCGATATCGTTGCGCTCGAACTGGGTGCAGGCCGGTAGCACCAGGTCGGAGAAGCGGCAGGTGGCATTCCAGGCGTAGTCGATGGTGACCACCGTCTCCAGCTTGTGGAACGCCTTCTTCATGCGGTTATGGTCCTGGTGATGGTGCCAGGGGTTACAGCCGCTGAAGACGCACATGCGGATATCGGGGAAGGTGACCTCGGCGCCGTTGTACTGGATCGTCTGGCCGGGGTTGAGCAGGCAGTCGATCCAGCGCGCCACCGGGATGGTGGAGGTGGCGCCCTGGAAGTCGGTGTTGTCATGCTCCGGGGTCTTGCCGGCATCCACGTTGCGCGGGAAGGCACCCGGGGCGCTCGCCCCGGAGGAGGGCACACCGATGGAGCTGTAATGGTGACCGTAGCTGATGCCGCCACCGGGCAGGCCGATCTGCCCCAGCATGGTGGCCAGCACGGCCCCCATCCAGTAGGGCTGCTCGCCGTGCTGCTGGCGCTGGATCGCCCAGCCGAACAGCAGCTGGGTGCGGTCGGCGGCCAGCAGGCGCGCGAACTCGCGGATCCGCTCGGCGGGCACGCCGCAGATCGCCTCGGCCCACTCTGGCGTCTTGACCTCGCCATCCTCGGCCTCGCCCTGGACATAGGCGATGAAGTCGTCGAAGCCCAGCGCATAGGCATCGATGAACTCCTGATCGTAGAGCCCCTCGTTGTAGAGGGTATGCGCCATGCCCAGCATGAAGGCCACGTCGGTCATCGGGTTGATGTAGAGCTGCTCGCAGCCAAGGTACTTCTGGGTCTTGGTGCGCACCGGATCCACGCTGATCACCCGGATGCTGCCCTCCGCCACCTTGGCCTTGAGCTGCTCCAGGTAGGCATAGGATTCGTGGGTCTCGCAGTTCCACCCCACCTGCAGGTTCTTGTAGGGGTCGTTGCCCCACAGCACCACCGTCTTGCTGTTCTCGAGTATCAGCGGCCAGGAGGTGCCCTGGCTGTAGACCTCGGTGGAGCCGAGCACATAGGGCAGGATCACCTGCCCGGCCCCGGTGGAGTAGTCGCCCACCTTCTTGACGAAGTGGCCATGCATGGCCACCGCACGCTGCATATGGTTGCCGCAGCTGTGCACCTGGCCCGTCTGGCGCCAGCCGGTGGCCCCCGCGTAGAGCGCCCAGGGACCGTAGTCGGTCTGGATACGCTCGAGCTCCTCATGGAAGAGGTCCAGGGCCGCGTCCCAGGTGAGGCGCACGAAGCGGTTGTCGCCCCGGGTGGTGCGGTCGCCGTTGTGGCGGTTCTTGAGCCACTCCAGGCGCACCATCGGGTAACGGACACGCGACGGGTTGTAGATCAGCCCCTTGATGCCATTGAGCATCTCGGTGGGGTACTGGTCGGCGCCGAACGGTTTCACCTCGGCGACCTTGCCCCCCTTCACCAGGGCATTCATGGCCCCCCAGTGGGAGCCGGCCGTCTTCCAGACGCCCTGCTCGGTCACCCCCGCCGCGGCGGTGGTGAGCAGCCCGGGGCCGATCAGCGAGGCGGCGGAGCCGGCCATGGCCCCCTTGAGGAAACTTCTACGGCTGATAGTCATGGGAGCTCCTTGGGCCTATCAGTGGGCGCCTTCGGCATAGTCGGAGGAGTGCATCTGCAGGTACTTGAGCACCAGCTCCTGAGTGCCTGCACTCATGTTGGTGAAGCCCACCATGCCGGAGAACATCGCCGGCCAGGTGTTGGCATCGAAGTGCTCGGGGGCCGGCTCGGTGTGGCAGACACTGCAGGCATCACGGTAGGTCTGCCCGGCGGTCTCCCAGAGCGCCTCACGGTTCTCGAGATAGACCCCCTTCTCGGCCCACAGCGCCACGTTCACCCTGCCCCAGGGCAGGCCGGTCATCTCGTCGACCACATCGGTCTCCTGGACCTCGATCAGGGCGTCATCCTGGGCGATGTCCTTGTTGAGCACGGCGCTGCCGATGTTCTGCCCGAAGTCCTCGTAGAGCACCCGGCCGAAGCCCTTCTCCTTGCGCCAGGCGGGGATCTCCAGCTTCACGCTGTCGCCCTGGGTGTCGACGATGTTGACCCCGGTGGCCACCTGCAGCACGCCGGCACGCTGGGTGAGCTCCGGGTCGGTGAAGAGATCCACGGACTTGGCGCTGTAGTACCGCTGCCCTTCGTCCAGGCTGACCGAGGTGGCCTCCCGCACCAGGCGAGCCAGCATCGGGTCCTCGCTGCCCATCTGCTCGGGCAGCTTGTGGGCGATCCCCTTGTGGCAGTCGATGCAGCTCTGGTCGCGCTCCGCGGCGGGCTCCATGAAGCGCCGCGCCTCGTCGGACATCTTGTCCCAGTCCATGCTGTTGTAGTCGTGGCAGCTGCGGCACTCCAGGGAGCCGTTGGCCTTGAAGCGCGCCCACTCGTGCTGGGCCAGCTCCAGGCGCTTCGCCTCGAACTTCTCGGGGGTATCGATGGTGCCGAAGATGGCGCCCCAGACCTCCTTGCTCGCCTGCATCTTGCGGGCGATCTTGGAGGTCCAGTTATGGGGCACATGGCAGTCGGAGCAGATGGCCCGCACCCCGGTGCGGTTCGACCAGTGCACGGTGGTCTGCAACTCCTGGTAGACGTTGTCCTCCATCTCGTGGCAGCTGACGCAGAACTCCTCGGTGTTGGTGTACTCCATGGCGGTATTGAAGCCGCCCCAGAACACGATGCCGGCGACGAAGCTGACGATGATGATGACTCCCAGGCTGATATGCACCGGGGGCTTCTTCAGGGTATTCCACAGGGTCGCGATGATCTTCATGTCTCGTCTCTCTCAGTCAGCAGGGGCTCAACCGCCGTGTCCGGGTGGGCCCAGCACGAAGACCTGCAGCATCCACACCACGAAGCCGTAGCCGCCCACGACCGCGATGGTGAGAAGCGGCACCACCACCGCCGTGACAAACAGGAAGGCAAGCCACTCCCGCCGCTTGCCCCCGGCCCTTGATTCGTTCTTGACCTCTGCCATATCGCCCCCTCATCGGTCACACGGCTCGGAATCGGCGTGCGTCAGCGCCCACGCCTTAATGCACCGTTAATAAATTAGTTTGCTAAGCGTAACCGAAGCGGCGGAGAGCGGCCATGACACTGATCAAGGTTGCCGCCTTTCCTTATGATATTTGGCGATGACGTCACCGCTTTTTTCCTCTAGTGGCCCCATGCCTTGCCACCCGCGGGCTACTCCTGCGCCGAGCCACTGTCGCTCTCGAAGCCCGACAGCTTGCGTTCGTACTCCTCCGAGCGGATCCACTCCGCCAGGCGCGCCAGCAGGGCATCCAGCTGATGCGCCTCGGCCTCTTCCAGAGGCGCCAGCAGCACCTGCTCGAGGTCGTCCGAGAGCCGCCTGGCCACCTCCCGCCTGTCGTCTCCCTCTGCCGTGGTGAACAGCCGGAAGCGGCGCGCATCCGACGGGTCGTTCTCCCGCCTCACCAGCTCCTGCTTGATGAGCCGCTGGATGATGCGGGAGGTCAGGCTGCGCTCCATGCGGGCCTGCCAGGAGAGCTCCACGAAGGTGATGCCCGGGTTCTGGCCGATGATCCGCAGCACCCGCACCTCATGTACCTTGAGTCCCACCCTCTCCTGGAAGATATGGTCGTTGGCGCGGATCGCCTCCTGCGCCAGGATGTCGAGGCGAAAGGTCAACCTCTCGCCACTGAACGGTTTTGCCATCACCCCCTCCTCCTCATGACTATGCTGATGTTGGCAGCACCCAGTCCGCCGTCGGCCGGCGACACCGCGTCCTCAGCAGGGCATGCCCCGATGATAGTCAAACCAGAAAACCAACTATTGACCCTGGTCAATGTTCTCAAAATGCAACTATCTTAGCCTGATCGCAAGAGCAGCCCGGTTCGAGCCGAAGCATCCGACTCGCTCCCTTCACTGCTCCTTCGCGGCCGTTCCGCCACCGGTGCGGCCTTGAGCGAGCCAAACGAGGATCGTCGTCATGACCCAACCCGCTACCACCTACCAGGGTACCGACAGACTGCTGTACGGCATCATCCTGGGCGTCCTGGCCTTCTGGCTGTTCGCCCAGACCACTCTCAACATCGCCCCCACCATGGCCGCCGACCTGGGGGTCGACCAGACGCTGATGAACATCGCGGTGTCCATCACGGCCCTCTTCTCGGGTATCTTCATCGTCGTGGTCGGCGGCCTCGCCGACCGCATCGGCCGCGTCAAGACGGTGATGTGGGGCTTCATCTTCTCCATCGTCGGCTCGCTGCTGATCGGCCTCGCCCCGACGGGCTCGCTGGGCAGCAGCTTCCTGATGGTGGGACGCATCTGCCAGGGCCTCTCGGGCGCCTTCATCATGCCGGCGTCCCTGGCGCTGGTGAAGGAGTACTGGGAAGGCGCCGGCCGCCAGCGCGCCATCTCCCTGTGGTCCATGGGCTCCTGGGGCGGCTCCGGCTTCGCCGCGCTGTTCGGTGGCCTGATGGCCCAGAATGTCGGCTGGCGCTGGATCTTCATCATCGCCGCCGGCCTCTCCGTGGTGGGCATGCTGATGGTGCGTGGCACTCCTGAGTCCAAGGCCGAGAACAAGGGCGCCTACAAGTTCGACCTGGTGGGTGTCATCACCTTCATGGTGACCATGGTGGCCCTTCAGGTGCTCGCCACCCAGGGCAGCAAGTTCGGCTGGACCAGCATGGCCTCGCTGGGCCTGATGGCCATCGCCCTGGTATTCGGCGCCCTCTTCTTCAAGGTCGAATCCGGCAACCCCAACGCCTTCGTGCAGTTCCGCCTGTTCCGCAACAGCACCTACACCGGCGCCACCATCTCCAACATGCTGCTCAACGCCACCGCCGGCATCATCATCGTCGCCATGCTGGTGCTGCAGCAGGGGGGCGGGATCTCGGCCCAGGAGGCTGGCCTGCTGACGCTCGGCTACGCGATCTCCATCCTCGCCTTCATCCGCGTCGGTGAGAAGCTGCTGCAGCGCTTCGGCCCGCGCAAGCCGATGCTGTGGGGCTGCTACATCGTCGGCATGGCCATCATGCTGCTGATGCCCACCAACCTGATGCTGGGCAGCTACAAGATCCTCGCCGTCATCTCCTTCACCCTGTTCGGCGTCGGCCTGGCCTTCTACGCCACTCCCTCCACCGATGCGGCGCTCTCCAACCTGCCCGCCGACCAGTCCGGCGCCGGCGCCGGCATCTACAAGATGGCCTCCTCCATGGGCGCCTCCTTCGGCGTGGCGATCTCCTCGGCGATCTACACCGCCATCGCCGGTAACAACGCCGGCGTGCGCTGGATCGAAGGGGTGATCAGCTTCGTCGGCAACCAGACCAACCTGGCCTCTCGGGAAGGCGCCTTCTTCGCCCTGCTGTTCATGCTGATCATGCTGCTGGTCGCCATCGCCTCGATCGTGCTGACGATCCCCAAGGGCCGCCCGGCAGACAACGCCTGATGCCACACCGGTTCGCCGGATGACCGGCGAACCGCCAACCGACTCGTGAGTCAAGTGACTATAGATTGAAGGGGAAAGCGACATGAATGCCATCGTCAAGGAACTCCAACAGAACGAAACCCAGCTCCGTGAGTGGTTCGAACACCTCCACCGTCACCCCGAGCTCTCCATGCAGGAGTCGCAGACCGCCAGGTACATCGAGGAGACCCTGCGCAGCTTCGGCGCCTACGAGATCGAGACCGGCATCGGCAAGCACGGCATCGTCGCCTCGCTGAAGGTCGGCGACAGCGACAAGGCCATCGGCCTGCGCGCCGACTTCGACGCCCTGCCGATCCAGGAAAGCAATGATCTGGACTATCGCTCGGAAACTGCCGGCGTCTCGCACCTCTGCGGCCACGACGGCCATACCGCCATGCTGCTGGCGGCCGCCAGGCACCTGGCCGAGACTCGCAACTTCGACGGCACCGTGCACCTGATCTTCCAGCCCGCCGAGGAGACCATGGAGGGCAGCCCGGCGATGATCGCCGACGGCCTCTTCGAGCGCTTCCCGATGGATGCGGTGTTCGGCATGCACAACATGCCGGGGCTGGAGCTCGGCAAGCTCTACTTCACCGAGGGCGACACCATGGCCGCGGTGGACAACTGGGAGGTGGAGATCACCGGCAAGGGCGGCCATGGCGCCTTCCCGGAGCACGCCATCGACCCGGTGGTCGCCGGCTCCTCCCTGGTGATGGCGCTGCAGAGCGTGGTCGCCCGTAACGTGGCCCCGGCCCACCGCGCCGTGGTCACCGTGGGCGCCTTCCAGGCCGGCCAGGCCGGCAACGTGATCGCCCACAGCGCCATCCTGCGCCTCTCCATCCGTACCACCACCCCCGAGGATCGCGAGATGGTGCTGGGCAACATCCGCCGCCTGGTGCAGCAGCAGAGCGAGTCCTTCGGCTGCACCTCGGAGATCCGCGAGGGCGTGCCGGGTGCGGTGCTCACCAACGACCCCGAGGAGACCCGCAAGGCGGCTGCCATCGCCCGCGAGGCCTTCGGCGAAGAGACCGTGTTCGAGGAGGGCCCGACCTATCTCGGCTCCGAGGACTTCGCCTTCATGCTGCAGCAGAAGAAGGGCACCTACTGCTTCCTCGGCAACGGCGACACCCCCTTCGTCCACCACCCCGAGTACGTCTTCAACCAGAAGATCCTGCCCATCGGTGCGGCCTACTGGGTGGCGCTCACCGAGGGCTACCTGGCCAGGCAGGGCTGAGGTCCCGGCAAGCCGCTGCGCCACGGGGCGATTCCGCCCCGTGGCGCCTTGCCGTGAATGGCTCCTTTCACTCTAAACGGCGGGACCGAGAGGCCTCGAAGGCATCGGCAGCAGCGCTACGACCAAGGTCGCAGGCTTGACGCGAAAATCCCTTGCGGCCAGCCTCAAGGGGCGCCATCATCAGCGCCCACTCGCCGGCCCCCTGCCGGGGCGGCCGGGCGAGGCCAAGACACTTACTCTCTACCCGATCTGGATTCCTACCCATGAGCAAAGTCCTGATTATCGGCGCCGGCGGCGTCGGCGGCGTGGTGACCCACAAGTGCGCCCAGCATCCCGAGGTCTTCGACGAGATCCTGCTGGCCAGCCGTAACGAGGCCAAGTGCCGGGCGATCGCCGATCAGCTGGATCGCCCGATCCAGACCGCCCAGGTGGATGCCGACGACGTCGAGGCACTGGTCGCTCTGATCGAGTCGTTCAAGCCCGACGTGCTGATCCACGTGGCCCTGCCCTATCAGGACCTGACCATCATGGAGGCGTGCCTGCGCACCGGCGTGCCCTACCTGGACACCGCCAACTACGAGCACCCCGACGAGGCCAAGTTCGAGTACAAGGAGCAGTGGGCCTTCCAGGAGCGCTACAAGAAGGCGGGCAACATGGCCACCCTGGGCTGCGGCTTCGATCCGGGCATGACCAACATCTACTGCGCCTACGCCCAGAAGAACCTGTTCGACGAGATCCATCGCATCGACATCCTGGACGCCAACGGCGGCGACCACGGCTACCCCTTCGCCACCAACTTCAACCCGGAGATCAATATTCGCGAGATCACCGCGAAGGGTCGCTACTGGGAGAAGGGCGAGTGGAAGGAGACCGATCCGCTGGCGGTGAAGCGCACCTTCGACTTCGACGGCATCGGCGAGAAGGACCTCTACCTGCTCTACCACGAGGAGCTCGAGTCCCTCAGCCAGAACATCAAGGGCCTGGAGCGCATCCGCTTCTGGATGACCTTCTCCGACAAGTACATCACCCACCTCAAGGTGCTCGAGAACGTCGGCATGACCTCCATCGAGCCGATCAAGGTGGGCGATGCCGAGATCGCCCCGCTGGAGTTCCTCAAGGCGGTGCTGCCCGATCCGGCCTCGCTGGGCCCGCGCACCAAGGGCAAGACCAACATCGGCATCATCGCCGACGGCATCAAGGACGGTAAGCGCCGCAAGGTGCATATCTACAACATCTGCGACCACCAGGCGTGCTACGAGGAGGTCCAGTCCCAGGCGATCTCCTACACCACCGGCGTGCCGGCGGTGACCGGCGCCATGCTGATGCTGGAGGGCATCTGGAAGGGTGACGGCGTGTTCAACGTCGAGCAGCTCGACCCCGACCCCTTCATGGCGCGCATCGGCGAGATGGGCCTGCCGTGGCAGGTGGTGGAGCTCGACCCCGACCACGACCCCCTGGCCTGACCCATGGCGAACGCACGCGAGCAGGGCCTGGGCTTCGATCTCAATTTCGACGTTATGGCCTGCCCTTCACCGGCCTATGTGGTGGACGATGCCCTGCTGCGCAAGAACCTGGAGCTGCTGGGGCAGGTCCAGGCGCGCAGCGGGGCCCGCATCCTGCTGGCCCTGAAGGGCTTCGCCATGTGGGACACCTTCCCGCTGGTGCGCCGGTACCTGGTGGGCACCACGGCCAGCGGCCAGGACGAGGCACGCCTCGGCGCCGAGACCTTCGGCGGCGAGGTTCACTGCTACTCGCCGGCCTTCACCGAGGAGGAGATGCGGGTGGTGCTGCGCTACGCCGACCACCTCAGCTTCAACTCCCCGGGCCAGTGGCGGCGCTTCCGCGAGACCATCGCGGGCGCTCCCCGCCGGGTCTCCTGCGGGCTGCGGGTCAATCCGGAGCACTCCACCGGCGCGGTGCCGCTCTACGACCCCTGTGCCCCGGGTTCACGGCTCGGCACCCGGGCCCGGGACCTCACCCCGGAGGTGATGGACGGCCTCGAGGGGCTGCACTTCCACACCCTGTGCGAGCAGAACAGCGACGACCTGGAGTCGACCCTGGCGGCCTTCGAGGCGCGCTTCGGCCACTACCTGGCCGGCCTCGCGTGGGTCAACTTCGGCGGCGGCCACCATATCACCCGCGACGACTACGATGTCGAGCGGCTGGTGCGGGTAATTCGCGGTTTCCGGGAGCGCCATCCGCATCTCACCGTCTACCTGGAGCCGGGCGAGGCGATCGCGCTGAATACCGGCTACCTGGTCTGCTCGGTGCTGGATATCGTCGACAATGACGGCCCCATCGCCATCCTCGACACCTCCGCCACCGCGCATATGCCCGACGTGCTGGAGATGCCCTACCGGCCGCAGATCATCGGCGGCGGCGAGCCGCAGGAGAAGGCCCACACCTACCGCCTGGGGGGCATGACCTGCCTGGCCGGCGACGTGATCGGCGACTACTCCTTCGACGCCCCGCTCGAGATCGGCGACCGCCTGGTGTTCACCGACATGGCCCACTACACCATGGTCAAGACCACCACCTTCAACGGCATCCGCCTGCCGTCGATCTGTCGCATCGACGAGGCGAGCCGCGAGGTGCGCACGGTCAGGACCTTCGGCTACGTGGACTATATGCAGCGGCTCAGCTGAGCCCTGCCCCCCGCCGCCTGAAGCCCCCGACTCGGGGGCTTTTTCGTGCCGGCGCGACACCCCTGGCCCTTCACCGCCGCCGTCGCGGCCTCTAAGGTGGAGGAAAGCCACCGCACAGGGAGTCCGCGATGCCGGAGGTCTACAAGTTCGGCGGCGCCTCGATCCGGGACGCCGATGCCATCCGCCACCTGGGAGAGTTGCTGACCCGCCAGGTGCCGCCCCCCCGCGCCCTGGTGGTCTCCGCCATGGGCAAGACCACCAACGCCCTGGAGGCGCTGCTCGACGCCGCCCGGGGCGACGACAGCGGGGGCTACCGCGAGCGGCTGGCGGCGCTCCGCGATGACCACCTGGGCGTGGCGGCGGCGCTGTTCGGCACGGACGCCCCCGTCGCCGCCGACCTGGAGCGGCTGCTGGCGGCGCTCGATGCCGCCCACCGCCGCCACCGCGACGCCCCCTATCCCGTCCACTACGACCACACCGTGGGCTTCGGCGAGCTGCTCTCCACCACCCTGGTGGCCGCCTGGCTCGACGAGATCGGCCTCGCCACCCGCTGGTGCGACGCCCGCGAGCTGATCGTCACCGACGACCGCCACCAGGCCGCCGGCATCGTCTGGGACGAGACCTGTGCACGGTTGACCGCCCTCGCCACGAGGGACCAGAGGCTGCTGATCACTCAGGGCTTTATCGGCGCCACCGCGGCGGGCGCCATGACCACCCTGGGACGCGAGGGCTCCGACTTCAGCGCCGCCATCCTGGCCCACTGCCTGGATGCCGAGGGGCTGACCATCTGGAAGGACGTGCCCGGGGTCTTCAACGCCGACCCGCGCCGGGTCGACAACGCCCGACAGCTCGAACGCCTGAGCTACGCCGAGGCGGTGGAGCAGAGCTGGCACGGCGCCAAGGTGATCCACCCGCGCACCCTGGCGCCGCTGCAGCGCAAGGCGATCCCGCTCACCGTGCGCTCCTTCCTGGAGCCCGAGGCCACCCCCAGCCGCATCGGCCCCGAGCCCGGCGACGGCGACCGCGTCCCCGCCTGCATCCTGCGCGACGACCAGCGCCTGCTGGACATCCGCCCGGCGGACTTCCGCTTCATGGACGAGGGGTGCCTGGGCGAGGTGCTTGGCCACCTGGCCCGCCACGGCCTGCATGCCAACTTCCTCGAGTGCGAGGCGATGCGCCTGCGCCTGGCCATCGACGCCCGACCCCGGGCGTGCCGGGAACTGCTCGACGACCTGGGGGAGGCCTACCGGGTCGAGGAGACCTGCGGGCTGACCCTGCTCACCCTGCGCCACCCCGACGCCGCGCTGCGCCAGGCGCTGGTCGGCGACCTGCCCGTGGTCACCGAGAAGGCCACCGCCAGCACCGCCCAGTGGCTGCTGCCCAGCGATGCCTGCCCGGAGCGCTGGCGGCTGCCGTAGCGCCCGGGGCCGAGGCGCATTACAGGCGCCGAGGGCGCTTGGCGGGCGCCAGAAACACCAACGCCGGGGCGGCAGCCGCCCCGGCGTTGCTCTGCGGGTACCGTCGGATCGATCTCAGCCGGCGGCGGCCTGCATCGCCAGGGCGGTATCCAGCATGCGGTTGGAGAAGCCCCACTCGTTGTCGTACCAGGCCATGATCTTCACCAGGCGACCGTTCACCCGGGTGTGGTTGGCGTCGAAGGTGGAGGAGTGGGCGTCATGGTTGAAGTCGATGGAGACCAGCGGCCGGGCGTTGACCGCCAGCACCGGGGAGGCCTTCGCCGCCTCGGCGACGATGGCGTTGATCTCCTCGCGGCTGGTGTCACGACCGGCGGTGAAGGTCAGGTCCACCAGCGAGACGTTGATCACCGGCACCCGCACGGCGAGGCCGTCGAACTTGCCGGCGAGCTCCGGCAGCACCAGGCCCACCGCGGCGGCGGCGCCGGTCTTGGTGGGAATCATCGAGTGCGTGGCGCTGCGGGCCCGGTAGGGGTCCTTGTGATAGACGTCGGAGAGGTTCTGGTCATTGGTGTAGGCATGCACCGTGGTCATCAGGCCATTCTCGATGCCCACCGCGTCGTTGAGCGCCTTGGCCACCGGGGCCAGGCAGTTGGTGGTGCAGGAGGCGTTGGAGACCACCCGATGCTCGGCGGTGAGCACGTCCTCGTTGACGCCATACACCACGGTGGCATCCGCATCGGGGCTCGGCGCGGAGATCAGCACCCGGCCGGCGCCGGCCGCGAGGTGCTTGGCCGCCGCCTCGCGCTTGGTGAACAGGCCGGTGCACTCCATCACCAGGTCGACGCCCAGCGACGCCCAGGGCAGGGCGGCAGGGTCACGCTCGGAGAGGGTGGCGATGCGCTGTCCATCCACGCTCAGGCTCTCCTCGTCGTGGTCGACGGCGAAGGGGAAGTGACCGTGCACGGTGTCGTGGCGCAGCAGGTGGGCGTTGAGGGCGGGGTCGCCGAGGTCGTTGATGGCCACGACCTGCACGCGATCGCGGTAGCCGTTCTCGAAAAGGGCCCGCAGCACGTTGCGGCCGATACGGCCGAAGCCGTTGATGGCGATCTTGAGCGGCATGGTGCTCTCTCCTCCCGTGGGGTCCTGTGAGTCTCCGGTCGAGCCCGCCGGCGGGGAATCCGGCCCGGGGTTCACGAACGAGATTCGCGAAGGGGGCGAGGCCGGCATGGCAGCCTGCGGCGCCTGACGATGGCCCATAATGTGACGCAAAGTGATCACGGGCTCAAGAAATTTTTAGTAACTTTACAACATATCGAGCCACCGGATGCCCGCCACCCATGCGCTCGCGAGCTATGACATCGGTTCACTTCCTAACGATCATGGGGCCTGCGGAGCGGCCGTGCCGGCAACGCCCGGCCGGCCTGAATGTAGTAAAGTTACCTACAAGGCGCTACCCTTGTCGCCACACTACAACTGCAGCGAAGGAGGCACTCGATGTCGACACAGCCGATCCACGACCCCATCCGGCGCACCAAGATCGTCGCCACCCTGGGCCCCGCCAGCGACCGCAACGGGGTGCTCGAGGCGATGATCGCCGCCGGCGTCGACGTGGTGCGCCTCAACTTCTCTCATGGCTCGGCCGACGACCACCGCCAGCGCCTGACCCGCGTCCGCGAGATCGCCGCTCGCCAGGGGCGCAGCGTCGCCGCCCTGGGTGACCTGCAGGGGCCCAAGATCCGTATCGCTCGCTTCGCCGAGGGGGCCGTGGAACTGGTCGAGGGTGAACCCTTTATCCTCGATATGGCGCTGGCCAGCGACGCCGGCACCCGCGAGCGGGTCGGCTGCGACTACAAGCAACTGATCGACGACGTCGCCCCCGGCGACCGCCTGCTGCTCGACGACGGCCGGGTGGTGCTCGACGTCAGCGGCGTCGAGGGGCGCGAGATCCATACCACCGTGACGGTGGGCGGGCGGCTCTCCAACAACAAGGGCATCAACAAGCAGGGCGGCGGCCTCTCGGCCCCGGCGCTGACCGACAAGGACCGCGCGGACCTCGCCACCGCGGTCGAGATCGGCGTCGACTACCTGGCCGTCTCCTTCCCGCGCAGCGCCGCCGACATGGCCGAGGCCCGCGACCTGCTCGGCGAGGCCGGCCGCGAGATCGGCCTGGTGGCCAAGCTCGAGCGCGCCGAGGCGGTGGCCGACGCGGCGACCCTGGACGGCATCATCCAGTCCTGCGAGGCGGTGATGGTGGCGCGCGGCGATCTCGGCGTGGAGATCGGCGACGAGAAGCTGATCGGCATGCAGAAGCGCATCATCAAGCGCGCCCGTACCCTGAACCGTGCGGTGATCACCGCCACCCAGATGATGGAGTCGATGATCGAGGCGCCGCTGCCCACTCGTGCCGAGGTGTTCGACGTCGCCAACGCCGTGCTCGACGGCACCGACGCGGTGATGCTCTCCGCCGAGACCGCCGCCGGCGACTTCCCGGTGGAGACCGTGGAGGCCATGGACCGGGTCTGCCTGGGCGCCGAGCGCGAGAAGGTCGCCCAGGAGTCGGGCCACCGCATTCACGAGGGCTTCACCCAGATCGACGAGACCATCGCGCTCTCCGCCATGTACGCCGCCAACCACCTCTCCGGGGTGGCGGCCATCGCCTGCATGACCTCCACCGGCTACACGCCGCTGATCGCCTCGCGCATCCGCTCGGGGCTGCCCATCGTCGGGCTGGCCCACAGCGCCATCGCCCAGCGGCGCATGGCGCTCTACCGCGGGGTGGTCTCGCTGCCCTTCGACACCAGCGAGATGACGGCCGAGGAGCTCAACGACTGCGCCCTGGCGCTGCTGGTGGAGAAGGGCATCGCCGAGCCGGGCGACCATGTGATCCTCACCCGCGGCGACGAGATGAACGCCCATGGCGGCACCAACACCATGAAGATCCTGGGGGTATGACACCATGAGCGAGTCCCGACCGCGTCGCACCGTGACCCGCACCCTGCCGGCAAGGAAGCGCATCGCCCTGATCGCCCACGACGGCAAGAAGGCGGAGCTGCTCGAGTGGGCCGGCCGCTGGCGCGAGACCCTGGCCCGCCACGAGCTCGTCGGCACCGGCACCACCGCCGGGCGGATAGCGAAGGCGCTGTCGCTGCCGGTGCAGGGGCTGATGAGCGGCCCGCTGGGCGGCGACCAGCAGATCGGTGCGCTGATCAGCGAGCAGCGCCTCGACCTGCTGATCTTCTTCTGGGACCCCTTCGCCCCCCAGCCCCACGACCCGGACGTCAAGGCGCTGCTGCGCCTGGCGGCCCTGTGGAACCTGCCGGTGGCCTGCAACGCCGCCAGCGCCGACTTCCTGCTCGGCTCGCCCTGGCTCGACCAACCCTACACGATGACCATCCCCGACGCCGGGGCCTGGGTCTCGGACCGCACCACCGACTGAAGCCCCCCACCACCGACAACGACACGAGGCCGACGATGTTCCAGCTGACCCGCAGCGTGACCTGGCAGGCCCTGAAGCGCCTGCATGAGCAGACCGCCAACGACCGCATCCGCGACTACTTCGCCGCCGACTCGCAGCGCTTCGACAGGATGAGCCTGCGCGTGGGCGGCCTGTTCCTCGACTACTCCAAGCACCAGCTCTCCGATGCCGTACTCGACAAGCTGATCGAGCTGGCCGAGCACTCGGCGCTGGTGCAGCGTCGCGCCCAGATGTTCTCCGGCGACATCATCAACGTCACCGAGGACCGCCCGGTGCTGCACACCGCCCTGCGCAATCTCGGCAAGGGGCCGCTGATGGTGGACGGCCAGGACGTGATGCCGGAGATCCAGAGCACCCGCGAGCAGATCCGCACCTTCTCCGAGGCGGTGCGCAGCGGCGAGTGGAAGGGCTACAGCGGCGAGCGCATCAAGGACGTGGTAAACATCGGCATCGGCGGCTCGGACCTGGGCCCCAACATGGCCAGCCGGGCGCTGCTCAAGTACCGCCACCCGGAGCTCAGCTTCCACTTCGTCTCCAACGTCGACGGCACCCATATCCAGAAGGTGCTACGCCGCCTCGACCCGGCCACCACCCTGTTCATCGTCTCCACCAAGACCTTCTCCACCCAGGAGACCCTGCTCAACGCCAAGACGGCGCGCCGCTGGTTCCTGGAGAACGCCGGCCCGGACGCCGACGTGGGCGCCCACTTCGTCGCCGCCTCCACCAACAAGAAGGCGGCCACCGAGTTCGGCATCCGCGAGGAGAATGTCTTCGAGTTCTGGGCCTGGGTCGGCGGGCGCTACTCCATGTGGTCCTCCATCGGCCTGCCCATCGCACTGTCCATCGGCTACGACGGCTTCATGGAGATGCTGGAAGGCGCCTACGAGATGGACCAGCACTTCCTCACCGCGCCCTTCCGGGAGAACATGCCGGTGCTGATGGCGCTGATCGGCATCTGGTACATCAACTTCGTGGGCGCCGAGACCCAGGCGATCGTCCCCTACGACCAGGCGCTGCATCAGCTGCCGGCCTTCCTCCAGCAGCTCGACATGGAGTCCAACGGCAAGTCGGTGGACATCTTCGGCCACCCGGTGGACTACAAGACCGGGCCCATCGTCTGGGGACAGACCGGCTCCAACGGCCAGCACGCCTTCTTCCAGCTGCTCCACCAGGGCACCCGCTATGTGCCCATCGACTTCATCGCCTCGCTAAAGCCCGAGCCCGGCGTCGAGGAGCACCACTTCGCGCTGCTCACCAACATGCTGGCCCAGGCCAACGCCTTCATGGAGGGCAGCCAGCAGGACAGCCGCCTGGACCCCTACAGCTGCCCGGGCAACCGCCCCTCCAGCACCCTGCTGCTCGACGAGCTGACGCCCCGCAACCTCGGCGCCCTGATCGCGCTCTACGAGCACAAGGTGTTCGTCCAGGGGGTGATCTGGAACATCAACTCCTTCGACCAGTGGGGCGTGCAACTGGGCAAGCGCATCGCCGGCGAGATCAGCGAGCGCATCGACACCAACGCCGGCGACTTCGACCCCTCTACCCAGGGGCTGCTGGCGCTGGTGCGCGAGCACTTCCCGCGCGGCGAGCCGACCACGACCGAGGCCGAAGCCAAGGCCACCGGCGAGAAGGGCCGCAAGGGCAAGGAGCGTGGCTGAGGAGAGGCAACGGGATCAGGGACGCCGGGCGGCCTGCCGCCGGCCGGCGTGGTCGCCGGCCCAGGCGGCCCCCAGCCAGGCGACCAGGCTCAGCGCCACATAGCCCAGCGCCGCCGCCGCGCGGCCCTGGCCCATCAGGGCCAGGGTCTCGAGGCCGAACAGCGAGAAGGTGGTGAAGCCGCCGCAGAACCCGGCCACCAGGAAGGGCTGCCAGCGCGCCACCCGGCCATGCTCGCGATGGGCGGCCCAGGCGGCGAACAGCGCGATCAGCGCCGAGCCGAGCAGGTTCACCGCCAGGGTCGCCCAGGGGAAGCCGGGGGTGGCGAGCCACACGCCGAGCTGGTGGCGGGACAGGCTACCTAGGCCGCTGCCCAGCCCCACCACCGCATAGCCACGCCAGGCGCTCACGGCAGGCCCCCGCCCAGCCAGGCGCCCAGCGCCAGGGCGGCGAGGCCGGCGAGCAGGGTCGCCGACACATAGCCGGCGGCCGCCGTGGCGCGCCCCTGCTGCCACAGGCTCAGGGTCTGCAGGCTGAAGGAGGAGACCGTGGTGTAGCCGCCCAGCAGGCCGGCCCCCAGCAGCGCCCAGGTGGTGCTCGGCGTCACCTCGCCGAGCGGGTCGCCGGGCAGGCCGAGGGCGGCGGCCAGCAGACCCATGGCCAGGGCGCCGCTGACGTTCACCGCCAGGGTGCCCCAGGGCAGGTGGCTCCCTAGCCGGCGTCCCACCAGGTTGCCGAGCGCCAGGCGCCCCATGCCACCCAGGGTCCCGCCGACCAGTACCGCCAGCCACTCCGGCATTCGCACCGCTCCCCGTACCAAAAAAAACGCCACCCGAGGGTGGCGAAAGAGTATCGCATGCTTGCCGCATCGACGGCAGGAGGCGCCGCCGATGGAACAAAGATGACACATAAATCCCAGCATGTACAATTAATGTACATGAATCTGCCGTCACGGGCCCGGGGTCGTGGCACCACGGCAAAGCCCGTATCATGTCGGCTGGACACATCATCGCCCCACACGCCAAGAGACGGAGGTCACCGCGTGAATCCCAAGCGAGCCCTACCCCTGATGCTCGGCTGGCTGCTGCTCGCCCTGCTGGCGCTGGCGGCTCCCGCCCAGGCCCAGCAGGACGGCGGCGAGAACGCCCCGCCGGCCTACGCCACCCTGGCCGACCTGCTGGAGAACGAGCAGACCCGCCAGGAGCTGATCGACCAGCTGCGCGGCATGGCCGGCGACGTCGCCGCCTCGGTCCCCGCCGAGGCGGTGGAGGAGGAGGCCTCGCTGCCGCGGCAGCTGGCCCAGGTCACCAGCCGCGTGGCCGGCGACGTCGGCGCCCAGTTCGATGCCATCGTCTCCGCCATCGGCGGCATGTTCTCGAGCGACCTGGAGAGCACCTTCGATACCGCGGCCTTCATGACGGCGGCCATCAACCTCGGCCTGGTGATCCTCGCCACCCTGGCGCTGTTCATGATCTTCCGCCGCCTGGCGCGGCCGCTGTTCACCGGCATCAGCCAGTGGTCCCTCAACGGTAGCGGACTGACCCCCATCCTGCGCCTGGTGATCTGCGTGGCCCTGGCCGCGGCGGTGGACGTGCTGGTGGTGGCCTTCGCCTACCTGGGCGGCAACCTGATCGCCACCTTCGCCATCGGCGAGACCGGCGAGCTCTCCACCCGCGCCTCGCTGTTCCTCAACGCCTTCCTGGTGATCGAGCTGCTCAAGGCGGGCGTGCGCATGCTGTTCGCCTCGCGCTACGAGGGGCTGCGCCTGCTGCCGATCGGCTCCGACGAGGCCTCCTACTGGAACCGCTGGATCGCCCGGCTGATCGGCCTGGTGGGCTACGGCCTGATGGTGGTGGTGCCGCTGGTCAACGCCTACGTGGCCCCCGCGGTGGGTCAGGGGCTGGGCACTCTGATCATGGTCGGTGCCTTCCTCTATGCCGTGGTGGTGGTACTCAGGAACCGCAAGCGCCTGCGTGACGCCATCAACCACAAGGCGAGCCAGGCCAGCATGGCGGCGAGCCGCGTCACCCTGCAGCTGTTCGCGCGCATCTGGCACCTCTTCGCCCTGGCCTACTTCGTCATGGTGCTGACGGTGACCCTGACGCGGCCGGTGGACGCCCTGCCCTTCGTGCTCTTCGCCACCCTCAAGACCATCGCCGCGGTGGTGGTGGGGCTGCTGCTCTCCAGCTTCCTGACCCAGACCATCGGCCGGCGCATCCGCCTCTCCGATGACCTGCGGCGCAAGCTGCCGCTGCTCGAGCCGCGCCTCAACAGCTACGTGCCCAATGCCCTGCGGGTGATCCGCACGGTCATCGTGGTGCTGGTGGTGATGGTGGTGCTCAACGCCTGGGGTGCCTTCGACCTGGCGGCCTGGTACGCCTCCGAGGCGGGTCGCGGCCTGGTCGGCAAGGTGGTCAGCGTGGCGGTGATCCTCGCCATCGCGGTGATGGTGTGGCTGGCGCTGGCCAGCCTGATCGAGCACAAGCTCAACCCCGAGACCGGCGGCGGCGTGCCCTCGGCCCGTGCCCAGACCCTGCTATCGCTGTTCCGCAACGCCCTGGCCATCGCCCTGGTGACCATGACGGCGATGATCGTGCTGGCCGAGATCGGCATCAACATCGGCCCGCTGATCGCCGGTGCCGGGGTGCTGGGCCTGGCCATCGGCTTCGGCGCCCAGAAGCTGGTCCAGGACATCATCACCGGCATCTTCATCCAGGTGGAGAACGCCATGAACACCGGCGACGTGGTCACGGTGGGCGGCGTCACCGGCACCGCCGAGAAGCTCAGCATCCGCTCGGTGGGCATCCGCGACCTCTCCGGCACCTACCACCTGGTGCCCTTCTCCAGCGTGGACACCGTCTCCAACTACATGCGCGAGTTCGGCAACCACGTGGGCGAGTACGGCATCGCCTACCGCGAGAGCATCGACGAGGCGATCGAGCAGCTCCAGCTCGCCTTCGAGGACCTGCGCGCCAGCGAGGAGCACGGCCACAAGCTGCTCGAGCCGCTCAACGTGGCCGGCGTGGTGGCCCTGGCCGACAGCTCGGTCAACATCCGCGTGGTAATCAAGACCACCCCCGGCGACCAGTGGGCGGTGGGCCGCGCCTACAACCGCCTGGTCAAGCTGCGCTTCGACGAGGCTGGCATCGAGATCCCCTTCCCGCATACCACCCTCTACTTCGGCGAGGACAAGGAGGGCCGTTCGCCCGCCGCCAACGTGCGGGTGCTGGAGTCTCGGGCGGCGCGCAGGCCCGCCGGGGAGGCGCACCACGACGACCCCGGTCACGGGGTTCAGCAGACCGCCGACGCGGACCACGAGAAGCCCAGCGGTGACGACGTGGACGAGCCCTGACCCGGGGCAAGTACCCGGCGTCACACAGCGGGGCCGCCTTCGGGCGGCCCCGCTGTTTTTCGATACATCACAGACTGGCGTGAGCCAGTTCGACAGGATCCATGAACGGCCGGCACTTCACGGGCAGACAGGCAGCAGTGGTGGGAGGCCGGGTTCCCCGGGCGAATGGAGGCCAAGGGCCTCCCGGTAATGTCTTTAACGATTGGCAACATCGCCTGGGCGCCTGGCGGCGCCATTCGCCCGGCAGAGCCGGCCTCCCACAAGGCTGCATTCACGCTACCCTTTTCTTTCCTGCTCCACCGTCTTCGTGCGTCGGATACGCGAAGGGGGCGCCGAGGCGCCCCCTTGAGGTGGAGTGTGGAGTGGCAGGCTAGGACCGCCGTCAGGAGGCCTTCTTCGCCTGCTTCTCGTCGAGCACGTCCTTGTCCTCGCTGGGCTGGGGCAGGGAGGGCAGCGACTTGTCGAGCAGCTCGACGCTCTGGCGGTAGTAGAGCTGGCTCTTCTGGTGCTCGCCGAGGTTGGCGAAGAGCCGCGCCAGCTCGGCGCAGACCACGCCGCTGGGACGCTGGCGCTGGCTCGCCTCGAAGTACTCCTGGGCCTTGCCCCAGTAGGCGTTGCGCAGTGCCAGGCGGCCCAGGGTGAGCAGCAGGTCGGGATCGTTGGGGCGCTCCTGCAGCCACTTCTCGGCGGTGACCAGCTGGCGCGAGGCATCCACGCCGAGCAGGCCATAGCGCAGCACCAGGCGGCTGTCCCAGTGCTCCTTGAGGGAGTGGCGCAGCAGCCGCTCGGCGATGGGCTCCTGGCCGCCGCGCACCAGCGCCTCGGCGTAGAGCACGATCAGCTCGACGTCGCCGCGCAGGTGGTCGGGCATGTCCGCCCACAGGCTGCGCACCGTCTCGATATCGCTGCCCTCGCGGGCCTCGCGCACGATCAGCTCGCGGTAGGCGCGCCGCTCCAGCTGGTCGCGCTCCTCCGCGGAGATCAGCTGCTGGGCGCCCAGCCGCGGCATCAGGCGGCGCAGGCCGTCCCAGTCGCTGACGCTGAGGTAGGCCTGCTTGAGCTGCTTGAGCACCTGGGGGTGGTTGGGCAGCTGGCGGTCGAGGCGGGTGAGGATGGCCAGGGCCTCCTCGTACTGCTGGCGGTCCAGCATCAGCTGGGCCTGCATCATGCCCACCGCGGTGTCGGCGCCCTCGGTGCTGAGGTGGGCGCGCTTGAGCAGGGTGTCGGCCTGCTCGAAGCGCCCCTGGTAGTGGGCCGCCAGGGCCGCGGAGAGGTAGTTGACCAGCGGCGTGCTGGAATCGTCCGCCGCCTTGACCAGCGACTTCTCGGCCCGCTTCCAGCGCCCCTCGGCCAAGGCCACCAGGCCGCGCACGGTGCGCTTCATGGCGTTGCGGTTGCGGGTGCGGCTGTTCCACACCTTGAAGCGCGACACCGGGCGGCTAAGACGCATCAGCAGGCGCAGCGCGAAGTGCAGCACCAGGAAGGCCGCCAGCAGCAGGACCAAGCCGAACCAGAAGGAGGTCTGGAAGGAGGTGTCGCCCACCCGCACCAGCCAGTAGCCGGGTACCGACATCATCAGCTGCCCGAACAGCGCGCCGATGGCCAGCCCCAGGACGATGATCAGTATCAGCTTTCTCATGCCTCATCTCCCTGGCGCGACTCGAAGCGCCGCTCGATGAATTCGGCCAGGGCCTGCTGGGACGCGCTGATGTCGGGCAGCTCGGGCCGCACCGCCGCGCCCTTCAGCTCCGCGAGGCGCTCGAGCACCGACTGCACACCGCTGGCGCCAGTGTCGTAGTAGCCCTCGATCAGGGTGATCGCCTTCTCGAGGCTGGCCTGGTAGAGCTCCGGCTCCTCCTTGAGCAGCGCCAGCTGGGCCTGCTCGATCACCAGGCGCACGCTCTGGCGCAGGTAGGACTCCTGCTCCGGCGAGATCAGCGCCTCCAGCGCCTCGTCGTGCTGGCGCACGGTGACCAGGTCCTTGAGCTCCTGGCCGAAGCGCGACAGCTGCTGCTGCCAGGTGCCGCTGGGCGCCTCCTGCATGCTGGAGCGGGCGGTGATCTCCTCGATCTCCTGGGAGAGCGGCTGGCCGGCGATCTGCTCCTGCTGAGCGTTGAGCGCCAGCCACAGGCCGGTGCGGTCGACCTCGGGCACCGACTCCAGGGCGGCGAGCTCGCTGGCGATCTCGCGGCGCACCGGCACCAGCGCCGGGTTGTCGGCCTCCTTCAGGCGGGCGTCGGCGGTGCGCAGCAGCGCCGCGGCGCCCTCGACGTCGCGCTCCAGTTGGAGGCGCTGGTTGGCCAGGCGCAGCAGGTAGGCGGCCTCGGCATGCAGCCAGTCGCGCTCGTCGGTCTGCTGCTCGCTTGAGAGCTCGGCCAGCACCCGGTCGAGGGTCTCGTCGACCTCGCCGCGGTAGTCGCTGAAGTCGCTCTCCAGCGAGGCGATGGCCTCCTCCAGGGCGGCCTGGCGCTCGGCCTCGGCCTCCTCGAAGCGCGCCTGCAGGGCGTCGAGGTCGCTGGCGGTGGCGGCCTGGCTGGTGCGGGTCTCAAGCTCCGCGATACGCGCCTGCTGGGCCTCGAGCTTCTGCCACGCCTGCCAGCCGAACAGAGCCGCGGCGATGGCCAGCAGGATCACCAGCGCGATGGCCACGGCGCCGGCCTTGCCACCCTTGCCGCCGCCGCCTCCTGCCGCTGGCGCGGCCGGGGTGGCGTTACCGCCGCCGGTGGCGCGGTTAGACGGAGCGGCCTTGGCGGATGACTGGCTGGCACCGGCCTTGTCGTTCGCGCCGGGCTTGTCGGCGGTATCGGCGCCGGAAGCGGCGGGCTTGCCGCCCGTCTCCTTGCCCTTGTCCGCCTCGCCGGCGGAGCCGGACGCCGCCTTGGCGTCGGCCTTGTCGTGGGAGCCACTCGTCGCCGAAGCGGCGGCCGCCTGGCCACCCTGGGCGCCGGTCTGGCTGGTACCCTCCTGGCGGGACCTGTCCTGGTTGGCCTTGTCGTAACGGCGGGAGCGTCGCCGCCCGGCGGTGCCTCCCTTGCCGGCCCCGTCGCCCGAGGTCGCCGATTGTGCGCCGTCAGACGCCTTCTGCTCTTCCTGCTCGTGTGGTTGCTTGCTCATCTTGTCGCTAGCCCTTTTCGAGATCGTCTTGATCGACATCGGCTTCCTGCGGGTCACAGGCATCGGCCACGGCCGTCGCCAGCGCCGTCGGGGTGGCGCCGCGCGCCACGACGGGGGCACGAAACCCCAGCTTGCCGGCCAGTGTAGCCAACCGGGCGCTGGAAACGATTAGCGGTTGGTTCAAGGCGGCACCCGTGCACCATCTTGCCAGATATTCGAGGATTTCTCCGCTGCTGACCACCAGCGCGCGGAAGTCGCCCGCCGCCAGGCGCTCGGCCAGGGCGGGAGTGGGGGGCAGGAGGCGGCGGCGGTAGAGGGCCAGGCGGGTCACCCGGGCGCCACGCCCGGCGAGGGTCTCGGCGAGCAGGGGGCGTCCGCCCTCACCGGCCACCAGCAGCACCTTCTCGTCGTCGAGGGTGCGCAGCGAGCCCAGGGTCAGCAACGCCTCGCTGGTGTCCTCGCCGGCCGCGGTCGGCGGCACATGGACGCGCACCCCGAGGCGACGATGCAGGGCCTCGGCGGTGGCCGTCCCCACGGCGTAGTAGTCGATACCCAGCGGCAGCTGGGGCCAGAAGCGGTCGAGCGCCTCGGCCAGGCACTCGGCGGCGAAGGGGCTCACCACCACCACCCGCCGGAAGTGGTCGAAGTCGAGCCAGGCGGCGCGCTGCTCGGGGGTCTCGGGCAGCGCCTCGAGACGCATCGCCGCGAGGCGCGCCACCGGATGGCCCCGGGCCTCGATCGCCGTGGCGAGCACGTCGCCGCGCTCCCCGGGGCGGGTGATGATCACCGGCGTCGAGGCGGCCATCAGCCGGCGCCGTAGACCTCGTCGAGGATCTCGCCGGCGCCCATCTCGAGCAGCTCCTCGGCGACGCGAATGCCCAGCGCCTCGGGCTCGTGCATCGAGCCGCGGCCCTCGGCGCGCAGCACGCGGCTGCCGTCCGGGGTGCCCACCAGGGCACGCAGCCACAGGGTCTGGCCGTCGTCCTCGAACACTGCATGGCCACCGATGGGCACCTGGCAGCCGCCCTCGAGGCGAGTGTTCATGGCCCGCTCGGCGCGCACCCGGGTGGCGGTGGTGGGGTCGTCCAGCGGGGCCAGCAGGCCGATCAGCTCGGGGTCGTGGAGCCGGCACTCGATGCCCAGGGCCCCCTGGCCGCAGGCCGGCAGGCACACCTCCGCCGGCAGCTCCTGGGCGATGCGCGCCTCGAGCCCCAGACGCTTGAGCCCCGAGGTGGCCAGCAGGATGGCGTCGAACTCGCCGTCGTCGAGCTTGCCCAGGCGGGTCTGGACGTTGCCGCGCAGGCTCTCCACCTCCAGGTCCGGGCGCGCCTCGCGCACCTGCAGGGCGCGCCGCAGGCTGGAGGTGCCCACCCGAGCACCCTCGGGCAGGGCGTCGAAGCTGGCGTAGTGGTTGGAGACGAAGGCGTCGGTGGGCTCGGCACCCTCGAGGATCACTGAGAGGCCCAGCCCCTCGGGGAAGTGCATGGGCACGTCCTTCATGGAGTGCACGGCGATGTCGGCACGGCCATCGAGCATCGCCTCCTCGAGCTCCTTGACGAACAGCCCCTTGCCGCCGACCTTGGCCAGCGGGGTGTCGAGGATCTTGTCGCCGCGGGTGACGATGGGCACCAGCTCCACCTCGAGCCCCTCGTTCAGGGCCAGCAGGCGGTCGCGGACATGTTCGGCCTGCCACATGGCCAGTTGGCTCTTGCGCGTGGCGATACGCAGCTTGGTGATGGGTTGCACGAGGTTCTCCCTGTACCGGTTCCCTGGTCGACGGCGGAGGCGCCGGCGCCCGGCGAAGTGGCATGCGTGACGCACGGATGCCCTCATCATAAAGCACCCGGCGGGGGAGGAAAAATCCACGCTCCGCCCGCCCGGGGCCATCGCGGTCGGCCGTGCGGTGATTATAGAAAGGCGCCGGGGACAGGTCGAAGAGGGGGTCCTATGCCAGGGATGGCATCGGTAGCGCCCAGGGAGGGGTTTACAGCGCCCCCTCGAAGGCCTGTCGCCGGGAAAGCCTTGCGCTGTTTCTATCTGCGATAGCCCTGCCGGGCGCCCCTCGCCTGGCCCGGCGACTCTGGTACACTCCTGCCCTATCGCGTCGGCCGCCGTGCGAGCGGTGGCCGCGGGGGCCGATGCCCCAGCCAACCGCAACCCGTCAGGCAGGATCCCGACCGATGACCTCGACCCCTTCCAGCTCCGGCACCAACCAGTCCTGGGGCGGCCGCTTCAGCGAGCCCACCGACGCCTTCGTCGCCCGCTTCACCGCCTCGGAGGCCTTCGACCGCCGCCTGGCCTTCCACGACATCCAGGGCTCCATCGCCCACGCCACCATGCTGGCCCGGGTCGGCGTGCTCAGCGACGAAGAGCGCGACGCCATCATCGCCGGGCTCGATGAGGTGCGCGGCGAGATCGAGCGTGGCGAGTTCCCCTGGTCGGTGGAGCTCGAGGACGTGCACATGAACATCGAGGCGCGGCTGACGGCGAAGATCGGCATCACCGGCAAGAAGCTGCACACCGGCCGCTCGCGCAACGACCAGGTGGCCACCGACATCCGCCTCTTCCTGCGCGACGAGATCGACCAGGTGGCCGCCGAGCTGGCCCGCCTGCGTGAGGGGCTGATCACGCTCGCCGACCGCGAGGCCGACACCATCATGCCCGGCTTCACCCACCTGCAGACCGCCCAGCCGGTCACCTTCGGCCACCACCTGCTGGCCTGGCAGGAGATGCTCGCCCGGGATCACGAGCGGCTGCTGGACTGCCGCCGCCGGGTCAACGTGATGCCGCTGGGCGCCGCGGCGCTGGCCGGCACCACCTACCCCATCGACCGCCACGTCACCGCCGAGCTGCTGGGCTTCGAGCGCCCCGCCGAGAACAGCCTCGACGCGGTCAGCGATCGCGACTTCGCCATCGAGTTCACCGCCTTCGCCAGCCTGCTGCTGATGCACATGTCGCGGATGAGCGAGGAGCTGGTGCTGTGGACCAGCGCCCAGTTCGACTTCATCGACCTGCCCGACCGCTTCTGCACCGGCTCCTCGATCATGCCGCAGAAGAAGAACCCCGACGTGCCCGAACTGGTGCGCGGCAAGTCCGGGCGGGTCTACGGTCACCTGATGGGCCTGCTGACCCTGATGAAGTCCCAGCCGCTGGCCTACAACAAGGACAACCAAGAGGACAAGGAGCCGCTGTTCGACGCCGTGGACACGGTCAAGGACTGCCTCAAGGCCTTCGCCGACATGATCCCCGCCATCGAGCCCAAGAAGGCGCAGATGGCCGAGGCCGCCCGCCGCGGCTTCTCCACCGCCACCGACCTGGCCGACTACCTGGTGCGCAAGGGGGTGGCCTTCCGCGACGCCCACGAGATCGTCGGCGAGTCGGTGGCCTACGGCCTCCGCGAGGGCAAGGACCTCTCCGAGATGACCCTCGACGAGCTCCGCCAGTTCTCCGACACCATCGAGCAGGACGTCTTCGAGGTGCTGACCCTGGAGGGCTCGGTGGCCGCCCGCAACCATATCGGCGGCACCGCCCCCGACCAGGTGCGCGCCGCCGCCCAGCGGGCCCGCGAGGCCCTCGCCAGCCTGACGGGAGGCGCCTGATGGTTCGCCTTGCCACCCCGGCGTTCGGCCTGGCGCTGATCCTGGCCCTGGGGCTCGCCGGTTGCGGCCAGAAGGGGCCGCTCTACCTGCCCGGTGACGAGCAGGCCGCCGAGCAGTACGGCCCCCGCGAGGCCGCGCAGGGTGACGAGCAAACCGACGCGGACGACGACGCCGAGGAGGGCGAGGAGTAGCCATGGACCACTTCAACTACCGCGACGGTGTGCTCTACGGCGAGAAGGTCCCGCTGACCCGCATCGCCGAGGCATTCGGCACGCCCTGCTACGTCTACTCCAAGGCGACCCTGGCCCGCCACTTCCGCGCCTACACCGAGGCGCTGGGCAGCCACCCCCACCTGATCTGTTATGCGGTGAAGGCCAACTCCAACCTCGCCGTGCTGGGGCTCCTCGCCCGGCTGGGCGCCGGCTTCGACATCGTCTCGGTGGGCGAGCTGGAGCGGGTGCTGGCCGCCGGCGGCGACCCCGCCCGGGTGGTGTTCTCCGGCGTCGCCAAGCAGGAAGCCGAGATGGCTCGGGCGCTGGAGGTGGGCATCAAGTGCTTCAACGTCGAGTCGCGCCCCGAGCTCGAGCGCCTCAACGCGGTGGCCGGGCGGCTGGGTAAGGTGGCCCCGGTGTCGCTGCGGGTCAACCCGGACGTCGACGCCGGCACCCACCCCTACATCTCCACCGGGCTCAAGGACAACAAGTTCGGCATCCCGGTGGACGAGGCGCTGGCGGTCTACGAGCTGGCCGCCTCGCTGCCCCATGTGAAGGTGACCGGCCTGGACTGCCATATCGGCTCCCAGCTCACCGAGCTGGCTCCCTTCCTCGACGCCCTCGACCGCCTGCTGGTGCTGCTCGAGCGGCTTCGCGAGCGCGGCATCGAGGTGGAGCACCTGGACCTCGGCGGCGGCCTCGGCGTGCCCTACCGCGACGAGCACCCGCCGGCCCCCTTCGACTACGCCACCGCCCTGCTCGAGCGCCTGGCCGACTGGGAAGGCAGCGAGCGCCTGACCCTGCTCTTCGAGCCGGGACGCTCCATCGCCGCCAACGCCGGGGTGCTGCTGACCCGGGTGGAGTTCCTCAAACCCGGCGAGACCAAGAACTTCGCCATCGTCGACGCCGCCATGAACGACCTGATCCGACCCGCCCTCTACCAGGCGTGGCAGGCGATCCTGCCGGTGGACACCCGCCGCCCGCGGGAGAGCGCCACCTACGACGTGGTGGGCCCGGTGTGCGAGACCGGCGACTTCCTGGGCAAGGAGCGCGAGCTGGCCATCGCTCCCGGCGACCTGCTGGCGGTGCGCTCCGCCGGGGCCTATGGCTTCGTGATGGCCTCCAACTACAACAGCCGCCCGCGCCCCGCCGAGGTGATGGTGGACGGCGACGAGGCCCACCTGGTACGCCGCCGCGAGCGCCTCGAGGAGCTCTGGGCGGGCGAGGCCCTGCTGCCGGATGACCAGGCGACGGAGGGTGCGCGCTGATGCTGCTGCACTTCACCAAGATGCACGGTCTCGGCAACGACTTCATGGTGGTCGACCTGGTGACCCAGCGCGCCCGCTTCACCGACGACCAGGTGCGCCGCCTGGCCGACCGCCGCTTCGGCGTCGGCTTCGACCAGCTGCTGGTGGTGGAGCCGCCCCGGGACCCGGAGATGGACTTCCGCTACCGCATCTACAACGCCGACGGCAGCGAGGTGGAGAACTGCGGCAACGGCGCGCGCTGCTTCGCCCGCTTCGTGCGCGACCAGCGCCTCACCCACAAGCGCGAGATCCACGTGGAGACCGCCGGCGGTCCCCTGGTGCTGAGGGTGGAGGACGACGGCCGCATCCGTGTCGACATGGGCGAGCCGCGCTTCGCGCCCGAGGTCTTACCCTTCACCCCCGAGCCCTTCGAGGCGGACGGGGACCGCGTGCTGCACCCCCTGGAGGTCGACGGCGAGCGCCTGGAGGTGGGCGTGGTCTCGATGGGCAACCCCCACGCGGTGCTGCGGGTCGACGACGTCGACACGGCCCCCGTCGGGCGCCTGGGGCCCGCCATCGAGGCCCACCCGCGCTTCCCGAAGCGGGTCAACGCAGGCTTCATGCAGGTCGTCTCGGCTCATGAAATACGCCTGAGAGTGTACGAGCGCGGCAGCGGCGAGACCCTGGCCTGCGGCACCGGCGCCTGCGCCGCGGTGGCCAGCGGCATCCGCCAGGGGCTGCTCGAGAGCCCGGTCACCGTGCACCTGCCCGGGGGGGAGCTGACCATCGAGTGGGCCGGCCCCGGCCGGCCCCTGTTCATGACCGGCCCCGCCGAGCGCGTCTTCGACGGCCGCCTGGTACTCTATTGATTACCCGCTGAAGCGCAGATCCGATTCCGCGACCCCCGCGAGGAGATGGCATGTCACGAGCCGCCCCAGAACCGCGCAAGACCCTCGACCCGGACCGGGTCGCCGAATGGCTCGCCACCCACCCCGACTTCTTCGTCGGCCGCGAGGGGCTGCTGCAGCAGCTCCGCGTGCCCCACCCCGAGGCGCGTGGTGCCACCTCGCTGCTCGAGCGGCTGGTCCATGACCTGCGCACCCGCGCCGAGCAGGCCGAGTGGCGCCTGGAGCAGCTGCTGGAGTCGGCGCGCCACAACGAGGCGCAGTACCGGCGCACCCGCGAGCTGGTGCTGGCGCTGGTGGAGGCGCCGGACCGCGACGCCCTCGGGCAGGCGCTGGCCACCCAGCTCGCCGAGCACTTCGCCACCCCGGCGGTGGCGCTGTGGTGCCCGGCCAGCCTCACCGACGACGAGCCGCGCCCGCCCCAGGCGCCGCGCCAGGTGCTCGACGAGCACGCTGGCTCGCGCCTCGCCGCCCTGCTCGACGGCCGCGCCAGCCGCTGCACGCGGCTGACCCCCACGGACTGGAAGCGGCTGCTGCCCCATGTCGGTGCCCCGCGCCGCTCGGGCAGCTGCGCCATCACCCGCCTGACCCTGGGCGAGCCGCTGGGCTACCTGGTGCTGGCCAGTCCCGACCCGGACCACTTCCGCGCCAGCATGGACACCCTGTTCACCGAGTACGTGGGCGAGGTGGTGGCGCGGCTGCTGATGCGCCTCGGCCCGCACCATGACTGACGCCGCAAGCCCCCTGGCCGCCGCGGTGGAGGCCTTCCTGGCGGCGCTTTCGCGCACCGCCAGCCCCGCCACCCTGGACGCCTACCGCCGCGACCTCGGCGCCCTGCTCGACTTCCTCGACGCCCAGCGGGTGCACGACTGGCACGCCCTGGACGCCGCCCTGGTGCGCCGCTTCCTGGGCGGCGAGCGCGCCCGCGGGCTCGCGCCGCGCAGCCTGGCCCGACGCCGCTCGGCCTGCTCGCGGCTGGCCGACCACCTGGTGGCCGAGGGCCTTCTCGACCACAACCCGGTGGCGCTGGTGCGCACCCCCCGCCAGCCCCGCCACCTGCCGAGCCCGGTGGACGTCGACCGCCTGGCGCGCTTCCTCGACACCCCCCACGACGGCTCGCCCCTGGCGGTGCGCGACCAGGCGATGCTGGAGCTGCTCTACTCCAGCGGCCTGCGCCTCGCCGAGCTGGCCGGACTCGACCTGGCCGACCTGCGTGGCGAGCGGGTCCGGGTGCTGGGCAAGGGCGCCAAGCCGCGCCAGGTGCCGGTGGGGAGCCGTGCCCGGGCCGCACTGACCGCCTGGCTGGGGGTCCGCGCCACCCTGGCCGCCAGCGGCGAGCGCGCGCTCTTCGTGGGCCGCGGCGGCCACCGCCTGGGCCACCGCGCCATCCAGCAGCGCCTGGCCCGCGAGGCGAGGCGCCGCGGCCTCGACGAACACCTGCACCCCCACCGCCTGCGCCACTCCTTCGCCAGCCACCTGCTGGAATCGAGCCAGGACCTGCGCGCCGTCCAGGAGCTGCTGGGCCACGCCAACCTCGCCACCACCCAGGTCTACACCCGGCTCGACTGGCAGCACCTGGCGGCCAGCTACGATGCCGCCCACCCCCGGGCGCGGCGACGCCACGACGACGGCACCCCGACATGACCCTCGAGGCGATCACCTTCGACCTGGACGATACCCTGTGGGACAACCGCGGCGTCATGGCGCGCACCGAGCAGGGCCACTACGCCTGGCTCGACGCGGCCCTGGCCGACGCGGCCGAGGGCCCCGCCGGCCGCTTCGCCGAGCGCTTCCCGCTGGAGGCCTTCGTCGCCCGCCGCCAGGCGCTGGCCGCCGCCCACCCGCCGCGTCGCGGCGACTTCACCTGGCTGCGCTATCGCGCGCTGGCCGAGCTGCTCGCCGAGCACGGGCTGGCGGCCGAGCCCGCCAACCACTGGGCGGACCGGGCCATGGAGCGCTTCATGGCGCTCAGGCACGAGGTGGAGCCGCACCCGGAGGTGGAGACGCTACTCGAGGCGCTGGGACGGCGCTATCGGCTGGCCAGCATCACCAACGGCAACGTCGAGGTCACCCGCCTGCCGCTGGGGCGCCACTTCCCGGTGGCCATCGCCGCCGGCGAGCTGCTCGCCCCCAAGCCCGACCCGCGCCCCTTCCTGCTGGCGCTGTCGCGGCTCGGCAGCCACCCGGCGCGGGCACTGCACGTCGGCGACGCCTGGGAGGAGGATGCCCTGCCCGCCCGCCGGCTCGGCATGCAGGCGGCGTGGATCGGCCCCGACGACCGCCCGATGCCGCCCGGCATCCACCGCCTAGCGCATGTCCGCGAGCTGCCGGAGCTGGTCCGCTGGCTGGAGGCACAAGCCTGAAAGCCGTCGAGGAGGACCGTGGACGAGACGATGAAGGCTGTCCCCGGCAAAGCTCGAACGGACGTTACGCCTCTGTGGGCCCTAGCAGCCAGGCATCCAGGCGGGCCTCGAGCTCCTCGATGCCCTGGCCCTTGAGGGCCGAGAAGAGCTGGACGGTCACCAGGTCCTCCCACTCCCGCAGGCGCGAGCGCACCTGCTGGAGGGCACTGGCCGCCGCGCCGCGCTTCAGCTTGTCGGCCTTGGTCAGCAGGATATGCACCGGCATCGACTGGTCGTCGGCCCAGCCCAGCATGGTCTGGTCGAACTCGGAGAGCGGGTGGCGCACGTCCATCACCAGCACCAGCCCCTTGAGCGAGGCGCGGCGCTGCAGGTAGTCGGAGAGATGGCGCTGCCACTCCAGCTTGACCTTCTCCGGCACCTTGGCGAAGCCGTAGCCGGGCAGGTCCACCAACCGCCGCTCGAGGTCCTCGCCCAGGGCGAAGAAGTTGATCAGCTGGGTACGCCCCGGGGTCTTGGAGGTCCGCGCCAGCGCCTTCTGGCGGGTCAGGGCATTGATGGCGCTGGACTTGCCCGCATTGGAGCGGCCGGCGAAGGCCACCTCGGCACCACGGTCGTCGGGGCAGCGGGCCAGGGTCGGGGCGCTGGTGAGGAAGCGGGCAGCGGGGTAGTGGAGGCGCGCCATGGGCATGGTTTCCTGACAGTGATCAAGGACCCCGCGGCTTGCATTCCCGCCGCCAGGGTGATTCGGTATAATGCAGTGTCTTTTGTCTGCGACCCGGGGCACGCTAGTGTACCACCGCGCCCTCGACGTCCGCGATTCGCCAGCTCGGCAAGGGAGAGGCTGGCCCGTATCGCGATCCGGGCGGCACCCAGGGTACGTACCGGTCAACAACGTAACGGCATAGTGGATTAGCGATGAGAAAGTTACTGGCAAGCCTGGCAATCACCATGGGCGCCGTCGGCGCCGCCCACGCGGACCTCGAGGCCGATGCCGATGCGGCCGCGGGTCGCGACAAGGCCACCGCCTGCGCGGCGTGTCACGGCCAGGAGGGTATCAGCCCCACCGGCGCCTTCCCCAACCTGGCGGGCCAGCAGGCCTCCTATCTGGCCAAGCAGATCATGGACATCCGCGACGGCAATCGTGTGGTGCCGCAGATGGCCGGCCAGGTCGACAACTTCTCCGACCAGGACGCCTGGGACGTGGCCAAGTACTATGCCGACAAGGACGCGGCCCTGGGCCAGGCCGACCCGGACGAGGCGCTGGTCGCCCGCGGCCGCGAACTCTATCGCGCCGGCGACATGGCCAAGGGCATCCCGGCCTGCGCCGCCTGCCACACCCCCACCGGCCAGGGCATCGGCACCGCCGTCTACCCGGCGCTCTCCGGCCAGCACCCCGAGTATACCCTGTCGACCCTGCAGGCCTTCGCCGCCGGCGAGCGGGCCAACGACCCCGCCGCCATCATGCGCGACATCGCCGGCAAGATGAGCGACGCGGACATGGAGGCCGTGGCCAACTACGTGCTGGGCCTGCACTGAGGTCGCCTCGGGATCCTCGATGTAGCCTGATGGGGCGGCCTGCGGGCCGCCCCTGTCGTCTCCGCCCACGGCGCCGAGGGAACCCGCCGGCGCCCGGCGGCTCAAAGACAGCGGTGCCCGGATCGTGCCGGCTCATTCACATTCCAAGGAGAGAAGTACATGTTGAAGTCCCTGATGCTCGTGCTCGCCGGCCTCGCCCTGCCGGGCCTGGCCAGTGCCCAGAGCCTGGTGGAGGGCGAGCACTATGAGGTGCTGCCCGAGCCGCTGGAGACACAGGTCGATGAGGGCCAGATCGCCGTCACCGAGGCCTTCTGGTATGGCTGCCCGCACTGCTACAACCTCGAGGAGCCGCTCAACGCCTGGGTCGCCGAGCAACCCGAGGACGTCAGCTTCCGGCGCATGCCGGCCACCATGGGCGGCGACTGGAACACCCACGCCTTCGCCTTCTATGCCGCCCAGCAGCTGGGGATCCTCGACGACCTGCATGACGACTTCTTCCATGCCATCCACGAGGAGGGGCGCAGCCTGAACGACGCCGACGCGATCGCCGCCTTCTTCAGCGACTACGGCGTCAGCGAGGAGGACGCCAAGGAGGCGCTGGGCTCCTTCGGGGTCAAGGGCGAGGTCAACCAGGCCCATGCCCGCATGCGCCAGATGCGGCTGATGGGCGTGCCGGCACTGATCGTCGACGGCCGCTACCTGGTCACCCCGAGCAGCGCCGGCAGCCTGGCCAACATGCCGCAGATCGCCGGGGCGCTGGTGGAGAAGGTCCGCACGGAGCGTGACGGCTGAGATGACCCACCTGGCCGACGCCAGACGGCCGCCCCTAGAGGGCGGCCACCTGCGGCTGCTCACCTTCAACCTGCAGGTGGGCATCCAGACCTCGGCCTACCACCACTACCTGACCCGTAGCTGGCAGCACCTGCTGCCGCACCCCCGGCGGCTGCGTCGCCTGGACATGGTCAGCGAGGTGCTGGGCCGCTTCGACGTCGTCGGCCTACAGGAGGTGGACGGCGGCAGCTTTCGCTCCAGCCACGTCAACCAGGTCGAGTACCTGGCTTCCCGCGGCGGCTTCCCCCACCACTTCCAGCAGCTCAACCGCAACCTGGGGCGCATCGCCCAGCACAGCAACGGCCTGCTCTCGCGCCTCACTCCCGCGCGCATCGAGGAGCACCGCCTGCCCGGCACCCTGCCCGGACGCGGCGCCATCCACGCCCGCTTCGGCGAGGGGCCGGACGCCCTGCACCTCTTCGTCGCCCACCTGGCGCTGGGCCACCGCACCCGGGTGCGCCAGCTCGACTACCTCTCCGAGGTCATCCAGCCGCTGCGCCACGTGGTAGTGATGGGCGACCTCAACTGCACCCCTGAGCAGCTCCACGGCCACCAGCGCTTCTGCGCCTCGTTGCCGCTGCACCCGGTGCGCCCACCGCTCAGCTACCCCTCCTGGCAGCCGCGTCGCGCCCTGGACCATATCCTGCTCTCCAATTCCCTGGAGGCCGACGAGGTGCGGGTGCTCGACCACCTGTTCTCCGACCATCTGCCGATCGCCGTGGACGTGCGCCTGCCGGCGGCCTGCCTGGCGAGCCTCGAGCCGCGACACTGACGCCAGACCGCGACTACCGTATAGTCAGCGTTTGCCCGAACGCATGGCGAGGCGCCCCCGCCGTGCGACCATGGCACGCCTGACGTCGTCCGGAAACCACGCGAGACCCTTCCCCATGCCCCAATCCCGCGAGCTGCCAGGCCTCATCGCCTGGCTCGACCGCGCCTCGGAGCGGCTCGGCCGCAGCCTCTCCTGGCTGGTGCTGGCCATGATGCTGATCCAGTTCCTGATCGTGGTGCTGCGCTACCTGTTCAGCATCAACAGCATCCCGATGCAGGAGTCGGTGATGTACATGCACGCCACCGTCTTCATGCTGGCCGCGGCCTGGACCCTCAAGCACGACGGCCATGTGCGCGTCGACATCTTCTACCGCGCCATGTCGCCCCGACGCCAGGCGCTGGTGGACCTCACCGGCACCCTCTTCCTACTGCTGCCGGTGATGGTCTTCGTGATCCTCGTCAGCCTGGGGTACGTGGGCAAGTCGTGGCGCATCCTCGAGGGCTCGCCGGACTCCGGCGGCATCCCCGCGGTCTTCCTGCTCAAGACGCTGATCCCGCTCTTCGCCGGCCTGATGATCCTCCAGGGGCTGGTGGAGGCGACCCGCCACTTCCTGGTGCTGACCGGCCGCCTCGCGCCCCCCGCCCATGACGATGACCAGCCCGAGGAGAAGCTGTGATGCTGGAGTACATGCCGCTGATCCTGTTCCTGGTCATCTGCCTGGTGTTGATGGCCGGCTACCCGGTGGCCCTGTCGCTGGCGGGCACCGCCCTGGCCTTCGCCGGCCTGGGCCTGGGGCTGGAGTCGCTGGGCATCGACGCCCACTTCGACGCCGGCTACCTCGCGGCCTTCCCCAACCGCCTGTTCGGCATCATCACCAACCAGACACTGCTGGCGGTGCCGCTGTTCGTGCTGATGGGGGTGCTGCTGGAGAAGTCGAAGGTGGCCGAGACGCTGCTCGACGCCATGGCGCTGCTGTTCGGCTCTCTGCGCGGTGGCCTGGGCATTTCGGTGACGCTGGTGGGCATGCTGCTGGCCGCCTCCACCGGCATCGTCGGCGCCACCGTGGTGACCATGGGGCTGATGTCGCTGCCCACCATGCTCAAGCGCGGCTACAGCGTGCCCCTGGCCACCGGCACCATCTGCGCCACCGGCACCCTGGGCCAGATCATCCCGCCCTCCATCGCCCTGGTGCTGCTCGGCGACGTGCTCTCCTCGGCCTATCAGCAGGCCCAGCTCTCCATGGGCATCTTCAGCCCCAAGACCGTCTCGGTGGGCGATCTCTTCATGGGCGCCCTGGTGCCGGGCCTGATCCTGGTGGTGCTCTACATCGCCTACGTCTCGCTGGTGGCCTGGCTGCGTCCCGCCTCGGCACCGGCCGTCGACCGCCGCGAGCTGATGGCCGAGAAGCACCACGAGGGTGGCCTGGGGCTGCTGCTGCTCAAGGGCCTGGTGCCCCCGATCGTGCTGATCATCGCCGTGCTGGGCTCGATCATCGGCGGCTTCGCCACCCCCACCGAGGCCTCGGCGGTGGGCGCCTTCGGTGCCCTGGTGCTGGCCCTGGCCTACCGCCGGCTGAGCCTCACCACCCTGCGCGAGGTGCTGCGCTCCACGGTCCACGTGACCACCATGGTGTTCCTGATCCTGATCGGCGCGGCGCTGTTCTCGCTGGTGTTCCGTGCCTACGGCGGCGAGGAGCTGGTGACCCACCTGTTCGACAACATGCCCGGCGGGGTGGTCGGGGCGACGCTGATCGTGATGCTGGTGATCTTCCTGCTCGGCTTCATCCTCGACTTCATCGAGATCACCTTCGTGGTGGTGCCCATCGTCGGGCCGATCCTGCTGGCCATGGGGCTCGACCCCATCTGGCTGGGGATCATGATCGCCATCAACCTGCAGACCTCCTTCCTGACGCCGCCCTTCGGCTTCGCGCTCTTCTACCTGCGCGGGGTCGCACCGGCCTCGGTGCCCACCTCGGCGATCTACAAGGGGGTGATCCCCTTCATCGTGCTGCAGCTGGGCATGCTGCTGGCCCTCGCCTGGTTCCCCGGGCTCGCCACCTGGCTACCCGAGGCGTTCTGAACCGTAGCGTGAGTGCAGCGTTATGCCCCCCGCTGGTCGGGGGGCTATAGTCTGCGGGCCAACACAACATCAATATGACACCGACAAGAGGCCACGCATGAAGCTCAGAACGCTTACCACCGCCATCGCCATGACCGTCGCCAGCGGCGGCCTGGTCGCCGTCTCCGCGCTGGACAATACCGCCCAGGCCCAGGAGACCTTCGAGTGGAAGCTGGTCACCTCCTGGCCCAAGAACTTCCCGGGGGTCGGCCAGGGGCCGGAGCGCCTGGCCCGGCTGGTGGACGAGATGTCCGACGGCCGCCTGACCATCGAGGTGTTCGGCGCCGGCCAGCTGGTGCCCGGCTTCGAGGTCTTCGATGCCGTCTCCGAGGGCACCGCCGAGATGGGCCACTCCGCCTCCTACTACTGGAAGGGCAAGGCGCCCGCCGCCCAGTTCTTCGCCGCCGTGCCCTTCGGCATGAACGCCCAGGAGATGAACGCCTGGCTGCACTATGGTGGCGGCCTGGAGCTGTGGAACGAGCTCTATGACCCGTTCGGCGTCGACGTGCTCACCGCCGGCGCCTCCGGCGTGCAGATGGGCGGCTGGTACAACAAGGAGATCACCTCCGTCGACGACCTGGACGGGCTGAAGATGCGCATGCCGGGGCTCGGCGGCGAGGTGATGCAGCGCATGGGCGTGGCCATCGTCAACATGCCCGGCGGCGAGATCTTCACCTCGCTGCAGTCCGGCGCCATCGACGCCACCGAGTGGATCGGCCCCTACAACGACCTGGCCTTCGGCCTGCACCAGGCCGCCGACTACTACTACTACCCCGGCTGGCACGAGCCCACCGTGATGTTCGAGGCGATCATCAACGAGGAGGCCTACGCCGCGCTGCCCGCCGACCTCCAGGCGATCCTGCGCACCGCGGTGCGCGACGTGAACCAGGACGTGCTCGACGAGTACACGGCGCGCAACAACGACGCCCTGGAGACGCTGATCAACGAGCATGGCGTCGAGCTGCGCCGCCTGCCCGACGACGTCCTGGCCCAGGCCAAGGAGCACTCCGCGGATGTCGTCGCCGAGCTCGCCGAGGAGAGCGAGCTGGCCACGCGCATCCACGACTCCTACCGCGCCTTCCAGGACAAGGTGGTCAACTACCACACCATCTCCGAGCAGGCCTACTACAACGCGCGCAACCCGGACGCCAGCACCGACTGAGCCCGACCCGCGCCGTCGACAGCAAGGCCGCCCTCGGGCGGCCTTCGTCGTCTCGGGTCATCCATCATGGCTGGCACAGCGGCGCCAGCCACGCCTCGGCGAGCCACAGCACCAGGGCGTAGCGCGCCCCCTTGGCCACCAGGATCAGCAGGGCGGCGCGCCACCAGGGCAGCCGGAAGATACCGGCCAGCACGGTGAGCGGGTCGCCTACCACCGGCGCCCAGGCGGCCAGCAGGCTCCACTCCCCGAAGCGAAGGTACCAGCGCTCGGCCCGGGCCAGGCCCTCGGCCGAGACGGGGAACCAGCGGCGATCCTGGAAGTGCCGCGCGTAGCGCCCCAGGGCCACGTTGACCAGGCTGCCCAGGCTGTTGCCGAGGGTGGCCACCGCCCACAGCGCGACCGCCGCCTCCCCCTGGCACCACAGCCGGGCCAGCCACACCTCGGAGCCGCCCGGCAGCAGGGTGGCGCTGGCCAGGGCCACCAGGAAGAGGCTCAGGATGGCGTCGCCCTCCGCACCTGGAGTAGGCTGGCGCCTGGCGTTCGATCCACCGACGACATGGCTGCGATGACCCTCCCCGACACCATTTCCGACCCCATCCCCAATGCCCTGACCATCGCCGGCTCCGACCCCAGCGGCGGCGCCGGCATCCAGGCCGACCTCAAGACCTTCTCGGCCCTCGGCGCCTATGGTACCAGCGTGATCACCGCGCTGACCGCGCAGAACACCCGCGGCGTGGCCGGGGTGCACCCGGTGCCCGCCGACTTCATCGCCGCCCAGCTCGAGGCCCTGCTGGCGGACGTGCGCCTCGACGCCGTCAAGATCGGCATGGTGGCCAGCCGCGAGGTCGCCGAGGTGATCCGCGAGGCCCTGATCCGCCGCCGCCCACGCTGGGTGGTGCTGGACCCGGTGATGGTGGCCAAGAGCGGCGACGTGCTGGTGGACGACGCCGGCATCCGCGCGGTGCGCGAGGTGCTGGTGCCGCTGGCCGACCTGGTGACCCCCAACCTGCCCGAGGCGGCGGTGCTGCTGGACGCCCCGGCGCCGGTGGACCGCGCCGGCATGCTGGCCATGGCCCCGGCGCTGCGCGGGCTGGGCGCCGGGGCCACCCTGCTCAAGGGAGGCCACCTGCGTGGCGAGGCATGCCCCGACCTGCTGGTCACCGCCGAGGCGGCCAGCTGGGTCGAGGGGGCCCGGGTCGACACGTCCAACCTGCACGGCACCGGCTGCACCCTCTCCTCGGCGATCACCGCCCGCCTGGCACGCGGCGACAGCCTCACCGCCGCGGTGGCGTCGGCCAAGGCCTGGCTGGGGACGGCGCTCGCCGAGAGCCGGCGGCTTGACGTGGGTCAGGGTCATGGCCCGGTGCACCACTTCCACGCCTGGTGGTAGCGCGGGTCGCGCATCTCGCCCTTGCAGCCCGGCGCGGGGCCTCCCATGCTGAAGGACACCCCCACCGCGGCGTCCACGCCAAGGAGCCGTCATGACCCAGACCCTGCTGTTCGCCTGCGACCTCTCGGCCGAGAACCGCGCCGCCTTCGCCAGGGCGGTGCGCCTGGCCGGTGAGCAGGGCGCCCGCCTCGACGTCATCCACGTGCTCGATCCCTACCTGCCACGCCGCGTGCTCCATGACCTGGAGGAGGCGGTGGTGGCGGACATGCAGGCGACCCTCACCGATATCCGCGAGGACTACGCCCTGCCCGAGCCGCCGGTGCTGATGCAGACGACCACCGGCGCTCCCTATGCCGAGATCATCCGCGAGGCCCATGAGCGCGAGGTGGACATGATCGTGCTGGGGGCCCACCGCAAGCGCGGCCAGCCCGACCTGGTGGCCGGCACCACCCTGGCCCGGGTGCTGCGCAGCGCCCCCTGCCCGGTGCTCTCGGTGAGCCACACCGCCAGCCAGGGCTGGGAGGAGATCCTGCTGCCCATGGACTTCTCGCTGACCTCGCGCCACACCCTGCGCGAGACCCTGCGCCGCTTCCCCGACACCCGCCTGACCCTGCTCCACGCCTGGGACATCCCCGGTGAGCGCGAGCTGGGCTCCCGCGGCGACTTCGCCCGCTGGCGCGATCGCGAGGTGGCACGACTGCAGACCCAGCTGGAGGCCGAAGTCGAACGGCTGATGGCCGAGCTGGACGACGTGCCGGAGGTGGAGCTGGTGCTGGAGCAGGGTGCCCCCCTGGAGGTGCTGATGCGCCGCCTGCGGCGCCAGCCGCCCGACCTGCTGGCGCTGGGCAGCCGGGGCCAGCTGGGCCGCCACAGCCAGATCACCGAGTCGCTGCTGGCCGAGCCCCACTGCGACATCATGCTGTGCCGCGCCTGGTAGGACATCAGACAGAACCTGTACGAAACAACGGTGTCCGTATAGGCGAATCCCGTCAGGAGGCTTCGCCATGCGACCCCGAATTCTCGCCCTGCTGCTCCTGCTGGCGCTCCCGGCCACCGCCCCGGCCGCGGAGCGCGTGGAGGTCAACGGCGCCCGCTTCGCCACCAGCCTGGAGGCGGACGGCCAGCCCTTCGAGCTGGTCGGCCACGGCCTGTTCCGCTACATGATCTGGGACGCCTACGCCGGCGCCTACTACCAGGCGCCCGGGGCCTCGACGCCCGCGCCCCTGGAGGCGATCCCGCGGCGCCTGGAGCTCGAGTACTTCCACGCCATCGAGGCCGACGACTTCACCGGGGTGACCCGTGACCAGGTCCGCGAGGACCTCGGCGAGGCCGGCTACCGCCAGCTGCTGCCGAGGCTCAACGCCTTCACCCGCGCCTACCGCAGCGTCGAGCCCGGCGACCGTTACGCCCTGACCTGGAGCGAGGCCGGACTGAGCCTGGCGCTCAACGGCGAGACCCTCTTCGAAGGCGGCGACCCGGCCCTGGCCGAGGCGCTCTTCGCCATCTGGCTCGGCGACTCGCCGCTCAAGGCGGGCTTCCGTGACGACCTGCTGGGGCGCCGCTGAGCCGCGACATGCTACCCTGCGCGCGTTGCAGATCGCCGGGAGAGAGAGGATGAAGGCACTGATCCAGCGCGTGACCCGCGCCAGCGTGACCGTGGAGGGGCGAACCGTGGGCGCCATCGACCATGGCCTGCTGGCCCTGGTGGGGGTGGAGAAGGGAGACGACGAAGTCGCGGTAGAGCGGCTGCTGCACAAGCTGCTGCACTACCGGGTGTTCGGCGACACCGAAGGCAAGATGAACCTCAACCTGCAGCAGGTGGAGGGCGGCCTGCTGCTGGTCTCCCAGTTCACCCTGGCCGCCGACACCCGCAAGGGGCTGCGTCCCAGCTTCTCCAGCGCGGCCCCACCCGCCGAGGGTGACCGCCTCTTCCACCTCCTGCTGGAACGTGCCGAGGCGACCTGGCCGAAGGTGGCCAGCGGCGAGTTCGCCGCCGACATGCAGGTCGCGCTGGTCAACGACGGACCGGTGACCTTCCTGCTGGAAAGTTAGGAACCGAGTTCGGCCTCCCTGGCCTCCAGCTCCTCCTCGGCGGCGAGCCACTCCGCCTCCAGGTCGTCGAGGCGCGACTTGAGCTCGCCCTGGCGCGCCAGGGTCGAGGTCAGGGTCTCCTTACGTGCCGGGTCGGTGTAGAGCTCGGCCTCGCCCAGCGCCTCCTCCACCTCGGCGAGTTCGGCCTGGATCTTCTCCATGGCCTGCTCGGCGCGGTCGCGGCGCTTCTTCAGCGGGCGTAGCTTCTCGCGCAGCTCGGCGGCGGCGCGGCGGGACGCCTTGCGGTCCTCCTTCGGCGCGCCCTGCTCCGCCTGGCGCTCCGCCTTGTCGTCGCGGGCCTCGCGGCGTGCGCCCTCCAGGCGCGCCTTGAGCCAGGCGCGATAGTCCTCCAGGTCGCCGTCGAAGGGCGCCACGCGGTGGTCGGCGACGCGCCAGAACTCGTCCACGGTGGCGCGCAGCAGGTGGCGGTCGTGGGAGACCAGGATCACGGTGCCCTCGAAGGCCGCCAGCGCCTCGGTGAGCGCCTCGCGCATCTCCAGGTCCAGGTGGTTGGTGGGCTCGTCCAGCAGCAGCAGGTTGGGCTTCTGCCAGGCCACCAGGGCCAGCGCCAGGCGCGCCTTCTCGCCGCCGGAGAAGCGTCCCACCTCGCCGAAGACGTCGTCGCCGGGGAAGCCGAAGCCCCCCAGGAAGTTGCGGATCGCCTGGTCGCTGGCGGTGGGCGAGAGGCGCTGCACATGCATGAAGGGGGTGGACGCGAGGTCGAGCCCCTCCAGCTGGTGCTGGGCGAAGTAGCCGATCGCCAGGTGCTCGCCGGGCACCCGCTTGCCGGCCAGCAGCGGCAGCTCGCCGGTGAGCGACTTGATCAGGGTCGACTTGCCGGCGCCGTTGGGGCCCAGCAGGCCGATGCGGCTTCCCGGCTGCAGGGTCACCCTGACGTCGTCGAGCTGCACCGTCTCGCCGCCGTCCGCGTGGCGATAGCCCAGCCGCGCCTCGTCCAGCACCAGCAGCGGGTGCGAGGTCTTGTCCGCGGCGGGCAGGGTGAAGTGGAAGGGCGAGTCGGCGTGGGCCACGGCGATGTCGCCCATGCGCTCGAGCATCTTCAGGCGGCTCTGGGCGGCGCGGGCCTTGGTGGCCTTGGCACGGAAGCGTGCCACGAAGCGCTCGATCTCCTCGCGGCGCGCCTGCTGCTTGGCGGCCTCGGCCTGCTGCAGCGCCAGCTTCTCGGCCCGGGTGCGCTCGAAGGTGGAGTAGTTGCCGCGGTAGAGCACCAGGCGGCGGCGGTCGAAGTGGACGATGTGGTCGCACACCGCGTCGAGGAAGTCGCGGTCGTGGGAGATCAGCAGCAGGGTGCCCGGGTAGCGGGTCAGCCACTGCTCGAGCCACAGCAGGGCGTCGAGGTCCAGGTGGTTGGTGGGCTCGTCCAGCAGCAGCAGGTCGGAGGGCATGAACAGGGTGCGTGCCAGGTTGACGCGCATCCGCCAGCCGCCGGAGAAGGCCGACAGCGGCCGCTCCAGGTCCCCCTGGTCGAAGCCCAGCCCCACCAGCAGCTGGGCGGCCCGCGCCGGCGCGCTGTAGCCGTCCAGCGCCTCGATCACCCCGTGCAGCTCCGCCTCGCGGTGGTCGTCGCCCGCCTCCCGGGCGGCCGCCAGGGCCGCCTCGGCGCGGCGCAGCTCGGCATGGCCGTCGAGCACATGATCGAGCAGCGAGCGCTCCAGCGCCTCCACCTCCTGGGCCATATGGGCGATGCGCTGCCCGCCACTCATCTCCACCTCGCCGCGATCCAGGGCTAGCTCGCCCAGCAGCAGCTTGAAAAGGCTCGACTTGCCGGCCCCGTTGGGGCCGACGATACCCGCCTTGTGGCCGGCGTGCAGGGTCAGGTCGGCCCCCTCCAGCAGGGCCTGGGTGCCGCGTTGCAGGGAAACTTGGCGCAGTGCGATCATGCGGGCTCCACGAGGGTGCGGCCGCCGCGGGCGGCGACGGCGGGAAGACGATGAGCGACGATTCTACCGAAATGCACGCCGATCTGCGGGCCCGGCTCGCCAGCGATCCCCTGTGGGAGTTCGCCCTCGCGTTCTACGCCCGCCCGGGAGTGGAAGGCGCCTGTCTCGGGCTCCAGGACCAGGCCGGTATCGACGTCTGCGAGCTGCTGTGGCGCTGCTGGCTGCTGACCCACGGCGCCCTGCCGGGCCAGGCCGCCGAGGCCGGCCTCGCCGCGGTGCACCGTTGGCAGCGCGAGGTCACCGCGCCGCTGCGCAGGCTGCGCCGCGGGCTCAAGGCCGATGCCGCACTCCGCGAGGGGGTCGCCCGGCTGCGCGAGGCCCTCAAGCGCGCCGAGCTTGAGGCCGAGCGCGAGACCCTGGCGCGCCTCGAGTCCCTGGCCCTCGCCCATCCCCTGGCGCCGCTTCCGCCCACCGAGGGGGCGGCGGAAAAAGCGCTGCAAAACGCCCTGCAACTGCAGAAAAAACCCCATCTTTCAACGCTCAATAGCCTGGTGGCGCGCCTTGACCCTCCCCGGGGGCCACGCTAGCCTGAAATCAGCCGCGTGAATGTGATGTTCACTCGATGCCTTGTGGCAAGCACCCGCAAGCCCGGGCAACAACCTGCAGAAGGACCACAAGAATGAAGTCACACAAGCTGTTGACCACCGCCGGTATCGGCGCGCTGATGTTCGGCATGACCTCCGCCGCCATGGCGGACAACTGGCGTTATGCCCACGAGGAGTACGAGGGCGACGTCCAGGACGTCTTCGCCGTGGCCTTCAAGGAGTATGTCGAGGAGAACTCCGACCACAGCGTCCAGATCTACCGCTTCGGCGAGCTGGGCGAGTCCGACGACATCATGGAGCAGACCCGCAGCGGCATCCTGCAGTTCGTCAACCAGTCCCCCGGCTTCACCGGCTCGCTGATCCCGTCGGCGCAGATCTTCTTCATCCCCTACCTGCTGCCCACCGACATGGAGACGGTGCTCGAGTTCTTCGACGAGAGCAAGGCCATCAACGAGATGTTCCCCGAGCTCTACGCCGAGCACGGCCTCGAGCTGCTGCAGATGTATCCCGAGGGCGAGATGGTGGTCACCACCGACGAGCCCATCGAATCCGTGGATGACTTCCAGAACAAGAAGATCCGCGTGATGACCAACCCGCTGCTCTCCGAGACCTACAACGCCTTCGGCGCGACCCCCACGCCGCTGCCCTGGGGCGAGGTCTATGGCGGCCTGCAGACCGGCATCCTCGACGGCCAGGAGAACCCCATCTTCTGGATCGAGTCCGGCGGCCTCTACGAGGTCTCCCCGCACCTGACCTTCACCGGCCACGGCTGGTTCACCACCGCCATGATGGCCAACCAGGACTTCTTCAACGGCCTCTCCGAGGAGGACCAGCAGCTGGTGCGTGACGCCTCCGAGGCGGCCTACGACCACACCATCGAGCACATCCAGGGCCTGGCCGAGGAGTCGCTGAACAAGATCACCGAAGCCTGCGACAACTGCACCGTCACCCGCCTGAACGACGAGCAGATCGCCAAGCTCAAGGAGAAGGCGCCGCAGGTCGAGGAGGCCTTCGTCGAGATGGCCGGCGAGCAGGGCGCCGAACTGCTTGAGCAGTTCCATGCCGACCTCGAGGCCGTGACCTCCGACGAGGAGTAAGCTCGCCTCGCCGCGTCAGTGCCGGGGGGTGGCCCATAGCGGGTCACCCCCCGTGTCGTTGGGGGCCGCATGCTCGACGACGCGTGCACGCAGCGTTGACCCGGCGGGCACACCGTGGCGCCCACGGGTCGTATGCTGACAGCCGAGGGCACCATTCCTGGCCTACCTGCATGCTGAAGGGAGTGCAGCCATGACAGACGAAGAAACCGAAAAGAACTACCGCTCCGGCCTGCCCGGTCCGCTGGGGGTCGTCGACACCCTGCTCAGCAAGCTCGAGGCGGTGCTGCTGGCCATGGGCGTACTGCTGATGGCGGTCAACACCATCGCCAATGTCATCGCCCGCTTCGTGTTCGGCGACAGCATCTTCTTCTCGGGCGAGATCAACCGCATCCTGATCATCATGATCACCTTCGCCGGCATCGGCTATGCCGCGCGCCATGGGCGCCATATCCGCATGTCGGCCATCTACGATGCGCTGCCGGTGGGCGGGCGTCGCGTGCTGATGATCATCATCGCCCTGTTCACCTCGCTGGTGATGTTCTTCCTGTTCTACTACTCGGTGGTCTACATCCTTGACCAGCGCGCCAGCGGACGCGTGCTGCCGGCGCTGGGCTTCGAGATCTGGTGGATCTACGTGTGGGCACCGCTCGGCTTCCTGATCACCGGCATCCAGTACCTGCTCACCGCAATCAAGAACATGACCTCACGGGACGTCTACCTCTCGACCGGGGTACTGGACGGCTACAAGGACACGGAAACGGAAGTCTGACGCAGGGCAATGCCCGAGGGGAACGCACTATGACCACGATAATGGTATGCACCATGATCGGATTGCTGCTGCTGGGCTTTCCGATGATGATCCCGCTGCTCACCGCCGCGGTGATCGGCTTCTTCATGATGTTCAACGGCCTCGGCCAGATGGACACCCTGATCCAGCAGATGTTCGCCGGCATCCGCCCCGCCTCGCTGATCGCGGTGCCGATGTTCATCCTCGCCGCCGACATCATGACCCGCGGCCAGTCCGCCGACCGGCTGATCGCCATGGTGATGTCCTTCATCGGCCACGTGAAGGGAGGCCTGGCGGTCTCCACCGCCGCCTCCTGCACCCTGTTCGGGGCCGTCTCCGGCTCCACCCAAGCCACGGTGGTGGCGGTGGGCTCGCCGCTGCGTCCCAAGATGCTCAAGGCCGGCTACTCCGACTCCTTCACCCTGGCGCTGATCATCAACTCCAGCGATATCGCCTTCCTGATCCCGCCGAGCATCGGCATGATCATCTACGGCGTCATCTCCGAGACCTCCATCGGCGAGCTGTTCATCGCCGGCATCGGCCCCGGGCTGATGATCCTGGCGATGTTCTCGGTCTACTGCGTGATCTACGCCGTGGTGCGTGACGTGCCCACGGAGGCCCGGGCCAACTGGCGCGAGCGCATGACCGCGGTGCGCCAGGCGCTGTGGCCGCTGGGCTTCCCCGTGATCATCGTCGGCGGCATCTACGGCGGCGTGTTCAGCCCCACCGAGGCGGCCGCGGCCTGCGTGCTCTATGCGATCTTCCTGGAGTTCATCGTCTTCCGCTCGCTGAAGCTGCAGCACATCTACGCCATCGCCAAGTCCACCGGCCTGATCACCGCGGTGGTCTTCATCCTGGTGGCCGCGGGCAACGGCTTCTCCTGGATCATCTCCTTCGCCCAGATCCCCCAGGCGATCCTCGAGGCCGTGGGCATCAACGAGGCCGGTCCCACCGGGGTGCTGATCGCCATCTGCATCGCCTTCTTCGTCGCCTGCATGTTCGTCGACCCGATCGTGGTGATCCTGGTGCTGACGCCGATCTTCGCCCCGGCGATCGCCGCCACCGGCCTCGACCCGGTGCTGGTGGGTATCCTGATCACCCTGCAGGTGGCCATCGGTTCGGCGACACCCCCCTTCGGCTGCGACATCTTCACCGCCATCGCCATCTTCAAGCGCCCCTACTGGGATGTGATCAAGGGCACCCCGCCCTTCATCTTCATGCTGGTGCTGGCCGCGGCGCTGCTGATCATGTTCCCCCAGATCGCCCTGTTCCTGCGTGACGTGGCGTTCAACTGATCCTAGGAGAAGCGACCATGTTCAATCGGATCCTGGTCCCGGTGGATGGCTCCAAGGGCGCCCTCAAGGCGCTGGAGAAGGGTGTCGGGCTGCAGCTGCTGACCGGCGCGGAGCTCTACCTGCTGTGCGTCTTCAAGCACCACAGCCTGCTGGAGGCGTCGCTCTCCATGGTGCGGCCCGACAAGTTGGAGATCCCCGACGACGCCCTCAAGGAGTACGCCACTGAGATCGCCGTGCATGCCAAGAACCAGGCCATGGAGATGGGCGTGCCGGCCGAGAAGCTGCGTGCCTTCGTCAAGGGCGGGCGCCCCTCGCGCACCATCGTGCGCTTCGCCCGCAAGCGCGAGTGCGACCTGATCGTGATCGGCGCCCAGGGCACCAACGGCGACAAGAGCCTGCTGCTGGGCAGCGTCTCCCAGCGGGTGGCGGGCTCCGCCCACTGCCCCACCCTGGTGGTCTGACCCGCCCCCGGCCCGGTTGCCGCGTGCTGCGGAACCGGGCCGCCCCTGTTAGAGTCCCATGGTTCGCATTCACCCAGGCACCTCCCCGTGCCGGAACCACAAGGGACCCCCATGAAACGACTGCTGACCACCGTCTCGCTCACCGCCCTGCTGGGTGCCGCGCCCCTGGCGTTCGGCGCCATCGAGAGCGACGAGCAGAAGCTGGGCTACAGCCTCGGCGTGACCCTGGGCCAGAGCCTGCAGCAGGACGTCGACACCCTCGACGTCGACGCCTTCACCCAGGCCATCCGTGATGTCTTCGCCGGCGAGGAGCTCGCCATGAGCGACGAGGAGATGGCCGAGACGCTGATGAGCTTCCAGCAGCAGGCCATGGCCGAGCGCCAGGCCGAGGCCGAGGCGGCCGCCGAGGCCAATCGCGCCGAGGGCGAGGCCTACCTGGCCGAGAACGCCGAGCGCGACGGCGTCGAGACCACCGATTCCGGGCTGCAGTATCGTGAGCTGGAGAGCGGCGACGGCCCCACACCGGGCGCCGGCGACAGCGTCGAGGTGCATTACGAGGGCACCCTGATCGACGGCACCGTCTTCGACAGCTCCTACGAGCGCGGCGAGCCGGTCAGCTTCCGCGTCAACCAGGTGATCGAGGGCTGGCAGGAGGCCCTGCAGATGATGAGCGTGGGCGACACCTGGGAGATCGTGATCCCCCACGAGCTCGCCTACGGCGCCCAGGGCCAGGGCCCCATCGGTCCCTACGAGACCCTGACCTTCAAGGTCGAGCTGCTGGACGTGATGGCCGACGAGGACGCCGCCGGCAGCGCTGCAGAGGATGAGTAAGCCCCGCACGGGCCGCCGGGTGGCGGCGGCGCTCCTCGCCGCCCTGCCCGCCACGCCACTGCTGGCCGAGACACCTCCCGCCCCGCTCCCCGCGCTCTCCGCCGATGCCGCGGGGACCAGCGTCGTGGGCGTCTCCTCGGGGGGCTACATGGCCACCCAGCTGGCGGTGGCCTGGCCCGAGCGCTTCGCCGGCCTCGGCGTGCTGGCCGCCGGCCCCTGGTCCTGCGCGCGGGGCTCGCTGGGGCTAGCCCTCGGCCAGTGCATGGGCACGAGTCGCGGCCTCCCCGACCCCGAGGCGCTGGCGCAGCGCCTGGCCGACTATCGCGAGCGCGACCTGGTGGGCGACGCCGAGGCGCTGGCCGAGCTGCGCGTCTATGTATGGCACGGCGCGGCGGACGAGGTGGTGGCGCCGGCGCTGGGCGAGGCCCTGGCCGAGCAGTTCCGCGGCTGGCTGGCCGACCCCGAACGCCAGCTGCGTCTGCGGCAGGATCCCGACATCGGCCATGGCTGGCCCGTGGACACGGCGCGGGGCGATGCCACGCCGGCCGAGCTGGGCGACTGCCGCGACGGCGGTGCCCCCCACCTGCTGGCCTGCGATCGCGACATCGCCGGCGAGGCCCTGGCCTGGCTGCACGGGGAGCTCGACCCACCGAGCGGGACCGAGCCCGCGGGCGAGCTGAGACGCTTCGACCAGGGCGACTTCGACGCCAAGGGACTCGCCGACACCGGTTACCTGTTCGTGCCGACGGGATGCGAGTCGGGCGGCTGCGCCGTGACCCTGGCGCTACACGGCTGCAACATGGGCGCCGAGCTGATCGGCGAGGCCTTCGTGCGGCATAGCGGCCTCAACGCCTGGGCGGCGGAGAACCGGCGGATCGTGCTCTATCCCCAGGCCGAGACCCGGCTCGGCAACCCCCAGGGCTGCTGGGACTGGTGGGGCTATGCCGAGAGCACCTGGCAGCTCGACCCCATGCACGACACCCGCGAGGGCCGCCAGGGACAGGCGCTGATGGCGATGCTTACCCGGCTGCAGGAGGAGTCGCCATAAGCGACGACGGGGGTCATAGCGTCTCGCGCAGCGCCGCCAGCAGCCCCCGATGGGAGGGGGAGTAGAGCACCCGACGCAGGATCTCGCCCTGGCGGTCGACCAGGTAGAGCGACGAGCTGTGGTCGATGGTGTAGGCCATGGCGGAGTCCGGCGCCTCGACCTTGCGCCATACCACGCCGTAACGCCCCGCCAGTTCCTCCAGCCGGGCCTGGCTGCCGGTGGCGCCGATGAAGCGCTCGCCGAAGAAGGCAAGGTACTCCTCCAGCCGCGCCAGGGTGTCGCGCTCCGGGTCCACCGAGACCATCAGCGGCACCACCCGCTCGCGCTGGTCGGGCGAAAGCTCGGCCAGCGACTGGCGCACCACCGCCAGGCTCATGGGGCAGACGTCGGGGCAGTAAGTGTAGCCGAAGAACACCACCGCCACCTGCTCCTCGCCGAGTGCCTCGAGGCGGAACTCGCCCTCCGTGGAGGGCAGCGTGATCGGCCCGCCGACGGGCTCCCCGGCACGCTCGTTCCCGCCGAACTGCTGCTGGTACCAGCCGGCCCCGCCCACCGCCAGCAGCAGCACGACCAGGGCGATCCCCGCCCAGACTCCCTTGCCTCTCATGGCGCGCCTCTCTCCACCGTGAAGTCGAATCCCGAGCCCAGCTTACCATCGGCGGTCTCGACGATGACACGGGCGCGCCAGGGCATCACCGCCTCGGTGCAGATAGGGATCTGCCCCTCCCCACGATAGCGGCCGTCGGCATCGCGGCGCAGCGGATAGCGATGCAGGCCCATGTCCATGTTGCGTCCCACGAAGTCCACCGTCACGCCCTCGGCCGCCACGCCCTCGAGGCGCACCACCAGGGGCAGGCGCTCAAGGGCCCGGATCTCGCCGCGCACGCCCAGGTCGAGGGCGAGCCGCCCGTCACCCAGCGCCGCCTCGCAGGGCCCCGCGGCAAGCTCGCAGCCCGCCGCCTCGGGGTACCAGCGCACCTGGCCCGCATCGCGCAGCAGGTGGCTGGCCAGGAACCACAGCGCCACCGCCACCGTGCCCAGGGTAAGCAGCACCAGCAGGCGCACCAGCGGCGGGCGGGAGACGGCGGTATCGGAGGCGGAGGAACCAGGCATGGCGTGGGCAACCGGCTGGGCAGGGAGGAATGCGGCAAGCTTATCAGCATTCGTCTATGGCAGACTGCGGGGCGATGTCGCAGGTGACGAGACCAAGGAGACACGACATGGCGGAGATCGCGGGTGCCCTGGGGCCCCTGTTCCTGCTGATCCTGCTGGGGGCGGGCCTGGGCCGGCTGCGCCAGCCGGACGGCGAGTTCTGGGCCCAGCTGGAGAGGCTGATCTACTTCCTGCTGTTCCCCGCCATGCTGGTGGCGACCCTGGCCACCGCCGACGTCGGCCAGGTGCCGGTGATCCGGGTGGCGGTCGCCCTGCTGGGGGCCATGGGGCTGTTCGCCATCCTGCTGTGGCGGGCGCGTCGCTGGCTGGGACTCGAGGCCGCCGCCTTTACCTCGGCCTTCCAGGGCTCGCTGCGCTTCAACACCTACGTGGGGGTGGCCGGCGCCGCGGCGCTGCACGGGCCCCCGGGGGCGACGGTGGCGGCGGTGGCCGTGGCGCTGATGGTGCCGGTGGTCAACGTGCTGTGCGTGGGCAGCTTCGTGGCCGCCGGCACCCTGGGCCGCGGCAGCCTCGGCAAGAGCCTCGCCGCCTTGGCTCGCAACCCGCTGATCCTGGCCTGCCTGGCGGGTATCGGCCTCAACCTCGGCGGCATCGGCCTGCCCGGCTGGAGCGAGGCCACGGTGGAGCTGCTGGGGCGCGCCGCCCTGCCGCTGGGGCTGGTGGCGGTGGGGGTGGCGCTGCGCCCCGCCGCCCTGGTGCGCCTCGACCGCGGCATCTGGGCCACCCACCTGGTCAAGCTGGGACTGATGCCGGCGGTGGTGCTGGGACTGGCCCTGGCGCTGGGCCTCGACCCGGTCAGCCGCGACGTGGTGCTGCTGTTCGCCGCCCTGCCCACCGCCACCTCGGCCTACATCCTGGCGCGCCAGCTGGGGGGCGATGCCGAGATGATGGCGGCGCTGATCACCGGCCAGACCCTGCTGGCGATGGTCAGCCTGCCGCTGTGGCTGGGGCTGGTCGGCTAGCGGCGGTACCCGGGGCGCGGCAGAGGGTAATAAAAAATATTCGCATTTGTGTTGACGAAACAAACGAGAACGATTAACCTTTAATCGTCGGCGTTGATGAGGCGCCGTCACCCGGCAGGGCCCGCCAGTCTCCTGCCGTGGTTTCTCCCTCCTCATTGCTAGTCACGGTCTTGCGCCACCCTCCTCGAGGGTGGCCTTTTTTCGTCTGTGCGTGGCTATACGGTGCGCGAGTAGCGCCCCTTGCTGTGGGCCAGGTAGGCATCGAAGGCCATGGCGGCGTTGCGCATCATCAGGCGCCCGGCGGGCAGCAGCTCGATCTCGTGCTCGCGGATCGCCACCAAGCCGTCGTCGGCCATCTCCTGGAGCGCCTCCAGGGCATCGGCGAAATAGTCGCGGAAGACGATGCCGTGCTCGGCCTCGATGGCGGCGAAGTCGATGCGGTTATGGCACATCAGGGCGTTGATCACATCGCGGCGCAGGCGGTCGTCCTCGCTCAGGCGATAGCCGCGGAACACCGCCAGGCGCCCCTCGCCCAGGCGATGCTGGTACTGGGCGGTCTCCTTGACGTTCTGGCTGTAGGTGTCCCCCACCTTGCCGATGGAGGTGATCCCCAGGCCGATCATGTCGCAGTCGGCGTGGGTGGAGTAGCCCTGGAAGTTGCGCTGCAGGGTGCCGTTCTCCCGCGCCAGGGTCAGCTCATCCTCGGGCAGGGCGAAGTGGTCCATGCCGATGTAGACGTAGCCAGCCGCGGTGAGGCGGCGGATGGTCAGTTCGAGCAGCTCCAGCTTGCGCTCGGGGGGCGGCATGTCCTCGGGGCGGATCAGGCGCTGGGCCTTGAACAGCTCCGGCAGGTGGGCATAGCTGTAGGTGGCGATGCGATCCGGGCGCAGGGCGATGATCTTCTCCAGGGTGGCATCGAAGCTGGCCACCGTCTGCAGCGGCAGGCCGTAGATCAGGTCGACGCTCACCGACTCGAAGCCCGCCTTCCGGGCGGCCTGCACCAGGGCGACGACATCCTCCTCGCTCTGCACGCGGTTGACCGCCTTCTGCACGTCGAGGTCGAAGTCCTGCACCCCGAAGCTCAGGCGATTGAAGCCCAGGTCGTGCAGCTCGTGGATCTGTTCGGGGGTCACGGTGCGCGGGTCCACCTCCAGGGAGAACTCGCGCTCCGCGGGCGGCGCGAAGTGGAAGGCGGCGTCGAGACTCGCCATCAGCTCGCCCAGCTGGGCGTTGCTCAGGTAGGTGGGGGTGCCGCCGCCCAGGTGGAGCTGGGTCATGCGCCGGCCCTCGTCGAACAGCGCCCCCTGCACCGCGATCTCCTCCTTGAGCCAGGCCAGGTACTCGGCGGCACGCTCGGTGTTGTGGGTGATGATCTTGTTGCAGGCGCAGTAGTAGCAGAGGCTCTTGCAGAAGGGGATATGCACGTAGACGGAGAGCGGCTTGGGCGTCTCGGCCCGGTTGCTGCGCTCGGCGGCGGCGCGATAGTCATCCTCGGCGAAGGCCGTGTGGAACTGCGGGGCGGTGGGGTAGGAGGTATAGCGCGGCCCCGGACGGTCGTACTTCTCCACCAGGGGACGGTCGAAGAGCAGATGGTCTTGCATGGTGAAACGGCCTCTTGGAAAACCCTGGCACCGCCGCGGCGATGCCGAATGCTGCGCAGTATGCCAGCCCGTGGCCGGCGCGTCGGTACCCTCGAGGGGGTAGTTGACCGAGGTCAATCGGCCCGCCTCGCCGGCAGGCGCCGGGACCAGGCCAGCAGCCGCCAGGCGGCGAGCCCCCAGGCCAGGCTCCAGGCCAGGGCCGAGCCCCACAGAAGGATCAGCCAGGCCTCGCCCGCCGCCAAGGCCACCAGGCGCAGCCCGGCGGCCAGGGAGAAGAGCAGCGCCAGGGGCATCAGCAGCGGCTCGCCCTCGGGCCGCCCCCTGGCACGCAGGATCGCCTGGCGCAGCATGATGCCGCTGGCCAGGGTGCCCAGCGCGCCGACGGTGAAGGCGTGGAGCACGCCGCCGAGGGGCTGGCCCCGCCACAGCGCCTGGGCCGCCAGCAGCAGGCCGAGGCCCAGCCAGGCGTAGCCCAGCAGCAGGCCGACCAGGTCCGGGCGTCCGATCAGCGTCCAGGGCCGCCAGGCCAGCAGGCGCCAGGCCACCAGCAGGCCGGCGAGCAGCGCCAGGGGGGCGGCCAGGGGCGCGGTGGCGGGCCAGGGCGCCAGCAGCGGGGTCACCCCCAGCAGGACGATCAGCGCCGCCTCGAGCCGCGGTTGCACCCCGGCGCCGGCCTGGCCCCGGCTGGCCATCAGGTGGCCGTTGATCGCCGGCGCCAGCACCCGGCCGCCCATGAAGGCCATCAACAGCACCAGCCACAGCACGGCGTGGCGCAGCAGCGCCGGCGACAGGGTCCCGTTCGCCATCAGCCGGCCCGCCAGGCTGGCCACCGCCAGCAGACAGAGCAGGCCCAGCAGGGGCGAGAGCAGCCGGTTGCGCCACTTCCTGGCGGCCCGGAAACGCGGCACCAGCCGCCAGGCCAGCAACGCGGCGAACAGGGCATCGGCCAGCAGCACCGGCAGGGCCGTGGGCCAAAGCAGCCCGCCGGCCCGGGCGGCGAGCCACAGCGCCGGCAGCCCCAGCCGCCAGACGCCGGACAGCGGCCCCAGCAGGTAGCCGGCGATCACCGCCAGGGCGAAGCCGAACAGCAGTTCGCGACCGTGTGCCGCAGGGGAGGAAAGGAGCCCCAGGGGCAGGCCGTGATAGAATGCGGCCAGCGACAGCGGCACCGTGATCGCGGCATGCAGCGCCGCCAGGGGGAAGAACAGCCGCCAGGCGGGCGTGGCGGGACGACCTCTGTCGGCCTTCGTTGACACAGCGCAACTCTCCCGGCGTGTCGTGGTGCTAAGATGTATATGTTTTACCACTTATAGTCTACGCCTTCGCCGCCGGGAGGTCACGCCATGTCAGGAGCCGTCATCCGCCTCGCCTGGTGCGTCCTCACCTGGGGTTGCATCGGACTGGGCACCGCGGGACTCGCCCTGCCGCTGCTGCCGACCACGCCCTTCCTGCTGCTGGCCGCCTGGTCCGCCCCCAAGGGCTCGCCAAGGCTGGCCGCCTGGCTGCACGACCACCCGCGCTTCGGCCCCAGCCTGGCGGCCTGGCACGCCCACCGCGCGGTGCCGCGCCGGGCCAAGGCCCTCGCCCCGCTCCTGCTGGCCGCCAGCTGGATACTGCTGTGGACGAGCGACATGCCGCCCATCGGCCTGGCGCTGGCGGCGCTGCTGTTCCTGGCGGTGGCCGGCTATGTGCTGACCCGGCCTAGCGCGCCCGCCAGCCCCGAGGCCCCGCCACCGCGCGCCTGGGCCCGGCGCTGATTCGACCTTCGACCATGAGACGCCCCACATGCACCTGACCCGCTTCACCGACTACTCGCTGCGCGTGCTGCTCTTCCTGGCGGTCAAGGGCGAGGAGCGCTCCACCATCACCGAGATCGCCGAGCGCTTCGATATCTCCCGCAACCACCTGATGAAGGTGGTGCAGGACCTCAGCCACCACGGCTACATCACCTCCATCCGCGGCAAGAACGGGGGGCTGCTGCTCAGGCGCGAGCCGGAAAGCATCGTGCTCGGCGAGCTGGTGCGCCGCACCGAACGCGACCTCTCCCTGGTGGAGTGCTTCGGCGACGACAACGAGTGCGTGATCACGCCGGCCTGCCGGCTCAAGCACATCCTGATGGAGGCCCTGGAGGCCTTCCTGGCGGTGCTCGACGACTACACCCTCGAGGACCTGCTGGGCCCGCGCCGCCAGCCGCTGATTCGCCTGCTGCAGCTGGACGAGCCTCCCGCCGCCTGAAACCCGCCTCCCGCGCACCCCATGCCGGGTCGCCCCCCTTCCCCTCCGGGCCACCGCCACGACGCGGCGGCCCTACCGATGCCTCCCCTATGCTTTATTAGGCATTTCTTTTGCCTTTTCTCGTCACGGGTCTAGGCTGTAGATGACGCACGTCAAGCCGGGCAGACATCGTGGCTGGCAAGATGGCAACAGCTGCCCGGTGAGGTCGATTGTCGCAACCGGGCTTTTCTAGGCAGAAGAAGATGCATTCTGGAGGTTACTTATGAAGCTGATCCTCGCAGCCGCCATGCTGGGCGGCGCCGTGCTGGCCATGGACGCCCAGGCCGCCGGAGACCCCGCCGCCGGCGAGGGTAAGGTTGCCGCCTGCGCCGCCTGCCACGGTACCGACGGCATTGCCACTGCCCCCATCTATCCGAATCTCGCCGGACAGAACGCCGAGTACCTGGTGAGTTCCCTCAAGGCCTACCGGGCCGGTGAGCGCGGCGGGGGCATGTCCGCGATGATGACCCCCCAGGCCCAGGCGCTCTCGGACGAGGACATCGCCGACATCGCCGCCTACTACGCCAGCCTGGAGTGATGGCCAGGGCCGGCCCGAGGCCGGCCCTCTCCTGATGGGTGGCGGCAGACGCCGCCAGGGCGCTTACCCGCAAGGACCTCCCCATGCCCGTGACACCTTCTCGGCCAGCCGCCTTCGCCGGCTTGCTGCTGGCCCTGCTTTGCCTGCTGATCAGCCTGCCGCTGCACGCCCTGGAGCTCGACCCGCTGCGCGAGGGCTTTCCCCAGGCGGAGCGCCTCGAGCCCGCCGACTCCCAGTGGCCGGTCAGCCGCGTGATGGCCGGCGACGAGACGCTCGGTTACGCCTTCGAGAGCGTCGAGATGGCGCCGATCCCCGCCTACTCCGGCAAGCCGGTCAACCTGCTGGTGGGGATCGACCTGGAGGGCAGGATCGTCCAGGCCGACGTGATCGGCCACGAGGAGCCCATCATGCTGGTGGGCATCCCCGAGGAGAAGCTCGAGGGCTTCGCCGATGACCACGTCGGTGCCCACGTCAACGACCGCATGAAGGTGGGCGGCAACCTCGACGCCATCTCCGGGGCCACCGTCACCGTGATCGTGGTCAGCGACACCGTGATGCGTGCCGCCCGCCTGGTGGCCGCCGAGCAGGGGCTGATCGCCGACCCCTCCGCCACGCCGGCGGCGACGGTGCGCGAGGACGTCTATGAACCGGCGGACTGGTCGACGCTCACCGGTGACGGCACCATCCGCCGCCTGCACCTGACCCACGGCGAGGTGGACGAGACCTTCGTGGGCACCCCGGCCGAGGACTACCTGCACACGCCGCAGCCGGCGGAGCGCACCTTCATCGAGCTCTTCTACACCTTCCTGAACCCGCCCACCGCCGGGCGCAACCTGCTCGGCGACACCGGCTACACGCAGCTGATGGAACGGCTCGACGAGGGCGAGCACGCCATCGCGGTGATGGGCCGCGGCGACTACTCCTTCAAGGGTTCCGGCTACGTGCGCGGGGGCATCTTCGATCGCATCGAGCTCTCCCAGAACGGCAACACGGTGAGCTTCCACGACCGCGACCACCTTCGCCTGGGCAACCTGGGCATCGAGGGGGCCCCGGCCTTCGACGAGCGCGACATCTTCATCATCCGTGACGCGGCCGCCTTCGACCCCGGCCAACCGTGGCAGCTGGAGCTGCTGGTGCGCCGCGCCTCCGGCCCCCTGGACACCGAGTTCAGCCGCTTCAGCGCCGACTACCGCGTGCCCGAGGCCTACATCGAGCGCCCCGAACCGCCCAAGGAGGTGCCGATCTGGGTCGAGGTGTGGAAGGACAAGGCCTTCCAGATCGTCGTGCTCGGCCTGGGCCTTGCCGTGCTCACCGGCATCATGCTGTTCCAGGACGTGCTGGTGAAGCACCCGCGCATCCTGCGACCGCTGCGCCTGGGCTTTCTGGTCTACACCCTGGTGTTCATCGGCTGGTACTCCCTGGCCCAGCTCTCGGTGGTCAACATCCTGACCTTCACCAACGCCCTGATCACCGACTTCAGCTGGGGCTCCTTCCTGATCGATCCGATGATGTTCATCCTCTGGTCCTTCGTGGCGGTGAGCCTGCTGCTGTGGGGCCGCGGGGTGTTCTGCGGCTGGCTGTGCCCCTTCGGCGCCCTCCAGGACCTGGTCAACAAGGCCGCCCGCAGGCTCGGCGTCAGGCAGTTCGAGCCGCCCTTCGGCCTCCATGAGCGGCTCTGGGCGCTGAAGTACATCATCCTGCTGGGGCTGTTCGCGGTCTCGCTGCACTCGCTGGGCACCGCCGAGCGCTACGCCGAGGTGGAGCCCTTCAAGACCGCCATCACCCTGCGCTTCCAGCGCGAGTGGGGCTTTCTGCTCTACGCCCTGGTGCTGGTGGCGATCTCCTCGGTCAACCACAAGTTCTACTGCCGCTACGTCTGCCCGCTGGGCGCCGGCCTGGCGATCCCCGCCCGCCTGCGCCTGTTCGACTGGCTGAAGCGGCACCGCGGCGACTGCGGCACCCCGTGCCAGATCTGCGCCAACGAATGCGAGGTGGCCGCCATCCATCCGGATGGTCGCATCAATGCCAACGAGTGCCACTACTGTCTCGACTGCCAGATCACCTACCACGACGACAAGCGCTGCCCGCCGATGATCAAGCGCCGCAAGCGCTTCGAGAAGGCAACGCGGCTCTCCCGTGGCCAGGGAGGCGTCGGGACCCACGATCCCGCCAGCGCACGGCTGCAGCGGATTCCGACCTACCAGGAGGAGTGAACCATGAGTGACAAGAAGAAAGAGATCGAGAATCTCGGACGCCGCCACTTCCTGCGCAACAGCGCGGTGACCGGCGTGGCCGGGGCGGGACTGGCCGGCGGCTTCGGCGCCGGCACCCTGCTCGGCGGCAGCGAGAAGGCCCGTGCCGCCGAGGGCAGCATCGAGGTCGCCCCGGGCGAGCTCGACGAGTACTACGGCTTCTGGAGCGGCGGCCACTCCGGCGAGGTCCGGGTGCTGGGCGTTCCCTCCATGCGCGAGTTGATGCGCATCCCGGTGTTCAACATCGACAGCGCCACCGGCTGGGGGATCACCAACGAGTCCAGGCGCATCCTTGGCGACTCGGCGCGCTTCCTCAACGGCGACTGCCACCACCCGCACATCTCCATGACCGATGGCAGCTACGACGGCAAGTACCTGTTCATCAACGACAAGGCCAACACCCGGGTGGCCCGCATCCGTCTCGACATCATGAAGACGGACAGGATCACCACCATCCCCAACGTCCAGGCGATCCACGGCCTGCGCCTGCAGAAGGTGCCGCACACCCAGTACGTCTTTGCCAACGCCGAGTTCCCCATCCCCCATCACGACGACGGCGTGGTCAACGACGGCCGCGGCATGGAGAACCCGGAGGGCTACTACACCATGTTCAACGGCATCGACGCCGAGAGCATGGAGGTGGCCTGGCAGGTGATCGTCGACGGCAACCTCGACAACACCGACGCCGACTACACCGGTCGCTTCGTGGCCTCGACCTGCTACAACTCCGAGAAGGGCATGACCCTGGCCGACACCATGCGTGCCGAGCGCGACTGGGTGGTGGTGTTCGATGTCGAGGCGATCGAGGCCGCCGTGGAAGCCGGCGAGTTCAAGACCCTGGGCGACAGCGAGGTGCCGGTGGTCGACGGTCGCCAGGGCTCGAAGGTGACCCGCTACATCCCCGTGCCCAAGAACCCCCACGGCCTCAACACCTCGCCGGACGGCAAGTACTTCATCGCCAACGGCAAGCTCTCGCCCACCTGCTCGATCATCACCATCGACAAGCTCCCGGCGCTGTTCGATGACGCCATCGAGCCGCGCGACACCGTGGTCGGCGAGCCGGAGCTGGGCCTGGGGCCGCTGCACACCACCTTCGACGGTCGCGGCAACGCCTACACCACGCTGTTCATCGACAGCCAGGTGGCCAAGTGGAACATCGAGGACGCCATCCGCGCCTACAACGGCGAGGAGGTCAACTACCTGCGCCAGAAGCTGGATGTGCACTACCAGCCGGGGCACAACCACGCCAGCCTCACCGAGACCAAGGATGCCGACGGCAAGTGGCTGGTGGTGCTCTCCAAGTTCGCCAAGGACCGCTTCCTGCCGGTGGGCCCGCTGCACCCCGAGAACGACCAGCTGATCGACATCTCCGGCGAGGAGATGAAGCTGGTCCACGACGGTCCCACCTACGCCGAGCCCCACGACTGCATCCTGGCACGCGCCGACCAGATCAACCCGAAGAAGGTCTGGACCCGCGACGATCCCTTCTTCGCCGAGACCGTGGCCATGGCCGAGCAGGATGGTGTCACCCTGGAGACCGACAACAAGGTCGTGCGCGACGGCAACAAGGTGCGCGTCTACATGACCTCGGTGGCGCCGCAGTTCGGCCTGACCGAGTTCACGGTCAAGCAGGGCGACGAGGTCACCGTGGTGGTCACCAACCTCGACCAGGTCGAGGACGTCAGCCACGGCTTCACCATGACCAACCATGGCGTCGCCATGGAGATCAGCCCCCAGCAGACCGCCAGCGTCACCTTCACCGCCGACAGGCCCGGGGTGCACTGGTACTACTGCCAGTGGTTCTGTCATGCCATGCACATGGAGATGACCGGCCGCATGCTGGTCGAGAAGGCCTGATAGCGCCCATCGGGGCCGGGCAGCCGCCCGGCCCCGTCCTGTCACGGAGAGACGCATGATGCGACGACTGCGAGACGTCGTCCCCCGACTGTTTCCCGCCGCCTGGCTGCTCCTGTGGCTGCCGGGCGGCCTGCTGGCCGCCGACCTGACGGCCAGCCCCGGCGAGCCGCTGCAGCCGCTGGTCGAGCGGGCCAAGCGCGGCGACCGCCTGATATTGCCCCAGGGCCGCTACCCCGGCCCGCTGGTCATCGACCGCCCCCTCACCCTCTCGGGCGAGCCCGGCGCGGTGATCGACGGCGGCGGCGAGGGCCACGCCGTGGTGCTCGACGCCCCGGAGATCGTGATCGAGGGTGTGACCATCGAGAACTGGGGCGCCAACCTCACCGAGATGGATGCCGGCCTCTTCGTCGAGGAGAGCGCCACCGGCAGCGTGATCCGCGACTCGCGGCTCGAGGGCCCGGGCTTCGGCATCTGGCTCGACGCCGTTAGCGACGTCCAGGTCCGCGACAACGTGATCCGCGGCGACGAGTCGCTGCGCTCCCAGGATAGCGGCAACGGCGTGCACCTGTTCAACTCCCGCAACGTCACCGTGGCGGGCAACGATATCCGCCACACCCGCGACGGCATCTACATCGACACCACCAGCCAGAGCCTGCTGCGCGGCAACCATATGCAGGACCTGCGCTACGGCGTGCACTACATGTACGCCTACGACAACCGCGTGGAGGGCAACACCACCCGGGACACCCGCACCGGCTATGCGCTGATGCAGTCCAAGCGCCTCGAGGTGATCGGCAACCGCTCGGAGGATGACCGCAACTACGGCATCCTGATGAACAACATCACCGGCTCGACGCTGCGTGGCAACCACGTCAGCGGCGCCCACCAGCGCCGCGACGCCCAGGGCAAGGGGCTGGTCAGCGGTGCGGATGGCAAGGCGCTGTTCGTCTACAACGCCCAGTACAACCGCTTCGAGGCCAACCGCTTCGCCGACAGCGACATCGGCATCCACCTCACCGCCGGCTCCGAGGACAACGAGCTGGTCGGCAACGCCTTCGTCGACAACCGCCAGCAGGTGATGTACGTGGCCACCCGGGCCCAGGAGTGGTCCGAGGCGGGGCGCGGCAACTACTGGAGCGACTACCTGGGCTGGGACCTCGACGGCGACGGCGTGGGCGACACCCCCTACGAGCCCAACGACGCCATGGACCGCCTGCTGTGGCGCTACCCGGTGGCACGGCTGCTGATGCACAGCCCGGCGGTGCTGGCGCTGCGCTGGGTGCAGCGCCAGTTCCCGGTGTTCCGTCCCCAGGGCATCAAGGACAGCCATCCGCTGATGCTCGAACCCGACCTCAATCCACAAGACCTCGGAGACGCCGACGCATGACCGCGGTGATCGACTTCCAGGGCGTCACCCGCCGCGACGGCGGCCTGGTGCGCCTCGACGCCCTCGACCTCCAGGTGAACGAGGGCGAGGTGCTGGCCCTGCTGGGCCACAACGGTGCCGGCAAGACCACCACCATGCACCTGATCCTCGGGCTGCTCTCGCCCAGCGAAGGGCGCGTGTCCGTGCTCGGCGGCGCCCCCGACGGCGCCCACGCCGAGACGCTCCGTCGCCGCCTGGGCTACCTGCCCGAGAACGTCAGCTTCTACGAGCAGCTGAGCGGCCGGGAGGTGCTCGACTACTTCGCCCGCCTCAAGCGGGTCGACCGCAGCCAGGTGGACGCGCTGCTGGAGCGGGTCGGCCTCGGCCATGCCGCCCGGCGCCGGGTGAAGACCTACTCCAAGGGCATGCGCCAGCGCCTGGGGCTGGCCCAGGCGCTGCTCGGCGACCCGCGCCTGCTGCTCCTCGACGAGCCCACCACCGGCCTCGACCCGGCCGCCACCCGCGACTTCTACGAGACGGTGCGCGACCTGCGCGATCGCGGCTGCACGGTGCTGCTCTCCTCCCACGTGTTGCCCGGCGTGGAGCCCTACATCGACCGTGCGCTGATCCTCGGCGGCGGCAAGCGTCTGGCGCTGGGCAGCCTTTCGGAGCTTCGCGAGGCGGCCGCCCTGCCGATCACCATGCGCGCCCGGGGCCACGGCGGCGACCTCGCCACGCGCCTCGCCGGCTGGGAGGACCCGCGCATCGCGGCCCGGCCCGTCGACGGCCACGAGGTCACCCTGACGGTGCCCCCGGACGCCAAGCTCGCGGTGCTGCGCCGGCTCACCGACACCGCCGGCGTCGACGACATCGAGCTGCTGCCCCCCACCCTGGAGCACCTCTACACCCACTTCTCCGCCGACCTCTCGCCCGCGACACGAGGAGACGCCGAATGACCGCCATCCTGACCATCGCCGGCAAGGAGTTCCGCGACGGCCTGCGCAACCGCTGGGTGCTGGCCATCGCCCTGGTGCTGGCCTTCCTCGCCGTGGGCATCGCCTGGTTCGGCGCCGCCGCCAGCGGCGGCCTGGGCTTCACCTCGCTGGCCACCACCGTGGTCAGCCTGGCCACCCTGGCGGTTTTCCTGATCCCGCTGATCGCCCTGCTGCTGGCCTACGATGCGGTGGTGGGCGAGCAGGAGGCGGGCACCCTGCTGCTGCTGCTCACCTACCCCATCAGCCGCACCCAGCTGCTGCTCGGCAAGTTCCTCGGCCACGGCCTGATCCTGGGCGCGGCCACGGCGCTGGGCTTCGGTATCGCCGGGGCGGTGATCGCGCTGGGGGCCGAGGGCGTGGCGCTGGCCGAGCTGGCCGCCGGCATGGGGCTGCTGATCGGCAGCAGCATCCTGCTGGGCTGGGTGTTCATCGCCTTCGCCTACCTGATCAGCGTGTGGGTCACCGAGAAGGCCCGCGCCGCCGGCCTGGCGCTGGTGGTGTGGTTCCTGTTCGTGCTGGTCTTCGACCTGGGGCTGCTGGCGCTGCTGGTGAGCGTCGAGCGCGGCGGCGACTGGCTACCCTGGCTGCTGCTGCTCAACCCCACCGAGTGCTTCCGCCTGATCAACCTGGCCGGCTTTGAGGCCGCCCGCAGCTACACCGGCCTTACCTCCATCGCCGAGGGCAGCGCCTTCCACCCCGCCATGGTCACCGCCCTCCTGGTCGCCTGGATCCTGGTGCCCCTCGGCCTGGCGCTGCTGCGCTTCCGGCGCCGCGCCGCCTGACCCGACGCCGATTCCGACCACCCCTCGTGTAGAGAGACCCCGATGAACCGACTCCTCCTGCCGCTGCTGCTGATCTCCGCCCTGCTGCTCGCCGCCTGTGGCGACTCCGAACCCGAGGCGCTGGCCGCCGCCCAACCCATCGAGGAAGGCGACAGCTGCCACGTCTGCGGCATGCTGATCGACGAGCACCCCGGCCCCAAGGGCCAGGCCTTCATGGCGGCGCAGGGCGAGGCGCTGAAGTTCTGCTCCACCATGGACCTGTTCGCCTTCCTCAAGCAGCCCGAGAACGAGACCCAGGTCTCCCACGCCTATGTCCACGACGTCGCCGCCGCGCCCTGGGCCACCCCCGACGACGAGGCCTTCGTGCCGGCCAGCGAGGCAACCTACGTGGTGGGCCACGACCAGCGCGGCGCCATGGGCCACACCCTGGCCTCCTTCGCCGACGAGGCCGACGCCGTGGCGTTCCGCGAGGCGCATGGCGGCGAGCTGGTGAGCTTCGCCGAGATCGACCTCGACCTGCTGGGGCGCCTGGGCCGCGGCGAGCTGGGCGGCGAGTTCGGTGGGGGCATGCCCATGGAGATGGGCGACGACATGGAAGGTATGCAGCATTCCCAGTAGCACGGCTATCGCAGTCAGACATGCGACGGTCGCGAAAGGCGCCGGGGACAGGTCGAAGAGGGGGTCCTATGCCAGGGATGGCATCGGTAGCGCCCACGGAAGGGTTCACAGCGCCCCCTCGAAGCCCTGTCGCCGGAGAAGCCTTGAGCGCTCTTTCTTCCTTCTGTTTCCAGTAGCCACCCGGCTGCGCGTCGGGGGGCGGCGTGCTAGCCTCGGGCGCATCGTCCCCCGAGGAGCCCAGGATGCCGTCTCGCCTTCCCCGTCTCGCCGCCGCCCTGGTCGGCCTGGCCCTGGCCGGGTCGGCCGGCGCGGTGCAGTTCAACGTCGCCGACGTCGAGCGCCACGGCGCCTGGCAGTCGATGGCCCTGAGCCTCGGCGAGCAGCGCCTCTACCGCGCCCTGGAGGGCGACACCTACGCCGACGCCCACTTCGGCGTCACCTTCACCCCCGGCGCCTGCGAGGCCCCCTGGCTGGAGATGCGGGTCGACCTCGGTGAGCGCCAGGCCGAGAGCCGCCCGGTCAACCGCGTGCCCGCCGACCTGCGGGTCGACGAGGCGACGATCCACTCCGGCCAGGCCGAGTTCCGCATCGAGCGTGGCGACAGCGGCTTCTATGTGCAGTTCGAGCTGCCGCAGCAGCGCCTGCTTCTCGACGAGATGCGCCAGGGAAAGCTGCTGCGGCTGCGCCTGATGCGCGCCCCCGACGACCCCTGGTTCATGGTCTTCGCCCTCGATGGCGCCGATGAGGCGATGGCCCGCGCCCATACGGCCTGCCGGGACGACGAGCGCTGACAGCCCGCGCCCGGCGCCGTATGCTGGGCCCACCTTCCCATCACGATTCCCTTGACGACAGGAGCCCCCATGCGTCGCCTCGCCCTTGCCCTACTCACCGTGGTTCCGCTAGCCGGCCCTGCACTGGCCCAATCCAACGACACCGAGGTGGTGTTGCACACCAGCGAGGGCGCCATCGGCCTCGAGCTCTTCGAGGATCAAGCGCCGACGAGCGTCGAGAACTTCCTCGCCTACGCCGAGTCCGGCCACTACGACGGCACCCTCTTCCATCGGGTGATCGACGGCTTCATGATCCAGGGCGGCGGCTTTGATGCCGACTTCGCCCAGAAGCCGACCCGCGCCCCCATCGAGAACGAGGCCGACAACGGCCTGAGCAACCGCCGCGGCACCCTGGCCATGGCGCGCACCGGCGACCCCCACTCGGCCACCGCCCAGTTCTTTATCAACGTCGCCGACAACGGCTTCCTCGACCATGTCAGCACCCAGTCGGGCCAGACCTGGGGCTACGCGGTGTTCGGCCGCGTCGTCGAGGGCATGGAGGTGGTGGACGCCATCAAGCGGGTGCCCACCGGCAACCGTGGCCGCTTCGGCGACGTTCCCGAGACCCCGGTGGTGATCGAGCGGGTCGAGGTGCTGGACGCCGCCCCCTGAATAGGCTCTTCAGGCCCTAGCGTCGAGCCGGCCAAAACGACAAGCGCCCCCGCCGGTTCTCCCGGCGGGGGCGCTTATCGGTCGGGGCGCCGAGGCGCCCCGGGATCACCCGAGCATGATCAGCTGCGGATCAGGTGGTCGAAGGCGCCCAGGGCGGCCTTCGAGCCCTCGCCCATGGCGATGACGATCTGCTTGTAGGGCACGGTGGTGACGTCGCCGGCGGCGAAGATGCCGGGCACGCTGGTCATGCCGCGCGCATCGACCACGATCTCGCCGCGCTCGGAGAGCTCGATGGGCGACTCCTTGAGCCACTCGGTATTGGGCACCAGGCCGATCTGTACGAAGACGCCCTGCAGATCGATCTTCTTGACCTCGCCGCTGGCCCGCTCCTCATAGGTGAGGCCGGTGACGCGCTTGCCGTCGCCGTTCACCTCGGTGGTGCGGGCGCCGAGGACGATGTCGACGTTGGGCAGGCTGCGCAGCTTCTTCTGCAGCACGGCGTCGGCGCGCATCTCGTCCATGAACTCGATCAGGGTCACATGGCCGACGATGCCGGCCAGGTCGATGGCCGCCTCGACGCCGGAGTTGCCGCCGCCGATCACCGCCACGTGCTTGCCCTTGAACAGCGGGCCGTCGCAGTGGGGGCAGTAGGCCACGCCCTTGTTGCGGTACTCGGCCTCGCCGGGCACGCCCATCTCGCGCCAGCGGGCGCCGGTGGCCAGCACCAGGGTCTTCGCCCTGAGGCTGGCACCGGACTCGAACTGCACCTCGTGCACCTCGCCGGGGCGACCGGGCAGCAGCTTGACCGCCCGCTGCAGGTTCATGATGTCGACCTCGTACTCCTTGACGTGCTCCTCCAGCGCCGCGGCCAGCTTGGGGCCCTCGGTGTGGGGCACGGAGATGAGGTTCTCGATGGCCATGGTGTCGAGCACCTGGCCGCCGAAGCGCTCGGCGGCCACGCCCGTGAGGATGCCCTTGCGCGCGGCATAGACCGCCGCCGCGGCACCGGCCGGGCCACCGCCGATCATCAGGGTGTCGAAGGTCGGCTTCTCGCCGAGTTTGGCGGCCTCGCGCTCGGCGGCGCCGGTATCCACCTTGGCCAGGATCTGCTCCAGGCTCATGCGGCCCTGGTCGAAGGGCTCGCCGTTGAGGTAGATGCTGGGCACCGACATCACCTGGCGCTCCTCCACCTCGTCCTTGAACAGCGCGCCATCGATGGCGACGTGGTGGACGCCCGGGTTGAGGATCGCCATCAGGTTGAGCGCCTGGACCACGTCCGGGCAGTTCTGGCAGGAGAGCGAAAAGTAGGTCTCGAAGCGGAGCTCGCCCTCGAGGCCCTTGATCTGCTCGATCACCTCATCGGAGGCCTTGGGCGGATGGCCACCCACCTGCAGCAGCGCCAGCACCAGGGAGGTGAACTCGTGGCCCATGGGCAGGCCGGCGAAGACCACGCCGGTCTCCTCGCCGGGACGATTGATGGCGAACGACGGGCGGCGTGCGTCCTGGCCGTCGAGCTTGAGGGTGATCTGGTCGGTCAGGCCGACGATATCGGTCAGCAGGCCGTGGAGTTCCTTCGACTTGGCGCCGTCATCGAGGGACGCAACGATCTCGAAGGGCTGAGTAACCTTGGCCAGGTAGGCCTTGAGCTGAGTTTTCAGATTGTCGTCCAACATGACAGCGTGTTCCTTCATGTTCGGGAGTCGGGATCACGAGACGGCCGCGCCCTGCCGGTCGGGCAGCGCGGGGAGCATCTCATGAGTCGGAATAGGGGCCCCGGGCGGGGGAAGGTGCCCGGGGCAGGGGCGGCGAGGCCCGGGGCGGGACCTCGCGGCAGGGACCGGCTTAGATCTTGCCGACCAGGTCCAGGGACGGAGACAGGGTCTCTTCGCCTTCTTCCCACTTGGCCGGGCAGACCTCGTTGGGATTGGCGCGCACGTACTGGGCGGCCTTGACCTTGCGCAGCAGCTCCTCGGCGTTACGGCCGATGTTGCCGGCGTTCAGCTCGACGATCTGGATCTTGCCATCGGGGTCGACCACGAAGGTGCCACGCTCGGCGATGCCATCTTCCTCGATCAGCACCTCGAAGTTACGCGAGATGGTGTGGGTCGGGTCGGCCAGCATCGGGTAGGTCAGCTTGCCGATGGTCTCGGAGCTGTCGTGCCACGCCTTGTGGGTGAAGTGGGTGTCGGTGGAGACGCTGAAGATCTCGACGCCCAGCTTCTTGAACTCCTCGTAGTTGTCCTGCAGGTCGCCCAGCTCGGTGGGGCAGACGAAGGTGAAGTCGGCCGGGTAGAAGAAGAAGATGCTCCACTGGCCCTTGAGCTGCTCCTCGTTGACCTCGACGAACTCGCCGTTGTGGTAAGCGGTGGCCTTGAACGGCTTGACTTCGGTGTTCAGCAGGGACATTCGCTGATGCTCCTTTCGACTTTGGTATGAGGGTGTCTCGAATACGGGACGCATGGTAGCCCGCATCGACTGATAGCGACAATTAAATGGTGCCATCACCCTGATAATTCAACCCTATGGTGATGACGCCGCCATGTCAGCCGATGCGCACCGCCTCGCCCTGGCGGTCGAGCGCCAGGAACGGCTCGACGTTGCCCATCTTGAGCGACTCCACCATGCGCTCGAGCTGGGCCTCGGCCTGGTCGGCAGCCGGCGCCTCGCCGCCGCGCCCGGAGAGGGCGCCGACGAAGACGATGTCCCACTCCACGCCGGTGTTGTGGGACTCCGCCACCAGGGCGGCCATGTCGCTAAGCTCCTCGGGGGCCTTGTCGACGCACAGCACCGGGGTGAGTACGCCGCCCTCGCCCTGCTCGAAGCGGGCACGCTGCTCGGCGGAGGGGTTGTCCGGCAGCTCGGCGCGGGTGAAGACGAACAGCAGGCGCTGGGCATCGGGCTGCAGGCGCGCCTCGCTGAGCAGGTCGGAGAAGTTGGTGATGGCCACGGCAAGCCTCCTGGGTCAGTCGAAAGGGGGGCGGTCGGAAGGATGAACGAGCGCCAGCCTGCCCCCTTTGGCGGCGACGCTCAAGGGGCAGGCGGGCGAATCGAGCGGGTCAAGATGGCGAGGGCAAGGATTGCTCGAGGCTGCTCCGGCGGCGGGCCTTCCCTCCCGTCAGCCATGGCGGGCGCTCAGGATATGGTGCAGGCCACCGCACGCCACCAGGGGGTCGTCGCAGTTGACCACCACCTCGGTATGGCCCAGCACGTAGGCCTTGCCGGTGATGGTGTTCTCCACCACCGTGTGGGCCCCCTCCTCCCGGGTGCCGGTGAAGGTGCCGATGAAGCCGGTCTCGCGCAGGGAGATGGTCTCCAGCCTGTCGCCGGGCGCGATGGTGCCCTCGTGGCGCATCAGCGCCAGGCGCGCCGAGGTGCCGGTGCCGGTGGTGCTGCGGCAGATCACTCCGGGGTGCACATAGGTGGCGGAACGCGAGCGGTAGAAGTCGTCGGCGACCTGCTCCACCGGCCCCATGAAATGCAGGAAGGGCAGCGGCCCCACATCGCCCAGGGTGTAGTGGGAGAAGCCGCGCTCGGCCTGGATCGCCTCGACGATCCTGTGGGCGCACTCGGCGAGCTCGCGCTCCTCGTCGCGGTTGAGGTGGAAGCCGAGCTCGGTGGCGTCCACCAGGGCATAGAAGCCGCCGCTGTAGGCCACGCTGTAGGTGACCTCGCCCAGCCCAGGCACGTGGATCGTCGCGCGGTAGGTGTCGATGTAGCTGGGCAGCCCCTCGCAGGTGATCGCCTCCACCACGCCGTTCTCCACCCGCGCCTCGATGTTGACCCGCCCCGCCGGGGCCTCGAGTGTGAAGCGCTGCACGCCCTCCTGCTTGGGCACGATGCCGGCCTCGAGCACCGCGGTGGCGGTGCAGATGGTGTTGGAGCCGGAGTAGATGGGGTAGCCCATCACCTCCATGATGATGTAGCCGGCCGCCGCCTCGGGGTCGGTGGCGGGCACCACCAGGTCCACCGACATCTCCGGCACGCCGTAGGGCTCGAACAGCAACAGCTTGCGCAGGCCGTCGGCATCGTCGCGCAGGTAGTGCATCTGGTCGCGCACCGTGGCACCGGGCAGGGCGTCGATGCCGCCGAGCACGATGCGGCTGACGTCGCCGCCGGCGTGGGTGTCCATCATCCTGAAGGTCAGCGGGCGGCTCATGGGCGCGGCTCCTGGCTGGCGGAGGGCTGGCTGGCAGAGGAAGCGGCCAGGGCGAAGGGCGCGCCGTGCGCATCCCACTGGCTGTCGGGCACGATCACGATCTTGCCCAGGAAGTTGCTGCCGCGGCTGACGAAGTAGCGCTCGGCGGCGTGCAGCTCGGAGAGCCTGAAGGCGGCATGCAGCACCGGCTTCAGGTCGCCGGAGCGGATCCAGGCGATCAGCTGCTCGGCCTCCTCCCGGGTGCCGTGGGAGACGCCGAAGATCTGCACCTGGTAGAGGTAGATACGCGTCCACAGGATCTCCGAGATGTTGCCGCCGCTGGCGCCGGCGATGGAGAGCCGCGGGTAGCTGGTACGCGCCTTCATGTCCTGGATCATGGTGTCGATGAAGCAGTCGGTCATCTCGCCGCCGACCAGGTCCATCACCGCGTCGATGGGCGCGCCGCCGGTGGCCGCGAGCACCCGCTCGGCGAAGCCGTCGAGGTCGCCGCGGTCGATCACCGCCTCGGCGCCCAGCGCCTCGAGCGCCGCGGCCTTCTCCGGCTGGCTCACCGCGTAGGGAATGGCGCCGACGATGCGACACAGCTGGACCAGCGCGGTCCCCACACCGCCGCTGGCGCCGCTGACCAGCACCCGCTCACCGGCACTCACTCCCGCCGAGGTCATCATGTGGTAGGCGGTCTGGTAGGAGCACATGCCCAGGGCGGCGAGCTCGGCATCGCTGAGCTCGGGATTGGGCACGTGATGGAACTGGTCGGAAGGCACGACGACGTACTCGGCGAAGCCGCCGTCGGCGCCGTGGCCGTAGTAGTCCGGGGTCAGGTTGATGTCGCGGCGCGCGTCCGGGTAGAGGTTGAAGTCGAGCAGGCCGCGCTCGCCGAGGCGAGCCGGGTCGACGCCCTCGCCCACCGCCGCCACCCGCCCGGCGATGTCGGCGCCCTGGATGCGCGGGAAGGTCAGGGTCGGCTCGCCGCCCATGGCAAACGAGGTCACCTCGCCCTTCTTCACCGGGTAGAGCCCCTCGCGGGCCTTGCGGTCGGTGTTGTTCTTGGCGGTGGCGGTGACCCGCACCAGCACCTCGCCGGGCCCCGGTTGGGGGGTCGGCACGTCGTCACGATAGACCAGCTTGTCGACGTCGCCATGGCCGGTCAGCAGCATGGCCGACATGGTGGCGGGAACGGTCGCGTCTGGGGGATTCGCCATCTGCTGCCTCCTGTGTGGGGCCGCCGGCATCCCGGCGGCGTGGATGGTGCACGAGACGATAGCAGAAGCCCCCCGGCGCCACCGAGCCCCTGCGAGGCCGAATAGAGGGGAAATCCTTTCCGTTTTGGCGGGAAGAAAGTTGCGGTTTTTCCTGCTCCGCTTTCCTGCCCCGTTTTCCCGAGTCTCCTACCAGCCCGAGCCCCTACCAGTGCAGCGGATAGCGACGATGGCGAGCCAGGTTGTTCACCAGCACGGCGACCACCAGCATGATGGCGCAGCCGATGCCGATGGGCATCAGCGGGTACCACCAGCCCAGCCCGGTGATCTCCGGGCCGCCGATCACCGCCACCAGGGCGGCCGCCGCACCGGGCGGGTGCACGCTGTGGGTCAGTTGCATCAGCAGGATGGAGAGCGAGACCGCCAGGGTCACGGCGAGCGGCGTGGCGCCCAGCAGCTGGAAACAGGCGACGCCCGCCACCGCCGAGAGCAGGCTGCCCAGCAGCACGTTGCGTGGCTGGGCGAAGGGGCTCTCCGGGGCCGCATAGAGCAGCACCGAGGTGGCACCGAAGGAGGCCACGATCAGCAGATGCTGGGAGAGCCAGTGGGCGCTGAGCCAGCAGATCGCCCCCATGCCGACCACCGCCCCCAGCCAGGACCAGAGGGCATCAACGAGGTCGGGGGTCTCGCGTTGCAGGCGCTCGCCGCGCATCTTTCCCAGATAGGTCTTCATCGTCCCTGAATCGTCGCCAATGGACGGCAGAGTCTGCCAAATCACATAACGATATCAAAGACAATATTTTTTATAACAACATGAATGGTTTTTGACCGACATCATGCTGCCATGACGCAGCAACATGTTGCACAGTATTGATTGACTCACATCAAGCCATTATTCCAACGTCGCGCATGCGAAAGAGCCCGGGGAGATGCGTCTCCCCGGGCCCTCGAATTCGTGGCGCGCCCGGCAGGATTCGAACCTGCGACCTTTGGCTTCGGAGGCCAACACTCTATCCAACTGAGCTACGGGCGCACGGCCCGGCGTGGCGCCGAGCGGTCGACATCCTAACCGCCACGCCGGTCGCTGTCCAGCGCGCCTCCCCACCATCGGCGGGGTCCCGCCATTTTCCAGCCGCCGGGGATGCCGGTATACTGTGGCCCCATGAGTGCAAGACGGCATCTCTCTCGGCTGCATCGCCGATGCTGTTCCCGCCGGGCGCTGCCGCGAACAATTCCTTAAGGACCGTGAAGAGGTGGTGAGAGTGAAATCCAGCAAGCTGATCATGGGGTGTCTGGCCACCCTGGGCCTGACCGTCGGCGCCGGCACCGCCATGGCGCAGGACGATGCCGAGCGCGAGGCGATCGCCGAGCGCCTGGCACCGGTGGGGGAGCTCTGCGTCCAGGGCGAGGATTGCGGCACCATGGCCGCCGCCAGCGGCGGTGGCAGCAGCGCCTCCAGCGGAGGCGGTGGCGATATCGATGGTGAAGGCATCTACAACAACGTCTGCATGGCCTGCCACGAGACCGGCGCCGCCGGTGCCCCGGTACGTGGCAACGACGAGCAGTGGAGCGCACGCACCGAAAAAGGTTTCGCCACCCTGCTGGATCACGCCATCAACGGCTTCAACGCCATGCCCGCCAAGGGCGGCAACCCCAACCTCTCCGACGCCGAGGTCGAGGCAGCGGTCGCCTACCTGGTCGAGCCGGTGATGGAGGTGCCCGCGCAAGGCGGTGGCGACGCGGCCGCCGCCGAGGGCGAGGCCTCCAGCGGGGACAGCGGCGGTGAGGCGTCGGCCGATGCCGCGGTCGCCGGCATCGACGGCGAAGCGATCTACAACCAGGTCTGCATGGCCTGCCACGAGACCGGTGCCGCCGGCGCCCCGGTGCGCGGCAACGCCGAGCAGTGGAGCGCGCGCGCCGAGCAGGGCATCGAGACCCTCTACGACCACTCCATCAATGGCTTCAACGCCATGCCCGCCAAGGGCGGCAACCCCAACCTCTCCGATGACGAGGTGAAGGCGGCCACCAACTATCTGGTCGAGCCGGTGATGGATGTCACTGCCCAGGGCGGTGGCGAAGCGGCGCCGGCCGAGGACGCCTCGTCCGCAGAAACAGCCGCCTCCGAGCAGGCCTCTGCTGCCGAAGACACCGCTGCGGATAGCGCCGATGAAAGCCAGGCGGCAGCGGAACCCGCCCATGCCGGCATCGATGGTGCGGCGATCTACAACCAGATCTGCATGGCCTGTCACGAGACCGGCGCCGCCGGCGCCCCGGTGCGCGGCAACGCCGAGCAGTGGAGCGCGCGCCTGGAGCAGGGCGTCGAGACCCTCTACGACCACTCCATCAACGGCTTCAACGCCATGCCGGCCAAGGGCGGCAACCCCAACCTCTCCGACGACGAGGTGAAGGCCGCCACCGACTACCTGATCGAGCCGGTGCAGTAAGCCGGCCGACAGGACGACACGCGGGGCGCCTTAGGGCGCCCCGCTTGCGTTCGGGGATGGCAGCTTCGATCCAGCAGAGAGCCCTCAGCCGAGTAGGGAGCCCTCAGCCCAAAAGGGAGCGCAACCCGGCGATGGCGTCCTGGCCGCGGGCCTGCTTCTTCTCCGGGTCCTCGCGGTCGGTGCGCCCCTCCCACTCCAGGTCCGCCTCGGGGAGCTCATCGAGGAAGCGGCTCGGCGCGCAGTCCATCAGCTCGCCATAGGCCTTGCGCTGGCGGGCCAGGGTCAGGGTCAGGGTGCGCCGCGCCCGGGTGATGCCTACATAGGCCAGGCGCCGTTCCTCCTCCACGGTGCCCGCCTCGATGGCGTTGCGGTGGGGCAGCAGCTCCTCCTCCAGGCCCATCAGGTAGACGTGGGGAAACTCCAGGCCCTTGGAGGCGTGCATGGTGAGCAGCTGGACGCGGTCGGAGTCATCCTCCTCGGCCTGCTGCTCGAGGATGTCGCGCAGTACCAGCCGCGAGATCGCCGACTCCACGTCATCGGTCTCGGTCTCCTCGGTCACCGAACTCTCCTCGGGGTCGGCCTGCATGGAGCGTTCGAGCTGGTCGATCAGGGTCCAGACGTTGGCCATGCGCCGCTCGGCGATGGTGGGCGCGCTGGCGTTCTGGTAGAGCCACGCCTCGTAGTCCATCTCGCGCAGCATGTCGCGGATGGCGGCGATGGCATCGCCGCCATCCATGCGCCGGCGCACCCCGTCGATGAAGTGGGTGAAGCGCCCCAGGCGCTCCACCGCTCGGGTCGGCAGCTGCTCGGCCAGGCCCAGCTCATGGCAAGCGGCGAACAGCGCGATGCCCCGCTCGGTAGCGTAATTGGCGAGCTTCTCCAGGGTACCGGGGCCGACCTCCCGGCGCGGCACGTTGACGATGCGCAGGAAGGCGTTGTCGTCGGCCGGGTTGATCAACAGCCGCAGGTAGGCCATGGCGTCCTTGATCTCGTTGCGCGAGAAGAAGGAGGTGCCGCCGGAGAGCTTGTAGGGGATCTGGTAGTGCTGCAGCTTGAGCTCCAGCAGCCGGGCCTGGAAGTTGCCGCGGTAGAGCACCGCGAAGTCGCGCCATTCCGCACGCTCCTTGATGCGGCGGGTGAGGATCTCGCTGGCCACGCGCTCCGCCTCGGCCTCCTCGTGGCGGTTGACCACCACGCGGATCGGCGCGCCCTCGCCCATCTCCGACCACAGGGTCTTCTCGTAGACGTGGGGGTTATGGCCGATCAGGGTGTTGGCGGCGCGCAGGATGGTGCCGGTGGAGCGGTAGTTCTGCTCCAGCTTGATGACGTTGAGACGCGGGAAGTCCTCGCCCAGGGTCACCAGGTTCTCGGGCCGCGCGCCGCGCCAGGCGTAGATCGACTGGTCGTCGTCGCCCACCACGGTGAAGGTCTTGCGCTCCCCCATCAGCAGCTTGACCAGCTGGTACTGGCTGACGTTGGTGTCCTGGTACTCGTCCACCAGCATGTAGTGGATGCGCTTGCGCCAGCGCGCCAGGGCCTCGGGGTCGTCGCGCAGCAGCACCACCGGCAGCAGGATCAGGTCGTCGAAGTCCACCGCATTGTAGGCCTTGAGGTGGCGGTTGTAGGCCTCATAGACCCGGGCGGCGAACAGCTCGTCCTCGTCGGCGGCGTGGGAGAGCGCCTGGCCGGGCAGCACCAGATCGTTCTTCCAGTCGGAGATGCGGTGCTGCACGGCGTTGATCTGGTCGGCGTCGACCTGGGCATCCTTGTGCATCAGGTCGCGCAGCAGGGCCTTGGCGTCCTCGGGGTCGAACAGCGAGAAGCCGGGGCGGTAGCCCAGCGCCTTGAGCTCGCGGCGAATGATGTTGAGCCCCAGGGTGTGGAAGGTGGAGACGGTGAGCCCGTGCCCCTCCCGGCCCTTGAGCATGCTGCCCACGCGCTCCTTCATCTCCCGGGCGGCCTTGTTGGTGAAGGTCACCGCGGCGATGCGCCGGGCACTCATGCCGCACACCTGCACCAGGTAGGCGATCTTGGTGGTGATCACGCTGGTCTTGCCGGAACCGGCGCCGGCCAGCACCAGGCAGGGGCCGTCGATGTGGGCGACCGCCTCGCGCTGGCGAGGGTTGAGGCCGGCGAGGCGCTGCTGGATCGTGGGGGGCGCGTTCATCGGGTATCGACTCCGGCGGCACCGGCGAAGCCCAGCTGTCGCCAGGCTTCGAAGACCAGCACCGCGCAGGCGTTGGAGAGGTTGAGGCTGCGGCTCTCCTCGCGCATGGGGATGCGCAGCCGCTGCGTCTCGGGCAGGGCGTCGAGCAGCGCCTGGGGCAGGCCGCGGGTCTCGGGGCCGAACACCAAGGCGTCGCCGGCCCGGTAGCGAGGCTCATGATAGCCGGTCCGGCCGCGGGTCGAAACGGCGAAGAGGCGCTCCGGGCCCGCCGCCGCCAGGTATGCCTCCCAGCCGGGATGCACCCGCACCGCCGCCCACTCGTGGTAGTCGAGCCCCGCCCGGCGCAACCGTTTGTCATCCAGCACGAAGCCCAGCGGCTCGATCAGGTGCAGGCGAAAGCCGGTGTTGGCGCACAGGCGGATCAGGTTGCCGGTGTTGGGGGGGATCTCGGGCTGGTAGAGGACGACGTCGAGCATGGCGGCTCCGGTGAGGCCCCGTGGAACGCAGGCGGGCCCCGCCAGGGGGCCCGCCATCGATGCCGGGGGTCGGGAGACAGGGAGTCAGAAGCGCAGGCGAACCCCGACCTGGGCGCCGCGATCCAGGGTGCGGCTGCCCGGCTCATCCTTGAAGTCGGCGTCCAGCTGGCGCACGCCCAGGTAGCCGTCGACGTTGGGGGTGAAGGCGTAGCGGGCACGCAGGCCGACCTCGTAGCCCTCCTCCAGCTCGCGGCTGGTCACGGCATCCGGCGTATAGTAGCCATAACCGCCCAGCGAGACCTCGGGAAGGCTGGGCAGGTAGACGTAGCCGTAGCCGCCCAGGCCGAGGCCGCCGCCCTCGCCGACGTCGGTATCGTAGTGGGTCCAGCGAGCGCCCACGCCGATCTCGCGGCGCGAGGTGTGCTGGCTGCCCATCAGCTGGGCGTGGAAGACGGTGGCGTCCTCACGGTAATCGCTGTCCACCACCCCGCCGCCCAGGCGGATACCCTCCACCAGCTCGCCCGCCGCCTCGAACTGGACCGCATCGGCGCCCAGGTTGAGGTCCAGCTCGCTGGCCTGCACGCCGCTCGCGCCGACCAGCAGCGCCAGGCCGATGAGGCCTCTCGTCATCGCTCGCATCCCGTCTCTCCCTCTCTCCTGTCGACGCCGAAGGCTGTACGAAACAAAAATCTTGTACACTTAACGTACAGCATAGCTCACTCCGGCGTCACGCCATAGCGCTCCCGATAGGCGCGGATGGCGTCGGCGTGGCCACGCAGGCGCTCGCCGCCCTGCTCCTCAAGATAGGCCAGCACCATGTCCAGCGTCACGATGCTGATCACCGGCATGGCGTAGCGCGCCTCGACCTCCTGGATGGCGCTGCGCGCCTCGCCCTCGGTGCTGCCGCGCTCCTGGCGATCCAGGGCGATCACCACCCCGGCGGCGCGGGCGCCGGCGCCCTGGATCAGCGTCATCACCTCGCCGATGGCGGTGCCGGCGGTGATCACATCGTCGATGATCAGGATATCGCCTTCGAGCTCGGCGCCGACGATGTTGCCGCCCTCGCCATGGGCCTTGGCCTCCTTGCGGTTGAAGGCGTAGGGGAGGTCGCGGTCGTGGTGGTCGGCCAGCGCCACGGCGGTGGTGGCGGCCAGCGGGATACCCTTGTAGGCGGGGCCGAAGAGCACGTCGAAGGCCGGCGCCTGGTCGGCGATGGCGCGGGCGTAGAAGCGCCCCAGCCGGGCCAGGGCGCCGCCGGTGCGGAACAGCCCGGCGTTGAAGAAGTAGGGGCTGACACGACCCGACTTGAGCGTGAACTCGCCGAAACGCAGCACCCCCTGCGCGATGGCAAACTCGATGAACTCGCGCTGGTAGGGCTGCATGCGTCGATCCGCCACGGGGCCTCCTATCACGTTTATTGGCCTTCGCCATTTACCCAAACGTCGAAACGTCGGGTATCATACACGCGCGACGGTAAAGGGACCACGTATGAAAATCGCTACCATCAACGTCAACGGCATCCGCGAGGCCGTCGGGCGAGGCTTCCTCGACTGGCTGGCCAACCAGGACGCCGATGTCGTCTGCATCCAGAATACCAAGGCCAAGAGCTTCGAGCTGGACGACAGCATCCTCTATCCGGAAGGCTACGAGGGCTACTTCCTCGACGCCGAGCAGGACGGCTTCTCCGGGGTCGGCCTCTACTGCCGCAAGATCCCCAAGGCGATCATGTACGGGCTGGGCTTCCCCCAGTGCGACCACGAGGCACGCTTCCTGCAGGCGGACTACGACCGCTTCAGCATCGCCAGCTTCCTGATGCCCGACGGCAGCGACCCCGCCGCCAAGCAGGCCTTCATGGCACAGTACCAGGAGTACCTGAGCAAGATGGCGCGCAAGCGCCGCGAGTACATCATCTGCGGCACCTGGCACATCGCCCACAAGACCATCGACCTGGAGAACTGGGCCGACAACCAGGAGACCCCAGGCTTCACCCCCGAGGAGCGCGCCTGGATGGACCAGGTGTTCGGCCCCACCGGCTTCATCGACTGCTTCCGCGAGATCAACCGCGACGCCGGCGAGTACACCTGGTGGCCCAAGCTCGACCAGGAGGTGCCGCGCTCCCGCCAGGAGGGCTGGCGCATCGACTATCAGGTGGTGGGCCCCAACTTCCGCCGCCATGTGGTGGACGCCTGGATCGACTACGACGCCACCTTCTCCGAGCACGCCCCGCTGATCGTCGAGTACGACCTGCCGCTCTGAGCCCTGCCCCCGTCGCCGTTCCGCCTCGCCGGAACGCAGAGTGCCGGCCCCCGAGGCCGGCACTCTGCGTTGATGGCGGCAGCCCGGCGCCTCAGCGCGGGATGCCCAGCGCCTCGCGCTGGTGCTCGAACAGCTGGGCGCCGGCGTTCTCGGCCAGCTCCAGCATGGCGTTGAGCTCGGCGCGGCTGAAGCTGCCCTTCTCGGCGGTGCCCTGCACCTCGATCAGGCTGCCCGCCTCGGCCATCACCACGTTCATGTCGGTGTCGGCCGCGCTGTCCTCGGGATAGTCCAGGTCCACCACCGGCACGCCCTTGAACAGGCCCACCGAGATGGAGCTCACCAGCTGCTTGAAGGGGTCGCCCTTGATCAGCTTGTTGCGCTGCAGGTAGCGGATGGCATCCACCAGCGCCACGCAGCCGCCGGTGATGGAGGCGGTGCGGGTGCCGCCGTCGGCCTGGATCACGTCGCAATCCACGGTGATGGTGAACTCGCCCAGCTTCTTGAGATTGACCGCCGCGCGCAGCGAACGGCCGATCAGGCGCTGGATCTCCAGGGTGCGGCCGCCCTGCTTGCCGCGGGTCGCCTCGCGGCCGCCGCGGGTATGGGTGGCACGCGGCAGCATGCCGTACTCGGCGGTGACCCAACCCTGGCCCTTGCCGCGCAGCCAGCGCGGCACGCCGGGTTCCACGCTGGCGTTGCACAGCACCTTGGTGTCACCGAACTCGACCAGCACCGAGCCTTCGGCGTGGCGGGTGTAGTCGCGGGTCAGGCGGATCTCGCGTGGCTGCTCGGGGGCGCGCCCGCTGGGGCGTCGAACGTCGTTGGCCATGGGTCCTCGTGATCTCGTCGGTGGGGGAATCGGCTGGCCGCCATTCTACACGCTTGGCCCGGTGCTGCCGGCGAATCGGTTACACTGCGCCCATCTCCCCCCACCCCGTCGTCAGGAGGCCCCATGGTCCACAGCATGACCGCCTTCACCCGCCAGGAGCACAGCGCCTCCTGGGGCAGCCTGCAGCTCGAGCTGCGCTCGGTGAACCAGCGCTACCTGGAGCCCCACTTCCGCCTCCCCGAGAGCCTGCGCGACCTGGAGCCGGCCTTCCGCGAGGCGCTGCGCGCCCGGCTGGCCCGGGGCAAGGTGGAGGTGAGCCTGCGCTTCGAGCCCGCCGGCGACGCCGCCGGCCTGGCCGTGAACGGCGCGCGCCTGGCCGAGCTCGCCCAGGCACTGGCCGAGGTGCGCCAGGCGGTGGAGGACACCACCCCGCCCGATGCCCTGGCCCTGCTCGACTACCCCGGCGTGCTGGAGAACCGTGGTCCCGACCCCGAGAGCGTCAAGGCCGCGGCGCTCACCCTGTTCGACCAGGCGCTGGCCGACCTGGTGGCCGGCCGCGCCCGGGAGGGCGACAAGCTCGCCGCCCTGATCCGCGAGCGGCTCGCCGGTATCGAGGCCCAGGTGGCCGAGGTGCGCACCCTGATGCCGCAGATCCTCGAGCGCCAGCGCGCCCAGCTGCTGGAGCGGCTGGAGGGCGTGCGCGCCGAGCTCGACCCCCAGCGCCTGGAGGCCGAGCTCGCCCTGCTGGCCCAGAAGGCCGACGTCGACGAGGAGCTCGACCGCCTCGCCACCCACGTCGCCGAGGTGGAGCGCCAGCTCAGGCAGAAGGGGCCCATCGGCCGCCGCCTGGACTTCCTGATGCAGGAGCTCAACCGCGAGGCCAACACCCTGTCATCGAAGTCGGTGGTGGCCAGCACCACCCGCTGCGCGGTGGAGCTCAAGGTGCTCATCGAGCAGATGCGCGAGCAGATCCAGAACATCGAGTAGACGGCGACCCTTCGTCTGCTGACTGCCCTGCCCTATACTTTCGTCCTGTTCCCACGACCCCGGCCGCCCGCCGGGGTCGCCTGTTTGCGGAGATCCCCATGTCCACCCCTTCCTCCGCCGTGGCCCGCCATCCACGGCTGGCGGAGCTCGCCCTGGCGCTGGGCGGCTTCGGCATCGGCACCAGCGAATTCGTGATCATGGGCCTGATGGAGCGCGTGGCCGCCAACCTGGCGGTGGCCACCGCCGACGTCGGCTACGCCATCTCCGCCTATGCCCTGGGCGTGGTGGTGGGCGCGCCGCTGATCTCGGCGCTCGCCGCCCGGGTGCCACGCCGCGCCCTACTGATCGCGCTGATGCTGGTGTTCGCGCTGGGCAACGTGGCCAGCGCCCTGACCACCGCCTTCTGGCCCTTCGTCGCCCTGCGCTTCGTCGCCGGTCTGCCCCACGGCGCCTTCTTCGGGGTCGCCGCCCTGGTGGCCGCGGCGGCGGTGCCGGTGGACCAGCGCGCCCGGGCCATCGCCCGGGTGATGCTGGGGCTGAGCGCCGCCATCGTGGTAGGCGCGCCCCTGGCGACCTGGGCCGGCCAGTGGCTGGGCTGGCGCTTCGCCTTTCACGCCGTGGGCGCCGTGGCCCTGGCCACCATGCTGATGATCCGGCTGTGCGTGCCGGCCCAGCCCGGCGATCGCGCGGCGAGCCCGCGCCGCGAGCTCGGTGCCCTGGTCAGCCCGCGGGTGCTGGCCACCCTGGGTGTCGCCGCCATCGGCTTCGGCGGCATGTTCGCGGTGTTCAGCTACGTGGTGCCCACCCTGCGCGCTCAGGCCGGCATGCCCGAGACGCTGGGACCCTGGGTGCTGACGCTATTCGGCCTGGGCGGCATCGTCGGCAATCTGGTGGGCGCGCGGCTGGCCGACCGCCACCCGGTGGGGGCGATCCCCTGCATCCTGGTGTGGAGCCTGCTGGTGCAGCTGGGCTTCTATGCGGCCGCCAACCACCTCGTCACCGGGCTGCTGTTCGTCACCCTGGTGGGCACCGGCATCGCCCTGGGACCGGCGCTGCAGGCGCGGCTGATGGACGTGGCCGGCGAGGCGCAGACCATGGCCGCCTCCATGAACCACGCCGCCTTCAATGGCGCCAACGCCCTGGGCGCCTGGCTGGGCGGGGCCACCATCAAGGCCGGCGCGGCCTGGTCGGCCACGGGGCTGGTGGGGGCGGGCCTGGCCCTCGGCGGCCTGGCGGTGTTCGCCCTGGGACGCCGGCTGGAGCGCCATTCCTCACCGGGCGCCACCCCCGCCGGCTAGCCGGATGCAGGCGCCGGGCGGGTATGCGATACTTCGCCCCCTTCCGCCGCCGGCCTCGGCCCGGTCAGCAGACCGCGATCCCAACCCTCGGTCCCAACCCCTTTCCCAACCCGGAGACGCGCATGTCGCAAGGTACGCTGTTCATCGTTTCCGCCCCCTCCGGCGCCGGCAAGACCAGCCTGGTGCGCGAGCTGATCGAGAGCCTCGACGGCATCCAGGTGTCGGTATCCCACACCACCCGTGCCCGTCGCGAGGGCGAGGTGGACGGGGTCAACTACCACTTCGTGGACGTCCCCGGCTTCGAGGCGATGATCGAGCGCGGCGAGTTCTTCGAGTACGCCCGGGTGTTCGACAACTACTACGGCACCTCGCGCCCGGCGGTGCAGGCGGCGCTAGCCGCCGGCCAGGACGTGATCCTGGAGATCGACTGGCAGGGCGCGCGCCAGGTGCGCCAGCAGATGCCCGAGGCGGTGTCGGTGTTCATCCTGCCGCCCTCCCGGGAGGAGCTGGAGCGACGCCTGGCGGGCCGCGGCACCGACGAGCACGCGGTGATCGCGCGGCGCATGCGCGACGCGGTGAGCGAGATGTCCCACCACGACGAGTACGACTACCTGGTGATCAACGACGACTTCACCACCGCCCTGGACGAGCTGCGCGCCCTGGTGGTGTCGCGCCGCCTGACCCGCGAACGCGCCGGCGCCACCCACGCCCCCCTGCTCCAGGCGCTGCTCGCCTGAGGCCCGCGCGTGGCGCTTGTCAGCGCTGCCGCGCCTCGAGTAACCTATCAGGTCTATCCATAGCGGACTCCCGTCTCGCGCCCCGTGCGCGCGACGCCGGGGTCCCGTCAGCACTTCAGGAAGGCATCCATGGCGCGAGTCACTGTCGAAGATTGTCTGGAAAACGTCGAAAACCGCTTCAAGCTGGTGATGATCTCCACCCAGCGCGCCCGCCAGCTGGCCCGCGGCTCCCGCGACGCCCAACTGCCGTGGGAGAACGACAAGCCCACCGTCATGGCCCTGCGCGAGATCGCCGCCGGCCTGGTCGACGCCAGCGTGCTCGACGAGCCCGTCGAGGCCCCGGTGCGGCCGCCCCAGCCCCAGTACGGCAGCTTCGCCGAGGAGTGATCCCCGACGGCGCCCAGGCGCCGTCGCTCCCTTCCGGACACTCACGCAGGAGTCAGGGCGCGCCGCATGTTCACCATCGATGACCTGGCCGACCGACTCGGCGGCTACCTTCCCCAGGGCGAGATCCAGCAGGTCAAGCGCGCCTTCTACTACGCCGAGCAGGCCCACGACGGCCAGCGCCGGCGCTCCGGTGAACCCTACGTCACCCACCCCCTGGCCGTCGCCAACATCCTCGCCAACATGCATATGGACCATCAGAGCCTGATGGCCGCCATGCTGCACGACGTGATCGAGGATACCGGGGTCGGCAAGGAGGCCCTGGCGCGCCAGTTCGGCGCCCCGGTGGCGGAGCTGGTGGATGGCGTCTCCAAGCTGACCCAGATCGCCTTCGAGGACAAGGCGGTCGCCCAGGCCGAGAACTTCCAGAAGATGGTGCTGGCGATGTCCCGGGACATCCGGGTGATCATCGTCAAGCTCGCCGACCGCCTGCACAACATGCGCACCCTGGGCGCCCTGCGCCCCGAGAAGAAGCGCCGCATCGCCCGCGAGACCCTGGAGATCTACGCCCGTATCGCCAGCCGCCTGGGCATCAACACCATCCGCGTGGAGCTCGAGGACCTCTCCTTCCAGGCGATCCACCCGATGCGTGCCGAGCGCATCAAGCGCGCCGTCTCCAGCGCCCGGGGCCACCGCCGCTCGGCGATCCGCCAGATCCAGAACACCCTGCAGCAGAGCCTCGACGACGAGGGGCTGGCCGGCACCGTGGTCGGCCGCCAGAAGCACCTGCTGTCGATCTACAAGAAGATGCGCGACCAGCGCAAGTCGTTCAACGAGATCATGGACGTCTTCGGCTTCCGCATCCTCACCGAGGACGTCGACAGCTGCTACCGCATCCTGGGCGTGGTGCATAACCTCTACAAGCCGGTGCCCGGGCGCTTCAAGGACTACATCGCCATCCCCAAGGCCAACGGCTACCAGAGCCTGCACACCACCCTGTTCGGCGCGGGGGGCATGCCCATCGAGGTACAGATCCGCACCCGCGAGATGGAGGCCATGGCCAACAACGGCATCGCCGCCCACTGGCTCTACAAGGCGGGCCAGACCGACCATCCTATTGCTGAGGGCAGCCGCGCCCGGGCCCGCTCCTGGATCAAGGGGCTGTTGGAGATGCAGCGCCATGCCGGGGACTCGCTGGAGTTCATCGAGCACGTCAAGAACGACCTCTTCCCCGATGATATCTACGTGTTTACCCCCAAGGGCGACATCATGGAGCTGCCCCAGGGCGCCACGGTGATCGACTTCGCCTACAGCGTGCACACCGACATCGGCAACAGCACCATCGCCTGCCGCATCGACCGCCACCTGGCCCCACTCTCCACCCGCCTGGAGAGCGGCCAGACCCTGGAGATCATCACCGCCCCGGGGGCGCGCCCCAACCTCGCCTGGCTCAACTTCGTGGCCACCGCCAAGGCGCGCTCGGCGATCCGCCACGCGCTCAAGCACCAGCAGCACACCGAGGCGGTGCAGCTGGGCCGACGCCTGCTCAACAAGGCGCTGGCGGCGTTCGAGACCAGCCTGGAGGAGCTGCCCGAGGGGCCGCTGCCCGAGCTGCTGGCGGAGCTGGGCCTGAAGAACGAGGACGCCCTGCTGGAGTCCATCGGCCTCGGCTCGCGGGTCGCCCACGTGATCGCCCGGCGCCTGGTGGACCTGCAGCATGGCGAGGAGACGGCACCCGGCCCCGCGGCGGCTCGCCAGCAGGGCCCCATCGTGATCAGCGGCGCCGAGGGCATGGTGATCAAGTTCGCGCGCTGCTGCCACCCGCTGCCCGGCGACCCCGTGGTAGGCCACCTCTCGGCGGGCAAGGGGATCGTGGTGCACCGCGCCGAGTGCCGCAACCTCGCCGAGCTCGGCGACGATCCCGAGAAGCTCTTCCCGCTGGAGTGGGCCCGGGAGATCGACGAGGACTTCCCGGTGGCGCTGCGCCTGCAGGTGGAGAGCCGCCGTGGCCTGGTGGCCGAGCTCGCCGGGGTGGTCACCGACGCCGACGCCAATATCGAGCGCATCGGCATCGAGGAGCGCGACGCCCGCCTGGCCACCGTCAACCTGACCCTCGCCGTGCGCGACCGCGTGCACCTGGCGCGCATCATCAAGCGGCTGCGCAACCTCTCCCACGTCGAGCGCATCAGCCGCCTGGGCAACTGACACTTCCCCCATCGGTCCGGTCGCCCCCGCCGGGGGCGCCGGGCCGTTTCCTTACCGAACAGAACCACAACGGAGCGACACCATGAGCAACAAGGCTGTGATCAACACCGAGAAGGCCCCCGCCGCCATCGGCCCCTACTCCCAGGCCATCAAGGCCGGCAACACCGTCTACCTCTCCGGCCAGATCCCCCTGGACCCGGCCACCATGGAGCTGGTCTCCGACGACTTCGAGGCCCAGGCCCGCCAGGTCTTCACCAACCTGCGCGCCGTCTGCGAGGAGGCCGCCGGCTCCCTGCAGGACATCGTCAAGCTCAACCTCTACCTGGTCGACCTGGGGCAGTTCGCGGTGGTCAACGCCGTGATGGAGGAGTTCTTCGAGAAGCCCTACCCGGCGCGCGCCGCCATCGGCGTCAAGGCGCTGCCCAAGGGTGCGCAGTTCGAGGCGGAAGGCGTCATGGTCATCGGCGACTAACAGAAAAGGCGGATTCGCTACTGCGCTCGGGCTCTTATTGAAGAAAGCTGGCCGCCGGCGGTGCCGGTGCGCCGGCCCGGTCGTCTCCTCATGTAGCAGGCTACACTCCGGGAGCTGCGCTCCGGCGGCGACCAGCCTCTCATCGCTCGTAACGCGACTCCATCCTTTTCTGAAGTGCTGGACAATCGACTTGAGACTGTTTCTTGCCCTGGAGCCGCCCGACGCGCTGCGCGCGCGGCTGGGGGCGCTGGCCGATAGCGCGCACGCCCGCTGCGGCGGGCGGCGGGTGCCCGACGAGAGCCTCCACCTGACCCTGGCCTTCCTCGGCGAGGTGGAGACATCACGCGTCGAGGCGCTGGTCGAGTGGCTGCAAGGCGAGTCGCCCGCAGGGGGCGAGTGGCGCCTGGATCGCTGGGGGACCTTCCGACGGCCGGGGATCGTCTGGGTCGGGGGCGGTACGCCCGACCCGGCGCTCGATGCGCTGCAGGCGCGGCTGTGGAACGGGCTGGAGGCCCTCGGCCACGGCGGGCGACCGACGCGCTTCGTGCCTCACGTCACCCTGCTGCGCCGGGCGGCGCGCCTGTCCATCGAGGCGCTGCCGCCGGTCAACCTCGCCTGGCGCTGGCGGCGCCTGACGCTGCTGCGCTCCTTCACCCTGCAGGACGGGCCCCGCTACGAGGTGGTGGCGCGCTCGTCCTGAGCGACGGGCATCGGTGCCGTCAGGCCTTCTCCGGCAGGAAGCCGCCCTCGCGCAGCACCTGGGCGTAGCCCTCGCGGAAGGTCGGATAGCGGAACTGGTAGCCGCTCTCCAGCAGCCGGGCATTGCTGCAGCGCTTGCTGGCGCGGCGGCGCAGCGGCGACTGGATGGTCTCGGTGGCCTCCACCTTCAACTGCATGGCCAGCCAGGCCATGACGTCGTGGAGCGGCGCCGGCTCGCAGTCGGTGGCCAGGTAGAGCTCGTCGACGCCCTCGCCCTCCAGCACCCGGCCGATCAGGTGGGCGAGCACCCCGGCGCAGTCGTCGCGATGGATGCGGTTGGTGTACATGGCGGGGCTAGGCGGGGCGATGCGCCCCTCGCCCACCTGGCGGATCAGGCGGTCGCGGCCGGGGCCGTAGATCCCCGAGAAGCGCACCACGGTGCCGGGCAGGGGGTGGTCGAGCAGCGCCCGCTCCGCCTCGCACATCAGCTGGCCCGAGAAGCCGGTGGGCTCGGTGGGGCTCGCCTCGTCCACCGTCTCGCCGTCGCGCTGGGCGTAGACGCTGGTGGAGGAGACGAAGAAGACGTGGCGCGGCGGCGCCTCGCGGCCGCCGAACTCGGCCAGGGCGGCGGTCAGGCCCTCGGGATAGGCGGCGCGGTAGGCCGCCTCCTCGAAGCGGTCGGCGCTGGCCACGTAGACCAGGATGTCGGCGTCGGGCAGCGCCGCCAGGCTGGCCGGGTCGGTGAGGTCCACGGCGGCGGCCTCCAGGCCGCTCTCCGCCAGCGCCTCAACCTTGCGGCGGGCGCCGATGACCCGCTGGCCCGCCTCCTGCAGGCGCCGGCCAAGGACCGTGCCGATGTCGCCGCAGCCCAGAATCAGTGTCGTCGTCTTCACCTTTTCCCTGCCCCCTGATAAAAAGTCCCTATTGGAATTTCAAGAGGATGCCTGCACGGCAACCAGAATGACTCTAACAGAACTCCGCTACATCGTGACACTGGCCCAGGAGCGCCACTTTGGTCGTGCCGCCGAGCGCTGCTTCGTCTCCCAGCCGACCCTGTCGGTGGCGGTGAAGAAGCTCGAGGAAGAGCTCGGCGTGCCGCTGTTCGAGCGCTCCAAGTCCACGGTCCAGGTCACGCCGCTGGGCGAGAAGATCGTCGAGCAGGCCCAGCGGGTGCTGGAGCAGACCAGCGTGATCAAGGAGCTGGCCACCGCGGGACGCGACCAGCTGGCGAGCCCCCTGCGCATCGGCGCCATCTACACCATCGGCCCCTATCTCTTCCCCCATCTGGTGCCGGAGCTTGCCCGCTCTGCCCCGCAGATGCCGCTCTACATCGAGGAGGGCTTCACCGGCAACCTGCGCCGCAAGCTGAGGAGCGGCGAGCTCGACGCCATCATCGTCGCGCTGCCCTTCACCGAGACCGATGTGCTCACCAAGCCGCTCTACGAGGAGGCCTTCGAGGTGCTGGTGCCGGCCGACCACCCCTGGGCGGGCCGCGACTGCGTGCACAAGGAGGAGCTGCTCCAGGAGCGCCTGCTGCTGCTGGGCGAGGGGCACTGCTTCCGCGACCAGATCCTCGAGGCCTGCCCGGCGATCAGCCAGAAGCTGGCCAGCCCCCACAACACTCTCACCGCCGAGGGCGGGTCGCTGGAGACCATCCGCCACATGGTGGCCTCCAAGCTGGGCATCACCGTGCTGCCGCGCTCGGCCATCGGCACCGGCCACTACGAGAGCGGCCTGCTGGCCAGCGTGCCCTTCGCCGACCCGGCGCCGCGGCGCACCGTGGCCATCGCCTGGCGCGCCAGCTTCCCGCGGCCCAAGGCGATAGACGCCATCACCGAGGCGGTCGCCCGCTGCCACCAGGCGGACCTCGCCCCGGCATGAACGCGCTCGACGCCCCGGTCGACTCGCTCAAGGGCGTCGGCGAGGCGCTGGCGGCGAAACTGGCCCGGCTGCGCATCGCCACCGTCGCCGACCTGCTCTTCCACCTCCCCCTGCGCTACCAGGACCGCACCCGCATCACCCCCATCGGCACCCTGCGCGCCGGCCACGAGGCGGTGGTGGAGGGCGAGGTGGTGGCCGCCGAGGTGGTGCGCGGCCGGCGGCGCAGCCTGCTGGTGCGCCTCAAGGACGGCAGCGGCATCCTCAGCCTGCGCTTCTTCCACTTCTCGCCGGCCCAGCAGCAGCAGTTCCAGCCCGGCGGCTGGGTGCGCGGCTTCGGCGAGGCCCGCGCCGGCGCCACCGGGCTCGAGATCTACCACCCCGAGTATCGCCTGCTCCGGGCCGATGCCCCGCCGGTGGAGGACCACCTCACCCCCATCTACCCCACCACCGAGGGGCTGCACCAGACCCGACTGCGGGCGCTGATCGAGCAGGCCCTGGCCCTGCTCGACGCCCACCCCGAGGCGCTGCCCGACTGGATCAGCGAGGACCTGCGCAGCCGCTTCCGCCTGCCCGAGCTGCACCACTGCCTGCATGTGCTCCACCAGCCGCCGCCGGAGGTCGACCCCGAGCAGCTCGCCGGCGGCCGCCACCCCGCCACCCGCCGCCTGGCGCTGGAGGAGCTGCTCGCCCACCGTCTCAGCCTGCAGGCGGTGCGCCTGCAGATCCAGCAGGACGGCGCCCCGGCGCTGCCCTCGGGGCGCGGCCTGCAGGCGCGCTTCCTGACCCAGCTGCCCTTCTCGCTGACCGCCGCGCAGCGCCGGGTGCTCGACGAGATCGCCGCCGACCTGGCCCGCGAGGTGCCCATGCTGCGCCTGGTGCAGGGCGACGTCGGCTCCGGCAAGACGGTGGTGGCCGCCATGGCGGCGCTCGCTGCCATCGCCGGCGACTGCCAGGCGGCGATGATGGCGCCCACCGAGCTCCTCGCCGAGCAGCACTACCGCGCCTTCCGCGCCTGGTTCGCGCCGCTGGGCATCGAGGTGGCCTGGCTCTCCGGCAAGCTCAAGGGCAAGGCGCGGCTGGACACCAAGGCCGCCATCCAGGACGGCCGCGCGCGCATGGTGGTGGGCACCCATGCGCTGTTCCAGGGCGACGTGCACTTCCAGCGCCTGGGGCTGGCCATCGTCGACGAGCAGCACCGCTTCGGGGTGCACCAGCGCCTGGCCCTGCGCGAGAAGGGCGAGGCCGGCGGCCTCACCCCCCACCAGCTGGTGATGACCGCCACCCCCATCCCGCGCACCCTGGCGATGAGCGCCTACGCCGACCTCGACGTCTCGGTGATCGACGAGCTGCCCCCGGGGCGCACCCCGGTGAGAACGGTGGCGATGCCCGACGAACGCCGTCCCGAGGTGGTGGCACGCATCCGCCACGCCTGCGCCGCGGGGCGCCAGGCCTACTGGGTCTGCACCCTGATCGAGGAGTCCGAGGCGCTGGAGTGCCAGGCCGCCGAGGCGACCCGGGACGAGCTCGTCGAGGCGCTGCCGGAGCTCGCCATCGGCCTGGTCCACGGGCGCATGAAGGCCGCCGAGAAGGCCACGGTGATGGACGCCTTCAAGGCCGGCGAGCTCGACCTGCTGGTGGCCACCACGGTGATCGAGGTGGGGGTCGACGTGCCCAACGCCAGCCTGATGATCATCGAGAACCCCGAGCGGCTGGGGCTCTCCCAGCTGCACCAGCTGCGCGGCCGGGTCGGGCGGGGCGCCACCGCCAGCTTCTGCGTGCTGCTCTACCATCCGCCGCTCTCCGCCCACTCCCGGGAGCGCCTGGCGGTGATGCGCGAGACCAGCGACGGCTTCCGCATCGCCGAGAAGGACCTGGAGCTGCGCGGCCCCGGCGAGGTGCTGGGCACCCGCCAGACGGGGCTGGCGCAGATGAAGATCGCCGACCTGGAGCGCGACGCCGACCTGCTCGACCGCGTCGCCCCCCTGGCCGAGGCGCTGATGGCCAGCCACCCCGAGGCCAGCCGCCCGCTGATCCGCCGCTGGCTGGGCGAGGAGGCCGGGCGCTACGGGCAGGTGTGACGGTCTCCCGCTCAGGGAGTGTCGTCGACAAGCCGGGTGGCGGCCTCGCGCAGCGGGGTCAGCTGGCCGGCGATCAGCGCCAGCTGGGCGCCCAGGAAGCGCTCCCCAGGACCCTCATCCCGTCCCTCGCCGAGCGCCGGCGGCGCGCTGTCTGCCGGCGGCCGACGCCCGCGTAGCGCCTCGGCCAGGGCGTCGAGCTCGGCCAGGATCGCCTGTCCCGCCACCCGTTCCCCTGGCGTCACGCCGCCCTCCTCGCCGCGGTGGGCACCCAGCGCCGAGAGGTAGTTGAGCAGGGTATGGGCGTGGAGCTGGAAGGGTAGCCCGCGCTCGGCGTCGCGACGGAAGGGGCCGGGCTCCTGGCGGGCGTTGGCGAGCAGCGCGGCGAGCTCCGCATCGGCGTTGTGGGCGTTGCGTCGCGCCAGGCGATAGGCGAGGTCGTCGCGCCGGCCGCGGGCGTACTGCTCGAGCAGCGCCGCCAGGTAGTCGCGGCTGGCGGTGAGCGCCTCGGCGGCCTGGCGATGCAGCCCTCGCCCCTGCCAGTCGGGCAGGATCGCCAGCACCGCCACCCCGGCGATGCCGGCGCCCAGCAGGGTGTCGAGGAAGCGCGGCCAGATCAGTCCGAAGCCGTCCCCCACCTGGTTGAAGCAGCTCAGCACCATCAGGGTGATCGCCGCCGTGGCCAGGGTGTAGTGGCGCCCGCGCAGGGCGAAGAAGCCGACCCCGGCGGCCACCGCGATCGCCGCCTGGAGCGCCGGCGAGGGGAACAGGCTGATCAGCGCCCAGCCCACCACCAGTCCCACCACCGTGCCCAGGATGCGCTGCCACAGGAAGCGCCGGGTGGCACCGAAGCTGGGGCGGCAGACGAACAGGCTGGTGAGCAGGATCCAGTAGCCCTGGGTGGGATGGATCAGGTGCAGCAGGCCGTAGCCCGTCAGCAGGGTGACGGCGAGCCGCACGGCATGACGGAACACCGGCGAGCGCGGCGTCAGCTGGGCCCGCAGCCGCTCGGCGACCTCGGCGGGCCCCCGCGGGGTGCGATCGTGCAGGGCGGTGTCGCTGGCGGCGTCGAGCTCGGGGTGGCGCGCCCCGGCCAGGCCCTGCTCCAGGGTCGCCAGGTTGTCGGCCACCGCCGTCAGCGCCGGCAGCAGCGCGGCGCGCTTGCCCTCGGCGCCCTCGCGCAGCCGGGCCAGGGAGGCCTCGAGGTCGGCCAGCGCCGCCTCGCTGGGGGCGAGGTCGAAGGGGCGCTTGAGCAGCAGCCCCCGGGCCAGGGTGCGGCACGCCTCGCCCTGGGCCGTCAGCACCCGCTGCACCCGGAACAGCACGTCATGGTGGAAGTAGGCCTGCGCCAGCTCGGCGTAGGGGGAGTGGGAGGAGCTAGCCCGCTCGTGGATCTCCTGGGCGATGAAGTAGAGGCGCAGGTAGCGCGCCAGGCGCGGCGACTCGCGGGTCCCCTCCAGGCGGCGGAAGAGCCGCTCCTTGGCCTCGTTGAGGGCCGCCACCACCTCACCGTTCTGCTGGGCCAGGGCCAGGCGCCGCCTGGCCACATCGAGGTCGCGCACCGGCTCGAACAGCGCCGCCTTGAGCGCCAGGTAGCGGGCCAGCTCGCGGAACACCCGGGCCAGCGCCAACTGGAGGGGCTGGCGCGAGAAGAGCGCGCACCAAGCCACCGAGATCGCCCCGTAGCCGGCGGCCCCGGCCACCAGCAGCGCCGGCTCGCGCCACAGCTCGGCCAGCGCCGGGGTGCCGCGCTGCTCGAGGCTGATCATGGTGTAGATGGCGAGGATCAGGGTGGCGTTGGCGATGGTGGCGTAGCGCTGGCCCACCGCGCCCAGCATGGTCAGGGCGAAGGCGGCGAGCGCCAGGGCCGCGGCGAAGGGCCAGGGATGCGCGAAGAGCAGCTCCACCGTCAGGGCGGCGGCGGCGAAGCAGGCCAGGGTCACCAGCAGGGCGGCCAGCCGGCCCGGCCAGTCGTCGTCGGTCTCGGCCAGGGCGCTGGCGATGGCGCCCAGGAACAGCGGGATCAGGCTCGCCATGTCGCCGCGCCACCAGCACACCAGGGTGATGGCGGCCAGGGCAAGGAAGACGCGCAGGCTATAGGCGGCGGGCTCCAGGGTCCAGAAGCGGCGCAGGACCAGGGCGGGGGTCATGGCGAGCGGGGCGGGCTCAGAGGTGGCGCAGCAGCTTCTGCAGCCGCTCGAGGTCGGCGCTGTCGCCCACCAGGCGCACACGGCCTTCCATCATGCCCTCAAGGAAGGCCTGCTGGGTGGGCCTGCGCAGGATCGCCAGGGCGCTGGCCGCATCCGCGAAGCGCAGCTCCAGGTCGAGGTCCACGGGCAGGCCGCGGCCGTGCTCGATGCCGCGGGGCGACATGCGATAGTGGCGGGCGATGGCGAGATCCTCGGTGGCCACCCCCCAGTCGAGGCCACGGGTCTCGGCCAGCAGCTCACGGAAGCGGGGATTGCGGCGTCGGGCGCGCTGCAGCAGCCAGCCCAGCACCCAGAGCATCAGTTTCAGCTTCATGTCATCACCACCGGATCCCTGGAGGGTGGAAGCGAGGCGGCCCGGCACCGAGGCGGCGCCGGGCGGCCCGGGGTCACTTGGCGACGGCGTCCTTGAGGCCCTTGCCCGCCTTGAAGGCCACGGTCTTGCTGGCCGGGATGGTCAGCGGCTGGCCGGTCTGGGGGTTCTTGCCGGTGCGTGCGGCACGCTCGCGCACGGTGAAGGTGCCGAAGCCGACCAGGCTGACATCCTGCCCCTGGGAGACGCTGCCGGTGATCTCGTCGAGAATCACGTTGAGCACCTGGCTCGCCTTGTCCTTGGATAGATCGGCGCGCTCGGCGATCGCCGCCGCGAGTTCTGGCTTACGCATGTAACCCTCCTGGTGTTGACTCGAGTCCCGACGCCGGCGTCGGGGTGTTGTTGTCATGGAAACGGCGCTCACCGTTCGCCCGGAAATGCACCGAGCGACGGGGGAACGGCGTCGTGGGCAAGCTGGCGGACGCGCCGCCACGTTCGGGAAAGCCCGTCGCAGCGCCGGCTGCGACAGGCACCTAGCCTAGCAACGCCGGCGCGGCCCGCGCCAGTTCGACTTTCCGACGCACGCAGGCGCCTGTCAACGCAAATCCGATCAAACGTCCGTCCTCGGCCTCGGCCAGGGCGGTGAGATCCCCCGCCTCGCCCTCGATGCGCCAGCGTGCCGGTTCACGCCTCGGCGGCAGCGCCACCACCGGCAGCAGCGGCGTCTTGACCAGCACCGGCCAGGCGCCGTAGCGCACCGGCGTGGGGCTGCCGGCGAGGGTGCGCGCCAGGGCGCGGGCGGAGGCCTGGAGCGGCTGCACGTACATGGCGTTGACCCCCTCGACGCAGGCCACATCGCCCAGGGCGAAGATACCCGGGGCCGAGGTGGCCAGGGTGCGGTCGACGTGGATACCGGCGGCGCTCGCCGCCAGCCCGGCCGCCTCGGCCAGCGCGGTGCGCGGCGCCAGGCCGGTGGCCAGCAGCACCAGGTCGGCCGCCACGCCCTCGCCACCCTCGAGCCGTACCCGCGCCTCGCTGCCCTCGGCCTCGAGGCCCGCGACCCCCACGCCCAGGCGCAGCGCCACGCCAGCCTCGGCGAAGGCCTCGGCGAGGGCCCGCCCCAGGGGCTCGGGCAGCAGACGCGGCAGCGGCGCGGCTTCCGGCGCGATCAGGCTGACCCGGTGGCCGCCGGCGACCAGGTCGTTGGCGAACTCGCAGCCCACCAGCCCGGCGCCGATGATCGCCACCCGCGCCGGCCGCCCCAGGGCCGCCACGGCGGCGTGGAAGGCGCGGTAGTCGTCGAGGTCGTTGACCGCCATCACCCGGCCGGCCAGCGCCTCGGGCACCCCGAAGGGCGATACCGGCGCCGCCCCGGTGGCCAACACCAGCTCCCCGAAGGGCAGCCGCTCCTCGCCGATGCGCAGGGTGCGGCGCTCGGGATCGATCGCCTCGACCCGGGTATGGGTGCGCACCACGGCGTCGAGGGAGTCGGCCACCGCCAGGGCGTCGCGGGCCGCCAGCCGCTCAGGCGCCAGGCCCTTGGCGAAGCCGGTGGAGAGCAGGGGCTTCGAGTAGTCGTCGCCGCCGTCCGCGGTGATCAGGGTCACCGGTCGCTCGGCGTCGAGGGCGCGCAGCTGGCGCAGCAGGCCGAGGCCCGCCATGCCGCTGCCGAGGATGGTCAGGGGCGCAGCGCTCATGGGACTCCTCGTCGGGAAGGGAATGGGGCGCATGGTACACTAGGCGCCCCTCAGGATGGACAGGGAGTCCACGGTGTCAGCCCCTCACCCCTCCGCCCCGCCGCGCTGGCGGCCGCTTGCCGCCGCCTATCCCGCCATGAGTCCCGCCTGGCGACGCTGGGTCGGCGCGCGGGACTCCCTCACCCTGCGCCTCACCGAGGCGGGGCGGCCGCGCCCCTTCCGGGTACAGCTGCTCGACCAGCGCATCGCCACCCCACGCCGCGACGAGGCCCAGGCCCTGGGGCTGCCGCCGGGACGCCAGGCGTGGCTGCGCGAGGTGGCGCTCTGCCTGGGGGAGGCCCCCTGGGTGGCGGCGCGCTCGGTGGCGCCGCTGGAGGGGCTGCCCGACCACGAGCTCGAGCGCCTCGGCGAGCGCTCCCTGGGGGCCTGGCTGTTCCGCCAGCCCGACCTCGAGCGCGGCACGATCGAGGCGACCGAGGACCCCGCCGGCTTCCACCCCGCCCGCGGGCCCTGGGGGCGCCGCTCGGTGTTCCGCCATGGCGGCTTCCAAGTGCTGGTGCAGGAGTGGTTCCTCGACGCCATGGCGGATGACCTCGGCCTGCCTTCGCGCTAGGCTCTGGGGTTCCCGATGCTCAGGGGCGCCGGCACCGCCCCGTCCGCGCATCCCCCACCCCACACCCGCCGCGAGGTAGAGATGGACCGCACCCTGATGCGCCCCACGGGCCTGGCCCGGCTCCCCGACTTCCTGCGCCTGACGCGCCTCGACCGCCCCATCGGCACCTGGCTGCTGATGTGGCCCACCCTGTGGGCGCTGTGGGTGGCCGCCCAGGGCCTGCCGGAACGCCGCCTGCTGCTGATCTTCCTGGGCGGGGTCTACCTGATGCGGGCCGCCGGCTGCGTGGTCAACGACTACGCCGACCGCCACCTCGACGGCCACGTCAAGCGCACCCGGGACCGGCCGCTGGCCACCGGGCGCATCAGCGAGGGCGAGGCCCAGGTGCTGTTCGCCCTGCTGGTGGCGGCGGCCTTCGTGCTGGTGCTGTTCACCAACCTGTTCACGGTGCTGCTCTCCATCGGCGGGGTGATCCTGGCCTTCATCTACCCCTTCATGAAGCGCTACACCCACCTGCCCCAGCTGTTCCTCGGCGCCGCCTTCTCCTGGGCCATCCCCATGGCCTTCGGCGCCGTGCTGGGCCGGGTGCCCCTGGAGGCGTGGCTGCTGTTCGCCGCCAACGTCACCTGGACCGTGGCCTACGACACCGAGTACGCCATGGTCGACCGCGACGACGACCTCAGGATCGGCATCAAGTCCACCGCGGTGCTGTTCGGTGGCGCCGACCGCTTCATGATCGGCCTGCTGCAGCTGGTCACCCTGGCGCTGCTGGCCTGGGCCGGCACCCGCCTGGCGCTGGGCGGCTTCTTCTGGCTGGGCCTGGCCGGCATGGCCGCCACCTTCGTGTGGCAGCACCACCTGATCCGCGAGCGCGAGCGCGAGCCCTGCTTCCGCGCCTTCCTCAACAACTACTGGTCGGGCCTGCTGGTGTTCGCCGGCGTCGCCCTGAGCCTGTGGCCGAGCGCCCCTGTCACGCCAGTGTCATAATGGCGTGGTGAGATCGTCATCGAATCGCCCTGGACCCGAGGCTACCGGATGACCGCCAAGACCGTACTGATCGTCGATGATGAGGCGCCGATCCGCGAGATGATCGCGGTGGCGCTGGAGATGGCCGACTATCGCGTGCTCGAGGCGGACAACGCCCAGACCGCCCACGCCATGGTGGTGGATCACCAGCCCGACCTGCTGCTGCTCGACTGGATGATGCCCGGCACCAGCGGCATCGAGCTGGCGCGCCGCCTCAAGCGCGAGGAGACCACCGCCGAGCTGCCGATCATCCTGCTCACCGCCAAGGGCGAGGAGGACAACAAGATCCAAGGGCTCGAGGCCGGCGCCGACGACTACATCACCAAGCCCTTCTCCCCCCGCGAGCTGGTGGCCCGGCTCAAGGCGGTGCTGCGGCGCACCACCCCGCGCGGCGTCGAGGACCCGGTGGAGGTCGAGGGGCTAGTGCTCGACCCGGTCAGCCACCGGGTCAGCGCCGACGGCCGGGGGCTGGAGATGGGGCCCACCGAGTACCGCCTGCTGCAGTTCTTCATGACCCACCAGGAGCGCGCCTACACCCGCAGCCAGCTGCTCGACCAGGTGTGGGGCGGCAACGTCTACGTCGAGGAGCGCACCGTCGACGTGCATATCCGCCGCCTGCGCAAGGCGCTGGGCGAGCGCCACCAGCACCTGGTCCAGACGGTGCGCGGCACCGGCTACCGGTTCTCCGCCAAGGGCTGACGTGAGGCTCTGGCGACGCGAGCTGTGGCGCCTGGTCCTGCTGGCCGGCCTGGGCCTGCTGACCGGCTGGCCGCTGGGCGCCCCCGGCGCCGGCCTGGCCCTGGGGCTGGCGCTCTGCCTCGGCTACCACCTCTACCAGCTGCGCGCCCTGCACCGCTGGATCACCCACGACAGCCAGTCCGAGCCGCCGGCCGCCGCCGGGCTGTGGGGCGACCTGATGGATCGCCTCTACCGCTACCAGAAGGGGCAGCGCCTGACCCAGAAGCGCCTGCTCGACACCCTGCGGCGCATCCAGGAGTCCTCCGAGGCGATGCGCGACAGCGTGGTGATGCTCGACCGCCACGGCGACCTGGAGTGGTGGAACAGCGCCGCGGAACAGATGCTGGGCCTCAAGCCGGCGCTGGACCGCGGCCACCACATCACCAACCTGCTGCGCGACCCGCGCTTCGTCGACTACTTCCATCGCCGCGACTACCGCGAGCCTCTCACCCTGGCCTCGCCCATCGACGAGCGCAGGGTGCTGCAGTTCCAGATCACCCTCTACGGCGACGACGAGCGGCTGCTGATGGCCCGCGACATCACCCGCCTGCACCGCCTGGAGGAGATGCGCCGCGACTTCGTGGCCAACGTCTCCCACGAGCTGCGCACCCCGCTCACCGTGCTGTCGGGCTACCTGGAGACCTACGCCGACCAGGCCGAGCTGATGCCGCCACGCCTCGCCCGGGGCCTGGCCAGCATGCAGGAGCAGACCACCCGCATGCAGAACCTGGTGGCGGACCTGCTGCTGCTCTCGCGGCTGGAGATCGACCGCGGCGGTGCCGACCATGCCGCCCTGGACATGGCGGCGCTGCTGGAGGCGGTACGGCGCGACGCCGAGGCGCTCTCCGGCGGTCGCCATGTCATCGCCGTGGAACTCAGGGAGCCCCGCGCCCTGGTGGGCAGCGAGCAGGAGATCCGCAGTGCCCTCTCCAACCTCGCCTTCAACGCCGTGCGCTACACCCCCGAGGGCAGCCATATCACCCTGAGCTGGCGCCCCGCCGCGGAGCACGGCGCCTGCCTGGAGGTGATCGACGACGGCGAGGGCATCGACCCGGTGCACCTCCCGCGCCTCACCGAGCGCTTCTACCGGGTCGACAAGGGGCGCAGCGCCGCCACCGGCGGCACCGGCCTGGGGCTGGCCATCGTCAAGCACGTGCTGCTGCGCCACGACGCCAGGCTCGAGATCGACTCCCGCCCCCGCCAGGGCGCCACCTTCCGCGGCCTCTTCCCGGCCGCGCGCCTCACCGAGGCCACGGCCGGCTGAGGCGAGTCAGCGCCTTGCCGGCAGGTTCCGGTAGTGGCCGTCCCACATCAGCACCCCGGCGGCCACCGCCCCGGGCAGCAGGAAGAGGTTGGCCAGCGGGATCCAGGTGATCAGGGTCACCCCGCCGCCGTAGGTGAGCGTCGGCCACCAGCGCGCCTTCAGCCGCCGACGCATGTCGGCAAAGCTCACCTTGTTGTTGTCCATGGGGTAGTCGAGGTAGGTGATCGCCATCATCCACGCCGAGAACAGCGCCCACAGCAGCGGGGCGACCAGGTTGACCACCGGGATCCAGCTGATCACGAACAGCACCGCCATGCGCGGCAGGATGTAGGCGAGCTTGACCATCTCGCGCCCCAGGGCGTCCACCGCCGTCTTCGCCAGGCCGCGGTCGTCCAGGGGGGGGCGGCCGGTGGCGGCGATCTCCACCTTCTCGGCCAGGAAGCCGTAGAAGGGCGCGGCGATCAGGTGGGTCACCAGGGTGAAGGTGAAGAACACCGCCAGCACCAGGCTGAGCACGAACAGCGGCCAGATCAGCCACTCCAGCCAGGCGAGCCAGCCGGGCACCATGCCCATCCAGTGGTCCAGCCAGCCGCCGAAGTTGGTCAGCACGTAGCCGAGCATGGCGGCATAGACCAGCAGGTTGATGGCGATGGGAACGAAGACATAGCGGCGCAGGCCGGCACCGTAGACCAGGCGGGTCCCCCGGGCCAGGGCCGTGAAGGCATCGAGCATGGTGTGTCCTTGCGACAGGCGGAAACGAAACAGGCCGGCCACCGCGGGAGGCGATGGCCGGCCACATTGACGATCAATCGCCCGCCGCGGTCAACCCTTGCGGGCGATCGCCTCGGCGTCGAGGTCGTCGGGATCGGTGTGGCGGATGTCCATGCCCTTGACCAGGTAGACCACGTACTCGGCCAGGTTGTTGGCGTGGTCGCCGATGCGCTCCAGGGCGCGCAGGATCCACATCAGGCTGAGCACCGGCGAGATCGAGCGGGCGTCCTCCATCATGAAGGTCATCAGCGAGCGCATGGCGCTCTGGTACTCGTTGTCGACCTCCTCGTCCTCATGCACCAGCTTAAGCGCCAGCTCGGTGTCGAAGCGGGCGAAGGAGGTGAGGGCGTCGCGCACCATGCGGCGCACGTGCTCGCTGATCATGCGCACCTCGACGAAGCCGCGGCTGCCGTTGTCGCCATCGATCAGCTCGCAGGCGTTGCGGGCGATCTTGCTCGCCTCGTCGCCGATGCGCTCCAGGTCGGAGGCGGCACGGATCACCGCCAGCACCAGGCGCAGGTCGGAGGCGGTGGGTTGGCGACGCGCCAGCACCTGGGTGCACTCCGCGTCGATCTTGATCTGCATGTCGTTGACCGCGCGGTCGTTGTCTACCACCTGGCGGCCCAACGCCGAGTCGCCCTCGAGCAGGGCGGCCACGGCATCCTGGACCTGCTTCTCCACCAGGCCCCCCATCGCCATCAGGTGGGTCTTGAGCTCCTCGAGCTCCTGGTTGAACTGCCGCGAGATGTGCTGGCTGTGGATATCGCTGCTGATGTCCATGGGACTCTCCTTGGGGCCGGACCACTCAGGTCATGCGCCCGGTGATGTAGTTCTCGGTACGCGCGAGGCGCGGATTGGTGAACAGGGTCTGGGTGGGGCCGTACTCCACCAGTTCGCCCCGCTGCAGGAAGGCGGTGTAGTCGGAGACCCGCGCCGCCTGCTGCATGTTGTGGGTGACGAGCACCAGGCTGAGCCGCGACTTGAGGTTGCGGATCAGCTCCTCGATCTTCAGCGTCGAGATCGGGTCCAGCGCCGAGGCCGGCTCGTCGAGCAGCAGCACCTCGGGCCCCACCGCCAGGGTGCGGGCGATCACCAGGCGCTGCTGCTGGCCGCCGGAGAGGGTCCAGGCCGAGGCCCTCAGTCGATCCTTGACCTCCTCCCACAGCGCCGCCGACTGCAGCGCCCACTCCACGGTGTCGTCGATGCGGCGCTTGCGCAGGCCACCCTGCAGGCGCAGGCCGAAGGCGACGTTGTCGTAGATCGACATCGGGAAGGGGTTGGGCGCCTGGAACACCATGCCCACCCGCCGGCGCAGCTCCGCCACGTCCACCTCAGGGGCGTGGATATCCTGCCCCTCCAGGCGGATCTCGCCGCGGCGCACCACCTCCTCGTTGAGGTCGTGGAGCCGGTTGAGGGCGCGCAGCAGGGTCGACTTGCCGCAGCCCGAGGGACCGATGAAGGCCGTCACCCGATGCCGGGGCACCCGCAGGGTGAGATCGCGCAGCGCCGGGGTCTCGCCGTAGGCGAGGCTCAGCCCCTCGATCGCCAGGCAGCTCTCGTCGGCGGCGAAGTCGATGATCGGGCCGCCCGCCGTGGCGGGCGACGAGGTGAAGACGGACTCCAAGGCTCTCTCCCGGTGGCCGGCGCTAGGCGCGCGACGCCACCCCATGACGCGCCCTGAGATGATGGCGCAGGAATATTGCAGTCAGGTTAAGCACCAGGATCACCAGCACCAGCAGCAGCGCCGTGGCGTAGACCAACGGCATCGCGGCCTGGACGTCATCGCCATGGAAGGCGGTGTCGTAGATGTGGTAGCCCAGATGCATGAACTTGCGTTCAAGATGCAGGAAGGGGAATTCGCCGTCCACCGGCACCTGGGGCGCCAGCTTGGCCACCCCCACCAGCATCAGCGGGGCCACCTCGCCGGCGGCCCGCGCCACGGCCAGGATCAGCCCGGTGAGCATGGCCGGCACGGTCATCGGCAGCACCACCCGGGTGAGCATCTCCATGCGCGTGGCACCCAGCGCCAGGGCCCCCTCGCGCTGGTGCTCGGGCACCCGGGCCAGCCCCTCCTCGGTGGCCACGATCACCACCGGCAGGGTCAGCAGGGCCAGGGTCAGCGAGGCCCACAGCAGGCCGCCGGTGCCGAAGGTGGGCGACGGCAGCGAATCGGCGAAGAACCAGGCATCCAGCGAGCCACCGATGCCATGCACGAAGACCCCCAGCCCGAACACCCCGTAGACGATGGAGGGCACCCCGGCGAGGTTGCGCACCCCGATGCGCACCAGGCGGGTGAAGGGCCCCTGGCGCGCCACCTCGTTGAGGTAGATGCCGGCCAGCACCCCGAAGGGGGTGACCACCACCGACATCAGCAGCACCATCATCACGGTACCGAAGATCGCCGGCCACACGCCGCCGGCGCTGTTGGCGGCCCGCGGCCCCTCGGAGAGGAAGCGCCACACGCCCCGGCCCCAGGCGGCGAGCTTCTGCGGCGGCGACATGGCGTTGGGGCGCCAGGCGCGCAGCACCTCGGCGAGCGGCTGCTCGAGGCGCCGGCCGTCGACGCTCTCGAGCACCAGGGTGGCGCCCTGCATGGCCGTCTGGAGCTCGCGGATCCGCGCGTTGGCCCGCGCCAGCTCGGCGGCAGCCGCGGGGTCGCCCCCCTGCTCCAGGCGACGCACCAGGGGCGCCACCACGGCGTCACGCAGGTGGTCGCGCTCGTCGCGCAGGGTCTCGAGGGTCGCCAGGCGCTCCTCGAGCGCCGGCCAGGCGGCGGCGCCGGCGTGGCGCCGTCCGCCGTCCTCCAGCGCCACCAGGTGGCCCAGGAAGTCCCCCCAGCGGCGGCGCTCCAGCACCACCAGCTCGGGGGGCGCCTCCAGCGCCGCGATGGCGTCCAGGGGTATCCAGCGCCAGCGCTCGCCATCGAGGTCGAGGTTGCCGGTGAAGTAGAGTCGCTCCCGGCGCTCGCTGCCCACCACCCGCTCCTCGCGCACCGGGATACCGGCGAAGGGCGCCCCCTCCCGGGGGGTGACCTCGCTCACCTCGGCGGGCCAGAAGTGGCCCAGGCCGCCCACCGCCAGCAGCAGCAGCAGCCCCGCCAGCATCGAGAGCGACAGCGCCACGCTGCCGGCGGCGAGCCAGGGCCAGGGGCCCTCGCCGCGACGGCGGGTCAGGAAGGGCCTCATGCGCTGCCCTCCAGGCGGCGATAGCGGCGCCGCAGCCGGGTACGCACCACCTCCGCCAGGGTGTTGACCAGGAAGGTGAAGGCGAACAGCAGCAGCGCCGCCAGGAACAGCAGGCGGTAATGGGTCGCGCCGACGGCGGCCTCGGGCAGTTCGATGGCGATGGTGGCCGACAGCGAGCGCAGCCCCTCCAGGGGACTCAGGCTCATCAGCGCCGTGTTGCCGCTGGCCATCAGCACGATCATGGTCTCACCCACCGCCCGGCCGGCACCGATCATCACCGCGCTGAAGATCCCGGGCCCGGCCGCTGGCAGCACCACCCGCCACAGCGTCTGCCAGCGGGTGGCGCCCAGCGCCAGGGCGCCCTCGCCGAGGCTCGCGGGCACGCCGGAGAGCGCATCCTCGGCCAGGGCGTAGATGCCCGGGATCACCGCGAAGCCCATGGCCAGGCCGACAATCAGGGCGTTGCGCGAGGCGACATCCAGCCCCCAGGTCGCCTCGAGCCAGCCGCGCAGGTCGCCCCCCGGCAAGCCCGCCTCGAGGGCGGGGGCCAGCCACAGGGTCAGGCTCCCCACCAGCAGCAGCCAGGGCGCGAGCCACAGCCCCGCCCAGCCCGGGGAGAGCCGCGCGCGCAGGAAGGCGGGCAGCAGCGCCCGGAGCCCGCCGGCAGCCACCGCGCCCAGCGGCAGGGTCACCACCAAGGCCAGGGCGCCGGCGAGATGACGCTCCACCCAGGGCGCCAGCACCAGGCCGGCGACGAAGCCGATCACCACCCCCGGCAGGGCCTCCATCAGCTCGAGGGTCGGCTTGAGGCGGGCACGCAGCCGCCGCGGCATGTAGAGCGCGGAGTGGATGGCGGCGCCGAGCGCCAGGGGCACCGCGAAGAGCAGCGCCCAGAGCGCCGCCTTGAGGGTGCCCCAGGCCAGCGGCGCCATGCCGTAGTGCACCGCATCCCCGGCGACGAGGGGTTCGGGGCGCCAGCGGTGCTGGGGCTCGGCGTACCCCTCCACCGGCTGGGGCTGCCACAGCTCGGCGGGCGCCAGGGCACCTTCGCCCAGGAACAGCGGCACCACCTCCCAGGCCAGGAAGACGCCGATGGCCAGCACCGAGACCACCACGCCGACGCCCCCTGCGGTGATCAGCAGGGTCGCCAGGCGGTCGCGGAGACGGCGGCGTCGCAGTTGGCGTGGGTCAGTCATGGCCACTCACGGGCTGGAGGGAGAGGGGTAGACCATCACATTACGACACTGGCATGACAATGAGGTGACAGCTCACTCCGCCGTCGGCAGCGCGGCCAGCCAGGCCCGCTGCTCGGCCAGGCGCGCCGGCGCGAGGGTCACGAAGCCCTGTGCCTCGACCACCGCCTGGCCCGCCGGCGAGAACACCAGCTCGAGGAAGGCGCGCTCCGGGGCCGGCAGGGTCCCGCCGGGGGGCAGGTGCACGTAGAGATAGAGGGAGCGCGACAGCGAGTAGCTGCCGTCACGCACCGCCGCGGGGGTCGGCGCGGCCGCCTCGCCGCCGGCATCGCGGCGACGCAGCGCCTTGACCCCGGCGGTCAGGTGGTTGAGCCCGGCGAAGCCGATGGCCGAGGGCTCCGCGGCGACCGCGGCCACCACCGCTGCCGAGCCCGGGTGCTCGTTGAGGCGCACCCGGTAGCTGCCACCGCACAGCGCCCGCAGCCGGAAGAGGTCATGGGTGCCGGAGGCGACGTTGCGGCCGTGCAGCACGATGCGGTCCCCGGGCAGCGTCACCCCGAGCTGGCTCCAGCGCTCGATGGGGCGCTCGGCACCGCAGCGGCGCGACTCGGAGAAGATGGCATCCAGCTCGCGGCGGCTGAGGGTTTCCAAGGGGTTGTGGCGATGCACGATCACGGCCAGGGCATCCCGGGCGATCTCCAGCTCCACCGGCGGGTAGCCGTGTCGCGCGACGAAGGCCTCGCGCTCGGCGGCGCTCATCGGCCGCGACATCGGCCCCAGCAGCGTGGTGCCGGCGGTGAGCGCCGCGGGGGCGCTGGCGGACCCACTGGCCTGGAGCTGCAGGCGCACCCCGGGATGACGCTCGGCGAGCCGCTCCCCCCAGCGCAGCATCAGCCCCGCCAGAGTGTCGGAGCCTACCGCGTCCAGGGTGCCCACCACCTCGTCCGCCGGCAGCCGGGCCGCCGCCAGCGCCAGTATCATGCCCAGCAGCAGCACCCGGCCACGCCGGGTCACGCCCTTGCCGATCCTCACCGTTGCGTCTCCGTCCCGTACCGTTCGAGGCCCATGATACGCCACCCTCGGGCTGGAGGGCGGCCCCTCCCGGGTTTACCATGGGCCGCGGTCTCGCCCCCAATAACAAGCCAGGATGATGACACCTTCATGACAGACCTCGACGACAGCCCCCGCCCGCGCGGCGAGCTGACCCTCAAGCTGCTGGCCAGCCGCCAGGACACTAACCTTCACGGCGACATCGCCGGCGGCTGGCTGGTCGCCCATATGGACCAGGCCGCCGAGCTGGCCGCCGGGCGCGAGGCCCGGGGACGCACCGCCACCGTGGCCATCGAGGCGATGGACTTCCTCTGCCCGGTGCGGGTGGGCGCCATGGTCAACATCTTCACCCGCCTGGTGGAGGTCGGCCACAGCTCGCTGCGCATCGATGTCGAGGTGTGGATCCGCCAGCCCCAGGAGCGCCACCCGGGCGAGCTGCACAAGGTCACCGAGGCGCGCTTCGTGATGGTGGCCATGGACGACAAGGGGCGCATCCGCGCCGTCCACCCCGCAGAGTAGGCCAGGCGTTCCCCCGGATGCAACGAGGGCGCCAAGCGGCGCCCTCGTTGCGTGGCGGGGAGCGCGGGAATCAGGCCCCCACGGCCTCGCGCGCCTTGAGGTAGGCGAACTCGCCGGCGTCGTTGGAGGGACGCACAAGCTTCTGGAAGGCGACGTAGGAGTCGTAGACCTTCTTCGACTCCGGGTCGCGCTCCACCTGCTCGGCGATCACCTCCTGGGAGGCCTCGTAGAGCGCCTTCATCACGTCCTCGGGGAAGGTGCGCAGCTCGACCCCATGCTCCTCGACCAGGGTCTCCAGGGCCTGGGCGTTGCGATAGGTGAACTCGCTGATCATCGCCAGGTTGGCCGCCCGCGCCGCCTGGGTGACCACCGCCTTGAGGTCGTCCGGCAGGGCCTTCCAGGCATCCAGGTTGACCGTACCCTCGAGGATGGCGCTGGGCTCGTTCCAGGCCGAGGTGTAGTAGTAGTCGGCCACCTGATGCAGGCCGAAGGCCAGGTCGTTGTAGGGGCTGACCCAGTCGGCGGCGTCGAGCACGCCGGTCTGCATGGAGGTGAAGATCTCCGAGCCCGGCATGTTGACGGTGGTGACGCCGATGCGGTTCATCGCCTCGCCGGCCAGGCCCGGCAGGCGCAGCTTGAGACCCTGCAGGTCCTCCAGGGAGTTGATCTCCCTCTTGAACCAGCCGCCGGGCTGGGTGGTGGTATTGCCCACCGGGAAGGGCTTGAGGTTATGGGGGGCGTAGACCTCGTCCCACAGCTCCTGGCCGCCGCCATGGTAGAGCCAGGCGTTGGTCTCCTGGGTGTTCATGCCGAAGGGCACGGCGGTGAAGAACTGCGACGCGGCCACCTTGCCGCGCCAGTAGTAGGAGGCGGAGTGGCCCATCTCGGCGGTGCCGGCGCCCACGGCATCGAACACCTCCAGCGGCGGCACCAGCTCGCCGGCGCCATGCACGCGCACGCGCATGCGCCCGCCGGAGAGGGTCTCGATCAGCTCGGCCAGGTGGTTGGCGCCGGTACCCAGCGCCGGGAAGTTCTTGGGCCAGGAGGTGACCATGTTCCAGGTGATGGTCTCCTGGGCCTTGGCGGTGGAGACGAAGGGGGCGGCGACGACGCCGGCGGCGCCGGCACCCAGGGTCTTGATGAAGTTGCGGCGTTGCATGCGGGCATGGCTCCGTGCGGATTATTATGAGGGCGCCGCGCGCCAGGCACGGCGGTGTCCGCCTGGCAGTATGCGTCAAGGCGCCCAAGGCGCCAAGTGACTGCCGTTGACGTCAAGGTCAACGGCAGCGCCGCTCACAGCGGAGTCAGCTTGGCGAAGCCCAGCACCAGCCACTTGTCGCCCTCACCCTCGAAGCTGACCTGCACCCGCGCCCGGGCCCCCTCGCCCTCGGCGTTGAGGATCACCCCCTCGCCGAACACCGGATGGCTGACCCGCTGCCCCAGGGAAAGCGAGGGCAGGTCGTCGCCGCCCTCGACCGCCTGCTGGCGCAGCCCGACGGGGCGCGAGGCGGTGACCGGCCGGCTGATCTGGCCACGCAGGCGCACCTCCTCCAGGAACTCCTCGGGGATCTCGCGCAGGAAGCGCGAGGGGCGCTGGAAGGTCTCCTTGCCGTGCAGGCGCCGGATCTCGGCATGGGTCAGGTAGAGCTTGTGCATCGCCCGGGTCAGGCCGACATAGCAGAGCCGGCGCTCCTCCTCGAGGCGTCCGGGCTCCTCCGCCGACATGCGGTGGGGGAAGAGCCCCTCCTCCACCCCGGCGATGAACACCACCGGGAACTCCAGCCCCTTGGCGGAGTGCAGGGTCATCAACTGCACGCTGTCCTCGAACTCGTCGGCCTCGTGCTCGCCGGCGTTGAGCGCCGCCTCGGAGAGGAAGGCCTCGAGTGCCGCCGCGCCCTCGCCGGCCTCGGGCGGGTCGAAGGACTCGCCCTGGGTGAAGGCCTTCGCCGCGGTGACCAGCTCCTCGAGGTTCTCGACCCGCGCCTGGCCCTTTTCGCCGCGCTCGTTGCGATGGTGCTCCACCAGCCCGGTGCGCTCGATGACGTGGTCGATGATCTCGTGCAGGGCGAGCCCGGCGGTGTCGTTGTCCAGGGCATCGATCAGGTCGGCGAAGGCCTGCAGGGCGGTGGCGGCGCGGCCCTTGAGGGTGCCCTCCCGGACGCCGTCGTGGAGCGCCTGCCACAGCGAGACGCCCTGCTCGCGGGCGCGGCCGCGCAGCTGCTCCACGGTGCGGGTGCCGATGCCGCGGGCCGGAACATTGATCACCCGCTCCAGGGAGGCGTCGTCGTCGCGGTTGAGCAGCAGGCGCAGGTAGGCCAGGGCGTTCTTGATCTCCAGGCGCTCGTAGAAGCGGTGGCCGCCGTAGATGCGGTAGGGCACCCCCTGGCGGATCAGGGTCTCCTCGATCACCCGGGACTGGGCGTTGGAGCGGTAGAGGATGGCGATGTCACGGCGCCGGACGCCTTCCTCGACCCGCTCGCGCAGGGTGTCGACGATGAAGCGCGCCTCATCGAGGTCGTTGAAGCCCGAGTATACCGAGATCGGCTCGCCGCGCTCGCCGGCGGTCCACAGCTCCTTGCCCATGCGCTCGGCGTTGTGGCGGATCAGGGCGTTGGCGGCCTCGAGGATGGCGCTGGTGGAGCGGTAGTTCTGCTCCAGGCGCACCGTCCTGGTGGCGGAGAACTCGCGCTCGAAGCGGCGGATGTTCTCGACCCGGGCGCCGCGCCAGCCGTAGATCGACTGGTCGTCGTCACCCACCACGGTCATCGGCGTGGTCATCCCGGTGAGCAGCTTGAGCCAGGCGTACTGCAGGGTGTTGGTGTCCTGGAACTCGTCCACCAGCACGTGGGCGAAGCGCTCCTGGTAGTGGGCCAGCAGGGCGGGGTTGTCGCGCAGCAGCTCGAGGCTCCTGAGCAGCAGCTCGCCGAAGTCCACCAGGCCGCCGCGCTCGCAGGTGAGCTGGTAGCGCTCGTAGAGCTCGACCATCTGGCCCAGGTAGGCGTCGCCATGGACGTCCACCTGGTGGGGCCGCAGCCCCTCCTCCTTGCAGCCGGAGATGAACGACTGCACCTGGCGCGGCGGGAAGCGCTCGTCGTCGACGTCGTTCTCCTTGATCAGGCGCTTGACCAGGCGCAGCTGGTCGTCGGCGTCGATGATCTGGAAGTGCTGGGGCAGGCGGGCATCCTGCCAGTGGGTGCGCAGCAGGCGATGGGCGATGGAGTGGAAGGTGCCCACCCAGACGTGGCGCAGCGAGAGGCCCAGCAGCGCCTCCAGGCGGGTGCGCATCTCGCGGGCCGCCTTGTTGGTGAAGGTCACGGCGAGCACGGCGTAGGGCGAGAGCCCCTCGGCCTGCATCAGCCAGGCGATGCGGTGGACCAGCACCCGGGTCTTGCCGGAGCCGGCCCCGGCCAGCACCAGCATGTTGCCCTGGGGGGCGCTGACCGCCTTGCGCTGGGCGGCATTCAGGTGGTCGAGGATCGCCGTGACGTCGTCCATGGGGAGGGCATCGCTGCTCGGAAAATGGGCGAACAGCTTAGCATACTGGCCCATTCAGAGCCGGGGCTGATCCGTCGACAAGCCTGCGAGGAGGCGCTGTGAACCCCTCCCTGGGCGCTACCGACGCCCTGCTTCGCTCTCGCATCCTGCGCCGCTTGCAGGACCGGTGCTGGCCATCCATGGCCAGCCCGTTCGAAGCAGTGCTTCTCACCCCTTGCGTAGGACCTCCTCTTCGGCTTGTCCCCGGCGCCCCTTGTTCTAGAGCTTCCCTTCCTGCTCCGGGAAGCGCAGCGGGTTGAGGCTCTTCTTCACCGCCTTGAGCTGCTCGGCGAGCTTGGGGCCGCGGGTCTTGGCCACGCCCACAGCGAGCACGTCGACCAGCACCAGGTGGGCGATGCGCGAGCTCATGGGGGTGTAGATCTCGGTGTCCTCGTGGACATCGATGTAGAGCGGCAGGGTCACCTCCTCGGCCAGCGGCGAGCCGCTGGGGCAGAGCCCGATCACCGTGGCGCCGGCCTCCCGGGCCAGGCGCACGCTGGCCACCAGCGCCCGGGTGCGACCGGTCTGGGAGATGGCCACCACCACGTCGCCCTCCTTGAGGGTCACCGCCGACATGTTCTGCATATGCGGGTCGGCGTAGGCGGCGGTGGAGATCTGCAGGCGGAAGAACTTGTGCTGGGCGTCGAAGGCCACCGCCCCGGAGGCGCCGAAGCCATAGAACTCCACGCGGTTGGCCATGGCCAGGGCGTTGATCGCCTTGCTCAGCGCCTCGTTGTCGAGGCGATCGCGCACCGAGAGCAGGGTGCCCACGGTGGAGTCGAAGATGCTGTGGGAGAATTCCGCCACCGAGTCGCTGTCGTTCATGGAGAACTGGGCGAACTGGCTGCCGGAGGCCAGCATCTGGGCCAGGCGCAGCTTGAAGTCCTGGAAGCCGTTGCAGCCCAGCGCCCGACAGAAGCGCACCACGGTGGGCTCGCTGACCTTGGCCTCGGTGGCCAGGTCGACGATGCGCATGTGGATCACTTCCTCGGGGTTGCGCAGCACGAAACGCGCCACCTTCTGCTCGGAGCGGCGGAAGTGCTCCATGCGGCGTCTCATCTCATCGAACAGGGCACGACTCACGTGGGCCTCCTTGGCTGGCCGGCGACGACCGATCTGGGTATCCGCCCACAGTATGCCCGAAGGCGGGGCGCGATGGGCAGCATCGGCACCCAAGCGTTGGCGAAGCGTTGTGGCAAAACGTTCACACCGTCATCATTCTGTCAAGTGCGGTATAGTAGGAAAGGTAGTGTCGCGTAGCGTCCAAGGAGAGTCGATCATGCAGAAGAGCGAACGGTTAACCTCCCTCAAGAGCGAACTCCTCGACATCTTCATGAGCATGGAGGTCCAGGAGCACGAACAGCGCACTCGTACCGCCGCCCAGCGCCACCTGCGCGCCCGCCGCGGCATCGAGCTCCACCAGGAGTTCCAGCGGCTGTCTCGGGACATCGCCGAGCTGCCCGAGGAGGAGCTGGTGGACGACGCCATGCACTGACCCCTTCCCCGACCCTAGACGCGACGAGCCCCGCGATTGCGGGGCTCGTCGGGGGCTTCTTGGCCCGGGTATTCCGGCGGCGGCCTAGATCAGGCCGTAGACGAAGACCGCGATCACGCCGATCGGCGCGACTACCCGGGCGACCACCTGCCACAGCTGGGCCTGGGCACCGGTGAGGCCAAGCTCGCCCAGCACGCCGTCACGATCCAGGCGCCAGGCCACGAACAGGATCGCCCCCAGGCCGGTGAGCGGCAGCATGAACTTGCTGGTCAGGGTGTCCAGGAAGTCGAAGATGTTCAGTCCGGCGATGGACAGCTCGCTCCAGACGTTGAACGACATCAGCGCGGCGATGCCCAGCACCCAGACCGCCACGCCGGCCACCAGGGTGGCGGCCACGCGGGAGAGCGGGGTACGCTCCTCGAGCAGCTCCACCGTCGGCTCCAGCAGCGAGATCGCCGAGGTCAGGGCGGCGAAGGTGAGCAGCAGGAAGAACATCAGGCCGAGGATGGTGCCACCGGTCATGTTGCCGAAGGCCAGCGGCAGGGTGACGAAGATCAGCCCCGGCCCCTCGCCCGGGCTCAGGCCGTTGGCGAAGACGATGGGGAAGATCGCCATGCCGGCCAGCAGCGCGATGACGGTATCGAAGATGATCACGGTACGGGCGGTGCCGATCAGGCTGACGTCCTGGCCCAAGTAGGAGCCGTAGGCCATCATGATGCCCATGCCCAGCGACAGCGTGAAGAACGCCTGGCCCATGGCGGCCAGCACCACCTCGCCGTTGATGGCGCTCCAGTCCGGGCTGAACATGAAGGCCATGGCCTCGCCGAAGTGCCCGGTGGTCATGCCGTAGATCACCAGGATCACCATCAGGATCACCAGCGCCGGCATCAGGGTGCGTACGGCGCCCTCGAGGCCCTTGGTCACCCCGCGGGCGACGATGAAGATCACCAGCGCCATGAAGGCGGTGTGCCACAGGGTCAGGGCGGTGGGGTTGGCCAGCAGGCCACTGAACAGGGCGCCGATGCCGTCGGCATCCTGGCCGGTGAACTGGCCGGTCACCGAGCCCAGGGTGTAGGAGAGCGACCAGCCACCGATGACACTATAGAAGGAGAGGATCAGGAAGGCGGCGAGCACGCCGCTGGCGCCGACTAGCGCCCAGGCCGGCAGGCGACCGCTCTGGCGGGCCAGGTCCAGCATGGAGTTGATCGGGTTCTCCTGGCCACGGCGGCCGATCAGCCACTCGGCGACCAGGATCGGCAGGCCCACCAGGGCCACGCAGGCGAGGTAGACGAGCACGAAGGCCGCGCCCCCGCTGTCACCCACCATGTAGGAGAAGCGCCAGATATTGCCCAGCCCCACCGCCGAACCGGTGGCTGCCAGGATGAAGGCCATCTTCGATGACCACTGAGCGTGGGAGAGTTTCGACATGTGTCACCCTGTCTTGGTCGTGTCGCCAGCGGCCGGTCCGGCGCGATGGCGGCTTGTGCTTGTCATTGCCACGTCCAGGGCGCCGTGGGTCGCAGGGCGCCATCCAGAGCATGACAGGATCCGGGCAGGATCGCTGCCGCTGCACCCCGCGACCGCCGGCGGGTAGCCGTCGAGCGCAGGGTGCGGGAACGCAGGATTATCGCAAGATCGACGCAGGTTAGGCGTCATATCCAGTCAGAATCCAGGGGTAAGGGCGCTCCGGCCCATAAAACTATCCGATCAAACGCCCGATGGCCAGTCCGATCTCGTTGACCTGGCTCAGCGATGGGGCGAACACCTCAGCCACCGAACAGGCTGGCCTGGGCCTCGCCGGGGAAGGGCGGCAAGTCAGGCAGCGCCAGCCGCTCCGCCAGCCCCCCATGCAGGCGTCGCGCTAGCTCCGGGGCCCGCCGGTTGTCCGGTGTATGCACCATCAGGTAAGGGGTTTTCCCCTGTTTTATCCACAGGGAGAGACGCTCTATCCAGGGGGAGAAGCAGCGCGCGTTGATCTCGCCGTCCAGGTGCCCGATGAAGCGCACCAGCGGGCGATCCGCCGTGGAAAGCACGTGTAATGGGCGTCTCGGCTTCTCGCACTGGGCCTGGCGCAGGCCGGGATGGTCGCCCGCCGGGGTGGCGAAGAGCGGCCGCACGTCGAGCATCACGCGATCCACGCCATGAGTTATCAACAACCTGTTGAGATCGCGCTCCGCCCTCCCCTTGTGGAAAAATTCGCTGTGGCGTACCTCCACCGCGCAAGGAATGCCTGTCGGCCAACGACTCAGCAGCGCTTCCAGCCGGGGGAGCTCTTCGGCACCGAAGTCGCGGGGGAGCTGCACCATCAGCGGCCCCAGGCGATCGTGCAGTGGGGCCAGCGCCGCGAGGAAGGCGTCGAGCTCGGCCTCGATCCCGGCCAGGCGCCTGTCGTGGGTCAGGGCGGCGGGCAGCTTGAAGCAGAAGCGAAAGCCCGGCGGCGCCTGGCGGGACCAGGCCGCCACTGTCTCGGCCTTGGGTGCCCCGCTGTAGAAGGTGGTGTTGCCCTCCACCGCGGAGAACACCCGGGCGTACTCCTCGAGGCCGCCGCCGTGCGGGGGATAGAGGCCGCCGCGCCAGTCGGGGTTGGCCCACATCGGCAGCCCCAGGTGGATCGGCGGCTCGGCGGGAGGCGTCACTCCACCGTCACGCTCTTGGCCAGGTTGCGCGGCTGGTCCACGTCGGTGCCCTTGAGCACCGCCACGTGGTAGCTGAGCAGCTGCAGCGGCAGGGTGTAGAGGATCGGCGCCAGGGCCTCGTGCACCCTGGGCAGACGGAGCACGTGCACATACTCCTCCTCGTTCATCCCCACCTCCTCGTCGGCGAACACGAAGAGCTCGCCGCCGCGGGCCCGCACCTCCTGGAGGTTGGACTTGAGCTTGTCGAGCAGCTCATCGTTGGGGGCCACGGAGATCACCGGCATCTCGGCATCCACCAGCGCCAAGGGGCCGTGCTTGAGCTCTCCCGCCGGGTAGGCCTCGGCGTGGATGTAGGAGATCTCCTTGAGCTTGAGCGCCCCCTCCAGGGCGATGGGGAAGTGGGCCCCGCGGCCCAGGAAGAGGGCGTGGTGCTTCTCGGCGAAGGCGGTGGAGAGCGCCTCGATCTCGCCGTCGAGCGCCAGCACCCCCTCCATCAGCCGCGGCAGGCCGCGCAGCGCCGCCACCAGCTCGCCCTGCACGCCCGCGTCCAGCCCCTTGAGGCGGCCCAGGGCCAGGGTGAACAGCATCAGGGCGGTGAGCTGGGTGGTGAAGGCCTTGGTGGAGGCCACGCCGATCTCTGGTCCCGCCTGGGTCATCAGCGAGAGGTCCGACTCGCGCACCAGGGAGCTCCCCGGCACGTTGCAGATCGCCAGGCTGGCAAGGTAGCCTCGCTCCCGGGCGAAGCGCAGTGCCGCCAGGGTGTCGGCGGTCTCGCCGGACTGGGAGAGGGTGACGAAGAGGGTATCCTCGGGCACCACCACCCGGCGGTAGCGGTACTCCGAGGCCACCTCCACCTGCACCGGCACCCCGGCGAAGCGCTCCAGCCAGTAGCGGGCCACCATGCCGGCGTGGTAGCTGGTGCCGCAGGCGACGATGTGCACCTGGCGGACCCGGGAGAAGAGCGCCTCGGCGTCGGGACCGAAGCTCTCCACCAGCGCCGAGCGCTCGCCCAGGCGACCCTCCAGGCAGGCGGCGATCACCGCCGGCTGCTCATGGATCTCCTTGAGCATGAAGTGCCGATAGTCGCCGCGGCTGGCGGCGCCGTCGCCATGCTCGAAGGTCTGCACCTCGCGCTCCATCGGTGTCCCAGCGGCGTCGAACACCTCGATGCGCCCGCCCGCGGAGAGACGCACCACGTCGCCCTCCTCCAGGTAGATGAAGCGGTCGGTGACCTGCAGCAGCGCCAGGGGATCGGAGCCCAGGAAGGCCTCGCCGATGCCTACGCCCACCACCAGCGGGCTGCCCTTGCGGGCGCCGACGATGACGTCGGGCGCGTCGGCGCTCACCACGCCCAGCGCATAGGCGCCGTCGAGGCGGGCCAGGGTGCGCCGTACCGCGTCGAGCAGGTCACCCGCCGCCTCGCTCTCCCGCGCCACCAGGTGGGCCACCACCTCGGTGTCGGTCTCGGAGTCGAAGCGGTAGCCGTCGGCTTCGAGGTCACGACGCAGCGGCTCGTGGTTCTCGATGATGCCGTTGTGGACCACCGCCAGGCGCTCGCCGGACTGGTGGGGATGGGCGTTGACCTCGCTGGGCCGGCCGTGGGTCGCCCAGCGGGTGTGGGCGATGCCGCAGCGCCCGGAAAGCGGCGCCTCCACCAGGCGCTCGGCCAGGGCCGCCACCTTGCCCACCGCGCGGCGGCGCTGCAGGGTGCCGTCCGCGGCCAGCACCGCCATGCCGGCGGAGTCATAGCCGCGGTACTCCAGGCGCTTGAGTCCCTCCAGCAGGATGGCTTCCACGTTGCGCTCGGCAACGGCTCCGACGATTCCACACATGTGCTGCTCTCCTAAGTCGTCCTGCTTGCGCTTCGGTCGTCCTGCCTGCGCGCCTCAGTCGTCCTGCTTGCGCGGCCGCGGCCAGTCGGCCTTGCTCACCTGGCGGGCGCGGGTCACCGCCAGGGCGTTGTCGGCGACATCCTTGCCGATGGTGGAGCCGGCCCCCACGGTGGCGCCGCGGCCGATGCTCACCGGCGCCACCAGGGCGCTGTTGGAGCCGATGAAGGCGTCGTCGCCGATCTCGGTGCGGTGCTTGTTGGCGCCGTCGTAGTTGCAGGTGATGGTGCCGGCGCCGACGTTGACCCCGCGCCCCAGGCGGGCATCGCCCACATAGCTCAGGTGGTTGATCTTGCTGCCCTCGCCCACCTCGACGTTCTTGGTCTCGACGAAATTGCCCACCTTGGCGCCCACCGCCAGGCGCGAGCCGGGGCGCAGGCGGGCGAAGGGGCCGATGGTGCTGCGCCCGGCGATCACCGCTCCCTCGATCACGCTGTGGGGCTCGATTACGCTCTCGGCGCCGATATGGCTGTCGCGGATAACGCAGTGGGGGCCGATGCGCACCCCCTCGCCCAGCACTACCTCGCCCTCGAAGACGCAGCCCACGTCGATCTCCACGTCGTGGCCGCAGCGCAGGGTGCCGCGCACGTCGAGCCGCGTCGGGTCGGCCAGGGCCACGCCCTCGGCCATCAGCGTCTCGGCGATGGCGCGCTGGTGGGCACGCTCCAGGCGCGCCATCTGCGCCCGGTTGTTGACCCCCTCCACCTCCAGCGGGTCCTGCGGCTGGGCGGTGACGATCTCGACCCCCTCGGCGGCGGCCATGGCGATGATATCGGTGAGATAGTACTCGCCCTGGGCATTGTCGGCGGAGAGCCGCGGCAGCCAGCGGCGCAGCTGGTCGGCGGTCATCGCCATGATGCCGGTGTTGCACTCGCGCACCGCCCGCTCGCTCTCGCTGGCATCCTTGTCCTCGACGATGGCCACCGTCTTGCCCTCGGCGTCGCGCAGGATGCGCCCGTAGCCGCCGGGATCGTCGAGGGTCACGGTGAGCAGACCCAGGTGGTCGTCATCGACCCCGTCCAGCAGGCGCGCCAGGGTCTCCCGGCGGATCAGCGGCACGTCACCGTAGAGCACCAGCACGCGGCCGTTGCCGAGGCCGTCGAGGGTCTGGGCCACGGCATGGCCGGTGCCCTTCTGCTCGGCCTGCAGCGCGAAGTGCACCCGGCTGTCGGCCAGCGCCTCGCGAACCTTCTCGGCGCCGTGCCCGACCACCACATGGGTGCGCTCGGCCTCGAGCCCCGCGGCGGTATCCAGCACATGGCGCACCATCGGCTTGCCGGCCAGGCGGTGCAGCACCTTGGGCAGGGTCGAGCGCATCCGGGTGCCCTGCCCGGCCGCCAGTATCACCACATCAAGCGTCATCCTTCACTCCTGAATTGCGTTGTTCGCGTCCCGGCCATCGAGGGGCGCCTCGCCGAAGCGTTCGACGAAGGCCGGACTCGCCAGGGTGCGCCAGCCGTCCCGCTCGCGCACGCTCATCAGCACCGCCAGCCCCTGCGCCTCGGCCAGCGCCATGCCGGCCTCCTCGCCCAGCACCGTCAGCGCTGTGGCCCAGGCGTCGGCCCAGGCATTGGCGGGGTGGAAGACGCTCACCGAGGCCAGGCGGTGGGTGATCGGCCGGCCGCTGCGTGGGTCGAGGGTGTGTGAGTAGCGCCGCCCCTCCTCCATGAAGAAGTTGCGATAGTCCCCGGAGGTGGCCACCGAGATGTCGTGGAGCGGCAGCACCACCTGGGCCTCCCGGCGATCCTGCAGCGGCGCCTCGATGCCGATGCGCCAGGGCTCCGCCTCGCCATCCCGGTAGCCCCGGGCCAGCAGGTCGCCGCCCAGGTTGACCAGGAAGTGCTCGATGCCCTGGGCCTCGAGGAAGGCGGCCACGCGATCGGTGGCGTAGCCCTTGGCCACCCCGCCCAGGTCGACGGTGACATCGCGCAGGCGACGCGCCTCCCGGGCCTCGGGCCTCAGCTCCAGGGCGTCCATGCCGACATGGGCCAGCCGCGCGGCCAGCGCCTCCTCGGCGGGCACCCGCTCGGGGCGCGCCTCGGCGCCGAAGCTCCACAGGTTGACCAGCCCGCCCACGGTGACATCGAAGGCGCCGCCGCTGGCCTCGGCCACCCCCAGGGCGATGCCCAGCACCTCGGTCAGGGGGTCGGAGAGCGGCTGCCACGCCTCCAGGGGGGCATGGTTGAAGTCGGCGAGCTCCGAGTCCTCCCGGTAGAGCGACATCTGCGCATCCACCGCCTCGAGCTCGGCAAGGATCCCCTCCTCCAGGGCGTTCGCCTCGCCCTGGGTCAGCGGATCGACGACGGTGACCTGGTAGAAGCTGCCGAAGATGCCCCCCTCGAAGCGCACCGGCGACTCCAGCGGCCGGTCACGCTCGGAGCAGGCGGCAAGCGCCAGCAGCAGGAAGAGGGGCAGTAGGAGCCGGAATCGTCGCATGGTGACGCCTGTCCTCACGGGTAGGGGGCGGGACCCACAGGTTACCAGAATAGCCACAGCAGCCAGGCCCCGAGCAGCAGCCGGTAGAGGACGAAGGGCTGCATACCGACCCGCCTGATGAAGGCCAGGAAGAAGTGGATGCACAGATAGGCACTGATGCCGGAGAGCAGGGTCCCCACCGTCAGGGTGAACCACTCCACCTCGGCCGCGTCGCGGATCAACCCCAGGGTCTCCATGCCGCCGGCGAGCACGATCACCGGGATCGACAGCAGGAAGGAGAAGCGCGCCGCCCCCTCGCGGCTCATCCCCACCAGCAGCGCCGCGGTGATGGTGATGCCGGAGCGTGAGGTGCCGGGGATCAGCGCCAGGGCCTGGGCCAGCCCGATGACCAGGGCATCGCGCAGGGTGAGCTGAGTCTCGTCGCGGCTGCCGCGATGGCCCCAGTCGGCCCAGGCCAGCGCCAGGCCGAAGACGATCAGGCCGAAGGCGATGATCAGCGGCGAGCGCATGCCCACCGAGATGGCGTCATGGAAGGCCAGGCCCACCACGCAGACCGGGAGCGTCGCCAGGATCACCCACCAGGCCAGGCGCGCGTCGCCATCCACGCCGCGACCGGCCAGGGAGCCCAGCCAGCTTCGCGCCATGCGCACGAGCTCGCCGCGGAAGTAGATCACCACCGCCGAGAGGCTGCCGAGATGCAGGGCCACGTCGAAGGCCAGCCCCTGGTCCTCCCAGTCGGTCAGCACCGGCACCAGGATCAGGTGGGCGGAGCTGGAGATGGGCAGGAACTCGGTGAGGCCCTGGACGATGGAGAGGATGACGACCTGTAGCCAGTCCATGGAGGGTTCCGTCGATAAAAGGAGGGACGGCCGCAGGTCGCGGCCGCCACGACGCGCAGAGGATACACGCCCGCGCCATCGTTGTCCGCCCCGCTTAGGCCCATCGCAGTTAGCCCGACAAGGACAGCGAAAGGCGCCGGGGACAGGTCGAAGAGGGGGTCCTATGCCAGGGATGGCATCGGTAGCGCCCAGGGAGGGGTTCACAGCGCCCCCTCGGAGGCCTGTCACCGGGCAAGCCTTGAGCGGCGCCGACCTCTGAGATAACTCCGAGTCTCATGGGCCGGCAAGCAGCGCCGAGGCGATACCGAAGTAGATCAGTACCCCCGAGGCATCGATCAGGGTGGTCACCAGCGGCGCCGAGGCGGTGGCCGGGTCCCAGCCCAGGCGGTCGAGCAGGAAGGGCAGGCACATCCCCAGCAGGCTGCCGAACAGCACGATGGTGACCATGCTCATGGCCACCACCAGGGCCACCGCCTCGCCGCCGCGCATCACCCCGATGGGTGCCACCGCCAGCGCCATGGTCAGCCCCAGGGAGCCTGCCACCAGCAGCTCGCGCCCCAGCAGCTTTCCCCAGTCCCTGACCCCGACGTCGCCGGTGGCCATGCCGCGCACCATCAGGGTGGCGGCCTGGGCCCCGGCGTTGCCGCCGCTGCCGATCAGCAACGGCAGGAAGAACACCAGCGCCACCTGGGCGGCGATGGTCTCCTCGAAGTAGGCGATGCCGGCGCCGGAGAACAGGTTGGCGAACACCAGCAGCACCAGCCAGGTCACCCGCTTGCGATAGAGGCTCCACAGCGGCACCCGGCTGACGCCATCCTCCAGGGCACCGATGGACATCCCCTTGTGGATATCCTCGGTGGCCTCGGACTCCACCACGTCCAGGGCGTCGTCGTGGGTGACGATGCCCACCAGTCGCGCCTCGTCATCCACCACCGGCAACGCCAGCAGGTCGTAGCGGGCCACACGGCGCGCCACCTCCTCCTGGGGTGCATCGACGCTCATGCGGATCACGTCCTTGATCATCAGCGCGTCGATGCGCTCGCCGGGCGGGGCCACCATCAACTGGCGCAGCGACAGGGTGCCGGCCAGGCGCCCCAGGCCGTCGACGATGTAGAGCTGGTAGACCGTCTCGGCATCAGGCGCCGTCTGGCGCACCCGCATCATCGCCTGGGAGACCGTCATGCCGCTGGGGATGGCCACATAGTCCGCGGTCATGATCGCCCCGGCGGTGCCCTCCGCATAGCTCGCCAGGCGGATCAGCTCCTCGCGCTCGCGCCGCGCCATGCGCCGCAGCAGCGCCTGGCGGCGATCCTCGTCGAGCAGGTTGAAGAGGTCGGCGCGCTCGTCCGAGCCCATCTCCTCGAGGATCGGCAGCAGCCGCTCGTCGCTGAACGCCTCGGCGAGCACCCGCTGGGCATCCCCGGGCAGGTGCCCCAGCACGCTCGCCTGGCGCTCCAGGGGCAGCCGGCCGAGCAGCGCCAGGGCCAGCGGCGGGTCAGCGTCCTCCTCGAGGATCGCCTCGAGGATCTCGGCGATATCCGCCGAGCGCAGCTCCGGCAGCAGCGCACCGAGGCGCTCGCGGTCGTCCACCGCCAGCGCCTCGCACAGGCTGGCCTTGTGCGCCTGCAGGGCATCGTTGAGTGACATGACAGCCTCCGGGCGCCGGCGGGCGCCTCATCGGGCCGGGCGGACGCCACGGCAGGAACGAGAACGCCCCCCTGCCCCGACGTCTCCGCCAGGCAGGGGGGCGCGTTGCGCATCCCGGCGCGGGGCTCAGCCCTTGCCGAGCTTCTTGCGCAGCTGCTGGACGGTGCGCAGCTGGGCCGCCGCCTCGGCGAGCTCCGCCGCGGCACGGGTGTAGTCCAGCTCCGCGGACTTGTCGTTCAGCTGCCTGAGCGCCTGCTGACGAGCCTCCTCGGCCGCCGCCTCGTCCAGGTCATGGGCGCGGACGGCGGCGTCGGCGAGGATGGTCACCACGTCGGGCTGGACCTCGAGGAAGCCGCCGGAGACGTAGTAGTGCTCCTCCTCGCCATCGTGGATCACCCGCACCGGGCCCGGCTTGAGCTCGGTGAGCAGCGGGGCGTGGCCGGGCAGGATGCCCAGCTCGCCCATGCGGCCGGTGGCGACCACGCGCTCGATCTCGCCGGAGAAGATGCCCTCCTCGGCGCTGACGATCTCGCACTTGAAGCTGTTCGCCATAGCGAAGTCCTCCTGGTGGGACGCCGATTACTTCGACTGGTTGGCTTTCTCGACCGCTTCGTCGATGGTACCCACCATGTAGAAGGCCTGCTCCGGCAGCTCGTCATACTCGCCGTTGAGGATGCCCTGGAAGCCGCGGATGGTGTCCTTGAGGGACACGTACTTGCCGGGCGCCCCGGTGAAGACCTCGGCGACGAAGAACGGCTGCGACAGGAAGCGCTGGATCTTGCGCGCCCGGGAGACGGTGAGCTTGTCCTCGTCGGAGAGCTCGTCCATGCCCAGGATAGCGATGATGTCCTTGAGCTCCTTGTAGCGCTGCAGCACACCCTGCACGCCACGGGCGGTGCTGTAGTGCTCCTCGCCGACCACCAGCGGGTCGAGCTGGCGCGAGGTGGAGTCCAGCGGGTCGATGGCCGGATAGATACCCAGCTCGGCGATGGAACGCGCCAGTACCACGGTGGCGTCCAGGTGCGAGAAGGTGGTCGCCGGGGACGGGTCGGTCAGGTCATCCGCGGGCACGTAGACGGCCTGCACGGAGGTGATCGAGCCGGTCTTGGTGGAGGTGATGCGCTCCTGGAGCACACCCATCTCCTCGGCCAGGGTCGGCTGGTAGCCCACCGCGGAGGGCATGCGGCCCAGCAGCGCGGAGACCTCGGTGCCGGCCAGGGTGTAGCGGTAGATGTTGTCGACGAACAGCAGCACGTCGCGGCCTTCATCGCGGAACTTCTCGGCGATGGTCAGGCCGGTCAGGGCCACGCGCAGGCGGTTGCCGGGCGGCTCGTTCATCTGGCCGTAGACCAGCGACACCTTGTCGATGACATTGGACTCGGTCATCTCGTGGTAGAAGTCGTTACCCTCACGGGTACGCTCGCCCACGCCCGCGAACACCGAGTAGCCGCTGTGCTCGGTGGCGATGTTCCGGATCAGCTCCATCATGTTCACGGTCTTGCCCACGCCGGCGCCGCCGAACAGGCCGACCTTGCCGCCCTTGGCGAAGGGGCAGACCAGGTCGATGACCTTGATGCCGGTCTCCAGCAGCTCGTTGGAGGCCGCCTGCTCCGCGTAGGTCGGCGCCTTGCGGTGGATCGGCATGCGCTCCTGCTCGCCGATGTCACCGGCCTCGTCGATGGGCTGGCCCAGCACGTTCATGATGCGGCCCAGGGTCTCCTTGCCGACCGGCACGGAGATGGCGGCGCCGGTGTTGGTCGCCTCCATGCCCCGCTTGAGGCCCTCGGTGGAGCCCATGGCGATGGTGCGCACCACGCCGTCGCCCAGCTGCTGCTGGACCTCCAGAACCGTCTCGGCGTTCGAGACGTTCAGCGCGTCGTAGACCTTGGGAACGTCGTCCCGCGGAAACTCTACGTCAATCACCGCGCCGATGATTTGTACGATACGTCCGCTCATCTTGCGATCCTCTCAAAGTACCTGCAAATGAAGCCTGTGTGCCGGGAGGGCCCCTGCCCTCCGGGCGCTATACGGCGGCGGCGCCCCCGACGATCTCCGAGATCTCCTGGGTGATGGCGGCCTGGCGGGCCTTGTTGTAGACCATCTCCAGGTCGTCGATCAGGCCGCCGGCATTGTCGGTGGCGTTCTTCATGGCCAGCATCCGCGCGGCCTGCTCGCAGGCCCCGTTCTCGACCACCGCCTGGTACACCTGGGATTCGACGAAGCGAACCAGCAGGCTATCCAGCAGCGCCTTGGCATCCGGCTCATACAGGTAGTCCCAGCTACCGGGACGCGTGTTCTCTTCTTCCTGGTGCGCATCGCTGCCCATGTCGGGTGAGATGGGCAGGAGCTGCCGGACCACCGGCTTCTGGGTCATGGTGTTGACGAACTCGTTGTACACCACGAACAGGCGGTCCAGCTTGCCCTCGTCGTACGCATCCAGCATGACCTTGACGCTACCGATCAGGTCTTCCATCTCCGGGGACTCGCCCAGGCCGCTCTTGGCGGCGACCAGGTTGCCTCCGTAGTTCTTGAAGAACCCGCCGGCCTTGGACCCCAGCGCGCAGAAATCCAGCTCGGCGCCCTGCTCGTGCCATCCCTTGGCGTCGCGGGTGGCGGCCTTGAACAGGTTGACGTTCAGGCCGCCACACAGGCCGCGGTCGGTGGAGACCACGATGTAACCGACGCGCTGGACGTCGCGCTCGACCATCCACGGATGGCGATACTCGGGGTTGGCATCGGCGACATGCGCGACCACGTTGCGGATCTGACGCGCGTAGGGCTGGCTGGCCTTCATCAGGTCCTGGGCCCTGCGCATCTTGGACGCCGCGACCATTTCCATGGCGCTGGTGATCTTCTGCGTGTTCTTGATGCTCCCGATCTGGGTGCGTATCTCTTTTGCAGCTGCCATAGCGATCTACTCCGTTCGTGGCCCCTCAGAATGCTCCTGGGCCCGCCCCGTGGCGGGGCGGGCCGTGGGAATTACCAGCTCTGAGTGGCCTTGAACTTCTCGAGACCCTCTTTGAGGCCAGCCTGGATCTCGTCGTTGTAGTCGCCGGACTCGTTGATCTTGTCGAGCAGCTCGGCGTACTCGGCCTTCATGAAGTCGTGCAGGGCACGCTCGAAGTCCAGCACCTTGCTGACGTCGACGTCATCGAGGAAGCCCTCGTTGGCGGCGTACAGGGTGAGCGCCATCTCGGCCACGGAGAGCGGCGTGTACTGCTTCTGCTTCATCAGCTCGGTGACGCGCTGACCGTGCTCCAGCTGCTTGCGGGTCGCCTCGTCGAGGTCGGAGGCGAACTGCGAGAAGGCCGCCAGCTCGCGGTACTGGGCCAGGGCCAGACGCACGCCGCCGCCGAGCTTCTTAATCACCTTGGTCTGGGCCGAGCCGCCGACACGGGAGACCGATAGGCCGGCGTTGATGGCCGGACGGATGCCCGAGTTGAACAGGTCGGTCTCGAGGAAGATCTGGCCGTCGGTGATGGAGATCACGTTGGTCGGCACGAACGCCGAGACGTCGCCGCCCTGGGTCTCGATGATCGGCAGTGCGGTCAGCGAGCCGGTCTTGCCCTTCACTTCACCGTTGGTGAACTTCTCAACGTAATCAGCGTTGACGCGGGCGGCACGCTCGAGCAGGCGGGAGTGCAGGTAGAAGACGTCACCCGGGTAGGCTTCGCGGCCCGGCGGACGACGCAGCAGCAGGGAGACCTGGCGGTAGGCCCAGGCCTGCTTGGTGAGGTCGTCATAGACGATCAGGGCATCCTCGCCGCGGTCGCGGAAGTACTCGCCCATGGTGCAGCCGGCGTAGGGAGCCAGGAACTGCATCGGGGCCGGGTCGGCGGCGCCGGCGGCGACCACGATGGTGTGCTCCATGGCGCCATGCTCCTCGAGCTTGCGCACCACGCTGGCGATGGTCGACTGCTTCTGGCCGATGGCGACGTAGATGCAGGTGACGCCCTTGCCCTTCTGGTTGATGATGGCGTCGACGGCGATGGCCGACTTGCCGATCTGGCGGTCGCCGATGATCAGCTCACGCTGGCCGCGGCCGATCGGCACCATGGCATCGATGGACTTGAAGCCGGTCTGGATCGGCTGGTCCACCGACTGGCGGGTGATGACGCCCGGGGCGACCTTCTCCACCGCGTCGGTCAGCTTGGCGTTGAGGTCGCCCTTGCCGTCGATGGGGTTGCCCAGGGCATCCACCACGCGACCCTTGAGCTCGGGACCCACCGGCACCTCGAGGATGCGGCCGGTGCACTGGGCGGTCATGCCCTCTTCGAGCTGCAGGTAGTCGCCCAGCACCACGGCGCCCACGGAGTCACGCTCGAGGTTGAGCACCATGCCGTAGATGCCGCCGGGGAATTCGATCATCTCACCGAACATCGCCTCTTCCAGGCCGTGAATCTTCACGATGCCGTCGGAGACGCTGACGATGGTGCCCTGGTTGCGGGCTTCGGATGCGACGTCAAGCTTCTCGATACGCTGCTTGATGATGTCGCTGATCTCGGAAGGATTCAGTTGCTGCATGCCATGTCCCTCAGACTCAGGCGGTTAGCGCTTCGGAGAGGCGGTTGAGTCGACCACGCACCGACCCGTCGATGACGGTATCGCCGGCACGCAGGATGACACCGCCGAGAAGCTCGGGATCCACCTGAGTGGTAATGGAGATTTCGCGATTCAGGCGCTTCTTGAGCGCGCCGGCGAGCTTGTCCTGCTGGGCCTTGGTGAGCTTGTAGGCCGACACCACGGTGACGTCGACCCGCTTCTCGTGGTCGGCGCGCAGCGTCTCGAACTGTTCGCGGATGGCGGCCAGCGCCGCCAGGCGCCCCTTCTCGCCCAGGGAGGCGAGGAAACGGGAGGCGGCCTCATCGAGGTCGACCTCCGCCAGCTCGGTCACCAGCGCCACCTTGCGCTCGTTGTCGAGCTTGGGGCTGGAGAGCAGCTTGAGCGCCTCGCGGCTGATTACCACCATGGCCAGCTTGCTCAGCCAGTCGGACCAGGAATCCAGCGTCTGGTGATCGCGTGCGTACTCGAACGCCGCCTTGGCATAGGGCCTAGCGACGGTAGACAGTTCCGCCATGGATCACCTCCTCACAGTTCGGCGGCAAGCTCGTCGAGCAGCTTGCGATGGGCCTTCTCATCGATGGAGGCTTCCAGGACCCGCTCGGCGCCGGTGACCGCCAGGCGGGACACCTGGGCGCGCAGCTCGTCCTTGGCACGATTGACTTCCTGCTCGACCTCGGCGCGGGCGGACGCGACGATGCGCTCGCCTTCGGCACGGGCCTGCTCGCGGGCCTCCTCGATCATCTGGGAGGAGCGCTTGTTGGCCTGCTCGAGGATCTGTGAAGCCTGCTCCTTGCTCTCGCGCAGTGTCTGCTCGGCACGCTCCTGGGCGAGCTCGAGATCGCGCGAGGCACGGCTGGCCGCATCCAGGCCGTCAGCAATCTTCTTCTGGCGCTCGTGGAGCGCGTTGCTGATCGGCGGCCACACGTACTTTATGCAGAACCAGACAAAGATCGCGAAGGCGATCGTCTGCCCGATCAGCGTCATGTTGATATTCACGGGGCGGTACCTCTGACAGGTTCGTGGCAACCGGAAACAAGCAAACCGAGCGCGGCGCGCTCGGTGCTGTCAATCATCAACCGGCAACAACGAAGATCAGGTACATCGCGATACCCACGCCGATCATCGGCACGGCGTCCAGCAGGCCGGCCATCAGGAAGGTCTTGGTCTGCAGCTGGTCGCCCAGCTCCGGCTGGCGAGCGGTCGACTCGAGCAGCTTGCCGCCCAGGATGGCGAAGCCGATGCCGGTGCCCAGAGCGCCCAGGCCGATCATGAGGGAGGCAGCGATATAGACGAGTTCCATGGTAGTGCTCCTGATTGAGAGTAGTGAGGGTTAAGGGTTGAGGGTTGGGGTTAAGGGTGTTGCAAGGGAATCGACTTCAGTGATGCTCGTGGGCCTGGCTCAGGTAGACCACCGACAGCACCGTGAAGATGAAGGCCTGCAGGGTGATGACCAGGATGTGGAAGATGGCCCAGGGCACGTTCAGGGTCCACATCACCCAGAAGGGAAGCAGGGCGATCAGGATGAAGATCACCTCGCCGGCGAACATGTTGCCGAACAGACGCAGGCCGAGGCTCAGCGGCTTGACCAGCAGGCCGATGATTTCCATCACCAGGTTGAAGGGGATCAGCGACCAGTGGTTGAAGGGGGTCAGCGAGAGCTCCTTGGCGAAGCCGCCCACGCCCTTGACCTTGAGACTGTAGTAGATGATCAGGGCGAAGACGCCGATGGCCATGCCCAGGGTAGCGTTGGGGTCGGTGGTCGGCACCAGCTTCATGTACTCGATGCCGAGGCGCGAGAAGAGCTGCGGCGCGTAGTCCACCGGCACCAGCTTGAGCAGGTTCATCAGGAAGATCCAGACGAACAGCGTCAGCGCCAGCGGCGCGATCACCGGGTTGCGGCCATGGAAGGCGCCGCGCACGGTGAGCTCGATGAACTCGATGACCATCTCGACGACGTTCTGCAGCGGCCCGGGCACCCCGGTGGTGGCCATGCGGCCGGCCTTGCGGAACAGCCAGATGAACAGCAGGCCCATGGCGATGGACCAACCCATGGTATCCAGATGGATCGCCCAGAAGCCCATCTCGCGGGCCTCCTCGGCCGAATGGGCCAGCGACCAGCCGTTCTCGGGATGGTTGCCGAAGGTCAGGTTCTGGAGGTGGTGCTGTATGTAGTAAGCCGCCGTGTTTTCACTGCCTGCTGCCATGCGAAGGTCACCTCGGTTGTGGGGTCGACCGCTCACGCCGTAGCCAGGGTGCCAGCCAGGGCATGAGAAGGGTCGCCACGTATGCGCTGAAGAATGAAATCGGGTTTGAGGGGGGCACGGCCACGAAGACCACTGCCAGCAATGCCACCGTCAAACCGAACTTGCCCGCTTCCGCGCGATACAGGTTGATCACGAAGCGGCGTGCCTGCCGGCCGCCGCGCGCCTGGCCGCTGCGCCATACGAAGAAGGCCAGCGGCAGCAGCCCGACCAGGCCACCGCTGAGGGCGGAACCTCCGCCCTCGCGCCCCGCCGCGAGCGTGGCCGCCAGCGTCACCAACAGCACGCCCAGGGCGGCGAGGCCCAGCTGCCGTCTTCCCAGGGCGCGACGACGGGCGGCGGGAGGGGTGATCATGCGGTCTTCCTCCCGGCTCGCCACGCGCCCAGCCCTGGCCCGCAGCCTAAACCACCGCGGATTATAGGGAAGCCCCCCCGGGGCATCAACTGAAGCGGGCCGCTTCGCGTACGATTTTCGGTCACGTTTCGACCAAAGGTGCAGAAATTGTCGACAGACTTGCGCCAGCGGTGCACATGGCCTAGCGGATGTGCTCGAGGATGCCGTCGAGCTCGTCGAGGCTGGCATAGCGAATGGTGACCCGCCCCTTGCCGCCGCGGCCATGCTGGATCTTCACCGGCGCGCCGAGCAGCTCGCCGAGCCGGGTCTCCAGCCGGGCCACGTCGGGGCTCGCGGCGACCGCCTTGGCCGCCGGCACCGGGGCGCCCTCCTGGAGGCGCTTCACCAGCGCCTCGGTGGCCCGCACGGTGAGGTCGCGGTTGACCACCTCGTGGGCGGCCTGGCGCTGCTTGACCGCAGAGAGCGCCAGCAGGGCGCGGGCATGGCCCATGTCGAGGTCGCCGCGCTCGAGCAGGGTCTGCACCTCCGGATCCAGCGCCATCAGCCGCAGCAGGTTGGCGACCTGGGCGCGGGACTTGCCCACCGCGTCGGCCACCTGCTGCTGGGTCAGCTCGAACTCCTCCAGCAACCGCTTGAGGGCCAGCGCCTCCTCCATGGGGTTGAGGTTCTCGCGCTGGATGTTCTCGATCAGCGCCAGGGCCAGGGCCACCTCGTCGCTGACCTCGCGGATCACCGCCGGAATCACGTCCAGCTCGGCGAGCTGGGCGGCCCGCCAGCGGCGTTCGCCGGCGATGATCTCGTAGCGTTCCTCGCCCACCGGGCGCACCACGATGGGCTGCATCACCCCCTGGGCGCGGATGGAGTCGGCCAGTTCCTCGAGGGCCTCGGGCTGGATGTCGCGACGCGGCTGGTACTTGCCGCGGGAGAGCTGCCCCAGGGGCAGGCGCTCCAGGCGCTCGCCGGCGGCGGGCTCGGCGGCCGGAGCAGGCGCCGTGTCGTCCGCCGTCTCCTCCAGGGGGACCTCGGGCAGGTCCAGGCTCTCGCGGCGGCGAGCGCCGGAGCCGATCAGGGCATCCAGGCCGCGTCCCAGGGCGCGTTTACGCGTCATCGACATTCCCTCATCACGGTTGCGTCGTATCGGGCGACTACAGCGACAGGCGCCGAATCAGTTCCTTGGCCAGCACCCGGTGGGCCTGGCTGCCGCGCGAGAAGCGCGCGTACTTGGTGACCGGCAGGCCGTGGCTGGGCGCCTCGGCCACCCGCACGTTGCGCGGGATGGTGGCCTTGAGCAGGGTATCGCCGAAGTAGTCGCGCAGCTGCTTGGTGACGTCCCGGGTCAGGCTGTTGCGGGCATCGAACATGGTGCGCAGGATGCCGTAGATCTCCAGCTCCGGGTTCACGCTGTCCTTGATCTGCTCCACGGTATCGAGCAGCGCCGAGAGCCCTTCCAGGGCATAGAACTCGCACTGCAGCGGGATCAGCACCCCGTGGGCGGCGGTCAGGCCGTTGACCGTGAGCATGTTGAGCGAGGGCGGGCAGTCGATCAGCACCACGTCGTATTCGCCGGCGACCACCGCCAGGGCGTCGTCCAGGCAGCGCTCGCGCCCCGCCTCGCGATCCAGCAGCGCCACCTCGGCGGCGGTCAGGTCACCATTGCCCGGCAGCAGCGCATAGCCGGCCTCGGGGCAGTCGAGGATCACCCCGGCGGCATCGCGCTCCCCCAACAGCACCTCGAGCACGCTGCCGTCGAGCTCGTGCTTGTCGACGCCGCTGCCCATGGTGGCATGGCCCTGGGGATCGAGGTCGACCAGCAGCACTCGGCGGTCGAGGGCCGCCAGGCTGGCGGCGAGGTTGACCGCGGTGGTGGTCTTGCCGACGCCACCCTTCTGGTTGGTCAAGGCGATGATCTTGGTCACGGGCAACTCCGTTGCGGGGAAACGCGGGTTGTCAGGGGGCCCGCTCCGGGGCCCGGCGCTCGAGCACCACCAGCAGGCGGGTGCCCACCTCGAACGGCACCTCGAGGGCGTGGCGGGCCACCGGGCCCACCTCGGGGGGCAGTCCGGCGAGCTCCTCCTCCACCGCGGGGCCCTTCATGGCCAGCCACTGGCCACCGTCGGCCACCCGCTCGCGGGTCAGGCCGACGAAGTCGCCGAGGCTCGCGAAGGCCCGCGAGATCACCTGGTCGAAGCGCCCCTCGAAGGCCTCGATGCGCGCCTGCACGGGGGTGACGTTGGTAAGTCCCAGTTCCATCACCGCCTGGCGCTGGAAACGCACCTTCTTGCCGTTGCTGTCGAGCAGGGTGACCTCGAGCCCGGGGGCCAGGATCGCCAGCACCAGTCCCGGGAAGCCGGGCCCGGCGCCCACGTCGAGCAGCCTGGGGCCCCTCACGTGGGGCAGCACCGCGGCGCTGTCGAGCAGGTGGCGCGCCACCATCTCCTCGGGGGAGCGTATCGCGGTGAGGTTATAGGCGCGGTTCCACTTGTGCAACAGGCCGACCAGGGCGAGCAGCCGCCCGCGCTGCTCGGCGTCCACGGCGATGCCCAGTCCCGCCAGCCCCGCGTCGAGGCGCTCTGCCACGGCATCGGCGACCATCGTCATGCGCTGGCCGCCCGCTGCTCGTCGAGCAGGCGGCGCTTCTTGAGGTGGATCAGCAGGATCGAGACCGCCGCCGGGGTGACCCCGGAGATGCGTGCGGCCTGGGCCAGGGTCTCCGGACGCGCCTCGGCGAGCTTCTGGCGGATCTCATGGGAGAGCCCGTCGACCCGGGCATAGTCCAGGTCGGCCGGCAGCGGGGTCGCCTCGTGGCGCTTGAGCTTGGCGATCTCCTCCTGCTGGCGGTCGATGTAGCCCTGGTACTTGGCCTGGATCTGCACCTGCTCGGCCACCGCCGCGTCAGTGACCGGCGTCCCGTCGAGGCCAGGCAGGCCCGCGACGTCGGCATAGCCGAGCTCCGGGCGCTTGAGCAGGTCCATCAGGCTGTACTCGCGGGCCGGGGCCTTGCCGGTCTTCTCGGCGATGACCCCGGCCGCGGCGCTGCCGGGCTGCACCCAGCTGGCCTTGAGGCGGGCGCTCTCGCGCTCGATCGCCTCGCGCTTCTCGCTGAAGGCGGTCCAGCGGGCATCGTCCACCAGGCCCAGCTCGCGGCCGCGCTCGGTGAGGCGCAGGTCGGCATTGTCCTCGCGCAGCAGCAGGCGGTACTCGGCCCGCGAGGTGAACATGCGGTAGGGCTCCCGGGTGCCGAGGGTGATCAGGTCATCCACCAGCACGCCGAGGTAGGCCTCGTCGCGGCCGGGGTACCAGGCCTCCAGCCCCTGGGCACGGCGGGCGGCGTTGAGCCCGGCCAGCAGCCCCTGGGCACCGGCCTCCTCGTAGCCGGTGGTGCCGTTGATCTGGCCGGCGAAGTAGAGGTTGCCGATGAACTTCGTCTCCAGCGAATGGCGCAGGTCGCGGGGGTCGAAGAAATCGTACTCGATGGCATAGCCCGGGCGAGTGATATGGGCGTTCTCGAGCCCCTGCATGGAGCGCACCACCTGCAGCTGCACGTCGAAGGGCAGCGAGGTGGAGATGCCGTTGGGATAGAGCTCGTGGGTGTCGAGGCCCTCCGGCTCGATGAAGACCTGGTGGCTCGTCTTGTCGGCGAAGCGATGCACCTTGTCCTCGATGGAGGGGCAGTAGCGCGGGCCGACCCCCTCGATGGTTCCCGAGTACATCGGCGACCGGTCGAGGTTGGCGTGGATGATCTCGTGGGTGCGCTCGTTGGTGTGGGCGATATGGCAGCTGACCTGGCGCGGGTGCTGGTCGCGGCGTCCCATGAACGACATCACCGGGGTGGGGGTGTCGCCGGGTTGCTCCTCGAGCCGCGAGAAGTCCAGGCTCCTGGCATCCAGGCGCGGCGGGGTGCCGGTCTTGAGGCGGTCGACCCGGAACGGCAGGGCGCGCAGGCGCTCGGCCAAGCGGTTGGAGGGCGGGTCGCCGGCGCGCCCGCCGCGGCTGCTGTCCAGGCCGATATGGATCACCCCGCCGAGGAAGGTGCCGGTGCACAGCACCACCGTCTCGCCGAGGAAGCGGATACCGGTCTCGGTGACCACGCCACGCACGGTGTCCTGCTCCACGATCAGGTCGCCGGCCGCCTGCTGGAAGAGCGTCAGGTTGGGCTGGTTCTCCAGCATGCCGCGGATGGCCGCCTTGTAGCGGATACGGTCGGCCTGGGCGCGGGTGGCGCGCACCGCCGGCCCCTTGCGGGCGTTGAGCACCCGGAACTGGATTCCCCCGAGGTCGGTGGCCAGGCCCATGGCCCCGCCCAGGGCATCGATCTCCTTGACCAGGTGACTCTTGCCGATGCCACCGATGGCCGGGTTGCAGGACATCTGGCCAGGGTCTCGATGTTGTGGGTCAGCAGCAGGGTCCGGGAGCCCATGCGCGCGGCGGCCAGGGCGGCTTCGGTTCCCGCATGGCCGCCGCCGATGACGATGACGTCGAAGCGGTCGGGGTAATCCAAGGTGCACCTCGTTGGCGCCGCGGCGCCTCTCTTCGGTCGGGGGAATGGAATCAGCCCGCCAGTATAAACCTCCTGTGGGTAATCGTCAGGGTTTTCCACACCGTGAACCCAGCCGTTCGCTTCCGGGTTCTCCTAGTAATCAATATCCAATATATAAAGAGAGAAGTTCTGTTGTGGTTGTGACTACTAGTGTGGACAAAAACCGTGGATAAGCGCCCTTATTCATTGTTAACCAAAGGCTTGCGTTGTTAACCCTTCTTTGGGAAAACGGCTGACTGCCTGCGCACGCCCGGTCGAGAGCCTGTGGATGGAGTGCCCGCTTGTCCACAGCGTCGTCGCTGCACCGCTTGTCCACCGCCGGCTACCGGGCTTGTGCCCGCGGCTGTGAACAACCGGGCCGGTTATCCACGAGGCCCGCGGTGGCAGCCTCTCCGGCGGTTCATGGCGGTCTCGGCCTCAATCTTTTCCACAGGCGAAAAAAGGGCCCTGTCGCCGCGCGACAGGGCCCTTCTCGGCGCCGATGAGGCTGTTCTCAGTGCTTGAGCACCCGCGACAGGAAGCTGCGTGTACGTTCGTCGGCGGGGCTGTCGAAGATCGTCTCGGGGGGCGCCTCCTCGGCGATCTCGCCCTTGTGGACGTAGATGACCCGGTCGGCCACCTCGCGGGCGAAGCCCATCTCGTGGGTGACGATGATCATGGTCATGCCCTCCCGTGCCAGCTCGCGCATGGCGTCGAGCACCTCGCCGATCATCTCCGGGTCGAGCGCCGAGGTGGGCTCGTCGAACAGCATCAGGCGCGGCTCCATGGCCAGGGCGCGGGCGAGGGCCACGCGCTGCTGCTGGCCCCCGGAGAGCTGGGTGGGGTACTTGTCGGCCTGGTCGGCGATGCCGACCCGCTCCAGCAGGCGTTCCGCGGTCTCCACCGCGTCCTCGTTGCTCCAGCCGCGCACCTTCATCGGCGCGAGGGTGACGTTGTCACGCACGCTCAAGTGGGGGAAGAGGTTGAACTGCTGGAACACCATGCCCACCTCGGTGCGGATCTTCTGCAGGGCCTTGCCGCTCTTGCCGTGGGGGGTGAGTTCGTTGCCGTCCACCTCGATGTGTCCGGACTGGAACTCCTCCAGGCCGTTGATGCAGCGGATCAGGGTCGACTTGCCCGAGCCGCTGGCGCCGATGATCACCACCACCTCCCCCGGCATCACCTCGAGGTCGATCTCCTTGAGCACGTGCAGGCTGCCGAAGTGCTTGTTGACCTTTTCCATCCGCACGATGGGAGCGGTCGCGTTCTCGTTCTGTGTCATGCGTGAGCTCCCCTTATTGTCCGACCAGGCCGCGGCGTTCGAGCTGGCGCAGCACGATCGAGAGGGTCCAGGTGATGGCGAGGTAGAGCACCGCCACCATCAGGTAGACCTCCATGGCGGTGAAGGTGGTGGCGATGTAGATCTGTCCCTGGCGCACCAGCTCACCGACGCCGATCACCGAGAACAGCGAGGTATCCTTGATGCTGATGATCGCCTGGTTGCCCAGCGGCGGGATCATGCGCCGGAAGGCCTGGGGCCAGATCACGTAGCGGAAGGCCTGGGTCCGCGACAGGCCCAGGGAGAGCGAGGCCTCGCGCTGGCCGCGCTCGATGGACTGCACCCCACCGCGCACCACCTCGGAGATGTAGGCGCCGGAGTTGACGGCGATGGCGGCGATCCCTGCGGTCAGGGCGTTGATGGGGCCGCCGAGGATCTGCGGCAGGCCATAGAAGATGAACAGCACCTGCACCAGGATGGGGGTGCCGCGGAACACCTCGATGTAGAAGACGGCGGGCAGGCGCAGCCAGATGAGCGAGCTGATGCGCATCAGGCCGAAGATGATGCCGATCACGAAGCCGATGGCCAGGCCGCCGAAGGAGATCAGCAGGGTCCAGGGGACCCCCGGCAACAGGTGGGGGATCGAGCCGAAGGCGGCCGACCAGTCGAATTGGAAGGTCACGTCCACGAGGGAGTCTCCGGGAACATTGAACGACACGGGGCCGGGTGGTCATGCCGCCCGGCCCCGCGGACACTCTCGTCGCCTGCATGGCGACGCTGGCGCGGGAGGTCGCCTCAGTCGTCGCTGGGCGCCTCGCCGAACCACTTCGTGTAGATCTCGTCGTAGGTGCCATCCTCCTTCATGGCCGCCAGCGCCTCGTTCACCGGCTCGACCCACTCGCTGCCCTGGTGGAAGACGATGCCGTACTGCTGACCCTCATAGAGCGGCCCTACCACCTTGGTGCGCCCCTCGCCGCGGGTCTGGGCGAAGTAGCCGACGTTGGGCGCGTCGTAGAAGGCGGCATCGACGTTGCCGCCGAGCAACGCCATGTACATGTCAGAGGTGCCCGGGTAGGGGGTGATTTCGGCGTTCTCGCCGAGGTTCTCCTGGAGGAAGTCGTAGCTGGTGGAGCCGATCTTGGTGGCCACGCTCAGCCCCTCGAGGTCCTCGAGGGTCTCCACCTCGTCGTTGTCGGCGCGGACCATGATGCGCAGGCCCGAGTCGTAGTAGGGGTCGGAGAAGTCGACGATCTCGGCGCGTTCCTCGGTGATGGTCACGCCGGCGATGGCGATCTCCTGGCTGCCGGTCTGGACGGCCGGGATGATGCCGTTGAACTCCATGGTGGTCAGGTTGACCTCGAAGCCGGCGCGCTCGGCCAGCTCGTTGATGATGTCCATGTCGAAGCCGACCATTTCGCCGGTCTCGGTATCCATCATCTCGAAGGGGACGAAGCTGGGGTCGGTGACCACGTTGACGGTGGGGGTCTGGGCCAGGGCGGCGCCGGCCAGGCCGGTACCTAGCGCGAGGGCGCTGGCCAGGACACTATGTTTCAGGAAGGTCGATTGTTTCATGGGATTCCCCGTTCTTGGGACTTTTCTGATGGGACTCGCCATTTCAACCATGGCGAGAAACCCCGAAAGCGTCAAGTTGGGGAATTACACGCTGCTGGCGCTCAGACCATGAAGGAGGCCCCGCAGCCGCAGGTGGTGGTGGCGTTGGGGTTCTGGACCAGGAAGCGGGCGCCGGCGAGGCCCTCCTCGTAGTCCACCGTGGAGCCGACCAGGTACTGGTAGGAGAGCGGGTCGACCACCAGGGCGACGTCGCCGAATTCGACCAGGGTGTCGTCCTCGGCGACCTCGTCGGCGAAATCGAAGCCGTACTGGAAGCCGGAGCAGCCGCCGCCGGTCACGTAGACGCGCAGCTTGAGCCCGGGGTTGCCCTCCTCCTCGATCAGCGCCCGCAGCCGGGCCCTGGCGCTGGCGGAGAGCATCAGCGGCGTAGGGACGAAGGATTCGGCTTCGCTCATGGAAGACTCCAGGGCATGAAAGTGTGACCGGTCATTATCCGCAAACCCCAGCAAAATGGTCAACTTTCCGACAGGCTATTCGGGCTATCCGAAGGGGAGGTCTACGAGGAGGCGCTGTGAATACCTCCCTGTACGCTACCGACGCCATCCCTGGCGTAGGACCTCCTCTGCGACCTCCCCTTGGCGCCCTCAATGTTCGGTGGGAGGGTCAGATCAGGGCATCATCGCGGGGGCGGCCAGGCCGGCGTTCTCGTCGCAGCCGAACATCAGGTTGAGGTTGTGGATCGCCTGGCCGGAGGCGCCCTTGACCAGGTTGTCGATCACCGAGAGCACCACCACGGTGTCGCCGTCGCCGGGGCGATGCACGGCGAGACGGCAGAGGTTGGCGCCCTTGACGCTGCGGGTCTCGGGATGGCTGCCCGCGGGCATGACGTCGACGAAGGGCTCGCCCGCGAAGCGCGTCTCGAACAGCGCCTGGAGGTCGCCGGGCTCGCCGGTGAGGCGGCCGTAGAGGGTGGCGTGGATGCCGCGGATCATCGGCGTGAGGTGCGGCACGAAGGTCAGCCCCACCGCCCGGCCGGCGGCATCGCCCAGGCCCTGGCGGATCTCCGGCAGGTGGCGGTGGCCGCTCGCCCCGTAGGCCTTCATCGACTCGCTGGCCTCGGCCAGCAGCGACGGCACCTTGGCGCCGCGGCCGGCGCCGGTGACCCCGGACTTGCAGTCGGCGATGACATGGTCCGCGTCGATCAGGCCGGCCTCCAGCAGCGGCAGCAGGCCGAGCTGCACCGCGGTGGGGTAGCAGCCCGGCACGGCGATCAGGCGGGCGCGGCGGATGCGTTCGCGGTTGACCTCCGGCAGGCCGTAGACGGCCTCCTCGAGCAGCTCGGGGGCGCCGTGGGGCTGGCCATACCACTGCGCCCACTCCGCGGCGTCACGCAGGCGGAAGTCCGCCGAGAGGTCGATGACCCGGGTGCCGCGTTCGAGCAGCTCCCCGGCCAGGGCGTGTGCGACGCCATGGGGGGTGGCGAAGAAGACGGCGTCGCAGGCGCCCAGGCGCTCGGCGTCGGGCTCGCTGAAGGTCAGGCCGTCGTAGTGGCCGCGCAGGTTGGGGTAGAGCTCGGCGACGGCCTGGCCGGCCTCGGAGCGAGAGGTGATGGCCTCGACCTTCACCTCGGGGTGCTGGGCCAGCAGCCTGAGCAGCTCGACGCCGGTATAGCCGGTGCCGCCGACGATTCCGACCTTGATCACGTGGGACTCCTTGGGTTGAAGGGGCAAGTGGTGCGGGTAGAGCCGATATGGCTCGCCGGTTTCCTTTTAGACCTGTACCCGACGCCTTTCGCTATCGAGATCGAGTCAGCTGCGATGGCGGCCAGGAAGGGAGGGGGCCGGGCTGTCATCGCCCCGCGGGTATATGGTACACAGATGAAGGACCGCCAGGGTCGTTCCTCCGTCGTAAAGGATACCGCGACGTGCCGCGATTGCCTCGCCTCGATGCCGGTCATGGACTGGAGCGCTTTCGTCAACAGCTTGCCAACGTGGATGCCCTGCCGCAACTCTGCGTGCTGGGGGTCGTCTCGGGCCTGTTGACCGGGGCGCTGATGGTGGGGTTCCGCAGCCTGCTGGAGCTCGGTGGGCTGTGGCTGCTGCCCGGCGGCAGCCCCGAGGCGTTCGAGGCCCTGCCGCCGGCGCTGCGCAGCCTGATGCCGCTGGCGGCGGTGGCGCTGATCGGCCTGTGGATGTGGGCGACGCCCGCCACCGGGCGCCAGATCGGGGTGGTCCACGTGATCGACCGCCTGGCCTATCACCAGGGACGCTTCCCGCTGCGCAACTGGCTCACCCAGTGGGTGGTGGGCCTGGTCTCGGTTGTGGGGGGGCTCTCCGCCGGCCGCGAGGGTCCGGCGATCCATCTCGGGGCGGCCGCCTCCAGCGGCCTGGGGCAGCGCCTGCGCCTGCCCCACAACAGCCTGCGGGTGCTGGTCGCCTGCGGCACCGCGGCGGGCATCGCCGCCTCCTTCAACACGCCCATCGCCGGGGTGATCTTCGCCATGGAGGTGGTGATGATGGAGTACACCATCATCGGCTTCATGCCGGTGATCCTGGCCTCCACCATGGGCGCGGTGGTGGCACAGCTGGTCTACGGCCCCGACCCGGCGATCGGCGTGCCCGACCTCCATCTCAACTCCCTCCTCGATCTGCCCTGGATCATCGTCAGCGCCCTGGCCATCGGCCTGCTGGCGGGGCTCTTCGTGCGGGTCTCGCGGCTGGGACCGCGCCTCGAGGGCCTGCCCATGGCGCTGCGTTTCCTGCTGGCGGGTGGCGTGGTGGCCGCGGTGGCCTGGTGGTACCCCCAGGTCCAGGGCATGGGCTACGACACCCTGCAGGCGACGCTCTCCGGCTCGGTGGCGGTGGACGTGCTGCTCGCCGTGGCCGTCGGCAAGCTGCTGCTCACCGCCGGCACCGTGGCCTGCGGGATCCCGGTGAGCATCATCGGTCCGGTGCTGGTGGTGGGTGGTGCCGCCGGGGCGCTGTGCGGCCTGGCCGGCCAGTGGCTGCTGCCCATCGAGGCCTCCGATCCGGCCCTCTACGCCATGCTGGGCATGGCGGCGATGATGGGCGCGGTGCTGCAGGCCCCGCTGGCGGCGCTGATGGCGCTGCTCGAGCTGACCCACAATCCCAACATCATCCTCCCCGGCATGCTGGCGGTGGTGGTCTCCTGCCTCACCGCTCGCCAGCTGTGCCGCTGCGGTGGCTTCTTCATCAGCGTGACCCGCCAGGGGCTGCACCCCCTGCAGCAGCCGTTGATGCAGGCGCTCTCCCGGGTCTCGGTGCCGGCGGTGATGGAGCGCCGGCTGGTACGCACCCAGCGCATGGTGAGCCGCGAGAAGGCGCGCGCGCTGCTGGAGTCGGAACCGGTGTGGGTGTTGATCGAGCGCTCCAGCGACGACAAGCCGGTGCTGGCGCTGAAGGCCGCCGACCTGGCCCGCTGGCTCACCGAGCAGGCGGCCGAGGAGGAGAAGCGCGCCGCCGAGGAGGAGGAGAGCGATGTGCCCGCCGAGGAGGCGGCGACGGAGGGCGTCGGCGAGGAGAAGCCGGTCAGGAAGCGCAAGCTCAAGGAGAAGGTCAGGGACAAGGCGCGGGAGAAGACCCGCGACAAGGAGGAGGCGCCCCCCGTGGACCTGCTCGAGATCCCCGGGGTGCGCCTGGAGCTGGCCCCTATCGGGCTGCAGGCCACCCTCTCCGAGGCCTTCAATAAGCTCAACGACTCGATGCTCGATGCCCTCTACGTGGAGCACGGCCACCGGCCGAAGCAGAAGCGGATTTCCGGTATCATCACCCGCGGCGCCATCGAACGCTTCTACCGCGTCGAGGACTGACGCCGCACCCACTTCCCCATTCCCGCAAGGAGCTCCCATGACCCTGTGGTTCAAGGCCCTGCACCTGATCGCCATGGTCACCTGGTTCGCCGCCCTCTTCTACCTGCCACGGCTCTATGTCTACCACGCCATGGCGCGCGACCGTGGCGAGCAGCAGGCGATCGACCACTTCCTGGTCATGGAGCGCAAGCTCTACCGCGGCATCATGACCCCCTCGATGATCGCCGTGCTGCTGTTCGGCGGCATGCTGCTGGTGCTCAACCCCGGCTGGCTGACCCAGGGCTGGATCCACGCCAAGCTGCTGCTGGTGGCGCTGCTGGTGGGCTACCACCATGTCTGCCTGATCTACCTGAAGCAGTTCGCCGAGGCGCGCTGCAAGCGGGGTCATGTCTTCTTCCGCTGGTTCAACGAGCTGCCGGTGATCGCCCTGCTGATCATCATCTTCCTTGCCGTGCTCAAGCCCTTCTGATGGCCGGCGAGGCGGCCCTCGAGCCCCACCTGCCCACGGTGTTGGTGTTGGCCGGCCACGACCCCACCGGCGGCGCCGGCCTGGTGGCCGACGCCGAGGCGGTGGCCGCAGCGGGCGGCTGGGCGTTGACCGTGCCCACCGCCCTGACCGTGCAGTCCTGTCGCGACGTCGCCGCCATGGTGCCCGCCGACCCCGCCTTGATGCGCCAGAGCGTCGCCGCCCTCGACGAGTTCGCGGTGGCGGCGATCAAGGTCGGGCTGGTGGCCGACCTGGCGACCCTGGACGCCGTCACCGATATCCTCGGGCGCTTCCCCGGGGTGCCGGTGGTGGCCGACCCGGTGCTGCGTGCCGGCGGCGGCCGGGAGTTATCCACAATCGAGCTGGTCGACGCCTACCGGGAGCGACTGCTGCCGCGGGTGGATATCCTCACCCCCAACCGGGGGGAGCTGGCGCGGCTCTCCCCGGGTCTCGAGGAGGATACCGAGCGGGCCGTGGCTCTGATGCAGCTGGGCTGCCAGGGGGTGCTGGTGACCGCCACCGACGACCCGGTACCGGGCACCCCGCAAGGGCGGGTGGCGCACACCCTGCACACGCCGGACCAGAGTCGCCAGTGGAGCTGGCCGCGGCTGGACGGGCGCTTCCACGGCTCCGGCTGCACCCTGGCGTCCTGCCTGGCGGCGCGGCTGGCCGCCGGCGAGTCGCTGGTGGCGGCCTGCGAGCAGGCTCAGGCCTTTACCTGGGAGGCGCTGGCCCACGGCTGGCGACCGGGCCAGGCCCAGCGGCTGCCCCGGCGGCTGTGGCGCCTGCCGGGGCTCTCACCGCATGCTACCCCGGCCTCTCGCTGAGGGGGTATGGCCTTTGCGGGCCGGAGCACCGAGAATGGGGAGAGACATGGGGGCCGCGGATACGCCCAGATGGGCGGTGTTCACCGCCACTTCACCCCCTGTGAATAGTTTATCCAGAGAATTATCCACAGCCTCGAGGACGAGACACGACATGACCACCTCCGCCGAGCTCTTCGCCCAGGCCTGCCGACACATCCCCGGCGGGGTCAACTCCCCGGTACGCGCCTTCAAGGGGCTGCAGCGTCCGCCGGTGTTCATGGAGCGCGCCCAGGGTGCCTACCTGTTCGACGTGGAGGGCAAGCGCTACGTGGACTACGTGGGCTCCTGGGGACCGATGATCACCGGTCACGCCGACCCCGAGGTGCTCGGCGCGGTGCGCAGCCGGCTCGACGGCGGCCTCTCCTTCGGCACCCCCACCGCCATCGAGACCACCATGGCGGACCTGATCTGCGAGATGATCCCCTCCATCGAGATGGTGCGCATGGTCAACTCCGGCACCGAGGCCACCATGTCGGCGATCCGCCTGGCGCGCGGCGTCACCGGGCGCGACAAGATCATCAAGTTCGAGGGCAACTACCACGGCCACTCCGACTCGCTGCTGGTCAAGGCGGGCTCGGGGGCGCTGACCCACGGCGAGCCCAGCTCCCCCGGGGTGCCGGCGTCGCTGGCCGAGCACACCGTGACCCTGGCCTACAACGACATCGATGCCGTGGAGCAGTGCTTCGAGGAGATCGGCGACCAGGTGGCCTGCATCATCGTCGAGCCGGTGGCCGGCAACATGAACTGCATCCCGCCCCAGCCGGGCTTCCTGAAGAGCCTGCGCCGGGTCTGTGACGCCCATGACAGCGTGCTGATCTTCGACGAGGTGATGACCGGCTTCCGGGTGGCCATGGGCGGCGCCCAGGCCCACTACGGGGTGCGCCCCGATCTCACCTGCCTGGGCAAGATCGTCGGCGGCGGCATGCCCGTGGGGGCCTTCGGCGGCAGCGAGGCGATCATGTCGAACATCTCGCCGCTGGGGCCCATCTACCAGGCGGGTACCCTCTCCGGCAACCCGCTGGCCATGGCCGCGGGCATTGCCCTGCTCACCAAGCTGCGCGAGCCCGGCTTCCACGATGCCCTGGCGCAGCGCGTCGAGACCCTCTGCCACGGCCTCCAGGAGCGTGCCGACGCCGCCGGCGTGGAGATGATCACCCAGCGTGCCGGGGGCATGTTCGGGCTCTTCTTCACCGGCCAGAGCCGGGTGGACAACTTCGCCCAGGCCACCGCCTGCGACGCCGACGCCTTCCGCCGCTTCTTCTCGGCGATGCTCGACGAGGGGGTCTACCTGGCACCCTCGGCCTATGAGGCGGGCTTCATGTCCAGTGCCCATACCCCGGAGGACATCCAGTTCACCCTGGATGCCGCCGAGAAGGCCTTCGACGCGATGCAGCGCGAGGCCTGACCTGTCCACCCCCAGCGGGAGAATCGCCATGCGCTCACCCCCCACCGCCGACCCGGCCGCCAGCGGCGAGAGCCTGGAGCTGGAGGCGCTGATCGACGCCCTGGTGGCCTACCATCGCGGGGCGGCTTCCCACGACGCCGAAGGGCAGCCTGCCGGCGAGCCCCTCGCGCGCACCATGACGGCCGAGCTGGCGGCGATCCGCGAGGCCCTGCTCGATGACGAGGAGCGCCAGCGGCTCGACCAGCTCGGCCGCTGGTTCGAGCAGGACCGGGTGCGCCTGACCCCGCTGCTCGAGGCGCGGGCCGCACGGCGGGTGCCGAGCTGGGCGCACCGCCACCCCGGCAGCCGGCTGTGCCACGAGGGCCGGCCGCTGCTGGTCAACGCCATCGGACGCGACCTCGAGGTGCCCGGCGCCGAGCTCGCCGACGACCCCGCCAGCGACCTGGCGGCGCTGCTGGTCGGCCTGGAGGGGCGCGAGGCCCCGGCGTTGACCCGGCTAGCGCTGGATCGCTACCTGCGTTATGCCGGTGACTACGAGCTGGCCCGCCTGCTGTCGCTCTACGGCACCTGCCACGCGGTAAGCGCCGCGCGCCGCGCCCTGCGCCGTCGCCCCGCCGCCGGCCGGGATCCGGAGCACCCCGCCCTGCTCGCCGAGAGCATGGCCGAGTGCCGTCGCTACCTGGCGCTGGCCGAGCGCATCGCCGAGTTCCGTTTCCCGCCGCTGATCATCGCCGTGGGGGTCTCCGGCAGCGGCAAGAGCCGCTTCACCCGCGGACTGGTCACCGGCCTCGGGGCGATCCGCGTCAGCTCCGAGGCGGAGCGCCAGCGCCTGGCTCAGGCCGACGACGCCTCGATCCATCCACAGGACGACGACGCCACGGCTGTGGATATCTTCGGCGAGGCGGCCACGGCGGCCACCTACCGGCGCCTGGCGAGCTGCGCCGGCCTGCTGCTGGATGCCGGCATCCCCGCCTGCGTGGATGCCACCTGCCTGACCCGGGCCCAGCGCGATCTGCTGCGCCAGCAGGCCGAGGCGCGCGGCCTGCCCTGCCTGCTGGTCAGCTTCGAGGCCGACGACGCGACCCTGCGCCGGCGCATCGAGAAGCGTGCCCACCGCCAGGGAGGCGCCGTCGAGGAGAGCCTGGCGGTGCTGGCCAGCCAGCAGCGACGCTTCGAGCCCTTCGCCGATGAGGAGCGCCTGCACCTGGTGCATCTCGACACCACCGCGGACAACGCCGCCGAAACCCTGGTGGGGCTGATCCAGGAGCATGTCACCCTTGGATAAGGCCCCCCCCGTCACCGAGAGGAGCCCGATGACCCTATCCGCGACCCTGGTGCTGGCCAGCGGCAACCCCGGCAAGCTGCGCGAGTTCGCCCAGCTGCTGGCGCCGCTGGGCATGCAGGTGCGTCCCCAGTCCGACTTCGCCGTGCCCGAGGTGGAGGAGACCGGCCTGACCTTCGTCGAGAACGCCCTGCTCAAGGCCCGCGAGGCGAGCCGCGTCAGTGGCCTGCCGGCCCTGGCCGACGACTCGGGGCTGGAAGTCGATGCCCTCGACGGGGCGCCCGGTATCTACTCGGCGCGCTTCGCCGGCGAGCCCAAGAGCGATGCGCGCAACAACACGCGGCTGCTCGAGGCCCTGGCCGAGGTGCCCGAGGGGCGGCGCACCGCGCGCTACTGGTGCGTGCTGGTCTTCCTGCGCCATGCCGAGGACCCCGTGCCGATCATCGTCCAGCGGAGCTGGGAGGGCGAGATCCTCGCGCACCCCCGTGGTGAGGGCGGCTTCGGCTATGACCCGCTGTTCTGGCTCCCCGACCAAGGGCTGAGCGTCGCCGAGCTGCCGGCGGCGGAGAAGAACCGCCTGAGCCATCGCGGACGGGCACTGCAGGCGCTGGTCGAACGCTTCCGCGGCGGCGACAAGGCCCCATGACCTCGCTGCCCCCGCTTTCGCTCTATGTGCACGTGCCCTGGTGCGTGCGCAAGTGCCCCTACTGCGATTTCAACTCCCACGGCATCGGCCGTTCGGCGACGCTGCCCGAGGCAGAGTACCTCGAGGCGCTGCTCGCCGACCTCGATGCCGACCTGCCGCTCGCCGGCGGGCGCGAGCTTGCCAGCGTCTTCATCGGCGGCGGCACCCCGAGCCTGCTCTCCGCCGGCTTCTACCGTCGCCTGCTTAACGGGGTCGCCGCGCGCCTGCCGCTGGCGGCCGATAGCGAGATCACCCTGGAGGCCAACCCCGGCACCCTGGAGCGCGGCCGCTTCGCCGGGTACCGCGAGGCCGGGATCAACCGCCTGTCGCTGGGGGTACAGAGCTTCCAGGCCGAGCAGCTCGCGGCACTGGGCCGTATCCACGACGGTGACGACGCCGAGGCCGCCTTTGCCGAGGCGCGCGCGGCGGGCTTCGACAACCTCAACGTCGACCTGATGCACGGCCTGCCCGGGCAGACGCCGGAGATGGCCCTGGCGGACCTGGAGAGGGCCCTGGCGCTGGCGCCGGAGCACCTCTCCTGGTACCAGCTCACCCTGGAGCCCAACACCGAGTTCTACCGCTACCCGCCGGCGCTGCCCGAGGAGGAGGCGCTGTGGGAGATCCAGGATCGTGGCCACGAGCGCCTGGAGGCGGCGGGCCTGCAGCGCTACGAGATCTCGGCGTATGCCCGCCCGGGGAGGCGTTCGCGCCATAACCTCAACTACTGGCGCTTCGGCGACTACCTGGGGATCGGCGCCGGGGCCCACGGCAAGCTGAGCCGGGCCGATGGTGCCGGCGGCCTGGCCATCGAGCGCCGCTGGAAGAGCCGCCAGCCGGAGGCCTACCTGCGCCGCCGCCAGGACCCGCGTGGCTTCGTCGCCGATGCCCATCCCGTCGACCACGAGGAGCTGGCGCTGGAGTTCGCCATGAATGCCCTGCGCCTCCCCGAGGGGGTGCCGATGGCCGTGTGGGAGGCCGCCACCGGCCAGCCGCGGGAGAGGCTCGCGGCACGGCTCGCCGGCGCCCGCAAAAAAGGACTTCTGGTGGAAGACGCCGACAGGCTTCAAGCCTCCCCCCGAGGTCTACTATTCTTGAACGAACTGCTGGCGTCCATCGACGAGACCTGATGACGCCTGTGCTACGCTCATCGCAATCGCTGCCATTGACGGCCCCAGGGATGATCGACCGGGCCAACGACCCAACCAAGGAGAATGCCACGATGACCAAGCCCCTTCGTTTCATGGCCCCGCTGGCCGCCGCCGTGCTGCTGGCCGGCTGTGCCACCACCGACCCTTACAGCGGCCAGACCGACCGCAACCAGACCGGCACCGGTGCCGCCATCGGCGCGGCGGTGGGTGCCGTGGCCGGCGCCCTGAGCGGCGACGGCAGCACCAGCCGCCGTGACCGCGCCCTGGTGGGGGCCGCCGTGGGTGCTGCCGCCGGGGCCGGCATCGGCGCCTACATGGACCGCCAGGAGGAGCAGCTGCGCCAGAGCACTCAGGGCACCGGCATCGGCGTCGATCGCCGTGGCGACGACATCGTGCTCAACATGCCCAGCGAGGTGACCTTCGGCTTCGACTCCAGCGAGTTGACCCCTAACGCCCGCAGCGCGCTCAACGACGTCGCCCGCATCCTGACCCAGTACGACGACACCCGGGTCAACATCGCCGGCCACACCGACAGCACCGGTGATGCCGGCTACAACCAGCGTCTCTCCGAGCGACGCGCCCAGGCGGTGGGCAACTACCTGATGAATGCTGGCGTGGCGGGTGCCCGTCTCAACATGGTGGGCTATGGTGAGAACCAGCCGGTGGCCAGCAACAACACCGAGGCGGGACGCGCCCAGAACCGTCGCGTCGAGATCACGCTCACGCCGATCGAGAGCCGCTTCCAGTAAGCGTCGTCGCCTCGACCTCCAGCGGTAACCTGTCGGGCCCGCCACAGCCGTGGCGGGCCCTTTGTGTCCCTTGCCGATTCGCGGATCCGGACCCATGCTCTCTTACCAGCACGCCTACCACGCCGGCAACTTCGCCGATATCCACAAGCACCTGACCCTGCATGCGGTCATCGATCACCTATTACGTAAAGATTCACCCATTACGTTCATCGATACCCATGCCGGCCGGGGTGTCTACCCCCTGACCGCGGAGGAGACCGCTAGGCTGCACGAGTACCGTGAGGGGGTGCTGCTGCTGTGGGAGGCGCGCCGGAAACTGGACGAGGAGCCCCTGCTGGCAGGGTGGCTGGCGGCGCTGGCCGAGGCGCAGCCGCGGGCCGGACGGCTCAGCCACTATCCGGGGTCGCCCTGGTGGATGGGGCGACGCCTGCGTCCCCGGGATCGCCAGCTGCTCTTCGAGCTGCACCCCGGCGAGCATGGCCACCTCACGGGCCAGGCCCCCGCGGAAGGGGTGCGCGCCATCCATGGCGACGGCCTCAAGGGGCTGGTCGAGCGGCTACCGGTGGCCACCCCGCGGCTCTGCGTGCTGATCGACCCCAGCTACGAGCGCAAGGCGGAGTACAGCGAGGTGGCCGAGGCCCTGCTGGCGACCCTGCGCAAGGCACGTCATGCGGTGGTGCTGGTGTGGTATCCGCTGCTCCCGGCAGGACGCCACCATGAGCTGCTGGAGGCGGTGAAGGCGGGCGGGATACGCAAGGTGTGGCGCAGCGAGCTGCGCCAGCGACAGCCGGGCCAGGAGGCGCGCGGCATGTTCGGCAGCGGCATGCTGGTGGTCAACCCGCCCTGGGGGCTGGACGCGCGTCTCGCCGACGCCATGGCACGCGTGGTGCCGCTCCTGGGGGACACCGCCGACTACCGCGGCGACTGGTGGGTGGGGGAGTAGCCCCCCTCTTTACTTGCCGATACAGAAGCTGCCGAAGATCTCGCCCAGCAGGTCATCGGCGCTGAATTCCCCGGTGATCTCGCCCAGCGCCTGCTGGGCATCCCGCAGGTCCTCGGCGAGCAGCTCGCCGGCGCCGTAGCCGGTGAGCTGGGCCTCGCCGCTGGCCAGGGCCTGCTCGGCGCGATCCAGGGCGTCGAGGTGGCGGCGTCGTGCCGAGAAGCGTCCCTCGGCGGTGGCGGTGAAGCCCATCACCGCCTTCAGGTGCTCCTTCAGCTTATCCACACCCTCTCCGGTCTTCGCCGATAGCCGCACGATGGGCGTGGCGGTGGACAGGTCGAGCCCGGGAGCCTCCTCGCTCGCATCGATCTTGTTGCGCACCAGGGTGAGCCGCGCGCGGTCGGGAAGGCGTGCCACGAACTCGGGCCAGATGGCCATGGGGTCGCTGGCCTCGGAGGTGGCGGCATCCACCAGCAGCAGCACCCGGTCGGCCTTCTCGATCTCCTCCCAGGCCCGAGCTACCCCGATCTTCTCCACGGCGTCGGGGGTGTCACGCAGGCCGGCGGTATCGATGACATGCAGCGGCATGCCGTCGATATGGATATGCTCACGCAGCACGTCGCGGGTGGTGCCGGCGATGTCGGTGACGATGGCGGTCTCCTGCTCGGTGAGAGCATTGAGCAGGCTCGACTTGCCGGCGTTGGGGCGCCCGGCGATCACCACGCTCATGCCCTCGCGCATCAGCGCGCCCTGCCCCGCGGCCGCGCGCACCGCGGCCAGCTCGGCCTTCACCGCGGCAAGCATCTCGGCGACCCGGCCGTCGCCCAGGAAGTCGATCTCCTCCTCGGGGAAGTCGATGGCCGCCTCCACGTAGATGCGCAGCTCGATCAGCCGCTCCACCAGGGCGACCACCCGGCGCGAGAAGTCGCCCTGCAGGGAGCGCAGGGCGTTCTCCGCGGCCGCCCGGGAGCTGGCGTCGATCAGGTCGGCGATCGCCTCGGCCTGGGCCAGGTCGAGCTTGTCGTTGAGGAAGGCACGCTCGGAGAATTCCCCGGGGCGTGCCACCCGGGCACCCAGCGCCAGGCAGCGCTCCAGCAGCAGGTCCATGATCACCGGTCCACCGTGGCCCTGCAGCTCGAGGACATCCTCGCCGGTGAAGGAGTGGGGGCCGGGGAAGAACAGCGCGAGGCCCTCGTCGATCAGCGTCTGCTCGCCGCGGAAGGGGCCGTAGTGGGCGTGGCGCGGGGTGGGGCGGTAGCCCATTACCGCCTCGGCAATCGCCGCGCACAGCGGCCCAGAGACGCGGATGATGCCGACCCCTCCGCGCCCCGGCGGGGTGGCCAGGGCGGCGATGGTGTCCTGATCGTGGAAGGTGGGCATGGCGGTCTCCTCGAGCTGGCGGCGTCATTGTCGGCGGCGGGCGCCCCAAACGCCAGACCCCCGCACGGGGCGGGGGTCCGGTGAGTCGTGGTCGGAGGCGGACCTACTTGGTCTTCATGCCCTTGCCGACGCTGGGGTCGTTCTCGATCCTGCGGGTGATCACGTACTGCTGGGCGATGGAGATGATGTTGTTCACCACCCAGTAGATCACCAGGCCGGCCGGGAACCACAGGAAGAAGAAGGTGAAGACGATGGGCAGCATCTTCATGATCTTCGCCTGCATGGGGTCCGGCGGGGTCGGGTTGAGCATCTGCTGCACGAACATCGAGGCGCCCATCAGGATCGGCAGGATGAAGAAGGGATCCTTCACCGAGAGGTCCTGGATCCAGAACATGAAGGGCGCGTGGCGAAGCTCCACGGACTCCAGCAGCATCCAGTAGAGGGCGATGAACACCGGCATCTGTACCAGGATCGGCAGGCAGCCGCCCAGAGGATTGATCTTCTCCTTCTGGTAGAACTTCATCATCTCCTGGGACATCTTCTGGCGATCGTCGCCGTACTGCTCCTTGAGACGCTGCATCTCCGGGCCCAGCTTGCGCATGCGCGCCATGGACTTGTAGGCCTTGGCGGAGAGCGGCCACAACGCGGCCTTGACCAGGATGGTCAGCAGCACGATGGACCAGCCCCAGTTGCCGATCACGTCGTGGATCTTGTCGAGCAGCCAGAACAGCGGGTTGGCGATGAACCACAGCCAGCCGAAGTCGACGGTCAGCTTCAGGTTGGGCGCCACGGCCTCCATGTAGTCCTGCACCTTGGGACCCATGTAGAGTGTCGCCCCCAGGCGCGCCTCGCCATCGGCGGCGACCTCGGTGACGGGGCCGGCGAAGGCGGCGACGTTGCGCCCGCGGGAGTCGCTGGTGGCGTAGTAGAGGTTCTGCTGGTTCTGGGGCGGCGCCCAGGCGCTGACGAAGTAGTGCTGGATGATCGCCACCCAGCCGCCCTCGGCCTCGCGGTTGTCGAAGTTGCCCTCCTGGATCTCCTCGAAGTCGACCTTCAGGTAGCGATCCTCGGGGGTGGAGTAGGCCGCGCCCAGGTAGGAGCGCATCCCCATCTTGGGACCGCTGGAGGGGTCGGGGCTGTTGTCGCGGGCGAGCTGGCCGATGAAGCGCGCCGATACCGGGGTCTCGGTGGCATTGGCCAGCAGGTACTCGACGTCAACGGCGTAGCTGTCGCGCTCGAAGGAGAAGCGCTTGATCACCTCGACGCCGTTCACCTCAGCGGTCAGGTCGACCTGCAGCCGCTTGTCGCCCTCGGCCAGGCGGTACTCGGTGCTCTCCGGGGTGTAGCCGATACGCCCCGACTGGCCGTCGAGCTGCAGCCCGGAGCGCGCCACATAGCTGAGCGTCTCGCCGTCGGCGAGCAGCACATAGGGGCGCTCGGCGTCCAGGGTCAGCTTGTGCTGGGGCAGGGCGGCATACACGATGTCGCCGCCCTGGGGATCGATGCGCAGGTCGAGCACGTCGGTGACCACCGCGATCAGCTCACGCCCGGTGCTGGCCTCGCCATCGCCCGGCATGGACTGGGCCATGTCGGCGCCGCGATTCGCCGAGGGCACCGCCAGGCCATCCTCGTCGGCCTGGTTCTCGGGAGCCTGGGGTGCGGACTGGCTGGCGGAGAAGGAGGGAGCCTGGGGCTCGACGGCGGTCTGGCCATAGTCCTGATTCCACTGCACGACGATCAGGTAGGCGAGCACCGCCAGGGGAATCAGCAATAGGAGTCGTTTTACGTCCATGAGGGTTCTGCCCGATGGGTAGTGAACATGCCGGTGGCGGAAGGCGTTTCATCCGCCCGAGATAGACAAAAGCCTGCCGGGGGCAGGCTGACTTCCGAACACGGACTTTCGAGGCTCGCCCCGACGACGTCAAGCGTGACCTGGCGAACCTTGGCACTGCGAAGGGGGGCGCTCATGCTCTCGCGGGCTCCGGTCGGAGGTTGGCGGGGCATCGCCGTTCTCGGCGCGACGGGAGGCAGCCTTGTGTACCTCGCGTTCCAGGCGTCGCCACATCCCGACGAGTTGCCGCTGCAGGGTGGCATTGTCCAGCTCGCCGATACCTCGGCGCGACAGCAGCACGATATCCACAGCGGGAAGCCGCTGCTGCTGGAGCCTGACCGACTCGCGCGCCAGTCGCTTGATGCGGTTGCGGTCGACGGCGCGGCGCAGGCTCTTCTTGCTGACCACCAGCCCCAGGCGAGGATGTCCCAGGCCATTGGGTGCCGCCAGTGCCATCAGGCCCTTGCCGTGGACCTTGAAGGCGGCATTGTCGAAGACCTGCCGGTAATCCCCGGCCGTCAGCAGGCGCAGACGGCGGGGAAACGACTGACGGGACACGCAGGGTCCGTGATCAGGCGCTCAGGCGCTTGCGGCCCTTGGCACGACGACGAGCCAGCACGGCGCGGCCGTTCTTGGTGGCCATCCGGGCACGGAAACCGTGTGTACGCTTGCGCTTGAGGACGCTGGGCTGAAAGGTACGTTTCATAACTCGTTATTCCCACGTGGTTTTCTGGACGAATCGTCGATTGCGAGGTGCCCGGAATCCACGGGGGAGTCCGAGCCGGTTCTGTTCAAGACCGGAAATTGTAGTGATTTCCCGCCGGCGGTGCAATTTTTCCCTGTCTCGACCGCATCGCCAATCGCCGCCTTTGGGTATTGCCAGGGATTCGGGGGAGATGACCGGTCGGGACCAGGGGATCACCCGCCTGTAGTGTCCCGTCTGGGTCTGTCTTCCTACTATTACTAGGGTTATTTGTTACACGCAGTGATTACTGGGGAGAAGCTTATCTGTGGATAACGCCCATATCTCTCACCATCTCAGTCGCCTGGCCTTGGTACCGATAGGTGGGCAAGCTCGGGATGAGCGGTGGCCCGAGGTGGGATAACCGGTGGATAACCCCTGCTTTCGTCCACAGCCGGGGAAGGCTCCCCATTCGTTCCCTAGGCTGTCGCCAGCCAGTCGGCCTGTTTTCCACAGCCTGGTGCAGGGGTTGGCGGGGTGTGGATAACAGTGGCGCTGGGCGATACAATGCACGGTCCTTTCTCCACAACCATGGTGAGGTCGCGTGTCGCTGGCTCTCTGGCAACAGTGTCTGGATACCCTGCAGGACGAGTTGAGCTCCCAGCAGTTCAATACCTGGGTTCGCCCCCTCCAGGCCGAGGAGGGCGAGGGGGGTGAGCTGTGCCTGCTGGCGCCCAACCGCTTCGTGCGCGACTGGGTCAGCGACAAGTACGCCAAGCGAATCGCCGAGCTGCTGCGCGAGCTGTCGCCGGCCCGTCCTCCCAAGGTGGTGCTGAGCGTCGGCAGTCGTCGCAGCGCACCGCGCCCGCAGCCGCGGGAGCTGGGCAACCCGGTATCGGCCGCGCCACGGCGTCCGGCGGCGCCGGCGGTACACACGCCGCCACGGGGTGACGTGGCCGACGAGAAGGAGATCACTCGCCAGGAGGAGGACGCGCCCCGGCGCCCTGGCGGCGAGCGCCAGGTCCAGGTGGAGGGGAGCCTCAAGCACAACAGCGGCCTCAACCCCAACTTCACCTTCGAGACCTTCGTGGAGGGCAAGTCCAACCAGCTGGCCCGGGCCGCCTCGCGGCAGGTGTCGGAGAATCCCGGCGGCGCCTACAACCCGCTGTTCCTCTACGGTGGGGTCGGCCTGGGCAAGACCCACCTGATGCACGCGGTGGGCAATGCCCTGGCCGGACGGCGCGAGAACGCCCGGGTGGTCTACCTGCACTCCGAGCGCTTCGTGGCCGACATGGTTAAGGCGCTGCAGCTCAACGCTATCAACGACTTCAAGCGCTTCTACCGTAGCGTCGATGCCCTGCTGATCGACGATATCCAGTTCTTCGCCGGCAAGGAGCGCTCCCAGGAGGAGTTCTTCCACACCTTCAATGCCCTGCTCGAGGGCGGCCAGCAGATGATCCTGACCTCCGACCGCTATCCCAAGGAGATCAGCGGCGTAGAGGAGCGACTCAAGTCGCGCTTCGGCTGGGGCCTGACGGTGGCCATCGAGCCGCCCGAGCTGGAGACCCGTGTGGCGATCCTGATGAAGAAGGCCGACCAGGCCAAGGTCGACCTGCCCCACGACGCCGCCTTCTTCATCGCCCAGAAGATCCGCTCCAACGTGCGCGAGCTGGAGGGAGCCCTGAAGAAGGTGATCGCCGATTCCCACTTCATGGGCAAGCCGATCACCCAGGACTTCATCCGCGAGTCGCTCAAGGACCTGCTGGCCCTGCAGGACAAGCAGGTGGGGGTCGACAACATCCAGCGCACCGTGGCCGAGTACTACAAGATCAAGCTGGCGGACCTGCTCTCCAAGCGCCGCTCGCGCTCCGTGGCCCGTCCGCGCCAGGTGGCCATGGCCCTGGCCAAGGAACTCACCAACCACAGCCTGCCTGAGATCGGTGACGCCTTCGGCGGCCGCGACCACACCACGGTGCTGCATGCCTGTCGCAAGGTGCAGCAGCTGCAGGAGGAGAACGCCGACATCCGCGAGGACTACAAGAACCTGCTGCGGCTGCTGACCAGCTGAGCACGGCCACCTCCGAGACATCGCCGGCTTGTGGTTTAATGGTCCCCATGCCGTTCGGCCGGGCCGCCGGCTGCAACCCTTCAGGACAAGACGTGGAGCCGTCATGAAATTTTCCATCTCCCGCGAGGCGCTGCTGCGGCCGCTGACGCTGGTCGCCGGCGTGGTGGAGCGCCGCCAGACCCTGCCGGTGCTCTCCAACGTGCTGATCCAGGTGGGCCAGGAAGAGCTCGCCCTGACCGGGACCGACCTGGAAGTGGAGCTGATCGGGCGCACCGTGGCCAGTCGCGTGGATGAGCCGGGTAGCGTCACCGTGCCGGCCCGCAAGCTGATGGACATCTGCAAGTCGCTGCCCGACCAGGCCGAGCTCCAGTTCTCCCTCGAGGAGGGCAGGGCGGTGCTGCGCAGCGGGCGCTCGCGCTTCACCCTCTCCACCCTGCCGGTGGCGGAGTTCCCCAGCGTCGAGGAGAGCCCGGGCAGTCTCGAGCTCAGCCTGCCGCGTGGCGTGCTCAAGCAGCTGATCGACGCCACCTCCTTCGCCATGGCGCAGCAGGACGTGCGCTACTACCTTAACGGCATGCTGCTGGAAATGCGCGACAACCTGATCCGCGCCGTGGCCACCGACGGCCACCGGCTGGCGGTCTGCTCGCGCCCGGCGGAGCTGCGCATGGAGTCGCCCCAGAAGCTGATCGTGCCGCGCAAGGGGATCTTGGAGCTGGTGCGCCTGCTGGACGACGGCGAGGACCCGGTCAGCCTGACCCTGGGTGCCAGCCATATCCGGGCGCACACCGGCGACTTCACCTTCACCTCCAAGCTGGTGGATGGCAAGTTCCCCGACTACGAGCGGGTGGTGCCCCGGGGTGGCGACAAGGTGTTCATCGCCGACCGCGCCGAGTTGCGTCAGGTCCTCTCGCGCACCGCCATTCTCTCCAACGAGAAGTACCGCGGCGTGCGCCTCAACCTCGAGGAGGGCAACCTGCGGGTGATGGCCAACAACCCGGAGCAGGAGGAGGCCGAGGAGAACATCGCCATCGAGTACAGCGGCGGTCCCCTGGAGATCGGCTTCAACGTCGGCTACCTGGTCGATGTGCTCAATGCCCTGGACGAGGATCGTGTGCAGATGACCCTGGCAGACTCCAACAGCAGCGCGCTGATGGAGGAGCCCGGCGGTGGCGATGCGCTCTACGTCGTCATGCCCATGCGCCTGTGACCCATTCCCGGGCGGCCCGATTGGGCCGCCCCCTGCCTGCCGTGCCCCCATGCCCCTCGATCGCCTCGTCCTCCACGGCCTGAGAAACCTCCAACCTGTTGATTTTGAACCGGTATCCCGGGTCAACCTGATCACCGGCGAGAACGGCAGCGGCAAGACCAGCCTGCTGGAGGGGATCCATATCCTCGGCATGGGACGCTCCTTCCGCACCCGCAACATGCGCCACGTCATCGCCCACGAGGGCGAGGAGCTGCTGGTGCATGGGCGGCTGGCGGGCGAGCCGCCGATACCCTTCGGGGTGCGGCGTCGCCGCAGCGAGGGTGAGCTGGAGATCCGCCTCGCCGGAGAACGGGTCGGTCGTCTCGCCAGCCTGGTGGAGACCCTGCCCCTGCAGCTGATCAACCCCGACGCCTTCCGCTTGCTGGAGGGGTCACCTGCCGGGCGGCGCGAGTTTCTCGATTGGGGAGTGTTTCACGTGAAACACGACTTCCTCGAGGCCTGGCAGCGCGCCCGGCGCGCCCTGAAACATCGGAACGCCCTGCTCAGGCATGGTAGAATGTCCGATGCTTCCCTGACGGCCTGGGAACACGAGCTGGTGCACTGGAGCGAGCGCATCGACGCCATGCGTGGCGCCTGGGTCGAGGCCTTCCTGCCGGTGTTCGAGGAGACCCTGGCTGGCCTGCTTCCCCTGGAGGGACTTCGGCTGCGCTACACGCGGGGCTGGGACCGGCGACGAAGCCTCGCCGAGGTGCTTCGCCAGGGACGCGATGTCGATCGCCAGATGGGTTTTACCCAGCAAGGGCCACAGCGGGCCGATCTGGCCATTCGCCTCGGCAAGCGCCCCGCCATCGAGGTGCTGTCGCGCGGCCAGCAGAAGCTGGTGGTCAGCGCCATGAAGCTGGCCCAGGGGCGGCTACTGGAGGCGAGCACGGGGCGACGCTGCGTCTACCTGATCGACGACTTGCCGGCGGAGCTTGATGCCTCGCATCGACGGCTCTTCTGCCGCTGGCTGGAAAATATGCGCTGCCAGGTGTTCATCACCAGCATCGAGCCCGATGCCCTGGCGGATTTGTGGCGGGCCGATACCCCGCTGGCGATGTTTCACGTGAAACGTTCGGCGGCTGGAAGCGGTGAGCTGCTGCCACGGGAACGACAGATTTCATGACGGAGCAGTCAATGAGCGAACAGGCCTACGACTCATCGAGCATCAAGGTCCTCAAGGGGCTGGACGCCGTGCGCAAGCGTCCTGGCATGTATATCGGCGACACCGATGACGGCACGGGCCTGCACCACATGGTGTTCGAGCTGGTGGACAACTCCATCGACGAGGCCCTCGCCGGTTTCTGCAGCGAGATCCGCGTGGTGATCCATCCCGACGAGTCGGTGACGGTGAGCGACAACGGACGTGGTATCCCCACCGACATCCACTCGGAGGAGGGTGTCTCCGCCGCCGAGGTGATCATGACGGTGCTGCATGCCGGGGGCAAGTTCGACGACAACTCCTACAAGGTCTCGGGTGGCCTGCACGGGGTCGGTGTCTCGGTGGTCAATGCCCTCTCCGAGGAGCTGCGCCTGACCATCTGGCGCGCCGGCGAGGTGCACGAGCAGCTCTATCGCCACGGCGTGCCCCAGGCGCCGTTGTCGGTGGTCGGGAGGACCGAGAAGTCGGGCACCCGGGTGCACTTCCGCCCCTCCCAGGAGACCTTCGCCAATATCGAGTTCCACTACGATATCCTGGCCAAGCGCCTGCGTGAGCTCTCCTTCCTCAATTCCGGCGTGGCGATCCGTCTGATCGACGAGCGCAGCGGCAAGGAGGAGCTGTTCCACTACGAGGGCGGCCTGCAGGCCTTCGTCGACCACCTCAACACCAACAAGACGGTGCTCAACCCGGTGTTCCACTTCAACGCCGAGCGCGAGGATGGCGTCGGGGTGGAGGTGGCGATGCAGTGGAGCGACTCCTTCAACGAGAACATCTTCTGCTACACGAACAACATCCCGCAGCGTGACGGAGGTACTCACCTGGCGGGGTTCCGGGCGGCGCTGACGCGCACCCTCAACGGCTACATCGAGGCCGAGGGGCTGCTCAAGAAGGCCAAGATCAACACCTCCGGCGACGACGCCCGCGAGGGTCTTACCGCGATCGTCTCGGTGAAGGTGCCCGACCCCAAGTTCTCCTCCCAGACCAAGGACAAGCTGGTCTCCTCCGAAGTGAAGACCGCGGTGGAGCAGGAGATGGGCCGGCTGTTCGCCGAGTACCTGGTGGAGAAGCCCAATGAGGCCAAGGCCATCGTCAACAAGATGCTCGACGCCGCCCGGGCTCGGGAGGCGGCGCGCAAGGCGCGGGACATGACCCGGCGCAAGGGGGCCCTGGACATCGCCGGCCTGCCGGGCAAGCTGGCCGATTGCCAGGAGAAGGACCCTAGCCTCTCCGAGCTCTTCCTGGTCGAGGGTGACTCCGCCGGTGGCAGCGCCAAGCAGGGCCGTGACCGCCGCACCCAGGCGATCCTGCCCCTCAAGGGCAAGATCCTCAACGTGGAGAAGGCGCGCTTCGACAAGATGCTCTCCTCGGCAGAGGTGGGCACCCTGATCACCGCCCTGGGCTGCGGCATCGGACGCGAGGAGTTCAACCCCGACAAACTGCGCTATCACTCCATCATCATCATGACCGACGCCGATGTGGATGGCTCCCACATCCGCACCTTGCTGCTGACCTTCTTCTTCCGCCAGATGTCGCAGCTGATCGAGCGTGGCCATGTGTTCATCGCTCAGCCGCCGCTCTACAAGGTGAAGCGCGGCAAGCAGGAGCTCTACCTCAAGGACGAGCAGGCGATGACCGACTACCTGACCAGCAGCGCGCTGGACGGGGCCCGCCTCTACGTCAACGCCGATGCCCCGGCGATCAGCGGTTCCCAGCTGGAATCCCTGGTGGAGCAGTACCGTGACGTGATGCGCCGCATCGATCGCCTGTCGCGGGTCTATCCCAATGAAGTGCTGCGCAAGGTCGTGCATGCGGCGCGCCTAGAGGGCGAGGAGAGCCTGCGCGATCGCGTTACCATGCAGAACTGGATCGAGCAGCTGCAGACAGAGATGGACGCCCTTGTGGCCTACGAGGGTGGCCCGCGCTACACCTTCCGTATCGAGGCGGACGACGAGCGTGGCCTCTACCTGCCCGCGGTCACCCTGGCCGCCCACGGCGTCACCACCGACTACGTCTGGGGGCTGGACTTCTTCACCAGCGCCGACTATCGCGCCATGACCGGCCTGGGCGAGACCCTGGATGGACTGCTCGAGGAGGGCGCCTATATCGCCCGCGGCGAGCGACAGCGCCCCGTGGCGAGCTTCTACGATGCCCTGGAGTGGCTGATGGGCGAGGCGCAACGAGGGCTCTCTATCCAGCGCTACAAGGGCCTCGGCGAGATGAACCCCGAGCAGCTCTGGGAGACCACCATGAATCCCGAGACGCGGCGCATGCTGCGGGTCTCCATCGAGGATGCCGTGGCGGCCGACATGATGTTCAACACCCTGATGGGGGACGAGGTCGAGCCGCGCCGCGACTTCATCGAGCGCAATGCCCTAGTCGCCAATCTCGACGTCTGACGCGATGTTTCACGTGGAACATTCCTGAGCGCCAAGCAGAAGCCCGCCATCGTCATCGATGGCGGGCTTTTGCTTGTGCGCCAGGCATGGCGCGCAGCGCCTGACGGGCGCTGTTTCCAAGGGTGGTGCCTTGGAATGACTTGGGGGTGAAAGTCCCCTGCACGCCCGGCAAGGGGAAGTGCTAGCTGACGGCAAGGGTGTCTCCCGTGAGGGGGAATCCGAAGGCAGCCCGAAGCAAAACGCTGGCCTGACGAACAGGAAGCGGATACGAGGCGGCATGGCGGGGTGAGGTGGCAAGCATCATCAAAGCCCGGTACTTGCACGGATCGCCATGACGTAGATCCGACAGGCATAAGCGGGAAGGTCGCGCGTCTTACCCTGGGAGGTCTGGTGGTCTGCCACGGTGCTACCGGCGTCGAGAGGCGACGGGATGGGCCACCAGACGTCAGCAGAGGCCATAGTAAGTGCCGGTTCACCGCGGCACCAAGGGCCGAACATGAAGCACCGCGAGTAGGCGATGACGTCTCGAGGATCGATCAT
>NZ_FNIV01000005.1:45485-315148 GCF_900104135.1 Halomonas shengliensis | reverse complement strand
CCCAGCTCGGGACGGTCGGACTCGGCCAGCGCCTCCTTGACGAAGGTGGACTGGGCGTTGTCGGCGACGACGTCGACGGCCTCGATGGCGGCGGAACCACTCTCACCCACCGCATCGAAGGCGGTGGCGCGCACGGTGATCACCTTCAGCGCGTCCTCGCTCTGCACCGTGGCGATGGCGTTGCCGGCGTAGATCGGGCGCTTGAAGGTGTCGGCGCTCTCCACGGCGATGATCTCGGAGAGCTGGGCCACGTCCTTGAGCGCGGCCACGCGCGGCAGCACGTTCTTGCCGGTGGTGGAGGCACAGGCCAGCACGTGGCTGTAGTCGTCGGCGAGCTCACTGATCAGCGCCGCGGTGGGCTCGGCCAGCAGGTGGGCGTAGGCGGCGTTGTCGGCCACGCGGACCTTGCTGACGCCGTCGAGCTTGGCCGCGGCCTCGGCGATGGCGGCCACATTCTCGCCTGCCACCAGCACGTCGATGTCGCCGCCGATGGCCTGCGCTGCCGCGACCACATGGGCGGTGGCGCCGGCCAGGGCGCCGTCGTGATGTTCGGCCAGAACCAGGATGCTCATGAGATCACCTTCGCCTCGTTCTTGAGTTTGTCGACCAGCTCGTCCACCGAGCCCACCTTGACGCCGCCCTGGCGCTCGGCCGGCGGCTCGACCTTGAGCAGCTTGATCCTGCTCGCCACCTCGACGCCCAGATCCGCCGGGCTCTTGACGTCCAGCGGCTTCTTCTTGGCCTTCATGATGTCGGGCAGCTTGGCGTAGCGCGGCTCGTTGAGGCGCAGGTCGGTGGTGACGATCGCCGGCAGCGTGAGCTCGACGGTCTGCAGGCCGCCGTCGACCTCGCGGGTCACCTGCACATTCTCACCCTCGACCGTCACCTCGGAGGCGAAGGTGCCCTGGGGCAGGCCGGTCAGGGCGGCGAGCATCTGGCCGGTCTGGTTGTTGTCGGTGTCGATGGCCTGCTTGCCGAGGATCACCAAGCCCGGCTGCTCCTCCTCGACCAGCTTGGCCAGCGCCTTGGCGGCGCCCAGCGACTCGACGCGCTCGTCGGTCTCGACGTGGATGGCGCGGTCGGCCCCCAGCGCCAGCGCGGTGCGCAGCTGCTCCTGGGCGGCCTTGGGCCCCACGGTGACGGCGACGATCTCGGTGGCGACCCCGCGCTCCTTCAGGCGCACCGCCTCTTCCACGGCGATCTCGCAGAAGGGGTTCATGGCCATCTTGACGTTGGTGAGGTCGACGTCGGAGTGATCCGGCTTGACCCGGATCTTGACGTTGTAGTCGATGACGCGTTTGACCGCGACGAGTACTTTCATCTTTTCCTCGTTATGGACGGTAGTATCAAAAAAACGAAAACCTCTACCCCAGGACCCCTTCATTCTTCAGCGCTGAAAGCGCCTGGGGGTCTAGATCAAGGTATTCGGCCAACACAGAATCCGTATCCTGGCCCAGTTGCGGCGCGGGATTACGATACATGACGGGGGTGTCGGAGAGGTGTATCGGACTCCCGACCATCGTGAAATCCGGATTCATGGGATGAGGAATATTGACAAGCATCCCACGGGCACTGACTTGAGGCTCCGCCAACGCACCAGCAATATCATTGATTACGCCAACCGGAACATTGACCCTAGCGATTTTCTCTACCCACGCATCCGCCACATCTTGCTTGAAATGGTCGACAAGAATCTGCGTGATGGCATCGCGATTTCTGACGCGGTCCTCGTTCTTCGTAAAACGGGGATCAACAGATAGTTCCGGTAGACCGATAGCGTCGCAGAGGGCCGCAAACTGCGTGTCATTGCCACAGGCGATGATAAAGTCCTTGTCCCGGGCACGGAATGAGTTATACGGCACGATGTTGGCATGCGCGTTGCCGTACCTGCCAGGTGAGACACCGGTACTCAGATAATTCTGGCTCTGGTTCCCTAGTGCCGCCACCTGGACATCCAGCAGAGCCATGTCACAGTACTGACCTCGCCCGGTTTTTTCGCGCGCCAGGAGAGCCGCCTGTATGGCAATCACCGAATACAGCCCTGTCATGACGTCAGTGACAGCAACCCCCACTTTCTGGGGCCCTCCTCCAGGAACCCCGTCACGCTCACCGGTAATGCTCATCAAGCCGCCCAACGCCTGGATAATGAAGTCATAGCCTGGCTGCTTCGCGCGAGGGCCTGTCTGGCCGAAGCCCGTGATGGAGCAATAGATCAACCTGGGATTGAGCTGGGAGAGCGATGCATAGTCCAGCCCAAACTTCTTCAGGGAGTCTGCCTTGAAATTTTCGATCAGGACATCGCTCTCAGCAGCCAGCGCACGGACAATCTTCTGGCCCTTCTCAGTCGCCATATCGACAGCGACGGAGCGCTTGTTGCGATTGGTGGACTGATAGTACGAGGCCTCCAGGGTCTCATGACCCTGGGCATCCTTCATGTAGGGCGGTCCCCAGGCACGGGTATCATCACCCCGCCCGACACGCTCCACCTTGACAACATCGGCGCCCAGGTCAGCCAATATCTGGCTACACCACGGCCCCGCCAACACACGGCTGAGGTCGAGCACACGTACCCCTGTCAGCGCCCCCATCAGTACCACCTCACTTCGGCAAACAATATAAACACTCCGGCTTCAGCGAATAGACGGTTCCTGGTACAAGAGAGACAGGCCCAGCATCGCGCGCCTGCGCAGCCATGGACTGGGCCGATAGCGCGGATCTCCCGTCAGTGCGCTCATGCGTTCAAGAATGGCCAGCACCCGCATAGGCCCCAGCTGATCCCCCCATGCGAGGGGACCCTGGGGATAGTTGAGCCCCAGCCTGACGGCATTGTCGATATCGACCGGGGTGGCGATTTCACGCTGGGCGATCTCGCACGCTAGATTGACGATTGAAGCGAGTACCCGCTGTGATACAAAGCCCACACTGTCACGAATCACGGTGACGCCAACGCCATCTGCCCCCAACAGGCCATGTGCTGCGTCACGCATGTCCTGGCGCGTGACCGGAGTCACCATCAGGGTTCGGTGGCTATCAAGCCCGGTCAGAGCATCCAGGCAGACGGTACGCGTAGGGTCGACGCCAAAGCGGTCGCTGGCACTGGTGGCGTCTTCCCCAAAGGGAACCAGCAGGCACAGCGCGTCCTGGGAGGGATTCGCAGAGGACTCCAGTCGACACCCCAGTCCCGCAAGCAGCGACACGACGCTCTCACGTACGGTGTCATCGTCGACGCCCAGCCAGACCGGCGGGGTGTCCTTCGCCAGGGGAACCGGTTGAGGCGCAAGCACGTCGGCCTTCTTTCCGCCTTCGTAACGATAGAAGCCCACGCCCGTTTTGCGCCCCAGGCGCTTGCCTCTGAGCATCTGCCTGGACAGGTAGGAGGGACGATAGCGCGGGTCATGATAGAACTGCTCGAAAATGGACTCCATGGCAGGATGCGACACATCCAGGCCAGTCAAGTCGAAGAGCTCCAGAGGTCCCATCCGGAACCCAGCACTTTCCCTGAGAATGCGGTCGATATCGTCGGGAGGGGCGATATTCTCCTCGAGAAGCTTCAACCCTTCGGTACCGTAAGCGCGGCCCGCGTGGTTCACGATGAACCCCGGGGTGTCCTTGGCAAACACACCGGTATGGCCCAGGCGATGACTCAGCTCGAGCAAGGTGTCGAGCACAGATGCGTCGGTATCGGTACCCCCGATTACCTCGACGACCTTCATGAGAGGTACGGGGTTGAAGAAGTGAAAGCCCGCTACCCGGCCGGGCAGCGCCAGGCCGGAAGCAATCGCGGTGACCGACAGCGATGAGGTGTTGGTGGCGAGGATACAATCACTGGAGACGATGGCTTCAAGGTCGCGAAACAGGCTGTGCTTGATGCCCAGGTCTTCGACAATCGCCTCGAGCACCATCTCACACGCCGCCAACCCGTCCAAGGTATCGACGATCTTTAGGCGGGACAGGGCTGCGTCGGCAGACTCACGCGACACCTTGCCCTTGCCCACCAGCTTGTCGAACGTGGCGCTCAAGCTCTCAAGCGCCGCGGCCGCCGCCCCCTCGCGTTTGTCGAACAGCAAGACCTCGAGACCGGCCTGGGCAGCGAGTTGCGCGATGCCCGCCCCCATGACACCCGTCCCCACGATGCCCAGTCGCTTCAGCATCACAGCCATTACGCTTCTCCCCGATAGGTCGGTTTGCGTTTCTCGATAAAGGCAGCAGCCCCTTCCTTCTGATCGGCGGTATCGAACAGCATCTGGAAGGCCTTCCGTTCAAGGACCAAGGCGCTTTCCAGAGGAAGGTCCGCACCGGAAAGCACCGTTTCCTTGATCTGCTCCACCGCCAGGGCCGGCATGGCAGCGATCTCGCGGGCGAGTGACATGGCATGCTCCAACGTCTGGTCATCGGCAACGACTTCGCTGACAAGGCCCATACGCAATGCCTCGGGTGCATTGACCATGCAGCCCGTCATCAGCAGGCGCATCGCCTGAAACTTGCCCACGGCACGCACCAGACGCTGTGTTCCACCGGCCCCCGGCATCAGGCCAAGCTTGACCTCGGGTTGCCCGAACCGCGCCGACTCACCCGCCACGATGATGTCGCAGTGCATGGCAAGCTCACAGCCCCCTCCCAGAGCAAATCCGCTGACGGCCGCAATCACCGGTTTTGGGCAATGGGCAATGGGGTCCCAGAAACGCTCGTTGTGACGCCGGTACATGTCGGTTGGCGAGGCCGTGGCAAACTCCTTGACGTCGGCACCGGCTACAAAGGCCTGGTCTCCCCCCGTCAACACGATGGCCCGCACCTCATCACGCTGTCCCAGCGACAGAAATTGTTCGGCCAACTGGCGCCTGACGTCGGCATTCAGCGCATTCTTGGCCTTGGGGCGGTTGATGACGACTACCGCCACCCCCTCTGTCAGGGACTCCAGAAAGACCTCCGGTGGGTGCTGCTTGTCGCTCATGCTCGGGCTCCCGATATATGTCCGCTATGCAGACTTTAGTTTTGCTATATTGCTCAAACCGTACCGCCAGGGGCGCGAGACTGTCAACAACTCCCGCAACCTCCCCATAGCAACACCACATATCAAAGGCTTACCCTAGACCTCGCGTGTCGGACGCAGTGAGCACCGCTTTTTAAAAAAGATCGCCATGCGGACATTAATTCTGAAATATTGACATAGGCCGTCGCGCTGACCAGACTAGCGCCACTTACCATCAGGGATCGGAGGGCGACTCTGTGAACAAGACGGCCAATCAGAGCGACTTCAAGGTCATGCTGGATCCGATCAATGCCGCGGATGATCAGGAGAAGGACCGTCAGTTCGTGACGGCACTCGCCCGAGGGCTTGAATTGCTGCGGTGTTTTACGCCTCGTGACAGCACGTTGAGCAATCTCGACCTTGCCAGGAAGACCGGCCTTCCCCGCCCCACCATCAGTCGGTTGACGCATACGCTGGCCAAGCTCGGCTACCTGCGACCGCTTCCCAAGGGCAAGTACCAGCTGGACGTGGGTGTCATGTCATTCGGCTATTCCATGATCTCCAACCTGCCCATTCGGTCGATAGCACAACCCTTGATGATCGATCTTGCCAACGAGGTCGGGGCCACCGTCGCCATGTCAGCCCGGGACAGGCTGGACATGGTGTACCTGGACGTCGTGCAGAGCGCACTGCAGTCGACGATCCGCCGCCAGATCGGGACACGCCTGCCGATTCACCAGAGCTCGGCCGGGCGTGCCTACCTCGCCGCCATGCCACACGACGAGGCCGAGGTGCTGATGGGGCATATTCGCGACCACCATCCCGATGAGTGGCCGCGCATACGCAGGGCCCTGGAGAGCGCCTTCCGCGACTACGCCGATTATGGGTTCTGCCTGTCGATCGGCGAATGGCAGCGCAAGGTCAATGCCGTGGCGGTTCCCCTGCACCATCCCCAACTCGGCATCCTGTCGTTCAACTGCGGTGGGCCCGAGTTTCAGATTTCGCGCGAGAAGCTTGAGACATCCATCGGCCCTCGACTGGTGCAGCTGGTCAACGACATCCAGACGCCACTTTCTTGAACCATCCCCCGTGCCGGCTAACGGGCCACCGCTTTCAGGAGGAAACCGCATGATTCGCGACCAGGAAACCCTGCAGATCCTGCTCGACGCCATTCGAAGCTTCGTCAACGAGGTACTCATTCCCCGTGAGGAAGAGGTAGCCGAGACCGACGAGATCCCGGCGGATATCGCCTCGCAGATGCGTGACATGGGGCTTTTCGGGCTCACCATTCCCGAGGCGTTCGGTGGCCTTGGGGTCACGATGGAGGAAGAGGTCAATATCGCCTTCGAACTCGGCAGGACGTCGCCGGCCTTTCGCTCCTTCATCGGCACCAACAATGGCATCGGCTCCATCGGCATCCTGCTTGACGGCACCGACGATCAGAAGGCCACCTACCTGCCCCGGCTGGCCAGTGGCGAGATACTCAGCGCCTTCTGCCTGACCGAGCCGGACTCCGGCTCCGATGCCGCATCGCTGAGGACCACGGCCGTCAAGGATGGCGATGGCTACCTCATCAATGGGACCAAGCGCTACATCACCAATGCCCCGCACGCCGGGATCTTTACCGTCATGGCGCGCACCAACCCCGAGATCAAGGGCGCCAAGGGCATCAGCGCCTTTATCGTGGATGCCACGACGCCCGGCATCACCATCGGCAAGCGCGACAAGAAGATGGGCCAGAAGGGGGCGCACACCGCGGATGTGATCTTCGACAATGTCCGCGTACCTGCCAGTGCGCTGATTGGCGAGCAGGAAGGTGTCGGCTTCAAGACCGCCATGAAGGTACTCGACAAGGGGCGTCTCCACATCGCCGCCATCGCCGTCGGTGCCGCCGAGCGCATACTGGATGACTCACTGCGCTTCGCCATGGAAAGGCAGCAGTTCGGTCGTGCGATTGCCGACTTCCAGCTGATCCAGGGGATGCTGGCCGACTCCAAGGCGGAGATCTATGCCGCCAAGTGCATGGTCCTGGATGCCGCGCGCAAGCGAGACGACGGACAAAACGTCGGCACCGAGGCGTCCTGTGCCAAGATGTTTGCCACGGAAATGTGCAGCCGAGTCGCCGACAGGGGCGTACAGATCCATGGTGGCGCCGGCTACATCAGTGAGTATGCGGTCGAACGGTTCTACCGTGACGTCAGGCTCTTCCGCCTGTACGAAGGCACGACCCAGATCCAGCAGGTGATCATCTCGCGCAACATGATCCGTGAGGCTCAAACGTAACCGTCGATTGGTGATGCATACCACCTGCCGAAAGCGGCCGCCTCGACTCACTACGCGCCGCTTTCGGCAGCCTCACCCTCACTCCTCCACGTCCTCCATCATGGCTAACAGACGCTCAAGGAGCGCTCGCTCACGCCGCTCATAGGCGTGTGCATCGTCTTCCGGCCACTCATGGAACCCCTGACCGCACTTGCGACCGAGGCGCCCGTCTGCCACCAACTGCTCGAGCAGCGGACCCGGCGTGGTGCGATTCTCCAGATCCGCGTAGAGATAGCGAGCGATGTTGAGGTGGGTGTCCAGGCCATTGAGATCGCGCTGGCGGAGCGGGCCATTGATGGCCAAACGGATACCGATGGAGTAGCGCACGATGTCATCCAGCGCCTCGGCGTCCACCACGCCCTGTTCAAGCAGTGCCAGGCATTCGCGCATCAGCGCATGCTGGATACGATTGGCCACGAATCCCGGCACTCCCTGGCGGAGCACGGCGGGACGCTTGCCCAGTTCACGCAGCCAGTCGCAGGCGAGCTCGACGCTGTCCTCGGCAGTGCTCGGGCCGGGGATCACCTCTACCGCGGGAATCAGATCGGCAGGATTGAAGAAGTGCGCCCCCATGAACCTTTCGGGGTGTGCCAGCCCTTCAGCCAAGGCGTCGATCTCGAGCCCGGAGGTGTTGGTCAGGAGTAGTGTCGTTACGTCGATATGGCGCTCCGCCTCCGCGAGCACCTGCTGCTTGAGCGCCAGGTTCTCGGTCACGCTCTCCACCACGACATCACACCAGCCTGCTTCGGCCCAGGCCGTCACCAAGCGGGCCTGCTGGCTGAAGGCCGCCTCCTCCTGCAACGCCTTGCGGCAACGCGCCAGTCCTGCGGCGTCGACATCCAGCACCGTGACTCGCATTCCCCGGCGCAGCATCAGCCGCGCCAGGTTGGTGCCCATGGTACCGGCACCGATCACTACCCCATGTCGTTCAGACTGCATGTCTTACCTCACCGCTATCGAGCGTCCGACGGCATGTCGACAAAGGTCCTGATGTGACCGCAAGTCGGACGCAGAGAATTGCCACAATACGAACTAATGTTCACACTACGCACATCTTCCTTCGAACAACTGCCTTGGACAAGGGCCCCTTCACCAGGAGACATCACCATGTCGGACCGCTGTGCCATCATCACCGGCGGCGCTCGCAACATCGGCCAAGCCATCGCCCTGCGCCTCCAGCAAGACGGCTATCGCCCTTTTGTCCTGGACATCGAGACGCCTGAGGCCGAGTCCCTTAGGGCCGATGCCACTCGCGTGGACCTTGGCGATGCCGATGCCACCCGCGAGATCGTCGAGAGACTTGCACGCGACCATCGGATCGACTGCCTGGTCAACAACGTCGGCATCGTACGCCCTGCACTGCTCCACGAGACCCGCGTCGAGGAATTCGATCCGCTGATGCATCTCAACGTCCGTTCGGCGCTGGTATGCACCCAGGCCCTACTACCCAGCATGCGCGAGCGTGGCGAAGGACGGATTGTCATGAATGCCAGTCGCGTGGTGTTAGGCAAAGAGGCCCGCACCCTCTACAGCGCGACCAAGGGGGCACTTCAGTCCATGGCGCGCACTTGGGCCCTGGAACTGGCCGGGGACGGGATCACCGTCAACTGTGTCGCGCCGGGCCCCATCGCCACCACGGCATTCTGGGAAAACAATCCGCCCGACTCCGAGCGGGCCCGCCGTATCATCGAGAACATCCCGGTACAGCGCATGGGCGAACCAGAGGATGTGGCCCAGGCGGTCAGCTTCTTCTGTGACCCACGCAGCGGCTTCATCACCGGCCAGACGCTATTCGTGTGTGGTGGGGTTACCGTCGGGTGAAAGCCTGCGGGCTCAACTCACCAGACGGAACAACACGGCCGCCGCCACCAGCGAGATCGCCAGGAACCCCCCATTCCAACGCCAGCCAATCTGCCAGGCACGCATCCCCGCAAAGCGCGAGGTGATCATCATCGCGGCAGTGATCGGCGATGAGCTCATGGTCAATGACCATCCCACCAGCATGGCCGCCGCCAACAGCGGCAACGACACCCCGTCGAGCCCTACCTCGGCGACCATGCTGGTCAAGAAGGTAACGCTGATGATGGGATTGAGCCCAATATGGGCCAGCACCACGATCAGCAGCACCACCAATGCCGGCAGCCAGTTGCCGAGCATGACCAGCAAGGTCGTCACGTCCTCCAGCTGAGCGGGGTGCAGCAGCGCAACGCTCAGATACCCCAGATAAGCCCCGGAGCCCAGGGCCACTACCTCGTTGCCGATGCCGCCCAACATGTCGGGCAGTCGCCGCGCCATCAAGGTCATGGCAGGGCCGGTACCGGCCTGACCCAGCCGTCGGCATTGAACGACCAGCCACAACCAGGCCCCCAGTGGCACACCCACCAACACTGCCTCGGGCAATCGCAGCGAGAGCCAGGCGGCAAGGGTGAACACCAGCAGCACCAGAGCCAGCAGCAGTAGACTGAAGGCTGCCAGCGGCATCAGGGAAGGACGCTCGACCGCGGCGGCCTGGCTCCTGGGGCGAGGCCCCGTGGCCTGATCGCAGGCCCAGCCGAGCAGAAACAGCGCCGTGGCCGACACCAACACATAGGGAAACAGCTGCCCCCAGGTCAACGACGGCAGGTTACCGAGTACCACCGCGACCCCAATCCCCAGGGGGGAAATCAGGGGCGCCAGGGTGAAGCCACGCAGGGTCGCCAACAGCATGCGCCGCTGGCGCACGTCTCTCAGCCATGCCTGCCCGTGGGCGGCGCTCAAGGTGTTGGCCTTGTCGATCATCGACATGAAGAGGTTCAGCACACCGAAATTGAGCACGATGCCGAACAATGTGGCGCCGATGGAGAGCATCGGGTATCGCCAGGTAGGCGGTTGATTCAGCAGCGCCTGCCCACAGCGGCGTATCAACCGTGAGCGGTAGGCGGGCAGGCGCAGCATCGCCAGAGCCGTCATGAAGGCCGCCAGGAACACGAAGGAGCCAGCGGCCTCCAGCAACGCCGGCCACGGGTCGGCAAGCCGCCCGATGGCCAACAGCGACATGCCCCCACTTACCATGACCAGCAAACGCGCGGTGATGGTGAACCGCTCCCAGCCCAACACCAGGTATCCCAGCAGCAACGGTATCGCCAGCCACGTGGCCCAGGGCTTATCGGTCACCACCGCCGCCACACTCAGTGCGGCCACGGCAGCAAGAAGGTGACTGGCCCATCGGCGCATCGATGGGCAGCGAAGTGTGATCATGTGGCGGTGTCATCTCCCTGACAATCACGCGGGCCGGCCTCCGAGACGAGACCGGCCCTCCTGGTGAGAGGCGCGGCGGCTGACGCCGTGGACAGGCCGCCGCACTATGCGCCTACACGGCAGCCTCCGGGGTCATACGCCCGAGCCCGGTTCACTGACCTCACGCTTGGCCTTGTGGCGAGAAGACACGAAGCGGTAGAGGGCCAGCAGGATGGAACCCACGGTCAATGCGATGAAGAACCAGGTGATGGGCCCGCGCACGAAAATCGACAGATCGTTGGAGCCGATCAGCAGGGAGCGCCGCAAGTTGTCCTCGAACATCGGTCCCAAGATGAAGCCGATCAAGAACGGTGCCGCGGGAATGCCGGTGCGATTGAACACGTAACCCAGCAGGCCGAAGCCCAGCATCAGCCACACGTCGAAGGTGTCGTTGTTGACGGCATAGGCCCCGTAGACACAGAACATCAGCACGATCGGGAACAGGATCGACTTGGGGATATCGGCGATCAGCGAGAAGTAGCGAATCGCCGCGTTCCCCACCACCAGCAGGATCAACGAGCTGAGCATGATGCCGAGGAACAGCGCGTAGATCAGCGGCAGATTCTCCTGGAACAGCAGCGGCCCCGGAGTCAGACCATGCACCATGAAGGCGCCCAGGATGATCGCGGTGATCACGTCACCGGGGATACCCAATGAGAGCAGCGGAATCATGGTGGCCCCGGCCACACCGTTGTTGCCCGCCTCTGACGCTGCGACGCCTTCCACTTCGCCCTTGCCGAAACGTTCGCGATTCGGTGAGCGACGCTTGGCATCGCTGTAGGAGATAAAGGCCGCGGCGGTGGCGCCAGTGCCCGGTATCGCCCCGATACACACGCCAATCAGGCTGCCGCGCACGATGCTCTTGAGGCTACGCTTGAGCTCCCCCAGCGAGACGCCCGCACCGCTTGCCTTGGCCCGCAGGTGAGGCACCACCTTCTTGCGGTAGAACTCGATGATTTCGGGTATCGCGAACAGACCGATCAACAGCGGGATGAACGAGATGCTGTCCATCAGGTTGTAGTTGCCGAAGGTCAGCCGCTGGGAGCCAAACACAGAATCGAGCCCCACCAGCGAGAACAGGATCCCCAACAGAGCGGCGATCAGTCCCTTGATCATCGAACCGCTGGCCAGCGAGATAATGATGGTCAGCGAGAAGCAGATCAGCCAGAAGAACTCGGGCGCGCCGAAGTTGAGCGCGATCTTGGCCAGGTAGGCGGCAAAGAAGATCAGCGCGATGTTAGAGATGAAATCCGCGATCACTGATGAATAGAGCGCCATCTTAAGCGCCTTCTTGGCCTCACCCTGCTGGGCCAGCGGATACCCATCGAGCAGGGTACAAGCCGAGGCCGGCGAGCCGGGGGTACGAATCAGGATGGCGGTAATCGAGCCACCGTACATACCGCCCTTGTAGATCCCCACCAGCAGCAGGATCGCTGCCACGGGCTCCATCGAGAACGTAAAGGGCAGCGCCAGGGCCACCGCCATGGTGGCAGTAAGGCCGGGGATGGAGCCGACGGTGACGCCGACGATCACCCCCACCGCGATGGCCAGGAAGTTTTCTGCGGCGAGAAACAGCTGCAGAACTTCAGTCAAATTTTCCATAAGTCACCCGATAGTGAGAGATGGCCGCATCAGAACGGCAGCGTCGGCAGTGGCACGTTCATCACCTCGGTGAAGAGCAACGACACCCCCAGCGGAAAGGCGATCGCCAGGCTATACACCCACCAGGTGCGCACCGGATGCGCAATGAACAGCAGCAAGGTGGCGAGGATCCCGCTGAGGATGGCGCCAAGCAGCTCGAATAGCCCGACGTACACCACCAGGGCGAGCCCCATCAGGGCGAAGCGCAGCCACGGGCCACGTTCGAAACGGCGTCCACTGTCATCGCTGTCGGCCGTCAGGAAGCCCTGGGCTATCAGCAGCAGCGAGAACGCCAGCAGCAGCCAGCCCACGATGGTGGGTAGCCAGCGAGGTGACATCATCGGGTTCTGCATCACCGGCGGCACGCCGATGTGCTCGGGAATTAGATAGAACAGCAGCACCAGGGAGAAGGCCAGCAGCATAGCACCGGCGATCACATCCCAGGCGTCCTTGATCGGCGAGCCGCCGGAAGATTGAGGTCCCGTCATCGGAGCTACCCTCTCGAGATGAAATGCGTGTCATCAACGCAGTGAGGCGAGAGCCCCTGCCCTCGCCTCACTGCTCGGCCTTTCGCCAGCGGTTTACTCCTGGCGCAGACCTGCCTGCTCGGCGACCGCATCCCAGCGCTCAACCTCGCTGGCGATGAAGGCCTTGAACTCATCACCGGCGCGAGTGCCCTTCTCGCCGCCCAGCTGCTCGACGAAGCTGGTGAACTCTTCACGCTCCATCACAGCTTGCAGGGCTTCCTGCATGGTGGTCACGGCCTCTTCGGGGAACGACTCATGAGCAATCAGGCCGAACCAGGCGGTGGTCACGAAGTCATCAAGCCCATGCTCGCCGATCTCCTTGAGGGTCGGCACGTCGGGCAGGTACTGAGAGCGCTCCTCGGAGGTCACGGCCAGCGCCTTCAGGTCGCCAGACTGGATGTGCGAGAACACGGTGGGCATGTTCTCGAAGGAGACGTCGACGTCGCCGCCCAGCAGGGCCGGCAGCGCGGCACCACTGCCTGCAAACGGCACGTGGGTCATGTCGGAACCGGTCATGGTCTTGAACAGCTCGCCAGACATGTGGATGGAGCTGCCCACACCGCTGCTGCTGAAGGACATGTTCTGGTCCTGAGCCGCTTCGATGAACTCGAGCGGGGTGTCATAGGGGCTATCCGCCGGCACCACCATGACGTTCGGGATGTTAAGCATGTTCTGGATGAACACGAAATCCTCGACCGGATCGTAGGTGAGGTTGGGGTAGATGGCAGCACCAATCGCATGGCCCGGCGAGGCCATCAGGATGGTGTGGTCGGCATCACGACCGCCACGGGCCAGGCGACCAGTGGCCACGGTAGAGCCCGCCCCCGGACGGTTCTCGACAACGATGTTGGCGTCCAGCTCTTCTTTGAGCAGGTCGGCCACGCGACGCGAGAGGACGTCCGTGGTACCACCCGGTGCGTAGGGCACCACCAGGCGCACGTCATCACTGGGCCATTCCTGGGCCTGAGCGGTGGACACGGATAGGGTGAGAGCCACGGCTCCGCCGCAGGTGGCAGCACAGAGAACGTTGAGCAGTTTCTTCATCAGGAACTCCAGGTTGGCTGGGTTAGGGATCGCAGGTTCGCATAGCGAACGAGTGTGCGTAAAATTCAATTGCACAGTACTGCGATCATCATGCGTCCATAACCCGACTTTAGTCTTACTGGGTGCGTATCCCTGACACATCAGCGCGTTAGGGAAATGGAGTATGGTTCAGCCTGATGGTTATTGCGCTAACTCCTCTCACCACAGCCACTGGTTTAACAAAAAATAAACCATGAGCACCGACTAACTGCGGTCCATTACCAGCACTTGAACGGTCACAGAGAGGGTGATACCGCGATTCAGTGACATAACCAACCAGGCCTGGTCACGCTGGTTGAGCTTCGCAGCGGTGATTTCTGGCAGCCGGCGGGTCTAGTCTCGGCAAGACTGACGAAATCGGCCATGAGCCGCTTGCCGAAGCCTCGTCGGGCACTGTCAAGACCACCACGATAGAAAATGGATTGGAATTCGCCGACCACGAAGCCGTGGCGAAAACGGAGACAGCAGCAGGGCGTTTATGTGATCAACATTTTTCCAGGCAATGTAGAACCAACGAAAACACAAATGGCTTGATACTACGGTCTCAGCGATTCATGGCGTCACTCACCAGCTGTCCGTCCACCAGCTCGAGAGTGCGATCGCAGGTGGCGGAGAGGCGCGGGTCGTGGGTCACCAGCAGCACCGCGCAGCCACGCTCGCGGTTGAAGCGCCGGAACAGCTCGAACACCTCGCCCGCGGTGCGGGTATCGAGGTTGCCGGTGGGCTCGTCGGCAAGCAGCAAGGCCGGCTGGGTGACCAGCGCCCGGGCGATGGCCACGCGCTGCTGCTGGCCGCCGGAGAGCTGGTTGGGGCGGGCGTCGGCGAAGCGCGCGAGTCCCACCGCGGCGAGCAGCTCGCGGGCGCGGTCGAGCGCCTCTGCATCGGGCCTGCCCCGGGCGAGCATCAGCGGCATCAACACGTTGTCCAGGGCGCTGAAGGCCTGGATCAGGTGGTGGAACTGGAAGACGAAGCCGATGGCGCTGCCGCGCAGCGCGGTGCGGCCGGCATCGTCCATGCCGCTGGTGGGCCTGCCGAGCAGGGTGAGCTCTCCGCCGGTCGGGGTGTCGAGCAGGCCGAGCAGGTTGAGCAGCGTGCTCTTGCCCGAGCCCGAGGGGCCGACCAGGGCGGCGAAGTCGCCGCGCTCGATGGCCAGGTCGATGCCGTGCAGCACCTCGGTCTCGTTGGGCCGCCCGAGGTAATAGGACTTGCGCAGCCCCTCCAGGCGCAGCACCTCATGGGTCGCCTCAGACATAGCGTATCGCCACCACCGGATCGAGGCGTGCGGCCCGGCGCGCCGGCACGGCGGCCGCCAGCAGGCCGGTCAGGGTGGCCAGCAGCAGGGCCGCCACCACCAGCACAGGCGGCACGGGGATGTAGAAGAGACCCGGCCCGAAGGTGTTGAACACCCACACCAGCAGGTAGCTGACCGCGCTGCCCAGCACCGAGCCGAGCAGGCCGAACAGTGCGCCCTGGAGGAGGAAGACCCGCAGGATCTGCCGCCGGGTCGCACCGGTCGCCCGCAGGATGCCGATCTCCCGGGTGCGCTGCACCACGCTCACCGACAGCACGCTGGCGATGCCGAAGGCCACCGAGATCGCCACGAAGACGATGATCATGTTGGTGGAGAGGCTCTGGGCGGTGAGGGCGTTCATCAGCTGGGCATTGGTCTCGATCCAGCTCTCCGCCTTCAGCGAGGTGAGCCGCCCCACCCGCTCGGCGATCCTCTCGGCAGCGAAGATGTCGGCGACCGTGAGGTCGATGACCGTCACCCCGCCGGGCAGCGCCAGCAGCGACTGGGCCTGCTTGAGGTCCAGGTAGACGTAGCGCGAGTCCAACTCGCGCACCCCCAGCTCGAAGATGCCGGCGACGTTCACCACCCGGCTGTGCTGCTGGCCGGTCTCCAGGCGCAGCTTCATGCCGACGCGCACGCCCAGGTCATCGGCCAGCCGCTTGCCGATCATGGCGTCGTCGGCCCCTACCCGCAGCCGGCCGCTGACCAGGTACTGCTCCAGCGGGATGATGCGCCGGTAGCGCGCCGGGTCGATGCCGGTGAGCGCCACCGACACCACGGCCTCGCCGCGGCGGGCGAACGCCGGCCCCGAGACCACCGGCGACACCGCCTCGAGATCGGGCAAGCGGTCGAGGGTGGCGCTGACCTGCTGCCAGTTGTTGATCGAGCGCAGGCGCTGGGCGCGCCGGTCCTCCTGGACCAGCTGCAGGGTGCCGGCGGGCGGTGGCAGCACACGGTTGACCTCGTCCGGCGAGAGCAGGCGGATATGCGCCTGGGTGCCCAGGGTGCGCTCGATGATGTTGGCCTGCAGGCCCTGAATCAGCGCCGCGATGAAGACGATCACCGCCACCCCTACCGCCACGCCCACGGCGATCATCAGCGACTGGGCGCGCCCCTCGCGCAGGAAGGCGACGGCGAGGGTCCACTCGGTCCAAAGGCCCCGCAGCGGAAGACTCAATTGAAATTCACCGGGAGTTCATTGCGGCTGGCGGCGTCATCGCCACTGCCGGACACCGGCGCTGCCCGCTGGGTGAAGCGCACCCGTGCGCCCTCCTCGAGCGTGGCCATGGGGTCCGCCAGCACCTGATCGCCCGGCGCCAGCCCGTCGAGGACCTCGGTCATCGCCAGGCCGCGCAGCCCCAGGGTGACCTCGCGGCGTTCCACCCTGCCCTCCTGCACCACCCACACCTGCGCCATATTCCCTTGTTCCTGGTCGAGGGCATCGTTGGCCACGGCCAGCGCCTGCTCCCGCCGGCCGGTCTCGATATTGACCGATACCGTCATGTCCTGGCGCAGGAAGTCGGGGGCCGGGTCCACCGCCAGGCGCACCTCCACGGTGCCGCCCTGGGGGTCGATACGCGGCGCGATGAAGTTGACCCGCGCGGGAAAGGGGCGCTGCGGGTAGGCATCGGCGACGGCTAGGGCCGGCTGATCCAGGGCCAGCAAGGCGAGGTTGCGCTCGTCCAGGGGTACGTGGATCTCCGCGGGCCCGCGCTGGGCGATGGTGAAGAACACCTGGCCGGGCTGGACCAGGTCGCCGGGGGCCACGTCGCGGGTCAGCACGGTGCCGGCCACCTGGGCGCGCACCACGGCCTTGTCGAGGCGCGCCTGCAGGGCGGCCAGGCGCTCGCGCAGCAGGGTCTCCTCGACGTTGCCCGGCGCCAGCGCCGTGGCCGTCAGGCGCGCGGCATCGACGGCCTTGCGGGCCAGGGTCTCGGCCTCCGCGGCCTGTTCCAGGGCCTCGCCGGCGAGCAGGGATCGCTCGGCCAGGGTGCGCCGCCTTGCCGTCTCGCGACGCGCCTGGGCCAGCTCGGCCTCGGCGCGTTCCAGGGCCACCTCGGCCTGGGGCCGACGGCTGGTGGCGAGCTCGCTCAACACGGCCTCGGCCTCGCGCACCTGGGCGGCGAGCTCGTCCGCGCGCAGCACCAGCAGGGGGTCGCCGGGGACCACGCGATCGCCCTCCTCCACGGGTCGCTCGAGCACGACCCCGGTGATCTCGCTGCCCACCCGGGTCCGTGCCGGCGCCATGATCCGGCCGGTGGCCACCACCGTCTGTACCAGCGGGCGTCGCTCGAGCACATAGCCCTGGACCTCGGGCCCCTGCCACCAGCGCCATGTGCCGAGACCCAGGGCGAGCCCCAGGATCAGGATCACAAGAACGGCGGTATAACGGGCGCGGCCCAAGGGGTATCTCCCTGTCAGCATCTCTCTCCCTGCCCGGGCCCCTGTCACGGCGCCGTGGTTGCGCCGCCCGGGCTCCGGCATTCCTTCGGCACCAGAGTGCCGCTGCGGGCAGGATACCAGCAAGCGGCCCGGGATGGCGCCTTGCGACCCTGCGCCACGCCGCCTCAGGGACTTTGCTGCTCGGCCCGTGGCAGGCATGCTGGAACCCCGACCATCACCGAACGGAGGGCACCATGACGGCACGCCTGATCGACTTCCAGGATGCGGGCGAGGCGACCCGCTGGCGCGCCATCAATGACGCCGTGATGGGCGGCGTCTCCCGGGGCGGACTGCACGCGGAGGACGGCGTCGGGGTGTTCGACGGCGAGACATCCCTCGAGAACAACGGCGGCTTCTCCTCGGTGCGCCGCGACCCCGAGGCCATGGACCTCGGCCAGGCCGCGGGCGTCGCGCTGCGCGTGCGTGGCGATGGCAGGGAATATCAGCTGCGCCTCTATACCGATCAGCTGCCGCGGGGCGCGGCCTACCGCGCGAGCTTGCGGACAGAGGGGGACGGCTGGCAGCGCGTCGAGCTGCCCTGGCACGCCTTCGAGGCGATGTTCCGGGGGCGGCGACTCCCGGAGGTACCGGCGCTGGGTGCCTCGCGGATCATCCAGGTGGGGCTGATGATCGTCGACCGCCAGGCGGGACCGTTTCGGCTGGAGGTGGCGTGGCTGGAGGCGCTGTGACCGCCGCGTGCCCTAGCTTAACGGCTGGCCATGTGCCTCCACGCGGCGTCTGAGCCAGGCACCGGCCAGCAGCAGCAGGGTCAGGGCTAGAAGCGGCAGGATCACACCGGGGCCCACGGCCTCCTCGTTCTCCATGGCCTCCAGGGCACCGAAGATCGCGCTGGCGTAGACCGCCCACTTGGCAGCCAGGCCGATGATGGCCGCCATCACGAAGGTCGCGAGCGGCAGCCGCAGCAAGCCGGCGGCGAAGTTGACCACCGAATGGGGGAAGCCGGGCAGCACGCGCAGGGCGCACTGGGTCAGGAAGTCGCCGCGCCTCTCGAGCTTGCCCATGACCTGGCGGGTGAGTCCCCCGGGAGCCCAGCGCGCGCCGAGGTGGGCCGAGAGGTGGTAGGCGCCCAGGGCACCGACAACGCTGCCGAGAGTGAGCATCAGGGTGGCCGCCAGCGGCGTGTAGAAGGGCGCGATCAGCCACAGCCCGATGCTGCCGGGTAGCCCGATGGAGAGGGTCACCGCCATAATCGCGATCACCGACAGGATCACCGCGGGATGGTGGGAGGCCGCGTCGGCCCAGCGCTGGACGTCGGCCAGCTCCGGGGAATGCCAAATCCACAGGTAGCCGGCCATCAGCAGGGCGGCGCCGATGGCGACCCAGCGCCACAGGCGTCCGGCGGAACTCTGGTTAAGCATCGGCGGGTCTCGGTCATCCATCCGGTGCATGGTGGCATGGCCACCGGGCCGGGTCACCCCTTTAGACCTAAGTCTAAGGTTGTTAGAATGCCATCGCTCTGGTCGGCGTCACGTCCCATCGACGCACACATCCTCCGCAACTAGAGCGTCCCCATGCCTTCTACCCCACCCCCTGCACCCGCCAGGGCCTCGGCGCTGTCGCGCCTGGGCGACCCCATCGTGCTGCTGCTCACGGTCGGCTTCATCGTCGCCTTCGTCGGCCTGTCACTCTTCGACATCGACCTGGTGGCCGACAGCATCGGCGCCGGCTTCGCCTGGACGGCGGCCACCCTGGGCACCTACTTCCAGCTCCTGCTGCTGCTGACCTTCCTGATCGCCATCGGCGTGGCCATCTCGCCGGCGGCCGGCGCCCGGGTCGGCAACCTGGAGAGCCCGCAGCTCGGCACCTTCAAGTGGCTGTCGATGATCATGTGCACCCTGCTGGCCGGGGGCGGCGTGTTCTTCGCCGCGGGCGAGCCGGTCTACCACTTCGTGGTGACACCACCGGCGTTCGACACCGAGGCGGGCACCGCCGAGGCGGTGGCCGGCGCCCTGGCCCAGTCGTTCATGCACTGGGGCTTCCTGGCCTGGGCGGTGCTGGGCTCGCTCTCCGCCATCGTGCTGGCCCACGCCCACTACGTGAAGGGCCAGCCGCTGCAGCCGCGCACCCTGCTCTACCCGCTGCTGGGCGAGCGCGTCATGAAGGGGGCGCTGGGCAGCGTGGTGGATGCCTGCTGCGTGATCGCCGTGGTGGCGGGCACCGTCGGCCCCATCGGCTTCCTGGCCACCCAGGTGAGCTTCGGCCTCCACGAGCTGTTCGGTCTCAGCGAGGGCTACGCCACCCAGCTCGGCATCCTGGTGCTGCTGGCGGGGGTCTACGTCACCTCGGCGATGACCGGCATCCACAAGGGCATCCAGATCCTGTCGCGCTTCAACGTCTTCCTGGCGCTGGCCATCGCCGCGGTGATCCTGGTGGCCGGCCCCACCCTGTTCCTGGTCAACGCCTTCAGCCAGGGCTTCGGCGAGTACCTGTCGTCGTTCTTCACCATGGCCACCATGACCGCCGAGACCGCACCGGCGTGGTGGATGCAGTGGTGGACGGTGTTCTTCTTCGCCTGGTTCATCGGCTATGCGCCGCTGATGGCGATCTTCGTGGCACGCATCTCCCGCGGGCGCACCATCCGCGAGATGATCCTCGCCGTGGCGGTGATGGCCCCGCTGGCCACCGCGATCTGGTTCACCCTGCTGGGCGGCTCGGGCATCCACTACCAGCTGACCGGGGCGATCGATCTGGCCGAGGCGCTGAACAACTTCCAGTTCGACGTGGCGACATTGACCGTGGCCCAGGCGCTGCCGGGCGGCCCCCTGATGGCCCTGGCGATCCTGCTGCTGACCAGCATCTTCGTGGCCACCACCGGTGATTCCATGAGCTACGCCATCGCCTTGGTGTGCACCGGCCACGACGCGCCGAACCGCCTGGTACGCGCCTTCTGGGGCATCGCCATGGCGCTGATGGCGGGCATCCTGCTCTACATGGGCGCCGGGCAGATCGGCGCCCTGCAGCAGTTCATCGTGATCACCGCGATCCCCGTCTCGCTGGTGCTGCTGCCCTCGCTGTGGGCGGGCCCCAGGGCCGCCTATGCCATGGCCCGGGAGCAGGGCATCATCGCCCCCGCGGCGAAGGCCGCCACCCGCGCCGACTGACCCGCCCCCGGCGGCCGGCACCAGGCGCGAAGGCGGCACCCGATCGGGTGCCGCCTTTCTCTTGTCTGGCCTTTTCTTGCCTGGCCTTCTCTTGCCTGTCCGCCGGCCTGGCGCCTGAGCGCCTAGGGTGTCTCCAGCCCCAGCCGACGATGCCACTCGGCGAGGCTCTCCTCGGGGTACTCGTCGAAGCAGCGGTCGTTCTCCCGCGCCTCGACCTCGACCCAGCCGGCCTTGCTGCCCAGCAGCAGGTGGACCCGCTCCGGCGGGATCGGCAGCTCGCTGTCGATGGCGGAGGCGAAGGGGTGCACCAGTTCCGGCCAGCGCGGGTCATAGACCCACAGCGCGCTGGCGCAGTGACGGCAGAAATGGCGCTCTCCAGGGCTCTGCTCGCCATCGATGACGGCGCGGTAGACGCCCGTGTTCTCCTTTCCCTGGACCTCGAGGGTCGCGGCACGCCCGCCAAGGTTGATGGCGTAGCCGCCGCCTCCCGCGGTCTTGCGGCAGATGGAGCAGTAGCAGCGCTGGTAGGGATAGGGGTGCGGCGCCTCCAGGGTGAAGCGCACGGCACCGCAGTGACAGGAGCCTTCGAGTCGCATGGGAACCTCCGATGTCGGGATGACGCTATCGCGCCAGCTCAAGGCGCATGATGGTGACCCGCTCGCCGCGATAGTCACGCTCCTCCACCGCACGCCAGCCCAGCCGGCGGTAGAGCGCCTGGCGGTCCGGGGTAAACAGATGCAGGGTGGCGATGCCATGCTCGCCCGCCTCCTGCTCCACGCGGCGCACCAGTCGCGAGGCGATGCCATGGCCGCGCCACTCCGGGCGGACATAGACCGAGGCGAGCCAGGGGTTGAGCGCCGGGCGGTCATGCATGTCGTCGTCGATCAGGCAGGCCATGCCCACCGGCGTGTCGCCGGCCATGGCGACGAACACCGAGGGCAGCCCGCCCTCGCCGCACTGGGCGCGGAAGTCGGCCAGCGCCTGGTCGAGGCGCCGGTCGGGGTCGAGATGGCCCCACTGGGCGAACTCCCAGCGCGCCAGGGTCAGCAGGTGGGGCGAGTCCGCTGCCAGGCGCGCGATCCGGATGCGTTCCGCGATGGCGCCCGCCTTCCCGCCGGGCACCGCCAGCTCGGCGTTTGCCGCCGTGACCTTCACGCCCCCGGCTCCATCACGCCGGCGTAGCGCACCCCGCTGAGCAGCGCCATCTCGCGCTTCCAGGTGGCCAGGTCGTTGGGGTTGAGGCCCGCCAGGCGGTCGTGGCCGCAGGCGCGGGCCATCACCTGCATCAGCCCGGTGGAGGCGCGCAGGAAGCGCTCGAGCTGGGCGGCGGACCTGTCGACGTCGAGGCGCTGGCGCAGGTCGCCACGCTGGGTGGCGATCCCCGCCGGGCAGTTGTTGGTGTGGCAGATGCGCGCCGCCACGCAGCCGATGGACTGCATGGCGCTGTTGGCGATGGCCACGCCGTCGGCGCCCAGCGCCAGCGCCTTGACGAAGTCGATGGGCAGGCGCAGCCCGCCGGTGACGATCAGGGTGACGCGCCCGCTCGCCCCTTCGAGGTCGAGGTAGCGCCGGGCGCGGGCCAGGGCGGGGATGGTGGGCACGCTGATATGGTCGCGGAACATCAGCGGCGACGCGCCGGTGCCGCCGCCGCGGCCGTCGAGGATCAGGTAGTCGGCGCCGGCGTCCAGGGCGAACTGGATGTCGCGCTCGATATGGTTGGCGCTGAGCTTGAAGCCCACCGGGATGCCGCCGGTGACCTCGCGCACGCGGTCGGCGAAGCGGCGGAAGTCATCCACCGAGTGCAGGTCCTCGAAGGTGGCCGGCGACTCGGCGGGCTGCCCCTCCTCGAGGCCGCGCACCTCGGCGATCCTGCCCGTCACCTTGCTGCCCGGCAGGTGGCCGCCGGTGCCGGTCTTGGCCGCCTGGCCGCCCTTGAAGTGGAACGCCTGCACCTTCTCGAGAAGCGCTTCCTCGTAGCCGAAGCGGGCGCTGGCGAGCTCAAAGAAGTAGCGGGAGTTCTCGGCCTGCTCCTCGGGCAGCATGCCTCCCTCGCCGGAACAGATGCCGGTGCCGGCCCGCTCGGCGCCACGCGCCAGCGCCGTCTTGGCTTCCTCGGAGAGGGCGCCGAAGCTCATGTCGGAGACCAGCAGCGGCGTCTCGAGGGTGAGCGGCTTCTTCGCCTCGGGGCCCACCACCAGGCGGGTCTCGACCTCGGCATCGTCGAGCAGCGGCTGGGTGGCGAGCTGGGCCACCATCAGCTGCAGGTCGTCCCAGCTCGGCAAGCTGTGGCGCGGCACGCCCATGGCGTCGATGGGGCCGTGGCGCCCCACACCCTCTAGCCCCTCGCGCGCCAGGCGATGGATGAACTCGACGGTGGGCTCCTCCTCGGTGGCCTTGGCCTCGGGCATGCCGTCGTCCTTCGCCTGCGGCTCCGGGGCCTCCTGGCCCACCTGATCGGCGTCGAAGTGCTTGTGGGTGCCGTCGCAATAGGGGGCGTCGCCGGTCTGCTTGCACTGGCACAGGAACGCCTCGCCGTCCTCCTCAGCGGTGAACATCTGCGGCGTGAAGCCGGTGCCCTGGTGGGAGCCGTCGCAGAAGGGCTGGTCCTTCGAGCGCCCGCAGCGGCAGAAGGCGTACTCCTTGCCCTGCTTCAGGGTGACCTTCTGCGGCTTGTTGTCGGCGATGATCGGCTGGCTCATGGCGCCCTCCTGTCGGCGTGGCCGCCGCGCGGAAGCGGCGGCGAGGATGTAGGTCCAGTCTGGCGGAGGGGCGCCGGCGTGGCCAGGGGGCGGGCCGGGGAGCCGTCAACGCAGGCATGGCCGGGCAGCGTTGAGCCGGGCGATTCCCGCCCCGGCGGCGCTTCGCTACCATGGCCTTTTGTCGATCCACGAGTCCCCACCATGCAAGCCACCCTCGAGCAGCGCGCCCTGAAGCTCTCCATCGTGATGACCCTGGTGGTCTCGAGCCTGGGGGTGAGCGTGGGCCTTGCGGCCGGCTCCCAGTCGATCCTCTTCGACGGCGTCTTCTCGACCATCGACGCGGCGATGTCGGGGCTGGCGCTGCTGGTGGCGCGACTGGCGGTGCGCGAGGCCAGCGAGCGCTTCCAGCACGGCTACTGGCACTTGGAGCCGCTGGTGGCGGCACTCAACGGCAGCATCCTGATGCTGCTGTGCTTCTACGCCTTCCTCACCGCGGTGCTGGACCTGCGCGAGGGCGGCCGCGAGCTCGCCTTCGACCTGGCCATCGCCTACGCGGTGGTAGTGGCCATCGTCTGCTTCGCCATGACTGCCTACCAGCGGCGCATCAACCGGCGCGCCCAGTCCGAGTTCGTGCGCATCGACATGCAGGGCTGGCTGATGGCGGCGCTGATCACCACCTCGCTGCTGGTCGCCTTCCTGGTCGCCCTCGTCCTGCAGCGAACCGCCTGGGCCCACCTCACTCCCTATATCGATTCGGTGCTGCTGATGGTGCTCACCGCCGGCTTCATGCCGGTGCCCATCGGCATCGTGCGCCGCGCGGTCAAGGAGATCTTCCTGATCGCCCCCAGCTCGCTGGACGAGGAGGTCCATGCCGCCATGGCCCCGGTGATGGCCCGCGAGGGGCTGCTGCGTTACTACAGCCACGTGGCCAAGGCGGGCCGCGGCCACTTCATCGAGATCCATATCGTCACCGCCCCGGAGTTCGCCGCAGGCCAGGGGGTGGCGGTGATGGACGAGATCCGCCGCCAGATCGCCGAGCAGCTCACGCCGCCGCCGGAGCGGCGCTGGTTCACCGTGGCCTTCACCGCCGACGAGCGCTGGGCCTAGGGCGGAGCCGGCTGCAGGCCCGTTGGCCGCAAGGCGCGTCAGGCGCCTGGACATCCCCGTGACGCTGGACGACGCTTCCCGGGACGCCGTCCACCGCCCCGAGGATGCCCGCATGCCGCAGTTCCAGAACGACCCCACCCTGCCCGCCCCGCTCTTCCCCGGCAGCCATATGGTGATCGACGACGACTACGTCTTCCTCTCGGGGTTGACCGCCGAGGATATCCAGGGCGGGGAGACGGTGATCGGCGACATGGGCGAGGAGACCCGCCTGGTGATGCGCCGCGTGCAGCGCATGCTGGGCTCCATCGGCTGCGAGATGACCGATGTGGTGCGGGTCGACGTGCATATCACCGACCTCGACCAGATCCGCGAGATGGACGCCGCCTACGCCGAGTTCTTCGACGCCTGCCGCTATCCGGCGCGCACCTGCACCCAGTCGCCGCGCCTCTACGGCGGCGCCCACGTGGAGATCACCGTGATGGCCCGCCGCCCCGCCGAGCGGCAGGCAGAGCCGGCCGAGGAGGAGGCCGCGGGTGACGCGGACGACCCGGCGAGCGAGTAAGGCGGGGCTGGCGGTCAGGCGCGCCGCGCGGTACCGGTGCGTGCCCGGCAGGGGCCGAACAGGCAGGCGGCAAGCAGGATCAAGCCGGCGACGGTGGCGATCATGCCGGCGGCGCTGAGCGAGGCCTCGACGCCCAGCCAGCGCGGCGCCTCACCGGCCAGCAGGTAGCCGACCACCGCCGAGGCCACCGCGAAGGCCTGGCTCCAGGCGATCTGCACGCCGAGGCGGTTGGTCATCAGCCGCGCCGCGGCCGCCGGGCAGACGAACATGGCGATGACGATGATCGAGCCCACCGCCTCGAAGGCGGCGATGGCCGCCACCGCCACCAGGGTCACCAGCAACAGGTCGACCAGCGCCGGCCGGGCGCGCACGCTGGCGGCGAAGTCGGGGTCGAAGCTCGCCAGCACCAGCGGGCGACGCAGCACCACCACGAAGGCCAGCACCACCAGCGCCACCCAGGCGGCCCGCCCCAGCTGCGGCGGCAGGTCGGCCAACGCTACCGGGTCGAGCAGCGCGGCCGGCCCGGTGCCCTCGAACCAGATCAGGCTCTCCAGATTGCCGTAGAGGGCGTGCTCCACGTCCAGGTGCACCCCGCCGGCGCCGTGCCACTCCAGCAGCAGCACCCCCAGGGCGAAGAGGCTGGTGAACACCACGCCCATGGCGGCGCTGCCCTCCACCCGCCCCAGGCGGCGGATCAGCTCGATCAGCACCACGGTGACCAGGGCGGCCACCCCGGCGCCCAGCATCATCGCCAGCGACGCCAGGGTGCCGGTGATCAGGAAGCTGACCACGATGCCCGGCAGCGCCACATGGCTGATGGCATCGCCGATCAGGCTCTGGCGACGCAGCACCAGGAAGTTGCCCAGCAGCGCGCAGGTCATGGAGATCAGGATCGCCACCGTCAGCGGCACCAGGCTGAACATCATGAACTCGCTCATCGCGCTCCCTCCGGCGGTAGCTCCCTCTCCAGGGCATGGATGGCATCCGCGGAGAGCACCTGGCCGATGGGGGTGAGGCCGGCGTGCTCGCGGTGCAGGGCGTCGTCGGGGTAGCGCCGCCGGTAGAGCGCCCAGAGCCGCTCCTCGTGCTCGGCGTCCCGGGCCGCCGCCAGGCCGGCCGGGGTGGCGACCCCGTCGCGGCGCACATGGCCACGGCGGCGCAGCAGCCTGAGGGTCAGGCCGTCGAAGATCGGTTCGTCGCGCCCCAGCGCCAGCAGCCCCTGGCGCAGGTGCACGCGCTGGCGCAGGCGGCGATAGGCGAGCAGCGAGGCGAGCACCCCGCGGCGCGGCGAGAACAGGAAGGAGACCAGGAACAGCGCGAAGGCGGCCAGCACGATCAGCGGTCCGGTGGGCAGCCCCTCCCGGGCGCTGGAGAGAGTGACGCCCAGGTAGCCGGCCAGCGCCCCGAGCAGCGCGGCCAGGGCCACCATGCGCATCGGCTGGTCGGTCCAGAAGCGCGCCGCCACCGGCGGGATGATGGTCAGCGCCACCACCAGGATCAGCCCGGTCACCTTGAGCCCGATCACCACCACCGCCATCAGCAGCAGCAGCAGCAGCAGGTCGAGCCGGCCGGTGTCGAGCCCCTGGCTGCGGGCGAAGGCAGGGTCGAAGCAGAGCAGCAGCAGGTCGCGCCGCCACACCAGCACCGCCACCAGCAGGGCGAGGCCGCAGGCGGCGATCAGCAGCGCCTCGGCGTAGAGCATGCCGGCGGTGGCGCCCACCAGGTAGCCGGTCAGCCCCGACTGGCCGCGCACCGAGAGGGTCTGGATCACCGTGATCAGCACCACGCCGAAGGCGAAGAAGGTGGAGAGCACCGCGCCGATGGCGGCGTCCTCGCCCAGGCGGGTGCGCTCGCCGATGCGCTGCACCAGCCACAGCCCCAGGGCGGCGCTGCCGGCGGCGCCGGCCAGCAGCGCCGGCAGCACCCGGCCGTCGCCCTGGGCCAGCCCCACCACCAGGAAGGCCAGGGCCAGCCCCGGCAGGGTGGCGTGGCTGATGGCATCGCTGACCAGGGCACGCTTGCGCAGCAGCACGAAGCTGCCCACCATGCCGGCGGCGGCGGCCAGCAGCATGGCTCCCACCGTCACCAGGCTGGTGTTGTAGCCCAGGCTGAAGGCGAGCGCCCGGCCCCAGGTCTCGATCATCGCACCGTCTCCCGGGGCGCCTCGGTCAGCCGCGCCAGCTGCACGGGGCTCAGCCGCCCGCCGTAGGTGGCCTGCAGGTTCTCCTCGGTGAAGACGTCGTCCACCGGGCCGGCGGCGATGCGGCGCACGTTCATCAGCAGCACATGGTCGAAGTAGTGGCGCACCGTGGCCAGGTCATGGTGCACGCAGAGCAGGGTGCGCCCCTCGTCGCGCAGCGCCTTGAGCACCTCGATGATCGCCGCCTCGGTGGCGGCATCGACCCCGGCGAAGGGCTCGTCGAGGATGGTGAGGTCGGCCTCCTGGACCAGCGCCCGGGCCAGGAAGACCCGCTGCTGCTGGCCGCCGGAGAGCTGGCCGATCTGGCGCTCGGCGAAGGGCTCCATGCCGACCCGGGCCAGGCTCTCCATGGCCCGGGCGCGCAGCCGGCGGGCGCCGAACTGCCACCAGCGCAGGTCGCGGTAGAGCCCCATGCCCACCACGTCGATGACCCGCGCCGGGAAGTCCCAGTCGACGCTGGAGCGCTGGGGCACGTAGGCCAGGTGGCGGGTCTCCTGCTCCAGCGGCCGGCCGAAGACGCGCACCTCGCCGGTGAGGCGCGGGGTGATGCCCAGCGCCGCCTTGAGCAGGGTCGACTTGCCAGCGCCGTTGGGGCCGATGATGGCGCTCATGCTCCCCGGCGGGGTGACGAAGTCCACCGAATGCACCACCGGGCGCTGGTCGTAGCTGACGGTGAGCCCCTGGATGGCCAGGGGGCTGGCGATCACCGCCTTGTCGAGACGCGAATCGGGCATGCTCATGGCTCCTCGTTGCCGGCGTCCTCCAGGCGGCCCAGGCGCCCCGCCTCGGGCGCCTCGCCGCCCAGGGCCCGGGCGATCACGGTGACGTTGTGGTCCAGCATCCCCAGCCAGGTCCCCTCGTAGCTCCCCTCGGGACCCATGGCGTCGGAGTAGAGCTCGCCGCCGATGCGCACCTCGTGGCCCACGGCGGCGGCGCCCTCGATCAGCGCCCTGACGTTGCGATCCGACACCGAGGTCTCCACAAACAGCGCGCCGATCTCGCGCTCCACCAGCAGGTCGACCAGCGACTCGATGCGCGCCAGGCCCGCCTCGCTCTCGGTGGAGAAGCCCTGGATGCCCAGCACCTCGATGTCGTAGGCCTCGCCGAAGTAGCCGAAGGCGTCGTGGGCGGTGACCAGCACCCGGGTCTGCTCGGGAATGCTCGCCAGGGCCTCGCGGGCGTAGGCGTCCAGCGCCTCGAGCTCCTCCAGATAGGCCTGGGCGCTGGCCTCGTAGGCATCGGCGCCCTCGGGGTCGAGCTCGATCAGCGCATCGCGCACGGCGATCACCGCGTGGCGCCAGCGGCCCGGGTCCATCCATACGTGGGGATCGGGCTGGTCGGGGTACTCCTCGTCGGCCAGGCGCGCCTCCACGGGCACCGCCTCGCCCACGGCGATCACCGGGCGGCGCGCCTCCAGGCGGGCGAGCAGCTCGGTCAGCTGCACCTCGAGGTTGAGACCGTTCCAGAACACTGCGTCGGCGCGGCTCATGGCCATCACGTCGCTGCGGGTCTGGCGGTAGAGGTGGGGATCGACGCCGGGACCCATCAGACCCTGCACCGCGACCCGCTCGCCGCCGACCTTGCGCACCGCATCGGCGACCATGCTGGTGGTGGCGACCACCTCCAGCACGGGGGAGGATGGCGACTCGGCCGCGACCGGTGAGGCGGTCAAGGCAAGGAGCAGCAGCGTGGCGGCGGGGCGGCGGAGGAAACGGAAACGGAAACGGGGCACTCGAGACTCCGGGAGCAGGCGTGAACCCATAGAGTAACGCGAAGCGCCGGCGCTGATAATCGCGGCTGCCTATCACCCTCATCGAGACGCCCATACCCAGCGCCGCGCCGGGTCGGCTATGGTAGGCCCGGAATGCCAACGGAGCGCCGCTACATGCCGACGATCGTCCCCCTCCCCGCCCTGGGCCTGACCCTGGGGCTGGCCCTCGCCCTCCCCGCCGCTCCCGTCATGGCCGACGCCTGCCCCGCCCCCGGGGAGTGGCAGCGCCACGGCGAGACGCTGGCCGCGGACAGCCTGCTGTCGGAGCTCGCCGCACACCGCGTGGTGCTGCTGGGCGAGCAGCACGAGCGGCTGGCCCACCATCGCTGGCAGCTGCACACCCTGGCGGCGCTGCACGCCCTCGAGCCGGGGCTCGCCATCGGCCTGGAGATGCTGCCGCGGGAGGCGCAGCCAGCGCTGGATGCCTGGGTCGCCGGCGAGCTAGACGAAGCGGGCTTCCTCGAGGCGAGCGGCTGGCACCAGGCGTGGGGCTACGATCCGGCACTCTACCTGCCGATCCTGCACTTCGCGCGTATGCACCGGATTCCGCTGGTGGCGCTCAATGTCACCCCCGAGCTGCGCCGCCGGCTCGCCGACGAGGGCTGGACGGCGGTACCGGAGGCGGCGCGCCACGGCCTGAGCGAACCGGCACCAGCCTCCCCTGCCTATCGTACCGCCCTGGCCGAGGTCTACGCCGAGCACCCCGAGGCCGCCGACCCGACGGCCGACGCCCCGGACACCGCCGAAAACGCCGAGGGGCTCGAGCGCTTCATCGCCGCCCAGCTGGTCTGGGATCGCGCCATGGCCGAGGGCCTCGCCCGGGCCGCCGAGCAGGCGCCGCTGGTGGTGGGGCTGATGGGCGAGGGCCACGTGCGCCATGGCCACGGGGTGCCCCACCAGCTCGCCGCGCTGGGCATCGAGGCGACCTCAAGCGCCCTGGCCTGGGACCGGGAGCGTGGCTGCCCGGCGCCTGACGGCATCGCCGATGCCCTGTTCGGCCTGGGCGACGAGGCGCGCCACGAGCCCGCGGCGCCGCCGCGGCTGGGGGTGCTGCTGTTCCCCGACGAGGCGGGGGTCCGGGTGGCCCGGGTGGAGCCGGAGAGCGTCGCCGAGGCGAGCGGGCTCGTCGAGGACGACCTCATCGTCGCCGCCGCCGGGCGACCGGTGGCGGCCGCCGGGGAGCTGGTGGCGATCATCCGGCGCCAGGCCCCGGGCACCCTGCTGCCCCTGGAGGTGAGGCGCGAGGGCGAGGCCCGGGAGCTGCTCGCCCGCTTCCCCGCCGAGGCGCCCTGAGCCCCGGGTGGCCGCTCGCCGGGGGGCGTGGCATCATGGCCGCCCCCTGCGAGCCACCACGAGGACCCCACCCCATGCGACCCCTGATCCGCCTCTTCTTCCGCGGCCTGCGCCTGGTACTGGCGCCGGTGGTGCTGATCGCCGAGAAGCTCTCCACCCCGCGGGCCGTGGAGCGCGGCGCGGAAGCTCAGGCCCAGGTCGATCGCGCCTGCGAGGACCTGGCCCTATACCAGTTCCGCACCTGTCCCTTCTGCGTCAAGGTGCGCAAGGAGATCGCCCGCCTGGGGCTGCCCATCGAGGTGCGCGACGCCCAGCTCGACCCGGACCACCGCCGCGAGCTCGCCGAGGGGGGCGGCCGCGTCAAGGTGCCCTGCCTGCGCATCGCCCGCGACGACGGCGAGGTGGAGTGGCTCTACGAGTCCGACGCCATCAACGCCTGGCTGCACCGCCGCTTCGGCCAGGCCGCCTGATACCGCGCCTCCGGTGAAAGCGCGGCGGGGCTGGCCCGCGGCGTGACCCGCTGGCGCGTCGCCAAGCCGGACCAGGACCCTTGCGGGCGGCATGTGGCCGGGTGGACGGCGCGGGTCCCGCCACCTACACCTTGGGTATGGAGACCACGACGGCGCCCACCGGCCGCGGCCCCGTGCCGGTGCTGCGCTTCCTGGGGCTGGTGCTGCTCGGTGCCGCCATCGGCGGCGTCGCCGCCCTCGCTGCGGCCGGCTTCGTACGCGCCGTGCTGGCCCTCAACGCGCTGCTGCTGATCTCGCCGCGCAGCCGCATCATGGTGGCCGATCCCGTGCTGCTGACGCTGGCCACCGTGGCGGTTCCCACCCTGGGCGGCCTGGTGGTCGGCCTGCTGCACCGTCGCCTGCCCGAGGGGCGCCCGCATACCCCGGCCGACGTGATCGCCGCGGTCCAGACTCGTCGCGGCCGCCTGCCGGCACGCGAGGGCGGCGTCTCCGCCCTGACCGCCCTGCTCTCCCTGGGGGCCGGGGCCTCGGTGGGCCAGTACGGGCCACTGGTGCACCTGGGCGCCACCCTGGGCTCGCTGGGCGCCCGCCTGCTGAGGCTGGGGCGCTCGGAGGACAACATCACCATCGCCTGCGGCGTGGCCGCGGCCATCTCCACCGCCTTCAATGCGCCCCTGGCGGGCATCGTCTTCGCCCACGAGGTGGTGCTGCGCCACTATGCCCTGCGCGCCTTCGCCCCCACCGCCGCCGCGGCGCTGGTGGGCCACGTGATCGCCACCCAGGTGCTGGCCCAGGGGGCGCTGTTCCACGTCGCCGACACCGCGGTGCCCCGCGCCTGGGAGTTCGCCCTCTTCCTGGGCATCGGCGGGCTAGGCGCCCTGCTCGCCGGCGCCTACATGCATGCCATCCTCGCCATGGGCCGGCTGGCGGGTCGTCTCCCGCTGCGCCCCGAATGGCGCCCCGCGCTGGCCGGGGCCCTGCTCGGGCTCACGGCGCTGTGGGTGCCCGACATCCTGGGCATCGGCCAGGAGGCCCTGCGCTTCGCCACCATCGCCGGCGCCTTCGGGGGCGGCGAGCTGCTGCTGGTGCTGGTGCTCAAGGTGGCCGCCACCGCGCTGTGCCTGGGGCTGGGCTTCAGCGGCGGGGTGTTCAGCCCGGCGCTGGTGATCGGCACCCTGTTCGGCGCCCTCTGCGCCACCCTGCTGGCAAGCCTGACGGGCGGCGCGACGGAGACCTTCGTGTTCTACGCGGTGTGCGGCATGGTGGCGGTCACCGCACCGGTCATCGGCGCCCCCCTCACCAGCCTGCTGATCGTCTTCGAGCTCACCGGCAACTACGCCCTGACCACCGCGGCCCTGGCCAGCGTCACCCTGGCCAGCCCGCTCGCGGCCCAGCTGTTCGGCCGCTCGCTGTTCGACATCCAGCTGCACCGCCGGGGCCTGGACCTCTCCGCCGGCCGCGGCCGCGCCCTGCTGATGGAGCGGCGAGCCGCCGACCTGCTCAGCGACGACTGCGTGACCCTGGCCCCGGAGAGCCCGCTGCAGGCGGCCATCGCCGCTCTCGCCCGCGGCCACCACGGCGAGGCGCACCTGGTGGACGCCGCCGGCCGCTACCACGGCTGCGTGACCCTGGCCGAGCTGGAGGCGCTGCACCAGGCAGGGGGCAGCCACACGGCCGCCGACGGCGTCGACGCCGGCCGCCCGACCCTCTCGCCGGCGACCACCATGTGGGAGGCGATGACGCGCCTCCAGGAGGTCAGCGGCGAGGCGCTGGCGGTGGTCGACGACGACCGCTTCCTCGGCGTGGTCTACGAGGCACGCATCGCCCGCGCCTACCTCGAGCAGAGCGACACCCTGCGTCGCGAGGAGCAGGGTCATGGCTAGGCGCGGGCTCCTGCTGGCGCTGCTGCTGGCCACAAGCCTCGCTGCCCAGGCCGAGCCGCTGCGGGTGCTGAGCTGGGGCGGGGCCTACGAGCGCGCCCAACGCGAGGCGCTCTTCAGCCCCTTCACCGTGCAGACCGGCATTCCCGTCGAGGTGCACCGCTACGACGGCGACCTGGGCGAGCTGCGCCGCTCCGCCGCCAGGGGCGAGGCCCCCTGGGACGTGATCGACATGACCCGCAGCCAGGCCATGGCGGCCTGCGAGGCAGGCCTGCTGGCGCCGCTGCCCGCCGACCTGGCCGCCCCGGCACCGGATGGCACCCCGCCCCGCGAGGACTTCCTGCCCGGCGCCATCGGCCGCTGCGCCCTGACCCATACGCTGTTCGCCACCGTGGTCGCCTACCGCCCCGAGGCCTTCCCCGGGCGCCGCCCGACGCGCATCGGCGACCTCTTCGACCAGGCGCGCTTCCCCGGGCCCCGGGCGCTGCAGCGGACCCCGGCGGTCAACCTGGAGTGGGCGCTGCTCGCCCATGACGTGCCGCACCAGGAGCTCTATCGGCTGCTCAGCACGCCGCGAGGGCTGGACCTGGCACTGGCGCGACTCGACAGCCTCGCGGCGATCCACTGGTGGCAGGAGGGCGAGACGCCGGTGCGCCTGCTGGCCGCCGGCGAGGTGGTGATGGCCTCGGGGTACAACGGGCGCTTCTTCGACGCCATGGTCAACCGTGGCCTCGATATCGAGATCCTCTGGGATGGCCAGGTGCAGGAGCACGAGACCTGGGCGATCCCCCGCCATGCCCGCCGCCCCGAGGCCGCCCGCGCCTTCATCCGCTTCGCCACCACCACGGAACGGCTGGTCGTCCTCGCGGAGCGTATCCCCTATGGCCCGGCCCGCCGCTCCGCCGCGGCGCGGGTCGGCCGCCACCCGGAGCGCGGTGTGGACATGCGCCTGCATATCCCCACCCACCCGCTCAACGCCGAGGGCGCCATCGAGAAGGACGAGCGCTGGTACGCCCGCACCCTGCCACGCATGCAGGCGCTCTTCGATGCCTGGCGCCAGCGGCGCCAGGAGAGGGATGCCGCGACACCCTGAACCGCCAGCCGCCTCAGCACGACGCCGGCCGCCCGCGGATCAGCAGGTTGCGCGGGGTGAGCTCGCGCGGACAGAAGGTGCCGAGCTCCACGGCGTAGCCTGCCTCGGCGAGGAAGGCGGCACGATCCAGCGCCAGCCACACCTCCAGCGGCCGGCGGAAGAGATGGCGCAGGGCCTCCAGCCTTGCCACCTCGGCCTGGCGGCGCCACCCCTCGGCCTCGAGCGCCGCCCAGTCGAGCCCGGCGGGCAGCGAGAGCCCCTTCTGCGCCGCGGCCCAGCGGCAGAACCCCGCGAAGCACCCCGGCATGCGCCCGTAGGCGAGACTCGGCACCGGCAGGTAGGCGTCGACGCCGCGCAGCTCGCGCTGCAGGCGGTCGAAGCCGAGCCGCCAGGCCCCCGCTCGGCGGCGCTGGCGGCGCACGCCGCGCGGGGCGGTAACGGTCTCCTGCACCGCCAGGGCGAGGTCGTCACGGGAAAGCGCCAGGCCGTGTTCCGCCATCGGCACCCCGGCCGCCCGGGAGAGCGGCCGGTACTCCGCCGCGGCGGTGCGCTGGTAGCAGCAGGGGGCCAGGGTCACGGCGCTGCCCGCCGTGGCGGCCGCCTCCAGCAGGCGGCGGTGCAGGTCGCCGCAGGCGTGCAATGCACAGGCGTGGGTAGCGCGGGTGAGCCAGCGCGCCGCCTCCGGGGCCATCACGTCCTGGCGGACCGGGCGCACCGCGAGCCCCTGGGCCTGCGCCAGCGCCTCACCGGCGGCGCACAGCGCCGGGTCCCACTCCAGGGCGAGCACCTCCCCGCCATGGCGGCGGGCCAGGGTCCGTGCCAGGTGCCCCTTGCCGGCGCACCACTCCAGCGCCGCCTGGCCCGGGGCCAGGCGCACCCGCGGCAGGAAGGCCTCGATCTGGCGCCACTTGCGACCGCCGACATGCTGGGCCCATGCCTCGGGGAGCGGTTCGGGACGCGGCGCCAGCTCGGGCAACGCACACAGCGCCTCGAGCTCCGCCACCGGCAGCCACTCGGCCAGGGGGGAGTCGACGAAGGGCTCGGCCTGCAGGCGGGCCAGGCGCTCCTCGCCCAGCGCCAGCAGCGCGGCCTGGAGGTCGGGGAAGGCCTCGGCCCAGGGCGGCACGAGGTGCTGGAAGGGCTCGGGTCGCCACAGCGGCTGGTGGCGCGCCAGCAGCTCGGTGAGGCGCGCCAGGCGCCGGGCGAGGCTCGGGGAGTCGGACACGTCGGGCTCCAGGCGCAGAGGCTCAGATGGCGTTGCGCAGCCCCAGCTCGTAGGGGTGCGGGTCGAGGTAGGTCTGGGCGCGGATATAGTCGGAGCCGTGACGCTTCAGGTAGTGGTTGAGCAGGCGGATCGGCACCGTCAGGGGCACATGCCCCAGGCGATAGTCCTCGATGGCGGTGAGCAGATCCTGCTTGGTCTCGGCGTCCAGGGCCTCCTTGAGGTAGCCGAAGACGTGCATCAGGGCGTTGGTGTGGGTCTTGCGGGTGGCGGGGCGCGCCAAGGCGGCCATGAAGCGCTGCAGGTAGTGCGCCATGGCCTCGCCCAGCGGGCGCCGGCTCGATTCCGCCAGGTAGCGCCCCAGCTCGCGGTAGGTCTCGACGTGGTGGGCCATCAGCAGGTACTTCTGGCGGCTGTGGAACTGCAGCAGCGCATGGTAGCCGGGAGTGGCCTCGACGTGGCGCTTCCAGTCGTCGTAGGCGTAGACCCGGGTGATGAAGTTCTCGCGCAGCACGGCATCGTTCATGCGCGCCTCCTCCTCCAGCGGCAGCTCGGGGAAGTGGCGGCGCAGCGCCCGCACGAAGGCGCCGGCACCGGAATGGCTGGGCATGCCGTTGTCGGGGCGGTAGACCTTGACCCGCGCCAGGCCGCAGCTGGGCGAGCCCTTCATCAGGATGAAGCCGCGCAGGTGGCGGTGGTCCTCGATGAAGGCCCGGCTGACGGCTTCCAGGCGCTCGGTGACGTCGAGGCTGAGGTCCCGGGTGCCCACCACCCGGGGCGACTCGCCCTCGAGGCCGACCAGGCGGATCGGCTCGCGGGGCACTCCCAGGCCGGCCTCGAGCTCGGGACAGAAGGGCTCCAGGGCGAAGCGCTCGGCGAGCACCTCGAGGCAGTAGCGGGAGCGCTTGTGCCCGCCGTTGTAGCGTACCTGCTCTCCCGTCAGGCAGCTGCTGATGCCCACCGGAATCCGCCGCTCGTCCGTCACCCGCTCCCCCATCTGCTGCTCTCCTCCTCGTCTCCCCGGATGCCGGGGTCCATGCCGCCGCCATTGTGGCATAGCCGTGCCGGGTTGCCCTCCCCCTGGCATCCTGCCTGCACTTAGGGGCTATCGCAGTTATCCATCGAGCCTTAGCGAAAGGCGCCGGGGACAGGTCGTAGAGGGGGTCCTATGCCAGGGATGGCATCGGTAGCGCCCAGGGAGGGGTTCACAGCGCCCCCTCGAAGGCCTGTCGCCGGGATAGCCTTGAGCGGTGGTTCCATGAAATAGCCCTGCCTGCACCTTTCGGTCAACTGCCGAGGGGGCCCGGGCTATGGCATCATCGGGCGACATTCATCCGGCGAGGAGCCCTGCCATGAGCCAGATCATCACCCCGGACATCTGCGACGCCCACCCCGAGGTGCGCATCCTCGACCCGCTGTTCGTCAACCTCGGCGGCCGCGAGGCCTTCTGCGGGCCGATCCGCACCGTGAAGTGCTTCGAGGACAACTCCCTGGTCAAGCAGGCGGTGGCCGAGCCCGGCGACGGCGCCGTGCTGGTGGTCGATGGCGGCGGCTCGACCCGCTGCGCCATGCTCGGCGACATGCTCGCCGCCCAGGCCGCCGGCAACGGCTGGAGCGGGGTGGTGATGTATGGCTGCGTGCGCGACGTCGACGAGCTGGCCGAGACCGACCTCGGCATCCAGGCGCTGGGCGCCCACCCGCGCAAGAGCCAGAAGCGCGGCGAGGGGCAGCGCGATATCCCGGTCACCTTCGCCGGGGTGACGCTCTCCCCCGGCGAGTGGCTCTACGCCGACAACAACGGCATCCTGGTGGCCGAGGCGCGCCTGCCGCTGGAGGGCTGAGCCGCCCCAGCGCCCCTTGCCGTCGCGCTTGCCGGCCCTCTTGCCGACACAGGGCGGCGGCTGTCACCCTTGGCTCATGCTAGCCACCTCGAGCCCGCCATGCTGGCCCTCTCGCGACTGAGCCGGGACGTCCTGCGCACCCTGCGCGAGCACCTGCGCCCGCTGGTCGCCTACCACCTCTTCTTCACCCTGCTGGCCTCGAGCCTGCTGCTGCCGGCGGCGGCCTGGAGCCTGGCCGCCCTGGTCGGGCGCTTCGGGCGCACCGTGATCAGCAACGCCGAGCTCCTCGACCTGCTGCTGACGCCGGGCGGGGTGCTGTGGCTGCTGGCCGCCATCGGGCTTACCTTCCTGGTGCTCTACCTGCAGCAGGCCGGCATGATCCTGGTGGCGGCGCGGCCGCGGGACAACCACCTGCGCCTGGCCTTCGAGGCGCTGTGGTGGACCCTGCACCGCCTGCCCTCCCTGGCGGGGCTGGTGGTGATCCAGGTCGGCACCCACCTGCTGCTCCTCGCGCCCCTGGCGCTGGGGCTGGTGTGGCTCCATGGGGCGCTGCTCGGCCACCTCGACCCCTACTATGTGCAGCGCGTGCGCCCGCCGGCACTCTGGCAGTTCCTGGCCCTGGCGCTGCCGCTGGTGCTGGCCTGGGCCTGGATCGCCGCCGGCCTCTACGTGCGCTGGATCCTGGCGCTGCCGCTGGTGGCCCTGGAGACGCTTTCGCCCCGCCGGGCGCTTTCGCGAAGCCGCGACCTCACCCGCGGCAACCGCCGCCCCATCGCCGTGGCCGCCCTGGCCCTGCTAGGGGTGATCGTGCTGCTGCCGGTGCTGGCCACCCTGCTCTTCGACCGTCTCTTCACGCCGCTGCTGTGGTGGCTGCCGGAGCGCAACGCCGTGCTGGTGCCGGCCACCCTGGCCTACCTCACCGCCTATGTGCTGGTGACCCTGGCCATCACCTTCGTGGGCATCGCCGCCAACGCCCTGCTCTCCGCCTGCCTCACCCTGCGCCTGGCCCATCGCGAGCCGCGCCCGGCCCCGCCACCTCCCGGCGCCCACCCGGGGGGCCTGGCCTGGGGGCTGGAGCTCGGTGTGGTGCTGTTCGCACTGTGGCAGGCGTGGCTGATCGTCAACAGCTTCGAGCTGCGCGACCAGGTAAGCGTGATCGCCCATCGCGGCAGTTCCCTCGAGGCCCCGGAGAACACCCTGCCGGCGATCCACCGCGCCCTGGACCAGGGCGCCGACGTCGTGGAACTCGACGTGCGCCTCACCGCCGACGACCGGGTGGTGCTCTACCACGACCGCACCTTGCAGCGCCTGACCGGCGACCCGCGCCGGCTGGGGGAGCTGAGCCGGGCCGAGCTGGAGGCCTTCGACGTGGGCAGCTGGTTCGGCGACGCCTATGTGGGCGAGCGCATCCCCGGGCTCGACGAGGCGCTGGCAGCGGTGCGCGGGCGCAGCACCCTGATGATCGACCTCAAGACCGACCCGGGCCGGGAGATGGCGCTGGTGGAGGCGGTGGTCGCGGCGCTCGAGGCGGAACGGGCCGAGCGCCTCGCCTGCCTGGCCGGGGCGGTGGTGGATCGCGAGGTGCGCGCCTGCGGCGACCCGGATGTGATCGCCGAGACCCGGGTGGCCACCGTCTCACCGCCCCTCTCGCGCCGCATCCGCGAGCACTATCCCGAGCTGCGCCTCACCCTGCTGGCCCAGCTGGTGCTGCCCGGCACCCTCGACCGCCGCGGGCTCGATGCCCTGGGGCTGCGCCACAACCGCATCGACGAGCGAGAGATCGCCCTGGCGAGCCGCTACGGCTACGAGCTCCACGCCTGGACCATCAACGACCGTGCACGGATGTCGCAGCTGATCGACCTGGGGGTGGACGCCATCATCACCGACCACCCCGCACGCCTGGCCGAGCTGATCGCCGAGCGTCGTGAGCTCGGCGACGGCGCCCTGCTGCTGGTCAAGCTGCGCAACTGGCTCCGGCAGTAGGCGTCGGGCGAGCACCGCACGACCCGGCGCCTCCCGCTGGACTCACTCCCCCATCACCACCCCTTCGCGGCGCGGGTCGGCACCGCCGAAGAAGCCCTCGCCCACCACCTGGATGGCCTGCAGGCCGCTGACCAGCTCGCGCTCGCTGACCTCGTGGCCACGCGCGGCCAGGCCCTCGAGGGTGGCGGCCGGGAAGCGCCCCTGCTCCAGGTAGGCCGGCCCGCCCAGGGTGATGGCGTGGGGCAGGTCCAGCGCCTCCTGGGCATCCAGCCCCCAGTCGAGCATCGCCACCAGCGACTTGGCCGTGTAGTGGATGATCGCCGCGCCGCCGGGGGAGCCCAGGCTCGCCACGAGATCACCGCGCGCCTCGCCGTCACGGGCGAAGACCAGGGTCGGGCTCATGCTGGAGCGCGGCCGCTTGCCGGGCTCGACGCGATTGGCGATGGGCCGCCCCTCGTCGTCCTCGGGGATGAAGGAGAAGTCGGTGAGCTCGTTGTTGAGCAGGTAGCCGCCGGGCAGGCCGGTGCCGCCGTCGGCCATGATCCGCGAGCCGAAGGCCTGCTCGATGGTGGTGGTCATGGCCAGGGCATTGCCCTGCTCGTCGACGATGCTGATATGGCTGGTGCCGTACTCCGGCTGCCGGGGATGCTGCCCCCAGGCAGTGGCGAGCTCACCCGGGTTGCCGGGCTCGGCACCGCCGCTGCCCAGGCTCTGCTCGCCGATCAGCGCGGCCCGCCCGACGAGGTAGTCGGGGGCGAGCATGCTCGACCAGTCGCCGCCGGGGGCATCGACGAAGGCCGGGTCGCCGATGTAGCGGCCACGGTCGGCGAAGGCCAGCCGCGAGGCCTCGAGGAAGGGGTGCAGCCACGCCTCGCTCGGTACCCCGTCGACCAGCGGCTCCTCCACCGCCGGCAGCGCCTCGAGGATGCCGAGGATCTGCATCACGGTGAGGTGCCCCGAGGAGGGCGGCGGGAAGCCGCACACCACATAGGCCTGCCAGGGAGTGCAGAGCGGCGCGCGCTGCTTGGCCTCGTAGCCGGCCAGGTCCTCCCGGGAGAGCGTCCCGGGGCGCTCGGCGTGGCCCTGGACCCGCAGCACCAGGTCGTGGGCGATGGCCCCGGTGTGCAGCGCCGAGCTGCCCTCCTCGGCCACCCGGCGCAGGATTTCGGCCAGCGCCGGGTTGCGCAGGGTCGTGCCGGCGGCGAGGGGCTCGCCGTCGGGATAGTAGAAGGGGCCGGCCTGGGGATCGTCGCGCAGGCGCTCCTCGCCGGCGAGGCTCTCGGCCAGGCGCGGGCTCACCGCGAAGCCCTCCTCGGCCAGCCGGATCGCCGGCGCGAAGAGCTCGGCCCAGGGCAGCACGCCGTGCTGGTTATGCGCCATCTCGAGCATGCGCAGGGTGCCGGGTACCCCCACCGAGAGGCCGCTGGCGGCGGCGTCTAGGAATCCCAGGGGCTCGCCCTGCTCGTCGAGGAACAAGCTGCCATCGACGGCGCCCGGGGCGGCCTCGCGGCCGTCGAAGGTGACCACCTCCTCGCCGTCGAAGTGGACCAGGAAGGCGCCGCCGCCGATGCCGCTGGACTGCGGCTCCACCAGGTTGAGCACCATCTGCACGGCGATGGCGGCGTCGATGGCGCTGCCCCCGGCCTTGAGCACCTGGTAGCCGGCATCGGTGGCCAGGGGATTGGCGGCGGCCACGGCGAAGCGCTCGGTGGCCCAGCCGGGCTTCTCCTCGCTCTCCGACGACACCTCGGGGGCGATGGCGGGAATATCGTAGGTGAAGGCGGTATCCGCCTGGGCGGCCAGGGGCAGGCCGAGCAGCAGGGCGGCGGCAAGCGGCGCCAGCAGGCGGCGACGGGGACGCGTGGCGGGCAGCATCATGGACAGGTTCCTTGTCGTGGTGGGTAGGCCAGGCCGTGAGCCTCTCAGCATAGACGAAAGACGCCCGGTCGACGGGGGTCGACCGGGCGTCATTGACCTATCGATCATCAACTCGGAGCTTACCTGGCGACAAGCCTCCGAGGAGGCGCTGTGAACCCCTCCCTGGGCGCTACCGACACCATCCCTGGCGTAGACCTCCTCTACGGCTTGTCCCCAACGCTCCTCGCATTTAACCCAAGGTTTCCCCGGCCAGCATGAACCAGGTCTCGAGCACCGCGTCCGGGTTGAGGGAGACCGAGTCGATGCCCTGCTCCATCAGCCACTTGGCGAGGTCCGGGTGATCCGAGGGACCCTGGCCACAGATGCCGATGTACTTGCCCTGGGCCTTGCAGGCCTGGATGGCCATGGCCAGCAGCTTCTTCACCGCCGGGTTCCGCTCGTCGAAGAGGTGGGCGACGATACCGGAGTCGCGGTCCAGCCCCAGGGTGAGCTGGGTGAGGTCGTTGGAGCCGATGGAGAAGCCGTCGAAGTGCTCCAGGAACTCCTCGGCGAGCAGGGCGTTGGCCGGCAGCTCGCACATCATGATTACCTTGAGGCCGTTGTCGCCACGCTTCAGGCCGTTGGCGGTCAGCAAGTCGACCACCTCGCGGGCCTCCTCGGTGGTGCGCACGAAGGGCACCATGATCTCGACGTTGTCCAGGCCCATCTCCTCGCGCACCCGCTTGAGCGCCCGGCACTCCAGCTCGAAGCAGGCGCGGAAGGCATCGGAGATGTAGCGCGAGGCGCCACGGAAGCCGAGCATGGGGTTCTCTTCGCCGGGCTCGTAGAGCTTACCGCCAATCAGGTTCTCGTACTCGTTGGACTTGAAGTCCGAGAGGCGCACGATCACCCGCTCGGGGTAGAAGGCCGCGGCCAGGGTGGAGATGCCCTCCACCAGCTTGTCGACGTAGAACTCCACCGGGCTCGGGTAGCCGGCGGTGCGTAGGTCGATGGTCTGCTGCAGCTCCTCGGGCAGGGTGTCGTACTCGAGCAGCGCCTTGGGGTGCACGCCGATCATGCGGTTGATGATGAACTCCAGGCGCGCCAGGCCGACGCCGGCGTTGGGCAGCCCGGCGAAGCCGAAGGCACGGTCGGGGTTGCCGACGTTCATCATGATCTTGAAGGGGATCTCGGGCATGGCGTCGACGCTGGTCACGGTACGGTCGAACTCCAGCAGCCCCTCGTAGACGTGGCCGGTGTCGCCCTCGGCGCAGGAGACGGTGACGTCGCGACCGTCGGCCAGCACCTCGGTGGCGTCGCCGCAGCCCACCACCGCCGGGATGCCAAGCTCGCGGGCGATGATCGCCGCGTGGCAGGTGCGCCCGCCGCGGTTGGTGACGATCGCCGAGGCGCGCTTCATGATCGGCTCCCAGTCGGGATCGGTCATGTCGGTGACCAGCACGTCGCCGGCATTGACCTTCTCCATGTCGTCCGGGGAGGCCACCACCTTGACCGCGCCACGTCCGATGCGCTGGCCGATGGCGCGCCCGCTGACCAGGTTGCGGCCCTTCTCCTTGAGCTGGAAGCGCTCGAGCTTGCCGCCCTCCTGCTGGGAGACCACGGTCTCGGGACGCGCCTGGACGATGTAGAGCGCGCCGTCGTCGCCATCCAGGGCCCACTCGATGTCCATGGGCCGGCCGTAGTGCTCCTCGATGGTCACCGCCTGGCGGGCCAGGGCCATCACCTGGGCGTCGTCGATGCAGAAGCGGCCACGTTCCTTGAGCGGCACGTCGACGGTCTCCACCGACTTGCCGGCGCTGGCCTCCTGGCCGTAGACCATCTTGATCAGCTTGGAGCCCAGGTTGCGGCGAAGCACCGCGGGGCGGCCGGCGGCCAGCGTCGGCTTGTGCACATAGAACTCGTCGGGGTTCACCGCGCCCTGCACCACGGTCTCGCCGAGGCCCCAGGAGGCGGTGACGAAGACCGCGTCGCGGTAGCCGGACTCGGTGTCCAGGGTGAACATGACACCGGAGGCGCCGGTCTCGGAGCGCACCATCTTCTGCACCCCCGCGGAGAGCGCCACGTTCTCGTGGGCATAGCCGCGGTGCACGCGATAGGAGATGGCGCGGTCGTTGAACAGCGAGGCGAACACCTCATGCACGGCACGCTTGATGTTGTCGAAGCCCTCGATATTGAGGAAGGTCTCCTGCTGGCCGGCGAAGGAGGCGTCGGGCAGGTCCTCGGCGGTGGCCGAGGAGCGCACCGCCACCTTGAGGTTGGGGTGCTGGGTGGCGAGCTTGTCGTAGGCGGTGCGCAGGTGCTGCTCGAAGGTGGGCGGCAGCGGGGTGTCGATCACCCACTGGCGGATCTGGGCACCCACCCGGGCCAGCTCGGCGACGTCGTCGACGTCCAGGGTGGCGAGCGCCTGGTTGATGCGCTCGTTGAGGCCTTCATGGGAGAGGAATTCGCGGTAGGCGTGGGCGGTGGTGGCGAAGCCGCCGGGCACGGTGACCCCGGCGCCGGCCAGGTTGGAGATCATCTCGCCGAGGGAGGCGTTCTTGCCCCCGACACGCTCGACATCGTCCATGCCCAGTTCATCGAACCACAGAATGTAATCGTCCACGGGACCCCCTTGGTAGCGACGACAGGTGGTCATGCCGGCAGGCATGACGGGATGCTGGCGACTCTATCAAGGGGTGGCCATATTCGCCATTGGTCTAACATCGAAGTCACTGGAGGATTTTTACAACAGTCGATGCTTTTCGCGGATTCCTGTAGTCGGCGAACGACCGATGGCTTGTCGCGACCCGGCATGGCGCCGACAATGAAGGCCCCTTCCCCACAGCGATCGAGCCATGACCCGAACCGCCTTCTTCATCTCCGACGGCACCGGCATCACCGCCGAGAGCCTGGGCCGCAGCCTGCTCGCCCAGTTCGAGAACGTCGAGATCCGCATGCTTACCAAGCCCTACATCGACACGGTGGAGAAGGCCGAGACCCTGGTGGAGGTGATCAACGGCGCGGCGGTACGCGACGGCGAGCTGCCGATCATCATCGACACCATCGTCGACGGCCGCATCCGCGAGGTGATCCGCCAGGCCGAGGGCTTCAAGATCGACATCTTCTCGACCTTCCTCGAGCCCCTGGAGCAGGAACTCGACACCCACTCCAGCTACACCGTGGGCCGCACCCACTCCATCGGCAAGGATGAGGTCTACATGGACCGCATCCACTCGGTGCACTTCGCCCTGGACAACGACGACGGCGCCCGCACCCACCAATACGACAAGGCCGACGTGATCCTGATCGGCGTGTCGCGCTGCGGCAAGACGCCGACCTCGCTCTACCTGGCGCTGCAGTTCGGCATCCGCGCGGCCAACTACCCCCTCACCGAGGACGACCTCGACGAGGACGGCACCCTCAAGCTGCCCCGCGCCCTGGCGCCCCACCGCCACAAGCTGTTCGGGCTGACCATCGACCCGCGCCGGCTGGCGGCGATCCGCCACGAGCGCCGCCCCAACAGCCGCTACAGCTCCATGGACCAGTGCGTGCAGGAGGTGGGCCAGGCCGAGGGCCTCTACCGGCAGATGCATATCCCCTTCATCGACACCACCCGCTTCTCGGTGGAGGAGATCTCCACCCGGATGATCGCCGAGATGGGGCTGACCCGGCGGTTCTCGCCGAGGTAATCCCTACCTGACCACCCCCGCCCGTCTGAGCCTGGCGATATCCTCCGCCGTGAGCCCCATCTCGGCCAGCAGGGCATCGCTGTCCTGGCCGAGGCGCGGCGGGGCCACCTCGCTGGTGGCGGAGGCGCCGTCGAAGCGCAGCGGGTTGGCCACCTGGGGCACCTCGAGCTCGCCACGCTTGAGGACACGCTGCATCTCGCGGTGGCGCACCTGGGGGTCGTCGAAGGCCTCACCGACGGTGTTGATGGGCCCGGCGGGGATGCCGCGCGCCTCCAGCTCGGCGAGCCATTCGTCCCGGCGCCGGGTGGCAAGGATCGCCTGGATCATCGGCACCAGCACCGCACGGTTGCCGACCCGGGCGGCGTTGGTGGCGTAGGCGGGATCCCGGGCCCACTCGGGGTGGCCGAGCAGCGCCGCGAAGCGGGCGAACTGGGCGTCGTTGCCCACGGTAAGCACCAGGTGGCCATCGGCGCAGGCGAACGCCTGGTAGGGCACGATGTTGGGGTGGGCGTTGCCGTGGCGTTCGGGGTCGCGGCCGCTGACCAGGGCATTGAGGGCCTGGTTGGCCAGGGTGGCCACCTGCACGTCGAGCAGCGCCACGTCCACATGGCGACCGACCCCGGTGCGGCCGCGCTCCTGCAGCGCCGCCAGCACCCCCACGGTGGCGTAGAGGCCGGTCATCACGTCGGTGATCGCCACCCCGGTCTTCATCGGCATGCCGTCGGCCTCGCCGGTCAGGCTCATCAGCCCGCCCATGGCCTGGATCATGAAGTCATAGCCGGCGCGGTGGGCGTAAGGACCCTCCTGGCCGAAGCCGGTGATGGAGCAGCCGATCAGCCGCGGGTTCTCGGCGTGCAGGCTGGCGTAGTCGAGGCCGTACTTGGCCAGGCCGCCGACCTTGAAGTTCTCCACCAGGATATCGGCCCCGGCGGCCAGCCGGCGCACCAGCGCCTGGCCCTCCTCGGTGGCGATGTCCACCGCCAGGGAGTGCTTGCCGCGGTTGGCGCAGAGGTAGTAGGCGGCGACCTTCTCCCGCTCGTCCTCCTGGGCCAGCCACGGCGGCCCCCAGCCGCGGGTGTCGTCGCCGCGGCTGGGGTGCTCGATCTTGATCACCCGGGCGCCCAGGTCGGCGAGCAGCTGGCCCGCCCAGGGACCGGCCAGCACCCGCGACATGTCGAGCACCGTGATGCCTTCCAGCGGTCCACTCATCGTGAGCTCCTTGCTACCGTGTGCCGATTAGTGGCACCACTCGGGGCTGCCCCGGCGTCAGGACTTCGAGGAGGCGCTGTGAATACCTCCCTGTACGCTACCTCGGCCATCCCTGGTCCTCGGACCTCCTCTACGCCCTGCCCCCGGCGCCCCGCGTTTTCATCCGCCTTTTATCAACCGGTAAAGGCCTGCAGGCCGGTCTGGGAACGACCGAGGATCAGGGCGTGGACGTCGTGGGTCCCCTCGTAGGTGTTGACCGCCTCGAGGTTCATCACGTGGCGAATCACATGGTACTCGTCGCTGATGCCGTTGCCGCCATGCATGTCCCGGGCGACGCGGGCGATATCCAGCGCCTTGCCGCAGTTGTTGCGCTTGATCAGCGAGATCGCCTCGGGCACCAGCTGGCCGTCGTCGATCATGCGCCCGACGCGCAGCGCCGCCTGCAGGCCCAGAGCGATCTCGGTCTGCATGTCGGCGAGCTTCTTCTGGATCAGCTGGTTGGCGGCCAGCGGGCGGCCGAACTGCTTGCGCTCCAGGGTGTAGTCGCGACCGGCGTGCCAGCACGCCTCGGCGGCGCCCATGGCGCCCCAGGCGATGCCGTAGCGGGCGCGGTTGAGGCACGAGAAGGGCCCCTTGAGCCCCTTGACGTGGGGCAGGCGCTGCGCCTCGGAGACCTCCACGTCCTGCATGGCGATCTGGCCGGTGATGGAGGCGCGCAGGCTGAACTTGCCCTCGATCTTGGGCGCGCTGAGGCCCTGCATGCCCTTCTCGAGGATGAAGCCGTTGATCACCCCCTCGTCATCCTTGGCCCACACCACGAAGACATCGGCGATGGGCGAGTTGGTGATCCAGGTCTTGGTGCCGTTGAGGCGCCAGCCGTCCCGGGTGCGGGTGGCACGGGTGGCCATGCCGCCCGGGTCGGAGCCGTGGTCGGGCTCGGTCAGGCCGAAGCAGCCCACCCACTCGCCGCTGGCCAGCCTGGGCAGGTACTTCTCGCGCTGCTCCTCGCTGCCGAAGGCATGGATGGGGTACATCACCAGGCTCGACTGCACGCTCATGGCGCTGCGGTAGCCGGAGTCGACGCACTCCACCTCGCGGGCGATCAGGCCATAGCTGACGTAGTTCAGGCCGGCGCAGCCGTAGCCGTCGATGGTGGCACCCAGCAGTCCCAGCTCGCCCATCTCGTTCATGATCTCGCGATGGAAGATCTCGTGACGGTTGGCCTCGAGGACCCGCGGCAGCAGCTTCTCCTGGCAGTAGTCGCGGGCGGTCTGGTGGACCATACGCTCCTCCTCGGAGAGCTGGTCGACGAGGCGGAAGGGGTCGTCCCAGGTGACGGGGGTGATCTGGCTCATGGCGAACTCCTGTGGGATGGCGGCTCGATAATATCTACATTTTTTTCAAATGTAGACCACGAGCACCTCACTGCCAAGCCCTGCGGGCAAAATCCGCCCCTCAGCGATAGCGGCCGAGCACCACCCGGACCTGCCACCAGGCGACCATCGCCATCAGCAGGTTGGCCAGGAGCATGCCGGCGAAGATGCCGGTGGTGCCGCCCAGGCGGCCGCCCAGCCAGGCCAGGGGCACGCTGAGCACGAACAGGCGCACCACCGAGAGGCGCATGGCACGGGCCGGCCGGTGCAGGGCGTTGCATGACGAGACCGCCAGGATCACCACGCCCTGGGCGCCCAGCCCCAGCGGCACCAGCCACAGGAAGGCGCGCAGCACCTCCCCCACCGCCTGGCGCTCGGCGTAGGCCGCCACCAGCCAGGGGGCGAGGCCCTGCAGCAGGCCCCACACCAGCAGCTGCCAGGCCAGCACGAACAGGAAGCAGCCGGTGATGGCGCGGCCGACCCGCGCGTACTGGCCGGCACCGGCGTTCTGGCTGACCAGCGGCGAGAGAGTCATGGAGAGGCCGAGCACGGCGATCTGGGCGATCGCCTCGAGGCGGGTGCCGACCCCGAAGGCGGCCACGGCGTCGTGGCCATGGCCGGCGACGATGCGGGTCAGAAGCCCCATTGCCAGGGGCGTGAAGACGCTGGTCAGGGCCGCGGGCCCGGCGATGCGGCCGAGCTCGCGCCAGGAGTCGAGCAGCCCGGCCGGGGTGAGCCCGGCCAGGCCGATCAGGCCGCGCAGCTCGCGCTGGAACAACAGCACCGTCGCCATCAGCGCCCAGCTCAGCACCGTGGCCAGTGCCGCCCCGCTGACCCCCAGCGCCGGGAAGGGGCCGACGCCGAAGATCAGCCACCAGTCGAGCACCACGTTGACCAGGGCGGCCAGCCCCATCATCAGCCCCTGGGTGGCGGTGTTGCCGTGGGCACGCAGGATGCTGTTGAGCACCCGGGGCACGATCATCGCCGCGGCGCCGAAGTACCAGACCCCCATGTAGGCGCGGATATGCGGCATCAGCACCGCGTCGGCGCCCAGCAGGCGGAACAGCGGCCCGAGGGTGGCGAGCCCCAGGGCGGCATCACCAGCCCCACCAGCAGCCCCAGCAGGGCGGCATCGGTGGCGCGCCGGCGCACGACGTCGAACTCGCCGCGCCCGAGACGACGCCCCACCACCGCCGAGGTGCCGATCCCCAGGCCGATGGCCAGGCTGATCACGGTGAACACCACCGGGAAGGTGAAGGAGACCGCCGCCAGCTCCTCGGTGCCCAGCCGCGAGATGAACCAGGTATCCACCAGGTTGAAGCTCATCATGGCGATCATGCCGCCGATCACCGGCAGGGTCTTGCGCAGCAGGGTGGCGGCGATGGGGCCTTCCAGGAGCTCGCGGCGGGCGGGCCGCGGCGGCGCGGCCGGGGACGGGGACGGGGCGCTCATCGGTGGCCTACTTGGTGTCGATGTAGCGGTGGTCGTTGAAGGTCGCCACCCAGTCCGGGTAGTAGACCAGCAGGATGCTCATCAGCATGCCGGTGATGAAGGCCTCGGAGGGCATCAGCAGCGGCAGGAAGCGGGCATACTCCAGCGCCTGGTAGAGCGCATGGGCATCGCTGGCGCCGAGCAACATCAGCCCCACCGCGGAGAGGCCGGCGGCCAGGGTCGAGAGCGCCGCGCCGAAGAAGCCGCAGACGAACAGGAACACCATCAAGTTGTCGGGCAGGAAGCGATCCACCAGCCGCCATACGGCCACCATGACCAGGGCGGGGATCACCCCGGTGACCAGCAGGTTGACGCCGAGCAGCGGCCAGTCGACCCGCCCGGTCACCACCATCGCCAGGTTGACGATCAGCAGCGAGAGCAGCGCCAGCGGCGCCTTGAACACCAGCACCAGCAGCGCGGTGAACATCAGATGCAGGGTCAGCCAGTCCACCGCCTGGGCACGCAGCTGCCACATCAGCAGCACCGCCACGCTGGCCGCCAGCCAGCGGTGCTGCAGGGCGCCATCGGCGAGCAGCGCGCGCCAGGGGCGTTGGGCCAGCGCCAGGCCCAGCACGCCGGCGGCGACCAGCGCGGCCACCACCAGCAGCCAGGGGGCGAGTACCACCTCGGAGAAGGACATCGGCGCCTCCCCGCCTCAGGCGAAGACCACGGTCTTGTTGCCGTGGATCAGCACGCGGTCCTCCAGGTGCCAGCGCAGCCCCCGGGCCAGCACCGCCTTCTCCACGTCACGGCCGAAGCGTACCAGGTCGCTCGGGGTGTGGCAGTGGCTGACGCGGTGGATGTCCTGCTCGATGATCGGCCCGGCATCGAGCTCGGCGGTGACGTAGTGGCAGGTGGCCCCGATCAGCTTCACCCCACGCTCGTAGGCCTGGTGGTAGGGCTTGGCGCCGGCGAAGCTGGGCAGGAAGCTGTGGTGGATGTTGATCACCCGGCCGGCGAAGCGCTCGCAGAGGGCCGGCGGCAGGATCTGCATGTAGCGCGCCAGCACGATGCAGTCGGCGCGCAGCTCCTCCACCAGGCGCTCCACCTCGGCGAAGGCCGTGGACTTGTCGTCGGCCGTCACCGGCACATGGTGGTAGGCGATCCCGTGCCACTCCACCAGGCCGCGCATCGCCTCATGGTTGGAGATCACCGCGGCGATATCGCAGTCGAGCTCGCCGGCGGTCCAGCGGTAGAGCAGGTCCACCAGGCAGTGGGACTCCTTGGACACCATCAGCACCACCCGCGGTCGGCTTCGGGTATCGGTGAGCGCCCAGGTCATCTCGAACTCGGCGGCGATGGGGGCGAAGGCCTCGCGCAGCGCCTCGGGGGGCATGCCGATGGAGTCGGCCAGGATCTCGTAGCGCATGAAGAAGCGCCCCGTCTCGAGGTCGGAGTGCTGGCTCGCCTCGGTGATCGAGCCGCCGTGGCCGGCGATGAAGCCGGAGACGCGGGAGACGATCCCCACGCGATCGGGGCAGGAGACCACCAGGCGGTAGTAGTGCGACATGTCGTGCTCCAGGCTCTGCGGGACGGGCGCGACAGTGTAGCGAAAACAGCGGGTTCCGGCATCCGGCGCGGCGCCGCGCGTTGTGGGCGCCGGCGGGCATCCCGTATAGTGAGACCACCATGACCCAGGACGCCCCCGCCGCGATGCACAAGCCCCGAGTCGAGATTCGCCCCCGCCGCCGCCCTCCCCTGCGCTTCCTGCCGCTGGGCGGCTGCGGCGAGATCGGCATGAACCTGAGCCTCTACGGCTTCGGGGCGCGAGAGGAGGACGAGGCCTGGATCGCCGTGGACTGCGGCATGATGATCCGCCAGGACCTGCCCGACACGCCGCTTCAGGTGCCCAACCAGGCCGGCCTGGACGCCCTGGGCATCGTGCCCCGGGCGCTGGTGATCACCCACGGCCATGAGGACCATATCGGCGCGGTCGCCTGGCTGTGGCCGACCTGGGGCTGTCCGATCCACGCCACGCCACTGGCCGCCGGCCTGCTGCGGGCCAAGTTCCAGGAGCGCGGCCTGGCCACCGATGCCATCCGGGTGATCGAGCCCGGCGAGGCGATCGAGGTGGCCCCCTTCACCCTGCGCTTCCTGCCGGTGCCCCACTCCATCCCCGAGAGCTGCGCCCTGCTGATCACCGCTGGCGAGCACCGGGTGCTGCACACCGGCGACTGGAAGCTCGACCCCGACCCGCTGCTGGGGGCGCCGATCGACCCCGCCACCTTCCGCGCCCTGGCCCCGCTGGACCTGGTGGTGGGCGACTCCACCAATGCCCCGCTGCCGGGAGAGTCGCGCAGCGAGGGCGAGGTCGCCGAGGCCCTCGAGCACACCATCGCCCACTGCGAGGGTCGCGTGGTGGTCTCCTGCTTCGCCAGTAACCTGGCGCGGGTGCTCGCCATCGGCCGTGCCGCCGAGCGCTGCGGGCGGCGGGTCAGCCTGATGGGGCGCTCCATGGAGCGCATGGTGGCGGTGGCCCGGGGGCTTGGCTACCTCGACGACTTCCCGCCCCTGGTGCCCAGCAATGACCTGGGCTACCTGCCCCCCGAGGAGGTGCTGGTGATCGCCACCGGCAGCCAGGGCGAGCCCCGCGCAGCACTGCAGCGCCTCGCCCGCGGGCGCCATCGCTCGCTGGAACTGGGACCCGGCGACAGCGTGATCTTCTCGGCCAAGGCGATCCCCGGCAACGAACTGCTGATCGAGCGACTCAAGGCGGGCCTTCGCCACCTGGGAGTCGCTATCCTCGACGAGTTCAACCATCCCGAGCTCCACGCCTCCGGTCACCCCGCCCGGGAGGAGCTGCGCACTCTCTACGGCTGGGTGCGCCCGCGCCACCTGCTGCCGGTGCACGGCGAGCCACGCCACCAGCAGGCCCACCGCGAGATCGCCGAGTCCCTGGGCATCCGGGCCCCGCTCTCCCCCGCCAATGGCGACCTGATCCGCTTCGACGGTGACGGCCTGACCCTCGAGGCCCGCCACCCCCAGCCGCCGGTGATCGTCAGCCAGGACGCGGTGGCCCCGCTGCCGGGGCTGGGCGGACGCCGCGACGTGGGCGGCCGCCACGGCAGCCTCTACCTGGCGGTCTCGGTGGCCGCCACCGAGGCGGGGGGCTGGACGCGCATCGGCCGCCTGATGCTGGATGGCGGCGACGCGCCCCCCTTCGACGAGGACGACTTCGCGGACTGGCTGGACGCGGCGCTCGCCGAACTCAGCGCCGAGACCCTGGCCGACCTGCGCCTGGCCCTGCAGCCGCGGCTGATCGGCTGGTTCGCCGACCACCTGCGTCGCCTGCCCGAGATCCATCTGCAGCTGCTGGCGGTGGAGATGCCGGTGGTCGGCAGCCCGGGATGACCCGCCGATTCGGCGCCTCAAGACACGAAGAAGCCGCTCCGAGGAGCGGCTTCTTCATGGCACCCTTGTTCAAGGTCATGGGTGGCATGGTTGACGCCACCCGGTGCGGCCGGTGTAAGGACAAGGCGCTCGACTTGATAGGCGTCAGGCCTTGCTGGCGTTCTTGGGCGGACGTCCGCGCTTGCGGCGCGGCGGCTCCTCGACCAGGTCATTGACCGAGAGACCCGCCTCGGTGATCGCCTCGAGGATCTCCGAGCGCTTGCGCTCCTTCTCGGCCTCCTCCTCCTGGCGCTGGCGTTCCTCGTCCTTCTTCTGCTCGATGACCTCCTCGACCACCTCGGCGAGCTTGTGCAGCTGCTCCATGCTGAGCTGGCGTGCCGCGGCACGGGCCACGTTCTTGTTGCGAGCGATGCGCTCCAGGGTGTCGCTGGACATCAGTCCCTCCTGAGCCGGATAGTCGAGACGGTTTCGGTGTGGTTGCGTAAGCAAAAGTATATGCTGTTACACCGAATTGGCAAGGAAGTCGGGAACGATTTCTTCACCGAAAACACCGCATAAATCACACCGATAATCCGCCGCCAGGAACGCGAAACGGCGCCCGAAGGCGCCGTCGATGTGGGCGGAAACCGGCGTTCGTCGGGCTCAGCCACCGGTCATGTTCATGAAGCGCACCACCTGCACGTCGCCATCGGTGGAGAAGTGATGGCGCTCGGGCTTGAGCGACATGGCGGCGACGATGGCCCGCTTGAGTGCCTCGATATCCCCGGGGTGGGCACGCAGCACACGGCGCAGGTCCACGGAGTGCTCGTTGCCCAGACACAGCAGCAGGCGCCCCTCCACGGTGACCCGGACCCGGTTGCAGCTGGCGCAGAAGTTGTGGCTGTGGGGCGAGATGAAGCCGATCCGCGAGTCGCTGTCGGCCATGCGGAAATAACGCGAGGGACCCGGCGTGGTTTCGGTGGTGGGGGTCAGCGGATAGCGCGCCTCGATCATCGCTTGCACCTCGTCGCTGGAGCAGTAGGTCTCGGCACGGCTATGGTCAGAGACATCCCCCAGCGGCATCTCCTCGATGAAGCTGATATCGAGCCCCTCCTGCCGGGCGAAATCGACCAGGTCGAGCACCTCGTCGTCGTTGCGGCCCTTGAGGATCACGGCGTTGAGCTTGATGCGCTCGAAGCCCGCCTCGCGGGCCGCGCGGATGCCATCGATGACGCGCGCGAGATCCCCGGTGCGGGTGAGACGACGGAAGCGTTCGGGATCCAAGGAATCGAGGCTGATGTTGAGCCGCTTGAGCCCGCCTTCGCGCAGCCTGTCGGCATACTTCGGCAGGCTGGCGCCATTGGTGGTCATGGCGAAGTCCTTGAGCCCGGAGAGGCCGCCGACCTGCGCCACCAGGCTGTCGATGTCGCGGCGCACCAGCGGCTCGCCGCCGGTGAGGCGTATCTTCTCGACGCCCAGCTCCACGAAGGCACGCGCCACCAGCGCCAGCTCCTCGAGGGTCAGCACCTGGGCCCGGGGCAAGAAGGTCATCTCCTCGCTCATGCAGTAGACGCAGCGGAAGTCGCAGCGGTCGGTGACCGAGATGCGCACATAGTTCACCCGGCGTCCGAAGTCATCGATCAGTTCGCGAGGCAGGGTCGTCATGGGGTCGTCTCCCGTGTCAGGGTTCCCAGCGTCGGGCATCGGCGTGGTCGCTGTCGCGCTCCGACACCCAGTAGTCGCCGTCGCTGGCGTGCTCCTTCTTCCAGAAGGGGGCACGCGTCTTGAGGTAATCCATGATGAAGTCGCAGGCCTCGAAGGCCGCGCGGCGATGCGCGCTCGCGACCACCACCAGTACGATAGGGTCTCCCGGGGCCAGGCGTCCAACCCGGTGGATCACGCTGACGCCGTCGAGGGGCCAGCGCTCCTGCGCTTCCTCGACGATCTCCGCGAGGGCCGCCTCGGTCATCCCCGGGTAGTGCTCCAGGGTCAGGGCCGCCACCTCGGGGCGCTCGTTGAAGTCGCGTACCAGGCCGGTGAAGCTGACCACCGCGCCGATATCGGTGCGTCCGGCGAGCAGCGCACGCTGCTCCTCGCCGGCATCGAAGGGGGCCTGCTGGACGCGGATCATGCCTCAGCCCCCCGTCACCGGCGGGAAGAAGGCGACCTCGTCCTCGTTGGTCACCGGGGTGGTGTCGCCGGCCATCACCTGGTTGACGGCGCACAGCACCCGCCCCTCGTCGAGACGCGAGAAGCGCGGGTCCAGCGCCTTGAGGGCCGCCTTGAGCCCGGCCACGTCCTGGCGCTCAAGGCTGTCCAGGGGCACGCTCACCTCGCCGATGCCGAGGCGCTCGCGCAGCTCGGCCAGGCACTTGACGCGGATGCACGGCGAGGCGATGTCGCAGCGGCTGCCCAGGCTCACCTCCCCCGCCTGTCCCTCGCCGGTGACGATGGGCGCCGGGCGCGGCTCGACGGCCTCGCGGCGATAGTCGCCGGAGCGTCCGCCGCGCTTGGTGTCGAGGTGGATGGCGCCGATCTCCATCGACTTGTCCACCGCCTTGCACATGTCGTAGAGGGTGAGGCAGGCCACCGAGACCGCCGTCAGCGCCTCCATCTCCACACCGGTGCGCCCGTTGAGGCGGCAGCTGGCGGTCACCTCGACGCAGCCCTCGGCCTCGTCGAGGCGGAAGTCGACGGCCACCCTGGAGAGCGCCAGGGCGTGGCACAGCGGGATCAGTTCATGGGTGCGCTTGGCGGCCTGGATGCCGGCGATGCGGGCGGTGGCCAGCACATCGCCCTTGGGCAGGCCACCCTCGGCGAGCAGCGCCAGGGTCTCCGGGCGCATGTGGATGCGGCCCGAGGCGGTCGCCTCGCGCCGGCTCTCGGGCTTGTCGGCGACGTCGACCATGTGGGCCTCGCCGCGGGCGTTGAGATGGGTCAGTGACATGGGAAACGGCACCTCATGGCAGTCGGAACAGGGGTTGGATGGTGACGGCCTCGCCCGCCGCCACCGCGCCGCGGGCGTCGTCGATCTCGATCAGGCAGTTGGCCTGGACCATGGAGGAGAGGATGCCCGAGCCCTGGGCGCCGGTGTCGCGCACCACCAGCCGACCCTCGCCGTCGCTGGCGTAGACGCCGCGCAGATAGTCGACACGCCCCTCGCGGCTGCGCAGCGGGACCTCGGCGATCGCCGAGAGCCGCCGCGGCCAGGCACCGTCGCGCCCCTGCAGCTTGGCCAGCAGCGGCGCGGCGAACTGCAGGAAGGTGACCAGGCTGGCCACCGGGTTGCCGGGCAGGCCCAGGAAGGGCACGCCCCGCTCGCCGAGCCGGCCGCAGGCGAGCGGTCGTCCCGGGCGGATGGCGATCTTCCAGAAGCCCAGCTCGCCGTGCTCGAGCAGCGCCGCCCGGGTATGGTCGGCATCCCCCACCGAGACCCCGCCGCTGGAGAGCACCAGGTCGGCCTCGGCGGCGGCCCGGGCCAGGGCCGCGGCGATGGCGTCGCGACGGTCGGGCAGGATGCCGAGGTCGAGCACCTCGCCGCCGTGCTCCTCCACCAGCGCCATCAGCGCGAAGCGGTTGGCATCAAAGATGCCGGCGGCGGGCAGCGGCTCGCCCGGGGCGGTGACCTCGTCGCCGGTGGAGAACAGCGCCACCCGGGGACGGCGCACCACCGCGGCCCGGGGCGCCCCCAGCGAGGCCAGCAGGCCCAGCTCGGCGGCGCACAGGCGCGTGCCGGCGGGCAGCGCCACCGCGCCGCGGGCGATGTCCTCGCCGGCGCGGCGCACGTTCTGGCCGCGGCGCACCCGCTCGGGATGCTCGACCCGGACCCACACCTCGCCGTCGGCGGCGGTCTCGAGATGCAGCTGCTCGCGCATGATCACGCTGTCGGCACCCTCCGGCAGCGGTGCCCCGGTGGTGATGCCGGCGCACTCGCCGGGGGCCAGGGCGTACCCGGCGCCATGGCCGGCGACGATCTCGGCCACCCGCCGGAAGCCCGCGGCGGGCGGTCCCGCCTCGGGCCAGGCCAGGGCGACGCCGTCCATGGCGGCATTGGTGTTCTGGGGCACGTCGATGGGCGAGAGCACGTCCTCGGCCAGCACCCGCCCGCGCAGCGCGGGCAGCGCCACCCGCTCCGCCGGCAGCGCCCCCGGCACCAGCGCCAGCACCGCGGCACGGGCCTCCTCCACGGGCAGCATGCGCTCCCCCAGTTCGAAGCAGGAGAGGCTCATGACGGGCTCCCCTCCCTCACCGACCGCGGCTGGCGCTCGGCCGGCCAGCGCGCAGGCCAGGCGGCGATCCACTCGGTCAGGCCGGCGTGGTCGTTGAGGTCCAGCCCCTCGACCCCCTCGGGCAGGAAGATGGGGGCATCGCTGGCCACGGCGCGTACCCAGGGGTCCTCGCTCGCCCGCAGGGACTTGCCCAGCGCCGGGCGGTGGAGCTCCAGCTTGGGCAGCGGCCAGGCCTTGAAGCCCTCCACCAGCACCAGGTCGGGCCGCTGGGGCGCCACCATGGCGAGCAGCGCCGCCAGGTCCGCTTCCGGCTGGTCGGGGGTCTCCATCATCAGCGCCAGCCGTGACCGGGAGGCCACCAGCATGGGGCTGGCGCCGGCCTGGCGCAGGCGATGGCTGTCCTTGCCGGGCTGGTCCACATCGAAGCTGTGGTGGGCGTGCTTGATCACCGCCACCCGCAGGCCGCGGGACCGCAGGCGGGGCAGCAGCGCCTCGAGCAGGGTGGTCTTGCCGGTGCCGCTCCAGGCGGCGATGCCCAGCAGCGGCAGGCTCTCGTCCAGGGTCAGGGAGGCGACAGGCTCGCTCATCGGTCGATGGGCTCCTCGGCGAGGGCGCGCTCCAGGCGGCGCTTCTCGTCGTCGGTGTTGAGGTTGGCGAAGGCCGCGGGGCCCGCGGCGAAGTCGACCCGCACCCAGGCGTGGCGGGCGTACCAGCGGTCGATCTTGCGCTCGCCCTCGGCCAGGGCCGCGGCCAGGTCATCCGCCAGGGCGGTACGGATCAGCGCCACCACCGGGTGCAGGCGCTCGCCGTCACCGGCCACCGCGATGTCGGCGTCGCCGATGCCCGCCACCAGGCGGGTGACCAGGTCGGCGGGGAGTGCCGGCGTGTCGCAGGGCACCACCAGCAGCCAGGGGGTGTGGGCCGCGCGCAGGCCACTGTAGATGCCCATCAGCGGACCCTGGTAACCACCCTCGGCGTCCTCGATCACCCGATCGGCATAGGCGGCGTAGGCGTCATGGCTGCGATTGGCGTTGACCAGCAGCTCGCCCACCCGCCCCGCGAGGCGCTCGCGCACATGGGCCACCAGGGGCCTGCCGGCGAAGGGCACCAGCCCCTTGTCGACGCCGCCCATGCGGCGCCCCTGGCCACCGGCCAGGATCAGGCCGGTGAGGTCGTGTTGCGGGATCATGCGGGCCTCCTTCTCGAGCCCTCATGATGCCTGACGCGACGGCCCGGTGCCACGCCAGATGCCAACGCAAGTCATTGTCATGACGCGGGTCAAGCGAGCGCTCCCGTGACCCACCCGCCCTTATCGACGCTGCCGCCAGCGGGTATCATATGTGCAGTTTTCTTGACAGGACGTGCCATGCAAGCGGAAAGCGGATTCGACGTGGGAGGCCGCCTGCGCCAGCTGCGCCTGGCGCGGGGACTTTCCCAGCGCGAGCTGGCCAAGCGCGCCGGCGTGACCAACAGCACCATCTCGCTGATCGAGCAGAACAGCGTCAGCCCCTCGGTGAGCTCGCTGAAGAAGATCCTTGACGCCCTGCCGGTGTCGATCAGCGCCTTCTTCGCCGGCGACGAGCCCAGCGCCCCCAAGGCGTTCTACCGCGCCGAGGAGCTTACCGAGATCGGCGACGGGCGGCTCTCCTTCCGCCTGGTCGCCGCCCGGCGCCCGGAGCGCGGCATGTCGATCATCCATGAGCGCTACCCGCCTGGGGCGGACACCGGCGAGGAGATGCTGGAGCACGAGGGCGAGGAAGGCGGCGTGGTGGTGGCCGGCGAGATCGAGATCACCGTCAACGGCGAGAGCGAGGTGCTCAGGGCGGGCGACGCCTACTACTTCGACTCCCGCCTGCCCCACCGCTTCCGCAACCTCGGCGAGGCGGAGTGCGTCATCGTCAGCGCCAACACCCCCCCCGGCTTCTCCGACGGCGGCCAGGAGCTGCACCACGTCTAAGGTCCCGCCGCACACCTCTCAGGCGGGCTCCGCCGCCGGCCGGCGGCGCGGGCTCGCCAGGATGCGCCGCAGCACGAGCCAGGCGGCGACTCCCGCCAGCAGGTTGCCGACCGCCGCCCCGACGGCGAGCCCGAGGAGCCCACCGAGCCAGGCCCCCAGCGCCAGGCAGGGCAGGTAGAAGGCGAAAAGCCGCGCCCCCGACATCAGCATGGCCCGCAGCGGCCACCCCAGGGCATTGCCCGCCGAGACCACGATCATGCACACCCCCAGCGCCGCGTAGCTCGGCAGCAGGAAGCGGATCAGCAGCGCCAGGTCGTCGCGCACCTCGGGGTTGCCGGCGAGCGCCTGGGCCACCCAGGGCGCGGCCACGGCCATCGCCAGCCCCAGCGCCAGCTGCCAGGCCACGATCACCCTGAGCGCCAGGCGCATCAGACGGTGCACCTGGGCCCAGTCGCCGGCGCCGTAGCAGCGCCCCAGCCACGGCGGCAGCGACATGGTCATCGCCAGCACCACCATCAGCGACAGCGTCTCCAGGCGGCTGGCCAGGCCCCAGGCCGCCACCTGGGCCTCGCCGAGGCTGGCCACCACGGCAATGGCCAGCATCGCCGCCAGCGGCGGCATCAGCTGGCTGACCATGGCGGGCCCGGCAATGCCGGCGAAGGGCCGCGCCGAGGCCTTGAGCTCCTCGGCGAGCCCGCTGCCGGCCAGCCAGTCGGTCTGCCACAGCCGCCGACCCAGCACAGCGAGGCCCACGCCGAAGGCGAGGGTGGTGGCCCAGGCGGCGCCGGGCAGCCCCAGCCCCTCCCAGGGGCCTACCCCGAAGATCAGCAGCGGGTCGAGGACCAGGTTCACCAGGCTGGTCACCACCATCATGGTGCCCGGCAACCGGGTGTTGCCGTGGGCGCGGAAGAGGCTGTAGCCGAAGTAGAGCGCCGCCCCCATCCAGGCGGCCAGCAGCTGGGGCGCCCAATAGCCGCGGATCAGCTCGCGGGCCGACGCATCGGCGCCCAGCGCCGCGAACACCGGCCCCTGCAGCGCCCACAGGGCGAGAGTCAGCAGCGCGATGACGCCGGCCCCCAGCATCAGCACTAGACTGCCCAGGCGGCGCGCCCGGGCCTGCTCCCCGGCCCCCAGCGCCCGGGAGATCAGCGCGGCGATGGCGATGCCCATGCCCACCTGAACGCCGATGATCAGGAAGCTCAGCGGGAAGGTGAAGGACTGGGCGGCCAGCGGCGCGGTGCCCAGGCGCGCAATGAAGGCGCTGTCCACCAGCTGGAAGCCGAGCAGCGCCAGCACGCCGATGGCCATGGGCCAGGTCTGGCGCCACAGGGTCACGCCGAGGGAGTCGGAAGGGTCGGATCGAGTCACGCAGGCTCCGGAAACAGAAGGTAGGGGCGGGATTCTACGCCACTACGCCGCGTCTCTCAGCTGCTGAGCGACGGCGGCGGGGCCGCCGGACCGGCCAGGAGGCGCTCGATCTCCGTCGCCGCCATCGGCGCATAGAAGTAGTAGCCCTGCACCAGGTCGCAACGCATCTCGCGGATCAGCGTCAGCTGCTCGGCATTCTCCACCCCCTCGGCCACCACCTCCAGGCCCAGCCGGTGGCCGATGAAGACGGTCGCCTCCATGATGGCGCGATCCTCGGGGCGCTCCGGCGCGTCACGCACGAAGGTGCGGTCGATCTTCAGCGCGGTCACCGGGAAGTGCTTGAGGTAGCTGAGCGAGGAGTAGCCGGTGCCGAAGTCGTCGATGGCGATCCGGAAGCCACGGTGATGGAGCCGCTCGAGGCCCTCGAGCACGTGGGCGTCGGCCTCGATCAGCACGTTCTCGGTGAGCTCGAGGCCGATGTGGCGGGGCCCCAGGCCGAAGCGCGAGAGGCAATCGTCGAGGCGCGCGAAGAGGTCGGCGCCGTTCATCTGGCTGCCGGAGAAGTTGATGTCGATACGCTCGAGCGCCAGGCCCGCCTCGCGCCAGGCCGCGCGCTGTCGGCAGGCCTCCTCCATCACCCAGTCGCCGATGCGATGGATCAGGCCGGAGCGCTCCGCCAGGGGAATGAACTCGGCCGGCGACACCGGCGCCCCCTCGGCGGGGAACCAGCGGAGCAGCGCCTCGAGGTTCTCCACCCGGCCGCTGACCGCCGAGACCTGGGGCTGGTAATGGAGCATCAGCTCGCCGTTCTCCAGGGCCCGCTCGAGCCGGTCGGAGAGGCGATGCTGGTGGAGCAGCTCGTCGTGCAGGCGCTGGTCGAAGTAGATCACCTGGCCGCGCCCCTTCAGCTTGGCGCGATTCTTGGCGACGTCGGCATTGCGGATCAACTCCCCCGCGCTCTCGCCGTTGGCCGGGAAGACGCTGACGCCCAGGCAGGCGGTGAGCTTGCGGGTGGTCGCCTCCAGGGCGAAGGGGGCCCGCATCACCTCCTGGACCTTGAGCACCAGCCGGGGGATATCCCCCTCGTGGGGCACGCCCGGGAACGCCAGCAGGAACTCGTCGCCGGAGACCCGGGACATCAGGTCCGAGACGCGCAGCCGCTCACCGAGCCGGGTGGCCAGCTGCACCAGCAGCTGATCGCCCTGTCGGTAACCGAAGGCGTCGTTGATCTCCACGAAGCGGTCGACATCCAGGTAGACCAGCACCACCAGGTTGCCCTGCTGACGGGCGTCCGCCAGCGCCTCGCAGAGCTGCGCCTCGAAGGTCTCGCGATTGGGCAGATGGGTCAGGTGGTCGAAACGCCTGGCGAAGTCCAGCTCGCGGTGGGCACGCTTCTGGTCGGACAGGTCGACGTCCACGCAGAACATCAGCGGCTCGTCGCTGTGCTCGTTGAGCATCACGTGGTGGGAGAAGACCGGCACCGACTCGCCGCTGCTATGGCGAAGCTCGAGCTCCTCGGCGGGGATCTCCACCCCCTCCTCGACCCAGGCACGGTGGGCCGCGATCACCCCCTCGCGCATGGCGTCGGGGATGATCAGGTCCTCCAGCAGGCGCCCCTGCACCTCCTCGGTGTCGTACCCATAGAGCCGGGTGCTGGCCTCGTTCCAGTAGATGACCCGGCGATCACGATCGTAGCCCTGCACCGCCACCCTGGGGAGGCTCTCGAGCAGGGCACGGAAGCGCAGCTCGCTCTCGCGGTACTGGCGGCGAACCCGTTCCACCTCCCCCGAGGCGGCAAGATCCGCCTCCTTCCGCCGGGGATCCCGGCGGAACAGTGGGAGACGCGGACGCCTCAGCCAATGCCTGAGGCGGAATCGGGGTCCACGCATTGCGGCTCTCGTCAGGGCGGTGGCCGTATCACGTCATGGCCAGGCGCGAGGTTGTCGTGAATCTCCTACACGCAGTCGAGGGTATCGCATCGGCGCCTTCCCGCCCAACGCCTCTTTCCACGCGCTTTCCTACACTGCTAGCTCGTCGCCGACTCGCCGTCGCCGTGTTACCGGCACGCGCGGGCCGGCGACGACATCCCTCCGGCCTCACGGCCGGCATTCCGGGGCCCGCTGGCCCCCACACGCAGGAGAGTCACCATGAAACTCGATACCCTCAAGCACGGCTATGGCATCAGCTCGCTGCCCTTCGCCCCACCCGCCGACTACTGGCCTGCGCGGGTAGCGGAGGAGCTGGCCCGCCAGCACTGGAGCCTGGCCGATGTCCACGGACGCATCGATCTGGCGGCCTGGCAGGGCTTCCTGGCGGACCTGCCGCGCGACCCCTACGTGAACCGACGCTGGAAGCGCATGTCCTGGCTGGGCCTGACGCCCAACGGTGGGGTCGAAAGCCTGGGCGAGTGCCCCATGGCGCAGGGCGGCGCCTTCAACGATGCCGAGAGCATGGCCGACCGCCTGCGCTACTACGCACCGCTGAACGACGCCTTCCTCGCCCGCCCGGACGTCAAGGCCTTCGTGCAGGGCTGGGCGGCGCTGTGGGGCATCGCCCCGGGGGAGCCGATCCTGATGCAGATCACCGGCGTACGCGGCGAGGGGCAGGTGGACCCGCTGCAGGGTCAGGGCATCCATGCCGACGGCTGCCAGGCGCTGAGCATCATGGTGGTCAACCGCGACAATGTCACCGGCGCCGAGAACCACCTCTACACCGACAAGGCCGGGCGGTCACCGGTCGCCGATGCGACCCTAGCCCCCGGCGAGGTGCTCCACCTGCGTGACGATCGCGTCTTCCACAGCGTGGACGGCATCCGCCAGCTGGACGAGACGCGCCCCTTCGAGCGCTTCATCATCATCATCAACAGCCGCTTCGTGGACGAGTTCCAGAACCGCATCCTGCGGCGACACTTCCCCGACGCGGTACTCTACTCGGGCCACTGAGCCGGGATCGAGGCAGGCGCCGACCTGCCCCGATCGGGCCTTTCCCCCACCGCAAAGAACCGCTCCCGGCCAGGCCGGGAGCGGTTCGTCGTGATGGGCGTTACCCGCAGGGGGACGCTTACTGGCGCACGCCCTCGAAGGTGACGTAGAGCTCGAGCTGGTGCATCACCTCGGGGAAGTCGCTCATGTCGATGCCGTAGTCGGCCAGGGTCAGGGTGGTGCTGCCCTCGAAGCCGGCGCGGTAGCCGCCCCAGGGGTCCTCGCCCTCGCCCAGCAGGGTGACCGGCATCTCGATGGCGTTGGTCTCGCCATGGAGGGTCAGCTCGCCGGAGAGCACGCCCTGGTTCTCGCCGGTCGGCTCGAAGCCGGTGGAGGTAAAGGTGGCGGTGGGGTACTCGCCGGCGTCGAGGAAGTCGCCGCTCAGGAAGTGCTTGTCGCGCTCGGCATGGTTGGTGTTCAGGCTGTCGACCTGGACCTCGACCTCGGCGCTGGACGCCTCGAGGTTCTCGGGGTCGTACTGGAAGCTGCCCTCGAACTCCTCGAAGCTGCCGAGGATGTAGGAGTAGCCCAGGTGGTTGATCTTGAACTGCACGAAGGCGTGCTGGCCGTCGGTATCGATGGCGTACTCGGCGGCCTGGGCCTGGCTCACGCCCACCAGGGCGGTGGCGCTCAGGGCGGCGGCGATGGCGGTCTTCTTGAACATCTCTCTCTCCTTTCGGGTGGTCGGAACGGTGGGTGAACGACGAGGCGGGCCGTCAGCGACGACCCACCCGGGGGTCCAGCATCCGGGTCAGCACCGGATGACGGTCGATGAGATGGTGCTTGAGGGCCGCGGCGGCGTGGCCGGCGGCCAGCACCATCAGCGCCAGGGCGGCATACCAGTGGATCGTGCCGGCCAGGGTCTCCTGGTTGGGCAGCCCGGTGATCAGCGCGGGCACGCTGAAGGCGTCGAAGACGCTGATGCCGCGACCATCGGCGGTGGAGATCAGGTAGCCGCTGACCAGCACCACCAGCATCAGGACATAGAGGGCGAGGTGGCCGAGGTGGGCAGCGAGGCGCTCCAGGCGATGGCCCAGGGCCCGCGGAGTGGGGTTGACCAGCCGCCAGGCAAGCCGCGCCAGGGTGGCGAAGAGCACCAGCATGCCCAGCGAGCGGTGCCACCAGGGCCCCAGGTTGTACCAGGGGTCGTAGTAGCCCAGCCCGGTCATCCACCAGCCCAGCACGAAGAGGCCGACGATCAGTACCGCCAGGATCCAGTGAAGCAGGATGCTGACGAGGCCCCAGCCCTTCTCGGTATTACGCCACATGCTCGTCCCTCTGATGAATCGATGGGCAAAGCCTACCCGAGGCGACCTTTCGAGTCCGCTGAATAATGCCGAACCAACCGTTCGGAAAAACCACATGCGTAGACGACGACGCCCGCCCCGCCGGGGGCGGGACGGGCGTCACGGATCGTGGGCAGCCACACTCAGGCCAGGGCGTCGAGGCCCCGCGCCAGGTCGCCACGGATGTCCTCGAAGGCCTCCAGGCCCACCGCGACCCGGATCAGCCCCTCGGTGATGCCGGCGGCGGCCTTCTGCTCGGCGGAGAGCCGCCCGTGGGTGGTGGTGGCGGGATGGGTGATGGTGCTCTTGACGTCACCCAGGTTGCCGGTGATGGAGAGCAGCCGGGTGGCATCGATCACCGACCAGGCCGCCTGCCGACTGCCCTCGGCGCCGCTGCCTTTGACCTCGAACCCCAGCACCGCCCCGAAGCCCTGCTGCTGGCGGGCGGCCAGGGCGTGCTGGGGATGGCTCTCGAGGCCACTATAGTGCACCCGGGCCACCGCGGGGTGCGCCTCGAGCCACTCGGCCAGGGCGCGGGCGTTGTCACAGTGGGCGCGCATGCGCAGCGCCAGGGTCTCGAGCCCCTTGGTGAAGATCCAGGCGTTGAAGGGGCTCAGGCAGGGCCCGCAGGTGCGTACCACCCCGAACACCTCCTCGAGCTCGCGGTCGCGGCCGACCACGGCGCCGCCGATCGCCCTGCCCTGGCCATCCAGGTACTTGGTGGCGGAGTGGATCACCAGGTCGGCGCCGAGCGCGAGCGGTTGCTGCAACGCCGGGGTCAGGAAGCAGTTGTCGATGGCCAGCAAGGCGTCTTGGCGATGGGCGATCTCGGCGAGCGCCGCGATATCCACCACCTCGGAGAGCGGGTTGGACGGCGTCTCGGCGAACAGCAGCCGGGTGGCCGGCGTCATCGCCGCCTCCCAGGCGTCGAGGTCCGAGAGCTCCACGTAGCGGGTGGTGATGCCGAGCTTGCCCAGGTACTTGTCGAAGAGGCTCACCGTGGAGCCGAACAGCGAGCGCGAGGCGACGATCTCGTCGCCGGCCTTGAGCAGCGCCAGGGCCGTGGAGAGGATCGCCGCCATCCCGGAGCTGGTGGCCACGCAGCGCTCGCCGCCCTCCAGCGCCGCCAGGCGGCGCTCGAAGGTGCGCACCGTGGGGTTGGTGAAGCGCGAGTAGATGTTGCCAGGCTCCTCGCCGGCGAACTTGGCCGCCGCCTCGGCCGCACTGCCGTAGACGAAGCTCGAGGTCGGGAAGATCGGCTCGGCGTGCTCCTGCTCGGCGGTGCGCTCGTGGCCGGCGCGGATCGCCAGGGTCGCCAGCGCCCAGTCCGGCTCGTAGGGTACGTTCGGATCCATGGCGGCCTCAGTCCTCGATGTCGTCGTCGAGATTGTGGGTGCCCACCAGGGCGTGATCCCCGGCGCTCTGCTGCTGCTTGGCGTCGTCGTTGCGCGAGGCCTCCAGTGCCGCCAGGTAGGCGTCGTCGATGTCGCCGGTGACGTAGTCGCCGTCGAAGACCGAGCAGTCGAAGGCGTCCAGGTTGGGATTCACCTCGCGGCAGGCCGCCTTGAGGTCCTCGAGGTCCTGGTAGAAGATCCGGTCGGCGCCGATCAGCTCGCCCACCTCGGCCTCGCTGCGGCCGTGGGCGATCAGCTCGCCGGCCGCCGGCATGTCGATGCCGTAGACGTTGGGGTAGCGCACCGGGGGGGCGGCGGAGGCGAAGTAGACCTTGCGGGCCCCCGCCTCCCGGGCCATCTGGATGATCTGCTTGCAGGTGGTCCCACGCACGATGGAGTCGTCCACCAGCAGCACGTTCTTGCCCTTGAACTCGACGCCGATGGCGTTGAGCTTCTGGCGCACCGACTTCTTGCGCTGGGTCTGGCCCGGCATGATGAAGGTCCGCCCGATGTAGCGGTTCTTCATGAAGCCCTCGCGGTAGGTCACCCCCAGGTGCTGGGCGAGCTCCAGCGCCGAGGTCCGCGAGGTGTCGGGGATCGGGATCACCACGTCGATGTCGTGTTCCGGCCACTCGCTCTGGATGCGGTCGCCCAGCTTGCGGCCCATCTGCATGCGGGTGCCGTAGACGTAGGCACCATCGAGGATGGAGTCGGGGCGAGCCAGGTAGACGTGCTCGAAGATGCATGGCGCCAGGCGCGGCGCATCGGCGCACTGCTGGGTGTGGATCTGGCCATCCATGTCGACGAAGATCGCCTCGCCGGGGGCAAGGTCGCGATGCAGCTCGAAGCCGCCCACGTCCAGCGCCACCGACTCGGAGGCGATCATCACCTCCTGGCCGGCGCCCTCGTCACGGGTGCCGAACACCACCGGACGAATGCCGTGGGGGTCTCGGAAGGCCACCAGGCCCACGCCGTTGATGATCGCCACCGCGGCATAGCCACCCTGGCAGCGACGGTGCACGCGGCGCACCGCGTCGAAGACGTCGCCGGGGGTGAGGTGGAGCCCCTGCTTGCCCAGCTCGTGGGCGAAGACGTTGAGCAGCACCTCGGAGTCCGAGCTGGTGTTGATATGGCGCAGGTCGGAGGAGAACAGCTCCTGCTTGAGGCGGTCCGAGTTGGTCAGGTTGCCGTTGTGGGCCAGCGCGATGCCGTAGGGGGAGTTGACGTAGAAGGGCTGGGACTCCGCCTCGCTGGAGGAGCCGGCGGTGGGATAGCGCACGTGGCCGATGCCGAGGTTGCCCTTCAGGCGTGCCATGTGGCGGGTATGGAAGACGTCCCGCACCAGGCCGTTGCTCTTGCGCAGCAGGAAGCGGCCCTCATGCCAGGTCATCATGCCGGCGGCGTCCTGCCCGCGATGCTGTAGCACCGTCAGGGCGTCATAGATGCCCTGGTTCACCGCCTGCTTGGCCATCAGGCCCACGATACCGCACATTCCACCTTACCTCGCTTGCCTTGAGCTTGCTTTCATGGGGTCGGGCGGCCGGGGCCGCCGCGACGCAATCGTCAGGGGTCGACGGCGGCGTCATCCGCGCCGTCGCCGGGGAGGACCGCCTCCAGGGAGGCGGGCGCCTCGGGGATACGGCCGTCCCAGGCCTCGAACTGGCTCACCGCCCAGTCGCGCAGCTGCTCCAGGTGCGGGCGCGTCACCGCGCCCTGCCACGCCTCGAGCCGGGCCAGGGGCGTGAGGCCGATCACGATGGTCACCAGCACCAGCACCGCCGCCCCCTTGGCCACCCCGAAGGCGGCACCGAGCAGGCGGTTGACCAGGCCCATGCCGACCCACTCCACGGCGGCCTGGAGCAGGCGGATGACGATGCCGCAGGCCAGCACCACGCCGAGGATGACCAGCACGAAGGCCAGCACCAGGCGTCCATCGGGGCTGTCGATCACCCCGGCCAGCAGGTCGGCCAGCGGCTGGGCCAGCACCCTGGCCGCCAGCAGGGCGACGACCCAGGCCGCCAGACCCAGTGCCTCGCGCACCAGGCCGCGCAGCAGCCCGGTGATGCCGGTGACGGCCAGCAGCGCGATGAACAGCCAGTCGAGCCAGGTCAGGGCCATCACTCCCTCACCCGCACCAGCAGGCCCTGCAGGTTGACCCTTGCCTTGACCTCGGCGACGGCACGCTCGCCGGCCTCGGCGCTGGCGTAGGGGCCCACGTAGACGGTGGTGAGCTCATCGCCACGCGGGCGGCTGTAGGCGTCGAAGCCCTCGTCGCGCAGCCGCGCCAGCAGCCGTTCGGCGTTGGCCGGCTCACCGAAGCTGCCGACCTGCACCGCCCACTCGCCCTGGGCGACGGCCTCGGGCACGGCGTTCTCTCCGCCCTGCGACGGCTCACCGCTCGCCTGGGCGAGGCGCTCATCGGCGGCCCGAGCCAGCTCGGCGATGGGGTCGACGCCTTGCGCCTCGGCGGGCTCGGGCGCCGTGGCCTCGGCGGCGGCCGGAGGCTCGGCGGCCTCGTCCTCCGCGCTCGGCTCGGGCCGGCCTGCCTCGGCACCTGTCGCAGGCGAGGGGGCCTCGTCCGGCGCCGTCGCGTCGCCGTCGCCCAGGCTCGCGGGCGGCACCGGCGCCGGCACGTCGTGGCGCTCCACCTCGATGGGGGCCTCGATGCGCTGGCTCGGCTCCGGGCGCTCGCCGCGGGGTGCCGGCTCGTCGAAGAGCATGGGCACGAAGATCACCGCCAGGGCGATCAGGATCACCGCGCCGCTCAGGCGCTCTCGCATGCCGTACTTCACGGGGCTACCTCCCTGGAGCTGGTGTCCGTGTCAGTCTGACCCGCCGGGGTCGACGGCGCCAGCCAGCCCAGCACCTCGCCCACGGTGAAGAAGGAGCCGCACACCAGCACCCGGTCCTCGGGCGCCAGGCGGCCGGCCAGCCAGGCTGCCGCCGCGGCGGGCGAGTCGGCGCGATGCAGCACCACGGCACCCTGCCCCTCGAGGCAGTCGGCGAGCGCCTCGGCGCCGCGCCCCCGCTCGCCGTCCAGGGTCGCGGTGACCCAGGCATCCACCACCGGCGCCAGGGCGGCGATGACGCCCTCGGCATCCTTGTCGGCGAGCATGCCCAGCAGGCCAAGGGTGCGCCCGGCGCTGGGATGCGCCGCCAGGCGGTCGGCCAGGTAGGCGGCGGCATGGGGGTTGTGACCCACATCGAGGCACCACTGGCCGACCCACTGCATGCGCCCGGGCAGGCGGACCTCGTTGAAGGCCCGGCGGCAGGCTTCCGGCCGAAGGGTAACGCCGGCGCACCGCAGGGCCTGGAGCGCCGTGGCGGCGTTGTCCAGCGGCAGCCCGGGGTCGGGTAGGTCGGTGATGCTGCTGGGGTCAGTCCCCAGCAGGGGCTCTTTCGTAGCCTGTGCGCAGGTCGACGCATCTTGCGTCTCAGCCGGGGGCTGATCCCTAAGGCTACGGAAGGTCCATCCCGTGCCGTCGCCGTCGCGCCCGAAGGCCTCGCCCAGGGCATGGACCTCGGCGGCCAATTCATCGGCGACCCGGCGCACGCTGCGTGGCAGGTCTCGGCTGCCCAGCACCGCGGGGCGGCCGGCTCGCAGGATGCCGGCCTTCTCGCGGCCGATTCCCTCCAGGTCCGTACCCAGGAAGGCGGCATGGTCCTGGGCCACGGTGGTGATCACCGCCACGTCGGGGTCGATGACGTTGACCGCATCCAGCCGCCCGCCGAGCCCCACCTCCAGCAGGGCCAGGTCAGGCACCCGCCGGGCGATGGCCCACAGCGCCCCCAGGGTGCCCACCTCGAAGTAGGTGAGGCTGACGGGCTCGCCGTCGAGACGCGCCCGTTCCACGGCGGCGAACCCGGCGATCAGGGTGGCGTCGTCGGCCTCCTCGCCGTCCAGGCGCAGGCGCTCGTTGTAGCGGATCAGGTGCGGGGAGGTGTAGGTCGCCGTGGTCAGGCCGTGGGCGCAGGCCAGCGCCTCCAGCATGGCCACCGTGGACCCCTTGCCGTTGGTGCCGGCCACGGTGATCACCCGCCCGGCCAGGGGCCGGGCGAGCAGTCCCATGCGCCGGGCGACCTCGGCCACGCGCTCGAGGCCGAGGTCGATGCCCAGGGGGTGGGCGGCCTCGAGCCGTGCCAGCCAGGCGTCCAGGGTGGTGGGCAGCGCCTCGCTCATGGGCGCGTCAGCGCCGCTCGTCGTCGGACGGGGCCGGGTCTGCCGCGGCCGCATCGCCCTGGCGGGGTGCCTCGGGCGCCATGGCCTCGTCGGTCGCTTCCGGCGCCTCGACCTCGGCCCGCTCGGCGGCCTCGACCAGGTCCGGCTCGGCCGCCGCGAGCGCGGGCTCGCCGACCGCCGGCTGGCCGGTCAGCTTGCGCAGCACACGACCCAGGGTGTCGCGCATCTCGCGGCGGTGCACGATCATGTCCACCGCGCCATGGTCGAGCAGGAACTCGCTGCGCTGGAAGCCCTCGGGAAGCTTCTCGCGCACCGTCTGCTCGATCACCCGCGGACCGGCGAAGCCGATCAGGGCGTTGGGCTCGGCCACGTTGAGGTCGCCGAGCATCGCCAGCGACGCCGAGACGCCGCCGAACACCGGGTCGGTGAGCACCGAGATATAGGGCACGCCGGCCTGCTTGAGCTTCTCCAGCGCCGCCGAGGTCTTGGCCATCTGCATCAGCGACAAGAGCGCCTCCTGCATGCGTGCCCCGCCGGAAGCGGAGAAGCAGATCAGCGGGATGCCCTCCTCCAGGGCCACGGTGGCGGCGCGCACGAACTTCTCGCCCACCACGGTACCCATGGAGCCGCCCATGAAGGAGAACTCGAAGGCCACCGTGACCACCGGCAGGCCGTCCAGGGTGCCGCGCATGGCGATCAGCGCGTCCTTCTCGCCGGTCTCCTTCTGGGCCGCGGCCAGGCGGTCCTTGTACTTCTTGGAGTCGCGGAACTTGAGGCGGTCGACGGGTTCCACCTCGGCGGCGATCTCCTCGCGGCCCTCGCGGTCGAGGAACCAGTCGAGGCGCTTGCGTGCCGTCAGACGCAGGTGGTGGTCGCACTTGGGGCAGACGTTGTGCTGCTTCTCGAGCTCGGGCAGGTAGAGCACCGCCTCGCACTTGGGACACTTGCGCCACAGGCCGTCGGGCACGCTTGCGCGGCGATCGTGGCGCTGGATACGCCCGATGGAGGGCACGATCTTGTCTAGCCAGCTCATGTCAGAAAGGGTCCGTGTCGGGTCGGCGCCCGGCGCGTGCCGGGCGCATGGAAGATAGCGTGACGAGGCTCAGCCGCTCAGGGCGTCCAAGGCCTGGCGCATCTCGCCGAGGACCGCCTTGAGCTCGGCGGGCACCGCCTCGGGACGCTCGGCGTTCTCGGCGATGCGGCCGACCAGCGCCGAGCCGACGATGACGCCGTCGGCCACCTTGCCCACCTCGGCGGCGGAGGCACCGTCGCGGATGCCGAAGCCGACGCACAGCGGCAGGTCGGTCATGCGCCGCAGCGGCGCCAGGTGGTCGGCCACATCCGCCGCGTTCAGCGTGGCGGAGCCGGTGACCCCCTTGAGCGAGACGTAGTAGAGGTAGCCCTCGCCATGGGCGCATATTGTAGCGGCCCGCTCCTCGGAAGTGGTAGGGGCCACCAGGAAGATCGAGGCGAGTCCATGCGACTTGAGCAGGGGGCCGAGCTCCTCGGCCTCCTCGGGGGGCATGTCCACCGCCAGCACGCCGTCGACGCCGGCCGCGGCGGCCTGCTCGGCGAAGGCGGAGAGGCCCAGGCGCTCCATGGGGTTGAGGTAGCCCATCAGCACCACCGGGGTGGTGGCGTCGGTCTGGCGGAACTCGCGCACCATCTCGAACAGGTGGCTGAGGCGCACGCCGTGCTTGAGCGCGCGCTCACAGGCCTTCTGGATCACCGGGCCGTCGGCCATGGGGTCGGAGAAGGGCACGCCCAGCTCGATGATGTCGGCACCCGCCTCCACCAGGGCGTGCAGGTAGCCCACGGTGTGCTCGGGGGCGGGGTCGCCGGCGGTGATGTAGGGGATGAGGGCGCGGCGGCCCTGGGCCTTGAGCTCGGCGAAGCGTTGGTCGATACGATTCATGGTCTGGGCCGTCATCTAGAATTCGATCCCGTCGAGCTTGGCGACGGTCATGATGTCCTTGTCGCCACGACCGGAGAGGTTGACGACGATGTTCTGGTCGGGGCGCATCGTCGGCGCCAGCACCTTGGCGTAGGCCAGGGCGTGGGCGGACTCCAGCGCCGGCATGATGCCCTCGACGCGGGTCAGCTCGCGGAAGGCCGCGAGCACGGCGTCGTCGTTGGCGGCCACGTAGTTGACCCGGCCGACGTCCTTCCACAGGGCGTGCTCGGGGCCCACACCGGGGTAGTCGAGGCCCGCCGAGATGGAGTGGGTGTCGGAGACCTGGCCGCCCTCGTCGGACATCAGGTAGGTGCGGTTGCCGTGGAGCACGCCGCGGGGCGCCCCGGAGGCGAGCGGCGCGGCGTGGCGGCCGGTCTCGACGCCGTCACCGCCAGCCTCGACCCCGTACATCGCTACCTCGTCATCCTCGACGAAGGGGTAGAAGAGCCCCATGGCGTTGGAGCCGCCGCCCACGCAGGCCACCAGCGCATCCGGCAGCCGGCCGAACTCCTCGACGGACTGGCGACGCGCCTCACGGCCCACCACGGCGTTGAAGTCACGCACCAGCATCGGATAGGGGTGGGGGCCGGCCACGGTACCGATGATGTAGAAGGTGTTGTCGACGTTGGTGACCCAGTCGCGCAGCGCCTCGTTCATGGCGTCCTTGAGGGTGCGGGTGCCGGACTCCACCGGGATGACGTTGGCCCCCAGCAGGCGCATGCGGTAGACGTTGAGCTTCTGGCGCTGCACATCCTCGGCGCCCATGTAGACGTCGCACTCGAGTCCCAGGCGCGCCGCCACGGTGGCGCTCGCCACGCCGTGCTGGCCGGCGCCGGTCTCGGCGATCACCCGCGGCTTGCCGCTCTTCTTGGCCAGCAGCGCCTGGCCGATGGTGTTGTTCACCTTGTGGGCGCCGGTGTGGTTGAGGTCCTCGCGCTTGAGCCAGATCTGTGCCCCGCCGAGCTGCTTCGACCACCGCTCGGCATGATAGAGCGGCGAAGGACGACCCACGTAGTGGGCCAGGTCATAGTCGAATTCCGCCTGGAAGGCCGGGTCGTCGCGAAGACTCAGGTAGGTCTTCTCCAGCTCGTCCAGGGCGAAGCTCAGGGTCTCCGAGACGAACCGGCCGCCATAGGGGCCATAGTGGCCGCGGGCATCCGGCAGTCGGGTCAGGTCACTGAACTTGCTCACGAAAGACACCTCACAGGTCGCCATTGGGGGGCTTGGGGGATGACAGGCAGTGCCGGGCGCGGTGCACCCGCGACGCTCAGGGGCGGCGGGCGTCGCCCTCGCGCACCGCGGCCATGAAGGCCGCCATGCGTTCGGCATCCTTGACGCCGGGGGCCGCCTCGATGCCGCCGGAGACATCCAGCGCGAAGGGCGCCACGGCGGCGATGGCGTCGGCGGCATTCGCCGCGCTCAGGCCTCCGGCGAGGATAACAGGTTTTGCCAGGCTTGCGGGGATTCGCGACCAGTCGAAGGTGGCCCCGGTGCCCCCCGGCACCCCCGGTCGGTAGGCATCGAGCAGCAGCGCCCGGGCGCCGGCATAGGCATCGACGGCCGCCGGCAGGTCGAGGCCATCGCGCATGCGCAGCGCCTTGATCCAGGCTCGCTCGAAGCGAGCACACTCGGCCGGCGCCTCGTCGCCGTGGAACTGCAGCAGGTCGAGGTGCGCGGCACAGCGCTCGACCAGCGCCGGGTCCTGGTCGACGAAGAGCCCCACCCGAGTCACGAAGGCCGGCACGCGTTCGGCCAGCGCGGCCAGACGGGCCTCGTCCACGGCACGCTTGCTGCCGGGCCACAGCACGAAGCCCAGGGCGTCGGCGCCGGCGGCCACCGCGGCATCCACGTCCTCGGGGCGGGTCAGGCCGCAGAACTTCACGCGGGTGCGCCTCATGTGGCCTCCCCTTCCGCCGCCACCGGACGGCCGCGGCGGAACGCGACCCAGGGACAGTCGGGGAGCGGGCGCTCCCCGGTCCACTCGCCGAGGAAGGCGAGCAGGTTGGGGCCCAGCGGCTCGGCGGGCAGGCCCCAGGCGTCGTCGTAGAGGGAGTCGACGAAGTGCAGACCACAGGCCGGCGCGGTGACGTCGGCGCGGGTGCGATCCCTGAGCGCCATCAGCTCGGCCAGGTAGTCGTCGCCGGCCTCGCCACGGCCGACCGTGACCAGGGCGCCGGCGATGTTGCGGATCATGTGGTGCAGGAAGGCGTTGCCCTGGACGTCGATCACCACCAGCGGGCCGTGGCGATGCACCTCGATGAAGTGCAGGTGCCGCCAGGGGGTCTTCGACTGGCAGCCCGCGGCGCGGAAGCTCGAGAAGTCGTGCTCGCCCACCAGCGCCTGGGCGGCGCGGTGCATGGCGTCGGCGTCCAGCGGGTCGCGGCACCAGGTGACGTTGGCGCGCTCCAGCACCGGGCGGCTGGGCTGGTTGAGCAGCACGTAGCGGTAGCGCCGTGCCAGGGCCTTGAAACGGGCGTGGAAGTCGTCGGGCACCTGGGTGACCCAGCGCACGGCGATGTCCCGCGGCAGGTTGGCGTTGACCCCGAACACCCAGGCCTTTTCGGAGCGCGGCGCCGGGACGTCGAAGTGGATGACCTGGCGGGTGGCATGCACGCCGGAGTCGGTGCGTCCGCTGGCATGCACCGTCACCGAGGCGCTGGCCACCCGGGCGAGCGCCGTCTCCAGGGCGCCCTGCACCGAGGCGGCGTGCTTGAGGCGTTGCCAGCCGCAGTAGCCGCTGCCGTCGTATTCGACCGCCATGGCCAGGCGTCCGGCCAGGGGGGTCCTGTCGTCGAGGGGGTGAAACAGGGTCATGAAGGGATCAGGGTTCCAGTCGTCTGCGCAGCGCCAGCGCCTCGTCGCGGATGGCCGGGTCGTCGCTGCGGGAGAGCTCGTCGAGCAGCTCCCGGGCGTGCCCGGCCTCGCCAGCCTCGACCAGCCGATGGGCCTCGGCCAGGCGGTCGGACGGGGTCGCGGCGGAGAAACCGCCATTATCCGGCTCCAGGGGCGGGAAGGAAACCTCCTCGACCTCCCAGGCCTCGGGCAGCGGCCTGTCGGGGGCCGAAGCGCCCTGGTCGCCGCCCTGATCGTCGCCATCGGGCTCGGCATCGGGCCGCGGCAGGCTCTCGCCGGTGTCGAAGCCGGCCCCCTTCTCGGCCAGCCCCAGCCCCTGCGGGGCGAAGTCGACGCTGGGCTGCATCGGCGTCTCCTCCCGCGGGGCCACGGAGGTGTCGAGGCTGGGCGGGCGGTAGTCGATCACCTCGCGACCATCGTCGCCCTGACGTGTAGGCACCTCGGGAAGCGCCTCCTCCTGCTCTTGCCCGGCAGCGGGCGCCTCCGCGGCGGCCGCCTCGCCCTGCCCTGCCGGGGGCGTCACGCCAGGGTCGCCGTCGGCCGTGGTGGCCTCGTCCGCCCGCCGGGTGTAGACGACATCGTCGGGGGCGGCATCATCGGAGGCGGTCTCGTCCGCAACCTCGGGCTCGGGGCGTCGATAGGCAGAGGGATCCGCCGGGGTGACGGGCGGCGCCACGCCCATGGGGTCCTCCGCCGCGGATGCCCTGGGCTCCCCGTCCGGCGTATCGTCACGCGGCTCGGCGCCGCGGGCATTCGCCCCCTGGGCTGACGGGTCCTCGGGGTCGACCTCGGCACCTTGTTGGGCATGCTCCTCGCCGGCCTCGTCGAAACGCCGCGGCGGCAGGGCAGCGGCCTCCACGAAGTGGGCGCGATCCCCGCGCGGCTCGGCCGCGGCCTGGCCGGACGCCGCCACGGAGAGCCCGTGGCGCGCCATCAGGCCCTCGGCCTCCTCGATCACCGCCGGGTTCCCGCCCTCGTGCAGCCGCGCCAGCTCGCGTTCGGCGGCCTCGCGGCTGCCCTGCTCGAGATGCACGCCCAGCAGCTTGAGGCGCAGGTCATCGCGCTCCGGCTCGCGTGCCAGGCTTGCCTCGAGCAGCTCGCGGGCCTGGTCATAGCGGCCGTAGGCGATGAAGATGTCGGCCTCGTTGATCGCCTCCGCCTGGGGCAGGCTGGCGCGGACCGAGCGCTCGACAGGCGCCTGCTCGTCCGCTGCAGCCGGCTCACCGGGCGTCGCCGCGGCGGCGCCCGGGGCGGAGGCCCCGGGCGTGGCCACCCGTACCTGACCGGCCGAAGCCTCCTCGCGCTCCTCGCGACCCCGGCGCCGGCGTACCGCCAGCCACAGCGCCAGCAACGCGGCGAGGCCGGCGCCGCCCAGCATCAGGTTGCGGTCCACCTGCCCCGGGAAGAACGCGCCCCACCAGGCAGCCTCCTGGCCCTCCTCGGCGGGCGCGGCGAGGCCACCGGCCCCGGCACCCTCGGCACCGCCGGCACCGGCACCGAGCCGGGCCAGCTGGTCGCGCAGGGCGTCGAGCTCCTGGCGCATGTCGCCAAGCTCGTCGCGCAACTCATCGCGCTCGGCCTGCACCGCCTCGAGCTCCGCCTGACTCTGCTGCCAGCGGCTCTCGAGACGCAGCAGGCGCTGGTCCTCGGTGAGCTCGCCATCGCCGAACAGCGCCGCCAGGAGCTCGGGGTCGACCTCGACCCTGGCCTCCCCGGCGTCCCCCTCGGCGGCGAGCGTCTCGGTCGCCTCCGACTCGGCGGCAGTCTCGGCATCGCCAGCCCCGGTGCCACTCTCCCCCGCCTCGGCCGACGCCCGGGTCTGCTCCGCCGCCAGCTCGGCATCGGTCAGCAGGGTCAGGCGCGGCTCGGGGCCTTCGGCATCGGTTCCGGCCTCGCCAGGTTCGCTCGCCGTGGCCGGCTCGGCGTCGGTGGCCGATGGAGGCTCGGCATCCGGCGCGGCAGCCTGAGCCACGGAAGTGTCGGTCGACGCCTGCTGGGCGGAGGCCACCGCGGTCGCGGCCGCCTCATCGCCCCCCAGCGGCACCCGCGCGGGAGCACCGCCGCCACGGTTGGCCCAGGCCTGGTTCATGGCAGTGACGATACGATCGGCCTCGGCCTGGGAGCGCGCGGCGATGCGCTCGCGATCCGGCACCGCCAGGGTGAAACCGGCACGCATGGCGTTGATGTTGCCCGAGGGGAAGACCTCGGGGTTGGCCGCCACCAGCGCCACCATCATCTGGTTCATGCTGATGCCGCTGTCCGGCCGCAGGCGTCCGGCCACCGCCCAGAGGGTATCGCCGCTGCGCACCCAGGCGGGGTCGCCGGCGGGCGAGCCGCCACCGGGTGCTGGCGCGCGGGTCGCGGCGGCCCGGCGCGCCTCCCGGGACGGGGTGGGGGCAGGCGCCGCCACCTGACGGGAGGGCGCCACCAGCGCCGGCATCTCGTCGTAGTTGGGCGGGTCGAGCAGCAGGGTCACCTCGCGTACCTGCTGCCCGGTGGGCCAGTCGAAGCGCAGCAGCAGGTCGAGCCAGGGCTCGCGCACCGGCCGTTCGGTGGTGAGGTCCACCACCAGGTCACCCTGGCGACGGGCGACCTCGGCCCGAACGCTGGCGGCCAAGGGGGTGCGAGCCAGGCCGGCGGCGGCATAGGCCCGCTCGTCTGCCACGGTGACGTTGAGCAGGCCGGGCTGGATGCCGCCGGCATCGGTCAGGGGAATCGTGGCGCGCAGGGGCGCATTGAGGGTGGAGCGCACGTCCGTCTCCCCCAGCCCCAGGCCGAGCGCCACGGGGCTGGCGGCGGAGAGCGAGAGCAGCATGGCGAGTGTCAGCTTGCGTTTCATGAGATTCCCTTGCAGACGTCGGCGAAGCCTGACGCGTCGCGTCGGCCGAGGCGGTGCCGTTATGTCATCTTCTTCTTACCGCCTATGTATCATAAATCCGATTCCGCTGCGCTCAGAGGCGTCATGCCGGATCTCCTGACATTCAACGTAAGCCATTGATCCAGAGCAAGCGAATCGGCGACGGAGGCCCCAACGCAAGGCGGGGCGCCTCCCAGGGGAGGCGCCCCGCCGCAACGGCCCGGCGTTCCCGCCGATTACTGCTGCTTGAGGATCGCGATCATGCGCTTGAGCGGCTCGGCGGCCCCCCAAAGCAGCTGGTCGCCGACGCTGAAGGCGGAGAGGTACTCGCCGCCCATGGCCAGCTTGCGCAGGCGACCCACCGGCACGCTGAGGGTACCGGTCGCCGCCGCCGGGGTGAGGTCGGCGATGGTGGCCTCCTTCTCGTTGGGGATCACCTTGACCCAGTCGTTGTGCTTGGCCAGACGGTCCTCGATCTCGTCGATGGGGACGTCCTTCTTCAGCTTGATGGTGAAGGCCTGGCTGTGGGAGCGCATGGCGCCGATGCGTACGCAGAGGCCATCGATGGGGATCGGGTTGTCCTGGAGGCCGAGGATCTTGTTGGTCTCCACGCTGCCCTTCCACTCCTCGCGGCTCTGGCCGTTGTCGAGCTTGGTGTCGATCCACGGCAGCAGGCTGCCGGCCAGGGGGGCACCGAAGTTGTCGGTGGGAAACTCGCCCGAGCGCATCGCCGCGGTGACCTTGCGGTCGATGTCGAGGATGGCGCTGGCGGGATCGGCCAGCTCATCGGCCACGCTGTCGCGCAGGCCGCCCATCTGGTTGAGCAGCTCGCGCATGTGCTTGGCGCCGGAGCCGGAGGCGGCCTGGTAGGTCATGGAGGTCATCCACTCGATCAGGTCCGCCTCGAACAGGCCGCCCAGGCCCATCAGCATCAGGCTGACGGTGCAGTTGCCACCGACGAAGGTCTTCGCCCCTCGGGCCAGCTGGGCATCGATGACGTGGCGGTTGACCGGGTCCAGGATGATGGTGGCGTCATCCTCCATGCGCAGGGTGCTGGCGGCGTCGATCCAGTAGCCCTTCCAGCCCGCCTGGCGCAGGTCGCCATAGACCTTCTTGGTGTAGTCGCCACCCTGGCAGGTGACGATGACATCCAGCGCCTTGAGGGCCTCGAGGTCGAAGGCATCCTTGAGCGGAGGCACGTCCACACCCACGTCGGGACCCGCCTGGCCGACCTGGGAGGTGGTGAAGAAGACCGGCTCGATGCCCTTGAAGTCATCCTCTTCCACCATGCGCTGCATCAGCACCGAACCGACCATGCCGCGCCAACCGACGAAACCGACTTTCAACATGTGAAGTCCTCCAGAAATCGAATGTGAGCCCTATTATACAGAAACCGGGCCCGCCACGCAGGCGAGCCCGGAAACCGCTTTCCCATCAACCAGTTGGGAGTACCGTCAGAGCGCCTCGAAGGCGGCCAGCACGGCGTCGCCCATCTCGCGGGTGGAGACGGTGCGCGTGCCCTCGGAGGCAATATCGGCGGTTCTCAGGCCGTCGTCCAGCACCTTGCCCACCGCCTCCTCGATCTGCCGGGCCAGGGCCGGGGCGTCGAAGGAGTAGCGCAGCATCATCGCCACCGAGAGGATGGTGGCAAGCGGGTTGGCGACGTTCTGCCCGGCGATGTCCGGGGCGCTGCCATGGCAGGGCTCGTACATGCCCTGACCGCTCTCGTTGAGCGAGGCGGAGGGCAGCATGCCGATGGAGCCGGTGAGCATGGCCGCGGCGTCGGAGAGGATGTCGCCGAACATGTTGCCGGTGACCACCACGTCGAACTGCTTGGGCGCGCGAACCAGCTGCATGGCGGCGTTGTCGACGTACATGTGGGAGAGCTCGACGTCCGGGTACTCCGGCGCCAGGCGCTCCATCACCTCGCGCCACAGGATGGTCACCTCCAGCACGTTGGCCTTGTCCACGGAGCAGAGCTTCTTGCCACGCTTCTGCGCCATCTCGAAGGCGACGCGGCCGATGCGCTCGATCTCGCTCTCGGAGTAGACGTAGGTGTTGAAGCCGACCCGCTGGCCGTCGCGCTCCTCGATGCCGCGCGGCTGGCCGAAGTAGATGCCGCCGGTGAGCTCGCGCACGATCATGATGTCGAGGCCGGCCACCAGCTCGCGCTTGAGGCTCGAGGCCTCGGCCAGCTGCGGGTAGGTGATCGCCGGGCGCAGGTTGCCGAACAGGCCCAGCTGCTTGCGCACGCCGAGCAGCCCCTTCTCCGGGCGCTTGGCAAGGTCCTCGATCCTGTCCCACTTGGGACCACCCACCGCACCCAGCAGGATGCCGCGGGCGGCCTTGGCCTTCTCCAGGGTCTCGGCAGGCAGCGGCTCGCCGTGCACATCGTAGGCGGCGCCGCCCAGCAGCCCCTCCTCGACCTCGACATCGAGACCGCGGGCCTGGCAGGCCGCCAGGATGCGGCTGGCCTGGGCGGTGATCTCGGGACCGATGCCATCACCCGGCAGTACCAGTATCTTCTGCGTCATTGCTTCTTCCTTGTATTGCCACCCCATGGTCGGGGCTTTCCCGGCGACAAGCCTGCGAGGAGGCGCTGTGAATACTTCCCTGTACGCTACCGACGCCATCCCTGGCGTAGGACCTCCTCTTCGGCTTGTCCCCGGCGCCCCTCGCCATGGCAAGGGCAGCCAGATCTAAGTCATCAGGCCTGGGCGCTATCGCGGAACAACCAGGGCCGCGCCGCACGGTGCTTGGCCTCGAAGGCGCGAATGGCGTCCTCGTCCTGCAGGGTGATGCCGATATCGTCGAGCCCCTCGAGCAGGCAGTGCTTGCGGAAGGGATCCACCGCGAACTCGATGACCTCACCCGAGGGCGTGGTGATGCGCTGGTTCTCCAGGTCCACGTCCAGAGAATACCCCTCGCTGGCCGCCACCTCCTGGAACAGGCGATCGACGGTCTCCTCGGGCAGGGGCACCAGCAGCAGACCATTCTTGAAGGCGTTGTTGTAGAAGATGTCGGCGAAGCTCGGGGCGATCACCACCCGGAAGCCGAAGTCCTCCAGCGCCCAGGGAGCGTGTTCCCGGGAGCTGCCGCAGCCGAAGTTGCGCCGCGCCAGCAGCACGCTGGCGCCCTGGTAGCGCGGCTGGTTGAGCACGAAGTCGGGATTCAGCGGCCGCTTGGAGCAGTCCTGGCCCGGGTAGCCCTCGTCCAGGTAGCGCAGCTCGTCGAACAGGTTGACGCCGAAGCCGGTGCGCTTGATCGACTTCAGGAACTGCTTGGGGATGATCAGGTCGGTGTCGACGTTGGCCCGGTCGAGGGGGGCGACGAGGCCGTCGATGCGTTCGAACTTCTTCATGGTCAGGCCTCCTGCGCCTGGGCGTCGTCGTTGGCAGCCAGCTGGCGGACATCCACGAAGTGGCCGGCGATGGCGGCGGCGGCGGCCATCGCCGGGCTCACCAGATGGGTACGCCCACCGTAGCCCTGGCGACCCTCGAAGTTGCGGTTGGAGGTGGAGGCACAGTGCTCGCCGGCGCCGAGCTTGTCGGCGTTCATGGCCAGGCACATGGAGCAGCCCGGCTCGCGCCACTCGAAGCCCGCCTCGATGAACACCTTGTCGAGCCCCTCAGCCTCGGCCTGGCGCTTCACCAGGCCCGAGCCTGGCACCACCATGGCCAGCTTGATGGAGTCGGCCACCTTCTTGCCGCGGGCCACCTTGGCCGCCTCGCGCAAGTCCTCGATGCGCGAGTTGGTGCAGGAGCCGATGAAGACCTTGTCGAGGCGGATGTCGGTGATCTTCTGCCTGGGGGCCAGCCCCATGTACTGGAGGGCACGGGTATAGCCGTTGCGCACGGTGTCGTCATCCTGCTCGGCGGGGTCTGGCACCTCGCCGGAGACGCCGGTGACCATCTCGGGGCTGGTGCCCCAGCTCACCTGGGGCTCGATCTCGGCGGCGTCCAGGGTCACCACCTTGTCGAAGTCGGCGTCGGCGTCGGAGACCAGGTTGCGCCAGTCGGCCACCGCGGCCTCCCACTGCTCGCCCGTCGGGGCGTAGTGGCGGTCGCGCAGGTAGTCGATGGTGGTGTCGTCCACGGCGATCAGGCCGACACGGGCGCCGGCCTCGATGGCCATGTTGCATACCGTCATGCGGCCCTCCATGGAGAGGCCCTGGATGGCGCTGCCGGCGAACTCGATGGCGTAGCCGGTGCCGCCGGCGGTGCCGATGCGGCCGATGATGGCCAGCACCACGTCCTTGGCGGTGACGCCGGTGCCGAGCTCGCCCTCGACGCGCACCTGCATGTTCTTCATCTTCTGGGCCAGCAGGCACTGGGTGGCCAGCACGTGCTCCACCTCGGAGGTGCCGATGCCGTGGGCCAGAGCCGCGAAGGCGCCATGGGTGGCGGTGTGGGAATCGCCACAGACCACGGTCATGCCCGGCAGGGTCGCGCCCTGCTCGGGGCCCACCACGTGGACGATGCCCTGGCGCGGGTCGTTGATCTTGAACTCCTCGATGCCGAACTCGACGCAGTTGTCGTCGAGGGTCTGCACCTGGATCAGCGACACCGGGTCCTTGATCCCGGCGTTACCCTCGGCGCGCTCCTTCACGGTGGTGGGCACGTTGTGGTCCGGGGTCGCCAGGTTGGCGTCCAGGCGCCACGGCTTGCGGCCCGCCAGGCGCAGCCCCTCGAAGGCCTGGGGCGAGGTCACCTCGTGGAGCAGCTGACGGTCGATGTAGATCAGCGCGGTGCCGTCGTCGCGCTCCTTGACGAGGTGCTGCGACCACAGCTTGTCGTAGAGTGTCTGGCCTGCCATTGCATTCTCCCGGGCCCTGGGCCCTGCCTGTCATGTGCGGTCTTGGGGTTGCGCCACCGACGCGGCTTTCCCGGCGGCAGACCTCCAAGGAGGCGCTGTGAATACATCCCTGTACGCTACCGATGCCATCCCTGGCATAGGACCTCCTTTGCGGTCTGCCGCCGGCGCCGCTTCTGCGGAACACATCACGAAGTGCTCATCATGGGCGCGATGGCAGCAGTTTCCCGCCCCTCGCCCATAAAATCAATTCATGTTATTTATGGATTGCATTCCATATAAGAATCCAAAAGGGAGGCGACATGGATACCCAGAGCCTGCAGGCCTTCCTGGCGGTGGCGGAGAGCGGCAGCTTCTCCCGGGCGGCGGAGCAGCTGCACCTCACCCAGCCGGCGGTGAGCAAGCGCATCGCCGCCCTCGAGAGCCAGATCGACGCCCGGCTGTTCGATCGCATCGGCCGGCGGGTTGGGCTGACCGAGGCCGGCCGCGTGCTGCTGCCCCGGGCGCGCCAGATCCTGGTGATGGTGGACGACAGCCGCCGCGCCCTGAGCAACCTCGAGGGCAGCGTGGCGGGCAGCCTGACGCTGGCCACCAGCCACCATATCGGCTTGCACCGCCTGCCCCCGCTGCTGCGGCGCTACACCCGGGAGCACCCCGAGGTGCGCCTGGACCTGCACTTCCTCGACTCCGAGGAGGCCTACCAGGGGGTGCTGGACGGGGCGCTGGAGATGGCGGTGGTGACCCTGGCACCCCACCCCGACCCGCAGCTGCTGGCGGTGCCGGTATGGATCGACCGCCTCTGCTTCGTGTGCGCCCCCGACCATCCGCTGGCCCGGCGTGGCCGGCTGGCGCTCGCCGAGCTGTGCGCCTTCGATGCCGTGCTGCCGGGGCCGCTGACCTTCACCCGCGGGCTGATCGAGTCGCGCTTCGCCGCGGCGGGGCTGCGCCTGCCGGTGGCGCTCTCCACCAACTACCTGGAGACGCTGAAGATGATGACCGCCATCGGCCTGGGCTGGAGCCTGCTGCCGGAACGCCTGGTGGCGGGCGAGCTGCATGAGCTTGCCATCGACCACCCGCCGATCCACCGCCCGCTCGGCTATCTGGTACACCGCAGCCGCACCCTCTCCAACGCGGCGCGGGCGATGCTCGAGGCGCTGGAGGCAGCGCGCGAGCCCGCGGCGAAGGCAGCGCCGGGGGATGTTGGTTAGACTGCTTATTTCCCCACCAGGAGGCCGCCCCTTGCCCACCCCGGACGCCACCCCGACACCCCTGCGCCATGCCCTCGCCGGCCCCCTGATCCTGGCCGGCCTGGGGCTGCAGGTGCTGCGGCTGGCGGGGCTGCCGGTGGCGCTGCCCGCGGTGAGCCTGGCCTTCTGGCTGGCCACCCTGCTGCTGTGGCCGGACCTGCGCCGCGGCAACCGTCGCCAGGCGACGCTGCTGGCGGGACTGGGGCTCGGGCTGCTGCTCGTCGCCGCCCTGGCCTTCGATGCCGAGATCGCCTGGGCCCACCTGCTGGACAACAACAGCTACGTGGTGGCCATGCTGGTGGGGGTGAGCTTCATCGGCCTGATCGGCACTCGCCGCGGGCACGCCCCGCCGCCAGGCAGCGCGATCACCGGCCGGCGCGGCACCGCCGGCACCTGGCTGGGGGTTCACCTGCTGGGGGCGATCCTCAACCTCTCCACGGTGTTCATGGTGGGCGACCGCCTGCGCCGCCATGGCGAGCTCTCGCTGCCCCAGCTGCTGACCCTCAACCGCGGCCTCTCCAGCGCCGCGCTGTGGTCGCCCTTCTTCGCCTCCATGGGGGTGGTGATGACCCTGGCGCCGGAGATGGACTACACCCGCATCCTGCTCATCGGCCTGCCGCTGGGCCTCGCCGCCGGCACCCTGTCGCTTCAGGATCTGTCGCGACGCTTCGACCTCGACGCCGTGCCCGGCTACTCGCTGTCGCCGAGGAGCCTGCTGATGCCGGTGGGCATGGCCGCGCTGGTGCTGGGGTTCCATTACGGCCTGACACCGGGACTCTCCATCGTCGGCATCATTACCTTCCTGATGCCCGGCGTGGCGCTGGCCAGCAACCTGCGTCACGGCCCGCGCTGGACCCTGCGACGGGTGCGCGCCCACGCCCTGGAACGGCTGCCGGCGATGCGCGGCGAGATCTCGCTGTTCCTGTGCGCCGGCCTGCTGACCCTGGGGCTCTCCACCTTCATCGACGCCGCCACCGGCGGGCAGTGGCGGCTGTTCGGGCATTTCGGTGCCCCCCAGGCGGCGCTGAGCTTCCTGGCCATCGTCGCCAGCGCCATCGCCGGGCTGCATCCCATCATCGGGGTCTCGGTGCTCGCCTCGATGCTGGAGCTTGCCGGCGACCGCCAGACCCTGTTCGCCTTCGTCGCCCTGGCCGCCTGGGCGGTGGGCACCAGCGTCGGCCCGCTCTCCGGCATCAACCTCTCGCTGCAGGGGCGCTACGGCATCGGCGGCGGACGCATGATGCGCCACAACCTGGGCTATGCCGCGATGCTCTCCACGCTGGTGGTGGCCGGCATCGTGCTGCTGGATGCCTGGCTCTGAAAGGAACAAGGGGGCAAGGGTCAAGGCGCTCCTTGTTCCTTGATGCCTTGTTCCTTGCCCCTGGTCACTACTGCGACACCCGCCGGAAGTAACGGTGGCCGCAGCGGTGGCAGGGCTCGATGCGGGTCAGCTCGGGCAGCTCCACCTCCGCGTCGCAGTGCACGCAGGCCAGGCGGCCGGGCACCGCCATTTCGCCCTCGGTATAGTCGGCGCGGGCCGCCTCGAGATCCTCCTCGAAGCGCTCGCGTTCCACCACGCTGCGGTCGGCGATGGAGAGCAGCGACTCGCTGACCTTGCGCGACAGCGCCGAGAGGTCGATGCCCAGCCAGGCCGCCACTCCCTCGCCACCGGCGCTCAGGTAGCGCCGCATGTCCTTGAGGTCGCGCTCCACCCAGGCGCGCAGCAGGGCCAGCTCGTCCTTGGTGAACTCCTCCAGCTCCGACTCGAACTCCACCGCCTCGTCGAGCTCCTTCTGCAGGTTGTCCCAGGTGAGCTCATTGGCCCCCTCGCGCAGCCTGTCGAGCACGCGCTCGTAGCCCTCGCGCAGCCGGTGCTCCTCGTGTTCCTTGTGCGACTCGCTCATGCTGCCTCCTCGTCCGTTCGATGGGCGGCGGGGCCAGGCGTAGCCGGGTGCCGCCGTGCTGGGGTATCCTCTGCCTACCATTTAGACGACTTCCTGCCGGCAGTTCAACGCCTTGTCGCCCGCATGCGCAGGCCCCTTGACGCCGGACAAGCCATTCCGGCGCGCGCCCGGCCGCGACGCCTCGACCCCCAAGGTACCCGTTGACAGCGATGGACGCACAGTACAAGCCCCAAGAGATCGAACGCGACGCCCAGCAGTTCTGGGAGAAGAACCAGTGCTTCAAGGCGGTGGAGGACGCCAGCCGCGAGAAGTTCTACTGCCTGTCGATGTTCCCCTACCCCAGCGGCAAGCTGCACATGGGGCACGTGCGCAACTACACCATCGGCGACGTGGTCTCCCGCTACCAGCGCATGCAGGGCCGCAACGTGCTGCAGCCCATGGGCTGGGACGCCTTCGGCATGCCGGCCGAGAACGCCGCCATCCAAAACCGGGTGCCGCCCGCCGAGTGGACCTACGCCAACATCGACTACATGCGTCACCAGCTCAAGGCGCTGGGCTTCGCCTACGACTGGAGCCGCGAGTTCGCCACCTGCGACGTCGACTACTACCGCTGGGAGCAGTGGTTCTTCGCCAAACTGGTGGAGAAGGGGCTGGTCTACAAGAAGATGTCCACGGTCAACTGGGACCCGGTGGACCAGACGGTGCTCGCCAACGAGCAGGTGATCGACGGCCGCGGCTGGCGCTCCGGCGCCCTGGTGGAGCGCAAGGAGATCCCGCTGTGGTTCCTGCGCATCACCGACTACGCCGAGGAGCTGCTTGCCGACCTCGAGCGCATCGAGTGGCCCGAGCAGGTCAAGACCATGCAGCGCAACTGGATCGGCAAGTCGCGCGGCGTGGAGCTGACCTTCGACATCAAGGACGCCGACGGCGGCGCCGCCGAGCCGCTCTCGGTCTACACCACCCGCCCCGACACCCTGATGGGGGTCACCTACGTAGCGGTGGCCGCCGACCACCCGCTGGCCCGGCAGGCCGCCGAAGGCAACGCCGAGCTGGCCGCCTTCCGCGAGGAGTGCGCCCAGGGCGGCACCTCGGAGGCGGAGCTCGCCACCCGCGAGAAGAAGGGCATGCCTACCGGCCATGTGGCGGTGCACCCGCTCACCGGGCGTGAGGTGCCGGTCTACGTCGCCAACTTCGTGCTGATGGAGTTCGGCACCGGCGCCGTCATGGCGGTGCCGGCCCACGACCAGCGCGACTGGGAGTTCGCCACCAAGTACGGCCTGCCCATCGAGCCGGTGATCGCCGACGCCAGCGGCCAGGCCCCGGACCTCTCCGCCGGCGCCTTCGACGAGCACGGCACCCTGATCCACTCCGGCGAGTTCGACGGCCTCGAGTTCGAGGCGGCCTTCGATGCCATCGCGGCGAAGCTGGCCGAGCAGGGCCGCGGCGAGGTCAAGACCAACTACCGCCTGCGCGACTGGGGCGTGGCCCGGCAGCGCTACTGGGGCGCGCCGATCCCGGTCAAGTACGGCCCCGAGGGCCAGACCGTGCCGCTCTCCGACGCGGAGCTGCCGGTGGCGCTGCCCATGGAGGTCACCGTGGATGCCACCGGCTCGCCCCTCAAGCGCATGCCGGAGTTCTATGACCTTGGCGATGGCTGGATGCGCGAGACCGACACCTTCGACACCTTCATGGAGTCCTCCTGGTACTTCGCCCGCTTCTGCTGCGCCGACAACCCCGAGGCGATGCTCGACGAGCGGGCCAACCACTGGCTGCCGGTGGACCTCTACATTGGTGGCATCGAGCACGCCATCCTGCACCTGCTCTACGCGCGCTTCTTCACCAAGCTGATGCGCGACCTCGGCCTGGTCGAGGTGGACGAGCCCTTCCAGCGCCTGCTCACCCAGGGCATGGTGATCGCCGAGACCTTCTACCGGGAGCTGCCCAACGGCGCCAAGCAGTGGTTCAACCCCGCCGACGTCGAGGTCAAGCGCGACGACAAGGGCCGCCCGGTGAGCGCCGTGCTGATCGAGGATGGCCAACCGGTGACGATGGGCGGCATCGAGAAGATGTCGAAGTCCAAGAACAACGGCGTCGACCCCCAGTCGATGATCGACCGCTTCGGCGCCGATACCGTGCGCCTGTTCATGATGTTCGCCGCCCCGCCGGAGCAGTCCCTGGAGTGGTCCGACGCCGGCGTCGAGGGCGCCCACCGCTTCCTCAAGCGCCTGTGGCGCCTGGTCGGCGACCATCTGGCCGCCGGCGAGCCCGCCGTGCTGGAGCGCGAGGCGCTCACCGAGCCCCAGCGCGAGCTGCGCCGCAAGACCCACGAGACCATCAGGAAGGCCGGCGACGACATCGGCCGACGCACCACCTTCAACACCGCCATCGCCGCGGTGATGGAGCTGACCAATGCCCTGGGCCGCTTCGACGACGCCTCGCCCCAGGGACTGGCGGTGGCACGCGAGGCGGTGGAGGCCTGCGTGCTGCTGCTCGCCCCCATCACCCCCCACGCCTGCCACGCCCTGTGGGCGGCGCTGGGCCACGCCGAACCGGTGATCGACGCCCGCTGGCCCGCGGTGGACGAGTCCGCCCTGGCCCGGGACACCATCGAGCTGGTAGTGCAGGTCAACGGCAAGTTGCGGGCACGCATCGAGGTCGAGGCGGACGCCGACAAGGCGACCATCGAGGCCCAGGCCTTCGCGGCCGAGAACGTGCAGCGCCACACTGAGGGCAAGACGGTGCGCAAGGTGATCGTGGTGCCCGGCAAGCTGGTCAACATCGTGGTGGGCTGAGCCCTGCCGGCCAAGGAGAGCCAAGATGCAACGGCGTGACTTCCTGCGCTTCACCCTGGCCGGCACCGCCGGCCTCACCCTCGCCGGCTGTGGCTTTCGCCTGCGCGGCCTCGACGCTGCCAGCCCCCCGCTGGCCGAGGTCCGCCTCGCCGGCCCCGACAGCGACCTGGCACGCCGGCTTCGCCACCGCCTGGAGGCCGCCGGCACCCGGGTCCACGAGGGCGCCGCGCTGACGCTGAACCTCGGCGAACCGGCGTTCGAGAACCGTCGGCTGAGCGTGCTCGACTCGGGGCCGCGGGACGAGGAACTGAGCCTCGCCGTCCCCTACTCGGTGCAACGCGACGACGGCGCCTACCTGCTCGACCAGCAGCGCCTCACCGTGAGCCGTCGCGACAGCGTGGACGATGGCGACCTGCTCAATCGCGATACCCGCCGCGAGGAGAGCCGCGACGAGCTGCTCGATGAGGCCGCCGAGCGCCTCCTCGACCGCCTGCGCGCGCTGGGACGCTAGCCGGTGAAGGTCTTTCCCGACAAGCTTCCCGAGACGCTGGCCAGGAAGCTGCCCCCGGTGGTGGTCGTGGCCGGCGAGGAGCCGCTACAGCACATGGAGGCCTGCGATGCCGTGCGCGCCGCGGCACGCGAGCGTGGCATCGAGGAGCGCGAGATCCTCCATGTGGAGGGCAACTTCGCCTGGGGCCGGCTGCACGAGGCCGCCGCCAGCCTGTCGCTGTTCGCCAGCGCCCGGCTGATCGAGCTGCGCCTGGGCGGCAGCAACCTCGGCCAGGAGGGCGCCAAGGCGCTCAAGGCCTACGCCGACGGCATCCGGGAGCGCGACGACGTGCTGCTGCTGGCAATGGGCAAGCTCGACTTCCGCCAGCAGAAGAGCGCCTGGTTCCAGGCCCTCGACAAGGCCGGCCTGTTCGTGCCGGTGTGGCCGGTGGACCTCTCGCGGCTGGGGTTCTGGCTGCGCGACCGGGCGAGCCGCCACGGCCTCAACCTCGATCTCGACGCCGCGCGCCTGCTGGGCGAGCGCACCGAGGGCAACCTGCTGGCCGCCGACCAGGAGCTGCAGAAGCTTGCCCTGCTGCTGCCCCAGGGGGCCCGGGTCACGCCACGCGAGGTGGCCGGCGGCGTGGAGGACAGCGCCCGCTTCGATGTCTTCACCCTGGTGGACGCCTGCCTGAAGGGCGAGCGCTCCCGGGTCTCGCGGATCATGGCGGGCCTCGCCGGCGAGGGCGTGGAGCCGCCCATCGTGCTGTGGGCGCTGACCCGGGAGCTGCGCACCCTGCTCTCGCTGCACCAGCACCTCGACCAGGGGCAGAGCTTCGACCACGCCTGCAAGGCCCAGAAGCCGTCGATCTTCGAGAAGCGCCGCCCCGCCTACCAGCAGGCCATCTCCCGCCTGCCGGTGAAGCGGCTGCACAAGCTGCTGCTCTTCGCCCAGCGCCTCGACCTGGCGATCAAAGGGGCCGCCGCCCTGCCGGTGCAGGATGGCCTGCATGACCTGGCACTGACGCTGGCCGGCGGCCGCGGCCTGCTCGCCGAGCTGCCCGCCTCCTACCGCATTGGCTGATGGCTGCGTTGAGGGCAAGGGCATGAAATCGCACGCCCTTTCGTCCTATACTGGGCATGACTCAGCGCGACGCCACACCATTCGCCGGGATGCGATGCGTGGATCATCAAGGAGCCGGAAGCCCACTCGAAGAAGAAGGAACATCGACATGATCAAACCACTCCGCCGTACCCTCAGCCTGCTGCTGATCGCCGCCCTGGTGCTGGGCAGCCTGCCCGTGGCCGCCGCCCCCGCGCCGGCCGACGGCATGGTGACCACCCAGGACGCCCTGGCCGCCGAGCGCGCCCAGGGGGATCGCGAACGCATCCATGCCGTGCTGGCACGTGAGGATGTCCGCGAGCAGCTGGTCGCCCAGGGGGTCGATCCCGCCGAGGTGGAGGCCCGCGTCGCGGCCCTCTCCGACGCCGAGGCCGCCCAGATGGCCGACCGGCTCGACGAGATGCCCGCCGGGGCCAGCGTGGTCGGCGCCCTCTTCGCCGTCTTCGTGATCCTGCTGGTCACCGATATCCTCGGCCTGACCAACGTCTACCCCTTCACTCGCTGATCGGGGGTGACCATGACCGACTGCCCGAAACGGCAGCGGCCCCCCACCAGGAACGCCCGCCTCGCGGGCGTTCTTGCGTTGGGACTGGCCCTGCTGCTGCTCGCCGGCTGCGCCAGCGCGCCCCGGCTGGACGAGAGTACCCGCCAGGCGGTGGCGCCGCGGGTGCTGCTCGACGAGGTCCCCTTCCACGGCCAGCGCGACTACCAGTGCGGCCCGGCATCGCTGGCCATGGTGCTGCAGCACGACGGCGTCGCCACCGACGTCGACGCCCTGATCCCCCAGGTCTTCACCCCGGGCCGCGAGGGCAGCGTGCAGCCGGAGATGCTCGCCACGGTGCGCCGCCACGACCGCATCCCCTTCGTGATCGAGGGCCGGCTGGACACCCTGCTGCGCGAGCTCGACGCCGGCCATCCGGTGGTGGTGATGCAGAACCTCTCGTTGCCCGCCTGGCCGGTGTGGCACTACGCCGTGGCCATCGGCTACGACCTGGGCGCCGAGCAGATGATCCTGCACAGCGGCATGGAGCCCGCGCGCGTCGAAGCCTTCCGCCCCTTCGACGCCACCTGGGCGCGCAGCGGGCGCTGGGCCTTCGTCGCCTTGTCGCCGGGGGAGCTGCCGGCCACCATCGATGCCGAGGCGGCCCTGCAGGCCATCGGTGACTTCGAGGCGGCGCGCGGCGCCGCGGCGGCGCTGCCCGCCTGGGAGGCCCTGGCCGGCCGTTTCCCCGCCCATGCCATGGTCCAGTTCGCCCTGGGCAATGCCCGCCATGCCCAGGGTGACGGCGAGGGCGCCATCGCCGCCTACCGCGCCGCGGTGAGCGCCGACGACCGGCTGGCGCCGGCCTGGCTCAACCTGGGCCTGGCCCTGGCAGGCGCAGGACGGCGTGACGAGGCCCAGGATGCCCTGTCGCGGGCGGCGGCGCTGCCGGGCCGCTGGCAGGCGCGCAGCCGCGAGGCCCTCGAGCGCCTCGAGGAGGAGCCACGATGAGCTATCGCATCGCGATCAAGGCGATCGGCCAGCCCCCCGAGCCGGAGGATGGCAGCCGGGTGCTGGTCGACCGGCTGTGGCCGCGCGGCCGCTCCCGTGAAGCACTGGCATTAGACGACTGGTATCGCGACGCCTCGCCGAGCCCGACGCTGCATCGCCAGCTTCGCCAGGGCGAGATCAGCGCCGGCGTCTTCACCGTGCGTTACCGCGGTGAGCTGCGTGACCATCCCGAGCGGCTGGTGCCGCTGATGCGCCTGGTGCGCCGCGGGCCGCTCACCCTGCTGACCGCCGCGCGCGACCCCGCGGCCTCCCCGCTTCCCATCCTGCGCGAACGCCTGCTGTTCGCGCTGCGCGAGGAGGACGCCGCGGACCTGGAGCCGGCCTCGCCGCCCTGCTTCGTTCATGAGCTGCGCGACGACCCGGACGCCTGAACCCAGGCGCGTCAGACCCTGACGACACGGCCCCCGTCGGCGATTGCCGGCGGGGGCCGTGGCGTGACGCAGGGACGCGGCTAGCGCCGGGTGGCGTCATACCCCAGATCGGCGCCGCGGGCCTCGTCGCTGCGGCGACGGGCGCTGCCGGCCTTGCGGTTCTCCTCCTCGCACACCTCGTCCTTGCCGCCGCAGATCTCGCAGCCATCCTTGAGGCCGAGCTGGTTGAGGCCGCCGCAGGAGCCGGCGATGGGCTTGCGCCCCATGATCACGCCGACCGCCATGGCGGCCATGATCAGTAGCATGAAGGCGAAGGCGATAAGCCAGATAGTCATCAGGATCTCTCCTTGGGTAGCGGCCCCGGCCGGGGCGACGTCCCGGTTGCGTCTCTCGATCAGGCTGCCCTGTCCACTGCAGACAGTGCAGGACGGCGCGTGTTCCGATCAGGCAGCGACGGATACAGGGAGGGCCGACCCCCGGGGCCGGCCCTCCGCGTCGCCAGTCGGCGAGGAGATCATCCGCCGAAGTCGTCCAGCAGGATGTTCTCCGGCTCCACCCCGAGATCGAGCAGCATCTTGATCACCGAGGCGTTCATCATGGGCGGCCCGCACATGTAGTACTCGCAGTCCTCCGGTGCCGGATGGTCCTTGAGGTACATGTCGTAGAGGACGTTGTGGATGAAGCCGGTGGGGCCATCCCAGTTGTCCTCGGGCTGCGGGTCGGAGAGCGCCAGGTGCCACTCGAAGTTGTCGTGCTCCTCGGCCAGCTTGTCGTACTCCTCGTTGTAGAAGGTCTCGCGCCAGGAGCGCGCACCGTACCAGAAGGAGATCTTGCGCTTGGTGTCGAGGCGCTTGAGCTGGTCGAAGATGTGGCTGCGCATCGGCGCCATGCCGGCACCGCCGCCGACGAAGACCATCTCGGCGTCGGTGTCCTTGGCGAAGAACTCGCCGAAGGGCCCCATCACCGTGACCCTGTCGCCGGGCTTGAGGCTGAAGACGTAGGTCGACATCAGGCCGGGCGGGTGGTTGGTGTTGGGCGGCGGCGTGGCGATACGGATGTTGAACTTGAGGATGCCCTTCTCTTCCGGGTAGTTCGCCATGGAGTAGGCGCGGATGACCTCCTCATCGTTCTTGTGGGAGATGTTGAACAGGCCGAACTTCTCCCAGTCGCCGCGATACTCCTCCTCGATGTCGAAGTCCTTGAAGGAGATATCGTAGGGCGGCGCCACCAGCTGCACGTAGCCACCGGCGCGGAAGGCCACTTCCTCGCCCTCGGGGAGCTTGAGGTTGAGCTCCTTGATGAAGGTGGCGACGTTGGGGTTCTCGATGACCTCGCACTCCCACTTCTTGACGCCGAAGACCTCCTCGGGGACCTCGATCCGCATGTCCTGCTTCACCGGGACCTGGCACGAGAGGCGCCAGCCGTCCTTCTTCTCGCGCAGGGTGAAGTGGGACTCCTCGGTGGGCAGGATGGCGCCACCGCCCTCCTCCACGCGGCACTTGCACTGGGCGCAGGAGCCGCCGCCGCCGCAGGCGGAGGAGAGGAAGATGCCATTGGCGGCCAGGGTGTTGAGCAGCTTGCCGCCGGCCTGGGTGGTGATGGTGTTGTCGGGATCACCGTTGATCTCGATCTGCACGTCGCCGGTGCTGACCAGCCGGCTGCGGGCGGCCAGGATGATCGCCACCAGGCCGATGACGACCACGGTGAACATGACCACGCCGAGCAGGATAAGGGAAATATCAACCATGTCGGTTTCCTATTGCTTGCGTTGCCTGGTACCCGGCGCCACGCGGCGCCGGGCAGGAAGCGTCTGCCTCAAAGCTGGATGCCGGAGAAGGACATGAAGCCCAGCGACATCAGGCCCACGGTGATGAAGGTGATGCCCAGCCCCTGCAGGGAGGCCGGCACGTCGCTGTACTTGAGCTTCTCGCGGATACCCGCCAGCGCGGTGATGGCGAGCGCCCAGCCGACCCCGGACCCGAAGCCGTAGACCACCGACTCGCCGAAGTTGTAGTTACGCTCGACCATGAACAGCACGCCACCCAGGATGGCGCAGTTCACGGTGATCAGCGGCAGGAACACGCCCAGCGCGTTGTAGAGCGCCGGCACGTACTTGTCGAGGAACATCTCCAGGATCTGCACCAGCGCGGCGATGACGCCGATATAGCTGAGCAGGCCCAGGAAGGAGAGGTCGATGTTCTCGGCGCCGCTGATGCCGGTCCAGGAGAGCGCCCCCTCCGCCAGCAGGAAGCTGTAGACCAGGTTGTTGACCGGCACGGAGATGGAGAGCACCACGATCACCGCGATGCCCAGGCCGAAGGCCGCAGAGACCTTCTTGGACACGGCGATGAAGGTGCACATGCCGAGGAAGAATGCCAGGGCCAGGTTCTCGACGAAGACCGAGGCTACGAACAGGCTCAGATAGTGTTCCATGTTACACGGCCTCCTTCGGTTCGGTGTTGGCCTTCATCCTGAATTCGTTCTCCTCGACCTGCTCCGGGTTCAGGCTGCGCAGCACCCAGATGATCATGCCGATGATGAAGAACGCCGAGGGCGGCAGCAGCAGCAGGCCGTTGGGCACGTACCAGCCGCCGTCCTGTACCGGCTGCAGCACGGTGAAGCCGAACACGCTGCCGGAGCCGAACAGCTCGCGGAAGAAGCCCACCGTCATCAGGATGAAGCCGTAACCCAGGCCGTTGCCGATGCCGTCCAGAAAGGAGAGCTTCGGGCCGTTCTGCATGGCGAAGCCTTCGGCGCGCCCCATCACGATGCAGTTGGTGATGATCAGGCCGACGAACACCGAGAGCTGCTTGGACATCTCATAGGCATAGGCCTTGAGGATCTGGTCCACCACAATCACCAGCGAGGCGATGATGGTCATCTGCACGATGATGCGGATGGACGACGGGATGTGGTGACGGATCAGCGACACGAACAGGTTCGAGAAGGCCGTCACGAAGATCACCGCGATCGTCATCACCAGCGACACGCTCATGCTGGTGGTGACCGCCAGGGCCGAGCAGATGCCCAGCACCTGGAGCGCGATGGGATTGTTCTTGAAGACAGGCGTCGTCAGGACGCCCTTTGGAGTTGCTTCCGCCATGATCAGGCTCCTTCCGCTTCGAGTTCGACGTCGGCGTCCTGGGCCGCCTCCTGGCTCACGCCGGCGCGGAACTTGGCCAGGTAGTCACCGAAGCCTTCCGGGCTCAGCCAGAACTGCAGCATGTTGGTGACGCCGTTGCTGGTCAGGGTCGCCCCGGAGAGCGCATCGATCTCGTTCTCGCCGCTGGCGCCGCCCTTGGTCAGGTGGATCGCCGGCTCAAGCGATTCCGCCTCGCCGTAGATCTCCTTGCCATCCCACTGGGCCTGCCAGCGCGGGTTGTTGACCTCGGCGCCCAGCCCCGGGGTCTCGGCGTGCTCGTAGTAGGTGATGCCGACGATGGTGTTGCCGTCGCCCTCCACGGCGAGGAAGCCGCGCATCAGGCCCCACAGGCCCTGGCCGCGGATCGGCAGGATGATCTGCTCGGGATCCTCGGGGTCGCCCACCAGGTAGACGGTAGCGAAGTTCTCGACGCGGGTCAGGCCGGCGGGATCCTTCTCCCCCGACAGCGTGCGCGAGGCCGCGGGATCGCGGCGCGCCTCGAAGCCGTCCCAGGTCGCCGGGTCATGCTCCTCGGAGTACTCGCCGGTGCGCATGTCCACCACTCGCGGTGTGACCGCCGAGGCGAAGGTGTCGTTCACATCCATCCCGGGCTCGTAGAGGTTGGCCACGTTGAGGATGTTGGTCTTGCGATCCAGCTCCTGGTTGAACTGCTGCTTGGAGCGCAGCCCCACGGCGGCGGTGGAGACGATGACCGAACACACGATGCAGAGTGCGAACGCCACCGTCAGGATCTTCTTGATGGAGTTGTTGCTCTGTGCCATCAGGCGGTCTCCTCGGCCGGTACACCGACGCGCTGCTTGCGCCGCTTGATGTTGGCCTGAACAAAGAAGTTGTCGATGAGCGGCGCGAACAGGTTGGCGAACAGGATCGCCAGCATGATGCCCTCGGGGAAGGCCGGGTTCACGACGCGGATCAGCACGGTCATCACGCCGATCAGGGCGCCGAAGATCAGCCGGCCCTGGTTGGTCATGGAGGCGGAGACCGGATCGGTGGCCATGAACACCATGCCGAAGGCGAAGCCGCCCAGCACCAGGTGCCAGTACCAGGACATGGCGAACATCGGGTTGGAGTCGGAGCCCACCAGGTTGAACAGCGCGCTGGTGGCCACCATGCCCAGGAAGACACCCAGCATGATCCGCCAGGAGGCGATCTTGGTCCACAGCAGCACCGCGGCACCGATCAGGATCGCCAGGGTCGAGGTCTCACCCACCGAGCCGGGGATGAAGCCCAGGAAGGCGTCCCACCAGCTGTACTGCTCGGTCAGCGCGGCCATGCCGTCCTGGAAGGCGATGGAGAGCGCGGTGGCCCCGGTATAACCGTCGGCCGCCACCCATACCGCGTCACCCGAGATCTGTGCCGGGTAGGCGAAGTAGAGGAAGGCACGGCCGGTCAGCGCCGGGTTGAGGAAGTTCTTGCCGGTGCCGCCGAAGATCTCCTTGCCGATCACCACGCCGAAGGTGATGCCGAGGGCCACCTGCCACAGCGGGATGGTGGCGGGGAGGATCAGGGCGTAGAGCACCGAGGTGACGAAGAAGCCCTCGTTGACCTCGTGGCCACGCTTGATGGCGAACAGCACCTCCCAGAAGCCGCCCACCACGAAGGTCACCAGGTAGATCGGCAGGAAGTAGGTGGCGCCGAGCACGAAGTTGGCCCACAGGCTGTCCGGATTGTGGCCGGAGGCCAGCACCATCATGATCGCCTCGCGCCAGCCCGCCATGGAGCCGTAGCCCTCGGCGATGGCCACGTTGGCCTGCCAGCCGGCGTTCCACATGCCGAAGAACATCGCCGGGAAGGTGCACATCCAGACGGTGATCATGATGCGCTTGAGGTCGACCCCGTCACGCACGTGGGCAGTGGTCTTGGCCACGCTGGGCGGCGCATAGAAGATGGTGTCCACCGCCTCGAAGAGCGGATAGAACTTCTCGTACTTGCCGCCCTTGTGGAAGTGCGGCTCGAGATTGTCGAGTGTCTGTCGAATACCCATCATCAGGCCTCTTTCTCGATCGTGGTGAGGTTGTCACGCAGGATGGGACCGTACTCGTACTTGCCGGGGCACACGTAGGTGCACAGCGCCAGGTCCTCCTCATCCAGCTCCAGACAGCCGAGATCCATGGCGGTCTCGATGTCACCCACGATCAGCGAGCGCAGCAGCTGGGTGGGCAGGATGTCCAGCGGCATCACCTCCTCGTAGGCGCCCACCGGCACCATGGCGCGCTCGGAGCCGTTGGTGGAGGTGGTCGGGGCGTAGTCCTTGAGGCCGGTGATCTTCGACAGGTAGATGCCGAGCACCGAGTGACGGTTCTTGCCCGGGGAGAGCCAGCCCATGAAGGCACGCTTGTTGCCCTCCTCGAGCAGGCTGACCTGGTTGTGGAAGCGGCCCAGGTAGCGCAGGCTGCCCTCGCAGGCGAAGCCGGAGAAGACCGAGCCCGAGATCACGCGGGTGTCGTCCGGCTCGACCACCTCGCCGGCGAGCAGCTCCTCGGTGCTGGCGCCCACGCGGGTGCGCAGCAGGCGCGGCTTCTCGGCGCGGGGGCCGCCCACGGCGATGACGCGATCCATGTCCAGCTTGCCCTCCACGAAGAGCTTGCCGAAGGCGATGACGTCCTGGTAGCCGATGTGCCAGACACGCTTGTGCAGGGCGACGGGCGAGAGATGATGGATATGGGTGCCCACCAGGCCGGCGGGGTGCGGGCCGGCGAAGGTCTGGGCCTGGACGCCGTCGATGTTGCCACCGGTGATGCTGCTGTCCGGGCCGCTGCACAGGAAGACCTTGCCCTCGGTGAGGCGGGTCAGCACCTTGAGGCCATCCTCGAAGGCCTGGGGCTGCTCGTTGATCACCTTGGCGGGATCGCCGGCCAGCGGATGGGTATCGATGGCGGTGACGAAGATATCGGCGGGCACGCTGTCGATGGCCGGGGTGCGCGAGTAGGGCCGGGTGCGCAGTGCCGTCCACAGCCCCGACTCGACCAGCTGGTCGACCACCACCTGGCGCTCGAGGCCGGCCAGCTTGTCGCGGCCATGGGCGGTGAACTCGACGGCCTCCTCATTCTCGGCGACCTTGATCACCACCGAGAGCAGGCGACGCTTCTCGCCGCGGTTGATGGCCACCACCTCGCCGGCGGCCGGTGCCGTGAAGCGCACGCCGTCGATCTTCTTGTCGGTGAACAGCAGCTGGCCAAGCTTGACGGTATCTCCTTCCTTGACCTCCATGGTCGGCTTCATGCCGACGTAGTCGGTGCCCAGGACCGCCACGTGGCGCACGGGCCGCGCATCCTCGATGCGCTGCTCGGGCGCTCCCGTGATGGGGAGATCCAGGCCTTTCTTGACTTCGATCATAGTCTCGCCCAGTTGATGGATCGGATAAAGAGGAAAAGGGGCCAGAGACACGCCCTGCCCACCCGAAAAATCCACCGTATTATAAAGACCCGGCAGAGGGATGACTACCTGAGCGAAGGTCGCAAGGGGAGGCCCGAGGCAAGGGAAAGATTGTCGCAGGGGGGGGACGGCCAAGCGGCCACAGCAGGGAAGCGATACAAGGTGCCAAAGTAAAAAGTAGCAAGCGGCGATGTGCCACTTGCTACTTTAGCCTTTCTACTCAAGCCGTCACGCGATCCTTAGCGCTTGGCGGCACGTCCCTGGCTTAGGCGTTGGCGCGCGGCAGCTTGAGGAAGTGCACGTTGGACATGTACTGCAGGATGCGGATCACCTGGCAGCTGTAGCCGAACTCGTTGTCGTACCAGACGTAGAGCACGGCGTTCTTGCCGTTGGCGATGGTGGCCTTGGCGTCGACGATGCCGGCGTGGCGGTTGCCGACGAAGTCGGTGGAGACCACCTCCGGGGAGTCGACGTAGTCGATCTGCTTCTGGAAGGGGGAGTCCAGGGACATGCGGCGCAGGAAGTCGTTGAGCGCCTCGGCGTCGGTCTCCTTCTCCAGGCGCAGGTTGAGGATCGCCATGGAGACGTTGGGGGTCGGCACGCGGATGGCATTGCCGGTGAGCTTGCCGGCGAACTCCGGCAGCGCCTTGGCCACCGCCTTGGCGGCGCCGGTCTCGGTGAGCACCATGTTGAGCGGCGCGCTGCGGCCGCGGCGGTCGCCCTTGTGGTAGTTGTCGATCAGGTTCTGGTCGTTGGTGTAGCTGTGCACCGTCTCGACGTGGCCGTGCTCGACCCCGAACTCGTCGTTGAGCACCTTGAGCACCGGCACGATGGCGTTGGTGGTGCAGGAGGCGGCCGAGAGGATGCTGTCGCCCTCGGTGATCGCCTCGTGGTTGATGCCGTAGACGATGTTCTTGATGTCGCCCTTGCCCGGCGCGGTGAGCAGCGCCTTGGCCGCGCCCTTGCACTGGAGGTGCTGGCCGAGACCCGCCTCGTCGCGCCAGATGCCGGTGTTGTCCACCACCACGGCGTTGTCGATGCCGTAGGCGGTGTAGTCGACGTCGGCCGGGGAGTCGGCGTAGATCACCTGGATGACGTTGCCGTTGGCGGTGATGGTGCGCGCCTCGGGGTCGACGCTGATGGTGCCGTCGAAGGGGCCGTGCACGGAGTCACGGCGCAGCAGGCTTGCCCGCTTCTCGAGGTCCTTGGCGATGTCACCGCGGCCGCGCACCACGATGGCGCGCAGGCGCAGCAGGTTGCCGCCGCCGGCCTTCTCCACCAGCACCCGGGCCAGGATGCGACCGATGCGGCCGAAGCCATAGAGCACCACGTCCTTGGGCTCGCCGTTGCCGGCGGCGGGGTCGTGGCCATCGACGATCTCGGCGAGCTGCTCGCGCAGGAAGGCCACGGCATCGCCGCCGCCCTGCTTCTTGTAGGCCACGCCCAGCTTGCCCACGTCGACGTGGGCCGGCCCCAGGTTGAGCTCGGTCATCGCCTTGACCAGGGGGTAGGTATCCTGCACCGAGAGCTCGGTCCCCTCCACCTTCCGCACGAAGCGGTGGTCCTTCAGGATGCGGATCACGCTGCGGTTGAACAGCGAGCGCCCGTAGAGCGTGGTGACCACGTTGTTGTGCCGGTAGAGGCTACCGATCATCGGGATCATCTGCTCGGCAAGCGCCTGGTTGTCGTGCCATTCCTGGAAGACGGTATCGGAGGGTTGCTGACTCACGTGAGGCCTCACTGGTGGGGTTCGGGATTCGGCGACATTATCCCGGGGCCTCGCGCCCGCGGCAATCGCTGGATGGTCGCAGCCGCTGTAGGGGGATTACAGGAACGGCCGTTTGACTACAAGAGCCGGGGCGACTGGTATGATGGCCGCCTGCGAGGCGCCAGCGAGGACCCGCCGGGCCCAGGAACCCGCCGACTGCCGACGACGAGACCATGCCGACATTCTCTCCGCTCGACCCACCGCGCCCCCAGGGGCTGCGTGACACCCTCTACTGGCAGCAGCCCCAGGGCAGCGCCGCCGCCCTGGCCCTGGCCCACCTGGCCGAGGACGCGCCGCTGCTGGTGGTCACCGCCGACACCGCCCAGGCGCTGCGCCTGGAGAGCGAGCTGGCCTTCTTCAGCCGCGTGCCGGTGCTGCCCTTCCCCGACTGGGAGACGCTACCCTACGACAGCTTCTCGCCCCACCAGGACATCGTCTCCGCCCGGCTGCGCACCCTGCGCCGGCTGCAGGACGGCGAGCACGGCATCGTGCTGGTGCCGATCAACACCCTGATGCAGCGCCTGCCCCCGGTGGACTACATCGCCGGGCGGGTGATGACCCTGGAGGTGGGCCAGCGCCTGGACCGCGAGGCCTTCCGCGACTCGCTCTCGCGTGCCGGCTACCGGGCAGTGGAGACGGTCTTCGAGCCCGGCGAGTACGCCCTGCGCGGCGCCATCATCGATCTCTTCCCCATGGGGGTGGAGGCCCCGCTGCGCATCGACCTGTTCGACGACGAGATCGACACCCTGCGCACCTTCGACCCGGACACCCAGCGCAGCGCCGATCGGGTCGAGCGCATCGAGCTGCTGCCGGCCCACGAGTACTCGCTGTCGCGCTCCGCCATCGCCTGCTTCCGCGAGGGCTTCGAGACGCTGTTCGACGTCGACCCGCGCCAGTGCCCGCTCTACGTGGACGCCCTCAAGGGCATCCCCTCCCCCGGCCTCGAGCAGTACCTGCCGCTGTTCTTCGAACAGACCGCCACCCTCTTCGAGCACCTCGCCGAAGCGACCCGGGTGGCGCTGCTGCCCGGCGTCTTCGAAGCCGCCGAACACCATTGGGGAGCGATCGAGAGCCGCTATGAGAACCTCGGCGTCGACCCCACCCGGCCGCTGCTGCCGCCCTATCGCGCCTTCGTGCCGGTGGCCGAGGTGTTCGCCGCCATCAAGCGCCACCCGCGGGTGGAGCTGACCGCCGACGACGCCCGGCGCCACGCCCTGGCACCGGCCACCCAGCCCCCGCCGGAGGTGGCGATCAATGCCCGGGCCAAGGAGCCCCTGGCGGCGCTGTCGCGCTTCCTCGAGGAGCACGCCGAGACCCGGGTGCTGTTCGTGGCCGAGTCCCGCGGGCGGCGCGAGGCGCTGGAGGAGACCCTGGCGCCGCTCAGGCTGAGCGTGCCCCACGTCGAGGACTTCGCTGACTTCCTCGCCGGCGAGGCGCGCATCGCCATCACCGAGGGCGAGCTCACCTCCGGCCTGTGGCTCGCGGAGCCGGCGCTGGCGGTGATCAGCGAGTCGGAGCTCTACGGCGAGGTGGTGCGCCAGAGCCGGCGCCGCGAGAAGGCCACCGACGCCGACGAGCTGGCCATCCGCCACCTCTCGGAGCTCAAGCCCGGGGCCCCGGTGGTCCACCAGGCCCACGGCGTGGGGCGTTACCGGGGGCTCGAGACCCTGGAGGCCGGCGGCCAGGCCGCCGAGTTCGTGACCCTGGAGTACGCCGACGGCGCCAAGCTCTACGTGCCGGTGGAGAGCCTGCACCTGATCTCGCGCTACGCCGGCGCCGACGACGAGCTCGCCCCCCTGCACCGGCTCGGCTCCGACCAGTGGGAGAAGGCCCGCAGGAAGGCCGCCGAGAAGATCCGCGACACCGCCGCCGAGCTGCTCGACATCTACGCCCGCCGCGAGGCCCGCGAGGGCTTCGCCTGCGCCGCGCCGGACGCCGACTACGCCCGCTTCGCCGCCGCCTTCCCCTTCGAGGAGACGCCGGACCAGCGCGCCGCCATCGGCGCGGTGATCGGCGACATGACCGCCCCGCGGCCCATGGACCGCGTGGTGTGCGGCGACGTCGGCTTCGGCAAGACCGAGGTGGCCATGCGCGCCGCCTTCCTCGCCGTACACTCCGGCCGCCAGGTGGTGGTGCTGGTGCCCACCACCCTGCTCGCCCGCCAGCACTACGAGAACTTCCGCGACCGCTTCGCCGACACCGCCGTGAACATCGAGCTCGTCTCGCGCTTCACCGCCGGCAAGGGGCAGGCCGCCGCGCTCAAGCGTATCGAGGAGGGCCAGGCGGACATCGTCATCGGCACCCACAAGCTGCTCTCCAAGTCGATGAAGCTGCCCCGGATGGGGCTGTTGATCATCGACGAGGAGCACCGCTTCGGGGTGACCCAGAAGGAGCGCCTGAAGAGCCTGCGTGCCGAGGTAGACATCCTCACCATGACCGCCACGCCGATCCCGCGCACGCTGAACATGGCGATGAGCGGCATCCGCGACCTCTCCATCATCGCCACCCCGCCGGCGCGGCGGCTGTCGGTGAAGACCTTCGTCCAGCGCCGCGACGAGGCGGTGATCAAGGAGGCGGTCCTGCGCGAGATCCTGCGCGGCGGCCAGGTCTACTTCCTGCACAACGAGGTCAAGACCATCGAGACCGCCGCCGAGACGGTGCGTGAGCTGGTCCCCGAGGCGCGGGTCGGGGTCGCCCATGGCCAGCTGCCGGAACGCGCCCTGGAACGGGTGATGTCGGACTTCTACCACAAGCGCTTCAACGTGCTGGTGTGCTCGACCATCATCGAGACCGGCATCGACGTGCCCAGCGCCAACACCATCCTGATCGAGCGCGCCGACAAGTTCGGCCTCGCCCAGCTGCACCAGCTGCGCGGCCGCGTCGGGCGCAGCCACCACCAGGCCTACGCCTACCTGCTGACGCCGCCACCCAAGGCGATGACCCGCGACGCCATCAAGCGCCTCGAGGCGATCGGTGCCGCCGAGGACCTCGGCGCCGGCTTCACCCTGGCCAGCCACGACATGGAGATCCGCGGCGCCGGCGAGCTACTCGGCGAGGAGCAGAGCGGGCAGATGGAGGCGATCGGCTACGGGCTCTACATGGAGATGCTCGACCGCGCCGTGGCGGCCATCCGTGCCGGCAAGACGCCCAATATCGAGGCGCCACTGGACGAGGGCGTCGAGATCGGCCTCAACCTGCCGGCGCTGATCCCGAGCGACTACCTGCCCGATGTGCAGCAGCGCCTGGTGATGTACAAGCGCATCGCCAGCGCCGAGAACGAGGCCGCCCTCAAGGAGCTGCAGGTGGAGATGGTCGACCGCTTCGGGCTGCTGCCCGCCCCGGTGAAGACCCTGCTGCGCCAGACGAAGCTGCGTCAGCGCGCCGAGCGCCTGGGGATCACCCGCCTCGAGGCCGGACCCGAGCGCGGCCGCATCATCTTCGGCGGCCACACCCGGGTCGACCCGCTGACCCTGGTCAACCTGATCCAGCGCGAACCGGGCCGCTACCGCCTCGACGGCGCCGATACCCTGCGCTTCGAGGCCGCCATGGAGCAGGAGGAGTCCCGCTTCCAGACCGTGGAGCGGCTGCTCGAGACCCTCAACCAGAAGACAGAGGCGGCATAGCAGGGCTAACACAGCTGGCTTGTCACTCGGGGCTGATCTGGCGACAAGCCTTCGAGGAGGCGCTGTGAACCCTTCCCTGGGCGCTACCGACGCCCTGCTTCGCTCTCGCATCCTGCTACGCTTGCAGGTCCGGTGCTGGCCATCCATGGCCAGCCCGTTCGAAGCAGTGCTTCTCACCCCTGGCGTAGGACCTCCTCCACGGCTTGTCCCCAGCGCCCCTTGGTTTCTGTAACTGCGGTTGCCCTGGCGGCATAGCCCCGGGACTGGCGAACCCGCGCCTTTCGCGGCACTCTATAGGATGGATACGACAACATGACACGACGTCTCATCGCCCCATTATCGGCGGCGCCTGCAGGACGCAGCGCCGCCCTCATGATGCCACCAGGAGTCGACTTCCCCTGATGAACACCGCAACCCTGGCCAAACGCGGCGCCCGCCTGGCACTGGTGCTGGGCACCGGCGCCCTGCTCTCGGCCGGCGCCATGGCGGCCGAGCCGACCGCCGACGAGGTGCGCGAGCTGCCGCGCGGTCACTATGCGCTCCCCGAGAGCGGCAGCGTCATCGGCGAGCACTACACCATCACCGTCGAGGAGGGCGACACCCTGATCGACATCGCCCGCGAGCACAACGTCGGCTACGAGGAGATCCGCATGGCCAACCCGGAGGTCAGCCTCTGGGCGCCCTTCGCGGGCACCGAGGTGACGATCCCGGGCCGCCGGATCCTGCCCGACGCCGAGCGCGAGGGGATCGTGGTCAACCTCTCCGAGCTGCGCCTCTACTACTACTCCAAGGAGGGCATCGTCGAGACCTACCCGATCAGCGTGGGACGCGAGGAGTTCTCCACCCCGGTCGGCGTGACCAAGACCACCATCAAGGTCAAGGATCCCGCCTGGTCACCACCCGCCTCCATGCGCCGCGAGGCCGCCGCCCGCGGCGAGCCGGCCCCCTCCGTGGTGCCCCCGGGGCCCGACAACCCCCTCGGCCGTCACGCCATCCTGCTGGGGCTGCCGAGCTACCTGATCCACGGCACCAACAAGCCCGAGGGGGTCGGCATGCGCGTCAGCCGCGGCTGCATCCGCATGTTCCCCGAGGACATCGAGTCGCTCTACCAGCGCGTGCCCAGCGGCACCCGGGTCAACATCATCGACCAGCCCTTCAAGGCCGGCTGGAACGAGGATGGCGAGCTGCTGGCGCAGTCCTTCCCCACCCTGGAGGAGAACCGCGAAGGGTTCGAGCCGCTGATCTTCGCCATCGACAAGGTCAGCAAGGCGTTCGGCGACGAACAGCCGCCGGTGGACTACGCCCAGCTGCGCGAGCTGGTCGAGTCGCCGGACGGCGTCACCGTGTCGCTGATGCGTACCGCCGAGGAGGCGCCTACCCCCGAGGCACCGAAGGCCCCCAGCCTCTACGACGCCATCGCGGTGGCCGTGCGCTGAGCGCCGGCTCGCCCCTCCCACCAACGAGAAGACCCCGCCGAGGCGGGGTCTTCTCTTGCTGCAGAACCGCATCGCCATCAGGCGATGTCGGCGCTCGGCAGAATTACTTCTGCATGGAGCGCTGGAACATGCGGTTCATCTCGTCACGGTTCTGCTCGGACATCTGCAGAGCCGCCTGGGCGTCACGCTGTGCCTGGTTGGCGGTGTTCTGCGCCTGAACCGCGATGCTGCGAGCCTCGGCGGCGTCGGCCTGTGCAGACTCGGCGGTCTGACGAACCTCTTCCAGGGCACTGGTAGAGGCACAGCCAGCCAGAACGGCCAGAGAAGCAGCAGCGGCGGTCAGCTTCAGGGTGGTCTTCAGAGTCATGGTGTTCTCCTTGGGTCTTCCTTGGTACTGCGTTGAAAGAAGCCTGACGTTCAGGCGTCCTGCCTGCGGATGCAGGCGCGTCTGCAGCGACTTGTGCTCGAGGCACAGGAGTCAAACGCTGTTTTATTATACGCAACGGCGCTTGTCCATCGCTTTCAACGTCCCTTGCGCATATACCAGCCTAGCGGATCACGACGCGTGTGCCAATGTCGATCATCGATGCCAGGCGCTCGATCTGCGTATCGGTCACCGCCACGCACCCCTGGGTCCAGTGGAACTGGCGATGGATCTCCGGATCCCCCTTGCCGATGCCATGCAGGCCGATGAAGCCACCCAGCACGGTGTCCTGGGGCGGATGGCCGTTGCGCCGGTAGTAGTCGAAGTAGCGATCGTAGTCCTGCTGGCTGTAGATGCCCTCGTCCAGCGCCACCCGGGCGTGGGTCGGGGTCGGGTAGTCCAGCCCCACGAAGAGGTGCCAGTCGCTCTCGAAGTTGAAGCGGTTGACCCGGAACTCGCCCTTGGGGGTGGCGTTGCTGCCCTTGAGACGCATCGGGCGCGCCCCGCCGCGGCCCAGCGAGATGGGATGGAAGCGCTCGAGCTGGCGATTGCCGCGGTAGACGATGAGCTCGGCCTCGCGGTCATCCACCAGCACCCAGAGCTCGTCGGCGTGGCGCGGCAGATGCGCGCGGGAGAGCTGGGTCTCGACCAGGTTGGCCCGGGCCGGCCCGACACCCAGCAGTGCCAGCGGCGCGGCCAGGGCCAGGCAGGAGAAGCGGCGGCGGGAGAGGTGTGGCATGGACAGAGGGACTCCTGGCGACGAAGGCGTGGGCGTCGCGGGATCGGCGGCGACGCGACTGATGGCTTTATAGCCTATCCGGCGGGTCCCTGTCAGGCCCCTCAGGCGGGCAGCAGCGCCCCCATGCGAAGCACCTCGCCCAGCGAGGTCACCCCCGCCTCGGCCTTGTCGAGGCCATCCTGCAGCATCAGCGTCTCGCCCCGCGCCACCAGGGCACGCCGCAGTCGGGTCTCGTCGGCTTGGCGCAGGATCAGGCCGTGATCCTCGGCGGTGGGTTGCCACACCTCGAAGACGCCGGTGCGCCCGCGAAAGCCCAGGCCGTCGCAACGCTCGCAGCCAGTGGGCTGCCAGGAGACCTCGGGCAGGGTCACGCCCATGGCATCGAGCCACTCCGCCTCGCGCCTGGGCAGGGGCCGCTGCTCGCGACAGTGGGGGCAGAGCCGCCGCACCAGCCGCTGGGCCACCACCAGCCCCAGGTTGGCGCTGATCTCGGTATCCCCGAGGCCCAGGTGGCGCAGCGAGGAGACCACCCCCACGGCGTCACGGCTGTGCAGGGTGCCCATCAGCGAGCGCCCGCTGCTGGCCACGTTGAGCGCGGCCTGGGCCGAGCCGGCGTCACGGATCTCGCCGATCAGCACGTAGTCCGGGTCGAGGCGCAGCAGCGAGCGGGTGCCCGAAACGAAGTCCAGGCCGGCGTCGGCATCCACCTGGATCTGGTTGATGCCGGGCACCTCGTACTCCACCGGGTCCTCCAGGGTCACCACATGGCTCTCCTCGAGGCGCAGCTGGTTGAGCAGGGTATAGAGGGTGGTGGTCTTGCCGGCGCCGGTGGGACCGGCCACCAGCAGCATGCCGCCGGTCGCATCCATCCAGTGGCGAATGCCACGGGCACCCTGCTCGCCGACCCCCAGCGACAGGGGGTCTCGGAAGGTCTCCGGCGGCGCCAGGAAGCGCACCGCCAGCTTCTCCCCCGCCACCGTGCCCACCGCGGTGACCCTCAGGAAGGTCTCCTCGCGCGCCTCCTCCGGGGGCCAGCTGAAGCTGCCTTCCATGGCCACCTGGGAGGGCACCGGGTTGAGGCGCGCCAGCACCTTGAACTGGTTGACCAGGCGGGCGCCGACCCCGGCATCCACGCGCAGCGCCTCGAGCACCCGACCATCGACGCGCAGCCGGATGCGCAGCCCCTCCTGCAGGGGATCGAGGTGGATATCGGTGGCCCGCGCTCGCAGGGCGTCCTCCAGCAGCGCATGGGCCTCGAGGGTCTCGTCATCGCTCTCCTCGGGGACCTCGAGCAGGCGGGTCAGGCGGCGCAGCAGCTGGCGGTGGGGCGAGGGGGCGTCGGCCATGGGGGATCTCCTGGCGTGGGGGGGGGAGCGCTCCGTGTCAGCATAGGCCCTGGGGGCCCGGACGACGAACCCCCTGGGCCGGGGTTGGCCACAGGGGGTTCGCGGGTTGAGCGGGAAGGCGCTCGAGTCAGTCCTGACGCTCCACGGTGAAGATCGCCTGGAGCTTCTCCTTGCGGCCGTAGAGGTGGACGGTGGTGCGATCGAAGGGGAAGCGCTCCAGGTAGGGGCTGTCGGCGTCCAGGCGCGGCTTGTGGGCGTTGATCAGCGCCGCCTTGAGCCGCTCGCGATTGGCCTTGCCGCAGGGACCGATGGCGTACCACAGGGCCTCGTCCGGCTGCAGGCTGGCCTCCCAGCGGGGGCGGGACTCGTCATGCTGGATGCCATAGCGGGCGCTGCCGCTCTCTCCCACATGCAGCAGCTCCTGCACCTCCATCTCGCCGCTCTCGGGATCCTTGGCGGCGCGGTAGACGCAGTAGATCCCCGGCTCGTCGGTGGCCTCCTTGAGGCCGTCGTCATCCCAGTAGCCCAGCATCTTGGGCGAGAGTATCTGATCGTTCATGGGGGCTCCTCAGTAGTCCTCGAGTCGCTGCATGTCGCGGGCGATGCGCCGCACCTCCGCCTCGTGGCCGCGGGAGAGAGCCTCGAAGAAGGCGCGCTCCTCGCCGCCGGCGGCCCGCTCGGCACGATGGTCATAGAGATCCTGCAGGGTGCGATGGGCCGTCAACGCGGTGGAGAGTACACCCTGCACGCTGGCACAGTCGATGCACTCGGGCAGGCGCTCCAGCACCGGGGGATGGGGGAAGTCGGCGGGATCGTCGAACCAGCTCGACAGCACCTGGCGATGGTCGCTGCCGTCCGCCAGGTAGCCGGTCAGGTCGCTCTCCATCTTGCGCTCGTGCTCGGCCAGGTACTCCAGTGCCATGCGCACCCGCTCGCCGACCTCACCCCTGGCCAGGGACGCATACTGCTCGGCCAGGCGCCTGTGGTAATCGGCCGCCCAGTCGACCAGCTCCTTCACCTGATGAAACCGCATGGTGGCACCTCCTCGTCATGATCCCGGCGACCCGCTGCCGCCTCGGCTCCTTGTCTTCATCCTAGCCAAGGGGCAGCGAGAGCGCTTGACGCATATCAACGAGAGGCGATGCAGGTTAACGCGAGGCGATTCCGGTGGGCCCTACCACTCCTGGCTGGTCTCGCGCAGGGCGGCGATCTCCGCCTTGGCCTCGGCCAGACAGTCGGCCAGCTCGTCGCCGAGCCCGGCCGGGCCGCCCACGGCGATCAGGCCGGCGGCCGCCCCGCTGCGGCGCCGGGCAGCGCCGTCGTCGGAGTGCAGGGCCTCCAGGCGCGCGACCAGCCGCGCCAGCCAGCTGCCCGGCTGGGCGGCCAGCTCGCGCAGGCGGTGCAGCTCGGCGATCTCGGCCCCCTCGGGACCGAGCAGCTCGCGCCAGGCGTGGCCGGGCAGGCGGGCATGCTCGGTCACCTCGCGCAGCAGCGACTCGAGCGCCAGCTCGGTGAGCGCCAGAGCGCCCTCCTCGGCGGCCATGCGCCGCGCCTCGGCGTGCTCGTCATCGCCGGCCGGGGTGGCCAGCAGTAGCTGCGCCTGGTAGAGCAGCTGGTTGGTGCGGGATCTCGGGCTCACTTGCGCTTGTCCTCCACCTGCCAGCGGTTGCCGTCGAAGGTGGCCTTCCAGCCGGTGGCCTTGCCGTCCTCGTCGGTCATCACGAACTGCTCCTTGGCCTTGCGCGAGAAGCGAATCTGGGCCGGGCGGCCATCCGGGTCCTCGCTGGGGGCGTCGAGCAGGTAGCGGTACTTCTCCGGCAGCTCCTCGGCGTGGGCCTTGAGCTCACGGACCAGCGGCGGGCGGGTCTCGCGGTTGCGGGGGAACTTGCTGGCCGCCAGGAACAGGCCGCTGGCGCCGTCGCGCAGCACGTAGTGGTCATCGACCTTCTGGCAGGCCAGCTCGGGCATGTCGATGGGGTCCATCTTGGGCGGCGCCACCTCGCCGTTGCGCAGCAGCTTGCGGGTGTTCTTGCACTCGCTGTTGGTGCAGCCGAAGTACTTGCCGAAGCGTCCGCTCTTGAGCTGCATCTCGCTGCCGCACTTGTCGCACTCGATGGTGGGGCCGTCGTAGCCCTTGATGCGGAAGCGCCCCTGTTCGATCTCGTAGCCGTCGCAGTCGGGGCTGTTGCCGCAGATGTGCAGCTTGCGCGTCTCGTCGATCAGGTAGCTGTCCATGGCGGTGCCGCACTTCGGGCAGCGGTGCTTGGCGCGCAGGGCATCGGTCTCGGCCTCCTCGTCGGCATCGGCGGCCACCGCCTCCTCGCCCGGCAGCAGGTCGATGGTGGTCTTGCAGCGCTCCTTGGGCGGCAGGTTGTAGCCGGAGCAGCCCAGGAAGACCCCGGTGGAGGCGGTGCGGATCTGCATCTTGCGCCCGCAGGAGGGGCAGTCGATGTCGGTGGGCACCGGCTGGTTGGGGCGCATGCCCGCCTCGCTCTCGGCCTCCCGGAGCTCCTTCTCGAACTCGGCGTAGAAGGCGTCGAGCAGCCCGCGCCAGTTGCGCTCGCCCTCGGCCACCTCGTCGAGGCTGTCCTCCATGCGCGCAGTGAAGGAGTAGTCCATCAGGTCGGGGAAGGACTCCTTGAGCCGCTCGGTGACGATGTCGCCGAGCTTCTCGGCGTAGAAGCGCCGGTTCTCCAGCCTGACGTAGCCGCGGTCCTGGATGGTGGAGATGATCGAGGCGTAGGTGGAGGGACGGCCGATGCCGCGCTTCTCCAGCTCCTTGACCAGGCTCGCCTCGGTGTAGCGCGCCGGCGGCTTGGTGAAGTGCTGGCGCGGGTCAAGCGCCTCCAGGGTCATGGGAGTGCCCTCGGCGAGGTCTGGCAGCGACTGGTCCTCCTCCTTGCGTCCCATGGGCTTCATCACCCGAGTGTAGCCGTCGAACTTGAGCACCCGTCCCTTGGCGCGCAGCTCGTAGCCGTCGGCGGCCACCGTCAGGGTGGTGGAGAGGTACTCGGCAGGGGTCATCTGGCAGGCCACGAACTGGCGCCAGATCAGCTCGTAGAGGCGCTCGGCGTCGCGCTCCATGCCGGCCAGGTCGGTGGCCCGCCGGGCGACGTCGGAGGGACGGATCGCCTCGTGGGCCTCCTGGGCGCCCTCCTTGCTGGAGTAGCGGTTGGGCGACTCGGGCAGGTAGCGCGCACCGTACTCATTGCCGATGAAGTCGCGCACGCTCTCCACCGCGTCCTTCGAGAGGTTGGTGGAGTCGGTACGCATATAGGTGATATAGCCCGCCTCGTAGAGGCGCTGGGCCAGGGTCATGGTCTTCTTCACCGAGAAGCCCAGCCGGCCACTGGCGGCCTGCTGCAGGGTCGAGGTGATGAAGGGCGCATTGGGCTTGGAGCGCGTCGGCTTGTCCTCGCGACCGGTGATGGCAAGGCTTGCCTTGCGCAGGCCGGCGATGCGTTCCAGGGTCTCGGCCTCGGAGGTGGGCCGGAAGGCCTGGCCATCCTGGCGCGCCAGTTCGAAGCGCACCGGCTCGCCGGCCTCGGACACCAGGTCGGCGTGGACGTCCCAGAACTCCTCGGGGACGAAGGCGCGGATCTCGCGCTCGCGCTCGACGATCAGGCGCATGGCCACCGACTGCACGCGCCCCGCTGAGAGGCCCCGGGCGATCTTGGCCCACAGCAGCGGCGAGAGCATGAAGCCCACCACCCGGTCGAGGAAGCGCCGCGCCTGCTGGGCCTCCACCCGCGGCATGTTGAGGTTGCCGGGGTCCTTGAAGGCCTCCTGGATGGCGCCCTTGGTGATCTCGTTGAAGACCACGCGTCGATAGCGCCCCTCGTCGCCGCCGATGGTCTCGCGCAGGTGCCAGGCGATTGCCTCCCCCTCGCGGTCAAGGTCGGTGGCGAGATAGACGGCGTCGGCCTTGGCGGCTAGCTTCTTGAGCTCGGCGACCACCTTCTCCTTGCCGGGCAGGATCTCGTAGTTGGCCTGCCAGCCGTGGTCGGGGTCGATGCCCATGCGGCGGATCAGCTGATCGTGGGCCTTGCGCTTCCTGTACTCGGCCTTCTCCTCCGGCGACATCTTGCGGGTCGCCGCGGCCTGGCGGGCACGCTCCTTGGGGTCGGAGGCCGCCTTGCCGGAGCCGCTGGTCGGCAGGTCGCGGATATGGCCCACGCTCGACTTCACGATGAAGTCGTTGCCGAGGTACTTGTTGATCGTCTTCGCCTTGGCCGGCGACTCGACGATGACCAGTGACTTGCCCATAGTGCTCCACTAAGTGTCAGTGACACGGGCCGCGTGGCCGTGCCTGGCGAAATCCTGCCGCCCAGCCCGGGCGCGCGAAAAATGCGCCTACCCTACCCCAGCGTCAGACGTCACGCCAGTGGCACTCGGGTGCCGGCCCTCTGACCGTAGACCGCGCGTACCGAGCCGGCAAGCGCCACCCAAACAGGCGCGCCCCCGTCGCGGGTGGCGACGGGGGCGCGAAAGGCGTCGGGCGTGGGGTCAGCTCTTGCCGCCACCGCCGCCGGGCTTGCGACGCGTGCTGGTGCCTCGGCGCCGGGTGGTGGTGCGCCGGTTCGCCGGCTGGCGCTTGCCTGCGGGGGCGGGCTTGGCGTCGGCCTCGACGGAGGGCGCTGCCGGGTCTTCCTTGCGCGCCTCGGGCGCAGCCGACTCGGCCGCGGCGGGCGCCTCGGGCATGGCGGGCGCCACATCCGCCGGCTCTTCCTGGCGGGTGTCGGCCGCGGCCGGCATCTCTGCGCTCTTTTCGGCCCTGGCGGCAGGCTCGGCCTGGCTGCGAGTCTCCATCAGCCCTTCCAGCTCGCTGTAGGCCTGGCGCTGGGCCTGGGCCTGCTCGCCGATCCACGCCTCCGCCTCGGCGCGGGACTCCGCCTCGATCTGGGGCGCCCGGTCGATGGCGCGCTCGAAGAGGGCGCGCACCCGCGCCAGGCGCTCGGCGGAGTTGTCGGAGAGCTCGCCGCTGGCCGCCAGCACATGCTCGATGTGCTCGAGATGGGCAGCGATCTGCTCGGCGCTCTGCCCCTGGAGCAGCGCCGGCAGCGCCTCGACGGCCGCCTCGCGATCCAGCTTCAGGATGAAGAACTGTTCACGCATCAGGCACTTGAAGTCGGCCAGCGACAGCTGGGGCTCGAGCTCGGCATGGGAGGCGCGCAGGCGCTTGAAGTTGCGCTCGTCGGTGGAGGGAGCACCGCCCAGAACATAGATGAGGGCACGGACCACCGCCTCGTGGCTGCCGCCCTCGGCGAGGCGCGCATGCAGCTCGGCCTGGCGGCGCTCGATGAAGCGGCGATGCTCCGGCTCCGCGCCGGGGCGGCGACGATGCACATGGGCATCGCCCCCCAGGCCGACCAGGGACTGCAGCAGCGGCTGGCCGTAGACATCGAGGAACATCCGCTCGATGGCGCCGTCACGCAGGTCGCGCCAGGCGTTGAGGCTGCGGGTGATCTGGTCCGAGGCGATGGACTCCAGCACCCGGAAGAGGTTGTCCTCGTTCAGCGGGTGACGGTCGGCGCGGACCCGCTCGGCCAGCACCGGAATCGAGGCCATCAGCGGGTTGCGGTCGGAGAGCAGCCGGTAGCCCAGGCGGTTGGGGTGCATGCGGCGCATCCAGTGGGCCGACTCCGGGGTCGCCAGGGCGCGGACCCAGGGCTGCACGAAGAGCCGGTAGAGCCCCAGGTTGATCTCGGAGAGGCGCGCCACGGTGGCGAAGCGGGTGTCGTCCTCGACGCTGTGCTGCACCACCTCGTCGAGCTCGTCGACGCCGCGCGGGGTGAACTCCAGCAGGTAGTCGCGCTCCACCGGCTCGCCATCATGCTCGTCGGCCCGCGACACCGTGGTCTCGTAGAGGCCCGGCGGCAGGACGTCGATGTAGTCCATGTTGGCGGTGAACTCGGTGTGCTCCTTGCGGGAGACGCTGCCCGAGACGAAGATCCCCAGATGGCCGGTGGAGTCATGCACGCAGTAGACGATGGTCTGCTCGTTGGCGACGATGTCGTCGCTGCCCTCGTAGAGGTCGCGCACCCAGCCCAGCGCCTGGGGCGGCGGGGTGATGTCGTCCCCCCAGGAGCAGAACACCACCACCGGCGAGCGCACGTTGCGCAGGTCGATGCGCCGCCCGTCGGAAGTCACCATCTGGGCGGTGGAGAGGCGGTTGCCCACGAAGAGGTTGTCGACGATGTACTGGATCTCGTCGCCGCCGAGCACCACATGGCCGCCCCACCAGCGCTCGAACTCCAGATAGCGCTCCGCCTCGGTATCGACCTGGGAGTAGAGCCGGTACTGCTTGGTCCAGTAGGTGTTGGCCGGGTTAAGGTTCTCGAAGTTCTGCACCAGCCAGGCGCCGTCGAAGGTACCGTCGCCCAGGTCGCTGAACAGCGAGGTCATCCAGCTGCCGCCGGTCAGGCCGCCGGTATAGCGCATCGGCGCCTCGCCGCGCACCCCGGCCCAGTAGGAGAGCGGCGCCCCGGCAATCAGGATCGGGCCGAACAGGTCGGGCTCCAGCGAGGCAGCCATCATCACCTGCCAGCCGGCCTGGCAGTTGCCCACCACCATGGGCTTCTCGGAGAGCTCGGCGTGGCGCTCGTTGACGTGGCGCAGGAAGGCGATCTCGGCCTCCACCACGTCCTCGACCTGCTGGCCGGGCACCGGGTAGGGCAGGAAACCGATGAAGTAGCAGGGGTGGCCGGCGCGCAGGGCGACGCCGATCTCGCTGTCGGGCTTGAAGCCGCCGATGCCGGGGCCGTGACCGGCCCGCGGATCGACCACCACGAAGGGGCGCATCTGCAGGTCGGTCTCCATGCCCTCGGGGGGCAGGATGCGCAGCAGCTCGTAGTTGACCGGGCGCGGCAGGTCACGACCATCCATCAGCACCTCGGCGTCGAAGCCGAGAACGCTGGGCTTGGTCTGCTCGATATGCTCCAGGTACTGGTTGCCGCGGCGGCGCATCACGTCCAGGTAGAGTACGCTGCGCTCCATGGCGTCGAGCCAGTAGCGGCCCGCGGCACGCCCGAAGCCGAAGGGGTCGACCAGGGCGAGCGCGTCGGCCGACGGGGTCGGCATCGGAAGGGTCATCATGGTGACCTCCTGCATTGGCGGTCAGGGGAAAGGGACGCCGGTCGTCTCGCCGGCATTTGCTGCAATGCAATATAGCGCAATTCGGCGACGACGACGAGCCCCGCGAACGCTGACCCGGCCCCCTTGACTCGCACCGCGCCCCCGTCCCGGGCGATGCCTCGTCGCCGCGCCTGTGGTAGATTGTGGGGCGTTCCCAGACATCCACAGCGCCAAGGCGCCGCGGCCCGGGCCGTTACCGGGGCCCGCCGACGCCGAGCGGAGGGGCTCACACCCAATGAGCGACAGTACCCCGAAAACCACCATCGCCAGCGGCAAGAAGTTTCGCACCGAGCACGGCTTCGCCGCCATCAAGGATGGCATCAAGCAGCGGCCCCAGCAGGACGAGGGCGGCGGCGTCTCCGGCCGCAAGCCCAAGTGGCTGCGCGCCCAGATCCCCGGCGGCGAGCGCTTCGAGGCCGTCAAGCGCAACGTCAGCGAGCATCGCCTGAGCACCGTCTGCGCCGAGTCGCACTGCCCCAACATGGGCGAGTGCTGGAGCAACGGCACCGCCACCATCATGCTGATGGGCTCGGTCTGCACCCGCGCCTGCCGCTTCTGCGCCGTGGACACCGGCAACCCCGGCGGCTGGCTGGATGCCGAGGAGCCCGCCAACACCGCCAAGTCGGTGGAGCTGATGGGGCTGCGCTACGTGGTGCTGACCTCGGTGGACCGCGACGACCTCGACGACGGCGGCGCCGCCCACTACGCCGACTGCATCCGCGCCATCAAGGCCAACACCCCGGAGGTCGTGGTCGAGGCGCTGACGCCGGACTTCGACGGCGTGCACACCGCCATCGAGCGGGTGGTCGACTCTGGCCTCGAGGTGTTCGCGCAGAACGTCGAGACCGTGGAGCGACTCACCCGCCGGGTGCGCGACCCCCGCGCCGGCTACCGCAAGACCCTCGACGTGCTGGCCCATGCCAAGACCCACAACCCCAAGGTGCTGACCAAGACCAGCCTGATGCTGGGCCTGGGCGAGAGCGACGAGGAGATCCTGGCCACCTTCGACGACCTGCGCGCCATCGGCGTCGATATCGTCACCCTGGGCCAGTACCTGCGCCCCACCCGCAATCACCTGCCGGTGGAGCGCTGGGTGAGCCCCGAGGAGTTCGACCGCTATCGCCGCCTGGGGCTGGAGAAGGGCTTCATGGAGGTGGCCGCCGGGCCGCTGGTGCGCTCGAGCTATCGCGCCGACCGGGTCTTCGAGAAGAACAACCTTGGGCTGGCCGCCCCCGCCGAGGTGCCGGGCCAGGCCCCCGACCCCAACCGCATCGATGCCATTAACGTGGGATAAGGCGGCAAGCGGCAAGCGGCAGAATCATCTCACCGAGACACTGAGCTACAAGGGGTTTCCTTGTAGCTTGTGGCTGGAAGCTAGAGTCCTGCCCAACTCCCGCGCCAGGCATTCGGCCAGGCGCTCTCCCACGCGCTCCACGCCGGGACAGTCGTCGACCAGGTCGGCGAGGCGCGTCATCGCCATGCCCGCGTAGCCACAGGGATTGATGCGCTGGAAGGGCGAGAGGTCGCCGTCGACATTGAGCGCCACGCCGTGGAAGCTGCCGCCGCGGCGTATCCTGAGACCCAGCGAGGCGATCTTGGCCTCTCCTCCCTCGGCCAGTGCCACATAGACCCCTGGCGCATCGGGGCGTGCCCGCGCCGTCACCCCGTGCTCGGCGAGCAGGGCGATCACCGCATTCTCCAGCGCACTGACCAGCTGGCGCACGCCGAGGCCGGCGCGGCGCACGTCGATCAGCGGATAGAGCACCACCTGCCCGGGGCCGTGGTAGGTCACCTGGCCACCGCGGTCGGTCTGCACCACCGGGATATCGCCGGGCATCAGCAGGTGCTCCGGCTTGCCTGCCTGCCCCTGGGTGAAGACCGGGTCGTGCTCGACCAGCCAGAACTGGTCGGGGGTATCGGCATCACGGCGGTCGGTGAGCTCGCGCATCGCCTGCCAGACGGGCTGGTAGGGGCGCCGCCCGAGGCGATGCAGCTCGATGGCACGCTGCTCGGTCTCACGCCGGGGAGTGGCCTGGTCCATCACACCACCATATGCACGCGGCCGGTGGCCTTGAGCTCGACGAACAACGCCTGCAGCTGCGCCTCGCCGGTGGCATGGATGGAGATGCGCACCGACTGGAAGCGGCCGTTGCGGCTATCCACCACCTGCATGCGCGAGGCGTCGAACTCGGGGTCGTGGCGGGTGACGATCTGGCACACCACCGCGGCGAAGTCCTCGGCGGCGTCACCCACCACCTTGAGCGGGTAGCGGCAGGGGAAGGTGATCTTGGGCGGCTTGCCCGAGGCCGGGCGACTGGGGCGACGCAGGTCGCGAAGCGACTTGTCGTTCATGCGGATTCCGGGTCGTCGTGAATAGGCCAACTATTTTACTCGACCGCCGGAGGAGTGACCAATGCAGGACGGCGCGGCCAGGGCTCTAACACCGCCCCAGACGCGAGGAGCAGGTCCTCGGGCCTGCTCCTTGCGCGTCGACTGGCGATGCGGTGGCTAGCCCAGCCAGTCGCCGATCAGGTTGCTGAAGAAGCGTTGCACCTGATCGATCAGCTTCTTGAAAAAGCCGCCCTCCTCGATCGCCTCCAGGGCGACCAGCGGCTGCTCGCCGACCACCTCCTCGCCCAGGCGCACCTCCAGGGTGCCGACCCGCTGGCCCTGGCTGACCGGCGCCTCGATGTCCTGCTGGACCTCAAGGGCGGCGGTGAGCTCCTGGTTGCGGGACCGCGGCACCGTCATCACCACGTCGCGATCGACGCCGACGCGCAGCTGGTTGCTTTGCCCGCCCCAGATCCGGGGGGTATCCAGCACCGAGCCGCGGTCGTAGAGCTTGAGGGTCTCGAAGTAGCGGAAGCCGTAGCTGAGCAGCTTCTGGGTCTCCTGGGCGCGGGCCTCCTCGGAGCTGGTGCCCATCACCACCGAGATCAGGCGCATCTCGTCGCGCTTGGCCGAGGCCACCAGGCAGTAACCCGCCGCCTCGGTGTGGCCGGTCTTGAGGCCATCCACGCTGGGGTCGCGCCACAGCAGGCGGTTGCGGTTGGGCTGACGGATATCGGCGTAGGTGAAGTACTTCTCGGCGTAGATCCGGTAGTGCTCGGGGTAATCCTGGATGATATGGCGCGAGAGCAGCGCCAGGTCACGGGCCGAGGAGTAGTGATCCTCGGCCGGCAGCCCGGTGGCGTTGCGGAAGCTGGTGTTGGTCAGCCCCAGGCGGTCGGCGTGCTGGTTCATCAGGTCGGCGAAGGGCGCCTCGCCGCCGGCCAGGTGCTCGGCCACGGCGACGCTGGCGTCGTTGCCCGACTGGATGATGATGCCGTAGAGCAGGTCACGGATGGAGACGCGCTCCCCCACCTCGATGAACATCTTGGAGCCGCCGGTGCGCCAGGCGTTCTCGCTCACCGGGATGGTGTCATCCATGGCGATGTTGCCGCGATCGAGCTCGCGCTCCACCAGGTAGGCGGTCATCAGCTTGGTCAGGCTGGCCGGCGGCAGCCGCTCGTCGGCGTTATGCTCGGCCAGCACCCGTCCGCTGTCGGCATCCATCAGGATCCACGAGCTCGCCGCCAGCTGCGGCGGCGAGGGGATCAGGACCTGCGGCTGGGGCGCCGGGTCCGGGGTCGGGCCCTCCTGGGCCAGGGCGGGAAGCGTCAGCAGCAGCGCCAGGCAGGCCAGCAGCACCGGCAGCAGGCGGCGACAGGACGGGAAACACAGTGCTTTCATGGGGCGACTCTCGACAGGACGTTCTGGAAACGGAGAAGAAGGAACGAGGCCGGTCACTCGGCCTCCTTGACGATGAAGCTCTCGCGGAAGCCGGCACGGCGCAGGGCCTCCTGCACCGGGGCGACAGCGTCCCCCGACGCCAGGGGGCCCACCTGGACCCGGTGGGTACCGGCCGCCTGGGTGACACGCACCGGCCGGGAAAGCTCGTTCTCCAGGCGGACGCGCAGGGCCCGGGCGCTCTCGGCGGAGCCCAGCGCCGCCACCTGCAGGTAGCGCGGGGCCTGCTGCGGGGCAGAGGGCGAGGCGGCCGCGCGAGAGGGTGTGGCGGGCTGCGCGTCGACCGGTGCGGCCGCCGGCGCCGACGGGCGGGGCGCGGCGGCGCCCTGCCCGCCGCCGTTCTCGGCCAGCCAGCGGTCGACGTCGATCGCCTCGACCCGCACCCGGCCGGTGCCGGCGTCGAGGAAACCCAGGCGGGCCGCGGCGGCATAGGAGAGGTCGATCTCGCGCTCGCTGTGGAAGGGGCCACGGTCGTTTACCCGCACGATCACCGAGCGGCCGTTGTCGAGGCTGGTGACCCGGGCGAAGGTCGGCAGCGGCAGCGAGCGGTGGGCCGCCGACATCTTGTACATGTCGTAGATCTCGCCGTTGGAGGTGGCGTAGCCGTGGAACTTCTCGCCGTACCAGGAGGCCGTGCCCTGCCTGACGTAGCCGCTGGCGTCGGGCAGCACGTGATAGGTCTTGCCCCATACCTCGTAGCTGGCGCGGTTGCCGCCGCGGGAGCGCGGCTCGTGGCGGGGCACCGCGTCGGGCACCCGGCTGACATCGGGCGGCTCCTCGGGGTAGGCGTCGCCGGACATGGCGTAGCGCCCGCCGGACGTGGCGATAACCGCCTGGCCGGGGTCGGAGGGCGCGGCCCCCCCACCGCCGGCGCAGCCGGCCAGGGTCGCCAGCAGCAGGATCGCGGACCAGCGCAGGCTCATGGGCGCGACTCTCATGGGCGCGTCTCCTCGTCGCCGTCGGCATCTACCGCCTCGAGCCAGTGGGCCTCGAGCTCGCGCGCCGCGGCGATCGCCTCGGCCAGCTCGATCACCGCCATGGCATAGAGGTGGCTGTGGTTGTAGCGGGTGATCACGTAGAAGTTGTGCTCGCCGAGCCGATAGCGCCAGTTGCCCTCGCCCTCCTCCACCGCCACCGGCAGCAGGCGATGGGCGTCGTCGATCGCCTCGGGCACCGCGATCCCGGCATCGCGCAGCGCGCCGGCCGGGGTCGCCGGCGGCCGGGCCGCGCGGTTGAAGTCGATGCCCGCCGGCGGGGTGGACGGCCCCTCGGCCGCGCGGACGATGGGCTCCCCCGCGCGCCAGCCATGCTCGGCGAAGTAGTTGGCCACGCTGCCGATGGCGTCCACCGGGTTGCTCCACAGATCGCGCAGGCCGTCGTCGTCGAAGTCCACGGCGTAGGCGCGATAGCTGGTGGGGATGAACTGCGGGTAGCCCATGGCCCCGGCGTAGGAGCCGAGCGGCTCGTCGGCGGGCACCTCCTGCTCGTGGGCGATCTCCAGGAAGGCGCCCAGCTCGCGGCGGAAGAAGTCACCACGGCGCGGATGGTGGAAGGCCAGGGTCGCCAGGGAGTCGAGCACCCGGTGACGGCCGGTGATCTGCCCGTAGCGGGTCTCCACCCCGAGGATGGCGGCGATGATCGCCTCCGGCACGCCGTGCTCGGCCTCGGCGCGGGCGAAGGCGTCGGCATGGGTGGCGAGGAAGGCGACCCCGGCATGGATGCGCTCGGCATCGAGGAAGATGGCGCGGTACTCGTCCCAGCGCAGGCGACGTTCGGCGGCGCCGGACATGGCGTCGAGCACCTCCTGGCGGTAGCGTGCCTGGCCCAGCGCCTCATCGAGCCAGGCGCGGTCGAGGCCCTGCGACGCGAGCTCCCCGGCCAGCGCCCGGGCGCCGGCGTGGCGCTCGGGGGCGAACTCCTGGGCGGCCAGCGGCGACGCGGCCAGCAGCCCGACACACGCCACTGCGGCCAGGCGCCCCTTCGTTCCCTGCGGGCGCCCTTTCCTTCCCTGAATGCATGACGGCGTCATGTGAGGCCTCCTCCTGTCGGCACCCGCCCCGCGGCACTACCTCGGCAGCAGGCGGCGGTGGGCGTGAATGGCCATGAGAATACCGAAACCGGCCATCAAGGTCACGCTGGAGGTACCGCCGTAGCTGACCAGCGGCAGCGGCACGCCGACCACCGGCAGGATGCCGCTGACCATGCCGACGTTGACGAAGACGTAGATGAAGAAGGTCAGGATCAGGCTGCCCGCCAGCAGCCGGCCGAAGGTCTCCTGGGCCTCGGCGGCGAGCCACAGACCGCGGCAGACGATCAGCAGGTAGAGCACCAGGAAGGCGAGCATCCCCACCAGGCCGAACTCCTCGCCGAGCACCGCCACGATGAAGTCGGTATGGCGCTCGGGGAGGAACTCCAGCTGCGACTGGGTGCCCTCGAGCCAGCCCTTGCCCAGCACACCGCCGCTGCCGATGGCGGTGGTGGACTGGATGATGTTCCAGCCGGCGCCGAGGGGGTCGCTGTCGGGGTCGAGGAAGGTCAGCACGCGACGCCGCTGGTAGTCGTGCATGTTCATCCACAACAGCGGCAGCGCCGACGCCGCCAGGGCGGCCAATACGGCGATGATGCGCCAGGCGATCCCCGCCAGCAGCACCACGAACACCGCCGAGGCCGCCACCAGCAGCGAGGTACCGAGGTCCGGCTGCCGGGCGATCAGCACCACCGGCACCCCGATGATCAGCGCGCAGACCGCCAGGTCCCGCAGCCGCGGCGGCAGCTCCCGACGGCTCAGGTAGGCCGCCACCATCAGCGGCATGGCGAGCTTCATCAGCTCCGAGGGCTGGAAGCGGATGACCCCGGGGATCACCAGCCAGCGCTGGGCGCCCATACCCATGTCGCCCACCAGCTCCACCGCCACCAGCATGATCACCCCCAGCAGGTAGGCGGGCAGCGCCCAGCGCATCATCGTCGCCGGGGAGAAGCGGGCGATCACCGCCATCACCGCCAGGGCCACGCCGAAGCGGATCCCCTGGGCGGTCACCACTTCGAGGCGCTGGCCGCTGGCGCTGTACATCACCACCAGTCCGGCCCCCATCAGCAGCAGCAGCATCCCCAGCAGCCAGGGGTCCAGGTGCAGCCGCTCCCACAGGCCACGGCGGCGGCGCATGCCGCTGACCGGGGCCTTGACCGGTCGCGGCCGCCAGGGGCGGGTGAGATCGCTCAGCGCCATGGGTCAGTTCCCCGCCACGCGGCCATCGTCTTCCTCCAGTTCCTCACGCAGGGACTCCACGTCGGGTTCCTCCTCGTCCAGCAGCCAGGCATCGGTCATCGCCCGGGCCAGGTGGGCGGCGTGGGTGCTGCCTCCGCCGGCATTCTCGACGATCACCGCCACGGCGATCTGCGGCGCCTCGATGGGCGCGAAGGCCATGAACAGCGCATGGTCGCGCAGGCGCTCGGCGAGCTCCTCGGCGTTGTACTTCTCATCCTGCCCCAGGGAGAAGACCTGGGCAGTGCCCGACTTGCCTCCCATGCGGTACTCGAGCCCCACGCCGGTGCGCCGTGCGGTCCCCTCATGGCCGGAGATCACCTTCTCCATGCCGGAGAAGACCCGATCCCACCACCCCTCGTTGGCCAGGGTGATGTCCTCCGGGGTCTCCGGCAGCGCCGTGGGCACGGGGTCGTCGCCCAGCCCCTTGGCCAGGCGCGGCTTGACCCAGTCGCCGCGGTTGGCCAGCACCGCGGTGGCGGTGGCCAGCTGCAGCGGGGTGATCTGCCAGTAGCCCTGGCCGATCCCCACCGAGAGGGTCTCGCCGGGGTACCAGGGCTGGTTGAAGCGACCGCGCTTCCAGTCCCGGGAGGGCATCAGGGCGTCGCTCTCGCCGAAGACGTCGTGGGCCACCCGGGTGCCGAAGCCGAAGTCGGTCATGTTCGCATGGATGCGATCGATGCCCAGGTCGTGGGCCAGGGTGTAGTAGTAGGTGTTGTTGGACACCGCGATGGAGCGCTCCATGTCGACCCGCCCATGGCCCCAGCGCAGCCAGTTGCGATAGCGCCGGCTGTCGTTGGGCAGCTGGTAGTAGCCGGGGTCGTAGATGGTAGTGTCGGGGGTGATCACCCCCTCCTTGAGGCCGGCCAGCGCCAGGAACGGCTTGATGGTGGAGCCGGGAGGATAGTGGCCGCGGATCGCCCGGTTGTAGAGCGGCAGGTCGAGGTCCTCCTGCAGCCCGCGGTAGGAGGCCACGTCGATGCCGGTGACGAACTGGTTGCTGTCGAAGCCCGGCGCCGAGACCAGCGCCAGGATCTCGCCGCTGGCAGGCTCGATGGCGACGATGGCGCCGCGACGCCCGTCGAGGAGCTCGAAGGCGAGGCGCTGCAGCTCCTTGTCCAGGGTCAGGGTCAGGTCCTTGCCGGGCACCGGGTCGGTGCGCCCCAGCTCGCGGAGCACCCGGCCCCGGGCGTTGGTCTCCACCTTGCGCAGCCCCGCCTCGCCGTGCAGCTCGCTTTCGTAGAAGCGCTCCACCCCGGTCTTGCCGATGAAGTGGGTACCGGCATAGCGGCCGGGGTCCAGGCGCTCGAGCTCCTCGGCGTTGATGCGCCCCACGTAGCCCAGGGCATGGGCCATCATCTCGGCGTCGGGGTAGTAGCGCAGCAGCTGGGCCTCCACCTCGACCCCGGGCAGCAGGTGGCGATTGACCGCCAGCCGGGCGATCTGGCGCTCGTCCAGGTCGCTCATCAGCAGTGCCGGCTGGAAGGGGCGCTGGCGCTGGCGCGAGCGCACCCGAAAGGCCTCCGCCTCCTCCGGGGAGAGGGCGAGGATCTCCACCAGCCGGTCGAGGGTGGCGTCGAGATCCTCGACCCGCTCGCGCACCAGGGTGAGGTTGTAGGTGGGGCGGTTCTCGGCCAGCAGCACGCCGTTGCGGTCGTAGATCAGCCCGCGGGTGGGGGGCAGCGGCTCGACCCGCACCCGGTTCTTCTCGGAGCGGGTGATGAAGACCTCGTGCTTCACCACCTGCAGGTAGGCCAGGCGGCCCATCAGCAGGCCGGTGAGGCCGACCACCAGCACCGCCGCCAGCAGGGCCCGTGCGCGGAAGATGCGCAGCTCCTGCTCGGGGCTCTTGAGGGTGTGACGAGACTTGCGCATCGGGCTCCCGCTCCGGCGTGAGACGACTCAGCGGTGGTAGGGGTGGCCGACCATCAGGGTCCAGGCACGATAGAGCTGCTCGGCCAGCAGGATGCGCACCAGCGGATGCGGCAGGGTCAGCGGCGACAGCGACCAGCGCTGGTCGGCGGCGGCGGAGAGCTCGGGGGCCAGGCCATCGGGCCCGCCCACCAGCAGAGCGACATCGCGCCCTCCCATGCGCCACGCCTCGGCCTGCTCGGCCAGCTGCTCGGTGCTCCAGGCCTTGCCGCCCACCTCCAGCGCCACCAGGTGCTCATCGCCGCGCAGGCGGGCCCGCAGGCGCTCCGCCTCGGTGGCGATGGCGCGTGCGGTGTCGGCGTTCTTGCCGCGCTGCCCCGGGGCGATCTCCTCCACCGTCAGGGCAAAGTCCCGGGGCAGCCGCTTGCGGTAGGTCTCGACGCCCTCCTCGACCCAGGCCGGCATGCGGGTGCCCACCGCCAGCAGGCGGACCCTCATGCCCCGGAGAGCTCGCCGTCGCGCTCCAGGTCGCTGGGCAGGTCCGCCCACAGCCGCTCCAGGTCATAGAGCTGGCGCGTCTCGGGCAGCATGACGTGGACCACCACGTCGCCCAGGTCCACCAGCACCCAGTCGGCACCGGCCTCGCCCTCCACGCCGCGTGGCTGCAGGCCCTGTTCCTTGGCCCGCTCCACCACGCGCTGCGCCAGCGCCGCCACGTGACGGCTGGAGGTACCGCTGGCGATGATCATCAGGTCGGTCACGCTGGTCAGCCGCGAGACGTCGAGCTGGACGATGTCCTTGGCCTTGAGTTCTTCCAGCGCGTCCACCGCCAGAGTCTTGAGTGCGTCGATGTGCATAGGGTCTTCTGTCAGGCTGTCGTTGAACGGACATTGTAACGCCTTGACCGCCGGCTGGCAGGCGGCGTTCAGTGCGCGCGGGGCGTCCGATAGAGGTCATGGCTCAGGATATGGCGCTCCACCGCCTCGGGCAGCAGGTAGCGCACGCTGCGGCCCTCGCCCAGGCGCCGGCGCAGCGCGGTGGCCGAGATCGCCATGCGAGTCGGCAGCGCCAGGCGCAGCAGGCCCCCGGCGGGGCGCGCCATCAGCGCCTCGGCATCCACGCACTCGCGCCCGGCGATCAGCTCGCCAAGCGCCGCGGGCAGCGGCGCCTCGAAGTCGGGGCGGTCGACCACCACCAGATTGGCCAGCGCGAAGAGCCGCTCGGGGGCGTGCCACTCGGCCAGGCGCAGGAAGGCGTCGTGGCCCAGCGCCATCACCAGGCGCGCCGACTCGCCCAGCTCTTCGCGCAGCGAGGCCAGGGTATCGGCGCTGAACGAGGGGCCCTCGCGGGCGAGCTCGCGGTCGTCGGCCACCAGCCCCGGGGTATCGCCGATCCCCAGGCGCAGTAGTTCGAGGCGGGTTTCCGGCGCCACCCGGGGCTCCCCGCGCAGCGGCGGGGCCTTGGCGGGGATCAGGTGGACGCGGTCGAGGGCCAGCGCCTCGCGCAGCTCCACGGCGCTGCGCAGGTGGCCCAGGTGGATCGGGTCGAAGGTGCCGCCGAGCATGGCGACCCGCGCGGGGGCAGCCTCCCGCCGGGTCACCGACGCACCTGACCGTCGCCGAACACCACGTACTTGCGGGTGGTCAGGCCCTCCAGGCCCACCGGCCCGCGGGCATGCAGCTTGTCGGTGGAGATGCCGATCTCCGCCCCCAGGCCATACTCGAAACCATCGGCGAAGCGGGTGGAGGCGTTGACCATCACCGAGCTGGAATCCACCTCGGCCAGGAAGCGCCGCGCCAGGCTCCAGGACTCGGTGACGATGGCATCGGTATGCTGGGAGCCGTAGCGCTCGATATGGGCCATGGCTGCCTCGATGCCATCCACCACACGGATCGCCAGCACCGGCGCCAGGTACTCGGCGTGCCAGTCGGCCTCCTCGGCGGCCAGCGCCTCGGGCACCAGCGCCCGGGTACGCTCGCAGCCGCGCAGCTCGACCCCCTTGTCGGCGTAGGCGGCAGCCAGCCTCGGCAGCAGCGACGCGGCCAGGGGGGCATCCACCAGCAGCGTCTCCATGGTGTTGCAGGTGCCGTAGCGATGGGTCTTGGCGTTGACCGCGATCGCCAGCGCCTTTTCCGGGTCGGCGGTGGCGTCCAGGTAGACGTGGCATACGCCGTCGAGATGCTTGATCACCGGCACCCTCGCCTCACGGGTGATGCGCTCGATCAGCGACTTGCCCCCGCGCGGGATGATCACGTCGACGAACTCGGGCATGGCGATCAGCCGGCCCACGGCGGCGCGGTCGGTGGTGGCCACCACCTGCACGCTCCCCGCCGGCAGGCCGGCGGCGGCCAGCCCCCGGGCGATGCAGGCGGCGATGGCGGCGTTGGAGTCGCGGGCCTCGCTGCCGCCGCGCAGGATGGCGGCGTTGCCCGACTTCAGGCACAGGCTGGCCGCCTCCAGGGTGACGTTGGGGCGCGACTCGTAGATGATGCCGATCACCCCAAGGGGGACGCGCATCTGCCCCACCTGGATGCCGCTGGGGCGGGCGCGCAGGCCGTCGATCTCGCCCACAGGATCGGGCAGGGCCGCCACCTGGGAGAGCCCCTCGAGCATGGCGTCGATACGGGCGTCGTCCAGCGCCAGGCGGTCGAGCAGGGCGGCGTCGAGGCCGCCGGCCCGCCCGCGCTCGAGGTCACGGGCATTGGCGGCCAGCACCTCGCCCCGCGCCGCCTCGAGGGCCTCGGCCATGGCCAGCAGGGCAGCGTTCTTGGCGCCGGTGGGGGTGCGGCGCAGGGTCGTGGCGGCCTCGCGGGCCGCCTGGCCCAGCCGGGTCATGTAGGCATCGATATCGTGGATCGCCGCGGCGCCGGTGGCGCCATCGCTCGGGACTTGAGCTGTCATGCCGGAAGGTGTCTCCTGTGGGCGTGGCCAGGACGCCCCGGAACGGCGCTATACTCACGCCGCCGGGCACGCTACGCAAAGGGAGTCATAGTAAGCCACCATGCAGAGCAAGTACAAAGTCGGCCTGCTGCGCGCCAACCTGCTGCTGGCGGGGGTGTTTCCGGCGCTGATGGTGCCCGGAGCGAGGGACCTCTCCGAGGCGCTGCTGCTGGGCCTGGCCGCGGCCTGGCTCGGCATCACCGCCCTGCTGGTGGAGTTCAGCCACCGCCGCCCGCCCCTGGTGCCCTGGCAGCTGCTGCCCAGCCTGTTGCTGGCCGCCCTGCTATGGAGCGCCGGCGACCGCTACCCGTTCTGGCTGTGGGCCTGGGCGGCCCTGGTGATGCTGCCCCAGCCCGCCTGGATGGCGGCCCTCAACGTGCTGCTCGCCGCCGGCTCCTGGGCCTGGCTGGCACGCCTGCTGCCCCCCGAGCAGGCGCTCGCCGCGGGGCTGACCCTCGCCCTGCTGCTGGCGCTGGGGCTCAACCGTGCCCGCTGGCGGCCGGCGCCCCACGGCCAGGCCCGGGCCCGGGTCAGCCTGGTGCCGGGGCTTCGCCTCTGGCCCCGGGCCCGCCTGGCCGACGACCTGGCCCGCGAGCGCGGCCGCGCCCAGCGGGATGGCACCCATGCCGAGCTGCTGCTGCTGCGCACCCGCCGACGCCACCTGTGGGCCGTGGCCCGCCGGCTGTGCGAGATGACGCGGCGCTTCGAGCACTGCTATCGCCTCGATGGTCGCACCCTGGCGGCCCTGCTGGTGTGTCGCGACGCCGAGCAGGCAGACCAACGACGCGCGGCCCTGCTGGCGGAGCTGGCGCCCTTCGAACGCGCCCGGGCCACGCCCCTGGCACGCTTCGGCAGCCTGGCCGAGGCGACTCGCGAGCTGGAACGGCAGCCACCCCTCGCCCGGGCCACGGAGGCGCGCGACGATGCCTGACACACCGCGACGGCTGGCCGTGCTCTACGCGCTGGGCGCCCTGCTGCTGCTGGGCCAGGCGCTGTGGTACTACCTGGTGGCCGACTACGGCCGCATCCTGCTGCCGGCGCTGCTCGCCCCGCTGCTGCTGATCGCCGCCCTGATGCGCCTCGGCCAGCAGGAGACCGCCCGGCTCTCCGCCTACCTGGCGCTGGTGTGCGGCTACCTGCTGATCGCCACCTCGCTGCCCGGAGAGGGGGCGCTGCCGACGCTGTGGCTGGGGCTGCCGGCGCTGCTGACCCTGCTGCTGCTGCCGCTGGGCCCGGCCACCCTGCTCAACCTCAGCCTGGCGCCGGTGTGGCTGCTGCTGGCCGACGGCGCCCTCTCCCCGGGGCTCGTGGTGGCCTACCTGGCGCTGGTGGGTGCCGGCGGCCTCGCCCCCTGGGGCATGCGCCACCACCAGGCCCTGCTCGCCGCCACGGATCCACGCGATGACGAGTGCCCCGCGCTCAAGCCGCTGCCGCTGCTCGAGCGACTGGAGAGTGAGGTGGAGCGCGCCGAGCTGCTCGACCAGCGCCTCGCCGTGGTGGTACTGCACCTGCCCCAGCTGGAGATGGCCGGCGAGCAGTTCGGCACCGCCGCGCGGCGCGCCCTGCTGGAGACCCTGTGCGCCACGGTGGCCGAGCAGAGCCGTGACCAGGACCGCCTCGGCCGGCCCGAACCCGCCACCTTCTGGCTGGTGCTGCCCGGCACCGGCGAGAGCGGCGCGCTGCTGGTGCGCCAGCGCATCGAGGCGGCCGCCACCACACGGCGGCTGCCCGAGATCGGCCACCTGGAGGTGCGCGGCGCCACCTGCCTGCACACCCCCGGGCACACCTTCTCGGCGCTGCGCCAGCGCCTGGAAACCACCGGCCGGCGCCTCGCCGATGGCTGATCCTCGACCCACCGGCGGAGCCCCGGCATGACCCTGGTCCAGCTGCTGCAGCAGCTCACCCCCACCCCCGCGCTCCTGCTGCTGATCATCGCCGGCATCGCTATGCTCGAGTCGCTGGCGCTGGTCGGCGTGCTGGTCCCGGGGGTGCTGCTGATCACCGCCGCCGCCTCCATGGCCGGGCATCAGGAGCTCGCCCTGCCGGCGACCCTGGCCGCCGCCTTCCTCGGCGCCGTGGCGGGCGACGGGGCGAGCTTCCTGCTGGGCTATACCCAGCACGAACGGGTCACCCGGCGCTGGCCGCTGTCGCAACACCCGGAGTTCCTCGCCCGGGGCGCACGCTTCTTCCGTCGCTACGGGGTGCTGTCGGTGTTCCTGGGCCGCTTCGTGGGGCCGGTACGCCCCATCGTGCCCTTGATCGCCGGCATGCTGCGCATGTCGCCGCGCACCTTCACCTGGGCCAACCTCGCCTCGGCGGCGCTGTGGGCGCCCGCCTACGTGCTGCCGGGCTACCTGCTGGGGCGCACCTGGGAGCGGCTGATCGACGCACCGCCGGCGCTGCAGCAGCTGGTGGCACTGCTGGCGGTGATGCTGCTGGGGCTGGCGGTGACCTTCTCCTGGCTGCGCCACCACGCCGGGCGGGGCGGACGGGGCTACCGTTTGATCGCCGGCCTGGCCCGGCGCCATCCGCTGCTGCGCAACCTCTGGCTGCGCCAGAGCGCCGACGGCGAGGTGCCCCTGGCCAGCCTGCTGCTGCTGGTGCTCGCCCTGGGCGGCGTGTCGGGCTGGACCCTGCTGGTGATGCACCAGGAAGGGCACGGCCCGCTGGCGGTCGACCTGCGCGTCCAGGCGCTGTTCGCCTGGCTGACTAGCCCGGGCCTCGCCCTGCTCGGCGAGGGGCTGGCGCGGGCCGGCGACCTCGCCGGGGTCATCGCCCTGTGCCTGCCCTGGGGCGCCTGGCTACTGTGGCGACGCCGCCTGGATGCCTTCGCCCATGTGGCCGGGGGCCTGGTGGGCATCGCGCTGCTCAACACCCTGGGCAAGGCCCTCTTCGTGCGTCCCCGCCCCGAGGCGCCCGCCCACCTGGCGGACTCCTTCTCCTATCCCAGCGCCCACGCCTCCAGCGCGGTGGTGCTGTTCGGCCTGGCCGCCGCCTTCGCCGCCCGCGAGCTGGCCCCGGCCTGGCGCCACTGGGTCTACTGGGGTGCCATCCTGGCCGCCACCCTGATGGCGCTATCGCGCCTGGTGCTGGGGGTACACTGGTTCAGCGACCTGGTCGGCGGGGCCCAGCTGGGGCTGGTGGTCTGCGCCCTGGTGCGGCTGACCTGGCAGGCACGCCCCCGGGCGCCCCTGGCGCCCTGCCCCTGGCCCTGGCTCACCGCCGCCTCGCTGGCGCTGGCGGCGGCGCGGATCGCCTGGCTGCCGCCGGTATAAGGGGCAAGGGGCAAGGGGCAAGGGGCAAGGGGCAAGGGGCAAGGGGCAAGGGGCAAGGCAGGATCCGGCTTCTTACGCCGAATCATACGTGTACCTTGCGCCGCGAGGCGTGCCGCTGCCTACCCCAACGCCAGCCAGAGGCCGACGCCGACCATCAGGGTCCCGGCGATGCGGTTGAGCAGGCGCACGCTACCGCCACGCGCCAGCAGGCGGCGCAGCCGGCTGCCGCCGGTGGCGTAGAGCATCAGGCAGCAGAACTCGATGGTGAGGATCAGCGCCACCAGCACCGCCAGCTGGCCGGCCAGCGGACGTCCGGCGTCGAGGAAAGGCGGCAGCAGCGCGACGAAGAAGGCCCACCCCTTGGGGTTGGCCACCGCGGTCACCAGGCCCTGCACGGCGAGCTGCAGGCGCCCTGCGGGGGCCACGGCGAGTCCCTCCTCGGGGATCGCCATGCGCCCCCGCGAGCGCCACATCATGACGCCCAGGTAGGCCAGGTAGGCCCCGCCCAGCCACTTGAACAGGGCGAACAGCTCCGGCTGGCGCAGCATCAGCGCCGCCACCCCCGCCCCGGCCGCGGCGGCCACCAGCCCCACGCCGACCAGCTCGCCGGCCATCATCCACAGGCTGCGCCTCACCCCCTGGGTCATGCCCAGCACCATGGCCAGGGTCATGCACATGCCGGGGGTCAGGGAGACCAGGAAGAAGGTCGGCACGAAGACCGAGAGCAGCGACAGGCTGGGCATACCGGATCCTTGGTGGGCGATCTATGGGCGTCCAGGGTGGCAGCGGGAGATGACGACTCGCCTACGGCGCCTCTCCCCAGCGCGGCATCAGGCGGTGCTCGATGCCGAGCTGGTTGAGGATGCGCGCGACGATGAAGTCGACCAGGTCGTCGATCGACGCGGGCTGGTGATAGAAGCCCGGGGCGGCGGGAAGGATCACCGCGCCCAGGCGACTCAGGGTCAGCATGTGCTCGAGGTGAATCGCCGAGAGCGGCGTCTCCCGGGGCACCAGGATCAGCCGGCGGCGCTCCTTCAGGGCCACATCGGCGGCGCGCTCGATCAGGTTATTGCTGGCGCCCGTGGCCACCGCCGAGAGGGTGCCGGTGGAACAGGGGCAGATCACCATGGCCGAGGGGGCACCGGAGCCCGAGGCCACCGGCGCCATCCAGTCCTCCCTGGCGAAGCAGCGGATCTGGCCGGGTGCCGCCCCGCTGCGTTCGGCGAGCGCCTCGGCCAGGCGGGCGGGCCGCGCGGGCAGCTCGGCGCCGGTCTCGGTGGCAATCACCAGGTGGGCGGCCTTGGAGACCATCACCCACACCTCGTGGCCGGCGGCCACCAGCGCCTCGATCAGGCGCAGGCCGTACTGGGCGCCGGAGGCGCCGGTGAGCGCCACCGTCACCGGCGGGGAAAAGGCCTCAGCCATGGGCCACCTCCAGGGCGGCCAGCAGCCGGTCGTGGATGCCGCCGAAGCCGCCGTTGGACATCACCACGATGCGGTCATAGGGCCGCGCTTCTGCCACCAGCGCCGCCACCAGGGCGTCGAGGTCGCGCTCCTCGCGGGCGGGTACCGGGCTCGCCGCCACCACCGCCTCGAGCGGCCAGTCGAGGCCCTCGGGGCGGTACCAGAAGGCGGCATCGGCATCGGCCACGCTCTGCGCCAGGCGCTCGCGCAGGGCCCCCAGGCGCATGGTGTTGGAGCGCGGCTCGATCACCGCCAGCAGGCGGCCACGGGCGGTGGCGGCACGCAGCCCAGCCAGGGTGGCGGCGATGGCGGTGGGATGGTGGGCGAAGTCATCGATCACCTGGATGCCGGCCACCTCGCCGCGCAGCTCCTGGCGGCGCCGCGGCGTCTCGAAGCGGGCCAGTGCCGCCGCGGCGCGGGACAGGTCCACCCCGCAGGCATGGGCCGCGGCCAGGGCCGCCAGGGCGTTGCGGGCGTTGTAGGCCCCGGTCAGCGGCCAGTCCACCACGGCGTCCTCGTCGACGGCCCCGGCGCCCTCCCCCTGCTGGTGGATCACCCGGAAGCGCGAGGCATCCTCGCGCTCGAGCTCGACCCGCCAGGGGCTCTCGGCCGCCTCACCGAAGCGCACCACCGGCGTCCAGGCGCCCATCGCCAGCACCCGGTCCAGGGCCGGCTCGTGGTCGGCCACCAGCAGCCGCCCCTTGCCCGGCACGGTGCGCACCAGGTGGTGGAACTGCCGCTCGATGGCCGCCAGGTCGGTGAAGATGTCCGCGTGGTCGAACTCCAGGTTGCCCAGCACGGCGATCTCGGGGCGGTAGTGGACGAACTTGGAGCGCTTGTCGAAGAAGGCGGTGTCGTACTCGTCGGCCTCCACCACGAAGGGGGCGTCATGGGCGCCGAGGCGTGCCGAGATGCCGAAGTTGCGCGGCACCCCGCCGATCAGGAAGCCCGGCGAAAGGCCGGCGGACTCCAGCAGCCAGGCGACGAGGCTTGCCGTGGAGGTCTTGCCGTGGGTGCCGGCCACGGCGATCACCCGGCGCCCGGGCAACACGTGCTCGGCCAGCCACTGGGGGCCGGAGACGTAGGGCAGGCCGGCATCGAGCACCGTCTCCACCTCGGCGTTGCCGCGCGACAGCGCATTGCCGATCACCACCAGGTCGGGGCGCGGCGCCAGGTTGGCGGGCGAGTAGCCCTCCATCAGGGCGATGCCGGCCTCCTCCAGCTGGGTACTCATGGGCGGGTAGACTCCCGCATCCGACCCGCTGACGGTGTGGCCCAGCTCCCGGGCCAGCAGCGCCAGGCTGCCCATGAAGGTGCCGCAGATACCGAGGATATGAAGGTGCATGGGGACTCGCTCCAGCATGGGTCCGATGGCCGCATGGCGCGGCTCGAGGAGTGGCGAGCCTAGCATGGCGCCACCGCGGCGCTCCAGCCGATGACCGCGCTCCCGCGGGCCATCGCAGTTAGTCGTGGGGCGATAGCGAAAGGCGCCGGGGGCAGGTCGTAGAGGGGGTCCTATGCCAGGGGTGAGGAGCATGCCTCCGAACGGGTTGGCCATGGATGGCCAGCACCGGACCTTCAAGCGGAGCGGGACGCGAGAGCGCAGAAGGGCATCGGTAGCACCCAGGGAGGGGTTTACAGCGCCCCCTCGAAGGCCTGTCGCCGGGAAAGCCTTGAGCGGTGCATCCATCACAATAGCCGTGGTCCCAGGGCCGCGCAGATGCAGCCCATGGCGCTTTCGTCTAGAATCCCACGACTTTCGTCCACCACCTCCCCCCCGACAGCAGCGACCAGGAGCAGGATAGCCCCATGGCCCATAACGCCTTCTATGCCCAGTCCGGCGGCGTCACCGCCGTGATCAACGCCAGCGCCTGCGGCGTGATCGAGGCCTGCCGCCGCCACCCCGATCGCATCGGCAAGGTCTACGCCGGCCACAACGGCATCATCGGCGCCCTGACCGAGGAGCTGATCGACGTCAGCCAGGAGTCCGACGAGACCATCGCCGCCCTGCGCCACACCCCGGGCGGCGCCTTCGGCTCCTGCCGCTACAAGCTCAAGGACATCGAGACCCACCGCGCCCAGTACGAGCGGCTGATCGAGGTCTTCAAGGCCCACGACATTCGCTACTTCTTCTACAACGGCGGCGGCGACAGCGCCGATACCTGCCTCAAGGTCTCCCAGCTCTCCGAGAAGCTCGGCTACCCGCTGACCGCCATCCACGTGCCCAAGACCGTGGACAACGACCTGCCGATCACCGACAACTCGCCGGGCTTCGGCAGCGTGGCCAAGTACATCGCCACCTCCACTTTGGAGGCCTCGCTGGACATCGCCTCCATGTGCGCCACCTCCACCAAGGTGTTCGTGCTCGAGGTGATGGGCCGCCATGCCGGCTGGATCGCCGCCGCCGGGGCGCTGGCCGGCCAGGGCGAGGGCGAGCCGCCCCACCTGGTGATCTTCCCCGAGGTCGCCTTCGACCGCGAGGCGGTCATGGCACGGGTCGACGAGGCGGTCCGGAAGCACGGCTACTGCGTGATCGTGGTCTCCGAGGGGGCGCGCTACGAGGACGGCACCTTCCTCGCCGACTCCGGCAACACCGACGCCTTCGGCCACCGCCAGCTGGGTGGCGTGGCGCCGACCCTGGCCGGCATGGTCAAGCAGGACCTGGGCTACAAGTACCACTGGGCGGTGGCCGACTACCTGCAGCGTGCCGCCCGCCACCTGGCCTCCAAGACCGACGTGGAGCAGGCCTACGCGGTGGGCGAGAAGGCGGTGGAGCTGGCCATCGAGGGACGCAACGCCATGATGCCGGCGATCAAGCGGGTCTCCGACGCCCCCTACGCCTGGCGCATCGAGGCCGCCCCGCTGGCCGAGATCGCCAATCGCGAGAAGTTCATGCCCCGCGATTACATCCGCGAGGACGGCTTCGGCATCACCGAGGCGTGCCGCCAGTACCTCTCGCCGCTGATCCAGGGCGAGGACTTCCCGCCCTTCGACAACGGCCTGCCCCGCGTGGCGAAGCTCGTCAAGCACCGAGTCGAGCGCAAGCTGCCGGAGTTCAAGCTCTAAGCCCCATAGGGACAAGGTTCAAGGAACAAGGGGCAACCTCTCCTTGCTCCTTGAACCTGGCCGAAGGCCTTACCGCAGCAACCAGGAAAGCACCAGCAGCAGCAGCAGGATCGCCGCGATGCCCTGCCAGAAGTGGCCGCGGTCGCGGAACACCCGCGGCGAGGCGGCGCGTCCCTCGCCGCCGGGGCGCGCCAGCGGCTGGCGCAGCTCGCGCAGGAACTCCGACAGGCGCCGGTAGCGCAGCGCGCGCTGGGGATCCAGCGCCCGGCGCAGCGCCTCGTCCAGCGCCTGGGGCACCTCGGGGTTGCGCTGGCGGGCGCTGCGGTAGACCAGCTGCTCGAGATCGGTATGCCGCAGCAGCCGGTTGGGCGGCAGCGCATAGGGTAACTCGCCGGTCAGCAGCCAGTAGACCGTGGAGGCGTAGGAGTACTGGTCGCTGCGCCGGCCGATCTCGTCGTCCAGGGCATACTCCGGGGCGCTGTGCTCGGTCAGGCCGACCTGGCGGGCCAGCTCCCGGGCATCCTTGAGCCCGCCCCCGTCGCGCATGCGGCAGGCGCTGAAGTCGGTGAGCACCACCTGGCCATGAGGGTCGATCAGCACGTTGCCGGGATGGATCTGCTGGTGCAGCAACTCGCGGTGGTGCAGCGCCTGCACCGCCTTGCCCAGCTGGTTGGCGATATCCAGGCGCTGGGCCAGGCTCGCCTGGGGATGGCGCCGGGCCCACTCCGCCAGGGTCTCCCCCTCGACGTAGGCCATCAGGTAGTAGAGGTAGCGCCGCGGCCGGGAGGGCTCCATCACCCGCGCCACGAAGGGCGACTTGACCCGCTCCACCACCCACTGCTGGAGCAGGAAGTGCTCGAGGTAGGCGTTGCGGTGGGAGAGCTCCGGACTCGGCGCCTTCATCACCATCTCCCTCTCGCTGCGCACGTCGCGCACCCGGTAGACCCGCGACTGGGCGGTGCGCGACAGCACCGCCTGCACCTCCAGGCCGTCCAGCCGATCCCCCGGCGAGAGCTCCGGCGGGATCGGCAGCTCGCCGTAGACCTTGGCCGGATGGTCGGAGGGCGCGTCGGGCAGCTCATCCACCCGCAGCAGCTGGAAGCAGAAGGGCTCGGCGCCGTAACCGCGGGACTGGGCCCGCTCCACCGCCGCCGCGGCCAGGCGATCGCAGGCGGCGTGGAGGTCGCTGGCGTCCTGGCGGATCAGCTGCACGTATTCCGAGGGCATCAGGGTGCCGAGCACCGCCCGGGTGGTGAACAGGAACAGGTCGCCCTGCTTGAGCGGGAAGCGGGCATAGTCGATGTCGATGCTGTTATCCATGCCCAGCGCCCGGGAGGGGTAGCGGTAGCCGCCGAGGTCGTTGACGTGGTCGCGGGTCAGCTGCTCGAACTCGGCGCCTCGCAGGCGAAACACCAGGGTATCGCCCATATGGAAGAGGTGGCCCTCGGTGCCACGCAGCACCAGCGCCGAGAGCGAGGTGACGAAGCCCCCCTCGGCGGCCTGGCGACTCTGGCTGTAGGCCCAGGCATTGAGGGCCCGCAGCACCCGGGTGGCGGAGGTCTTGACGTCCCAGTGGTCGGGGGTGGAATAGTAGTCGGCCAGGAAGCCGCGCACGGCCAGGTCGCCGGCCTGCTTGGCCAGGGCGTTGCGCGCCGTGGCATCGCTGATCAGCGCGCAGGCGCCCTTGGCATGGAACTGTGCCCCCTCGGGCAGGCGCACCGACATGGAGCTGCGATGGCGCCGGCGATCCGGCGCCACGAAGGCCTGGCCAAAACTCAATGACAGCTGCGCGGTTGCCACTCGTCCCTCCTTGCCCGATGGTTGCCTCCCCGGGGCCCGACCCCGTGGCGGCGCCCATCATACACGGGAGCGCAGCGCGGCGGTGCCCCTCCGAAGGTGCCGCCCAGCTCCAACGCGATGGCCCGGGCGACGGCGGCACCTAGGTCGAATTGGTATTCGTCCGGGCGGGCCCGTATAATTTCGCGGATTTTTCCAGTGCGACTGCCCAGGCCATTCGCCAACCGCCATTTGCACCTACCAAGGAAGCGACGATGAACTTCGACAACATCCCCGCCGGCAAGGACCTTCCCAACGATCTCTACGTGGCGATCGAGATCCCGGCCAACCACGCGCCGGTGAAGTACGAGATCGACAAGGACATGGGCGCCCTGCTGGTCGACCGCTTCATGGCCACCCCGATGTTCTACCCGGCCAACTACGGCTTCATCCCCCACACCCTGGCCGATGACGGCGACCCCCTGGACGCCCTGGTGGTGACCCCCTACCCGGTCCAGCCGGGCAGCGTGATCCGTGCCCGTCCGGTGGGCATCCTCAACATGACCGACGAGGCCGGCGAGGACGCCAAGCTGGTCTGTGTGCCCCACGCCAAGCTCTCCAGCCTCTACGACGACGTCCAGGAGGTCACCGACCTGCCCGAGCTGCTGCGTCAGCAGATCGCCCACTTCTTCGAGAACTACAAGGATCTCGAGAAGGGCAAGTGGGTCAAGGTGGAATCCTGGGAAGGCGTCGAGGCCGCCCGCAAGGCGATCGAGAAGGCCGCCGCCGCCTACCACAAGGCCTGATACCCGGCCTGGCCGAGGCCGGCACCGAGCGGGCCGCCCCTGGGGGCGGCCCGTTGTCGTTGGTGGCCCCATCGCTGGCGGCACCCTCGGCGGTGGAGAGACGACCTCACTCCTCGGCCGCCTGCTCCTGCTCGTCTGAGGGTGACGCCTCGGCGTCGCCGGTACCCTCGGTCGATGCGTCGGTGCCGGCCCCTGCGGCCGTGGCGTCCTTGGCGGCCACCTCTTCGCCGCCGGTGGCCCCCTCGGCAGCGGTGGACGCCCCATCCTGGGCGTGCGCCTCGCCCGCGGGCGTCACCTCGATCACCTCGGGCTCGCTGGCCGGGGCCGCACCGGGCTCAGCGGCCGTCGCCGGCAGCGCCGCGCTCGCCACCAGCGCCTCGCGGATCTCCTCGACCAGCTCCCGGGAACGGCTGACGTGCAGCGCCATCACCAGCGCATGGTTGGCGAAGGGCCCGAAGCCCGAACCGCTCATCACCAGCGGGCTCCACAGCCGGCGCTGGGTCATGGCCAGCTCGGCACGCAGCCGCTCCCAGCGCTCGACGACGCCGGCCTTGGCCAGGGCGTCGGCCTGGTCGCGCTGCACCCCCTCGAGCATCTGCACCAGCGCCCAGCCGGTGCCGCGCGCCTCGAAGAAGACGTTGTCGACCCGATACCAGGGGGTGCCGGCGGGCAGCGCCTCGGTGTCGATGGCCAGCTCCCGCAGCAGCTGGTGAGACCCGGCACCGGAGGCGAGGCGCAGGCCAAGGTCGTCGAGCCGCGCCCCCACATCGGCCAGCCAGCGCGGCAGCCCCGCCCCGGGGGTGAAGCCCTCGGTCTGCATGCCGCTCATCATCGACAGCTGGCGATCCAGGGCGGCTACCGCCTCGCCCAGGTGCGTCTCGGTGGCGGGCCGGTACCAGTCGAGGCCGTCGCCGGCCAGGCCGCGGATCGCCGTTTCCAGCTCCCCGGCCTCCCCGGGATGCATCGAGGGCAGCGCCCGCGCCAGGTCCTGGGCCTGCCGCAGCACGCCGCGCTCCCAGCTGGGCATGTTGTCGAGCCACAGCCCGGGCGGCAGCCGGTCGTTACGCAGGTAGCCGCCGGGCTTGGCGTAGAGGGTCTCGACGATGGAGGCCAGGGTGGCCACCGTCACCGCGCCACGGGCGGCGGGTTCGGCGCCGGCATCGCCGCGGCGTTCCATGGGCAACCGCTCCACGCTGTGCACCGCCGGGGTGCGGCTCCACCAGGCCCCGAGGGCCAGGGTCACCACCACATACAGCAGCAGCAGGCCCAGCAGTGGCTTCCAGATCCAGCCGTAATCGGGGCGCTCCAGCGCCTCGACCCTCTTGCGACGCCTGGCGTCGCCCTTGCGTGTCCAAGCCATGGTCAGATTCCTTTTCGATGCGAGACCGGGCGGTTGCGACAACGTGGCGCACCCTGGCAGGCGGCCGGCGCTGAAGGGGCGCCCATCCGTAGGGTATCCTAGCACCCGAGCCGCCCGTGCGGTGAGCGCCTGCGGGGCCGGAACCCGACCGGCCCCGCGGGGTCTGAACGCCAGCGGCGACGCCAGTCGCCATGCCAACGCCAACCAAGGACAGGATGCCCCGTGAACGTTGTACGACACCTCGCCCTCGCCCTGCTGCTTGTGCTGCCGCTGGCCGCCCAGGCCCAGTGGTTCGGTGGCGACGATGACAAGGAGTTCCTGCCGGTACTCGAGGCCTTCCAGCCCAGCGCCTGGCACGACGGCGACACCCTCTACGTCGGTGTCGAGGCCGAAGAGGGCTACTACCTCTACCGCCACCGGTTCGAGGTCGCCTCCGAGGTCGCCCTGGGCGAGCCGGAGCTCCCCGAGGGCCGCTTCACCAGCGACGAGTTCCTCGGCGACGTCTACACCTTCCGGGAGCGTGTGGTCTTCGAGGTGCCGCTCGCGGAGGCGCATCGCGGTGGACTGCCGCTGACCCTGACCTTCCAGGGCTGTGCCGATGCCGGGCTATGCTATCCCCCGGAGCGGGTCGAGATGACGGCCGCCCAGCAGCAGGCGCCGCCCGCCTTCGCCGACTGGCAACCCGAGCAGGCGTCGGCCGAGGATGGCAAGAGCAGAGGTGACGCCCGGCCGGCCGAGACCGCCGCTGCCGCCGGCGCCCCGGCCCCGCGCAGCGAGGACGGCCGCTTCCAGGCACTGGTGGCCGAGGCGAGCCTGCCGCTGGCACTGGGGCTCTTCTTCCTGGCCGGCCTGGGGCTCACCTTCACCCCCTGCGTGCTGCCGATGGTGCCGATCCTCTCCTCGATCATCGTCGGCCAGAACCCCAGCCGGCCGCGCGCCTTCGTGCTCTCGGCCAGCTACGTGCTGGGCATGGGGCTCACCTATGCCGCGGCCGGCGTGCTGATGGGCCTGTTCGGTGCCGGCCTCAACCTCCAGGCGCGACTGCAGTCGGCGCCGGTGCTGATCACCTTCGCTCTGCTCTTCACCCTCTTCGCCCTGGCCATGTTCGGCGCCTTCGAGATGCGCCTGTCGCCGCGCCTCGCCACGCGCATCGACGCCTGGCAGGCGCGCGCCCAGCGCAGCGGCCCCGCGGGACTGGCGCTGGCCGGTGCGCTCTCGGTGCTGGTGGTCTCGCCCTGCGTCTCCGCCCCGCTGGCCGGCGCCCTGGTGTTCATCTCCTCCACCGGCGACGCCGTGATGGGGGGCGCCGCCCTGCTCGCCCTGGGCCTCGGCATGGGCGTGCCACTCCTGCTGGTAGGCACCTTCGGCACCACCCTGCTGCCGCGCACCGGCGGCTGGATGAATGGGGTCAAGGTGGCCTTCGGCATCCTGCTGCTGGGCGTGGCGATCTGGCTGGTGGAGCGCCTGCTGCCTGCCAGCGCGGTGCTGCTGCTGTGGGCGGCCCTGGCGGTGGGCGCCGCCCTGGCGCTGGGCGCCATGTCCACCAACCTCCCCCAGGGGTGGCCGCGGGCACGCCAGGCACTGGGCCTGCTGCTGCTGGCCTGGGGCCTGGCGCTGGTGCTGGGCGCCGCCGGCGGGGCCAGCGACCCGCTACGCCCGCTGGCCCCGCTCACGGTCGCGAACGGCGGCGGTTCCCCAGGCGGCCAGCCGACCCAAGCGGTGACCACCGTGGCCGAGCTCGGCGAGCTGCGCCAGGCGCTCGCCGCCCTGCCCGAGGAGCGGGTCGCCTTCGTCCACTTCACCGCCGACTGGTGCATCTCCTGCAAGCAGCTCGAACGCCAGGTCTATCCCGACCCGCGGGTGGCGGAGCCGCTGGCCGCCTTCGCCCGCATCAACGTCGATGTCACCGACACCGACGCCACCTCTCGCGAGTTGCTCGACCGCTTCGAGCTGTTCGGCCCCCCCAGCCTGCTGTTCTTCCAGGGCGGCGAGGAGATTCGCGAGGCGCGCATCCTCGGCGAACCCGATGCCGAGGCGCTGGCCCGCCACCTCAACGGCATGCTCGACTGGCTCGAGGCACGCCCCGCCGAACGCGCCTGAGGCGCCTGAGGCGCCTGAGGCGCCTGCGAGGACGCCGTTCACGCCCCTCGGCGGGGGCGTGAACGGCGTTTTCGTCTACGCTGGACATACCCACGGTTTTTCGGCAAACTCCGCCGACACCCCTTTTCAAGGCCTTTAGAGGCGGAAGAGTCGTCATCTTGCCGCGATCTAATAGAAGTTGGCCATGGTTGACAGCGCCGGGCCAACGGCCATCCACCGCATCCAACCGATCGGGACGAACGTCATGGATATCCGCAAGGTCAAGAAGCTGATCGAGCTGCTGGAAGAGTCGAACATCAGCGAAATCGAGATCCAGGAGGGGGAGGAGTCGGTCCGCATCAGCCGCCACCCCAACGGCGTCAACTGGCAGGCCCCCATGCCCCAGGGCTATGCCGCCCCGGCCCAGCACAGTGCCCCCGCCGCCCCGGCACCCGCCGAGGCCGCGGAGCCGGCCGCCGAGGGCCCCAGCTTCCAGGGCCAGGCCATCAACTCGCCCATGGTGGGTACCTTCTACCGCTCGCCGGCGCCGGGCGCCAAGCCCTTCATCGAGGTGGGTTCCAGCGTCAAGAAGGGCGAGACGGTGTGCATCGTCGAGGCCATGAAGATGATGAACCAGATCGAGGCCGACCGCGACGGCGTGATCGAGGCGATCCTGGTCGAGGACGGCGAGCCGGTGGAGTTCGACCAGCCGCTGGTCGTCATCGCCTGAGCCACGCCTCCCTCCTCATTCACCCGACACTGGCGGATCCATCATGCTGGACAAGGTACTCATCGCCAATCGCGGCGAGATCGCCCTGCGCATCCTGCGCGCCTGCAAGGAGCTGGACATCAGGACGGTGGCGGTCCACTCCAAGGCCGACCGTGAGCTGATGCACGTGCGCCTGGCCGACGAGGCCGTGTGCATCGGCCCGGCCCCCTCGGCCCAGTCCTACCTCAACATCCCGGCGCTGATCAGCGCCGCCGAGGTCACCGACACCAGCGCCATCCACCCCGGCTACGGCTTCCTCTCGGAGAACGCCAACTTCGCCGAGCAGGTCGAACGCTCCGGCTTCACCTTCATCGGCCCCAGGGCCGAGACCATTCGCCTGATGGGCGACAAGGTCAGCGCCATCGAGGCGATGAAGAAGGCCGGCGTGCCCACGGTGCCGGGTTCCGACGGCCCGCTGCCCGAGGATGACGAGGCCCAGATCCTCGCCACCGCCCGGCGCATCGGCTACCCGGTGATCATCAAGGCCGCCGCCGGCGGCGGCGGGCGCGGCATGCGCGTGGTGCACACCGAGGCGCACCTGCTCTCCGCGGTGAACGTGACCCGTACCGAGGCCCACTCGGCCTTCGGCGACGGCACCGTCTACATGGAGAAGTTCCTCGAGAAGCCGCGCCACGTCGAGGTCCAGGTGCTGGCCGACGGTCAGGGCAACGCCATCCACCTCTATGACCGCGACTGCTCGCTGCAGCGCCGCCACCAGAAGGTGATCGAGGAGGCCCCTGCGCCGATGCTCGATCCCGAGGCGCGTGCCGAGGTGCTCGAGGCGTGCCGCGAGGCGTGCATCACCATCGGCTACCGTGGCGCCGGCACCTTCGAGTTCCTCTACGAGGACGGCCAGTTCTTCTTCATCGAGATGAACACCCGGGTCCAGGTGGAGCATCCGGTCACCGAGATGGTCACCGGCGTGGACATCGTCAAGGAGCAGCTGCGCATCGCCTCCGGCCTGCCGCTCTCGATCCGCCAGGAGGACGTCGCCGTCTCCGGCCATGCCTTCGAGTGCCGCATCAACGCCGAGGATCCGCGCACCTTCATGCCCTCCCCGGGCAAGGTGAGCCTCTACCACCCGCCGGGTGGCCTGGGCGTGCGCATGGACTCCCACGTCTACACCGGCTACACGGTGCCGCCCCACTACGACTCGCTGATCGGCAAGCTGATCACCTGGGGCGCCGACCGCCAGACCGCGCTGACCCGCATGCGCATCGCCCTGGACGAGCTGCTGGTGGAGGGCATCAAGACCAACACCGACCTGCACAAGGACCTGGTGCGCGACGGCTACTTCCAGCAGGGTGGGGTCAATATCCACTACCTGGAGAAGAAGCTGGGGCTGTAGCCTCGAGGCAGGCGGCATAGCGCCCGAGCGCCTCTCCAGGGCTAGCCGCGAGGGGCGCCGGGGACAGGCTTGAAAGGGTCCTATTCCAAGGATGGAATCGGTAGCGCCCAGGGACGGGTTCACAGCGCCCCTGCACAAGCCTGTCACCGGGTCAGTCCCGAGCCTCCTGCACGCTCGACCAGGACCTCCAGGCCTGAACCCGGCGCCCCTCGCCACCGCGCCACGCCATCATTCCGGGCCGCAGCGTCACGCCATGCGGCCTGTTCACTCCTGAACCACCACGGAAGCGCCCATGCCCTGGCTGCAACTCAAGGCCCGTATCGCCCCGGAACAGGCCGAGTCCCTCGAGGAGCTGCTGCTCGCCGAGGGCGCCACCGCCATCACCCTCCAGGACGCCCACGACGACCCGGTGTTCGAGCCCGAACGCGGCAGCACCCCCCTGTGGCACGAGACCGTGCTCACCGGCCTCTATGACGACCTCGAGGGGGTCGACGCCATGCTCGAGCGGGTGCGCCAGGCCTGGGCCGCCGAGCAGCCCGAGGAGCCCTGCCCCGAGATCGAGGTGGAGCTGCTCGCCGACCGCGACTGGGAACGCGAGTGGATGGAGGACTTCCAGCCGCTGCAGATGGGCCAGCGGCTGTGGATCGTACCCAGCTGGCACGCGCCGCCGGAGCCCGGCGCGGTCAACCTGCACCTCGACCCGGGGCTCGCCTTCGGCACCGGCACCCACCCCACCACCGCGCTGTGCCTGGCGTGGCTCGATGGCCTGGCGATGAGCGAGGCCCTCGACGGCCAGGCGGTCCTCGATATCGGCACCGGCTCCGGGATACTGGCCATCGCCGCCCTCAGGCTCGGCGCGGCGCGGGCGGTGGGCACCGACATCGACCCCCAGGCGCTCACCGCGAGCCGCGACAACGCCGAGCGCAACGAGGTGGCCGAGGCGGACCTGCGGCTCTGCTACCCGGAACAGCTCGACGATGCCGAGACCTTCCCCATCGTGGTCGCCAACATCCTCGCCGGCCCCCTCGTGGAGCTGGCGCCGATGATCGCCGGCCACGTGGCCCCTGGCGGACGCCTGGCGCTCTCCGGCATCCTCGAGGCCCAGGCCGAAACGGTGCTCGAGGCCTACCGCGAGCAGGGGCTGGTGATGGACGAGCCGGCATGTCGCGAGGGCTGGGTGCGCCTCACCGGTCGCCGTCCCGGCTGAACCGGTCCCGGCTGGCCACTTCACCCGACCTCCTCGGGGGCGTATGATATGCCCCCTTTCCGCCAACGCCCCGAGCCATGTCCGAGACCCAGCCGCCACCGCCGCGCATCGGCCGCCACTCCCTTGCCAACCGGGTGATCCTGGCGCCCATGGCCGGCGTTACCGACCGCCCCTTCCGGCAGCTCTGCCGCCGCCTGGGCGCCGGCCTGGTGGTGGGCGAGATGGTCACCGCCGACCCCAGCCTGTGGCACACCCGCAAGTCCCGCCTGCGCATGGACCATCGCGGCGAACCGGGCCCGCGCAGCGTGCAGATCGCCGGCGGCGATGCCGCCATGCTTGCCGAGGCCGCCCGGCTCAACGCCGAGATGGGTGCCGAGATCATCGACATCAACATGGGCTGCCCGGCCAAGAAGGTATGCAACAAGGCCGCCGGCTCCGCGCTGCTGCGCGACGAGGCGCTGGTCGCCGAGATCCTCGAGGCGGTGGTGGCCGCGGTGGAGGTGCCGGTGACGCTCAAGATCCGCACCGGCTGGTGCGCCGACAGCAACAACGGTGTGCGCGTGGCGCGCCTCGCCGAGCAGGCCGGCATCCAGGCCCTGGCGGTCCACGGCCGCCATCGCCAGCAGCGCTACACCGGCCACGCCGAGTACGACACCATCGCCGCCATCAAGGCCGCGGTGGGGATACCGGTGTTCGCCAACGGCGATATCGACTCGCCGCACAAGGCCGCCGCCGTCCTCGACTATACTGGGGCGGATGCGGTGATGGTCGGCCGCGGCGCCCAGGGCAACCCCTGGATCTTCCGCGAGATCGACCACTACCTGCGCCACGGCGAGACGCTGGCGCCGCCGAGCGACGACGAGCGCACCGGGGTGCTGCGCGACCACCTCGACGCCCTGCACGCCTTCTACGGCGAGCACATGGGCGTGCGGATCGCCCGCAAGCATGTCGGCTGGTACCTGGCCGGCGACGCCCGCCTCGACGAGGCGCGGCGCGGCGAGCTCAAGGGGCGCTTCAACCGCCTCGAGAGTCGCCACGAACAGCACCGTTTCATCGACGATCTCTTCGGTCATGCCCGCCCGTCGGCCGCTGCGCCGCGCGAGCCGGGTGCGACCTCGAAAGGAACACGAGCCGCATGACCAGCCACGCCCTACCCTCCGACCCAGCGCTTACCCAAGGCCGCCCGCTCGACACCGACGCGCCTGACCTCGCCGCGCCCCAGGGGGGCCAGCAGCCTCTGCGCGAGGCGGTCGACCTCGCCATGCGCCGCTACTTCGCCCACCTCGACGGTGGCGACGTCACCGGCCTCTACGCCATGGTCATGGCCGAGGTCGAGGCGCCGCTGCTGGCCGCGGTGCTCGACCACACCCAGGGCAACCAGACCCGCGCCGCCGAGATGCTCGGCCTCAATCGCGGCACCCTGCGCAAGAAACTCAAGCAGTATGACCTGATCTGACCCCGTTTCGGCGAGGGGAGCCCAGAGGCTCCCTTCCGCGTGTCGCCCCAGGGTCGACACGGCCTCGTCCCCGCCCCGTTCCTTCATGCCAGCAGAGAGTGACCCCATGGCCCAAGCCTCCCCCACCCCGGTTCGCCGCGCGCTGATCAGCGTCTCCGACAAGACCGGCATCGTCGACTTCGCCCGCGGGCTCGCCGAGCACGGCGTCGAGCTGCTCTCCACCGGCGGCACCTTCCGCCTGCTCCAGGAGAACGGCATCGCGGTCACCGAGGTCTCCGAGCACACCGGCTTCCCCGAGATCATGGATGGCCGGGTCAAGACCCTGCACCCGAAGATCCACGGTGGCATCCTGGGTCGCCGCGGCCAGGACGACGCGGTGATGGCCGAGCACGACATCGCGCCCATCGACATGGTGGTGGTCAACCTCTACCCCTTTGCCCAGACGGTGGCCAGGCCCGACTGCACCCTGGAAGACGCCATCGAGAACATCGATATCGGCGGCCCCACCATGGTGCGTGCCTGCGCCAAGAACCACGCCCACACCACCATCGTGGTGGATGCAGGCGACTATGCCCGGGTGCTGGGCGAGATCGCCGCCCAGGACGGCGCGGTGAGTGACGCCACCCGCTTCGACCTGGCGGTCAAGGCCTTCGAGCACACCGCCGGCTACGATGCCGCCATCGCCGACTACCTCGGCCAGCGCGTCCCCGGCGGCGAGGATGGCTTCCCGCGCACCTACAACCTGCAGTTCATCAAGAAGCAGGCCATGCGCTACGGCGAGAACCCCCACCAGAACGCCGCCTTCTACGTCGAGGCCGACGCCAGCGAGCCCAGCGTGGCCACCGCCGAGCAGCGCAACGGCAAGGCGCTCTCCTTCAACAACGTCGCCGACACCGATGCCGCCTTCGAGTGCGTCAAGGCCTTCACCGAGACCGCCTGCGTCATCGTCAAGCACGCCAACCCCTGCGGCGTGGCGGTCGGCAGCACCCCCCTCGAAGCCTACGACAAGGCCTTCGCCACCGACCCCACCAGCGCCTTCGGCGGCATCATCGCCTTCAACGTGCCGCTGGACGCCGAGACCGCCCGCGCCATCATCGACCGCCAGTTCGTGGAGGTGATCATCGCCCCCGGAATCGAGGAGCAGGCCGCGGCGATCGTTGCCGAGAAGCAGAACGTGCGCCTGCTCGACGTCGGTGCCCACTGGCCTGGCAAGCGCGAGCACGCCCACGACTTCAAGCGCGTCACCGGCGGGCTGCTGGTCCAGGACCGCGACCTAGGCATGGTGGGTCGCGACGAGCTCACCGTGGTCACCGAACGGGTGCCCACCGAGCAGGAGCTGCGCGACCTGGCCTTCGCCTGGAAGGTGGCCAAATACGTCAAGTCCAACGCCATCGTCTACGCCAAGGATGGCCAGACCATCGGCGTGGGTGCCGGCCAGATGAGCCGCGTCTATTCGGCGAAGATCGCCGGCATCAAGGCCGCCGACGAGGGCCTCTCGGTGCCCGGCTCGGTGATGGCCAGTGACGCCTTCTTCCCGTTCCGCGACGGCATCGACGCCGCCGCCGCCGCCGGCATCGCCGCGGTGATCCAGCCCGGCGGCTCCATGCGCGACCAGGAGGTGATCGACGCCGCCAACGAGGCGGGCATCGCCATGGTCTTCACCGGGATGCGCCACTTCCGCCACTGAAGCGCCTGCGGCGAGGAGCGTGGAGCGTGGAGCAAGGAGCAAGGAATGCCAGTGCCGACGCTTCTTGCCGTCATCCGATCTGTCGACGCTCCTCGATAAAAAACCCACTCGACCGTCCGGTCGAGTGGGTTTTTTCGTGGGCGGGATTGCGGCCCGTCGACGAGCCGCTTGTTCCTTGCCCCTTGGGCCTTGTCGCTCTTACCCGAGATCGATGCAGAGGTACTTGGTCTCCAGAAACTCCTCCAGCCCCTGGTGGCCACCCTCGCGGCCGAGGCCGGACTCCTTGACCCCGCCGAAGGGCGCGGCGGCGTTGGAGATCAGCCCGGTGTTGATGCCCACCATGCCGTACTCCAGGGCGTCGGCGACGCGCCACACGCGACCCAGGTCGCGGGAGTAGAAGTAGGCGGCGAGGCCGTATTCGGTGTCGTTGGCCATCTGCACCGCGCTCTCCTCGTCGTCGAAGGGGAAGACCGCGGCCAGCGGGCCGAAGGTCTCCTCCCGGGCAACCTTCATCTGGTCGGTGGCGAAGCTGATCAGGGTCGGCGAGAAGAAGTTGCCGCCCAGCGGGTGCGGGTGGCCACCCAGCAGCAGCTCGGCGCCGTGGTTGACGGCGTCCTGGACGTGCTCGCTGACCTTGGAGACGGCGTTCTCGTCGATCAGCGGGCCGATGTTGATGCCCGCCTGGGTGCCATCGCCCACCTTGAGCTCGCTGTTCATGGCCACGGCGAGCTTCTCGCAGAAGGCGTTGACCACGCTGGACTGCACCAGGAAGCGGTTGGTACACACGCAGGTCTGGCCGGCGTTGCGGAACTTGGCCGCCATTGCCCCCTCCACCGCGGCGTCCAGGTCGGCGTCCTCGAAGACGATGAAGGGCGCATTGCCGCCGAGCTCCAGGGAGATCTTCTGGATGTGCTGGGAGGCGTTGGCCATCAGCTCGCGCCCCACCTCGGTGGAGCCGGTGAAGGTGATCTTGCGCACCAGCGGCGACTCGGTCATGGCCGCGGCGATCTCGCTGGCCCGGCCCGGCACCACGTTGAACACCCCGCGCGGCACGCCGGCACGCTCGGCCAGCAGCGCCAGGGCGGTGGCCGAGAAGGGGGTCTGGCTGGCCGGCTTGCAGACGATGGTGCAGCCGGCGGCCAGCGCCGCCCCGGCCTTGCGGGTGATCATCGCCGCGGGGAAGTTCCAGGGAGTGATGGAGCCGACCACGCCCACCGGCTGCTTGGTCACCACGATGCGCTGGTTGGCCTTGGCGGCAGGGATGGTCTCGCCGTAGACGCGGCGCGCCTCCTCGGCGAACCAGCGCAGGAAGCTCGCCGCATAGGCGATCTCGCCGGCGGCCTCCTTGAGCGGCTTGCCCTGCTCGAAGGTCATGATCATCGCCAGGTCGTCCTGGTGCTCGAGCATCAGGTCGTGCCACTTCATCAGGATGTCGGCACGCTCCTGGGCGGTCAGCGCTCGCCAGGCCGGCAGGGCCGCGTGGGCGGCCTCGATGGCGCGCTCGGTCTCGGCGCGCCCCAGGCGCGGCACGTCGCCCATGGGCTCGCCGGTGGCCGGGTTGACCACCTTGATCTGCTCGCCGCTATCGGCGGCCACCCAGCTGCCGTCGATATAGGCGAAGGGACAGTAGAGCTGCGTTTCCTTGAGGGCTTCCATCTCGGTCTCCTGCCGCGACGCGGCGATCGGGTCGGTTTGCCCTCATGCTAAGCGCAAAGCGCGTGCCACTCCAACCGTCTTTGCGCCCGCCTGCATCAACGCGCCGACAATCCCGTTCGAGACATCGCGAGCCGTGAAGCGGGGACGGCGTCAGCGTGGCTGGCGGCTCTCGGAGAGGGTGATGGAGACGGAGTCGGCGAAGCGCAGGGCGTGGGGCTTGTCGATCTCGACCTGGGCGGTGAGCACCTGCTCGTGGGCCATGATCAGGTCAAGCACCTCGCGGGTCATGCGCTCGAGCAGCAGGAAGCGGTTCTCCTCGACGTGGGCGATCACCTGCTTGGTGATGGTGCGGTAGTTCAGCGCCTGCTCGATATGGTTGAAGGCCACCGCCTTGTCGGCGCGGTAGCGAATCACCGCATTGATCACCACATCCTGGCGATTCTTGATCTCCTCCTCCTTGATGCCAATATAGGTGCGCAGGCGGAGGTTCTTGATGCGGATGGTCGCCAGGTCATGGTCGAAGTGCTGGTCGTCGATGGCGTGCAGCGGCATGGGCCGGCTCTCCCTGGAGGATTCAGCGTCCGTGGATGAGGGTCAGGAACTCCTGACGGGTCGAGATGTTGTCGCGGAAGGCGCCGAGCATCACCGAGGAGGTCATGCTGGAGTTCTGCTTCTCGACCCCGCGCATCATCATGCACAGGTGCTGGGCCTCGATCACCACCGCCACGCCGCGTGCCTGGGTGACCTCCTGCACCGCCTCGGCGATCTGGCGGGTCAGGTTCTCCTGGATCTGCATGCGCCGCGCATACATGTCGACGATGCGCGCGAACTTGGAGAGCCCCAGCACCTTGCCGCTGGGCAGGTAGGCGATATGGCACTTGCCGATGAAGGGCAGCAGGTGATGCTCGCACATGGAGTAGAGCTCGATATCCTTGACCAGCACCATCTCGTCGGTCTCGGACTCGAACACGGCGCCATTGACGATCTCCTCCAGCGACTGCAGGTAGCCACGGTTGAGAAACTGCATCGCCTTGGCGGCGCGCTTGGGAGTGTCCAGAAGCCCTTCCCGCCCGGGATCCTCTCCCACGGCGCGAATGATCTGTCGGTAGTGGTTGGCGAGCTCTTCGGTCATCGGGGGTACCCGTCAGGTGGATCCGTTCTCGGGAAGGCGCCTCAGGGAGGGAGACGCCATCAATATACAAAAGATATACAGGAATCTATTTTTGTACAATCTTTTCGACTCACACTCGGACAGTCTACCAGCCCGGGCGATGGGGCTCCCCCTCGCGGCGGCCTCGCGTCGGTCGCGACATCCTGCCGCACCCGCCAAAGGCCGATGAGGCAGGCCACGTGGCTGTGGTACCATACAGGCCTTCATGCTGCGCAGATCATCCCCCGAGAGCCCGACATGACCAAGATCTCCCTGCTGCTGGGCGCCCTGCTGGCCCCCACCCTGGCCTTCGCCACTTCCCTGGAACTGCCCGCCGACGCCCGCCTCGAGATGCAGGTGATCGAGCCGCTGGTGCTCGATGCCGACACCCCCGAGCGCGACGACGTCCTGCTGCGCCCGGTCGCCGATGGCAGCGGCAGCCATCAGGTGCCGGACTACTGCGTGATGGTGGGCGATGCACGCCTGGATGGAGACCGCATCCGCCTGACCACCGACAGCGTCACCTGCATCGACGCCGAGGCGGGCGACAGCCACATCTACAGCGGCGAGATCTCCGCCGCCGCCTACGGCAGCGATGGCGACTTCGGCATCGACGCCTGCCAGGACGGCCGCTGCGAGCTCTCCCCGGAACACGGCTTCGAGCTGCAGCTGGCCAGCGACCTGGCCATCGAGGAGCAGGCGAACCCCTCCGAGCAGATCAACATCGAGCGTCGCCAGGCCAACGGCGAGGGCGTGGCCAACCCCATCCCCGCCGAGCAGCCCGACCCCGACCAGTGATCGCAACAGCGGCTCTGCATGATCCAGACGCACCCCCCGGGGTGCGTCTGGCGTTTGGGGCGACCACTCAGGCCAGCCAGCGCGGCGAATGCTCCAACGCCTGGCGCTGCTGCTCCAGGGTACGGAGGTGCCCCTCCCAGTAACCGGCATCGGCCAGCCAAGGAAAGGCCGCCGGGAAGGCCGGGTCCTCCCAGCGCGCCACCAGCCAGGCGCTGTGCCGCAGCAGGCGAAGGGTGCGCAGCGGCTCGGCCAGGGCCAGTTCGCCACGATCGAACTCGCGGTGCTGCTCGTACCCCTCGATCACCTCGGAGAGCTGCATATGGCGCTCCTCCGGCGCCTGGGCGGTGATCAGCATCCACAGGTCCTGCACCGCGGGCGCCATCAGGCAGTCGTCGAAGTCCACCAGGGCGAAGGCCTCGTCGCGCCCCAGGATGTTGCCGATATGGCAGTCGCCATGGACCCGGATCGCCTTGTGTGGCGGCCAGCGATACTCGGCGAGCCCCTCGTGCAGGGCCGCGGTGATGCGCTCGTAGGCCTGGCGCTGGCGGCGATCCAGCCAGGGCCCGGCGAGCACTCGCTCGCGGGCCTCCACCACCATGGCGTCGAGGTCCATCGCCCCGCGCTGGCGAAAGGTGCCCCGCTCCCCCACCGCATGCACGGCACCGATCAGCTCCCCCAGGGCGAAGAGGTGGGCAGGGTTCTCCAGCTCCGGCGCCTGCCCCGGGCACTGGGGGAAGAGCGCCAGGCGGAAGCCCTCGGCGTGGTGCAGGCTTGCCCCCGTCGCATCGCGCCAGGGTGCGGCCACCGCCACGCCCTCAGCCGCCAGCTCGGCGAGAAAGTCGTGCTCCTCCTGGATCTGGGCGTCCGTCCAGCGCTCGGGGCGATAGAACTTGACCACCCAGCGCCGCCGCTCGTCGTCATGCACCAGGTAGACCCGGTTCTCGTAGCTGTTCAGGGCGAAGGGCTCGCCGGGCAGCCAGAAGCCCAGCGACTCGATGGCCGCCACCACCCGGGCGGGCGAGAGGGTCGCGAAGGGGTGGGACGGCTCGGAGTGGGTGTCTCGGGAGTGCAGGGATTCGTCCATGTCGCGGCCTCCGGGGAAAGCCCCCACTCTACCAGGCTTCCGGCGCCGACGGCGTCCGCGGCGTGCGCGCCACGGCCCAGGCTTCGACCTCCTCGGCGCCCGCCGCCTGACAGGCCTGGGCCAGTGCCTCCAGGGTCGCCCCGGTGGTCATGACGTCGTCGATCACCGCCACCCGGGGCGGCAGCCGCCCGGACACACGGAAGGCGTGACGCAGGTTGGCTCGGCGCTCGCGGCGGTCGAGGCCGCGCTGGCTCGGGGTATCGCGGCGCCGCTCGGCATCGAGACAGGGTACCCCCAGGCGGCGCCCCAGGCGCCTGGCCAGCCAACCGGCCTGGTCGAAGCCCCTCTCCCGGGCGCGTCGCGGATGCAGCGGCACCGCCACCAGCGCCTGAGGCCAGGCATGGACCTCCGCCACCAGGGCGCCCTCCAGCAGCGCCAGCAGCACCGCCCCGGCCCGCGGCGAGGCCTCGAACTTGAAGCGCCGCACCAGCCAGGCCACCTCGTCGACGTAGCGAAGCGGCACCCGCGCCCTGACGAAGGCCGGCGGCGTGCGCAGGCAGCGTCCGCAGCGCTGCCCGCTGAGGGCAAGGGGAAGGGGTTCAGCACACCCGGGACAGGCGGGCAGGTTCCAGGGCAGCGCCGCGAAGCAGGCATGGCACCAGGGAGCACCCCGCTCGCTGGGGGCGAGGCAGAAGGCACAGCGCCCGGGCAGGGCCCGGCGCAGCGCCTTGTCAACTTCAATCACCAGTCGGGTTGACAATGCCGCGCCCGGCCGTAAGCTATCCGTCAACTTACCCCATGACACCAAGTTGACCATAGGCACCCCCATGCCCACCGCCGTGCTGCCCTCCGATACCCAGACCCTAGCCGCCGCCGATGCCCTGCGCCACGACTGGACCCTCGAGGAGATCCAGGCGCTCTTCGCCCTGCCCTTCAACGATCTGCTGTTCCAGGCCCAGCGGGTGCATCGCGCCCACTTCGACCCCAACGCCGTGCAGGTCTCCACCCTGCTCTCCATCAAGACCGGCGCCTGCCCGGAGGACTGCAAGTACTGCCCGCAGTCCGGCCACTACAACACTGGCCTCGGCAGGGAGAAGCTGCTGGAGGTCGAGAAGGTGGTGGAACAGGCCCGGGCGGCCAGGGACGCCGGCGCCAGCCGCTTCTGCATGGGCGCGGCCTGGAAGAGCCCGCGTGAGCGCGACCTCGAGGTGGTGCTGGAGATGGTCCGCCGCGTCAAGGCGCTGGGGCTCGAGACCTGCATGACGCTCGGCATGGTCGACGGCGACCAGGCCGGACGCCTGGCCGCGGCGGGCCTCGACTACTACAACCACAACCTCGACACCTCACCGGAGTACTACGGCGAGATCATCACCACCCGCAGCTACGCCGACCGCCTGGCGACCCTGGGCCATGTCCGCGAGGCGGGCATGAAGGTGTGCGCCGGGGGGATACTGGGCATGGGCGAGGCGCCTCGCGACCGCGCCGCCCTGCTCCAGCAGCTGGCGCGTCTCGAGCCGCACCCCGAGTCGGTGCCCATCAACATGCTGGTCAAGGTGCCCGGCACGCCGCTGGAGGACGTCGAGGACCTGGACCCCATCGCGTTCATCCGCGCCATCGCCGTCGCGCGGATCCTGATGCCGAAGAGCCACGTGCGCCTCTCCGCCGGCCGCGAGCAGATGGATGATGCCACCCAGGCACTGGCCTTCCTGGCCGGGGCCAACTCGATCTTCTATGGCGACCAGCTGCTGACCACCGCCAACCCCCAGGCGGAACGCGACCGGGCGCTGTTCGAGCGGCTAGGGCTTCATCCGGAGCATCGCGAGACCTGCACGGATGACGCCGGCATGCAGGCCAGGGTGGAACAGGCGCTCGAGGCCGACCTGGCCGCCCAGGGGGCGCGGGAGCAGGCCTCCCTGGCCGACGCCCTCGCCGTCGATGCCAGCGGGCGCTGAGGATGGCGGCCCACTGGCCATCCCGGCTCGCCGAGCGCGCCCGTGCGCGCCACGCCCTGGGGCGCTGGCGGCATCGCCGCACCGCCACGCCGGGCGCCGCCCCCCTGGACTTCGCCGGCAATGACTACCTGGGCCTGGCCCGGGACCCGCGGCTGGCCGAGGCCATGGCCTGGGGTGCCCGGTGCTTCGGCGCGGGCGCCCGGGCCTCGCATCTGGTCAACGGCCACCTGGAGGTCCACGAGGCGCTGGAAGAACGCCTGGCCGCGCTCACGGGGCGCCCCCGGGCGCTGCTCTTCTCCACCGGCTACATGGCCAACCTGGGCACCCTGCAGGCGCTCAGCGACGGCGAGACCCGGATCTTCCAGGACCGCCTCAACCACGCCTCGCTGCTGGACGGCGCCAGGCTCGCCGGCGCCGCTTCACGGCGCTTCCACCATGCTGATCTCGCCGACCTCGAGCGGCTGCTGGCCCGCGCGCCTGCCGAGGCCCCCCGGCTGGTGGTCAGCGACGGGGTCTTCAGCATGGACGGCGACGTCGCCGATATCCCTGGACTTGCCGAGGCGGCGCGCCGTCATGGCGCCTGGCTGATGGTCGACGATGCCCACGGCCTGGGGGTGCTCGGCGACAATGGCGACGGCTGCGTGGGGCGCGCCCATGGCGTCGACGCGGTGCCGGTGCTGGTGGGCACCCTGGGCAAGGCGTTGGGCACCGCCGGCGCCTTCGTGGCGGGTAGCGAGGCGTTGATCGAGCACCTGATCCAGTTCGCCCGCCCCTACGTCTACACCACCGCCCAGCCACCGGGGGTGGCGGCGGCGACCCTCACGGCCCTGGAGCTGCTCGCCGCCGAGCCGGAGCGCCGCGAGCGACTTCACGCGCTGATCGCCCGCTTCCGTCGCGAGGCGGCGATCCTGGGCCTGCCGCTGGCGGACAGCACCACACCGATCCAGCCGCTGCTGCTCGGTGACGATGCCCGGGCGATGGCCTGGGCCGAACGGCTCGCCGGCCGCGGTCTCGCCGTGGGCGCCATCCGCCCGCCCACCGTGCCCTTTGGCCAGGCGCGGCTGCGCATCACCCTCTCCGCCGCCCACACCGACGCCGATCTGGACGCCCTGCTGGAGGGCCTCGCGGCCTGCCGGGCCCATGACACAGAGCCGCGGGAGAGCGCCCCATGACGACCCTGGTGCTGCTCTCCGGGTGGGGCATCGACACCGGCATCTGGCAGCCGCTTGCCGACCACTGGCCGAGGGAGATCACGGTCACCACCCCGGACTGGCCCGGATATGGCGGCCGTTCCCCGCTGGCGATAGACGGCAACCGGGAGGCGCTGGCGGCGGCCATGGCCGATGTCCTGCCGCCCGACGCCATCTGGGTGGGCTGGTCGCTGGGCGGGCTGCTGGCCGCCGCCCTGCTGGCGCACCTGCCGCCACCCCGCGGCCTGGTTCAGCTCGGCATCGGCGAGCGCTTCTGCCACCCGGAGGGCGTCTCGACGCAAGCGCTGGCCGCCTTCCGCCGCGCCTTCGCCCGCGACCCAGGCGCCACCCTGGCCCACTTCCGCCGCTGGCAGCTCGGCGGCGAGCCGGACCCTCGCGGCGCCCATCGCCACCTGCAGGCGCTGGTCGATGACGACGTCGAGGCCGTCACCCTGGCCACGGGCCTCGGCTGGCTCGCCGAGCTCGACGTCACCCGGCCCCTGGCCGAAGCCCCCTGCCCGGTCCGTCGCCTCGTCGGGCGCCGCGACCCGCTGCTGGCCCCGGTGACGATCGCCGGCGCCGACCGCGTGCTGGAGGGCACCGGCCACTGCCCCATGCTCACGCGCCCCGCCGCCCTGGCCGAGGCCCTGGTCGTCCTGTCCCATGACATGACGGCCTCGCGGCAGTCATCTGCCGGGGAGGTGACGGGATGACCGCCGCCACCGCCCTGGCCCCAGCCCCAGCCACAGCCCAAGCCCAGGCGCCATCGACCGACTGGCAACGCCGCGTCGCCCGCGCCTTCTCCCGCGCCGCGCCCCGCTACGATCGCCTCGCCGTGGCCCAGCACGCCATGGGCGAGACCCTGTGGGCGCGGCTACCGGCCCATGCAGACGCCACCCTCGACTTGGGCTGCGGCCCGGGGCACTGGAGCGCCCGGCTGGCCGACCGCTTCGGCGAGGGTGGCGCGGTCACCGGCCTCGACCTGGCCCCGGGCATGCTGGAGGAGGCGCGCCGGCGCCACGGCGAGCGCATCCGCTGGCTGTGCGCCGACGCCGCCGCCCTGCCGCTGCCCGACGGCCGCCTGGACCTGGTGTTCTCCAACCTGGCCCTGCAGTGGTGCCCGGACCTCGAGTCGGTACTGGCCGAGCTGCATCGCGTGCTGCGCCCCGGCGGGCGGGCGCTGATCAACACCCTGGCCCCCGGCACCCTGGCGGAGGTGGCCGCGGCCTGGTCACGCCCCGGTCGGCCCGCCGCCCTGCTGGGCTTCCGGGATGCCGCTCGCCACGCCGAAGAGGCGCATCACGCCGGCTTCTCCCGCGTCGAGGTCGAGGCCCATACGCAACGCTTCCACTACCCCGATCTGGCCGCGGTGATGGCCTCCATCAAGGGCGTGGGCGCCCAGGCCGCCAGGGGCAAGGGCCTCACCCGCGCCGACCTGGCCCGCGCCACACGCCGCTATGAGGCCCTGCGCGAACCCGAGGGGCTTCCCGTGACCTACCGCCTGCTGACCCTGGAGCTGGAACGCTGAGATGCCCGCCTACTTCGTGACCGGTACCGACACCGATGCCGGCAAGACCCTGGTGGCCAGCGGCCTGCTGGCCCTGGCCCGTCGCCACGGCCTGACCACCCTTGGCCTCAAGCCTGTCGCTTCGGGCAGCGAGGCGACCCGAGCGGGCCTGCGCAACGCCGACGCCCTGGCGCTGCAGGCGCAGTGCCGACCGGCGGTGACGTATGAGGCGGTCAACCCCGCCGCCTTCGCCCCGGCTATCGCCCCGCACCTGGCGGCGCGGCGGGCGGGAACGGAGGTCAGCCTCACCGAGCTGACACCCTGGGCCAGGGAGTTGCTGGCCGCCCGGCGTGACCTGACCCTGGTGGAGGGCGCCGGCGGCTGGCGAGTGCCGCTGAACGACCGCGAGGACCTCACCGGCCTGGCCGTCAGGCTCGATCTGCCGGTCCTCCTGGTGGTAGGGCTGCGCCTGGGCTGCATCAGCCATGCACGGCTCACCAGTGAGGCGATCCGCGCGGATGGGCTGCGCCTGGCGGGCTGGGTCGGTAGCCTGGTGGACCCGGCATTCGCCGCCGACGAGGCGCTCTATCGCGACAACCTGGCGACCCTCGCGGCTGCGCTGCCCGCGCCCTGCCTGGGCGTGATTCCCAGGTTGCCCGCGGGCACCCCGGCCGCCATGGCCGAGGCCGCCGCCGACCACCTGGAGCTGCCCGATGCCGATTGACTTGCCAGGGGGCGTCCGTACAATACCCAACCTGCCTGCCCGTGCGGATGTGGTGGAATTGGTAGACACGCCAGATTTAGGTTCTGGTGCCTTCGGGCGTGGGAGTTCAAGTCTCCCCATCCGCACCACTCGCTTCACCACAAGCGCCCTCTTCTTGACGCGACCCAGTGCGCCCCGTCATCTCGACCGAGATCGGCGACGTCTTCGCGTGCCCGTCGTTTACTCCTCGCTCTCCGGAGGCCTCGATGCGTGATGCTACCCACGCCAGCGCCGCCAGCCCGGTCTGGCACCCCTATGCCCATCTCAAGACCCAGCGCCCGGCGCCCAAGGTGGTCGGCGGCGAGGGGCCGCGCTTCACCCTGGAAGGCGGCGAGACGCTGCTCGACGCCACCTGCTCCTGGTGGTGCATGATCCACGGCTACCGCCATCCCCGGCTGGTACGCGCCATCCAGCGCCAGGCCGATACCCTCTGCCATGTGATGCTCGGCGGCCTGACCCACGATCCCGCCGACCGCCTGGCCCGGGAGCTGGTGCGCATCACGCCGCCGGGACTCAACCATGTCTTCTTCTCCGACAGCGGCTCGGTGGGCATGGAGGTGGCCATGAAGATGGCGGTGCAATACCAGCAACTGCGCGGCAGGCCCGGCAAGCACCGCATGCTGTCGCTGATGAAGGCCTACCACGGAGACACCGCCGGCTGCATGGCGGTGTGCGACCCCGAGGAGGGCATGCACTCGCTGTTCGCCGGCTACCTGCCACGCCACCATTTCGCCCCGGCTCCCACCGCGCCCTTCGACGCCAAGCCCGAGGTGGTGGAGGCGGACCTCGCCGCCCTGCGCGGGGTGCTGGAGCGCCACCACCACCAGATCGCCGCGCTGCTGATGGAGCCACTGCTGCAGGCCGCCGGCGGGCTCAACATGACCTCGCCCCACTACCTCGCGGGCGCCCGCGAGCTGTGCGACGAGTTCGACGTGCTGCTGGTGTTCGATGAGGTGGCCACCGGCTTCGGCCGCACCGGGCGGATGTTCGCCGCCGACCATGCCGATATCACCCCGGACATCATGGTGCTCTCCAAGGGGCTCACCGGTGGCTACCTCGGCCATGCGGCGACGCTCGCCACCGATCGGGTGCATGACGCCTTCGTGGGCGACTCCCCGGAGCACGCCTTCATGCATGGGCCCACCTTCATGGGCAACCCGCTGGCCTGCGCCGTGGCCCTGGAGAGCCTAGCGGTGTTCGAGGAGGAGGACTACCTCGGCAGGATCGCCGAACTGAACACGGTACTGCGCCATGAGCTGCTCGACGAAGAGCGCCTTATCGCTCACCCGGCGGTGACGGATGTGCGGGTGCTGGGCGCCACCGCGGTGATCGAGGCCCGCCGGGCGGAAGACCTCGCCGGGGTGGCGGACTGGGCCCGCGAGCAGGGGGTCTGGCTACGCCCCATCGGCCGCTGGCTCTACACCATGCCCGCCTATGTCACTTCGGCACAGGAGATGCGCCAGATTACCGAGGTCATGAAGGACTGGTTCCGATAGACTCCGAGCAAAGGAACCGACGCGAGAGCCACGACATGAAGAAGGCGCTGATCGCCCTGACGGCCTGCCTCAGCCTGGCCGCCCATGCCGACACCCCGATGACCGAGGACGACAGCGACCTGCCAGAGTGGGCGGTGAAGCGCATCGGCCCCTTCCACGCCACCATGACCGACTGGGTGGACACCACCTCGCGAAGTATCGATGGCTTCTTCGGCACCACCGACGCCCTCACCGTGGACTCGGACTCCTACCTGCGCCTGAGCCAGGAGTTCGCCTGGAAGGAGGGCGAGGCGTTCGACCAGGACTTCGGCGCCCGCTTCCGCCTCGACCTGCCCACCACCGAGGAGCGCCTGCGCCTGATCATCGAGAGCGAACCCGACGAGACCCGCGGCACCCTCGGCGAGCAGGAGTCGGCACTGACCGACGACCGCGTCGACAGCATCGGGGACGTGCTGGTGGGGCTGCGCACCATGGGAGAAGGCGACCGCACCCGGGAGTGGAACACCGAGCTCGGCGGCGGCGTGAAGTTGCGCCTGCCGCTGGAAACCTACGCCCGCATCACCTCCGAGCGGCTCTGGACGCTGGACGACGGCCCCTGGCAGCTGCACAGCGACAACCGCTTCTCCTGGTTCAACGACGACGGCTACTCGGCGCGCACCCGCTGGGACCTGGGCCGCCCGGTGGACGAGAAGCGCCACCTGCGCTTCATCAGCAACGTGCAGTGGCGCGAGACGGAAGACACCCTGGAGTTCAGCCAGGCCGCCGAGCTCAACCAGCGCATCAACAACCGCAGCGTGCTGCGCTACTCCGCCGTGGTGCTGGGCGAGAGCCTCTCCCACACCACCATCGAGGACAGCTACCTGCAGCTGCGCTTCCGCCGCGACATCCACAAGGGCTTCACCTTCCTCGACGTCGCCCCGGCCCTGCACTTCCCCCGCGAGGCCGACCGCGATCCGCGCTGGGCGCTTACCCTGCGCGTGGAGATGTACTTCCGCCGCTTCATCGACCGGGTCACGCTCTAAGGCGACTCGACGTGAGCGGGTGGCACGGCCTTGAAGGGTCGGCCGCCTGCCCCAAGGTGGGTAGGCAAGGGCTCGCCGCGGCGGGCCCACCATCCATCGACAAGGAGTCGCCCATGACGCGCATTCCCAATCCCGGATTCGGTACCTTCCGCCTGAAGGACGAGGTCCTCAAGGAGAGCGTGAAGAGCGCCCTGGCAGCGGGCTACCGCCACATCGACACCGCCCAGATGTACGGTAACGAGGCCGAGGTGGGCGAGGCGATCCGCGAAAGCGCGGTGCCCCGCGAGGAGATCTTCCTCACCACCAAGGTGTGGCACGACCGGCTGCGCCCCGGCGACCTGGAGGCCAGCGTCGACGAGAGCCTGGATCGGCTCGGCACCTCCTACGTGGACCTGCTGCTGATCCATTGGCCCTCCCCCGACGGCGAGGTGCAGATGGACGACTACCTCAACGCCCTCAAGGCGGTGCAGGACGCCGGCAAGGCGACGCACATCGGCGTCTCCAACTTCACCCGCGCCCATATCGACCAGGCGATCGGCATCCTCGGCGAGGGGACGCTGCTCACCAACCAGGTGGAGGTGCATCCCTACCTGCAGAACCGCGAGCTGGTGGCGCACTGCCAGGCGCGCGGCATCCAGGTCACCGCCTACATGCCGCTGGCGGTGGGCAAGGTGATGCAGGACGAGACCCTCAAGGCGATCGCCGCCGATCACGACGCCAACCCGGCCCAGATCGCCCTGGCCTGGATCCAGGCTCGCGGCCTGGTGACCATTCCGTCCTCCACCAGTGCCGGACATATCCAGAGCAACCTGGCGGCCTTCGACATCACCCTGAGCGACGAGGAGATGGCCCGCATCGCCGAGCTCGACCGCGGCGAGCGCATCGCCGACCCCGACTTCGCGCCGGCCTGGGACTGAGTAGATGGCGCCAGGCGGTCGCCAGGAGCAAGGCTCAGGCCTCGAGCCGTTCCATCACACGGGCCATATCCAGCCGGGCCTCCAGGGTATCGGCTAACCGGTCGAGCTCGGCCTGGCGGTGAGCGGCATAATCGACCACTGGCCCGACGCTGGGGTGGCCGCAGCGCGCCAGCAGCGCCGTATAGGCCTCGGCACGGTCGAACAGGCCATGCAGATAGGTCCCCATGACCTGGCCATCGGCGCTGACCGCGCCGTCCGGGCGCTCTCCTTCGGGGGCGTCGAGCGAGACCAGCGGTCGCGCCAGCGCCGCGCCCTCGCTGACCCCGTTGTGGATCTCGTAGCCGCCGACCGGCACGCCCTCCGGCAGCAGGCGCCCCTTCACGTTACGCAGCTGCTTGCCGGCCACCATACGGGTCGCCATCTCGATCAGCCCCAGCCCGGGCGTCGAGCCGGCCGCCCCCTCCAGGCCCTCAGGGTCGTGGATCCAGTCGCCCAGCATCTGGAATCCCCCACAGATCCCCAGCAGCTTGCCGCCATAACGGAGATGGCGGCGGATAGCCACCTCCCAGCCCTGGCTGCGCAGCCAGGCGAGATCCGTACGGGTGCTCTTGCTGCCTGGCAGGATGATCAGATCGGCCGGGGGGATGGCCTGGTTGGGCCCCACGAAGGTGAGTGACACCCGGGGGTGCAGACGCAGGGGGTCGAAGTCGTTGTGGTTACTGATGCGCGGCAGCGCCGGGACCACCACGCGCAGCGCCGGCTCCCCCTCCTCACGCCCCTCGCGACCGATACTGTCCTCGGCGTCGAGCAGCAGGGCCTGGAGGTAGGGTAAGGTGCCCAGCACCGGCTTGCCGGTGTACGCCTCCAGCCAATCCAGTCCCGGCTGCAGCAGCGCCATATCGCCGCGGAAACGGTTGATGATAAAGCCCCGGGTCCGGGCCCGTTCGGAGGCGGTGAGCAGTTCCAGGGTGCCGACCAACTGGGCGAAGACCCCACCGCGGTCGATGTCACCCACCAGCAGCACCGGGCAGTCGATCATCTCGGCGAAGCCCATGTTGGCGATATCGTTAGCCCGCAGGTTGATCTCCGCCGGGCTGCCCGCCCCCTCGGCGATGATCACGTCGAAGCGCGCCGACAGTGCCTGCCAGGCGGCCAGCACGGAATCGCGCGCCTCGCGCTTGTAGGCGTGGTAGTCCAGCGCGTCCATATGGCCATGCACCTGCCCGCGCAGGATCACCTGGGCACCGCGGTCGCTCTCCGGTTTGAGCAGCACCGGGTTCATGTCGCTGTGAGGTTCGAGGCCACAGGCCAGCGCCTGCAGCGCCGTGGAGCGGCCGATCTCACCGCCGTCCACGGTCACCGCGCTGTTGAGCGCCATGTTCTGCGGCTTGAACGGGGCGACCGACACCCCACGACGATGGAGCGCGCGGCACAACGCCGCCACCACCGTGCTCTTGCCGGCATCCGAGGTGGTGCCCTGGATCATCAGCGTGGGCATGGGCCCTCCAGTGCCCTGCAGAGTTCACCGTCGGCGAGGCGCTCGTGGATGGCGCGATAGACACCGGCCCGCTGTGCCTCGGAGAAGGTGTGTTCGGCGCTCATAGTTCGACGCCCTTCTGGGCCCTCACGCCCTGATCCTTGAAGGCGTGCTTGACCACTTTCATCTCGGTGACGGTGTCGGCCAGTTCGATCAGCGCGTCGGGGGCGTGGCGCCCGGTCACGATGGCGTGCTGCAAGGCCGGCCGCGCCTGAAGGTCGTCCAGCACGCGATCCAGGTCGAGGTAGCCGTTCTTCAGGGCGATATTGAGCTCGTCGAGCAACACCATGTCGAAGCTCGGGTCGGCGAGCATGCGCCGAGCCACCTCCCAGGCCGCCTCGGCGGTCTGGATGTCGCGCTCGCGGTCCTGGGTGTCCCAGGTGTAGCCCTCGCCCATCACGTGGTACTCCACGCCCGGCAGCTGGCGGAAGAAGGCCTCCTCACCGGTGCTGAAGGCCCCCTTGATAAACTGCACCACGCCCACCTGCATGCCGTGGCCGAGGGCGCGTGCCAGCATGCCGAAGCCGGAGCTGCTCTTGCCCTTGCCGGGACCGGTGAGCACCAGCAGCACACCCTGCTCCTTGTCGGCCTTGGCGATGCGCTCGTGCATGATCTTCTGCTTGTGGGCCATGCGCTCGGCATGGCGCTGGGGATCGACTGTTTTCATTTGCTTACCTCACAGGGACAAAAACCGGGGCACCGTTGACCCGGGCGGTGGCCAGACGCTGGCCGTAGAGGCGCTCCAGGGCCTCGGGCACCAGCATCGCTTCCGCCGGGCCCCAGCACGCCTCGCCATCCGGGTAGAGCAGCAGCAGGTGGTCGCACCAGCGCGCGGCCAGGTTGAGGTCGTGCAGGCACATCACTACCGCCCGTTCTTCGGCGGTCTGCTCGGCGAGCAACGCCATCGTCGCCGTCTGGTGATGCAGGTCAAGGTGGTTGGTGGGCTCATCGGCCAGCCAGATCGCCGGTGCCTGGGTCAGCACGGTGGCGATGGCCAGACGCTGGCGCTCGCCCCCGGAGAGGGTGCTTACCAGGCGCTCGGCGAGATGGGCGATATCGAGGCGCTCCAGCGCGGCCTCGGCCAGGCGCAGCTCCTCGGCACCCTCCATCTGCCAGGGCGACAGATACGGGTGGCGGCCGATCAGCGCGGTCTCGCGCACCGTGGCGGGGAAGCCATCGTGGCGCTCCTGGAATATCAGCCCCAGTTGGCGCGCCACCTGACGCCGCTTGAGCGCAGCGAGCGGGTGGCCGTCGAGGTACACCTCGCCAAGGCGCGGTGCGCGTAGCCCTGCCAGGGTATGCAGCAGGGTGGTCTTGCCGGCGCCGTTGGGGCCCAGCACGCCCCACACCTGGCCCGGCTCCACGCAGATGTCCAGGGCCCGCCCGGCAGGGCGTCCCGGCACATCGATCACCAGCTCCCGGGCCTCGAGTCGACGCATCACTGACTCCGATAGAGCAGATAGAGGAAGGTAGGCACCCCAAGTAGCGCGGTGATCACCCCGACCGGCAACTGCTCCGGGGCGATCATGATCCGGGCCAGGGTATCCGCCAGCAGCAGCAGGGTGCCGCCGGCCAGGGCGCAGGCGGGCAGGATCAGACGCTGATCGTTGCCCAGCAGCAGGCGCAGCATATGCGGCACCACGAGCCCCACGAAGCCGATGCTGCCGGCGGTGGTCACCGCCATGGCGGTGAGGGCGCTGGCGGCCAGATAGAGGCCCCACTCCAGGCGCCGCACCGAGACCCCCAGGGCAGCGGCCTGCATAGCTCCCCGGGCCAGCACGTTGAGGCTGCGCCCCAGCGGCACCGCCAGCAGACAGACTATCGCTAGGAGTACCAGCGGCGGCCAGGGGCTGCCGGCGTAGGAGAGATCGCCCATCAGCCAGTAGAGCATGCCGGGCAGGCGGTCGGCGGGGCTCACCGCCAGCATCAGGGTGATCACCGCCCCCCAGCCGGCGGCCACCACCACCCCGGTGAGCAGCAAGCGCGCCGGGGTCCAACCGCCGCGTCCGTGGGCCAGGCCGAACACCAGCAGGGTCGAGACCAGCGCCCCGACGAAGGCCGAGCCCGAGACCAGCACACTGCCTAGCCCCGCCAGCATGGCCAGCAGGGCCCCCACCGAGGCACCACCGGAGAGCCCCAGCACATAGGGGTCGGCCAAGGGGTTGCGCAGCAGCACCTGCATCAGGGCGCCGGCCACGGCGAGCAGCCCGCCTACCGCGAAGGCGGCAAGCGAGCGCGGCAGGCGCAGCTCGAGGATCAGGGTGCGGGAGAGCGCCTCGCCCTGCCCTCCCAGGGCCGCCAGGATCTCCGCCGGCGCCAGGGTCACGCTACCCAGCGCCACCGACAGCACCAGGGCCGTCAGCGCGGCCAGGGCCAGGGCGCCGAGGGGGCGGATGAACGCCGTCACGAGCCCTGAGCTCCCCGCCGCTCGCGGGCCCGTTCCAGTTTCTCGCAGAACAGTCGGCTACCCTCAAGCAGCCGCGGCGTGGGCCGCTGTATCAGAGACGGCGGCACGAAGAAGAGGTTGTCCCGGGCCACCGCGGTGAGCTGCGGATAGCGTGCCCAGTGGTCCAACCAGTCGCGGTTCTCCTCGCCCATGCCGCCGGCCAGGATCGCCTCGGGATCGGCTGCCAGCACCGCCTCCTCGCCGGGACGCGGCACCAGCCGCGGAAGCGCCCCGAAGACGTTGACGCCACCGCACAGGCGCAGCACCTGTCCGATCAGGTGGTCGTCATTGATCGTCATCAAGGGCTCGTCCCACACCTGATAGAAGACCCGTACCGGCGCGACCTCGGCGTAGCGGGCGGCGAGTGCCGCCATGCCGTTGCGAAACCGCTCCGCCTCGACCCGCGCCGCCTCACGGGTGCCGGCCAGCTCGCCAAGCCGTTCGACGGCGCTGGCCACCTCCTCGAAGGTGCGCGGCTCAAGGTAGAACACCCGCACGCCCAGCGACTCGAGGGTCTCGAGCTGCTCCGGCGGGTTGCCGGTGACCCAGCCAATCACCAGATCCGGCCGCAGGGCGACGAGCCGCTCCAGGTCGAGGCGGGTATGGCTGCCCACCGAGGCGACCTCGCGTGCCTCGGGCGGATAGTCGCTGTAGGCCACCACGGCGACGACCTTCTCGCCGGCGCCGGCGGCGTAGACCAGTTCGGTGGCCCCCGGCGAGAGCGTGGCGATGCGCTGCGCCGGGGCCGCCAGGCACACTTCCCTGTCGGTATCGTCGACGGCGCAGACCTCGGCGCTGGCCGGTGCTGCCACACTCAGCAGCAGCGCCAGGCCGGTCAGGAGTAAACGAGAAATCCGTATCGTCATCACTGCCCGAAGTGCACACTAAGGAAGGCGCTACGACCGGCGTTGATGTAGTCATCGCCGTCGAAGAACCTGGCTGTGACGTACTCCTTATCCAGGGCGTTCTCGACCGTCAGACGAGCCGACCATAGCGGCGCGAACTGCCAACCAGCACGCAGATTAAGCAAGCCAAAGCCACCGAGACGCTCTTCATTGGCAGCATCCTCGTAGCGATGGTTCTGGGCAACCCAGGAGCCGCCCAGAGACCACTCGCCAAGCTCGCGGTCGACATCGAAACGTAGGCTCTGAGTGGCACGGCGCGGCAGTCGATTACCTGTTGAACGATCTTCGGGGTCGGTATAGGTCAGCGCCGTTGCCAGGGTCCAATCCTCGATCTCGGTCCCTATGGAGAGCTCGGCACCACGGATACGCGCTTCCTTGACATTAATCGGTCGACTATCGCCATTGATAGTCTCTGTAGTGATCATGTCCTCGATGTCGGTTTGATAGACGGATACATCCCAAAACCAATCTTGGTACTGGCCTCGAACGCCCAACTCTAAAGCCTGAGCAGTTTCCGCCTTGAGATCAGGGTTTCCTTGATAGGACCCAAAGTCACCATAATCTTCAAAAGGCCAGTAAAGATCATTAAAGGTCGGTGCTTTAAAGGCCGTGCCATAGCTGGTACGCAGGGTGTGGTGGGCATCCAGGTCATAGCCTAGTGCCAAGCTGCCTGTGACCTCTTCACCAAAAGCTTCGTTGTCGTCGTAGCGCAGACTGGCCTGCATCGTCAAGGGGGAAAAATCGAGCAACGCCTGGCTGAAAACGGCCTTGTTATCTCGATCCTCTATGTCATAAGGACCACCAAAAGGCTCACTCCCGGTGATACTACCGGCCACACTGTCATTCATATACTCCGCGCCGATGATAAATTCATGTGCTCCAGCGCTAAGCGTGTTTTCCCAGCGGGCCGTGCGCGTCTGCGTATCGAGGATGGAATCATAGGCATGGTTAGCACTTTCATCACGCGCTTCGCTAAGCGTCAAGCGGCTGCGCCAACTGTCGGTAATCGGCAACTCACCATAGATACCCGCCACCTGCTGCACATAGTCCGTCGTGGCCAGTGAGCCACTCTCGTCATACTCGGTGGTACCACGTGCCCTAAGCGCCAATACCCCCAGTTCTGCGCCGCTATCCAACGTATGCGACATGCGCGCCAGTGCCGAGGTGTTGTCGTAGCCCATATCGTCTCCGCCACGGCGAACCGGCTGTCCATCGGTATCGAAGCGGCTGGCGGCGAAATGGTATCGCGTGCTGCCCTCGGCACCGGAAAGGCTGGCGCTATAGCGCTGGGTATCGAAGGAGCCACCGCCAAGGGAAATGCGCGGTGCGGGCTCACCGTCGCCTTCCGGCGTAAACAGCTGCACCACCCCGCCCATCGCATCGGCTCCATACAGGCTGCCACGCGGACCGCGCACGATCTCGGCGCGCTGGAACATACGCGGATCGAGGAACTGCCACGCCGGGCCACCAAGAGTAGCGGAGCGTAGGCGAATGCCATCGATCATCAGCAGGCTCTGGTTATTCGAAGTACCGCGAATATAGACGCTGCTGCTCTTGCCGAAGCTGCCGCTGGAGGTGACGTCCACCCCCGGCTGGCCGCGAAAGAGATCGGTAAGGCTGGTGGGGTCCTGGCGACGCAGCATGGCTTCATCTAATACCGTCACCGACGACAAACTTTCATCGGCGGTGCGCGGCGCCAGCGCGGCGGTGACCACCATGGGGTTGAGCCTCTGAGGGGTGTCGTCGCCGGCGGTCAAGGCGTTCTGGGCCTGGGCGGCATGGGAGAGGACGGCCAGCGGCAACGCGGCCAGGGCGAAGGCAGCCAGGCCACGTGAGGGTTGAGCAGTGTTCATGATTGTCCCTTGCTTGTCGTACCAACCCGTACGATGCGGGTCTGTTCTGGGCCGATGCGAGGGAGTTCAGGCGAGAGTGCGGCCAGGCGAGTGGCAACTGCCCTGCCCGAGACCGCCCTCCGCGGTTCGGCATGCGCTCTCCGGCCGGTCTCCGGGCTGACGAGCGAAGGCCTCTCACTGGCCTTCAAGGCGACCGCCTTCCCGTGCCTTGGCACAGTGGCTGTGTGGCCGCTTCTATCTCGATCACCGTTGCGGGGGCAGCGTCGGAATGGCGGACTCTCGGCAAGAGCACCGCGCACCGACTTCCCGTTTCACCCCGGCGCTGTGATACGCCTGGGGCACCTGAGAGTGCGCGTAAGCTAGCAAGGCGCGGCAGCGCGGTCAACGCCGGAGGTCAGCAAGCACACTCAAAATTCTTTTATTTCAGCTGCTTGAAGAGGCCATGACGCAGATACCAGGCCACCCGGCTACGCTCGACCGCGGCCTGGACCAGCCAGCCGTTATGGTCCCGCAGGCGTCGTGCCGCCGAGTCCATGGGCACGATGCCACGCCCCATCTCGTCGAGGATCAGCACCGCTTCGCAGGGCGCCGCGACGAAACCATCCAGTAGCCTCAACCAGGTCTCACGCAGGGCATCGTCGTCCGGGATCTCGGCAAGGGCGGCCGAGAGCCAGGCGGCGATGCCATCGACCACCAGCACCTCCCGCCCCGCGTGTCCGGCCAGGCACTCCTCGGCGCCCTCCCCCTTCACCAGCCGGTGCCAACCGGCACAGGGGAAGCGCTGCGCCGCTAGCTGGCGTCGACCCGAACAGGCACCACCGATGACGCTTTGCATCGCCACTCCCCCTCCTGGTTATCGAACTCGAAACGGCGCCCCTGGGCCTGACCCACCACACCTTCCCAGAAGTCGCTGCCTTCCAGGCGCCTCCGAAGTTCACGAATCACCCCGCCGTGGGTCACCGCGAGCACCCGGCGGTGCCCCCGCTCGGCAGCCTGAAGAAGCACCTCCCCAAGCCAGGCTTCCAGGCGTGTCCAGAGCGCCTCGGCGGACTCGCCACCGGGGGGCGCCTGCTCACCGGCGCTGTCGATCCAGGCCCGATAGCGGGTGTCCTCCTTGAGCGCTTCCCAGGTACGCCCCTCGTACTCACCGAAGTCCAGCTCCCGCAGCCGCGCATCGAAGCAAGCCGCCGCCTCCCGCGCCGGCAGCACATGGGCCAGGGTCTGTCGGCAGCGAGTCAGATCGCTACAGTGCACGGCATCGAAGGCCTCGTTCGCCAGGTGGTCGCGAAGCCGATCCATCTCCGCCAGTGCATCGGGCAGCAGCAGCGGGATATCGCGCTGGCCCTGGTAGCGTCGCTCGAGATTCCAGGCGGTCACGCCATGCCGAACCACCACCAGCTCCAGGCGCTGAGCAGCACCCATAGTTCTCCTCCTTCGATGGCGGCACCCACGATATCGCCGTTGATGCCGGTAAAGGCCCGCACCATGGCCAGGCCATAAACAAACAGAAAGACGCAAAGGGCACCGAGCAGCCAGACGCCGCCGGGCACGAAGCCGAAGAAGGGCAGCAACGGCAGCAGCGCCAGCCCCAGATCCCGCCGCGCCAGGTGTTGTCGCCATGTCCAGGCAAGCCCCTCGCGCCGCGCCAAGGGGGCCAGGCGCAACAACAACAATGCCCCGAAGCGGGCCAGGGACGGGATAATCACCCACAGCCAGGGGCTCACCCCGGCCTCCAGTAGCGCCCAGAGCAGCATGCCCTTCCAGGCCAGCAGGAAGACCAGGGCAAGGATGGCGAAGCTGCCCACCTGGCTATCCTTCATGATCGCCCAGCGCCGCTCCAGGGGGGCATTGCTGCCCAGCGCATCGGCGATATCCATGACCCCGTCCAGGTGCAGCCCCCCGGAGAGCGCCACCCAGAGGCTGAGCAGCGAAATCACCAGCAGCGGGATGGGCACTCCCTGGCCCAGACTGGCCAGGGCCGCCAGCGCCGCCCCGATCACCAGTCCCACCAGCGGATAGCAGCGCAGCGCCCAGCGACAAGTGGCGGCATTCCAGGGGCAGGCGATGGGCAGCGGAATTCGGGTCAGGAACTGCAGGGCCAGCACCAGTCCAAAGAGGGCCTCTCTCATCCGGTCGTCTCCGCGTCGTTCTCTACGATGGGCTTCCATTCAATGGGCAGGCCCGCCACCACCTCCACCACCCGGTCGGCCTCGTGGGCCAGGCGGCGGTGCAGCCGCTGCAGGAAGGCGATATAGCGCCGGGTCTCGGCGTCGCCCGGGGGGAGGTCCTCGTTGAGGTCGTTGGAGACCACCACCAGGGCGATCCCGCGCACCCGGGCCGCGGCCAGGCACTCGGCCAGCAGCGCCTCGCCCTCATCATCGCTACCGCCACCGCCGTAGCGCCACTGGCTGGCCCAGAGGGTCAGGCAGTCGAGCAGCACGCTATCGCCATCGCCTACCCGAGCCAGGGCCACATCTAAGGCCAGCGGTGCCTCCAGGGTATGCCACCCCGGCCCACGCTCACGGCGATGGCGGGCAATGCGCGCGGCCATCTCGGTGTCGGCAGCCCGGGCCGTGGCCAGGTACCAACGCCGGCCACCGCGTTGGACGTGCCAGCGACAAAGCAGCGCCTCGGCGAAGCGGCTCTTGCCGCAGCGGGCGCCACCACTGACGAAGGCGATCAACGCGGCACCTCCGGCCGGCCCACCTCGACCAAGGCCTCGTCCAGGGCCGCCAGCAGGGACTCATTGTCCTCGGCATCGCGCAGCGCCAGGCGCAGCCAGCCGCCGTCGAGGCCCGCAAAGGATTCAGTGTGACGCGCCAGCACGCCGCGGCGAAGCAGCGCCGGCAACAGGCAGCGGGTGGCTTCGCGACCCGCCGGATGGCGCACCAGGAAGAAGTTGGCCCGGCTCGGCACCACCTCGAGACCCAGGGCCTCGAGCCCCGCCTGCAGCCGCGGCCGCTCGGCGGCAAGCCAGCCCTCGGTGCGCCGGGCGAAGTCGAGGTCGGCCAGCAGGGGCGCCACCAGGGCCGCGGCCAGGGCGTTGACGCTCCAGGCAGGCTGGCAGGCACGGGCCGTCGCCACCGCCTCGGGTGCGCCCAGCAGGTAGCCCAGGCGCAGCCCCGGTAGGGTGAAGCACTTGGTCATCGAACGCAGCAGCAAGAGGTGCGGATGGTCGGCGAGCAGCGACGTCAGCGACTCCCCGGGGGGCCCGATGAAGTCCACGAAGGCCTCGTCCACCACCAACCGACAGCCTCGCGCCGCGGTCAGTGTCAGCAGGCGCTCCAGGTCGGCCCGGGGCACCAGGGTGGCGGTGGGATTGTTGGGACGGCAGAGCCACAGCAGCCGCGCCTCGCCAAGCCCCGCGACGATGGCCTCGACGTCGAGGCGAAAGTCCGGGGGTGCCAGAGGAAGCCTCTGCACCGGCAGCCCGTGGGCCGCGCAGGCCCGCGCGTACTCGGCGAAGGTGGGCTCGATGATGGCCGCCGCCGCCCCGGGCCACTCGCGAGCCTGCAGGGCGGCGGCCAGGAAGATCGCCTCGGCGCCGCCGTTGGTCAGCAGCACCTGCTCCGTGGCCACCCCTTCGTGGGCGGCGATGGCCGCGTGTGCCTCGGCATATCCGGGGTCGGGGTAGCGAGCAAGGGCCTCGGGCTCGCCGAGCCGGGCCATCAACCACCCGTGAAGCCAGGCCGGCGGCCCCAATGGATTGAGGTTGGCGCTGACATCCAGCACCGGGGTCTCCTCGGCCAGGCCAAAGCGCGCCAACAGGGGGCCGGGCTGGCCGCCGTGCAGGGGCCAGCCAGGGGAGGTGGATCTCGAATCTCGTGCCCTCACGACATTGTCTCTCCAAACAGCACCGTCGCCGACAGCAAGATGAGGAAGACCAGCCAGCCACCATGCATCAGGCGAATCGCCGCACCGATATGAGCCTGGCGCAGCGGCTCCCGAGGCGTCCCCAGGCGGGCGCGCTCGGAGACCTCGCCGCGGTAGCGGTTGGTGCCGCCGAGCTGGACCCCCAGCAGGTTGGCCACCATGGCCTCGGGCCAGCCGCTGTTAGGGCTCGGGTGTCGGGGCGCCTCACGGCGAGTGGCGGCCAGCGCACCCTGGGTACGCAGGCCGCGCTCCCAGCGCGCCAGACAGAGCGCGCCCAGCCAGAGGGTCAGCGCGGTGAGCCGTGCCGGCAGCCAATTGGCGGCATCGTCCAGCCGCGCCGAGGCCCGGCCGAAGTCGCGGTATCGCTCGCTGCGATAGCCCACCATGGAATCCAGGGTGTTGACCGCCTTGTAGGCCACCGCCAGCGGGGCACCCCCCAGCAGGGCGAAGAGGAGCGGCGCGGTGATGCCATCCACCGTGTTCTCGGCCACGGTCTCCACCGCCCCGCGGGTCACCTCCCCCTCGTCCAGCCCCTCGGTGTCGCGGCCGACGATCAGGGAGAGCGCTTGCCGCGCCGCGGGCAGGTCGCCCCGGGCCAGGGGAGCCGCCACCGAGAGGGCGGCGTCGCGCAGGCCGCGAATGGCCAGGCAGCTGGCCAGCAGCCACCCCTCCGCCAGCCAGCCCAGCCAGGGGTGCAGGTTCGCCAGCAGGACGATGGTGCCCCAGGCCAGCAGGGCGCTGCCCGCCACCACCAGGGCGGTCATCAGTGCTCCTCGCCGGCGGCGCGCCAGGGGGGAGCCGTGGTTCCAGGCGCGCTCCATCCGAACGATCACCGCTCCCATACCCACCACCGGATGGGGCAGCCGGCGCGGGTCGCCGATGGTCAGGTCGAGGACCACGGCGGCCAGCACCAGGGCCAGCAGTGCAGGCGACAGCGGCTCAGCCATGGGCCCCCTCCTCCTGCTGGAGTTGCCGCCACTCCCGGGAGGCCAGCAGCGAGGCGCGGGTGGCCCGATAGACCGCCTGTCCCAACGCGCGACCGAGCCGTGTTCCCGAGCCGGCATAGGGGGTCAGCTCGCCCACTTGCGTCGCGGCCACCGCCAGGCAATCGGTGGAGGTGCCGCTGGCCGGCGTGCCGCTATGGGGGTCCAGCACCCCGAGGGAGTGCAGGGCGCGCACCTTGGCCTCGCTTGCCGACAGGCAGGCGTTGACCAGGGCGCCGTCGGTGAGGTGACCATCGATCAGGAGCAGGGTATTGATGGTGCCCACCGGCCGGGGGTCCCCGGCCAGAGGGGCGGCGATATCCACGGCATTGCCAGCCCCGGCGGTCACCGCGGCCAGCACCCCCGGCCCCGCCTCCACGCGCAGATGCTCAAGGCGCACCGCGGTCATCATCGCCAGGCTCTCGCCCTCCGGCAGCCGCCGCGCCGCCAGCCAGTCGGCGAGATCCGCCGCCGGTGCGCCCCCGGCGTACCCCTTGTCCACGTGGAAATTGCAGAAGTGCCGCCGCCAGCCGAAGCCACCGCCCACCAGGGCGCTGCTCAGGGTCCACAGCGGGCGCGAGGCGGCCAGGTGCACGCAGTCGGCGGTGACCTCGAGGGCAAGCCCCGGGCCGAAGGCGAGACGCTTGTCCGACATCATGGGGCGACGTGGATGCCGATAGCGTCGAAGGTGGCCATCTCGGCCGGCACACGACAGGCTGCCTCCAATAACGGATAGGCCAGGGCCGCACCGGTGCCCTCCCCCAGGCACAGCTCCAGGTCGAGCAGCGGCTGCGCGTCGAGGGCCGCCAGGGCATGGGCGTGGCCCGGCTCGCGGGAGCGGTGTCCGAAGATTAGGTAGTCGCGGGTGTCGGCTCCCAGTCGACAGGCCACCAGCGCGGCCACCGTGGCGATGAAGCCGTCCACCAGCAGCGGCACCCGACGTGCCGCTCCGCCCAGGTAGGCGCCGGTCATGGCGGCGATCTCCAGTCCGCCGAGCTTGGCGAGCACGTCCAAGGGGTCAGCACGATCCGGCGCACGAGCGGCCAGGGCGCGCTCGATGATCGCCTGCTTGTGGGCAAGACGCTCGGCCGGCAGCCCGGTACCGCTGCCGATCAGGCCTGCCACCGGCGCCTCGCTGAGCGCGGCGAGCAGGGCGCTGCTCGCCGTGGTATTGGCGATACCCATCTCGCCGACGATCAGGCAGCGGCAGCCGGCATCGATGGCCCGCTCGGCGGCACGAATGCCCGCCTCGATGGCCGACACCGCCTCGTCACGGCGCATGGCGTCCCCTTCGACCATGTTGGCGGTGCCGTGGCGCACCTTCTCGTCCACCACGCCCCGACCGGGCAGCGTGGCGGCCACGCCGACGTCGATTACCTCTAGGCGTGCCCCGACCTGGCGGGCGAAGACGTTGATCGCCGCCCCTCCGCTCACGAAGTTGGCCACCATCTGGGCGGTGACCTCCTGGGGAAAGGCCGAGACCCCCTCGGCGGCCACCCCATGGTCGGCGGCGAAGACCAGCATCCCCGGAGGCGAGACCCGGGGAGAGGCCTCGCCGGAGATCGCCGCCAGCGTCACGGCCAGCGTTTCCAGGCGTCCCAGGCTGCCGGGGGGCTTGGTGAGGTTATCCAGGTGCAACGCCATACGGCGGCCGGCGGCGTGATCGGCGGGGGTCAGGGCGGCAAGGGTGTCGGCGAGCATAGCGGGAGATCCAGCGGGATGGTGGCGAACGAAGTGGCGCCATCATAGCAGCTAACGGACGGGACATTATGCCGGTCATGCTGAGCAAGGCCCTGATATCTTTGGCAGATAAACCATTCGGATCATTCAGCGCGAGAGCGAGGTCGGCTGCCCTGCTCTCTCCCAGGTGCGCCGCCTAGGAAACCGCGGCGCGACTCGACAAGGCGGCTCCCTAAACGCCGCTGAAGCGGTAGCCCAGCAGCCGCATGGCGTTCAGGGTCACCAGCACGGTGGCGCCGGTATCCGCCATCACCGCGATCCACATGCCGGTGATACCCAGCGCCGTGGTCACCAGGAAGACGCCCTTCAGGCCCAGCGCCAGGGCGACGTTGGTCTTGACGTTGCGCAGCGTGGCCCGGGACAGGTCGATCAGCTCGGCGATGCCGCCGACGCGGTTCCTGAGCAGCGCCGCATCCGCGGTTTCCAGCGCCACGTCGGTGCCGCCGCCCATGGCGATGCCCACATCGGCCGCCGCCAGTGCCGGGGCATCGTTGATGCCGTCGCCCACCTTGCCGATGGGGCCTCGGCCATCGGCCTGCCAGTCACGCACCCGCCGGGCCTTGTCCTCGGGCATCAGCTCGCCGTGCGCCTCGATGCCCAGGCTCTCGCCGATGGCGGCGGCGGTACGTGCGTTGTCTCCGCTGAGCATCACCGCCTGCACACCCAGGCGCGACAAGGCCGCCAGCCCCTCACGGGCATCGTCACGCGGCTCATCGCGCACGGCGATCAGGCCCAGCGGCCGTTCACCCTCGAGCAACACGGCGAGACTCTTGCCGGCGTGCTCCAGCTCGGCGATGCGCGCGCCCTGGCCGTCATCGAGCGCGACCTGCCCCGCCAGCTGCCTGGGAGAGACCAGGCTCAGCGCACGCCCTTCCACCTGCCCGGCGACGCCACGACCCGACAGGGCATGCCCGGCGCTCGCCTGGGGGATGGCAAGGCCCTGCTGCCGGGCCTGGGCGAGGATGGCCGTGGCGATGGGGTGGCTGGCGTCGCGCTCCAGCGCCGCCGCCAGGCGCAGCACCTCGCTGGCGTCCTGGTCGCGGGTCCAGCCCTCCACGTCGGTGACCCTGGGGGCGCCGGCGGTCAGGGTACCGGTCTTGTCCAGCGCCACTGTGCGCAGCTTGCCCAGCTGCTCGAGCACCGCGCCGCCCTTGATCAGCAGCCCCCGGCGGGCCCCCGCCGAGAGGCCGGCGGCGATCGCCGCGGGGGTCGAGATCACCAGGGCACAGGGGCAGGCGATCAGCAGCAGGGCCAGGGCCCGATAGACCGCTTCCGACCAGGCCATGGCGGAAACCAGCGGCGGCACCAACGCCATCAGCAGGGCGAGCCCCACCACGACCGGCATGTAGTAGCGAGCGAAGCGGTCGATGAAGCGGGCCACCGGCGCCTTGGCGGCCTGGGCCTCCTCCACCAGGCGGATGACCCGGGCGATGGTGTTGTCCTCGGCGCCACGGGTGACCTCCACCTCGAGCACGGCATCGAGGTTGACCGAGCCGGCGAAGATGTCGTCTCCGGGGGCGCGCGAGCGGGGGATCGACTCGCCGTTGATGGGTGACTCATCCAGGTCGGACGCGCCGGCCAGGATGCGTCCATCGCAGGGCACCCGGTCGCCCGGCCGCACCTGCACCCGCTGACCGGGCCTGAGCGTGGCGGCAGGGACCTCCCGGGTCTCGCCCTCCTCCACCAGCCTCGCGGTGGAGGGGGTCAGGTCGGCCAGCGCCGAGATGCTGCGTCGCGCCCGCGAGGCGGCCACGCCTTCCAGCAGCTCGCCCACCGCGAACAGGAAGACCACCACCGCCGCCTCGGCCGCGGCATCGATGGCCAGCGCCCCCAGGGCGGCGACGGTCATCAGCATCTCGATGGTGAAGGGGTTGCGCATCTTCAGCGCGCCCCAGGCGCCCTGCACGATGGGCACCAGGCCCACCAGGGTGGCGGCGGCGAAGGGCCACTGGCCCAGCGCCGGCCAGGCCAGGCGAAGGAGGAAGGCCAGCACCAGCAGCCCGCCGGTGACGAGCACCAGGCGCCCCTTGGCGGTCTGCCACCAGGCCGCCGGGGAAGTCTCGGCGCCCTCCTTCCCGGTATCGGCGGCAAGCCGGTAGCCCAGCTCCTCAAGGATCCGCGCGATCGTCTCATGCGATGGCGCCTGGCGCGGGTGGGGGTGGATCTTCACCGACCCGGTCATCGAGCTGGCCGAGACCGCCTCGATGCCCTCGAGGCGACCCAGCGCCGCCTCGACCTTGCGCTCGCAGCCGCCGCAGTCCATGCCCTCGACGCGCAGCGTGAAGGCCGTGGCTGTGGAAGGTTCCATGGTGGCACTCCCGGTGATGCGTTACTTTCCAAGCATAATCCCTGTAGCCACTACAGGTTCAAGCCATTGAGGAGGAGCATCAGGATGCCGGAGACACGTCCTGACATGGGCATCGGGGAGCTGGCCCGGCAGGCCGGCTGCAAGCCCGAGACGGTTCGCTACTACGAGCGCATCGGGCTGCTGCAAGCGGCGTCGCGCACCGAGGGTGGTCAACGCCGCTACGGCGAGGAGGCCGTCAGGCGGCTGACCTTCATTCGCCATGCACGGGACTTCGGCTTCTCGGTGCCCGCGGTGCGTGAACTGCTGGCGATGTCGGACCGGCCAGACATGCCCTGCCAGGAGGTCGACGCCATCGCCAGGCATCACCTGGAGAAGGTGGAGTCCCGGCTCCAGCGGCTCTCGGCGCTGCGTGACGAGCTCAGGCGGATGGTGGACCAGTGTGCCGGCGGGAAGGTCGAGAACTGTCGCATCATCGAGGCGCTGAGTGCCCCAGGTCGCCTCGACTGATGTGACGTCATGAGCGGGTATCGGGGCTCGCCTCGGCGCCGGGCACCGCAACGGATGGCTCCCGCCTGCCGGCCCTGACGGGCGCGCTGATGCACACCAGGCACGCCAGGATCAGCAGGATCCCGGCCCAGCCCATTGCCGGCAGGCGTTCACCGACGATGACCACGGCCAGCCCCGCCGCCACCACGGGCTCGAACAGGGTGATCGTCGTGGCGGTGCTTGCGGGGATGCGCGCCAGGCCATGCCCGAAGCAGAGATACCCCAGGAACATCGGCACCAGGGCCATGTAGAGCCCTACCGAGGCATTGCCCCATGAGGCCAGCAGCGGCGCCCCGGTGACCAGCAGCACCGGCAGCAGCAGCAGGCCGCCGATTCCGAAGGTGGCTCCCATGGCGGCACGGGACGCGATGCCGCGCTGCATCAGGCGGCTTGCCGTCCACGAGTACAGGGCATAGGCCAGGCCAGCCACTAGCCCCAGCAGCACCCCGGGGATCACCCCCGATGCGGTGCCGGTCGGCACATGGCCGCTGCCTTCGGCCAGACCCAGCAACAGCATGCCGGCAAGCCCCAGCCCGGCGCCGATCATCCAGCGGCGCGTGAGCCGCAGCCCATCCAGGCGCGTCTGGATCAACGCCGAGAGCAGCGGCGCCGAGCCGATGGAGACCACCGTGCCGATGGTGACCCCGGCCAGGCGCATCGAGGCATAGAACGCCAGGGGATATATCGCCACGGCGACGGCACCCAGCAGCAGGTAGTGCCACTGGGCGCGCAATGCGGCGGCATGGCGACGGATCCGCCCGGCCGAGAGGGCCGCCTGCATCAGGCCACCGCCCCCCATGGCCGCGGCACCGATGGCCACGGCGCTGACCTCCGGGGCGAAGGTTGCCGCGGTGCCGGTGGTTCCCCACAGGATGGCGGCCACCAGCACGGCGGCAATGCCCAGCAAACGCTCATGCGTCGTCCGGTTCATGACGCCTCCAGCATGGCAAACGCCATGTCGCGCGCCTGGAGGAGGCAATCGCTGCGCCCCTCCAGGCCGGCCCGGGCCATGGCACCCTCCAGCAGAAAGTTCAGGGATACAGGGGTAAATGAAAAAAGGTCGATGTTCAAAAGCTGAAAATGCCAGCTTCCTTGTCACTCGACAACGCGTAAAGCTGCCCGGGCGAGGCATCACCCGGGCAGTCATCATCACCTTGCGACGCTACAGCGTCATGTATGGCTGGGCTTCTCCGGCGCGAAACTGGTAGACATTCCAGTCATCCTGCTTCGGTCCCGGCATACCCGGGGTGCCGATGGGCATGCCCGCCAGGCCGATGCCATCGGTATCGGGCTGCTCCTCGAAGAGCCTTTCCACCGCCGCGAAGGGCACGTGTCCCTCGATGACATACCCGCCCATCTCGATGGTATGGCAGGAGCCCAGTCCGTAGGGCAGTCCGACTCGCTCCTTGACCTGACCGATCGGGACATCGTCGACGATGGCAACCTCGACGCCAAGCGCCTCAAGCTGTCGGGCATACTCGTCGCAGCAGCCACACTGGGGGTTCTTGTAGAGCGTCGCCGCATCGGGCAACGCCGCCTGGGCGGTGCCGGCACCGATCAGCAGCGCACCGGAGACAAGTAGGGTGGGCATAAGGCGTTTCATGAGCGATCCTCCCGGGAACGACGAGATGTGAAGAGATACTTGACGAGAGCGGCGATGCCGAGGCCGAGCAGAAGCATAACGCTCAGAGGCATCAGCCAGCCCATCCAGCCCATTGAACCCATCAGGGCAAAGCAGTCGTTGGCGTACATGGTGTGACTCCTGACGAAACAGTGGAAGCGCCGATAACGAGCCAATATGTCGTTACCGGGAAGCCGAGCGACGTCAGGATCTGGGAGGTTCTCGGGGTGGTGCAGCGATGAACTCGACCACGGCCGGGTCGACCAGATCGGCAAGAGCATCCGGAGGGACGCGGGGGACAGTCGGCGTGGCGGTCAATGCCGCACAGGCGCCGCAATCGGCGTTGGCGTGATCGAGCATCTCGACCTGGGAGGTACCGCAGTCGACGGCGCAGTCATCCATAGACGCATGACCGGGCAGGCTGGCGACCAGCAGCAGAGCCGCGAGCAGCAGCGCCAACAGGCGTACTCCTCGGAGGTGCAGCAGGCAGCGAACATTGCAGGTCATTCGGTCATCCTCATGGTCGAGTCCCCATTCTGCCTCGGTGGCCGTGTCGTCCAACATGATCCAGGACAAGGGATTCGGCATGGTCTTTGTCAGAACCCTGGATGCTACAACCTGCGTGTAACACAAGGGTCAAGGGGTTTCGAGTTCAGTCTCATTTCAGGTTGCTGCGGTATAACCAAGGCTCCCCTGATACGATCAAAGAGGTTCGATGATGCGTAAGTCACTGCTGGCCATCACCCTTGGCCTGGCCGCCACTTCCGCCCTTGCTGCCGGTGAACATGGCGGCTCCCATTCCTCCACGCCTGATGCCGAGGTCGACCGCACCATCCAGGTCGAGGCCGGTGACATGTGGTTCGATCCCGAGACACTCGGCATCACCGCTGGAGAGACGGTACGCTTCCAGGTGGTCAACACCGGCAACCTGCAGCATGAATTCGTGATCGGCGATGCCGAGGCCCAGGAGGCGCACCGCGAGATGATGCAGACCATGGGAGACAGTGGTCATGGCGATGGCCACGACGGTCATGGCGGCCATGACATGGCGGAAGGCGCCCATGGCGGCGAGATGCCGGCGGTGACCATCGCGCCCGGCGAGACCGCGGAGCTGGTGTGGACCGCACCCGTCGACGTGGAATCGCTCGTCTACGCCTGCAACATCCCGGGCCACTACGAGTCCGGCATGTATGGGGAGATCCAGCTAGGCAAGTGAGCCTGACGCATGAAACTCTTGCTGCTCGAAGATGACGATCTGCTGGCCGAAAGCCTCGCCGAATCCCTCAAGGACAACGGTTACCGGGTCGATTTGGCCGCGTCCCTGAGAGACGCCGAGGCGCTCTCGACCACCGAGACCTACGCGCTGGCGATCATGGACCTGGGCCTTCCCGATGGCTCGGGTCTCGACCTGCTCAGGCGGTGGCGACAGTCGGGCCGGGACCTGCCGGTGCTGATCCTGACGGCTCGGGACACCTGGGAAGACAAGGTCGTCGGGCTCGAAGGCGGCGCGGATGATTACTTGACCAAACCCTTCCACGAAGCCGAGCTTGTCGCCCGGGTCAAGGCGCTGTTGCGCCGCCAGTCGGGGCGACTCTCCCATCAGTTGTCGCTGGGTGGCGTTGCCCTGGACGAGGCCAACCAGTGCGTCCGAGTGGCCGATGGTACCTGGCACCCCCTGACGGGCACCGAGTTCGTGCTGCTGCGCTACTTCATGCACCATCCGGGGCGGGTGCTCTCCAAGGAGCACCTGCTCAACCAGCTCTACGCCCTGGAGCAGGACGCCGCGGCCCCCAATCTCATCGAGGTCTATATCGCGCGGCTACGCCGCTACCTGGGCAAATCGTGCATCCAGACCCGTCGCGGCCAGGGCTATGTCTTCGTTGCGGATTGACCGACGCAGCCTGCGTATCCGCTTGCTGGCCTGGCTGTCGGGTATCGCCCTGCTGGTCACCGGGCTGACCTGGCTGCTGCACGGGATCCTGCTCAACGACCTGGCGCGGGACTTCCTGGGGGAACGGCTCGAACGCGAGGCCGATCACGCCATCGAGCAGCTGCGCCGCGATCACCTGGCCACCGCGCGAGTGCTGGACTCCGCCAGTCGCGGCTTCGCGATTTTCCACCACCTCTATGTGTTGCGCCTGGGCGATGAGGTCTCGGCCTCCCATCCGCGTTGGCAGGAGGCACTGCGACCATTACTGGACAGTGGCGAGTCGCTGGCCGAGGTGCGTGAGGCGGGTCAGCACCTGCTGGTCTTTCGCCAGCCCTTCACCCTCGACAATCAAGCCGGGGTGCTGCTGATCGGGGAGGATTTCTCCCGAGTGGAGGCGGGATTGCACCGCCTGCACTGGTGGGTCGGCGGCATCGCCGCCAGCCTGCTGCTCCTGCTGGGGGTGCTCAACCTACTCGCCGTCAGCCGAGGAATGGTGCCGCTGTCGCGGCTGCGCGACCAGCTCGGCGAGCTGCAGGCCGGCAGGCGCGATCGTCTCTCTCTGGACGTCCCCTCCGAACTCGACAGTCTGGTCGGGCAGCTCAACCGTTTCATGGACGAGATCGATGCTCGCCTGCAGCGCTCCCGTGAGTCGGTCGCCAACCTCTCCCACGCGCTGAAGACACCCCTGGCCGCGGTCATTCAGGTGCTGCGCGGCTCGCGCCCCATCGATGCCACGCGTCGCCAACGCCTGGTGGAACGCCTGGAGGAGATTCACGCCCAGCTCGATGTCGAGCTTCGACGCTCGCGCATCGCGGGGCCAAATGTCGGGCGCCTTGCCGATCCATACCGCGACGCCAGCAGACTGATCGAGATGTTCCGGGCCCTTTACCCGGCCAAGCGCTTTACCCTGGAGATAGCCGAAGGCACCGGACAGCGCATTCCCATCGAATCTCAGGACCTGTCGGAGATGATCGGTATCGTGCTGGACAACGCCGGCAAATGGGCCGACCGGGAGGTTCACTGCGAGATAGTGATGGAAGGTGGTCTCGTCCTGCGTGTCGTGGATGATGGGCCCGGCGTGGCAGACGACGACTTGGCCTGCCTGGGGGAACGCGGGTGGCGCCTGGACGAGTCACACCCCGGCTATGGGCTGGGTCTGTCGATCCTGAATCAGCTCTTGAAACGCTATGGGGGGAAGGTCCAGTTCGGGCACAGCCCCCTGGGCGGTCTGAGCGTGGAAATTCACGTGCCCTTTGCAAAGGATGCGCCGTAACCTGGCATTTTCAGGCGTGATTCAGCTTGCCCCGTCATGATATCGCCTTCTGACATCGACGGGAGTCACAGATGGCACGTTCCAGCGTAATCACGCACCCGCTGTCGCGCCGACGGCTGCTCAAGAGGGGTGCCGCCCTGGGCATCGGCTCGGCAGCCGCCCTTGGCCTACGCCCTGCCTGGGCCGATCCATGGGGGCAGACCAATACCTACGCCAAGGGGATCGAGGAAGGCCCGGAGGTGGCGCTGGCCATCCGTCGCGAGTCGCTTGAGATCGATGGTCAGGCGGCGCGGCCCTACACCATCAACGGCGAGAGCCCCGGGCCGATGATCCGCCTCAAGGAGGGCCAAGATGCCGTACTCAGGGTGACCAACCTGCTCGATGAGCCGACGTCCATCCACTGGCATGGCCTGATCCTGCCGCCCGACCAGGATGGCGTTCCCGGCGTCAGCTTCGCCGGCATCGCCCCCGGTGAGACCTTCACCTACCGCTTCCCGGTACGCCAGAACGGTACCTACTGGTACCACAGTCACTCCGGCCTTCAGGAGCAGCTCGGCCATGCCGGGCCACTGATCATCGACGCCGCCGAGCGCGAACCCTTCCGCTATGATCGCGAGCACGTGCTGCTGCTCACCGACTGGACCTTCGAGGATCCCATGGCGGTGTTCCGCAACCTCAAGACCGCCGAGGGGTACTACAACTTCCAGGAACGCACTATCGGCGACTTCTTCGCCGACGTGCGCGAGAAGGGCTTTGCGGCGACGGCGGAGATGCGCGGCATGTGGGCCAAGATGCGCATGAGCTCACGCGACATCGCCGACGTCACCGGCAGCACCTACACCTACCTGCTCAATGGCCACTCTCCCGAGGAGAACTGGACGGCGCTGTTCAAGGCCGGCGAACGGATCCGCCTTCGGGTCATCAATGGCTCGGCAATGTCCTACTTCGACGTACGCATCCCAGGGCTCAAGATGACCGTGGTGGCCGCCGACGGTCAGCCGGTGCAGCCGGTCCCGGTGGACGAGTTCCGCATCGGGGTGGCCGAGACCTACGACGTGCTGGTCGCCCCCGAGGACGACACCGCCTATACGATCTTCGCCGAATCGATGGATCGCAGCGGCTATGCCCGCGCGACCCTGGCACCGCGGGAGGGCATGGCCGCGGAGATCCCCGAGCGTCGCAGGATCGCCGACCGCGGCATGGAGGCCATGGGTGCCCATGGCATGGACCATGGCGACATGACCGCCATGGATCAGGGCGATATGGCGAGCATGGAGCATGCGGAGATGAACGGCATGGACCATGCCAGCATGCCGGGCATGGCTCGTGAGCGCAGTCAAATGAGGGCCAATGACATGCTAGCGGCCGGTATGGCCCAGCCGGGCTCCCGCTATGACCAGGCCGGCATAGGCATCGATCCCAACGCACGCCGCACCCTGGTCTACCGCGACCTCAAGGCCTTCACCCCTTGGCCCGACCGCCGTGAACCCGGCCGCGAGCTGGAGCTGCACCTCACCGGCAACATGGAACGTTACATGTGGTCCTTCGACGGCAAGACGTTCAGCGAGGTAACGGGCCCCATTCACTTCGAGAAGGACGAGCGGCTGCGCCTGATCCTGGTCAACGACACCATGATGGAACACCCCGTCCACCTTCACGGCATGTGGATGGAGCTGGAGAACGGCCAGGGCGAGCTGATCCCGCGCAAGCACACACTGAACATCAAGCCCGGCGAGCGCGTCTCGGCGCTGATCACCGCCGACGCCGAGGGCAGCTGGGCCTTCCACTGCCACCTGCTCTATCACATGGACGCCGGCATGTTCCGGGTCGTCAAGGTCGCGTAAGGAGACGCCATGAATACCAGAATCCCGATGATCGCGGCCGGTGCCCTGCTGGCCACGCTCCCGCTCACCATCGCCCTGGCCGAGGACGGCTATGATGCGCCGGCGGACTGGCCCGCCCCCATGGCCAAGCACAACATGGCCATGGCGCTGTTCGACCGACTTGAATATGCCGTGCCCGACAAGGGTCATGAGGAGCTGGTCTGGGACTTCCAGGCCTGGTACGGCGGGGACATCAACCGGGTCTATGTGAAGTCCGAGGGCGAAAATGTCCAGGGCGATGGCGAGGATGCCGAGTTCGAATCCCTGGAGCTGCTCTACAGCCGGCTGATCGCCGATTTCTGGGAGCTGCAGGGCGGTATCGGTTACCAGGGTGGGGTCTTCTCCGATGATCACGCCGAACGTGGCTATGGGGTGATCGGCCTGCAGGGCGTGATGCCCTACGGCATCGAGACCGACGTGGCGTTTCAGGTCAGCGACGAAGGTGACGTCTCGGCCAGTTTCGAGGGCGAGTACGACCTGCGCCTGACCCAGCGGCTTTACCTGCAGCCGCGTACCGAGATCGCCGTGGCCGCCAGTGAGGCCGAAGCGTTTGGCGTCGGCGAGGGACTCAACTCGCTGCGCGTCGGCATGCGCCTGGGCTACGAGGTGACGCGCCGCCTTGCGCCCTATGTCGGTGCCTACTGGCAGAAGCAGTACGGCGATACCGCCGACATCGCCCGCCACCATGGAGATCCCACCGAAGATACCGGCATCGTCGCCGGGGCCAGGCTGATGTTCTGAGCCATGAATCGGTCTCGCGATCGACGCCACCGCCAGGTGGCGTCGTCGCCTTTGGCGATCCGAGCCCGGGTTGATCCGTGTCAATCGTCTCGGCCATGGCGTTCAGCCTGGATTCAGACAGCGTCGCCACACTGGCGGTAACAGGAACCGTTGCCGGGCAACCGGCGATGGTCAGACACATCACAGGAGCGACGCATGATCCCCTACCCCCAGATCGATCCGGTGGCACTGTCGGTGGGCCCACTGAGCATCCACTGGTATGGGCTGATGTACGTGGTGGGGCTGGCCGCAGCCTGGTGGCTGGGCAGACGACGTGCCCACCGGCTCGGCCTCACCCATGACGATATCGGCGACCTGATCTTCTATGGCGCGGTGGGGATCATCCTCGGCGGTCGACTGGGGTATGTGCTCTTCTACGGCCTCGATCAGTTGGCGGACGATCCGCTCTGGTTGTTCAGGCTCTGGGAAGGCGGGATGAGCTTTCACGGTGGTCTTGCCGGCGTGCTGGTCGCCGCCTGGTGGTTTGCCCGCCGCCATCGCCTGGCCTTCCTCCAGCTGACCGACTTCATCGCACCGCTGGTGCCGATTGGCCTAGGCGCCGGGCGGCTGGGCAACTTCATCAACCATGAGTTGCCGGGACGCGTGAGCGATGTTCCCTGGGCGATGGTCTTCCCCTCCATGATGGGGCTTGGTTCGCAGCCACGCCACCCATCGGCTCTCTACGAGTTTGCCCTGGAGGGCGTGGTGCTGTTCGTCGTGCTGTGGTGGGTCTCCGCCCGACCACGCCGTCGCGGCATCGTCTCGGGGCTCTTCCTGGTGCTCTACGGCGTCTTTCGATTCGCCGTCGAGTTCGTGCGCCTGCCCGACCCCCAACTGGGCTTCATCGCCTTCGACTGGCTCACCATGGGGCAGCTGCTCTCCCTGCCCATGATGGCGGCGGGACTGCTCCTGCTGATCGCGTCCCAGCGTCGAGACACGATCGATGCCGTCGCCAGCACCGGCCGACCATCGACGTAGCGTCGCTTCGATTCCTTTCACACCCAAACCACCGGAAGAACGCCATGGGGAAGAGAGCACAACGCCGCCTGATGATGGTCTGGCTGCCGCTGGGGGGCATCCTCGCCGTGGGCGGCTACCTGCTGGTGACCGGCCAGCGATTACATCTTTACCAGGCGTTGCCGCTGCTGCTGCTCGCCTGCCCGCTGATGCATCTCTTCCTCCATCGCCACCACGGTGGCCAGCAGGATCATGGCGACGATGACTGACTATTCGCTAGCAGAGAAGGGAGGTTGACCATGTCACATCACGACCATCGCCCTGGCGTGTCACAAGCGTCCCTGGTCACTCGCTCGCTGAAGGTAACGTCCGAGGCGTCAAGGTATATCGCGGCGGCAGTGACCGAGATCGACGCGCTGTCCGGCCTCGACGGCGTGACCTACGATCCGCAGCACCACAAGCTCCACCTGGCCTACGATGCCAAGCGGCTGTGTATCGACGATATCGAGGCGGTATTGGCACGGCATGGCGTGGACATCGGCGCCGGACGTTGGAACCGGATCAAGGAAGACTACTACCGCTTCATCGACCAGAACGTGAAGGACAATGCCAGACAGAAACCCTGGAGCTGCCACTGACAGGCGAGATGACGAGACAGGAGCCGCACCGGCAGGCCATTGACCCTTGGGTAACACAAGGGTTCTAGGATGGAAGACAGAGCCTGCTGCCCCTGGCACAGCACGCCTGGCAGTTCGCTGCCTCACTCGCCCCTATCGACACGCAAGGAGATGCATGGACAGGTCGCCTCAGTACCAGAAGAACAGCCTCTCCCTCGTCGGGGCCATCGCCCTGGGAACCGGCGTGATGATCGGTGCCGGGATCTTCGCGCTGACCGGACAGATGGCCGAGATGACCGGCGAGCTGTTTCCCCTGGCCTTCCTCTCGGCGGCCATGATCGTCAGTTTCAGCGCCTACTCCTACGTCAAGATGTCCAATGCCTACCCGTCGGCCGGCGGCATCGGCATGTACCTTCACAAGGCCTATGGGCCCACCCTGCCCACGGCCTTCCATGCGCTGCTGATGTACTTCTCCATGGTGATCGCCCAGAGCTTCCTGGCGAGGACCTTCGGCTCCTATAGCCTGGAGCTGTTCGATGGGGGTAACCGCTCGCTGCTGGTGCCGGCGCTGGGTGTCGGCCTGCTGATCGCCGCCTTCCTCATCAACCTCTCCGCCAACAAGCTGATCCAGGGCGTGGCGTCGGTGCTGGGGGTCATCAAGATCGGTGGCATCATCCTGTTCGGCGTGGTGGGCGTGCTGGTGGCCGACTCCATCGGTATCCGGGCCACGGCCGAGGCGCCGGCGCCCGGCGTCTCCGGGTTCCTGGGGGCCACCGCGCTCGGCATCCTGGCCTTCAAGGGGTTCACCACCATCACCAACAGCGGGGCCGAGATCCGCGATCCCCACCGTAACGTCGGCCGGGCCATCATCGTCTCGATCGCCCTGTGCGTGGTGATCTATGCGCTGGTGGGCCTCGCCGTCGCCAGCAACCTGTCACTGACGGAGATCATCGCGACCAAGGACTACTCGCTGGCCGCCGCCGCACGTCCCGCGCTGGGGGAGGCCGCCGTCTGGTTCACCGTGCTGCTTGCCATGCTGGCCACGGCAGGTGGCATCATCGCCAGCGTCTTCGCGGTGTCGCGGATGCTGGCGATGCTGACCGAGATGAAGCTGGTGCCGCATCGCCATTTCCATATGCCGGGCAGCATCCAGAAGCACACCCTGGTCTATACCATCGTGCTCGGCCTGCTGCTGACGGCGTTCTTCGACCTGAGCCGCATCGCGGCACTCGGCATCATCTTCTACCTGGTGATGGATATCGCCATCCACTGGGGGGTATTGCGCCACCTGCGGGATGACGTGGCGGCACGCCCGGCCATCCTGCTGGCCGCGATCGCCCTCGACCTAGTGGTGCTGGCAGGCTTCCTCTGGGTCAAGGCCACCACCGACCCGCTGGTGCTCTACGTTGCCGCCGCCGCGATGGCCATCATCCTGGTGGCGGAATACGCCTTTCTTTCCCGGCGGCCCGCCCAGGACGCCGGCCACCATGCTCATTCGCACGAGGCGAGTGACAGCCACAGCAGGGAGGATGGCGCATGACCCAGTCGCACACCCACGAGGTGACGGATACCGTCTGCGGGATGACGGTCGATCCCCACCAGACCGAACACCGGGCCAGTCACGCGGGAAAGACCTGGTACTTCTGCTCGGCGAGGTGTCGGCAGAAGTTCGAAGGAGACCCTGACACCTACCTGCAGGGCGACGACAGCCCCGCCGAGCCGGCGCCACCCGGCACGATCTACACCTGCCCGATGCACCCCGAGATCCGCCAGGAGGGGCCGGGGGACTGCCCGATCTGCGGCATGGCCCTGGAGCCCGAGACGGTCACCGCCGATAGCGGGCCTTCCGAGGAACTCAAGGACATGACCCGGCGCTTCTGGATCGGGCTGGTCCTGGCGCTGCCGGTGCTGGTACTGGAAATGGGCGGCCATGTGTTCGGCCTCGACCACCTGATCGCCCCCCAGGTCTCGAACTGGATCCAGCTGCTGCTGGCCACCCCCGTGGTGGTCTGGGCAGGCGCGCCCTTCTTCGTGCGCGGCTGGCGTTCCATCGTGCGGCGCAGCCTCAACATGTTCACCCTGATCGCCATCGGCACCGGGGCGGCGCTGATCTACAGCCTGCTGGCGACGATCGTGCCGGGCATCTTCCCCGAGACCTTCCGCCAGGCCGATGGCTCGGTGGCGGTCTACTTCGAGGCCGCCGCGGTGATCGTGGTGCTGGTGCTGCTCGGCCAGGTGCTGGAGCTGCGTGCCCGGGAGAAGACCTCCGGGGCGATCCGCGCCCTGCTCGACCTGGCGCCGGCCACCGCTCGCCGCCTGGACGACGACGGCCAGGAGGAGGAGGTCTCCCTGGACAAGGTCCAGGTGGGTGATCGCCTGCGCGTGCGCCCCGGCGATAAGGTGCCGCTGGATGGCGAGGTCTTGGAGGGGCGCTCTAACATCGACGAGTCGATGGTCACCGGCGAGCCGCTGGCGGTGCGCAAGGAGGCCGGCGACGGCGTGATCGGCGGCAGCATCAACGGCCAGGGCTCGTTCATCATGCGCGCCGACAAGGTGGGCCGCGACACCATGCTGTCGCAGATCGTGCAGATGGTGGCCAGCGCCCAGCGCAGCCGGGCGCCGATCCAGGGGCTGGCCGACAGGGTCGCCGGCGTCTTCGTGCCGGCAGTGATCCTGGTGGCCGTGGTGGCCTTCATCGCCTGGTCGCTGTGGGGACCGGCACCACCCATGGCCTTCGGGCTGATCGCCGCGGTCAGCGTGCTGATCATCGCCTGCCCCTGTGCCCTGGGGCTGGCCACCCCCATGTCGATCATGGTCGGCGTGGGTCGAGGGGCCCAGGCGGGGGTGCTGATCCGCGACGCCGAGGCGCTGGAGCGCCTGGAGAAGGTCGACACCGTGGTGGTCGACAAGACCGGCACCCTCACCGAAGGCAAGCCGCGGGTCACCGAAGTGCGCCCGGCCGAGGGCTTCGATAAGCAGGAGCTGCTGCGTCTGGCCGCGGGGGTGGAGCGCGGCAGCGAACACCCCCTGGCCCAGGCGATCGTCGAGCGGGCCAAGGAGGATGGCGTCGAGCCGACGGAGGCCACGGACTTCGATTCACCCAACGGCAAGGGCGTGGTGGGCAACGTCGACGGCCGTCGGATCGCCCTGGGCAACCGCCTGCTGATGGAGAGCGAGAGCGTGGCCCTGGCCGAGCATGAAGACGAGGCCGAACGGCTGCGCGGCGACGGCGCCACCGTGATCTTCGCCGCGGTGGACGGTCGCCTGGCGGGCCTGCTAGCCATCGCCGACCCGGTCAAGGAGACCACCGAGGCGGCCATCCAAGCCCTGCAGGCCGACGGCATTCGGGTGGTCATGCTCACCGGCGACAACCGCACCTCCGCCGAGGCGGTGGCACGACGCCTGGGCATCGACGAGGTGGAGGCCGAGGTGCTCCCCGAGGACAAGGGGCGCGTGGTGGAGCGCCTGCGTGACGAGGGTCGCGTGGTGGTGATGGCCGGCGACGGCGTCAACGACGCCCCTGCCCTGGCCACCGCCGACGTGGGCATCGCCATGGGCACCGGCACCGACGTGGCCATCGAGAGCGCTGGCGTGACCCTGCTGCGCGGGGATTTGACCGGCATCGTCGAGGCACACCGGCTGTCGCGAGCCACCATGCGCAACATCCGCCAGAACCTCTTCTTCGCCTTCATCTACAACGCCGCGGGGGTGCCCATCGCCGCCGGTATCCTCTACCCCTTCACCGGCATGCTGCTGTCGCCGATCATCGCCGCCGCGGCGATGTCCCTCTCCTCGGTCAGCGTGATCGCCAACGCGCTGCGTCTGAGGCTTGTGAAGCTGAAGTCCGCTGACTGACTAAGCGAGAGAGGTGCAGAGTCATCTACTGGCAACGCCCAAGAGGATATAGCGTGCCCGTTTGCGACATCGCCACCGGGCATGCCATATCCGATGTCGGCCAGATGCGTACACGCAGCCTGGTGAGCCCTTCATAAAACGAACCTTCATTTTCCTGAAGGGCAGATGCTTGCCAGTGGCCGTCAGATTTCCGCCCACATCCTTATCAGATTCGCCAGGCTCTTCGAGAGCATGTCGAAGGTACGAGTCTTACCGTTGGACTCGAACTCCTGTCGACGGGTGGTATCCAGGTCGAAGAGGATCTCACGCTGCTGTGGGTCACGGACCTGGCTTTGGACCCAGCCCACCACGGCTAGACGCTCACCTCGAGTGACCGGCTCGACCCGATGCAGCGTCGAGGAGGGATATAGGATCAGTGCGCCTGCCGGTAGCTTGTAGGTCTGCTCACCGGCGGTCGAGTCGACGAGCAATTCGCCGCCGTCGTAGCTGTCTGGGTCGTTGATGAAGAGGGTGAACGACAGGTCGGTACGCATGGCGCCCTGGGGGGTGGCCATGATCGCATCGTCGACATGGTTCCCGTAGGTCATGCCCTCTTGGTAGCGGCTGAACATCAAAGGTTTCATGCGCCGTGGACGAGCCGCCATCTGAAAGAGAGGGTTGGCCTGGAGCTCCTTGACGACTTCCTGGCGGAGCTCGGCGATCTCTGGCTGTCGCCCATCGGCCTGTTCGTTTTGTTTCACCGTGCGAGCATGCCAGCCGGCCGTCTCCCGACCGTCGCGGAAGTCGGTTTCCGCCAGGGTAGCCCTGACGCGGGACAGCAGCTCGGGGGAGATGGCCTGATCGATGCAGAGGATCACGTGTGAGCTCCAGTCGTTAGGGTTCAGAGTCGATTATAAACAAGTGTGAATCATTTGCATTACTCTTTCTCACTTGGCACCCTATTGGCGTTGTGACCATGGCCTGCATGGCCGTATCCCCTGGCAATCGCAATCGATAAGGAACCCCAAATGTCCAACAATATCCGCGCCAAGCTGTGGGTCGGCGTCGGTACCAGCGTTCTTCTGGGCACCAGCGCAGCTAGCTGGGCCGAAACCGGCGTCCCAGATGAGTTCACCCAAGGCCCCGACAACCTGCTGTTGGTTCACGCAGATCAAGGCGGCGAGGGAGGCGAAGCCGGCTATGCCCAAGAGGAAGGTGGGGAAGGCGGTGAGGCCGGCCACCACACTGAAGGCGGTGAAGGTGGTGAAGGCGGTGAAGGCGGTGAAGGCGGTGAAGGCGGTGAAGGCGGTGAAGGCGGTGAAGGCGGTGAAGGCGGTGAAGGCGGCACTGCAGCCGATCCCTATGCGGTCTTCACCTACCTGAACGCCTCGACTGGTGGTGAAGGTGGCGAAGGGGGTGAAGCCGGCCACGCCATCGACGCCAGCAACCCCGGTGTCTACTACACCAACCTGGCCATGATGAAGGGGCACCTGGCCGTCGCGCGTGAGCTCTATCAGGCCGGTGAGCAGACCGCCGCTCAGCCGCATTTCGGTCACCCCCTCCACGAGCACTACGAGCCTTTGGAGTCAGCCTTCGAGAACCGCGACGTTACGAATTTCGAGGGCACACTGGAGGCCCTGGTCGAACAGGCTCGTGAAGGAGGCGATTGGGGTGGCCATGCCGACGCCTACTCGGCGGCCATCGATGCCATCGATTCCGCCATGCAGGACGTCGAAGGCGAGCTACGCGAGGATGTGGCCTTCCAGAGCCGCGTCCAGCTGGCACTGCTTCGCCAGGCGCTGCACGAGTACGAGGAAGCCGTGGATGATGGTCAGTTCGTCAATGTACTCGAGTACCAGGACAGCCGCGGTTTCGTGCTCACCGCCAAGTCGCTGCTCGAAATGCAGTCTGACCTGTATGACGACGAGAGTTACAGCGAGCTGCTGGCGGCCTACGAAGACGCGCTGAAGGCCTGGCCATCCGCCGTGGCTCCCGAGGAGCCCGTAATGACCCTGGGTGAGCTCTCGGCCGCGATGTTCAAGCTGGAAGCGGAGCTCGGCGAGTACTGAGCCGAGGCCAATCGAAATAGGGGCCGACGCCCCAGAGGGAGGCCCGCCCCGACACTGTCGGGGCGGGCCTTTTCCTTTATTTACTCACGGCAGTCGTCGACCTAGCGCGACAGTCCGATATATGACGAGCTTCCCAATCGTTCCTAATCTGTACCCAGATAGGGCGGTCTCAATGACCAAGTGCAACACGTGACACATCAGCTGTCGGCCAGAAGCAGAAATTTAGGAAATACTGGTGTAATGCCTCAGCGAAGATGCGTTTGAGGCAGCCCAGGCATTTGCGGCAGCAAAAGTGGGCGACGGGTCGAAAATGTCCCCCTGGCTCAAATCCGGACATAAGAGAGCCAAAACAAGACCGGCGTTTTTTCGGAGTGGGGCCTGGTCCCTGGTCCGAGAAAACGCCGGTAAGCGTAGCGTCTGCTGAGTCACATCATCATCCTGCATCCCTGCCCCTGCGCCGGCCTTTGTGGGCCTTGCTCTCCTGCCTTGCCATTGCAGCCTAGCTCGGGGGGCTTCGGGATGCCATGCCTGCCCTGCCCACGCTCCAAGGGCCTCGATCAGTAGCGGCACTGAGGTTACGCGCTGGCTATAGTGATAGGGATGGACCGCCCTTCGCGCTCGGCTTGCCGCACCGGCAGGCAGCGCATTCGTGCCGGTCGCCAGCAGTGAGCTGGGCAGACCGGCGCACCTGGAGGATCACGAGATGAGTGGCATCCTGCGGGGCGGCGTCCTCGCCATCGGGCTTGCGGCGGCGGCCTTGCCGACCGCGCCCCTGGTGGCCGACGACACCGAGGCAATGATCGAGACGCTGCGCACCGCCATGCAGCGCTTCGAGGACATCAGCGTGGCCCTGGCGGAAGGCTATGTGCCGGATCCCTCCGGCGAATGCGTCAAGGCCGGTGCGCATGGCCTGCCACCGGAACTCGGGCACATGGGCATCCACTACCTGCGCCCCGACTTGCTGGGCCTCACCACCACCGAGCCCCGCGTGAACGGCAACGGTACCCATACCGACTTCATGACCCCCGCCATCCTGCTCTACGAACCCCAGGCGGACGGCGCCATGATGCTGGTGGGCATCGAGAACCTGGTGTTCGTGCGGGCCTGGCAGGAGGCCGGCCACAGTGAGCCGCCGAGCTTCCTGGGCCGCCGCTGGGACTACATGGCGGATGACCCGGCCATCCCCGGCGACCAGGCCCATGGCTTCGAGCCCCACTACGACCAGCATGTCTGGTTTCGCACCAATCCGAGCGGCAACCTGGCACCCTTCAACCCGGCGGTGAGCTGCGACCTGCGCACCCTATGAGCCGACAGGGGAGGCATGGCCGCCTCCCCTGCCCTTTCGCCCACGATGCCCCGCCGCTAGGGCCCGACGTCGACCCGATAGCCCAGCGCCGCGAGCCAGCGTTGCTGAGACGTGGTCAGCGCCAGGCCCGCCTCGTCGCCCTCCTCCGCTGAGTCCGCCAGCACCGCCACGCCGGCCTCGTCATCGGCGTACAGCAGGCGCTCGCCGCAGCGCCGGCACTGCCAGGCAGCCAGGCACCGGGCATCCGGCACCACCGCGAGCTCATCGGCGCCCTGGCCGAGCTGGATGGCCTCCTCGGGCCAGAGGCTCACGGGCTCATCCTCGGCATCCCGGGCGTGGCCGAGGGGGGCACCGCACACCAGCAGCGTGACGGCGCCGCAGCCGCAGGCGAGTTGCCCATAGGGTCCATTGCTCATGATTGGCTCCTCGGGAAGGGGGTGGCCACAGTGTGGCATCCGCAGGCGACCGTGCCGAACCGGGACCCGGCTTGGCCGGCGCCGCGCATGGCGTATGCTGGTGGCTCACACGGAGACCCAAGGAGCCCTGAGCATGATCGACGACACGGACATGACCCACCTGGAGCGCTGCGTGGCGCTGGCGGAGAAGGGCCTGGAGGCGGGCGACGAGCCGTTCGGTTCGGTGCTGGTGAGCGGCGACGGCGAGGTGCTGGCGGAGGACCACAACCATGTGGCCGGCGGGGATGCCACCCAGCATCCGGAGTTCTTCCTGGCACGCTGGGCGGCGGAGCACCTGACGCCCGAGCAGCGCGCCCGGGCCACGGTCTACACCTCGGGCGAGCACTGCCCCATGTGCGCAGCCGCCCACGGCTGGGTGGGCCTGGGGCGGATCGTCTACGCCAGCTCCACCCAGCAGCTCATCGGCTGGCTCGAGGAGATGGGCGTCGCCCCGGCGCCGGTGGCCCCGCTGCCGATTCGGCAGGTGGTGCCGGACGCGGTGGTCGAGGGGCCGGTGCCGGCCTTCGCCGAGCGGATCCGCGAGCTGCACCGCCGCCTGCACGGCGCCTGAGGCGCGCCGGCCTCAGCCGGTGATGCGCGCCTGCTCGATGAATGCCGCACAGCGCCGCTGGGCTGGCCGCTCGGCCAGGCCCGCCCAGTAGGCCTCGAACTCGGGGCGACGTGGCAGGGTGCCGAACTGCATGCCCCAGCCGATGTGCGAGCCCACGTAGACATCCGCCGCGCTGAAGGCGTCGCCGGCGATGAAGGGCCGGCCCGCCACGGCGCCGGCCAGGGTCTCCACCAGCGTCCAGTAGTCGCCGCAGCCCAGGCGCTGCGCCTGCTCCGGCGTGGGCACCACGCCCAGGTCATTGAGGGCGGTGGCGCTCTCCAGCGGCCCGGCGGCGAGGAACAGCCAGCGGTAGTAGTCGCCCCGGGCGGCGGTCGGCGGCGCCAGCTCCGCCTCGGGAAAGGCATCGGCCAGGTAGGCGCAGATCGCCGCGGACTCGGTCACCACGGTGTCGCCGTGGCGAATGGCAGGCACCTTGCCCAGCGGGTTGATGGCGAGGTACTCCGGCGACTTCATGGCGGCGCCGTACGCGATCGGCACCGTGCGGTAGTTGACGCCGAGCTCCTCGAGCATCCAGTGCACGATGCCACCCCGCGACAGCGGGTTGGTGTAGAACACCAGCTCCGCGGGCGCCGTCTCGTCCGAGGCACCCTCGGCCTTCCCTGGCGCACCCGGCTCGGCCAGCGCCGGCGGCGGCAGCGTCACCTCGGGCGGCAACACATAGCCCTCGCCGGGCGTGTTGACCACCTCGATGCCCACCGCGCGCAGCACGGCGACCTCCTGGTAGAGGGTGCGCAGCGAGACGCCCAGCGCCTCGGCAAGTTCCGGGCCGGGCATGGGCTCGCGGCGATGGCGCAGGAGGCGGATCAGCTCCTGCAGGCGGGTGGTACGGGTCATGCGGGCCTCCCGGCGCCCTGGGCGCGCGTCGAAACAACGTGGATCTGGCGCATCATGCCTGTCCTGCCCCGCCGGCACCAGAGATTCCCCCACAAGAAAGGCGGCGAGGTTGCCCCCGCCGCCTGCTCATGCCGTGCCGACTCCGGCTATTTCCAGGAAGGACCGCTCATGGCATCCGGCAGCCACATGGCCAGGGCCGGGAAGGCCAGGACCAGCCCCAGCACCACCAGTTGGGCGATGATGAAGGGCACCACGCCGGCATACATGTGGCGCAGCGTCACCTCGGGGGGCGTGATGGCCCTCAGGTAGAAGATCGCCGGCGCCAGCGGGGGCGTCAGGTAGCTGGTCTGCAGCACCACCAGGAACGCCACGCAGAACCAGATCTCGTCGAAGCCGAGCGCCCGGACGACAGGCATCGCCACCGGGATGATGATCAGCACCACCGAGATGAGGTCGAGGACGAAGCCGGCGATGAAGGTGATCAGCAGGATCAGCGCCAGGATCATCCAGGGTTCGAGTCCGGTGCCCATCAGCAGCGACTGCACGGTGGCCATGCCGCCGGCGGCGAAGAACACCCCGGCGAACATGCTGCCGCCCATCACGATCAGCAGGATCATGGCGGAGATGTTCATGGTGCGTATCGCCGCGTGCCAGAGCACCGTCAGGGTGAGGTTGCGGTAGGCCAGCGCCAGCACCACCGCCCCCAGGGCACCGCAGGCCGCGGCCTCCGTCGGCGTGGCCACCCCCATCAGGATGGTGCCCAGCACTACGAAGATCAGCGCCATGGTGGGCAGCAGCGCCACCAGCGTGATGCGCAACTTCTCGAACAGCGCGACCTCTTCGCTCTCCTTGATCCGGGGCGCCATCTCCGGCTTCAGGTAGGCCACGCCGATGATGTAGAGCAGGAAGAACAGCGCCATCAGGAAGCCCGGTAGCAGCAGTCCGCTGAACAGCGACCCTACCGAAACCCCGGCCACCGGGCCCAGCACCACCACCGTGATGGAGGGCGGTATGGCGGTGCCCAGCGAACCGCTGGCGCAGATGGTGCCGGAGAGCAGCCGCTTGTCGTAGTGGTGCTTGAGCATGACCGGCACTGCCAGCATGCCGATCACCGCCTCGGTGGCACCCACCACGCCGCTGGAGGCGGCGAACAGCGTCCCCATGATGATGGCGCCGACGCCCAGCCCGCCGGGCAGGCGTGTGGTCCAGAGATGGATGGCACCGAACAGGCGCTCGGCGATGCCGGAGCGCTCCAGCACCGCGCCCATGAAGATGAACAGCGGCACCGCCGCCAGGATGGAGTTGGAGGCGGTATCCTCGATCTTGGTGAGCAGCTGGTAGGCCGCGGCGTCGCCGAACTGCATGATGCCGAAGATCGTAGCCACCACGATCATGGAGAAGGCGATGGGGAAGCCGGCGATGATGAAGGCCATCAGCGCCGGGAACATCAGCAGGGCCAGGTAATCGCTCATGCCTCACCCTCCCCGTCCACCGGCCGCCCCGTCAGGATGGCGAGGGACTTGAGCAGCTCGGCCAGCACCTGCAGCGCCAGCAGCAGGAAGCCGACGAACCACACGGTGAACACCGGCCAGATCACCGGATTCCAGGCCGAGCGCCCCGAGCGCTCGTTGGACTCGAAGGCGGCCAGGGCATACTTCGACAGCTCCCAGACCAGCCACACCAGGATCGGCAGGAACAGCACGTAGCCCACCAGCCGCACCAGTGCATTGCTGCGCTGCCCCAGCTGCAGGCTGAGGATGTCCACGCTGACGTGCTGGCCGACGCGAAGCGCGTTCGCCATGCCCAGCATGAAGATGGCCCCCATCACCATGTAGCTGATCTCGAAGGCCCACATGGTAGGCCGACCCATCACATAGCGGCTGAACACCTCGTAGACCAGGGCGCCGATCAGGGGAAAGATCAGCACCGCACCGACCCAGCCGGCTCGGCGAGTCAGGCTCTCGATTAGGTTGATGACTCTCATGTCATGGATTCCCGTTGACCTTGCCCAGACAGCAGAGGAGAGGCCAGACGGCCTCTCCTCCTTGTTGCCAGCCGGTCGTGGCTCAGTTGTTGGCGCCGCCGATGGGCAGGCGGTACTCGGGCCAGCGGCTCATGGCCTCCTTGAAGCTGCGCTGGGACTCCAGCACGCGGGCGAACCACTCGTTCTCCTCGGCGTACTCGTTCTCCCAGGCCTCAGTCTCGTCATAGATGGCCTGGATGAAGGAGTCGTCGAGCTGGACCATCTCGTTGGGCCCGTCGATCAGCGCCTGGTAGGCGTCCAGGTCGGCGAAGGAGCTGGCCAGCCAGGAGTCGTAGACACTCAGCTTGCCGGCCACGCGCAGCAGGTCCTGCTGCTCCTCGCTCAGCCCGTCCCAGGCTTCCTGATTGACCTGGCACTCCAGGAAGCCACCGGACTGATGGACCCCCGGCAGGATCACGTACTGGGCCACTTCCTGGAAACCGGTGGGCCGGTTCATCTCGGGGCTGCCCCACTCGGCGGCATCGATCACGCCACGCTCCAGGGCGCTGTAGATCTCGCCGCCGGCCATCACCACGGTGGAGGCCCCGAGGCGAGAGGCGATCTCGGCCCAGGCACCGGAGGTGCGCAGACGCAGGCCCTGGAAGTCCTCGAGGGTCTGCACCTTCTTGTTGGAGTGCAGGAAGATCTCGGTGCCCAGGATGGAGCAGGGGAAGGCCACCACGTCGAATACCTCACGGCGGAACTGCTCATAGAGCTCCACGCCGCCGCCCTCGTACATCCACAGCATGAACTCCTCGGGCGTCAGGCCGCTGGAGTGCCCCGCCAGCAGCGCTGCGGTGGGGTCGGTGCCGTAGTCGTAGTTGATGTAGTTGTGGCTTACCTCGGCGACGCCGGATGTCACCGTGTTGGTAACACGCAGGGCCCCCCCCAGGGTGCCGCCCGGGAAGACCTCGATCTCGATCTCGCCACCGGTCAGCTGATTGACGTAGTTGGCGAAGGTCTCCGCATCACGCTCGAGCCAGGGGCCGCCACTCCACGGCGTTGCCATCTTCCAGCTCTCGGCGGCCTCGGCCATCGCGGAACCGGTCGCCAGACCGGCGGCCAGACCCACGGAAAGGGCGATTCGCGTCATCTTGTACATTTTTTTGTCTCCCAATGATCCATGTCGGTGCAACGAGCATGCGTCGATACGCACAGGGTGCCGCCTATACCTTACTGCCTGCGTCCCCGGGAATTTTGCCCAGAGTGAGCGGTATTGTGCCGAGACTGGCAAGTTCAGGCGGCAGAATATCGACAAACCCGCCAACTATATGCAAATCAGGGGCCAACGGCCTCCCCACCATTGTCGAATGGGATTTCCCTGCGCCCTGCCGGCGCGAAACGCCGGAGCCGCACAAACAGGAAAGGCGGCGGGGTTGCCCCCGCCACCTGTCACGGCGACTCACCGAAAACGCTAGCTATCAGATCTCGAAGCCTAGCCCGAAGTCCTCGGCGCCGATCGCCATCAGCGGCTCGGCGCCGGCCTCGATGGCGGCCTTGTGGGCCCGGGTGCGCGGCACCAGGCGCTGGTAGAAGAAGCGTGCGGTGTCGAGCTTGGCGCGGTAGAAGGCGGCCTCCCCGCTGCCTTCGGCCAGCGCCGCCCAGGCCTGCTTGGCGGCGCGGGCGAACAGATAGGCGAGGGTCACGTAGCCCGAGTACATCAGGTAGTCGACGCTGGCCGCGCCCACCTCCTCGCGGTCGCTCATGGCCTTCATGCCGATGGCCATGGTCACCTCGCCCCACTCCTGGTTGAGCCTGGCCAGCGGGCGCACGAACTCGGCGAGCTCAGCGTTGCCCTCCTCGGCCTGGCAGAACTTGTGGATCTCCCTGGTGAACACCTTGAGGCTCTCGCCCTGGCTCATCAGCACCTTGCGGCCCAGCAGGTCGAGGGCCTGGATGCCGGTGGTGCCCTCGTAGAGACGGGTGATGCGCGCGTCGCGCACCAGCTGCTCCATGCCCCACTCGCGGATAAAGCCGTGCCCACCAAATACTTGTACCCCTTCATTCGTCGCCTCGAAGCCCGCCTCGGTGAGGAACGCCTTGACGATGGGGGTCAGCAGGCCGAGCAGGGTCTCGGCGCGCGCCTTCTCGGCGGCGTCCGTGCCGTGCTCGACGATGTCGATCATCTGGGCGGTGTAGAGCGTCAGCATCCGGCCGCCCTCGGCGAAGGCCTTCTGGGTCAGCAGCATGCGGCGCACGTCCGGGTGGACGATGATCGGGTCGGCGGCCTTCTCCGGCGCCTTGGGGCCGGAAAGGGCACGCATCTGCAGGCGGTCGCGGGCGTAGGCCAGGGCGTTCTGGAAGCTCGCCTCGGTGAGGCCCAGGCCCTGGATGCCGACGCCGATGCGCGCGGCGTTCATCATGGTGAACATGCAGGCCAGCCCCTTGTTGGGGGCGCCCACCAGGAAGCCCTTGGCCGCGTCGAAGTTCATCACGCAGGTGGCGTTGCCGTGGATGCCCATCTTGTGCTCCAGCGAACCGCACACCACGCCGTTGCGCTCGCCAGGATCACCCGCTTCAGTGGGAAGATACTTCGGCACCACGAACAGCGAGATGCCCTTGGAGCCCTCGGGGGCATCGGGCAGCTTGGCCAGCACGAGGTGCACGATGTTCTCGGCCAGGTCGTGCTCGCCCGCGGAGATAAAGATCTTGGTCCCGGTGATCTCATAGGCCCCGTCGGCGGTGGGTACCGCACGAGTCTTGATCAGGCCGAGGTCAGTGCCGCAGTGGGGCTCGGTGAGGCACATGGTGCCGGTCCAGGTGCCCTCCACCAGCTTGGTCAGGTAGGTGGCCTGCTGCGCCTCGGTACCGTGGTGACGCAGGGCATCGGCGGCGCCGTGGGAGAGCCCCGGGTACATGCCCCAGGCCAGGTTGGTGGCGCAGATCATCTCGTTGAGCACCATGGCAAGCGAATGCGGCAAGCCCTGGCCGCCATGCTCGGGCTCGGCGGCCAGGCTCGGCCAGCCGCCCTCCACGTACTGGGCATAGGCGGCCTTGAAGCCCTTCGGCGCCTTCACCTCGCCGCCTTCCAGCAGGCAGCCCTCCTCGTCACCGCTCTGGTTGAGCGGTAGCAGCACCTCGCGGGCGAACCGCGCACCCTCCTCCAGGATGGCGGCGACCACGTCGGGACTCGCCTCCTCGCCGCCGGGCAGGCGGGCGTAGTGGGCCGGGTAGTCCAGCAGCTCGTCCATGACGAAGCGGATATCGCGCAGGGGGGCCTGATAGTCGGGCATCTCGAACTCTCCACAATCGATGGCGCCGGTGACCGGGCGCAGCAAGGCGGCGGCGGCCGCTTTCAAACACGTGTTTGAAATTACGCCCGAGAGGTTTGGGAGTCAAGCGTTCGTTTTACCCGCAGCGCCGAGCTACAAGCTGCAAGTCACAAGGGGTGGCCCGCATCCGCAGAACAAAAAAGGAGCAAGCCAAGGGGGTTCCTTGCGGCTTGCTCCTGGTGGCTTGCGGCTGCCCGAAGGGCGTTACTGCATGCGAATCCCGCCGTCCAGGCGGATCACCTCGCCGTTGAGCATGGGGTTGGTGATGATCTGCTCCGCCAGGCGGGCATACTCGTCGGGCCTGCCGAGCCGCTTGGGGAAGGGCACGGCGGCGGCCAGCGCCTGGGCGGCCTCGTCGGGGATCTCGCTCATCATCGGGGTCTCGAAGACCCCGGGGGCGATGGCCATCACCCGCACGCCGTGGCGCGAGAGCTCTCGGGCCGCGGGCAGGCTCATGCCCACCACCCCGGCCTTGGAGGCGCTGTAGGCGCACTGCCCCACCTGCCCGTCCATGGCGGCGATGGAGGCGGTGTTGATGATCACCCCGCGCTCGCCGTCCTCGCCCGGGGCATTCTTCGCCATGGCGGCGGCGGCCAGGCGCATGACGTTGAAGGTGCCCACCAGGTTGATCTGGATGGTGCGGTTGTAGGCCTCGAGGTCGGCGGGGTTGCCCTCGCGGTCGACCAGCTTGGCCACGCTGACCACGCCGGCGCAATGCACCACACCGGCGAGGCCGCGCTCGCCACCGAGGGCGACGGCCGCATCGACGGCGGCCTGGATGTCGTCACCCGAGGTGACGTCACCGCGCACCGCCCGGGCGGCATCGCCCAGGCGCTCGGCGTGGGCCTCCACGGCCTCGGAGAGGTCGCAGAGCACCACCCGGCCGCCGGCGGCGACCAGCCGCTCGGCGGTGGCCGCGCCCAGCCCGGAGGCGGCGCCGGTGATCAGAAAGGTATGGTCCTTGACGTGCATATCGGGGTCCTTGGGTTACTTTGCGGGCGCCGCGTCGGCCTTGTCCACGGCGTCGGCGCGCAGCTTGAAGCGCTGGATCTTGCCGCTCGGGGTCTTGGGCAGCTCCTCGACGAACTCGATCACCCGCGGGAATGCGTGGGTGGAGAGGCGCTCGCGCACCTGCTGGCGGATCTCGTCGGCCAGCTCATCGCTTGCCTCATAGCCGGCGCGCAGCACCACGTAGGACTTGATGATCTCGCCGCGGATCTCGTCAGGCTGGCCCACGGCGGCGGATTCGGCCACCGCCGGGTGGGTCATCACGCTGTTCTCCACGTCGGTGGGCCCCACGCGGTAGCCGGCGGTGGTGATGATGTCGTCGTCACGGCCGGCGAACTGGAAGGTGCCGTCCTCGTTGCGGATCACCACGTCGCCGGTCAGGTAGTAGCCCTCGGCGAAGGGGTGCTTCTCCTGCCAGGTGTAGCCGGCGAAGAAGTGCGCCGGGGAGTTCTCGATGTCCACCGCCAGCACGCCCGGCTGGCCCGGGGGCAGCTCGTTGTACTCGGCGTCGAGGATCGCCAGGCGGTAGCCCGGCATCGGCACGCCCATGGCGCCGACGTGCTTGGGATGGTCCAGGGCGTGGTGGTTGTTGCAGGTCATGCCGGTCTCGGTCTGGCCATAGTGGTCCATGACCGGACAGCCCAGGGAGCGCTCCACCCAGGTGACCACCTCTGTGTTGAGCGGCTCGCCGGCGGAGCTCGCCGCGCGCAGCTCGAGGGTCTGGTGGGCGTCGTCGAACAGGCCGGAGGCCTTCATCAGGCGGTAGGCGGTGGGCGCGGCGGCGAAGTTGGTGATGCGGTGGCGTTTCATGAAGGCCAGCGCCCCTTCGGCGCTGAAGCCCGCCTCGCAGAAGTGGGTGGTCACGCCCAGCAGCAGCGGCCCGGCGATGGCGTAGTAGAGGCCGTAGGCCCAGCCCGGGTCGGCCATGTTCCAGAAACGGTCGGTGTCGCGCAGGTCGACGGCCAGCTCCATGTAGAGGGCGAAGGCCGGCATGGCGGCCAGCGGCACCGCCACGCCCTTGGGCTTGCCCACGGTGCCGGAGGTAAACATCTGCAGGAAGGGGGCGTCGCGGGAAAGGCGCGGCGGTGCGGCCTCGATGGGCGCATGGGCCAGGGCATCGGCCCAGTCCAGGTCGTCGCCATGGTCGGCGCTGGGGCCGCCCACCGCCAGCACCGGCGGGCACTGGGAGAGGCCGTCGAACTTGAAGCGGTTGGCGTGATCGGTGATCACCAGCTTGGTGTCGGCGCGCCCCAGGCGATAGTCCACGGCGTCGGGGCCGAAGGCGGTGAACAGGGGCTGGTAGACGGCGCCAATGCGCCAGGTGGCCAGGATCGCCACCAGCAGCTGCGGCGAGCGCGGCAGCATGCAGGCGATGCGGTCGCCAACGCCGAGGCCGCGTTCGGCGAACCAGCCGGCGAGCCGGGCGCTCTCGGCCTCGAGCTCGGCGTAGGTCATCCGGTTGACGTTGCCCTGGGAGTCCTCCTGGACCAGGGCCAGCACCTCGCCGCGGCCGGCGCGCAGGTGGCGACCGCAGCAGGACTCGAAGGCGTTGGCCTTGCCGTCCTGGTGGTCGTCCAGGCGAGCGATGACGTCATCGATGGAGAAACGCTCCAGATAGTCGCGGTAGGCGGGCAGGCTGGTTGGCGTGCTCATGGGCGGGTCCTCTCTGGCCAGTTGTGGTTGTTGTAGCGTGGGTGTCGTGGCGTCACTGCACCGGTGGCTGCGGTAGATTGCAGTTGACGTAAGCGTTAACCTAACAAGCGCTTGGTCCAAGCTAGCGAGTCACGTCGCACAGGGCAAGGCCGGAGGGAGGAGAAACGACTAGACGTTGGTCGAGAGGCGCCGGCTCAGGCGGCCGGCGCGGTGCGGGTGATCATGGCGACCAGCTCGTCGGCGAGCTCGTCGGGGCTGCGGGGGCCGTCGGGATCGTACCAGCGCACCGTCCAGTTGAGCGCCCCCATCACGAAGCGCGAGACCAGGAAGCGGTCCCCGTGGATCACCCCTTCGGCCAGGGCCGCGTCGATCACCTCCTCCCACAGCGCCTCGTAGGCGTCGCGCAGGTGGCTGAGGTGGGCGCGTGCCTCGGGGTCCAGGCGGCGCCACTCGTAGAGCGCCACCACGTGGGCGTTGCGGTCGGTCAGCAGGGTCTCCAGGTGGGCACGCGCCATGGCGTGCAACCGGGCCAGCGGGCTGCTGTCACAGCGAGCAAGCGCCTCGCGCGCGATCACCAGGGCGTTCTGGGTGCCCTCCTCGATCACCGCCGCGAGGATCTCCTGCTTGTCGCGGAAATGGTGGAAGAGGCTGCCGGACTTGATGCCCATCTCCTGGGCCAGCATGCGCACCGTGGTGCGATCGAAGCCCTCCTGGACGAACAGCTGGGCGGCCAGGCGGGTCAGTTCCTTGCGACGCGGGGAGGCATTCATTACATTCATCGGCAGTCACACTAGCGCTTGCTTGGTTGACCCCGAGAAAACCATAGCCCCGCGGACGGGTCAACGCGGTGCGGGGCCCGAGGGCCCAACGACGCTCGCCGCGACCACTGCCACGACCATTCCCAGGACCACTGGCATCACAATCACAACGGAGGCCTCGCCATGAGCCACGCCAACGATATCGTCTTCCTCTCTGCCGCGCGCACCCCCATGGGCGGCATGCTCGGCAGCCTTTCCAGCCTGACCGCCCCCGAGCTCGGCGCGGTGGCCATCCGCGCCGCCATCGAGCGCGCCGGCATCGGTGCCGACAGCATCGACGAGGGCATCATGGGCTGCGTGCTGCCCGCCGGGGTCAAGCAGGGCCCGGCCCGCCAGGCGATGCGCCAAGCCGGCATCCCCGATGCCATCGGCGCCACCACCATCAACAAGCTGTGCGGCTCGGGCATGAAGGCCACCATGCTGGCCCACGACCTGATCCGCGCCGGCAGCGGCGAGGTGATGCTGGCCGGCGGCATGGAGTCCATGTCCAACGCGCCCCATGTGCTGACCAAGGCGCGCGCCGGCTACCGCCTGGGCCATGGCGAGCTCAAGGACCACATGTTCCTGGACGGCCTGGAGGACGCCGAGACCGGCAAGCTGATGGGCGTCTTCGCCCAGGACATCGCCAGCGCCCGGGACTACAGCCGCGAACGCCTGGACGACTTCGCTATCGCCTCGCTCGAGCGCGCCATGGCGGCCACCGAGGCCGGCCAGCTGGACGCCGAGATGGCCCCGGTCACCATTAGCGACCGCAAGGGCGAGCACGTCGTCGACCACGACGAGCAGCCCTTCCAGGCCCGTCTCGACAAGATCCGCTCGCTGCGGCCCGCCTTCGCCAAGGAGGGCACCATCACCGCGGCCAACTCCAGTTCCATCTCCGACGGCGCCTCGGCGCTGATCCTGGCAAGCGCCTCCGCCGCCGAGCGCCTGGGTGCCAAGCCGCTGGCGCGCATGCTCGGCCACAGCACCCACTCCCAGCACCCCAGCGAGTTCACCATCGCCCCGGTGGGCGCCATCGAAAAGCTGCTCAAGCAGCTGGACTGGACGGTGGACGACGTCGACCTGTTCGAGATCAACGAGGCCTTCGCGGTGGTCACCCTGCTGGCCATGGACGGGCTCGACATCCCCCACGACAAGGTCAACGTGTTCGGCGGCGCCTGCGCCCAGGGCCATCCCATCGGCTCCACCGGTTCGCGGATCATCGCCACCCTGATCCACGCCCTGCGCACCAAGGGCGGCAAGCGCGGCATCGCCAGCCTGTGCATCGGCGGCGGCGAGGCCACCGCGGTGGCGGTCGAGCTCATCGACTGATGCAGGCCCTGACCCTCGAGACCCCGGCGGGCGGCCTCCATGTCGCCCGCTGGCGGCCCCAGGCGCCAGGGACTCGGTCGCCAAGGACTCAGTCGCCAAGGACTCGGTCGCCAAGGCCCCAGGCCAGCCCCATCGTGCTGCTGCATGACTCGCTGGGCTGCATCGCCCTGTGGCGCGACTTCCCGGCGTTGCTGGCCGAGGCCAGCGGCCGCGAGGTGATCGCCTACGACCGGCTCGGCTACGGCGAGTCGGCGCCCTACCCCGGCCCCCAGCCGGCCACCTTCGTCGCCGACGAGGCCAGCGGCGGCTTCGCCACGCTGCGCGAGGGGCTCGCGCTCGAACGTTTCGTGCTGCTGGGGCACAGCGTGGGCGGCGGCATGGCGGTCGAGATCGCCGGCCGACATGCCGAGGCCTGCGAGGCGCTGGTGACGGTGGCGGCCCAGGCCACCATCGAGCCGCTAACCCTGGCCGGCATCCGCGAGGCGGAGGCGGCCTTCGCCGAGCCCGGCGCGATGAGGCGGCTCGCGCGCTACCACGGCGACAAGGCCGAGTGGGTGCTGAGAAGCTGGGTCGACAACTGGCACTCCGAGGCCTTCGACGGCTGGACCCTCGACGACGCCCTGACCCGGGTGCGCTGTCCGACCCTGGCGATCCACGGCGAGCATGACGAGTACGGCTCACTAGCCCAGCCGCGGCGCATCGCGTCCAGGACCCCGGGGCCAGCCGAGCCGCGGCTGCTGCCCTGTGGCCATGTGCCCCACCGCGAGTGCCCGGAGGTGCTCGCCGACATCGTGGCGGAGTTCCTGGCCGTCAGGGACTGACGACGATCCCCTCTCCCGGGGCCTTCCCGTTTCTCTCACCCTGCTATCCTGCCGATGGCCAGGCACTGCGGATGGCCAAGCCTTGCGGATGGCCGTAAAATATACGGAATTACATATATTTCTGGACAGAGGTTCTGGTCATGGCCACACATCGACACACCCCTTCACCCAGCCCCACGGAGGGCATGGGGCTCTTCGAGCGCTTCCTCTCGGTGTGGGTGGCACTGGCCATCGTCGCCGGGGTGCTGCTCGGCCAGTTCGCCCCGGCGATCCCCGAGACGCTCTCGCGCTTCGAAGTCGCCCAGGTGTCGATCCCGGTGGCGGTGCTGATCTGGGCGATGATCTTCCCGATGATGGCGCAGATCGACTTCACCGCCGTGCTGGGCGTGCGCCGCCAGCCCAGGGGGCTTCTCATCACCACCACCGTGAACTGGTTGGTCAAGCCCTTCACCATGTTCGCCATCGCCTGGTTCTTCCTGACGGTGGTATTCGCCCCCTTGATTCCCGCCGAGCGCGCCAGCCAGTACCTGGCCGGAGCTATCCTGCTGGGCGCGGCCCCCTGCACCGCCATGGTCTTCGTGTGGAGCTACCTGACCCGCGGCGATGCCGCCTACACCCTGGTGCAGGTCGCTCTCAACGACCTGATCATGCTGTTCGCCTTCGCGCCCATCGTGGTGTTCCTGCTCGGCGTCTCCAACATCCCGGTGCCCTGGGACACCGTGGCGCTGTCGGTCTTGCTATATATCGTCATCCCGCTCACCGCGGGATATCTGACCCGGCGCATCCTGATCGCCCGCCACGGCAGCGAGTGGTACGACAACGTCTTCATGAAGAGGGTGGGGCCGGTCACGCCCACCGGGCTGATCATCACCCTGGTGCTGCTGTTCGCCTTCCAGGGCGAGGTGATCCTCGAGGCGCCGCTGCATATCGTGCTGATCGCCATCCCGCTGATCATTCAGACCTTCCTGATCTTCTTCATCGCCTACGGCTGGGCCAAGGCGTGGAAGGTGCCCCACAACGTGGCCGCCCCCGGGGCGATGATCGGCGCCAGCAACTTCTTCGAACTGGCCGTGGCCGCGGCCATCGCCCTGTTCGGCCTGCAATCCGGTGCGGCCCTGGCCACGGTGGTAGGCGTGCTGGTGGAGGTCCCGCTGATGCTGGCGCTGGTGCGCATCGCCAACCGGACCCGGCACCACTTCCCCGAGGCCAGGGGCTGAGCCATGGCCATCGAGGTCAGCGAGCGCGCCCGGGAGTGGCTGCGAAAGAAGGGTGGCGTGGCCACGGTGCGACTCTCTCCCCGCCATGGCTGCTGCGGCGGCGGGGCCGATATCGCGGTGGCCGAGGCCAGGGCGCCGGGCGAGCCGGCATGCTATACACGCGTCGAGTTCGAGGGACTGGTGCTCTATATCGACCCGACGCTGGTGGATCAGGGGCTGAGGCTGGATGTGGAAGGCTTCCTTGGCCTCCGGCATCTCTTCGTGGACGGCGTCGCGTTGTCGAGATAGCCCTCCCCCGCCGCTTGCGCCGCGGCACCTTCCCGGTGAGGATCAAGGCATGACTGCGACCCTGCTGCGGCGCTTCCCGCTGCTGACCATCGTGTTGGCCCAGCTGTTCGGTACCTCGCTGTGGTTCTCCGTCAACGGCGTGGGGCTCTCGCTCTCCCGTGACCTGGGCTTCTCCGAGGCGGACCTCGGCCGGCTGACCCTCACCGTGCAGGCGGGCTTCATCGCCGGCACCCTGTTCATCGCCACCACGGGGCTTGCCGACCGTTTCCGCGCCAGCCGCATCTTCGCCGCCGCCTGCCTGGCCGGCGCCCTGGCCAACTCTGGCTTCGTGCTGGTGGCCGACCACTGGCCCCTGGCGATCACCCTGCGCCTGCTGACCGGGCTCTGCCTGGCCGGCATCTACCCGCTGGGCATGAAGCTCGTCATCGGCTGGACGCCCAAGCACACCGGGGCGGCACTGGCCTGGCTGGTCGGCATGCTGACCCTGGGTACCGCCCTGCCCCACCTGCTGCGCGGCGCCAGCCTGGGCCTGCCCTGGGAGTGGCCGCTGCTGGGCGCCTCCTGCCTGGCGCTGGCCGGTGGCGCCCTGATCCTGGCCCTGGGCGATGGCCCGCACCTGCCGCCCTCGAGCGGGAAGGCGCGCCTGCTCGACGGGCTGGCGGCGCTGCGCGAGGCACGTTTCCGTGCCGTGGCCGGGGGCTACTTCGGCCACTGCTGGGAACTCTATGCGCTGTGGACGCTGACGCCCTTCCTGGTGGCCCGCGAGGTGACACGCCTCGGCGCCTCACCGGACTGGATCCCGTGGCTGGCGTTCGGCGTCATCGCCCTGGGCTTCCTGGGCTGCGTGGGCGGCGGTGCGCTGAGCCGTCGGCGCGGCAGCCTGTGGGTGGCGCGCCGGGCGCTGGCCGCCTCGGGGCTGATCTGCCTGGCCTACCCGCTGGTAACCTGGCTGCCGCCGACGCTGCTGCTCGCCCTGCTGGCGCTGTGGGGGCTTTCCGTGATCGCCGACTCGCCGCAGTTCTCGGCCCTGGCCGCGGCCAGCGCCCCGCGCGAGCGGATCGGGGCGACCCTGGCGGTGATGAATGCCGTGGGCTTCGCCCTGACCATCCCCGCTATCTCGCTTACCACCACCCTGTGGGAGCTGGAGGGGGCCTGGGTGCTGTGGTGGCTGCTGCCGGGGCCGGTGCTGGGCCTGTGGGCGATGCACCGCCTGCCCGCCGAACACCTCGCAACGACCGCGACCGGCACCGCCAAGGATTGATGCCGGTCAAGGCGAAGACGTGTCACGCTGGGAAACATACGAACAGCCATATATCCTGACAATGCCCCTGTCGACGCGCCACCGCGAGGCTTCCGATGCCGAGTTCGCCCTCCCCGCACGACGCCGCTCCTGCCCGCCTGCTGACCCTGGCCCGGGAGAATCCCGACCAGCTGCGCTGGATCGCCGCCGTGGTGGGCATCTTCCTGCTGATCTACTTCCTGCCCGCCGGCACGTCGCGCTTCGACAACGCCGTGCTGGAGGGCATCCGGCTGACCCACTGGTACGCCCAGGAGCATGTGATCCTGTGCCTGCTGCCGGCCTTCCTGATTGCCGGCGCCATGGCCGCCTACCTGAGCCAGGGGGCGGTGATGCGCTACCTGGGCCCGGCGGCCCCCAAGCCGGTGGCCTTCGGCATGGCATCAATTTCGGGAATGCTACTGGCGGTCTGCTCCTGCACCGTGCTGCCGCTGTTCGGTGGCATCTACAGGCGCGGCGCCGGCCTGGGACCGGCGGTGGCCTTCCTCTACTCGGGCCCGGCGATTAACGTCATGGCGGTGGTGGTCACCGCCAAGGTGCTGGGCCTGGAACTGGGCCTGGCACGGGCCATCGGCGCCATCCTCTTCGGGGTGGTGATCGGGGTGATCATGCACCTGCTCTATCGCCGCGAGGAGCTGGTCCGCAGCCAGCAGACGGCTCGCGGCTTCGCCGCCGACGACGACGGACGCCCGCTGGGCCAGGTGGTGGCCTTCTTCGGCCTGATGGTGGGCATCCTGGTGTTCGCCAACTGGGCCGCCGCCGACAGCCCCACCTGGATGGCGATCCACGCCTGGAAGTGGCAGATCACCGCGGTGCTCGGCGGGCTCTTCGCCCTGCTGCTGATGCGCCGCTGGGGCTGGCCGCTGCGCCAGGTGGCGCTGCTGACCGGCGCCGTGGTGCTGGCCGCCCTGCTGGTACCCGGGGTGCCGGAGCTGGCCTTCGCGGTGGGCATCGTCGGCATCATGCTGATCGCCACCCTGCGCGAGGACGACCGCGAGTGGGCCGAACAGAGCTGGGACTTCACCAAGCAGATCATGCCGCTGCTGCTGGCCGGGGTGTTCATCGCCGGACTGCTGCTGGGGCGTCCCGACGAGGAGGGCCTGATCCCCTCCGAGTGGGTGGTGCTGGCGGTGGGCGACAACGGCTTCCAGTCCACCTTCCTGGCCTCGCTGCTGGGCGGCTTCATGTACTTCTCGACCCTCACCGAGGTGCCCATCGTTCAGGGCCTGATCGGCAATGGCATGGGCAAGGGGCCGGCCCTGGCGCTGCTGCTGGCCGGCCCCGCGCTCTCGCTGCCCAACATGCTGGTGATCCGCACCATCATGGGCACCCAGAAGACCCTGGTCTATTGCGCGCTGGTGGTGGTCATGGCGACCTTCACCGGCTACCTCTATGGCCAGCTATGGCCCTGACTCGGGTCATTCCCTGACACGACCCTCCCACAGGAGCGCACCATGAAACTGAGTATCTACGGCAAGGGCTGCAGGAAGTGCGAGCAGCTCACCGCCAACGCCCGCGAGGCCGCCGAGGCACTGGGCCTCACGGTGGAGATCGAGAAGGTCACCGACATGAACGCCATCATCGACAAGGGCGTGATGCGCACCCCGGCGCTGGGCGTCGACGGCGAGGTGGTGATCGAGGGCAAGATGGCCAGCGCCGCGGAGATCCAGGCGCTGCTCGAGCCCTGATCAGCCTCGAGCCCTGATCAACAGAGCGCTGCGCGACGCTCCGGGCGGTTGCCCATGCCCGCCAGGCGGGCCTGGAGTGTGGCGAGGCCGGACGACTGCCCCTCGGCCGCGGCTTCCAGGGCCGCCATGGCCCACTCGGGCAGCGCCGGCGCCAGGCCGTAGTAGACCCACTGGCCCTCGCGGCGGTCGTTGAGCAGCCCGCAGTTGCGCAGCTGGGCGAGATGGCGCGAGACCTTGGGCTGGGAGGCCTCCAGGGCGTGGGTCATCTCGCAGACACACAGCTCGCCCTCGCGAAGGATCAGCAGGGTCAGCATCAGGCGCGTCTCGTCACTCAGGCACTTGAACAGGCGCAACGGGTCCAGCGACATCGAGGGTTCCTTATCGAGGTTCTCGGTCATTCTACGCCACGGACCGTGACAAGTTCAGGCCCGGGCGGCCAAGGGAACTGCGAATCACAACACCGCTCAAGGCTTTCCCGGCGACAGGCCTCCGAGGGGGCGCTGTGAACCCTTCCCTGGGCGCTACCGATGCCATCCCTGGCATAGGACCCCCTCTACGGCCTATCCCCGGCGCCTTTCGCTATCGCAACTTGTCTAGTTGCTATCGTACTACCGGGCTTCTCGCGGCAGCGCCAGTGCCATCAGGGCGCTGGCCGCCACCAGCGCCGCCGAGATCCACAGGCAGGCGGAAAGCCCGTACACCTGGTAGACCCAGCCCGAGAGCAGCGTCCCGGCGAGGCGCCCCATGGCGTTGGCCATGTAGTAGAAGCCCACGTCCATGGAGACGCCGTCGGCCCGGGCGTAGTGGACGATCAGGTAGCTGTGCCAGCTGGAGTTGATGGCGAACAGCACGCCGAAGGCCAGCAGGCCCACCACCAGCCAGCCCACCTCGGCCAGGGGCAACAGGGCCAGGAGTGCCGGCAGGCCGGCCAGTGCCAGCGCCCAGAAGGCCGTGACACCTCGCGCCCCGCCCTTGACCAGGCCGGTGAGGCGCGGCACCTGGGTCTGCACCCCGCCGTAGCCGATCACCCAGAGCGCCAGCAGGCCGCCCACCGTCCAGTGGCTCCAGCCATGCTGGTCATACAGGAACACCGGCAGGGCCACCACGAACCAGACGTCCCGGGAGGCGAACAGGCAGAGCCGGGCGGCCGAGAGCACGTTGATCGCCCTTGAGGCGGAGAACACCTCGGAAAACTTCGGCTTGCGCTTCTGGCGACCTAGGTCGGCCTTGAGGCGCACCAGCGACATCGTAAGCACCGCGGCGAGCATCAACGCCATCAGACCTACCGCGCCCTGGAAGCCGACCAGCGTCAGCAGCAGGCCGCCGAGGAAGAAGCCGGCGCCCTTGAGCGCATTCTTGGAGCCGGTAAGGATCGCCACCCAGCGGTAGAGTGAGCTCTGGGCACTGGCGCTCTCCTTCGGCACTAGCACCTTCACCGCGCTCTTGGCGCTCATCTTGTTGAGGTCCTTGGCGATCCCCGAGAGCGCCTGGGCGGCCATCACCCAGGGCACGGACAGCGCCGCGGCCGGCACCAGCAGCATGGAAAGCGCCAGGATCTGCAGCGCCAGGCCGGCGTTCATGGTGCGATTCAGACCCAGCCGGGCGCCCAGCCAGCCCCCCACCAGGTTGGTGACCACACCGAAGGCCTCGTAGAAGAGGAACAGCATGGCCACTTCCAAGGGCGAGTAGCCCAGCTGGTGGAAGTGCAGCACCACCAACATGCGCAGGGCGCCATCGGTAAGGGTGAAGGCCCAGTAGTTGCCGGTGATCAGCAGGTACTGACGCACCTCGAAGGGCAGCGCCTTGAGTCGGGTTGCCAAGCGCTCAGCCATTCCCCACCTGCTCGTTCCCCACCTTGAGCGCCAGCTCGGCGGTGCGGTTGGCGTAGCCCCACTCGTTGTCATACCAGGCGTAGAGCTTGAGCTGGGTGCCATTCACCACCATCGTCGAGAGCGCATCGATGATCGAGCTGCGCGGGTCTGTGCGGTAGTCGATGGAGACCAGGGGGCGCTCTTCATAGCCGAGGATGCCGGCGAGCTCGCCCTCGGCGGCGGCCTTGAGCGCCGCGTTGACCTCCTCCACCGTGACCTCGCGCGCAAGCTCGAAGACCATGTCGGTGAGCGAGGCGTTGGCCAGCGGCACGCGGATGGCATGACCGTTCAGCTTGCCCGTAAGCTCCGGGAAGATGGCGGTGATCGCCTTCGCGGAGCCGGTGGTGGTGGGGATCAGGCTCATGCCGCAGGCGCGTGAACGGCGGAGATCCGGCTTCTGTGGAGAGCTGGGGGCGTCGAGGATGACCTGGGTGTTGGTGATGTCGTGCACGGTGGTCATGGCGCCGTGGCGGATGCCGAAGGTCTCATGGATCACCTTGACCACCGGCGCCAGGCAGTTGGTAGTGCAGCTCGCCGCGGTGACGATCCGATGAAAGTCGGCGTCGTAGCGATCGTCGTTGACGCCTACCACCACGTTAAGCACGCCCTCCTCCTTCACCGGCGCGCTGACCACCACCCGCTCGACGCCCTGGTCGAGGTAGGCCTGAAGCTTTTCCTTGGTCTTCATCTTGCCGGAGCACTCGATGGCGACCCGGCAGCCGGACCAGTCGCCCTCCTCCAGGCTCTTGCAGACGCTGAAGGCGATACGACGACCGTCGATGACGATGGCGTCAGCCTCGGCGGCGATGCCCTGCCCCGGGCTCCAGTGGCCGTGCACCGAGTCGAACTCCAGCAGGTGGGCGAAGGTGGCGGCATCGCCACCCGGGTCGTTGATGCGTACCAGTTCCACTTCGCCGGCCTCGACGCGAGGCCAGAGGCTGCGCACTACCAGGCGGCCGATGCGTCCGAAGCCGTTGATACCGATGGACAGGGCCATGGTCGTCTCCCATCACGTTTTAATATCTGGAATTCCATATATAAACGGACCCGATGTCAATCCGATGACAGCCGGCCACTGCTCGACCGACCCAGACGACGACGGGGAGGCCGAAGCCTCCCCGTCGTCTTGCCCACTGGCGACAGCGGATCAGCCGTAACGGCCGGTGATGTAGTCCTCGGCCTTCTTGGTGGCCGGGTTGGAAAACATCGTCTTGGTATCGTTGTACTCGACGATCTCGCCCAGGTGGAAGAAGGCGGTGTAGTCCGCCACCCGTGCCGCCTGCTGCATGTTGTGGGTCACCGTGATGATGGTGAACTGCTCCTTCAAGCGGTCCATCAGGTCCTCGATGGTGGCGGTGGAGATCGGGTCCAGCGCCGAGGTGGGCTCGTCCATCAGGATCACGTCGGGCTGCACGGCGATGGCCCGGGCGATGCACAGGCGCTGCTGCTGGCCGCCGGAGAGCGAGGTGCCGGGCTGGTGCAGCTTGTCCTTGACCTCCTCCCACAGGCCGGCATCGCGCAGGGCCTTCTCCACCAGCTCGTCCTGCTCCGGCTTGCGGCTCACCAGGTCGTGCATGCGCGGCGCATAGGCGATGTTCTCGTAGATCGACTTGGGGAAGGGATTGGGCTTCTGGAACACCATCCCCACGCGGCGGCGCAGCGCCACCTCGTCCATCTTCACCTGGTTGACGTCATGGCCGTCCATCTCCACCAGCCCCTCGATGCGCACGCTCGGGATCAGGTCGTTCATGCGGTTGAGGCAGCGCAGGAAGGTCGACTTGCCACAGCCGGAGGGGCCGATCAGTGCAGTGACGTTCTTCTGGAAGAGGTCGATGTTGAGCCCCTTGAGCGCCTGGCTCTCGCCGTACCAGAGGTTGAGGTCGCGCACGCGGATGCTCAGCTCGTGGCAGGCGTCGGCGTTGCGGGTGTGGGGCTGGCCCACCGCCGGCGTCGGCTGTGAGGTATGACGGGGAGCGGCTTGGATATTCATGTCGGTGTTCTCCATGGCGCGCCGGCTTACCAGCGACGCTCGAATTTCTTGCGCAGGATGACGGCGGTGGCGTTGAGGAAGATCAGGATCGCCAGCAGCACCAGGATGCCGCCCGCGGTCTTCTCGACGAACGCCTTCTCGGGCTCTCCTGCCCAGGTGAAGACCTGCGCCGGCAGCACGGTGGCGGCCTCGGTAAAGGAGGCCGAGACGTCGGGGATGAAGGCCACCATGCCGACGATGATCAGCGGTGCGGTCTCGCCCATGGCCTGGGCCAGGCCGATGATGGAGCCGGTCATGATGCCGGGCATGGCCAGCGGCAGCACGTGATCGCGCACCACTTGCCAGCGCGAGCAGCCCACCCCGAAGGCGGCGTGGCGGATGGAGTCCGGCACGCTGCGCAGCGCCGTGCGGGTGGCGATGATGATCACCGGCAGGGTCATCAGCGCCAGGGTCATGCCGCCCACCAGCGGCGAGGAGCGCGGCACCCCGAAGAAGTTGATGAAGATCGCCAGGCCCAGCAGGCCGAACAGGATCGAGGGGATCGCCGCCAGGTTGTTGATGTTGATCTCGATCAGCTGGGTGAAGCGGTTGTCCGGCGCGAACTCCTCCAGGTAGACCGCCGTCATCACCCCGATGGGGAAGGCGATGGCCAGCGTCACCAGCATGGTCATCACCGTGCCCACCGCCGCGGAGAGGATCCCCGAGGCCTCGGGCATCTTGGAGTCACCGGTGGTGAAGAAGGTGGTGTTGAACTTCAGCGCCACGCGCCCCTCGGCGGCCAGCTCGTCGACCAGCGCCTGCTGGGCCTCGTTCAGCTTGTGGCGATGCCCCTTGAGGTACTGGTCGACCTCGCCGTCGGCCAGCACCCAGCGGGTCTCGGTGGTGCCCAGCAGCTCGGGATTCTCGCGCATCTGCACGGGGATCATGCGCTCGAAGGTACGGCTGACCAGGCGCGACACATCGCGGTCCAGGGCGGCGCGCCCCATGCGTTGGGCGTCCTCGTTGTAGTCGATCTCCACCTGGATCTGCGCCTGCTGGAAGGCCGGCAGGCCCTTGCCCAGCATGTCGGAGAAGAACCACAGGAGGAACAGGCCGGCCAGACCCAGGGCGCCCATGGAGATCCACTTCAGCCGCGCCGAGCGGCGGTGGCGCTTCTTCAGCTGGGCGCTGATCTCGTCGAAGGTTTGACTCATCTCGGCGATTCCTCGGCGTTACAGGTTGTTGACGCGATACTTCTCGCGGAAGCGACGGATCATCAGCACCGAGACCAGGTTCAGGCTCAGGGTGACGGCGAAGAGCACCAGCCCCAGGGCGAAGGCGGAGAGGGTCTCGGCGCTCTCGAACTCCAGGTCGCCGGTGAGCGCGGCGACGATACGCACCGTCACCGTGGTCATGTCCTCGAGCGGGTTGGCGGTGAGGTTGGGGCGCATGCCCGCCGCCATCACCACGATCATGGTCTCGCCCAGGGCGCGGGAGACCGCCAGCAGCGAGGCGGAGATGATGCCCGGCAGTGCCGCGGGCAGGACCACGTCGCGGATGGTCTCGCCCTTGGTCATGCCCAGCGCCAGGGAGCCCTGGCGCATGCTGTCCGGCACCGAGTTGATGACGTCGTCGGAGAGCGAGGAGATGAAGGGGATGATCATGATGCCCATCACGATCCCCGGCGCCACGGCGTTGTTGAAGGCGGCGTCCAGCCCGAAGAAGTTGGCGATGGCGACGATGATCGGCGCCACGGTGATGGCGGCGAAGAAGCCATAGACCACGGTGGGGATGCCGGCCAGCACCTCGAGGGTCGGCTTGGCCAGGGTGCGCACTCTGGCGGGCGCGAACTCGGCCATGTAGATGGCCGCCAGCAGGCCGATGGGGATGGCCACCAGCATGGCGATGGCGGTGATCATGAAGGTGCCGGCGAACAGCGGCACCGAGCCGAACTGGGCGGCGCTGGCGCCCTCCTCGGCGCGGCCGGCGGCGGCCAGGAAGCTGGCGCCGGGATTCCACACCGTGCCGGTGATGAACTCCCAGAAGCTGTGCATCTGGAAGAAGCGCAGCGCCTCGAAGACGATGGAGATCAGGATGCCGAAGGTGGTGAGGATGGAGATCAGGGCCGCGGCCTTGAGTATCCAGCGGATCACCCGTTCGATCGCCTTGCGGGCGTGGAAGTCGGGCCTCACCTGGCGCATGCCCACCAGCAGGCCGATGGCGGCCACCACCAGGCTGCCGGCCAGCAGGTAGAGGGTGGGAATCTCCGCCCCCAGCAGCAGCATCAGGAAGGCGCCTACCGCGCCCACGGTGATCGCCGGCCCGGCGGTGGCCAGGACCGCGAACCAGGCGTACTGGTCCGGCTGTGCGTGCATGGCCGTGCCGCCGGCGCGCACCCGCGCGGCCTTGGCACGGCCCAGGAAGAAGGCTATCAGACCCAGCAGCAGCAACACGCCGCTGAACAGTGAAAGGAGTTGGTCGGTCTGCATAGGGCTCTCTCGATGGCTTTCATCGACAGCCTGGCTGTCGCAACGTGCAGCGGCCGGCAGCCGTGGGCTGCCGGCCGGGTCAGGCGTCCTTGCCCGAAGAGGCTCCCTTACAGGTCGGAGACCTGCAGCTTGGCGCGATTGGCGACCTTCTCGCGGGTCTGCTCGCGCTCGGCCTCGGGCAGCGGGATCAGGCCCAGGTCACCCAGGTAACCGCCCTCGCCGATCATGGTCTCGGAGACGAACATGTCGACGTAGTCATACAGCGGCGGCACCTCCTCCGCGTGCTGGTTCTTGACGTAGAACCACAGCGAGCGGGCGATCGGGTAGTCGCCGGAACTGATCGCCTCGGGCTCGGCCTCGACGCCGTCGATGGCGGCGGCGATCAGGGCATTGGGGTTCTCGACCAGGAAGGAGTAGCCGAAGATGCCGAAGGCCTCGGTGTCCTCGGTGAGGCGCTGGACGATCAGGTTGTCGTTCTCGCCGGCGTCGATGTAGGCGCCGTCGGCACGGATCTCGGTGTAGGCCTCACCGCCGTAGGCGTCCATCTCCTCGGAGGCGGCTTCCATCACCAGCTCCTCGAAGGCGTCGCGGGTGCCGGAGGTGCTGGGCGGGCCATAGACGGAGATCTCGCGGTCCGGCAGGGCGGCGTCGATGTCGCTCCACTTCTGGTAGGGGTTGTCCACCAGCTCGCCATCCACCGGCACCTTGGCGGCCACGGCCAGGAACAGCTGCTCGAGGGTCAGGTCGACGCCCTCGTTGGTGCTGGACTGGGCGAAGACGATGCCGTCGGAGCCGATCTTGACCTCGGTGACATCGGTCACGCCGTTCTCGATGCAGCGCTCGACCTCGGAGGCCTTGATGCGACGCGAGGCGTTGGTGATGTCCGGAGTGCCCTCACCCACGCCGTTGCAGAACAGGCGGATGCCGCCGCCGGAGCCGGTGGACTCGATCACCGGCGTCGGGTACTCGGTCACCGCGCCGAACTCTTCGGTCACGTAGCTGGCGAACGGGTAGACGGTGCTGGAACCGACGATGCGGATCTGGTCGCGGGCGTGGGCCACGGTGGCCACACCCATGACGGCGGCGGCAATAGCGGTAGTCTTGAGGATGCGATTCATGGAGCGATCTCCTGATGGGGGCAGTGTGCAACCTTCACGAGTGACACCTTGCCCCAACCAGATGACAGCTTTATGACATGGCGGTCATGGTGGCTGGAGGCAGGTCGACCCCGCGGCAAGGCATACCCTGCCGCAGGGAGATGACAGCACCATGACATTGACCGCCGCGCTCGCGAGGAGGACGGGGCGCAAGGACCGACCGGGTCACAGCAGCAGCCCCAGCGCCGCCAGGGTGCACAGCGCCAGGGACGCCCCCTGCAGCAGCCGGCGATCGAGGCGATGGGCGATGCGCCCGGCCAGCCAGCTGCCGGCCATCACCCCCGGCGCGAAGGTGAACGCCATGGCGAAGTGCCAGGCGCTCACCATGCCGGCGGGCGCCAGGGTGGCCAGGGTCATCAGCGCGGTGACCACGAAGAAGGCCGAGAGGGTCCCGCGCAGGCGATCCGGCGACAGGCCATGCAGCAGCAGCACCATGGGCGGGCCGCTCAGCGCGGCCACGGTGCCGAAGATGCCGGAGAAGACCCCGGCCCCGAACAGGGTGGCGCGGTTGACCGGCAGTCGTAGGCGGAACAGGGTCACCACCACCGCGAACAGCACGCTGCCGGCGATCACCTTCTCCAGCACCGCCAGCGGCGCGGCGACCAGCAGCCACAGCCCCAGGGCGTTGCCGGGCACTCGCCCCGCCAGGGCCAGGCCGATCTCGGCGAGGCTCACCTCGTGCCGATAGTGGCGCAGGGTGGTCAGCGCCACCGTGAAGCCGAACAGCACCAGCACCACCGGCACCAGCCGCGGCTCCAGCATCAGCAGCAGCGGCGCCCCGACCACCGCCAGGCCGAAGCCGGTGGCACGCTGCACGAAGGCCCCCAGCGCCAGCACCAGGGCACAGCCCAGCCAGGTGGCGCCGCTCATGTCGAGCCAGCCGGTCAGCCCCGCCTCAACCATGGGCCGGCTGGCGCTCCTGCCCCACCAGCATGCGGATGCCGAGGTTGGCCAGCAGCGAGGCGCCGAGCATGGTGCCCACCATGGGCCAGGCACTGTCGACCTCGAAGGCGCCCACCAGCACCCCCGCCAGGGCGCCGCTGGAGAACTGCAGGCTGCCCTGCAGGGCGGCGGCGGTGGCGCTCATGTGGGGAAAGCGGTCGAGCAGCGAGGTGATGGCGTTGGGCGCCACCAGGCCGATGGTGCCGGCGAACAGCATGATCAGCGGCACCATGGTGGCCAGCGACTCCAGGCCGCTGGCCACCATCAGGGCCAGCCCCAGCGCCGCCGTGAACTGGATGCCGAGCCCCAGGCGCAGGTTCTGCAGGGGGGTGCGCCACCTCAGCAAGCGGATGTTGAGCCGGTTGGAGGCCACCATGGCCAGCACGTTGACCCCGAACACCAGCGGGTAGAGCGAGGGGGTCAGCGCGAAGTGCTCGAGGTAGAGGAAGGGCGAGGCGGTGACGAAGGCGAACAGCCCGGCGAAGGACATCGAGGCGGCGGCGATGAAGCCCATGGCGCGGCGGTCGCCCAGCACCGAGGCGTAGTTGCCGAGCACCTGCCGCGGGGTGGTGGCGAAGCGTCCCGGGGCGCGGGTCTCGGGGAGCCGCGTGCCTAACAGCCACATCAGGAAGCCGGCATAGGCGGCCAGGAACACGAAGATCAGCCACCAGTCCGCCAGGTAGAGCAGCCCGCTGCCTACCACCGGTGCCACCAGCGGCGCCATCAGCATGATGATCGCCATGGTCGACATCACCTTGGCCGCCTCGCGGCCGTGGAAGCAGTCACGCACGATGGCCGCCGAGTTGACCACGGTGGCCCCGCCCCCCAGGGCCTGGACGAAGCGCCACGCCAGCAGCTCGCCGAGCGAGCCCACCGTGGTGATCACCAGGCTGGCCAGCAGGAACACCACCAGGCCGCCGAGCAGCACCGGCTTGCGTCCCACCCGATCGGAGACCGGCCCGAACACCAGCTGGCCCAGGGCGAACCCGGCCAGGAAGGTGGAGAGCGAGAGCTCGGTATGGTGGATGCTGGCGCCCACCTCGTCCGCCAGGGCGGCCATGGCCGGCAGGTAGGCGTCGATGGCGAAGGGGGCGAGCGCTGTGTTGGCCGCGACCAGCAGCGCCAGGCGGCGGGCGTTGAGCGTCAAGGCGACTCCTCGGGGGTGACAGAGGACGTTGAATAGACCGCTAATGATAACCGATCCCCGCGGCCCCTGCCGGCCTGTTCGCCCCCGCGGTGGCTTGCTAGAGTGGAAGGCCGATTCAAGGAGGAGCCCCCATGGCCGACGACCTGCTTTCCCAACTCAAGGCGATGACCACGGTGGTCGCCGACACCGGCGACATCGAGGCCATCCGCCGCTTCCAGCCCACCGATGCCACCACCAACCCCTCGCTGATCCTGCAGGCGGCCCAGCAGGAGGGGCGGCGCGCCCGCCTGGCCGAGATCGCCGGCCAGGCCACCGATCTCGACGACGCCCTGGACGCCGTGGCGGTGGAGATCGGCAGCGAGATCAGCGCCCTGGTGCCGGGCTACGTCTCCACCGAGGTGAGCGCCCGGCTCTCCTTCGACACCGAGGCGACTCTGGCCCGCGCGCGTTCGCTGATCGAGCGCTACGCCCGCCATGGGGTCGGCCCCGAGCGGATCCTGATCAAGGTCGCCGCCACCTGGGAGGGCATCCGCGCCGCGCGCCAGCTGGAACGCGAGGGGATCCACACCAACCTGACGCTGCTATTCAGCTTCGCCCAGGCCCAGGCCTGCGCCGACGCCGGGGTCACCCTGGTCTCCCCCTTTGTGGGGCGCATCCTCGACTGGCACAGGGCCCAGCAGCCGGAGGCCGACTTCGACGGCGACCGGGACCCCGGCGTGCAGTCGGTGAGGCGCATCTACGAGCACTACAAGGGCCACGGCTACCAGACCATCGTGATGGGGGCGAGCTTCCGCAACAGCGGCGAGATCAAGGCGCTGGCCGGCTGCGACCGCCTGACCATCTCGCCGGCGCTGCTCGAGGAGCTGGCCGGGAGCCAGGGAACCCTGGAACGGCGCCTCACCCCTCAGGATGCCGAGACCCGCGCCCCGGAGCCGCTGGACGAGGCGGAGTTCCGCTGGGCCCTCAACGAGGATGCCATGGCCACCGAGAAGCTGGCCGAGGGGATCCGCAAGTTCATGGCGGACCAGCGCAAGTTGGAGACCCTGCTGGGCGAGCTGCGCCGGGGCTGAAGCGACTCGCCCGGCGAAGATGCCCCACGACGCATCGGGCGCCACCTCTGCGAGGTGGCGCCCGATGCGTCTCTGCAACCGGAAGGTCGGGAGGTGACAAGCCTCAGCGGTGGGAGGTGGCCTCCTGGGCCTCGAGCATCTCGACGAGGGGCTGGAACTCCTCGCGGTTGTGCTCGTTCATGCGCATCAGGATGCGGTGCGCCTCTAGGATGCGCCGCCGGGTCTCCTCGACGTCGCAGGGGATCTCGGGCAGCTCGCACAGCTCGCGGGTCTCGGTGATCGGCGCCTCGACCATGGTGAAGTAACGTGAGAAGCCCATCACGTCGAGCATGCGTCGGATGTCGTCGCTGTCGGCCACGATGGTGGGACGCTCGGCCAGGCGCCCCTGTACCGCCATGGCCACCTTGGCCAGGAAGCCCAGGGCCGTGGAGTCCACGTTGGTGGCGTCGCGCAGGTCGATGATCAGGGTTTCCAGCCCCGGCGTCTGCGCCAGCTGTTGGGCCTGGCTGTCCAGGGTGGCGCACAGTGTCAGGCGAACGTCCCCGCACAGCTTGAGGATGAAGACGCCGGCGTCGAACGCCGCCTTGATGCGCCCTTCATGAATCTGCATGGCCAAATCCGCTCAACATCATGATCGTCAGGTCGTCGGGCAAGGCATCCTCGCCCGGCGTGAGGTCCAGGGCCAGGTTGGCCCTCAGGTCCGACAGCGTCGCGCTGGCCTCGACCTGCCGCTCCAGTTCCCTGAGCCGCGCGTCGAGCGTATCGCCCGGCAGGCACTCCAGTACTCCATCGGAACACAGCCACAGGCGGAAGTTCTCCGGCAGCGGACGGCCCAGCGTGGGGTAATCGGCGCCCGGAAACAAGCCCACCGGCATGCCCTCGCCAGCCAGGGGGAGCGCCTTGCCGTCGGCCACCAGCAGCGGCATGGGCAGCTGCGCGCCCAGCGAATAGTGCAGATAGCGACGCTCGAGGTCAATGATCCCCACGAACAGGGTCGCATGCTTGCCGATGCCGGTGTCCAGCAGCTCGCGGTTGAGGTCCTCGAGCCAGCGCGCCGGCAGCGCCTCGGGGTGCTCGCCATCCCACTCGTGCTGCCAGCGGTTGGCCAGGTACTTGAGCAGCACGGTGACGAAGGCCGAGGAGGCGCCATGCCCGGAGACATCGGCAAAGTAGAACAGCAGGTAGCGCTCGTCGAGCAGGTGGAAGTCGAGGAAGTCACCGGAGAGATAGAGGTAGGGGGCGAACCAGTAGTCGCAGTGGACCCCGCCCAGGGTCTGGGGACGCGGCGGCAGCATCTTGCGCTGGATCTGGCCGCCGGCCTGCTGGTCCAGGCGCAGCATCGCCAGGTGGGTCTCCAGGGTCTCGTTGAGCTCCTCGAGGCGCGCCTGGTCCCGCCGCCGTGCCTCCTCCAGGGCCCGCAGCCGGATCACCTTGCGGATCATGCGGCGCAGCAGCTGGCCATGACGACAGGGCTCGACGATGTAGTCCACCAGTCCCGCGTCCACCGCCGAGAGCAGATCCGGGGCGTCGCGGCTGTCGCTGACCACCAGGGTGGGCAGGCGCTCGCACAGCGTCGGCCACTCGTCGGCCGGCACCGCCCGCACATGGGCCACCACCAGGTCGACCGCGGCGGGCAGCTCGTCGGCATGGCCCACCGCCACCACCGCCAGGCCGTCCCGGGCGATGGTCTGGGCCAGGGCATCCCGCGCCGGGCCCGGGGCGTCGATCACGCCGATCAGCTGCTTGGAGCGCTCCATGTGTCGGCCTCAGTCGGCGAAGGCGTCGTCGAAGTCGGCGTCGTCGAACCCGAAGTCGTCGCTGGCGAAGGGGTCCTCCCCCAGCTCGCCGTCGCTGACCTCGAAGCGCCGGCGCTGCAGGTAGGCGTCGCGGATGAAGGCGTAGCGGTCGCCCTGGATCAGCGCCTCCTGGTCGAGCAGCCCCGCCCGGGTGTCGATGATGCGCAGCGCGGTGAGGCCGAGGCGCGTCTCGTCATCCTCGACGTAGGTGGTCGGGTAGCTGTACATGTCGGCGGGCAGGCCGCCGGTGTCGCGCAGGGTGCTCGGCCCCAGCAGCGGCAACACCAGGTAGCGCGAGTCTTCCCAGCCCCATACGCCCAGGGTCTGGCCGAAGTCCTCCTCCTGGCCGGTGATCTCCATGCGACTGGCGACATCCCACAGGCCACCGATGCCCACCGTGGTGTTGATGAGGAAGCGCGACATGGCGATGCTGGCATTGCGCCCCTTGCCCTGCAGCAGGCTGTTGAGGACGGTACGCGGCTCGCCGAGGTTGGAGAAGAAGTTGCCCACCCCGGTCTCCACCGGGTCCGGGGTGACGAAGCGGTAGCCTCGCGCCACCGGCTTCAAGGCGTAGCGGTCGATCACCTCGTTGAAGGCGAACACCTTGCGGTTGAAGCCCTCCCAGGGGTCCTCGGGGCGCGGCTCCTGCTGCACGCCCCCTCCGCTGGCGCAGCCGGCCAACAGCCCGGCCGCGGCGATTCCCAGCAGGGCGCGCCCGCCGCGCCGTCCCTGTGCCTTGTGGTCGCTCATCGTGGTCTCCCTGCGTGTGTACGGGTCGATCATGCCGTCATTGGGCACGGCGTACCACCACGCTGCCCGCGCTGTAGCCGGCACCGAAGGAGCAGATCACCCCGGTGTCGCCGGCGGCCAGGTCGTCGCGGTGCAGGTGGAAGGCGATGATCGAGCCCGCCGAGCTGGTGTTGGCGTAGCGGTCGAGGATGATCGGTGCCTGCTCGGGGCTCGGCTCATGGCCCAGCACGCGACGCGCGATCAGGTCGTTCATGTGGCGGTTGGCCTGGTGCAGCCAGAGCCTCGCCAGGTCGTCGCCACCCAGGCCAAGGCTCGCCAGGTGCTCGCCGATCAGCGCCGCCACCAGGGGGCAGACCTCCTTGAACACCCGCCGCCCCTCCTGGACGAAGAGCTTGTCCGCGGCCAGCGGGTCGGCATCGGTGACCCGGTTGAGGAAGCCTGAGTTGTTGCGGATGGCGTTGGAGAAGCGCGTCACCAGCCGGGTGCCGAGGATCGCGAAGCGCGCCTCGGCGGTGGCCAGGTCGTCACGCTCCAGCACGATGGCGGTGCAGGCGTCGCCGAAGATGAAGTGGCTGTCGCGGTCGCGGAAGTTGAGGTGCGCCGAGCAGATCTCGGGGTTCACCACCAGGGCGCGGGTGGCGTTGCCGGCGCGAATGGCGTTGGCCGCGGTCTCGATGGCGAAGGTCGCCGAGCTGCAGGCCACGTTCATGTCGAAGGCATAGCCGCCGGCGCCCAGCGCGGCCTGCAGCTCCACCGCCACCGCCGGGTAGGGGCGCTCCAGGTTGGAGCAGCCGACGATCACCAGGTCGATGTCGGCCCCCGCCACCCCCGCGGCGTCCAGCGCCTGGCGGGCGGCGTCCAGGCCCATCTCGCACTGGATCGAGGGCTCGTCGTTGCCGCGCTCACGCAGCCGTGGGCGCATGCGCTCGGGGTCGAGGATGCCCTCGGCATCCAGCACATGGCGGCTGTGGATGCCGGAGGCCTTGACGATGAACTCGCTGCTGGAGGGCGCCAGGGGCTCGCGCTCCCCGGCCGCGATCGCCTCGGCGTGGCGCGCGTTGTCGGCCTCCACCCAGGCGTTGAAGGACGCCACCAGGGCGTCGTTGTCGATGCTGTGCGCCGGCGTGAAGAGTCCCGTGCCGGTGATCACCACTTGCGTCATGCGTCTCTCCTTGCCGCGGCCTGAGCCGCCGTGGCCGCCTCGGCGACCGCCATGGTCGGGCGCCTATCCGCGCCCGGTGATCTCGGCCCAGCGCTTCTCGAGGCGCTTGGCGGAGACCGGGAAGGCCGTGCCCAGCTGCTGGGCGAAGAGCGATACCCTGAGCTCCTCGATCCACCAGCGGAACTCATCGAGCTCGGGGGGCACCACGCCGCCGCGTCGCTCGCTCTCCAGGCGCGCCTCGAGCCGCGCCTCGAAGTCCTGGACCTGCTGCATCTGCATCTGGTCGCGGTTGCGCTCCCGGGGCGCCTTCTCCAGCCGGATCAGCGCCGCCTCCATGTAGCGAGGATACGCCTCCAGCCACTCCCCCGCCTCCCTGATGAAGCCGGGATGCACCAGGCGGGCCATCTGCGCCTTGAGGTCAGCGTAGACCAGCGCCAGGGCCAGGTTGAGGCTGCCCTTCAGCGCCTTGGTCACGGCCAGGTGCCCCTTGAGGGCCGCCTCGAGGTGCTCCAGCCGGCGCTCCGCCTCCGGGCGCAGCGCCTCCCGGCACTCGGCCAGGCGCGCCGCCAGGGCCTCGGCGGAACGCGGCAGCGGGTCCACCGCCACCACCCGGGCGAACACCGCCCGCACCAGGTCATCGGCGAGCTGGCGCTTGCTGCCCACCTTGGCGAACAGCAGGGCGCAGGTCTCCACCCCCTTGAGGCGCTCGATCTCGCGCACCGTCTGGGGCAGCTCGCGCATGGCCAGCGCCACCACGCCGTCGCGATGGGCCAGGCGCGCCTTGTCGGGATGATCGAAGAGCTCGACCCGGAAGGCCTCGGCGTGGGGCACCAGCGCCGGGAAGGCCTCGACCCGGATGCCCGCCTGGGTGGTCACCCGGGACTCCGGCAACGCCGCCTCGGGCAGCCCGGCCAGGTGGTCGGCAGCGCTGGCCTCCCGGGCCAGGGCGCGGGCACCCTCCCCCGCGGCCTCCTCGAAGCGCCGCTCGAGCGCCCGAAGGTCGCGCCCCTGGCCCAGGGGGCGCCCCTCGTGGTCTACCACGCGCAGGTTCATGATCAGGTGCGGCTCGAGCTGGTCCAGACGCCAGTCGTCGGGGTGCACCCGCACCCCGGTGCGCCGGCGCAGGAACTCGCCCAGCGCCTCGGTGAGGGGGATATCGTCCGGGGTCATCGCCTCCAGCGCCGCGTCGACCCAGTCGGGGATCGGCACCACCTGGCGGCGGATCGCCTTGGGCAGCGACTTCATCAGGGCGATGCACTTCTCGCGCAAGAGGCCCGGCACCAGCCACTCCAGGCGCGCCACCGGCAGCTGCGGGAGCATCGCCGCGGGTACGGTGAGGGTGACGCCGTCGTCCTCGGCACCCGGCTGGAAGTGGTAAGCGAGCGGGTAGCGCACCCCGTCGAGGAGCAGCTCGTCGGGATAGTCGCTGCGGGTGACCTCGCTGGCCTCGCGCGCCAGCAAGGCGTCGCGGTCGAACTTGAGGATCTCGGAGTCTTCGGCCTCCGCCTTCCGGCGCCACGCCTCGAAGCCCTTGCCGTTGAAGATGTCCGCGGGGATCCGCTCGTCGTAGAAGGCGAACAGGGTCTCCTCGTCCACCAGGATGTCGCGGCGCCGGGCGCGGTCCTCGAGGTCCTCGACCTCCTCGACCAGGGCGCGGTTGTGGGCGAAGAAGTCGCCGCGGGTGCGGAACTCCCCCTCCACCAGGGCGCGGCGGATAAACAGCTCGCGGGCCTCGGCCGGGGCGATGGGGCCATAGTGCACCCGCCGGCCCGAGACGATGGGCAGGCCGAACAGGGTCACCTGCTCACGGGCCACCACCTGGGCGCGCTTCATCTCCCAGTGCGGGTCGGAGTAGCTGCGCTTGACCAGGTGACCGGCCACCGGCTCGATCCAGCGCGGGTCGATCCGCGCCACGGTGCGGGCGAAGAGCCGCGAGGTCTCCACCAGCTCGAAGGCCATCAGCCACTTGGGTGCCTTCTTGGCGAGCCCGGAGCCGGGGTGGATCACGAACTTGCGGTTGCGCGCGCCCAGGTAGTCGCGGTTCTCGGTCAGCAGGCCGAGGTGGGAGAGCAACCCCGGCAGCAGCGCACGGTGCAGGGTCGCCGCCCCCTGGCGGCGGGCCTCGGCGCGCGCCTCGCCGTCCGTCTCCGGTTCGGCCGGGCGCGGCGGCGGCACCTCGATCTCCATGTCGCGCAGCAGCTGGCGCAGCTGGCGGAAGGTGTCGTGCCATTCGCGCATGCGCAGGTAGTTGATGTAGCGCTCCTTGCACCAGCGCCTGAGCTGGTTGCCGGAGAGCTCCTCGCGGGCCGCCTCGAAGCCGTGCCAGAGGTTGAGCAGCGCCATGAAGTCGGACTCCGGGTCCTGCCAGCGGCGGTGGGCCTGGTCGGCGGCCTGGCGCTTCTCCGCCGGGCGCTCCCGGGGGTCCTGCACCGCCAGCCCGGCGACCACGATCAGCACCTCGCGAAGCCCGCCCTGCTCGGCGCCTGCCAGCACCATGCGCGCCAGGCGCGGGTCGATGGGCAGCCGCGCCAGGCGCCGGCCGAGGGGCGTGAGGCGGCTCGCCTCGTCCACCGCGCCCAGCTCGAAGAGCAGCTTCAGGCCGTCGGTGACGAAGCGCGCATCCGGCGGGTCGACGAAGGGGAAGGCCTCGATGTCACCGAGCTTCAGCGACAGCATCGAGAGGATCACCGAGGCCAGATTGGTGCGGCGGATCTCGGGGTCGGTGAATTCGGGGCGCGAGAGGAAGTCGTCCTCGTCATACAGGCGGATGCAGAGGCCCTCGGCCACGCGGCCACAGCGCCCCTTGCGCTGGTCGGCGCTGGCCTGGCTGATGGGCTCCACCGGCAGGCGCTGGATCTTCGAGCGGTAGCTGTAGCGGCTGATGCGCACCAGGCCCGGGTCGATCACGTAGCGGATGCCCGGTACGGTCAGCGAGGTCTCGGCGACGTTCGTGGAGAGCACGATGCGCCGCCCCCGGTGGGGGGCGAAGACACGGTTCTGCTCGGCGTTGGAGAGCCGCGCATAGAGCGGCAGGATCTCGGTGCCCTTGAGGTCGGCGCGGCGCAGGGTATCGGCGGTCTCACGGATCTCGCGCTCGCCGGGCAGGAACACCAGCACGTCCCGGGGGCCGTGGAGCCAGCCCTTATCGCGCTCGACCCGCTCGATCTCCTCCACCGCATGGAGGATCCCCTCCTGCAGGGTACGATCCTCCTCGTCGTCGGCCTCGCGCGCGAGCGGCCGGTAGCGCACCTCCACCGGGTAGGTGCGCCCGGAGACCTCCACCACCGGGGCCGGCGCGGCCTCGCCATCCTGGCCCGGCAGCGCGAAGTGCTCGGCGAAGCGCGTCACGTCGATGGTGGCGGAGGTGATGATCACCTTGAGGTCGGGACGCCGCGGCAGCAGGCGGCGCAGGTAGCCGAGCAGGAAGTCGATATTGAGGCTGCGCTCGTGGGCCTCGTCGATGATGATCGCCTCGTAGCGGGTCAGGTCCGGGTCGTGGCGGGTCTCGGCCAGCAGGATGCCGTCGGTCATCAGCTTGACCAGGGTGTCGTCGCCGCTCTGGTCGGTGAAGCGCACCTGGTAGCCCACCTGCTCGCCAAGCGGGGTCTCGAGCTCCTCGGCCAGGCGGGTGGCCACCGAGCGCGCCGCCAGGCGACGCGGCTGGGTGTGGCCGATCAGGCCGCGCCGGCCGAGGCCGAGCTCCAGGCAGAGCTTGGGCAGCTGGGTGGTCTTGCCGGAGCCGGTCTCGCCGGCCACCACCACCACCTGGTGCTTCTGGAGGGCGGCGAGGATCTCCTCGCGGCGCTCCACCACCGGCAGCTCCGGGGGATAGTTCAGGGTCACCGGGCGCGCGGCGCGGCGCTCCACCAGGCCGGCGGAGCGCGCCATGGCCTTCTCCACCTCGGCGAGGCCGCGATCCACCGGCTTGCCCTCCTTGAGCCGTCGGGCCAGGCCCTTGAGGCGTTTCTCGAGGCTACCGCGGTCGCGCAGCAACACGCCGGCAAGCCCCTGGCGCAGGGCGCGCAGGCGGTCGGCATCGGACAGGCGTTGGGTGGCGGCGGGGGTCTCGTCGGACACGGCGACTCCGGTAGGGGCTGACGGCAACGCCCGCGCCGGGGACTCCGGCGCGGGCACCTTATTGTAACGCCGCGTCCATGGCGGCGGCCAATCGCTGGTTGGGGCGTAGATAGCCGCTCTGCTCAAGGCTGTTCCGGCGACAGGCCTACGAGGGGGCGCTACGAGTACGTCCTTGTAGGCTACCTCGGCCATCCCTGGTCCTCGGACCCCCTCTTCGACCTGTCCCCGGCGCCTTTCGCTGTCCTCGCATGGCTAACGACGATAGCCCTGGCGAGGGCTCAGTCGCCCTTGCCGGCCTTCTCCCGCTCCTCGTCACGCAGCTGGCGGCGCAGCACCTTGCCCACGTTCGTCTTCGGGAGCTCGTCGCGCAGCTCCACGTACCTGGGCACCTTGTAGCCGGTCATCTCCTTCTTGCACCAGGCGCGCAGCGACTCGGGGTCGAGGTCGTCGCCGCGCGGCACCACGAACAGCTTGATCGCCTCGCCACTGGTCTCGTCGGGCACGCCCACCGCGGCGGACTCCAGCACGCCGGGGTGGGTGGCGACCACGTCCTCCACCTCGTTGGGGTACACGTTGAAGCCCGAGACCAGGATCATGTCCTTCTTGCGGTCGACGATGCGGATATAGCCCTCCTCGTCCAGCACCGCGATGTCGCCGGTGTGGAACCAGCCATCGTCGTCGATCACCTTGATGGTCTCGTCGTCGCGGTTCCAGTAGCCCTTCATCACCTGGGGACCCTGCACGCAGAGCTCGCCGGGCTCGCCGAAGGCCAGGTCGTTGCCGTCGACATCCACCACCTTGACCCGGGTGCCGGCCACCGGCTTGCCGATGGTGCCGATGCGGATGGCATCCACCGGGTTGAAGCTGACCACCGGCGAGGTCTCGGTGAGCCCGTAGCCCTCGGCGATGTCGCAGCCGGTGACCTCCTTCCAGCGCTCGGCCGCAGCCTTGGTCAGCGCCATGCCGCCGGAGATGGTCAGGTGCAGCCGCGAAAAGTCCAGGGCGCGGAAGTCCTCGCGGTTGCACAGGGCGTTGAACAGGGTATTGAGGCCGATGAAGGCGGTGAACGGCAGGCTCTTGAGCTCCTTGACGAAGGCCGGCAGGTCGCGCGGGTTAGTGATCAGCACCGAGTGGTTGCCGGTCTCCATCAGGAACAGGCAGTTCACCGTGAAGGTGTAGATGTGGTAGACGGGCAGCGGCGCGATCACCACCTCCTCGCCATGGTGGAGCCCCGGCCCGATGGCCTGCCCCGCCTGGAGCATGTTGGCCACCAGGTTGCGGTGGGTGAGCATGGTGCCCTTGGCCAGCCCCGTGGTGCCCCCGGTGTACTGCAGCGCGGCGATGTCATCGAGGTCGCGCTCGACGTCGCGATGCTGGCGCGCCGCGCCCACCTTGAGGGCCTGACGGAAGGCGGTATGGCCAGGCAGGGAGAAGGCCGGTACCAGCTTCTTGACGTGCTTCACCACCAGGTTGATCAGCGGCCGACGCGGGAAGGCATGGAGGTCGGCGAGCTGGGTAACCACCACGTGCTGGATGTCGGTGCGCTCGAGCACCTTCTCGAGCTTGTCGGCCATGTTGGCCAGGATGACGATGGCCCGGGCGTCGGAGTCCTTGAACTGGTGGGCCATCTCGCGCTCGGTGTAGAGCGGGTTGGTGTTGACCACCACCAGGCCGGCGCGCAGGGCGCCGAACACCGCCACCGGGAACTGCAGCACGTTGGGCAGCTGGATGGCGATGCGATCGCCCGGCTCAAGGGTGGTCTCGTGCTGCAGCCAGGCGGCGAAATCGCCGGAGAGGCGATCCAGGTCGGCGAAGCTCAGGGTCTGCCCCATGCAGCTGAAGGCGGGCTTGTCGGCATACTTCCCCACCGCGGCGTGGAAGATGTCGGTCACCGACCGATAGGCCTCCATGCCCTCCAGGGCGGGGCCTTCGAGGACGGGGGCGTTGGCATGCTCACTCATGGCGTCTCTCCGCGCTGCGGTCGATGGCTCATCGACGCTTGTTGTTCTCTCCGGGCTACCTTACTACCGCCCCGGGCGCGCTGCAAAACGATCGATTCAAACTATCGTTTAAACGCATCCCGCCGCCGCCCCGGGCTCCGGCTCACGCCGCCCGTAACGGGCACGGATGGTGCCGTCGCGCCACACCAGCAGCTCCCCCGGGGCCATGCGCTCCCAGGCCTCGTTGTCGGTCAGGGGCTCGGTGGCGATCACCGAGACGATGTCGTCCGGGGTGGTGTGCTCGGCGAAGTTGACCGCGAGCTCGGCGTCGGAGAGGCTCGCCTGGCCGAAGGGGGCACGGCGGGTGATATGCGCCAGCTTGGTGGAGCAGAAGGTGTAGAGGTAGTCACCGTCGGCCAGCAGCAGGTTGAACACCCCCAGGCCACGCAGCCGTTCGCAGAGCTGGTGCAGCAGCCGCCACATCCCCTCACGCTCGACATCGTTGGCGGGACGCCGCGGGAAGCGCCGGCGCAGCTCGCCCAGCAGCCAGCAGAAGGCGTGCTCGCTGTCGGTGTCGCCCACCGGGGTGTAGAAGCTCAACGGCAGCGCCTGCCAGCCGGCGAGCTGGCCGTTGTGGGCATAGCACCAGGGCTGGCCCCACATCTCGCGCACGAAGGGGTGGGTGTTGGCCAGCCGCACCTGGCCGACGTTGGCCTGGCGGATATGGCTGATCACCACATGTGACTTGATCGGGTAGTCGCGAATCAGTCGAGCGATGGGCGAGCGCACCGAGGGGTGAGGGTCGCGGAAGTCGCGATAGCCCCCCTCCTCGTAGAAGGCGATGCCCCAGCCGTCGCGGTGGGGGCCGGTGCCGCCGCCGCGATGCAGGAAGCCGGTGAAGCTGAAGCAGATATCGGTGGGCACGTTGGCACTCATGCCCAGCAGCTCACACATGGAACACCTCGGGGCGAGTTTGGCTTTGCAAATCAGTATGCTGCAAGACGGTCAGTCTCACAAATCGGCGGTTGTCTCACGCCTGCCTAGTAGCCCGTCGAGCAAACCGCACCACCTAGACACGCGAAAACGCCCCGACCTGAATGGCCGGGGCGTTTCCTTTGGTGCCTGCTATCTGCTCTCACACCTCCACCGTCACGTCGGTAAGGTCCGGCGCTTCGCCCTTCACCTCCCCCGCTTGCACGAACGCCTTGAGCCCGACGGCGACACCCTGCCCTCTCGCACGCAGGGTACCGCCGCCGGGGAGTGAGAGGGTGGAGGTGCCGTCGCTGTTGTGGCTGGTGACCTCACCCACCAGCAGGGGGTCGCGGGGGATGAGGTCGAGGAATTGGCGGTAGAGGTTGCGGGCCATCAGGCGGTCTCCTCGAGGTGGCGTTCCAGCTCGGCGGTTTGCTCGACGACCAGGGCGGCGCGGTTGCCGCTGCCCTCGAGGCGGGCGGCGACGCTGACGGCGCGCACGAGGCCGCGCCAGTCGTCGCCGTCGGGATCGACGCGCAGCAGCTGGCCGGTGGCGAGCAGGCCGGCGAGGTCGCTGGCGACGGGCAGGGCCAGAGTCTCGCGGGTTTGCTCGCCGCTGGCGGAGAGCACGGCGATGCCGCGGCCGCGGGCGGGAGCCTGGCGGGTGATCAGCGGGTCGACGATCATCTCGCCGAGGCGGTCGCCGGCGGTGCCGGCGCGCTTGACCAGGGCCAGCACGCCGGTGGTCTCGCCGCTGACGTAGACGGCGTTGAGCGCCTCGCTGGGGCGGTACTGGCTGCCGAGCCGGGTGAGGATGTCCGGCGGCAGGGTGACGTCAGGCGCCTCGCCCTGCCAGGCCCAGTGGGGCGCGGCGTAGCGCGGGGCGATGATCAATCGCGGCTGGCTGGGGTGGGCCTGCACCACGGCGCCGGCGGCGGTGGCGATGGCGCTGATCGCCTCGATGGGTGTGCGGTTGGTGTAGTGCCAGGCCGCGGGCTCGACCAGCCAGTCATCGATCTGCCAGTCCAGCGTCCAGCCAAGGGGCAGCTCCTGCTCGGCGAGCTGCCGGGCGGTGCGGGTCTGGGTCTCGGTGTAGCTACGCGCGGCGGCGTGGGGTGCGCCGAGGTAGGCGGCCAGGCTGCGGGCGCTGAGTGTGATCGCCGGCAGCTCGCCCCAGGCGCGGCTGCGCTGCCAGTCGTCCAGCACCACGCGCCAGGTGTGGCCGTTTAGGGTGGCCTCGAGCTCGACGGGCTGCGGCGCTTCGCGCACCAGGGCGATGGAGGGCTCGCCGATCACGGTGGCACGCAGCTCCCAGGCCCAGGAGTCGGCGTCGATGGCCACGCTGATGGCGCTGGCTTCGAGGGCCTGGCCGGTGGCCACCAGGGTCAGGCTGGCGGAGTTGCTCACGAGATAGGTCCTCTGGATTGGGACGCGACCGTCGTCCGGCGGCTCGAGATCGGCGCAGGGGTCCACGCCGAAGGCGAGATCCCACACGCTGGGCGGCGGCGCGCAGAACTGCAGGTCGAGCGAAGGCGTGTAGGGCTCTGGGCCGGGCTCCGGCGGCTCAACCGGATGCGGGCTGATGCCGGGCGGTGGCCACTGGGCATCCTGGTAGTCGTCTCGCCAGCCGAGCGGGCGCCACTCGCCGAGCTGCCAGTCGCTGCCCCAGTGCCGGGCGAGGATGCGGCTGGCCTGCTCATAGGGCAGCCCCCACGCCTTGCGCAGGTGCGGCAGGTAACGGTTGCGCGCGGCGGCGGCGATCCACTCACGCGCGGCATCCTGCCAGGTGTCACCCTGGCGGCGGCGTTCGCGTGGCAGGTGGCGGTTGCTGGCCTGTGTGGCGGCGGCCACGGCGGCGGCCAGCTCGGCGCGCCCCAGAACCCGACGCCACTGGCGCGGCAGCATCGCCGCTGGGGCGGTGGTGGCGCGGCTCAGCGCGGCGGCCTGCTGGTAGCGGCTGGCGGTGTGGGCCCGGTGTCGGGCGCTCTCGCCATAGGCACCGGCGGTGTGCCGGCCCAGGGCGCTGGCCTGCTGCCAGGCACTGCCGCCGATCACCGAGGGATCGCGATAGACGTTGATGTCGCGCGTGGCGCGGGCCATGGCCACCGGCTTGGGAAGCGTGGCGGCCAGCTGGGCGCGAACCAAGACGCTGGCCGCGGCGGCCACACTCGGCGCGGGCTGAGTGACGGCCAGTTGGGCACGCAGCACCAGGCGGGCCTGGGCGGTGACCAGGGGCGCCGGAAGTTGTGCCGAAACGCGCAACGCGCGCTTGGGCACGGTGGCGCTGATGGCCACCGTGGGGGCCGGCAGGGTGACGGCCAGACGCGCGGCGAGCGTCTCAACATCGCCGCCGCCGTCGGTGGTACCGAACTGCAGGTCGACGGTACCGACCGGCTCGCCGTACCCGGGCGCACCGAACTGGAGATTGATCTGGGCCATGCCGGCTCCTCGCTACGCGGGCGGTCAGGCCTCGGCGATCAGGCCCTCGGTGATGTCGATCAGCACGCCGGGATAGATCTGGCTCTGGCTGATGGTGATCTGCGCGGTGGGGTTGCCCTGGGCGTCCTCCATGCCCACGGTGAGATCGGCCACCGCGGTACCGGCCACACTGCGCAGGCGCGCCCAGGTGGCCTGGCCCTCGCCGGTGGCCATCTGCTCGCTGAAGGCGCCCAGGGTCATCACGCCGTTCTCGATGCTCGCCTCCAGCGGGTAGGGGCACTCCACCACCGCCAGCTCGAGCTGGCCGGCGAGCGCTACATCGGCGCCCCCCGGCATCGGGTCGGCGTAGAGGGTCAGGGTGGCGCGGTTGCTGGCATCGGCCCCGGCATTGGCGGCATCGGCGATGGCCAGCAGCCGGGCGTTCTTCACGGCAAGGGCGAGATTCATGCGGGCACCTCCGGCTGGGCGTTGTCGGCGATCACGGCGTTGTAGGTACCGCTGTAGTCATGGGCCACCACGGTGAAACGCTTGGCCGGGTCCAGGTCGTCGAACTGGTAGTAGCCGGCGGCGTTGCTCCAGGTCTCGCGCACGATGCGCCCGGTGCGGCGCTCGAAGCAGCGCACCCGGCGCGAGACCGGCTGGCCATTCTGGTCGGTGGTGTTGCCACTGAGCCGGCCCTGGCGATCGGGCCGTGAGACCACGCCCGCCGGCGAGAGATGGCTTCCGCCGCTGCCATCGCGCTGATCGAACCACGCCGGCGGGGTAAGCAGGGCCGTGACGCCGTTCACGCCGCTGCGACCGGAGCGTGGGATAGCGGTGGGGTTCGGGATCGGGGTCGGGTGGGGGTTGTAGGCTGATAATGGAAAGGATGAAGGCAGCCCTCTTACAGCAAAATATGGGAATCTTAAAACATATAATCCACCAGCGGAAAGGGACTGCATTTCGGCGTCACTCAACCCAATATTATTGGTTACCAACTCATCTATCGAGCCTGAATAATAGAGCGCACCTCCGCCGTAACGTCCAATGTTCATAGGTTGGCTCGTGTGCAAAACAGAACTGGTCAACACACCAATTGCAACTTCAACTCCATTGACGAACAAACTGACATTAAGACCAGCACGACGAACACCTATATTAAATTTTTGGCCAGTAGGCACAGGATACGTCAACTCAAGATAGCTATTGGATGAGCCATTATAAAAAACACGACACCCAACTTCCCCACTTCTAACAAATAAATAGAACTCCCTGTTAGTGGTACCCTTATAGACCAAAGCTTGGTCACCTGCCGGAAGAGGTGAGTCAGGTTCTACAATGGCGTGAACGGTAAAATCCGCTGAACAGTCCAGCGCCTGCCCAGCGTCAATATAAGAGGCACCATCAAAATAGGCAGCTTTATTGTAAAATGATTCGACCAGCGAGACACCATACGAAACACCATCATAAATTCCATTCTCATCAATAACGACGCTGTTTTGAAGAGAATCAAATCGATAATGGCAACGCAGACCAGATTGAGGTGGCGAATAATCCGACACCGCATCACCATTTGAGTCGGGGGAGGTGTTAAGTGAATCTATCCCTGTTTCATTGAGTGCCTCGTCATACCCCCGCACATCCACCACATCGCACGGCAGCGCCTCGCTGCCGTCCGCCCTGGCGCCGATGGTCACCGGTACCGCCGGCCAGGTAACGGTCTCGGTCACCGTGGCCACGGCTTCATTGTCCAGGTACAGGGTCGCCTCGCCGTCGTTGTAGACCGGCACGGCGTGGTGGTACTCGCCGGGGTAGACGGTGACCTCTTGACTGGCGGCACCACCCACCAGCAAGCGGATCTTACCGGTCGCAGTCTGCTCAATGGCCAGGCCATCCGTGCCGTCGTGCTGGCCGATCAGGTGACCGGCGCCCTGCCTGGGGTGGAACCAGATCGGCAGGCTGACGGCGGTCTCGGTGGTGAACTGGATGACGGTGTCGAGGCGGCTGGTGGTGCCGTTGAGGCGGGCCTCCCCTCCCCCGTCGACCAGTTGGCTGGGCGCCCAGGTCACATCGATCGCGGTGCCGTGGGCACTGCCCTCGCTGTCGCGGGCGTTGCCGTCGAGCTTGTAGCGGGCAATCAGGCTCATGCCCCCACCTCCGGTATCCACTCATCCAGGCGCCAGGCCATCAGGCGTTCGGTGCCGGCGTAGCTGCGCGAGTCCATGGCCAGCCAGAACAGCACCGGCACGCCCTCGAGATCCGGCAGGTTATCGACCACCGCGCCGTGGTAGACGCTCGAGGTGTGCAGCGGCTGCAGCAGCCCCGGCAGGAAGCCGCGCAGGCTGCCCTGCTCCACCACCATCAGCTTGCCGGTGGCCACATAGAAGCCGTTGGTGGCGGGGTTGGGATAGGTGATCACCCCGTCGCCCAGGCGCGTGCCGATGCCGTAGAGCTGCCAGGGCACCTCGCCGGGAAGCTGCTGGTGGCCGCGCGCGATGCCGCGATAGTCGCTGCCCCCCAGCTCGGCGAAGGCGGTGTAGGACGAATCACTGGTATCCCACTCCCCGGTGGAGCTCTTGTCGCAACCGTTGACCAGGCAGTGGGCGGCATCGCCCGGGCGCACGGTCTCGATGTCGCCCCACACGAAGGCGGCCCGCTTGCCGGGCGTGGCGTAGCGCGGGATCCAGTAGAGCAGGTGGCCATCGGCGACCAGCAGCCACTCGGCGCTGGCGTAGCGGTGGCTGGCCGCCCACCAGTAGCTGGCCACACTGTCGAAGGTGTCGAAGTCGGTGAAGCTCTCGCAGATCCGCACGTTGGCGAAGTTGCCGTTCACGCCACTGTCACCGCTGTAGCCGGTGTTCTCGACCAGCAGCACATGGTCGGTGGCATCCGGGGCGGTGCGGCTCAGGGCGATCTTATGGTTGGTGGCGTCCTCGGCCTCGATGGTCCAGCCGCCGACCGGGGCGGCCTTGGCCTCCAGCGTGGCGCCGGTGGCGGGGCTGGTGGCCGGCGCGTACTCCGGCACAAACGAGAAGCTGCTCTCGGTCACGGCGGTGACGCGGTGCTCGCCATTGTAGGCGGCCTGGTCGGCGCCGCTGATCGCGACCACCTGCCACTTCGTGAAGCCGTGGCCGGTGCCGACATCGACGGTGACCTCGCCGGTGCCGGCGTCATAGGTCATGCCGGCGATGGGCGTGACGTTGAAGCCGGTGACCAGGCACGCCTTGAGCAGGCCGATGAAGTCGCCGGCGGCGGTGTCGCCCAGCGTGGGCGCGCCGCCCATGTCGCTGGTGAAGTGCTTGACGGGGAAGGCCATCAGGCGGGTCTCCTCGAAGTGGAATCAGGCGGGTGGCGATCAGGCGTCGACGTTGCCGCGCACCTGCACACGGAACCGGAAGTCGCCCCCGGGGCTGTCGCCCTGGAGCACGGTGCGGGCCAGCCACACCGGCAGATTGCAGCCGATGGTGTTGAACCTAAGCACGTTGCCGGCAGACCACCCCGAGCCCCAGCCGCCGGCGGGGATGCGGAAATAGGGCACGCCGGTGTTGGGGTTGTTGGGGGCGGTCTCGCTGTTGATGCTGAAGGTGCCGATCTGGCCCACGCTCTCGCCGACGATGTTGCCGCCGCTGGTCGAGGTGAAGCGCAGTGCCCAGCGCTCGGTGATGGCGCCGCGGTTGGTCACCTCCAGCGGGTAGGTGGTGGCGTTGTACTCGGCGCTGGTCTCGCTGCCGATCAGCGAATCGGACCAGACGTTGGTCCAGGTGCTCTGGTCGAACAGGTTGCTCCAGCGCGCTTGAAGGTCGCCGCCGATCAGCGCGGAGCTGACCAGGGTCTCCTCCGCCGGGTAGTCGTGGCTGAGCTGGCCGATCAGGGTGATCTGCCCGCCGATCTGCACGTCACTGATCAGCACCATGTCCTCGATGCGGTGCACGGCGTAGAGCGGTTCGGCAACGCCGGAGAGATCCGCGCCGGCGTCGAGGGCGAAGGTGCCGGCGTCGAGGTCGACCGAATAGTCCGCCTCCGGCAGCTTGTCGCCGTTGGCGTCCTCGACGTGGCCGAGCGCCAGGCGCGTGCGGCCAACGTCAAGCGTGTCGCCGGCGGTGGTGCCCAGCGGCCAGGCGGTCTTGGCGGTGTGGTGCACCACCGCCACCTGGGCGGGGCGGAAGATGGGCACCCTGCCATCGGGCGGCAGGCGCACCGGGTCCAGCCCCAGCAGCTCGGCATCCAGCGGCAGGCTGGTCAGCACCACGGTGTTGAAGCGCGCCGTGCTGGGCAGCACCGGCTCGGGCCGCCAGATCATGCCGTCCTCGACGTTAGCCGGGTCATACCAGGGTTCGTTCTTCTCCTCGGGCGTGAGCGTTGAATCGTCCACCAGCTCGCCGAAGCGGACCGAGGCCACGCCGGTGGTGTAGTCGACCTCGCCCTCGAGCTGGTCGCCGGTGATCGTGGCGTTGAACTGCGCCTGGCCCTGGAGCAGCTCGCCGCCCGCGGTGGTCGCCAGCAGGCTGAGCTCGCCCACCTGGATCGGCGAGCCCGGGGTGCGGAAGAACACGTCGTAGATCGTCCAGTTGCCCAGCACCGTGACCAGGCTGGTGATGCTGATCTGGTTGCTGCCGCTCGCGCCCCAGTCCTCCAGCACCACCTCGGCGGCGCTGTAGTCGATGGTGCCGCTATAGAGCCCGGCGCCGGTCTGCGGGTCAACATCGCGGTAGAGGCTGCCGTCTCGATCCAGGTAGGTGGCGCCGCGGAAGGTGAAGCGCAGCGTGCCGGGTACCACCTGATCCTGGATCAGCGGCAGCAGCGAGACGCGCAACGGGTTCGGGTTGCGCTGCACGCTGGCCTGGGTGCTGTTGACCACCTGCGGCTGCCAGCGGGCGATGACCGCGGAGCCACTGGGGAATTTGTCGGTGATGGTGCGTTCGTGCCACTCGGCTGGCCCATATCGACCATCACGCTCGTAGGACTGCACCTCGCTCTCCTCCAGCACCTTGGCGGTGACCAGGCCGGTGTCGTAGTCCACCGTGCCCTCGGCGCCGCTGATGCCGCCCACGCCATCGTCATACAGGCGCCGGGTGATCTGGGTCTGGCTCTCTCGAGTTTCCTCGCGGCGGTTAGGGAGGCTGGCCACACCCATATAGGTTGCCGACCCGCCGTTGGTATAGTCGCGGCGGGTGATGGTGAACTCCAGCCCCACGCTGCCCGGCTTGAGAGGTGCATCGGGTAGTTGCAGCTGCACAAAGCCGGCGCCATCCACGCTGGGGTTGAAGGTCGCGGTGTCGCTGGCACCGAATTCGTAGTCCACCACCACCAGGCTGTTGGCGTCCGGCCAGCTGCCATCATTGAACTCGATCCACACCAGGCCCGGGCGGTCGCCATTGACCTGATCCCGCCAGCCGTAGACCACCACGCCGGTGCCGCTGCCGGTCAGGTTGCCCTGGCCGTCGTCGGTGGCCTGAACTTCCACCTCGCCACTCATCCAGCGCACGGTGATCGAGCCCGGCACCACGCCGCCGTGGTCCAGCTCGAAGCGCAGCCCCGGGGTGGGGAACGGCACCTGGTAGCCGGCGCGGTCGCGGTAGTGGATCGGCGAGCCCCAGTAGACCAGGATCGCGGAGTCGACGTCGGGCAGCTCCTGCAGGGTGATGCTGAGCGAGCCGGTGGCGAAGTTCACCTGCCCGGTCCCCGATCCGGTCAACTCGCCGGTGCCGTTCTCGTCGCGCAGCTGGTACCACTTGCCCAGCGCGAGGAACTCCACCACCACGGTGCCGGGGGCCGGCAGCGGCTGCAGATTGCGGGTGTAGCTGTAGCCGCGGTTGTTGAGGCTCACCGGGATCTGCAGCGTCTCGCCCACCTGGGGGATCTCGTGGGTGATGCCGCCGCTCTGCACCGCCACCGCCACGTTGCCGCCCACATGCACATCCACCACCGGGCTCTCGCCCTGGGTGCTGGGCACGATGGGCTGGTACACGCTCTGCACCTGCACCTGGTTGCTGCCCAGGCTGGCAGCCATGGCCAGGCGGCTGAGGCCGAAGTAGCGGCTGGCATCGGCCACCTGGGTCATGCGGATGCGGGTATCCGGCTGGGTGCTGGTGGAGCGGGTGGGTTCGTGGCCGTGGAAGCGGGTAGTCAGCTCGGTGGAGATCCCCAGCGTCAGCACCTGGCGGGTGAAATCGCCGCTGCCGTCGGTGAAGATCTGGTCGTTACTCTCCACGCTGGTGATGCGGATGAACTGCTCATCGCCGGCATCGGCGCCCGCCTCGGTACGCAGCACCAGCACGTCGCCGATGTCCGGCGGGGTCTCGCCGGTGCGCAGGTAGGCCAGCACCTGGCGCTGGCCGGGCAGCTGGTCGCCATACAGGCGCAGGCGGCTGAGGGGCCCGGCCACCACATAGCCCTCGATGCGGTTGCGCGCCTCGGCACGTTGGTCGGTGGGCGAGCCGGTGGCGAACGCCAGCACGCTGACGTTGGGGTCGTCCGGGGCCTGGTCGACGATGACGTGGCTGCCGAAGTAGAAGGCGGTGTCGTCGGTTTCCACCCCGGCGAACACCTTGCGCAGGCTGGTGCGGCCATAGACGCGATCGAGATCCGAGACGTCGTTGAAGATCTCGTTGCTGAGGCCATCGGCGATCTCGGTGCCGGTGATGCGGCCGCCGCCGTCCTCGTTGTCCGTCATGCGCTCGGACTTGAGCAGCTTGATGTCGCCTTGCAGGATCGGCATGCGTTAAATCTCCATCAGCCGCAGAGTGATCAGGTAGGGGTGGGTGCCGTCCGGGTCGGCCAGGCGGTAGACCGGCACCGCCTCCAGCGGCTGGGTGCCGGCCAGGCGCCAGGCCACCGCGAAGGTGCGGCCGTGGTAGGCCAGGGCCAACGGCGCCGGTGTGTTGCCGGCGGCCACTGCCGCCGCGGCGTCATCCAGCAGGGCCTGCAGGGCCAGCACCTGGGCGCGCGGGTACCAGCTGGCCCCGTTGCTGGCCAGGGTGATCGGCCGGCCACTCTGGGCGGTGCTGTGGTGCACGATCAGCGCGCCGGAGAGGCTGCGCTGCTCGCTGGTGACCAGCGGCGCCCACTCGAACTCGTCGGGCCATTCCAGGTCCTCGGGCAACGCGATGGCGCTGCCCCCGGCAGGGGTCAGGGTGATCATGGGCTCTCGCTATCGGGGTGGCGTCAGTGGGTCGTGCGGCGGGCGTCGCGGCCCAGGGCATCGAGCAGCAGCTGCTCGTCGCGGTCGCTGTCGGCGGTGAGCTGGGCGGTGCCCTGCCCCGTCTCCAGGGTGATGCGCACCGCGCGGGTCGGCTGGGCGACCTGCTGGGCCGGACTGGCGATGGTGGGTTGGGCGATGCCGGCGGTAGCGCCCGGCGCCTGGCTCTCTTCCCTGATGGTCTGCATCTTCTGGCGGTGGATTTTCTCGGCCAACTCAAGCGCCTGCCGAGCGTCCATGATGGCCTGCTTATCCCCAAGCTCACGCGCCTGTTGCAACCTGGCCTGAAGCTCTTCTTCCTGCTCCAGGTAGCGCAGCTCCTGCACCTTGGCGTTATCGCCTTCGAGTCGAGCTAGCTCCTGCTGGAGACTGGACACGGTACCTTCCAGTGAGCCCCTCAGGCTTTCCACCTGACTGCGGATTCTATTCAGCGCGCCTTCAAGTTGGTTGAGCGTAGTTTCATCCAGCAGGTCGAAGCGCTCTTTCAGCTCTTCCGCCGACAGGTTCAGGTCGGAAATGGTGGCATTGCCAGCCTGGAGGCGCTCGAACAACTTCTCCGCCGCCACCCTCTGGTTGAGGAAGGCGATCTCAACTTGCTTGGCCTGGATGGCCATCTCGTAACTGAGCTTCAGGAACTTCGTGCTGTCTACGCCACGCCCCACCATGGCCAGCCGGAGCTTGGTTAGCTCTTCTCTGGCCTTAGCCAGGTTCTCGGTCATCGCCTCGAGACCATCGGGCTGCACATCGTAGCCACGCAGCGCCAGAAACATGTTCTTGGCGGCGGTGCTGTACTCGCCGAGCTTGGTCTTGAAGTACTCCAGGCGCTCGACAAGAACTTGAGCAAGCGACCAGGTCGCATTGCTGGCCTGTTCGGTACCCTCCAAGGCAGCCTGACCGAGCCCTTGCAAGTCTTCTGCAGCTTGGTCAGCCTTATCGCTGATTTCGCTGACACTCTCCGCGGCGCCCTCGGCATCTTCCTCGAGCTTCGCGAACATCTCGAGGAGTGGCTCATAAAGCGCCTTGGCGCTCTCATTGCCCGCATCGCGCATGGCCTCGACGACCGAGCGCAGCTTGTCCCTGGCTTCGGGGCCGAGCTGGGAAAACACCTCCGACATCGCCCGATTAAGCTGCTCCTTGGTGAAGTCGCCCTTCTCTACCAAGGTGGCAAAGCTGGCGATCATGCTGGCCTCTGCCTCGCTGATCCCAGTCTTCAGCTCCTGCATCGACATGCCGACGCCTTCGGCGGCTTCGGCCAATCGGTCGTATTCATTGCCCACGCTGCCGATGATCACGGCCATGTTACGGGCAACCAGGTCCAGCTCCTTCTGGCCGGACAGCGCCCGCTTGACGCTCTCGTCGGCGGAGTCGGCAATACCCGAGTAAGCGTCGGCGAGGCCCGAGACTTGCATCGACGCCTCGATGGCCGACTGGGCAATCCTGCCGTGGGCGGCAACCTGGCCCTCGGCACTCGCTTCAGCATCACCGAGCACGCCGAGTTGGCCCTTGCCGATCGTCTCGATAGCATCCAGCGCCCCGGCGGCCGAATCCTTGGTGAACCGGAACATCGTCTTCATGGCGTTCACGGTCGCCGCGGATTGCTCGCGCACCAGGGCCATGGTCTCGTCGGATACCAGCCCGAAGCGGTTCAGCAACTCCGTTGCCTGGCGCACGGTCTCCGTTACCCCACCCATGAAACCCAGGAAGGCGGTCACGATCGTCCCGCCCAAGGCCATGATGCTGTTGCCTACCGTTCGGAATGTCTGCCACAAGAGATTGGCAGTTCCGATGAGCACGGTGACCCCGCCCTGGATCACGTCCTTGTGCTTCAGGAAGGCCGTCGCCCAGTCGGCGCTGGCCTTGGTTACGCCAGCGAACGCCCGCACGATGTCGTCGATGATGCGCGGCTTATCCTCCAGCAGCTCATCGAATGCCTCGGCAACGCGCGTCAAGGAAGGCGCCACCGAAGCCGTCAGCTGATTCTTGAGCCCCCTGAGCCGGCCAGTGATACGCCCGATGGCCGACTCAGTTTCGACGAGATCGGCAATCTGCTCAGGCGTCATGATCGCGCCGACTTCATTCGCCTCACGAGCCAGGCGCCGCAGGGCTTCAGCGTTGTTGTCCAGAAGCGGCTGCAGCAGGCTGGCGTCATTGGCCAGACTCTCCAGCACGTTGACCTGCCCGGCCTTGGGGAGCTGCGACAGTGCTGAGGCGATCGCCAGTAACTGCTGATCGGGAGAAAGGTTGACCAGCTGCTCGATGCTCAAGCCCAACGCGTCGATGGCGTCCTTGGCCTCGCCGCCTCCATTCACATAGGCATCACCGATCTTGTCGGCCACGTCCTTGAGCAGGTCACCAGCCTTGTCAGCACCCAGCCCGAGGCGTTCGAACGCATACTGGAACTCCTGTAGCACCTGAGCGTTGACGCCGATGGCATCCGCCGTGTTCTGCACTTGCTGCGCAAGCTCGGCTTGGGCATTGGTGTAGCGAGTGATCCGCTCTACGGCCAGCGCCGCCGCAGCTGCGCCCGCTGCGATAGTCCAAGCGCCAAAGCGTTTAACGCCTTGGGCCAGCCGCCGCCCCAGTTGTCGCACGCCTCCTTCGGTGCGCCCGACTTCGTTGCGGTAGTCGCGCAGGGAGCGCTTCAGCCCGACTACTGATCGCTCCAGATCCTCGGATTCTCGATCAAGCCGTTGCTGTTCATCGGCCAGGTTGTCGACATCAATGCCGGCTGACTTGGCATCCTCGCCCAGCTCGGTGAGCGCCCTACCCTGGCGCTCGAAGGAGGTGCGGGCCTTGTCGGCGGCCTGCTCGGCGCGGTTCAGCTCCTTGCCCTGGCGAGCGAAGGCGCGCTCGCTCTCCTTGAGATCGCGATTGAGGTCGCGGCTCTCGTCGCGGTAGTCCTCCCAGCTTTGCTTGGCCTGGTCGACGCTCTGGCGTTGGTCCTGCAGCTCGTCGCGGATGCCGGAGAGGCTCTGCGCCTGCTGTTCATAGCTGCGCCGCGCCTGGTCGGCGGCGCCGCGGGCCTCGTCCAGCTGGCGGGCCTGCTCGGTGGTGGCCTCGCCGCTGGCCTCGATGGCCCGTTCGAGATCCTTGACCCGCTCCGCTGCATCGCGCCAGGCCTGGCGGGCGCCGGTGGTGCTCTGCTGCACGCCCTTGTATTGGGTCTGCAACGCCTTGAGCGCACGCTGCTGCTCACGATACGCCTGGCTGGCGGTATCGGCCTGCTCGGCGGCAGCCTGGGCGGCGCGGCGCTGGGCATCCACGCCCTGAGCGCTATCGTCATAGGCGCGGCGCAGGCGTTCGGCCTCGCCCACCGCCTCGCCCATGGCCTGCTCGGCCTCACTGACCTTGCCGCGAGTCTGCTCGAGTGAATCGATCAGCTTGCGCTGCTGGCCCAGAGAAGACATCGCCTCGTTGAGCTTCTCGACATCGGCGGAGGCCGCGGTGGTATCGCCGCCCAGTTCGTCGATCTCGGAGAGCAGCGCGCCGATGTCCTTGAGGCCATCGACGGCGGCGGTGATGCGCAGCTGAATATCGTTCGGGTTCGTGGCCATGGGTATCTTCCGGGCAGTAAAAAGCCCCGCCTAAGCGGGGCTTTATGATCTGAGCTGGCCTCTCGTATCGCGGAGGCTTACCCTCCGTAGGCGCGCATCTTGGTGACAATGCCACCGCAAAATGTGGCCTCAGGGCGTTCGGCCCGGATTGGGCCGCCCCAATACCAGGTCACACAACGACGACCACTCTCATCGATCTCCACAAGGCTCTCCCAGGGCGGTCCCCAGAGCTCCTGGACCTGGCTTTGGGTCATGCCTTTGGTGACGTTGCCATTCTCGAAGGCCTGCTGGATTCGATCTTGTTCATTCTGGTGAGCGCGAAGCTGCTTAGCTTCCTGGCGCTGTCGTTCGGCGCGCTCTTCCAGCCAATTACTGGTAGCTGCCGGGGCCTCGACTTCCGTGGAATTCATGGTCGAGACCGTACCAGATGGTTTGAAAGCCCCGCCCTCGCCCTCGCAAGGCATGCCTTGGAAGACAGTCTTCCCGCCTACCTCACATTTGTAAACCTCTGCCTGTGCCGGCCCAGCAGCCAGCAGCACCAGGGCAGCAGCTCCAATCCATTGCTTCATATCCCCTCCTCTCAGTTCCCTGAGTTAAAGGTTATATCTGGTGGCGCGGGCCCGCCAGCGCGGGCCCGCGCTGGGTCACACCTTCTTGTGCTTCTTCAGGCGATCGAGCTGGTCAGGGCGAACAGCGATCTCCTCGCCTTCCTTGTAGTCCTTGCCGCCGTGGGTGTGCGGCGCCTGCAGCTTGACCTTGATGAGGTCGCCGGCTTGTGCCTTGGTGTCAGTCATGACTTACGTCTCCATAGGGGCTGGCTTGCGCCCAGGGTGGCCCCGGGCGCACGCGGCTCAGGTGGTTAGTCGTACATGTCCATGGTGTACGGCGACTGCTTGCCTTCCAGGGTCACCAGCGAGCCGGTGAGCTGGCCGGTGATGAACTCGCGGCCCATCAGCTCGGTGGCCTGGTCGGAGGAGAGCACCACGCGGTCGATCTCGACGCGGCAGCGCTTGTTGGTGGCGAGATTGACGCCCTCCACCATCACGAAGCGCGGCTTGGAGATCTCGCTGGCACCGAGCACCCGGGTGCCGGTGGTGGCGTTGGTGTCGTAGTCGATGGTCACATCCACCGCGGCGGCGCTGGTGTTGGCGCGCACCAGGCCGGCGGCGTGGTCGATCTCGACATCCGCCGTGACGTCGGTGCTGCCGCTGGTCTCGGTGACGGTGACCGAGTTCTCGGCGAGGTTGGAGTGGGCCAGCTTGATCCACATGCCCTCGACCAGGGTGTGCGCCTCGGCGGTGATGGTGTCGGCCTGGTCATCGATGGCGATGGTGGTGCCGGCCAGGGCCTCGGCGAGCATCACGGCGGGCAGCGAGTCGAACTGGATGGTGAGGTTGGCCGCCTCGTTGGGCAGGTTCACCGCGTCCAGGGTCTGGCCGTAGGTGCTCTTCTTGTAGCTCTGCCGTTCGATGGTCTCGACGGTGTTGGGGGTGATGGTGAGCGAGGGCACGTTGATGGGGCCGGAGAGGGCGCCGACGTTGCCGTCCGAGTCGACCTCGCCCATGAAGACGTCGCCGGCCACGATGAGGCCGGTATCCTGATAGCCAGACATGGTTATCTCCTGCTGGTGTAGGTGATGGTAACGGGCAGGTAGATGGGCACGATGCGGCTGCCCAGCTCCGCATCGTCGAGGGCGACGACGCCCGTGGTGATCTCGACGGCGAGGCGATCTAGCTTGATCTTCTCGCCGGTGTACAGTGCGCGGTAGAGGTCATCGAGCAGCGCATCCTGCCGCTGACGTGCGCCGGCACCGCCGGCCAGATAGGCATCCACACGCAGGGTGCGCTCCTCCTGACGATCGCCGCCGGCCACCACGCTGGTGGCCTGGTTCTCCAGGTTGTGCACATGGAGGATTGGCAGCGTGGTGGTGTGGTCGAGCTTGACCTGGTGGCGCTCGCTCTCGATGTCGGCGATGTCGGTGTGGTATCCGTTGGCGATGCTGATGCCGGCGAGGCGCTCGATCAGCTTGTTCACCACCTGGGTGCTGGTCGGGGTGCTCATGAGCGTTTGGCCCACTCCTTGTTGAAGCGGTTGAGGAACTTGCCATCGACGCCGGTGGCGATCTCGTCACGCAGCTGATCATTGACCTGGTGGTTCCAGTGGTTCTTGAGGCCCCAGCCGGCGGCGCGGCGGATGCGGTCCTTGTTGCCCTTGCGCATGCGGGTCAGCGGTACCCCGCGGCCCTTGGGGTTGACGAAGCCCCACACGCGCATGCGCTGGCCGCCCTTGCGGACCCAGATGCTGGCCCGGGTGCCGGTGCTGTCCTGCACGCGGGTGTCGTACTGCCAGTGCTTGAAGCGCACCGGAGCGCGGCTGAGCTTGAGTTCGGCGAACGCGCGGCCCTCGCTGGCCTTGGCCTTGCTGATACGGATGCGCTTGCCGACCTCGCGTTGGTTGACGCGGCCATCCTCGCTGATGCGCTTGATCAGGGCCTTGCGGGTCTCGGCGGCCTGTTCGTTCACGGCGCCGACGATGGCGCGGCGAGTGGCAGCGGGCAGCGCCTCGAAGGCCTTCTTGCTCTCCGCCAGGCCGCCGACCTCGATGCCCTTGGGTAGCTTGCTGTTCCTGCCTCTCGCTCTTGCCATGTCATCAGCCCGGAATGGTGAATAGCTGCACGGTGATGCCGTCGTCGGTGCCCTCGACCTGGCCGACAACCTCGAGGCTGAGGCCGGCGATCTGGATCAGGTCGCCGGGCTCGGCCCAGGGCCAGGTCAGTTGCGGCTGGATCACCTCCACCAGGTGGCGCGGCTCGTTGGCCTGGCCGACGAAGACGTTCTCGCGCAGCAGGAAGGCCTCGATGCTGTAGCCGATGCCGGTGGTGAACGGCACGTAGCTGGCCGGCACGCCTTGCAGGCGGCGCGCGGCGATCTCCACCACGGTGCGCGCCGGGTCGATGGCCTCGATGATGAACAGCGCCCCGTCGCGGCGCTCGATCAGCTGGCCCACCTGCAGGCCGGCCCGTGGGCGCAGACGCACCAGGGTGGAGCCCGGGGCGCGGATGCCCTGCTGCTCGGTACGCCCGGCGCTCTTGGGCTCGACGAACTCGGCCCACACCTGGCCTACCTCGGGCCAGCTGGGCGGGTGGCCGTGGCGCGCCGAGCGCAGGGTGACGCGGTGGCGAAGGTTGCCGGCTCTCATGGGCTGCGCCTCAGACGTTGAAGTGCTGGTAGGGCCCGATCAGCGCCTCCACGGCCATCGGCAGCGAGGCGGTGATGGTGCCCACCACCACGCTTTCGCGGTTGGCGTACCAGGTGCCGATGATCAGCAGCATGGCGGTGGTCAGGTCGTCATCGAGGACCAGGGCATGCTCGTCGGTGACGTTGCCCTCGCTGTCCTTGGGGATCTCGGCCGCGGTGGCGTACAGCGTGCGCCCGGTCTTGTTCTCGACAAGGCGCCGGGCGGCATTGGCATAGGTTTCGAGGAGGGTGTCCTCCTCGGTCTCGTCCGGCTCGAGCCGGACGTGGCTCTTGATGATGTCCAGCTCGAGCATGGCGGTTACTCGTCGGTGGTCTCAGTGGCGGGCGGCTGCTCGGCGTCGGGCTTCTTGTCATCCGCCTTGGCCTTGCCGCCGGTCTTGGCCTTGCCGCTGCCCTCGCCGACCAGGGTGGCGACCTTGAGATGCTCGACCGCCACTTCGGCACAACGGTCGGAGACCTCCTGCTCGCCGACCTCGATCTCGACCACGCTCTTGCCGTCCGGCGAGAACGGGAACGCTTTCTCCACATTGATCTTGGGCATCGTCGTGCTCCGGTATCGGGTCTACGAAGGGGCGCCCGAAGGCGCCCCGCCGGTTAGATGCTGAGCGTCAGCGCCTTCACCGCCTGGGAGTCGGTGAGCATGCCGCCGACCCGCTTGGTGGTATAGAAGCCGACGTTCGGCTTGTTGGTGAACGGATCGCGCAGCACCCGGGTACCGATGCGATCGACGATGGTGTAAGCGCGCCGGAAGTCGCCGAACAGCACCGCGTTGGCATCCGCGGCCACGGCCGGCATGTCCTCGTTCTCGGTGACGGCGTAGCCCAGCAGGCTGGAGGGCTCGCCGGCCTCGATGCCCGGACGCCACAGGTAGTTGCCCTGGTCGTCCTTCATGGTGCGGACCTTGAACAGGGTCAGCATCGGCAGCATCCAGGTGGCGCCGGCGCGGTAGCCCTTCTTCAGGTTGTAGACCAGCTTGATCAGGTCATCGGGCACGAAGTCGCCGGCGGTGCCGGAGTGGATCTTCTGCAGGGTGCCGAAGGCGCGGCTGGCATCGCCGGCGGTGTCGAAGGCGTAGGACAGGATGCCCTTGGGCTTGTTGGTGCCGTCGCCGTTGAGGAAGGCAGCCCCCTCCTGCTCGGCGAACTCGCGGGCCACCTCGGCATTCAGCCAGGCCTCGGCATCGAAGAACACGTCGTCGAGGCTGGTCTGGGTGGCCTGCGGGTTGGCGTAGATCTCGCCCATGATGGCGGCGATCTGCGCCAGGGTCGGCGTATCAGTGGCTGGGCGAGCTGCCGCCTCACCGACCCAGCCGGACCCGGCGCCGCCGAGGTTGACCAGCTTCTTGTAGTCGGGGGTGCTGACGGTGATCTGCGAGCAGACCTGCCGCATCGGTGACTCGTCCTTGAGCAGCTCGAGGATGTTGCGGTCGAGCTCCTCCGGTACCGCATAGCCGCCATCGGCATCGGTGGTGGTGTTGAGCGCCTTCTGCTCGAGCTCGCGCAGGCCATCCTCGCGGCCCTTGCGGATGAAACTCTCGAATGCGGCCTTGTGCTCGGTGACCTCCTTCTTGCCGCCGGGCTTGTCGGGGCGGTTGGCCTCCTTCAGCGAGGCTTCCAGGTCGGCCTTGAGCTGGTCGAGCTCGGAGAGCTTGGCGTTCATTGCCTCGGTCTTCTCGGACAGGGCAGACTTCTCCTGCTCGACCGCCTCGAGGCGCTTGTCGTTGGTCGACTTGAACTCGTCGAACCGCTTGCCCAGCTCTTCGGCGACCTGGGCGACATCTTTCTGATCAACAGCCATGGGAGGCTCCTTATTTCATCCGGTCCAGAAGGGACTTGAGGTAGGAAAGCGCGTGTTCCGCCTCCGCATCTCGCGGCTGGATGGCGCTGTAACCAGAGGCCATGAAGGCCTTGGCCTGAGAACGAGAGAGCCCTACCTCGCGCAGGGCTTTCTCGAACTCGCTGGGGCGCGGCACTTCACCGCGCTCCAGGTAGGTCTTGACGTTTGAGATCCGCGCCTCGTCATTGGCGGGGAAGGTCACCAGAGAGACTTCCCAGAGGTCGACCTCCTTGAGCAGGAAGACGTCCTTGTCGCGGTCGAAGTCCCACTCCTTGAGCATGTAGCCGATGGACAGCCCGGTCAGACTGCCGGCCTTCATGTGGGCGTGGGCGCGCTTGGCGAGGGGGTCGTCGTCGACCAGCAGGCGACCCTTCACGTAGAGGCCGTTCTCGTCCTCGCGCATCTCGGTGTAGACGCCGATCGGCTCGTGCATGTTGTGCTGCCAGAGCATCGCCGGCAGGCGCTCCTTCTGCTGCCAGCGGCCGAGGCTGGCCTGGAAGGCGCCGGGCATCACCACGTCGTCGTAGCTGTCCTGGTTGCCGAATATCGAGCCGTACCCTTCGAACTCGCCGGCATCGTTGACGGCCTTGATCTTCAGCGGCGCGTCGAAGCGTTGCTTGGTGTTCATTGCTTGTCCTCGAGGTCGTGGTGGCGGCTCGGCTGGGCAAGGCCGCCCTGGATGGCCTGGCGCTGCAGCCGCAGGCTCAGTTTGCGGCGGCGGCGCTGTGCCTCCTGGTGGTCGTGCGCGGCGCGTTTACTCACGGTCGCCAGCCTCCGGCTTGGTGGTCATGTTGGTCGGCGTCAGGTAGATGTCGCCGCCCTCGCGCGGGTTGAGGTCCTCGAGATCGCGGCACTCGTTGGGGCTGAGAATCCCCCACTGGATACCCTTGCCGTAGGAGTCATAACGGGCCTTGAGGTCGCCGCGCTGCAGGGCGCCGGCGTTGAACTTGGCGTAGTAGCGGCCCTGGTCCTGCGGGCGCAGCAGGCCGACCTGGACGCGGTGTTCGATCCGCGTCAGGTACGGCACCAGCGAGTAGTTCACGAAGTTCATGCCCTGGTGCTCAATGTTCGAGAACGTGGCCTTCTCCATGTTGGCCACCAGGTGCGGCGGCACGCGGAAGATCGCGCAGATCTCGTCGCGCTGGAACTGGCGGGTCTGCAGGAACTGGCTGTCCTCGGCATTGAGCGAGATCGGCTTCCAGCTGAGGCCGCCCTCGAGGATCATCGGCTTATGGTTGTTGGCCAGGCCGCCGTGGCGCTCCTCGAAGTCCTTCTTCAGCCGGGCATAAGCCTTGTCGGTGAGGGTCTGCTCGGTGGAGAGCACACCGGTGGTCACCGCGCCATTGCGGAACAGCTGGGCGCCGTGCTCCTCGGTATCCAGCCCCAGGGCGATGGCCTCGCGGGCATAGGCCACCGGGTTGAGCCCGACCAGGCCGTCGAGGGTCATCAGCCGCACGTGCCAGATCTGGTCCTGGCCCAGCACGTCGGTGGAGCCGTCCGGAAACGTCACCCGGTAGACGGGGTTCCATTTCGAATCCAGCGAGGGCTGCACCGTGCCAGGGTCCATGGGCAGCAGCTCGGAAACCCGGCCGCCGAGCCCCTTGACCTTGTAGGCGTAGAAGTTGCCGCGCAGGCACAGGCAGGCCACCAGCAGCTCCCAGAACTCCTGAGCGGTCATGAAGTCGTTGGGCGCCACGTTCAACAGCCTGTACAGCGAGTGCCCGGTGGCCGGAAGCCGGGTGCCGTCGCCCTGCTCCATCAGCCGGCAGGGCAGCATGCCGACCGACTCGGAGAGCACGCGCACGCAGCCGAACACGGTAGTGAGCCGCATGGCCTGGCCGCCGGAGATCCGACGGCCGCTGACCGAGTCGTAGCTGACGCCGAGCTCTTCAGCGAGCGCCTGCGGCGTATCGATGGCCGTACTCTTGCGGCTGAATAGCTTGGCGAAAAGTTTCATCTATAGGGTCCGGATGCCGTGGTTTTCGAGGTGGTCGGAGAGGTCATCGTCCTGCGGCCCATCGGCCAAGACGGCCCGGCCCAGCGCCATGAGGATGGCGATGATGCCGTCGATCTTGTTCTCGGAGCGCTCCTTGCGCGGGTAGATGTTCTCCTTGGCGTCGACCTTGGCCACCACGTTGCTGGCCATCCAGGTCAGCACCGGGTCGCAGGCATGGCGCCAGCGGCCGGCGGTGATGGCCGCCTCCATCTCGCGCATCGGCGGGCTCATGTTCTGCACCGTGTTGCGGTACTCGACGATCTCGGCGCCGTCCTTCATCAGCTGGTGTGCCAGCTGAGTGGCACGCCAGGGGTCGTAGGCGATCTCCTCGATCTCGAAGCGCCCGGAGAGATCCATCAGGTCGTCGCGGATGATGTCGAAGTCGAGCTCCTCGCCATCGGTGGTGATCAGGTCGCCGGAGTTGATCCAGGATTCGTAGGCGGCCCGGTTGTTGCTGGCCCGCTCGATGGCCCCCTCCGGCAGATAGCTGCGCACGAAGGCGGTCCAGCGGGTCTTGCCAGCCTCGATCTCGTCACGGAACAGCAGCGCGATGGCGGCAATGTCAGTCTTGCTGGCTAGGTCCACGCCGATCCAGCAGGGCTTGCCCTCGAAGTGCTCCAGCGCCAGCGCCTCATCGCCGGCACTGTGCCAGTCCGCCATGTTCAGCCAAGCGGTGCGGGCCGAGACCCAGAGGTTGAGGTGCTTGGTAAGGAAGCTGTTCTGGCGGCTCGGGTAGCGCACCGCGTCGCGCTGAGCCTTGAGCAGGAACTCCTCGCTGACCGAGACCCCGAAGTTCGGGTTGGCCTTGCGTAGCGTCGATGAGTCCTGCCAGTCGTCACCCTCGTCGATGGTGTATATGGCGGCGAAAAGCTCGGGGTTGGGTACCGAACCGTCGAGCATCTGCTGGGCCTGGCGACGCTTGTCGTAGCAGGGCCCGGCCAGGTTGAAGCCCGCGGTGGTGATGATGAACATCAACGGCTGATCGCGGGCGCCCATGCCGGTCAGCATGGTGTCGTAGAGGTCCGGCGTCTGGTGCTCGTGGAACTCGTCGACCAGGGCGCAACTGGGCGAGCTACCGTCTCCGGGGTTGCCGATCAGCGGCTCGAGGCGGCTGCCGTCCTCGGGGATGCTGATATTCTTGGCCATCACCTCGATGCCGGCGGCGCTGATTAGCGCCGGGCTCTTGGTCAGCATCAGCTTGGCCGGGCGGAAAACCTCCCAGGCCTGCTTCTCGGTGGTGGCGCCACAGTAGACCTCGGCGCCGTATTCGCCATCGGCGGCCAGCATGTAGTTGGCGACCCCGGCGGCTATCACGCTCTTGCCGTTCTTCCGCGGCACCTCGATGTAGGCTTCTCGGTAACGGCGCTGGCCGGTCTTCTTGTGCAGCCATCCGAACAAGGCCGCGAACAGGAACCTCTGCCAGGGCTCCAGAATGATCAGGCGACGTTCGCGTGCCCACTTGCCCTTGGTATGCGGCAGCAGCTGGATGAAGTCACAGACTCGCTCGGCGGTGTCACGGTCGAAGCGGTACGGAAACGAGCGCGCCTTGGCCGCCTTCAGGTCATCGAGGTGACGCTTGCAGGCCAGCTTGACCCACTTGCAGGCGACGATTCGGCCACCCACCACGTCGCGGGCGTACTTGTTCGCGCTGTTGACGTTGGGATAGCTGGCCATTGAGTGTCATCGCTTCTTTCCGCCCAGCAGGTTCTTGAAGGGGTTCTCAGCATCCTTGGCGCCGGGCACGGCCAGGCGGGCGCGATCGGCAGGCGTCAGACCGAGGGCCGACCCACTCACTGTCATCTGGCGGTGCGCCTCGTTCTTCGCAGTCAGTGCGGGATTCTTGGAGATGCCACCCATGGCGGTCTCGACGGTCAGGCCGGTGCGGGCCACCTCCTCCACTGCAGCCCGCCAGGTGGCGTAGGCCTCGCAGTAAGTCTCGAGCACATGCAGGTCGGAGCCGGTCAGGATCTTGACCTTCACCAGCCAGGGCGCCAGCTCTCGCCAGGCAGCCTGGCCAATCGGGTCCATCCACTCCGGTGGCGCCGGCGCTTCGGTCAGCTCTTCGCCCTGGGGCTCGTCCTCGTTGACCTTGCGCTTGCCGGCGTTCCCCTGGACCGCCTTCAGATGGGTCGGCTTGGGCTTCCGGCCACTCTTGCTGGTGCCTGCCATGGCGCTACCTCCTGCGCAAGCCCTGAAATTTCATATTTCGCGGGTGTAAACAGACAGTGAAGGCGTGCGGTCGACCCCGCTCAGGTGGTAGAGATTGCATCCCCCCCTCCCCCTGCCAGGGCTAACGCTGACGGCCGCGTGCTGCCTCCTGCTGGGTCTTCGCCTGATGGCAGGACCGGCAGATAGCCTCGAGGTTGTCGAGCTTGTCGGTGCCTCCCTCGGCCTTATTGACGACGTGATCAACCATCGCGGCTGGCGCGGCTCGGCCTATCCTTTTGCATGGCTGACACAGCCACTGGTCTCTATCCATCACCAGGCTGCGCAGCTTGCGCCAGCGGCCACCATAGCCACGCTCGGTGCTGCTCTTGCCCTGGTGGTGACGCTGCCAGCCACTGTGCAGGTGCTCATGCTCGGGGCAGTAGCCGTGACGCTCGGTCGTCCTCTTCGGGCAGAGAGCAGCGCGGCAGGGGCGTGGTGAGCGTGCTGGCATGGAGCTACCTCTTCGCCTTGGCCTGCAGGTGCTCGAAGATCCCCGAGCCACTGAGCGTCCTGGCGGTCTTCTCCACGCTGCGACCGACCACGTACCCGCCGATGCCGAGCTGCACGATGTCGAGCAGGCGCTCAACGACAGCCGCATCCAGGGTCTCAGGGGTAAGCCCCAGCCAGTGAGCACCGACCAGGGCGGCGAACCACAGCATCAGCAAGGGGCGCCAGCTCCTTTGCAGCCAGCTCTCGCCTTGAACCTCGGCGGTCACCACCTGCGTGCGCCCCTCGAGCAGCGTGCGCTCCAGGTCAGCATCGATACGGCGCAGCTTCACCGCTGCTTCCGGATCCGTCTTGACCGCTTGCGCCACCGCTTGCGGTGACTCTGGTACGCCCAGAGCACGAGCGATGAGCCCACCAACTGCAGCCCCAGCAGGGCCGCCAAGGGCGCCGCCAGCCACAGGCGCAACCTTGCCCACCGTCTCGGCGACATCAGACCAGCTCATGGTTTGCTACCTCGCACACGGTCGGCGACCGCCATCAGGATGACGTCGATACTGCGCGGGCCAAGCCAGCCACAGATCACGCCGACGGCAGACGACGGCCAGCCGTTGAGGTCGAAATAGACGCTGATGCCCGCGGAGACCGACACCATCGCCACCAGGGCGGGGATGTCGAGCCACAGGCGACGAGTGATGAATCGACGACGCTGCCCCGCCTGCACCTCATGGGCGATCTTAGCGAGCAGACCTATCATGACCGCGAACCCTGCAGAGACAGCGAGCAAGGCGTCCTCCCGCCACACTGAGACCGTGTCGAGGATCGCCTGCCACCAGTTGGCATCCTTCCACGGCATCACCCCCTCCACCTAGCCGGGCCGCCAGTGCGCGTATCCACGTGCACAAAGGTGCGGTAGAGCCCAAGGCTAGCCGATGGGAACGTCTCGGCAATCCAGTCATGCACCGCGTCGGGTGGCGTGCCGGCGACCTTGATATCAGCGGCACGGCCATAGATATGCTGCGAGCGAGCCGCGCCGCCCACCGCTGCGTTGTGTGAGCGGCAGCGGGCCGCGCTGGTCACGATCACCGGCATGCCAAAGTGCTGGCGCACCGCCTCGAGGATCTCCAGCGTCTGGGCATCAATGGTGTCGAAGCCGCACTTGCCACAGTGGCAAGCGAACTCCGCGCGCTTGAAGTGGCGAGAGACCTGAGTCATGGCAGCACCTCGGGGAGGTCAGGCCCGGCTAGTCAGCGGGCAAGGCGCCAGGCGGCGCCGTCACGGAAGAGGTGGCCATCCCTGGCCGGGGGAGCACGCATGGCGCGTGATTGGTAGCAGGCCCCGGAGTCGAACCAGGTATCTCTGGGTTATGAGCCCAGCGACTTGCCGTCTGTCCCGCCTGCTGTAACGCAAACGCCCCACCGGATGGCCGGCAGGGCGTTGTGATGTGTGGCGCCCGGCGGCTATTCGCGCCAGGCTACACAGAGGATAGCTCAGCCTCCTGATTTCTACAACATGTGGTATTCGACGGCGCCATAACCCACTTCATCAGCTTTCTGCGGGCCTCGCTCGCCGCATTGTCGAACGCCTTCACATCCTTGAACAGCATCGCCCCCGCGCCGGGCGGCCACCCCAAGTACTGCACCCACGGCCGCGGGTTCGCCACGATCTGCGCATAGCTCATGCCCCGCGGCCCGTTGGAGCGGCGGTCGGTCTTCGCTGCGCGAATCAGCACAGCCACGCGCTCCCGAAACGTCAGTCCGGCCGCCTCGATGATGCGCCGCGCCTCCTGGTGAGCCAGATGCTCAGCGAGACCACGGTCATAGAGGCTCGCCAGAGGCTCCCGGGCCTTGTCCGTGCCGCCTGGCTGTTCGCCGATACCCGCCGTCGGGCTAACATTGTGGTACCCCTGCAGGCGCTCATCGCCATACAGCGTCCGCCGCTCCACCTCCATATCGAGCAACCGAGCCACCAGAGTGCTCGCCGCCTCGGGGGTATGGCCAGGATGATCCTCACGCGCCATCGCACGATGATCCCGCAGGTTCAGCCGCTGGTAGTCCATGCCCTCGCTCCTTTGCCTCAATGCCGCCATGCCCACCTCCTGCTCGCTCCGTGATCGTCACCCGGGCCTGTGCCTCCTCCTTCTGAGGGCCGCGCACCACCAGGATCTCGTCTACCTGCCCATCATCCAGCCACACCCGGCTATAGGTCAGCGCATCCAGCAGCGCCTTGAGCTTGTTGTCGATGTCGAACGCCCGGCCGTTCTTGGGGTAGAGCACCACCTCCAGCGCCACCCGGCCCGCCAGCTTGCGATTAGCCGCCCCCTGCGCCAGCAGCTCACCCCTGGCTCGATTGCGGAACACCCGCGCCTCCTTGCTCAGCAACGTGCGCTTGCCCACGTTGCGCCAGATCCGGTTGGTGCTCGGCGGCCATGGCATCCAGACCTCCATCAGCGACTCCCCTTTCCTGGTTTGCACTTGCCCTTCTCGTCCGGGCGCTTATATCCCTTCGCCCCCGGCGGCGGGTTGCGCTTGATCTGCGCCAGCGTGGGCACCTTCTTGCGTCTCGGTACGCTCATACCTCCAGCTCCCCGTTCTGGTCCCACAGCGCGAAGGAGCTGGCCAGCTGATCGAAGGCCGCTGCCGCCTCCGGATCCTCGTCCAGCTCCCGCAGCCGCTCGACCTCGCACTGATCCAGCAGCCAACGCATCGCCGTCGTGCGGTTATGCGGCCACATACTGGCGTGGTGCGCGGTAGCATCCAGCCACTCGTAAAACCGGCGCTCGGCCAGTAGCGCCTCGGCGCGCTCAGCGATCATCACGGCCCTCCATCATCCAGCCCGCATCATCCAGGTCGCGCGCCACGCACCACACCACCAGCACCTGGAACCCCAACGTGCACACCACCCCAACAGCCACCCCGATCAGAAACCCCATCCACGGATACATCACCCTGCCCTCCTCTGCGCGCGCTCCCAGCGCTGGTAGTCCGCCACGATCCGGTCGAGCATTGCTCGGGCTTCCTGGTGGTGATCGGCATCCAATAGCGCCCGAGTTGTCACCCCGCACGCATGACGGATGAAGTCCGCCGCATCTTCGGCGGTATGCGTGCCATCCGGCAGCGCCTCCGGCCCCAGCCCCTTGGCCTGGCGGCGGCGCTGGTCCAGGTAGAGCCGGAAGCGGGCGTTCTGGCACAGCAGGGCCGCGCGGCGCGCCTGGGGGCCGCCCTTCACGTGATCCGTCATGAGCACACCCCCAGAGCCAGCGTCCACATGTCCCACAGGATCAACGCCCACACCGGCGCCAGAGCTACAACTGCCAGGCACCACCACAACGTGCGGTTCATCCTCATACCTCACCCCCAGCTTTCAGCAGCAGGCGGCCGGTCTCGGCCAGCCAATTGATCTCCGAGAGCGCCTCCGGGCACCTCGACGCCTCATAGCGCTGTCGGGCGTCGGCCATCAGCGTCATGTTCATGGCGGCGCAGCGGTGCAGCAGGTCGTGGGGGATCGGCAGCGCCAGCCGCTCGATCGTGCCCGGATACTCGATGGGCGGCAGGGCCTCGCCCGTGCCATCGCCCTCAACCTTTTTCGTGGCGCCACGAAGATGGTTGGATGGGGCTGACTCCGGCCGCGTCACCGGTCTAGGCGCGGTGAGCTGGCGCGGGCGCAGGGTGTCGCGGCTCTTCGGGCGCACCGGCGGCTTCTCCGGGATCGGCTCCGGCGCGCGGGAGGGCATGGCCGCCTGCGTCATCGCCTGCCGCGCGGCCTGGTGCCCTTCCGGCGTGACCTCCCAGCGTTCGCCCGACTGGGTGACGTAGCCCTGGCGCTTCAGGCTGGCCAGGTGGACCAGCACCTTGTCCTGCTCGATGCCGGTGCGGGCGTTGCAGGCCGCCATCACGATCAGCGAGGAGATCGGCCGGCGCGTCTCGGCGCACTGCTGGGCCACAGCGGCGAGGATCGACAGCTCCTTGGTCTTCACGCTCACAGCAGCGCCTCCTGTTTCAGAAGGCCCACCGCATCCAGCAATGCATCGAAGCGCTCGCCGTACCAGTGCGGTTGGGTCTCTCGCGGGTTGCTGGGGTTGGTCAGGTTCTTGCCGTAGGCCAGCCCCTTCTCGGTCACCGCCCAGTAGCCCTTCACGCCTTTGCTGGCGCGGCGCGTCTTGCGCTCCAGGAAGCCGTGATCGGCCAGCAGCTGATTGAACGATTGCGTGGTGATGACGCCGGGGAGGTGTCGCTCGAGCAGCTCGGTGGCGCTCGCTGTAGGCAGCGACTGGCCGCCGGCATCCGCCGGGCCATCCACCACGTAGCCGGGCAGGAAATGGGTGCCGAGGCCGTGCTGCTGGCCCAGCTTCTGCAGCATGCTGACCTTGCCGCTCTCGCTGACCCGGGTCAGCGCGCAGTAGCACTGCAGCAGGGCCATCTCGCCCCGCAAGCGCGACTCGTCGAGCGGGTCAGGCTGATCGACCTGGGGCAACTGGTAGCCGCCGGTCTGGCGGATCGTGGGCAGCACCTCCTCGAACACCCAGGCCTCGAAGCGCTCGGCGCTGGGCAGCTGGCTCTTCACGATCAGCCGGTAGACGTCCGACTCACGGATGACGCGCATCATCTGCTTGCCGCTCGGAGTAGGGGTACCCCGTTTCAGGGTACCCTTGCAGTGACGGTCGATAGCGTTCTCCGGTTTGGCATAGCCAAGGGCTTTCGCTACATCACGAGCAGCGAACAGGATCTCTCCGTCATCGCCCTGGACGACGCGCACCTGCTGCTGGTCGAACTCGAAGGGAATCATCTGGGTCATGTTCAGGCTCCTTTCAGCGCCGCGCGGAGGCTGCGCAGCCCCTGGTCGGCGGTCATGGCATGCGGCAGGCCATCGGCCTCCGCCTGGCGCTGGGCAACGTCTCGGCCGGCGCGCTCAGCCAGCTCGGCCTGGCGGCGCTTGGCGTCATGCTCCAGGGCGGCCCGGGGGCGCATGCTGGCGCCCCGCGCCACTCGCTCCACCACGCAGTCGCGGTTGTCGCTGGCGTAGTAGTGCTGGAACTGCCGGCGATGCTCGCCCAGCTGGTGGTAGCTGGCGCTGCGCAGGTTGTGCAGGTCGACATGCTCGGCGGCGGCGGCCACGGCGTCGTGGATGAACGGCTGGCCGGTAAAGGCATGCGCCTGGACGTTGCGCCAGGCCTCCTCGCTACTCGGCAGGCCCAGCGGCTCGGGGCGCAGGCGGCAGGCCTTGGCGAACAGCATCGGGCTATCCGGTGGCCAGGCGGTGCGCCCCTGGGCCACGGCCTCGCCGGCAGCCTGGTTGAGGGCAGCCAGGCCACAGGTCACGTGGGCCTCGCTGAGGTGCTGCAGGGCGCGCAGCCACTCGCCGCTGGCATCGAGGCAGACCCACTGCCCTTCGACCTCCTCGCCCCAGCCGGCATCGGCGCAACGGCGGCGCCAGTGCACGCCGTACAGCTGCCCCAGGGCATCGAACACCTGGTCGATGGTGGCCTCAGTGACCGGGGTCAAACGCCCCGTCGTAGACCTCTCCCCCTGGCGCTCCCGCCACTTGCGATCGGCGGCGCTCCTCAACGAGGCGACGAGCGTCTGCGGCGCTGAGGGTCGAGAAGCGCTGGCGCGGGCCAGCAGATCCTGTGCGGTGTCCATGGCGGTCTCCTGCGGCGGTGGGCCCGGTGCCGGGCTGGGGCTTGCGGCGGTTCTCGTCCAGCCACTTGGCCAGGCGCTCGTGCCAACCCTGGTGGGTCAGGCGTTGCTCGGGTTTCTCAGCGAAGTGCGCGGTGAAGTTGGCCAGGGTGGCCGGCGTGGGCGTGACGTTGCTGGGCAGGCCTCGGCGCCAGCAGGCGGCGGCCAGCGCCTCGGGCTCGGGTTGCCATCCGTAGGTCATCGGAAACTGGCGGCGGGCCTCGGCCACCCGGGCCTCGTACTCGCCCCGGGGCTGGCCCCGGTCGTCCTGCTCGGCGGCACGCTCGAAAACGTCACGCGCGTCAGAGGGAGGGGGGTTACTCTCTGTTGTAGTCTCTGTAAGAAAACTCCCATCGGGAGATTCTGTGCACTCCGGTTGGGCGTCTCTTGTTTCTCCGTTCGGGAGATTGCAGTTTCTCCCAACTGGAGAATCTGGGGTTTCATGCGGGTTTGCGGGCGATTCGGCGGGCTCCAGCACCTGGTAGAGCGCCAGCGCCAGCGCCTCGGTATCGACCCGGTACCAGGTCTTCGCCGGAACCCCTTTGCGCTGCTCCTGGAGCACGCCCAGGGCGACCAGCTGGCGGCGGGCCGTCATCTGCTGCTTGGCGCTCATGCCGGTTTCCGACTCCCAGCTATCCACGGCACCAGCCTGCTCCTTCCAGAACCAACCCTGACGCGCCCTCGCGGTGGGCGTGTTGGTCAGGAACAGCGCCTGACTGAGGAAGATGGCGCCCTGCACCGTCACGCCCGGCAGGCGAGTGAAGATAGGTTGGTAGGCGACCGGCCGCCCGAGCAGGGCCGGCAGCATCGCGGCGGTGATATGGCTCACAGCGGCACCTCCTGTATGCACATTCACGCCTCGCCGGTCGCAGCTGCGGGTTCGGTGGGTGGTGTAGGCTTGGAGATGCTGGGGTAGCGCTCGGGGCAACGGGAGCGATGGAGAGCAGCAAGACGCTTACCAGACTCGTACCGGGTATCACTGCCCTTAAACACGCGGGCGATGGTCGCCTGCGACACGTGGACCTTTTCAGCGATCTGCTGCTGGGTCATGCCGGCCTCGATCAGGTCGGAGACCATGTCTCGTGCGGTGAAATAGCTCATTCGCGACACCTATGCGTTTTCGTCTTAGATGATAATACGAAAGCGTGTTGGTCGCCGCAAGGCGAGGCCAGCAAAATACGGAAGCGAATACACGCGATGGCACTGACGAGTGGCGGGATTCAGTCGATGACAGAGGGTGACACGATCAGGACCCGGCTCCGCCGGCTGATGGATGACCAAGGCTATAGCGAGAACGAGCTCTCGCGGCGATCTGGCGTGCCGCAGCCCACTATCAATCGCATTCTGTCGGGTGAGAGCAGGTCGCCCCGCGGCTCCAACGTGGACAAAATTTCCAAGGCCCTAGGCGTTGCCCCTAGCTTCCTTACCCACGGCGTTTCCGCGCCAGCTATTGGCGACTCCATCAACAGCGGCCCCCGCGTGGGCGACCTGGTGCGCGAAGGCAAGATGGGCGACTACCCCAAGGCGCCCCCCAAGGATGACTTCGAGTGGGCCGAGCCCAAGATCGTGGAGGACGAAGGCCCGCTGCGCCCAGATGAGGTAGAGCTGCCCTTCTACCGCGAGGTGGAGATGGCGGCCGGCGATGGCCGCACCCAGGTGGTGGAAAACCACGGTGCCAGCATGCGCTTCAGCCTGGCCAAGCTCTCACGTGCCGGCGTGCAGCCGCACCTGGCCGCCTGCGCCACCGCCAGCGGCACCAGCATGGAACCCACCATCCTCGACGGCAGCCCCATCGGCATCGACAAGGGCGCCCGCCACGTGGTGGACGGCAAGATCTACGCCCTGGACCACGGCGGCATGCTCAGAATCAAGCGCCTCTACAAGCTACCCCTGGGTCGCGTGCGCCTGGTCAGCGACAACGCCGACGAGTACCCGGAGGAGGTGTGCGGCCTGATGGGCCCGGACGCCCCCAAGATCATCGGCCGTGTGTTCTGGTGGGAGAACTTCGACTAGCCGAAGGACGGGCAATCAACCATGATGGAACTGCAGAAAGACGGCACGATCCGCCTGGAAATCAGGTACGAAGGGGGTGATGCCGAAGCCCACAAGCTCGACATGGCGGCGCTAGGCGAGTCGCTTCAAGGATTTAGCCGCATCTATGCGGTGGTTGGGCATTTTGCGGCAACCGGGCAATATGCCAAACAGATGCAGGCGCTTTCGGTCAGAACCTATGCTCAGGAAGCCGAGCCAAAATGCTTCAGCGTAGCGGCTATCATGAGCTTTGCGACCAACAGCGGTTGGTTTCAGGGCTTGCTTCCATCAGTCATAACGGCAGTGACCGCCTACGTCCTTCACAGGTGCAGCGGCAACAAAGAAGAGATGAAACATCTTAGAGACCTGCTTGAACAGCAGTATGGCAAAGACCAAAAAATGATGGAGAGGATGATGGATACCATCGATCGCCTCGCCGATGGCCTGCGCCCGTCTGTCCGCAAGTCTGTTGTACCTGTAGGTAGCTCGTGCGAGCGGATCGATCTTTATGCCGAAGGGGAAAAGCACCAGACGATTGACCAGGCCTTGAAAGACTCCGTGATGAGCTCGGTCGACGAAGAGCTGATTAACGAGAAGACGTATTCAGTCACCATCTCAGAAATGGACTACGAGCGCCGAACCTGCAAGGTCCGGCTCGTGGGCGACGAAAATGACGACTCCCTCGACGAAGATGGTTTGCCCCCTCGTATCAGCGGCGTCATTACAGACCCGGCAGTTGAGCTTCAGGGCAACCTCTACCTGCAAGCATTTATGAGCCAGAGGCCGCTGGATGTGCGCGCCAAGGCGACGCTCAAAGATGGCAGCATCACGCGGCTCTACATCTCCGACACCGCCTGATCATGACGCATCGCCGCCACAACTCACCATGGCGGGCTTATCATACCGTCCCTACCCTTGCCCACGCGAAAACGCCCCGGCCATCCATGACCAGGGCGCGGGGCAAGGTGGCGCGGCGTGTTCCGGCGGCCCGCGGGTCGCATTCGGCATGCACCACCTCCTGAGCATGGCACGCACTTCCGGCGACCGATGTAGGGCTGCACCAATGCGCTGTGTAGGAGATCGCCGACAGACGCGCCCTTCTCGCTTCGCCAGAATGTGGACTGGCATCGCAACCACAAGGAACAGGGAAATGGGGAAAGCCGTAGTCGCCTTCATTGTGTCGCTCTTCGTCTTCTCGATCATCTGGGATGACGACAACCAGGCCAAGGAGCCGCCAGTCGATCACGCCGAACAGCAGCGCCAGGCTGAAGCCGCGCTAGCGGCCCTGGATGAAGCAGAAAACGACGACGAAACCATCAGCAGTAGCACGAGCGACGAGGCCACTCCGCCACCGCCACCTGCCCCACCACCCTCGCCGTGGAAGGTGTCACGCTGGCAATCAAAGATGGATGACAGCCCCGCTGTGCTGCTCACCTCCGAGTCCGAGGAAATGGTCTCCGGGCGCTTCGGAAGAGCCGGCCCCGCCACACTGATGCTGCGCTGCCTGGAGAACACTACCAACCTGCTGGTAAAGGTGAACGACCACTTCCTCGCCGACATCCAGGGCTACGGCAACGTGCGCTATCGTATTGACGACAGGCAGGCTGCCACCCTGCGCATGCGGGAATCCACCGACAACGAAGCGCTTGGCTTGTGGTCAGGCGGCCAGGCCATTCCCGTGATTCGTCGCATGTTCGGCCATGACCAGGTCACCATGCAGATCACGCCCTTCAACCAATCACCGGTGACGGTTACCTTCCCGATCACCGGCCTGCAGGAAGAGATTCAGCCGCTTCGCCAGGCCTGCCACTGGTAGGCGACTCCCTCCGCACTACCCGGCCCGCCACCTCGGCGGGCTTTTTTTGCCCCGACCTATACATAAACGCATTGACACCTCAAACCGTTTTCGTATTATTAGAGGTGAAACGTATAGGGAGACACCAGATGTCAGTCACCGCCCACCACAGCCCCACCGAGTTCGAGTTCGCCGGCTGGCGCTGCCGCACAGGCCGCCGCGGCTCCGGCCTGCCCACCGCGCCCCAAGCGCAGGTGATCGCTGGCCTGGCCGCCGGGCTCACCCAGAAGGAGATCGCCAAGCTGCGCGGCTGCTCGCCGGCCACCGTGAAGGCCGCTGTCACCACGCTGCTCTACCTCCTGCACGCCCACCGTGCCGCTGGTGCCGTGGCCGAGGCCCTGCGCCGCGGCTGGATCGCCCCGCTGGTGCTGGTGCTGATCGTCTCCGCGCTCAACCCCCACGCCGAGGCGATGCGCCACCGGCCGCCCACCCGCACTCGCCAGCCTGTTTCCACCACCGTGCGCCTCACGCGCCGCGACACCGGGAGCCAATACGCATGAAGCCCGCACCCCAGATACCCAGCCACCTCCGCTTCCTGATCGCCGGCATCCAAGACCGCGCCATGGATCTCGCCCTGCTCGGCCATACCGGCGTGAAGGCCGAGCTTGATATCGACGACGCCTTCGCCAACTTCGAGTTGGTCACGCGGCCGGGGTACTGCCAGTACGGCGCCGCAGCGAGCACCCGCATCACCGCCCGACTGTCGTGTGTGCTGGGCGTCAGCGATGACACGCCCCTCGACGAAGCCATGGCCGAAGCGCGCCAGCAGATGGCGGCCATGCTCGACCACCTCAACACCCTGATCGACCAGGAGCTGCCGGCATGAACCAGCACGAGGAAAGCCGCCACACCTACCCGCTGATGCACCTGGCCAAGGCCTGGCACCAGCACGCCCAGCACCACGGCGAGAGCGACCCCGCGGTGGAGCTCACCGGCATCCCGGCAGGTACCGGGCGCCGTGCCGGCTACTGGTCCGCCTTCTTCGCGCCCAGCAGCGGCGAGATGGTGGTCATCCAGGGCGCCGAGCCCCACGCCACTCAGGCCGCCGCACGCGACTTCCTGGCCTGGATGCTCCACCGCCTGCACAACAACGGGAATATCACCCTCTACCCGCGAGAGCAGGCCGAGGAGCAGGCACAGGAGGTCACCGCATGATCACTCGCCGGCACATCACCAGTATCGCCGCAGCGGCCGGCATCATCGCCGCCCTGGGCGCGCTCAACGCTCACGATCGCGACCTCGAGGCCGCCGCCATGGAGCGCTACTGCGAAGACGCCGCCACCTGGGCGGCAGAGGAGGCCAGAGGCGTGCCGGTCAGCCACCGCACCGGCCAGCCCGACTACCGTGGCATTGCTGCCGAGCAGTGCCCCGGGCTGCGTCCCGCGGGCCATGCCAACGAGCGCCAGCTGGCGCAGCACTGAGGAGGAGATCATGGGAGCAACCGCCTGGCCGGAGGAGCATCTCGCCATCATCGCCGACGAGTACCCCAAGGGCGGCGTGGCGGCGGTGCGCCGGCGCCTGAGCACCAAGCGCAGCGATGCCGCCATTCGCTCCACGGCGGCCCGCCTGGGCGCTAAGCGCGGCAAGGGCTATCAGCGCCAGCCGATGACGCCTCAGCTGCTCAGCGAGCTGAACAAGGCATATCGCAGCAAGGCGCCCAACCTCCAGGCCCTGGCCGACAAGCATGGCGTCAACGTGGGCTGGCTCAAGTACCAGGCCCGCACCCGGGGGCTGGCGCGCACCAAGAAAAGCCACCGCTGGGCACCCGAGGCCGACGAGATCCTCACCGAGCGCTGCGAGGGCCTCTCGCCCAGCCAGGCGCGGCGCCACCTGACCAAGGCCGGGTTCTACTACCCGCTGACCTCGGTGGCATGGCGCATGCAGGTGCTCAAGGTCTCCACGGAGTGCACTGACGCCATGACGCCCAAGCACATCTCCCAGGCGCTGGGCGTGGATTTCAAGGCCGTGAGGCGCTGGATCGACAGCGGCCACCTCAAGCCCTGGAAGCGCGATAACCACCTGGGCGAGCCGCATCACTACACCTGGGTGAAGCATGAAGACCTGCGCGCCTTCCTGATCAAGCACCCGGGCGAGATCGACCTACGCCGGATCCCGCCGGCGTTCCATCACTGGTTCATCGACCTGCTCGGCAATCGCAAGGGAGACGCCGCATGACCATCGACCCCGAAAAGCTGCTCCAGCTCGCCCGCCAGCGCCAGCATGACGGCGGCGTGACCCTCGGCTGGCCAACGATGCTCAAGATCATCGACCAGCTGCACATCCTTCAGAGTCAGGTGGCCCACCTCCAGATGGTGGAAGAGGCCACTATCCCCTGCCGCTTCCACGACCACGACACCGAAGCGTGCCTCAAGTACAGCGGGCGGGTGCCCTGCGAGCCGCGGCCCGACGAAGTGGAGGTGCAGACGGTGGTTGGCACGGAGGGCAGCCAGTGACCAGCCTCAACCTCTTCGGCCACGAGCTGGCTGCCGCCCAGGGCTTCCCCGCCGACTACCAATTCGCCAAGGCCACCGGCCAGGCCCTGCCCTCTGACTTCCTGCCCCAGAGCGACACCAAACGCATCAAGGGAGACTGACATGAGCCTGCAAGCCCTGCTCAACACCAGCGTCAGCGACGCCCAGATCAGCCTGGAGGGGATGCTGCGCGAACACCCGGCCCGCGCCGCCCGCACTGCCATCGACCTGCTCGAGGTGCTGCGCAAGCGCGAAGGCGCCAGCGTCCGCCGCAAGATGGCCGCCACCATCCTGCGTAAGGCAGCCAAGGCACTGGAGGTGGAGGCATGAGCGACACCCCCATCTACCCGCGCCTGGCCGAGCAGCTCAGCCTGGACGACTGGCACGACATGCTGATCTTCAGCACCCGCTACTGCCTTGGCCGGCGCACCATCGCAGCCGCCTACCGCGCCCAGCGCCTCGCCAAGCTCTGGCCGATCCTGCCGAGCGCCACCAAACGCATCATCCGCCGCGACCTGGAGCGCGAGTTCGAGCGTGACGACATCGCACGCCAAGGCGACCAGCAGCTTTACCACCTGCCGCTGGGCATGGACTGCGACCGGGCCGCCTGGGAGCAGGTCCGGCAGGCGTGGATCAGAGAGGAGTCGCTGGCATGAAAGAACGTCCGATCCTATTCAACGGCGAGATGGTCCGCGCCATCCTAAACGGCCGGAAGACCCAGACCCGGCGGGTGCTTAAGCCTCAGCCTGATAGCGGCATTCAGTACAACCCCTGCGCTCAGCATGGAGTTCTGAACGGCAAAGGGAACCCCCTTGTTTGTCGTTTTGGCCAGCCAGGTGACAGGCTGTGGGTACGGGAGGCTCACGCTTTCGTGCCTGAGCCTGCATACCGCCGTAGCACCGGCATCTACCAGCAGATCAACCCCGCCGATGACTATGAGGCCTGCGTCTACCGGGAGAACTTCGACCGGTCACGCAGCTTCCCGTGGCGCCCTTCGATCCACATGCCCCGCTGGGCCAGCCGAATCACGCTGGAGATCGTCAGCGTGCGCGTGGAGCGTCTGCAAAACATTGACGCTGCCGGGGCCTCTGCCGAGGGCATCAAAGTGCCGAGGGATGCAGAGGGCAATCTCCTAATCGACGTGAGCTCCAAGTTCAGCCCAGCGAAGTACATACAAGGTAGCGGCACTCCGAATGAACACCTCGCGCGCGCCTTCTTCGCCTCGCTCTGGGAATCCATCAACGGCGCCGGCTCCTGGGACGCCAACCCCTGGGTCTGGGTGGTCGAGTTCCGGAGGGTCGAGGCATGACCTGCCCCATCACCTGGGCCGCCGGGCGCAGCCATGGCCAGCCCTACGCCACGCTCTACTGCTCGGCCTGCATGGCGCCCATCCGCCACCGGCTCACCCCAGGCGCCGCACGGGAGCTGCGTGACGAACTGCTCGAGGCCGGCCACCTCTGCCGCCGCCAGCACGCCCTGCCCGCCCCGGTGCCGGCAGGGATCGACACCACACACGACATCGAGGCCGCACTGGCCGGGAGGAAGGGATGAAGGTTTCCATGAACGGGCTGCGCCGCAACCTGAACGGCGACGTCGAGACGCTCCGGCGCCTGGTTGAGGCTGTGCTCGAGGGCGAGTGGTACGACAAGGAAGACCTGCGAGACGCCATGAACGACGTGATCCGCGACAGCAATGTCCTGAACTGCGTCTATCACAAGGACGATCCGGATTTTTCTGACATGGGGCAGATCGAGGTTGAGCTTCTGGAAGAGGAGCCCGCCGAGTGAAGCCGACGCATATCCACAGCACTCACGGCACCCGCACCACCCGCATCGGCACCGCCGAGGGCGAGGGGCAGCTCGCCGGCAAGACGTTGGTGATCTACCTCGACCTGAGCGTGGAACCACCGGCCACCCACTACATCGAGGCCGAGCGCTGGGATGCCGAGTGGCGAGAGATCCCCACCGACGCCTGCCCGGTTTGCTACGGCAGCGGCACGGATCAGATCAAGCAGCGGAAAGACCGCCCCTGCGGCGGCTGCTACGGCCTGGGCCGGGTGAAGGAGGACGGCGAAACGCCGAAGGGAGAGTGGGAGGTGGCCGAGGTGGCCGGGAGGATCATCGAGGGTCTGCGCGGCAAGCTGGAGCGAGCGAACAGCGGCATCGAGGCAATGCAGAGAACCCCGGGCGTGCCGGAGGCCATCGATGCGGAGCGAGAGAGGCGCAAGGAGCGCCAGAAAGAGAAGGGGCCGCCGGACTGGGTCCAGCGCGAACAGAAGTGGCGGGAAGGCAGAGGCCGCGGCCTAGGCGGCGCAAGGCAGACAGGAGACTGACAATGGCGGGACTTGTGCTATCACGTGAAGAGGTGCGCGAGGTTACTGGCTGCGCCCAGCGAGCGCTCCAGCGCCAGCATCTGGACGCCCTGGGCATCCCCTACCAGGTGAACGCCGAGGGCTGGCCGGTGGTGTTGCGCTCCAGGGCGATCGAAGTGCTGGGCGGCAGCGCAGCCAACGATGAAGCCCCGCGCGAGGCGACACTGTACCTCGGCGAACTCTGAGGAGAGAGGCGATGAAGGGAATGCCCAAGCGCTGGGCCTATAAGCATGGCGCGTTCTACTACCGGCCCAGGGAAGGCGAGCGCGATGCGTTCGATGGAAAGACCTGGTTCAGGCTGGGCGCCACCTACGCCGAGGCGCTGCGCGCCTTCGCCGATCGCATGGAGCTGCAGATGGGCGACACATTGGCCAGCCTGATCGACCGTTACTCGCTCGAGGTGCTGCCCACGCTCAGTTACTCGGCCCAGAACAACTACCGGCTGAGTCTGGACCGGCTGCGCCGGGTAATGGGTCACAACGCTGTCGGCGTCATCGTGCCCAAGCTGGTGTATCGCTACCTCGACGAGCTTCAGCAGAAGAAAACCATGCAGGCCGCCAACCAGGATCTCAAGGTATTGAATAGGGTGCTCGACTTCGCCGTTCGCTGGGGCGTGATCGATCGCCATCCAATCAAGGGGCACGTCAAGGCCTACGGGATCCGCGACGGCTTGAAGAAGGCGCGCACGCGCTACGTGGAGGACTGGGAGCTTGCCGAGTGGCAGCGCGTGGCCAGCGCACAGCAGCGCGCCTTTGCCGCCATCATCATGCTCACGGGCGCCAGGAAGAGCGACACCCTGCGCATCATGGAGGCGCACATCAGCGACGCCGAGCTGACGATCCAGGTCTCGAAGACCGGCAAGACCATCTCCTTCCTGCTCACCGAGGCACTGCGCCAGGCCATCGCCGAGGCTCGAGCCTGCAAGCCCAAGGCGAGCCTCTACCTGCTGCCCAACCATCGCGGGCGGTGCTACGTGAGCGAGCAGGGCCTGACGCAGACATGGGATGGCAAGTGGGCCGACACCATGCGCAAGGCGTTACGGGATACCGACCTGGAAGCCAGCTTCACGCAGCACGATCTGCGCGCGAAGGTGGGCTCGGATGCCGACACCGACGCCCGCGCCCAGGAGCTGCTCGGCCACACCAGCACCGCCGTCACGCGCCAGCATTACCGCCGAAAATCGAAGGCCATCCGACCGGTGAAATGACTCGCCGAGGCTGTCTCACGCCACCCATCCAAAAAACGGAGAAACAAGCACTTAACCCCGCGAAGTGCCGAAAACCGTGAGACAGTTACGCCCCGACATGCTGTTGATTCCAAAGGCAGAACCAGCAGTTCCCGTATGCTCACACATGGAACACCTCGGGGCGAGTTTGGCTTTGCAAATCAGTATGCTGCAAGACGGTCAGTCTCACAAATCGGCGGTTGTCTCACGCCTG
>NZ_FNIV01000005.1:0-45475 GCF_900104135.1 Halomonas shengliensis | reverse complement strand
ACCCCGCGAAGTGCCGAAAACCGTGAGACAGTTACGCCCCGACATGCTGTTGATTCCAAAGGCAGAACCAGCAGTTCCCGTATGCTCACACATGGGGATCCTCCCGGTGGGTCTGGTGACGACGGTCACGGCGGGCGCGCCACCGCCAGGCAAGCAGCACCAGCAGCGCCACGCCGGCGGCCGCCGCCCAGGCCTGGGGCCGGCGGGCCAGCTCGGCCAGCCGCGGTTGCCAGGCCTCGCGCCAGTGGGTGACCCCCACCGCCACCCAGGCATTGAGGCCCTCGACCAGGCGCGCCACCCGCCCCTCGGGGGCGGCGTCGCGGCCGACGGCGAGATCCTCGTGGAAGCGCTCGGCGGCGAGCTCGCCTTCGCTGGCGGCCAGATCGAGGCCGGTGGCGGCCTCGGCGAAGAGTACCAGGCGCGGCAGGCGCAGCTCGCGGGTCTCGCCCCCAAGCTCCACCTCGGCGCCCAGCAGCAGCGGGCGGCGGATGGACGCATCCAGCTCGGGCAGGGCCACCGCCCAGCGCCGCGGCGTGAGCGGCTCGACGGCGAGGCGTTCGCCGTCGAGCTCGGCCCAGGGGCGGGCGCTGCCGTGGTCGAGCTCGGGGTGGCGCGCCTCCAGCACCACACGCCGGTTGGCCGGCTCGTGGTGCGCGGTCAACGGTGCCAGCAGGTTGATCGCCTGGACCCGCTCGCGGGTGAAGCCCTCGGCCTCGGCGCGCACCGTCAGCCGGGCGGTGCCGGGCAGCGCCGGGGCCGGCAGTGTGCCGCGGAAGCGCTCGCCCTCGCGCTCGAGGCGGATCGCCGACTGTACCCGGCCGTCGGCATCGGTGAGCTCGGCGCCCAGGCTCAGCCCCGCCAGCTCGCCCTCGAAGGGAACGCCGTGACGCGTCAGCCACGCCTCCACCGGCAGCGGCAGGCCCAGGAAGGCGGTGGCGGGCAGGGCGCCGGTGTTGAGCGCCAGCGCCGAGGCGACGCCGATGCGGCTGTCGGCGCCGATCTCGCCCACGACCCGCCACTCCCCCGGCATCGGCTCCGGCACCCGCAGCAGGTCGAAGCGTGTCCCGGGCTGCCAGCGCCCGTTGGGCGGCGGCGCCTCGGCGTCATACTCGCGGCCGTCGGGTGCCACCAGGGTCAGCGGCTCGGCATCGGGTGCATGGAAGAGCAGCGCGGAGAAGGCCTCGACGCCCGGTTCGACGACGAAGCGCCCCGCCTCGAGGGGGATGCGGTCGGCAGGGTAGATGCGCTCGACGATGTCCAGGAAGGCGCCCAGCAGGCTCTCGGGGGAGACCACCTGGGCCGGCAGGCCGCCGGTGGTGCGCGACAGCGACGCCACCAGCCCCATGTCGGCCTGACCGGAGAAGGCGATGGCGTGAACCACCACGCCGGCATCGGCCAGGCGTGGGGCCAGGCGCTGAAGCAGCCGCTGGCGGGAGGCGGCGTCCACCTCGGGCTTGGGGCCTCGGGCGGGGGGCAGGTCGATCACCCCGTCGGTGAGCAGCACCAGATGACGCCAGCCCTCGGCCTCGGGGTCGGCGGCGGCACGCACCGCGGCCTCGATGTCGGTGTAGGGCTGTGCGCCGGCCAGGCGCGGACGCAGCCGGCGGGCCTGCTCGCGCCACTCGTTATCCACCTCGCCCCGCGGCAGGGGGTTGGCCACCGTCTCGCCGAAGGTCCAGACCCCGGCGAGGGTACCCTCCGGCAGCAGCGATACCAGCAGCTCCAGGGCGCTGGCGCTGAGGCGCTCCGGGTCGTTCTCGCGCATGCTGCCGGAGACATCGATGATCACCCGCACCTCGGGGGGCGCGTCCACCGGCTGCGCCGCGGCCGTGGGTCCGAGGAGAAGCCCCAGGCAGCACGCCATCAGGCAGCGCACCCCCACCCGACCCGTGCGCCGGCGCCCTGCCCTGGCCTGCGCTTCGCGACCTCTGCTGCTGGCCATCCCGGCCTCCTTGTTCGATCACTCCTGGCGGCTCGCCTGCGGCCGACCCATCCTGCGTGGCCGTTCAGCCCGGGCCGATCATCGGCTCCCGACGCCGCTCGACGGAGGCGGCGTCGTCTTCCTCTTCGCGTGCCTGGCGGCGCGCCGGGGCGACGCGATGCCGGCCACGCCACCACAGCAGCAGGCCGACGACCACGCCGAGCGCCGCCCCCAGGGCGGTCAGGGTGAGCGCCGGGGCCAGCGCCTCGGCGTTGCGCTCGAGGAAGGCCACCGCCGCCACCACCACCGCCGGGGCGAAGCCGGTGTAGACATCGCCCTCCTCGATCAGCGGCAGGCGAAAGCGCGCCGGCATCCACATCACCCCGGCCACCAGCCAGGTGATCGGCAGGCGCAGCCCGCGCGGCAGGAAGGCCAGCCCCAGGTAGCCGGTCACCAGCACCACCAGCGACAGGACAGCGTAGCCGAGCCATAGTAGGCTCATCGATTCGGTAATAGGCATCGTCACCTCACATTTCCCAGTTCGAGTATGGTACATCCCGCGCCATGAAAGCACAGCCGCCGCATCGCCCCGACGCCCCCGCCACCGACGCCCCGGTGGCCCGCTTCCGCCGTCCCGAGGATCCCGAGTGGCACTGGCTCGAGGACCGCGACGACCCCGCGGTCAGCGCCTTCCTCGAGGCCGCCAACGCCGAGAGCGACGCCTGGTTCAGGCCGCTTTCGGACCTCACCGAGCGCCTCTACCACGGCCACCTGGCGCGGCGCGAGTTGGCCGTGCACGGCCTGCGCACGCCGCTGGACCACTACACCTACTGGAGCGAGACCGCCGCCGACGCCGACTACCCTGTGTGGTGGCGCCACCCCAACGGCAAGCCGGACCGTGCCGTCCCCTTCCTCGACATCGAGGCCCGTGCCGCCGCCCACGACTTCCTGGAGCTCGGTGACATGGCCCTCTCCCCGGACGAGCGCTGGCTGGCCTGGAGCGAGGACACCACCGGCGACGAGCGCTTCGACCTCTTCCTGGCGCGGCTGCCCGACGGCGAGCCGAGGCGCCTGCTGCGCGACATCGGCCCGGAGCTGACCTGGGCCGAGGACAACGCCACCCTGCTGTTCACCCGCTATGACGCCACCCAGCGCCCCGAGAGCGTATGGCGGCTGCCGCTTGCCGAGGGCGAGGCGGGCGACCCCGCGCTGATCCTGCGCGAGGCGGACCCGGAGTTCTGGCTGGGGCTCGGCAAGACTCGCTCGCGTGAGTGGCTGGTGCTGGAGAGCGCCTCCAAGGACACCAGCGAGTGCCACCTGATCCCTGCCCGGGCACCGGCCACCCCACCGCGCTGCTTCCGGCCCCGGGAGAGCGGCGTGGAGCTCGCCCTGGACCACCGTCCCGGCCACTTCTACGTGCTGCACAACCGCGAGGCGACCCACTTCCGGCTCGACGTGGTGGCGGAGTCACGCCTCGACGAGGCCGCCGAGGCCGCGAGCTGGCAGGCGCTGGTCGCCCATCGCGAGCACCACACCCTGGAGGGGGTCGACGCCTTCGACTGGGGGCTGGTGCTCACCGAGCGCGACCACGCCGAGGCCCAGGTGCACCTGCGGGTGATCGAGCTCGACGCCGCCCACGGCGTCACCCGCGACGAGCGCCTGCCTCTGCCGGAGACGCCCTGCAGCCTGGCGCTGGGCGACGAGCCCCACTTCGACAGCCGCCGGCTGCGGCTGCGCGAGGAGTCCTTCGTGCTGCCGGTGAGCTGGATCGAACACGACCTGGACAGCGGCGAGCGCCGCCTGCTCAAGCAGCAGCCGATCCACGGCGACCTGGCCCCCGAGCGACTGGCCTGCGAGCGCCTGTGGGCGACCTCCCATGACGGCGAGCGCATCCCGGTCTCGGTGGTGATGCGTGCCGACCTGGTGGGCCACCCGCTGCCCACCCTGCTCTACGGCTACGGGGCCTACGGCGAGGTGCTGGATCCGTGGTTCTCGGTGGCGCGCCTGGAGCTGCTGGCGCGTGGGGTGGCCTTCGCCGTGGCCCATGTGCGCGGCGGTGGCGACCGTGGCGAACCCTGGTACCTGGCCGGCAAGCTCGAGCACAAGGCGAACAGCTTCCGCGACTTCCTGGCCGCCCGGGACGCCCTGGTGGAACACGGCATCGCCGACGGCGAGCGCATCGCCGCCTACGGCGCCAGCGCCGGCGGCCTGCTGGTGGGCGCCAGCCTCAACCTGGCCCCGGAGGCGTTCTGCGCGGCGGTGCTCGACGTGCCCTTCGTCGACGTGCTGCGCACCATGGAGAACCCGGACCTGCCGCTGACCACCGCCGAGTACACGGAGTGGGGCAACCCCGAGGAGCCCGAGGCGCGCCACCGCATCCGCGACTACTCGCCGCTGGACAACCTGACCTCGGCCCCCTACCCGGCGCTCTTCCTGCAGGGCAGCTGGCACGACACCCGGGTGCCCTACTGGGAGCCCGCCAAGCTCTACGCGCGGCTGGTGGAGCTCGGCACCGCCCGCGGCCCCACCCTGCTGCGCACCGACATGGCCGCCGGCCACGGTGGCGCCTCGGGGCGCTTCAAGGCGTGGCACGACGGCGCCCGCCAGGACGCCTTCCTGCTCTGGGCGCTGGGCGTCGAACGCCCGGCATAGCGCCGGCGCCCTCAGTCGACGGGGATCACCGCGATGATGTGGTCCTCGTAGTGCTCCTCGGGGACCCCGCGGCTGGAGACGGCGAAGCCGCGCACGCTGACCCCCTTGCGGTGGACCCGCTCCGGGTCGCCGGAGAGCAGCGGGTGCCAGGCGGCCAGCTTGCGCCCCTCGGCCACCCGCAGGTAGGCGCAGGAGCGCGGCAACCAGCGAAACTCGTCCACCCGCTCCGGCGTCAGCTGGGTGCACTCCGGCACCCGCGCCAGACGGTTGGGATAGTCGCTGCAGCGGCAGCTGTGGATATCCAGCAACTCGCAGGCCAGGTTGAGCACCGCCAGTTCGCCGGTGTCGTCGTCCTGGAACTTGAGCAGGCAGCACTGACCGCAGCCGTCGCACAGCGCCTCCCACTCCTCGGCGGTCAGCTCCTCGAGGGGATAGCGCTCCCAGAAACGTTCTCGCATGGCACCTTCCAGTTATCCTGCAAAACAGCAGGCATCTCGGGGCTGAACCGGCGGCAGGCCTGCGAGGAGGCGCTGTGAATACCTCCCTGTACGCTACCGGCGCCTTCCCTGGCGCAGGACCTCCTCTTCAGCCTGCCCCCGGCGCCCCTGGGTTAAACGGCTTTCGCGCGGCGTCGGGCGCGATAAAGCGGGTTTCGCGCGGCGTCGGGCACGATAAAACGGGGTTCGCGCGGCATCGGGCGCGGTAAATCAGTACCGCGCCTCGGTGGGGGTGCGGTAGAGATCCAGCAGGTACTCCTCCTTGGCCGGCGGCATCTGCAGGTAGAAACCCTTGTCGCGGATCGCCGCCATCACCTCGGCGGCGCCGGCGCGGGCCAGGCGTTTCTCGGGGCTGAGCAGCAGGGTCATCGCCGGCTGCGGCTCGCCGAAGCGCACCAGCAGCGGCTCGGGGACGCGGGCGAGCCCCTCGCGCTTGTCGACGTAGAGATACATCTCGTCCTTGCGCGGGCTCCTGAACACCTGGCACAGCAGGCGGTTGCCGGGCATGCGGTCGTCACTCATCGGGGCAGCTCCTCGAGGGCCTGGGTCAGGCCCGGGTTCAGGCGGTCGCCGCGCCACCCCGTGGGCAGCGGCGGCGCCTCGCCCTCCAGGTGGGCGGTGATCAGGGCCTCCAGGTCGCGGCGGCGCATCAGCACCTCCGGGGCCAGCCCCAGGCGCTCGGCCTCGGTGTTGACCACCTTCTTGAGCGCCTTGACGCCACGCTTGAACTCCGGGGCCATGGGCGAGGGCAGCGCGCGGGGCAGGTCACCCTCGTCGAGGTGACGCGCCTCGGCCACCAGCGCCAGCAGGGTGTCGCCGTCGCGCTTGACCAGGCTCGGCTTGACGCCCTCGAGCCGCGCGAGCTCGAAGCGGTTCTCCGGCATCGCCTCGGCGATGGCGAACAGCACCCGGTCGTGGACCAGCCAGCCGCGCGGCAGGTTGCGGGCCCGGGCCTCGCCCTCCCGCCAGGTGGTCAGGCGCCGATAGGCCTCGATCTGGCGCGGCGCCAGGCGCCACAGCTGCTTCTGGCGCAGGTACCACTGGCCATCGGCCTCGGCGCCGCGCGCCAGCTGGGCGAGCAGCGCCTCCCCATCGGCCGCCAGCCACTCGCTACGCCCCAGGCGCTCGAGCGCCTCGCGCTGATGGGCCCACACCTGGACCAGGTAGACGACGTCGAGGGCGGCGTACTGCTGCTGGGTCTCGGAGAGCGGGCGCACCAGCCAGTCGGAGCGGGTCTCGTCCTTGGGCAGGGTCTCGCCGACCCAGTGCTCGACCAGCTTCTGGTAGCCCATGGCGGGGTTGTCGCCGAGCAGGCCCTGGGCGACCTGGGTATCCACCAGCGGGCAGGGCACCACCCCGGCCCAGCGGGCGAACACCTCCAGGTCCTCGCTGGCCGCATGCAGCAGCTTGAGCGGGCCCTCGGCGAGCAGGCGGCGGAAGGCCTCGGTGCAGGCGACGGCCTGGGGGTCGACCAGCCAGGCCGCCTCGCCGGCGGAGAACTGGATCAGCGCCGGCACCGGGTAGAAGGTGTTCTCGCGGAAGAACTCGGTGTCCAGGGCGATGACGTCGGCGTCGGCCACCGCCTGGCAGGCGGCGTCCAGGGCCTCGGGGGTGTCGATCCAGTGAATCTCGGGGGTCAGGGGCATCGGGGATCCGGTGATGATGAATGGAGGGCAGGGCCGGGGCGGCCTCAGTCACCCTGGAAGGGCAGGCGGCCGTTGAAGGCGCGGCTCAGGGTGCCGCCATCGACGTACTCGAGCTCGCCGCCCATGGGCACGCCATAGGCCAGCCGCGACAGGCGCACGCCGCGGGGCGCGAGCTGGGCGGCGATGTAGTGGGCGGTGGCCTCCCCCTCCACGGTGGGGTTGGTGGCGAGTATCACCTCCTCGACCCCCTCCTCGGCCACGCGCGCCTCGAGGGCGTCGAGCCCCAGGTCCTCGGGGCCGATGCCGTCGAGGGGCGAGAGGTGGCCATGGAGCACGAAGTAGCGGCCGAGGTAGCCGCCTGCCTCCTCGATGGCGAGCTGGTCGGCGGGGGACTCCACCACGCAGAGCAGGGCATCGTCGCGCCGTGCGCTCTCGCACAGGACGCAGATCGGGGCCTCGGTGAGGGTCCGGCAGCGCCGGCAGTAGCCGACGCGCTCCAGCGCCTCCTCGAGCACCGCGGCCAGCCGTCGCCCGCCGTCGCGGTCGCGTTCGAGCAGGTGCATGGCCATGCGCTGGGCGGTCTTGGGCCCGACGCCCGGCAGCACCCGCAGCGACTCCATCAGTTTCTCGATGAGGGGGGAGAAGCTCATCGTCAGAACGGCATCTTGAAACCGGGCGGCAGGTTCATCCCCTGGGTCACCTCCTCCATCTTGGCCTTGGAGTTGGCCTCCACCTTGCGCACGGCATCGTTGACCGCGGCGGCCAGCAGGTCCTCGAGCAGCTCCTTGTCCTCCTCCATGACGCTGGGGTCGATGTCGACGTTGCTGACGTCGTGGCGACCGTTCATGGTCACCTTGACCATGCCCGCGCCCGCCTCGCCCTGGACCTCGGCTTGGGCGACCTCCTCCTGGACGCGCTGCATCTTCTCCTGCATCTCCTGGGCCTGCTTCATGATGTTGCCCATTCCACCCTTGAACATGGTGTGTCCTCTCTCGTGATGTGGTGTCAGTGCCCGGCGGGTTTCACCGTGGCCTCGATCAGGCGGGCCCCGAAGGCCTGCTTGAGCTGCTGTACATGGGGGTCGCGGCCCAGCGCCTCAACCGCCGCGGCATGGCGCTCGGCGGCGCGTCGCTCGGCCTGCTGGCGCGGGGTCTCCACGCCCGGGGGAAGCTCGCCCTCCTCCACCGCCAGGCGACGCGCCAAGCCGTGACGGGCCAGCGCCTCCTGCATGCGTTCGATATGCACCTCGGCGCGCATGGCGGCAAGGGTCGGGTCGAGGCGCAGGCGCAGCACCGCGCCGTCATCCTCCTCCACCACGCAGCCAGCGGCGAGGTTGCGGGTCAGGCCGCCGAGCCCCAGGGACTCGAAGTCGGCCAGCCAGTCTTCATGCGTGAAGCGCCCCTCCCGGGCGTTGGACACCGGCGTCGCAGCGGGTTCCGCCGCTGCCGGCTGGGATGGCGCCGGCTCGGGCGCCGGCGTATCGCTCGCTTGGGGTGGCGCGTCCGGGCGGAGGGGCTCGGTCCTGGCCATGTCCTGTGCGGCGGGCTCGGCGGGAGCCGCCGGCGCAATATCGGACGGCGAGGATGCCTCGGCATCGGCCGCCAGGGCCGGCTCGGCCTCGGGCGATGGCGTTGTCACGACCCAGGACGGCGGCTCGCTGGGGGGAGGCGCCACGCTGGCTGGGGGCGGTTCGACGGGCGCGACGGGTTCGCCCGGGACGGTGGAGGCGGCCGGCGCCGCCTCGCGATCGTCCGCAGGGGGAGCGACGTGGCCGGCCTCGGGGGCCGGGGCGTCCTGCGCCGCGGCCGGTGACGGCTCGGCCGGGCCGCCGCTCGCACCACCCTCCCCGCCGGCGCCGCCGCCCGGCTGGCCGCGCAGGGGCAGCGGGGTGGTCGCCGGCCGCGGCACGCCCTGGGGCCGGAAGGCCAGCATGCGCAGCAGGGTCATCTCCAGGGCGGTACGCAGGTCGGGGGCGCTGGCCATGTCACCGCGCCCCTGGATGCCGATCTGGTAGTAGAGCTGGACGTCCTCGGCGGTGAAGCGCGCGGCGAGCGCCAGCAGCGCCTCGCGGTCGCCCTGGCCGTTGTCCAGCGCCTCGGGGACCATCTGGGCGATGGCCAGGCGGTGCAGCACGCCGGTCAGCTCGTCGAGGACCCCGGCGAAGTCCGGGGCGTGCTCGGCGAGGCTCGCCACCTCGGCCAACAGCCACGCGGCGTCGACCTCGGCCAGCGCCTCGACCAGCGCCAGCACGTGGCGCTGGTCGAGGGTGCCCAGCATGGCCGCCACGTCGGCGTGCTCCACGCGTCCCTGGCCGAAGGCGATCGCCTGGTCGGTGAGGCTCATTGCGTCGCGCATGGAGCCCTCGGCGGCGCGCCCCAGCAGCCGCAGGGCGCTCTCCTCGAAGGGCACCGACTCCGCCTCCAGCACCCTGGCGAGATGCTCGACGATACGCTCCGGCGGCATGTGCTTGAGGGTGAACTGCAGGCAGCGGGACAGCACCGTGGCGGGAAGCTTCTGCGGGTCGGTGGTGGCCAGCAGGAACTTCACGTGGGGCGGCGGCTCCTCCAGGGTCTTGAGCAGGGCGTTGAAGCTGCTGGTGGAGAGCATGTGCACCTCGTCGATGAGGTACACCTTGTAGCGCCCCTGGGTCGGCGCGTACTGGACGTTGTCGAGCAGCTCGCGGGTGTCCTCGACCTTGGTGCGCGAGGCGGCGTCCACCTCGATCAGGTCGACGAAGCGCCCCTCGTCGATGGCCCGGCAGCTGTCGCACTCGCCGCAGGGGGTCGAGGTGATGCCCTCGTCGCCATGCCCGCCGGCGGTGCAGTTGAGGCACTTGGCCAGGATGCGCGCCAGGGTGGTCTTGCCCACGCCGCGGGTGCCGGTGAACAGGTAGGCATGGTGCAGGCGCCCCTGGTCCAGGGCGTTCACCAGCGCGCGCCGGACATGCTCCTGGCCGACCAGTTCATGGAAGGTGCGCGGTCGCCACTTGCGGGCCAGAACCTGATAGCTCATGCGGCGCGATTTCCTTGCGGGAGAACGAGAGCCGGGCAGGCCGGCACGAAGGCCATCATTCTAGCGGCCGGGGGGCGTGGCGGAAAGCGAACGCCACTTCCCAGCGCCGGGCGCTATGCTAGGCTGGGCCGTTCAGAGCGGCCAACACAGGGACGACGCCATGAGCCACGCATCCGACACCTCCGGCGCCGGCGCGCCGATACGCTACGAACAGGTGGCGGCCGCCGCCGAGAACCTCGAGCACCGCGGCGCCGAGCCGACCCTGCACCGGGTCCTCGAGCTGCTGGGGGGCGGCTCGCCCCACCTGGTCCAGCGACATCTGGGCGCCTGGCGCGATGCCCGCCCCGCCCCCGAGCCCACCCCGGCGCGGCTGCCCGAGTCGCTGCTCGAGGCTCTGGAGCGCGAGCTGGCGCGCCGCGGCGAGGCTGGCCTCGCCGAGGGGCGGCGCCTGGCCGAGGAGGCCCGCGCCGACGCCACCACCCTGGCCGAGTCCGGCGAGGGCCTGGAGCGGCGCAACGCCGAGCTGGAGAGCCGGCTGGCCCTGGTCGAGCGGGAGAGTCGCGAGGCCCGGGAGCAGCGCGACGCCCTCAGGGCCGAGCGCGACACCCTGCGCGACGATCTGGAACAGGAGCGGCAGCTGGCCCGGCAGGCCCAGGAGGAGCTGATCCAGCAGCGCCAGCAGGTGGCGTTGCTGCGGGAGCAGCTGGAGGAGGCGCAGCAGGCGCGGCTGACCGCCGAGCGCGAGACCCGCGCCGTCGAGGAGGAGCGCGTCAAGGCCGAGCGCGCCCAGGCGGTGGCCGAGAGCCAGCGCGACGGCGCCCTGGAACAGGCCCGCGAGAAGGCCGAGCAGATCGGCCAGCTCAAGCGCGAGATGCAGGAGGAGCGTGCCCGCCAGCGCCAGGAGGTCACCGAGATGCGCGCCGAGCAGAAGGCGCGCCTGGATGCCGTGGAGCGGGCCAAGCAGGAGGCGCAGAAGCAGGCCCAGGAGGCCGCCCAGCGCGCCACCAAGGCGGAGATCCGCGCCGAGGCGCTGCAGGCGACCCAGAACGCCCTCAAGTCACGCATGGACGCCATGCAGGTGCAGCAGCGCCAGCGCGGCATGCGCTCCCCGGGCGAGCGGGACTAGTCCCGCTCGCCGTCACTTCGCCCCTGCGGACCCCTGCTCGAAGCCGGTCAGCACGTTGGCCACGTTGGTGCCGATCTCCGCCACCGCATAGCCGCCCTCCATCAGGAAGAGGGTGGGCAGCCCAGCCCCCGCCAGGCGCCGCCCCATCTCGAGGAAGTCGTCGCCGGCGAGCCGGAAGGCGCTGATCGGGTCACCCTCGAAGGTGTCCACGCCCAGCGAGACGATCAGCAGCTCGCAGCCCGCCTCGGCGATGCGCGCCTTGGCGGCCTCCAGCACGTGGAACCACACCTCGGCGCCGGTGCCCTCGGGCAGCGGGTAGTTGACGGTGTAGCCCGCCCCGTCGCCCTCGCCCACCTCGTCGGCGTGACCCATGAAGTAGGGGAAGCAGGTCATGGGGTCGCCGTGGATCGACACGAACAGCACGTCGCTGCGCGCCTCGAAGATCTGCTGGGTGCCGTTGCCGTGGTGGAAGTCCACGTCGAGGATCGCCACCCGGGAGAGTCCCGACTCCAGCGCCCGTTGGGCGGCCACGGCGGCGTTGTTGAAGAAGCAGTAGCCGCCGAACTGGTCGACCGCGGCGTGGTGCCCCGGCGGGCGACACAGCCCGAAGGCCGGCCCGCCGTCGGTCAGCACATGCGCCAGCGCCGAGAGCGCCACGTCCTTGCTGGCCATGGCGGCCTCGAAGGTCCCCGCGCAGATGGCGGTGTCGGCGCCCAGGGCGTAGTGGCCCAGGCGCCCGTCGACGCAGCGCGGGATGCGCCGCCCCGGCATGGTGCGGGTGGGCCAGATCCAGGCGATCGCCTCGCCCTCGCGGCCCAGCGCGCGCCAGTCGTCCCAGCAGCTCGCCAGGAACTCGACGTAGTAGGCGTCGTGCACCGCCAGTACCGGCGCCAGGCCATGCTCGGCGGGGGCCACCACCTCGGTGAACCCTGCCTGGCGCAGGCCGGCCAGGATCATGTCGACCCGCTCCGGGCACTCCCAGGGCGGCACCAGCTGGCCGCCATCGAGCTCGGTGCGGGCGCGGCGGGCCTTGGTGGTCTCGGAATGTACGATACGCATGGCGTCTCCCCTCAGCCCAGCAGCAGCGAGTCGTCGTCGACCTGGCCGCCCCGGGCGCGCTCGAAGAGCTTGAGCAGGTCCGGCACGTCGAGGCCCGCGCGCTCCTCGCCCCGCACGTCGAAGGCCACCTCGCCCTGGTCCATCATGATGGTGCGGTGCCCCACGTCCAGCGCCTGGCGCATGCTGTGGGTGACCATCAGGGCGGTGAGGCGCTGCTCGCGGATGATGTCGGCAGAGAGCTCCAGCACGAAGCTGGCGATGCGCGGGTCCAGCGCCGCGGTGTGCTCGTCGAGCAGCAGGATCTCCATGGGCTGCAGCGCCGCCATCAGCAGGCTGACCGCCTGGCGCTGGCCGCCGGAGAGCAGGCCGATGCTGTCGTGGAGGCGATCCTCCAGCCCCAGGCCCAGCCGCGCCAGGTTGTCGCGCAGGCGGCGACGCAGCGCGCCGTCCAGCGCCCGCCCCAGGCGACGGCGCCGCCCGCGGGCGAAGGCCAGGGCCATGTTCTCCTCGAGGGTGAGGGTGCCGCAGGTACCGGCCAGCGGGTCCTGATAGACCCGTGCCACCAGGTCGGCGCGCCGGAAGGCGGGCAGCCGGGTGACGTCGCGGCCACCGATCAGCACCCGCCCGGGCTGGGCGATGATCTCGCCGGCCAGCACGTTGAGCAGGGTCGACTTGCCGGCGCCGTTGCCGCCGATCACGGTGACGAACTCGCCCTCGTCGATGGTCAGGTCGATGCCCTTGAGGACATGGTTCTCCAGCGGCGTGCCGGGATTGAAGGTGACGTGGATGTCGTGGAGCTCGATCATGCGGCGCGCCTCCTGCGTTTGAACCGCGGCAGCACCAGCGCGAAGCCGACCAGCAGCGCGGTGACCAGGTTGAGGTCCTGGGCCTGCAGGCCGATGAAGTCGGCGTTGAGGGCCACCGCCACCATCAGGCGGTAGAGGATGGAACCGAAGATGCAGGCCAGGGTGGCCACCAGGATGGTGCGCCCGGGGATCAGCGACTGCCCGCCGATCACCGCCGCCAGCCCCACCACGATGGTGCCCACCCCCATGGTCACGTCGGCGCTGCCCTGGCTCTGGGCGAACAGCGCCCCACCCAACGCCACCAGGGCGTTGGAGAGCGCCATGCCGGCCAGCACCATCACCGAAGTGTTGATGCCGTTGCCCGAGGCCATGCGCGCGTTCTCGCCGGTCGCGCGCATCGCCAGGCCCACCTCGCTGTTGAGGAAGCGGTTGAGCAGCGCAGTGACCACCGCCAGCCCCGCCAGGATCGCCAGCGGATAGACGATGTAGCGGCTCAGCGGCAGCGACTCCAGCGGGGTGAAGATGGTGCTCTCGGTGAGCAGGGCGATGTTGGGCCGCCCCATCACCCGCAGGTTGATGGAGTAGAGCGCGATCATCGACAAGATCGACGCCAGCAGGTTGAGGATCTTGAGCTTCACCGCCATCCAGGCGGTGACGATGCCGGCCATGCCGCCGGCGACCACCGCCAGGGCGGTGCCCACCCAGGGGTTGCCCCCGCCGACGATCCATACCGCCGCGACGGCGGCGCCCAGCGGGAAGCTGCCGTCGACGGTGAGGTCGGGGAAGTCGAGGACGCGGAAGGAGAGATAGACGCCGAGGGCGACGAAACCGAAGATGAGGCCAAGCTCGATGGCCCCGAGAAACGCGATAAGACTCATGAATGCTTTCCGTGACGGGGAGGGTCACCCCTCCCCGGTGACATGCCTCAGTCGACGATCTCGACCGCCTGCTCCTCGAACTCGGCCGGGATCTCGTAGCCGATCTGTTCGGCGGCGCCGCGGTTGAGGATCAGCTCCAGCTTCTCCACGGTGCCCACCGGCAGGTCGCCGGCCTTCTCGCCGTCCAGGATGCGCGCCATCATCGCGCCGGTCTGGCGGCCCATGTCGTAGTAGCTGAAGCCCAGCGAGGCCAGGGCGCCACGCTCCACCGAGGAGTTGTCGCCGGTGAACACCGGGATGTCGGCGTCGTAGCTGACCTTGAGCACGCTCTCGAGGGCGGAGACCACGGTGTTGTCCACCGGCACGTAGATGGCGTCTACGCGACCGGCCAGGCTGCGCGCCGCGCCCATCACCTCGGAGGTGCGCGAGGCGGTCACCTCGACCAGCTCGAAGCCGAGCTCGGGGGCCATGGCCTGGAGCTTCTCGGCCTGGGAGACGGAGTTGGCCTCGCCGGGGTTGTAGAGGACGCCGAGCCGCTCGGCCTCGGGGAACATGTCGCGGATCAGCTGCAGCTGTGCCTGGAGCGGCGGCGCGTCGACCACGCCGGTGATGTGGCCGCCGGGGGCGTCCATGTCGCTCACCAGCTTGGCCAGCAGCGGGTCGGTGACCGCGGTGAAGACGATCGGCGTGTCGTCCTGCAGCGCCGCGGCCGCGGCCTGGGCCGAGGGGGTGCTGATCGCCAGCACCATGTCGGGGCGTTCGCCGGCGAACTTGCGGGCGATCTGGGCGGCAATGGTGGGATTGCCCTGGGCGTTCTGGAAGTCGATCGCGAGGTTCTCGCCCTCGACATAGCCACGCTCGGCCAGCTCGTCCAGCGCCCCCTGGCGGCTGGCGTCCAGCGCCGGATGCTCGACGATCTGGGTGATGCCCAGGTTGACGGTCTCGGCCTGGGCCACCCCGGCCATCAGCATGGAGCCCAGTACCGCGGAGAGGATTCGACGCCGCATCATGGTGTTCCCTCGTTCTTGTGGAGTGGATAACGAGCCTGCACCTTAGCGCGCTTCCCCGTCGCGGCCAATACGTCCTGCCAACGAACGACCGTTTTCCCACCCCTTCCCCTACCCGACGGCTCAGGGGGAATAGTCCGCCAGCAGCTCCCGGCCACGGTCGCGCAGGAAGGCCAGCACCCGGGAGTCACGCCACTCGTGGCGATAGACCAGGCCGAAGTCGAAGCCCATGACCGGCGTGAAGGGGCGCACCACCACCCCCGCGTGGCACCCCAGCTGGTCGTGGACGGTGATGGGGTTCATCACCGTGATGCCCGCGCCGCCGGCCACCAGCGCCGTGATGGTGCCGATGTTGGCCTCGGTCTTGCCGGCGATGCGCACCCCGTGCTGGGCCAGTAGCTCCAGCAGGGGGTTGCTGGCGAGGCTCGGCTGGTTACTGATCACCAGGTGCTGGTCGGCCAGCGCCGTGACGTCCACCGCGTCCTGCGCCGCCAGGGGGTGTGACGCCGGCAGCAGGCAGACCGCCTGGGTGGTGAGCAGCGCCTCGACGTTCAGCTGGGGCGAGGAGGCCGGCAGGGTGATGAAGCCGATGTCGGCGTGGCTGGACTCCACCGCCGCCTGCACCTCATGGCTGGCCATCATGTCGAGGCTCACGCTGAAGCGACGGTTCTCCAGCAGCGACGCCACCAGGCGCGGCACGAAGCCGAAGGAGAGACCGGGGATCGCCGCGATGCGCAGCCGCGAGGTGCCGAACTCCTTGAGCGCCAGGACGCTGTGGCGCAGCTCCTCGATATTGCCCATCAGGCGCAGGATCTCGTCGTAGAGCTCGCCGGCCTCCGGCGTGGCCACCAGGCGGTTCTTCTCGCGATGGTAGAGGGTCAGGCCGAGGTCCTCCTCGAGCCTGGCCAGCGAGCGGCTGACCCCGGACTGCGTCATACCCAGGGTGCGCGCCGCCTGGGAGGCGCTGCCCGCCTCGAACAGGGTCTTGAAGACGGCCAGCGCCTTCAGCGAGTGGAGAGAGACATCTGCCATGACTTTAACTCATCGAATTGGCTTTAAATATCATATATTGAAATATCCTGGAGCGACTACCTAGACTGACCTCATCCGACACAGGCCTTCTCAACAACAACCATCAGGGCACCAGGATGACCGCATCCCCCCTCTTCTATCAGGGTGGCACCGACCTGCCGGAGGTCAGCCACGGCCAGGGCATCACCCTCTGGGACACCCAGGGCAAGGACTACCTCGACGGCTGCGCCGGCGCCATCTGCTGCAACCTGGGCCATGGCCGCCAGGACATCCGCGACGCCATGCTGGCCCAGCTCGACCGCGTCGCCTTCACCTATCGCACCCAGTTCGAGAACGCCCCGGCGCTGGCGCTGGGGCGTGCCCTGGTGGAACTCACCGGCGGCGTCCTGCAGAAGGTGTTCTTCGTCTCCGGCGGCTCCGAGGCCGTGGAGTCGGCCCTCAAGCTGGCCAGGCAGTACGTCGTCGCCACCGGCCAGCCGCAACGCCGGCGCTTCGTCTCGCTGCGCCCCTCCTACCATGGCAGCACCCTGGGGGCGTTGGGCGTCACCGGCTATCACCCCCTGGAGGCCCCCTTCGCCGAGCTGACCCACGCCTCGCTCAAGGTGCCGGGGCCGGACCTCTACCGCCATAGCGATGCCAGCGACGAGGCCCACATCGACCGAGTGCTGGCCGAGACCCGGGCGGCCATGGAGGCCGCCGGGCCCGAGACCCTGATCGGCGTGGTGCTGGAGCCCATCGGTGGCGCCAGCACCGGCGCCCGGCTGCTCGGCGAGCGCTACCTCAAGGGGATGCGTACGCTGTGCGACGAACTCGGCTGCCTGCTGATCCTCGACGAGGTGCTCACCGGCGTGGGCCGCACCGGCGCCTGGTTCGCTTACCAGCACTATGGCGTGACCCCCGACCTGCTGGCCACCGCCAAGGGGCTGGGTGCCGGCTACTACCCGGTGGGCGCCCTGCTCGCCCGCGACGACATCGTCGCGGCGGTGATGGAGAGCGGCGGCTTCCAGCATGGCCACACCTACGCCGGCAACCCGCTGGCCTGCGCCACCGCGCTGGCCGTGATCGAGGCGATCCGCCGCGAGGACCTGCTGGAGAACGCCCGGGCGCGGGGGGCAGAGCTCGGCGCCGGCCTGCGGGCGCTCGCCACGCGTCACCCCTGGGTAGGCGACGTGCGCGGCCTCGGCCTGCTGTGGGGGGTGGAGCTGGTGGCGGATCCGGTGACGCGCGAGCCCTTCCCCGCCGCGCAGCAGCGTTTCGCCCAGATCACCGCCCTGGCCCGGGAGGAGGGGCTGCTGGTCTACCCCCGCCGCACCCTGGATGGCGTCGCCGGCGACCACTTCCTGGTCACCCCGCCGCTGACCATCGGCGCCGACGAGGTGGCACTGCTGCTCGAGCGGCTGGGTCGTGCCATGGCACGCTTCGAGCGCTCGCTGGAGGCGGATGACACCCTGACGGTCCCCACGACGGAGGCGCGCCTCTCATGACACGGCTCGACCAGAAGGTGTGCGATATCGAGGCGGCGGTGGCCGACATCCCCGAGGGCGCCACCATCATGGTGGGTGGCTTCGGCTCGCCGGGCACCCCCTTCGCGCTGCTCGACGCCCTGCTCGCCAGCGGCCAGGGCGGGCTCACCCTGATCAAGAACGACGCCAACGAACCCGGCATCGGCATCGGCCGGCTGATCGAGGCCGGCCGCGTGCGGCGCCTGATCACCTCGCACCTGGGCCTCAACCGCACCGCCATCGAGGCCATGAACGCCGGGCGGCTCGAGGTGAGCTTCCACCCCCAGGGGCTGCTCGCCGAGAAGATCCGCTGCGCCGGCGCCGGCCACGGTGGCTTTCTTACCGACATCGGCCTGGGTACCGAGATCGCCGTCGGGCGCCGGGAGCTCGAGCTCGACGGCCGGCACTGGGCCATCGAGCCCGCCCTTCACGCCGACGTCGCCCTGGTGCATGCCGAGCGGGCCGACCGCTACGGCAACCTGATCTATCGCGCCACCGCCGGCAACTTCAACCCGCTGATGGCCATGGCCGCGGACCAGGTGATCGCCCAGGCCTATCGCCTCGACGCCCCGGGCGAGCTGCCCATCGACGCCATCCACACCCCCTGCGCCTTCGTCAGCCGGGTGGTGCAGGTCGAGCGTGCCACCAGCGAACAGGGAGTGCGCCCCCATGGCCTCTGATACCCAGCGCATCCTGGCCCGGGCCGCCCGGGAGGTGCTTCCCGGCCAGATCGTCAACCTCGGCATCGGCCTGCCGACCCGCCTCTTCTACCACCTGCCCGACGACCTGGAGGTGCTGGTGCACTCGGAGAACGGCGTGCTGGGCTGCCGCCCGCGGCGCGAGGGCGAGCCGCCGGACCACGACATGATCGACGCCGGCGGGGCCTACATCACCACCCGCCCCGGGGCCAGCGTCTTCGACAGCGCCACCTCCTTCGCCATGATCCGGCGCAGCCGGGTCGACATCACCTTCATGGGCGCCTTCGAGGTGGATGCCGCCGGCAACCTGGCCAACTGGAAGATCCCCGGCAAGTTCTCGCCGGGCATCGGCGGCGCCATGGAGCTGGCCCAGAAGGTCAGGCGGCTGGTGGTGCTCTGCTCCCACAACGACAAGCAGGGCAACCCCAAGATCCTGGCGCGCTGCCGCCTGCCGCTCACCGCCAGCGGCTGCGTGTCGCGCATCATCACCGACAAGGCGGTGATGGACGTGACCGCGGAGGGACTCGCCGTGGTGGAGATCGCCGAGGGGCTCGACCCCGCGGACCTTGAGGCGGCCACCGAGGCGCCGCTGCTCATCGATAGATCACGGCTGGGGAGGTTCTGATGCTGGACGCCACCGAGACACGCATCGTCGAGGCCTGCGAGGCGCTGATGGACGACACCCTGGCGCTGACCCGCGACTTGGTGCGCGGCTACAGCGTGCTGGGCCAGGAGCAGGGGGCGCTGGACACCATGGAGGCGTGGTTCGCACGGCTCGACCTGCCGGTGGACCGGGTACCGCTGGATGCCCCGGGCTTCGCCGACCACCCGCACCGCGCGCCCACCGAGTGGGACAGCGCCGGGCGCTACAACCTGGTGTCGCGGCTCAACCCCGAGGCCGAGGGCCCGCACCTGGTGTTCAACGGCCACCTGGACGTGGTGCCCGCCGAGCCCACCGCGATGTGGACCCGCCCGCCCTGGGAGCCCTGGGAGCAGGACGGCTGGCTCTACGGTCGCGGCGCCGGCGACATGAAGGCCGGCATCGCCGCCATGGTGATGGCGGTGGCGGCGGTGCGCCGGGCCGGGGCGAGCATCGACTTCCCGCTGACCCTGCAGACGGTGATCGAGGAGGAGTGCACCGGCAACGGCGCCCTGGCCTGCCTGCACCAGGGCTACGGCGGCGACTTCGTGCTGATCCCCGAGCCCTTCGGCGCCCGGATCTACAGCGGCCAGGTGGGGGTGCTGTGGTTCCGGCTCTATCTCGAGGGCCTGCCCGCCCATGTGCTGGATACGTCCGCCGGCCGCAACGCCATCGAGACCCTGCAGCTCTACCTGCCGGCGCTCAAGGCCCTGGAGGAGGAGATCAACGCCCTGCCGCGCCCGGCGCCCTACGCAGGCCACCCCCACCCCTTCAACCTCAGCATCGGCCGGATCGAGGGGGGCAACTGGGCCTCCAGCGTGCCGGCCCATGCCGTGCTCGAGGGGCGGGTCGGCTTCCCCCCGGGCATGTCCCCGGACGACGCCATGGCACGGGTGCGCGAGGCGATCGCCGCCCGCCACGCCGAGCTCGACGACGCCACCCCGCCGCCGCGGGTGAGCTTCCACGGTTTCCGCTCCGAGGGGCACCTGGTCGAGCTGGACACCCCGGGCATCCGGCTGCTCTCGGCGTGCCACGAGGCGCTGCTCGGCGAGCCGCCGGCCCACTACCTCTCCACCTGCACCACCGACCTGCGCGCCTTCCACGTCTCGGGCGGCATCAACGGCACCTGCTACGGCCCGGTGGCCGAGCGCATCCACGGCGTGGACGAGTGCGTCGACATCGCCTCCATCCGCCAGGTGCTGACCACCTACGCGCTGTTCCTCCACCGCTGGGGACGGCAGGCCACCCAAGAGGAGCCCGGCGCATGAGAGACGCCTATCTGGCCGACTACGCCCGCAGCGGCTTCAGCCGCGCCCATCCCCGCAAGCCGGAGGTGGACGCCTGGGCCGATACCCGCGGCGACGCCCTGCTGGCCGGGGTGATCGACGCGCTGCTCGAACGCCAGGACCTCGACGGCGCCGCCGTCGAAGACCTGAGCGTGGGCTGCGCCCTGCCGGTCAAGGAGCAGTGGAGCTTCGGCGGCCGCTACCCGCTGTGGCTCGCCGAACGCCTGGGCGCGCGGGGCCGCGGCTGCGCCACCCGCCAGATCGACCAGCAGTGCGGCTCGGGGCTCGCCGCCCTGCGCGGCACCGCCCGGGAGATCCAGGCCGGGGCCATCGAGGTGGGCCTCGCCGGGGGCTTCGAGAACATGACCCGGGTGCCCATGGGGCCGGCGCTGTTCCAGGCGGGCGTGCTGACCAGCCCCGCCGCCCTCCAGCAGGCCCCCTGGCTGGAGCTCGACGTGGCCCTGAACATGGGCATTACCGCGGAGCGCCTGGCCGATGCCGCGGGCATCGAGCGCCCGGCCATGGACGCCTTCGCCCTGGCCTCGCACCAGCGGGCCGCGGCGGCCAACGCCGCGGGACACTTCGACGGCGAGCGCCTCGCCCTGGCCAACGCCGGGGGCGAACCAGTCGCCCGGGACGCCACCATCCGTGGCGACACCAGCGCCGAGCGACTCGCCGGCCTCGACCCGGTCTTTAAGGCCGGCGGACGGGTGACTGCCGGCAACAGCTCGCCGCTCACCTCCGGCGCCGCCGCCGCCCTGCTGATGTCCGAGCGCGCCCTGGCGCGCCACGGCGTCACGCCCCTGGCCCGGGTGGTGGACGTGGCCGATATCGGGGTCGCCCCGGAGCGGATGGGCGAAGGCGCCGCCGCCGCCATCCGGCGGGTGCTGAAACAGGCCGGCCTCACCGCCGAGGCGATCGACGCCTGGGAGATCAACGAGGCCTTCGCCGCGGTGCCGCTGCACGCCATGGAGGAACTGGGGCTGGATCCCGAGCGGGTCAACGTCTGGGGCGGCGCCCTGGCGCTGGGCCACCCACTGGGCGCCACCGGCATCCGGCTGGCCGGCACCCTGGCACGCATTCTCCACGCCCGCGGGGGGCGCTACGGCTGCGCGGCCGCCTGCATCGGCGGCGGCCAGGGCATCGCCGTGCTCCTCGAGCGGGTATGACAGGCATCCGCGGCGCCTGCTAGTTTCGAAAGTAACGCTTCGCTGGCGGGAAAGGAGGTCATCACCGTCAGTCACTGCTTCGTCGCGGGACGCCCCGGCGTCCCGTGCCCCCGAAGAGGCTCACCCGAGCCGACACCCACCCATGACAACAAACAGGTATCGAACATGACAATGCACAACAACCGCCTTGTTCGCCCCCTCATCGGCACCCTGGCCCTGCTGGGCGCCGTCACTCTCGCCACCCTACCCGCCCAGGCGCGGGACCTCCCGGCCATCCAGGAGGATGTGTTCCAGGTCGCCAACTCCGGCGCCTACCCGCCCTTCAGCTTCGTCAACACCGACGGTGAGCTGGTCGGCTTCGACGTCGACATCGCCGAGGCCCTGGCCGAGAAGATGGGTGTCGCGGTCAACATCCAGACCTCGCCCTGGAACGGCATCGTCGCCGCCCTGGCCGGTGGTCGCTTCGACGCCTGCATCTGCAGCATGAGCGCCACCGAGGAGCGCCAGAAGGCGGTCGACTTCACCGACCCCTACTACAGCTCCGGCCTCTCCATCTGGGTGCGGGAGGAGACCGACGATGTCGCCAGCATCGCCGACTTCGAGGGCAAGCGGGTCGGCTCGACGCTCGGCGAGACCGGCAACCAGTGGGCCACCGAGAAGGCCGAGGGGCGCTGGCGCAACCAGACCTTCCAGGGGCTGCCGGACATGCTCAACGCCCTCACCACCGGGCGCATCGACGTGATGGTGGCAGACGACATCCCGGTCTACGTGGCGCTCACCGAGGACGACCTGCCGATCAAGCAGGTCGACGTCGGCGAGCTGCCGCGCTTCCCGGCCGCCATCGCGGTCCAGAAGGGCTCACCGCAGCTCAAGGCCGCGCTCAACGAGGCACTGGCCGAGATCCGCGCCGACGGCACCTACCAGGAGATCGTCGACACCTGGATCGGCCCAGGCGTCGACTTCAACTGAGGCTCGGGCCCCGGCCGCCGTCCGGCCGGGGCCTCTCCGCCTCGACCCGCCACGATACTCCCAACGCAGGGTCACAGGACCATGGACTTCAACCTGATGATCGACATCACGCCGCTGCTGGTGAAGGCGGCGTGGGTCACCGTCGACATTTCCGCCCGCGCCCTGTTCTTCGGCTTCTTCATCGCCGCGGCGCTGGTGGTCATGCGGACCGCCCGCCTGCCGCCGCCGCGCTGGCTGGCCCGCGCCTATATCAGCGTGGTGCGCGGTACCCCCTACTTCGTGCAGCTGCTGCTGGTGTTCTACGGCGGCCCGGCGCTCGGCCTGCGCCTGGATCCCTTCACCTGCGGGGTGGTGGTGGGTGCCTTCAACATCGGCGCCTACATGAGCGAGGCCATGCGCGGCGCCATTGAATCGGTGGAGAGCGGCCAGAACGAGGCCTCGCGCTCCCTGGGCTTCGGGCGCCTGGCCACGCTGCGCTACATCATCCTGCCCCAGGCGGCCGGCCTGATGATCCGCTCCATCGGGGTACTCGCCATCATCCTGGTCAAGAACTCCTCGCTGGTCTCGATCATCTCGGTGGTCGAACTCACCTACCAGGCGCAGCGCCTGATCGGCTCCACCTACAAGCCCCTCGAGGTCTTCACCCTCAGTGCGCTGATGTACATCGTGATCATCTACGCCGTCATGGGCATGGTCGAGTTCCTCTATCGCCGGGCCACCCGCTACACCTTCCGGTAAGGCGCTACCTCAGGACACGCTCATGGAATTCGACTTCACTCCCGTCATCGACTACTTCCCCACCCTGCTCAAGGGGGTGGGCGTCACCCTGCTGATCGGCCTGGCGGTCGCGTTGCTGTCGATCCTCGGCGGCCAGCTGGTGGCGGTGATCTCGCTCTACACCCGCAAGGCGGTGAACTGGCCGCTGCGCTTCTTCATCTGGCTGTTCATGACCACCCCGCTGCTGCTGCAGCTCTACTTCCTCTACTTCGGCCTCGGCGAGCTGATCCTGATCCCGGCCATCGTGGTGGGCATCCTGGGGCTCGGCTTCCACTACATGGCCTACAACGCCGACATCTTCATGGCCACCATCCGCTCGGTCTCGCACGGCCAGTACGAAGCGTCGCGCTCGCTGGGCTTCGGCCACCTGAGGACGCTGCGCTACGTCATCCTCCCCCAGGCCTTCTACCGGGCCCTGCCGCAGCTCAGCAACAACATGATCATCATGGTGAAGGACATCTCGGTGCTCTCCGCCATCGGCATCGGCGAGCTGGTGTACGTCTCCCAGTACGCCATCAGCATCACCTTCCGGCCCTTCGAGTTCTACATCACCATCGCGGTGATCTACTACCTGATCAACCTGATGATGGAGGCCGGCCAGTCGTGGATCGAGCGCCGCGCCGCCTACCGTCGCTAACCCCTACCCACGAGGTTTCCGCATGACACAGACGACAGACACGCCGATGGTCGAGCTCAGGGGGGTCAAGAAGCGCTTCGGTGACCTGGAGGTGCTCAAGGGCATCGACCTGCGCGTGGATCGCGGCAGGATCATCTCAATCATCGGCCCCTCGGGGTCGGGCAAGAGCACCCTGCTGCGCTCCATCAACAACCTGGAGGTGATCGACGAGGGGCAGATCCTGCTGGATGGCGTGCAGGTCAACCGCCCGGACCTCAAGGGGCTGGCCTTCGAGCGGCATATCAACCATATCCGCCAGAACATGGGCATGGTGTTCCAGCACTTCAATCTCTTCCCGCACATGTCGACGCTGGACAACGTGACCCTGGCCCCGCGCAAGCTCAAGGGCATGGAGACCAAGGACGCCCGGGCGCTGGGCATGGAACTGCTCGAGCGGGTGGGGCTGGCGGACAAGGCCGAGGCCTACCCGAGCTCGCTCTCCGGCGGGCAGAAGCAGCGGGTGGCGATCGCCCGAGCGCTGGCCATGCGCCCCAAGGTGATGCTCTTCGACGAGGCCACCTCGGCGCTGGACCCGGAGCTGGTGGAGGAGGTCAACCAGGTGATGAAGGGGCTGGCCGAGGAGCACATGACCATGCTGATCGTCACCCACGAGATGGCCTTCGCGCGGGACGTCTCCGACTGGGCGATGTTCATGGACGGCGGCGTGGTGGTGGAGGCCGATACCCCCGAGCGGCTGTTCTCGAACCCGGAGCAGGAGCGTACCCGTCACTTCCTGCGCAAGCACCTGGGGAGCCAGTCCAGCACCTCGGCATAGCGAGGACTCGGCGCGGGGCCCCAAATGGAGGCGGCCCCGACAGCCGCATCCCGGCACACGCGGCCACCGCTACCGTTGCTCCCTTCCGGGCCTGGCGGGGTTTGCGGCTTGGCGTTGCGGGAGGACCGACGGGGCCACCACAGCGCGACATCCCGGGGATGTCGACCCGGCGTGGTTGGCGTTTGCGATCAACGCCTTGCCGAGTGCGTGCGCACTATAACAGCGCCGTCCGGGGCGGGCAAGGGCGTGGGGCGGCACAGGGCAGGATGTCGGCCAACGCTGGGTGATGTAGGATGAGGGTACCCTTCCTTACGTCATTCATCTCTGCACGATATCGCGTCAGGGAGGCTTACTCATCGCCGAACACAGGAGGCGCCCCATGAAGAAGGATCCGAACAAGGGCTACATCGCTCTGCTGGGCTGGAGCCTGAACGCCGTCGAAGCCGCCGAGAACTTCGACCGACGCTACGTCGTGGTGGCGCCGGACTGGGCCGAGGAGTACTGCGAGAAGCACGACATCCCTTACGTGCCGTGGAACTTCGAGCGCCTCAACGACCGCTCCATGGAGATCGCCGAGACCCTCAAGGAGATGGGGGTGAACGTGGCGATCCCGCTGTTCGAGGAGACCGTGGAGTGGGCCGGCGCCATCAACTCGGTGCTGCTCGATAGCCCTCGCCTCTACGGCCAGTCGCTGCTGCTGCGCGACAAGGCGCTGATGAAGCGTCGCGCCCAGCTGGGCGGCATCCGCGTGGGCATCTTCGAGGAGGCCCACGACAAGGAGGACGTCATCCGCTTCCTCAAGCGGGTCAACCAGACCCTGCTCAAGCTCGACGGCGACCCCAACGATCCCATCCACCTCAAGGCCTTCGACAAGGCCGGCTGCCTGGGCCACCGGGTGATCCGTACCCCGGACGAAGTCGATACCATCCCCGAGGAGGAGTTCCCGGTGCTGATGGAGTCGCACCTGGACGGCTGGGAGTTCGCCGTGGAGGCGTGGATCCACAAGGGCAAGATCGTCTTCCTCAACATCTCCGAGTACGTGACCCTGGGCTACTCGGTGTTCGTGCCGGCCTCGCCGGAGCTGGAGAAGTACCGTCCCCAGATCACCGCCCAGATCGAGAAGCTGATCAAGGCGTTCGACATCGAGTTCGGCCTGATCCACCCCGAGTACTTCGTCACCAACGACGGCGAGATGTACTTCGGCGAGGTGGCCTACCGTCCGCCGGGCTTCAAGGTGTTCGAGCTGCTCGAGCGGGTCTACGGCTTCAACGCCTACCAGGCCAGCATGCTGGTGTTCGACCCCAAGAGCACGGCCGAGGAGGTCGCCGAGTTCTTCCCCAAGGAGGTCGTCGACGCCGACGGCTATGCCGGCTGCTTCGGGGTCTATCCGCGCCGCCGTGTGGTCAGCAAGCTCGAGATCCCGGAGGAGGTCGAGGACGATCCCTACTTCGAGTCCCACGAGCTCACCGCGCCCATGGAGGAGACCGTCACCAAGCGCACGGCCTTCGGTACCCACTGGGGCCTCGTCTACTTCAAGGGCGACGAGGCGGCGCGCATGAAGGAACTCCTCAAGCATATGGAAGAGCTTGATTTCTATGTCTGATCCAGGCGTCATGGGGACCATGACAGCCTGACGACAAGGAGTCGGCGTGACCACGCATGACGACAACCAGCCGGGCGGCGCGGAGACGCCGCCCGACGACACCAAGCTTCGCGGCCTGCTGGACAAGCTCGACGAGGCGGTCGGCCTGCTCGACGCGGCACGCGACTTCGCCAAGCCCGGCAAGCTGCCCCGCGTGCTGGACACCGCGCGCCGGGTGCTGCTGCAGGAGGGGGGCGCGGCGGCCCTCGAGACGCGCGCCCAGACCCTCGAACAGGCCGGCGTCTTCGCCGGATCCGACTGGGAGACGCCCCAGTACCTGCTGCCCACCCTCACCACCCACGCGCTGAAGAGCCCCGACCCCAACACCGTGGTGATCGAGGCGCTCAGCGAACTGCGCCTGCTGGCGGTGGCCAAGGGCGACTACCTGCATACGGCGGTCTCCGCCGAGCAAGCGCACCACTACCTGACCCAGGTGATGGCGATCAACCTGTGGCTGCTGTTCGGCGCGCCCAGCGAGGCCGAGCGGGAGACCCAAGGACGGCTCGCCACCATCCCCCGCCACCTGTTCCGTCACCTGGCCGAGCGCATCGGCTACGAACATATCATCGACAGCCTGATCGAGGAGATCTGGCGGATCCTCGAGCAGCGGCCGATCCAGGTCGAGCCGGTCAAGCAGATGATCACCCAGATCGCACTCTGCCAGGCCAACCCCGAGATCGACCTGGGCGCCAGCGGCCAGGGTGCCGACCGCCTGGTCAGCTCGCTGTTCGGCCCCACCCGGGCCTGCCGCGAGGACCCGGGCATCGAGGTCTACCGCGAGCGGCTGGCCAGCATGGACAGCGCCGCCCTGCAGGGCGAGGCCACCGGCTTCGCGCGCGCCATGCACGACACCGGCCTGGTGTCCCCCTACCACCCGGTGCTGCTGCGCCACCTGCTCGACCACGGCGACCACCTGCTGGCCGAGGCGCTGGGGCTCTCCGCCACCGGGCGCGACTGCCTGCTCTGCTACCGCGAGCTGGTCTACGCGCTGATCCGCGGCGGCGTGCACCCGGCCACGCCCCAGGCGGTCTATGGCCTGGCGCTAATGCTCGAGCGCGGCATCCTCTACCAGCCACCGGTGGCGCCGGCGATGTGGCGCCAGCTGGGCCTGACCCTCTCGGAGTGGTCCCAGGCGCGGCTCAACCTGGCCTTCGGCGAGGCGGTCTCGCCCCGCGCGCGCCTGCTCGAGGGCGTGCTGTGCATGCTGGGCCTGCCGCTGGGCGTGGGCCAGGGCAACAACCCCACCTGCCAGTCGGCCCGGGCCCTCTCCATGTGGGCCTACAACGACCCGGACTACCTGCTGCAGATGGTGGCCTGGGCGGCGCGTGACGACGAGATCATCATGCACTTCGAGGGCATGCCGCTCTCCTCCATGGCCAGCCTCAGCGGGGTGGCCCAGACGCTGCCCATGGATCTCGATGCGGTGTCGCTGATCGTGGTCCCCCACCTCGACCGCATCTACGCCGAGATGGGGCGGCGCTGCATCGGCCGCGACGGCGACCCCCATCGCTGGGTCAACCCGGAGTTCCACGGCTGGTGGGCCGGGCGGGGCTTTCGCATCAACGTGGACGTGGCCACGGGGCAGCTGCATGAGCCGGAGACCTTCCTGCGCCACTTCTACGCCAGCTACCACCCCTACTACAACGGCAACCAGCCGCTGATCCACCCGCAACCGGCGGGCATCGCGGTCACCGACAGCGCCGCGCGCTTCATCGGCTGGCACGCCATCACCATACTGCGGGTCAACCTCGACCCCAGCGACGTGATGCGGGTCTACTTCTTCAACCCCAACAACGACAGCGGCCAGAACTGGGGCGACGGCATCAAGGTCAGCACCGCCGACCATGGCGAGCGCTTCGGCGAGGCCTCGCTGCCCTTCGAGCAGTTCGCCTCGCGCCTCTACATCTTCCACTACGACCCCCTGGAGCGCGGCGAGCTGGCCGAGATCACCCAGGCGGAGCTCGACCGGGTGATCGGCTACATCCATCGCAGCTGGGGCGCCGACCGCGTGCCCCCCAACGAGCTGCAGGCGGACGAGGGTCCCGACGCGCCGTGACCCCGTCCCTCCCTCTCCTGAACGAGTCCGGTCGCCGTGGCTAGCGGCGGCCGGCGGCTCGACCAACTGCTGCTCGCCCAGGGGCTGGCCCGCTCGCGTACCCGGGCCCAGCGACTGATCCGCCACGGACGGGTGCGCCTGGCCGAGGGCGGGCGGGTGCTCACCCGGCCCGGGGAGAAGCTGCCGGAGGATGCCCGGCTGGTGGTCGAGGAGGATCCCGAGGAGCGCTACGTCTCCCGCGCGGGGCTCAAGCTCGAGGCGCTGATCGAGGCGCTGGGGCTGGACCTGACGGACCGGTTGGTGCTCGACGTGGGGCAGTCCACCGGCGGCTTCACCGACTGCGCCCTGCGCTTCGGGGCCCGCCACGTGATCGGCGTCGAGGTGGGCCACGACCAGCTCGCCCCCGAGCTGCGCGCGGATCCCCGGGTGACCTGCCTGGAGGGCCTCAACGCCCGCGCCATGGCCGACGAGGCGCGCCTCGAGGCGGCCTTCGCGGCCCAGGGCGCCACAGGGCCCGAGCTCGCGGTGATGGACGTCTCCTTCATCTCCCAGACGCTGATCCTGCCCCAGCTCGCCGCCCTGCTGCCGCCGGGCGGCGAACTCGCCAGCCTGGTCAAGCCGCAGTTCGAAGTCGGGCCCGGCGGGGTCAACGCCCGCGGCCTGGTCACCGACCCCGAGCGCTACCGCGAGGTGGAGGCGAGGATCCGCGCCTGCTGCGCCGACTGCGACCTCGACATCCGCCACTGGCAGGAAAGTCCGCTGCGCGGCGGCGACGGCAACCGCGAGTTCCTGCTCCACGCCGTGCGGCGCTGACCCGCGGGGCGCGGCTCAGCGCCCCTCGCCTCCCCCCTCCCCGCCATCGGCATCCCCGGTGCCGATCTCACCGGGATCGCCCTTGGCCCCGGGCGCCGGGTGTCGCGCCGCCAGGGACTCGCCGTCGCGGCGCTCCACGCGCCGCTCGAGCCCGTCGCTGGCGCGGTGCAGCCGGACATCGAGCTGGTTGAAGGCGATCTCGATGCCGTGCTCGGCGAACAGCTCGCCGACCCGGCAGTTGAGCTCGTCGGTGGCGAAGAGCCGGTCGCCGAGGCTGTTGACGAAGATGCGCAGCTCGAAGTCCAGGGTGCTGGCCCCGTAGCTCATGAAGAACACCTGGGGCTCGGGGTCGGCCAGCACCCGGGCGTTCTCGGAGGCCGCCTGGCGCAGCAGCCGATGCACCAGGCGATGGTCCGACCCGTAGGCGACCCCGTAGGTCAGCACCACCCGGGTGATGGTGTCGGAGAGCGACCAGTTGATCAGCTGGTCGGTGACGAAGGTCTTGTTGGGGATGATGATCTCCTTGCGGTCGAAGTCGGTCACCGTGGTGGCGCGGATGCGGATGCGGCTCACCGTGCCGGTGAGGTTGCCCAGCGTCACGGTGTCGCCGATGCGCACCGGCCGCTCGAAGAGGATGATCAGCCCCGAGACGAAGTTGGCGAAGATCTCCTGCAGGCCGAAGCCCAGGCCCACGCCGAGCGCCGCCACCAGCCACTGCAGCTTGTCCCAGGAGACCCCCAGGGTACCCAGCGAGGCCACCAGGCCGGTGCCGACGATGGTGTAGGAGAGCAGCGAGGTGATGGCGTAGGCACTGCCCTGCTTGAGCTCCAGGCGCGACAGCACGCTCACCTCCAGCAGCCCCGGCAGGTTGCGGGCCAGCATCAGGGTCAGCGCCACGATCAGCAGCGCCGTGGCGATGTCGGCCACCGTCAGGGCATCGGCGACCAGCTCGCCCTCCCCCTCGGCGCCCCATACCGCCACCTGCTCCAGGTAGCCCAGCACGGTGAGCAGGTCGGCCCACACCAGGTAGAGCAGCAGCGCGAAGGCGATCAGCAAGATCAGCTTGGAGAGACGCAGCGACTGCTGGTTGATCTGCTCCATGTCCAGCGGCGGCTCCTCCACCACCTCGGGGCCGCCATCGGCGCCCTCGCGGGCCTCGGCGCGGCGCCGGGCCAGGGCGCGCCGGAAGGCCAGGCGCCGCGCCGCCACCGCCAGGCCGCGTACCACCGCCGCCTCCACCAGGATCCACAGCCCCAGCAGGTAGAGGGTCATCACGAAGCGGCCCACCAGGCTCAGGGCGGTGTACTCGAAGCCGGCCACCACCAGCCCTACCAGCCCCAGCGGCACCGCCGCCATGGCCAGGCCCAGCACCAGGCGGAACAGCCGGACCCCGAAGAAGGGGGTGTGCGCCAGGATCAGCCGCGCCAACAGGAAACTCACCGCCAGCAGGCCCAGCAGCAGCAGGCTCAGCGCCACGGGGCGGTGGCTGAGGCCGAACTCCGCCTCACGGGCCAGGATGGCGATCGCCAGCACCGGGACCAGCGCCACTCCCAGCCAGCCGAGCAGGCGGCGCAGCCGGGCGGCGTAGTCCAGCGGCCAGTGGAAGTGCTGGGTGGCCACGCCGTCGGCCACCAGCAGGCGGCGTGACCAGGCGATCACCCCCCAGGCCAGGGCCAGCTGGATGCCCGCCAGCCCCAGGGCGTGGGCGGTGGCGTCGCCACCGCCCCACAGCGCCAGGCTCGCCGCCACCAACAGCAGCGGCCCCGGGCCAGCCAGCAGGGCGTTGAGCAGGATGGCCAGCGGGGTATGCAGCTGGGTGTCGCTGCGCAGGCGGCCGATCTGCTCATGCAGGGTGGCGAGCCGGGCCTGGATGCGGCGGCGACCCCACAGCAGGGCCGCCGCCAGCAGCAGCGGCAGCAGCCCGACCAGGGCCCCCGCGGAGGGGCGCTGCCAGGTGGTCGGCAACACCTGGCGCCACTCCCCCTCCTGCCACTCCAGCACCAGGTTGGCGGGCAGGTGGCGTACCCAGGCGAGGTCCAGGGGGCGGGTGTTGGCGACCCAGAACAGCTGCTCGTCGATGGTAGCCCGCAGCGCCCGCGAGGTCTCCAGCAGCTGCTGCTGGTTGAGCTGCAGCTCGATGGCCGCGCTCAGCAGGCTGCCGTAGGTCTGCTCCAGGCGGTCGACCAGCTCGCGGCGCGACTGGTAGAGCCGCTGCAGGGAGTCCACCAGGGCATCGCTGCTCTCCACCCCGGCCTCCTCGAGGCGCTGGCGCGCCAGGCGCTCGCCCTCGCGCAACTGGTCACGCTGGCGCACCAGGTCGAACTGGCGCAGCCGCAGGTCGGCGATCTCGTCCTGCAGGTCGCGCCGTGGCGCCACCTGGGGCAGCGAACGCCGCTGCTCGCGCAGGATGCGCGAGAGCAGGGTCGAGCCGCGGATGGCGTCGATCTGCTCGTTGAGGCTGCGCTCGAGCTGGCGCACCTGGTCGAGGCGGCTGCGCACCGCCAGGCCCTCACGCACCAGGACGTTGCTGCGGTCGTTGGCGCGCAGCAGCTCCTGGCTGAGCTCGCGGTTGATCTGCTGGGCGCGCTCCAGTACCGGATGCCCCTCCTCCAGCAGCGGGTCATCCCGAACCGCGTCGGCGATCGCCTGCTCCGAGGCGATGCGCCGCTTGCGCTCGATGACGCTCTGCATCAGCGCCAGCTCCGCCTCCTGGCGCTCCTGCTGGCGGGCCAGCAGGTCGCGGCGCTGCTGGTCGAGCTCACGCAGCCGGGTGTTGGTGGAGAGCTCACGCTGATGATAGAGCAGCCGCGCCTCGGCCAGCGCCCGGGCCGCCTGGCGCCGCCAGCGACGCGGATCCTCCGCCGGCACCTCGCGGGTATCGAGCTCGTCCAGGTCGCGGCGCGCCTGCTCCACCGCCTGCATCGCCTCGGCGATGGCCTGCTGGGCCCGCTCGGGGAGCGTCTGGGCCGCCAGCAGTTGGGCATTGACCTCGGCCAGGCGGTCCTGGAGGCGCTGCAGCTCCACCACCGCCTGCTGCTGGCGGCTCTCCAGCTCGTCCAGGGAGAGGTCGTCGAGCTCGGTGGCGGAGAGCGGCGGGGCCGCCTCCTCGTCCGCCAGCTCGCGCTCCAAGCGCATCAGCTCCTGGGGGGCTTGGTCGACCCGCGCCTCCAGGGCCTCACGCCGCTCCTCCAGTTCGGCGAGGGCATCGAGGTCGGCCAGCGTCGCCTCGAGGCGCTCGATGGTCTCTTGGGTCTCGCCACTGGGGGCCTCCTCCCCCTCGGCGGGGGTGAGCTCCGCCAGGCGCGCCTCCACCGCCTCACGCTCGGGCAACGACACCTCCTGGGCGGCGGCCGTCACGCACAGGCAGAGCAGCAGCGCACCCGCCAGCCAGCGGACGCCACCGCGCTCCCACCAGCGCCCCCGCCACCGCGCCCAGCGGCTCATCGCCCACTCGTCTGGCTGTCGCATCACGCATGCTCTCCCTGATCACTCCTGCCGACGGATTCTCCGCCCCAACCCGCGGCAAGGCAATCGCGCGGTTGACTTGCCCCCCGGGCATGATTGAATGGCGGTTTACCCCCGACACCGGATGCTCCCATGCGTGCCCCGCTTCGCCCCTCCGTCGCCCTCATCGCCCTCATCGCCCTCGCCCTGCTGGGTGCCGGCAACGCCCAGGCTCAGGTGACCGATGACGTCGAGCGTGCCGCCCTCGAGGCGCGCCTGGCCGAGCTGCGCGCCGAGGCGGAACAGGTCCGGGCGCGGCTTCAGAGCCTGGAGCGGCAACGCGCAGAGGCGGCCCAGGCAGCATCACCCGGGGAGTTCGAATGGACCGCGCCGCCGCGGCTGCTCGCCCCCGAGGACGTGGCGGTGGTCGAGGCCGCCGAGCGCCGCCAGCTGGAGCAGGCCTCGAACCGCAACCCCTATGCCATCACCGCCTATCGGCGCAACTTCCTGTTCCCGGTCAGCTACAACCGCCACCCCAACCAGGCCTCCTACCAGGCGCTGACCGGCGAGGAGGCCATGGAGCGCACCGAGCTGATGTTCCAGTTCAGCGCCAAGGTGGCGCTCGCCGACGGGCTGTTCGGTGACAACGGCGACCTCTACTTCGCCTACACCCAGCGCAGCTGGTGGCAGGCCTACAACACCGAGGACTCCTCGCCCTTCCGCGAGACCAACTACGAGCCCGAGGTGTTCCTGAGCTTCGACAACGACTGGCAGGCGCTGGGCTGGGCCAACGTGCGCAACCGCCTGGCGGTCAACCACCAGTCCAACGGCCGCTCCGACGGGCTGTCGCGCAGCTGGAACCGGCTCTACCTGGAGACGATCTTCCAGCGCGGCGACTGGGCGGTGAGCCTGGCGCCCCACTACCGCCTCCCGGAGACCACCGGCGACGACGACAACCCCGACATCGAACGCTACATGGGCTACGGGGATGTCACCCTCGCCCGCCGCTTCGGCGACAACGAGCTCAGCCTGATGGTGCGCGGCAACCCCGGCGCCGGTCACATGGGGGGTCAGCTCGACGTCTCCTGGCCGCTCTTCAACAGCAAGGTCCGCGCCCACGTGCAGTACTACCAGGGCTACGGCGAGAGCCTGATCGACTACGACCAGCGCAGCCAGCGACTGAGCCTGGGCTTCAGCCTCAACCCGCTGTTCGCCCCGACCAGCGGCATGCTGCGCTGAGCCGCCACCTGGCGGGGTCGCGTCGAGCGACGCGGGCGGCAAATCAGTCGCCGCGGGCGCTGTCAAGGCAGGCCCCGGCTGCTATGCTGGGGCTGTCATTCACCGTCACAGGAAGACCCCGATGGCACATCGAGCCCCCCGCACCCAGGAATCCACCGAGCAGCTCAAGGAGGACCTGCACCAGCTGACCCAGACCATCGAGGAACTGGTCAGCGCCACCGCCGATGACTCCCGCGGCAACATCAAGGAGCTGCGCGACCGCGCCGAGAAGCGCCTCAAGGAGACCCGCGAGCGCCTCGAGTCCCGCGGCGAGCGCCTCTACGGCGAGGCCCGCGAGACCCTCGACCACCAGGTCGATGCCTGCGACCGCTACGTGCGCGACAACCCCTGGACCAGCATCGGCATCGGTGCCGCCGTGGGGGTCGTGGTCGGCATGCTCATCGGGCGTCGCTGATGGCATCGGGCCAGGGACCGGCTCAGCGGGTGTTCACCGCCGGCAAGCGCCTGCTGGGCAGCCTGCTGGCGACCGGCGAGACGCGCCTGCGCCTCGCCGTGCTGGAGCTGGAGGAGGAGCGTGCGCGCCTGGTGGGCCTGCTACTGCTGGCCGGCCTGGCGCTGATCCTGCTGCTGCTGGGGATCGGGGTCCTCACCACCCTGGTGATCGTCGCCTTCTGGGACAGCTACCGGCTCACCGCCATCGGCGTCAGCGCCGGCGTGCTGCTGGGCGTTGGCCTGCTGCTGTGCCTGCGGGTGATGCAGCTGGCGCGGCGGCGTACCCTGCTGGCCAGCACCCTCAGGCACCTCGCCACCGACCGAGAACTGGTCGAGCGTGACCGGCGGGAGAGCGACGATGGGCGCTGACCGCCACCAGGCCCCGAGCCGCGCCGAGCGCAAGGCCGCACTGGAGTCGCGCATCGAGCAGCAGCGCGTGGATATCCTGGTCGCCGCGGGGCGCTTTCGCACCGCGACCCAGCCAATCGACGACGGCTGGCACACCCTGATGCGCTTCAAGACGCCCCTGGTCGCCCTGGGCGGGCTTATCGCCCTGCGCCTGGCGCGCCGCCCGGGGCAGCTGCTGCGCCTCGGCCGGCAAGCCACCGCCGGGGCCCTGGTGCTCAACCGCGCACGGCGCCTGCTGCGCTAGGAGCCTGTCGGGTTTGACCGATCGTAACGAGGGATTCGGATTTCGAGACAAGTTTATCGATCTGATGAGGCGAATAGCGTGCTATTTAACGAATCAGATCGAATGAAATTGGTCGAAAGACCGGATCTCGCAGTAGATCAGTGTTAAGCCCGACAGGCTCCTAGCCGCGACTCTCGGGCGACAACGGCGGCGCGGATGCTTCCCGCGGCAGCGTCGGCAGCCCAAGCGCCTCCGGCGCCTCCCCTTCCTCCGCCCCGGCTACCACCAGGGTGACCAGCGCCTGGCCGCGGGCCGCCCAGTGCTCGGCGGCGTCCTGCATCAGGGCGGTGAAGGCCGCCAGGGCGGTCGCGTCCCAGGGGGCGGCGGGCACCACCACCACCCTGGCCCGCCGCGCCTCCCAGCGCAGCTCCGTCAGGCAGTCCCAGGCCGCATCCCAGTTGCGCCCGAAGTAGTCGGGAAACCCCAGGCTCGCCGCCAGGCCGTCGAGCAGTGCCTCGCGGCTCCAGCGCGGGGCCGGCCCGAGTCGATGCCAGTCGAGCCCCATCGTCTCGACCGTCGGGTCTGCCAGCGCCGCCGCACGCGACGGCTCGAGTCGATAGACGCCGGCATGGGCCGGGTCGCCCAGGTAACGCGCCAGGGCCTCACGCCAGGGCTGACCGCTCATCGCCGATCCTCCAGCACCCGGAAGGACGCATAGTGGTCATCGGTGTAGTAGAAGACCTCGGGAGGCTCCCCACCGGTGACGATGCGCCTCGCCCCGCGATGGGAGAGCCCCGGGGTCTCCACGGTGTACTCGCGGTAGTAGCCCCGCGGCTGCCGGGGAAGGTGCCCCTCGCGATTGAAGAAGGTGGTGCCGTCCTGCTCGTGGGGGAAGGGGCCGCCGCGCTCGATCAGCCGCAGGGTGGCCTCGATCTGCGCCTGGCCCGCCAGTCGCTGCTCCACCGCGGGCGGCTCGTTGCCCCGCTGCCCCAGCTGCCCCTCGAACCAGGAGAGACCCGCCAGGGCCAGCAGCGCCACCAGCAGTACCTTCTTCATCATGCCCCTGCTCCATCACGTCGGAAGGGCCCCATGATGCCGCGAGGCGCCGGCGGCCACCAGCGCCGCGACCGCCTGGGCAGACGCCATGGCCTGGGGTAAGGTGCCGACAGGGGGCCCCTGCCCCGCCCCGCCTGTTTCCGCCAGAGGAGCCTGCCATGACGCTCGCCATCACCCTGCACGTCCTCGCCGCCATCCTCTGGGTGGGCGGCATGTTCTTCGCCTGGATGGTGCTGCGCCCGGTGGCCGCCAGCCAGCTGGCGCCACCCCAGCGCCTGACCCTGTGGCACGGCGTCTTCGAGCGCTTCTTCCCCTGGGTATGGGCCGCCGTGGCGGTGCTGCTGGGCAGCGGCCTGTGGATGCTGTTCGCGGTGTTCGGCGGCATGGCCGGGGCGCGCTGGCATATCCACCTGATGCTGGCGCTGGGCCTGGCCATGATGGCGATCTACCTGCACCTGTGGTTCGCCCCCTGGCAGCGGCTGCGCCGGGCGGTGGCGGCCGAGGCGTGGCCCGAAGGGGGCCGCCAGCTGGCGACGATCCGCCGCCTGGTGGGGATCAACCTGCTCCTCGGGCTGCTGACCAGCGCCATCGCCGCCGGCGGGCGCTACCTGGCCTGACACGCGAGCGTCACGGTTCTGTCACATGGGCGGGACAGCGATCTGGTAACATCATGTTTTCACTGACTGACTCGGGAGATGCGTCTTGCGCATGCTGGCCCTCTACAGCATCAAGGGCGGCGTCGGCAAGACCGCCTCCGCGGTGAACCTGGCCGCCGAGGCGGCCGCCGCCGGCCACCGCGTGCTGCTGTGGGACCTCGACCCCCAGGCCGCCACCACTTTCTACCTGCGCGCCAAGCCCAAGGTACGCGGCGGGGTCGCCCGGCTGGTGAAGGGCAAGGCCGCCTTCGACAAGGTGGTCCGTGCCACCCAGGTGGCGAACCTCGACCTGCTGCCGGCGGCGCTGGCCTCCCGGGAGCTGGACCACCTGCTGGCCGAACGCCGCGACAACCAGCTCAGGCGGATCCTCAAGCCGATCCGCGACGACTACGACCTGGTGATTCTGGACTGCCCGCCCAGCCTCTCGACCCTCTCCGAGAGCGTCTTCGCCAGTGTGGACGCGCTGCTGGTGCCCATCGTGCCCACGGTGCTCTCGCTGCGCACCCTGGAGCAGCTGCGCGACTTCCTCGACGCGCGCGACATTCCCTGCCCGGTGTGGCCCTTCGTCACCCTGGCGGACCGCCGGCGCACCCTGCACCGCGAGATCATCGCCTCGCTGCCGGAGCGCTGGCCGCTGCGCCTCTCCCACGCCATCCCCAGCGCCAGCGTGGTGGAGCGCATGGGGCTCGAGCGCGCTCCGCTGCGCGCCTTCGCCCCGCGCACCGCGCCCGCCCAGGCCTATCGCCGGCTGTGGGAGGAGATCGCCCAGCGCCTGGCCTGATTGCGGCCTTCGCCTACAGGCTCAGCCCACAGGCCACCCCGCTGGCCCAGGCCCACTGGAAGTTGTGACCGCCGAGCTCGCCGGTCACATCCAGCACCTCACCGATGAAGCGCAGCTGGGGCAGCCCCGCCACGGCGAAGTCCCGGGAGGAGACCGCGCGGGTATCGACCCCGCCCAGGGTCACCTCGGCGGTGCGCCACCCCTCGGTGCCGGCCGGCTTGAGCCGCCAGCGCTGCAGCGCCTCGGCCCAGGCTTCCAGCCGCGCGTTGCTCTGCTCGGCCAGCACCCCATCGTCGCCCTGCCACTCCACCAGCGCCTGGGCCAGCCGTTTCGGCAGGCGCTCGCCGAGCCAGGTGGAGAGGCGCCGCCTGGGCGTCGCGTCGCGGGCGGCGCGCAGCGCCGCGAAGGCCTCCTCGCCCGGCAGCAGGTCGATGACGATCTCGTCGCCAGGTTGCCAGTGGCTGGAAACCTGGAGCATCGCCGGCCCCGAGAGACCGCGATGGGTGAACAGCAGGGGCTCACGGTAGCGGCCGCCACGGCAGCTCGCCTCCACCTCGACGCTCACCCCGGCAAGGGCCGCGGCGCGGTCCTTCCAGTGCGAGGTCAGGGTGAAGGGCACCAGCGCGGGGCGGGTGTCGGTGACGTCGAGGCCGAACTGTCGGGCGAGGTCGTAGCCGAAGCCGGTGGCGCCCAGGGTGGGAATCGAGAGCCCGCCGGTGGCCACCACCAGGGCACCGCACTCGATCGGCCCCAGGGAGGTGGCCAGGCGCATCCCCTCCCCGTGGCGCGCCACCGCCTCGACGCGGGTCTTCAGGCGTACCTCCACCCCGGCCCAGTCGCACTCGGTAAGCAGCAGCCGCACGATCTCCTTGCTGGAGTCGGCGCAGAACAGCTGCCCCGGCGCCTTCTCCACATGCTCCACCCCGTGACGTTCCACTAGCTCGACGAAGTGCTCGGGCCGGTAGCGCTTCAGCGCCGAGATGCAGAAGGCAGGGTTGTCGGAGAAGAAGTTCGCCGGGGTGGAGTTGAGGTTGGTGAAGTTGCAGCGCCCACCCCCGGACATCAGGATCTTCTTGCCCGCCTTGTTGGCGTGGTCTACCACCAGCACCCGCCGCCCGGCATAGCCGGCGGTCAGGGCGCACATCAGCCCCGCCGCACCCGCGCCGATCACCACCACGTCGTATCTCACTGGCTTGCCTCCGACTGCCCCGTTGGCGCCCTCAAGCGCGAGGCGCGCATTCTAGCAGCCGGGGTGCGAGGTGCCGAGGCTGGCCAATCATGTACAAGCCTTGTACATTGAACAGGAGACGATGCGGGATGGGTTGTGCATTGTTGTCACACTCTCGGCCTGCGTCCGGCATAGTCTAGGAAGGCGCGACTCGCCGCCTCAAACGTCCACCGACAAGATCACCCCCATGCCGCTACCCCTTGCGCTCCGCCCCCTGCCCATGCTGCTCGCCCTGCTGCTGGCCCTGGCGCCTCTGGTGCTGTCCTCCCCCGCCCGGGCCCAGCAGCCCACCGCGGTGATCGCCGCCGAGGCGCGCCTGGACGACTGGTCCGACCCGCTGCAGGCGCTGGGCACCCTGCATGCCGACGAGAGCATCACCCTCTCGGCCACGGTGACCGATATCGTGCGCGAGCTTAACTTCCGCGACGGCCAGGAGGTGGAGGCGGGCCAGCTGCTGGTGCGCCTGGCCGACGACGAGGCCCTCGCCGAGCTGCGTGCCGCCCAGGCGCTGCGCGACGAGCGCCGCAACGCCGTCAACCGCCTGAGCCAGCTGCAGAGCCGCAACCTGGCGCCCCGCGGCGACCTGGAGGACGCCCAGGCGCGGCTGCGCCAGGTGGAGGCGGAGATCCAGGCGCTGGAGGCGAGCCTGGCCGACTACCGCCTGCACGCCCCCTTCGCCGGACGGGTGGGCTTTCGCAACGTCAGCGTGGGCAGCCTGGTGACGCCGGGCACCGCGCTGGTCACCCTGGACAAGCTCGACGTGATGAAGCTCGACTTCACCCTGCCGGAGCTGGCCCTGGGCGAGCTCTCGCCGGGGCTGCCGCTCACCGCCACCAGCGGCGCCTACCCCGACAGCCCCTTCCAGGGCGAGATCGCCACCATCGGCACCCGCATCGACCCGGTCAGCCGCAGCGTCACCGTGCGCGCTCGGCTCGACAACCCCGAGGGGCGGCTGCGCCCCGGGATGCTGATGAACGTGGAAGTGCACCGCGCGTCGCGGGAGACCCTGGTGATCCCCGAGGCGTCGCTGATCCCCGAGGGGCGCCGCCAGTTCGTGCTGACCCTGGATCCTGACGACGCGTACCGGGTGACGCGCCGCGAGATCACCATCGGCGCCCGCCGCAAGGGCGAGGTGGAGGTGCTCGACGGCCTCCAGGAGGGCCAGCTGGTGGTGGCCCATGGCACCGAGCGGGTGCGCGACGGCCAGCCGACCCGCCTGCTGGGCATCCTCGACGACACCACCACGGTGCCGGAGCTGCTGCGCCAGGGGCGTGACGCGGCGGAGGCCAACGGCTGATGCGCCTCTCCGATATCTCCGTCCAGCGCCCGGTGCTGGCCACGGTGCTGGCCGCGCTGATCGTCGCCTTCGGCCTGCTCGCCCTGCAGCGCCTGCCGCTGCAGGAGTACCCCGCCATCGACCCGCCCATCGTCAGCGTCGACACCCGCTACCCCGGGGCCTCGGCCAGCGTGGTGGAGACCCGCATCACCCAGGTGCTGGAGGACCGCATCGCCGGGGTCTCCGGCATTCAGGTAATCTCCTCCTCCAGCGAGGACGGCCGCTCCAGCATCCAGATCGAGTTCGGCCTCGACCAGGACATCGATGCCGCCGCCAACGACATCCGCGACCGCATCTCCGACGCCGCCGGCAACCTCCCCGACGAGGCCGACCCGCCGGAGGTGGAGAAGGCGGACTCCAGCTCCGAGGTGGTGATCTGGCTATCGCTCTCCGGCGAGGACTACAGCATGGCGGAGCTCACCGACTACGCCAACCGCTACCTGGTAGACCGCTTCTCGATCCAGCCGGGAGTGTCGCGGGTGATCATCGGCGGGGGCCGCGAGTACGCCATGCGGGTATGGCTCGACGCCGACGCCCTGGCCGCCCGCAAGCTCACCGCCGGCGACGTGGAGGACGCCCTGCGCGCCGACAACGTCGAGCTGCCCGGCGGCGCCATCGAGTCGGATTCTCGCCAGTTCATCGTGCGCCTGCCACGCGGCTTCGCCACCCCGGAGGACTTCCGTGGCCTGGTGCTGGACGAGGCCGAGGACGGCTACCTGGTGCGCCTGGGCGACGTCGCCCGGGTGGAGGTCGGCGCGGTGGAGGAGCGCACCATCTTCCGCGGCAACGGCACCCCCATGGTGGGGCTGGGCATGGTCAAGCAGTCCACCGCCAACGTGCTGGAGATCTCCCGCGAGGTGCAGGCCGAGATGGCCCGCCAGCAGCCGGGGCTCCCCGAGGGCATGACCCTGGCGATGAACTTCGACTCCTCGGTGTTCGTCGAGGGGGCCATCTCCCAGGTGGTACAGACGCTGTTCATCGCCATGGGCCTGGTGGTGGTGGCGATCTTCCTGTTCCTCGGCAACCTGCGCACCACCCTGATCCCCGCCGTCACCGTGCCCATCGCGCTGATCGGTGCCTTCGGCGCCCTGGCGGCGATGGGCTTCACCATCAACCTGCTGACCCTGCTGGCGCTGGTGCTGGCCATCGGCCTGATCGTCGACGACGCCATCGTGGTGCTGGAGAACATCCACCGGCGCATGCACGACCACGGCGAGACCCCGCTGGTGGCCGCCTTCCGCGGCACCCGCCAGATCGCCTTCGCGGTGATCGCCACCACCCTGGTGCTGATCGCGGTGTTCGTGCCACTGAGCTTCCTGCAGGGCGACATCGGCCGGCTGTTCTCGGAGTTCGCCCTGACCCTGGCCGCCGCGGTGGCCATCTCCAGCCTGCTGGCGCTGACCCTGACGCCGATGATGGCCTCCAAGATCCTCAAGGCGGGCATGCACGAGGGGCGCCTGGCCCACGCCGTGCAGTGGGCGCTGGAGCACGTGCGCTGCGTCTATCGCCGCCTGCTGGAGCGGGTGCTCAGGCTACGCCTGCTGGTGGTAGCGCTGTTCCTGGCGCTGATCGGCGGCATGCTGTGGCTCAACGCCACGCTGCCCAACGAGTACACCCCCCAGGAGGACCGCGGCAACTTCTGGGTGCTGGTCAACGGCCCGCCCGGCGCCACCTACGACTACATGCTCGACTACATGGACGAGATCGAGGCGCGCCTGCTGCCCATGGTCGAGACCGGCGAGGTGGAGCGCGTGGTGGTGCGCGCCCCGCGGGGCTGGGGCAACATCGAGAACTTCAACAGCGGCTTCGTGATCGTCAACCTGGCCGACTGGGGCGAGCGCCGCTCGGCCTGGGCGATCATGGACGAGATTCGCCAGACACTCGCCGACCTGCCCGGGGTGCGCGCCTTCCCGGTGATGCGCCAGGGCTTCGGCTCCAGCGTCGAGAAGCCGGTGCAGTTCGTGCTCGGCGGCGGCACCTACGAGGAGCTCGAGAGCTGGCGCGACACCCTCTTCGCGCATATCCGCGAGGACAACCCCCGCCTCACCGGCCTGGACAGCGACTACGAGGAGACCCAGCCGCAGCTCGAGGTGAGCATCGACTACCAGCGCGCCGCCGAGCTCGGGGTCACCGTCACCGAGATCGGCCGCACCCTGGAGACGCTGCTGGGCGGACGCACCGCCACCCGCTACATCGACGACGGCGAGGAGTATGACGTCATCCTCGAGGGCGCGCCCGGTGCCCGCTCCAGCCCGAGTAGCCTGGAGAGCCTGCAGGTGCGCTCCCAGCGCAGCGGCGAGCTGATCCCCCTGGCCAGCCTGGTGACCCTGGCCGACTTCGCCGGCCCCAGCACCCTCAACCGCTTCAACCGCGTGCGCGCGATCACCATCGAGGCGGACCTGGCCGACGGCTACCCGCTGGGCGAGGCGCTGGATTACCTGGAGGAGGCGGTGCGCGAGGTGCTGCCCGCCGAGGCCCAGACCGACGTCAAGGGCGCCTCGCGGGACTACCGCGAGGCCAGCGGCGCCACCGTCTTCCTGCTGGGCATGGGCATCCTGGTGGTGTTCCTGGTGCTGGCCGGCCAGTTCGAGAGCTTCGTGCACCCCTTCGTGATCATGCTCACCGTGCCCCTGGCGCTGTGCGGCGCCCTACTCGGGCTCTACCTCACCGGGCAGTCGCTCAACATCTACAGCCAGGTGGGGCTGGTGATGCTGGTGGGGCTCGCCGCCAAGAACGGCATCCTGATCGTGGAGTTCGCCAACCAGCTGCGCGACCAGGGGATGGCCTTCCACGAGGCGCTGGTGGAGGCCTCGGTGACCCGCCTGCGCCCCATCGTGATGACCGCCGTGACCACCATGGCGGGCGCCGTGCCGCTAATCGTCTCCAGCGGTGCCGGCGCCGAGACCCGCCTGGTGATCGGCATCGTGATCCTCTGCGGCCTGGCCGCCGCCACCCTGTTCACGCTGTTCGTGGTGCCGGTGGCCTACGACCTGCTGGCACGCCGCACCGGCTCCCCGGGCGAGGTGGCCAGGCGCCTGGAACACGAGATGGAGGCCACCCCGGAAGGGCACTGAGCCCGCGCCACGCGAAGACGGCCACCCCAGGGTGGCCGTCTTCGCGTGGCGGGCTGTGTAGGTGCCGTCAGCAGTCACCGATACGTCGGCCGGTCACCTCGGTGTTCATCACCATCTCGCCCATCTGCGGCGACTGCACGGTGACCGTCACCTCGCCCTCGGTGGTCTCGCCGAGGAAGTCCATATGGCCGACGATGTCCGCCTGGCCGCCCTCGGCCGCGCACATCATCCGGTAGTCCATGCCGTCGACGGAGACGCTGTGCTCGAGCAGCTCGCAGCCCTCCTCCGCCTCGATCATCTGGAAGTCGGGGTCGTCGAGGTCGCCCTGGGCGATGCACTCGCGGGTGGTCTCGGTCTGGTCGGGAATCGGCAGGTCGCCAGCCACCGAGGTGGTGCTGGTGAACTCCCACTCACCCGGCACGATGTTGGGGGTCTCGGCCTGGGCGGCGAGGGGCAGCGCCAGCAGCAGGACGGCGGCGATGGCGGGGAAGGACGTGGTGCGCAAGGACATGGGACTCTCCCTGTCGTGGATTCGTCACCAGCATAGCCGAGAGCCGCCGCCCGGACACCTCGCAGCGCGATCCTCGCGCCCGACCCGTAAACCTCTTGCATTCGCGCACTTAGCTCGTTACCATACGCGCCGTTCTGACGCGAAAGGCGAGCCGCCCGGGCGTGAGAACCACAATGCGGAGGGGTGTCCGAGTGGTCGAAGGAGCACGCCTGGAAAGTGTGTAAGTCGAAAGGCTTCGAGGGTTCGAATCCCTCCCCCTCCGCCACCGAATATAGATAAGCCGCTGATTTCAGCGGCTTTTTCTTTTTTTAAATCTTTCCAGCCCATACCTGAGCCCATACTTTTGTCTTGGCTTCTCCTGGCCGAAACTGGTCCCTATCAGACACGTGTGATTCCAGCTTCCGCTGATCATCCATTGGATACCACGGCAATCCCCCCCCAGAATCAGAGTCGAGATCTTCCTTGGCCAGACCATCAAAGCGTTCCTGAACCATCGGACCGACACGGTGCCGGCCAGGAACATGCTCGTTACTCACGGTCGTGGCACCATCGGCAAGGCTGCTCGGTTGCCCTGGCTGGTAGTTGGCTCAGGAGCGGTGCGGTTTGTTTCTACAATCCCTTATGACTCCGCAGACGTCTCAGGTAGTCGATGTCGCGATCGTCCAATACCTCCAGCGCCGCGTTGCCGATGGAACTGTTGCCCAGAACAATCAGAACCGGATCGCCAACGAGCCCGGAGTCTGTCAACATAGTTGCCATATAAAATGACTTCAGCTCTTTAAAATCCTGCGGCCTGTGGCACTGGGTCCCGTTCGGGATTTAGGTGCACTACATCCGGCAGGCTGAGTTTCCGGATGTCACCTGACCACCGTTCCGGGTGGCGCTGCTTCGCGGCTTCAAAAACCTCTCGGCGCTGCGTCAGAATGCCTTTTGCCTCGCCGTTATGACGCTGGCTCGGCGTGACGTAGCGCAGGGCGCTGTGCCGGTGCTCATGGTTGTACCACTCGGTGAATTGCTGGACCCAGTCTTGTGCCTCGGCCAGTGTGGCGAAGCCGTCGGCGGGGAACCCCGGCCGGTACTTCAGTGTCTTGAAGGCCGACTCGGCGAAGGCGTTGTCGTTGCTGACCCTTGGCCGGCTGTACGACGGGGTGATGCCCAGATCGTAGAGCTTTTCCAGGAAGGTCGCCGCCTTCATCGGGCTGCCGTTATCGGAATGCAAAATCAAAGGCTTGTGACGATCGGTGAGGTGCTCTCGCCAGCAGGCCTTCTGGATCAGCTCGGCGGCCAGCTCGCCGGTCTCGGTTTCATAGACCTCGTGCCCAACGATCTTGCGGCTGAAGACGTCCATGATCAGGTACAGGTACCACCAGGTACCGCGTGCAGGGCCCGGCAACCAGCTGATATCCCAGCACCAAAGCCGGTTTGGCGCTGTGGCCTGGTGCGTGGTCGGCGGTCGCTTGCGCTGTGGGGCCTGCTGTCGGCCCCGATGGTGTTGCTGGTCATATTCATGAAGCACTCGGTACATCGTCGACTCAGAGGCCAGGTAGTGGCCCTTGTCCGCCTGATCGGCCACGATGAAGGCGGGAGGGCGGCTCCGATACTCCGGGGCGTTGCACAGCGCCACAACAGCCTCTCGTTCCTCGGGCGACAGCTTGTTGGCCGGCTCCGGGCGATCGGCGTCGGGGCGGCGATCCGCCGTCACCTCGCCTTCCGCAACCCAGCGGTAATAGGTTCGCACATGGATGCCCATCACCTGACAGGCCTTGGCCAGCCGAGCACCGTCACGCTGGGCGTCTTGCACCAGAGTCACGATACGCTGGCGATCCGGGAGGCTGGTCAGTCGTCCTCGTCGTTGGTCGTGCCCCAGATCGCCTCGGCTTTTTTTGACAGGGCCAACAGCGCCGCCGTCTCGGCCAGGGCCTTGTCCTTGCGGTGCAGCTCGCGCTCCAGCTTACGGAGCCGCTTCTGCTCCGCCTTACGCGCCTGTCGAAGCTGCTTGGCCTGCGCTGCCGCATCGTCGTTGGCGTTCATGCAGGCATCCCGCCAGGCCTCCACCTGCTCGGGGTAGAGCCCGCGCTCGCGGCAGTAGGCGCTGACTTCAGCCTCGTTCATCGGAGCTGTCTCCAGGACGATCTGGAACTTCTCCTGACTGGTCCACTGATCTGGCTGGGTAGAACGTGATGGCAAAACCTGTCCTCGTGCTCTGGCCTGTTTCCGCCAATTGTAGAGGGTTGTTGCTGTGATGCCTTCCTGCGCGGCCAGTTCCGGGATGGTCATGCTCATGGGCGGTGCCATCTTCTTGAGGATGGCTTCCTTACGCTCTGCGGGGTAACGCACGTTGATCACCTCTCAATCGGTTTAGGTGACAACTACCTTGACGCATAGGGA
>NZ_FNIV01000001.1 GCF_900104135.1 Halomonas shengliensis | reverse complement strand
ATGATCGATCCTCGAGACGTCATCGCCTACTCGCGGTGCTTCATGTTCGGCCCTTGGTGCCGCGGTGAACCGGCACTTACTATGGCCTCTGCTGACGTCTGGTGGCCCATCCCGTCGCCTCTCGACGCCGGTAGCACCGTGGCAGACCACCAGACCTCCCAGGGTAAGACGCGCGACCTTCCCGCTTATGCCTGTCGGATTTACGTCATGGCGTTCCGTGCAAGTATCGGGCTTTGGTGATGCTTGCCATCTCACCCCGCCATGCCGCCTCGTATCCGCTTCCTGTTCGTCAGGCCAGCGTTTTGCTTCGGGCTGCCTTCGGATTCCCCCTCACGGGAGACACCCTTGCCGTCAGCTAGCACTTCCCCTTGCCGGGCGTGCAGGGGACTTTCACCCCCAAGTCATTCCAAGGCACCACCCTTGGAAACAGCGCCCGTCAGGCGCTGCGCGCCATGCCTGGCGCACAAGCAAGAAGGGCACCCATCAGGGTGCCCTTCTCGTGAAATAGGGTGGCGTCCCATAGGGGGTTCGAACCCCTGTTCCCGCCGTGAAAGGGCGGTGTCCTAGGCCACTAGACGAATGGGACGTATCCTTCACAGGCGGCACGATTGGTGGAGCCTAGCGGGATCGAACCGCTGACCTCGACACTGCCAGTGTCGCGCTCTCCCAGCTGAGCTAAGGCCCCACGTGCCGTGAAGACGAGGCGTATAGTACTGATCCCCCTCACCTTCGTCAACCATTTTTCAGAGCTCCCGGTACTCCTTCTCGAGGCGCTTGGCCTGCTTCTTGGAGACGCCGCCGAGCACCTCGATGGCGTGGCGCAGCCGCGCCCGGGTCATGTCGGAGCCCAGGATCGCCATGGCGTCCATCACCGAGGTACTGGAGGGGGAGCCGGTCACGGCGATGAACACCGGGGCCAGGAACTCCTTCATCTTGAGTCCGAAGTGGGACGCGAGCGCCTTGACCTCGGCCAGCAGCGCCTCCTTGTGCCAGGCGGGCAGCGTCTCGAGGCGCCACACCAGGAACTGCAGCAGCTTGAGCAGATCCTCGCGGGAGAGCTTGACGGCATCGAAGCTCTCCTCGCTGATCCGCGGCAGGCCGGAGAAGAAGTGGCCCGCCAGCGGCACCACCTCGGAGAGGGTCTCCACCCGCGGGCGCACCTGGGGCAGGATCTCCTTCACGTAGCGCTCGTTGAAGGCCCACTCCATCAGCGCCCTGAGGAAGCCCTCGTCGTCGAGCTCCTCACGGATATAGAGGCCATTGAGCCAGGTGAGCTTCTCCAGGTCGAATACCGGGCCCCCCAGCGATACCCGCTGGATATCGAAGTGCGCCATCATCTCGTCGAGGCTGAACTTCTCGCGCTCATCGGGCATCGACCAGCCCATGCGGCCCAGGTAGTTGGTCACCGCCTGGGGCAGGTAGCCCATGCGCCGGTAGTAGTTGATCGACGTCGGGTTCTTGCGCTTGGAAAGCTTGGACTTGTCGGGGTTACGCAGCAGCGGCATATGGCACAGCTCGGGCATCTGCCAGCCGAAGTACTCGTAGAGCAGCTGGTGCTTGGGCGCCGAGTTGATCCACTCCTCGCCACGCAGCACATGGGTGATGCCCATCAGGTGGTCGTCCACCACGTTGGCCAGGTGGTAGGTGGGCATGCCATCGGACTTGAGCAGGATCTGGGCATCCACCTGAGCCCAGTCCACCTCGATGCTGCCGCGCAGCATGTCCTGCACCACGCAGGTACCGCTGGCCGGCACCTGCATGCGCACCACATGGGGCCAGCCCTCGCGCTCGCGGCGGGCCTGCTCCTCCGCGGGCAGGGCCAGGTCGGCGGGCTTGAGCGCCAGGTGCATGCCGGCGGCCTTGCGCGCCTCGCGCAGCTCGTCGAGCTCCTCGCTGGTGCGGTAGCAGCGGAAGGCATGCCCCGACTCGATCAGCTGGCGGGCATACTCGGCATAGATGTCGCCCCGCTCGCTCTGGCGATAGGGGCCGTGGGGCCCACCCACGTCCGGACCCTCGTCCCACTCGAGGCCCAGCCAGCGCAGGGAGTCGAGGATCATCTGCTCCGACTCAGGCGTCGAGCGCACGCGGTCGGTATCCTCGATGCGCAGGATGAACTGGCCGCCGTGCTGGCGGGCGAAGCAGAGGTTGAACAGGGCGATGTAGGCCGTGCCGACGTGGGGATCGCCGGTGGGTGACGGTGCAATACGCGTGCGTACGGTCATGTCGTTGCGGTGTCCCGGATCCGAGGGTGGATGGATGGCGGCATTATACGCACCCGCCGGTCGCGGGGCAGCCGTGGCAGGGAATCATCCGGCCTGACCGGGGTCAATGTCTGGTCACCTGCCAAGGAGAGCGCGATGCTGACGCAACTGCCCGACGGTTTCACCGCCGTGGTCACCGGCGCCGGCGGGGGGATCGGCAGCGCGGTGATCGATGCCCTGCTGGCCAGCCCCCGTCCCGGAAGAGTGGTCGGGGTCGGCCGCCGGGCACCGAGCCGCGACGACCCTCGCTTCGAGGGCCTCGCCCTCGCCCTGGAGCATAAGGACGAGCGCCGGGCGCTGGTCGCCCACCTCGATGGGGCACCGCTGCACCTGCTGTTCAACGCCATCGGCCTGCTGCACCACGCGGAGGGCGGGATCCACCCGGAGAAGCGTCTCGACGACCTCGACCCCGCGGCGCTCTCGCGCCTGTTCGAGGTCAACGCCATCCTGCCGGCGATGTTGCTCCAGGCGCTGCAGCCCGTCCTCAAGGGCCGCCACCCCGCCCTGGTGGCCAGCCTCTCGGCGCGGGTGGGCTCCATCGGCGACAACCGCCTGGGGGGCTGGTACGCCTATCGCGCCAGCAAGGCGGCCCACAACATGCTGATGAAGACCGCGGCGGTGGAGCTGCGCCGCCTCAACCGCGCCAGCACCGTGGTCTGCCTGCACCCCGGCACCACCGACTCCCGGCTGTCGGCGCCCTTCCAGGCCCGGGTGCCCGAGGGCAAGCTATTTACCCCGGCCTTCGTCGCCGAGCGGCTGCTCGCCGTGCTGGGCGAGCGCACCCCGGAGGAGAGCGGCAGCTTCTACGACTGGGCCGGCGAGCCCGTCGCCTGGTAGGCGACCCATGAAGCAGCGTTGGCTGCGCGCTGTTGCACAGCACGGGGCGATCGCCGAAGATTGCCGATCCCCTGATACGCCCAGACAAGCCCAAGAAGTCGACAGGACGAAGACATGCATTCACTAGGCCCGCGGATCAAGGCGTTGCGCCTCGAGGCACAGCTCAACAAGGCCGCGCTGGCGCGCCGGGTCGGCGTCTCGGACGTCACCATCTCCTACTGGGAGTCCGGTGCCATCAAGCAGATCGGCCATGAGCGCCTGGTCGCCCTGGCCCGGGCTCTGGAGTGCCCCCTCTCCCGCCTGCTCGAGGGCGACGGCAGCGGCCGGGCCGCCCCCCTCTACCTGCGCCGCCACCCGCCGGCCCCCTGGCACGATCGCCACGCCGGGCGCATCGACCTGCCCTTCGAGCTGGTGCCAGACCTGGAGTGGGACGGCGACTGCTTCCTGGTGACCCCGGCCCCGGACGAGCCCTTCGACTACCTCGCCCCCGGGGACCTGGTCGCCATGGCACCCACCGAGATCTTCCGCCGCCCCGGGCTCTACCTGATCCAGCAGGAGGGCGAACACCGCGTGCGCCACGTCTCCCAGGCCGAGGATGGCGCCCTGCGCTTCGTCGCCTCCGGGGCCGACGCCCCGACCGGCTATACGCCGGATACCCTGCTGCTGGGCAAGCTGCTGGCGCGCTGGCAGCCGGGCACCCTCTGAGCGGCACCACCGAGACGCCTCACTCGACCCGCAGCACCTCGACCTGCTCGCTGGCGCGGCGCGGCTCGCTGCCCACCAGGAAGCGTCGCGAGGCACGCACCACCTGCCCCAGCCCATGGGGCGAGGCCGCGACCAGGGGCCCGCTCAGGTGCTCGCCCTCGGCACCGATGCGCGCCTGCACCTCGCGGGGCTGGACGCTGGCCGCCTGCAGCTCCGCGGTGACCCGGTAGCCGCCATCCGGCAGGCCGCTGCCGGGGCCGAAGGGACCCGCCTCGAAGCGCCCGGCCGCGAGGCTGACCCGCTCGCGCCAGCGCACACCGCTCAGTTCGCGCTCCACGATCACCTGCAGTCGCGCCCCCTCGGGCAGGTTGCTGTTGCCGCTCACCCGCAGGCGGCGATCCCCGCCCAGGCTGGCGACCAGGTCGATGGCCGCCGCCTCGCCCATGGGATCGACCTCGAGAGGCGGCGGCGACGGCGGCTCCGGCTCGCGCAGCGCCACCTGCTGGGGCGGATCCTGCGGGGCATCCTCCGCCTCGCCGCCACACCCGGCCACCAGGGCCAGCAGCATCCCCGCCACCCACGCTCGGTACCACGCTCTCATTCCCGCCTCCCGGTGAATCGATGACAGGCGGCCAGCCTATCACCCTCGAGCGCCACTCAGTGCGCCTCGGCGCAGTCGCGGCAGAGCGTGGTGTAGGGCAGGGCCGAGAGCCGGCGCGGGTCGATGGCCTCACCGCAGCGCTCGCAGGCGTCTCCCTCGCCGGCGTCGAGGCGCGCCAGCGCATGCAGCACCTGGCGCAGTTCGGTCTCCGCCTCCCGGTGCAGGGCCTCGACCACCTCGTCGTTCTCCACCTCGATGGACTGATCCTCCATGTCCTTGTCGAGCGGGCCGTCCCGCTGCTCCTGATGGGCCTGGTAGCGCTCCAGCCGGTCGATCAGCTCGTCGCGCAGCGTCTCCAGCGTCTGCTTGCGGTCGCTCATGGCGGGCTCCTTTGCCGGGTGAGAGGTGACAGTATGGACGACGCGGCGGGCCAGGACAGCGGGGCGAGATCACGCCACGGCGACGCGGCATCAACGCGCGGGTGGCGCTCGCCCCATTGGCCACCCATCGCGCGGTGCTGGTAGAATGCAGCGCCCTGCCCTCCGCGACACCGTGATGCCGATGCCCCTGGACCGCACCTTCTCCGTGGCCCCCATGATGGACTGGACGACCCGCGACTATCGCGTCTTCGCCCGGACCCTGACCCGCCGCGCCCTGCTCTACACCGAGATGGTCACCACCGGCGCCATCCTCCACGGCAGCCCCCGCGAACGCTTCCTGGGCCATGACGACGTCGAGCACCCCCTGGCGCTGCAGCTCGGCGGCAGCGACGCCGGCGAACTCGCCGAGTGCGCCGCCATCGCCGAGGCGTGGGGCTATGACGAGGTCAACCTCAACGTCGGCTGCCCCAGCGACCGGGTGCAGAACAATTTGATCGGCGCCTGCCTGATGGGCCACCCGCACAAGGTGGCCGACGCGGTGCGTGCCATGCGCGACGCGGTGTCGATCCCGGTCACCGTCAAGTGCCGCATCGGCATCGACGACCAGGACGAGGACGCGGACCTGTCGCGCTTCATCGACATCGTCGCCGACGCCGGCTGCGACACCTTCATCGTCCACGCCCGCAAGGCGTGGCTCGAGGGGCTCTCCCCCAAGGAGAACCGCGACATCCCGCCGCTCAACTATCCGCGGGTGCATCGCCTCAAGGCGAGCCGCCCCGACCTGCATATCGGCATCAACGGCGGCCTGAAGACGCTCGACGCCTGCCGCGAGCAACTCGAGCGGGTCGACAGCGTGATGGTGGGGCGCGAGGCCTACCAGAACCCCTGGCTGCTGGCCGGCGTCGACGCAGCCCTCTACGGGGCGCCCGGCCCGGCGGCGAGCCGACACGCCGCGGCCCGTGCCCTGCGCCCCTACATCGCCCGCCGCCTCGAGGAGGGCGCCCGGCTCAACCATGTCACCCGCCACCTGCTGGGCCTCTTCCAGGGCCAGCCCGGCGGCCGCAAGTTCCGTCGCCACCTCTCCGAGAACGCTCACCGCGACGGCGCGGGCCTGGCGGTGTTCGATGACGCCCTGGGGCTGGTGCCCGAGCGCGAGGCGGCCTCCGCCGCCTGACACCCGGCCCGTTGGCTCAGTAGAGCGGGTCGGGGGGCGGCTCGAGGCTGGAGTGGAAGTCCTCGATGGCACTCTCCGCCTCCTCGATGGCATCGAAGCGGGCGATATGGAACAGCGCCTCCCCCTCGTTGGCCAGCGGCAGCCGACTCATGCCGATCACGATACCGTCGGCCATGGCCCGCACCTCTCCCTCCGCGTTGCCGAAGGGGTCTGCCACCCGGCCCAGCACGTCGCCCTTGGCGACCCGCGCCCCGAGGCGCACCCTGGGACGCAGGATGCCGTCGATGGGCGCCCGCGCCCAGCTGGAGCCGTTGGCGATCTCCGCCGCCGGCGGCGCCCGGCGCCGATGCTCGCCGGTCAGCATGCCCAGCCGGCGCATCACTCGCAGCACCCCGCGCACCCCGGGGGTGATCGCCCACTCGTCGAAGCGCAGCGCCTCGCCGGCCTCGTAGGTGAGCACCGGGATGCCACGGTTCTGGGCATAGTGGCGCAGGCTCCCCTCGCGCAGCTCGGCGTTGAGGATCACCGGTGCGCCGAAGGCGTTGGCCATGCGCTCGGTCTCGCTGCCGGCCACCAGCTGGGCGCGGATCTGGGGCAGGTTGGTGCGGTGGATCGCCCCGGTGTGCAGGTCGATGATATGGGTGGCCTGGTCGACGATCGCCTCGCGGAACAGCGCCGCCATGCGCCCCCCCAGCGAGCCCGTCTCGCTGCCCGGGAAGCAGCGGTTGAGGTCGCGGCGATCGGGCAGGTAGCGGCTGTGCTGCACGAAACCGAAGACATTGACGATGGGGGCGGCGACCAGGGTGCCGCGCAGCCCCTGGAGCTGCTTCGAGCGCAGCAGCCGGCGCACGATCTCCACGCCGTTGATCTCGTCGCCGTGGATGCCGCCGCATACCAGCAGCGTGGGCCCGGCCTGGCGGCCATGCACCACCTCCACGGGGATCGACAGCGGCGCATGGGTGTAGAGCCTGGCGGCGGGCACCTCGATCTGGGTGCGGCTGCCGGCGGCGACGCGCACACCGGCGAGGTCGAAGGGGGCTCGGGCCATGGGGGCACTCCTTGCGCTTTCGTTTACCGACTCCTTATACGCCCCGCGAGGCACGCTGGCGAGGGGCTGGCATGGCCATGGCCCACCTCTCGCCGGCACCGGCTCGCGCACGACGACCGGGCCTCCTGGCATACACCCATGCATGTAAAAGCCGGCAGGTTCGGGTAGAATGTCGGCATCCTTTCCCGCACGAGGCTCGCCCCATGGCCCGACGCACCAAGGCCGAGGCCGCCGCCACCCGCGAGGCGCTGCTCGACGCCGCCGAGGAGGTGTTCCTGGAGAAGGGGGTCGCCCGCACCTCCCTGGAACAGATCGCCCGCCACGCCGGGATGACCCGCGGCGCCGTCTACTGGCATTTTAGGAACAAGGCCGACCTCTTTCGGGCAATGCTGGGGCGGGTCAGGGTGCCCTTCCAGGAGCTGGTCAGGGAAATCGATGATGCCAGCCTGTCGGAGCGGCCCCTCGAGGCCATCCGCCTGGCCCTGCTGAAGGGCTTCGAACGCCTGGAGCAGCCCCGCTACCGGCGTGTGCATGCCATCCTGATCCACCACTGCGAGGTGTTCGGCGATATCGACCCGCTGGCGATGCAGAACGAGATGGCCGAGGATGCCCTCGGCGCACTGCTGAGTTACTTCGAATGTGCCGCCCGTCGCCAGCAGCTGCGCCCCGGGCTCACCGCCGAAGTCGCCGCTCAGCTGATGCAGAGCCTGCTAAGCGGCCTCTATCATGACTGGCTACGCAACGAGGAGCGTTACTCCCTGCTCGACCAAGGGGGCCGACTGGTGGCCTGCCAGCTCTCCCTGCTGGCAAGCGACCAGGCCCCGCCCCAGGCGCACCTCACGGGTTCGACGCCAGGCGCAACCGGTTGAGGTGCGCCCGCGCCTCGCGGAACTCCCCGGCGTCGACGCTGCGATAGCTCCCCTCCTCGGCCACGAACTTCACCAGTACGCGACGCTCCCCGGCGCGAGGCATGCTGTCCGGCTTGCCGTGCAGGCGCACCTCACACGCCGGGTCATCGAGCAGCCGCGCGCGGGCCCAGCCCTCGGCATCCGGCTCCCCCATCACCTCGACTCGCTCGCCCAGCAGGCAGCGCTGGTGCCCCAGCAGGTGCCGGTGGAACCAGCTGCGCATCGCGCCGCACAGCGCCGCGGCCAGGGGCGAGGCGATGGCGAAGGCCGCCCACAGCACCGCCACGCCCAGCGGCACCCGGAACAGCCCCAGGTCGAACCAGCGCAGTAGCGCGAGCTCCGCCGCCAGGGTGATGGCCGCCGCCAGCAGCAGCAGCACCGACAGCGAGAAGGAGGCCGGCACGCCGGCGAAGCCGAGCGCCACCAGGGAACTGGCGAGGTAATCCCCCTTGAGGCTGTCATGCTCGAAGAGCTCCAGCGGGGCCAGTCGCAGCGCCACCAGCACCCAGTAGAGGAGTACCAGCGGCATCAGCACGCTGAACACCACGACGGGAAAGCTCAGGGCGAGCTCGATGACGAATTCCATGGCGACCTCCTCGCGGTAATGCTTAGCCGACGAATCAACTCCTGCCCCTCACTATAGTCGATCCATCGCGCCCCGTGGGGCGAGGCCCATGACCTGGATCATGGGTCCTGGCACCCGCCCCGACACGGCAAGGGGCGCCTCACTGAGGCGCCCCTTGGTGCGTCGGACAGGCGATGCGACGCTCGCTAGCCGCTTTCGCCGGAGGCCGCCTGCGGGTCGGGCTTGCCGCCCAGCTTGCGCCGCAGCCAGTCGGAGATGCTGGCGATCATGGCGTAGAAGCTGGGGATGAAGAAGCTGCCCAGCACCGCCACCGAGGCCATGCCCACCGCCACCGTGGTGCCGATGTGGTGGCTGCTCACGTCGCTGGCCCCGCTGGCCAGGGCCAGCGGCAGGGTCCCGAAGATGAAGGCCAGCGAGGTCATCACGATGGGCCGGAAGCGCAGCTCCGCGGCGCTGATGGCCGCCTCGCGGATCGTCTTGCCGAGCTCCTTGCGCTGCAACTCGGCGAACTCGACGATCAGGATGGCGTTCTTGGCCGCCAGGCCCACCACCACCAGCATGCCGATCTCCACGTAGACGCTGGTGTCCAGCCCACGCAGCACGATCCCACCGATGCCCCCCAGGAAGGCGAAGGGCGTGGCGGTGAGCACCGCCAGCGGCAGCGACCAGCTCTCGTACTGGGCGGCGAGGATCAGGAACACCATCAGCAGGCCGAAGATGATCGCCAGGGCCGCGGCGTTGCCCGCCTCGCTCTCCTGGTAGGCGGTGCCGGTCCAGCCCATGCCCCAGTTGCTGCCGAGCTCCTCCTGCACGATCTGCTCCATGGCGGCGATCGCCTCGCCGGAGCTGTAGCCCGGCGCCGGGCCGCCCTGGAACTGGGCCCCCAGGTAGACGCCGAAGCGTGACACCACCGCCGGCTTGGCCTGGCGCTCCAGGGTCACTAACTCCGAGAGCGGGATGCGTTCGCCGTTGCCGCCGCGCACATAGACGTTGGCGATGTCGTCCGGCGTCTTGCGGAACTCGTCCTCGTTCTGCAGGTAGACCTGGAAGTTGCGGTTCTGGTAGCTGAAGTAGTTGACGAAGCCGTTGCCGAAGGTGTTGGCGAGCGTGGCGTTGAGCTGCTGCAGCGGCACGCCGTAGCTGAGCGCCTTCTGTTGGTCGATCTCCGCCCGATAGCCCGGCACGTTGACGTTGAAGGTAGTGAAGACGCGCTGCAGCGCCGGGTGCTGGTTGGCCGCCTGCATCACCTTCACCGAGGCCTGGAACAGCTCCTGGGAGCTCGCCCCCTCGAAGGACTGCAGGTAGCCGGTGAAGCCCCCGGTGGTGGAGAGCCCCATGATCGGCGGCACGTTGAAGGCCATCGCCGAGCCGCCGGGCACCTGGGCGCCGAGCTGCATGATCCTGCCCACCAGCTCGTCGGCGGTGAGCTCGCGCTCGTCCCAGGGCACCATGTTGATGAACATCACCCCGCGGGCGGTGTTCACGGCGCTGGAGAGGATGTCGTAGCCGGCCACCGCGGAGCTGTACTCCACCCCCTCGATCGCCTCGATGCGGCTGCTCAGCTCGGCCATGTAGGCCTGGGTGCGCGCCAGGGAGGCGGAATCCGGCAGCTGCACGCTGGCCAGCACCACCCCCTGGTCGGTCTCCGGCACCAGGGACGAGGGGGTGATCTGGTAGAGCCACCAGGAGCCACCGATGGTGAGGCCGGTGAGTAGCAGCGCCAGCCCCCAGAAGCGCACCAACACCCTGACCACCCACATGTAGCCCGCGGTGATGGCGGCAAACAGGCTGTCGAACAGGCGCAGGGGCGTGTTCACGGCGCGCATCAGCTTCGACTCGCCCATCTGCGCCTTGTGCTTGATGAACACCGCCGACAGGGCCGGGGTGAAGGTCAGCGCCATCAGTGCCGAGAAGGCCACCGAGATCGCCACCGTCAACGCGAACTGCTGGTATATCTGGCCGGTGAAGCCGCCCAGGAAGGCCACCGGGATGAACACCGCGGCCATGATCAGCGAAGTGGCGATGACCGGGCCGCCGACCTCCTTCATGGCACGGATGGTGGCCTGGGTGACGCTGATCTCCTCGTCCTCGCCGAGCACCCGCTCGACGTTCTCCACCACCAGGATGGCGTCGTCCACCACGATGCCGATGGAGAGCACCAGGGCGAACAGCGTCAGCAGGTTGATGGAGAAGCCGAACATGTAGAAGCCGGCGAAGGTGGCCAACACCGAGACCGGCACCACCGACATGGCGATCACCGTGAAGCGCCAGTTCTGCAGGAAGATGAACAGGATCACGCCGACGATCAGGAAGGCCTCGATGAACACCTTGGTGACGGTATCCACGGAGGCGCCGATGAACAGGGTGGTGTCGTAGGGCACCACGTACTCCAGCCCCGGGGGGAAACGTCCCTCCAGCTCGGCCATCTGCTCGCTCACCAGCTGCGCGGTCTCCAGGGCATTGGCCCCGGGCTGCTGGTTGATGATGATCGGCGTCATGGCGCCGCCGTTGAGCTTGGCGTCGACCCCGTAGAAGGAGGCCCCCAGCTCGATGCGCGCCACGTCCTGCAGGCGCAGCGAGGAGCCGTCGGGGTTGGTGCGCAGGAAGATGTTGCGGAAGTCGTCGACGTCGTTGAGGCGTCCGCCGGCGGTGATGGTGTAGGTGAAGGCGCGAGGATCGGCCTGCGGTGTGCCGGCCAGGCTGCCCGCCGGCACCTCGGTGTTCTGGGCACGGATCGCCGCCGCCACCTCGGTGGGGGTCAGGTCGTACTGGGCCAGCTTGTCCGGATCCATCCAGATGCGCATGGCGAACTCGCCGCCCCCCAGCACCGTGGCATCCCCGACGCCGGGCACCTGGCGCAGCTCATCGAGGATGTTGAGGGTGGCGTAGTTCTGCATGAACACCTTGTCGTAGTCCCCCTGGGGGGAGATCAGCGCCACCAGCATCAGGATGGAGCTCGAGCGCAGCTCCACGGTCACGCCCTGGGACTGCACCGCCTCGGGCAGCTGGGAGAGCGCCCCCTGCACCCGGTTGTTGACGTTGATGGTGTTGATGTCGCCGTCGGTGCCGATGTTGAAGGCGACGTTGAGACTCATGGAGCCGTTGTCGCCGCTGGTCGAGGTCATGTAGAGCATGTCCTCGACACCGTTGATCGCCTCGGCCAGGGGGGCGGCCACCGTCTGGGCCACCGTCTCGGCGTCGGCCCCCGGGAACTGGGCGCGCACCGAGACGGTAGGCGGCACCACGCTGGGATACTGCTCGATGGGCAGCACCCGCATGCTGACCACCCCCATGACCGTCAGGATGATCGCCAGTACCGTGGCGAAGATCGGCCGCTTGATGAAGAAGTTGGAGAACGGCATCAGCCTTCGCCCCCATCCGCCTCGGGCGCGTCAGCGGCGTCGCCGACGGTCGCCTGCTGGGCCGCCTCACCCTGGGCCGGCTGGCCACCCGGCGCCGCCGCGCCGCCGCCCTGCTGCTGCTCTCGGGCCTGCATGGCACGCTCCATGAGCGCCTGGGCATCGCCGTCGAAGGGCTGGGGGTCGATGGTGGTGCCGGGCTCGATGCCGGCGAGGTCGCCGACCACCACCCGCTCGCCGGGCTCGACGCCGCCGCGCAGCACCTGCCAGGGGCCGGCCACCTCACCGAGGTCCACCGGCCGGGCGCGGGCGATGTTCTCCTCGTCGAGGATGAACACCTGGGGCCCCATCAGCCCCTGGCCGATGGCGATCTCGGGCACCGCCAGCACCTCGAAGCGCTTGAGCCCCTCGAGGCTCACCCGCACGAACTGGCCGGGCAGCACCCGCGCCTCGGGGTTGGCGAAGGTGGCGCTAGCCTGCACCGTGCTGGTGCCCTCCTCCACGCGAGAGCCCAGGAAGTCCAGGCGTCCCTCGAGGCGCTCTCCGGCGCCGCCATCGAGGCCGGGCACCTGCAGCACCGCAGCGATATCGGCAATATCACCACTGCCGTCCAGCTGGCGGCGGAGCTCGAAGGCATCGCGCTGGGGCAGCTGGAAGCGCACCTCCAGCGGGTCCAGCGGCGTGATGGTGGCAAGCTCGGTGCCGTTGCTCACCAGGTTGCCCACGTTGACCCGGGAGAGGCTGATCATCCCCGACACGGGCGCGGTGACCTCGGCGTAGTCCAGGTCGATGCGCGCGCTGGCCAGGGCCGCCTCCGCCTGGGCCACCGCCGCCCGCGCCACGCCCAGCTCCGAGCGCGCCTGGTCGACCTGCTGGCGGCTCACCGAGTTCTGGCTGAGCAGGCGCTCGAAGCGGCTGGCGTCACGCTGGGCACGTTCCAGCTCGGCGCGGGCGCTCTGCAGGTCGGCCTCGCGCTGGTTCACCGCCGCCTGATAGACGTCCGGCTCGATGGAGTAGAGCACCTGGCCCTCCTCCACCATCTCGCCGGGCTCGAAGTGGCGCCGCTCCAGGGTGCCGGTGACTCGCGCCACCAGGGTGACCTCGTCGTCGCTGCGCAGCAGCGAGGGGTAGGAGCGTTCCAGGGCGACATCCCGGCGGGCCAGCTCGGCCACTTCCACCGGGTGAGGCGGGCGCTCCTGGCCGGCGCCCTGCTGGGCCTGCGCAGGCGCTTCCTCCTGACCACAGGCGGCCAGGAACAGGCCGGCGACCAGGACGAGGAGACTCGCCCGCCCGAATCGGAATGCAGTCTTCATGTGCGTGGGATTCCCGTTATGGCGTCAAGGTGGAACGAATCTTACATTCATTCTTGTATGGATGTAAACATTAGCCGCCTAAGCAAACCCCAGGCGGCCAGTGGTCGTGACAGGCGGCGACCCTAGGGCGTGGGCGGCTCGCCGATATCCATCACCGGGTCGCCGGCATCGTCCGGCAGCTGGAAGGCGACGGTGGTGTCACCGAGCCAGGCGTTGACCTCGGCCAGCGCCGCCTCGTCCAGGGTCCCGGCCTGCTGGCGCAGGGTCAGCAGGTTGATCACGTAGTCGTAGCGGGCGCCGGCCAGCTCGGCGATGGCGTTGTAGAGGTTCTGCTCGGCGTTGAGCACATCGACGATGTTGCGGGTGCCCACCTCGTAGCCGGCGCGGGTGGCATCCAGGGCGCTCTGGTTGGAGACCACCGCCTGGGCGCGCGCCTCCACGGTGGCGACGTCGTTGGTCACCCGGGTGTAGCTGGAGCGCACGTTCTGGATGGTACTGCGGCGCTGGTCCTCGAAGTCATACTGGGAGGCCTCGAGGAGGTAGGTGTTCTGGCGCACCGAGGCGCTGGTGCGCCCCCCGGTATAGAGCGGCAGGCTGACGCCGACGCCGACCTGGCTGCTGGAGTCATGGCCATCGACGCGGTCGGCATCGCTGTCCGCATAGCTGTAGTTGGCGAAGGCGTTGACCGTCGGCAGACGTCCCGCACGCGCGATCTCCACCGCGCTGCGCGACACCTCGATGCCGGCCTGGCTGGCCAGCACCAGCGGGTTGTTCTGCATGGCAAGCTCCACCCAGCTGCTGCGATCACTGGGCGTCGGCGGGGCGATGGCAAGCTCCTCGCCCAGGGCGTCGATGCTCTCGTAGCGCTGGCCGGTGAGCCGCTCCAGGGCCTCGAAGCGCACCTGCAGGTCGCTCTCCGCGGCAATGCGGATCGCCCTGGCCTGGTCGAAGGCCGCCTTGGCCTCCTCCACCTCGGTGATGGCGATCAGCCCAACCTCGAACTGCTCGCGGGCCTGCTCCAGCTGGCGATTGATGGCGCGTTCCTGGGCACGGCGCGCCTCCAGCACCTCATGGGCGCGCAGGATCTCGAAATAGGCGCTGGCCACCTCGATCAGCACCCCCTGCTCGGTGGCGGCCAGGCGGTAGAGCTGCTGGTCGATCTCGCGCTCGCTGCGCTCCACCTGGCGCGACTCCAGCGCATTGAACAGCGCCTGGGTCGCCTCGAGGGTGACGCCGACACGGTTGATGGTGTCATCCCCCTGGAGTTGTCCCGGCGTGGACTGCGACTCGTACTGCCGATTGTGGGTCAGGTTGCCGGAGGCACTCACCTGGGGCAGCAGGTCCGCCCGCTCCACGTCACGCCCCGCCTCGACGCCGCTGGTCTGGGAGCGCGCCGCGGCGAGCTCGGCGTTGTTGTCCAGGGCGTCCTGCGCGATGGTCAGCAGGTCCGCCGCCTGGGCGGGGGCGGCCAGGGCAGAGGCCACCAGCAGGGGCAGCAGGGCGCGGCGCAGGCCCGGCGCGCCGGCGGGGCCCGACTGGCGTGGAAGGCGGGAAGACGTCATCGGCTCATCCTCGATCGATGGGGGTGATTTACATACATTGTCGCATGTTCAGGCGCGGCTGCCACCTTATCATCGAGGACGAATATGGCATATCGTGGACGCCCCGGCGCGGAGAGACAGCATGCAGCGACTTGATGGGTTCAGCCTAGACGATCTCGAGGTGGCGGTGCGCATCTGGCACCCCGATGCCCCGCGCTCCCTGGTGGCCTGGCACGGCCTGGCCCGCCACGGCGGCGACTTCGCCGAGCTCGCCCACAGGCTCGGCCCCGGGTGGCGCGTGCTGGCCCCGGACACCCCGGGGCGCGGCCTCTCCTCGTGGTCGGCCCGCCCCGAGCGCGACTACACCTACGCCCGCTACGCCGAGATCGCCGTGGCGCTGCTCGACCACTTCGCGCTGGAGCGGGTGGCCTGGCTCGGCACCTCCATGGGTGGCCTGCTGGGCCTGCGCCTGGCCGCCGAGCCCGCCACCGCCGGACGCATCGAGCGCCTGGTGCTCAACGACATCGGCCCCGAGCTCGCCCCGGCGGGCCTGGCGGAGCTCGCCGACTACTTCTCCCGCTCCCACGAGTTCGCGACCTTCCGCGAGCTCGCCGCGGAGCTCCGCCATCACTATGCCGGCTTCGGCATCACCGACGACGACACCTGGCTCCGCCTGGCCCTGGAGAGTGCCCGGCGCCTGCCGGACGGGCGCTGGACCTTCCACTACGATCCGGCCATCACCGCGCAGTTCGCCAACGACACCCCCCGCGACCTGTGGGCCGACTGGCACGCCCTCGCCTGCCCCAGCATGGCGATCCGCGGCAGCCTCTCGCCGCTGCTCGCCGCCGAGACGCTCGCGCGCATGGCCGAGGCGCGCCCCGACCTGGTGACCCTGGAGGCCGACGGCTGCGGCCACGCTCCCTATCTGGACCGCGACAGCCAGGTCGAGCCGCTGCGCCGCTTCCTCGCTGCGGGAGTGGCCTGAGGTGGCAGCGGGGCCGGGCGAGCTCACCCTGGCGCCGGGGCCGGCGTGCCCGCACGGCGACTGGACCCTCGCGCACCATGCCCGCCTGCGCCGGCGTGTCGATGAGGCGCACCGGGTGCGGGCCGAGGCCCCCGTAGACCTGGCCGAGATCGGCGCCCTGGACACCGCCGGCGCCGCCCTGCTCGCCGAGCTTACCGGCGCCGAGCGCCTGGCGGGCATCGACGACTGGGCGCCGGCGCTTCCCGCCGAGCGGCGCGCCCTGCTGCGTGCGGTGGGCGAGGCGCTCACCCGCTGCGAGGCGCCCGCCAGGCCGCGCCGCCATCCCCTGCGCGGCCCGCTGGCCGACATCGGCCAGCGCGTGGCGGGCATCGCCCATCAGCAGAAGCTGCTGCTCGGCTTCATCGGCCAGGTGCTCGCCACCCTGGCCGCCACCCTCTTGCGGCCCCGCCGCTGGCGCCTCACCTCGGTGGTGGCCCAGGTGCACCAGACCGGCCTCGATGCGCTGCCCATCGTCGCCCTGCTCACCTTCCTGGTGGGGGCGGTGGTGGCCTTCCTCGGCGCCACGGTGCTGAGCGACTTCGGCGCCACCCTCTACACGGTGCACCTGGTCGCCTACGCCTTCCTGCGCGAGTTCGGCGTGATCCTCGCCGCCATCCTGCTCGCCGGGCGCACTGCCAGCGCCTTCACAGCCCAGCTAGGTGCCATGAAGGCCAACGAGGAGCTCGACGCCCTGCGCACCCTCGGCCTCGACCCGGTGGAGCTGCTGGTGCTGCCGCGGGTGGTAGCGCTGACCATCAGCCTGCCCATCCTGACCTTCGTGGGCATGCTCAGCGGCATCCTCGGTGGTGCGCTGGTCTGCCTGGTGGCCCTGGACATCTCCGCGGTGCAGTTCCTGGCCATCCTCGAGCGCGACATCGCCGTGCAGCACTTCCTGGTGGGGCTGGGCAAGGCGCCGCTGTTCGCCTTCGTGGTGGCGGTGATCGGCTGTTTGGAGGGCTTCAAGGTGAGCGGCAGCGCCCAGTCGGTGGGCGAGCACACCACCTCCAGCGTGGTGCAGTCGATCTTCATGGTGATCCTGCTCGACGCCGTGGCCGCGCTGTTCTGCATGGAGATGGGCTGGTGAGCGAGACACGCGCCACGCCGAACGAGGCCCCGCTGATCCGGGTCAGCGACCTGGAGAACCGCTTCGGGCGCCATGTCGTCCACCAGGGGCTCGACCTCGCCCTCTACCCGGGGGAGATCCTCGGCGTGGTGGGCGGCTCCGGCACCGGCAAGTCGGTGCTGCTGCGCAGCATCGTCGGCCTGCTGCGACCCAGCGCCGGGCGCATCGAGGTGTTCGGCGAGGACCTCCTGAGCCTGGAACCGCAGGAGCGCTCGCGCCTGGAGCAGCGCTTCGGGGTACTCTTCCAGCGCGGGGCGCTGTTCAGCTCCCTGACACTCGCCGAGAACGTCGCCCTGCCGCTGATCGAGCATGCCGGCCTGCCACGCCCGGAGGCCGAATCGCTGGCGCGGCTCAAGCTGGCCCTGGCGGGCCTGCCGGCCCAGGCCGCCGCCCAGCGCCCCACGGAGCTCTCCGGCGGCATGATCAAGCGCGCCGCCCTGGCCCGCGCCCTGGCGCTGGATCCCGAGGTACTCTTCCTGGACGAGCCCACCGCCGGCCTGGACCCCATCGGCGCCGCCGCCTTCGACCGGCTGCTGCTGACCCTGCGCGATGCCCTGGGGCTGAGCGTCTTCCTGGTCACCCATGACCTGGATACCCTCTACACCGCCTGCGACCGGGTGGCGGTGCTGGCCAGGCGACGCGTGCTGGTGGCCGACCGCCTGGAGCGGGTGGCGGCCACCGACGACGCCTGGATCCGCGACTACTTCCACGGCCCCCGGGGCCGCTCGGCCCGGGAGGCCGCCCACGCCACCAAGGAGAGCTGACCATGGAGCCACGTGCCCATCATGTGCTGATCGGCCTGTTCACCGTGCTCGCCCTGGGTGGCGCGCTGCTGTTCGCGCTGTGGCTCGGCAAGTCCAGTGTCGACCGTGACTATGCCTGGTATGAGGTCGGCTTCAACCGTGCCGTCAGCGGACTGGCGGAGGGCAACGCCGTGAACTATAGCGGCATCGAGGTAGGCAATGTGGTCGAACTGCGCCTCGATCCCCAGGATCCTCGCCAGGTGCGGGCGCTGATCCGCGTCTACGGCGACATCCCCATCAAGGCCGACACCCGCGCCAGCCTGGCCCTGGCCAATATCACCGGCAGCATGAACATCCAGCTCTCCGGCGGAACCCCGGAGAGCGAGCGCCTGGAGGGCGACCGCGACGACCCGCCATTGATCCAGGCAGACCCCTCGCCGCTGAGCTCGCTGCTCAGCAACAGCGAACAGCTGATGATCCGCTTCAATCGCCTGCTCGATGGCGCCAGCGAGCTGCTCTCCGACGACAACGTCGCGCACCTGTCGCGGAGCCTGGCCAACCTGGAGCAGGCCACCGCCCGCCTCTCCGGCGACGAGCTCGACCTGGCGGCCCTCGGCGAGCGCGTCGAAGCCACTCTGATCCAGGCCGAGGCGACGCTTGCGACCTACGCCCGGCTTGGCGAGCGTGCCGACCGATTGCTCGACGCGGAGGGCCAGCGCACTCTGAGCCGCGCCGAACGCGCCATGGCCTCCCTGGAAGAGGGTGCCGGCCGGCTGGCCCGCCTGACCGCCGACCACGAACAGGATATCGCCCAGGGGCTGCAGGGCATCGGCGAGCTCGATCCTGCCATGCGGGAACTGCACGCCGCGCTGCGCGCCCTCAACCGCCTGGTGCGGCGCCTCGAGGAGAGCCCCGCCGACGCCCTGCTGGGCCGCGACCCGCTGCCCCAATACGACCCTTGAAAGTACGATCCTTGAAAGTACACCCCTTGAACGCACACGCCATGAGAGTCCAGCCCATGAGCCCACGCCACCTTGCCCCCACGCTGCTGGCCCTGCTGCTGGTGCTTGCGGCCGGCTGCACGATCCTGCCCGAGCGCGAGCCCCAGCGGCTGTTCGCCCTGCCCGGGGGTACCGATATCGATGCCTCGGGCCCGACCACAAGCGCTACCCTGCGCATCGATTCGCTTACCGCCAGCGCGCCTCACGGCGGCAACCAGCTGCTGGTGATGCCCGCCCCGGACGAATACGAGGCCTGGGCCGGCGTGCGCTGGCGGGACGATGCCCCACGACTTCTGCAGGAGCGACTGCTCGAGGCCTTTCGTCATGCGGGACGCCTGGACGGCGTCATCGACGATAACAGCAACGCACGCAGCGACGCGGTCCTGAGCGGCCATATTGCCGCCTTTCACCTGCGCCTCGACGGCGATACTCGCCGGGCCGTGGTGCGCCTGGACGCCCAGTTGATCGACGAATCCAGTCGCAAGCTGCTGGCCAGCCGCCGCTTCGAGACCATGGCCGAGGCCAGCGACGCCACGCCCGAGGCGGCGGTGATGTCCTTCGGTGTGGCAAGCGATGAGCTCGCCGAAGTTCTGACAGGCTGGGCGATAGAGGTTCTGGAGGACCAGTAGATCATCAGGATGCCACAGCTCCTTGATATAGCTCATGGCACCTCCGGCGGATAACGTGCATCATCAAGGGAGTTTAAGGAATGGGGAGAATCGGCATGGACAAACGCGTTACCGGGCGCTTGCTGAAGGTGGTCCTTGTCATGGCAGCGCTTGCCTTGCTGGCAGGGGTAGCCTGGTGGGCGCTGCAGCCGGAAACCGAACATCCGAGCCTGACATCGGGAAATGGCCGAATTGAAGCCACCGAGATCGATGTTGCCACGCGGCTTCCCGGCCGCCTTGCTGAGGTACTGGTCGACGAAGGCGAGATCGTCGAGACCGGCCAAGCAGTTGCCCGCATGGATACCGCAACCCTGGAGGCCGAACTCGCCCAGGCCCAGGCCCAGCGGCGCCGCGCCGAGAATGCCCTGGAAACGGCCCGGGCCATGGTGGCACTCCGCGAGAGCGAGCTGAGCGCCGCCCAGGCGGTGGTCAGCCAGCGCCAGGCCGAGCTCGAAGCAGCGCGCAAGCGCTACGAGCGCGCCACCAGCCTGGTGGAGCGTAATGCCATCTCGCGACAGCAGTTCGACGACACCCTGGCCGCCTGGCAGAGTCAGCAGGCTGGCCTGGCCTCGGCGAATGCCCAGGTACTCTCCGCCCGTGCCGCCATCCGCGCCACCGAGTCACAGGTCATAGAAGCCCAGTCCCAGGTCGAGGCCAGTGAGGCGACCCTGACGCGTATCCAGGCCGACCTGGATGACAGCGTGCTGACGGCGGACCGCCTGGCCCGCGTGCAGTACCGGATCACCGAGCCCGGCGAGGTACTGGGGGCCGGGGGCAAGGTGCTCAACCTGGTCGATCTCACCAACGTCTACATGACCTTCTTCCTGCCCACCCGCGAGGCGGGCCGCGTAGCCATCGGCGACGAGGCCCGCCTGGTGCTGGACGCCGCGCCGGAGTACGTGATCCCCGCCCGGGTCAGCTACGTGGCCAGCGTCGCCCAGTTCACCCCCAAGAGCGTGGAGACCGAGAGCGAGCGCGAGAAGCTGATGTTCCGCGTACGCGCCAGGATCGATCCAGAGCTTTTGCGCCGCCATATCGAACAGGTCAAGACTGGGCTGCCGGGCCTGGCCTACCTGAAGCTCGACGACGCTGCCGACTGGCCCGACACCCTCGAGATACGAGTCACGCCATGAGTCCGCAGCAGGCAGTCCCGGTGGCGAGCATCACGGGCGTGACCCAGCGCTACGGCGACACCCTCGCCCTGGACAATGTCAGCCTGGATCTTCCGGCCAGCCAGATGGTCGGCCTGATCGGCCCCGACGGGGTGGGCAAGTCCAGCCTGCTGGCGCTGCTCGCCGGGGCTCGACGCCTGCAGCAGGGTCAAATCGTGGTACTGGGCGGTGATATGCGCGATGCCCACCACCGGCGCCTGACCTGCCCGCGCATCGCCTATATGCCCCAGGGACTGGGTCGGAACCTCTACCCCACCCTATCGGTACGCGAAAATCTCGAGTTCTTCGGCAGGCTGTTCGGTCAGGATGGCGCCGAACGGGATCGGCGTATCGCGACACTGACCCGCGCCACGGGGCTGGCTTCCTTTACTGAGCGACCGGCGGCCAAGCTCTCCGGCGGCATGAAACAGAAGCTGGGGCTGTGCTGTGCGCTGATCCACGACCCTGACCTGTTGATTCTCGACGAACCCACCACCGGCGTCGACCCGCTATCACGCAGTCAGTTCTGGGCGCTGATCGCGGGCATCCGCAGAGCGCGCCCGGAAATGAGCGTGATCGTTGCCACCGCCTATATGGATGAGGCCCAGCACTTCGATCACCTGGTCGCCATGGATGCCGGCCGGCCACTGGCCAGCGGGTCGCCTGCAGAGTTACTGGAACGCACCGGGACGCACGATCTGGAGAACGCGTTCATCGGCTTGCTGCCCGAGGCGAGGCGCCGCCAGCATCACCCCATCAGCATCCCGCAACGCACCGCCAGCGACAGCATCGCCATCGCGGCCCGCGGGCTGACCAAGCGCTTCGGCCACTTCACCGCCGTTGACAGCGTGGACTTCCGCATCGAGCGTGGTGAGATCTTTGGTTTCCTGGGCTCCAACGGCTGCGGCAAGAGCACCACCATGAAGATGCTCACCGGCCTGCTGCCGGCAAGCGAAGGCGAGGCCGAGCTGTTCGGCCAGCGGGTCGATCCCCGGGATCTGGCGACCCGACGCCGGGTGGGCTACATGTCCCAGGCATTCTCCCTGTATGGCGAGCTAAGTGTGCGCCAGAACCTCGCCCTGCACGCGCGGCTCTTCCATCTGCCCCAGGCTGAACACGAGGCGCGTATCGAGGAGATGCTCGAGCGCTTCGCATTGACAGTGGTTGCCGACAGCCTGTCGGGTGGGCTGCCGCTGGGCATTCGGCAGCGGCTCTCCCTGGCCGTGGCCGTGCTGCACCGTCCCGAGATCCTGATCCTCGACGAGCCTACCTCCGGAGTCGACCCGGTGGCCCGGGATGCCTTCTGGCGCGAACTGGTCAGGCTCTCGCGTGAAGAGGGCGTGACCATCTTCATCTCCACCCACTTCATGAACGAGGCTCAGCGCTGCGATCGGATCTCGCTGATGCACGCGGGGCGTGTACTGGCCTGTGACACTCCCGAGGCACTGCGCAAGGAGCGCGGTACCGACACCCTCGAGGAGGCCTTTATCGCCTGGCTCGAGGAGGCCTCCGACGAGCCTCCCGCCGACCTGCAGGCCACGCCCCGTGCAACCGGGTCGAACGCTCCCCAGCGCGATCCGCCGGCCTTCAGTCTCAAGCGTCTTATGAGCTACGCCCGGCGGGAGAGCATGGAGCTGCGCCGCGACCCACTGCGCGGCATCCTGGCCCTGTTCGGCAGCGTACTGCTGATGTTCATCATCGGCTACGGCATCAGCCTGGATGTCGAGAACCTCGACTATGCGGTCCTCGACCACGACCAAACCACCACCAGCCAGGCCTATGCCCTCAACCTGTCCGGTTCGCGCTACTTCACCGAACGCCCGGCATTGACCAGCCAGGCCGAGATGGAGGCACGAATGCGCAGTGGCGATATCAGCCTGGCGGTGGAGATCCCACCCGGCTTCGGTCGTGACCTCAAGCGCGGCGCGGTTCCCGAGATTGCCTTCTGGATCGACGGTGCCATGCCCACCCGAGCCGATACCATCAAGGGCTACGCCCTGGGCCTGCACGCCCACTACCTGCAGACCCTGGCTCGCGAGTCGGGGGCACCCATGGCAACCCCGGGCGTGGAGATCGTCCTTCGCTATCGCTACAACCCAGAAGTGGAGAGCCTGCCCGCCATGGTGCCGGCGGTAATTCCACTGCTGCTGATGATGATTCCGGCCATGCTCACCGCGCTCGGCGTGGTGCGCGAGAAGGAGATGGGATCGATCACCAATTTCTATGTCACGCCGGTCACCCGTACCGAGTTCCTGCTCGGCAAGCAGCTGCCCTACGTGGCCATGGGCATGGTCAACTTCGTCACCCTGGTGGCACTTTCGGTATGGGTCTTCAAGGTCCCCATCAGCGGCAGCCTGGCAACCCTTGGCCTGGCCGCCCTGCTCTATCTGCTGTGTGCCACCGGCCTGGGGTTGCTGATCTCATCGCTGCTGCGCAGCCAGATAGCTGCCATCTTCGGCACCGCGGTTCTCACCCTGATCCCAGCGGTGCAATTCTCGGGGATGCTCCACCCGGTCTCGGCCATGGAGGGCATCAGTGCCCTGGTCGGCCAGGCCTACCCCACCACGCACTTCCTGATCATCACGCGGGGAGTATTCTCCAAGGCCCTGGGCTTCACCGAGCTGTGGCCCTACTTCGTGCCGCTGCTGGTGGCGATTCCGCTACTGACGCTGGCCAGCGTGGCCGGCCTACGCGACCAGGAGAAATAAAATGCCATCACTGGGCAATATCCTGCAGCTGGGGATCAAGGAGCTGCGCAGCCTGGCCGGGGACCCGGCGATGGTACTGCTGATCCTCTATGCCTTCAGCCTGGATATCCATACCAGCGCCACGGCCGTCCCCGAGTCGCCGAATCGCGCCACCGTCGGGGTGGTGAACGAAGACGCCTCGGCCCTCTCCTGGCGGCTGATCGACGCCCTGCAAATGCCCTACTTCCTACCCCCCGAATCAATTACCCGGGAACAGATGGACACTGGCATGGATAGTGGTCGCTTTACCTTCACCCTGGACATTCCCCCCGACTTCCAGCGCGACCTGCTAGGTGGGCGCGGTGCCGAAATCCAGCTCAACGTCGACGCCACCCAGGTCTCCCAGGCCTTTACCGGCGCCGGCCATATACAGCAGATCATGAACGCCGAGGTGGCCGAGTTCCTGGCCCGCCACCGCGCCGAACCGGTCATGCCGGTGGAGGCGGTGATACGCACCGCCTACAACCCCAACCTGGATCGTGCCTGGTTCGGTGCGATCAACTCGGTGATCGACCAGATCACCATGCTGTCGATCATCCTCACCGGGGCTGCGCTGATCCGCGAACGAGAACACGGCACCATCGAGCACCTGCTGGTAATGCCGGTCACGCCACTGGAGATTATGCTGGCCAAGGTATGGTCCATGGCCGCTGTAGTGCTGGTCGCCTCGGCGCTGGCCCTGCGCCTGGTAGTCCAGGGCTGGCTGGAGGTGCCGGTGCGAGGCTCGGTGGAACTGTTCCTGCTCGGCGCCGCTCTGCACCTTTTCGCCACCACCTCCATGGGCATCCTGTTCGGCACCCTGGCCCGTTCGATGCCTCAGCTGGGCCTGCTGATCATCCTGGTGCTGATCCCATTGCAGATCCTCTCCGGTGGCATGACACCCCGCGAGAGCATGCCCGAGCTGGTGCAGCAGATCATGCTCGCTGCCCCCACCACCCACTTCATCCAACTGGCCCAGGCGGTGCTGTTCCGCGGCGCCGGGGTCGCGGTTATCTGGCCCCAACTGCTGGCCCTGGCCGCCATCGGTGCCGGCTTCTTCGTGATTGCCCTGTCACGCCTGCGTCGCTCGCTGCAGTAACATTCACGATATGCCGGCCTCCAGCCGCGCTACCGCACGTTCCACGGCTCCACGATAGCCGCCGCCGAACAGCAGCAGGTGGTTGAGCAGCGGGTAGAGCTGGAACAGCGTCTCGCAGCGCGGCCACTCCACTGGTGGCTCGCCATCCCAGTAGGCCTCGAGGAAGGCCTCGCCCGGTGCACCGAACAGGGTCAGCATCGCCAGGTCCACCTCCGGGTAGTGGCGATAGACCGCCGGGTCGATCAGCGCGGGTCCCGACGGAGTGAAGAGTACGTTGCCTGACCACAGGTCACCATGCACCAGGCTCGCCGGGGCATCAGGCAGCCATGCCTCCAGACCGTGGGCGATGGCCTCCACCCGGGCGCGCAATCGATGATCGAGTAGACCTTTCGCATGGCACGCCTCGGCCAGCGGCAGCAGCCGACGCTCGCGCTGGAAGGCACGGCCATCGGATAGCGGCGCATTGGGCTGGGGAGTCCGCCCGCAGGCGTTGTCACAAGGCCAGCCATGGGGCTCTTCGGTAGCCTCATGCAACCGTCGCAATCCCTCGCCCAGGGCCACCGGATCACGGCGACCGGGTGCCACCTCAAGCGCCTCCATCACCAGCCAGCCATCGCCTTCGGCCAGCACCTCGGGCACCACCAGTCCTGAGCCTGCCGCCGCCAGGGCACGCAGCCCATCGGCCTCACCCGCCAGGCGCTCGGCGGCGTCACGCTTGACCACCACCTCGCCATGGTCGGTGGCCAGGCGATAGACCGCGGCGATATCGCCACCCGAGAGCGGCTCGAGCTCACCTCTCGGCGTCAGCCCGGCTGCGGCCAGGCAGCTCTGCAGACTCGACTCCATCTGTCTCCTCCCGTCATGGCCAGGAGCCCCAGGCTTGCCGTCGTGGCGATGGGCGTCAAGGGGCGGCGTCTTCCTGATGATCGCCCTGTCGCGGCCGCGTCGCTCGCTGCAGTGAGGGGCTTACGCCAACACCGCCGCTTCGGACTTATCGATGGCGACCGTTCAGAACCAGCGCGACAGGGTGAGCGACCCGAAGGCGTGGTGGGCATTCTGGGAGGCAAATTCCTTGGTGCGCCAGGCGTGAGCCAGGGAAAGCTGCCAGCGATCCCAGGACAGCGCCACGCCAATCAAGGCATCCCCCACCCACTCCTCGCGATCCACCGAGTGGCTATCCTCGAAGGTATTGCCGTCGAGCAGCAGGTTGTGGGCTATGTAGCGCCCCTCCAGAGAGGCGAAGGCACTCCAGTTGAAGTCCTGGTCGGGTCGAAAGTATGACCAGCCGCCCTGGGCCGGGGCGATGGCCGGGATGCCGAAGCTGGCATCGAGGTTGGAGCCGAGACGCAACCCGAGGCCCGAGGCGGCGTAGGTGTAGAGGTTCCCCAACGCGAAGCCCAGCCGGGGACCGTACTCCAGGTCGAGCCCCGCCACTGAAGCGCGATCGATCCAGGTGTGCTTGTAGGCCAGGTTGACCACCGGCTCGTTATTCAGCTGATGATCCCAGCCACGCGGCTTGTCCGCGGCGATGACCTCGTGGAACTCGCGCTGGAGCAACTCGGCCCCCGAGGCCGGCCCCACCAGGCCAACATCTAGGTTGAGGCTTCGCGCTTCCCGCCAGCCAGCATGTGGCACGTTATCGAAGAGCGAGATACCGCCCAGCAACAGGCCCGCATAGGGGCGGTCGTCCTCGACCAGGCGGGGGATTCGGATCTCCTCGGGGGTATACATCTGGTGTGTCAGACGATACGCCCCGCCATCCAGCCCGCTGTCACGCCAGCCCGGTAGGATGGCGGCGACCCGGTGAAGCCAGTGCTGCGCCTCGGGTTCGAATGACCAGATGGCTTCGACCCCGTTGGTATAGTGCCCATCCGAATCGCTGAAGACGGAATAGCTGTCGTTCTCGGATTTAATCGTCAGCAACCCCGATGCCGGTTGCTGCGCATGCACAAGCGACGTCAATCCAAGCAGCAACCCACCCAATACCCAGGCTCGTACCTGCACCATGCGGCCCCTTTTATATACAAACAGAAATGTATTTTTAACGCTAATAATATCGCAACTGATGACCGGATCAACAATCAACACCCGACGGCGCCTGGGCGCTCACGGCAAATCGAAGAGCAGGACCTCGGCCGCTTCGATACCCACCACCTCGAGGGGCTCCCCCGGCTCGAAGGACGCCGCATCCCCGGCCACCAGCCGCCGGCCATTGACCCGCGCCTCTCCCCGGGAGACATGCAACCAGGCGTGACGCAAGGGCGGCACCTCCGCTTGCTGGCCGGCATCGAACAACCCGATATGAAGATTCATGTCCTGGTTCACGCTGACGGAGCCGTCACGTCCCTCCTGTGAGACCACCAGCCGCCATTGTCCCTGCCGTTCCTGTGCCGGAAAGGCCTTTTGTTCGTAGCTGGGCGCGATATCCCGCTGCAGCGGCTCGATCCAGATCTGCAGGAAGTGGAGTTCCTCGCTGTCGGAGTGATTGAATTCGCTGTGCAACACCCCGGTGCCGGCCGACATGCGCTGGACATCACCGGGACGCATGACGGCCCCGTTGCCCATGCTGTCCTTGTGAGCCATGGCGCCCGCCAGGACATAGGAGATGATCTCCATATTGCGATGCGGGTGGGCGCCGAAGCCGGCCCCGCCCTGGACGCGATCCTCGTTGATGACACGCAACTTACTGAACCCCATGTGGTCGGGGTCGAAGTAGTCGGCAAACGAGAAGGTGTGCCGCGAGCGCAGCCAGCCATGATTGGCAAGACCGCGCTCATTAGCGAGACGCAGGTTCATGCTTCCTCTCCATAGTAAAAAGGTCGGCAAGGCCCGCGGCGCGGGACCTTGCCGACTGATAACACCCGATATGACAGGAGCGCTGAAAGGAATCAGCCGTTGGCCTTGAGCCGGGCCGCGACCTTGGCCACGGTCTCGCCCTGGAAGCGGGCGATGGTCAGTTCCCGCTCATCGGGCTGGCGCGAGCCGTCGCCACCGGCGATGGTGGAGGCGCCATAGGGAGTACCGCCGCCGACCCGAGAGATATCGAACAACTCCGGGGTGGCATAGCCGATTGGCACGATGATCATCCCGTGGTGGGCCAGGGTGGTCCAGGTGGAGGTAATGGTCATCTCCTCGCCGCCCCCGGTGCCGGTGGAGGTAAAGACGCTGGCCACCTTGCCCACCAGGCCGCCATCGGCCCACAGGCCACCGGTCTGGTCGAGGAAGGTACGCATCTGGCCGGCCATGTTGCCGAAGCGCGTGGGCGTGCCGAAGATGATCGCATCGTAGTCGGCCAGTTCCTTGGGAGACGCCTCCGGGGCCTGCTGGTCAGACTTGCCACCGGCTGACGCCAACGCTTCCGGGTCCATGGTCTCCGGCACGCGCTTGACCGTCACCTCGACGCCGTCGACCCGGCGTGCGCCGTCGGCAATGGTGTTGGCCATCGTCTCGATATGGCCATACATGGAGTAATAGAGAACCAGTACCTTGGTCATGGGTTGTATCTCCTCGGTGGTGTTCTGCTCGCGGTTGTTGCGGGCCGTCGATCTTCCGAACAGACGGGCAATTGCCTGGGTAAGCGATGCCATCAAGCGTCTCCTGTAGGTCCGTGAGGCTAATGACCTACGCGTCTTTCATCCTCGTCGCCCGTTATGGAACCAACGAGGCTCGCCCCACGAAAACATAGCAGTAGTACATGTGTTTTCTGATGAATTGTTTACATCCCAACGAGCGAATTTATCGATGCAGGCTGCAGATTCACCCTGGCAAAATTGTCGCCTTCAGGTGGTCGCCTCACGGGCCGGCGTCAGGGGGTCGCCGGTCAACTCGATGTCGGTGACCCGATGATAGCGAGCCTCCAGGTGCGCGCGCGCCTTGGCCATGGCGGCGCTGCTTCCCTCGCGCTCAAAGGCCGCGGAAAGCGGCGGTACATTCGTCGCGGTTCCCTGGAAGGATGACGAGTTCGACAGAGGCTCGTTCAACTGCAGGGTCAGCGTGGATGCCTGACCGGCCTGGGCGGCCATGGGCATGGCGGCGATCAGGACCGCGGGGAAAATCGACTTGAGTGTCATGATGAACCTCCTGGGTATCGGTATGGCGTGGCGCGAATCCATGGGCGTCGCGATCGAGATCGGTAACCGCGCAAGGTGCGCCCCGGATGGTGATAAGCATGTTAATAGATCGACCATATCGAACAAAAGAGGCTTATTTTGGATTAAACTTTCGATTTAATTGAAATAATATCGACCTCAAGTACCGCGCACAAAAAAGCCGCCCGGGGCGGGGCGGCAAGCAGGGACAGAGCATGGACTAGCAGGTCAGCGGTCTACCGCTGGGACTCACTCAGGCATCAGCACGCTGTCGATCACGTGGATGACACCGTTGCTGGTCTCGATATCGGCCTGGATGACGGTGGCGTCGTCGATCATCACGCTGCCATCCATGGTGGTGATGGTCAGGTCCTGGCCCTGGAGGGTGGTGGCGCTGTCGGCGGCCATGGCGTCCTCGGCCATGATCTTGCCGGACACCACGTGGTAGGTGAGGATCGACTGGAGCTGGTCGCGATTCTCCTCCTCCAGCAGCGACTCCACCGTTCCCTCGGGCAGGGCGGCAAAGGCCTCGTCGGTGGGAGCGAATACGGTGAAGGGCCCCTCGCCCTTGAGGGTCTCGACCAGGCCGGCGGCCTGCACCGCGGCCACCAGGGTCTCGAACTGGCCGGCTTCCACGGCGGTATCGACGATATCCTTCTTCATTCCGTGATGGTCGGCCTGGGCGGCGGCGGAAAGCAGCACGCCTGCGGCAGCGGCGGTCATCCAGCCAACGGTCTTCATCTTCTTGTGGATCATGGTCTCACCTCGTTCACGGTGGCCCCGGCAGAGGGCCTGGTGTGGTCAGGGGAACGACCCGGCGGCGACTGCCGCATAGCTGTACAGGTCAACTTATTTGTACATGTATTGAACAAGAAGTTCACCCCTGTCGCAGAATTTTTTTTCGACGGCAGGCGAGAGGCTGACGAGACGGCCCGGGGTATGGCACAAGGGAGTGGATGACAGACAGTCGAGGAGAGCGATCATGTACAAGCTGGCCTTCTTCGTCCCCGTGGAGGACGCCGAGGCGGTCAAGGAGGCGGTATTCGCCACCGGCGCCGGGCGCATCGGTGACTACGAGGCGTGCTGTTTCCAGACCCGAGGCACCGGGCAGTTCCGGCCGCTGGAGGGCGCCGACCCGCACATCGGGCGGGTCGGAGAACTGGAGCGGGTGGAGGAGCTCAAGGTGGAGCTGGTGTGCGAGGATCCCCTGATCCGCGAGGCAATCGCGGCGCTGAAGCGGGCCCACCCCTACGAGGAGCCGGCCTTCGACGCCTGGCGGCTGGAGCTGTTCGACTGAGGGAAGCCTGACCCTGGCGCCGTCACGCCGAGCTCATGAGCGGGTCAGGCGGAACCAAAGTAGCGCTCGCGATCCTCGGCGGTGATGTCGCTGATATGCAGCGGATAGTCACCCTCGACACGGTCGCGATAGAAGTGCCGCAGGGTACGCTCGATGGTCGGGAAGGCGAGTTCGTCCCAGGGAATCTCATGCTCCTCGAAGAGCGCCACCTCGAGGCTCTCTGGCCCGGCGTCGAAGCCGCCGACCAGGTCGGCCCGGAACATCATGTAGACCTGGTTGATATGCGGCAGGTTGATCAGGGTGTAGAGGCCATGCACGGTCACCTCGGCGCAGGCCTCCTCGAGGGTCTCCCGGGCGGCCGCCTCGACCGTGGTCTCGGCATTCTCCATGTAGCCTGCCGGCAGGGTCCAGTAGCCCTTGCGTGGGGCGATGGCCCGGCGACACAGCAGCACCCGGCTGCCACTCACCGGCAGCGTGCCGGCGACGATCCGCGGGTTCTGGTAGTGGATAGTGCCGCACTCGTCGCACAGGTAGCGGGGGCGATCATCCCCTCGGGGGATCGCGAAACGCACGGTATGGCCACAGTGGCTGCAGAAGTTCATGGGGCTCCCAGGCAGGCGGGCGGGCTTGACGCCGCGGAAGGCGGCCGGGTAGAAGATAGCAAACCCGACGGAAACTCCATGTTAGAGAAACTTCGTGAACGCCTGCAAGCGCACCGCCCGAGCCGCCTGACACTGCGTCTGGCCGAGGCGGCGGTGCTGATGCCCATCGTCGACCGCCCCGAGCCGACCCTGCTGTTCACCCGCCGCGCCGCCCACCTCAATACCCACAGCGGCCAGGTGGCCTTTCCCGGTGGCAAGCGCGAAGCCCACGATCCCGACCTGCTGAGCACCGCCCTGCGCGAATCCGAGGAGGAGATCGCCCTGCCCCCCCAGCGCGTGGAGCTGCTCGGCCGGTTATCGGAGGTGGTCTCGCTGCATGGCCTGAGAGTCACTCCCTTCGTGGGGCTTATTCCGCCCGACCTGCCACTGGTCGCCGACCCCACCGAGCTGGACATCATCTTCGAGGTGCCGCTGGCGCTGTTCCTGGAGGATCGCCGCCACCATACCGACGTCATCCCGGTGGACGGCCGCCCCTGGTATGTGCCCAACTACCACGTCGACGGCCAGGTGATCTGGGGGCTCTCGGCGATGATGCTGGTGGAACTGCTGGCCGAGGGCTTCGGCCAGCCGATCGACCTGCATCGCGAACCTCCGGGGCCGCTGTGCTATTTTCCCGATCGCCTGCTGCGCATCCAGCAGCACGCCACCACCTGAGCCGCGGATCCGACGCCGAATGCAGATTGCCACGCCGAATGCCCCTCCCGTGCTGTCCCCCGCGACCCTGCCCCACCTGATCGACGCCCTGGTGGAACAGGGCTGGTACCTGGGCGAAGGGGTACTCGATGCCGGAGTCTGCGCCGCCCTGCATGCCGAGCTCTGCGACCGCGCCGAGCGCGATGCCCTGGCCGCGGCCGGCATCGGCCGCGGCAACGAGCACGCCCTGCGCCGCGACATCCGCGGTGACGCCATCCACTGGCTCGACCGCGAGAGTCAGGCCCAGCGGCGCTACCTGGCCGCCATGGGCGAGCTGCAGCATGCGCTCAACCAGGCACTGTTCCTGGGGCTCTTCGAGTACGAGGCGCACTTCGCCCACTATCCGCCCGGGGCCTTCTATCGCAAGCATCTCGACAGCTTCCGTGGCCGCGCCAACCGGGTGATCTCCACGGTGGGCTACCTCAACCCCGACTGGCCCGAGGATGGCGGCGGCGAGATGCTGATCTTCGCCCCCGACGACCCCGAGCGCGAGGTGGCTCGAGTCCGGCCGGCGGCCGGCAACTTCGCCTGCTTCCTCTCCGAGACGGTACCCCATGAGGTGCTCCCCACCCGCCTGCCCCGCGCCAGCATCGCCGGCTGGTTCCGGCGCAATGCCTCGCTGGGCGGCCTGGTCGACCCGGCGCGCTGATGACCAGGCAAGGCGACAGCACCACCCGCCTGGCCGACCTCGAGGCGCGTTGTGCCGAGCTGGAGGAGCACAACCGCGCCCTCGCGGCGCAGCGCGACCACTACCAGTGGCTGGCCGAGAGCAGCACCGACCTGATCTCGCGCCATGCCCGGGATGGCACCTTCCTGTACGCCTCCCGTGCCGCCCGCGACCTGCTCGGCTATGAGCCGGAGGAACTGATCGGGGTCTCCGCCTACGACCTCTTCCACCCCGCCGACCTGGCCGACCTGCTCAACAAGTCGCCGCGGGTCTACTACCACGATGGCTTCTACCAGCAGACCTACCGCTTCCGCGCCCGGGACGGCCACTACGTCTGGTTCGAGACCACCAGCCGCACCCGGCGTGACCCGCAGAGCGGCGAGCTGCTCGATATCCTCTGCGTCTCCCGGGACGTGGGCCGCCGCATCCATGCCGAGGCCAACCGCGAGCGCCTGGCGCGGGTGGTGGAATCCACCACCGACCCGGTGCTGTTCATGGACGCCGAGGAGCGCCTCTTCTACGTCAACGAGGCCGCCCGGCGCCTGCTGCACGCCCCGCGCGAGGGCGCCACGCGGCGGCTGGCCGACGCCTACACCGCGGCCTCGCTCGCCGACCTGCGCGACATCGTGCTGCCGGCGGTGGCCCGCTACGGCTCCTGGAGCGGCGAGCTGGAGATGCGCGGCCCCGACGGGCCGGTCCCGGTGCTCAGCGTGGTGATGGCGCACTCCGGGCCCGGCGCCGAGCCCGGCCATGTGTCGCTGCTCAACCGCGACATCCGCCTGCGCAAGGCGGCCGAGGCCCAGGCGCGCCGCCACCAGGACCAGATCGCCCACGCCAATCGCCTGGCCACCACCGGCGAGCTCGCCTCCAACATCGCCCACGAGCTCAACCAGCCGCTGGGCGCCATCGCCAACTACGCCAGCGGCGCCCTGCTCAAGCTCGACGCCGACCCGGCGCCGCCCGCCGAGGCGCTGCGCCTGCCGCTCGAGCGCATCCGCGAGCAGGTGGCGCGCCTCGCCGAGCGGCTGCGCCATATCCGTACCTTCGTGCGCAAGGGGCAGGTGCGAACGCGCCCGCTGGCCCTCGACGAGGTGGCCGACGCCGCCTGCCGGCTCTGCGAGTGGCAGTTCCAGCAGGCCCGGGTCGAGGTCGAGCTGGCCCTGCCGGCAACGCTGCCGCGGGTGATCGCCGACCCGGTGGCGCTGGAGCAGGTGCTGGTCAACCTGCTGCTCAACGCGCTGGAGGCGAGCCGCGAGCGCCCCGGCGCCGAGCGGGTCACCCTGGCGGCCAGGCGCACCGGCCGCCGCGAAGTGACGCTGACGGTGAGCGACCAGGGCCCCGGGGTGCCGTCCGCACAGGCCGCGCGGATCTTCGCTCCCTTCCATTCGAGCCGCCCCGAGGGGCTCGGCATGGGGCTCGCCATCAGCCAGTCGCTGATGGAGGCGATGGGCGGTTCGCTGCGCCTGCTCCCCACGGACGGTTCCGGGGGCGCCACCTTTGCCGCTACACTGCTGGCCGAATCCTCCCCCACCGAGCCCGCCACGCGCCGATGACCGAGACGCCCACGCCCTGTATCGCCATCGTCGACGACGACGACGCCCTGCGCGAGTCGCTCGCCTGGCTGCTGGAGTCGGTGGGCATCGCGAGCCGCGCCTTCGCCGACGGCGAGGCCTTCCTCGCCGCCGACCCGCAGGGCTTCGACACGGTGCTGCTGGACGTGCGCATGCCGGGCCTCTCGGGGCTGCAGGTGCAGCAGCGCCTGGCCGAGCGCGAGCAGGCCCCGCCAGTGATCTTCATGACCGGCCATGGCGATGTGCCCATGGCCGTCGCCGCCCTCAAGGCGGGCGCCCGCGACTTCATCGAGAAGCCCTTCAACCACCAGCAGCTGATCGACACCGTGCAGCAGGCGCTGCTGGCCCACCAGCGGGCCCGGCAGGAAGCGGAGCGGCTTTCCAGCCTGCGCAAGCGCTACGCCGCGCTGCGCCCCAAGGAGCGGGAGATCCTGGTACACGTCGCCGGCGGGCTGACCAGCCGCGAGGTCGCCGAGCGCCTCGGCATCAGCCCCAAGACGGTGGAGGTCTACCGGCTGCGCGCCATGAAGGCGCTGGGCGCCGCCAACCTGGCCGAGCTGGTGCGGCTCTGCGTGGCCCTGGGGCTGGTGGAGGCGCTGCCCGCCTCCCCCAGCGCGGACGACTGAAACGCACCCCGGCCAGCCGGCCACGGCGGCCTGGCCGACAGCAAGCCCACGCCCTCAGGCCACCAGCGCCTTCAGCGGCATCCACAGGCCCATGCCGACCATCACCAGGTTCTCGGTCAGCGACACGAACCCCAGGGGGACATTGCTGTTGCCGCCGACGCAGGCGCACTTCAGCTCGCGCTTGTCGACATAGACGGCCTTGAAGACCGAGACCGCACCCACCGTGCCGATGAACAGGGCCAGGGGGGCGGCGAGCCAGGTCAGGGCACCCGCCAGCATCAGCACGCCGGCCAGGGTCTCGGCGAAGGGGTAGAGGTAGCCGTAGGGCACGTGGCGCTGGGCGAGCAGGTCATAGTTCAGGAACATAGTGCTGAAGCTCTCGACGTCCTGCAGTTTCTGCAGGCCGAGCAGCACCATGGCGGAGGCGATCGCATACTCCGGCATGCGCGCCGTGAGCACGCTGCCGCTGGCCGCCCAGCTGACCGCCAGGCCGATCAGCAGCGCGGTCGCGAAGATGGCGATGACCGGCCGGTAGGAGGTCTCCTGCTCGCCGGGCACGCTCAGGCCCAGGTGGGCGCGGACCTCCTCGTAGCCCCCCACCCGCTCATCGCCGAGATAGACCTGAGGCGTGGTCTCCACCCCGGCCTCCTCCTTGAACGACTCGATCGCGTCCCGGGAGGTCAGGGGATGGTCCTCCACCGAATACCCCTTGCGCCTCAGCAGGTCCAGGGTCTTGAGGCCGAACGGGCAGAGGTGATCGCTCGTCTTCATGCGATAGACACGGGCCACCTCATGCGCGGCGGCGGATGACTTGGCGATGCTGCTCATGGATATCCTCCTTCTGGTGGTCGCCGCTCAAGCCGCGGGAGGCGGGGCGGGAAGGCCCCGCAGCGGGGCGAGCGGAGGATCTTGCTGTTGCCCTTGAGCCTAGAACCCTTGTGTTACCCCATGGTCAAGGCGGGGGAGCGGACCACCGCTTGACCATGGGGTAACCCACAGGTTGTAAGCTCATGATGGACACCAGCCTCGCCTTCCTCTCCCGGGAAGGCAGACGCTCTCTCGACGGCAACATGAGGGTAACGACCATGGGCAAGCACAAGCGGACTCTCGCCATCGCACTGGCCGCCGGCCTGGGCCTCGCCGCCAGCGGCGCGGCCTCGGCGCAGGGTGGCATGGGCCCCGGCACGATGGGCTACGGCCAGGGCGGCATGGGCCCGGGCATGATGGGCTACGGCCCGGGCGGCATGGGGCCCGGCATGATGGGCTACGGCCAGGGCGGCATGGGCCCGGGCATGATGGGCTACGGCCCGGGCGGGATGGGACCCGGCATGATGGGCTACGGCCATCAGGGCATGGGGCCCGGCATGATGGGCTACGGTCATCACGGCATGGGACCCGGCATGATGGGCTACGGCCATCACGGCATGGGGCCCGGCATGATGGGCTATGGTCCGGGCGGCATGGGACCCGGCATGCTGCAGCAGCTCGATCCCGAGCAACGTAACCAGATGTGGGAGCTGATGGAGCAGCACCGTCCAGCCCAGTTCGCGCGGATGGGCGAGATGATGGAGCTGCGCCAGGAGCTGATGACGGCCCTGCACGCCGAGTCGCCCGACCCCGAGGAGGTCCAGTCCTTGCAGGCCCGGATGGGCGAGTTGCAGGGCGAGATGATGGCCGAGATGGTGCGCATGCGCGGCAACATGCTCGACCTGCTCACCGATGAGCAGCGCGAGCGGCTGCGCTGGGGGGCCGGCAGCGCAGACGACGCGCAGTGAAGCGGGCGGGCGCCATCCCGGCGCCCGCGTCACTTGCCCTGGATCATGTCGGACCGCGACGGGTCCGGGGCAGAATTAACCATCGATGACGCCGAGAGCCTCAGGTCGGTACAACACGTCAACCTTTCGCCCCACCAGGAGCCATGCCATGAACCGCCTCGCCCCCACCCTGCTCACCTCTGCCGCGCTGCTGCTCGGCGCCGGCACCGCCCACGCTGCCCTGCCCGACGAGGCGACCCTCTACAAGAATCCCCAGTGTGGCTGCTGCGACGAGTACGCCCGTCACCTCGAGGAGTGGGGCGTCGAGGTGACCGTCGTCGACGACGTGCCGGTCGGCCAGGTCAAGCAGGACGCTGGCCTGCCCTACGGGCTGGGGGCCTGCCACACCATCGAGATGGGCGAGTATGTCATCGAGGGGCATGTCCCCTTCGCGGCGCTGGAGAAGCTCTTCGAGGAGCGTCCCGACACCGACGGCATCGGCCTGGCCGGCATGCCCATCGGCACCCCCGGCATGCCGGGGCCCAAGCAGGAGGCCTGGAACGTCTACCAGTTCCGCGACGGCGAGGCCGCGCCCTTCATGACGCTGTGAGTCGCGGCACCCGGTACAGGGTGCCCCCGAAAGGAACGCCGTCCCGGGCCCTCGCCCGGGGCGGCGTTCTTCGTGAAAGGCATTACTCCCTGAGGATGGTCATGCGCCGGGTCTCGTCCTCGGGGAAGACGCGGCCGCTCTCCAGGGCGGTGAAGAGGTGGCGGAACACCACGCCGGGCTCGCCGAAGGTGGTACCGGAGCGGAAGTAGGAGTGCCCCTTGGGGAAGTCGTAGCGGGTGTTGACGTCGTCGCAGTCCACCGCGAAGACGTTGCGCCCCACCCGGCTCATGTCCTCTGGGCCGGAGTGGCCCAGGCGCCGGGAGGCAATGCGGTTCTTCAGGTTGGAGGCCTTGCTGGCCCGCAGCGCCAGGTCGTCGGAGGCGAAGTAGACGGTGACGTTGCGCGAGGCGTGGGTGATCAGCTCACCGCTGTGCCCCTCCTCCAGCGACTCGTTGACGATATCCGCGGCGACCAGGAAGGTGTTGCGGAACAGCAGCGGCACCCCGCCGGGCAGCGAGTACTTGCGCCACACGCGCAGGGTCTCGCGCAGCACGCGATTACCCATGGAGTGGGCCAGCACGTTGATGCGCTTGAGGCAGGGGGTGGGATCCTGCTCGAACTGCTCGCCCTCGCGCCAGTCGAGGAAGCGCTGCAACACCCGGGCGAAGGAGAAGGCGCTCATGTCGGCGGACTCCTGGTCGTCCCAGTAGTCCTTGACCACGCCCAGGTCGTTGTCGCACGGCCACACCAGCGGCACCGCCAGCACCTCGCCGGGCCGGGCGGCGTCGCACAGCCCCTGGAACTCCGCCACCGCGGCGAAGACATCCTCGGGCAGGTTGGAGAAGCCGTGCAGGTAGATCAGCACCTGGCGCACGTCGGCCTCCTTCAGCCGCTGCAGGAAGGCGGTGCTGCCGATCTCGAGGTAGTCGTCCAGGCCCTGGCGCTCGCAGTAGTAGACCGAGTTGCCGGCGGCGTTGTTGTTGAGGTCGAAGGTGAAGTTGCGATTGACCCGGGTGCGGATGCTCTGGGTAGGGAAACGGTTGGTGATGAACAGCATGGCGGCCACCTCGCGCAGCGGCGGCCGGGACGCCGCCTCACCCTTGAAGTTAGCAGCTGCTGCGGAAATGACCGCCCTGCACCGCTCACGGCGACTCGGCGCGCAGCCGCGGCTCGAGCATGGCCAGGTACTGGGCAAGCACCACGGCGTTGTTGTGCTGCTCGTCCTTGGCGGCGAACACCAGGGTCACGCGCTCCCGGGCGGCGCGCTCGGCCAGCGGGCGCAGGGTCTCGCGATGCGCCTTGAGCTCGGCCAGGTAGCGGCGCCGGAACTCGCCCCAGCCAAGCTCGCCGGCGTGGAAGGCCTTGCGCAGGGCATCGCCGGGGGCGACCTCCTTGGGCCAGTCATCGATGCGGGCGTCGGCCTTGGCCACGCCTCGCGGCCACAGCCGGTCGACCAGCACACGGTGGCCATCCTCGGGCGCAGGCGCCGCAAAGGCGCGCTTGAGGGCCAGGCTCATGGGCGTCCTCCTGTGGTGGGTGACGCCCCCAGTGTAGCCGACTGGCCTCAGGCCTTGAGCACGTAGCGCAGGATCTCGACCACCTGGTCGGTGGTGGTGCACCAGGCCTGGGCCTCGGCGTCGACCTCCTTGAGGGGGTGGACGATCTCCTCGCTGTGCAGGGTGACGTAGGGTTTACCGAGGGCGGCGCAGTAGCCGGCATCGAAGGCGGCGTTCCACTGCTTGTACTTGTCGCCGAAGCGCACCACCACCATGTCGCTCTGCTCGATCAGGGTGCGGGTGCGGATGGCGTTGACCTTGGAGGACTGGTGGTCGCGCCAGAACTGGCTTTGGGTCTCGCCGAGGTGGTCTCCGGCGGCGTCGCTGGCGTCGTGGTCGGTCACCGGGGCGGTGAACACCACATCGAGGCCGGCGGCCTCGGCGCCACGGCGGATCTCGTCGCGCCAGTCGGTGTGGATCTCGCCGGAAAGGTAGACGTGAAAGCTCATGGGGGACTCCTGGGTGTCGGGGCGTGAGGCCCCATGATAGCGCGACGAGGAGTTTTTGGAAAAGTATTCCAATAAATCCCCGTCGCCCCGTCAAACGCTCAGGAAGGAGCGATGGATCTCGCTGCCGTAGCGCCGCACGATCGCCCGCTTGGTGGCGTGGAAGTCGGCGACGCTCGCCTGGCGCCCCTCCTTCGCAAGCTTGCGCGTGGCCAGCTCCTCGGCGATCACCTCCAGGAACAGCTCGGCCAGCAGCAGCCGCGCGGAGTCACGGAAGTGGCCGCGGCCATCCACGTAGAGCTGCACCGTCGGCGCCCCGGTGTTGATCAGGATCTTGCGCTCCTCGGGGCTGTAGACGGCGCGGTCCAGGGTCGCCTCGAGGTTGCGGAACTCGTAGCCGAGGAACATCGCCTCGCCGTGGTCCCGCGCCGGGCCGCGGCGCGGCGCATGGGGTACGCCGCCGTGGCTGTGGTGGGAGGCGTGACGGGCCAGCACGATCTCGCACCAGGCCCAGTAGGCGCCGGCGCGCACGTTGATCTCGCCCCGGGCACCCTCTTCCTCGCCGCTCAGGATCCAGGTGAGGCGCCCCTCCTCGCCGAGCTCCTCCACGCTCACCTGCGCCGGGGCGGCATCGATGGCGAACGAGTCGGGCAGCGCATAGTCGATGGCAAGCACCGCCCCCTCGGGCAGCTGCGCGCGGTCCACCAGCAGCGTGACTTGGAAGGGGTGGCCCGGCCGGCGATAGTAGAAGGGGGTCGTGAAGCGCAGGGCGGTATCGAGCAGCGGCGCCTCGCGGGGCTCGCCCGCCGGCGGCGGCGTGAGCCCCAGGTCCTGCACCGCCGCGCGGCTCATGCGCTGCAGCAGGTGCTCGATCATGTGGTCGGTGCGCCGCGAGGTGGTCGCCCGCGCCAGGTGCCTGAGCTTCTCCTGCTCGGCCAGCACATGGGGCGCGATCAGGCGCGAGACGGCCCGGGAGAAGGCCTGGACGAAGGCGTTGCGGGGGTTGAGCCCCTCGCGCTCGTCGCTGATGATCGCCTCACCCTCGGCGAGCCTCTCGAGCAGCGCCGGGCAGCGCACGCTGCCGAACAGGTACTCGGTGCCCACCTGGTTCTCGAACTCGAACAGCTGGCAGTCCAAGGCCGCCATCCCGGAGAGCACCACCAGGCCGTTGGTGCGGTCGTCGCCGTGCAGGGTCAGCTCCGTCCCCCGTGAGCGCTTGAGGGTCAGGGTGAAGGGGACCTCCCGCTGCTGGAAGACAAAGCTTGCCGGCCGCTCCGGGCCGACCAGCGTCAGCGCCGGCGGCTCCTGGAAGCGGATCCGGCCGCTCTCCTCCACCACCCGGCCGCGCCTCAGGTGCGCCAGGCTCACCGTGCGCCGCTCGAGGATATCGCGCAGGTAGACGTTGTCGGCCAGGGCCTGCACCAGGGTATGGAAGTGGCTGATGGGCACCAGGGGGTTCTCCACCACCATGGTCACCCGGGTGCCGTTGGCGACGATGCCGAGCCGACGATGGTCGCCGTCGCTGGACTCGCGGTCGCCCTCGCCGTCATCGAAGAGGTAGCCGCCGTTTGCGTCGCGGAACAGCTCGATGCGGGTGTGGCGGCCCGCGTGGAGAGTCTCCAGCCAGCCATGACCGAGGCCGTAGATCGCCTGCTTGAGGCCGCGGCCGAAGAAGCCGCGCCCCTCCCCCTCGCCCCGGGAGAGCGGGCTGTGGGCACCGCCATAGGTGAGGATGCTGGCGGCGCGCGCAAACGACATGCCCTCGGCCTGGTCGGTGACCTTGAGCAGGGCGCCGTTCTGATGGCGCTCGTACTCGATGCGGATCTCGCCGCTCGCGCCCTCTTCCCTCACCCCCTCGCCGGCACGCTCGAGGCGCCCGTAGCTGTCGTCGCTGTTGGTGATCAGCTCCACCAGGGCCTTCTCGATGGAGGCGAAGCGGCGCGAGTCGATGCCGATCACGCGCTGGTCGACAGGGATGGCGCCGATGGTCATGGGCGTGCCCTCGCGGTGACGTCATCGCCCACCGCCAACCTCGCCCCCTCACCCTCGAGGACGATGGCGTTCTGGCCGAAGTAGCCGCCGGGCGCCAGCCGTGTGTTCATCTCCACCAGGGTGCGCAGCGGCTCGCCGGGCACGGTGATCTCGCCACTGTGCTGGTCCACGGTGGTGATCTTGCAGCGCTGACACGGCTTGCGCAGCCCCAGGCGCCAGGCGCCGTCGGCCGCGGCCAGGGTGTCCCAGCCATCCTCGGCGAAGGGGGCGGCGTCATCGACCACCAGGCTCGGCCGGAAGCGGCTCATGGACACCGGGTCGAGCCCCTTGGCGGCCAGCCGCCGGTTCACCTCGGCAAGCGAGCCCTCGCTCACCACCAGCAGCGGATAGCCGTCGGCGAAGCCGGTATGGGCGCGCTCGCCTGGCGCCAGGTAATGGGGCTCGACGGCACGGCGATGCTCGGGGGCGAAGCGCACCAGGCGCAGACCGCTGCCGCGCCAGTCGCCCAGCACCGCACCCAGCCAGTCGCGCGCCTCGGCGCCCTCGTCCAGGGCCTCGCAGCAGTCCTCCCACACGTACACCGGCAGGCGGGGAAGCGACTCCGCCACCAGCGGCACACGCAGCGGCGCCGCCGCGGGGTGTTCGAGCACCAGGGCATCGTCCTCGAGGCGCACGCGGATGCTCGCCATGGCCGGCAGCTGACGCTGGGTCACGAAGCGCCCCACGTCGTCCACCACCATCCAGCGGCGATCCCAGGCGAGGCCTTCGGCGGTCAGCTCGGCCGTATCCAGGGCGATGCCGCCCAGCGACTTGACCGGGTAGATGTTGAGCTGGGTGATCTTCACGGCGGGCTCCTGGCAGGGCAATGCCCAGAGCCTATCCCAGCCGCGGGAGGATTACAGCCGGGTGGTCTCGATCACGTAGCCGATGATGGGGTAGCCGGCCTTGCGGGCGGCCTTCTCGGCTTCCAGCTGGGCCTCGATCTTCGAGATGCTGGAGGAGACGTGCTCGAACACCGTGTCCATCTCGAGCTGCTTGGTGCGTACTGCCAGCTTCACTCGGTGGCCGGTCTTCGGCGCGCCGGCGGGCTTGCTGCGCTGGGGCTTGGCGGGGGTGGCGTCGTCGGCGGGCCATTCGGGGGGCTGGGTGGCCGCCTTGCGCCGGGTCTGCTGTTCGTTGTGCATGAATGAGTTGATCTCGCGGCGCATCTGCCGCTCGAACTCGCTGAGTTCCGTTTCCATCGTGTCTCCGTCTACCTCATGGATGGCGGGAGTGTACCAGAACTCCCGCCATCGCAAGGACTCAGGAGACTTCCAGGGCGATCTTGAGCACGCCGTCGCGCTGGTGGGAGAAGAGGTCGTAGGCGTCGACGATCTTCTCCAGCGGGTAGCGGTGGGTGACCATGGGGCCTAGGTCCAGGCGGCCGCTGTCGATGATCTGCATCAGCCGGCGCATGCGCTCCTTGCCGCCGGGGCACAGCGAGGTGACGATGCGATGGTCACCCAGGCCGGCGCAGAAGGCATCCAGCGGGATACTCAGGTTCTCGGAGTAGACCCCGAGGCTCGACAGGGTGCCGCCGGGCTTGATGACTCGCAGCGCCTGCTCGAAGGTCTGCTGCAGCCCCAGCGCCTCGATGGAGGCCTCCACGCCGCGCCCGCCGGTGAGCTTGCGGATCTCGTCCACCACGTCCACCTGGCGGAAGTTGAGGGTGACGTCGGCGCCCATCTTCCTGGCCATCTCGAGGCGCTCGTCGACCCCATCCACGGCGATGATCAGCCCCGCGCCGCGCAGCCTGGCGCCGGCGGTGGCGCACAGGCCGATGGGGCCCTGGGCGAACACCGCCACGCTGTCGCCGATCCTGATGTTGGCGGACTCGGCCCCGGCAAAGCCGGTGGACATGATGTCCGGGCACATCAGCACCTGGTCGTCAGTGAGGCCGTCGGGCACCGGCGAGAGGTTGGCCTGGGCATCCGGCACCCGCAGGTACTCGGCCTGGGCGCCGTCGATGGTGTTGCCGAAGCGCCAGCCGCCCATGGGCTTGTAGCCGTGGGCGTGGTGGCCGCCGTCCTGGGCGCTGCAGCCGTCCTGGCAGGCGTAGGAGGTGAAGCTCGGGCAGATGGCGCCGGCAATTACCCGCTGGCCCTCCCGGTAGCCCTGGACGTTGGCGCCGAGCTTCTCGATCACCCCCACCGGCTCATGGCCCACGATCAGCCCCTTCTCCACCGGGTACTCCCCCTTGAGGATATGCACGTCGGTGCCACAGATGGTGGTGGTGGTGACCCGGATCAGGGCGTCGTTGGGGCCGATGTCGGGGATCGGGCGGTCGTCGATCTCGATGCGGCCGGGCTCGACGAAGACGGCGGCTTTCATCATGGCGGGCATGGCGGACTCCTGGATGGCGAGGAAGGGTGACCCCCTACAGCTATAGCAGGTAAACGCGATACCACCATGACAGGCATCAAGGAGTGGCCGGCCAAGCGTGAAAGGCGGTGTTTGGTGTTCTCCGCCTGGTCGAGGCAGACTGGCGGGTCGCGGTATCCCACCCTTTCATCAGAAGAAGGAAGTGCCCCATGACGATTGCCACCGGCGACCGGTTCCCCGACGTCACCCTCAAGACCAACGGCCCCGAGGGTCCCCAGGATCTCAGCACCGGCGAGTTCCTCGCCGGCAGGAAGGTGGCGCTGTTCGCGGTGCCCGGCGCCTTCACCCCGGGCTGCTCCAACACCCATATGCCGGGCTTCGTGGTCAACGCCGACAAGATACTGGCCAAGGGGGTCGATGCCATCGCCTGCCTGTCGGTCAACGACGCCTTCGTGATGGGCGCCTGGCAGCGCGACCAGAACGCCGAGGCCATCACCATGCTGGCCGACGGCAACGCCGAGCTGACCCGCGCCCTGGGGCTCGAGAAGGACGCCAGCGCCGCCGGCATGGGCACCCGCTGCCAGCGCTTCGCCATGCTCATCGACGACGGCGTGGTGACATACCTGGGCATCGACGAGAAGGGAGTCGACCAGAGCAGCGCCGAGACCCTGCTGGCCCACCTGTAGGACCGGCCTGCCCTGCCCTCGCCCTTATCCACGCAAGAGGAGACTGCCATGAGCCTTGCCCCCTTCCACCTGGCGATTCCCGTCCATGATCTGCCCGCGGCACGCGCCTTCTACGGCGAGGTGTTCGGCCTCGAGGAGGGTCGCTCCAGCGACCACTGGGTGGACTTCGACTTCTTCGGCCACCAGCTGGTGATCCACGAGCACCCGAAGATGCCCTACCAGGACAACGCCCACACCAACGCGGTGGACGGCCACGACGTGCCGGTGCCCCACTTCGGTGTGGTGCTCGGCTGGGACGACTGGGAGGCGCTGGCCAAGCGGCTGCGCGAGCGCGGCACCGAGTTCGTGATTGAACCCTATGTGCGCTTCCAGGGTCAGGTAGGCGAGCAGGCCACCATGTTCCTGCTCGACCCCTGCGGCAACGCCCTGGAGTTCAAGGCGTTCAAGGACATGGGCCAGCTGTTCGCCAAGTGAGGCGGGCGACCCGCCACGCCTCACCAATCCGACGACCCGAGGAGAATCCCTGACATGAGCCAGACCCGCGCCTATGCGGCCTTCGCCGAAGACAAGCCCCTGGCACCCTTCTCCTTCGAGCGCCGCCAGCCGCGCCCGGATGATGTATCCATCGAGATCCTCTACTGCGGCGTCTGCCACAGCGACCTGCACTTCGCCTACAACGACTGGGGCATGACCCGCTACCCCATCGTGCCCGGCCACGAGATCGTCGGTCGCGTCACCGCCGTGGGCGACGCGGTGAGCCACTTCAAGGAGGGCGACTTGGTAGGGGTCGGCTGCATGGTCGACTCCTGCCGCGACTGTCAGCCCTGCCGCGAAGGCGTCGAGCAGTACTGCGAGAACGGCTTCACCATGACCTACGGCAGCGATGACCGCCAGGACGGCAGCCTCACCCAGGGCGGCTACTCCGACCGCATCGTGGTCAGCGAGCACTTCGTGCTGCGCATGCCGGAGGGCATCGATCTCCCCTCCGCCGCTCCCATCCTGTGCGCCGGCATCACCACCTACTCGCCGCTCAAGCACTACGGCGTGAAGGCCGGCCACAAGGTCGGGGTGATCGGCATGGGCGGCCTCGGTCACATGGGGGTCAAGCTGGCCAAGGCGCTGGGGGCCGAGGTGACGGTGTTCACCCGCTCCGAGGCCAAGGTGGAAGAGGCCAAGCGCCATGGCGCCGACCATGTGGTCGTCTCCAGCGACGAGGCGCAGATGGCGGCCGTGGCCGAGACCTTCGACTTCATGCTCGACACCGTGCCGGTGCAGCATGACCTCAATCCCTACCTGGCCACGCTGCGTTACGACGGCACCCATATCCTGGTGGGCCTGATGGACCCCATCGAGCCGCCGGTGGCGGGCTTCAACCTGATCTTCAAGCGTCGCGTGCTGGCCGGTTCGCTGATCGGCGGCATCCCCGAGACCCAGGAGCTGCTCGACCTGTGCGCCGAGCAGGGCATCACCTGCGACGTGGAGATGATCAACATCGACGAGATCAACACCGCCTTTACGCGCATGCAGAAGGGTGACGTCCGCTACCGCTTCGTCATCGACATGCAGTCGCTGAAGCGGGGCGACGCGGCCTGATCGCCGACTACTCTGCATAGGACCCAACGCGGCCGTGGCATTCCTGCCACGGCCGCGTCGTTTTTGGGCATTGGGCTTAGGATTCTCGATGACGACGCCCCTCTCCCTTCGGGAGGGAATGGCCGATCAGCCCAGCGAGACGTCCAGCATCATCATGATCGTGAAGCCGCTCATCGTGGCCATGGTCACCAGGTCGATGTTCTCGTTCTTGCGCTGGGATTCGGGAATCAGCTCCTCCACCACCACGAAGATCATGGCACCGGCGGCGAAGCAGAGGGCGTAGGGCAGGACGCCCTGCATCCTCATCACGAACAGGGCACCGATGACGGCGGCCAGCGGTTCGACGGCGCCTGACGCCTGCCCCATCAGGAAGCTCCTGCGCCGGCTCATGCCCTCGCGCCTGAGGGGCATGGCGACGGCCGTGCCCTCAGGGAAGTTCTGGATACCGATGCCGATCGCCAGCGCCAGGGCGCCGCCCAGGGTGGCCGACGGCAGGTCGGCGGCCACCGCGCCGAAGGCCACCCCCACGGCGAGCCCCTCGGGGATGTTGTGCAGGGTGATCGCCAGCACCAGGAGCGTGCTGCGCTGCCAGGTGGTCTTGATGCCTTCGCTCTTGTCCAGGCCGAGGTCGGGATGCAGGTGGGGCAACAGCCGGTCGGCCAGCCGCATGAAGATACCCCCACCCATGAAGCCGATCACGGCGGTGAGCCAGGCGATGTGCCCCAGCTGGTCGGCCATCTCGATTCCCGGGGCCAGCAGCGACCAGAAGCTCGCGGCGATCATGACGCCGGCGGCAAAACCGAGCATGGCGTCCATGAACCGGCGATTGACCGCGCTGGTGAAGAACACCAGGGCCGCACCGGCCGCCGTGACGCCCCAGGTGAACAGGGTGGCGAGTAGCGCCTGCAGGACGGGATCCAGTTGCACCAGGAAGTCGATCACGTGTTACACCGTTCACAGGGAGAGAGCGAAGGCTCATCGCGCCGGGTGGCGGCGATGAACCGACCGATGAAGCGCCATACTACGCAGCACCCGGCGCCCTGAACACCGCAGAGGCGGCCTCCGCCCCCGACCGGGCAGCCCCCAAGCAACAGGAAACACCATGGCCGTCGCCGACATCCATCTCCATGACCGCTTGAACGACCTTCTCCCGCCGCGACGGCGCGGCCAGGCCATCACCCTCGAGGTGTCGCGACGCGCCGCGATCAAGGACGTGATCGAGTCGCTGGAGGTGCCGCATACCGAGGTCGACGTCATCCTGGTGGACGGCGACGCGGTAGGTTTCTCGCATATCCTCGCCGGCGGCGAGCGGGTCGACGTCTACCCCTGGCCCACCGCCCCGCCGGCGGCCAGGCACCTGCGCCCGACTCCCCCGACACGCCCGCGCTTCGTGCTGGATGCCCACCTCGGCCGCCTGGCCCGCTACCTGCGCCTGCTCGGCTTCGACTGCCGCTACCGCAACGACATCGACGACGCCGAGGTGGCCGCCCTCGCCGAACAGGAGTCACGGGTGGTGCTGACCCGTGACCGCGCCCTGCTCAGGCGCAAGCGCATCCGGCTCGCCCACTATGTGCGAGAGGTGGACCCCTGGCGGCAGGTGAAGGAGGTCTGCGACGAGTTCGACCTTTACCCCGTGCTGGCGCCCTTCACCCGCTGCTCGCGCTGCAACGGCCGGTTGGCCAGGGTCGAGAAGGCGGCGGTGGAACACCGGCTGGAGCCGCTCACACGGCGCTACGTGGAGGCGTTCCTCGAGTGCGAGGCGTGCGGCCAGCTGTTCTGGCACGGCAGCCATGTCTCGCGGATGGAGGCACTGGTGGAGCGCCTGAAGAGGCGGGGGCTGGGTCGGGACAGACGTCGCGACAGCGGACCCCCGCGGCCATAACCGGCCGCGGGGGCTCGTGAGGAGGGCTCAGAAGTTCGGCTTGCGCTTCTCGACGAAGGCGCTCATGCCCTCGGTCTGCTCGTCGCCGGCGAAGCAGAAGGCGAACAGGGCGTTCTCCAGCGCCAGGGCGCTGTCGAGGTCCTGGTCCATGCCGTCGTGGATCGCCTGCTTGGCGGCGCGCACCGACTGTGGGCCGTTGCCGCCCAGCTGCTTGGTGAGCTCCTCCACATAACCTTCGAGCTCGGCCTGGGGCATCACCCGGTTGACCAGGCCGATGCGCAGCGCCTCGGCGGCGTCGATCTTGCGTCCGGTGGTGCACAGGTCCAGGGCCATGGCCGGCCCCACGCGGCGCGGCAGCCGCTGGGTGCCACCGAAGCCGGGGATCACGCCGAGCAGCACCTCGGGCTGGCCGAAGAGGGCGTTGTCGCTGGCCACCGCCCAGTCGCAGGCCAGCGCCAGCTCGCAGCCGCCGCCCAGGCAGAAGCCGTTGACCAGCGCCACGGTGGGCACCGGCAGAGTCTCCAGGCGCTTGAAGGTGTCGAGCGCTTGGCGGGCGAAGTCGCGGGCCTGCTCGGGGGTCTTCTCGCGCATCTCGGCGATGTCGGCGCCGGCCACGAAGGACTTCTCGCCGGCGCCGGTGATCACCACCGCGCGCAGGTCGGCGCGACCCTCGAGCCCGGCCAGCACGCGCTCCAGCTCCGCCAGCACGGCGCTGTTCAGGGCGTTAAGGGCCTTGGGCCGGTTGATGGTCAGGCGCACGATGCCGGCGTTGTCGACCACCTCGATCAGGGACTCGCTCATGGGGCACTCCTCGGTTGTTCTTGAGACATTGTGGACACGGTGTTGAGACGTTAAGACCCAACCCTAGCGAACGCTTGGTTGGGCGGCAATCCCCTCTTGGGAGTATCAGCAATAAGGGAGCGTTCGATTCACGTCACGAGCGAAGATAGGCTGGTCGCCGCCGGACCGCAGCTCCCGGAGTGTAGCCTGCTACATGAGGAGAGCGAGGACCGCCGGCGGCCAGGATATCGAGCGCAGTAGTGAATCGTCGCTTCCTAGTAGACGTGGAAGCCGCGGCCACTCTTCCGCCCCAGGTAGCCGGCGTCGACCATGCGCTTGAGCAGCGGGCAGGGGCGGTACTTGGGATCGCCGAAGCCCTCCTGCAGCACCTCCATGATGGAGAGGCAGACGTCCAGGCCGATCAGGTCGGCGAGGGCCAGCGGGCCCAGCGGATGGGCGGCGCCGAGCTTCATGGCGGCATCGATGTCCTCGGCGCTGGCCACGCCCTCCTGGAGCAGGAAGGCCGCCTCGTTGATCATCGGCACCAGCAGGCGGTTGACCGCGAACCCCGGAGAGTCGCCGATGGCCACGGCGGTCTTGCCCAGCGCCTCGGTGAGCGCCTCGATGCGCGCCACGGTGGCGTCACTGGTCTGCTCGGCGCGGATCACCTCGACCAGCTTCAGCACCGGCACCGGGTTGAAGAAGTGCATGCCCACCACCCGCTCGGGGCGCTCGCACACGGCGGCGAGCCGGGTCAGCGACAGCGAGGAGGTGTTGGAGGCCAGTATCGCCTCATGGGTCAGGCGGCTGAGGTCGCGGAACAGCTTCTCCTTGAGCGCCGGCTGCTCCGGGGCGGCCTCGATGATCACCTCGCAGTCGCGCAGGGCATCGAGGTCGGAGGTGGTGTCCAGCCGCGCCATGGCCGCCTGCTGGTCATCGGCGGAAAGCTTCTCCTTGGCCACCAGCTTGCCCAGTCCCTTGTCGATGGCGCCACTGGCCCGCTTCAGCTGCTCGTCGGCGACGTCGTAGAGCTTGACGGCGAAGCCGCTCTGGACGAGCACCTGGGCGATGCCCTGCCCCATGGTGCCGGCGCCCACCACGCCGATCGCTTGCTCACTCATTGCACTCTCCTCGATATCGAAAGACTTACTGCTTGCGCGCTTCGTCGCGCAGCACGAACTTCTGGATCTTGCCGGTGGAGGTCTTGGGCAGCTCGGTGAAGACCACCGTCTTCGGCGCCTTGAAGTGCGCCAGATGCGCCCGGCAGTGGTCGATGATCTCCTGCTCGGTGACCTCGCCGTAGCCCACCTTGAGCTTGACGAAGGCGCACGGTGTCTCGCCCCACTTCTCGTCGGGCTTGGCGACCACCGCGGCCTCCTCCACCGCCGGGTGCGAGTAGATGCAGTCCTCCACCTCGATGGTGGAGATGTTCTCGCCGCCGGAGATGATGATGTCCTTGGAGCGGTCCTTGATCTCGATGTAGCCGTCGGCATGCCACACGGCGAGGTCGCCGGTATGGTACCAGCCCCCCTCAAGCGCCTGCTCGGTGGCCGCCTCATTCTTGAGGTAGCCCTTCATCACGTTGTTGCCGCGCATCAGGATCTCGCCGATGGTTTCGCCGTCCTTGGGTACCGGCTCCAGGGTGTTGGGGTCGGCCACGCAGAGCGCCTCGAGCATGTGATAGCGCACCCCCTGGCGGGACTTCAGCTTCGCCCGCTCCTCCATGGGCAGCTCGTCCCACGCCTCGCGCCAGGCGCAGGAGGTCACCGGGCCGTAGACCTCGGTGAGGCCGTAGACGTGGGTGACGTCGATGCCGAGGCGCTCGACGCCGGCGATGACCGAGGCGGGCGGCGCCGCGCCGGCGGTGGTGACCTTCACCGGGTGGTCGAAGTCGCGCTTGTCGGCGTCCGGCAGGTTGACCAGGCCGTTGAGCACGATGGGCGCGCCGCTGAAGTGGGTCACCCCCTCGTCGGCGATCAGGTCCATCACCCGCTTCGGCTCCACCTTGCGCAGGCAGACGTTGGTGCCGGCGGCAGCGGCGATGGTCCAGGGGAAGCACCAGCCGTTGCAGTGGAACATCGGCAGGGTCCAGAGGTAGACCGGGTGGTGCGGCATCGCCCACACCAGGATGTTGCTGGTGGCGTTCAGGTAGGCGCCGCGGTGGTGGTAGACCACCCCCTTGGGCTTGCCGGTGGTGCCGGAGGTGTAGTTGAGCGAGATCGCCTGCCACTCGTCCTCGGGCAGCCGGTAGGGATGGGCAGGGTCGCCCTCGGCGAGCAGCGCCTCGTACTCCACCTCGCCGATGGCGCGCCCCTCGGGCACGAACTCGGGATCGGCTACGTCGATGATCAGCGGCTTCTGCTCGAGTTTCGCCACCGCCGCCTCGATGACATCGGCGAACTCGGGATCGACCAGGATCGCCTTCGCCTCGCCGTGCTCGAGCATGTAGGCGATCGCCTCGGCATCCAGACGGATGTTCAGGGTGTTGAGCACGCAGCCCGCCAGCGGCACGCCGAAGTGGGCCTCGAACATCGCCGGCACGTTGGGCAGCATGGCCGCCACCGTCTCGCCGGGCTTAACGCCGCGCCGCGCCAGCGCCGAGGCGAGCCGCCGGCAGCGCTCCCAGGTGGTGCCCCAGTCGCGGCGGGTGGCGCCGTGGATCACCGCCGGGTAGTCCGGGTAGACCGAGGCGGTACGCTCGATGAAGGTCAGCGGCGAGAGCGCCACGAAGTTGGCGGCGGTCCTGGGCAGGCCCTGCTCGAAGATGCTCTGGCTCATGGGAAGGCTCCGTGAGGGTGGTCCGGAAAGCGTGCCGCCGGCGCGAGGCCGGCGGCGGGTCGGTCACTGGGTGGCGGCGTCGAAGGCGGCGAGGCTCGCCATGCCCGCCTCGATCACCGCGCGCTGGGCGCGGCCCTGGGGCAGCCACTGACGGATAGCGTAGTCGGCGGCCTGGCGCTTGGCCTGATAGAAGGGTTCGTCGCGGCCGTTGGCGATGGCCGCGGTGGCGGCCAGTGCTGCCCGGCCCATCTGCCAGGCGCACAGCACGTGGCCGGCCAGGCTCAGGAAGGGGGTGGCGTAGGCCTGGACGGCATCGGCGCCGCGCTCGGGGTCGGCGCCCGCCTCGAGCACCGCGGCCATGGCGGCACGCAGGTCGGCGGCCCCGCCGACCAGGCTCTCGCCCAGCGGAGCGAGCTCGGCGTCGGCGGCCAGGGCGGCGGCGGTGGCCTCCACCTGATCGATCAGCCCCGCGAGGGCCGCACCGCCGTCGCGCTGCAGCTTGCGCCCGGCCAGGTCCAGCGCCTGGATGCCGTTGGTGCCCTCGTAGATGGGGGCGATGCGGGCGTCGCGCAGCAGCTGGGCGGCGCCGGTCTCCTCGATGTAGCCCATGCCGCCGTGGACCTGCACGCCCAGCGAGGCGATCTCCACCGCCTGGTCGGTGGAGAAGGCCTTGACCACCGGGATCAGCACGTCGACCCGTGCCTGGGCGGCGGCGCGCTCGGCGTCTTCCTCGGCGTGGCGGGCCACGTCGAGCTGGGCGGCACAATAGAGCGCCAGCGCGCGCAGGGCGTCGGTACGTGCGCGCATGGAGAGCAGCATGCGGCGCACGTCGAGGTGGTCGGCGATGGCGCAGTCATCGCGGCCGGAGCGCGGACTGCGTCCCTGGGTGCGGTCGAGGGCATAGGCGAAGGCGTGCTGGCAGGCGCGCTCGGCCACGCCGATGCCCTGCACGCCGACCTTGTGGCGCGCCTCGTTCATCATGGTGAACATGTGGTTGAGGCCGCGCCCCTCCTCGCCCACCCGATAGCCGATGGCGCCGTCGTTCTCGCCGAAGGCGAGGGTGCAGGTGGGCGAGCCGTGGATACCCAGCTTGTGCTCGATGGCCGCACAGGTGACGTCGTTGCGCTCGCCCAGGCTACCGTCGGCGTTGACCAGGAACTTGGGCACCAGGAACAGCGAGATGCCCTTGTTGCCCTCGGGGGCGTCCGGCTTGCGCGCCAGCACCAGGTGGATGATGTTCTCGGCGGCGTCGTGCTCGCCCCAGGTGATGTAGATCTTCTGGCCGAAGAGGCGATAGCTGCCGTCCTCCTGGGGCACGGCACGGGTGCGCACCTTGGAGAGGTCCGAACCCGCCTGGGGCTCGGTGAGGTTCATGGTGCCGGTCCAGCTGCCCTCCACCAGCCGCGGCAGGTAGGTGGCCTGCTGTTCGTCGCTGCCGTGGTGGGCGAGCGCCTCGATGGCGCCGGCGGTAAGCATGGGGCAGAGACCCAGCGCCATGTTGGCGCCGTGGAGCATCTCCTGGACGGCGCTGGCCACCACCTCGGGCAGGCCCTGGCCGCCCAGCGCCTCGGCGACGCCGATGCCGTTCCAGCCGCCCTCGGCGTAGGCACGGTAGGCCTCGGCGAAGCCGTCGGGAACGCTGACGCCGCCATCCTCGCGACGGGTACAGCCCTGGCGGTCACCGCTGGCGTTGAGCGGCGCCCACACCTCGCCGGCGAGCCGCGCCGCCTCCTCCAGAACGGCCTCCACCAGGTCGGGGCTGGCCTCCTCGAAGCCGGGTAGCGAGAGCGAGCCGTGCTCGAGCAGTTCCTCGAGCACGAAGCGGAGGTCGCGGACGGGGGCGGCGAAGGGAGTCATCGAAACACCTCAGGGAAAATGATAACGCCGATAGTAGATTCCCTACTTTTCGCCGGCCATTAGCCCTAGGTCGCAGACGCTCTCGAGCCCCATGTCGCAGATGCTCTCAGCGCCGCTCGGCGGGCTCCAGCGCCAGTTCCGCCTGGGTGGGTGCCTCCTCGGGCTCGGGTTCCTCGAAGTAGGCGACATGCGCCTCGTCGGCCGGCGGCGGTCCCACCAGCGGCTCCGCCACCGCCACCTCGGGCACGGCGTCGGAGAGGTCCTCCATGTGCTCGTGCTCGATGGCCCCCTGCACCAGCTCTTCGGTGACCACCAGCTCGGCGCCCGCGGCGGACATCGGCGCGGTGGGATGGAAGGGCGCCACCGGCACCGGCGCCGGGCGCACGCTGCGCCGCCAGCCGAAGAAGGCCACCAGGAAGAGCCCCAGGGCGCCGAAGCTCCAGAACAGCCCGGCGTCCCCCAGCACGCCCATCACCGGCGAGACCAGCGGCGGGCTCACCGCCGAGCCGATGGCGTTGATCAGCAGCAGGCCCTGGCTCATGCGCACCAGGGCGCCGGCGGGGGCGCGGTCGGCGGCGTGGCCCACCGCCACCGGGTAGAGCGAGAAGACCCCGCCACCCAGCAGGAACAGCAGCCCCGCCAGCAGCCAGGGGGACATCGGCAGCCACAGGATCGCCGCGGAGATCAGCGTGCAGAAGCCGCCGATGCCGATCAGCACGATCTGGCGGTCGTGGCGGTCGGACCAGCGCCCCACCGGGTACTGCAGCAGCAGCGCCCCCAGCACCACGATGGCCATCATCTGGCCGACCCGGTCCACCGTGAAGCCGATGCGCTGCAGGTAGAGTGGCAACAGCGCATAGACCGCCGCCACCGCCAGGCCCGAGCCGAAGCTGCCCATCACTCCGGTGGGGGTCAGGGTGATCAGGCGCAGCGGCGGCAGCGGCTCGGCCTTCTCGATCAGCGGCGAGACCCGCGGGATCATCGCCATGGGCAATACCGAGAGCGAGGCCAGCAGGCCGATCACCATGAACGAGGAGGGCCCGCCCATCGCCTCGGTGACCCCCAGCAGCAGCTGGCCGAGCACCCCGGCGGCGTAGAGCGAGATCATGTAGAGCGCCAGCAGCCGCCCGCGCACCCTGGCGTCACCGGCGGTGAGCAGCCAGCTCTCGATCACCAGGTAGACCCCCACCGTGGCCCAGCCGCCGATCAGCCGCAGGGCGAACCAGGCCCAGGGGTGCTCGAAGAGCCCCTGCAGCAGCACGGTGACCGCCACCAGGGAGGCGAAGCTGCCGTAGGCGCGGATATGGCCGATGCGCAGCAGCAGCCGGTCGTTGAGCATGGCGCCCAGCGCCAGACCGATGAAGTAGGCCGAAGAGACCCAGCCGATCACCACCGCCGACTCGCCCGCGGCGTCCAGGCGCAGGGTGATCACGGTGGAGAGGAATCCATTGCCGATGCCGAGGATGAAGAGCCCGAGCAGGGGGGCCAGGGCCATGGCCAGCAGTTGCCGCGACATGCGTTGCCTCACAGCGCAGAGGGGAGAAAGGGAAAGCGTGGCAGAAAGCGCGCAGATGCGCCCGCCCGCGGCGGCCCGGCGCCTGGCCGGTCATCGTGAGCGCGCGAATCATACGCCCGGCCGGCGGCGAGTCAATCGATTTGTTTCCCCTGGCCACCCTCCGACGGCAAGGCTTGTCAGGGCCTGTCGATGGTAGGCGTAACTCGCGCGGCTTTACCGCTCGCTCCAAGGCTTCTGAAACGAGTCACCTCGTCGCCATGGTACACCGCTTCATCAGGCGGTTTTTTACTTCTTGACTTCCACTTCGACAAAGGCAAAAGGCTCCTTGCCATCGTTGATGACGTTATGCTCCGTGCCTTCGACTCGCGTATAGCAAACACCAGCCTCGAGGGTGACCACGCTCTCTCCCTCGGGCGTTTCCAGTCGCATCCGACCGTCGGTCAAAGGAACGATCACGTAGTCATGTTCATGGCGATGCCAGCCCGTTTCCGACCCGGGAGGAAAGTCCCAGCGGGTCACGATCACCTGACTATCGTCGATTTGAAGTTGGCTCACGGCCTGTGTTCTCTGCATAGCAAGACTTGCCTCCTTTCTCTTAACGCTTAACGGTTAACTGCCGTCTTCGAATCACATTGCCGCCACTCACGTCGGACGATCCCGCAGTTCGCTGGCGGAATAACCGAACCGCCTACGAAACGCACGGCTGAACTGCGCCTGCTCCGAGAACCCCCAGCGGTAGGCCACCTCGCCGATATTGACTCCCACGGGTAGCGACTCGAGCTCGCGATGCGCGGCCTCCAGTCGCTGGGCACGTATCCATTCGCCGACCGTGTATCCCGATCCGGCAAAGAGCTTGTGCAGGTAGCGCAGGGAGATGCCGCAGGAATGGGCGATACGAGCGGGTGACAGCTCAGGGTCCCCCAGATTGGCCGAGATATAGCGCTCGATACGCATCAGGTGGGCGGTCTTCAGATGTGACTGGTCGCTGTTCAGCACCCGCTCATCCTGCTCCAGCACCATCGACAACATGCTCAGGGCCTGCTCGAATAAGCGGCTTTGATCCTCCACGCTGCACTCATTCACATGCAGTGAGCAGACCTTAAGGAATTCGACGAAGGCACAGCCGATGCCCTGCTGTGCGGAGAAGCAGTGCTGCGAATAGCGCTCCGGGCGCCGAATGCGGGACCTCATCGAACCCTCGGGTACCTTGAAGACCCACATGTCGTTCGGTGTTGCATAGCCGAACCGATAGGGCGCATCGCCCTGTTCGACGATGAAGTGGCCCGGTGGGCAGTTCAGGTTTCTTCCATGCTGGGAAAAGAACACCTGGGCCCGCAGCGGGATCGTCACCAGAAACGAGGCCTGGCTATCCTCGGCAATCTGCGAGCTCGACCGGGAGTACTCGGCCCTGTCGGAGGTGAGGCGAGACAGGGAGTAGTCACTACCCGCCGCCTTCCAGACCTTCAGCGATCCCTGGAAGGCATCCTCCTCATGGTCACCGTAGCTCAGGGTCAATGGAAAGTAGGTGTCGGAAATGATCTGCGTCCAGCGTTCCTGGGAGTTGGAGCTTAACCGTGTGTCGGGCCTTGTGCCTCCCACGGGCCCTGTCGGCCCCGTGGTTCCTGGTAAATCAGTGGTTCCCGGTAAACCGGCAGCTCCTGGCAACTCGGCGGATTCTGGCATTGTCGTCGTTGTATTCATGCCACTCCTCTCAGTTCACGCACCGTATCTGGGCGTGTCGCAACGAAGACGAGACTCCGGAGGCCCGGCCCCACCTGATCAGGCCAAGGTCCTACCGAAGTCTCCCCGTTCACGTCAGCGATCGCAATATCACGTCCAGTAACATGATGAGCGCTTGGCCAGCGAGTCACGATACTGTTGCGTCGACTTCTCCAGCAGCTCGCCGGTGCCCCAGTCCAGCACCACGCCGTAGCGACGAATCACGTCCAGGACATTCAGCTCGCCATCTCGATACTGTTTGGCGACGTCTTCGGGTGGGGTCTGCAACCACTCCCGCCGATTCGCCCGAATCCACTCACGAGCCTTGGCCGTGCGCTCGGCATTGATCTCATAGTCGTCGATATCAGGATCGTTGACTTGGATCACGACGCCGTAGTCGCACTCCGCACGCTCGACAGACACATAGCCATCGATCACATCCTCCAGCACCGCTTCCGCCTCGCGCTCCAGCGGGTCACCGAAGCCACCGCCACCCGCCGAGGGGCGCGTGAAGGTATCTCCGGAGCGGACCGTGACGTTCGAGAAGGTGGCCCCCAGGTATTTCTCATCCGGCGCTCCCTTGTTGATCCACACCCCGTGCGGCACGGAGGGCAGCCCGCCATTCACCCCCCAGGTCACCGAACGGCCGCGGTCACAGCAGTAGCTCATCACCGTCTTGTCGACCTGGGTCAGCTTGCCTCCCTTCTCGACACCACAGCCGCCGCGGAAGCGGCCCGGCCCGGCAGAGTCCATGCTGATCTCGTGACACATGGTCAGTACGGGGTTCAGCCTCTCCTGCCCCTCCACCGGCTGAACCGCCAGCCCGGTGCCGAATACCGGCGAAGTGGCCGATGAGCCATCCTTGGTCTGACGACCGCCCCAGCCGCCGGCCATCCAGTCATACCACATGAAGTAGTCGCCGCTGCCGGTGCGTCCATCATTACCGCCGATCAGCAGGTACTCCAGGTTGAAGGCACAGGCCATGGCACGCTTCGGCATGACCCCGCTCCACAGCTCGAAGATACCGTTCATTACCTTCTCATAGGGGCCGGAGCAGAAACCGGTGACCGCATGAGGCCAGCCCGCGTTCACCACGCTGCCCTCTTCACCAATATTGGCCGTCACCGCACGATAGAAGCCGGAGTTGAGCGGAACATCGGGGAAGAAGGTCTTGGTACCGGCATAGATGGCGGAGTGGGTCGTGCCATAGCTGGAGTTGAGGAAGGTGGAGACCGCAGGCGCCGAACCCGACAGGTCATAGTGAATGCCGTTGCCATCCAGCGTCAGCTTGATGCGAATCGGCACCATCCCCTCACCCAGCGCAGGGTCGGCATCGATATAGTCGACCGTCTCCCACTCGCCCTTCGGCATTCCCGCCAGACTCTTGAGAACGACCCGCTCGACATAGTCCTGGGTCTCCTGCATGGCCGCCACAACGGTAGCCTTGGAGTACTTGTCGACCAGACGCAGAACCTCACGCTCACAGACCGCCGTGGCCTCTGCCTGGGCCTGCAGATCCCCCAGGGCCTGGGCCGGGGCGCGGGTGTTGGAGACCAACAACTGAGCGACATCGTGCAGGAATACGCCCTCGCGCCAGACACGCACCGGCGTGATGCGAAGCCCCTCGCTGAAGTGGGTGCTGGCGTTGACGTCGAAGGAGCCCGGCACGCTGCCGCCGATATCCGCCCAGTGCCCCTTGTTCTGGGCAAAGCCGATGATCTGCCCTTCGGAAAAGATCGGGCGAATGAAGCTGACATCGTTGAGGTGGGTGCCGCCACGGTAAGGATCGTTGATGGCGAAGACATCACCGGGGTAAATATCGCCGGCAAATTCCTCGAGCACCGCCTTGCACTGGAAGTGCAGGGTGCCGACGTGCACCGCGATGTCGCCGCTGCCCTGCATGACCGTATTGCCCTCGGCATCGCACAGCGCGGAGGAGAAGTCGCGCGAGTAGATGACGAATGAGTAACAGGTGCGCAGGATCTGCTCGCTCATCAGGTCGACACTGGTCGCGAAGGCGTTCTTGAGGACTTCGAAGGTAACCGGATCGAGAGCGTTGTCCTTGTAGGTATGTGCCATGATCATGCCTTCTCTCCCGACTGAATCAGTTGAATGCGAATATTCTTCCACTCATCGATCGACGCCACCGTATCGGGCGGTACCACGGTGGTGGAGTCCAGTTGGTCGATGATGGCGGGACCGGAGAACTCGAAGCCTACCGGCAGGGTTGTCCGATCGTAGACCGGCGTCTGGTACCACTGCCCCTCGAAGTAGACCTCGCGGTGTGCATGCGGCTCTGCCTGGGCACCCGGCTGACGCTCGCTGCGCGGAAACTCCGGCCTGGGCGTCTTGCCCACGGCACGCAGGTGAAGCTGGTAGATCTCGACGGGAAGCGCATTCTGGCGGAAGGAGAACTGCCGCTCATGCTCCTGGTGGAACATCTCGATGGCATCCTCGAGTGACGCTTCGCCGCTACCCATCGCCACCTGCAGGGAGCGCCACTGTCCCTGATAGCGCATGGAGATGCCACGCTGCAGGACTACATCGGCGTCGGCGACGCCCTCGTGGCGCAGCCTGTCCACCGCTTCGTCCTCCAGTGACCGGAACTGGCGCTCGAGGTCTTCCAGGTCGGCACTCTCCGCCGCCGCGGTGTACATCATCGAGAGGTCGTGCTGGATATCGACCAGCAGACACCCCATCGCCGAGGTCACCCCGGGATTGGGGGGCACGATCACCGCCGGGATGCCCAGCTCCTTGGCCACCTCGGCACCGTGAAGGGCACCGGCACCACCGAAGGCGATCAGGGCGAAGTCACGCGGGTCCAGGCCACGGCGGATCGATACCAGCCGCACCGCATCGGCCATGTTGGCATTCGCCACCTTGATGACCGCCTGTGCCGCCTCGGCCGTGTCCAACGACAGCGGCTGGCCGACACGCTCTTCGATGACCTGGGTTGCCTTTTCCCGGTTCAGCTCGAGTGCGCCGCCGGCAAGCACGGTGCCCAGACGGTTTAGCGCTAGGTTGGCATCGGTATTGGTAGGCTCCGTGCCGCCACGCTCATAGCAGGCCGGACCCGGGTCGGCCCCCGCAGACTGCGGGCCATTGCGCAGGGCCCCGGCGATGTCGATATGCGCCAGCGAGCCCCCGCCGGCACCAACGGTCAGTACCTCGATGCTCGGAAACACGATGGGGTGCCCATACTCCACTCCCCACTGCTTGGTCACGCGCAGCTCACCATCATGGATCAGCGAGATGTCGGTAGAGGTGCCCCCCATATCCAGCCCGACGGCATTCTGATAACCGCACTGCTCGGCGATATGCTTGGCGGCGATCGCCCCCGCGGCGATACCGGAGGCCGCCAGACGCACCGGGAAGTGCTTCGCCATGGCCGGAGTCATCGAGCCACCACCGGAGTGCAGCAGCAGCAGGTCGTTATCGTAGCCACCCGCGCTCAACTCATCGTCGAGTTGCTTGACGTAGTCCGACACCAGCGGACCCAGCACCGTATTCGCCACCGCGGTATTGAAGCGGTCATGCTCGAATATCTCGGGCAGGATATCCGATGACGTCGAGACGCTCGCCTCGGGAATCTCCTCCTCGAGGATCTCCCGCATGCGCTTCTCGTTCTCAGCGTTGGCATAGGAGTTGATGAAGCACACCGCTACCGTGGTGGCACCACGCCGCTTGAGCTTGCGAGCCAGGATGCGGGCCTCCTCCTCATCCAGCGGGGTCACCACTTCACCGGCGTAATCGACGCGCTCGGTCACCTCGAAACGATCGCGACGGCGGATGTAGGGGCCACTCACATCCTCGTAGGCATCCCACAGATTATCCTTAGTGCCGTCACGAATCTCGATCACATCGCGAAAGCCCTTGGTGGTGACCAGTGCCGCCTTGGGGAAGCGACGGGTGATCAGCGCATTGGTGGCAACGGTGGTGCCGTGGAAGAACAGCTCCACGTCCGAAAGATCAATTTCGCCACGCCGCACCCCGTCGATCACGGCCTGCTTGGGGTTGCTTGGCGTAGAGGGAACCTTGGTGACGCGGAACTGCTGAGTATCTTCATGATAGATACAGACGTCGGTAAAGGTTCCGCCGGCATCTACGGCGACTCTTAGCTTTGACATATTGATCACTCTCTTGTTGTTGAGGCTATTGTTGCTGCAATTGTTTTATTTATCTTTCCGTTTCGGCAATATGAGCGACCACCTTGGATCATGTTTCTATAATCAGGTGATTAACAATCGCGAATGATGCAATCCTGAAAGATTCAGTCGCGACCGATCTGACCATCCGGGACCTTACAGCTTCTGGAGGCTGGCCACGTACCACTCCGCCTTGGCGAAACGCAAGCCCAGTGAGTAGGTCATGTAGGCACAAAGGAAGGTGACCGGCGCGGAGAACCCAGAGACCGAAGGAAGTTGCATGATCACGATGCCTACCAGCGCGGCTCCGCACCAGGCCATCAACCCACAGGGGTTAAAGGCAGGGATATAGGCGTTATCCAGTTCAACATGGCCATTGAAGCGGTCCTGATAGGTGCGGGACAGAATGTGCGCCAGAGCGACTCCTACCCACGCCACCACAAAGACTCCCTGATAGGCCAGAGCCTGAAGAATGTAGGAGAAGACATCCGCCATCATAAGCACATAAGCGATCACGCCTATCATGCAGCCCGCCAGCACCTTGGACAGGCGAATCCCCGTCACCTTGCGTACAAAGGATTCGAAGTTGACGGTCGCGAGATAGAAGTTGGCCGTATTGATACGGCTCTGGGTCACCCAGACCAGCAGCAGCCCCCCAACTCCCATCAACTCCAGCAGGCCCAGGACGATGGAGGCCTCGGATAGCCCATCCGTGGGTATCATGGAATCGAGAAGGATGCCGACAACACCGCTGAACAGGAAGGTCATGGCATAGAAAGGAACGCCGAAAGTGATGCGGGCATGAAACCCGGAGTCCTTCTTGCGCCCAAAGCGTGCATAATCGAAGGTGAACATCATCAGCACCCAGACGCCCATGTAGTAGGCAAAGGTGTGCAACCAACCCAAGGGAGAAGCTCCTCCCTCCGGTACACGGGTCAACCAACCCGACGGATAACCGAACTCCGCCACGGCCATGCCAACCGCAACCAGCATGCCAATCACATAGACTGGCAGCAGGACGCCATTAAACTTATCCAGCCAGTGTTGCACGCTACCGAATATCAAGGCGACGCCGAATATCACCACGATCGCCGTGGCCAACGGCATGGAGAGGCTTCCACTCCACTCCGACAGCACCAGTGCCATCACATAACCTTCAAACACCGCGTAGTAGAGGGCGGTTGCAAAGAATATCAGCGTCGCCACGACGGCACCGAAGTGGCCGAAAAGCACCTTCGAGAAAAGCGCAACGGTCAACCCCGTCTTCATAGAGTAACGGCTGATGATGCCATTGATCAGGCCATAGGCAATCACCGTCAAGACAATACCCAGCAAGGCATTAGCAGTTCCATAAGTACGCGCCATGGCGGCTGCCACCACCATATAAAAGATCGCGCTGCATACCGCCCACCAGGCCATCATCAGATTAGCAAGCGGCATCCTGCCTTCTGCCGGAACGGGGCGTTCAGAAAAATCGAGGTCTTGAGCCTCACTATTCGTGGTTTCTTTCATCATTTTTCTCCATTGTTATTGTGTGCCCTGTTGTTTCACGCTTAGTCATTGATACTTCGTCAGCATGTAAGCCACACAGGGAAAGACCAATAAACCACCGGGCCAGACGATCTCGCATGCACGACTATTATTATTGAATTGCCATCTCGGTCTGATAACCGGTCGGTACGAATACACAATAGGCACGAAGAGCAGAGAAGCGTTTGTCGTGAGATGCACTGTCGATTGGCATGGAGTGCACCCCGCCGAGCGTCATGGGGATACACAAAGGCCACTTCCGCTCAGCTGATCATTAGTCGGAAAGAGAAGAGTTAACTTTATTAGAGTTATCTATGTAACTTGTGACACGGGGGATGCCTGGATCGTCGCCGACCGGTCAGCGCCGCTGCAGCAGGGCGACGTCGGCGGCGGGAAACTCGACGGTCATGTCGAGCGTATCGGCCAGCCAGCGGAAGCTCGCCGCGCTGAAGAAGGCCACATGGGTGGGGTCGAGGATGTAGTGCCAGCGGGCGAAGGCCTCGCGGTCGCCGGCACGCTTGGTCATCAGCCCCAGCCAGCCGCCGGGGCGCAGCATGGCGGCCAGGCGGGCGAGCGTCTCGCCGGGGGCGAAGAGGTGCTCGACGACCTCGCTGGCGGTGATGAAGTCATAGGTCGCATCGAGGACCGACACGTCAGGCGCATAGAAGGGGTCGTAGATCGCCATGGGATGGCCCGCCTCCTCGAACATCACCGACAGGGTCGGCCCCGGCCCGGCGCCGAAGTCCAGCCCCCGCGCCCCGGGGGCAAGGCGCTCGCACAGCGGCGCGAAGAGGCGCGACAGGAAACGCCGATAGCCCGGGTCGTCCGGCGAGTTCTGGTGCTGGTCGTAGACCGCGCGCTCCTCGGCCGCGGAGAGCCGGAAGGCGGGCGGCACGAACACCAGGTCGCAGCGCCGGCAGCGGTGGTAGTCGCGCCGAGCATCACGGTGGAAGTGCGGCGCATCCTCGGCGGCGCATAGCGGGCAGGTCGGCATCATCGTATCCTCTGGGGCAGAACCCTTTTCGCCTGAATCATCCCTCAAGGCCAGAAACATCCCTCTAAGGAGAGACGAATGCTGTCAGGTCTGGACCATCTGGTCATCACCGTGACCGACATTTCCCGAGCGGTCGACTTCTACTCCCGGGTGCTGGGGCTGGAGGTGCGCTACCGCGACCGCGAGCGCGTCGACCTGATCCTCGGCGACCTGGCCCTGCGCCTGCACTGGACCGCCACCGATATCGAGCCCCGCGCCGCCACCCCCACCCCCGGCAGCCTGGACCTCTGCCTGCGCAGCCTGCTGCCGCTGGACGAGGTCGCCGATCACCTGGCGGCGCTGGAGGTGGAGGTCGAGCTCGGCCCCGTGGAGCGCCAGGGCGCCACCGGCCCCATCGAGTCGCTCTACCTGCGCGACCCCGACGGCAACCTGCTGGAGATCAGCCGCCCCCTACGTAGCAAGGAGTCCGGCGGCAAGGAGCCCGCCACCGCCTGAACCGGCGGTGGCATTGCCGCCCGTGCCGGGTATCATGGGCGGCGCCGAAACCCTTAGCCTCCAGGACGCTGTCCCCATGAGCGACAACCTGCAGAACGACCACGTGATCATCGAATCCCCCAAGCCCGTCGACACCACCCTGCCCATGGTGATCTACGCCCTCTACCTGGCGAGCATCGTCACCGGCGGGCTCACCGCCCTGGTCGGGGTGGTGATCGCCTACGTCTACCAGGGCAAGGGACCGGAGTGGCTCGACCGCCACTACCGCTACCAGATCCGCACCTTCTGGATCGGCCTGCTCTACTTCTGCGTCTCCGGCGTACTGATGTTCGTGCTGATCGGCTTCGTGCTGTGGCTGGTGGCCGTGGTGTGGCTGGTGATCCGCTGCGTGAAGGGCTTCAAGGGGCTGCAGGAGAAGCGCTCCCCCGACAACCTCGAGACCTGGCTGGTATAGGCCCGATGGGCAAGGCCGCTTCCCGCTCAAGCGCCCTCCAGGCCCGCGCCATCGCCACCCTGTGGCGGGTACTGGCCGGCCGCCGCCTCGCCACCCTGTGGCGCCTGGCCCGCCTCGTGGGGCCGCTGGTGCACCGTTTCAGCCGCCGCGAGCGCGAGGTCACCGCGGCCAACCTGGCCGCGGTCTACCCGGACCGGGGCGCCGACGAGCGCCGCCGCCTGGCACGGCAGAGCCTGACCCACTCAGCCGCCACCATGCTGGAGATCGGCTTCGCCTGGCAGGGCGCGCCCGAGCGGGTCGAGGCCTCGATACTCGCCGTGCACGGCCGCGAGCTGCTCGACGAGGCCCGCGCCGAGGGGCGCGGGGTGATCGTGCTGGCCCCCCACTTCGGCAACTGGGAGGTGCTCAACTTCTGGCTCTCCAGCCACTTCCCCTTCACCGCCATGTACGAGCCGCCCAAGATCGCCGAGCTCGACGCCGTGACCCGCGCCGGACGCGAGCGCATGGGGGCGAGCCTGGTGCCCACCAACCCCCGCGGCGTGGCCGCCCTGCTCAAGGCACTCAAGCGAAGCGAGGCGATCGGCATCCTGCCCGACCAGGAGCCCGACTGGGGCAGCGGCGTGTTCGCGCCCTTCTTCGGCCGCCTCGCCTATACCGCCACCCTGCTGCCCAAGCTGGTCGCCCGCACCCAGGCCCGGGTGGTCACCGGGGTGGCCAGGCGCCTCCCCGGCCGGGGCTTCGAGATCCACTTCCTGCCCGCCGACGAGCGGGTCTACGCGGCCGACGAGGCCGAGTCCGCCACCGGCGTCAACGCCTGCGTGGAGGCCGCCATCGCCCTGGATCCGGCCCAGTACCAGTGGGAGTACAAGCGCTACCGCAAGGTGATCCAGGAGCAGGAGGGGCACCCCGAGCACCGCCGCTTCCGGATCTACTGACCGGGCCTTCTCCTTCGCAACCCGCCGCTGCCAGCCGCCGCTACTCGCCGTCGCGATCCCGCCCGTAGCGGTCGTCCAGGCGCACGATGTCGTCCTCGCCGAGGTAGCTGCCGGACTGCACCTCGATCAGCTCCAGGGGGATCAGCCCGGGGTTCTCCAGGCAGTGGACCCGCCCCACGGGGATGAAGGTCGACTCGTTCTCCCCCACCAGGAAGGTCGTCTCGTCCAGGGTCACCCGGGCGGTGCCGCGCACCACCACCCAGTGCTCGGCGCGATGGTGATGGAGTTGACGCGACAGCCGTGCGCCGGGGCGCACCGTGATGTGCTTGACCTGGTGGCGCTCGCCGCCATCCACCGTGGCGTAGTGTCCCCAGGGGCGGAAGACCATGGCGGCCTGGCGGGTCTCCGCGCGGCCCTCGGCCTCGAGGCTTGCCACCAGTCCGCGCAGCGCCTGGCTGCTGGCGCGGTCGGCCACCAGCACCGCGTCGTCGGTCTCCACCACCACCAGGTCCTTGACCCCCAGGGTCGCCACCAGCCGCGATTCGGCGTGCACCAGCAGCCCCCGGCTCGCCTCGCACAGCACGTCGCCGCGCAGGGCGTTGTCGTTCTCGTCACGGGGCAGCACCTCCCACAACGCCTGCCAGGAGCCGATGTCGCTCCACCCGGCGGCGAGCGGCACCATGGCCGCCCGGTCGGTGCGCTCCATCACCGCCACGTCGAGGGAGTCCGCGGGACAGGCCAGGAAGGCGTCCCGGCCGGGGCGCAGGAAGTCCAGGTCGGCGGCGGCGTCCGCCAGGGCCGCACGACAGGCGTCGAGGATCGCCGGGGCGTGGCGGGCCAGCGCCGCCAGGACGTCCGCCGGGCGCAGCACGAAGATGCCGCTGTTCCAGTAGTGGTCGCCGGCGGCCAGGAAGACCGCGGCGTGCCGGGCATCGGGCTTCTCCACGAAGCGCGCCACCGCGACGCCCTCGCCTCCCAGGGACTCCCCCGCCTGGAGGTAGCCGTAGCCGGTCTCGGCACGGGTCGGCACCACGCCGAAGGTGACCAGGTGACCCCGCTCGGCCAGGCGCACGGCGTCGGCCACCGCCTCGCGGAAGGCGGCCGCGTCGCCCAGGTGGTGGTCCGAGGGCAGCACCAGCAGCGGCCCCTTGCGCCCCTCTCGCTCGGCCAGCAGCGCCGCCAGGGCGACGGCCGGGGCGGTGCCGCGCCCCTCGGGCTCGAGCAGCAGTGTCGCCTCCTCCACCCCGGCCTGGCGAAGCTGCTCGGCGGCCAGGAAGCGATGCGCCTCGTGGCAGACGACGATGGGTGGGGCGAGGGGCAGCCCCTCGAGCCTGGCCAGGGTAGCGGCCAGCAGGCTGCCGTCCTGCTCCAGGGCGAGGAACTGCTTGGGGCGCGCCCGGCGCGACAGCGGCCAGAGCCGCACGCCGTTGCCGCCGGCCAGGATCACGGGGGTCATCATGGGCCAAAGTCCTCGTGCAGCCAGCCGCGCAGGGCCTCGAGCCCGGCCAGCGGCACCCGGGTGTCCGGGTGCATGCCAGGCACGAAGCCGCGGGACAGGAAGGGCTCGACCAGGGCGGCATCGCCGCTGATCACGTGGACCGGCACGCCGTAGCCGGCCTGTTCGCCGACGATCAGCGGCGCCGACGGGTGGTCGCCGAGCAGCACCAGCAGGGTGTCGTCGTCGACGAAGGCCTCCGCCCAGCGGGTGCCGGCAGCGACCGAATAATCGATCGCCCGGGCGTAGTGCTCGCGCACCCGCGCCAGGTCCTGCCACAGGACGTCGGGGGCGGGGCCGGCGTCGGCCCAGCGCCGGAAGATGCGGCCGTCGCCCACCGCCTCCCAGTCGTCGAGCAGCGGCAGGATCGGCGTCCAGGGGGCATGGCTCGAGATCAGCGCCACCTGGGCGAACAGCGGCGCCTCGCTGGGCCAACGCAGGCGCCGCTCCAGGTAGTGCAGGGTGAACTGGTCGGGCATGGTCACCCAGTTCAGCGGCGGTCCGGCGTAGTCGATATCCGCCGCGGCATGGATCTCGTCGAAGCCGTAGGCCTTGCCCTCGGGCCAGGCGAGGGTGATGGCGGGCATCAGGGTCGCGCTGCGGTGCCCGGTGGCACGCAGGTCGTCCACCAGGGTGGTCCGGTCGCTGGCCAGCATCAGGCGGTACCAGAGCGAGTTGTCGATGGCGAGCCCGCCCAGCACGCTGGCGTGGGCGAGCCAGGACTGGCCGCCGCGGATCGGTGCGGCCAGCACCCCGCTGGCCACCGTGAGCCCGGCCTCGGCCAGCCGCCGGGCGGCCTCGGCGAGCCGCGGCCGCACGACCTCGGCGAAGGGGGCATCGAACAGCGCCGCGGCACCATAGGACTCCACGAACACCAGCAGCAGGTCGCGCCCGGCCAGCCCCGGCAGCGGCGTGGCCCGGCCGGGAGCCGCCGCCAGGCGCGCGGCGAAGTCGCGGCGGGCGCGCTGGGTCGCCACCCGCTGCTCGGCCTGGAAGCGCAGGGTGTCCATGGCCGGCGCCCGCGCCACTGGCAGCCAGCGCTGGTGATGCCACTGGGCCGCCAGCAGGAAGAGGCTCACCGCCAGCGCCAGCCCCGCCACCCCGCGGCCCAGGGCCCCCGGCGTTACGCCCTGGACCAGGCCCAGGCCGCGGTTCAGCCCCCAGCCACCGACGACGACCAGTGCCACGGCGAGCGCCACGACAGCCCAGGCCAGGAGGTCGCCCAGGTTGCCCTCCAGCAGGTGGAGCACCGAGCGCAGCAGGGGCAGGTCCAGGGTGAGGTTGAGCGGGCGCCCGAAGGCGAGGTGGGTAGCCGCATCGCCCAGCCCGGCGAGCAGGGCCATCAGCACCGCCAGGGTCAGCACCGGGCGCAGCCAGGCGAAGCGACCGGCCGGCAGCAGCACCAGCAGGGCCACCACCAGCACCGCCTCAAGGGCCAGCCAGCGGGTGTCGATCGCCCCGAAGCGCACCCACAGGGGTACCAGCAGCAGCACATTGAGCAGGACGGCGAGGCCCAGCAGACGCGGCATCAGGGTGGCTCCTGGGGGCGGGTGAAGGGGAACGCGCTTCCTGACTCAGGGTAGCCCATGGCATGCCATGTACTTATGAACCATTATGTACAAGACTTGTACCACAATGCAGCGTGGCGGTGCCACGTGCAGGATCCGCCATCCGTGACGACACTGAGTCAGCAACCCCGGGAGAGACGCGCCATGCCCCCGAGACCCATCGCCGGCCTGGTCACCGGCCTCGCTCTGCTGCTGGCGGCGACCTCCCCTGCCGTCGCCGCCACCGCCCCCGAGGCGGTCGAGGCGCTCTTCACCAGGGTCACCGAAGACGCCCAGGCGCTGGCGGCGCGGCCCCATGACCCCGGCACGGCGGCACTGCCCGCCGCGCTGCGCGACCTGGACTATGACACCTATCGCCAGATCCGCTTCCGCCCCGAGGCCGCCCTGTGGCGCGACGCGGGGCGCTTCACGGTGCAGCTCTTCCACACCGGCTTCCTGTTCGATGCCCCGGTGCGGCTCAACAGCGTGGAGGCTGGCGAGGTGATCCCGCTCGACTTCGACCCCGAGCGCTTCCGCTACGACGACGCGGCCGCCGGGCTGGTGCAGCAGGACCTCGCCGGCGCCGGCCATGCCGGCTTTCGCCTGCACTTCCCCCTCAACCGCGCCGCGGTCCAGGACGAGTTCGCCGTCTTCCTGGGCGCCTCCTACTTCCGACTGGTGGGGCGCGGCCAGGGCTATGGCCTCTCCGCCCGCGGGCTGGCCATCGACACCGCCCGGCCCCGCGGCGAGGAGTTCCCGGCCTTCCGCGAGTTCTGGCTGGTCCGCCCGGCCCCGGAGGCGACCCGCATGACGGTGCTGGCCCTGCTCGACAGCCCCTCGCTGGCCGGCGCCTACCGCTTCGACATCGCCCCGGGACGCGACATCGAGGTGGAGGTGACCGCCCGGCTCTTCGCCCGCCGCGACGTGGAGACCCTGGGCATCGCACCCCTGACCAGCATGTTCGCCCACGGCGACACCACCCCGCGGGCCGTGGATGACCATCGCCCGGCGGTGCACGACTCCGACGGCCTGCTGGTGCTCACCGGCGAGGAGGAGTGGATCTGGCGCCCGCTCACCAACCCGCAGGCGCTGCGCGTCTCGGCGCTGCTCGACCGCGATCCCGGGGGCTTCGGGCTGGTGCAGCGGGCCCGCGATTTCGCCCACTACCTGGACCTGGAGGCCCGCTACGAGCGTCGCCCCAGCCAGTGGGTGGAGCCCCTCGAGCCCTGGGGAGCGGGCCGCGTGCAGCTGGTGGAGATCCCTGCCCCGGACGAGACCCACGACAACATCGTCGCCTTCTGGGTGAGCGACACCCCGCTGCGGGCCGGCGAGGCACGCGAGCTGCGCTACCGCACCCATACCTTCTCAGCCGAGCCGGCCGGTGCCCCGCCGGCCCGGGTCATCCGCACCCGTCAGGGCTGGGGCGGGGTGCCTGGCGACCCCGACCCGCCGCCGCGCAGCCGTCGCCACTTCCTGGTCGACTTCGCCGGCGGCGAGCTCGAGGGGCTGGCCGGCGACCAGCCGGTGACGGCCGAGCTCACCGCGAGCCGCGGCGAAGTCCACCACCTGCAGGCACGCCCCCTTCCGGAGGGACGCGGCTGGCGTGCCTCCTTCCGCCTCGACCCCGAGGGCGACGCCCCCAGCGACCTGCGCCTGCGACTGCGCCTGCACGGCGAGGTGATCAGCGAGACCTGGAACCATGTCTGGCATCCCGACGAACGGCGCTAGCCTCGGCCTGGGGCGCGGACGCGGCGCCGCCGGGCGGCTGCCGGGGCTAGCCGCGCGCCGGCTGCTGCTGGCCGTCCTGGTGGGGCTGACCACCCTGACCGGGGCGGGGCTGATGGCCCAAGTGCTGTGGCTGGACGGCTTGCCCCCCCTGCGCGTGGCGATCCTGGTCCTCTTCACCCTCACCTTCGCCTGGATCGCCGTAGGTTTCTGGACCGCCGTGGCCGGCTGCCTGCTGCTGCTGGCCGACCGCGACCCCCTGACCCTGAAGCGTCGCCCGCGGGTCGCCGAGGAGGCTCGGCTGCCGATCAGCCGGCGCACGGTGCTGGCCATGCCGATCCACAACGAGGCCCCCGCCCAGGTGGTCGCCGCCCTCTCGGCCACCGCCGAATCGCTGATCGCCACCGGCGAGGCGCGCCACTTCACCCTCTTCGTGCTCAGCGACACCACCGACCCCGCCATCGCCACGGCCGAGGCTCAGGCCATCGCCGCCCTGCAGCAGCGCCTCCGCGGACGCCTGGCCCTGCACTACCGCCGACGCCCCGACAACGCCGGGCGCAAGGCGGGCAACCTCGCCGAATTCTGTCGCCGCTGGGGGGCGGCCTTCGATTTCATGGTGGTGCTCGACGCCGACAGCCGCCTGTCCGGCGAGACGGTGCTGGGACTGGTGCGCGCCCTGCAGGCCCGCCCCAGGGTCGCGCTGGTCCAGACGGTGCCGCTGCCGGTGCGCCAGGTCACCCTGTTCGGGCGCCTCTCGCAGTTCGCCGCCAGCCTCTACGCTCCCATGCTGGCCACCGGCCAGAGCGCCTGGCAGGGCGACGCCGCCAACTACTGGGGGCACAATGCCATCCTGCGCCTTAGGCCCTTCATGGACCACGCCGGCCTGCCCCGCCTGCCCGGCAAGGCGCCGCTGGGCGGCGAGATCCTCAGCCACGACTTCGTCGAGGCCGCCCTGCTGCGCCGTGCCGGCTGGGAGGTGGAGCTCGAGACGCGCCTGCCGGGCAGTTTCGAGGAGATGCCCGGCAACCTGCTCGACTACGCCCGGCGCGACCGCCGCTGGACCCAGGGCAACCTGCAGCACCTGCGCCTGCTGGGGGCACCCGGCCTGCATGCCATGAGCCGGCTGCACTTCCTGCTGGGCGCCATGGCCTTCGTCTCTTCGCTGCTGTGGCTCGCCATCCTGCTCGCCGGCAGCCTGGACGCGGTGCTGCTCGCCCAGCGCGAGCCCGCCTACTTCACCGCCGGCGAGCAGCTCTTCCCGCTCTGGCCCCGGGCCCGGCCGGAGCTGATCACCGCCCTGCTGGCACTGACCGCCAGCCTGCTGCTGCTGCCCAAGGGGCTCGGCCTGCTGCTCGCCCTGGGGCGGCGCGCCGCCGGCCACGGCGGACGGGCTCGCCTGGTGATGAGCGCCCTGCTGGAGGCGGTCGCCGCCATCCTGCTGGCGCCCATCATGATGGCCTTCCACAGCGCCTTCGTGCTCGGCGTGCTCACCGGCACCAGCGTCGACTGGGGCGCCCAGCCCCGCGAGGGGCGCGCCGTGCCCTGGCGTGCCGCGCTGCGACACGCCGCCCCCTTCGCCCTGCTCGGCGGGCTGTGGATCGCCCTGATCCGGTGGCAGGCGCCGCTGCTCCTCGCCTGGCTGGCGCCGGTCTGGGTGGGCCTGCTGCTGGCGCCGCTGCTGGTGCGCGCCAGCGGCAGCCGCCGCGCCGCCGCCTGGCTGGACCGCATCGGCCTGCTGCGCACCCCGGAGGCCGACGCCCATGGCGACCTGCTCGGGGAGACGCCGGCGCCGCAGGCCGCCGCGTCGGCCCCCTGGCCGCCGCCCCCGGAGTGCCCCGGCGAGATGCCAAGCCAGATACTGAATCGCGCCAAGTCTGTAGCTCCTGACTCTGGTGAGGGGCGCCGGGGGCAGGCCGATGAGGAGATGGGATGAAAGCCGTCTTGTTTACGGCCCGCCTGCGCCAGGGTCTCGGGCTCGCCCGCTCGCTGGTCATCTACTGGCGGCCGGGACGCCAGCGGGGGCTGCGCCGCCTCTACGCCGACTTCGTCGGCCCCGGCGACCTGGCCTTCGACGTCGGCGCCCACCTGGGCGATCGCACCGCGGCCTTCCAGGCCCTGGGGGCTCGGGTGGTGGCCCTGGAGCCCCAGCCTGGCCCCTTCCGCTGGCTGGGCTGGCTGGTGGGTGGCCGGGCCGGCGTCACCCTGTTGCCCCTCGCCGCGGGTGCCGCCCCCGGCGAGGCGCGGCTCGCGGTGAGCGAGGCCAACCCCACCGTCTCCACCCTGGCCGATGAGTGGCGCACCACCATCGGGGCGCACAACCCGGGCTTCCGCGAGGTACGCTGGGAGGGCCAGCAGCGCGTGACCGTGACCACCCTGGACGCGCTGATCGCCGAGCATGGCGTGCCACGCTTCTGCAAGATCGACGTGGAGGGCTTTGAAGCCGAGGTGCTGGCGGGGCTCTCCACGCCGCTTCCGGGCGTCTCGGTGGAGTTCGTGGCCGGCGCCCTGGGGGTGGCCGAGCGCTGCGTGACACGCCTGGCCGCGCTGGGCGACTATCGCTTCAACGCCATCGAGGGGGAACGCCGGGCGTTCCGCTGGGCCGAGTGGCGCGACGCCGAGGCCACCCTCGCCTGGCTCGCCGGGGGCGCCGACGGCCTCGCCTCCGGTGACCTCTACGCGCGGCTGACCGCACCCGATGACACCCCCGCCGACGCCAACCGGGAGCCCCCTGCATGACAGAAGCCAACACCCCGCCGGACTTCCCCCGCTGGCAAGCGCTGACCACAGCGGAGCTCGCCGCCCTGCCTGAGGAGAGCGTGGCGGTGATGGCGCTCGGCGCCATCGAGCAGCACGGCGCCCACCTGCCGCTCTCCACCGACCTCGACATCGCCGAGGGGCTGCTGGCCGCCGCCCTGGCGCGGCTGCCCGCGGGCTTCCCGCTGGTGCAGCTGCCCGCCCTGGCGGTGGGGGCCAGCGACGAGCACCTCGCCTTCCCCGGCACGCTGAGCCTCCCGCCAGAGCTGGCCATCGCCACCCTGGAGGCCCACGGCGAGGCGGTGGCCCGGGCCGGCTTCCAGCGCCTGGTGTGGCTCAATGCCCACGGCGGCAACAAGGCGGTCATGGACCTGGCCGCCCTGCGGCTGCGTCGCCGCCACGGCCTGCTGGTGGTCAAGGTCCATTACATGCGCATGCCGCTGCCGGAGGGGCTGCCCGAGGCGACTCTGCCCGCCGAGGAACGTCGCCATGGGCTGCATGGCGGGGCGCTGGAGACCGCCCTGATGCGCCACCTGGCGCCGGAGAAGGTGCGCCTCGCGTATCTCGACCACCCCATCTCCCGGGGGCAGGCCATGGCCGACGAGAGCCAGCTGCTGGGGCCCGAGGGCGAGGCCGCCTTCGCCTGGCTGGCCGAGGACCTGCATCCCGGGGGCGTCGTCGGCAACGCCCCGCTGGGAACGGCAGCGCTGGGCGAACGCCTGGTGGCGCACTATGCCGAACGCATCGCCCGTATCCTGCAGGAGACCCGGGCGATGCGCCTCGAGCGGATCCACGGCGGGCCCTGACGCCTGCCGGTCAGCGACGCACCCGGAACACCTCGTCGAGCAGGTGGCCGGCACGCTCGGCCTTGGCGCTGAGGTAGCGGTGGTTGTGGTCATTGAGGGAGCCGTAGAGCGCCTGGCGCTCCACCACCTCGATGCCGCCCCGGGCCAGGGCCGCCATCTTCAGGGGGTTGTTGGTCATCAGCTGCACCCGGCGGATGCCCAGGGCGTCCAGCATGTCCACCGCCACCCCGTAGCGGCGCTCGTCCTCGCCGAAGCCGAGCACCTGGTCGGCGTCCAGGGTATCGAGCCCGGCGTCCTGGAGGGTGTAGGCGCGCAGCTTGTTGGCCAGGCCGATCCCGCGCCCCTCCTGGGCCAGGTAGAGCAGCACCCCGCCGCCCAGCGCCTCGATCTCGGCCACGGCGTTGCGCAGCTGCTCGCCGCAGTCGCAGCGCAGGCTGCCGAACAGGTCGCCGGTGAGGCAGGCGGAGTGCAGGCGCAGGGGAACCGCCGCCGCGGATGCCGGGTCACCGATCACCACCGCCACGTGCTCGCGCAGCCCATCAGGCTCGCGGAACAGGATGAAACGGCAGTCGTCGGCGTCGGCCAGGGGAATGCGCGCCTCGCTGACCCGACGCAGCATCCCCGGGGTGCCCTCCAGGCAGCGCGCGGCCTGGGCCGCCTCCACCGCCAGCAGGGAGCCGTCGGCGCGGACCGCCGCGATCGCCTCGCGTCGCGTCGCCGCGACCCGCGCCACCAGCGCGGCGGGGATCAGCAGCGCCCGACGCATCAGCGCCAGGGCGGCCAGGTCAGTCGGAGCAGCCGCCTCGAGGGCGGCCCGGCACGCGGCCAGCCCCGTGCGCCCGAGAGGCGCGGCGGGCGAGGCCGCGTAGGCCAGGGCCGCCAGGCGGGAGGCGGCGACGTCGTCGGGCAGCGGCAGCCGAGCCGCCTCCCCTGTCGCCTCGACGCCCAGGGCCGCCAGCCGATGACGACTCAACACCAGCGCCGGCGCGCCGCCGGAAAGCTCGCCGAGCCGCGCGGCCGCCGCCTCGGCGTCCCCCTCCACGGCCTGCACCAGCACCCAGTCGTCACCGTCGGCGATCAGCACCGGCAGCCCGCGTCGCAGATCGAAGATAGCCCGTTCAACCTGATGCATCGCTCTCTCCTGATGATGGCGCCGCGCCTGGCATCGCCACGGCATCGTGCGCATGATGGGGGTCGATCCGCCGACAGGAGGCGCCATGGACGCCCGCGACGCGCTGCTCTCCCTCGACGAGGCCTGGCAGGCCCTGCTGCAGGCCGCCCACCCCGGCGGCGATGGCGCGCCGGTGGCCGGCCTGCGCCTGGCCCCGAGCGGCTGGCAGGCCGAGCGCCCCGTCTCCACCGAGGCCCGCGAGCTGCTGGAGTGCCTCACCCCGCTCGCGACCCGCCCCGGCCGGCTGGCCATTGCCCAGCTCGGCCAGAGCCTCGACGGGCGCATCGCCACCGAGAGCGGCCACTCCCACTACGTCAACGGGCCGCAGAGCCTGGTGCACCTGCACCGCCTGCGTGCCCTGATGGATGCCGTGGTGGTGGGCGCCGGCACCGTCGAGGCCGACGACCCCCAGCTCACGGTGCGCCATGCCAGCGGCCCGCAGCCGGTGCGGGTGCTGCTGGATCCCCGCGGCCGGGTGGCGCCGGGGCGTCGGGTGCTGCGGGACCCGGCGGCGCCCACCCTGCACCTGCATGGCGAGGGAGCGCGCCCCGCCGGCGCGGCAGGGGGTCACGTGACACGCCTGGCGCTGCCGCTGGTCGACGGCGGCTTCGCCCCGGCGGCGCTGCTGGAGGCGCTGGCCACCCGGGGGCTTCGGCGGGTGCTGATCGAGGGTGGCGGCGTCACGGTGTCGCGCTTCCTGGAGGCCGGCGTGCTGCATCGACTTCACCTGCTGATGGCGCCGCTGCTGATCGGCTCGGGCCGGCCGGGACTCGCCATGACGCCCATCGCCACCCTCGCCGAGGCGCGCCGCCCTGCCTGCCGCAGCTTCCGCTGCGGCGACGACACCCTCTTCGACCTCGACCTCGAGGCCCCCACCGCCTGAGCCACCGGATACGCCACCGACGCGTCCCTGTGCGTCGCCGACCAGGCGATGCAGCAGCACCAGGGCCCCGGGCAGGCTCGCCACCAGCACCACGACCCCGTAGGCCAGGGAGACCGCCACGCCCTGGGCCGGCGGCAGGCCGGCCAGCCCCCAGACCAGGGCCGCGGCGCCCTCGCGCACGCCCCAGCCGGCGACCGAGAGCGGGATCAGCATCGCCAGCAGCACCGGCGGCACCAGCGCCAGCAGGGTGGCCAGCGGCAGACCGACGCCGATCGCCCGGGCGGCACACACGAACACCAGGGCGTAGCTCGCCACCACCAACAGCGACCCGCCGAGCTGCTTCGGCCACACCGAGGCGGTCAGCAGGCTGCGCTTGAGGTCGCCGCCGAGGCCCACCAGCGCCGCCGGCGGGCGCCGGGCGAGCCGCCAGCTCAGCGCCACCAGCAGCAATATGGCGCCTGCCGCGACCGGCAGCGCCCCCCAGGGGGCCACCCCGGCGGCGGCGCGCGCCATCAGCTCATGCCAGAGCGGCGAGGCGGCCAGCACCGCGACGCACAACAGCGCCATGGCCAGCTGGCCGGAGGCGCGTTCGATGATCACCGCCCGCCAGGCACCGCCGCGACGACCGCTGGCGCGGGCGTGACGCCAGGCCCGGGTGGCATCCCCCGCGACCCCGCCCGGCAGCACCTGGTTGAGGAACAGCGCCAGGGCGTACTCGGCCAGCGCCCGGCGCAGGCCCAGGGAGAGCCCCAGCAGGCGGGCGGTGAGGCGCCAGCGCCAGGCGCTGAGCGCCAGCGGCGGCAGGGTCAGGGCGAGGGCGAGCAGGGCCCAGCCCGGGGAGAGCCGCTGCACCTCGGCGAGCAGCGCCGCCGGCTCGAGCCAGGCGACGAGCCCGAGGAGCAGCCCCAACCCCGCCAGCGGCCGCAGCAGGCGACCCGGCACGTGACGCAGGCGGGCCACCCTCAGGCACCTCCGGTCGGCAGCGGCGGCAGGGCCAGCAGGTCGCGATGACCCACCGTGAGGCCCAGCTCACCGGCGGCGAGGCCGGCCAGGCGGCGTTCCCGCCAGTGCGCGAGCCGCCTGCCCTCCTCGGGGGCCTGCTCGACGGCGGCGTCATGCCAGCCGTGCACCAGCCGCTCGGCCAGCGGTAGCCATTCGCGGTCGCCGGCGGCCACATGCCAGGGGGTTGACGCGCTCTCCACGCGATATCCCGCCGCGGCCATGGCCGCGGCCAGCACCGCGGGAGCGTCACCGCCCAGCGCCGGGCCGAGCCCCTTGTCGAGGCGCTGGTGGGACTGGAAGAGCGCGCGCACCGCCAGGTCCTCGTCGTCCTCGCGACGCTCGCCCGCCGCCCCCAGGAAGGCCCAGTCACCGTCCACACTGAGGCTGAACAGCAGCGCCTGGTGGCGGGCCACCGCGGCCGACACCAGCGCCTCGGCCCAGTCGCGGGTGACCAGGTCGAACAGCGCCAAGGCCACCACCAGGTCGGCGCCCGCCAGCAGGTCATCATCCACCGGGGCGAGGTCGCGGTGGTGAGTCGCGACCCGGGGCCGCGCCCCTGTGGGGTCGCGCAGGGTCGCCGCCTGGCGCCGCGCCAGCGCCAGCAGCGCCGGGTCGTGATCGACCAGCCGCCAGCGCTGGGGACCCGGCAGTCGCGACGCCAGGAAGCGCAGGTTGCTGCCGCTGCCGCTGCCCAGGTCGACGATGCCAACGGGGCCTCTGTGCAGTGCCACACGCCCGGCGAGCCAGCCGGCGGCCAGCCCGGTCAGGCAGTGGCTGCGCGCGCGCGCGTCCAGGGCCTCACGGCTGGCGAGCCAGTCGGCGGCGAATCGCTCACGGGGCGCGGCGGCGGGCGGGGCGGCAGTCGACAGGACCGCTTCGGGGGCGTTCATGGCGCGCTCTCCTCGTCGGGGCGGGTGTCACCGCCCTGGGTATCACGGGAGTGGGTGGCTGGCCCCTCCAGGGCGGCCAGGAAGCGGTCGCCGGCCTGGTGCCAGTCGGCCAGTCCGCGACGCGCCTGCCGAGCGCCGTGACGCAGCCGCCGGCGCAGCGTGGCGTCATCCAGCCAGGCGGACAGCGCCGCGGCGAGGGCATCCGCATCGCCGGGAGGCACGGCCAGCCCGGCGTCCGGCGGCAGGGTGTCGGCCAGCGCGCCGCCGGTGGTGGTGAGTACCGGCAGGCCTCGGGCCAGCGCCTCGGTGACCACCATGCCGTAACCCTCGTAGCGCGAGGGCAGCACGAAGAGCTCGGCGCGATGGTAGGCCGCGGCCAGGCCGGCGGAGTCGCACTCACCGGCCCAGGTGATCTGGTCGGCGAGGCCGTGGCGCTCCGCCGTCGCGACCAGCCGCGCGGCGTGCTCGGGGTTGCGCCGGTGGCTACCGACCACCTCCAGGCGCCAGTCGCGGCGTGACAGGCCGGCCAGCGCCTCGAGCAGCACCTCGTGGCCCTTGCGCGGGATCAGGGTCGCCACGCAGAGCAGGCGCCATGGGGTGGGGGTCTCCAGATCCAGGGCGCTGGCCGCCAGGGGCGCGGGGTCGACCCCGGGCTCCACCACGTGCACTCGCTCCGGGGCCACGCCGAGGCGCCCGAGGCCGCGGGCGGTGAAGGCGCTGGTGACGATCACCCGGCGCGCCTGGGCCAGCGCCCGGGACTCGCTGTCGAGGAGGCGATGGCGGGTCGCCGCGGGCAGGCCGCTCTCATCGGCCAGCGGATGGTGGACCAGGGCGACGATCGCCAGGCGGTCGGCATGGGGGGCGATCACCTCGGGCAAGCCGCCCATGGCCAGGCCATCGATCACCACCCGAGCGCCGTCGGGCAGCGCGGCGAGCGTCTCGGCCATGCTCGCCCGGGCGCGCGCGTCGGGCTCGGGGAAGCGCCCCTCGAGCCCCACCACCGCGACGTCGCGTCCCCGGTCGCGCAATGCCTCGACGATGCGCGCGTCATAGACGTAGCCGCCGGTGAGCTGTCCGGGGTCGCCGGCCACGATCAGGGTGAGCGCGTCCGCCATCACAGGGTACCTTCGTAGCTGGCCCAGGCGATGTGGGACTCATGCAGGGTGACGGTCATCGCCTCGAGACCCGTGGCGCCCTCCCCCAGCCGGCCGAGCTGGATCGCCGTGGCCAGGCGCTCGAAGATCACCCGCGCCATGAACTCGGTGGTGGTGTTGCGCCCCTGGAACTCCGACAGCTCGTCGAGGTTTTCGAAGTTGAACTCGCCGAGCACCGCCTTGAGGGCCTCGCTCGCCAGGCCGATGTCGACCACCAGGTCGTGATCGTCGAGCTCGCGGCGCGCGAAGCTGACGTCCACCACGTAGGTGGCGCCGTGGGTACGCTGGGCGGGCCCGAACAGCTCGCCGCTGAAGCTGTGGGCGATCATGAAGTGGTCGCGAACGCTGAGTCGATACATGGGGCTGGGCTCCGGTGGGACCTGGGGTCACGGGTGTGTGTGGTCAGGCGGGGTCGGGATAGCGCAGGCGGTGGCAGAGCACCTCGCCGGCCCCGGCGGCGAGGCGCGGCATCAGGACGGGCAGCTCATGGAAGTCGCTCTCGCCGCTGATCAGGGCGTCGAGGCGGGGGTCGCCGAGCAGCTCGAGGGCCAGCGCCAAGCGACGGCGGTGGTCCCAGCGCGGGGTGCGCTCGGCGGGCAGTCGCCCCACCTGGCTGCCGACCAGGCGCAGCCGCCGGGAGTGGAAGGCCTCGCCCAGCGGCAGGCTCGCCTCGCGATCGCCGTACCAGCTCATCTCCACCAGCCGCGCCTCGTCGCCGGCCAGGGCCAGCGCCTGGCGCAGCCCCGCGGGATTGCCGCTGGCGTGGACCACCAGGTCGTTGTCGCCCGGGGCCTCATCGGCCAGGCAGAACCCTACGCCCAGTGCCCGGGCGAGCTCGGCGCGCCCCGGGGCGACGTCCACCAACCGGACCCGGGTGCCGGGGATCGCCGCGCAGAGCCAGGCCACCAGGGCACCCACCACGCCGGCGCCGATCACCGCGATGCGGTCGCCGACGCGGGGCTCGGCATCCCAGCAGCCATTGATGGCGGTCTCCAGGTTGGCGGCGAGCACCGCCCGGGCGGCGGGCAGGCCCGCCGGCAGGGGCGTGACCGCCGCGGCGGGGACCACGTAGCGGTCCTGGTGGGGGTGGAGACAGAACACCTCGCGCCCCACGAGGGCCTCGGGGCCGGCCTCGACCACGCCCACGCTGACATAGCCGTACTTCACCGGCCAGGGGAAGTCGCCCGCCTGAAAGGGGGCACGCATGCGCCGCCACTCGCTCTCGGGCACCCGCCCCTGGAACACCAGCGCCTCGGTGCCGCGGCTGACGGCGCCGTAGCGCGCACGCACCCGCACCTGCCCCTCGCCGGGGATCGGCAGCGGCTCCTGGCGCAGCTCGCCGTGGCCCGGGGCCAGGGTCCAGAAGGCGGTGGCGGTGTGATCGGCCATGGGATCTCCGGCAGGGAATAAACTTCTACAATAATGGTACAAGTATCACGAATTGCATAATCATTGCGACACCATCGCCCGACGCCTGTTAGGCTGAACGTGTGTCGGCCCCATGAATCAGCATAGCGGCTAGTCACTGGAGTCCCATGCCTCCACCCGAGCCCACGTCCCTCCCCCCCATCGCCGACGCCAGGTGCGTCGGGTGGCGCGTCCTACTGGAGCTGGTCGCCGGCGGCCTCGCGCTGCTGGGGCTGACAGTGGCGGCGTGGAGCCTGCTCGACGCCAACGGGGGCGTGGTGGCCCTGGCCCTGGTCGCCTACCTGGGCATGGCGACGCTACTCTGGGGCGGGCTGCGACGCTCACCCGGGGACGCGCCCAGATCCGGTAACGGCCTGGGCCCCGCCAACCGGGTCACCCTGGCCCGCGGCGTGCTGGTGGCGCTGCTGACCGGCACCCTGGCCGACCCGGGGCTGTTGACCGCCCAGGCGAGCTGGCTCTTCGGCGTGGCGCTCATCGCCCTGCTGCTGGACGGCGTCGACGGCTGGGTGGCCCGGCGCACCGGCAGTGCCAGCGCCTTGGGGGCACGCTTCGACATGGAGCTCGACGCCGCCTTCATCCTGGTGCTCTGCCTGGCGCTGTTGCTGCTCGACCGCGTCGGCCCCTGGATGCTGGCCATCGGCGCCATGCGCTACGCCTTTGTCGTGGCAGGCTGGCGCTGGTCCTGGCTCGCGGCCCCGATTCCCGAGAGCCGGCGGCGCAAGGCGGTGTGCGTGTGGCAGGTGGCGGCGCTGATGCTTGCCCTGCTGCCGGTCGCGACCGGCCTGATCGCCACCTGGCTCGCCGCCACCGCCCTGGCGGGGCTCACCGTCTCCTTCGCCATGGATGTTCGCTGGCTCTATCGCCACCGCTGAGCGACGGGCTGGCAAATGTCACCGGGGCTGATAGAGTGAAGGCTCGCTTGACGGGGTGCCGGTGAGATCCGGCTGAGATGGCGCAGGGGTCTCCCGAAGACCCAAGCGCCGATCCCGTTGAACCTGATCCGGTTAGTACCGGCGTAGGAATCAAGCGGTGGTCTCCTCGGCTGTCTCCCCGGCAGTGCCGCTCCCCCGGCCCCCACTCCCTCCCTCGCCTGAACCCCGGATCGTCACTCGATGCCGGAGACGACCATGGGCTATCGCTTCAAGGACCTTACCGCTGCCTGCCACGACGACTGGCGCGCCTACCTCGAGCATGACTTCGTGCGCCAGCTCGCCGACGCCACCCTCGAGCAGGAGGCCTTCCGCCACTACCTCAAGCAGGATTACCTCTTCCTGGTCCACTTCGCCCGGGCCTATGCCCTGGCCGCCTACAAGAGCCGGTCGCTTGCCGACCTGCGCCATGCCCACGAGGGGCTCAAGGCGATCCTGGATCTGGAGCTCGGCCTGCACGTAGGCTTCTGCCGCGACTGGGGCATCGGCGAGGAGGAGCTCGACGGGCTGCCCGAGGCGCGTGCGACGATGGCCTACACCCGCTACGTGCTGGACACCGGCCACCGCGGCGACCTGCTCGACCTGCACGTGGCCCTGGCCCCGTGCCTGGTGGGCTACGGCGAGATCGCCGACTGGATCAACGGCCGTGCCGGAACGCTGCGCGGCGACGCCAACCCCTATGATGCCTGGATCGCCATGTACGAGAGCGACGAGTTCCAGGCCGCCCGACGCGCCGAGGAGGCCTGGCTCGACGCGCGCCTGGCGGAGGTGACGCCGCGCCGCTTCGAGGAGCTCGCCACGGTGTTCCGCGACGCCACGCGCCTGGAGATCGACTTCTGGCAGATGGGGCTGGACTGCGCCCTGTGACGGCGCAGCGGACACCGGGATCGGCTAGGCTGAAGGCATGACCTCAGCCCAGCCCGGAGCCCCCATGACCGAGACGGATCGCTACGCCTACCCGCAACGCGTGCTGCACTGGCTGGTGGCCGGTGTGGTGCTGCTCTCCCTGGCCAGCGGCATCACCCTGGGGCTGCTGGGCTTCGAGGGGGCCATGGAGCGCCTCGGCCGCGGCGGCACCAACCTGCTCTACACCGCCCACAAGTCGCTAGGGGTGGCGATCCTCGCGCTGATGACGGTCCGCCTGGTGGTGCGGTTCCTGTATGTGGTGCCCGACCACGACCCGCCGCTGCACCCCTTCCAGCGGATCCTGAGCACGGCGGTGCACCACCTGCTCTACCTGGCGCTGCTCGCCCAGCCGCTGCTGGGCTGGGCCGCTACCGCCAGCGGCGACTTCCCGGTGCAGTTCCTGAACTGGCACCTGCCGGGTATCGTGCCCGTGAACGAGGCGCTCTCGGAGCGCCTCTTCGTCTGGCACGGCTGGCTGGGCCTGGCGATCCTGGGCCTGCTGGCCCTGCATATCGCCGGCGCCCTCTACCACTGGTTGATCCGTCGCGACGGGGTGATGGAGCGCATGAGCCTGTTCTGAGCAGTCGGCCAGACGCCTGCCTGGCACATCCCCTGCATGGTCTGGGCGACACTCCCCGGAGCCCCCGACCATGCCCGACCTGCCGACCTTCACCCCCTCCGTCGCTACGCCCCTTGACGCCGAGGCCTTCCGCCGCCGCGCCCATGGGCACCTGGCCTTCCTCTACGGCCCGCGCGCCGACGAGGTGCTGCGCCGGCTGCTCACCCTGCTGGCCCATCAGGCCCCGCCCTTCCCCGACACCCCCGATGCGCCACTCTGGAGCGAGCGCGACCAGTGGCTGATCAGCTATGGCGACAGCCTGCTGGAGGAGGAGCGCGCGCCCCTGGCGGTGCTGGACGACTTCCTGGCCACGCGGCTGGGCGATACCTTCAGTGGCGTGCACCTGCTGCCCTTCTTCCCCTGGAGCAGCGACGACGGCTTCTCGGTGATCCACTACCGCGAGGTCGCCGACGACCTCGGCGACTGGCCCCACGTGCGCGCCTTGGCCGGGCGATACGACCTGGCGGTCGACCTGGTGCTCAACCACGTCTCCCGGGAGTCGCTGTGGTTCGTCGACTACCTGACCGGCAGCCAGCCGGGGCGCGACTACTTCATCGAGATGGACCCGGAGACCGACCTCTCGGCCGTGGTAAGGCCGCGCAGCTCGCCGCTGCTGGTGGCGGTGCCCACGCGGCGGGGCACCCGCCACCTCTGGGCGACCTTTTCCGAGGACCAGATCGACCTCGACTTCGCCAACCCCGACGTGCTGCTGGAGTTCATCGGCATCCTGCTCTTCTACCTCGGCCAGGGCGCCCGGGTGATCCGGCTCGACGCCATCGCCTACCTGTGGAAGGTGGTCGGCACCCCCTGCATCCACCTGCCCCAAACCCACGAGGTGGTGCGGCTGCTGCGCGCGGTGGTGGACCACGTGGCGCCGGGCACCCTGCTGCTCACCGAGACCAACGTGCCCCATCGCGAGAACCTCAGCTACTTTGGTTTGGAACGTCTTGCAGACGGGAGCCTGGAACGCCTGTCAGACGAACAGGCCCCCGACGAGGCGCACCTGGTCTACCAGTTCCCGCTGCCGCCGCTGCTGCTGCACACCCTGACCAGCGGCGAGGCGGGCACCCTGGCGGCCTGGCTTAAGAGCCTGCCGAGCCTGCCGCCCGGCTGCAGCTTCCTCAACTTCACCGCCAGCCACGACGGCATCGGCGTGCGCCCGCTGGAGGGCTGGCTCCCCCCGCACGAGATCGAGGCGCTGCTGGAGCTGATGCACCGTTTCGGCGGTTTCGTCAGCATGCGCACCCGCGACGACGGCAGCGACAGCCCCTACGAGATCAACATCACCTGGTTCGACGCCATGAAGGGGACGCGGCGCGGGCCGGATCCCTGGCAGGTGCAGCGCTTCCTGTGCGGCCAGCAGCTGATGCTTGGCCTGCAGGGCATCCCTGCGCTCTACCTCCACGTGCTGACGGGAACCCTCAACGATCTGGAGGGGGTGGAGCGCAGCGGACGCCTGCGCTCCATCAACCGGCGCCGCTGGCACCGCGACGAGCTGGAGCTGCTGCTGGACAGCCCCGACACACCGACCCGGATGGTGTTCGAGGCGCTGACCCGCCGGCTGGCGGTGCGCCGTCGCGAGCCCTGCTTCCATCCCGACGCCCCCCAGCGGGTGCTGGAGACACCGCCCGAGCTGCTGGTACTGGAGCGCGGCCCGCTGCCCGACGGGCGCCGCCTGCTGGCGATCCACAACGTCACCGACGCCCCCCAGCCGCTGACGCTTCCGGCCCTCGGCCAGGGGGCGTGGTTCGACCTGCTGGAGAAGGCCCCCTGGACGCCGGTGGAGAGCCTGGCGCCCTATCGCTGCCTGTGGCTGGTGCAGAAGCCCTGAGCGATAGCAGCATCGCTCGAGGGGGCGTTGGCTACACCTCCCCGCGGTTATCGGCCTCCACGGCGTCGTGGAGCCGCTCCGGCAGGTCGGGGATCGCCGAGCGCACGCGGTTCCAGCTGGGGATGAAGGGGCGCTCGCCGGGGTTGTCGAGGAAGGCGCTGCCGGCCTCCAGCAGGTTGGCGGCGAACAGCTCCACCGCCCGCTCCTCGCCGTGGCGATCCAGCGAGAGGCCATTCATCCGCGCGTCGTGGTCGTAGGCCTCGATCAGGTCCAGGGCCAGGCGGTAGTAGGTGGCCTTGAGGGTGCGGAAGCCCTCGGCGCTGAAGGTCACCCCCTGGGTCGCCAGCTTGCGGTAGAGCGCCTTGGCGATGTCCAGGCTCATGCGGTTGAGCCCGCCCGAGGGGTCGTCGGCGGAGACCGGCTGGTGCTTGTGGTCGTAGGCGTCGGCCAGGTCCACCTGGCAGAGCCGCTTGGTGGAGTGGTTGCGGTGCACCTCGGAGAGCACGCCGACCTCCAGGCCCCAGTCGGCGGGGATGCGGATGCCGTCGAGCACCTCGGCGCGCATCGAGAACTCCCCCGAGAGCGGGTAGCGGTAGCTGTCCAGGTACTCCAGGTAGGGCAGCGGGCCATGCATCGCCTTGAGCGCCCGCAGCAGCGGGGTGACCATCAGCCGCGCCACCCGCCCGTTGAGCCGCCCCTCGGCGATGCGCGGGTAGTAGCCCTTGCAGAACTCGTAGTTGAAGTGGGGATGGGCCACCGGGTAGAAGAGCCGCGCGAGCAGGCCGCGGTCGTAGGTGAGGATGTCGCAGTCGTGCAGCGCCACCACGGCGCCGCGCCCGGAGGCCTGGACGAAGCCGGCGCAGTACCAGACGTTGCGCCCCTTGCCCGGCTGCCGGGGCGAGAGCCCCTGGGCGTCCAGTTCATCATCCAGGGCGCGCAGCCGCGGGCCGTCGTTCCAGAGGATGCGGTGGTGCTGGGGCAGGCGGGCGAAGAACTCCCGCGCGTGCAGGAACTGCGCGCGGTCGGCCCGGTCCAGGCCGATCACCACCTCGGCGAGGTAGGGCACCTCGGCGAGCGCCGTGACGATGCGCTCCAGTGCCGGTCCCTCCAGCTCGGAATAGAGCGAGGGCAGGATCAGGCTCATCGGGCGGCGGCGCGAGAAGCCCACCAGGTCCGCCTCCAGGGCCTCCAGCGGCCGCCGGGTCAGGTTGTGGAAGTCGGTGATGATGCCGTTCTGGTGGAAGTCGCTCATGCCATCGCCCTCCTGGCCCCGTCATCGCCGGCGTGCCTCACCGCCGGCACTGGCCGGCGCTCGGCTCGCCCCCACCAGTGGGCCACCCCCTCGGCCCAGCCGGTGGGACCGGTCGCCGCGCTGCGGTAGAGCGCCGGCTGGTCGGGCTCGACCACCAGGCCATGGCAGCCGCGGATCACCACCGCCTGGTCCACCGCCTCGAGCATGGGGATGTCGTTGGGACCGTCGCCCAGCGCCAGGGTCAGCGGACGGCGGCCGCGCAACGCCTGGAAGCGCTCCACCAGCCAGGCCACGGCGCTGCCCTTGTGGGCCTCGCCGGTGGCATGCCAGAAGCGGCCGCCGCGTACCAGCCGCAGGCCGTCGCCGGCCAGCCCCGCGCGCAGCGCCTCGAGCGCGGCCTCGTCGTCCTCCCACACCAGCGGCTCGCTGCCCTCGCGCATCCGCGCCAGCCGTGCCTCAGCCTCGGGGAGCCCGGTGAAGTCGACCAGCTCGTCCAGCGACATCGCGCTGATGGGGGTGAAGGTCACGCCCAGCCGCGCCTGCCACACCGCCAGGCGCTTGCGGATGAAGCCGATGTCCATGCCCAGGGTGCGGATCGCCAGGCCATCGGGGCCGGGGCGATCGATGCGCGCATGGCACCAGGCCGGTGGCAGGCCGACCACGGCGCCGTTCTCGGCGACGAACGGGGTTTCGGTCAGCTCCATCGCCTGGCGCAGCGGCATGATTTCGCTGCGGGTCTTGCTGGTCACCGGGATCACCGGCACCCCCAGCCGCCGCAGGCGCGCCAGCCAGGACCGGGCGGGAGACCAGTCATAGCGGTGGTGATCGAGCAGCGAACCGTCCAGGTCGCTGAACAGCAGTCGCGGCGTCAGGGCCGCATCGCGGCCGGCATCCGGCGTGGGGCGTAGATCGGTCATGACAGCTCCCGGGCGGTCGACTGGGGCACATGCCCCTCACTGCTGATGCACAGGACATGCCAGCTCGCACAGGGCGTGCCAGCCTGCCGTTGCGGGCGGATCGGCAACGCAGGCCGCGGAGGACCGCGCGGCGACGCCCCGCGGTTGCACCATGACGATGCACGGCTGCACCAACGCAAGGCGCCCCGAGGCGAAGAGCCTCGGGGCGCCGGGTCACAGGCCTCGGGAGGCGGGGTCAGAAGCGATAGCGCACGCCGACGCTGGCGGCGTCGAAGTCGTACTGGTCCTCATCGAGGTAGCGCATGTAGTCCGCGCCCAGCGAGAGGTTGGGGGCCACGTCGAACTCGGCGCCGGCGCCGTAGGAGAAGCCGGATTCGCTGTCCACGTCGAAGTCGACGTCGGTCATGCCGGCCAGGCCATAGAGGCGGAACTCCCGGGAGATCGGCAGGATCCCCTTGGCATAGAGGCCGGCCAGGGAGTCCAGCTCCACGCCGCCGTCGGAGCCGCCGCCGCCGAGGTGGCCCTCCACGGCGAAGTAGTCGTTGAACTTCAGCCCGCCGTTCACGCGCAGGCCGGTGCCGTCGCGACTATCGGCGGGACCGTCGTGGTCGAGCTCCCAGAACATGGCGTCGCCGCCCACATAGCCCTGGGGATAGGGGGGCTGCTGGGCCTGGGCGCCGGTGATGCCGGCGGCGAACAGGGCGGTCGTGATGGCGGCGAGTGACAGGGTCTTCATGGCATCCTCCTCGTTAGTGAACACCGTTCTGTAACACCCCGAAGTGTGGTCCCGATTCGACCAAGGATCAAGGGACAAATGTGCAACCTTGCGCTACGCGCCGTCGCCGCCCGGCGACATCCCGCCACCCTCTCCCGCCCGGCTATACTGGTGCCTCCACGCCACCGAGGACCCCGCATGCGTCACTGGCTGATCGCCAACACCCGAGCCGGCGGCGGCGCCCGCGGCGCCGACTTCTGGCGGCCCCGCCTGGCACGTGCCGGCATCGCGGCGCCGGAAGTGCGCGATATCGCCGACGAGAAGTGGGAGGCGGAGCTTGCGCCCGGCGACACCGTGCTGGTGGCCGGCGGCGACGGTTCGGTGAACCGGGTGGCCGGGGTCTGCCTGGCACGGGACGCCATCCTCGGCGTGCTCCCCTCCGGCACCGCCAACGACTTCGCCCGCAACCTGGCGCTGCCCGAGGACCCCGACGCCCTCTGCGCGCTGATGGCTCGTGGGCCGACGGCGCGGCTGGATGTCGGCTGGCTCGATGATCGGCTGTTCCTCAACGTGGTGCACGTGGGCCTCGGCACCCTGCCGGCCACCCAGGCATCGCCACGCCTCAAGCGCTGGCTGGGGCGCTTCAGCTACGCCGCCGTGCTGCCCCAGCTGCGTCACCTCGGCCTGCTGCGCGGCTTCCACGCGCGCCTGGAGGCCGACGACGAGCCCCTCGAGGAGCGCTGGCTGTCGCTGGCCATCGCCTCGGGGGCCTTCTTCGGCGGCGGCTCACGGGTGCCCGGCGCCTCGCCCCGGGATGGCCGCCTGACCCTGGTGGCGGTGCGTCCGCGCCCCTGGTGGCGACTGCTGCTGACCTTCGTGATCACCCGCCTGCGCGGCCATACGCCCGAGGACGACGACAGCGTGCTGGTGCGCCAGCCAACGACGTGCCACATCGCCATGTCCCACGGGCACCGGGTGACCGCCGACGGCGAGTCCCTGGGCCACCACCGCGAGATGACGCTGCGCGTCGAGCCCGCGGCGCTGCGGGTGATCGCCGGCGTCGGCTGAGCCTCTTCGCCGCCTTCAGGCCCGCCTCGAGAGCCCCAGCGCCACGACGCCTGCCACCACGATGCCGCCGCCGAGGAGCTGCACCGGGGTCAGCGCCTGACCCAGCACCAGGTAGCCAAGCACCAGCGCGGCCACCGGCTCGATGTTCATGGCCGGGGCGTTGCGCGCCATGTCGAGCCGCGGCACCGTGATGAACAGCGTCGAGAAGGCCAGGCCATAGAGGAGCCCCAGGGCGGCGAGCCCCCAGAGCCCCACGGTGCTTTCGGGCAGGGCCATGCCGCCGGGCACCAGGCCGGCGCTTCCCGCGGCCAGCATGGCCACCAGCACGGTGAGCATGGTCAAGAGGCTGCGCAGGGTGCTGCCCACCTCGGCCAGGCGGTGCTCGGTGATCCACAGCGCCCAGGCGAACACGAAGGCGGCGGCGAGCCCCAGCGCCACGCCGAGGAACCACTCGGGTCCCAGCGCCTCCGGCTCGGCGAGCCAGGCGGGCAGGTCGAGCACCACTACCAGCCCCACCAGGATCACCCCCATGATCAGCGCCGCCCGCGGCGTGGGACGCGGCCCGCCCATCGCCCAGCTGATCAGCGCCAGCTGGATCGGCAGGGTGTTCATCAGCAGCAGCGCCACCACCACCGGGATGCGCGCCACCGCCGAATACAGGAAGAGGCTCTGCAGGGTCACCAGCAGCCCCACCGCCAGCTGCCAGCGCCCGCTGCCGGACGGCAGGCGCAGCGACTTGCGCTGCACGAGCACCAGCAGGCCGAGCGCCAGGGTGGCCAGGCCGGAGCGCACCAGGATCGCCAGCAGCAGGCCGGCACCGTCGTCGAAGGCGACGCGGGCGGCGACGTGGTTGGCGGCGAACAGGGTCGCCAGGCAGGCCATCAGGCCGAGGGCGAGCGGACGGGGAAAGGGGGCGGGTCGGGTCATGCGCGTCCTTGCGGTCGAGGGAGTGCGGGAGCTTCGGCCGGAGGCATGACGCGCATCAAGCCGTCGTCATCCCCCGCGCCGGACCTCCATGTTAGCCTAAGGTCCCATTTCGTCCACGAGGCCCCGCGATGCGCGACCCCGTCCTGGTGATCAACTGCGGCTCCTCCTCCATCAAGTACGCCCTGGTGCCCGGTGATCCGGCAAGCCCGCGGCAATCCGGCCTGGCCGAGCGCCTGGGCGGCGACGATGCCCGCCTCAAGGGCATCGACGGCGATGGCCAGCACTTCGCCCGCCCGCTGCACGGCGCCGACCACGCCGCGGCGATGGCGGCGATCCTCGACGGTCTCGATGGCGCGCATCCCGTGGCGGTGGGCCACCGCATCGTCCATGGCGGCGAGCGTTTCACCCGCGCCACCCGCATCGACGCCGCGGTGCTGCGCGCCATCGAGGCCACCGGCGCCCTGGCGCCGCTGCACAACCCGGCCAACCTGGTGGGGGTCCACGCCACCCTGGCGCTGTTTCCCGAGCGGCCCCAGGTGGCGGTGTTCGACACCGCCTTCCACCAGACCCTGCCGCCCCGAGCTTACCGCTACGCCCTGCCCCAGCACCTCTACGCCCGCCACGGCATCCGTCGCTACGGCTTCCACGGCAGCAGCCACGCCCACGTCAGCGCCCGGGTCGACACCCTCTCCGCGCGGGCCCATGGCGGCTGGCTGATCGCCCACCTCGGCAACGGCTGCTCCACCTGCGCGGTGTGGCAGGGCCAGAGCCTCGACACCAGCATGGGCCTGACCCCGCTGGAGGGGCTGGTGATGGGCACCCGCAGCGGCGACGTCGACCCCGGCCTGCACGCCCACCTGGGGCGCCAACTGGGCTGGTCGCTGGAGCGCATCGATACCCTGCTCAACAAGGAGAGCGGTCTGCTGGGGCTCTCCGGGCTCTCCAACGACATGCGCCGGCTGGAGCAGGCCGCCGCCGAGCACCACGCCGGCGCCGAGCTGGCCATCGAGGTGTTCTGCTACCGGATCGCCAAGTCCCTGGCCGCCCTCTCCTGCGCCCTGCCGCGCCTCGACGGCATCGTCTTCACCGGCGGCATCGGCGAGAATGCGGCGGCGGTGCGCGCCCGGGTGGTGGAGGCGCTGCCCCACTTCGGCCTGCGCCTTTCCGCCGCGGCCAACGCCGCGACGGTAGGCGGCCACGAGGGGCGCATCGACACCGACCAGGGCGGCCCCGAGCTGTGGGTGATCCCCACCGACGAAGAGGGCCGCATCGCCTTCGAGACCCGCCAACTCCTCGACGAGAGCCAGCCATGAGCCGTCCCGACCCGCGTACGCTGCTGCTGGTGCCCACCGGCACCGGCGTCGGCCTCACCTCCGCCTGCCTGGGCCTGATCCGCGCCCTGGACACCTTGGGCCTGAAGGCAGGCTTCCTGCGCCCCTTCCGCCAGGACGAGCTCAACGGCCCGGGGCCGGACCGCTCCACCGCCCTGGCACGCACCACCCTGGGGCTCACGCCCCCCGAGCCGCTGCCCCAGGCGCGCCTGGAGCGTCTGCTGCGCGACGACCGCGTCGACGAGCTGATGGAGGAAGCGGTGGCGCGTCACGCCCAGGCGATGGGCGACGACCCCGAGGCCGGCCCCGACCTGGTCGTGGTGGAGGGGCTGGTGGCGAGCCCCCAGAGCAGCTACGCCGGCCAGCTCAACGCCGAGCTGGCCCGCGCCCTGGACGCCCGGGTGATCCTGGTGGCCGACGGCAATCTCGACGACCCGCGCCAGCTGGCCGAGCAGCTCGACCTGCACGCCCAGCCCTTCGACGGCGTGCGCTCCACGCGCACCCTGGGCTGCATCCTGATGCGGGTGCGCCCGCTGCCGGAGGGCGATGCGGCAGCCTCGCTCTCGGCGCCGGCGCTGGCGGCGAGCACCAACGGCGCCCTGGCCGACACCCTGCGCCGCTACCTGCCGGCCCTGGACGGCCAGCAGTTCCGCCTGATCGGCGCGGTGCCCTGGCACGACGCGCTCTCCGCCCCGCGGGTGCTCGACGTGGCCCGCGCCCTGGGCGCCGAGTTCCTGCATGAGGGCGAGGCCGCGACCCGCCGGGTGATGGGCACCAGCCTGTGTGCGCGCAGCGCCTCCCGGGCGCTGCACGTGTTCAAGCCGGGGCGGCTGATCGTCTCGCCGGGCGATCGCGACGACATCCTGCTGGCCGCGGCGCTCGCCACCATGAACGGCGTGCCCCTGGCCGGGGTGCTGCTCACCCACGGCGAGCAGCCCGGCGAGGCGATGGTGGAGATCTGCCGCCCGGCGCTGCGCAGCGGCCTGCCGGTGCTGGCGGTGGAGTCGGACAGCTTCGTCACCGCCAAGCGCCTCGACCGCATGGCCAACGACATCCCCATCGACGACGCCGAGCGCGCCGAGCAGGTGACCCGCTTCGTCGCCGGCCACCTCGACCTGCCGTGGCTCAAGGAGACCCTGAGCCGCGGCTACCCGCGGCGTCTCTCCCCCGCCGCCTTCCGCCACCAGCTGGTGCACCTGGCCCAGCAGGCCGAGCGGCGCATCGTGCTGCCGGAGGGCGATGAGCCACGTACCGTGGAAGCCGCGGCGATCTGCCAGCGCCGCGGCATCGCCCGCTGCGTGCTGCTGGGCCGCCGCGAGGCGATCGAGGAGGTGGCCAGAAGCCGCGGCATCGAGCTGCCGGAGGGACTCGAGATCCTCGACCCGGAAGGCATCCGCAGCCGCTACGTGGCACCCATGGTGGAGCGCCGGCGCGGCAAGCTGAACGCGATCACCGCCGAGGACCAGCTGCAGGACAACGTGGTGCTGGGCACCATGATGCTCGCCGAGGGCGAGGTCGACGGCCTGGTCTCGGGCGCCGTGCACACCACCGCCAACACCGTGCGGCCCGCCTTCCAGCTGATCAAGACCTCGCCGGACTACCGCCAGGTGTCGTCGATCTTCTTCATGCTGCTGCCCGAGCAGGTGGTGGTCTACGGCGACTGCGCCGTGAACCCCGACCCCGACGCCGAGACCCTGGCCGAGATCGCCATCCAGAGCGCCCGCTCGGCGGCGGCCTTCGGCATCGAGCCGCGGGTGGCGATGATCAGCTACTCCACCGGCGAATCCGGCTCCGGCGCCGACGTCGAGAAGGTGCGCCAGGCCACGCGCCTGGCCCGCGAACGCGCGCCGGAGCTGTGCATCGACGGGCCGCTGCAGTACGACGCCGCCGCCATCGAGAGCGTGGGCCGCCAGAAGGCGCCCGACTCCCCGGTGGCCGGCCGCGCCACGGTGTTCGTGTTCCCCGACCTCAACACCGGCAACACCACCTACAAGGCGGTGCAGCGCAGCGCCCACGTGGTCAGCGTCGGCCCCATGCTGCAGGGCCTCAAACAGCCGGTGAACGACCTCTCCCGCGGCGCGCTGGTCGACGACATCGTCTACACCATCGCGCTGACCGCCATCCAGGCCGCCCAGGGCGACTGAGCCGGCGCCTCAGCGACGCGAAGCGCCACTCCCGCCGGACAGGGCGGGGCGGACTACCTCTTGGCCGAGCTCGCTCACTCGACGCTTCCCTTGAGGCGCTCGCCGCGCCGGCGCAGCAGCTCCATGGTCACCAGCAGCAGGGTCGAGAGCAGGATCAGCACCGTGGCCATGGCGGCGATGGCGGGACTGATGTTCTCGCGGATGCCCGAGAACATCTGGATCGGCAGCGTCCGCTCGGTGGGGCTGGCGATGAACAGCGCCACCACCACCTCGTCGAAGGAGGTGGCGAAGGCGAAGAGCCCCCCCGAGACCACCCCCGGCAGGATCTGGGGCAGCACGATGTCGAAGAAGACCCGCGTCGGGTTCGCCCCGAGGCTCGCCCCGGCCCGCATCTGGTTGAAGTCGAACCCCTGCAGGGTGGCGTTGACGGTGATCACCACGAAGGGCACCCCGAGCACCGTGTGGGCCAGCACCAGGCCGGTGTAGGAGTTGAGCAGGCCCACCTCGGCGAAGAAGAAGTACATGCCCACCGCCACGATCACCAGCGGCACCACCATGGGCGAGATCAGCAGCGCCAGGATGAGCCCCTTGCCGGGGAACTCGGCACGGTTGAGCCCGACCGCGGCGAGGGTGCCGAAGGCCATGGCCAGCAGGGTGGCGAGCGGCGCCACGATCAGGCTGTTCTTCAGCGAGTCGAGCCAGGGGCCGGCGCTGAAGATCTCCTGGTACCAGCGCAGCGAGAACCCCGGCAGCGGGTAGGTAAGGAAGGAGCCGCTGCTGAAGGAGAGCGGGATGATCACCAGCACCGGCGTGATCAGGAACAGCAGCACCAGGCCGCAGAAGGTGCGGAACACCCAGAACCAGACACGCTCGAGCGGTGACGCATAGGGTGGCAAGGCCATGGCTCAGCTCCCGATCATCTGCTTGCGGTTCACCAGGCGGTGGTAAACCAGGTAGAGCAGCAGCGTCACCGCCAGCAGGATGCTGCCCAGCGCCGCGGCCATGCCCCAGTTGTTGGTGGTGTTGGTGTAGTAGGCCACGTAGTAGCTGACCATCTGGTCGGCGGGCCCGCCCACCAGCGCCGGGGTGATGTAGTAGCCCAACGCCATGATGAACACCAGGATGGTGCCGGCCGCCACCCCAGAGACGGTCTGGGGCACATAGACCTGCCAGAAGGCGGCGAAGGGGTGCGCGCCCAGCGACACGGCGGCGCGCTGGTAGCTCGGCGAGATGCCTTTCATCACGCTGTAGAGCGGCAGCACCATGAAGGGCAGCAGGATGTGCACCATGGCGAAGAAGACGCCGATGCGGTTGAAGACCAGCTGCAGCGGCGACTCGACCAGCCCCAGCGCCATCAGCGACTGGTTGGCCAGGCCGTTGGACTGCAGCAGGATGATCCAGGCCGCGGTGCGCACCAGCAGCGAGGTCCAGAACGGCAACAGCACCAGGATCATCAGCAGGTTGCTGGTCCTGGCCGGCAGCGTCGCCAGCAGGTAGGCCAGCGGGAAGCCCAGCGCCAGGCAGATCAGGGTGACCCCGCCGGCGATCACCAGGGTGCGCTGGAAGACCGCCTGATAGAGGCGGCTGTCGGCATCAACGCGCTGGATCTCGCCGTCCGCGCCACGCTCCAGGTCCACGGAGGCGAGCAGGTAACGGTCGGTGCGCGGGGGTGCCGCCGCCTGGATCCGACGCCAGGTGACGCCCTCCCCCCAGGCGGGATCGATGTCGATCAGGGTCGCGCGCCAGTCGTCGCTCTCGCGCGGGAGCCCCATCAGGGTGCGCATCAGCAGCCCACGGAAGCCGGAGTCCTCGTAGTTGAGGCGCCGGCCAACGCTGCCGAGCCCACCCCCGCGTCGGGAGTCACGCAACTCCTCGGCGAAGGCGGCGAAAGTGGCGGCCTCGGGCAGCCCCTCGCCGTCCCACTCCTGGAGCGACGCCGCGGTGGCAGGCATGACCTGGCGCAGGGAGCCGTTGTCGACGCTGTTGAGCAGCATGCTACCGATGGGCAGCACGAAGACGATGACCAGGAACAGCGCCAGCGGCGCCACCAGGCCGACCGCCTTGAGCTTGCGCAGGCGCTCGGCTCGCCGCAGCCGCGCCTTCAGGTTCCCCTGGGCCGCTGGGGCACCGGGGTCGAGTGTGGAAGCCATGGCATCTCCAGCCGCCGGAATCCGGTCGTGCGAGTCGCAAGAGGAGAGGACGGCGCCGAGGCGCCGCCCTTCATCGGGTTACTGGGCGGCCCAGGCGTTGAAGCGCTGCTCCAGCTCCTCGCCGTAGCTGACCCAGAAGGCGGTATCCATGGCCAGGGCACCGGCGAGGTTCTCCTCGTGGGTGGGCATGCGTCGCGCCTGCTCCTCGTCCAGTTGGGCGATGGCATCGGGATGGACCGGGCCGTAGGGGATCTCGCTGGAGTAGACCGCCTGGTTCTCCGGCTGGCTGGCGAACTCGATGAAGCGGTAGGCCTCGTCGACATAGTCGCTGCCGGCGACGATGGCCCAGTAGTCCAGGTCGTAGATGCTGCCCTGCCAGACGATATCCAGGGCGTTGCCCTCCTCCTGGGCGGCGGCGATGCGGCCGTTGTAGGAGGAGGTCATCACCACGTCGCCGGCGACCAGCCACTGCGGCGGCTGGGCGCCCGCCTCCCACCACTGGATGTGTTCCTTGATCTCGTCGAGCTTGGCGAAGGCGCGATCCACCCCCTCGTCGGTGGCCAGCACCTCGTAGACCTCATCGGCCGGCACGCCGTCGGCGAGCAGGGCGAACTCCAGGGTGTACTTGGCGCCGCGCCTGAGGCCACGCTTGCCGGGGAACGCCTCGACGTCCCAGAAGTCCTCCCAGGAGCTCGGTGCCGCCTCGAGCTCGTCGGCGTTGTAGGCCAGCACCGTCGACCACACGAAGGTGCCCACCCCGCAGTCGTTGTAGGCCGAGTCGATCAAGGCATCTCCCAGCCCCAGGCGTTCCCAGTCGATGGGTTCGAAGAGCCCCTCGAAGCAGCCGCGCGCCAGCTCGGGAGACTCCATCTCCACCAGGTCCCAGCTGACGTTGCCGGTCTCCACCATCGCCCGTATCCGGGACAGCTCGCCGTTGTAGTCCCCCGGGGTCAGCTCGACGCCGGTGCTCTCCTGGAAGGGGCCATAGTAGGCCTTGTCCATGGCGTCACCCGAGGCGCCGCCGAAGGAGATGACGGTCAGCGCCTGGGCACTTGCCGACATGGCCAGCCCGGCGGTGAACAGGCCACCCAGGGCCACCCCACGGCTCAGGCGGGTCATCGCGTGGGGGGCGAGGCTGAAGTTACGTTTCATCTTGGTCTCCCGGCCGCATGCGGCCTTTGTGCGTTGTTGTTGAGGGTATGGCAGTGTTCCCGCCCGGGGGCGGGCAGGTCCCGGGCCGGCGAGCCGGCTCAGGACGCATCCAGGGCGCGCACGTCGTCGTCGCGCCAGCCCAGCTCGACATCGTCGCCGGGACGCAGCCGCGGGTCGAAGTCGTCCACCGGCACCCGGGCCACGAAGTCATCGTTGCCCGGCAGCGCACAGCGCACGCGCAGGTGGTCGCCCAGGTAGATGAACTCGTGCACCCGGGCGCGCAGGCGGTTGGGCAGCCCCTTCGCCGCGCCATCGAGCTTGACCCGCTCCGGGCGGATCGACAGCCGCGTGGCCTGTCCCGCGCCGAGGCCGGGGCCCAGCAGGGCGCCGGTGGTCAGGTCGTCGCCGAAGCGGGCCCGGCAGCGGCGCCCCTCCACCGACTCCACGACGCCATCGAGGGTGTTGTTCTCGCCGATGAACTGGGCCACGAAGGAGTTCGCCGGGTACTCGTAGAGGTTGCTCGGCGTGTCGATCTGCTGGATCACCCCGTCGTTGAAGACCGCCACGCGGTCCGACATGGTCAGCGCCTCACCCTGGTCATGGGTGACGAAGACCACGGTCAGCCCCAGCGTCTCGTGCAGGTGCTTGATCTCCAGTTGCATCTGCTCGCGCAGCTGCTTGTCGAGGGCCCCCAGCGGCTCGTCCATCAGCACCAGCTGGGGCTCGAAGACCAGCGCCCTGGCCAGGGCCACGCGCTGCTGCTGGCCGCCGGAGAGCTGGCCGGGGCGGCGCCTGGCGAATTCGATCAGCTGGATCATCTCGAGGATCTCCGCCACCTTGCGCCGGGCCTCGTCCGCCGGCAGGCCACGAGTCTTGAGCGGGTAGCGGATGTTCTCCTCGACCGTCATGTGGGGAAAGAGCGCGTAGTTCTGGAACACCATGCCGAAGTTGCGCTTGTGCGGCGGCACGCGGTTGAGGCGCTGCTCGCCCAGGAAGATATCGCCGCCGGTGGGGTTCTCGAACCCCGCCAGCATCATCAGGCAGGTGGTCTTGCCCGATCCCGAAGGGCCCAGCAGCGTCACGAACTCGCCCTCGGCGATGGTCAGGTTGAGATCCTTCACCACCAGGGACTCGCCATCGTAGGTCTTCTGCACGCCGGCGAAGCGGATCAGCGGAGCCTTGGCATCATTGTCGTTGTCGGGCATGGGGGCTCCCGGCTAAAAATCATGACGTTTATAGAAAATGTCCAAATTCCAAGCTAGGCGCAGACATCGTCGCCGTCAAGCAGTGGCTCGACGCTGCATTAACGCAGCGCCCCAGAGCGCCGCCACGGCTGGCCCCGGCCCGGCAATGGGAATATGCTTGAGGTACCCGCGGCCTGGCCGCGCAAGGCTGGAACCAACACGGAGAACGAGATGCCCGGTCTGCTTCCCGACGTCGACCCCGAGGGTCTGCTGGAGTACTCGGTGGTCTACACCGACCGCTCGCTGAACCATATGTCCGCCCGCTTCCAGGAAGTGATGCGCGACCTCTCCTCGCACCTGAAGGAGGTCTACAACGCCCACAGCGCGGTGATCGTCCCCGGCAGCGGCACCTTCGGCATGGAGGCGGTGGCCCGCCAGTTCACCAAGGGGCGCCGCGCGCTGGTGCTGCGCAACGGCTGGTTCAGCTTCCGCTGGAGCCAGATCCTCGAGATGGGCCACATCCCCGCCGACATCAACGTGCGCAAGGCGCGTCGCCTGGACGAGGACGACTCCACCTCGCCCTTCGCCCCCGCACCGCTGCAGGACGTGATCGACGCCATCCGCGACATGCAGCCCGACATCGTCTTCGCCCCCCACGTCGAGACGGCCTCGGGCATGATGCTGCCGGACGACTACATCCGCCAGGTGGCCGATGCCATCCACGAGGAGGGCGGCCTGCTGGTGCTCGACTGCATCGCCTCCGGCGCCATGTGGGTCGACATGCAGGACCTCGGCGTCGACGTGCTGATCAGCGCCCCCCAGAAGGGCTGGAGCGCCTCGCCATGCTGCGCCATGGTGATGCTCTCGCGGCTGGCCCGGGAGACCATCGAGGAGACCACCAGCACCAGCTTCGCCTGCGACCTCAAGAAGTGGCTGTCGATCATGGAGACCTACGAGGCGGGCGGCCACGCCTACCACGCCACTCTGCCCACCGACGGCCTGGTGCGGCTGCGTGACGTGATGCTCGAGACCGAGGCCTACGGCCTCGACCGGGTGCGCGAAGAGCAGCGCCAACTGGGCAGCGAGGTGCGCGAGGTGCTGGCGGAATTCGGCTTCAAGAGCGTCGCCGCCCCCGGCTACGAGGCACCCGGCGTGGTGGTCTGCTACACGGACGATCCCGGCATCGTGGGACGCTTCGCCGAGGCGGGCCTGCAGATCGCCGGCGGCGTACCGCTCAAGTGCGACGAGGGCGAGGACTACCAGAGCTTCCGCATCGGGCTGTTCGGCCTGGAGAAGCTGCACCATCACCAGCGCACCACCGACACCCTGCGTCGCGCGCTGGAGCGGATCGCCGAGCCCGTCCAGGCGACGCCCGACGAGGCCTGAGGCGGCAGGGCCGCCGCGCCCGGCATGACGCCGCGCCGGCGACAGCACCAGCACCAGCACAGCAAAGGGGCGGCCGATCGGCCGCCCCTTTGCGCCTGTCAGCGCCTGCCCTCAGGCGGCGCCGAAGCCCCGCGGCACATAGCCGAGGTTGTTCTTCACCTCCTTGACCCCGGCGGCGTTCTCCGCCGCCACCTGCACCGCCATGCGCTCCTGGTCGCTCTCCACCAGGCCCCACAGCTCGACCTTGCCCTGGCTGACGATGACGTTGATGCGGTCGACCAGCACCCCGGTGTTCTCGTCGATCTCCTTGTGGATCGCCTCGCGGATCTCGCGGTCGTCGGCGCTGGCGGTCGCCTCGGGACCGGCCACGGCGAAGCCCTGCAGCAGGTTGGCGCGACTGACGATGCCGACCAGCTTGCCGGCCTTAACCACCGGCACCCGCTTGATGTGATGCTTCTCGAGCAGGCGCGAGATCTGCGCCAGCGGGGTGTCCTCGGCGATGGTGAGCGGGTCGGGGGTCATGATCTCGTGGGCGCGGCGGCCGTGGGACTTGACGTATTCACCGGGATCGTTGACGACGAACAGCCGCAGCCACCAGGACTTGCGCTTGTCATCCTCGACCCGACGGATCAGGTCGCCCTCGCTGACGATGCCCAGCACCTTGTCGGCAGCGTCCACCACCGGCACGGCGCTGATGCCGTGCTCCAGCAGCAGGCTGGCGATCTCGCGTACCTCGCTGTCAGGGCTCACGGTGATGACGTTGCGGGTCATGATGTCGGCGGCTTGCATCGATGTTCTCCGGAAGGTTTCAGGGGGTCACGATCACAACATAGCAAGCGCCTCGCCGCTTCGCCTTGATCCAGGCCAGGTTCCGCCAACGCTTCGACTCACGCCGGAGCCAGGCTCGCCACCCCGCGGGGCAGCCGCGACGGCTCGGCGTCGCTGACCAGCAGGTCGATCTCCTCGAGCTCGGCGAAGCGCGCCGGACGGATCACCCCCAGCTTGGTGGCATCGGCCACCAGGATACGTTCGTCGGCGGCGCCGATGGCGGCCCGCTTGGGGGCCACCTCATGGAAGTGGAAACAGCTCAGCCCATGGCGGGGGTGAACCCCGGCCGCGGAGAGGAAGGCACGGTTGATGCCCAGCCGGGCCACCACCCGAGCCATGTCATCGTCGCCGAAGGACTGCGAGGCGGGATGATAGAGTCCACCCAGCAGCACCAGGCGCAGCCCGGGATGGCGCGCCACGGCATTGGCCACATTGAGCGCATAGGTCACCACGGTGAGTTCGCGAAACCCGGCCAGCTCCGCCACCAGCGGCATCAGGGTGGTACCACAGTCGATGAACAGGGTGTCGCCCTCCTCCACCCGCGCCGCCGCGCGTCGGCACAGCGCCCGCTTGGCCGCCGCCTGGCGATCGCGCTGGTCGTCCAGGTCGTAGGCCGGGGCGTAGCGCGGGTCGGCGGCCCGCACCAGGTGCCCGCCCATCAGCACCAGCTCGCCATCGCCCGCGGCCAGGTCGCGGCGGATCGTCATCTCCGAGACGCCACACAGCGTCGCCGCCTCCGCCAGGTGCAGGCTGCCCCGTTCGGCCAGCGCCTCGGCCAGGCAGGCCAGTCGACGTGCGCTGCGTTCGTTCATGAATCCGAAGCCCCGTTAAGATAGAAAATGTTAGAAAAATAACACTGGCTGTTATAATTTTCACGAAAGCCAGGCAACGCCTTACCCCACAACCACAACACCGGAACATGACATGATGGATTCCCCGCGTCATCTCCCGACCCTGGCCGGCGGCCTGCTGCTCGCCGCCGTGCCCTTCACCGCCATGGCCGAGGGCCCGCGGTGGTCCTTCGCCAACGTCTCGGCCAACTACCTCGACTGGTCCGACGGCACCGAGGCCCGCACCGCCGACAACGCTGCCAAGGGCGACTTCCTCTACCTCGAGCTCGAGGGTGGGCTGGGCTACGAGTGGGGCGAATTCTACGGCTTCTTCGACTTCGAGAACCCGGGCAACGACCAGTTCGACGAGGAGAGCGGCGGCAAGGACAACTTCCGCACCGCCGGCAAGGTCACCTCGCACCTCTACCTGGGCGAGTCGCCCTTCTCCCTCTACGCCCATGTCTACGACTTCCGCGACTACGGCTACGACGCCCGCGAGCAGGACCAGATCCTCGGCCTGGGCTATCGCCACACCTTCGCCAATGGCCTGTGGATCAAGCCCTTCCTGGGCGTGGCCCGGGTGCAGAGCGACGGCTATACCGGCATGAACGGCTTCATGGCCGGCTGGGTGGCGGGCTACGACTTCAGCGCCTTCGGCCAGGCGTTCAGCGTCACCAACTGGCACGAGCAGACCTTCGGCCGCGACGACGACTACCTCACGCAGAACTACGTGGGCGACAAGGCCGACGCGGTGGGCACCAACGGCGCTCTCAGCCTGTGGTGGCACCCCCATGACCGCCTCACCGCGGGCGTGCAGTATCGCTACTCCGATGAGAAGCTGGGCACCCCGGGCCAGTACCAGAACGCCATGATCTACACCCTCAAGCTCAACCTGCTGTAAGGCAAAGGGGATCCGCATGACCCTCATCATGAGCCTCATCGGGATGGTGACCCTGATCGCCATCGCCCTGATCTTCTCCTACGATCGCCGCGCGATCCGCCTGCGCACGGTGGTCGGCGCCTTCGCCATCCAGGCCGGCATCGGCGCCTTCGTGCTCTACGTGCCCGTCGGCCAGACGGTGCTCTACACCATCTCGGCGGCGGTCAGCCAGGTGGTGAGCTACGCCAATGACGGCATCGACTTCCTGTTCGCCGGGCTCGCCGATGTCGACCAGGTCGGCTTCGTGTTCGCCATCAAGGTGCTGCCGGTGATCATCTTCTTCTCGTCGCTGATCGCCGTGCTCTACTACCTGGGGATCATGCAGTGGGTCATCCGCATCCTCGGCGGTGCCCTGCAGAGGGCACTGGGCACCTCGCGCACCGAGTCACTCTCCGCCACCGCCAACATCTTCGTCGGCCAGACCGAGGCGCCGCTGGTGGTGCGCCCCTTCATCGCCCGCATGACCCCCTCGCAGCTGTTCGCGGTGATGTGCGGCGGGCTCGCCTCGGTGGCGGGCTCGGTGCTGGCCGGCTATGCGGCACTCGGCATCCCCATGGAGTACCTGGTGGCCGCCTCCTTCATGGCCGCCCCGGGCGGGCTACTGTTCGCCAAGCTGATCATGCCCGAGACCCGCGACCCCGAGGACAGCGTCTCGAGGGTCGAGGAGGAGCTCGACGAGGACGAGGACAAGCCCAGCAACGTGCTGGACGCCGCCGCCGCCGGGGCCACCTCGGGACTCAGGCTGGCCGCCAACGTCGGCGCCATGCTGCTCGCCTTCATCGGCCTGATCGCCCTGATCAACGGCATGCTGGGCGGCATCGGCGGCTGGGTCGGCTTCGAGGGGCTGAGCCTGGAGTGGATCCTCGGCTGGCTGTTCGCGCCGCTCGCCTTCCTGCTCGGCGTGCCCTGGGAGGAGGCCACCCTGGCCGGCTCCTTCATCGGCCAGAAGCTGGTGGTCAACGAGTTCGTGGCCTACATCAACCTGGCCCCCTACCTGGACGGCGAGCAGATGGTGGCCGCCACCGGCCAGGCGATGACCCCGCACACCATGGCGATCCTGTCGTTCGCGCTGTGCGGCTTCGCCAACCTCTCCTCCATCGCCATCCTGCTCGGCGGCCTGGGCAGCATCGCCCCCAATCGCCGCCACGAGATCGCCCGCTTCGGCCTCAAGGCGGTGCTGGCCGGCACCCTCTCCAACCTGATGTCGGCCTCCATCGCCGGCTTCTTCCTGGCCCTCGGGGCCCTGGGCTAGGCTCACCGCAGGGCACCCGACGGCGGGCGCCCTGCCTCTCTCCGCGACACACGCTCTCGCCACACTCTCCGCGACACACGGATGCGACATGACCGATGACCTCAAGCGCGCCGCCCGCCAGGCGCTGGCGCTGATGGACCTGACCAGCCTCAACGACGACGACAGCGACCGCAGCATCGAGTCGCTGTGCCGCCGTGCGCGCACCCCCGCCGGCACCCCGGCCGCGGTGTGCGTCTACCCCGCCTTCGTCACCACCGCCCGGCGCACCCTCAAGGCGCTGGACCTCGAGGGCCAGGTACGCATCGCCACGGTGACCAACTTCCCCCACGGCGGCGACGACATCATGGCCGCCGCCCGCGAGACCCGCGAGGCGGTGGCCGCCGGCGCCGACGAGGTGGATGTGGTCTTCCCGTATCGCGCCCTGCTGGCCGGCGACGAGGAGACCGGCCGCGAACTGGTCGCCTGCTGCCACCAGGCCTGCGGCGACGCCACCCTCAAGGTGATCCTGGAGACCGGCGAGCTCAAGGAGCCGGCGCTGATCCGCCGCGCCGCGGAGCTCGCCATCGAGGGCGGCGCCGACTTCCTCAAGACCTCCACCGGCAAGGTGGCGGTGAATGCCACCCTGGAGGCCGCCGAGATCCTGCTCGAGGCGATCAGGGCCAGCGGCCGTGACATCGGCTTCAAGGCCGCCGGCGGGGTGCGCACCACCGAGGACGCCCAGGCCTACCTGGCGCTGGCCGAGCGCATCATGGGCGCGAGCTGGATCACCCCGGCGCACTTCCGTTTCGGCGCCTCGGGCCTGCTCGACGACCTGCTGGTCACCCTGGGGATGGCGGTCGCCCCCGCCGGGAGCCAGGGAGGCTACTGATGCCCACGTCCCCTTCGCCCGCCCTGCCCCAGGAGCGGATCCGCGCCAAGCGCGACGGCCGCGCGCTCTCCGCCGAGGCGATCGCCGAGCTGGTGGCCGGCATCGCCGACGGCACACTCTCCGACGCCCAGGTCGGGGCGCTGGCCATGGCGATCTTCCTCAACGGCATGGACGAGGCCGAGACGGTGGCGCTGACCACGGCGATCCGTGACTCCGGCCAGACACTCGCCTGGGAGCTGCCCGGCCCGGTGCTCGACAAGCACTCCACCGGCGGCGTGGGTGACCTGGTCTCGCTGGTGCTGGGGCCCTGGGTCGCCGCCTGCGGCGGCCATGTGCCCATGGTCTCCGGTCGCGGCCTCGGCCACACCGGCGGCACCCTGGACAAGCTCGAGGCGATCCCGGGCTACTCGGTGACCCCGGAGACCGCCACCTTCCGCCGCCTGGTGCGCGAGGTGGGGGTGGCCATCGTCGGCCAGAGCGCCGCGCTCGCCCCGGCCGACGCCCGCCTCTACGCCATCCGCGATGTCACCGCCACGGTGGAGTCGCTGCCGCTGATCGTCTCCTCGATCCTCGGCAAGAAGCTCGCCTGCGGGCTGGATGCCCTGGTGATGGACGTCAAGAGCGGTAGCGGCGCCTTCATGCCCACCCATGAGCAATCCGTGGAGCTCGCCGCGGCGATCGCCCGGGTGGCGACCCGCGCCGGCACACCGACCACGGCACTGGTCACCGACATGAGCCAGCCGCTGGCGCCCTGCGCCGGCAACGCCGTGGAGGTGCACGAGGCGATCCGCCTGCTCGGCGGCGAGGCGAGCGACGGCCGCCTGCTGTCGGTGACCCGCGAGCTGGCCGCCGAACTGCTCATCGCCGGGGGCCTGGCCGACAGCCGCGACGCGGCCGTGGCGCGGCTCGAGGCGGCGCTCGCCTCGGGGGCCGCCGCCGAGCGCTTCGCGCGCATGGTGACTGGCCTCGGCGGCCCGCCGGACCTGCTCGAGCGCCCCGGCCACCACCTGCCCGAGGCACCGGTGACGCTGGCCGTGCGCCCCGAGCGCGCCGGCATCGTCCAGCGCCTGGACACCCGCGCCCTGGGCCTGGCGGTGGTCGAGCTCGGCGGTGGACGCCGCACCCCGGGGGCGGCCATCGACCCGGCGGTGGGCCTCACCGGCATCGCCGCCATCGGCGAGGCGGTGGACGGCGAGCGCCCGCTGGCGCTGGTCCACGCCGCCAGCCGTGCCGACGCCGAACGCGCCGCCGCCACCCTGCGCGAGGCCATGGTGGTAGGCGACGACGCCGCCACAGCGCCTACGCTGATCCAGGAACGCCTCCAGGGAGAGACCCCATGACCCATGGTACCTCGCACCGCGCCATCCTCGTGGTGCTCGACTCCTTCGGCATCGGCGCCGGCCCCGACGCCGCGCGCTTCGCTGACCAGGGCAGCGACACCCTGGGCCATATCGCCGCCGCCTGCGCGCGGGGCGAATGCGACGGCCCCAACCGGGCAGGCCCCCTCGCGCTGCCGAACCTGGCACGGCTGGGGCTCTTCCATGCCCACCGCGCCGCCACCGGCGCCTGGGCCGAGGGGGTGACGCCCCCCGCCGAGGTGGCCGGCGCCTGGGGCCACGCCGCCGAGGTCTCCTCGGGCAAGGACACCCCCTCCGGCCACTGGGAGATCGCCGGGGTACCGGTGCGCTTCGAGTGGGGCTACTTCCGCAACGAGCAGGCGAGCTTCCCGCCCGAGCTGCTCGAGGCACTGGTGCGCGAGGCCGGGCTTCCCGGGGTGCTGGGCGACTGCCACGCCTCTGGCACCGAGATCATCGCCCGGCTCGGCGAGGAGCACCTCGCCACCGGCAAGCCCATCGTCTACACCTCGGGGGATTCGGTGTTCCAGATCGCCGCCCACGAGGAGGCCTTCGGCCTGGAGCGGCTCTACGCGCTGTGCGAGACCGCCCGCCGCCTGCTGGAGCCGTACAACATCGGCCGGGTGATCGCGCGCCCCTTTGTTGGAGAACAGCCGACCGGCGGCGATGCGGCCGGCTTCACGCGCACGGCCAATCGCCGCGACTACAGCGTCGAGCCGCCCTCGCCCACCCTGCTGCAGCGGCTGCATGACGACGGCGGCGAGGTGGTCGCCATCGGCAAGATCGCCGACATCTACGCCCACTGCGGGGTCTCGCGCACGGTCAAGGCGAGCGGCCACGACGCCCTGATGGACGCCACCCTGGCGGCGCTGGAGGCGACTGAGGGCCACGCGCTGGTGATGACCAACTTCGTCGACTTCGACACCCTCTACGGCCACCGCCGCGACGTGGCCGGCTACGCCGCGGCGCTGGAGGCCTTCGATGCCCGCCTGCCCGAGCTGCTGGAAAGGCTCGGCGACGACGACCTGCTGATCCTCACCGCCGACCACGGCTGCGACCCCAGCTGGTCCGGCACCGACCACACCCGCGAGCAGGTGCCGGTGCTGGCGCTGGGCGGCGGCCTCACCCCCGGCCCCCTCGGCGCGCGGGCGACCTTCGCCGACATCGGCCAGAGCCTCGCCGAGTGGCTCGCCCTGCCGCCCTTCGCCGATGGCACCTCCTTCCTCGAATCCGATGCCACAGGAGCCCCATGATGGCCACGCCCCATATCGACGCCGCCCCCGGCGACTTCGCCGACAGCGTGCTGATGCCCGGCGACCCGCTGCGTGCCAGGTACATCGCCGAGACCTACCTGGAGGATGTCCGCCAGGTGAACACCGTGCGCAACATGGCCGGCTACACCGGCACCTACCGCGGCCGCGCGGTCTCGGTGATGGGCCACGGCATGGGCATCCCCTCGGTCTCGATCTACGCCAAGGAGCTGATCACCGAGTACGGCGTGAGGCGCCTGATCCGTGTCGGTTCCTGCGGCGCGGTGCGCGACGACATGCAGGTACGCGACCTGGTGATCGGCCTGGGCGCCTGCACCGATTCCGGGGTCAACCGCACCCGCTTCGGCGGCATGGACTTCGCCGCCACCGCCGACTTCGCCCTGACCCGGGCGCTGGCCGACGCGGCAGAGGCGCAGGGCCTCGCGGCCCGGGTCGGCAACCTCTTCTCGGCGGACCTGTTCTACGACCCGCGGCCCGAGACCGCCGAGCTGCTCAGGCGCTACGGGATCGTCGGCGTGGAGATGGAGGCCGCCGGCCTCTACGGGGTGGCCGCCGAGTTCGGCGCCCGGGCGGCGACCATCTGCACCGTCTCGGACCATATCCTCAAGGGCGACTCCCTGGACAGCACCGCCCGGGAGCGCAGCTTCGACGACATGATGCGCACGGCGCTGGACGCGGTGCTGCTCGACGACCGTGGGGAGAGTGCATGAACACGCCGGACCCGAGCCTGATCGAGACCCTGGTGGCGGTGCGCGGCAACGCCTATGCGCCCTACTCCCGCCATCCGGTAGGCGCGGTGGTGGTCGCCGAGAGCGGCAGGCACTACGCCGGGGCCAATGTCGAGGTGGCCCACTACAAGGGGCTGTGCGCCGAGGCCTCGGCCATCGCCGCCATGGTCGGCGCCGGCGAGCGTCGCCTGCGCGAGGTGTGGGTGATCGGCCCCGGCGAGCACCTCTGCACGCCGTGCGGCGACTGCCGCCAGCGTATCCGCGAGTTCGCCGACGAGCACACCCGCATCCGCGTGGTGGATGCCGAGGGGCGCCTGCTCAAGGACTACAGCATGGAGGCGCTGCTACCCGACGCCTTCGGACCCGAGAACCTGACCTGAGCGTCCCGCGCGGCCAGCCCCGTCACTTGACCTGGCCCCTCCAGCAGCCTGGCCTTCGGCACTCAGCCGTCTGATCCCGTCTCGTGCCCCGGCCCCTCGGCGTGGACACGCTCCACGTCGACGATGCGCGAGCGGCTCATCACGATCTTCCAGCGCTGCAGGGTGGGCGGGGCCGCGCCCTGGGTCTCGCGGATCACCAGGTTGAGCAGGTGGCGCTTCTCCACCTCCTCGCGCACCACCTGGTCGCCCTCCTCCAGGCGATAGACCCGGTGACTGCCCTTGTCCATCAGCCGGGCGATCGGTGACAGGTCGAGGCTCAGGGTCTCGCGGGTATGGTCGTAGCCGCTCAGGAAGCGGGTCGGCGACATCCGCGAGCTGGAGCGGTAGTGCAGCACCACCTCCTCGCGCTGGGCCACGTTGCGCTTGCGCACCCGCCGGATCTCGTCGTCGAGGCGGGCGTAGCGCTTGTAGTCGAACCACTCCCGCTGGCGGCCGACCACGGCATTGCGGGTGGGGTCCAGGTACTGGCGCCGCCACTTGGGCCGGCCACGGCGCAGCAGGCGCCACAGGGTGTTGCGCAGGTCATCCTTGAACACCTCGCGCAGGGCGTAGAGGCCAGCCATGGCCAGCACGAAGAGCGCGGTGATGTCGGCCAGCACGGTGCGGATCTCGAGCAGGCCCAGGGAGACGAACACCATCACCACCGCGGTGGCCAGCGCCTTGACCGCCTTCTGCTCGGCATTGCCCAGCTCCTGGGTGGTCTGCTTGAGGGTCACCGGGTACTCGATCAGCCGGCGCAGCAGGCGCATCTTGTTGGACATCCGCGTGGGGTCGCGGGTCACCCGCTCGGAGTTGTACTCGCGCTCGCGGCGGTAGGCGTCCTCGGCACGGCAGATCGCCACCAGGCGCGCGCGCAGGGGGCGGAAGCGCGCGCCCCGCGGCAGCCCGGCGAGCAGCGCCAGCAGGCGCTGCTCGGTGAACCAGGAGAGATAGTTGTCGATGGTGGCGAAGTAGCGGTGCAGGCTCTCCTCGCTCGGCTCATGGCGGCGCAGCCGGCGCAGGATACTCACCGCCAGGTCGGCATGCTCCGCCAGGCGCCGCTGCAGCTCCTGATGCTCGTCCGGGGCCTCCTCCTCCCGCGTTCCCTGCGCACCGTCACCGGGTTCCTGGCGGCGCGCCTCGCCGGTCGCCCGGGCACTCTTCTCGGCGCGGCGGACGCGCCGGGCGTCATCGATCAGCGGCTGGGTGGAGCGCTCCATGGCCACCACGTACTGGTAGGCATAGAGGCTCAGGCTCAGGCGGTAGTGCTCGGGGTCGAGCTTGCCGCGCTCGGCCAGGCGGCTGAGCACCAGCGGCAGGCGATAGCGGTCGCTGTAGTAGGTGCGCTTGACCTGGATCGCCGCGTGGTAGAAGTCCTCCTCGGCGATCACCCGGCCGGTCAGCCCCAGCTCGCCGGGCACGAACAGGAAGAGGTCGAGGCGATGCGAGGTCTCCTCCTGCAGCACGCGGGAGATCTTGAGGTGCAGGCTGTCCTGGCGTTCGACATGGATCACGCACGGGCCTCGCTGCCGGGTTCACGCTGCCGGCGCATCACTGGGCCGGGTCGGGCGAGCCGCCGCTGGCACTGGTCTGGCGCTGTGGGTCGGCGGCGCCGGCACGCCCCGGGGCGCGGCCGGCGGCATCGCGTTGGCTTGCCGCCTCGTCGCCGCGCTCGCTGGAACCGTCCAGGCGGCCGCCGCCACGCCCCTCCATGCTGACGCTGAGCCGCGGCACGCCGAGGCCGACGCCCTGGGCCTCCATGCGCTGCTTGAGCAGCAGGTTGAAGGCGCGTGCCACGTCCCACTGCATCTCCGGGGCGGTGCGGAAGCGCATGCGCAGGATCGGGCAGCCCTCCTCGAAGGCGTGGATCCCCTGCATCTCCAGCGGCGACCAGATGTAGTGGCGCATCATCGGGTCCTGGCGCAGCGCCTGGGCGGTCTCCTGCATCAGGGTGATGGCGTCGTCGATGGGCATGTCGTAGGGGATGCGGATCTTCATCAGCGCGATGCCGAACTGGCGCGACATGTTGTGGATCGAGTCGATGCGGCTGAAGGTGATGATGTGCACGATGCCGTCGAGGTCGCGCAGGCGCACGGTGCGCAGGGTCAGCCCCTCCACCGTGCCCATGTGGCCGTTGATCTCGACGAAGTCGTCCACCGCCAGCGAGTCCTCGATCAGGATGAAGATGCCGGTGATCAGGTCCTGCACCAGGGTCTGGGCGCCGAAGCCGAGCGCCAGGCCGATCACACCGGCACCGGCCAGCAGCGGCGTGACGTTGACCCCCAGGTTGGCCAGCCCGACGATGCCGGCGATGATCACGATGGCGGTGAAGATGACGTTGCGGATCATCGGGGTGATGGTCTGGGCACGGGCCTGGTTGACCCGCCGCCCGCGGGAGCGCGCCGAACTGGTCAGGGCGCGCTGGATGGCGGTGTCGGCGAAGATCCACGCCAGCCAGGCCAGCAGCAGGGTCACGGCGATGGCCAGCAGCGCCTGGCCGATGCGCGCGCTGGCCACCCCCTGGGCACCGATGCCCAGCAGCGAGCCGCTCCACACCTGCAGTGACAGCTCGGCGAAGGCAAGCCAGGCGGCGACATGGGCCAACACATAGCCGAAGCGCTCCAGGCGCACCCGGTACTGGCTGACCCGGCGGCGGCGCTGGCGCCGCTTGCGACGCTCGGCGTGGCGCCGCACCAGGCCGGTGACCACCAGCGCCAGCACCAGCAGCGCCGCGGAGATGATCGAGCGCGCCAGGGCGGTGCCGACGTCGCCGCCGGTGACGAAGATCGCCACCAGCGAGCCCCCCACCAGCAGCAGCGCCGGCACGTGCCACAGCCGGCCCAGCACCTGCGCCACGCTGCTGCCGGCGCTGGTCTCGCGCCGCTCGCGCCAGGGGCGGTTGCGGATGATGTGCTCGATGGGCCGCTTGAAGCGCAGGATGAAGCGCACGCTGAGCAGCGCCGCCAGCATGTTGGCCAACACCGAGGCGAGCCCGGCCAGCTCGTCGCCGAGCAGCCCGGTGAGGCGGCCGGAGTTGAAGGCGTCGCCCAGCGCCACCAGGGCGCCGATCACGAACAGCGGGCGCAGACCGTGGTTCTGCACCAGCTGCACGGCGACGAAGCGATGGCCGCGGGTGAACACCGAGACGAAGGTCTCCACGATCACCGAGAGGGTGCGCCCGGCCAGCGCCACGTAGGCCACCACCAGCGCCAGCACCCGCCCGGTGCTGGGCGGCACCAGCTGGGCGATGCCCAACACTAGGGCGAAGGCCAGCGCCCAGGGCAGCATGCGGCGCAGGAAGTGCACGGTCATGAGCCAGGCCCGCGGCTCGCGGGGCAGGTCCAGGGGCCAGCCGTGGCGCCGCGCCAGCAGCCGCCCCAGGGCGATCAGGATCACCAGCAGCCCGCCCCAGATCACCAGCAGCACCGTCGCCTCCACCGCGAAGCGGATCAGGTCGGCATTGCCGGTCTCCGCCACCAGGGTACTCAGGTCCTGCCAGCCCTGGCGGAGCTGGGCCTGCCAGCGCGCCAGGGGCGAGTCGCCCTCGGCCTGCTCACCCAGGTCGCTGATGGTCTCGGCCAGCGCCCCCAGCAGCCCCTCCCGCGGGGCGATGCCGCCCTCCTCGGTGGCCTCGCCATGCACGCTCTGCAGGTCCTTGAGGCTCTCCAGCAACTGGCCGCGCCGTTCGGCGTCCTCGAGGGTGGCGATGATCCGCTCCAGCGACTGCTGGAACGCCTGGGGGTCATGCTGCTGCTGGTCCTCCGCGGAGGTGACCAGCCCCGGCAGGTTGACCGCCTGGGCCTGGGCGGCCAGCGGCAGCCACCAGGCACACAGCAGCAGCACCAGGCCGAGCAGCGGCCTCCAGGCCAGGAACAAGCAACCGGAGCGGCGGTGAGGCAACATCACGTCTCCCTGTGGATGGGCAATGGACGATGGGGCGAAGAGGCGTCGGGGGCCCGGGGCAGTATGATACGCTCGATGGACGCCCCCATGTGACGCACAGGATGCCGACATGACGCCGCAACCGCCACCCGAACCCCGCAACGCCGACGGCGAGACGCGCCGCGTGGGGGTCGAGATCGAGTTCGCCGGGCTGCATCCGCATGACACCGCCGAGCAGGTTCGCGAGCGCTTCGGCGGCGAGGTGGTGGTGGTCAGCCCCCACCGGCTCAAGGTGGAGGGGACCCGTTGGGGCACCTTCACCATCGAGCTCGACACCCAGTACGCCCACCCCGACGCGGAGGTGCTGGAGGCCAGGCCCAAGGACGACAGCGAGTGGGAGCGCCATCGCCACCAGATGCGCGTCGAGTTCCACAACCGCACCCGTGAGCTGATCGGCGACGTGGTCACCGGGCTCGTGCCCACCGAGATAGTCTGTCCGCCGATCCCCTGGGATGAGCTCGGCGAGCTCGACACGCTGTTCACCGCGCTGCGCGAGCATGGCGCCAAGGGCACCGAGGAGAGCCTGCTCTACGGCTTCGGCCTGCACCTCAACCCCGAGGTACCGAGCCTCGAGGTGGCGAGCCTGCGCGACCACCTGCGCGCCTACCTGCTGCTGGCGGAGTGGCTGCGCGAGCAGATCGACGTGGACATCACCCGCGAGATGCTGCCCCACGCCAACCCCTTCCCGAAGGCCTACGCCCTCAAGGTGCTGGCGGCGGACTACGCCCCGGACCTCGACACCCTGATCGCCGACTACCTGGCCGACAACCCGACCCGCAACCGCGAGCTCGACATGACCCCGCTGTTCGCCCACCTGCGCCCCGACTACCCCCACGAGCTGTTCCGCAACCGCCTGGTCAAGGCGCGCCCCACCTTCCACTACCGGCTGCCCGACGCCCGCCTCTCCCAGGCCGGCTGGGGCTCGGCGGTGGAGTGGAACCGCTGGGTAGAGGTGGAGAGGCTGGCCGCGGACAAGGAGGCGCTGGCGCGGCGCAGCGCCGAGTACGTGGCGCGCCACACCCGTTCGCCGCTGGTGCGCCTGTGGCTGCGCCTGCGCCGCTGGGTGAGGCGTTCATGAGTCGGCGTCCGCTGATCGGCATCACCACCTCGGACCGCAAGAGCCAGATCGCCTGGCTCTTCGACTGGTTCGCCGTCTGGCGCCATGGCGGCCGGCCACGCCGGCTCTCCCCCGCGCGCCCCTGGCCGGACACCCTCGACGGGCTGATCATCGGCGGCGGCGACGACATCCAGGCCCACCTCTACGACGCCGAGGTGCAGCTCGACGTGCGCGTCGACCCCCAGCGCGACGAGCTGGAGCTGGAGCTGCTCGAGACCTTCATCCCCCGGGGCACCCCGGTGCTCGGCATCTGCCGCGGCGCCCAGCTGATCAATGTCCATCTGGGCGGCACCCTGGACCCCGACATCTACACCAGCCACGAGGGGCTCAAGCGCCGGCGCACGGTGCTGCCGCGCAAGACCGTGGACATCGTCGCCGACAGCCGGCTGCATCGCATCCTGCGGGTGAGCTGGTGTCGCATCAACAGCCTCCATCACCAGGCGGTGAGCCGCGCCGGGCGCGGCATCGCGATCGTCGCCCGCGACCGCGACGGCCTGGTCCAGGGCATCGAGTCCCGCGACCATGACTTCCTGATCGGCGTGCAGTGGCACCCGGAGTGGCTGATCTTCAACCGCCCGCAGCAGCGCCTGATCCGCGCCCTGGTGAAGGCGGCCGCGCAGCGCACGGCACCCTGCGCGGGCTGAAACGACACCGGGGCCGCCATCGCTGGCGGCCCCGGCGCATGGGGAGGCGTGACGTCGGCGTCAGCCCTCCAGGCGAGCGTCCAGGCTGATCTCGGCGTTGAACAGCTTGGAGACCGGGCAGCCCGCCTTGGCCTTCTCGGCGGCGTCCTTGAAGGCCGCCTGGTCGGCGCCGGGGATGCTCGCCACGGTGCTCAGGTGGATGCGGGTGATGGCGAAGCCGCCGTCGACCTCCTCCAGGGCGACCTTGGCCTCGGTGGCGATGCGCTCGGCGGTGAGTCCCGCCTCGCCAAGGACCATCGACAGGGCCATGGAGTAGCAGCTCGCATGGGCGGCACCGATCAGCTCCTCGGGGTTGGAGCCGGACTCGCCCTCGAAGCGCTTGGCGAAGCTGTAGGGCACCTCCTGGATCACGCCGCTCTGGGTGGAGACGCTGCCCTTGCCATCCTTGAGGCCGCCCTGCCAGACGGCGCTGCCGGTTTTCTCGATGCTCATCTCGACTCCTTCTCTCGTCAGGGGATTCACTTGCCACTTCACCATAGACCATGGGGCCGTTGCGGTCGGATGACAAGGGGGGCCAGAATGACTGGAAACGCCTTCCATAAAACCGACAAGAGGCCCTCGCCATGCTCCCCGCTCCCCGCGTCACCCTGCCCGCCACCACCCACGAGCCCGCCGTCGCGCTGCCCACCATCGGCCAGGGCACCTGGTACATGGGCGAGGGGCGCGCCCCGCGCCGCGACGAGGTGCGCGCCCTGCAGCATGGCCTGGCCATGGGCCTGACGCTGATCGACACCGCCGAGATGTACGCCGACGGCGGCGCCGAGCAGGTGGTGGGCGAGGCGCTGGCCGGGCGGCGCGACGAGGCCTTCCTGGTCTCCAAGGTCTACCCCTGGAACGCCGGACGCGAATCGGCCATCGCCGCCTGCGAGGCGAGCCTCAGGCGCCTTCGCACCGACCACCTCGACCTCTACCTGCTGCACTGGCCCGGCGATATCCCGCTGGAGGAGACCCTGGAGGCCTTCGAGCGCCTGCGCGAGGCGGGCAAGATCCGCCGCTTCGGGGTCTCCAACTTCGACGTCGACGAGCTCGCCGCCCTGCACGGCCTGCCGAGCGGCGACGCCTGCGCGGTCAACCAGGTGCTCTACCACCTGGGCTCCCGGGGCATCGAGCACTCCCTGCTGCCGTGGCAGCGCCAGCGCGGCATGCCCACCATGGCCTACTGCCCGCTGGCTCAGGCCGGCGGCCTGCGCGAGGACCTGCTCGGCCACCCCGAGGTGACGGGCATCGCCGCGCGCCACGGCATCACCTCGGCCCAGGTGCTGCTGGCCTGGGCGATCCGCCCGGTCGAGGGGCGCCGCGACGTCATCGCCATCCCCAAGGCGGCGCGCACCGAGCACGTGGAGCAGAACGCCGCCGCCCTGCAGGTGCGCCTGGACGACGACGCCCTGGCCAGGCTCGAGGCCGCCTTCCCGGCACCGGCGCGCAAGGTGGCGCTGGATATCGTCTAGTTGTGTAAACCCACCAGGTTGTTCACGGAAAGCCCCAGCCGGCTGACCGGAGGCTGATAATTCAGGCTGGCATGCGGTCGATGCCAGTTGTACTGATGGAGCCAGGCGAGCAGATGCTGGCCTCGCTCTTTCGAACTCTTGTACGACCGGGCATAGGCCCATTCGCCCAGGGCGGTTTGAATGAACCGCTCTGCCTTGCCATTGGTGCGGGGCGTATAGGGGCGAGTGCGCTTGTGCTTCAGCCCCAGTCGCCGGCACAGGCGGTGAAATGTCCTGGACCGGTAGCAGGCGCCATTGTCGGTGAGCACCCGTGTGAAGCTAACCCCCAGCCCTCGGTAATACCGCATGGCCTCCAACAGCGCATAACACGCGCTCCAGCCGGTTTCATCAGGGTAGCGGGTGCCGTAGGCCACCCGCGAGTGATCGTCGATGGCGATGTGGACATACTCCCACCCCGCGCCACGCGTAGCCTGTTGGCGATCGCCGGTGACCCGATGTCCTGGGCGCTTGAAGCGGCCGAGCTTCTTGATATCCAGATGCAGGAGATCCCCGGGGGCGTCGTGCTCATAGCGATTGTCGGGCCCTGGCGGCGTCAGCGCCGCCAGGCGATTCAGCCCCTTGCGCTTGAGAATGCGCGCCACTGTGCTCTGACCAACCCCCAGCGCCTGGGCAATCTGGCGATAGGTCTGGCGTTGCTGACGACGCTTGACGATCTGCTCCACCGTCGTTGCGTCCGTCGCCAGCGGGCTGTGGGCGGGGCGTGACCGACGGTCCTGAAGCCCGTCCTGCCCCTCCTCTCGGAAACGACGCACCCACTTGTAGACTGTTCTCACACTGACGCCCTGGGCTTGCGCGACCTCTCTGGGCCGCAACCCTTCATCGATGACGCGAGCGGCCAGCAGGGCTCGACCATGCGGAGTGAGACGGGCATTCTTATGGGTGTTCATCCGGGCCTCCTGGAGCGATTGGTTGGTTCGCATCTCCAGTCTTCCGGGTTGGTTCCGGATGAACAACCTACAGAGAGATCACATCTAGTCAGGGGGTCACATCATGTGCCGCTTAGTCCAGGGCTATCGTAGATAGAAGTACCGCTCAAGGCTTTCCCGGCGACAGGCCTTCGAGGGGGCGCTGTGAACCCATCCCTGGGCGCTACCGATGCCCTTCTGCGCTCTCGCGTCCCGCTCCGCTTGAAGGTCCGGCGCTGGCCATCCCTGGCCAGCCCGTTCGGAGCAATGCTCCTCACCCCTGGCATAGGCCCCCCTCTTCGACCTGCCCCCGGCGCCTTTCGTTATCACCGCAGGCTAGCTGAGATAGCCCTGCCGCTCAGTCGCCGCGGCGCAGCCGGGCCAGCGCCGCGGCGAGGGGCGCCTGGCCCACCTCGCGCAGCGCCGCCATGTTGCGCTCGGGGATCGCCTCGGGGTCCGGGTAGTGCGAGAGCGCCCGCTCCAGCCCCGCCTCGCGCAGCAGGTGCAGCATGGGGAAGGGGGAGCGGTTGGTGAAGTTGGCGGGATCCGCCTCCTCGGCGTCGGCGAAGACGTAGTCCGGGTGGAAGCTCGCCAGCTGGTAGGTGCCCTCATAGCCCTGATCGGCGAGCAGCGCCTCGGCCACGCCCAGGAAGTCCAGGTAGTCGTCGAAGGCCTCGAGGCCGGGGGTGAGCACCAGCAGGGTGGTCTCGATCGCCGGCGTCGCATCGAGGCGTTCGCACTCACCGATCAGCGCCAGCAGGGCGGGCTCCCAGGCCGCGGCGTCCACCGCCACGTAGCGGATGCTGTCGCGCTCGACCTCGCGGCCGGCGAAGGGGCAGACATTTCGGGCGACCACGAAGGTCTCCACCCACTGGCGGGTGGCGGCGAGGAGATCGACGGAGGGCATGGCGGGCTCACGGTAAAGGAAGTGGCCCGCAGTATAGCGCAGCCCCTGGCGGGGCTACCCCTTAGCACCAGCCGCGCCGCCCCGCCGTGAGGCCAGGCGGTCGGCCAGTCGCGTCGGCTCCGGCAGCTTGGTGCGCACGAGGCAGCGGATCACCCAGTCGAGCGCCGTGGGCAGCGACACCCGGTGACCGCCGGAGACGAAGATCGGCTTCACCTTCGCCCGCGAGCGCAGCACCGCGCCGATCACCTCGTCGTCGGGGCCGTCGGTCAGCGGCACCCAGTCGCCCCGCTCAGGCCCCGGCTCGCCGTGGCGGCCACACAGCCGCGACTTGGCCACGCCGATGGTGGGCAGGTCGAGCCACAGCCCGAGATGGGAGGCGACCCCCAACCGCCGCGGGTGGGCGATGCCCTGGCCATCCACCATCACCAGGTCCGGCGTCACGGCGAGCCGCTCGAAGGCGGCCAGCGCCGCCGGCACCTCGCGGAAGGAGAGCAGCCCCGGGATATAGGGCATGCGCGTCGGCTCGCGATGCACCACCTCCTCCACGACCGTGAAGCCGCCGTCTACCTCGGGTGGCCAGGCCAGCACCACCACTGCCGCCCGGGTGACCTCGCCGCCCTGCTCGAAGCCGATATCCACCCCGGCGAGTCGCCGCACCTCGCCAAGGCGGTCCTCGCGCTCGACGCGGCCGGCCAGGCGCCTCTGCAGGGCGATGGCATCCCGCGGGGCGAGGTTCCAGTCGTGGAGGGGTACCGTCGGCATGGGGACTCCTGAACAGCCGCTCGTGAGTGACGTAGACTATCGCCCCCGGCACGCTGGCAGGAAGGGAGACCTGATGAAACTGATCCACACCGCCGACTGGCACCTCGGCCAGACGTTCCACGGCCAGGAGCGCCACGCCGAGCATCGCGCCTTCCTCGCCTGGTTGCTCGATACCCTGGTGGCGAGCCAAGCCGACGCCCTGCTGGTGGCCGGCGACATCTTCGACGTGGTCAACCCGTCGCTGGCCGCCCAGGAGCTGCTGTACGACTTCATCGTCGGCGCCCACGAGCGGCTGCCGAGCCTCGATATCGTGCTGATCGCCGGCAACCACGACAGCGGCAACCGCATCGAGCTGCCCGCGCCGCTGATGCGCCGTCTGCGTACCCATGCCCTGGGCCGGGTGCGCTGGCTCGACGACGGTACCCTCGACGCCGAGCGCCTGCTGGTGCCGCTCACCGACGCCACTGGCGAGACCCGCGCCTGGTGCCTGGCGCTGCCCTTCCTGCGCCCCGCCGAGGTGACCGGCGCGGCACTGGCGAGACACGACGACGATGACGGGCCCGACGCCGCGCCCAACGACTATGTGGCCGGCATCACCCGGGTGCATCGCCAGCTGATCGCCGCCGCCGAGGCGCGTCGCGAACCCGGTCAGGCGCTGGTCGCCATGAGCCACGCCCACCTGCATGGCGCGGCGGTCTCCGAGGCCAGCGAGCGGCCCATCGTGATCGGCGGCGAGGAGTCGATCTCCGCCGCCCTCTTCCCGCCGGCGATCGCCTACGTCGCCCTCGGCCACCTGCACCGCCCCCAGCAGGTGGGCGAGGCGCGCATCCGCTACAGCGGCAGCCCCCTGCCGCTGGATTTCAGCGAGGCCGGCTACCCTCACCAGGTGGTGGCGGTCCGCCTCGAGGGCGAGGCGCTGGCCGTGACCGAGACGATCCCCGTGCCACGCCCGGTGGCCATGCATCGAATCGGCCCCGCCCCGCTCGAGACGGCACTGGCCGAAGTTGCGGCACTCGACGACGACCCGGCGCTGCCCAGGGAGCAGTGGCCCTGGCTGGAGCTGCAGGTCGCACTCGAGGCGCCCATGCCGGACCTGCGCGCCCGGGTGGAGGCCGCCCTCGAGGGCCGTGCGCTGCGCCTGCTGCGCCTGGCCCGCCGCCTGCCCGAGGTGGCCGGCGGGGCGAACCCCGCCCGGGTCGACCTCGAGAGCCTGGGGCCGCGCAAGCTGTTCGCGCGCACCTGGGAGCAGCGCTGGGGCGAGCCGCCGGGCGACGAGGTGCTGGCCGACTTCGATCGCCTGCGCCAGGCGGTACTCGACGCCGACGACACCCGGGAGGAGAACCACGCATGAGGATCCTCGCCCTGCGCCTGGAGAACCTGGCCTCGCTGCCCGGCCCCCTCGAGCTCGACTTCACTGCGCCGCCGCTGGGCGACGCCGGCCTGTTCGCCATCACCGGTCCCACCGGCGCCGGCAAGAGCACCCTGCTCGACGCGCTCTGCCTGGCGCTGTTCGGCAGCACGCCGCGCCTGCGCCAGGCACCCAGCCGCGACAGCCAGGTCGCCGATGCCCCGGACTCCACCCTGACCACCGGCGACCCGCGCACCCTGCTGCGCCGCGGCGCCGCCGAGGGCCACGCCGAGGTGGATTTCCTGGGCCGCGACGGCCGCCGCTACCGCGCCCGCTGGGCGGTGCGCCGCGCCCGGCAGCGCGTCGACGGCCGGCTGCAGAAGGCCGAGCAGTCACTCACTGACCTCGACGCCGAGCGCCTGCTCACCGCCCAGAAACGCGAGTTCGACCGCCTGCTGCCCGAACGCCTGGGGCTCGGCTTCGACCAGTTCACCCGCGCCGTGCTGCTCGCCCAGAGCGAGTTCGCCGCCTTCCTGCAGGCCGACGACAACGCCCGCAGCGACCTGCTGGAGCGCCTCACCGGCACCGCGGAGTACTCGGCGATCTCCATGGCCGCCTACCAGCGCGCCAACGCCGCCAGGAAGGCCGTCGAGGCCCTGGAGGCCCGGCTCGAGGGCGACCGGCCCGCCGAGCCCGAGACCCGCGCCGAACTGCAGCAGACGGCCGAGGCCACCCGGCAGGCGCTCACCGACCTGCAGCGCCAGGCCGCATCGCTTCAGGACCGGCGCCGCTGGCACGACGACGATGACCGGCTGCACGCGGCCTATCGCCAGGGCCTGGCCCGGCAGCAGGACGCCGAGGCCGACTGGCAGGCGCTCGGCGAGGCGCGTGCCGACCGCGAGTGGCGCCGGCGGATCGCCCCCAAGCGCCATGCGCTGGCACGTAGCGCCGCCCTGCCCGACGAGATCACCGCCCTGGAGGCGAGCCACGCCGAAACGGCGCGGGCGCTCGCCGAGGCCGAGCGTGACCAGGCCGAGGCCCGCGAGGCCCTTGATGCCCGCGAGCGCGACCTGGCCGAGGCCGCCGCGGCGCGCCGCGAGGCCGAGCCCGCCCTGCGCGAGGCCCGAGAGGAGGCCCAGCGCCTCGCCACCCACGACAGGCAGCTCGCCGACCTGGAAGCGGCCCGCACCCGGCAGCAGGCCGAGACCGAACGGCTGGCCCGGGAGCACCGCTCAGCCGATGAGGCCCAGCAGGCACGGCAGCGACGCCGCGACGACTGGCGCTCAACCCTCGAGCGGTTGGTGGGCAGTCACCCTCGCCTCGATGCCGCTCGCCAGGCCGCCCAGCAGATTCACGACGAGGCCGCCCGGCGCCACCTGGCGCTCGCTGAGCTCGCCAGCCGCTGGCAGGAGCTCGGCCGCGCGGACCAGGCCCTGGATCAGCTCACCCGCCGACTCGGCGACGATGAGACCCGCAGGAACACGCTGCTGACCGAGGGCCAGGCCGCCCGCAAGGCCCTGGACAGCGCCCAGGCCCACCTCGACAGCGTCGGCGCGCTGATCGACCGCAGCCGCGCCGTGCGTAGCGAGAGCGTGGCACGGCTGCGCGAGGCCCTCGTCGAGGGCGAGCCCTGCCCGGTGTGCGGCGGCCACGACCACCCCTGGCGGGAGCACCCGCCGGCCACCCCGGAGGCCGCCCAGCTCGAGGCCCAGGAGGCGGAGGAAGCCCGCCAGCTCGACGCGGCCCGGAAGGCGCGCGACGCGGCCCAGCGGCGGCGCGACGAACTTGTCGGCGAATACCGCGCCGTGGAGGCCGCCCTCGCCCGCCACCGGCAGGATCGCGAGGCGGCCGAGCGGCAGCACGACGCCGCACGAAAGGCCCTGGAGGCGCACCCCCTGCAGCAGGAGCTCGCCGCCATCGAGGCAAACGAGCGCGACGCCTGGCTCGAGGCCGAGCGCGAGACGAGCGAGACCCACCGCCGCCGGGCGCGAGGGCACCTGGACGAGCTGGCCCGGGCCGAGGCGGAACTGGCCCCGCTGGAACAGGCGCTGCAGGAGGGCCAGGTCGCCCTGGCGCGCCTGGAGACAGGGAAGGCGAGCGCCGACAAGGCGCTGGCCGAGCTGGACCAGCGGCTGCCGCCGCTGCGCGAGGAGCGCGAGGCACTCGCCCGCGCCCTCGCCGCCCGGCTCGGCGAGCACGCCTCGCCGGATGCCTGGCAGCAGCACTTCGACGCCCGCCAGGAGCAGGCCCGCCAGGCCCGCGACGCCGCCCAGGCGCGCTGGCACACGGCCCAACAGCAACAGCAGCGCCTCGCCCAAAGGGTCGAACACGAGGCCGAGCGGCTCGAGGGGCTACACCGGGAGCGCGACACCCTCGCCCGCGAGCTCGCCGACTGGCGAGCGGCGCACCCCGAGCTGAGCGACGCCACCCTCGACCGGCTGCTCACCCAATCAGAAGAAGCGGCCCGCGACGAGGAGCGGGAGATCGAGGCCGCCGACCAGGCCCGCCAGCGCGCCGCCGCCACCCTCGCCGAGCGGCGCGACGCCCTGCTTCGCCACCGCCGCGACCAGGGCCTGGCTGAAGAGGCGGATGAAGCGAGCCGCGAGGACGAGCGCGACGCGGCGCTGCTGAGTGACGCCGTGGACGACGAACTCCGACGCCGCCGCGAGGCGCTGGAGGTGGCCGAGGCCGAGCTTCACCCGCGCCTGGAGGGGGCACAAAAGGCTCGCGACGAGGCCGCCTTCGCCCTGAGCGACGACGATCGCCGCCGCGAGCGGCGCAAGGCCGGCCAGGCCGAACGGGAGGCCGCCCAGGCCGAGTTCCGCCGCTGGGGCCAGATCAACGAGCTGATCGGCTCCGCCGACGGCAAAGCCTTCCGGCGCATCGCCCAGGCCTACAACCTGGAGCAGCTGCTGGAGCACGCCAATGCGCACCTGAGCGGCCTCTCCCGCCGCTACCGGCTGATCCGCGGCGGCAGCGAGCTCGGCCTGCTGGTGGAGGATCGCGACATGGCCGACGAGCGCCGCTCGGTGCACTCGCTCTCCGGCGGCGAGACCTTCCTGGTCTCTTTGGCGCTGGCCCTGGGGCTCGCCTCGATGGCGTCAGGCGAACTGGTGATCGAGTCGCTGTTCATCGACGAGGGCTTCGGCAGCCTCGACCCGCAATCCCTGGCGCTCGCCATGGAGGCACTCGACGGCCTGCAGGCCCTGGGCCGCCGCGTCGGCGTGATCTCCCACGTGCAGGAGATGCACGAACGCATCCCGGTGCAGATCCGGGTGGAGCCCGTCGGCAACGGCACCAGCCGGGCAATACTGGTCAGCCAGTGAAGGAAGAGAAACGGCTCCCCTATGCGTCAACGTAGTTGTCACCTAAACGGATTGAGAGGTGATCAACGTGCGTTACCCCGCAGAGCGTAAGGAAGCCATCCTCAAGAAGATGGCGCCGCCCATGAGCATGACCATCCCGGAACTGGCCGAGCAGGAAGGCATCACAGCGACAACCCTTTACAATTGGCGGAAGCAGGCCAGAGCACGAGGACAGGTTTTGCCATCACGTTCCACCCAGCCCGATCAGTGGACCAGCCAGGAGAAGTTCCAGATCGTCCTGGAGACGGCCCCCATGAACGAGGCCGAACTCAGCGCCTACTGCCGCGAGCGCGGGCTCTACCCCGAGCAGGTGGAAGCCTGGCGGGATGCCTGCATGAACGCCAACGATGAGGCGGCAGCGCAGGCCAAGCAGCTCCGTCAGGCGCGCAAGGCGGAGCAGAAGCGGCTCCGCAAGCTGGAGCGAGAACTGCACCGCAAGGACAAGGCTCTGGCCGAGACGGCGGCGCTGCTGGCCTTATCAAAAAAAGCCGAGGCGATCTGGGGCACGACCAACGACGAGGACGACTGACCAGCCTCCCGGATCGCCAGCGCATCGTGACCCTGGTGCAAGACGCCCAGCGTGACGGTGCTCGGCTGGCCAAGGCCTGTCAGGTGATGGGCATCAACGTGCGGACCTACTACCGTTGGGTCTCTGAGGGCGAGGTGACGGCGGATCGCCGCCCCGGCGCCGACCGCCCGGAACCGGCCAACAAGCTGTCTCCCGAGGAGCGAAAGGCGATCGTGACGCTGTGCAACGCCCCGGAATACCGAAGCCGACCTCCGGCCTTCATCGTGGCCGATCAGGCGGACAAGGGCCGCTACCTGGCCTCTGAGTCGACGATGTACCGAGTCCTTCATGAATATGGTCAGCAACACCACCGGGGCCGCCAGCAGGTCCCGCAGCGCGGGCGTCCGCCGACAACGCACCAGGCCACCGCGCCTAACCACCTGTGGTGTTGGGACATTTCGTGGCTGCCTGGCCCTGCGCGTGGCACTTGGTGGTATCTGTACCTGATCATGGATGTCTTCAGCCGCAAGATCGTCGGGCACGAGGTCTACGAAAGCGAGACCGGCGAGTTGGCCGCCGAGCTGATCCAGAAGGCCTGTTGGCGAGAGCATCTGACGGATCGTCATAAGCCCCTGATTCTGCACTCAGATAACGGCAGCCCGATGAAGGCAGCGACCTTCCTGGAGAAGCTCTATGACTTGGGCATCACCCCGTCATACAGCCGACCAAGGGTCAGTAACGACAATGCCTTCGCCGAGTCGGCCTTCAAGACGCTGAAGTACCGACCGGGCTTCCCCGTCGCCGGGTTCGCCACCCTGGCCGAGGCCCAGGAGTGGGTCCAGCAATTCATCGAGTGGTACAACCACGAGCACCGCCACAGCGCCCTTCGCTATGTCACCCCAGGCCAGCGCCATCGCGGCGAAGCCGAGGATATTCTGACGCAGCGCCGAAAGGTCTTTGAGAATGCGAGGCAGCGCCACCCGGAGCGGTGGGCAGGCGCCATCCGGAAGCTCAGCCTGCCGGAGGTGGTACACCTCAATCCCGAGCGGGACCCGGTGCCACAGGCCGCAGGATTTTAAAGAGCCGAAGTCATTTCATGTGCCAACTATGTTGACAGACTCCGGCTCGCTGCGGTGGGAAATTCCATCGTCAGCGAGCCGGATTTTTCAAAAAACGTGTCAGCTCTCGGCCAGAAGCGGCCGTTCAGAAAAACCTGATGTAATGTAACGCCGCGCTCTGCGGCAAATTTGGAGCGCAGCGGAAAATTTGTCCGACAGCAGCGCCTTGTTAGGTGCGGTTTATCCAATTTCTCTTCTAGCGGCCCTTCTCTGACCTGCTATTTCCAGTCTTTTAGGTTCAGTATAGAGACGTTCCAAAAGGATAAATGTAAAGTCCAGAATATCTGCTGCATCGTCCTTTGAAAGAACTCCCTCATGCGCTCCATCATTGCCATCATCTTTTATACAAGTTGACAATTCTCTTAGTGCTTCTGGAAGTATTTGATTATCGAATAGCCAGAGTAGGCGTAACCCAAGGTTTCTTTTAACTCGATTATTGAGTCCTTCAGCCTCTTCTGGCAAAAGTGATTTGGTGGCTAAATCTAAGCACAAACGAAACATGGTCGCTGCTGCGTTGCAGCAACCAATAGACATGCAGGCAGCACCTTCTTTAAAGATATTATTTATGTCTTCGGGTAGATATTCAGGTGGTTTTTCTGTCGTATTATCTTGGATTCCGATATAGCGTTCTACTCTGACAATTTCATTAACCGCAACCTTGAGATTAGGAAGACCTTCATTAATTAATTTTGAGTAGTCATATTCTTTTTGTGATACAAGAAAAATCGTTGGCTTGAAGCATGCGCGGCAAACACAGAAAACCTCAAGGTATTTTTTCCAATCATACTCGGTATAAACAAGAATCTGATTCTGTAAATCAAAGGTGATTTCCTTTGCTCCACACCTTGGGCAATCTGCTACTAACATTGACACGATAATCTCCTCATCTGTGTTCCTTTAGCACCTAACGCCTGCAGCATGCGCGCCCATGTAATGGAGCCGAAGGCGCAATGAAATGGGCGTCGCCGTGCCTGCTTGGTTATATTATTTAGGTCCTTTTTTCTTGTTTATTCTTTTGGCCAGACTCTTGGCACTTTCTCTCTTATTCTCAAAAACTTCCGACAATATTTCACTCAATAGTTCATAAGAATCGAAAACATCGTCAATGGTCACTTCTTGACCGCTATGACTACCCGCATTGCCAAGCCACTTTACTGCAAAGAAAAGGTCTTTGACATGATCATATTTTTGAGGAAGTAGGTCGATTCTTTGGTGTAAATTTAAGTATAGCCTTTTCCCATTTTTCGTATTGAATCGCTTAATTTTCAAGAAGGTCAGCAAGTGTTCAAGAGCGATTCTGACGTGATTTGAGGAAGACGCAGGGTCAGAAAATATGAGTGAAAAGGAGGTATTTACTTCATCAGTTACTGAGTCCGGAGTTGCTTTAGGAATCGAAAAGAAGCAAAGGTGCGGCTCAAAGTAAACCGGCCTGAAGTAGTCATCATAATTTACGTCCGGGTTACCATTTTCATCATAGTAAAAATCTTGATCAACAAAACCCGTTCCAGTGCTAGACACTACTTCCTTGCATGCCGAGTTGGTGCATTCGAATAGGCAGGAGTATACGTAATCAATCCAATCAGGGTCCCATGCATCATGGCTATGAGCTAGCCGAGATGAACGGGTTTCCTGGTAAAGAAAAGAGTTTTCTTTAACTTTAAGGTTGCCTTTCGTGCAGGTTGGACAGACAAATTTCGTGACACTATTTTTCCTAAACGGTGTTTTATAGGGCTTCCTATCCATAACTTCCTCAAATATAACGCCGCATTCAGCGGCTTGTCCGCTGCAATGCTTTGTTAGGCCAGGCTCTTGCCGAGCGCGTTGCTTCTAACTCTTGAAGAACATCTTTCCGCTCGTGCTTGTAGTCGAAATGGCGATCAATTTCTGCAATATATTTGTTGCCGTTGTACACCCAATCGTCTTGTGGGGAAAGAGTGTCTAACATAAGGTCGCCAATTGTACTCACGCCTGATGCATGAAACGTAAAAACTAAAAGAGTTGAATACACTTCGCTCAATAACTCTGCCACTTCCTGTAGCTGCTCAGCTCGTTCTAATCCTATCGTGATTCCCTGCTCATACAGTGAAAATCGCTCCTCAATTTGCTTGGTAGACGCATGGACGTACTCACAGGCTTTGTAATAATTTTGAGTGTACTCAGAACAAAATGACTTCTTTAAGTCTTGGTTTCCGATCATGTGAAGATCAATATCATGGATATACTTTATATTCGATTTATCGATTTTCTTATCGAAATAAACGAGCTTTTCACTTAGCTTCCCTCTCCACAATTTCTGATCTACATATAAGTAGCGCATGCTCGAATCAATGAGGTAGCGTATTTCTCGTTTCGCAGGATTTAAGCCTCCTTCTTTGAGCATTGCTACGATCATGATGGCTGACATGAAATAATCATCAATATGGCTGAGCGAAAGAGAATTATCACGAAATTCAGCACCATGGCTGCAATAAAAAGAACATGACTTCATGCCTTTGATGAAGTCGAATGTAACCACTTCTATAAGCTTTAGAGAGTTCTGATATTCATCGGATTCAAGATGCTTTTTATGCTCAGTGATTTTAGCTTCTCGCTCAGCTTGAATCTTAGAAAGCATGCTATGTATATCATCCATGGCGAATACTTAAGTAGGCCTAACAGTTGTATTATACGGCGTGCTCGATATTCCACTTGAACGCGCACGCGCGTTCAACAATGTTATGCCGCACGCTCATACCCCTCCCATCCTATTGAAATTCCTAATAATTAAGTATAGTTCGGCGGTATAACACCAATCATATCGCATGCTGCATATCCCCAATGAACGTGCTTGCTGCCTTTGCCGGCATGTCCGCTTTGGGTCGATAGCTGTCATGACATCCCTCTCCTCTATGCCTGCCGATAGACCAGAAACTGCTGCGCGCATTTCTGACAAGTACCAGTGTATTCCGGGCCATCCTTGGATACCCGCACGCTCTTCCAGCCGCAGGCGGGGCATGGCTGCTTCATCGAGGTGTTGGTGCTGCAACGACCGCACTTCACGTAGTAGCCGTATTGGCCGTACATGCCCGTGAGCTGATGTGACTCGCCACACTGCTTGCAGGTCACCAGGTTCTGGGCCTGCGTGGCTGGCTCGGCCTGGAATGGGGCGGTATCCGGCGCCGGTGTAGACGAGTAGTGCGATACGGGCTCGGTAACGGTGGCGGCCGGCTCTGGTGTGGCGGTTTCGCTATTGCTGTTCGCCGAGGCGGTGCTTACCTGATCGTTATGCTCGAGCAGGAAGCTACCAATATTGGCCAACTCCCGCTTCGAAAACGCAGGCTTGGCCTTGATAAAGGCGATGGCGATATTTCCGACTATGTCCTTCACCTTTTGCGCCAGGAACTCGGTCTTTACCACCCGATCGGCGACCTTCTTGGGCATCTTGTCGCGATGCAGGATCGCGGTGCTGGAGACGGCACACAGCACCTGCCAGTCACGTCCCCCGACGCCTCCTTGAATGCCCAGTATTTTGCTGATGACTTTCTCGACATTGGCAGCTAATAGACGACCCAATACCATCTTCTGAAGTTCAGCCTGGCGAATCGGGGACGGGATCCCTATCCAGTTGCCCTGGTAGCTGCGCGACCACTCCCCGGCGGCGTTGACCGTGACCTCGCCAACGATGCTCTTGGACTCGATGATGATGAAGCCGTAGGGGTGGAGGATCAGATGATCGATCTGCGCCCGCTCGCCGTGATGCTCGAGGCGCAGGTCGTTGATGACGTGGATCTGCTTGTGCTCGCCGAATTCGCGGCGCAGCTGGAAGGCGACGTCCTGCTCCTGCTTGTGGCCGTAGAAGGCGCGCTGGTCACGGTCATCGCCGTCGCTGCTTGGATAGGCATCCTTTTCCTTAAGGATCATGGACTTATTCCTGCATATCGGCTCGGCTGACGAGCCTGCTGACGTTTGGCAACAAATCGTTACCCGTCAGCCTGGCACCAAAGCCGCCTGAGGGCCAGCCGTGCGATGGTCGCAAGGCGGCATCACCCCCGCCATGGTTGTCGCGCCGCCCTGCCTTCGCCATCCTGAACGCCACCCAGTTCGGTCTCTCGAGGTGCGGTCATGGTGATCCTTCCGAAACCCTGTCAGGCCTTATCCCCTATGAGCCAGGAGCCCACGCCATGAGCGCTGAGACACAACGTATCGTGCTGCTGGACGGCGGCATGGGCCAGGAGCTGAGGCGGCGCAGCCAGCGCCCCGCCACGCCGCTGTGGTCGGCCCAGGTGATGCTGGACGAGCCGCAGCTGGTGGTCGCCGCCCACCGCGACTTCATCGATGCCGGTGCCCGGGTGATCATCACCAACAACTACAGTACGACACCGCAGCGGCTGGCCCGCGACGGCGACCCTGCCCTGTTCGCGCCACTACAGGCCGCCGCGCTCGAGGCCGCTCGCCAGGCCCGGGAGCAGAGCGGCCGGGCGGTGCGCATCGCCGGCTGCCTGCCGCCGCTGGTGGCGAGCTATCACCACGAGCTGGTGCCGGACGACGCCATCTGCCTGCGCGACTACCGGCGGCTGGTGGAGGTCCAGGCCGAGGAGGTCGACCTGCTCATCTGCGAGACCATGACCCTCACCCGCGAGGCGCTGGCCGCGACCCGCGCGGCGGTGGAGCGCCAGGTACCGGTATGGGTCGCCTTCTCGGTGGATGACGCCGACGGCACGCGGCTGCGTTCCGGCGAGCCGCTGGCCGAGGCGGCCAGGGCCGTGGTGGCGGCCGGCGCCAGCTCGGTGCTGGTCAACTGCTCGGTGCCCGAGGCGGTCACCACGGCCATGGCACAACTGGCCGGCCTCGACGTGCCCTACGGCGGCTACGCCAACGGCTTCACCTCGGCCGCGGACCTCGCCCCCGGGGGCACGGTGGAGGGGCTGGAGGCCCGCCGGGACCTGGACCCCGAGCGCTATGCCGAGCACGCCTGCGAATGGGTCGCCCGGGGGACGACCCTCGTCGGGGGCTGCTGCGAGGTGGGCCCGGCGCACATCGCCGCCCTGGCCGCGCGACTAGTCGCGCTGGGCTATCAGCTGGATGACGAGGCGGAATGACGCCTGAGCGTGACCGAGGGCCCACACGCGGCCCCCGGCGGCTACCAGGGCAGCGCCTCGCCGTTGCTGTGCCAGAAGCCGCCGCTGGTCGCCAGGGTCAGCTCCTCGATGCGCCGGGCGATGCCGGCCGCCGCCTCCTCGGCGTCGATCAGGCCGCCGAAGTTGACCATGCGTGTCTTGACGTAACCGGGATGGAGCTGGGCCACGGCGATGCCGCGCGGCTTGAGGTCCACAGCCAGCGACTTGCCGAAGGCATTGAGTGCCGCCTTGGAGGCGCGATAGCCGTAGCGCCCGCCGGAGTCGTTATCGGCGATGGAGCCCATGCGGCTGGTGATATTGGCGACCTTGGCGCCCTCCCCCAGGTTGTCGAGCAAGGCCTCGGTCACGCGCAGGGGCGCGTAGGCGTTGATCTCCATCTGGGCGCGCAGGGAATCAACGTCGATCTCGCCCAGCACATCGTCCTGTAGCAGCCCGGCGTTATTGATCAGCAGATCCAGGTGCCGCCCCGCCAGCGACTGCTTGAGCCGCGCCACGTCCTCGGCGCGCGTCACGTCGATCCCCTCGATCAGCGTCTCGGCCAGGTCACGCAGCTCGGCGGCCTCGTCGCCGCCGCTGCGGCACACGCCGATCACCGCCCAGCCGGCATCATGGTAATGGCGGGCCAGGGCCAGGCCGACGCCGCGGTTGGCGCCGGTGATCACTACGGTGGAGGTCATGACGTCTCCTCAAAGTGGAATGTCGTCCCCATCCAGATGGGGGCGCGAGCGCCGGCTTCAACCGTCGCCGACGCGCCATCACCGACGAGCCGGGCCTGCGGCCCGTGGCCTACAGCTCGATGCCATAGAGACGCAGCAGCGTCACCATGAGCCAGTAGCAGAGGGCGGTGATGGCGATGGAGACGACGAGGCCGGCATAGAAGTTGACGCCCTTGGCCAGCAGCAGCGGCAGCGCGACGAACAGCGCCAGGGACGGCAGCACCAGCCAGAAGACGCTGCCGGCCAGCGCACTCACCTTCGCCGCATCGCCGGTATCAAGGTAGAGCCAGAGCATCGCCAGCACCGAGGTCAGGGGCACCGAGGCCAGCACGGCCCCGAGGAAGGTGCTGCGCTTGGCCACCTCCGAGATCAGCACCACCAGCAGGGCGGTAACCGCCACCTTGGTCACGTAGTAGAGCAATCTCTTCGCCCTCCTTCGCCGGGTCGGGAGTCGTCGGGCCTAGACCTTCCAGGGCAGCGGCGGTGGCATCAGGCGCTCCTCGAAGGAGAAGCCGGCCACCCGGCCGAAGCGCTCGCCGCCGGCCTCCCACTCGCGCTGGGCCGCGGCGATCTCCGCCTTGTCGTGGCCGACGAAGTTCCACCAGATGAGCACCTCCTCGCCCAGCGGCTCGCCACCGATCAGCAGCGCCCTCGCTCCCGCCGGCAGGGCCAGTGTGATGGCGTCGCGCCCGCGGCCCAGATAGGCCAGTTCGTCCACGGCGAGCGCCTCTCCCGCCAGGCTCGGCGCCCCCTCCAAGGGCAGCAGGGCGTATTCGAAGGCGGGATTCAGCGGCAGGGTCAGGGTCGCGTCGTGCTCGGCGGCGAGGTCCACCCCCACCAGGGGCGAGAAGGTAAGCGTGGGCGCCTCGCGGCCGTCGAACTCGCCCACCAGCAACGTCAGGGTAGCCCCCGCCTCCCGCCAGACCGGCAGGTCCGGGTAGTGGTCGAAGCGCGGCGCGGTGTGACGATGGGCATGCGGCAGGGCGATCCATAGCTGGGCCGCGTGCAGCTGCGGGTCGTCGGGCAGCGACTGCTCGGTGTGGCTGATACCACGACCGGCGGTCATCAGGTTGACCTGGCCCGGGCGGATCACCTGCTCGCTGCCCAGGCTGTCGCGGTGCAGCACCTCACCGGCGATCATCCAGGTGAAGGTCTGCAGGCCGATATGCGGATGGGGGCCCACCTGCATGCCGCGGCTGTCGCCCTTGAAGACCACCGGCCCGGCATGGTCCAGGAAGCACCAGGCTCCCACCAGGCGGCGCTGCCGTGAGGGCAGCGCACGGTGCAGGGGGATGCCGCCCACTTCGGCGGTGCGAGCTGGCACGTGTTGCACCTGGCGCCGCCCTTCCACCACCGGGCAGTCCAAGGACGACGACGCCGTGGCGTCCTTGATCAGGTTACTCATGGCAGCCTCCTCGCCTGTCGCGTGATGGTCTCACCATAACCCGCCCAGGCGCTGGCGTCGCCGGGACGCCCCGGGCTCAGATCGCCACCGGGCCGGCGGGCACGATGCCGGTGGGGTTCAGCGCCTTGATCGAGTAGTAGCCCGCCTTGATGTGATCGAGGTTGACCGTCTCGGCGATGCCTTCCAGTGCCAGGAGGCGATGCATGTAGGCGTGCAGCGCCGGCATCGCGGCCAGGGTGTTGCGGTTGCACTTGAAGAGCCCGTGGTAGGCGGCATCGAAGCGCACCAGGGTCACGAAGAGGCGGATGTCGCTCTCGGTCAGGTCATCGCCGAACAGGTAGCGGCGCCCGTCGCCAAGCCGCGCCTCGAGGGCATCGAGCCTGGCGAAGACCTTGCCGTAGGCCTCATCAAAGGCCTGCTGGCTGGAGGCGAAGCCGGCCTGGTAGACACCGTTGTTGAGGTCGCCGTAGATCTCGCGGTTGAGAACATCGATCTCCGCGGCCAGGTGACCCGGGTAGAGGTCCGGCCCCTGGTCGACCAGGTGCGAGAAGGCGGTGTTGAGCATGCGCAGGATGTCGGCGGATTCGTTGTTGACGATGGTGCCGGTCTTCTTGTCCCACAGCACCGGCACGGTGGCACGGCCGGAGACCTTTGGGTCGGCGCGAGTGTAGAGCTCATGCATGTAACGCGCGCCGTTGAGGCTATCCTCGTCGGCGCCGGGTAAGCCGCCGAAGCGCCAGCCCTGATCGGTAAGCCGCGGGTTGACCACGGTCACGCCGATCAGCGCCTCCAGCCCCTTGAGCCGGCGCGCCATCAGGGTGCGCGAGGCCCAGGGGCAGATGTAGGCCACGTAGAGGTGATAGCGACCCGGCTTGGCCTTGAAGCCGCCGATGCCGGTGGGGCCGGGGGCACCGTCGGGGGTGATCCAGTTCCTGAAGGTCGAGGTCTGGCGAATGAAGCGCCCCTCGTCGTCCTTCGCCTGGACCGGTTGCCAGTTCTCTTGCCAGATGCCGTTGACCAGCATGTTGCGTCCTCCTGTTCATGGGGCACCCTCCGTCGTGGGAGGGTGCCGGGTCGGGTCAGTCGCGTCGACGGCTCAGAGGCGCTTCGCGACCAGGCTATCCAGGGAGAGGCGTCCAGCGCCTTGCAGGGTGAGCGCCACGGTGGCGGCCAGCAGGGCCAGGGCGAACTCATAGCCGTTGTTGGCCATGAACAGGCCGTTGCCGAGGTGCACGCTGACGATGGCCACCAGCATGGTGAAGGCGGCGGCTAGCGCCGCGGGGCGGGTCAGCAGGCCGACCATCAGCGCCAGGCCGCCGAAGAACTCGGCACCGCCGGCCAGCAGCGCCATCAGCAGGCCGGGGGCCAGGCCGATGCTCTCGAGCCACTGGGCGGTGCCGGAAAGGCCATAGCCGCCGAACCAGCCGAACAGCTTCTGGGCGCCGTGGGCGGCGAGGATCAGGCCGACCGGCAGGCGCAGGGCCAGGGCGCCATAGCCGCCGGTGGTGGTGAACAGGGTCTTGATCGCTTGGGTCTTCATGGTGTCGTCCTCATCGTCGTGTCGGGGAAGGCCGAGGCGGCGGGTGGCCTCGAGCGATGGGGCCACTCTACTCTCGCCCCATGAACGGAATAAGGGCGCCAGCGTTGCATTATTATCCTCAATGCGTTGATAATTGACCTTCCCTACCCCGCGAGGAGCCGGCCATGGACCGTCTCGATGCCATGCGCGCCTTCGTCACCGTGGTCGCAGAGGGGAGCTTCACCCGGGCGGCCGAGCGCCTGGCGCTCTCCCCCCAGCTGGTCAGCAAGCATGTCTCGCAGCTGGAGCAGCACCTGGGCGTGCGCCTGCTCAACCGCACCACCCGCCGGCTGCACTTGACCGAGGCGGGGGCCGCCTATCGGCAGCGCGCCGAGCAGGTGCTGGCCGAGATCGACGACATGGAGAGCGAGCTCGGCGAGCTGCAGGGCCAGGCCCGCGGGCAGCTGCGCATCAGCGCCCCGGTGTCGTTTGCCATCCGCCACCTGGCGCCGCTGATCAACGACTTCCAGCGCGCCCACCCCGCCGTGGATATCGACCTGCAGCTCAACGACCGCAAGGTGGATATCGTCGAGGAGGGGTTCGATATCGCCCTGCGCATCGGACGGCTCAAGAGCTCCTCGCTGATCGCCAAGCGCATCGCCCCCGTGCGCCTGGTGCTATGCGCCGCGCCCGACTACCTGAAGGCCCACGGCACCCCCGAGCAGCCCCGGGACCTCACCGGTCACCGCTTCCTGCGCTACCGCTACATGGAGGAGAGCCAGGAACCGCTGCTGAAGTGGCTGTCACGCGACGGCGGTGGGGAAAGAGAGGGAGGCGAACTGACCAGCAACAACGGCGACGTGCTGGTGGAGGCCGCCATCGGCGGGGCCGGCATCGCCCTGCAGCCGACCTTCCTGACCGGCGAGGCCATTCGCCAGGGGCGGCTGGCCATCGTGTTGCCCGAGCATGAGCCCGAGCCGCTAGGGCTCTATGCGGTGTATGCCCACCGCCAGCTGCTGGCCAGCAAGGTGCGCCACTTCGTGGACTTCCTGGAGGGGTACTTCGGCGACCCGCCCTACTGGGATCGCTTCTGAGGGTCCCGGCAGGCGCTATGCTATAACCGCAACAGCAACGCATGCTGGCATGCCGACACCAGGGAGACGGACATGGGAAAACTCTTCGGCCTGATCGTGATCGGGGGCCTCGCCTACGGCGGCCTCTACTTCTACTACGGGGTCAGCGTGAAGCAGGCGATCGAGCAGCAGCTCGATGCCCGTGGCTTCGACGCGATCCAAGTGGAGCGCGTCGACTTCCCGGTGACGGCCCCGCTGAGCCAGGACACCCGCCTGGCCGCCACCCTCGACTATCGCGGCGCCGAGGCGACCCTGGACATCCGGGTGATCGGCCATCCGGTGTTCTCGGACGAGATCACCCTGGAGCTGGACGGCCTGCAGTCACTGAGCCTCACCCTCGGTACCCCGAACTGATGCCCTGACAGCGGAGGCGCCTTGGGCGTCGTCCTCATCCACGACGACCCGGTCACGACCGCCCCGCTTGGCGCGGTAGCTCGCGGCATCGGCGCGGGCCAGGACGTCACCGATGGCAGCGTCGTCGGGATGCACCTGGCTCACGCCGATGCTGGCGGTGACAAACCACTGCTCTCCCTGATGCGCCACCGGCTGGGCGGCGATCCGTGCCCGTAACGCCTCGGCGAGGGTCTGCGACTGCTCGGGACCGCAACCGCTCAACAGCACGGCAAACTCGTCGCCGCCCTGGCGGGCGGCATGATCGTTGCTGCGCACCAGGCCCCGTATGGTCTCGCCCACCTGCTGCAACATGCGATCGCCCAGGGCGTGGCCGCCCTGGTCATTGATCGGCTTGAAGTGGTCGAGATCGAAGAGCAGCACCGCGGTGGGTGTGCCGACCTTCTGGCACTCGACCAGAGCCTCCTCGAGGCGGCGAAGCAGGCCGCGTCGATTGAGCAGCCCGGTCAACGGATCGTGCTCTGCCTCCCACCGTCGCAGGGTGTCGTCATGGCGATGCTGGGTGATATCACGTACGGCACCGACGATGCCGATGAACTTGCCATCGACATGAATCGCACCGGCATGCACATCCAGCCAGCGTGACTCCCCGTCGTCGTCCCGTATGCGGAACTGGCGGACGAAATCGTGGCGCTGGGCCAGGCTGTGGCGCCAGGCATCACGCACAGCGGGGCGATCCTCGGGATGGAGGCGCTCGCTCCAGGTGGCCAGATCGAGAGGCAAGTCGCCCCCCAGCAGCCGGCGCAGGGCGTCATTGGTGAAGGTCACCCTGCCCTGCGGGTCCGTCACGAACATCCCCTGGGGAGAGGCCGCCAGCGTGCCGCGCAGCAGCGCCTCGCGCTCCATCAGGTCGCTCAGGCTGGCGCGCCGGGCGCGCTCGGTCTCGTTGATCACCTCGATCACTCGCCGCAGCTCCGGCATGCGGGTCGGGATCTCCAGCCGTTGCCGCCGCTCGCCCTGAAGCTCGCGGACCTGCTCGGCGAGGTGCGCCAACGGACGCAGCGCCAGCCAGATCGACCCTCCCACCAGGGGCAGGACCAATATCAGCACGCCCCAGGCATAGAAGGAAATGCGTCGCATGCCGGCCACCAGCGGCGCTTCCGCCTGCGACTGGGGCAGGTGGACCCCCACGATCCAGTCGGCCGGCCAGATCTGGCGATACGCCACCAGCTGTGGCTCGCCGGAAGCCGACTGGTCCTGGCTCTCGCCCTCCCAGCCATACAGCGCCCTCTCGAGCGCCGGGGCGAGCCGGTCGGGAAGGTCGACGATGGCCTGCTGCTGGCGCGGGTGGTAGAGCCGCTGGCCGGACGCGGTGGTCACGGTGACGTAGCCGCTGTCGCCCAGGCGCAGGCGCTCGAAGCTCTTGAAGAGCCGACTCTCCCGGATATTGACCAGCCCTCCCAGGAAGCCGGTGTACCGGCCCTCGTCGTCATGCAGCGGAACCAGCATCATCACCAGGGGGTTACCGGTGATGCGGCCCACGAAGGGCTCGCTGACGAGCGGGCGCCGGAAGGCGTTCATGAAACGCGCATAGTCCCGGTCGGAGACAGTGACACCCACGCGGCCTTCGCCCGCTGGCCAGGCATCGACGATCCGGCTGTCGCGATTGGAAAGGATCACGCCCTCGAAGAGGTGGGCCAGGCCGTGGGTATGCTGGGCGTCAAGGGCCCCCTCACGGGGCTCGGGAATCCTGCTTGCCAGCTGCTCCAGCTCCTCCAGTCGCAGGCCGACCTGGTTGGTGATGGCGTTGCTGATCAGCTCGGCCTCGTAGCGCAGGTGCTGGTGGTTGGTCTCGTCCACCAGCAGGCGGCCCGCCTGCCAACCGAGGGTCAGCAGCGTCACGCACAACAGGCCCCAAAGCACCGCGGCGCCGACCAGCAGGCGCCCACGCAGGGTCATCAGGGGGAACGTCAGGGGACGCACGAGGGGAGCCAGATAACGCGACCGGACACCACGCCGCTCTGGATGAGATTTCGCTGTCATGAGCCCTATGCTGCACGAGAATAACCCCAGGCTCCAGCGCCGGCCTGGCGCACGGCATCGCATCCCATCCCGGTAGGCAACACGTTCGTCGCCTCAGGCGCCGTGGTAGCCATCCTCCTCGGGGCTCTCGTGCTCGCCCTGGGGCAGCTCGGCGACCCACTCCCGGGCGGCGGCGTACTCGCGATGCGGGAAGGTGCGGATCTCGATCGCCTTGAACAGGCGATCCTCGAGATGGGCGATATGCTTGACCCACTCCTTGTCGGTGATCACCGCGGCGCGGTGGTAGCGCGACAGGTCGCCGAGCTGGGTGAGGCCGTAGCCGACATCCTTGAGCAGCGCGGTAAGGGTCATCCAGCGCAATCCGTCGAGCTCGGCCAGCAGGCTGACACGGGGATGGTCGCGCTTGGCGGCCTCGATGGCATCGATGGCCCGCTGCAGCTCCCGGCCGGTCACCACGCCGCCGACCTTCATGGCCACGACGTGCGGTGCCGAGTGAGTGATGAACTCCAACATGGAAATCTCCCTGGTCGCTCTGCGTATAGGGGGTGAGCCTGCCTTCAGCATAGCCGCTGACGGCGCGGCCGAAACGGCACGCCCTAACGCCCCGATGTGTTCGGCCACAACCCCGTGGTTTACCCGGGACTCGCCTGGGGAGAGGATAACGGTCTCGGTGGGACAATCACGCCGTTCCCCATGTCACCACTGCGCCGGAGGCTGCTCAACATGCTGACCCCCACACTCGCCGTCGCCCGCACGCCGCTGGTCGCCGTCTACGGCACCCTCAAGCGCGGCCTGGGGAACCACCACTGGCTCGAGGGTGCCGACTTCCTCGGCAACGACCGGCTGGCCGGCGTGACCCTCTACGACCTGGGGCCCTTCCCGGGCGCCAAGCTCGAGCCCTCCCGCGGGGTGGAGGTCGAGGTCTTCCGGGTGGATGCCCGCCTGCTGGCCGGCCTCGACCGGCTGGAGGACTACCGGCCTCGCCAGCCCCGGCTCGGCCTCTACGACCGCACGCCTCACCCCACCGCCTTCGGTCACGCCTGGCTCTACCTCTACAACCCCGACGTGAGCGGCCACGCGGCGATCCGCGAGGGCGGTTGGTGGCCCTAAACCCGGCACCGGCACCACAAGGCGCGTCGGCAGCGACGTCACGAAGGGTAATGCGGGACGCCGATTGCATCCGGGCCCGCGCCCTGAGACGCTCGGGCCATCAGCGCCTCGCACCGGAGCCCGCCATGTCCCGCGCCCTCGACATTCCCGCCGCCAACGGCACCATCGATGCCCACCTCTTCACGCCCGCGGATGCCAAGGGACCGCTTCCGGCCGTGGTGCTGTTCACCGACATCGGCGGCCTGCGGCCCTGCTACCACCATAAGGCCCAGCGCATCGCGGACAACGGCTATGCCGTCCTGATGCCCAACATCTACTACCGCGATGCCCGCGGGGCCGTGGTGCCGGAAGGCCGGTCCTTCCGTGACCCGGAAGTGCGCCCGACGCTGTTCGACTACGCCGGCCACCTCACGCCCGAGGCGCAGTCGCGCGACTTCGCCGCCCTCCTCGCCTGCCTTGACCAGGAGGCCGAGTTCGCCGCAGGCAAGATCGGCGTGGTCGGCTACTGCATGACCGGCGCCTTCGCGCTGCGCATGGCGGCTGAGCACCCCGGGCGTGTTGCCGCGGCGGCGGGCTTCCACTCCGCCCGGCTGGCGGAGGTCGACGACCCGGCAAGCCCCGTCCACGTGGTCGGCAACATCCAAGGTCGCGTCTATCTCGGCCACGCCGACCAGGACGAGCTGCTGCCCCCCGAGCAGATCGCCCGAATGGACGAGGCACTGTCCCGCGCCGGCGTGCACTTCACTACCGAACTCTTCAAGGGCGCCACCCACGGCTTCACCGCCAGGGACGCTCCCTCCTGGGACGGCGCCGCCGACGCCCTGCACCACAGGCGCATCGCCCAGCTGCTGGAGGAGACGCTGTAGGGCGCCTCTCATGGCGGCGTTCGTGTCGCCATCGAGGAAGCATCTGTGGACTGTGCCCGAGCACTCCTGGGAGGGGGCGGCACTCAGCGGGAGAGAGACGGCAGCGCCATGACCTGCTCGCGCAGCGCCCGCTTCGCCTGCTCCAGCGACTCCCGCCAGGCGCGACACGCCTCGGCCTGTTCGGGCAGGTCGCCGGAGAAGGCCACGACCCAGGCCTGGCGGGTGCAGAGGTCCTGGAAGTCACCGAGCAGGTTCTGACGCCCCTTGAGCCGGCGCAGCAGGTCACGATGGCGCCCTGGGTCAAGCTCGGCCAGGTAGCGGATGCGCTTCACGCCCTTGCGCAGGTCGTGGAAGGCCTCGTCGGGGCTCTCGGAGGCCAGGGCCGCCAGGTCGGCATCGTGACGGGCGAGGCGCTCGGCCAGCACCGCCTCGACCCGCGAGGCCTTCACCTCGTCAAGGGCACGCCGGAAGGGGCGACCCTCCAGGAAGTCCCGCCAGTCCGCCCTCTCCTTGGCGTACTCCCGCTCGGCAAGCTGCCGGCAGAGCACCAGATGTCGCTCCTCGCGACGGGCCAGGAGCCAGTCGTGCAGCGCCTGGCGGCCCCCCTGCGACAGCGGCGGCGGCTCCTTGGCCAGGTTCTCCAGGAAGACGTCCAGGTCGCGCAGCTCGCTGGTCGCCTGGGCCCGGCGCTTTATGCGCTTGAGGCGCTTCTTGAGGCCGGGCACCTCGGCCACGGCGGCGAGCGCCTCGCCCAGCGCGCGGCTGCGCCGCAGGTTGACCCGATACTGGTGCAGGAACTCGGGGTCGATGCCGGCGATGACGCCGGGCTCGCGGGCACGCACCAGCCGCCGCTGGTGATGCAGCAGCCCATGCAGACGCGAGGCAAGGTCGGCGTTGCCGAGCTCCGGGGCGGCCGGCGCCCGGCGCTGGAAGAGGGCGTGACTCGCCTCGGCAGGCAGCAGGCGCTGGACCAGCGCGGCGCCATGGCGACTGGCCCCCTGCCAGCCGTCGCCAGGCAGGTGGAGATGAAGGAGACCTCCGGTGGGCAAGGCGGCCAGCGCCTCGCGGCAGAGCCAGCGGGCGAGCTGCAGCAGGGCCGGGTTGTGGCCGATCAGCAGCACCCGCTCGAGATCATCCGGCAGGCCACGCAGCCAGGCCAGCAGCGCCTGCCCCTCGAAGGTGTAGAGCGCCTCGTCCAACCGGGCCCGCGCCATGAGGTCCTCACCGGCAAGCGCGGCGTCGACCGCCTCCAGGGTCTGCACGCAGCGGCGGGCGCCGCTGACATGGACCTCGCCCGCCAAGGCCTGGCAGCGCGCCAGGGCAGGCGCCATTGCCGCCGCCTGGCGACGTCCGCGACGGCGCAGGGGACGCTGATGATCGGCCTGGTCGGCACGGGGCCGCCTGGCCTTGGCGTGACGCAGCAGGAAGAGCTCCGGCATGGGGCCTCCACGGCGAGGGCTGGCAGCAGACAGCGTAGACCAGGCCGGGGCGCCCTTCCCGCCGAAGGGGGCTGGCGCCGGCTGCCGTCAGGGCGACAGCGCGGCCGGGCGCCTCACCTTGCGACCGTCGGGGTCCAGCCCCAGGTCGGCGGCGGTGCGCTCGAGAACCCGCTCGGTGGCCTCCCGGGCGGCCTCCGGCTGGCGCAGGCGAATGGCGTCGAGCAGCTGGCGGTGGCGCTCCAGGCTGTCCGCCAGGGAGTCCGCCTGGTGATGGGAGCGCTGGATCAGCGCGATGATGGCGGGGCGTAGCAGCCGACCCATCTGGCGCCATACCAGGTTGTGGCTGGCGCGGTAGATGGCGTCGTGGAAGGCCACGTCATGCTCGGCGTGCTCCTCGCGGCGCGCCGGGTCGGCGGCGCTGTCGCACATGCCCTCGAAGGCGCGCTCGATGTTGGCCAGGTCCTGGTCGGTGGCCGACAGCGCCGCCAGCTCGCCGATGAAGGGCTCCGCGGAGAGGCGGAAGGCGAACACCTCCCTGACCAGCTGGGGGTGTGGCGCCTCGAGGCCCGCCATCCACTCGCTCATCTGGGGGTCTAGCAGGTTCCACTCCTCGAGCGGACGCACCACGGTGCCGCGCCCGGCGGTGCGCTCGATCAGGCCATTGCTGGTCAGCTCGGCCAGGGCGTTGCGGACGCGGTTGCGACTGACCCCGAAGTGCTCGCACAGGTCGAGCTCGCGGGGAAAGAGGTCCCCGCTGCCCCAACGGCCCGACAGGATGGAATGGGCCAGGATGGTGGCCAGGGCGCGTGAGCCACCCGACTTCGGGGCAAGTTGCAATTCCGACAGGGACATCGACAGGACCTCGTGAGAATGGGGCTACACCCTACTTAATGTCAGATATTTACCGCAAGCGTCGCGCGCTTGCCAGCGATACGCCCCAGGTCACACCATGAAACGACCGGCACGCGGCCCCGAAGGCCGCCGGCGCCCTCCTCTTCGCGCCAGGGAGTCAGCATGCATATCGGCATCCTCACCCTTTCGATCTCGCTGCCCGGCTGCCGCTCCCTCAAGGAGAAACGCCAGCGCATGGGCGGCCTGCATGAGCGCTTCGGGCGCCACCCCGCGGTGGCGGTGTGCGAGAGTGGCGAGCTCGACCGCCTGGAGGCGAGCGAGTGGACCTTCGTGGCGGTGGCGACCAGCGGCCCCAAGGTGGAGGCGCTGCTCGCCGAGATCGAGGACAAGGTCCAGCGCGGCGTGGATGGGCGCGTGCTGGCAGCGACCCGTGAGTTACTATAGGAAGCAGGCCTCCAATTCCGGCCGCCGGGATTCCGCCCATGTCACCATCCAGCCACAACGAAGCCATCCTCTGGAACGCCCTCTTCGAGGCGTCCTGGGACGGCATGGTGGTACTGAAGCACGATGGCAGTCTCTACCGGGTCAACCAGCGCTATGCCGAGATGCTCGGCTATACGCGCGAGGAGCTGGAGTCGATGTACGTCTGGGACCTCGACACCCGCTTCAGCCGGCCCGAGATCGAGACGATGCTGGCACGCGTCGACGATACCGGGGCCCACTTCGAGACCCAGCAGCGCCGCAAGGATGGCCGCCTCGTCGACGTGGAGCTCAGCAACAACGGCGCCACCTACGAGGGGCTCAAGCTGATCTTCTGCATCGTGCGCGACATCACCGCACGCAAGGCGACCGAGGAGCGGCTGCGCCGCAGCGAGGCACTGCTGCGGGGCATCGCCTCCCAGGTGCCGGGGGTCCTCTACCAGTACCGCATGGCACCGGACGGCTCGCGCAGCTTCCCCTACCTCAGCGAGGGCCTCGCCACACAAGGCGGCCTGTCGCTCGGCGCGCTGTCCGGCCCGGAGGTGGTGCCGCTGATGTCGCGCATCCTTCCCGAGGATGCCGGCCTCGTCGAAGCCCAGACCCAGCACAGCGCCGCCACCATGGAAAACGTCCATGTGGAGTTCCGCTTCCGCCATGGCGACGGCTCGATCCGCTGGATCGAATGCCGCTCCACACCCCAGCGGGAGGCCGACGGCTGCATCCTCTGGACCGGCATCCTGCTGGACATCACCCAGCGCAAGCGGGCCGAGGAGCGCGTCACCACCATGGCCATCACCGACGGCCTCACCGGCATCCTCAACCGCCAGGAGTTCGGCCGGCTGCTGGAGAGGGAGATGGCCCGCGCCAGCCGCTACGCCTCGCCGCTGTCGCTGATCATGTATGACCTCGACCATTTCAAGCGCATCAACGACCGCTTCGGCCACAACGCCGGCGATGACGTGCTCAAGACGGTCGCCGGCCTGGTGGGTGAATGCCTGCGCGATACCGACCTCCACGGCCGTTGGGGCGGCGAGGAGTTCATGGTGCTGCTGCCGGAGACCGGCCTGGCGGCGGCCGGCAAGGTGGCCGAGAAGCTGCGTCGGGCGATCGCCGATCACCGCTTCGAGGGGCCTGGCGGCGTTACCGCCAGCTTCGGCGTGGCACAGATGGTGCCCGGCGAGGACTCCCGGTCGCTGGCCCAGCGGGTGGACGAGGCGCTCTACCGGGCCAAGGCGCTGGGCCGGAACCGGGTCGAGTCATGGGGCGCAGCCGAGCGCGGCTGACGCCTCGTTCACCTCCCGGATCCTGACCTCGAGATCATGGCGCCGATAGGCCGCATCGAAGGCCATCACCGCGAAGACGGTATCCCGGTCGGTGCCGACCAGCCGAGGGGCCGAGTGGTGGACGAAGGTCCGGCCCTGGATCGTCATCTGCAGGCGTGGCAACCCCTCGTCGTCATGGTCCAGCCTCACATCCTCGAAGCGCCACGCCAGCGGCGCCTCCCCGGCGCAGCTCGCCAGGTCCAGCGGCTCGCCCGGCGCAAGGGCGAAGCGCTGTCGCTCCAGCTCCCGGTCCTCGGCATCCGTGACCAGCAGCCGATAGCGTCGTGGTCCCCGGTAAGGCTCGCCCTGGCTGGGAAGCTGCGCCAGCACCGAGGCGCGCAGCGGGTCCACGCGGACCAGCGGCGGCTGGAACGGCAGCTCGCTTCCCGGGCCGGGGCGATAGACGAAGCGCAGCGACAGCAGCCGCTCGCTGCTGGCATCGAGCCCCGGCACGCTGCCGGACATCGCCAATGCCTCGCCGGGCGCCCAGGCGAGCTTGGCGTGGCGATCCCGGGCGGTGCGCAGGAACAGCGTGCCGGGGGTGTCGTCCAGCGTCAGCCGTGCGTTCGCCGGCGGCTCGGGCGAGGCATCCCGATAGCGCAGCAGGTAGTCGTAGGACGGGCGGGCGATCCCCTGCGCCTCGGCCGAGACGAAGTGGAGCCCGCCCCCCTCGGCGGCGGCCAGGGTGACCCGCAACGGCTCGCGCTCCAGGTCGACGGGAAAGAGGTCGGCCCGGGCCGGGTCACGCACCGGGGCGTGGTCGATGAAGGACCAGCCGAAGGGTTCGCCCGATTCGTCCCACCCCAGGTAGGCGGTCCCGCCGGGCAGGCGCTCCTCCCGCTCTGCCACCGTCTGCAGGGTCACGTCCGCGCCGGGGGCCACATAGCCGGCATCGAGGCGCTGGAAGCCCTGCGCCTGGGCCACCAGCCGGCCGCCGCCGCTACCGAGCAACCACTCCGGGCCGGGCAAAGGCAGCCGAAAGCGCCCCTCGACATCGGTGGTGGTAGTGGTTGCGTAGCGCTTGTCCCAGACCAGCTGGCGCTCCGGGCCGATCAGCCCCCAGCCGTGGCGGCTCAGGGTCAGGGTGGCGCCGGCGATCGGGGTCTCATGGTGATACTCGATCAGCCGCCCCGTCACCGGTGCGGGCGTGAGCCACCAGAGCGTCAGCCAGACCGCCAGCACCAGCCCCGAGACCACGGCCCCCGCTATCACCCCCCACCGCCAACGGCGCCCGGCATGCTCGCTCATGGTTCGCCTCCCCTCCTCGCCACCGGCAGCCTAGCACCCCGCCCCTCGCGACGGGTACTGCCCTGGCCCATCGTTGCGCAACGGGCGCCCGGGCCATAAGGTCGAAGCCCTCACCCCGGCCCCCTGGGCAGAGAAAGGAGCTCCATATGCCAGCCGCCCCGCCACAGACCACGCGCAGCCTGCTGATCACCGGCTGCTCCAGCGGCATCGGCCATGCCGCGGCCCATGCCATGGCCGAGCGGGGCTGGCGGGTCTTCGCCACGGCGCGCAGGGACGAGGATGTCGCCCGGCTGTGCGAGGAGGGTTTCGAGGCGTTGCCCCTGGACCTCGCCAGCAGCGCCTCCATCGAGGCGGCGGTCGCCGAGGTGGCGAAGCGCACCGACGGCCGACTGACGGCGCTGTTCAACAACGGCGCCTACGGCCAGCCCGGCGCGGTGGAGGACCTCTCCCGCGAGGTGCTGAGAGAGCAGCTCGAGACCAACCTGCTCGGCACCCACGAGCTCACCGTTCGTGTGCTCCCGATGATGCGCGCCCAGGGGCATGGGCGCATCGTGCACAACAGCTCGGTGCTGGGCTTCGCCGCCCTGCCCTACCGCGGCGCCTATGTCTGCTCCAAGTTCGCCCTCGAGGGGCTCAGCGACACCCTGCGCCAGGAGCTCATCGGCAGCGGTATCCAGGTCAGTCTGATCCAGCCCGGCCCCATCGCCAGCCGCTTTCGCGAGAACGCCCACCGCGCCTTTCGCGCCAACATCGATACCCGGCACAGCGCCCATGCCGAGACCTATCGCAAGGTGGAGGCACGCCTGGCCAGCCAGGACGGCAAGGGTGCCTTCACCCTGGGTCCCGAGGCGGTGGTGGCCAAGCTGATCCACGCCCTGGAGCACCCGCGTCCCAGGCCTCGCTACGCGGTGACCCTGCCGACCCACCTCTTCGCCGCCTTCAGGCGGGTACTGAGTACCCGCGGCATGGACCGGGTGCTGCTGCGCGCGACGCGGGATGAGCGGGAGTGAATGCCCGGGCAGTCCGCCACGCAGAGCATGCCTTGCCACCCAACCATGATGCGCATACGCTATACGCATCGCCTATCTCGACGAGAGATCGCACCATGTCGCCACTCTTCGATGTCACGGCACCCAAGAAGGCCACCAACGTCAGCATCAACAGCGACCTGCTCCAACTCGCAAGGCACCTGGGGATCAACCTCTCAGCCACCTTCGAGAGCGCGCTGACGGAAAAGGTACGTGCAGAGCAACGCGACAAATGGCAACGGGAAAACAGCGATGCCATTCGGGCCTACAACCAGTTCGTCGAAGAGAACGGCACCTTCGGTGATGACGAGCGGCAGTTCTGATGGCCCAATTCAACGCCTACGAAAACCGGAATCCAGCCTCGCGGCATCGCTACCCCTACCTGCTTGATATCCAGTGCGACCTGCTCGAAGAGCTCCGCACCACCGTGGTCGTGCCTCTCTGTCCTGTCGCGCAAGCCGAGAGCGTGCGCATGACCTACTTGAATCCCGTCATCGAGATCGACGAAGAGCGTTACATCGCCATGACGCAGGAGCTTGCCGGCATCGAAAGGAAGCGACTCGGTGCACCCGTTCATGACCTTGGTGACTATCGCGATCGGATCATGGCCGCCGTCGACTTCCTGATCACCGGCATCTGATTCATCCGGCAACCAGCGGACACGGCCGCAGTGCCCGCACTGCCCATGGCTTGATATCGGTCAAGGTGATCACCGGCCGGACGACTACGCTGAGGGTGAAGCCCCCTACCTCACTGAGAGGTCGTCGTCATGCACCAGCGAATCTTGATCCTGCAGGGTCACCCCGACCGCAGCGAAACCCACCTCTGCCACGCCCTGGCCGACCACTACCGCGCCGGCGCGGAGCAGAAGGGCCACGAGATCCGCCAGATCGACCTGGCCAGCCTCGAGTTCCCCCTGATTCGCAGCCAGAAGGAGTGGGAGCATTCGCCCCTCCCCGACAGCCTGGCCGAGGCCCAGGAGGCCATCGGCTGGTGCCAGCACCTGGTGCTCATCTTCCCCCTGTGGCTTGGCGACATGCCGGCCATGGTCAAGGGTTTCCTGGAACAGGTGCTGCGCCCGGGCTTCGCCTTCGAGTACGAGGAGGACAACCCCCTGGGCAAGAAGGGGCTGACCGGTCGCTCGGCACGGGTCATCGTGACCATGGGCATGCCGGCGGCCATCTACCGCCACCTCTACCGCGCCCACAGCCTCAAGTCGCTGGAGCGCAACGTCCTCGGCTTCGTCGGCTTTTCACCGATACGCGAGACGCTGATCGGCGGCGTGGAGGGGATGAGCCAGAAGGAGATCGACGACTGGTTCCGCGAGGTGCATACCTTCGGCGAAGAGGGACGGTAGGCGCCTACCGGTCCAGCCCCAGATACTTGATTCTGCGGTAGAGCGCCGTGATGCCACCGCCGCCGAGCATCATGCCGAGGCCCGCCACCACCACGAAGAGGGCGTCGTAGGCGATGGCGCCGGCGCCCGTGTAGGCCGCCAGCAGCATGCCGACGTGACGCACCACCAGGTACACGCCGATCAGGAAGGTGCCAGCCCGCACCAGGTCCTCGTCCGTGATGCGCGCGCCGTCGTCGGCCTCGACCCCGCCATGCAGCCTCTCCGCCAGCCGCCCGGCGAAGCCCCACAGCAGCACCCCGCCGAGCATCGGCACGCCAACGGTCGCCGCATAGATCAGCAGCAACTTCCCGATGCCGGGCTCGGCGGCATTGGGCCCCAGCAGCGCCAGCGCCGGCACCACCGAGAACAGCGTCTTCAGGAAGAGGTAGAGCCCCAGCAGGCGGATCAGCAGGATGGAGAAGGGATTCATAGGGCCTCCCGGGAAACCGACAGCCCACTTGGCAGGTGCAGCGTCCCGCTTCCCACGATCACGGCCTCTCCCGCGATGCGAACCGAAAGATCGTGTTCGGTGCGCTCGGCCTCGGCAAGGATGCGGCTTGGGCGCCCCATCTCGACCCCCTGCTCGATCTGCCAACGCCATCGACCGACTCCGCTGTTCTGTGCCAGATGCCCTGCCAGGGCCGCTGCCGCACTGCCGGTAGCAGGATCTTCGCGCACGCCACCCGGGGTGGAAAACATCCGGGTTCTCACACCCCGTGTTGCCCCACCCTGGTTGCCAAGCACGTAGAGATAGATCTGATCCTGGCCACTGGGTGAGACCCAGTCCGCCCAGGGGCCTGGCGATGGCCGTGCCCGCTCGAGGGCCTCTACCGACGCGAGCTCGACCAGATGATAGGGCAGCCCGCAGGAGGCGAGCACCGGCTCGCTCAGGACTTGGTGTGCCCCCAGGCCCAGCAGCTCGGCCGCAGCGGTCCGATTCAAGGAGCTCGGCAGGCGGCTGAACGACGCGGCCGTGGTAAAGCGAGCCAGTTGGTTGTCGAACTCAACGACGATAGGGCCGACGCCAGCCTCGAGAACCAGCGGACACTCTCGCTCGGCCATGTCCAGCGCCACCAGCAGGTGGGCGGTACCTACCGTCGGATGGCCCGCGAAGGGGAGTTCCTGTGTGGGCGTGAAGATGCGGATGGGGTAGCGATGCTGTTCGGTTGCCTCGCCGACGAATACCGTCTCGGAGAGGTTCAGCTCGTTGGCGATGGCCTGCATCGTGCCAGAGGCGAGGCCCTCGGCGTAGGGGAAAACCGCCAGCGGATTGCCGGCAAAGGCCCGGTCGGTGAAGACATCGAGCAGGAAATACTCGGTCATACAGACTCTCCGGAAACTCGAGCTTCAGGGATGGCGAGCATGTTCATGATCAGCCGGACCATCGTCTCCTTGTTGGCCGGGTCGGACTCGGCGATCAGCAGCGTCAGGGCGGCGAGGCCCACGTCGTTGACCACCACCGCGCCGTGGGCATCGAGCAGGCGTTCGTTGCGGTAGAGGAAGTCGACAAACAGATAGGCCGCGCTGCGCTTGTTGCCATCGGCGAAGGGGTGGTTCTTGACCACGAAGTAGAGCAGGTGCGCGGCCTTGGCCTCCACCGAGGGATAGGCCGGCTCGCCGAAGATCGTCTGGTCGAGATTGCCGAGCAGCGCCTCGAGGCCGTCGCCGCGCTCCCGGGCGAACAGGTCTGTGGCCTCGCCCTTGGCGATCAGCTCGGCCTTGAGCGACGCTAGCGCCGCGCGAGCCTCTTCCAGGGTCGGCAGCCGGCCGCCGGCCTCGGCGCGGGGTTCGGTGAGTAGGCCCTCGTCGTAGCGCTGCAGCAGCAGGAAGGTCTGGGCATAGCGGGTGACGATATCGACGAAGCCCCGTCCGCTGGCGGCATCCAGCGCCGGGCTGCCGGCGGTCTTGCGCACCAGGGCCATGGCGGCTTCCAGCTCGCGGGCGTTTTCCTCGAAGCGCTGGCGGTTCAGGGTCCAGCCTTGGGTAAGATGCTCGCGCAACACCCGGGTGGCCCACTGGCGGAAGCGAGTGCCTTGGGGAGACTTGACCCGATACCCCACCGAAATGATCACATCCAAATTGTAGTGTTCAATGCTCCGTGTGACCTTCCGTGCGCCCTCCTGCCGAACTATCCGGAATTTCCGGATAGTTGAATCACGCTCCAGCTCATCTTCGGAATAGACGTTCAGCAGGTGCTCATTAACGGTGCGGACATCCTTGCCGAATAGCTCCGACATCTGCCGCTGCGTCAGCCAGACGGTGTCTTGCTCCACGTCCAGCCGCACCTCGACCTGCTGATCGGCCTCCTGATAGATGACGATGGGTGTCTGGCTATTGGTGTTCATGTCCTGCTCCCCAACTCCCCGGCCTGTTCCTGCTTGGGTCTAGCGCCGACAGCCCCGGATAGCGGCCCTTGGCGATGTGTTTGATGAATGCTACGCCGCGCCCACCAGCGCCGCCAATCGGCGATGGCGACGCCCCATCACGCCACAAGCCCGGCTCGATGGCCGGGCTTGTGGCGTTCAGCGGCTGGCTGGCATCGCCTCAGCCGAGGCGGTCGTGGCCATTATCGAGGAAGGGGTAGTCGGTGTAGCCCGTCGCGGCGCCGCCGTAGAAGGTGGCGTGGTCCGGCTCGTTGAGCGCGGCGCCCACCCGGAAGCGCTCGGGCAGGTCGGGGTTGGCGATGAAGGGGCGGCCGAAGGCGATGGCGTCGGCGCTGTCCTCGTCGAGGCGAGCCTGGGCGCTTTTCGCATCGTAGTTGCCGCAGTAGATCAGCCCGCCCTTGAAGCGCTCGCGCATCTGCTCGCGGAAGCCCTCGGGGAAGGTGATGTCACCACCGGCCCAGTTGGGCTCGTTGAAGTGGAGGTAGGCCAGGCCGCGGCGGTTGAGCTCGTCGGCCAGGTAGAGGGCCATCGCCTCGGGCTCCTCGTCGGTGAGGCCGAACAGCTCGATGAAGGGGGTCAGGCGGATGCCGACCCGCTCGGGCCCGAACACCTCGGCCACGGCGTCGACCACCTCCAGCGGGAAGCGCGCACGGTTCTCGATGGAGCCGCCGTACTGGTCGGTGCGCCGGTTGGTGCCGGTGGCGAGGAACTGGTTGAGCAGGTAGGCGTTGGCGGCGTGGACCTCGACCATGTCGAAGCCGGCACGCTTGGCGCGCTGCGCGGCCTGGCGGTAGTCCTCAACGATGCCGGGGATCTCGTCGGTCTCAAGCGCCCGTGGCGTGCTGGTGGGGTGCTGGCCGGCGCTGCCGTCCTCGAACTCGACGAAGCACTGGGCGCCCTCGCCCTTCAGGGCGCTGGGGGCCACGGGCTGCTGGCCATCGGGCTGCACCATCTCGTGGGAGACGCGGCCGACGTGCCACAGCTGCAGGGCGATGCGCCCGCCCTTGGCATGCACGGCCTCGACCACGTCGCGCCAGCCGGCCTCCTGCGCATCGGTCCAGATGCCCGGGGTGTAGACGTAGCCGCGGGCGGTGGGCGAGATGTTGGTGGCCTCGCTGATGATCAGGCCGGCGCCGGCGCGCTGGCCGTAGTAGGCCTGCTGCAGCGTGCCGGGCACGCTGTCCGGGGTGCGTGCCCGGGTCAGGGGCGCCATGATCACGCGGTTGGGCAGGGTCAGGCTGCCGAGCCTGAGCGGGGTGAGAAGCGAAGGATTCGGCATGAGGCGCCTCCTCTGGAAAGGGAATTTCACTGGGTGAAAGCAGGCCAACACCATAAGCGTGTTAACGGCCTTCGCCAAGCCAGAGCGCCGATGGCCCCCATAGCCTGGCGCTATCGTGTAGCCGCCTCGTCACCGCCTTCGGCCCATCCCGCGGGCGTGGTAGTCTGCCCCCTGCCGTCGTCTTCCCTTTCGATCCTGGAGTGCGCCATGACCGCCGCCGAGATGCTCGACCGCCTGGTGGGCTTCCCCACCGTCTCGCGAGATTCCAACCTGGAGCTGATCGCCTTCGTCGAGGCACTGCTCGACAAGCACGACGTGCCCCACTGGCGGGTGGAGAGTGACGACGGCCGCAAGGCCAACCTGCTGGCGCGCATCGGCCCCGACGTGGCCGGCGGCGTGGTGCTCTCCGGGCATACCGACGTGGTGCCGGTGGAAGGGCAGCCCTGGTCCAGCGACCCCTTCACCCTCACCGACAAGGGCGATGGCCGCCTCTACGGCCGCGGCACCTGCGACATGAAGGGCTTCATCGCCTGCGCCCTGGCGGAGCTGCCGCGCTGGGTGACGCTCGAGCTCGAGACGCCGATCTGGCTGGCGCTCTCCTACGACGAGGAGGTGGGCTGCATCGGCGCGCCGCGCATGATCGAGCGGCTGATGGCCGAGCACCCGCGGCCGGCGGCGGTGATCGTCGGCGAGCCGACCCTGATGCACCCGGTGGTGGCCCACAAGGGCGCCACCAACCTGCGCACCACCGTCACCGGTCGCGCCAGCCACTCCAGCCAGGTCAACCAGGGGGTCTCGGCGATCCATGTGGCGGCGCGGCTGGTCACCTATATCGAGGAGGTGATGGCGGAGCTGCGCGCCGAGGGGCGCGTGGACGAGGCCTTCAACGTGGTGCACTCCAGCCTGCACGTGGGCAGGATCCAGGGCGGCACGGCGATCAACATCATGGCCCGGGAGTGCACCTTCGAGTGGGAGATCCGCCACCTGCCGTCGGACCGCTTCGAGGACCTGACCGGCCGGGTCGACGCCCGTGCCGAGGCGCTGGAGGCGGAGATGCGCCGCCGTGCGCCGGAGGCGAGCATCGTCACCGAGCCGCTCAACCAGACGGTCCCGGCGCTGGCCGATGACAACAACGCCGAGGTGCTGGCGCTATGCCAAGACCTGCTCGGCGAGCGCCCCGCCGGCGCGGTGGCCTACGCCACCGAGGCGGGGCAGTTCCAGCGCCAGGGGCTGCCCACGGTGATCTGCGGCCCGGGCAGCATCGGTCAGGCCCACCAACCCGACGAGTACATCGAGCACGAGCAGCTCGAGGCGGGGGCGCGCTTCATGGCGGCGCTGGGCGAGCGGCTGCAACGAAAGTAGAATAGGGCGCCTCCATCCCCCACGCCAGGAGCCGCCATGCCCCGCCTGCTGATCGTCAAGACCGGCGATGCCTTCCCCGAGGTGATCGCGCAACACGGTGACTTCGAGGCGCTGTTTAGGCGGGCCCTGGCGGAGGCCGGCTTCACCGCCGAGGTGTTCGACGCCCGCCTTGAGCCGCTGCCCGACCTGGCCGGCATCGACGGCCTCATCATCACCGGTTCCCACGCCATGGTCAGCGACGCCGAGCCGTGGAGCGAGGCGCTCAAGCCGTGGCTGGTCTCGGCCCGGGAGCGCAACCTGGCAATGCTCGGCGTGTGCTACGGCCACCAGCTGATGGCATCGGCCTTCGGCGGGGAGAGCGGCTACCATCCGGCGGGGCGCGAGTCCGGCACCCACGAGGTGTCGCTCACCGACTCGGGCCGCGAGGACCCGCTGCTGGGCGCCCTGCCCCGCCACTTCCCCACCCAGCTCACCCACGCCCAGTCGGTGCTGGCCGCGCCCAGCGGCGCCGTAGTGCTGGCCCGCAACGCCCACGATGCCTTCCAGGCGCTGCGCTACGGCCCGCGCCAGTGGAGCGTGCAGTTCCACCCCGAGTTCACCCCCGAGGTGATGCGCGCCTACCTGGCGCGCCAGGTCGACAAGCTGCGCGACCAGGGCCAGGACGCCCATGCCCTGATGCGCCGCGTCACCGACACCCCCGAGGCACGCTCGCTGCTGGTGCGTTTCGCCGAAACCGTGACCAGCCACGCCAAGCGCTGAGACCGGAGCGCCTGGCAGCATCGCTAACGCCCCACCTTCGCGAACTGAAGCCGGAGCGCCGGACCGTCGCTCCCACAGGGGCAGGTGATGTGCCCCCGGTTTTGTAGACACCTTGCCGACAACCGAAGGTAAGGTGCTATGCGCTTGAAAACTCGACGCCAATTCTCGATAGAGTTCAAACGGCATGTCGTTCAGTATTCATTGGAATCTCCGGACACCCTGTCGAACGTGGCAGGGCAGTTCGGGCTTCACCCCAATGTGTTGTGTCGATGGAGGCGTGAGCTCGTGACCCCTGATGCTCATTCACCCGAAGGAGTGCCCAATCACGGGCCCACCAAAAGCCTGGGCGAGCTGGAGCGTGAAAATCGCAAGCTAAAACAGCGCCTTGAGCGAGCAGAGCTGGAGGTAGAAATCCTAAAAAAAGCCACCGAGTACTTCGCCAAAAGCCCGAAGTGAAATTTATATTCATCAGGCGATACCGATCCAGGAACTGGACGGTGGCCTTGATGTGCGAAGTGCTCGGAGTATCCAGGGCGGGCTTCTATCGCTGGCTGAGCCGCTCCCCGTCGCCGCGAGCGACGGAGAGGGAGCATCTGCTCGGCTTCCTGCTCGCTGAGGCGAAGCGGCAGTCGAGCGTGCCCGGCTATCGCAAGCTGTGGCAAGCCGCCGTAAACGCCGGCTTTGCCTGCGGCAAGAACCGCGTTCAGCGTCTGTTGCAGCGAGCCGGCTATCGTTCAGTACGCGCGCTACGGCCCGGCTATCGACGCCCCAAGCCTGGATTGCCGGCCCTGCCCAACCTACTGAATCGGGAATTCGAGGTCAGCAAGCCGAACCAGGTCTGGGTGTCAGACATCACGCAGGTGCGCTGTGACGAGGGCTGGTGGTATCTGGCGATTGTCATGGACCTGTATTCGCGCCGGATCGTGGGGTGGGCTGATGGGCCGGTTAACGACAGCTACCTCGTCGAGCGAGCATTGGAAGCGGCCTGGGACACGCGACAGCCCTCGGGTGGCGGTATGCTATTTCACTCAGACCAAGGGGCGCAGTACCGTAGTGAAGCCGTGATGCGGTGGCTGACGAAGCGGGGCGTAACCTTGAGCATGTCGCGGCGAGGCAACTGCTGGGATAATGCCTGCGCCGAGAGCTTCTTCGCCCAGCTGAAAGTGGAATGGCTGCAGTGTCTTGGGCGGCAAAGCCGCGACGAGCTGCGCGCTGAGGCGCAGTACTACATCGAAGAGTATTACGATGACGTGCGGCTCCATGGGGCCCTGGGCGGAGTCTCCCCCCGGACCTATGAAGCCGCTGCCTGAGAAGGTGTCTACTTTTTCAGGGTCACATCAAGGCACCCACTTACAGCTTAAGGCTTAAAGCTTACAGCTCCCGGCACAGCCGGGCTCCCAGCTTCCAGCCGCGAAGCGGCGATCCTCCCGCTTCAAGCTCCCGGCGCAGCCGGGTCAGTGGCGCTCGCCCACCGAGGGGGCGGGCTCGCCGCGCTCGAGACTCGCCTCCGCCGCTTCGTCGCGCAGCCGTCGGGTATCCGGCGCGCCCTCGGCGGCCTTGCGGCGCTGGCGGTAGAGGTCGCGAAGCGAGCTCGCCAGCATGGCGACGACGATCATGCCCCCGCCGGCGAAGGCCAGCGCGGTGGGCACCTCGCCCACCCACCACCACACCAGCAGGGTGCCCACCAGGGTCTCCAGCAGCATCACCAGGCTGACCTCGGCGCCCGGCAGGTAGCGGGCGCCGGTCTGGATCAGGAAGTAGGCGAGCGGCAGGAAGGCCCCCATCAGCAGCAGCCGCTGCAGGTCGTCACCCTCGGGCAGGCGGGCGCCGCCCATCACGGCGGCGGGCAGCAGCATCGCCAGGCAACCCAGCGGCAGGATCACCGTGGTGTCCAGGCCGCGGCGGCCACTGCCGCGCTGAGCGCTGGCCACGGTGGTGTTGATGGCGATGGAGAGCGGGACGATCAGCGCCACCGCCAGTCCCAGCAGGCTGCCCTGCCCCACCTCGCCGACCGCCATCAGGCTGGCCCCGGCGATGCACACCGCGATCACCACCCAGGTCTGGCGGCGCAGGCGCTGGCCGAACAGCAGCATGCCGATCAGCCCCGCCGCCAGCGGCGCCAGGTTGAGCATCACCAGCACGTTGCCGGCGGAGGTCAGGCGATTGGCGGCGACGAAGGCCCAGGCGCTGGCGGCGAAGGCCAGCGGGCACCACAGCGCGGCCGGGCCGCAGGCGCGGATGGCCGCCGGCAGCCGCTCACGGTAGCGCGCCGCGGCGATCAGCAGCAGCACCCCGCCCAGCAGCAGGCCACGCCAGAACATGAAGGTGGCCACGTCCACCGTGGTGTCCTTGACCAGCAGCGCATCCGGCGAGAGCAGCAGCACGCCGGTCATGGTGATCAGGTAGCCGCGCAGCCGGAACGGCAGTCGCTTCCACATGGGGCATCCTCCCTGTGAGGTAAAGGTTTCGAGGCCACCAACGACGACAGGCCGGAGCAAGGCTCCGACCTGTCGTGGGGGGGGCAGGCCGCCCTGGCGGGCGGCGAGCCTGACGTTACGCCCGGGACTGGCGGCGAATCGGCGCCTCACCGTCGTCACGACGACGGCGCGGGGCGCGCTCGGGGGCGCCGCGGTCCTCGCTGATCTCCAGCGGACGGCCGGCCACGCGGGCGCGGGCCATCTTGGCCAGGATGCTGGAGGGCAGGCCGCTGGGCAGCTCCACCACCGAGAAGGCGTTGCGGATGTCGATGCGACCGATGCGGTTGCCCTCGATGCCGCCCTCGTTGGCCAGCGCGCCAACCAGCTGGCCGGGCTTGACGCCATCCTTGTGGCCCACAGAGACGCGGTAGCGGGTCATCCCCTCGCTGGGACCGCGGTCGCACGGGCCGCCCTGGCGAGCCGGCTTGCCGTCACGCGGGGCACGCTCCTTGCGCGGCGCCTGCAGGCGGCCGATGGGCGCCTCGTCGGCACGCGCCAGGCGGGCGAAGGCACAGGCCAGCTCGACGGGGTCGTAGCCCTCGGCGATCAGGCGCTCGACCAGCGCCTGCTGCTCCTCGGCACCGGCGGTCAGGGCGGCGATCACCTTCTGGTGGAAGGCTTCGTCGCGATGGGCGCGGATGGCCGCCTCGTCGGGCACCGCCATCTCGCTCATCTTCTGACCGGTGGCCTGCTCGATCCAGCCCACCTTGCGGCCCTCGCGGAAGCCCACGAAGGTGATCGAGATGCCGGTACGCCCGGCCCGGCCGGTACGCCCGATGCGATGGGTATAGGCCTCGGAGTCCTGGGGCAGGTCGTAGTTGAAGACGTGGGTGATGCGCGGCACGTCGAGGCCACGGGCGGCCACGTCGGTGGCGATCAGCACGTCGACCTTGCCGCGCTTGAGGCGCTGGATGGTGCGCTCGCGCAGGCTCTGGTCGAGGTCACCGGAGAGGCTGGCCACGTTGATGCCCCGGGCGGAGAGCTGCTCCATCAGGGTGGTGCAGGCCGCGCGGGTACGCACGAAGACGATGGCGGCATCCACCGGCTCCACCTCGAGGATGCGCGACAGCGCCTCCAGCTTGGCGCCGCCATCGACGCGCACCAGGCGCTGCTCGATGTTCTCGCCGGTGGTGGTGCGCGACTCGATGGCCACCTTCACCGGATCGACCAGGTAACGGTTGACGATGCGCTCGATCTCCGCCGGCAGGGTGGCGGAGAAGAACACCCGCTGGGCCTCCTTGGGGGTGTCGGCGACCACACGCTTGACGTCGTCGATGAAGCCCATGCGCAGCATCTCGTCGGCCTCGTCGAGCACCAGGGCGGAGAGGCCGTCGAGCTTGAGGCTGCCGCGATCCAGGTGGTCGATGACCCGGCCGGGGGTGCCGACCACCACCTGGGCGCCGCGACGCAGCGCGGAGAGCTGCTCGCGATACTCCTGGCCGCCGCACAGGGTGGCCACTTCCAGGCCCTGAAGGTTCTGGCCGTACTTGCTGAAGGAGACGGCCACCTGCTGGGCCAGCTCGCGGGTCGGCGCCAGCACCAGCACCTGGGGCTCACGGCGGCTGATCTCGAGACGCGAAAGCAGCGGCAGGGCGAAGGCCGCGGTCTTGCCGGTACCGGTCTGGGCCTGGCCCAGCATGTCACGCCCTTCCAGCAGTGCCGGGATGGTCTCGGCCTGGATGGGGGACGGGGTCTGGTAGCCCAGGGTCTCCACGGCGGAGAGAACGGCGGGCAGCAGGGCAAGATCGCCGAAACTCGGCGAGGCGACGGAAGAAGAGGTCATCAATCACACCTTGGTAGGCCGGGGTCACCGGCGTAAGTTCATTGGCGTCCCTGACGCGGGCAAAAGCGATCAGGCGCGCCGCGGCCTGGTAAGGCGGCAGCACGGGACATCGGAGTCGGGGACGCCGGTCGCACCTGGCATCGGGTCCGGCCATCGAGGATGGCGCTCGGAACCCCTGTGGCGACCGTCTGCGCCGATCCCGCCCGGGTGGCGAGATCTCGTTGGCGCTCCATCTTCACACTTCAAACGCTGGCAGTGCGGCCTGCTTGGGGCCTTGCCTGGCGTTGCAACGCCCACGGCCCGAGGGGCGGTGGCGTCGACCATGGATGGTGGGGTCAGCACATGCGAGGAGCGCGCATGCTACCATCGTCGATCTTCCCTGGCCAGCCTTTTCGGCGGCCGCCCCCGACAAGGAGAGACCATGCCCAGCCTGTGGGTCGATGCCGATGCCTGCCCCAAGGTGGCCCGCGAGATCATCGTGCGCGCCGCCGAACGCACCGCCACTCCGACCTGGTTCGTGGCCAACCACACGGTGCCGTTGCCGCGCTCGAAGTGGGTCAAGGCGCTGGCGGTGAGCCATGGCTTCGACGCCGCCGACGACGAGATCGTCGAGCGCCTGGCCCCCGGCGACCTGGTGATCACCTCCGACCTGCCGCTAGCCATGGCCGCCATCGAGCGCGGCGCCCGGGTGATGACCACCCGCGGCGAGGCGCTGGACGAGAGCAACATCCGGGCACGGGTTCAGATGAGGGACTTCATGGAGACCATGCGCGCCAGCGGCGAGCACACCGGCGGGCCCAAGGGCTACTCCGACGGCGACCGCCGCGAGTTCGCCAACGCCCTGGACCGCTGGCTGGCGAAGAACGTCTAAGCGATGACGCATCTGCACCCGGGGTGCAGATTCGGCTGATTCAAGGGCAGCATGGAGACCATGCGCGCCAGCGGCAAGCATACCGGCGGGCTCAAGGGCTACTCCGACGGCGACCGCCGCGAGTTCGCCAACGCCCTGGATCGCTGGCTGGCGAAGCAGCGGTAGTCAAACTGCTTGCCCTGCATGGGGTTGGTAGGAGGGATGCTACGCATCGCGACTGGAGGCCGAAGGCCTCCCCAGATGACGCCCGCAAGATCGGCAACACGGCCGGGGCGCCTGGCGGCGCCAGTCGCGAGGCAGAGCCTCCCTCCTACAAGGCGCCAATCACGCAGGAGCCGCGCGCCCTACTCCCCCTGATTGCGCTGGAAGCGCTTGATGTCGCGGCGCTGCTTCTTGTCGGGGCGCTTGAGGGGGTGCTGCATGGCCTGGTTGGTGAGCCGGCGCGCCTCCGCCTCGCGCTCGCGGCGCGCCACGCTCTCCTCGGTCTCGCGGTAGAGGGTGCGCGCCTCGGGGGCGCCGCGGCGCTGGTCGGAGAGCGCCAGCACCTCCACCTCGAGGATGTCCCAGCCCTGGGGCACGCGGATGATGGCGCCCACCTCCACCGCCTTGCTGATCTTGGCCCGGGCGCCGTCGTAGTGCACCTTGCCGCCCTCGATGGCCTTCTTGGCGAGGCCACGGGTCTTGAAGAAGCGCGCCGCCCACAGCCACTTGTCGAGCCTGACGCTATCCATGGCGTCCTCCCTCGCCCGCCGCGGGCGGCAGGTTGTCGGGCAGGATGGTGGCGAAACGGTCCAGGGCGATGAACTCCTCCAGCTCGCGCTCCGGGCGCCGGCTGTCGGGCTGCTTGATGCCCAGCAGGTGGCGGATACCGAACTCCCGGGCGCTCTCCAGCACCCTGGGGTTGTCGTCAATGAACAGGGTGCGGGCAGGGTCGAAGGGCTCCACCTCCTGCAGCGCGAACCAGAATTCCTGCTCCTCCTTGGGCACGCCGAGGTCGGCGGAGGAGACGATGGCGTCCAGGTACTCCTCCAGGCCGGTGAGCGGCAGCTTGAGCGCCAGGCTGGCGCGGTCGGCGTTGGTGGCCAGCACCACCCGCGGATGGGCCTGCTTGAGCCATTTGAGGAAGTCCAGGGCGTCGCCGCGCAGGCCGATCAGGTGCTGGATCTCGCGCTTGAGGGCGACCACGTCGACGTCGAGCTCGCGGCTCCAGTAGTCGAGGCTGTACCAGTTGAGGGTGCCCTGCTCGCGCAGCACCTTGGAGCGCACCACCTCCTGGGTGGCCTCGTCGAGCTGGTGCAGCTCCACGTAGCGCCGCGGCAGGTGCTCGAGCCAGAAGTGGCTGTCGAAGTGCAGGTCCAGCAGGGTGCCGTCCATGTCCAGCAGGACGGTGTCGATGGCGCGCCAGTCGATCATGCGGGTTCCGGGTCGTGGCTTGCGGGAGGTGCTATGGTAGCAGGCGCTTCCCGACACCACGAACCCCCGACACGGAGCCGCCATGACCCCGCCCGACTGGCCGCAGAAACCCGCCATCCTCGACCGCCGCTCGGTGGCGAAGAGCCGCCTGTTCCACGTCGAGTCCCTCGACCTGCGCTTCTCCAACGGCGCCGAACGCACCTTCGAGCGCCTCACCGGCAGCGACAGCGGTGCGGTGATGATCGTGGCGATGCCCGACCCCGAGCATGTGCTGCTGATCCGCGAGTACGCCGCCGGCTTCGAGGACTATGTGCTGACCCTGCCCAAGGGGCTGGTGGACCCCGGCGAAGACATCATCACCGCGGCCAACCGCGAGCTGATGGAGGAGTGCGGCTTCGGGGCCCACAGCATCGAGCCGCTGGTGGAGCTGTCGCTGGCGCCCAACTACATGCGCCACCGCATGCAGGTGCTGCTGGCCACCGACCTCTACCCCAAGCGCCTGCCGGGCGACGAGCCCGAGCCGCTGATCGTCGAGACCCATGCGCTGTTCGAGCTGCCCGCCCTGCTCGCCCGGGAGGACTTCCACGAGGCGCGCGCCATCGCCGCCCTGTTCATCGCCCGGGACAAGCTGCTAGAGCGCGAGGCGGAGGGGCCGCTGCGCTGGTAGCGCTGCGTCACCCTCACTCCGGGGTCAGCCTCGCCATTCCCCCCGGGAACCAGGCCGCGACCCGGGGGCTCAGCGGCGATGCAGCCGCTGGCGCAGCACGCCGTTGCCCTCCTTGAGCCGCACCCAGCGCGCCTGGCGGTAGCTGTCGAGCCCCGCCTCGAGCAGCTCCATGGTCTCCATGGCACCCTCGAGGGCCACCGGCGCCGGCCCACCCTGGAGCAACATCTCCGCCACCCCGGCGTAGAAGGCGCCGTAGTCGCCGGGCTCGCCAGTATGCGCCCGGGTCACCGGCTCGGCCCCGGGGGCCTCGGCCAGGGTCAGCTGCCCCGGCGCGGGGTCATCGCCCATTCCCTCGACCAGTGCCCGAGCCTGCTTGAGGCGCGCCTCCTGGGGGTCGAGGCCGTACTTGACGTAGCTGCCGCGGGTGCCGTGGACGCGGAAGCGCGGGGTGGGGTCGGCCACCAGCGAGCCCGCCTGCAGGCTGACCCGCGCGCCGTCGTACTCCAGCAGGCAGAGGAAGTCGTCATCCACCTCGGCGCCGTCGCGCACCGTGGCGAGCTCCAGCAGGATCGCCCGCGGCATGCCGAAGAGCTCCCGGGCTTGGTCGAGCAGGTGCGGGCCGAGGTCGTACCAGATACCCGCCCCGGGGCGATGGTGGTCACGCCAGCGGTCGCTCACCTCGGGCCGGAAGCGGTCGAAGCGCGACTCCAGCGACACCACCCGCCCCAGGGTGCCCGCCTCGAGCAGCGCCCTGAGGGTCAGGAAGTCGCTGTCCCAGCGGCGGTTGTGGAAGACGCTCAGGGTGAGCTCCTCCTCTTCCGCCTGGGCGCGCAGCAGCCGCGCCTCGGAGAGGGTCAGGGTGAAGGGCTTGTCCACCACCACGTGCTTGCCCGCGGCGAGCGCCGCCTTGGCCAGCGGGAAGTGGGTCTCGTTGGGGGTGGCGATGGCCACCAGGTCGATATCGCGCCGGGCCAGCAGCGCCGCCGCCTTGGGCAGCACCGCGACGTCCGGCAGGTCAACGTGGACCCGCTCGGCATCGCTGCACACCACGGCGGTGAGCTCCATGCCGTTGGCGGCCTGGATCAGCGGGGCGTGGAACACCTGGCCGGCCAGGCCGTAGCCTATCAGGCCGACGCTCAGGGTATGGGTTCGCATCGCGGCTTTCCTTGAGACGCCGCGCCCCGGCAGACCGGGGCGCGGGGGACGAGTGGATCAGTCGAGCTTGGTGAGGTCGCGCACCGCGCCCTTGTCGGCGGAGGTGGCGAGCAGCGCATAGGCCTTGAGCGCCGCGGAGACCCTGCGGTCACGCTGGATGCTGGGCTTCCAGGCATCGGCGCCCTTGGCCTCCTCCGCCGCGCGGCGCTCGGCCAGCTCCTCGGCGGAGAGCCTGACGTTGATGGCGCGGTTGGGGATGTCGATCTCGATGATGTCGCCCTGCTCCACCAGGCCGATGGCGCCGCCGGCGGCGGCCTCCGGCGAGGCGTGGCCGATGGAGAGCCCCGAGGTGCCGCCGGAGAAGCGGCCGTCGGTGAGCAGCGCGCACGCCTTGCCCAGCCCCTTGGACTTGAGATACGAGGTCGGGTAGAGCATCTCCTGCATGCCGGGGCCGCCCTTGGGCCCCTCGTAGCGGATGACGACGACATCGCCCTCCTTCACCTGGCCGCCGAGGATATGCTCCACCGCCTGGTCCTGGGACTCCACCACGTGGGCCGGGCCCTCGAAGACCAGGATCGACTCGTCGACGCCGGCGGTCTTCACCACGCAGCCATCCTCGGCGATGTTGCCGAACAGCACGGCCAGGCCGCCCTCGCGGGAGAAGGCGTGCTCGAGGTCACGGATGCAGCCGTTGGCACGATCGCCATCGAGGCTCGGCCAGCGCGCGGCCTGGGAGAAGGCGGTCTGGGTGGGGATGCCGCCGGGGCCGGCCTTGTAGAACTCCACCACCTCGGGGCTGGGGTTGCGCATGATGTCCCACTCCTCCAGCGCCGCCTTCAGGGTGTCGCCGTAGACGGTGGGCACGCGGGTATCGAGAACACCGGCGCGGTCCAGCTCGCCGAGGATCGCCATGATGCCGCCGGCGCGGTGGCAGTCCTCGATATGGTACTGCTGGGTGTTGGGCGCCAGCTTGCAGAGCTGCGGCACCTCCCGCGACAGGCGGTCGATGTCGGCCATGGTGAAGTCCACCCCGCCCTCCTGGGCGGCGGCCAGCAGGTGCAGGATGGTATTGGTGGAGCCGCCCATGGCGATATCCAGGGTCATAGCATTCCTGAACGCCGCCTTGGAGCCGATGGCCCGGGGCAGCAGGTGCGCCTCGTCACCCTCGTAATAGCGCTTGGCCAGCTCGACGATGCGATGGCCGGCCTCCTCGAACAGCCGGCGGCGGTCGGCGTGGGTCGCCAGCACGGTGCCGTTGCCGGGCAGCGCCAGGCCCAGGGCCTCCATCAGGCAGTTCATGGAGTTGGCGGTGAACATGCCCGAGCAGCTGCCGCAGGTGGGGCAGGCGCTGCGCTCGATCTCCTCGATCTGCTCGTCGCTGTACTGGTCGTCGGCGGCGTAGATCATGGCATCGATCAGGTCGATGTTGTGGTCGAGCAGCTTGGTCTTGCCCGCCTCCATGGGGCCACCGGAGACGAAGATCACCGGGATGTTCAGGCGCATGGCGGCGTTGAGCATCCCGGGGGTGATCTTGTCGCAATTGGAGATGCACACCAGGGCATCGGCGCAGTGGGCGTTGACCATGTACTCGACGCTGTCGGCGATCAGGTCGCGGCTGGGCAGCGAGTAGAGCATGCCGTCGTGGCCCATGGCGATGCCGTCGTCCACGGCGATGGTGTTGAACTCCTTGGCCACCCCGCCGGCCTTCTCGATCTCGCGGGCCACCAGCTGCCCCATGTCCTTCAGGTGCACGTGTCCCGGCACGAACTGGGTGAAGGAGTTGGCCACGGCGATGATCGGCTTGTGGAAGTCGTCATCCTTCATGCCGGTGGCGCGCCACAGGGCGCGGGCGCCAGCCATGTTGCGGCCGGCGGTGGTGGTGCGGGAACGGTACTCGGGCATGGTGTCCTCTTCTTCGCGTGCGGCCGCCTGTGCCGGCGGCTCGGTGTCCAGGTCAGCCGACGATTCTGGCACGCGCCCGGCCGTCAGGCCAGTGGCTCAGGGAAGCGGCTTAAGCCGTCCCGCCTCTAGCCGGCAGCGGCGGTCGGCCAGGGCGTCGATGTCGTCGCGGTCGTGGCTGACCAGGATTACCGCGGCGCCCGCCTGCTGCTGGCGACGCACCAGGGCCCACAGGCCCTCCCGGGTGGCCTCGTCGAGGCCGGTGAAGGGCTCGTCGAGCAGCAGCAGCGGCGAGGCCCGCAGCAGGGCGCGCAGCAGCGCCACGCGCTGGCGCTGGCCGCCGGAGAGTTCACCAGGCAGGCGCGCCTCGAGGCCGGCGAGCCCCACCTCGGCGAGGCCTTCGGTGATGCGCCGGCGCTGGTCGGCGGTCAGCCGCAGGTCCGGCGCCAGGCCGAGCCCCAGGTTGGCCCACACCGGCAGGTGGTCGAAGAGGTTGTGCTCCTGGAAGACGGTGGTGATGCCCCGCTCCCAGGGCGGACGCGCCAGCAGGTCCTGCCCCCGCCAGGTCAGGGTGCCACCCTCGGGCTCGAGGAAGCCGGCCAGGAGCCCCAGCAGGGTGCTCTTGCCGCAGCCTGAGGGGCCCTCCACCGAGAGGCACTCCCCCGGGGCCAGGCGGAAGCTGAAGGCAAACGCCGGCGTCTCGCCGGGATCGGCGCGTTCGTAATGGAAGGTGAGGTCGCGGCAATCGAGCATTTCAGGGCCTCCAGCGTGGGCGCGGCGGGCGCCGGGTCAGGCCACCCAGCACGGCGAAGGTCAGGGTCACCAGCACCAGCAGCAGCAGGGCGGTGGCCGCCGCCCCCTGCCAGCGGTAACCGCCCAGCTGCTGGTAGAGCAGCATCGGCAGGGTCGGCGCCGAGGGGCTGCCGAACAGGGCAATGACGCTGAAGTCACCCAGCGACAGGGTCATGGCATAGGCCAGCGCCAGGGCCAGCGGGCGACGCAGGCGCGGCCAGGTGAGCCAGCGCAGCCGCGGCGCCCCGCGCACCCCCAGCTGGTCGGCCAGGCGCGCCTCGGGGGCAGAGAGCCCCGGCAGCGCCCCGCGCAGCACCTGCATGGCGAAGGGCAGCGCCATGAAAGCATTGACCAGCACCACCAGCCCATAGCCCTCCCAGCCGCTGCCCAGGGTGGGGCGCAGCAGCAGGAAGAGCCCGGTTCCCAGCACCAGCGCCGGCACCACCAGGATCAGCTGGCCGCCGCCTTCCATCACCAGGCCCAGGCCCCCGCGTCCGCGGCGGCGCAGCCAGCGGCTGCCGGCCAGCAGGGCGAGCGCCAGGGCCAGCGCGCCGAACCCGGCCCCCAGCGCCATCACCAGGCTCCTCACCGCCGCCGGCCACAGGCTCGACGCCCGCGGCAGCTCGGCGAGCCCACCCAGGCCGGCGACCACGATGGCCACCAGCGGCGGGGCCAGCAGCGCCACCAGGGCTAGCAGCCAGGCGGCGTCCATCCAGCGCGAGGACCCCGCGGCGTCGCGGCGGCGCCAGCGTCCCAGGCTCGGCAGGCGCACGCTGCCCACCATCAGCGAGGGCGCCCCGCCCCGGGAGAGCGCCAGCCCCCACAGCGCCAGGCAGATGGTCAGCTGGGTCAGCGCCAGCAGCGCGGCAAGCGCCAGGTCGTGGTCGAACTTGAGCGCCTGGTAGATCGCCACCTCCAGGGTGGAGCTGCGCGGCCCGCCGCCCAGGGTCATGACGATGGCGAAGCTGGTGAAGCAGAGGGTGAAGACCAGCGCCGCCAGCCGCGGCAGCAGCGGCGCCAGGCGCGGCCACTCCAGGGTGCGCCAGATGGCCCCGCGGGTGAGCCCCAGCTGGGCGGCCAGGCGCCAGTGGGCCGCCGGCGCCGTCTCCAGCGCCTGCAGCATCAGCCGCGCGGCGAGCGGCAGGTTGTAGAACACATGGGCAAGCACGATGCCGGAGAGGCCGTAGAGGTAACCGGCCTCGAGGCCGAACAGCCACTCCCACATCGGTGCCGCCCAGCCACGCCGGCCGTGCACCGCCACTAGTCCGAACAGGCCGATCAGCGTGGGCAGCACCAGCGAGAGCTCCATGGCGCGCAGCAGCAGGGCCCGGCCAGGGAAGGCGGGGCGCCGCGCCAGGGCCAGCGCCACCGGCACGGCGAGCCCCACGGCCAGCAGCGTGGAGAGGGTCGCCTGCCAGAGGGTGAAGCGCAGGATGGCGGCGAGCCATGGCTCCTGCCACAGCATAGCCGGATGCAGCTCGCGGGCCTGCCACAGCAGCGCCCCAAGGCTGCCGAACCCCAGCCCCGCCACCAGCGCCAGGGCGGCGAGCCCCAACCCCGGCGGCCACGGCGAGGGGCGTGCCCAGCGCGGCGGCGTCAGCGCGCCGCGGCGTTCAGCCACTCACGGATCCAGGCGCGGCGATGGTCGCGCACCTCCTCGGGGGTGAACGTCAGGCTCTCAGGGTCGATCAGCCGCTCGAACACCGCGGGCAGCTCGTCACCCAGGTCGATGGCCGGGTTCATCACGTTGCCCAGCGGGATATGGCGCTGGAAGTCCGGCGTCAGCATGAACGCCAGGAAGTCGCGCGCGAGCGCCGGCTCTTCGCTGCTGGCAAGCATGGCCGCGGTCTCCACCTGCAGGTAGTGTCCCTCGGCGAACTCGGCGGCCTGGTAGCGGTCGGTCTCCTCCACCGCCATGTGGTAGGCCGGCGAGGTGGCATACGACAGCACCATGGGCGCCTCGCCGTTCATGAACAGCGAGAAGTAGGCCTGGCTCCAGCCGTTGGTGACGGTGAGCACCCGCTCGTTGAGGCGCTCCCAGGCCTCGGGCGCCGCGTCGCCATAGACGTGCTTGATCCACAGCAGCAGCCCCTGGCCGGTGACGCTGGTGCGCGGGTCCTGGAGGATCACCTTGACGTCCTCCGGCGCCTCGAGGAGCTCGGCGAAGCTGCCCGGCGGTTCCTCCAGCTGCTCGCGGTCGTAGACGAAGGCGAAGTGGCCCCAGTCGTAGGGCAGGAAGGTGTCGTCGTCCCACTCGATGGGCAACTCGAGCGCACCCGTGTCGACGCCATGGGGGGCGAGCAGGTCGAGGGCGCGGGCCTCGGCCATCAGGTTCATGTCCAGGCCGAGCACCAGGTCGGCGCCAGTGCCCTCTCCTTCCAGGCGCAGGCGCTGAAGGATATCGACCCCGCCATCCAGGGCCACGAAGCGCAGGTCGCAATCGCCGCAGCGCGCCTCGAAGGCCGCCTCGATGGCGGGCCCCGGCCCCCACTCGGAGACGAAGGAGTCGTAGGTATAGACGGTCAGGGTGCGTTCGGCGGCAGCGGCACCACCCGCCGCCGCCAGCCCCAGGGCCAGTGGTAGCAGTCTCTGCATCAGCCGAACACCACCCTGGCCACGTCCTGGTAGCGTTTGGCGAAGTGCACGGTGACACCCTCCTTGAGGTGGTCGGGCAGCTCGTCGTAGTCGCGGCGGTTGGCATCGGGCAGGATCACCTCGAAGATGCCACTGCGCCGGGCGGCGATCACCTTCTCGCGGATGCCGCCGACAGGCAGCACCTGGCCGGTGAGGGTCAACTCGCCGGTCATCGCCAGGTCGCGGTCGATGGCCTGGTGCCTGGCCAGCGACAGCAGCGCCGTGGTCATGGTCACCCCCGCCGAGGGGCCATCCTTGGGGGTGGCGCCCTCCGGCACGTGCATATGCACGAAGGCGGAGTCGAAGAAGTCGGCGTCGGCACCGTACTCGGTCAGGTGGCCCAGCACGTAGCTGTAGGCGATGTTGGCGGACTCCTGCATCACCTCGCCGAGCTTGCCGGTGAGCTTGAAGCCGCGGGTCAGGGAGTGCACCTTGCCCGCCTCGATGGGCAGGGTGGCGCCCCCCATGGCGGTCCAAGCCAGGCCGGTGACCACGCCCTCGCCCTTTAGCACCTGCTCCTTGCGGAACAGCGGCGCCCCAAGGTACTCCTCGAGGTTCTTCACCGAGACCTTCACCGACTGCTGGTCGTTCTCCAGCAGCCTGACCGCCGCCTTGCGCACGATGCGGTGCAGCTGCTTCTCGAGCTGGCGCACCCCCGCCTCGCGGGCGTAGCCCTCGATCACCTGGCGCAGGGCGGCATCGGTGAGGTTGATGCGCTTCTTGGGGATGTTGTCGCGCTTGAGCAGCTTGGGCCACAGGTGGTGCTTGGCGATCGCCATCTTCTCCTCGGCGATGTAGCCGGAGAGGCGGATCTGCTCCATGCGGTCGAGCAGCGCCGGCGGGATCGAGTCCAGGGTGTTGGCGGTGCACACGAAGAGCACCTTGGAGAGGTCCAGGCGCACGTCCAGGTAGTGATCGAGGAAGTCGACGTTCTGCTCCGGGTCGAGCACCTCGAGCAGCGCCGAGGCGGGGTCGCCCTGGAAGGACTGCCCCATCTTGTCGATCTCGTCGAGCATGATCACCGGGTTCTCGACCTCGACCTCCTTGAGGGCCTGGGCGAGCTTGCCGGGCATGGCGCCGATGTAGGTGCGCCGGTGGCCCTTGATCTCCGCCTCGTCGCGCATGCCGCCCACCGAGAAGCGGTAGAACTCGCGACCCAGCGCCTCGGCGATGGAACGGCCCACCGAGGTCTTGCCGACCCCGGGCGGACCCACCAGCAGCACGATGGAGCCGCCCACGTCGCCCTTGAAGGTGCCCTCGGCGAGGAACTCGATGATGCGCTCCTTGACGTCGGCCAGGCCGTCGTGGTCGCGGTCGAGCACCTGGCGCGCGTGGGTGAGGTCGAGCTGGTCCTGGCTCTGCACGCCCCACGGCATGCTGGTCAGCCAGTCGAGGTAGTTGCGGGTGGTGCCGTACTCCGGCGAGCCGGTCTCCAGCACCGCCAGCTTGTCGAGCTCCTCCTCGATGCGGGTCAGCACCCGGGGCGGCACCACCAGGTCCTCGAGGCGGTCGCGGAAGGTGTCGACGTCGTTCTCGCGGTCATCCTTGGAGATGCCGAGCTCGCGCTGGATCACCTTGAGCTGCTCGCGCAGGAAGAACTCGCGCTGGCGATCCTGCATCTGGGCGTTGACCTGGTCGCTGATCTCGCTCTGCAGCTGGGCGACCTCGATCTCCTTGCGCAGCAGCGGCAGCACCTTCTGCATGCGCGCCAGCACCGGCAGGGTGGCCAGCACGTCCTGCAGCTCGTGCCCCTTGGCCGAGGTGATGGCGGCGGCGAAGTCGGTGAGCGGGCCCGGCTCGTGGGGGCTGAAGCGGTTGAGGTAGTGCTTGAGCTCCTCACCGTAGAGCGGGTTGATCGGCAGCAGCTCCTTGATGCCGTTGATCAGCGACATGGCGTAGGCGCGCGCCTCGTCCGCCTCGGCGTCCACCGGCTCGCGGGGGTAGCTCACCTCCACCAGGTAGGGTGGCTCCCGGGAGATCCAGCGCTGGATGCGGAAGCGCTGCAGCCCCTGGGCGATGAACTGGATCTGGTTGTCCTCCCCCTGGAGCTTGTGCACCTTCACCGCGGTGCCGATCTCGGGGAAGGCGTCGTGGGAGAGCCCCTCCACCGCGGCCTCGCCCACGAAGGCCAGGCCCACGGTGTGGTGCGGGGTCTTGGCGACGCGCTCGATGGTCTCCTCCCAGCGCTCGCGGTTGATCACCAGCGGCTGCACCTGGGCGGGGAAGAAGGGACGGTTGTGGATGGGCAGCAGGTAGATGCGCTCGGGCAGCGCCTCGCGGGCCGGTACCACGGCATGCCCGCTTTCGCCGTCGAGGTCATCCTCGGCGAAGGCATCGCCGCTCTCGGGGTCGTCGTGGAGCCACTCGGGCTCGTCGGAATCGGGACGGCGGTCCTGGTCGTCGCTCATGGGGTCTCCGTGTCCTGTGGGCGGGTGCCGATGCCCTAGGAATGCGGGCGACGCCACGAAAGTTCAAGCCCGATCAGCGCCATAGCGGGGGCAGCGGGCGGCCGTTGACGCGCACCTTGCCGCGCACCACGTCGATCGCCAGCTCGCGGGTATCCAGCGGCAGTCCCAGCCACAGGGCCACCACGGTGGGCACCTGGTGCCACACGAAGTCGCCATCCAGGCGGCTGCGCCAGCGCGCCTGCTCGGCGGGGTCGTCGAGCCGCGACACCGTGAGCTCGTCGAGGCGCCGCGGGTCGAAGATCAGGGTGCCCTCGCCGCGCGCGGTGATCCCCAGCATGGGGCTGTCGAGGTCCACCGTGGTGACGTCGACGCGCGGCGAGTCGGCGAGCAGCGCCTTGAGCTCCGGCTCCAGCCGCGCGATCAGCTCGCGGGGCGTGGGGGTATCGCTGCCCACGCGCATCACCTCCTCGCGCAGGCGGCGCAGCAGGGTGCGCAGGGCCTCGGCATCGAGCCGCGAGAGGGTCGCGGCGACCCGCCCGGTGAGCAGCACCTGCTCGGCGGCCAGCACCTGGCCGATCTCGAGCTCGCCGTCGACGACCAGCTCGCTGTCGTCGAGCTGCATGCGGCTGCGATAGAGCAGCTCGCTGCCGTCCAGGGCGAGGTCGGGCTGGCGCCAGGCCAGGCGTTCCAGGCGCAGCAGGTCGTGCTGGGTGAAGTGGTAGGCGCCCTCGGTGTAGGCGTAGCGGCTCTCGAGGCTCGCCGGGCCGGCCTCGAGGGTGGCGACACCGTCGGTCAGGCGCAGCGGCTGCAGGCGGGCCCGCAGCCACCAGTCGCCGTATTCGCCGCCGAAGGTGACCTGGCCGCCCTGGAAGTCGAGCTCGCGCTCGCCCTGGCGCACCACGAAGGGCGCCAGGCCCAGGCTGCCCTCCAGGGTGCCGCCCAGGGTCTGGTAACGGGCGTGCCAGCGCGGCGCCCGGGAGGGCAGCGCATCGCCGAACAGCCGCCGCTGGGCCGGCCCCAGGGTGGGCGAGAGCTCCCCTTCCAGGCGGGTACTCAGCACCCCATGGCGGGCCTCATAGGTGAAGGCGAGCTGCCAGGCGTCGCCCAGCAGCGGGGCGATGCGCACCCGACCCGAGGAGGAGAGCCAGCCGCGCTCGACGGCCTCGCGCTCCACCACCAGCTCGCCGCGCGCCTCGAGGTCGGCCAGGGTACGGGCGAGCTCGCGCTCGAAGAGCAGCGAGGCGGCATACTGAGCCACCGCCCAGGCGAGCGCCAGGCCCAGCACCACCGGCACGATCAGTCGTTCCTTGCGCATCCAGCCTCCCTTCCCGGTGGCGCCTTCCCGGCGACGCGGGCCTCGCCCTAGTGTAGCCAGAACCAGAGGTGCATCAGGCTCCAGGCGTAGATGCCGGCGAGCACGTCGTCGATCATGATGCCGAAGCCCCCGGCCACCCGGCGATCCGCCCAGCGGATGGGGAACGGCTTGATCACGTCGAACACCCGGAACACCACGAAGCCCCACAGCGCCGCCTCCCAGGAGAAGGGCACCGCGGCCATGGTGATCCAGTAGCCCACGAACTCGTCCCAGACGATGCCGGAGTGGTCGTGGACGCCGAGGTCCCGGGAGGTCTTCTCGCACAGCCACACGCCCCACAGGAAGGCGATGACGATGACGCCCCAGTACCAGTCGAGGGGTAGCTCCGAGAGCAGCCAGTAGAAGGGGATAGCGGCCAGGGTGCCGAAGGTGCCGGGGGCGAAGGGCACGGCCCCGCTGCCCAGGCCGAAGGCGAGGAAGTGAGAGGGGCGATGCCAGACGCTGGCCGGGGCGCGGTTCATGGGCGACCTCCCGTCTCGTCGCCGCGGAAGTGCTGCCAGCCGAGGCGGCGAGCCCCCGGCACCCCGTGCAGCCCGGGCGCCTCGGTCAGGCGCCCGATCACCGTCAGCGGCAGCGCCAGCGCCGCGAGGCGCCGGCGGGCCTCGTCGAGGCGCTCGGCGGGCAGGCAGATCAGCAGCTCGTAGTCGTCGCCGCCGGAGAGCGCCGCCTCCTGCGCCCGGGCCTCGCCCAGCGCCTCCACCAGCCCCTCGGCCAGGGGCAGCGCCTCGGGCTCGAGCCGGGCGCCGCCGCCGGAGTGCTCGAGGATGTGGCCCAGATCGGCGAGCAGGCCGTCGGAGAGGTCCACCGCGGCGGTGGCAAGCCTGGCGAGCGCCTCGCCGGCGGCCAGCCGCGGCCGGGGGAAGAGGTAGCGGGCGAGCAAGGGATGGCCGACATCGCGCTCGCCGGCCTGCCAGGCCGCCAGGCCGCCGGCGCCGCCGCCCAGGGCCCCGGTGACCGCCACCAGGTCACCGGGCCGGCCGCCGCCACGAGTCAGGGCGGCCTCAGGCGCCACCTCCCCCATCACGGTGACGCCGATGGCCAGCTCACCGCGGGTGATGTCGCCGCCGGCAAGCGTGGTGCCGGTGGCGTCACACAGCGCCTTGAAGCCGCGAGAGAAGGCCTCGAGCCAGGCGTCCGGGCGCGCCTGGAGGGTCAGCGCCATGAAGCACCAGCGGGCGCGGGCCCCCATGGCGGCCAGGTCCGAGAGGCTCACCGCCAGGGCGCGGTGGCCGATCGCCTCGGCCGGTGCCTCGGCAGGGAAGTGCACCCCCGCCACCGAGGTGTCGACGCTTACCGCCAGCCGCCGGCCCGGGGTGGGCGCCAGCAGCGCACAGTCGTCACCCACCCCCAGCGCCACGCCGGCTTCCGGGCCGGGGGGAGCGGGAGTGAAGTAGCGGGCGATAAGGTCGAATTCGCTATGCATCCGGTTTCCCTTCAGCGGCGGCGGGCGGCCACCTCGGCACCACGCAGGCGCCCGGCAAGCTTGTCGAGGATGCCGTTGACGTACTTGTGGCCGTCGGTGGCCCCGAACGACTTGGCCAGCTCCACGCCCTCGTTGATCGCCACCCGGTAGGGCAAGTCCAGCCGCCGCGACAGCTCGTAGGCGCCCAGGCGCAGGATGGTGAGCTCGATGGCGTCGAGCTCGTCGACCTTGCGGTCGAGCAGCGGCGAGATGGAGGCGTCGAGGTCGGCCTTGAAGCGCGCCACGTTGTGCACCAGCTCATGGAACAGCGCCAGGTCGGCGATCTCCATGACCTTGTGCCAGTTCTCGTGGTCCTCGAGGTCGTCGTCGGCCACCTGGCTCCTGAACTCCGCCTCCACCGCGGTGATGGACTTGCCGGTCATGTGCCACTGGTAGAGGCACTGCACCGCCAGCTCGCGGGCGGCGCGGCGTGACTGCTGCGCCTTGGAAGGCGCGCGCTCGCGGCTCATGCCTCCTCCTCGGCACCGCCGCCCAGCTGGCGCATCAGCGAGACCATCTCCATGGCGGCCATGGCCGCCTCGGCGCCCTTGTTGCCGGCCTTGGTGCCGGAGCGCTCGATGGCCTGCTCGATAGAGTTGACGGTCAGCACGCCGTTGGCGATGGGGGTGTCGAACTCCAGCTGCAGGTTGCCAAGCGCCGCGTTGCAGCCGCCGGCCACGTACTCGAAGTGCGGGGTGCCGCCGCGGATCACCGCGCCCAGGGCGATCACCGCCTCGGGGCGGGCTACCTTGAGCGCCTGCTTGACCGCCAGCGGCAGCTCCCAGGCGCCCGGCACGTGGACGATATCGATGTTCTCGGGGTCGACGCCGTGGCGCACCAGGCTATCCACGGCGCCCTCCACCAGGCTGTCCACCACGTGGTGGTTGAAGCGCCCCACCACGATCACGTAACGACCGTCGACGTCGACGAAGCTGCCTTCGAGTTGTGCAATGGGTTCCATGTCGGTTTCCTGCTGTGCCCCTGGGGCGGCGGTGCCGCGCCCTGGGGGTGAAATAGGGTGATGAAGAACGGGGTTGAACGGGCGGTAGCGCCGGCCGGCTCAGTCGCCGGCCTCGTCGCCGGTGCGCGCCACGTCCTCGGGGCCCAGGCGCTCGACCACCTCAAGGTCGAAGCCGGAGAGCGCCGAGAACTTCCACGGCGAGCTGAGCAGCCGCATCTGGCCCACGCCGAGGTGGCGCAGGATCTGCGACCCGGTGCCGATGGTCAGGTAGTTACCGGCGCCATCCGAGGCGCTGGTACGCGGCGCCCGGCGGCGCTCGAGGAAGATGTCGAGCTGGTCGCGCAGGTCGAGGTGCGGACGGCCGTCGTCGAGCAGCACGAAGACGCCGCGCTCGCTGCGGGCGACCTCGGCGATCGCCGCGTGGGAGGCCCAGTGCCCCCCGTCGCCCTTCTCCAGGCACAGCAGGTCGCGCATGGTGCTGGCCAGGTGCACGCGCACCGTGGTCGGCGCCTCGGGGCTCGGCCGCCCCTTGACCAGTGCCAGGTGGTGGGCCCCCTGGATGCTGTCACGGAAGACGTGCAGGGTGAGCTCGCCGTGGGCGGTCTGCACCGTGGTCGACTCCTCGTGATCCACGGTCTGCTCGTTGTGGATACGGTAGTGGATCAGGTCGGCGATGGTGCCCATCTTCAGGCCGTGTTCCTCGGCGAAGCGCTCGAGCTCGGGGCGCCGGGCCATGGTGCCGTCGTCGTTCATGATCTCGCAGATCACGCCGCTGGGGTCGAGGCCGGCCAGGGCGGAGAGGTCGCAGGCGGCCTCGGTGTGGCCGGCGCGACGCAGCACGCCGCCGGGCTCGGCCATCAGCGGGAAGATGTGGCCGGGCTGGACGATGTCCTCGGGGCGGGCGTCGTGGGCCACGGCGGCCTGCACGGTGCGCGCGCGGTCGGCGGCGGAGATGCCGGTGGTGACCCCCTCGGCGGCCTCGATGGAGAGGGTGAACTTGGTGCCAAAGCCGGAGCCGTTGTCGTTGACCATAAGCGGCAGGCGGAGGCGCTCGCAGCGACTGCGGGTCATGGGCAGGCAGATCAGGCCGCGGGCGTGGCGGGCCATGAAGTTGATATGCTCGGCCCGCACCTTCTCGGCGGCCATGATGATGTCGCCTTCGTTCTCGCGATCCTCGTCATCCATTAGGATCACCATCTTGCCCTGACGAATGTCCTCGATCAGGTCCTCGATGGGGGCCAGGCCCCCGCTAGTGGCGTGCACCATGAGATCTCCACAAGTTCTGCGCGGGCGGGCGTCGGCGCTCGGCGACGCTGGCGTCGGCCGGGGGCGTCGCCCGCCTCGAAACGGCGTCAGGGTACCGTGGTCGGTCGCTGCGCGCCAGTAAAGGCAACCAAGGCGCTAGCGCGTCGGACTACGGCGTTTGGGCCGGGCGGTGATGCGCCAGTCCTGCCCCACGGCGCGGATATCGAGTATCTCCAGGCCACGCTGGTGGGCCATGGTCTCGATGCCGGCGAGCTGAAACAGCGGCCGGGCGTCGCCGCCGAGCAGGGTGGGCGCCACGAAGAGCTGCATCTCGTCCACCAGGCCGGCGTCGAGCATGGCGCCGGCCAGCGTCGCCCCGGTCTCCAGCAGCACCTCGTTGGCCTGCTCGACCTCGGCCAGGTGGCGCAGCACGGCATCGAGGTCGACCCGACCGTCGGCGCCGGCGGGCAGGGTGAGCACCTCGGCCCCGGCACGGGTGAGCCGCGCGATACGCTCCTCCTCGACGCCCTCCACCGCCACCACCAGGGTGCGCCCCGGCTCGGTGAGGCAGGCCGCCGCCTCGGGCAGGCGCAGGCGGCTGTCGACGATCACCCGCAGCGGCTGGCGAGAGGCGATGGCCTCGGCATCGGGCAGGCCGAGCTGGTCGGCGCGCACGGTGAGCCGCGAGTTGTCGAAGATCACCGATTCCACCCCGGTGAGCACGGCGCTGGAACGCGCGCGCAGGCGCTGCACCTGGCACCGCGCCTCGGGGCCGGTGATCCACTGCGATTCGCCCGACTGCATGGCGGTACGGCCGTCGAGGCTCATGGCCATCTTCAGGCGCACGAAGGGGCGGCCATGGTCCATGCGCCGCACGAAGCCGGCGTTGAGCGTCCGGGCCTCGTCCTCGGCGATGCCCACCGCCACCTCGATGCCGGCCTCGCGCAGCATGGCGATGCCGCGGCCGGCCACCGCCGGGTTGGGATCCTCCATGGCCACCACCACCCGGGCGACGCCGGCCGCGATCAGCGCCTGGGCGCAGGGGCCGGTGCGTCCCTGGTGGGAGCAGGGCTCCAGGGTGACGTAGGCGGTGGCGCCGCGAGCCGCGTCGCCGGCGGCGCTCAAGGCATGCACCTCGGCGTGGGGCTCGCCGGCGCGGGCATGGTAGCCCTCCCCCACCACGCGGCCGTCCTTGACCAGCACGCAGCCGACGCGGGGGTTGGGGTGGGTGGTGTAGAGGCCGCGGCGGGCCAGCTCGAGGGCACGGGCCATCCAGGCGTGCGGGGGCGTGGGGTCGGCCATGGGAGGCTCCGGGTCAGCGGGAGGCGGGCTGGTCAGGATCCTGGGCGAGACGCTCGATCTCGGCGCGGAACTCGTCGATGTCCTGGAAGCGGCGGTAGACGGAGGCGAAGCGGATGTAGGCGACCTGGTCGAGGCCGCGCAGCGCGGCCATCACCGCCTCGCCGATGTCGCGGGCGTGGATCTCGCGCTCGCCCCGGGCGCGCAGGGCCTGGCGGATGCGCTGCACCGCCGCCTCGATGGCCTCGGCGCTCACCGGGCGCTTCTCCAGGGCGCGCAGCATGCCGGCGCGCAGCTTCTCCTCGTTGAAGGCCTCGCGGGAGCCATCGCCCTTGATCACCCGCGGCATCACCAGCTCGGCGGTCTCGTAGGTGGTGAAGCGCTCGCCGCAGGCCACGCACTGGCGACGCCGGCGCACCTGGTCCCCCTCGGCGACCAGCCGCGAGTCGGTGACCTTGGTGTCGTGGGTGCCGCAGAAGGGACAGTGCATGGCAGGTTCCAGAACGGGAAGACGGGACTCGGCGCATTGTAGCGACTCGCGTCCCGCCCGCCCAGCGGTGCCGCCTCAGTGAGCCGAGTGCGACATGCCCTCGGCCTTCCCCTCGGCACCATCGTCGGCCATGCCATGGCCCATGGTCTCGATGCGACGCACCGGGGCCGCCACCTCGAGGGTCTGGCCGTCGTCGAAGGTCAGCGAGAGCGCCACCTCGTCGCCCTCGTGGAGCGGCGCCACCAGGTCGATCAGCATCAGGTGGTAGCCACCCGGGGCCAGGCGTGCGCCCTCGCCCGCCGGCACCGCAATCGCCTCCACCTGGCGCATCTGCATCACGCCGTCCACGTCGACATGGTTGTGGAGCTCCGCCACCCGGGCCGCCGGGGTGCTCGCCGCCACCAGCTCGCGGTCGGCCTCGCCGCTGTTGTGCAGCCGCATGAAGGCGGCGGTGGTGGTGGAGACCGGCGGCACGGCGCGCACATGGGCGCCCTCGACGCTGAGCGTGTCGGCCAGGGCCGTGGCGCTGGCCACCGCCAGCCCCGCCGCGGCGAGAAGAGAGAGAAGACGCATGCGACACTCCTGAGGCAAGTAAGAGTCTCCAGCTTAGCGCGACACAGACGGCGTGAGCAGGACTGCGACACCCTGCCCCGCTTAACCCCTGGCTAATCACCGCGTGCAAGGATGGGAAACCCGAGACGACGCGGGCGGTCTGGTGTAGACCCCTATGCTCTACTCCATACCCCGTGCCTCTACCCCACATCCCTGACCTTCTTCCACAGGACCCTGCGATGCGCCATCTCCTCCCCTCCCTGACCCTGGGCCTCGCCGCCTGCGGCGCCGCCCTCCCCACCCTCGCCGACGACCACTGGCCCGCCCCGGTGGAGGCCCTCACCGAGCAGGGGCTGACCATCCACGGCGAGTTCGAGGGTCCCGGCGGGCTGCGCGGCTTCGGCGCCAGCCACTCCGGCGGCGAGGTCGCCATCTACCTGCTGCCCGACGGCGAGCACGCCATCGTCGGCACCCTGGTCGACGCCGAGGGCAACAACCTCTCCGAGGCGGCGCTGGACGAGCATGTACGCGCCGAGCAGTTCGCCCAGGTCTGGCAGGAGCTGGAGGAGAGCCACTGGATCGCCGACGGCGACCCCGACGCCGAGCGCATCGTCTACACCTTCACCGACCCCAACTGCCCCTACTGCCGCCAGTTCTGGCACGACGTCCGCCCCTGGATCGAGGCCGGCAGGGTGCAGCTGCGCCACATCATGATCGGTGTGCTGGCCCAGGACAGCCCGGCCAAGGCCGCCGCCCTGCTCGGCGCCGAGGACCCGGCCGCCGCCCTCCATGCCCACAGCGGCGAGGGCGAGGAGATCGTGCCCGGCCCGCAGCCGCGGGAGATCGAGGAGCAGGTCTTCGCCAACAACCAGCTGTTCGAATCCCTGGGCTTCATGGCCACCCCCACCACCCTGTTCCGCACCGGGAACCGGGTCGACCGCATCGAGGGCGTGCCGAGCCCCGAGCGTCTCGAGGAGGCGATGGGCAGCCCGGCGCCCTGACCCTCAAGCGCCCCCCCCGTGACGAGAAAGGCCCCGACCGGCTGCTGCCGGACGGGGCCTTCCTGCCTGCCTCCTGGCGCCGAGGACTCGGCGCCGGGGTCGGCCTACTGATCGACCTCGAGGTCCTCGAAGCGCGGCTGGCCGACGTTCCAGGGCTTGATCTCCTCGCCCTTCTCGCCCCAGTTGGCGTGGTCGGCGAGACGGTGGCCATCCACCTCACGGACCTGGCCGTAGCTGGAGTGCTTGTGGAAGGTGGGGCCGAACTTCTCCAGCACCTCGTCCACGCTGCCGGTGTAACGCGGGTCCTGCGGACGCTCCTGCTGGGTCATGTAGTAGGCGATGTCCCAGGCCTCCTGGTCGGAGAGCGACAGCGGCTGGCCCAGCGGCATGTTGTTCTTGATGAACCCGGCCGCGGTGTGGGTGCGCACGATGCCCGCTCCCCAGTTGTTGGAGCCGTCGCCCCAGGGGGCGGGGAAGACATACTCGCCGTCCTGGTAGAGGCCGCCACCGTCCTCGCCGTGGCAGACCGCACAGTTCTCCACGTAGAGGGCCTCGCCGTTGGCGTAGCTCAGCTCTTCGGGGCGCTCCGGTGCCGGGAAGCCGCGGCCGTAGATGGGCTGGTCCGGGTACATGGGGGCGCCCTTGGCCAGCCACTGGTGGTAGGCGGAGAGCGCCAGCATGTCGTCGCTGCCGTACTCGGGCGGGGTGCCGTTCATGGAGTAGGCGAAGCAGCCGGCGATGCGCTCCTCGAGGTTGTTGACGTGCTGGTTCTTGCCGCGGAAGTCCGGCAGGGTCACCGCCGCCGGCCACACCGGGGCGCTGAAGGGCTGACGCCCCTCGCCCAGGTGGCAGCTGGAGCAGTTCATGTCGTTGAAGACGTTCTTGCCACGCAGCTGCTGGGTGTTGGTGAACAGCTCGTAGCCACGCCGGATCACCGCCTTGGTCTGCGGCTTCATGTCGGCCGCCTCGAGGTCCGCCATGGTCGGCGGCACGTGGACCAGCTCGCCCTCCTGGGGCGCCGGATAGCCCATCTCCACCAGCTTGTCGTAGGGATGCCCCTCGGTCTCGGCCCAGGCGACCAGGCTTGCGCCGGCGGCCAGGGTCGCGCCGGCCAGTACCAGCGTCTTCCTGCGATTGCTCATGGTCTCGTCTCCCTTACTCGTCGGCCGCCGGCTGGCTGGCCAGCCAGGCCGCCACGGCGGTGATGTCCTCGTCGCTCATGCGCTGGGCGATGGCCCCCATCAGGTTCTGGGGGTCATTGCTGCGCTCGCCGGCCTGCCAGGCGCGCAGCTGGCTCTCGATATAGCCGGCGTGCTGGCCGGCGATGCCGGGGAAGGTGCCGCCCACGCCCTGGTTACCGGGACCATGGCAGCTCTTGCAGGAGACGATGTACTCGTCCCAGTCGCCGCGCATGGCGATCTGCTCGCCGCGGGCCAGCACCGCCTCGTCGACGTCGCCGCCATCACCCTGGGTGGCGGGCAACTGGCTGTAGTAGGCCGCCACATCGGCGATCTGCTGGTCATCGAGCATGTTGGCGAAGGGCATCATGCTGGCGTTCTGTCGACGCCCTGCCTGGAAGTCATGCAGCTGCTTGGCGATGTAGCCGGCATCCAGCCCCGCCAGGCGCGGCCAGGACTGCCCGCCCGGCACGTTCATGCCGCTGCCGTCGGCCTGGTGGCAGGCCACGCAGGTGCCCGCCGCCGCCTCGCCGCGCTCGGCGTCCCCCTCGAGCGCCAGGGCCTGGCCGGCGGCCAGGCCGGCGCCCAGCAGCAGGCCGAGCCCGCTCACGATCCTCTTGCTGGTCATCGGTATTCCCCTCTTGATGTCGTGGGTCTTGTCTTGGGTCTTCTATCGTGGCCCCGGGCGCGGGGCGATCCCTCATGCCCCTGACGGGGCGTCATGGCTCGCCTGGACCGGGAAGGTCAGGCGCGCCTCCAGTCCGCCCTGCTCGGGACGGACGAATGCCAGGCCGCCACCGAAGCGCTCGGTGATGGCGGCCACCACGGCCAGGCCCAGACCGCTGCCGTGCTGCTTGCTGGCGCGCCAGAAGCGCCGCGACATCTGCGCCAGGGCCTCGTCATCGACGCCGGGGCCCTGGTCGATCACCCGAAAGGTCACCGCGCCTCCGGGCTCGCTCTCGGCGTCGAGCGTCACCCTGGCCCCCTCGCCGCCGTGGCGCAGGGCGTTGTCGATCAGGTTGCGCAGCGCGGTCACCGCCAGCTCCCGCGGCAGCGCCAGGGGCGCCTCGGGCCAGGCCTCCGGCAGCGCGAAACGCGCGGTGGGCGCGCCGCTGTCGCGCAGCGCCAGGGCCACCACCTCGGCGGGGCGACACAGGGAGCCATCCTCGAAGGTCAGCCGCCCCTCGACCCGCGCCAGCATCAGCAACTGGTCGAGGATCCGCGCCAGGCGCTCGACCCCCTCCTCAGCGTAGGCGACGGCCTCGCGTGCCGCCTCGCCCTCCACCCGGCCGGCCACCTGCAGGTGGGTCTTGATGGCGGTGAGGGGCGTGCGCAGCTCGTGGGCGGCATCGTTGGTGAAGCGCTGCTCGCGCACGATGGCCTGCTGGATGCGCGCCAGCAGGCCGTTGAGGGTCTCCACCAGCGGGCGCAGCTCGCCGGGCACCCCGTAGGTAGCCACCGGTGCCAGGGCATCCGGATGGCGGCGCGCCAGCGAGTCGCGCAGCCGGGCGATGGGCGCCAGGCCGCGCACCACGCCGATCCACAGCGCCACCAGGCTGCCCAGCATGGCCACCACGAAGGGCAGCGTGGCGGTCTTGATCACGTTGCCCAGCAGCAGATCCCGCTCGTCCATGCGGTCGGCGGTGGTGATGGTCAGCCCGCCCCGCTCATAGGTGAACACCCGCCAGGTCACGCCGCCCTCCTCGCGGTAGGCATGGCCGCGTTCTCCTGCCGCCAGGATCGACTCCAGGTCGGTGTGGGTGCGCGCCATGATCTCGCCACGCGGCGAGTGCACCTGGCAGGCGAGCCCCTCGATGGGGGGGATCGACAGCGCCCGCCGGTCCGCCTCGAGCCACACCTCCTCGGGCAGCTGGGCCATCAGCCCCGCCACCATGCGCGCCGACTGCGCCAGGCGCTGGTCCAGGGTGGCCACGAACTGCTCCTCGAGGTCACGCAACAGCCAGGCGGCGGCCAGCCCCCAGAGCAGCGCCAGGGTGACGCCCAGGGTCAGCAGCAGCCGCGTGCGCAGGCTCACGCGCGCGCCTCGCCGGCGCCCTCGCCCAGCGGCGGCCCCAGCCGGTAGCCGAGCCCGCGCACCGTCTCGATCACCTCGCCACCGAGCTTGCGGCGCAGGTGGTGGATATGCACGTTGAGGGCGTTGCTCTCCACGTCCTCGCTCATGCCGTAGAGGCTGTCCTTGAGCTGGTCGGCGGAGAGCACGCTGCGCGGCGCCTGGAGGAAGGCCTCCAGCAGCACCAGCTCGCGGCGCGACAGCGACACCGGCCGGCCGCGCAGGGTCACCTCGCGGGCCACCGGGTCGAGGCACAGGGCGCCGTGCTCGATCAGCGGGTGGGAGCGGCCGGCGGCACGCCGCAGCAGCGCCTGCAGCCGCGCCACCAGCTCGTCGAGGTCGAAGGGCTTGACCAGGTAGTCGTCGGCGCCGCCCTGCAGCCCCGCCACCCGGTCGCTCACCGCATCGCGGGCCGTCAGCACCAGCACCGGGGTGGTCACCCCGGCGTCGCGCCACTCCTCGAGCAGGGCGAGGCCGTCGCCGTCGGGCAGGCCGCGGTCGAGGATCACCACGTCGCTGGCCACGCTCTCCAGGACTCGGCGCGCCTCGGCGATGCTGGCCACGTGATCGACGACGTAGTCGTGCATCGCCAGCCCGGCGCGAATGCCCGAGGCCACCAGGGCGTCATCCTCGATCAACAGTACGTGCATGGCAGGGTCCTCTCGTTGTGCGACATCCTGTCACCGCGCCATTAAGCCTGCGTTAATGGTTATAGGGTTATAAGCCGCCCGCGGCGATCCATTGGTCGTAGACGACGACGCCCCCGCCGGCGGGGCCTGCGGGGGCGTCGCTTAATGCAGATCAGGCTCAGCCCCGGGCGGGGATCGCCCTGGCCAGGAACCAGCCAGCGACCATTGCCACCAGCATGGCGACCAGCGGGGCGGTGAGCCCGCCCACGGAGGCGATGGCCGGCCCCGGGCAGTAGCCGGAGAGGCCCCAGCCGATGCCGAACAGCGCCGAACCGCCGATCAGACGGGCATCCAGGTCCTGGCGGGTGGGCAGCTGGAAGCGCTCGGCGAACAGCGGGTTGGGGCGCCGCAGCACCAGCCGGTAGCCGATGAAGTTGGTGACCACGGCACCGCCGAGCACGAACATCAGGGTCGGGTCCCAGGCGCCGGCGACGTCGAGGAAGCCCAGCACCCTGGCCGGGTCGGTCATGCCGGAGACGGCAAGCCCCAGGCCGAAGATCAGCCCGGCGATATAGCCCATGAGCGTTTTCATGCGCCACCTCCGATCACGTGCCGAACCACGAACACGGTAATGATCGCCGCCACCAGGAAGGTGACGGTCGCTACCATCGAGCGCACCGAGAGCCGCGAGAGGCCGCAGACTCCATGGCCGCTGGTGCAGCCGCTGCCCAGGCCGGTGCCCAGGCCCACCAGCAGGCCGGCGACGAGCATCAGCGCCGCGCCGCCGGCGGGTTCACCGATCACCCGGCCGGTGACGTCGACGGCGCCGCCGGCGACATTGCCCAGGCCACCGCCCAGCAGCATCACCACGAGGGGGCCGCTGATCAGGCCGAGCACGAAGGTGAGGCGCCAGGCGCTGTCGCCCTTCGGCCGGGCGGTGATCAGGGTGCCGACGATGCCGCTGATGCCGGCGATGCGGCCCAGGGTGGCCATCAGCCAGGTGGCAGAGAGGCCGATCAGCACACCGCCGGCCAGTCCCTGCAGGGATGAACTCCAGTCCACGCTTTCTTCTCCTATCGTCGAAAAAAATTGTCGTCAGGGCATCCGCGGATGCGGTTGTGCCTCGTCGTCGAAGGTCGCGCCCGGCACGGCGCCCATCTGCATCTCGGCGCAGCGCCGCGACAGCCGGCCGTCGCCGACACCGCGCAGCTCCTGCCAGGCATCATAGGTGCTCAGGAACACCTTGCCGGTCATCTCGTGGCAGAACTCGGTGTGCTGCAGGCGATCCATCACCGGCCCCTTGACCTCGGCCAGATGCAGCGCCACGCCGGAATCCTTGAGACGCGCGTTGATCGCCTCCAGGCTCTCCAGCGCCGAGGCATCGATGACATTGACCGCCTGGCAGGCCAGCACGATGTGCTCGAGGCCCGGCTGGCGGGCGGCCAGCGCCATCACGGTGTCCTCCAGGTAGCGGGCGTTGGCGAAGTAGAGGCTCTCGTCGACGCGCAGGATGACCAGGCGCTCGTCGGTCTCGACCCGGTGGCGCTGCACGTTGCGGAAGTGCTCGGTGCCCGGCACCCGCCCCACCACGGCGCTGTGCGGCCGGCTGGTGCGGTAGAGGTGCAGCGCCAGCGACAGCCCCACGCCGACCATGATACCGCTCTCCACGCCATGCCCCAGGGTCACGGCGATGGTGCCCAGCATGGCGGCGAAGTCGCTGCGCGAATAGGCCCAGGTGCGGCGGATGGCGCCCAGGTCCACCAGCGAGAGCACCGCCACGATGATGGTGGCCGCCAGGGTGGCGATGGGCAGGTAGGCGATCAACGGGGTGAGCAGCAGCGCCGCCACGCCGATGCCCACCGCGGTGAAGGCCCCGGCGGCCGGGGTCTCGGCGCCGGCGTCGAAGTTGACCACCGAGCGCGAGAAGCCGCCGGTCACCGGCATGCCGCCGGTCAGCGAGGCGGCGATGTTGGAGGTGCCGAGCCCCACCAGCTCCTGGTCGGGGTCGATGCGCTGGCGGCGCTTGGCGGCGAGCGTCTGCCCCACCGACACCGACTCCACGAAGCCGACGATACTGATCAGCAGCGCCGCCACCACGAGCTCGCGCCACAGGCCGGCGTCGAAGGCAGGCCAGGTCAGCGGCGGCAGCCCTGCGGGCACCTCGCCGACCAGCGCCACGCCACGCTCGTCGAGCCCCAGGGCCCAGCTGGCCAGGGTGGTGGCGGCCACGGCGAGGATCGGCGCGGCCTTGGTGAGCATGTCCGCCGGCCGCGCCGGCACGCCGAGCCGGCGCAGGGCCGGATTGAGCCAGCGGCGCGCGGCATAGAGGAAGGCCAGCACGGAGAGACCGATGACCAGGGTGGGGCCGTTGACCTCCCCCAGGCTGCCCGCCAGGCCGCCGGCGAGCTCCAGCAGGTTGTGGCCGCTCGCCTCGACGCCCAGCACATGGCGCAGCTGGCTCGCCGCGATGATCAGCCCGGAGGCGGTGATGAAACCCGAGATCACCGGGTGGCTCAGGAAGTTGGCCAAGAAGCCCAGCCGTGCCACTCCCATCAGGGTCAGCATCAGCCCCGACATCAGCGCCAGGGCCAGGGCGGCGGCGAGGTACTCCGGGCTGCCCTGGGGGGCGATCTTGCCCACCGCCGCGGCGGTCATCAGCGAGACCACCGCCACCGGCCCCACCGAGAGGGTGCGGCTGGTGCCGAACACGGCGTAGACCACCAGCGGCGCGATGCTGGCGTAGAGCCCCACCTCGGGTGGCAGCCCGGCCAGCATGGCGTAGGCCAGCGACTGCGGGATCAGCATGATGGTGACGATCACCGCCGCCAGCAGGTCGCTGGATAGCGTCGCCCGGCCATAGCCGGGCAGCCACTGCAGGATCGGCAGGTAGCGCCTGGGGTTCATGGCTCAGCCCCGCCCCGCGGCGGCCTCCAGCAGCGGGCGCCGCTCCTCGAGGTCATGGCCCGCGGCACGGGCCGCGGCCAGCAGCGCCGGGATGTCGCAGCTCTCGCCCTGGCTGCGGGCGTGGGCCCAGAGGTGCACGGCGCGCTTGCCGGTCTTGCAGAAGGCCAGGATCGGCGTGGGCAGGGTCTCCAGCGCCTCGCCGAAGGCGGCGATATCGGCCGCGGAGTAGTCGCCCGGGGTCACCGGGATGCAGCGCCACTCGAGGCCCAGCTCGGCGGCACGCTCGCGGAGGGGGCGGTCGTCGGGATGGTCCTCGGCCTCGCCGGGGCGGCGGTTGCAGACCACCGAACGGAAGCCGCGGCGGGCGACCTCGTCGAGATCGGCCGGGGTGACGGCGTCGGTGATGGCGAAGCCGGGTTCGAGCTCATGGATCTGCATGCAGGCACTCTCCTCTATCTCAGAACTTGTTGATCGGCACCTTGAGGTAGATCTGGCCGTTGTCCTCGGCGGGGGGCATCTCGCCGGCGCGCATGTTCACCTGTACCGAGGGGATGATCAGCCGCGGCATGCCCAGGGTGGCGTCGCGCTCGGTGCGCATCCTGACGAACTCCTCCTCGCCGATGCCCTCGTGGACGTGCACGTTGTGGGCGCGCTGCTCGGCCACGCTGGTCTCGTGCTGGTACTCCTCGCGCTCCGGCGCCTTGTAGTCGTGGCATAGGAAGAGGCGCGTCTCCTCGGGCAGCGCCAGAACCTTCTGGATGGAGCGATAGAGGGTGCGCGCGTCGCCGCCGGGGAAGTCGCAGCGGGCGGTGCCGTAGTCGGGCATGAACAGGGTGTCACCGACGAAGGCGGCGTCGCCGATCACGTAGGTCAGGCAGGCCGGGGTGTGGCCCGGGGTGTGCAGTACCCGCCCCTCGAGGTTGCCGATGGCGAAGGTGTCGCCCTCCTCGAAGAGGCGGTCGAACTGGCTGCCATCACGGGCGAACTCGGTGCCGGCATTGAAGGCCTTGCCGAAGACGTCCTGCACCACGGTGATCCTGGCGCCTATGCCGGTCAGCCCGCCCAGCTTCTCGTGCAGGTAGGGGGCGGCGGAGAGGTGGTCGGCGTGCACGTGGGTCTCGAGGATCCACGCCACCTCGAGGCCGTTGTCGCGTACGAAGGCGATGATCTCGTCGGCGGAGCGCACGTCGGTGCGACCGGCGGCGTAGTCGAAGTCGAGCACCGAGTCGAGGATGGCGCAGGCGTTGCTGTCGGGATCCTGCACCACGTAGCTGAAGGTGTTGGTGGGCTCGTCGAAGAAGTGGGTGACGATGGGTCGTGGCGAGTTGGTCCTGGACATGGGGAACAACCTCCGTGGGATGTCGTGTGCCGGTATGCCGACAGCATAGCCCAACTTACGTTCTAAGCATAGATTATTTGGAAATATGACACCCTCGCCCTGAGACGCCTCGAAACACCACGGGCCCCGGTGGTTCGGAGCCCGTGGACGGTGAGCCTACTCCCAGGCGGCGCCCTCCAGGGCATCCAGGGGGATCTTGAGGTAGCGCCTGCCGTTGGCCTCGGGCTCCGGCAGGCGCCCGCCACGGGTATTCACCTGCAGGGAGTGGAGGATCAGCTTGGGCATGGGCAGCTCGCTGTCGCGCTGGTCGCGCATGGCCGTGTATTCCGCCTCGCTGACGCCGTCGGCCAGGTGCTTGTTGGTCTCGCGCTGCTCGCGCACCGTGCTCTCCCACTCTGGCTCGCGGCCGTCGGGCATGTAGTCGTGGCCGGTGAACAGGCGGGTGTCGTCGGGCAGCGCCAGGATCGCCTGGATGGAGCGCCACAGCTGGTGGGCATCACCCCCGGGGAAGTCGGCCCGGGCGGTGCCGAAGTCCGGCTGGAAGAGGGTGTCGTGGACGAAGGCGGCGTCGCCCACCACGTAGGTGATCGAGGCCAGGGTATGCCCCGGCGAGAACATCACCCGCGCCTCCAGCTCGCCGATGGAGAAGGTCTCCCCCTCGGCGAACAGGCGATCCCACTGGGAGCCGTCGGCGGGGAAGTCGGGCCAGTGGTAGATCTCCTTCCACAGCTTCTGTACCTCCACCACCTTCTCGCCGATAGCGGTGGGTGCGCCGGTCTGCTCGCTCAGGTAGCGTGCCGCCGAGAAGTGGTCGGCATGCGGATGGGTGTCCAGCACCCACTCCACCTCGAGCCCCTTCTCCTTCACGTAGGCGAGCAGCTCGTCGGCGTGGTGGGTGGCGGTGGCCCCGGACTTCTCGTCGAAGTCGTATACCGGGTCGATGATGGCGCACTTGCCGGTGGCGGGGTCGCTGACCACGTACTGGATGGAGAAGGTGCGCGAGTCGAAGAAGCCGGCCACCTCGGGGCTGCCGGCGCCACTGCTGGGAGAGAGGGCAAAGGTCTTCATGGACGTCCTCCGATAGGGTTCGGGGTGGGTCGACCACCGATTGCTTTATATGGAATAAGCTTAGCTTAAAAATTACTATGTGGCGATTGTACCGCTGCATGGCGGCGATAGCCGCGGTCACCAGGCCCATAAAAACAGGCGCCCGCGACCTTGCGGCCGCGGGCGCCTTGCCGGTAGCGCCGGCACAGGCCGGCGATGGCTACTTCTTCAGCTTGCAGGTGTTCATGCCCAGCAGCTTGTAGGCCGGGCAGAAGTTGAACAGGCCGGTGGCCAGCGGCAGGACGCCGATCCAGCCCCAGGCGCCGATGGTGCCGGTCAGTGCCAGCACGATCAGCAGGATGCCGACCGCGATGCGCAGGACCTTGTCGATGCCACCCACGTTGCGTGTCATGTCACTCTCCTCGATGAATCTGCTCAGAAGTTGAAGACCGGTACGGACGGGTCACGCATCAGCTCGGCGATCGGGCCCGGTGCGGCGATGCCCACCCCCTCGCGCAGCACCTCTTCACCATAGTCGCGGTTGGGCAGGTAGATGGCGCAGACATCCACCTGGGCCCCCTTGTTCATCAGCATCTGCATGATGCCCTCGGGGGTAACCTGGCCGGCGGGGTTGCTCGGCGGGGTGTTGATCGGCTGGGTGCTCTGGTAGCCCTCCATCGCCAGGTCACCGGCCTGGTCGCAGAGCAGCAGCTGCAGGTCGGTGCCCTGCTGCTGCATGGCGTTGGCCAGGATCATCGCCATGCCCTGGGTCTCCAGGGAGTCGCTGGTCAGGATCACCAGCGCCTTATCACCCATCGCCTTGCCCTCCTCGGCCTCCCCGCCATGGCTGTCGGCCAGGGCCGCGGCGCCGAAGGCGAGGGTACCGGCGGCGAGCGCCGCACTCAGGGTCGTCTTGATGCTCATGAAACCACCTCGCGGTCATTGGGTAGTGAAGGAACCGGGTTAGCGTCGTTACTGCGCCGGGCGCCAGGCTACGTCGGGGTCGACCTCGTAGCTCCAGGGCAGCCCGGAGTTACGCCAGCCGTTCACCGCGCGCACGCCCTTGGAGTCACCCTCCTCGAGCTTGCCTCCCTCGAAGCCGTCGGTGACGGAGTAGACCTCGCTGAAGCCCATCGCGGCGATGGCGTCGGCGGCCGGAGCGCTGCGGGTGGAGCCCGAGCGGCACATCACGATGATCGGGTCATCCTCGGCCACGCCCAGCGCCTCAAGTTCGGCGCGCATCTGCTCGGCGAAGTCAGGGTTCTTGACCATCGGCCAGGTCCTGGCCTCGGCGTCGAAGCTGTCGCGGTCGGCGAGCACCCAGGGGACATGGATATCGGTGGGCTCGGCGAAGCCGGTGAACTTGATCTCGACGGGGTCGCGCACGTCGATGAGCACCGCTCGCTCGTTCTCCTGCATCAGTTCCCAGGCCTCGGCGGCGTTGACGTAGAGCCCCAGTTGGGTCTCGCGATAGGCCGCGGCCTCCTCGGCAAGGGCCGGGCCCGCCGCGAGCAGCGCCGCCAGGGCGGTCGAGGCCAGAAGATCCTTCAACGCCATTTTCATAATAAAAACCTCTAAGCTAATTACAAAATAAACGTCACTGAAGGATAGTCCGCTCAGACTGCTTTGCCATGGGGCATCTGGCCGCACCTTGATATGGGTCAAGTCACCCGGCCCATGCGGGCCATCACGACGGGCAGGTTGACTCTCGCGTGTCGGCGACCGTAGCGGTCCTGGCAGGCCTATGCCGCCGCAGGCGGCCCGAACAGCCGGTCGGTGAACCTCACGTACCAGGCCGCGGACTGCACCTGGATGATATAGGCCAGGGCGATCAGCAGGGCGGCATCGGTGCCCGCCTCGCCGAAGGCGTTCATCGCCAGCGCCAGGGCGATGGAGAGGTTGCGCATCACCGTGCCGTAGACCAGGGCGATGCCGTCACCCCGCGATAGCTAGGCCCGGGCCATCAGGGTGCTGAGCAGGAGGTTGATGGCATACAGCAGCAGCAGCGGCACGGCGATCTCCAGCAGCAGCCCGGGGCTCGCGAGCAGGGCATCGGCCTTGAGTGCCATGGCCACGAAAACGATCCCCAGCACCCCCCAGGGTGGAGAGCGGCGGAAAGCGCGGTGCCCAGCGCTTCCGGAAGCCCTCGGCGCCATGGCGCTTGATCAGCCAGTGCCGCGTGAGCTGGCCGGCCAGCAGGGGAATGCCCACCACCAGGTGGCGCGTCAGTGCCTGGCTCACGCCCATCATGCTCACCCCTTCCGCTCCATCGTTGCCATCACGCTGCGCCTGCGCCCGCGTGACGGCAAGAGGACAGGTTGTCGCGGTGGCTCAGAGCTCGATGCGGTCACCGTAGGCGGGAATCTCGGCCTCGATCTCGCTCTCGGCCAGGGCCGACTGGAGCACCTTCTGGGTCTCGGGCTCGCCGTGCACCAGGTAGAAGCGCGGGCGGTTGCGGAAGGCCCCGGCCCAGCCGATCAGCTGGCTCTGGCCGGCATGGGCGGAGAAGCCGCCGATGGTGTGCACCCTGGCCTTCACCGCCAGGTCGTGGCCGAACACGCGGATGCGCTCGGCGCCGTCGACGACCTGGCGGCCGATGGTGCCGGCGGCCTGGAAGCCGACGATCACCAGCCGGGTGGCGGGTTTCTCGAGGTTGTAGCGGAAGTGGTGGACGATGCGCCCACCGTTGCACATACCGGCGCCGGCGATGATGATCGCCCCGCCGTGGATGCGGTTGATGGCCATGGACTCCTCCACGGTGCGGGTCATGCGCAGCACCGGCAGGTACTGGCCGGGGTCGCCGCTGGCGGCCTTGTTGAGCACCTTGAGGTCGTCGGGGTCGAGCGCCTTGCGCGCCCGGTGGTAGAGCTCGGTGACTTTGATCGCCATGGGGCTATCGAGGAACACCAGCTGCTGGCGCAGGCGCCCCTCGTGGTAGAGCACGCTGAGGTGGTAGAGGATCTCCTGGCTGCGCCCCACCGCGAACGCGGGGATCAGCACGTTGCCGCCGTCGGCGTGGGCCTCCTCCAGCACGCTGGCGAACTCCTCCAGGGTCTCCTCCAGGGGACGATGGTCGCGGTCGCCGTAGGTGCTCTCCATCAGCACCAGGTCGGCCTCATAGAGCTTCTCGGGGTCCTTCATCAGCACCGAGCTGGGATTGCCCAGGTCGCCGGAGAACACCAGGCGCTTCTCCTGGCCGCCGGAGGGCACACCTAGCTCGACGATCGCCGAGCCGAGGATATGGCCGGCGTCGCGGAACACCAGGGTCACGCCGCCGGGCAGGTTGACCGGCTGGCCATAGGGGTGGGAGACGCACTGGGCGAGGGTCTGCGCCACGTCGTCGAGGTCGTAGAGCGGCTCCACCAGCGGCTTGTCGTGGCGGCTGCGCCACTTGTTCTCCCACTCGATGTCCTTGGCCATCACGAAGGCCGCGTCCTGGAGCATGATCTCCAGCAGGTCGCGGGTGCCGCGGGTGCAGTGGATGGGCCCACGATAGCCCTCGCGCACCAGCTTGGGCAGCAGGCCCGAATGGTCTAGGTGGCCATGGGAGAGCACCACCGCCTCTAGCTCCTTCACCAGCTTGCCGAAGGGCTTGTCGTTGGCGCGGTCGGCGTCCGCCCCGCCCTGGTGCAGGCCACACTCCAGCAGCAGCCGGTGGGGCCCATTCTCGCCGTCCACCTCGAGCAGGTAGCGGGACCCGGTGACTTCCCCCACTGCACCCAGAAAGGTCAGTGTCGACATGTGCATGCTCTCCCGTCTGCTGGCGATCCCTGTCGGGCCGTTGTCTGCCTTCAGCATAACGGATCACTCCCTTCCTGACGCCTGCCTGATGTCACGGCATGATCACGACCGCCTTTCCAGGCGCATCACCGACGGGTAAGCGACGGAAAAACCTTGCCACCCATGCACGCGACTTTTACCCTATTAACATCCTGAAAAATCCGCGCGAAAGGCGCCATCATCGAGAGCCATACCAGGATGTCGACGAGCCCCCAACTCGTGCTGGTCATGGGTGTTTCCGGGTCGGGAAAATCCTTCATCGGCCGGCGTCTCGCCGAGGCGATGTCGGCCGACTTCATCGATGCCGATGACCATCACAGCCCCACCAGCATCGCCAAGATGTCACGCGGTGAACCCCTCAACGACGGCGATCGCGAGGAGTGGCTGGCCACCCTGGCCGACTTCTACCGCGACCACCGGCGACAGGGGCGTTCGCTGGTGATTGGCTGTTCCGCCCTCAAGCGCCGCTACCGCGATACCCTGCGCGGTGGTGCGCCGGCGCTGAAGATCCTCTACCTGCACGGCAGCCGCGAGCTTCTGCTGTCGCGGCTGCGTGCCCGGCAGGGACACTTCTTCCAGGGAGAGCACATGCTCGACAGCCAGCTTCATGATCTGGAACCGCCGGGAAACGACGAGGCCTTTCGGGTCGACATCGCCCTTTCACCGGACGAGATCGTGGCGAGCTTCATCGAGAGACTCGACGCCTGATTCCTGCCCTTCGACAGCCAGCAAAGGGCAGAAAATAGGCAAGGGAAAGGGAGGCCATTCGGCTTCCCTTTTTTCACGCCTTGTGGTGCCTTACAGCGCCTCTACAGCGGCCAGATGGCCAGCTGCGGCCAGATCAGCAGGGCCGCCAGCACCAGCAGCTGGATCGCCATGAAGGGCAGCACCGAGAGGTAGATATCCTTCAGGCTGATCTCCGGTGGCGCCACGCTCTTCAGGTAGAAGGCGGCGGGACCGAACGGCGGCGACAGGAAGGAGACCTGCATGTTCACGGCAAACAGGATGCCGAACCAGATCGGGTCGTAGCCCAGCTGGGTGACGATGGGCAGGAAGATTGGCAGGGCCAGCATGGCGATGCCGATCCAGTCCAGGAACAGCCCCAGCACCAGCATGATCGCCATCATCACCAGGATGATCACGATCGGCGCCACCTCCATGCCCAGGATCATGCCGGAGACGAAGCGGTTGCCGCCCATCAGGTTGTAGACCCCTACCAGGGCCGCGGCGCCGATGCCGATCCAGATGATCATGCCGCAGGTGTTGAGGGTCTGGCCCAGGCTGTGGTGCAGCATCGCCACGCTGAACTCGCCGCGCAGGACGATGGCCAGGATCACCCCGAACACGCCCATGGCCGCCGCCTCGGTGACCGAGGCGATGCCGCCATAGATGGTGCCCAGCACCAGGAAGGCGATCATCCCCGGCAGCAGGATCGCCTTGACTGCCTCGAGCTTGCTGGCGAAGGGATTGTCCTGGGTCTCGGCGGTGAGCGGCGGGCCCATCTCGGGGTTCTTCAGGCAGCGCACCAGCACATAGGCGATGTAGGAGCCCATCAGGATCACCGCCGGGGTGATCGCCGCGGTGAACAGCTCGGCGATGGAGACGCTGGCGATCAGGCCGTAGATGATCAGCACGATCGACGGCGGCATCATGGTGCCCAGCGCCCCGCCGGCGCACACCACGCCGATGGAGAGGCGCTTGTCATAGCCCAGGCGCAGCATCTGCGGCAGCGCCAGGATACCCAGCAGCACGATCTCGCCGCCGATGATCCCCGACAGCGCGGCGAGGAAGAAGGCCACCACGATGGTCTGCACCGCCACGCCCCCGGGCAGCCGCCCGGCGAACACCCGCATGGCGTTGAACAGGTCCTTGGCGATGCCCGAGCGGTCGAGCAGCGAGGCCATCAGCACGAACATCGGCACCGCCACCAGGGAATACTCGGTGATGAAGCTGAACACCCGGCTGGTGACCAGCGGCAGCGCCGTCTCGCCGAACCAGCCGAAGGTGAAGACCATCGCCACCAGGCCGGTGATGAAGGCCAGCGGCAGGCCGGTGACCAGCAGGCCGAAGATGGCGGCGATCATCAGGATCGTGGCCGTCCCGATATCCATCAGCGGATCTCCCTGTCGGTGGACTCATGAGCGTCGGGCTCATGGTCGGCGGGACGGGCGCGAAGCGACTGCACCAGGTGCAATGCCGCCTGCAGGGTCATCAGTGCCAGGGCGAACAGGATCATCCCCTTCACCAGCGCCGGGAAGGGCGGGTTCCAGGAGGTGCCGGAGCGCTCCAGCTGCCACTCGCCCAGCGGGTTGTGGGAGGCGCGCCAGAACATGTGGAAGGCGGCATAGCTCATCGCCAGGCAGAAGCCCAGGGTCACCAGGTCGTTGAAGCGGTCCATCCAGCACTTGAGCCGCGGGCCGGCGCTGTCGTAGAGCACCCGCACGCGGATATGGGCGTTGCGGGCCAGGGCCGCGGGACCGCCCAGGGCGAAGCTCACCGCCACCAGGAAGACCACGCTCTCGTGGACCCAGGAGGTGGGGTTGTTGAAGCCGTAGCGCAGGAACACCTCGACCACGCTGATGCCCATGGCGACCAGCACCAGCCAGGCGGCGCCGCGGGCGCCGCGGGCCACCAGGCGGTCGAGGGCGGTGCGCTCGGGGCGCTGTGCGTCGACCTGCTCGTGGGCCTCGACCTGCTCGTGGGCCTCGACCTGCTCGTGGGCCTCGGCGGGGTCGTGATCTCGGGAGTCGGTGGGGGGATGGGTCATGGCGCGTCTCGATCGAACGCCGCCCGGGACGGACCCGGGCGGCGCCTTGGCGGTGGGTGGGGGTCGGCTTACATCAGGTTGCGGGCCTGGAGGAAGGCGACCACGGAGTCATAGATCTTCTGGTTCATCTCGCTGCGCTCGGCCCAGGCGGCCCACTCCTCCTTGGCGATGTTGCGGAACTTGGCGCGCTCCTCGGGGGCCATGTCGATCAGCTCGATGTCCGGGTCCTGACGCGCCTCGGCCACGGCCTCGAGGTCGAGCTTCTTGAGCTCGAAGACCATCTCGTAGGCGAGCTTGTCCACCGAGGTCTCGAGTATCGCCTTGAGGTCCTCCGGCAGGCCGTCCCAGATCTCCTTGTTGAGCGACACGGCTACCATGGGCAGCGAGTGGAAGCCAGGATAGTTGGGGTAGTTGGCGAAGCTGTGCAGGCCCTGGCTGTGGTTGGTGGAGAACACCGTGTAGTCGGCGGCGTCGATCACGCCCTTCTCCAGCGAGGTGTAGACCTCCGAACCCGGCAGGTTCACCGGGGCGGCACCGGCCTTCTCGAAGATGTTGTAGACCATGCCCTCGGGGGCGCGCACCTTGAGGCCCTCGAGGTCCTCCACGGTGCGGATCGGCCGCGTGGAGGGGAAGGACTCCAGGCCGGTGGCGGCGGCACCGATCAACTGCACGCCGTAGGGGTTGACCAGCTCGTTGTAGAGTTCCTCGCCACCGCCGTGGTTCATGTACTCGAGGAACTCCAGCGGGTCGCCCCAGGCGCCCACCAGGTTGCCCAGCATGCCGAAGGCGGGGTCGCGGCCGGAGAAGTAGCTGGGGTCGGTGAGGTGGCCCTGGAGGATGCCGGACTGCACGGCATCCAGGGTCTGGTTGGCCTGGACCACGGCGTTGACCGGCAGGATCTCGATCTCGATGCGGCCATCGGACATGGTGGTGACGTTCTCGGCCCACGCCTTCTTGAGCTCGAACTGGGGCTCACCGGCGGTCTCGGAGGTCTGGAAGGTCCACTCGTACTCGGCGGCCTGGGCGGAGAAGGCCAGTGCGCCGAGGACGGCGGCGGTCAGGCCCTTGAGGGCAAGGGAGCGTGGCGTGGTCTGTTGCATGGTGTGATTCCTTCTTCAGCGCATGAGGATTGTTGTTGTCGGTGCGTGACACCGGGTACGAGACAAACCGGTCAGCCCGGTTCGGAAACGTCTACGCCCGGCAGGCGCAGGCGTGGCGGAGGATGGTCGAAGAGGCTGTCGAAGCCCAGGTCGAGGCCGGTGCGTTCCAGCACCGAGAGGGCCGCCCGCTCGGCCTGCTCCGGCTGGCGCAGGCGGATCGCCTCCATCAGCCGGCGGTGGCGCTCCATGCTGTCGCTGAGCTCCGCGGCGCTATGGTTGGAGGTCTCCACCAGCAGGCCGATGGCCGGCTTGAGCATGTGGCTGAGCTGGGCCCACATCAGGTTGTGGGTGGCGGCGAAGATCGCCTCGTGGAAGGCCACGTCATGCTCGTCATGGGTGCGCCCCTCATGGCACCGGTCGGGGGCCTCCAGGGCGCGGATCATGCTCTCCCAGGCGGTCTCGATGGCGAGCAGGTCGGCGGCGGTGGCGTGCTGGGCGGCGAGGCGCGCCATGAAGGGCTCCACCGCCACCCGGAAGGCGAAGATGTCGCGGCGGATGCGCGCATTGGGCTGGGCGAAGCGGGCCATCCAGTCGCTGACCCGGGGATCCAGCAGGTGCCAGTCGGCCAGCTCGCGGACCCGGCTGCCCTGCCCCGAGATGCGCACCACCATGCCCCCCGAGACCAGCTGCTGCAGGGCGCTGCGCACCGTGCTGCGGCTGACCCCGTAGGTCTCGCAGAGGTCGAGCTCCCGGGGCAGGAAGCTGCCCGGGGCGTGATCGCCGGCGAAGATGCCGCGCGCCAGGTCCTCGGCGATATCGGGTTTGGAGGGTGTCGGCATGGTTTCTGTACGACCTGAGAAAAGCTATGTCCGACATAGACTGGACCAGATCGGCACCGCCCGCCGTTAGACTTTGGTCGCCCGAAACGCCAGGGCCCCGCCCGGCGAATGCCGGGCGGGGCCCTGGGTGTGCGGAAGGGCGGGCCGGGAGGCGGCCCACCCGGGATCAGCGGTAGACGGGGAAGTTGGCGCAGACGGCCTCGACCTTGGCCTTGACCTCGCCCTCGATGGCGGCGGTGTCCTCGCCCTTGGCCATCACGTCGAGGATGTCGCAGATCCAGCCGGCGAGCTCCTTGCACTCGCCCTCGCCGAAGCCGCGGGTGGTCACCGCCGGGGTGCCGATGCGCAGGCCGGAGGTGACGAAGGGGCTCTGCGGGTCGCCGGGCACGGCGTTCTTGTTGACGGTGATGTGGGCGCGACCCAGGGCGGCGTCAGCGTCCTTGCCGGTCAGGCCCTGCTTGATCAGCGAGAGCAGGAAGAGGTGGTCCTCGGTGCCGCCGGAAACGATCTCATAGCCGCGTTCGATGAACACGCTGGCCATCACCTGGGCGTTCTTGACCACCTGCTGCTGGTAGGTCTTGAACTCGGGGGCCATGGCCTCCTTGAAGCAGATCGCCTTGGCGGCGATGACGTGCTCCAGCGGGCCGCCCTGGCTGCCCGGGAAGACCGCGGACTGGAGCTTCTTCTCCATCGCCTCGTCACCCTCGCTGGAGAGGATCAGGCCGCCGCGGGGGCCACGCAGGGTCTTGTGGGTGGTGGTGGTGACCACGTGGGCATGGGGCAGCGGGGTCGGGTAGACGCCGGCGGCCACCAGGCCGGCCACATGGGCCATGTCCACCAGCAGGTAGGCGCCCACCTCGTCGGCGATCTCGCGGAACTTGGCCCAGTCGATGATCTGGGAGTAGGCGGAGAAGCCGGCGATGATCATCTTCGGCTGGTGCTCGCGGGCCAGCTTGGCCACCTCGGCGTAGTCGATGCGGCCGGCCTCGTCGATGCCGTACTGCACGGCGTGGTAGTGCTTGCCGGAGAAGTTGGGCTTGGCGCCGTGGGTCAGGTGGCCGCCGGCGTCCAGGCTCATGCCCAGCACGGTATCGCCCGGCTTGACCAGCGCCTGGAAGACCGCGGCATTGGCCTGGGAGCCGGAGTGCGGCTGGACGTTGGCGTAGGTGGCGCCGAACAGCTGCTTGGCGTAATCGATGGCCAGCTGCTCGACGACGTCGACATACTCGCAGCCGCCGTAGTAGCGCTTGCCGGGATAGCCTTCCGCGTACTTATTGGTGAGCTGGCTGCCCTGGGCTTCCATCACCCGGGGACTGGCATAGTTCTCGGAAGCGATCAGCTCGATGTGAGCCTCCTGGCGCCGCACTTCCTGCTGCATGGCGTCAAGGAGGGCGTCATCGAAACCGGCAATCGTCATGTCACGGCTGAACATCGTCTGGAAACCTCGCATCACGGAGTGAAGATGTCCTCGCATGATACCCCAGCCCCCGGCGCTTTCACATGAAAGCGGATCATCGCCGACGGCGAATCGGCGCACGTCGGCGAGGGCTCAGCGGGTCTCCACGCGCATGGCGAAGCGTTCGGGCAGCGCCAGCGGGTCCTCGGCGAAGCGCTCGAGACGCTCCTCGGCGGGCAGGTCGAGGGTGACCACCAGGCTCTCGGCGCCGCCGGCCATCAGGTCCACCAGGCCGTTGAGCAGGTCGCGCACCTGGGGGCCGAACATCATCCCGAAGCCCTCGGCCTGGGTGCGCGCCTGTTCCAGGTACTGGGCCTTGCTGATGCCTTCCATGGTGGCGCCCAGGGTCGCCAGGCGGTCGAAGAGCCCACGCTCGGCCAGGCGCAGCTCGAGCCGGCCGCCGCCCAGGGCGGCCTCCTCCAGCAGGGTGCCCTCGGCCATCAGCGTGGTGACGTCGCCCTCCTCGGGCAGGACCAGCAGGCTATCGAGGTCGAGGCCGAACACCAGGCCGTCACGCAGGGTCAGCTCGCCGTCGCTGACGAGGCGCCCCTCACGCTCGTCCTCGGGCTCCCAGCGGGCATCGAAGGCGGCGTCCAGGCGCAGTTCGCCGCTGCCGTCGGTAAGCACGTTGCTGGCCATGCGCAGGCGGGTCCGCTCCTCCTCGGGGGAGAGCGCGATCATCCGGGGGAGGTCCAGCGACAGGGCGTCGAGCCAGAGGCCACCCTCGCCGTCCGCGAAGTCGTTGTCCAGCGCGAGGCGCTCCAGGCGCGCGAGGCGCTCCTCGCGATGGTCGATGGCCAAGCTGGTCAGGGTCACGCCGTCGAACCAGGCCTCCTCCAGCGCCTCGTCGTCACGCGGCGGCACCGCCCGGTCGGGGGCGTCCAGGGCGACCTCCTCGACGGCGATGGTGAGCGGCGCCTCCAGCTCCTCCACCTCGCCCTCCAGGCGCACGCCCTCCAGGGTGACGGCGTCCGGGGCGTCGTAGTCGCCGGCGACCACGTAGCGCTCGACCCACAGCCGCTCGCCGTCGTGGCCGGTGAAGCGAATCTCCTCGGCGCGGGTCTCGCCGCCGAGCAGCGAGGTGGAGACCTCTCCGAGGGTCAGCTCGCCGCGCCCGGCGAACAGCGCCCGCAGATCGGCCTCCAGGCGCTCGGCATCGGCCAGTACTGGGGCGGCCGGCAGCATGAGGGCGGCGGCGAGCGCCGCGGTGAGAAGGGATAACCGCATGGGACCACCTCCCGTGTGATCGTGATGGCGTGGAGAACTGCTCCCAGCCTAGCTCAATCGGCCGCGGCGAGTCGCGCCTCGAGGCGCTCGTTGACGACCTCCAGTACCGCCAGGCGGGCCCGGCGCTTGTCGTCGCCGGCCACCAGGGTCCACTCGGCCCCGGGGCGGTGGGTGGCGGCGAACATCGCGTCGATGGCCTGGTGGTAGTCGTCCCAGTGCTCGCGGTTGCGCCAGTCCTCGGCGGTCAGCTTGTGGCGCTTGTGGGGCGTGGCGGCGCGATCCTCGAAGCGCCTGAGCTGCTCGTCCCGGGAGATCGCCAGGAACAGCTTGATCAGTACCCCGCCATGCGCCAGCAGGCGCTCCTCGAAGTGGCGGATCTCGCCGTAGGCCCGCCGCCAGGCGGCCTCGGAGGCCAGCCCCTCGACCCGCTCCACTAGTACCCGGCCATACCAGCTGCGATCGAAGATAGCCAGGCGCCCGTCGGCGGGCAGGCGTCGCCAGAAGCGCCAGGCCCAGGGGCGCAGGGCCTCCTCGTCGCTGGGCGCGGCGATGCGGTGCACGCGGTACTGGCGGGCGTCCAGCGCCGCGGTGAGGCGATGGATGCTGCCACCCTTCCCCGCCGCGTCCAGCCCCTCGAAGACGATCACCACCGGCAGTCGGCGGCGGGCGGCCTCGCGGGCGTTGATCGCCAGCCGCGCCTGGGCGGCGGCCAGGCGCTCCCGGTAGCGAGGCTTGGCCAGGGGCTCGACCTCCCGGGGGGCGGCCTGGTGGAGCCGGGGCACCGCCGCCAGGGGGGCGACCTCGGCAGGAGGCGGCGGGGCCGGCCGTGGCTCGCCGATGGCGGCCAGCAGCCCCTCGGCGACCCGCGGCAACTGCGCGTCGGGCTCGCGCAGCGCCAGGCGCTGCCAGGGGGCGTGGGGCGCCTCGGTGGCCTCGCGCAGGCGCCGCCCCAGCGACTGGATGGCGGCGTGCTGCACATGGCGCTGCCACTCCACCGGCCCCACCTGCCAGGCGGTGGCCGGGTCGGCCGCCAGCGCCTGCAGGCGATCGCGCTGGGCGTGGCGGCCGATCTCCATCCACAGCTTGAGCAGCACCACCCCCTCGGCGGCGAGCTCGGCCTCGAACTGGCGGATCTGGGACAGGCGATCCTCGAAGGCGCCGGCGGCGAGGCGCCGCTCGGCACGGGCGAAGAGCGCGTCGCCGTGCCAGCCATGGATGAAGATGCCGATGCGCCCGCGTTCCGGCACCCGTCGCCAGTAGCGCCACCAGTAGGGGCGGCTCTGCTCCTCGCTGCTGGGGGCCAGGGCGTGCACCTCGGTGTGGCGGTTCTCCAGCCAGCGATTGAGGGCGTTGACCAGCTGTCCCTTGTGGGTCGCCGCATGGCCGGTGAGCAGCAGGACCACCGCACGCTCCTGGCGGCGGGCGAGTTCCAGCTGGGCCTCCAGCAGCCGATAGCGCAGGGTGTCCCTCTTCATGACGACGCCTCAGGTCTCGCCCAGCAGGCCCAGACTCGCCGCCGGGGCCTGGCGGCGCAGGTCCCGGGAGAGCAAGTGCCCGATGGCGCCGATCGCCAGCGCCCCGCCCAGCGGCAGCGCCAGCCACAGCCAGGGGTGGGGACGCGGCGCCAGGTCGAGCCAGGCGAGGTAGAGCCCGGCGGTGGCCAGCTCCGCCAGCAGCGCGCCCATCAGGCCGCTGGCGAGGCCGAGGATGGCGAACTCCGCCCCCTGCACCCGCGAGAGCAGGCGGTTGCCGGCGCCGAAGACGCGCAGCAGGCCGCTCTCGTGGGCACGCACCGGACGGCTGGCGGTGAGTGCGGCATAGAGCACGCTGACGCCGGCCAGCAGCACGAAGGCCAGCACCAGCTCCACGGCGCGGGTCACCTGGGTGAGCAGCTCGCGCACCTGGGCGAGGATGGCGTCGACGTTGAGCAGGGTGACCCCGGGGAAGTCGCGCACCAGCTCGCGGGTCAGCTCGCGCCGCTCCTCGTCGAGGTGGAAGGCGGTGATGAAGCTGTGGCCGAAGCGCTCCAGCACCCCGGGGGGGAAGATGACGTAGAAGTTGGGGCGGAAGCTGTCCCAGTCCAGGTCGCGCAGGCTCTGCACCTCGCCCACCACCTCGTCGGCGCCGATGGTGAAGGTGAGGGTATCGCCCAGCCCCAGGCCGAAGCGCTCGGCCAGGCCATCCTCCAGGGAGATCGGCACCGTCGCCACGCCGGGCTCGGCGGCCACCTCGTCGAACCAGTCGCCGCCGCCCTCGGCCGTGGCATCGAACCAGCGGCCCGCCACCAGGCGGTTGCCCTCAGGCAGGGTCTCGCGCCAGGTGAGGTTGAGCTCGCGGCGCAGGGCGTTGTCGCCGCGCGACTCGGGTGGCACCGCGTCGCGGGGCGTCTCGCCGTTGATGGCGGTGATGCGCCCACGCACCATGGGATAGAGGGCGCTGCGGGCGTCGGCGGCATCGCCCAGGGCGGCCTCGAAGGCCTCCCGCTCGTGGGGCTGGATGTTGATGGCGAAGTGGTTGGGGGTCTCCTCGGGGAGCTGCGCCTGCCAGGTGGTCAGCAGGTCGCCGCGCACCATGGCGATCATCGCCATGGCGAAGAAGGTCACCGCGAAGGCGAGCAGCTGGCCCAGGCTCGCCGTGCGCCGCCGCGCCAGCTGGGCGCCCCCCAGGCGCAGTGCCTGGCTCAGCCCCGCCTCGCCCTCGCCGCGGGGCAGCCGCGCCGCCAGGCGCAGCACGCCGGCCAGCAACAGCCGGCCCAGCCCCCACAGCACCACCAGCATGACCAGCCCGCCCAGCAGCAGGGCCACCGCGAGGCCGAGATCGCCGGAGTAGAGCCACAGCAGGCCGCCGAAGACCGCGCTGGCCACCGCCACCACCAGCCACGCCGAGGCGGGCAGCGGGTCGAGCTCGCGACGCAGCACCTTGAGGGCGCTGACCTTCTTGAGCCGCAGCAGGGTGGGGCCGGCGAAGCCCACCAGCACCGCCAGGGCGGTGAACACCCCGAGCCACAGAGGCAGCGCACCGGGCGGCGGCAGCTCCAGCGGCAGGAAGGCGGTGAGCAGCGCCAGCAGCCCGGCCTGGCCGGCCAGCCCCAGCGCCGCCCCCAGCAGCGAGGCCGCCAGCGCCAGCCACAGCAGCTGCAGGGCGAACAGTCGGCTGAGCTCCCCCTGTGTGGCGCCGAAGCAGCGCAGCAGGGCGGCGGTATCCAGGTGGCGGTCGACGTAGCGGCGGGTGGACATGGCCACCGCCACCCCGGCCAGCAGCACCGCGGCGAGCCCGGCCAGGCTCAGGTAGCGCTCGGCGCGCTCCAGGGCGTTGCCGAGCCCGGGGCGGTCGCGGCGCACGTCGCGCACCTCCACCCCGTCGCGACGCAGCCGCTCCAGCAGCGGGGTGAGCGCCTCCAGGAGGTCCGGCGGCCCGGCGCCCAGCAGCTCGAACTCCACCCGCGAGCCGTCCTGGACCAGGGCGGTGTCGCCGATGTCGTCGATATGCATCATCAGGCGCGGATTGAAGCTGCCGAAGCCGGCGGACTGGTCGGGCTCACGCTCCACCAGGCCGCCCACCTTGAGCTCGCTCTCACCGATGCGCACCCGGTCGCCGACCTGGGCCTCGAGCAGCAGGGCCAGGCGCGGCGCCAGCCACACCTCGCCGGGGGCGGGGCCGCGCGCCAGGGTCTCGACGCCCTCCCCCAGGTCCACCTCCGCCGCGCCATAGAGGGGGTAGCGGTCGTCCACCACCTTGAGGCTGGCCGGCTGGAAGGCGTCGTCGAAGCTGACCATGGAGACCATGTCGATCTGGTCGCTGAGCACCAGGCCGGCCTCCTCGAGCTCGGCGCGCAGGGCGTCATCGAAGGGCCGCGCCTGCTCCAGCACCAGGTCGCCGCCCAGCAGCTGGCTCGCCTGGCGGGTCAGGCCGCGGTCGAGGCGGTCCAGGAAGAAGCCGATCATGGTGGAGGCGGCCACCGCCAGGGCCAGGGCGACGAAAAGCGCACGCACGTCGGCGGCGCGCAGGTCCCGTGCCAGCCCCCGCGCCGAGAAGCGCGCCAGGCGCAGGGCGGGCCGACTCATGCGCTCACCTCGTCGAGGGTCATCATCTCGGTCAGGCGGCCGTGGTCCAGGCGCAGGCTGCGATCGCAGCGCCGCGCCAGGGCGTGATCGTGGGTGACCAGCACCAGGGTGGTGCCGGCCTCGCGGTTGAGGGCGAACAGTGCCTCGATGATGCGCTCGCCGGTGTCGGGGTCGAGGTTGCCGGTGGGCTCGTCGGCGAACACCAGCTCGGCGCCGGTGACGAAGGCCCGGGCCAGGGCCACCCGCTGCTGTTCGCCGCCGGAGAGCTGCTTGGGCAGGTGGTCCAGGCGCTCGCCCAGCCCCACCCGCTCCAGCCACTCCCGGGCGCGCGCCTCGGCGCCGGCCCGTGGCGAGAGCTCCAGCGGCAGCATCACGTTCTCCAGCGCCGTGAGGGTGGGCAGCAACTGGAAGTTCTGGAACACGAAGCCCACCCGGCCGGCGCGCAGCCGTGCCCGGCCATCCTCGTCGAGCTCGGCGAGGAGGTGGCCGAACATCGAGAGCTCGCCGGAGGTGGGCAGGTCGAGACCGGCCAGCAGCCCCAGCAGGGTCGACTTGCCGGCGCCGCTCTGGCCGAGGATCGCCACCGTCTCGCCGGGGAACACCGAGAGCGCCAGATCATTCAGAATGGTGAGCCGCCGTTCGCCGCTGGCCACCTCCTTGCAGAGGTGCTCGGCGTGTAGAATCGGTGTCGTGTTCCGCTGAGAGGTCGCCTTCATGATCACAAGATCCCCTGCTGTTGCGTTGCGTTGCTCGCTGGGCTGGCTGCTGGCCCTGGCCCTGGTGCTCTGGACCCAGGCCGCGCCTGCCGAGGAACGCCCCACCCTGCTGGTGATGGGCGACAGCCTGAGTGCCGCCTATGGCATCGAGGCCGACGCCGGCTGGGTCAGTCTGCTGCAGGCGCGCCTCGACGGGAAGGCGCGGGTGGTCAACGCGAGCATCAGCGGCGAGACCTCCAGCGGCGGCGCGACCCGGCTGCCCGAGCTTCTCGGACAGCATGACCCCGACATCGTTCTGCTCGAGCTGGGCGGCAACGACGGCCTGCGCGGCCTGCCGCCGGGACAGTTCCAGGCCAACATGCGGCGCATGGTCGAGGCGAGCCAAGAGGCGGGCGCCGAGGTGCTGCTGCTGGGCATCGACATCCCGCCCAACTACGGCCAGGCCTACCGCGACGCCTTCACCGGGGTCTACCACCGCCTGGCCGACGACTACGACCTGCCGCTGGTGCCCTTCCTGCTCGAGGGGGTGGCGCTGGAGGAGACGCTGATGCAGGACGACGGCATCCACCCCACCGCCGCCGCCCAGCCGGTCATCCTGGAGAACGTCTGGCCGACGCTGGCACCGCTGCTCGAGGAGAACGGCCTGGCCCTGGCCGAGGCGCAGGGCTGACGCCGTTGCGGGCTTTCGAGTCGCCTACTGCGCTGCCGCCGGCGCCTTCTGCCACTGCTGCAGGCCGAGGCCGGCGAGGATCAGCACCAGGCCGACCAGGGTAGACGGCAGGATCGGCTCGTCCACCACCAGGTAGAGCAGCAGCAGCGACACCGGCGGCGAGAGGAAGATCAGGTTGGAGACCTTCGCCGTGCGCGACACCGTATGCACGGCGAGCTGCCACAGCACGAAGGCGATGCCCATCTCGAAGAGCCCCACGTAGACCCCCGCCCCCAGCGCCGTCCAGCCGTGCCACGCAAGGCCCGGCCCGGCCAGCAGCAGCGCGGTGAGCACCGGCAGCCCGACGCTGAAGTTCTGCCACTGGGCCACCAGCGGCGGGCGATGGTCACGGGCGTTGAGCAGCCAGTAGAGCGCCCAGATCAGCGTGGAGGCGAGCGCCATGGCGACGCCCAGGGGGTCGGCGAAGGCCACGTCGAGCACCGCCCCGCGGGTGGCGATCACCCAGACGCCGGCATAGGCGATCAGCCCCGCCGCGACGTCCGTGCGGGTCAGCCGCTGGCCGAGCAGCGGCACCGCCAGGAAGGCCATGGCCAGCGCCCAGGTGTAGTTGAGGGCCATGGCCTCCTGGCCCGGCAGGCGGTCGTAGGCACCGAACAGCACCAGGTAGTAGGCCACAGGGTTCATCAGCCCGGCCCAGGCGGCGGTGCACCAGCCGCGGCGCAGCGCCTGTCCCAACAGGCCCTGGCGCGCCACCAGCACGCCGATCAGCGCCCAGGAGACCAGCGAGGCGAGCCACATCAGCGCCAGCGGACTCATGTGGCCCAGCGCCACCTTGAACGCCGTGGCCACCGTGGACCACAGCGCCACGGCACCGAGGCCGAACAGCATCGCCTGGCCGTCTCGGGTCATGGCAGCGGCCTCGGGGCAGGAGGGCAGCAGGGAATTCCAACGGGTGACACGGCGTCCTCACAGTCGCGACAATGGGCGTCCATCCTACCAGCGAGGAGCCCCCATGGCCGCCCCCGAGATCAGTCAGCGCCGCCTCTACGAATGGTTGACCGGCGAAGAGGACAGCCGGATGTGCCGGGACATCCCCGACGAGGCGTGCGACGAGCAGCCGCGCAGCTTCTTCCTGCACCTAGTCGCCTCGCTGGGCAACAAGCTCGCCGACGAGCTCGCCAGCGCCCGGCTGGTGCTGCCCTGGCTGCTCGGGGTGATCGGCGCGCCGCTGTGGATGGTGGGCCTGCTGGTGCCGATCCGCGAGGCCGGCGCCCTGCTGCCGCAGCTGTTCGTGGCCGGCTTCATCCGCCAGAAGCCACGGCGCAAGTGGGTCTGGGTGGCCGGCGGGCTGCTCCAGGCGGCGGCCGCCGCGGCGCTCGCCCTGCTCGCGCTGGCCGGCTCCGGTGGGCTGGGCGGCGCCCTGGTGCTGGGCGTGCTGGTGGCGCTGTCGCTGGCCCGGGGGCTCTCCTCCATCGCCACCAAGGACGTGCTGGGCAAGACCATCGCCAAGCGACGCCGCGGCACCCTGATGGGCTGGAGCGGCAGCGTGGCGGGTGCGGTGACCCTGGCCGCCGGCGGCGTGCTGATGCTCTTCGAGGACCGCCCCGGCGAGCTGGCCCTGGCGGTGCTGCTGGGCGTGGCGGCCCTGGGCTGGGCGCTCAACGCGCTGTGCGCGGCGCGACTCCGCGAGGCCCCTGGGGCGGTGGAGGGTGGCGAGAACGCCTGGGACAGCATCAAGCTGGGCCTGCGCCTGCTGCGCGATGACCGCGCCTTCCTGCACTTCAACGTCGCCCGCGCCCTGCTGCTGGCCAGTGCCCTGGCGCTGCCCTGGGTGGCGCTGCTCGGGCAGCAGCAGAGCGGCACCGAGCTGGGTGGCCTGGGGGTGCTGATCGTGGTCTCCGGCGTCGCCGGCATGCTGGCGAATCCCGTCTGGGGCAAGCGCGCCGATGCCTCGAGCCGCAAGGTGATGCGCGACGCCGGCCTGGGGGCGGCGGCCTGCTGCCTGCTGGGCGCGCTGGTCGCCTGGCTGCCGGGGGGCTGGACCCAGACGGTGTGGCCCTATGCGCTGGTCTATGCGCTGCTGGTGATCGTGCACGCCGGGGTGCGCCTGGGCCGCAAGACCTATGTGGTGGACATGGCGGGCAGCGACAAGCGCGCCCTCTACGTGGCGCTCTCCAACACCCTTACCGGGGTGCTGCTGCTGGTGGTGGGCGGTGCCGTGGGCGCCCTGGGCCAGTGGCTGGGCGGCGCCGCGCTGCTGGTGGTGCTCGCCGGCATGGCGCTGGCGGCCGCCGCCAGCGCCAGCCGCCTGCCCGAGGTGGAGTGAATGGCCCGGGGAGGTCCGCGCCGGTGCCGCGTTGAAATCCCGCCGCCCACTGGCCATGATATCTGGCACACTAGCGGCAACACGCACGCCGTCTCCCCCGGGCGGCCAGGACAGGATCCGCGACAGGAACGCCCAGCATGAAACGATCTCCCCTGATCAGTCCCGACCTGCTCGAGCGCATCGTCGACGCCTCGGAGGACGGCATCGTGGTCGCCGAGCAGGAGGGCGACGAGAACATCCTGATCTACGTGAACAAGGGCTTCGAGCGCCTGACCGGCTACAGCGCCGACGAGATCCTCTACCAGGACTGTCGCTTCCTGCAGAACGACGACCGCGACCAGGAGGGGCTCGACACCCTGCGCAAGGCACTGGCCGAGGGGCGCCCCTGCCGCACCGTGCTGCGCAACTACCGCAAGGACGGCACCCTGTTCTGGAACGAGCTCTCCATCACCCCGGTGCATGATGACGACGACAACCTCACCTACTACATCGGGGTGCAGAAGGACGTCACCGAGCGGGTCGAGGCCCAGCAGGAGCTGGCGCGGCTCAAGGCCGAGCACGGCCTGGAGTGAGCCCCGCGGCGGCGCCGCGAAAAAAACCGGCCTCAAGGGCTTGCACTGCACACCCAAGGCAGATATATAGCGCCCAGGCAGCCAGCTTGCTGCCTGGGCGCTTCAGGTTCGCATGTGTGACGTGACCGGCGGACGAGAAGCGATCGTGTGATGGCCCGGCAACTTCCGGGCCCTGGCCATGGGAGGATTGCCACATGGGCCGTGAACCCCTTCTCGATCCCGGATACGACGACGATCAGGAACTCACCGACGCGGTGAACGACGACGACTACGTGCGTCCCCGCGCCACCAGCCGTGCCGAGACCCTGCGCGCCCGCCGCCGCGTCGAGGCACTGCTCGAGGAGCGCCGCCTGAGGCGTGCCATCGAGGACGACTGGGCGGTGGACGAAGAGGAGTAGCCCACCCCACTGGCTGGCCTTTGCCCGTTGCGGGCTCTATCATCCCGAGGTCAGCCAACCCCCCAACCAAGTGGAACTCCATGGCGCAATATGGCCCTCTGCGCCATTCTCTTTTCGTTAAATTTCTATGGAAGGATGGATAGCCCCCGGAACAACAGGCTTTCCAGACTACCCAGTAGTCCGCTCCCCCTCCTACCTTTACTCAAAGCCAACATCTTTGGTTAGCTTTGCCGCTTTTGGGCCCAATTTGGCTGGAAAACTTAACTTTTTGAAGGTGAGCTGTGTGACCTGGCATTCGTCAAGAATAGTTCTCATTTTTGTTAATTTTAGCCGCTTCTTCTTCCGGATCACCTAAAGCGACCGGAAGCCCCGCTCCCGGTTAACCGACACAATGGCACCTCGCCTGCTGCAGCTGGAAATGCTTTAAGCATTATGCGGAATAATTTTCCATAACAAAGCTATGGGTTATGTTTTGGAAAAGACTGTGTAACTTATAGGAGTACGGTGCAGATACCGTTAAGGGATGGCTGGTGAAAAACAAGGGTGTAGCCCTTCCGTCCAGTAATATGGTTGGCAGGGCTGCATTCGGCCAGAATCGGCCATTGGATTATACTAACTTACAACGCCACCAGCAGAGGCGCGGGCAACCCCTCCACCTCTGACTAGTTTTGTTATGCAATTGACTATGTAGCGACATTATTGCTGTGATCTTCCGCACACGCTCTAACCAGACCCATGTTCACTTCATCGCAGACAAGCCTTCTTCTGTCAAATTTTTCTGAGAAATATTTCTTCGCCAATTTTTCAGGTATTAATGCAGTACCATACCAGTCATGCAGCCAGCTTATAAGTTGTTTGTCATTTTCCACCACATAGACAGGGGTTTCAAACAGCTCTCTCAGGCCATCAATGCTCCTTTTGCCACAATATGGACGCGGCTCTCTAACTTCTCTCCCTAGCTTGTCCCATCCGACCCATTGGCTATAGAACGCAACTTGAACAGCTTCTATACCTTGAAAAGCATAAAACTCAACATAATCTTCATTCAAGCTGGGCTTTGCAGCTTGGCAATATTTTCGCATTAATTTTAGAGAAACTTTACCAAATCGATCTTCAGGTAATTTATGTAAAGTATTTTTTAAATGATGGTAGTTATTGAAGCCGAATTCTTGGCTACAGAGGTCAAGCTTCTGGCAATGAGACTTGTCATTGAAAATGGATACCTTTGCTAGATATTTGAGACTATCTAAGCACTCTTTGTATGCAAACATTTTTTACTCCGACAGCCCTATGTTAATCATAGTTAGCATGCTGCTTGCTTGGCTTCAAAGTAAATACTGGAAGGTAAATTTGGTATTTCCCAACGCAGCAGGGAGGCTACCTATGCCTTCTCAAATTATTGGGAAACAGCATGAAATTGTCAATACCTTTAAGGTCCCGCATGCTCGATATTCGACTTGAGCGTGCACGCGCTTTCAAAAATATTTTTTCCACTCGCTCTGCCATCTCTTATCTCATTGAAAAAGCGTGTTAAGCCTAGATTGGTAATGTAGCATCGCGTATGTTGCATTTCCCAGACAAACGGGGTCGTGACTGGTGCCCCTATAACCATGTCGGCTTTGAGTCGTCAGTGGCTGACCTATCAGGGTAGCCTCAAGATCAGCTACCGGCCAGAAGCGGTCGCTCCACCATCTCCAGACTCGCCTTCCGATCGCTCGCTATCGTTCAAAAACTATTTTCCACCCGCCAAATCAATAAATGTGCCTGTTGCATATGAAGCTTTCTCAGACAACAGCCAAACGATAGCATTCGCCACTTCCTCTGGACATCCACCTCTCTTCATTGGCAATGACGTTTTTATGCGATCTACTCGACCTGGCTCGCCACCATCAGAATGCATATCAGTATATATAAATGCAGGTCTAACAGCATTAACGCGAATCCCCTCTCCTGCCACCTCTTGAGACAGACCTATTGTAAGCGTGTCAATTGCCCCCTTTGATGCAGCGTAGTCGACATACTCTCCAGCCGAGCCAAGTCTTGAAGCGGCAGACGAAACATTGACGATCGCGCCGCCCTGACCGCCACGATTTTTAGACATGCGTCTCACCGCCTCTCTTGCGCACAGGAAAGGGCCGACCACATTTGCCGACAAAATCCGCCGAAGCCGCTCCGCATCAATATCCTCGACTCTTATCTGCCTTTCAAGAATACCCGCATTATTGACCAGCGCCGATATCTTGCCAAGCTTATCATCTACAGTTTCGAATAGTTCTCTGACACCAGACTCTAACGAAACATCCGCCGCAACAGCGATGGCATGCCCACCTTCTGATCTGATACGTTCAACAACCGCATCGGCTGCCTCCTTATTGTTCTTATAGTTGACGCATACAGCATACCCCTGGTTTGCACATAAAAGTGCTGTTGCAGCGCCGATACCGCGCCCACCCCCGGTAACAATCACCACTTTCTCCATATACAACCTCCAGTTAATAATTTATTTTGGAGTAATTAAGGTCATTTTTGAAAAACTGATCACTTGCGAGCGTCAGCTGTCGGCCAAGAGCGGAAATTAAGTGATTCTGCTTCTGGCGTGATACATAATTTTTCGTGATGAACTATTATGAAATAGGCTTTAGAATTTATATAAAATACACAAAAGGCATCCTTTGTCATATAGAGAAATTTAAAATTTTTGAAAGAAAGGAGCTTTTTTTAATATTTCTTCTCAGCCAAATCAAAGCTTTTTCTTTGAGCCACCAACGATTTGCTTTCACAATAAGCCAGTCCTCTAAGCAAGGCCTACATAGAGTAAATGCGTCCTTCCCAGCCGTCTGGTTAACGTAGATCGCCACAACTTCGTCTGTCAGGTACCGCACCGCTCGAACATGATCTTTAAAATCAAACCGGGGGCAAATATCCAAATCGGAAAACGAATTTAAAAAACTCTCTTCCGCAACACACCCTTCCATGAACTCTATCGAAGAGTTAAGATGTGAATAATAGAGAACAACCTCCTGTTGTTCTCCATATTCATCGTGACGCACCTGCAGCTTAAAGCCGATTAGAACACCGGGATTCTTGCCAAAAAAAGGAATCTCTGGGAGGTGGATATTAAGGGGGTAATAGAAGCCCTGCTGATATAAAATCACCCCCATAAGAGCATTATCTCCGATTATTTGAAAAAAAGATCGGTATAATTCGGGGTTGTCCCGAAACGCCCTTAAAACAATATCTGCATAAAAACTTACAACGTAAGGTGACAGCGGTGAAATATCTAAGCTTCGACTCAAGCCAGGAACTTGCTTAATGTTTGACTCCGTAACAAATCCACGAAGGCGGTGTCGAATTGGATTGAATTTTTCTGTTTTTATTTTATCTGGAATATCAAGATAGTTTGATGCAGAGTTCTCAAGCTTAGCAGCACCGCATGATAAATAGTAGTGAAGATCCGAAAGAAATAAATTTGAATTATTTTCAAGGCCATTTATTTTTCTTAGGGGAGTTAGTGTTCTCTCAAAAAGGACAGAATATGTTACTACTGCTTCATTGCAACCAATAGCACGATCAAGCGCCCCCTCAACTATCTTTATTGAGTTTTCATAATCACTTACAGAAGCCGGCCTGATGAGATTTTCATTATTAGCAGTTTGATCAAGCGATCGCATAACATCTTTTGCATAAGCTTGGATCTCTGCATTGTGATGCCTACGAGACTCCAATTGGTTATTAATCGCGTCATGGAGTATTCGATACCGTAGCACCGGCCGTAACCATACTGCTGCTATTATTGTCGCAGCTGCAATTATCAATGTCGACCATATTTCCATTCATGACCCTTTTTGCAAATGCTGGAAAAACAAGGGCGAAGATAGACCCTGAAAACGGCTGTATCTATAATAAATAATTTTTTATTCATTTATTTCAGCCAATAGCTGTCTATATTCAATTAGCATAGACTGGCATTCTTCATTCGGCCAAGAGCGACCATTGAGCGCGTGCTCATATAAAGCTTACAGCAGATACCGAGGCCACTGCCAGTTTGTCAACTGATCATTGAAAAGCGATACCACTTTCATGAGACATTGCACCTATCATGTACGCTGTCAAATTAGGAATCCCTGCTGGGCAGGTTTGCAAGTGTTGAACAATTGACAAATGAAGAAACATCAAGTTAACTCCTGAGCGGTTGTCGGAATCTCCCCAATGTATTATTGACCACATATGTTTTTCATCAGCAGGAGCTATATCTGAATCGGACAAGAAATACTGCAAAGGAATGATAGACCCCTGCGGTGATTTTGACATTCTCGTATAAGTGAATGACCCACGATCCAAGAAGCACATAAAGCTTGGGTAATGAGGCCGATCAATCGATTTGGTAGTTGCCTCCAAATAGTCATAATCCATATGTTCAGTGGTAACAAAAACCAGAAATGTTAGAATCTTGTGCTTAACATGCTTTTGTCGACTTAGATGTGTCTTGAGTTTCTCTATCGACTTGGAAAACGATTCTATCGGCTTCTTTGACTTGTCGAATGAAGATTTAATTTCTCCGATCGCGTATACCGACTCATAGGGAATGTACTCAGTACCATCGGCAGCCTCAAATAGTGACTTTGATGACAAACTTTCTGAAATTATAATATCAAACTGAGGACTAGCTCTCCCGCAGTAGTCAACAACATGGCCATGAGTTGTTCTGAAGCGGGTCGGCAGCCTATTTCCAATAAAACGTCTTACCGCTCTCTCCGTCTGATCACCTGAGGAGACAATATCTCCGCTATTGTGAATAATTTTAGCTTCTTTTTTTGCCTCAAATATGCGGCGAGCTTCTGATATATAGACCTCATCCAGCTTAAGCTTATTATTCATAACGATTCCTCACTAACAGTCATCTCATAGCTAAAATGCACCATTATTGAATTATCGCACCAACCGTTTTGGGTCATATTTATCAAAAGCCACTTCATAAAATTTTCCTTAAATTCACGAACCGGCCAAAAGCAGCCCTTCAGTGTATTCTTATATAACGGTAGAGTTCACCCGGCACGAGGCGAAGCTGAGCGGTCAGGTGAATACTGTCTCTATGCAGGCATAACCGCTATAGCGGCCCTTCGATCGTGGCGCATCGCATCTCAAGTGCGCATGACCTTGTTCCAATCTATACTATGACCAGCCGCTTCGAGTTCGCGCGCAAGTGACTGCTTCCAGCCACCATTGCTGTCCATCGTTTCCCAGACGACACCCGCGAAATCACTTGGAATTTCCAACGTACCGCGCTTTAGTGCGCATACTTTGTCTCGGCCCAAGCGACCTATGAAGTAGCCCAGTTCCAACAATACATTTTGCCGCGCCCGTGGTTCGGGTTTACCTCCCTTTGCGCAGCCCTCATCATCCGGCGTGAGAAGAACTACCGCAAACCCAACATCGCTGTTTGCAACAACTTTTTCGATAATGGTTCGTCCTTGATTGGCTTGTTCATGCAGAATGATAGCCTCCAAACCAATGCGTTCTAGAAAGCGAGCCACTGTTTCGCGCGCACCATCGTCATGGCCGTGAACAATAAATACCTTACGGGAAAATGGTGGCATCAACACAGTTTCAGTACTCCCCTTCGATTGGACATAGTTCTTATAATCACGAACGAAGGGAATGATTAGCTGGCCAGTAAGCGAATGAATGCCGGCAATGGTTTTCTTCCCAGAATAGAAGAAATGATTACCGAAGTTGGTAGCGTAACTAGGTTCGCTGGCCAACTTCTCGATCAAAAGCAACGTTAGCCCCATAGTTTTTTCGGGGTCATCTGGCCAGGCAAGTTTGGCACTGCCAACCATGCTGCCGCCATTTTTTTCACTTTCCGCAATAAAAGCATTGAGATCAACGTCTTTCGTCAGCTCATTGTTGTAAGGCTCAAGGTCAGGATGCCGCAACAATTGAGCCAACTTCTTCAACGGTCGTTCGTACGTCTGTAACTGCGAGTTCTGTAAATCTAGCACAGCGTTGTTAATTTCTCCGAAAATATCGTGAGCCATCATTCATCCTCGTCAGACTGCAATCTGGCCTCAGCGGCTTTCTGGAGAATGTTTTCTCTATAGCTTTCTTTCATTTGGTCGGCGAGCGATCCGACAATAGGGTTATCAGCGTACGGTTCAATTCGGCTATCAATAACTCGCATAACTGACTGGATGGCAGCTTCAATACTGGCAGGATCGTCAGGGTCAAAGTTAACGACGCCCAACTCGCCATCCAGTTCACTCAATGCTTGCTCTGCTTCTTTTAGTTCTTTCTGTAGCTTGTTGAGCCCTGTAATTTTAAGCATAAATCCCCCTTCTTTATGACATGCCAGAAACTCTTTACCCCTAAACCAAGCAAGCCGAGCCACAATGTCTTTATGATTTAAAGTTACATTATATAGCACGCTTGATATTCCACTTTAACGCGCATGCGCATTCAATATTTTGATTGCTGTGCGTTCGACCAACTCTCAACCTATTTGAACTTCTTGATATTAAGTTATAGCTTGCCCGCATAAACCCGATCATCGTGCATGCTACATATCCCCAATGAACTTGTCCTCTGCCTTTTCCGGCATGACCGCTTCGGCTCGATAGCGGTCTTTCCTTCATGTATAGACCCCATACTCCAGTCGCATGATAAGGTCGTAAACTAGCTGAGGATCTTCAACCATAACATCTACCGGTGTGTGACCTCCGAGAGCAATTGCTGGACTCGTCATCCAGCGCTCGGCACCGTCTCGACTTTCAAATAGTCGCTCGGCGGCTTGCCAGATATCTGTCTCGGTAGGCGCCTCAAGGATTTCGCGTCCAACATCTGGCATGTCCTGCCAGGCTTGTAGCTCTTCAGGGTGTGGAGCCTGAGGATCGCACTGTGCCAGTAGCTGATCGAGGGAGTAAGGCCGCTCTTCCGCGGGAACACCCTTGGTGGTGTCGACATCAGGTCGCGTGAGCATTTCCCGCAGCCAGGCCTGCACCTTCGCGCACACCGCGTCGTTTTCCTCCGGCGGTGCCAGAGTGGCGTCGATCTCGCCGCTGCGGCGGATGAAAAACTCATCAGGGATGGTCAAGGAGTAGCCACCGCTCAGGTAGGCGATGATCTCGCCGCTCATGGCGGCCATGTAAGAGCGGTCACTCTGCAGGCATTCCAGTGCCTCGCGGAAGCTCTCCAGAGGCTGGGGGAAGCGGTCACGGAGGTCGATGGCCCTGTAGGCAAAGATCCGTGCTAGCGGGTCTGTGGGAGGATCTGCGGGCTGTGTCATGGGGAGGCTACCCAGCTGAGGCTTCGGATATCAGGGTAGCCCATGGCCACCGCGGTCTATCATTGCTCTCTTTCGGGTACTGGCGTCAGTCCAGGAAGGCAGCGACGCCTTCTTCGTCGATCGCTTCGTATACCGCGTCCAGGGCGGCCTGGTCGGTGGCAAAGCGGTCGTCCCAGACTTGGGAAGTGCCGTCCTCGTTGACGACTTCCAGGAGCCAGTCGGTCTCGTCTTCCAGGCGGTAGATATCGACCCGCAGGGTATGGCCGTCGCGTGTGATGGCCTGGCTGAGGGGGCCCTGGATCAGTTCGGGTTCGGTGCTCACGAGGCTCTCTCCAGAATCGTTATCGATAAAGGGCTACTCCACCCCCAGCGCCTTCACCACGCCGTCCACCGGCTCGGCATAGAAGCTGGTCTGGAACTTGGTGAACAGCTCGGCGGGGATGGTGGGGATATCCATGGCGCTGCTCATGGGCAGGGTCACGCGCTTGCCGCCGGCGTCGAAGGCCACCTGTAGGCACTCGGCGAGGCTCTCCACGGGCTTGAGACTGCCACCCAGGCTCATGTCGCCCAGCACCACCATCTGGCTCTGGGTGGGTCTGCCCAGCATTCCTGAGGCGAAGGCCACCAGGCTGGCCAGGGCGAGGTCGCGCAGCACGCCGGTGTTCTGCAGGTCGACCACGTGCAGGTGGAAATCATGCTCCAGCACCTTACTGGAGCCACTGATGCGGCTGGCGTTGGCCTTGAAGTAGTCAAAGGCCATCTTGACCTGCTCCTTGGCCGCAGTGGAGTTCCACAGCCCCGACATAGCGAGCTTGCCGCTACCGGCGGTGACCTGGAGCTCGATGCGGTAGACCCCGGGCATGCCCTTGTCGCTGAGGCCGATGGTATGCACCACGCCGGGCTTGCCGAGGCCCTCGGGGATCAGCCCGCCGCCGCCCTGCTCCTTCACCGCGACGAAGTGCTCCTCCAGCGTCTCCTTGTCGATGTAGCTGAAGTGGACGTCGTAGAACTCCATGCCGCCGATCTTCTTGAGCTGCTCCTTCACCCGGCGGCGCACCTGCAGGGCATACTCCAGGCTCTGGCGCACGGCTTCTTTATCGTACTCACCATGGGGGTAAAGCAGCTTCAGCAGCCCAGAGACGGTCTTGCGCACGGCGATGACGTCGCGCTGGTTGAGGTTATCACCCAGGCGGAAGTGCTGGTCGATGGCGTCGGCGAAGCTGCGCTTGCGCATCTCGCGGAAGAACTCGGCCAGGTAGTCGACAATGAAGCCGTAGCGCTGGGTGAAGAACGACGGCCGCATCTTGGGAATCTCCCAGCCCGGGATGTAGGCGTGGAAGCGGTCGAAGAAAGCGGCGTCGATCATGGCGTCGGGGAACGGCGTCAGCAGGTGGCTGGTCTTCACCAGCGACTCGACGCTCTGGTTGATGTTGCCGACGAACACCATGGAGGCGGAGGCTTCCATCTGCTCGCGCCCGCGGGCGAATGAGCCGGAGGCCATGTAGTCCTTCATGATCTGCACGCCGTCCTTGTCCTTGAACGAGATGCCGGCCACCTCATCGAAGGCCACCAGGTCCCACATGCCGACCAGGCCGATGCGCCGCGAGCTCATGTTGTAGAACAGGTTGGCCACGGTGGTCTGGCCGCCGGAGACCAGGATGCTGTTGGGCGAGCACTCCTTGTAGATATGGCTCTTGCCGGTGCCGCGGGGACCCAGCTCGCAGACGTTGTAGTTGTTCTCGACGAAGGGGATCATCCGGGCCAGCAGGTGCCACTGCACCTCGGCGTCGAGCTCGGCGGGCTCCATGCCGATGGAGCGGATCAGCACCTCACGCCACTGGTCGGTGGTGAAGCCGCGGCGCCCCTCGAACAGCTCCTCCATGTTCATGTGGGCCATCTGGATCGGCTTGAGCTGGCTGACCCCAAAGGGCGAGCCGCGCTGGCCCTCCTCGTGGTAGTAGCTCAGAGTGGCGATCACCCAGATCCCGCCCACCAGCAGCTTCTCGTGCTCCTTGACGATGCCCGCGGAGATCTCGGCATCCTTGATCCCCAGGTTGCTGAACGCCGCCTCGTAGCAGTCCTGCTTCTCGTTGAGGCGCACGGTCACCCGGTCGATGACCTTGAAGCTGCCGCGCTCGCGGACCAGCGACTTCACCTTCTCGGCCTCGTCGGGGCGCACGTAGTTGTCGGTGAGGATCGTCTTGACGTTCTTCAGGCCCTCGTCGATCACCTCCTGATCATCGGAGGCGCAGTACATGCCGAGCAGGTACTCCAGCACGTAGACCGGTACGTTGGCGCCTTCCTTGACCCGCTGGGTCAGGTCCTTGCGCACCACCCGACCGGCGAAGTGGGTGTTGAGCAGGGTGTCGAGGTCGGCAGGCTCGTCAGAGCCGACGTTGGGGAGCGCTTCCATTCGAGCGGGTTCCATCGGATTGGTCATTTATGACACCAGGGCATCATCGAAGTGGCGGATGTGTTCCGCCGGCACCCGGCGGCTTTCACGTGCCACATTGGCCTGCATGCTGGTCTGCGCCACCTCATGCAGGGCGTCGTCGATCTTCCTGCGCTGATGGGTCTGAAACCAGTCCAGCACCTCGGCCAGGTGCCACAGCGAGGCACGCCCCTCATGCAGCGGCAACGGAAAGGTCGCCAGGTGCGTTTGCAGTAGCTTGCGCATGTTCTGGCGGGTGAAAGCCAGTAGCTCGGCGATATCCGTGACGCCGACCAGGTCAGGCCCCACCTCGATCAGGCGGGCCTCGGGAATGGCGCGCTTCACATCCGACATGGCGCTGGTAATCGCCTGCTGAGCCGACACCGCCTCGCGGGAAAACTCCAGGGCCAAGCGCCCCTTCAGTCCAATGCCGATCAAGGCATCGTCACAGCCCGCCTCGAACAGACGGGACTCCAGCGCCTCCATGCCGAGGTCACCGGGCACCGCAAACTTGAGGGTAAAATCGTAGGTCGTCATGTCTCGTCCTCCTCGGAGGATGTGCCACCCGTGCAGTTGTCGACCACGCGGCGCAGCTGTCGGGCATGATTGGCGGGGTTCTTCGGTGTGCTCCACACGCTGACGATGCAGAACTCACCGCAGCGGCACTCACTGTCGTTGTGTGGGCAATACAGCCGGCCCCAGGCATGCCCCGAAGCGAGCTCAACCCGCCAGCCCTGCGCCTCGGCGTGGACCAGCGCCGCCTCAACTTCCTTCTTGCTGTGTCGTGGGCGGGTCATCGTGTCTCCTGCCAGTAGCTTAGGCATTCGCCGCCGGTTGTCAATTGACAACCTCAGAAGAAATCATCGGTGAACGCCAGGTCGATGACCACTCGGTAGCGCTCAAGCTCGGTCTGCAGGTCCTTGTCGCGCAGCACCAGGAAGTAGTCGCGCTTGCGGTCGAAGTCGGTCCCCGACAGCGACAGGCGCACGGACTTCATGCGATCGCTGATGTTGTCGCTCGTGCTGTCGAAGGTCACTGTCTCCTCGCTTGAGACCGCCTCGGTGCCCTCGTAGATGGCCACGGCCAGGGTGATGGGCTTGAGCTGCTCGCTGACCGCCTCGGTCTGCAGCAGCTCGAAGCGCTGGATATTGTTGACCATCTTCAGCGAGGCCTTGGGCGAGATCACGTCTACCTTGCGGCGGGTGCGCTTCTCGACCTTCTCGCCGCGCAGCTGCTTGACGGTGAGCACCGGCACGACGATCTCCTGGGGCATGATGCCGCCATGCACGAAGCGAGCGCCGCCAACGAAGTGGAAGCGGTGCGCGCCCTTGGGAATCCAGAACTCGGTATCGCAGGTGGTGGCGGCGGTCTCGCGGGTATGGCCGTGCCATACGCTGGGGTTGTCGGGCAGGCTCGTCCCGAGCACATAGCGCTTCTTGCTTTTGAAGGCGCCGGCCGGCTTCTCTGTCAGGCTGGTGCGGTCAGTGGCGTCCAGCTTGCTGCGTTGGAACAGAAAGCCATGATCGGCGGTGACCAGCACGGTACTGGTGTTGAGGTGCATGAGGATCTTGCGGGTGAGCGTATCGAGCTCCTCGATGGCGTCCTCCACCGCGGCGAAGGTCTCGCTCTCGGTGCTGGCGGTATCCCCCCGGGCATCCACCACGTTGTGGTAGACGTAGACCAGCTGCATCCCCTTGATCGCCTCGCGGCCCTGCTCGCGGGACCAGCCCCTCACCTCCTCGGCGGTCACGGCCATGGCCTGGCCGCTCACGGCGGCGCTGAGGCGCTGGCTGCGGTTCTCGGTGCCCTGGCTGGACTTGCCATCCACCAGCACGCTGTCGCTGCCGGGCTGGTAGGTAAGCTCGCGATGCGGCAGCAGCGAGGCCATGCCCAGGGTGGTGTAACTGGGCACCACACCGAGCTGACTGCCCAGGGTGGCCTCGCTGTAGCGCTTGGCGTTGATGCGCTCGCGCAGCTCCTCGGCGGCCTCATAGCGGAAGGCATCGCTGATGATCACCACCAGGCGCTTGTTGCGGTGAGCGTCCAGGTGCGGGCGTACCACATCGCGGAAGAAGTGCTGCTGGTTGGGGATGCGTGGCAGCTTCCAGTCGTGCAGGCGCCCCTCGGCGTCGATTCGCTCGCTCCAGTTGCGGGTGAGCTGGCCCAGGAACCACTCGTCGTAGCAGCGCTCCACCGCCTCATCGAGCTTCTTGAGCAGTTCCACGCCGGTGCTGTCGGAGGCCACGGCATAGTGGCGATAGGCGGTATCGAAGCGGTAGAGCTCGGTGCTGTAGGCGTGGTAGAGCGCCTCGACGCTTTCGTAGTGGAAGCCGTTGAGATGCTGCTGCCGCAGGGCAAAGAGATCAATGGCGGCGCTCAGGGCGTCGTAGAGCTGACGGTAGCGCGCCCGGCGCTCGTCGTTCTTGTGCCGTGAGGCCCAGTAGCCGTCCAGGCGTTCGGCGATGATGCCGCGGAACATCTCTAGGTCGCGCACATCGGCCTGGGGGATGGACAAGCACAGGTCGACGATGATCTGCTTCTCGACCACCTCGAAGGTCGCCACGTTGGCCAGCCGCTCCAATGGCACGTCGCGGATCTTGTCCTCGATACGCAGCGCCTCGGCCACCCAACCGGAGATCACATCGAAGGCCGGGTAGAAGCGCGAGCTGTCCCGCCAGCGGGAGAGCAGCGCCCGGGAGGTGGCCCGGGCATTCACCGAGGCGATGGCATGGCTCTGCGCCCAGTCGGGGATCTCAGAGATGCTCTCGCAGTAGCCGGTGGTAAGCAGCCGCAGCATCAGCTGGCCGAACGGCAGCGCCGCCTCGCCGCTGAGCTCCGCCTGACTGGCGGGGTACCCCACCTCCAGCTGAAGTGCCCGCACCAGGCTCGGCACCAGGGCGTACTTGGTCATCTCCTCCAGCGAGGAGGGATTGCCCTCCAGCCCTGTCTCTTCTGCCACCGCCTCATCACCGAGGTGGAACAGCAACGTAGTAATATCGCTAGCGGGGGCACCCACCACGGCGGCGCACATGGCTAGATCCAGGCCATCCTCGTCCATCTCCGGCGTGACCAGGCGCTTGAGCGTTTCAACACGCTTGCGGTTGCCCAGGAACGCCTGCCGCTGGGCCAGGTGCTCGCGCAGCGCATGCCGCGTGAGGCCCAGCTCATTGAAGGTCATCGAGAGCTGATCGGCGTAGAAGCGCCCCGAGTAGAGCTTTATGTCCAGCAGCCAGTCATCTTCCGGTGCCGGTTCTGCGTAGGGGAAGTAGAGCAGAGTCGGGGGCTCGGACTCATCCAGCTCCAGGCGTAGCTTCACGCCGAAGGTGGACTGCCCGGCCATGTTGAGGATCTGAATGCCCTCCAGCGTTAGCTCATCCAGTGCATCAGCAAAGTGGCCGGGCGGGTCGTACCAGAAGACCAAACGGTGGCCGTCCGTGAAGAAGGCGTTTTGGAGCCCCTGCTGAAGTTGGTCGAGTTGCATTTAGCCTCCTTGCTGGATGGATGGGGTTGTTACATTACATAAGAGAAAATCTCCATATATATTTATATTATTCACCGGATGGTAGCAATCGCCCACCATGAGTTCCATAGACATCACCGGAGACCAGGCCCTGTTTATAATAATCATTTAGAAGCTTTATGAAATAACCAACATCATTTTTGTCTTCAAGTAAAAGCCTACCCTCGCGCGTAGACTTTAGCTCCTTTCCTTCAAATCTATGAAGCACCTCTTTCATTTTTTTGATCTCTTCATGATTAAGATTATGATGATGCCCTTTTTTTGCTATATTAGAGAGGGTTTTTAGTAGAGACCTACTTTCTTTAAGTGATGCCTTAATATGCTCAACTCCGTCAATAAGATCAGTAGCCTCAACAATATCGATTACATCGTTGGCCGCCTCGTTAAAATCCTCTTCAAGCCCAACAATGTTTTCAAACCCAGACTTTCTAAAAACAAAAAACTCGTTGTCGATAAAAATACAATCCAGCTCATCGTCGAAAGTTATACTTTCTTGGAGCGAGGCTTTTAGTTCTGCAGTGGAAGAATCAAAGTAGGAAGAAATCTTTTCTTTCATCGTTTGATCTTGATCTGTTACCACTTTACCTTTTGACAACTTCCTGAACATTAAAAAACAACCTCTCGGGCTTGTTATTTTCAAGCTGTAAGCCCAAAGATTGTTTTTAACACTAGCAAGTGACGTAATGGAGCGAGAAGAGCCCGGAATTATTTGATCAGTGACGACCTCGGAAAATGATAGCGCGTTATTCAACGCATAAGTATAAAGCTTGTTAGGCAGATCGTCAGAAATAACTTCATAAGGCTCTAGCTCGTAGCCTTCGGATTCCACCACTCTATCAAGCTGCTTTGAAAGGTTTTTAAGGAAAAACTCGTCCAGGTCTGGAGATGCATCAACACTCCAAGCTTTAAAGCAGTACTTATCTACCACTTTAGCAGACTTAGATATCCCATCTTTGACTTCTCTAGTAACAAAAAACAAGTTTAGCGATATAGGTTTATTTTCCAAAATCGTTCTTGCTTTAGTAAGCTTCTCGTTAACAATCACTTCCACCTCCCTAGACAGCGTAATAAAGCTTATGACCCATGCTCTGTATTTTTATCTCGTCATCCTCTTCTAAAAATTTATTTTTTGAAATAATCATCCCCTTCCGTATTCTGTTATTTGACATATCCTCGTACTCAACGTGATACAATGAGTAAGTCATACTCAAAGTCGGGTTGATAAGGATCATTGATGAGTTCGAGTATATTAGATAGGTGACAACAAGAAGCACGCCAACTGCAAATACATTGGTTACACTGGATAGGTCTTGGAATACGAAAGGAATTATGTATGTAAAAAGATATGATATCGACTCGCTATTTTTATTTTCTATATCAACAACCTTGACTAATTTCCCATTAGAGCTTGCTCTTCGACGCATGTTAGACAATAAAAAGAAGAGCCCCACCAAGCCAAAAGCAGACATAACAAACAATGCCGTGACCGCACCGAAATAGCGAAAATAATTAACAAGAGATGTATAGTTTAACCCACCCCATGAAAAGTAATCACGGTATTCATATAACTGCGTAACGCACATGATCAAAAACAAAGGCGTATAAGACACTAAAAACAATGCCAATTTCGCGCCAGGTTTTAGAGTAAATCCTCTTTCACCCATTCATATTTCCTGACATTATATATTCATAATACCGCGCAATGATATAACGTGGCTCGTGCATCTCATTTTGGCTTCTCGCCTGTCACTGCCTTCACTTCCGCCAACAAATCCCCAAACTTCCCATAGTTCACCTTCACCCCATCATCGAGATCCAGTGAGATCCGCTGGTCGGCATAGTGGCGCAGCTTCTCGTCGAAGGCATTAAGCTCGGCCTGCTGCTTGTAGAGCTTGCTCAGCTCCTTCTCGATGCGCTTGGCTTCGGCGGCGGAGGCGCTACGCTCCTTGTTCTGCTCCAGTTTCTCTACGTAACTGGCGAGCTTGGTGCTGAGCGGGATTACATAGTCGGTACGCATCTCGGCGAGGGTGCTCTCGTTGTAGCGGTGTAGGTAGACCAGGCACTCGAAGGCTTTCTGCTTGCCGGAGCTGAACAGCCAATAGATGGGGCGCTTCTTGTAGGTGCGCAGGTGATCCTTGTAGAACTGCGTACTCAGGTAGCGGCGGATGGTGTCCAGAGCTGCCTCACCCTTCTTGGGCTTGATAGCGTGCAGGCAAAGGCTCTCAGCCACGAAATCGAGGTTTTCCTGGAGATGCTCATCACCCCAGACGGTACGGACAAAGTCACGGAAACGGTTGGTGGCATCGTCAGTGAACCATTCCTGATCAGTGAGCGGGATGATGGCGTTGTCATCCGGGGAAAAGCTTGGCTCAGGGATCTGAGCGAAGTAATCGCGGACGGTTTCGCCCTGACTGGCGAGGATCAGGCCGGGTTTTTCTAAAGAGTAGCGGCCCATCATGCAGCCGATTGCGTAGCTCACCAGCTCTTTGAGAGTGTCGCACTGGAGCAGGTTTTCCAGTTCTTCTTCCGGACGGTTGCCGCCATAGCGGTAGTAAGGATTGCAGGTGAGCGTTACATCTTCTAACGGAACTTCAATTTTCAACTCATTTTGTAGGTTGTAGACTTTTACAAAGAGAGAATTATTCTCTTCTTCCAGGTGCCTAATCTCGTCTACTTTGCTTATCCACTCACCTCTTATGTTCTGATAGCTCTCTTTTGCATTGTTCTCAAAAGATATCTTTTCCACTAAGCTGTTTTCTTTGAAATCTAGCGACCCTTCATATTCGTCCCAGTCATGCTTGGTGATTTTTGAACATTCTTTACCAATAAATATACACCTATCATTATACCTGACTTTGTTTAGCTGCGGAATTGACTTGATGTCACGCAACTGTGCATGAAGTGTTGGATTGATAATAGGTAAAAGATAAGCGGTGTAGCTTGAGTTTAGTAGTGGTAGCGTTCTATAAATTTCATCTCTGCTCTCAAAGAAAGCTGTCGGTCCTGACATATCAAAAGTACCTCCTTCTGGAAGGTATCTAAATGATGCCCCCCCTGAGGTTATATCAGTCCAAGTAAGCCCTTCTTTATACCAAAAATTTTCTCCAACAATCCTACACGAACTATCTTTTCTATAATGAACTCTTGCTTCTTCAGACCAATCTACCACATGCTGCATATTACCAAACCACTTCCTATACTCACCGCCTTTAGCGTAAGTAATCCACATTTTATCTTGCCCGATTTTTTGGCGCGAAACTTCCCACCACATCCTGACATATTTATCATTATTTGCAGTTTTATTTTGCCCTTCGGTTGTAATTATCTCATCAAGCTTTGGTTGGTCGAATGTTTTTGCAAAACTGGCTCCAATCCAATACGCCACTGGACTCCCTGGAATCTTCTTGAAATCATCCGGCGCCACGGCTTTCAGTCGCTCGTTCTTAACCGGAAACTCATATGGCTCGCCTTGATCGCTAATATCGCCAGCTTCTGCATAAGAGAACGAGACTTTCATTCCAGAGATATAGCAATTTCGAAACACGGTGGCGTTGGTACCAAAGGCGATTTTCATTACGCCGTTGCCCATATGCACCATGGTTTCAATGGTGCTGTTTTCCAGCAGCGCTTCACGCATCTTTTCGTAGCTGGACAGGAACATCCAGCTTTGCATGGTGACCATGGCATTAAAGGCGTTTTCGTTCAGCAGACTGAACCCATGCTCCATAAAAATCGCGAACAGATCCGACTTGCTGTTGGGATAGGCAGTTTTAGCGTAGTCTTTCAGCGCTTTGTTCATGCCTTTGCTGCCCATATACGGTGGATTCGCCACCACAGCATCGTAGCGCTGCGCCAATACCCACGCCTGCTGCACAATCGGTACCAGCTGCCTGGCAGCGGTCTTCTGCATGGTGTCGCCACTGCTGCTCCGCTCGGATAGCACCTCCATCAGTGTCTTGAGCGGGACTTCGAAGCTGTTGGGCACTTCGATCAGCGAGCCGAAGGTCTTGGCGTCCTGGAAGAGCTCGATCAGGTCGACGATAGCCTTGTAGGTGCTGTCGTTGCTGGAGAGTTCTTTCTGCTCGCTCTCAAACAGGCTCTGGGACTGGCCCTGGTGCCAGTCGCCGGAGAGGTTGAGATCGCGCCACAAGGTGCTGGCATCGAGGTGCTGGGTGCTCTGCAAGGCCATGACGTTGAGGCGGATGCCACGGCTGAAAATGCGCCTGTCGTCTTCCCGGGCCTTCATCAGCAGCGCGAAGCCGGCAAGCTGGGCGGCGCGGTCGTCGATATCCAGGCCGAACAGGTTGTTCTCCAGGATCAGCTTGGGGATGTCCCGGGAGCGGTAGCCGCGTTCCTCGTAGATCGCCTTCAGCACGTTGTAGGCCTCGACCAGGATATGGCCGGAGCCACAGGCGGGGTCGAGCACCTTGATGGTCTCGGGGTCGATGCTGGCCGGGGTGATGGCGTCCAGTTGGGCCTGCACCTCGGGCTCCTGCTCGGCGGGCTCGATGTAGTAGGGCATCTCGCCCTTGAGGGGAGAATCCGGGTAGGTCTGCAGCCACTGGCGTCCCACGGAGTTCTGCACCAGGTACTGAACGATCCAGTTGGGGGTGAACAGCTGGGTGGCGGCGGGAATATCTTCGCTCTTCACCACCTTGCCGATCACCTGGTCCTTCTTCTCGGCGATGTAGAACTGGTAGAGCCAGCCGATCACCTCGACGTCATGCCAGTCCTCCTCAGGGATCGCCTCCACCAGCTCACGGATCAGCGAGTCGGTCTTGGTCAGGTTGTTCGGCAGCAGCAGCTCGCTGGCATCGTCCAGCGGCTCAAACAGGAAGGGCATGGCCTCATGCAGGGCATGACACTGGGCCAGCAGCAGCTCGCGGTAGAGCGCCTCGTCCTGGGTGCCATCGAGCTTGAGCTCGCGCACCCGGGCGGTATCCAGCCCGGGCAGGTCGATCTCCAGGCAGTCATCAAGGATCTGGAAGCCGCCCTCATGGTCCGGGTGGGAGAGCACCCGCCGGCCATGATCCAGATAGCCCTTGAGCTCCATGAAGCGGATCGCGCACAGGCGGTTGAACCAGCTGTAGGCGGCCTGCTCCATGGCCTGCTCGAAGCCCAGCTGGGTCACCCACTTGGCCAGCGCCTCGCGGGGGCCGCGCAGCGCCTTGGGAAAACTGTGGGTCTGGCCATCCAGGGCGCTTATCAGCATCACGTCGCCACGTACCTCGGTGGGCGCCACGTGGCCCTCGCCCTTGTGACCAGAGCTGATCCCGTAGCGGGCGGCCTGGCGGGTCATGGTCTCAATGAAGCGGGTACGCGCCTTGGGGGCGAACTTCTTGATATTCCCTGTGTTCATGCTGGATTCCTGATCGTGCGGGTTGCCGAAGGGTTGGCAAATTGAGCGTGGCAGCCCCGTGCGCTGAGGGACAGGTCAGCCCGGTAGAGCGGCGGCTTAGCGGATGCGAATGCGCTTGTTGGCCTGGATGGCGTCGTCGAGCTCGCGTTTGAGCGCATCCAGGAAGGCATCGACCTCCTGCTGGCTCTCCAGGTAGACGCCTTCATGGGTGCGGCTGAGCACCTGGCTGACGCTGACGTTGGCCACCGGCTTGGGTGCGGCGACTCGGGTGGGCACAGGCTCGCGCACTTCACCGGGCGGCGTGCCGGTATCGCGGCCGCCGTCGCCCTCGGATGAGCCGCCCTCGCCGGCAGGCTTGGCATCCCGGTCGGGCTTGCTGCCGTTATCCGCCTTCCGGCTTGCGGCACGCTGGCGTTCGGCTTCGGCCTGCTGTTCGCGGTGAAGCTCGTCGAGGCTCTCCTGCTCGCGGTCATTGGCGGTATCGCCCTGCAGCAGGTAGATCTGGGCAATGCTGGTGGCCGCTTCGATCTCCGACTTGAGCAGCTGCAGCGGGCGTAGCAAGCGGTTACTAAGTTCCGGGGTGCCGATACCGCTCTTGACGATCTCCGCGCTGATCCGGGCGATGCGCTTGTCGATCAGGCCAATGGCATGCTCGCGCTTCTGCTCCAACAGCCGGCAGTTGATCTCCTCGACGGTCTGGACCAGGCCGGAGACCTTTTGCAGCATGGCGTAGGGCGCCTCGGAGGCGTAGATGCGGTCCAGCTCGCCCAGGGCCGCCTTTGCCTCGGGCTCCTTCTCCAGCGCCGTGCGGTTGGGCTTGAAACGGGTCAGCGCCTGGTCCAGCTGCTTCCAGGTGGTGAGCTGCTTGGTGAAGAACTCATGGAGGTCGCGGTACTCCTCTTCGAGATCGAGGAGATCCTCCTGCTGATCGGCCACCGCCTTGAAGAAGTCAAAGCTGTCATCGATGCGCAGCAGGCGCTCGACCTCCTTGAGGGTGCTGTCGATGGCGGCACGCCCTGGGAAGCGGCTCACCTCGGTCTTGCTGCGATAGGCCTCCAGGTCCTTCTTCCAGATGCTGAACTGCTCGACGTAGAAGGCGTAGAGCTCGGTCTCGCTGGAGGGCCCGAGCTTGGTGAACAGGTCCTTGGTGAGGTTACGCACCTGGCGCAGCACGGCGTCGTCGGTCTGGCGCTTCTTCTGGATGCGCACCTCGCTGCGTCGCCGGCTATTGTTGAGGAGCTCGAAGGCTTCCTTGCCGGGCAGTGCCGGGCCGGCGGTGTGGAAGGTGAGCCTTCCTGCGGCATACAGCCGCCCGAGGATCAGCAGGGTCTCCTCCACCGGCCAGCCGAAGGGGCGGTTGTTGAAGCGCTCCAGCAGCGGGTTGAGCGGCACCGGCTCGCCGCCATGCAGGCCAATGTACTGCTCCACCTCACGCACCGCCTGGGGGTTGCCTTCCTCGCCGTCGAGCTCGATGGCCTGCTGACCGATGTCGTCGGCGGTCATCACCGCGAGGAGCTCGCGCATGGGGTCGGGGTTGAGCACCTGCAGGTAGCCGAGCTTGCTGTAGGTGTTCTCCAGCAGGTACTGGCAGGCGTCGTCGAGACGGGTGTTCAGGCTGCTGCTGTTGATGTCGAGCTTCTGGCCCAGGGCGTAGACGTCGGCCTCCAGCAGCATATCCTCCAAGCGCACCAGCAGGTGCTTGCGACGCTCCTGGTTCTCGCGACCGCGGTCGGCAAGGATACGCTCCACGCTGCTGTCGCCGGAGGCGGCGTTCAGGCGGATGTACTTCTCGGTCTTGAGGGTGGTGCGCAGGTCGTCGAAGAAGGCCTTGTTGTCGCCGAGACGGATCAGCACCTGGCCCTGGTTCTCGTTGCTGCGGTGGATGCAGCCCGCTTCGCCGTTCTGGACCGAGTAGCTCTGGACGTAATCGATATCCAGCGGCGAGACCACCTCGACGCGTAGCTGGCTCTGGAAGCGGCCGTCGATGGTGTGGCCATCCAGGTAGCGGCCGATGGTGTAGTCGGTCTTGTTGAGCGGATAGCGGTACTTGTTGCGGTCGCGCAGGCGGTCCTTGTAGATCATCTCGGCCAGCAGCTTGTTCTCGTCGCTGCTGGTGATCTCGGTGGCCTTGATCTTGCGCGTGATGTCACGCTCCTCGTTGGTGAGGAACAGGTACTCCTCGCCATTGCGGGTGACCAGGCTCTCCTTCTCCAGCCGCGCTAGGGTGCCCTCCAGGCGCTCGCGGATCGCCAGGCGGTCGTCGTCGATGCGGGTAATGGAGAGCGTAACCAGGTTGTCGAGGGTGCCCTTGACCAGATCCACGTAGCGGATCATGAACAGGGTGCGCAGGATCTCGACGTCGAAGTCATCCAGCGCGACGTTCTCGCTGGCCTGGTCGATAGTGCGCTTCACCGCGGTATCGAGGAACCCTTCCACGGCACGGTAGAAGCTATGCATTGGCACCAGGGCACCGACCTCCTGGTCACCCACCGCCTTGGCGGCCATCTGGAAGGCGTCGAGCATGGAACGCTCGCCATAGGCCAGGTGGGCCCCGGTGGCGCCGACCTTGCGGATCTCCTCGAAGACCTTCTGGACCAACTGGAAGTGGTACGGCACGAAGGGATAGTTAGCGATGAAGCTCTCTACGCCGTCGACGTTCCTGAGCGTGGGGCCGGAGCGGTCGAAGGTCAGCTGGTTGCGCAGCACCGCACCCTTGGCCTCGAACACCTGGGCCAGCTCGTCGCGCGCTTCCGGTTTCTTGGCCAGCAGGCGCTTGCGGATCACCTCGTCGGAGTTTGAGCTCGACAGCGACAGGCGAGTCTTGAAGCGACCGGCGATCTTGGAGAAGTCGTTAGCCTTGGCGGCGGTCATCTCGCCGAGCACGGCGTCCATGTCGGCCTGGGAGGTGACCACGATCCAGGCGCGACCGCCGCAGATGGTGCCGAGGTTTTCGGTCAGCGTCTGCAGGGTCAGCATCAGGCGGGTGTTGCTGCCGATGAACTGACCCACCTCATCCACCATGAAGACGATACGCTGGGTGGGAGACTTCGCGTCCAGGTACTCCTTCACCCAGCGGCAGAAGTTCTCCACCGAGACGCTGAAGGTCTCCTCGGAATCCTCGAACCACTTGTGGGCCGCCTCCGGCGAGAGATCCAGGGCTTGGCTGATCGCCTGCTCGATGTCGTCCTGATAGAACTGGAAGCCGTCGCGCTCCTCCTCCCAGACCATGCCGCTGGCCTCCTGGAAGGCCGCCTTGAAGCGTTCCAGCACGCCGCGCTGGGCCAGGTGGCGCTCCATGTGGGCGATATGCGGGTGGTCGCCGCTGAAGCCCTGGTACTCGTTGAACACCCGCAGGAAGACGTTGAGGATCGGGTTGCCGCCGTCGTTGGAGCTCGCCTTGCTGTCGATGTTGAACAGGATGACATCCGCCGGCTGCTGCACCGCCTTGGTGATGTCGGCGCGGATCATCGGGTCATGGAGCTTGTGCTCGTCGAAGAACTCGGCGGCGCGGCGATGGTTGCCGGCCTCATCCTCGGCCTCGATGTTGGCCAGCAGATACGACAGCGCCTTGAGGAAGTGCGACTTACCGGAGCCGAAGAAGCCCGAGATCCACACCCCGACGCGGTTGGCGATGGAGGGATCGCTGAGCGGCGTGGCGTAGGACTCGAAGAAGGCGCGGAAGTGCTTCTCCAGCTCGTTGGTCACCACGTACTCGTCGAGCTCCTGGTAGACTGTCTCACGGTCCTTCTGGTCGGCCTTCACCACCCCGTTGATGGGGCGGTTCAAGGGTTTCTGGAAGAGGTCCTGGATACGCATGTCCGATCGATTCCTTAACGGGCAACGCCTCGCTCCCGTGGTGGGGCAAGGCGGTCAACAAAGCGGGTGCCAGCGCAGCACGGCTGCCGGCTGGCCTTCAGATCGAGAGTTCCCTGGGGACTGACTGAGCCGGGCGCCCATGCGTCACGGCACGAGAGAAAACGCCCGGTAGTAGTGGTTACTGGCGATCTGGTCGAAGAGGGCCAGGCTCTGGCCGTCATAGCGGCCAGGATAGAAGAGCACCAACGGCTTGTGGCCGAGCCTGCCATGCAGCGCATTGAGCAAACTGTGGGCACGCATCACCGGCCAGACGCTACCCACGCCTGACAAAAGAATGATATCGGGGTCGTCCGACAGCGCGTGTCGGATAAGGAAGGGGGCGAACTTGTCCATGTGCAGCGGGCCGCGCAGCGCCTTGAGCAGCGCCGCATCGCCCTTGGTCTGCTGCATGGCGATGGCCTTATCGAGAAAGCCACGCTCATGGAGATAGTCGCGCAGCACGCGCAGCAGGTTGACGTGGTCGACCGTCAGCTCGCTGTGCTGACGGGACAGTACCCCTTCCAGGAAGGTGAGGTACTCACGAACCTGCAGTTCGTGCTCGGGGGGATAGTCGAAGATCCAGAAGCCGATCTCGTTGCCCAGGCCCTGGCCGGAGAGGAAAGCCGGGCTGGTGATCTTCTCGGCGATCTGGTTGAGGCGATCCTTCAGGTGAGGATCTTCGCGGTGGGACGGCCCCTGCGTGAGCGGTGACATACGGCTCTCATCCTTGCGTCCGGTGTCGTTCTTTTCGTTATGATTGAGCGTTTTATAATGCTTTGTGCCGCGGCCTGTGGTGGATAGCGGGCTTTCGGGCACGCTACCGCCAGCCCGGGTCCATGGCGTTCAACGCGGTCCCAGGGCACTCAGGCAGTCCAGCAGCCGAATCAGGTGGTGCCTTTCCAGCAGGGTCACTACCTCGGGCCGCAGCATCAGCGGACGCAGCCGGCGGCTACGCGCACTCTCCATCAAGCCTACTTCGGATAGCATGCGAAAGGCCACCTGACCCATCTTTCGTCTAGAGGAAGCGGTCCAGCCGTTGATGACCGGATCGCGGTAGGCACGATCAGCGAGGAAGTCATCCCACTGGTACGGCTCAAGGCGCTCGGCTTGGGTCACGAAGGCATCGGCCACCACCGTCTCCAGGAACTCCACCAGCAGCAGATTGCGGGCCAGCGCCGCGCAGAACGCCACCTGGGTGGCCAGCTGGTCATCCCCATCGCTCAACACCTGCCAGAACGGCTTAGGAAGCCGCTCAAGGCGCTTGCGAATTGCCTGGGCCATGCGCCTGGCCGTGGCCGGCCGCGCCTTCTGGAGGCGATTCTCGTCGAGAATGGCCGCCTTCCAGGCCGCGTCATCGACGCCAGCCAGCAGCAGCTCCGCCACAATGCGGCTCTCGCGGACCATGAGCGAGCCACCGATGAGGTCGGAGTCGTAGTGGAAGTCATGGGTGTGAGTATTCACAAGGCTTTAGCTCGTAGAAAAAGTGCCAGAATCTATGGAGATTTATCTTCCCCACCCAATGGCGGAAAGCTCGTTAATCTCATGCATAGATTGAGATTATCACATGGCAAGTTAGTCAACGCCAACGAAGAGCCAGAAAGCCCGCACCCTATACTCCTAAGCTTACATGCAAACAGGTCACCAAAGCGCCTTCCAAACTACTTCCTGAACTGAACCAGCGGTCGATCCAACTTCGTTTGAGATACGCCATGCATATCCGCATTGGCCTGCCAAATAATGAAGCGCTCAAGAAGTTTCTTGTTAACCATTTTGAGCTGCTGATTCGCTTCAGTCAGCTTTTCAATACGCTCATTTGCCTGCTGAATATCCTTAACCCAGCCCGGCTTCGAAGTTGATGCTTTAAGCGCCGCCTTGCGATCCTTCATTGCCATATCCACTGCTGGCAACTTCATCAAAGACTGGCGAGCACGACTAATGTTGAGCTTGGCTTTGCAGGCCTCAACCAGAAGAGGCCAAGTCAGCTTAGGCCCAGACCACTCTTCAATCAGCTTGATGATATTAGCTTCATCTTTCTTCGTTAAATGCCCCACAGTTACACCTCAATATCGTCTAACATTGCTGACAACTCATCCAACGACGGCAGCTGCTCGTTTTTATCTTCGATAACGTTGGCATCCATCAGCCCGGCCATTGCTGCGGCATTGTTTGTCAGTGTCCAACCATTATCGACGTTCCACACGATGTCGCCGTTTTCGAGTTCGGGATTCTCCAAGGTTCGGATCAGCGCGTTACACTTATAGAGATCCATACCCACTTTTTTGACCCACTCCGAGGCCCCAAAGATGTCGCGAGACTTGGCATCAAGCGCTTTTTCATAGCGGCGCTTAAGGTCCGCGCGCTCTTCTTTGAGATTTGCGAGCTTCACATCATCACCCTTAACACAACCCAGCTTCCCGCATGTCAAGCAGGCCCCCATTTTCGGACAGGGTTCGGAGGCAAAGTTGTGCACACAGATCCCAACGTGTGTCTGATGGATGACTAGGTCCTGATCACCCTCATGGAGATCCTTCACATCACTGAGACTCAAAGGTTGATTTGTTTTGACCTTCTCCAGTCTCTGAGCCGCATTGCTGTGCTTGGTCTTGGGGTGATAGTGCGCAACCCTTTGGGTACGCTCCTCGACGGTCTCATGATTGTAGACCGAGCCCATACTAGTGCGTCCAGAAAATGCATCGATCAAAAGTTGTGAAAGTCCTGCTCGGTGCATCTCAGTATTCAGCTCGTGGCGGAAAGCATGCGTATTTACCTTAATGCCCTTGTATCCGTGACGCTCGAAAATACTCTGCATCTTCCGATCACCTCCTAATTGCCCCGACAATCGAGAAGGTTTGGCAGCGATCTCCACTCCAAAGTCACGGGCCATTACGTCTCTCCTCTTCTTTGTCTCATCAGGCAGACTCCCCGTTCGTACTGTAAACAATGCGTCGCGGTACTTCACGCGTTTCTTGCCATCTGCTGCAGGCGAGGTAAACGGGAAGTTTTTAGGAAGATACTTTTCACGCATTAAGATATTAAGTTTTCGCAACGTAATGACCGCACTATCGTTAAATACGTAGTGATTGAGCTTGCCATTCAAATAAATTCGCTTCCCATTACTGGTATCCCAACCTGCTCGTATATCATCGAGCAAAAACTGTGCATCAGGGCTTAATGATTTATTTTTTTCCAGAGAGTCGAGAAAACCATCCTTAAAAGCGGATCGCGGCGATGTCAGCACACCAAACTTCAACTTTAGCGCAGCACAGGCCTCATCATACGAGAGCGGTTCATCTAGACCTTTTAGGGGCACACCTTCATGGGGCGGATATTTTTCGGGATGATCTTCGAGCCATGCTGCATAATTGCGCGCCTCATCAGTGATCGGTTCCAACAGCTTGAGGGCACGCTCCACCGAAATCTCCATGCCGGTCACAACGGGCTTAACCGTCGCTCCAAAACCTTTCTCAGCGTACCATCGCAGGAACATGCGCTGACCACCATCAGCATCCTCTTTAAACACCAAACAGTCATGCTCAACATCGACTAATTCTCCGATGCGGCTAGGCTGACTGAGCAAGAGGACACACGCTGATGTAGTTATAATATCCAGCGGACTGGTCAGGTCGTTATTAAATAACTCCCCCAAGGCTATAATGGCTTCACGGCTCGGCAATTTTTTGTCGCGATTTTTCTTCTGCTCCTTCAGCGTAGCTGGGGACTTCATTCGCAGCGGCGAAGACCATCGAAAGGGGTTGGCAAGCAACCCTTTATCCCTCATCAACTGGACTATTTTTTCGAGACTTTTGCCATTATTGTATGCAGTGTCGCCGCGAGGATAGTCGTTCTTGAAGTGCTCACAGGCCCTGTTGCAGATAGCAGCCGACACTCTTGTCACATCTCGTGTTCCAGACAATTCGACCAGCGCAACCTCAAGAACCTTGGCCGCAGTGAGCCACTCCCTCACCGACTTCTTTCCTAGAAACACTCTATAATAAACAACTATCGCTTTGGCGAAATCTATGAACGGCGGCTGCATATATTTTTTGTCTTTTGCCTTCGAATATCTAGGTGCTCCATGTGCCGTGAAAGAGCAACTGACAACTCCCGATTTATGCCACGACTCCATATCCCACCGTATTCCTGAATGGACTCGTTGATTAGGAACGCCCTTGGGCAAAGTGGCTTTCGCCCACGCGATAAAGGCATCCAGTTGCGCGGCGGCTTCAAGGTGAATCTGGGGTTTAAAATCGATGATATTACTCATGCGTCACCTCCGCCTAACTTGCCTGATTCACGCAGCGCGTAGCAATCGATAATTACCTTTCGACACGCCAGAATGGAACGGTCCCAGAGCACACCTGTAGTTTTATCGGTGGCGATGGTTTGCGCACGGCGGCGTTCCAACCGATCAAGTGCGGCAATGTGATCCGCATCAAGAAGTGGCTGAAATTTGCTGCATCCGTAGCATGTGAATGGGGCGTCAAGATGGCAAGCTGCATCGGCACCACAGACGGCCAAATCCTCAATCTGGCGATTCACTCGATCTCCATTTTTGGCTGAAGCGCGATCTTTCACGATGGTACCTGTAAACGCTCTCACGACAATCGCGAGATGGTCGCTCATCTTCTCGTCAATTAGCTTCATCAGCTCTGCCGATACTGCTCGATATTTACGAACAGTATATGTATCAGAATGCATCAATGCGCTAGCTATTGACCACTCATCCAGCCCTGCATTCGAGAGATCGGTACCGAGCGTGTGCCTGAAACGATGCCCCTTGCTGATTTTAAGAGGCTGATGGGTGCGCGAAGAAATGGGAAAGTCAGGCCTCCTCTCCATTTGCAACAGCCAAGATCTTATAACACTAGCGGAAGCATGAAACTTCGCCTTAGGTTCCTGCTCCAACGAAGTGTGATCAGGCATGTCAACTATTACGGGGAGCAGCTCTCTACCAACTGCTCTATTTTCCAGCTTGCGACGAAAGAGTGGCACATTCGCAATCGCTTTATCCCAATCGGCTCGACCAGGATATTCCTGCTCAAGTCGAGCGAGGACAATCGACCGATAGGCCTGCACGAGATTGTAAAGATCCTCATCTAAGCTGAAGGTCTCGGATTTTTCTCTCCATCCCGCATCATTATCTTTCTGCTTCGCCCAGAAGATTCTAACCTGATAGCCCCGTTCGGTTTTGACAAAGTCGTTAAAGACCATCATCCGTAGTTGCACACCACGCTGCCCGTAGATCATCAACAGACGCAAATAGAGGTAGTGCTCAGGATCCAAATTGCCGTGACAGAACTGCTCATGCGCCCACTGGTGTAGGGCGTCTTGCTCCACCTGCGTGAACGGCCCCTGTTCAGGATCTAAGCGCAAGATGACATCATTTCGGGGACACTTCTTTCTGGGTAGTGTGTCATAAGCATCAATCAGGGCTTGTGATGGTCGCTGTTCAAGCGATTCACACTCTTGCCAAAATTTCATGAAACCGGTCAGCGCGGAAAATTCTCCCATATTAAACCGTTCGCGCAAATCGATCACGTGATACTCATTGAGGGGATCAAGCCCTACCTGTGCCGCGCGCGACAGAACTGAAGTAGCGAGTACCATAGTCCCCTGTGAGACCTCCACCATGCGGTAGGCTAAGGCGGCGTGTAACCAGCGTTGCCAGTCGGACGGAACACAAGCGATTGCGGCTTGCCAATTGATCGAGATGTTAACTGAGCTATCAGGCCACCACCTTGGTTCAGAGGGAGTGAAAAACTCGCCGCATTTGGCGAGTCGAGGTGTATTCAGCCAAGCATCGAGAGTGTCCTCTGTCGGTGATTGAAGTGCGGCAGCAGCTATATTCATTCTGCGTATCCCTTGAAAATTTCAGCCTCATCACCCTTCCTGGTCACCTTGAATCTACCCGAGCGTGTTTTCATTGCCTTATCTGCTTCTTCTTTCCAGAACTTCGCCCCGTAGAGTCCCGGCATGCTCGATTCAGGACTCCACCCAAACATCCAAGTGAGGGTCTTTTGAACTTGAGTTGTGCGATCCTCTGGCGTGAGCTTTTCAAGCTCCTCGCGCATGCTTTCAAGCATCGTGTAGACCGAGTCATGCCTTAGAATATGGGGATGAATGTGAGCCAGCTCAGGTGCCACCTTGCCGACTCGGGGGAAAACGCCATCCAGCGCTTTGATGCTTAAAGGTTTACCTTCATTTCGTCTATGAGACACAAGCAAAAACGGATTTTTTTTCGCCTCAGACGGCCCCTTCGTCATGATACGGTGAGTATCTACATACTCCTGTAGCGCCCAGATAAGGTTATCACTCATTTGCAGCATGCGTTCGTGGGTTTTGAATTGTGGTGCCAGAGCACGCGGGTCGATTTTCTCATCCTCAAGATTGACAACTGAGAGTTTCCCGCTGTGCCAATGAATATCGTTGAGCTTAATAAGCAGCATTTCGGAGCGACGTAGCCCCAGCTCAAGACCCAGGAGAAGGATAATATAATTACGCAGCCTCAGCGATTTATTTGCGAAGGGACTCTTGGAGCTTTCAGGATGCATGACCTCTAACAAGCGAGCACGCTCCTGATTATCCAACCCTTTCATCTCTTCGTTTTTCCTCTTTTTCCAAGCAGGCTTGGCGGCCTTTATTTTTCTATTAAAACGTCGCTCAACATCATTAACGGCTGCATCTCGTGTCGCTTCATCACCTAGCTTGTCATAAAGAAACTTGAGGTAGTCACGCACAGCTTCAAGACGTTGCTGTGCGTGAGTTCTACCTACCGTTTCATAGCCCGCTGGTAGAAGACGCAAGTCTGCGTACCTTTTATCCAGAGTTTTTTTAGTTAATGCGGCATCCGCAACGAATCTTGAAATTTCACTATCAGTTAAATAGCATGACTTAAGGCGATCTTCCAAGCGTTTTATCAGATTAATTGATTCATACTCAAGAAAGTCTTCAAGCAACCCGATATGCTCTAAATATTTTTGCTGTGTGTTTAATGCCCGACTCGACTGCTCAAGAGTCACATAAAGATTCGGGTAGTAAAGAGGCATGTGCTCTTGCACCAGCACCTTTCTCCTAGCGCCGTTGCACGTTATTTCTACGACCTTGCAACCCATGACCACCCCGCCCCAAAACTTGACTTTTCTTAGTATAGTAAAGAATAATAGGGTGGCCAACCTAAAAATAACTTTTTTTATTTTGCGCCAAGCGCTCAAAAATCTTCTAAAGTCATGAATTCACAAGCCTATAGGTGTTATTAAGATGGCAAAAGGCGACAAACACGGGCAAACAGGTTCTTACGTCTACACCATGAATCGGGTGGGCAAGGTCGTGCCCCCCAAGAAGCAGATCCTCAAGGACATCTCGCTCTCCTTCTTCCCCGGCGCCAAGATCGGCGTGCTGGGCCTCAACGGCGCCGGCAAGTCGACCCTGCTGCGCATCATGGCCGGCGTCGACACCGAGTACGAGGGCGAGGCGCGCCCGATGCCGGGCATCAACGTCGGCTACCTGCCCCAGGAGCCCGAGCTCGACGATAGCAAGAACGTGCGCGAGACCGTCGAGGAGGCGCTGGCCGGCATCAAGGAGGCCCAGGAGAAGCTCGACGGCGTCTACGCCGCCTACGCCGAGCCGGACGCCGACTTCGACGCCCTGGCCGCCGAGCAGGCCCGCCTGGAGAACATCATCGAGGCCGCCGACGCCCACAACCTGGAGCGCAAGCTCGAGGTCGCCGCCGAGGCCCTGCGCCTGCCGCCCTGGGAGGCCCAGGTCGGTCATCTCTCCGGCGGCGAGCGGCGCCGCGTGGCGCTGTGCCGGCTGCTGCTCTCGAGCCCCGACATGCTGCTGCTGGACGAGCCCACCAACCACCTGGACGCCGAGTCGGTGGCCTGGCTGGAGCGCTTCCTGCACGACTACAGCGGTACCGTGGTGGCGATCACCCACGACCGCTACTTCCTCGACAACGTGGCCGGCTGGATCCTCGAGCTCGACCGCGGCCAGGGCATCCCCTTCGAGGGCAACTACTCCCAGTGGCTCGAGGCCAAGGAGAAGCGCCTGGAGCAGGAGGCCAAGCAGGAGGCCTCGCGCCAGAAGGCGATCAAGCACGAGCTCGAGTGGGTGCGTTCCAACGCCAAGGGCCGCCAGGCCAAGAGCAAGGCGCGCCTCAACCGCTTCGAGGAGATGCAGTCCGGCGACTTCCAGAAGCGCAACGAGACCAACGAGATCTACATTCCGCCCGGCCCGCGCCTGGGCGACAAGGTCATCGAGTTCCACGGCGTCGCCAAGGCCTTCGATGACAAGCTGCTCTACGAGGAGCTGACCTTCACCGTGCCCAAGGGTGCCATCGTCGGCATCGTCGGCGGCAACGGCGCGGGCAAGTCGACGCTGTTCAAGCTGATCACCGGTAAGGAGCAGCCCGACGCCGGCGAGGTGGTGGTCGGCGACACCGTCGATGTCGCCTACGTCGAGCAGCTGCGCGACGGCCTCGACGACAAGCAGACGGTGTGGGAGGCGGTCTCCGACGGCCAGGACATCCTCAACATCAACGGCTACGAGGTCTCCTCGCGGGCCTACGTGGGGCGCTTCAACTTCAAGGGCAACGACCAGCAGAAGCGGCTGAACGAGCTCTCCGGCGGTGAGCGCGGCCGCCTGCAGCTGGCCCAGACCCTCAAGCAGGGCGCCAACGTGCTGCTGCTCGACGAGCCCTCCAACGACCTGGACATCGAGACCCTGCGGGCCCTCGAGGAGGCGCTGCTGGCCTTCCCCGGCTGTGCCATGGTGATCTCCCACGACCGCTGGTTCCTCGACCGCATCGCCACCCATATCCTGGCGTTCGAGGGCGACTCCCACGTGGAGTTCTTCGAGGGCAACTACACGGATTACGAGGCGGACCACAAGAAGCGCGTGGGCGACGACACCCCGCACCGCATGAAGTACAAGCGGATCGACGCCTGACCGGCTTCGCCGGAGCGGTAATCTATAAGCTGTTGTTCCGCTTAAGAAAGCCAACCCCACAGACTCCAGTGTCTGTGGGGTTTTCTTAGGTTCTTCGCAGACTGGCGTGAAACGGTCGGGGCGTGGAGCGAAGGCAGGATAGAGAAACGGCGGTAAATCCGAGTAAGCTGATGTTCACCACAAACGTCTGCTCACGGATACCGCCGTTGCCATGGATGCTACCCCGCTCTGCCTGTTCTGGAAAGGGTTCACCGTCGTTCACCACGAGTTCCTGGCCCCCCAAACGCTGCGGCTCCAGCTGGAGCCCGATGATCGGATTCCGCCGGTCTGCAGCGGCTGCGACCATGCCTGTTTCCTGGTACATGACGTGCATCGCCGGCGCGTTCGTGAGGCGCCGCTGCTGATCTACCGGGTGGAGCTCAACGTCCCAGTACGCCGCCTTCGCTGCCCTGTCTGCGGTCCGACACGGGAGCGCATCGACTGGTTACCGGGGCGCTCACCGGTCACCACCACGTTGCGCCAGTGGGTGGAGCGTCTGGTTACGCTGCTGCCGATTCGACATGTTGCGGAGCTGGTCGGCTTGCACTGGCACACCGTCAAAACCATCGACAAGCTGCGCCTGCAACGCGACCTACCGGCACCAGACCCGACACGGCTGCGGCGCCTGATGATGGACGAGTTCGCCCTGCACAAGGGGCACCGCTACGCCACGGTGGTCGCCTGCGCCGACACCCAGCAGGTGGTGTGGATCGGCGAGGGCCGATCCCGTGAGGCGATCCGCCCCTTCTTCGAGTGGCTTGGCGAGGCACGAGAGCAGATCGAGGCGGTCGCCATGGACATGAATTCGGCCTTCGATCTCGAGGTGAAGGCCCAGTGTCCCAACGCCGAGGTGGTTTATGACCGTTTCCATGTCGTGGCCAAGTATGGACGCGAGGTGATGGATCGGGTCCGCGTCGATCAGGCCAATCAGCTGCGCGACGACAAGGCCGCCCGTAAGGTGATCAAGGGCAGCCGCTGGTTGCTGCTGCGCAATGCCGACAACCTCAAGCCCGAGCAGGCAGTGAGGTTGGAGGAGCTGTTGGCGGCCAATGCGTCATTGACCACGGCGTACCTGCTCAAGGACCAGCTCAAGACCCTGTGGTTTGCGGATGACGAGGCCACCGCCCGAAACGCTTGGCAGGAATGGTACGACATGACCACCAGCAGCGGCATTGAGGCCCTGGGACGCTTCGCCAAGCGGCTGGCCCCGTACCTTGAAGGAATCCTATCCAGCACCCGACACCGGCTGAACACCAGTGTGCTGGAGGGGATGAACAACCGGATCAAGGTCATCAAGCGGATGGCCTACGGGTACCGCGACACGGCGTACTTTTTCCTGAAGATCCGTGCCGCGTTTCCCGGCAAAGTGCGATGAACCTTTTCTTATGGCTTACGGCTTATGGCTTATGGCTAGTGGGTAACAAGCGGGGTTGCCCCGAACGGCGAGACGCGCCATAAGGGAGGCTCGTTCCGCGAGGAGTCACTCATGCGCGCCCTGCTCTCCTGGCCCCTCCACCTGCTCAAGGCCTATCGCCAGAGCATCGCCTACCTGCCCTCCCTGCTGGCGGTCGTCTACGCACTGCTGGGACTCGCCGCCCTGCTGCTGCCGGTCTCCAACCAGCAGCTGCCGGGCCTGCTCACCGCCCTGGGCCTGGAAGCGCCGGAGGCGACCCGCGCGCTGCTGGCGGCCCTGCTCGGCGGCATGATCTCGCTGATGGTGTTCAGCTTCTCGATGGTGATGTCGGTGCTCTCCCAGGCCGGCGGCCAGTTCTCCCATAAGCTGGTGTTCGGCCTGGTCACCGAACGGCCCCACCAGTGGGTGCTGGGCCACTACCTGGGCACCATCCTGTTCATCCTGATGCTGCTGATCGTGCCGGATGTCGCCGGCGGCGAGACGACCTGGCGCTCGCTGGCGATCTACCTCGCCTGTGCCATGGTCGTCCACTGCCTGGGGCTGTTCGTCTACTTCATTCACAACGTGTCTGAGTCGATCCAGATCGATGCCGTGGCCTCGGACCTGCACCGTGCCACCCGCTTGGCCCTGGAACGCCTCCAGGCACGTCAGCAGGGCGAGCGCTGGCGCTACCTGCCTACCGTGGTGCCCACCGACAACCCTCGCCATGTGATCCACGCCCGGCGCGCCGGCTACCTGCAGAACGCCGACCTGTCCGCCCTGGGCGAGCTGGCGGCACGCGTCGAGGGACGGGTGACCCTGCACTTCCGCTTCGGGGACTATGTGGTGGAGGGGCTGCCGATCCTGTCGCTGGAGGCCGAGGACGCCCCCGACGAGGCCTGGTGCGCGGAGGCTCGCGCCACCCTCACCTACCTGGAGGGAGAGTCGATCGCCGACCATCATCTCTATGGCATGAGCCAACTCATGGAGGTCGCCATCAAGGCACTCTCGCCAGGCATCAACGATCCCGGCACGGCGCGGCTCTGCATCCACCGGCTGACCGACCTGCTGGCCCGCCAGCTGCGCTGGCAACCCAGCAACTGCCTGCTCGACGCGGAGGGCCGGGTGCGGGTGACCTGGCCGCTGGCACGCTTCGATGACCTGCTCTACCGCCTCTTCCAGCCCATCCTGAGCTATGGTCGGCAGGACGTGAGCATCGGCCTGGCGCTGCTCAAGGCGCTCAAGAGCCTCTCGCTGTTCGCCGAGGGAGAGTCACGGGAGGCGCTGCAGGCCCACGCCGAGCGGGTCATCGAAACGCTGGCCGAGGCCGCCCGCCACCCGCTCGACCGGCATTTCATCGAGGCGCGGCTGAGCACCGGCGCTCACCGCCTGGACCTGCCGCTGCAGCTGCCGCCACCGAGGGCAAGCTTGGCCGTGGAGAGAGCTCAGTAGAGCCCCGGCTCGCCCTCGGGACGGGTCTTGAAGCGTCGGTGCAGCCACAGGTACTGCTCGGGGTGGCGACGGATGGCGGCCTCGATGAAGGCGTTGACCCTGGCCGCGTCGGCCACCTCGTCGTCGCTGGGGTAATTCTCCAGCGGCGGCAGGTACTCCAGGGTGTAGGTGCGATTGTCCGGGTTGCGGTGGAAGATCAGCGGCATCACCGGGGCACCGGTCATGCGGGCGATGCGCGCGGTCATCTTCACCGTGGCGGCCGGGATGCCGAAGAAGGGAGCGAACACGCTGGCGTCGCGCCCGAAGTCCTGGTCCGGCGAGTACCAGACACTATGGCCCGCCTTGATGCGGCGCACCACGCCGCGCAGGTCGAAGCGGTCGATGGTCTCGCCGAAGATGCGGTTGCGCGCCCGGGTCATGAAGCGCTCGAAGAGCGGGTTGTCATGGGGGCGGTAGACGGCGTCGGCGGGGAAGAACAGCGAGTGCAGGGCGCCGCCCAGGTCGAGGGTGGAGAAGTGCACGCCGATGATCAGGGCGCCCTTCCCTTGCGCCTGCACCCGGGCCATGTGCTCCTGGCCCTTGAAGGTGACGCGGTGGCGCAGGTGCTCCGGGTCGCGGCACCAGGCGGTGGCGGTCTCCATGATGCCGATGCCGTTGGCGATGAAGGTCTCCCTGACCAGCGACCGGTGCTGCTGCTCATCGAGTTCGGGGAAGCAGAGCCGCAGGTTGGTCTCGGTGATATGCCGACGGCGCCGGGCGAAGCGCCAGGCGGCCAGGCCAATCGCCTTGCCGACCAGGATCTTGAGGCCCCAGGGCAGCCAGGCGACGAGGTGCATGGCGCCGATGGCCAGCCACACCGGCCAGTAACGGGGGTGGGCGAAGTTCGTCGAGGCGTCGTCCCTGGACATGCGGGCTTCCTGTCGAGCTAGCGGGGCTGCCCATGATAGCGCCTCGGCACCCGGGGCAGCACCCCGGTGAGCAGGGTGTAGCTGATGGTGTCGCAGTGGTGGGCCACCTCGTCCACCGAGAGCACCTCGCCGGTGGCCGCCCGCCCCCACAACACCACCTCGCTGCCGATGTCGGCCTCGGGAAGGTCGGTCAGGTCCACGGTAAGCATGTCCATGGAGACCTTGCCGGCGATCCTGGTGCGCCGCCCCTCGACCAGCACCGGGGTGCCGTCCACCGCGTGGCGGTCATAGCCGTCGCCGTAGCCGGCGGCTACCACCCCGATGCGCGAGGGGCGCGGGGTCACCCAGCGCCCGCCGTAGCCCACCGGCTCGCCGGCGGGCAGCTCGCGCACAGCGATGATCGCCGAGCGCAGCGTCATCACCGGCGCCAGGCGGCGGCTGGCCGCGTTGGCGGCCTCCAGCGGGTCGCTGCCGTAGAGCATCACCCCGGGGCGGTTCCAGGCGCCGTGGGCGGAAGGCCGCGCCAGGGTGGCCGGCGAGTTGGCCAGGCACAGCGAGGCGTCGAGGCGCTCGGCGAGGGCCGTCAGGCGCGCCATCTGCGCCTCGAAGTAGGCCCCCTCCACCAGGTCGGCGGTGGCGAAGTGGCTCATCAGCTGCAGGTCGCAGGCGTGGTCGGGGGCGGCCTGCAGGCGACGCCAGGCCGCCTCGGCCCGCTCGGGCGGGAAGCCCAGGCGATGCATGCCGGAGTCCACCTTGAGCCACACCGGGATGGGGCGCGCCGGGCGATGGGCGAGCAGCGCGTCGAGCTGCCAGTCGCTGTGGACCGCCATCCACAGGCCCAGTTCGTCCACCCGGTGAAGCTCATCGGCGCTGAAGATGCCCTCGAGCAGCACGATGGGGGTGGCGATGCCCGCCTCGCGCAGGGTCACCGCCTCCTCGATGCAGGCCACGGCAAAGGCCGGGGCGAGCCCCTCCAGGGCACGGGCGCAGGCCACCGCGCCGTGGCCGTAGGCGTCGGCCTTTAGCACGGCGACGCAGCGGCTCTCGGGCGAGCACTCGCAGGCGAGACGGTAGTTGTGGCGCAGGGCGTCGAGGTCGATCTCGGCGGTCAGCGGCCGGGCCATGGCGAACTCCAGGTCAGCGAACGGAACAACCCGGCATTATCTTCGGAATGGACGGCGAAATCACGGAAGAAACCGCCGTATCGACGGCGGTTTTCCTTGTGATCACGCTAAAGGAAGGGAGCATTCCAGCAGGAATCTCTACCCACTACTCGAAGATGGCCTCCAGGTTGAGGCCCTGCTTCTCCAGCACCCGACGCAGCTTCTTAAGCGCCTCGACCTGAATCTGGCGCACCCGCTCCCGGGTCAGGCCGATCTCCTCGCCCACCTGTTCCAGGGTGGCGGCCTCGTGGCCGCGCAGGCCGAAGCGGCGCACCACCACCTCGCGCTGCTTATCGGTGAGCTCGGAGAGCCACTCGTCGACATGCTGCTTGACGTCGCCATCCAGCAGGCTGGACTCGGGGCCGTGCTCGTTGTCGTCGGCCAGGGTCTCGATCAGCGGCTTGTCGCTGTCGCCGCCCACCGGGTAGTCCACCGAGGAGATGCGCTCGTTGAGCCCCATCATCTTCTTGACCGTCGCCACCGGCTTGTCGAGGTGTTCGGCGATCTCCTCCGCGGTGGCCTCGTGGTCGAGCTTCTGGGTCAGCTCGCGGGCCGCGCGCAGGTAGATGTTGAGCTCCTTGACCACATGGATCGGCAGGCGAATCGTGCGGGTCTGGTTCATCAGCGCCCGCTCGATGGTCTGGCGGATCCACCAGGTGGCGTAGGTGGAGAAGCGGAAGCCGCGCTCGGGATCGAACTTCTCTACCGCGCGGATCAGGCCGAGGTTGCCCTCCTCGATCAGATCGAGCAGCGACAGGCCGCGGTTGAGGTAGCGCCGGGCGATCTTGACCACCAGGCGCAGGTTGGACTCGATCATCCGCGAACGGCCCAGCGGATCCCCTTTCTGGGCCAGGCGGCCGTAGAAGACCTCCTCCTCGGGGGTGAGCAGCGGCGAGAAACCGATCTCGTTGAGGTAGATCTGAGTGGCGTCGAGGCTCTGGTGACTGTAGCGGTCCTCGCGATTCAACGCCTTCTCGAAGGCGGCCTCGTCCTCCTCGCGGGTCTCGTCGTCGATGCTATCGACGATCTCGTCCTCCTTCTCCTCGAGCGCGTCAAGATCCACATCCTGAAGGTCCCGTTCAAGCATGCTCATCGATGGCTACCCCGTGCTTGCGTCCTGTGGCCGATGCCGAGAAGCATCGGCGCTACCGATTATTATTGTGTGACACTCGGTGGGCGAGCCCACCGGGGCGAGGCATCAGCGTGGTGGCAGATACTCCAGTGGGTCCTGGGGCTGACCATCCTTGCGCACCTCGAAGTGGAGCCTGACGCTCTCGGCATCGCTGTCGCCCATGGTGGCGATCACCTCGCCAGCCTCGACCACGTCATTCTCACGGACTCGCAGGGAGTCGTTGTGGGCGTAGGCGCTGAGGAACTGGTCGTTGTGCTTGAGCAGGATCAGCTGGCCGTACCCCCGTACGCCGCTGCCCGCATAGACCACGATGCCCGGTCCCGCCGCCTTGACAGGTTGCCCCTTTTGCCCGGCGATATCAATGCCGGCGGTGATGGTGCCGCCGTCGCCGAAACGCCCCACCACCTCGCCGTCGACGGGCCACTGCCAGGGCACCTCGGCCACCGGGGTGTAGGTGCGCGAATCGCGATCGGCGCCCTGGGTGCCGCCGGCCACGGCGGTGCCGGCATCGGTCTCGGCGGCCGCCTCGCTCGACGCCTCGTCGGCACTCTCCCGGTCGGGCTCCTCCTCGGCTGCGGCCTCGGCCACGTCTTGGGTCTGGTCGGCGACGTCGGCCGTCTCGGTGGCGGCATCACGCTCACTGCGCTCGGCCAGGTCACGCTCGCTCAGGCTGCCATCGGCGCCGGGGCTGTCCGGCGAGTAGACCGGCCCCGGGCCTTGGTCGCTTTCTGCGTCCGCGACGCCGCCCGCTGCCGCATCGCCCGAGAGGGGCTCGCCTGACGACCGCCGCGCCTCGGTCTCGCCGCTGGGCAGCAGCCAGCCCATGTCGTCCGCGTCGTCCTGGGGCTGGGCACCACCGAGGGGCGTGGCCACCGCCACCGCGCTGCCGGCGTCAACGTCGGCGCCGGCCTCGCCGCGGGCGGCCTCGGGGTCGAGCACCAGGCGCTGGCCCGGCTCGATGCGGTAGGGCGGGCCGATGCGGTTGAGGCGCGCCAGGTCGCGGTAGTCCATGTCGTGGCGCCAGGCGATCCCGTAGAGGGTATCGCCCCGCTCCACCGTGTAGTGGCTGGCCGCGTCGTCGGCACGGCTGGCCGAGAGGTCGCGCACCGGCACCTGCCGGGGGGCCTCCTGCTGGCTGGCGCAGCCGGCTATCGCCAGGGCCAGCCCCGAAATCATCAATACCTTACGCATCAGAGCCTTCCTCCTTGTTCGCCCCGTCGGGGCTTGCCCCATGTGTGGTGGCCCCGCCGGCCGGACGCGACCGGGTGGCGTGCCGACCGCCGTGGTCGATCAGCAGCACCGTGGCCGCCCCCGCCAGCATCAGGGCCGTCACGGCCAGCAACTGGGGGGCATCGCCGGTGAGCAGGGCATAGTCGCCAGGTGTCAGGTAGCGGAAATCCAGCGGAATCATCTGTCCCTCGGGGCCGAGCTGGTAGCGTACCAGTTCCCGCCACGGCCAGAGTACCGGCAGCGACCCCACGATGAAGCCCACCAGCAGCTGCAGGGTCGCGGTGTGGTGACGGTCGAGCAGCCAGGAGAGCAGCCGCGAGAAGGCGAAGAGCCCCGCCGCGCAGCCCGCCCCGAACAGGCCGATCAGCCCCAGGTCGAAGCCGCGGATGCCATCCATCACGGTGCCGTAGAGCCCCATGGTCAGCAGCAGGAAGCTGCCCGAGACGCCGGGCAGGATCATGGCGCTGATGGCGATGGCCCCGCCCACCACCAGCATGGTCTCGCGGCTGCCTAGCTCGCTGACCAGCGGCATCAGTGCGGGCAGGCCATGGGCCAGCAGCAGCCCGGCCACCAATGGCGCGATGTGCCACCACTTCCAGTCGGCGGGATGGCGGCTGACCACCAGCGCCGAGGCCAGCACCAGGCCGAAGAAGAAGCCGTTGAGCAGCAGCGGGTGATCCTCCATGAGCCACACCACCAGGTGGGCGACGCTGACCAGGCTCACCAGGATGCCCGCCAGCAGCGGCACCAGGAAGGCCAGGTTGAGGTGGGCGACGAGCCCCGCCACCCCGCCGCGGCGCCAGGCGCCGAAGGCGCTGGGGCCGAAGCGCTTGATGGTGTGGATCAGCTCCTCGTAGATGCCGGTGATGAAGGCGATGGTGCCGCCCGAGACGCCGGGAACGGCGTCGGCGGCGCCCATGCCGGCACCCCGGATCACCAGGCCGAGATATCGCTTCAACTGAGAGCTCCTTTCAACGGATGACGCCTTCCAGCAGCGGCACGAAGCGCACCGGCTCCAGCCGCCGCCGCTCGAACTGGTCGCCCTGGCGCTGCACCCGGGTCAGCCACTGGCGGCCGCGGGCGTCGGCGAGCGGGGTGATCAGCACGCCCCCCCCGGCGAGTTGGGCGAGCAGCGCCGTGGGCAGCTCGCTGGCACAGGCGGTGAGCAGGATGACATCGAAGGGGGCCGCCTCCTCCCAGCCATGGCCGCCGTCGGCCAGGCGCAGGTGGAGGTTGCGCGCCCCCAGCAGGCGCAGCCGCTCGGCGGCACGCCGGTGCAAGGCATTGATTCGCTCGATGGACCAGAGTTCCGGCACCAGCCGCGACAGGATCAGCGTCTGGTAGCCGGAGCCGGTGCCCACCTCCAGCACCCGCTCGGGCGCCTCCTGCAGCACCAGCTCGGTCATGCGCGCCACGATCCATGGCTGGGAGAGGGTCTGGCCGTGGCCGATGGGCAGCGAGGTGTCCTCGTAGGCGCGATGGGCCAGCGCCTCGTCCAGGAAGAGGTGGCGCGGCTCCCGCGCCAGGGTCTCCTTCACGCGCGGGTCGCGGATGCCCTGGGCGGCCAGACGCTCCACCATGCGATCGCGGGTGCGCTGGGAGGTCATCCCCACGCCGCGCACCAGCTCGGCCAGCCGTTCAGGTGAGTGCATCCAGCCAGCCCTTGACGTCCGCGATAGCCGCATGCCGGGTGAGGTCGGTCTGCAGCGGGGTGATGGAGACGAAGCCCGCCTCCACGGCGGCGAAGTCGGTATCGGGGCCGTCGTCGGCGTTTTCGCCCACGGCGGCGATCCACCAGCGCACCCGTCCCCGCGGGTCGCGCACCTCCTGGGGCCGCGCCGCCGGGCCGCGATAGCCCAGGCGGGTGACCCGGAAGCCCTGGATCTCGCTCCACGGGAGGTCGGGCACGTTGACGTTGAGCAGGCTGCGCGGCGGCAGCGAGAGCTGGTCCGCGGCGCCCACCAGGCTCGCCGCCACCCGGCCGGCGGTGTCGAAGTGGCGGTGACCCACCAGCGACATGGCGATGGCCGGCATGCCCAGGTTGCGTCCCTCCATGGCGGCGGCCACGGTGCCCGAGTAGAGCACGTCGTCGCCCAGGTTGCCGCCGTGGTTGATGCCGGAGATCACCAGGTCGGGCTTCTCGTCCCAGACGCCGTTGACCCCCAGGTAGACGCAGTCCGCCGGGGTGCCGTCGACGCTGTAGAAGCCGTTGTCCAGCGCCGAGAGCGCCAGCGGCCGGGTCAGAGTCAGGGAGTTGCTGGCCCCGCTCTTGTCGCGGTCCGGGGCCACCACGCGCAGCCTGGCGTGGGCCGCCAGGGCATCGTGCAGGGCACGCAGGCCGGGGGCATGCACGCCATCGTCGTTGGAGAGCAGCAGTCGACGCATCTCGTCTCCTCGTCTGGGCGCCCCGTCACAGGGTCGGGTGCGCGATCAATTCCCTGAGCACCGCGGTGGCGAAAGCCCCGCGAGGCAGCGTGAAGGTGAGCCAGAGCGCATCGGTGCCGAGCTCAAGGCTCGCCTCGGCGAGGCGCAGCCGCAACGGCCGACGCGCGAGACGCACCCCGGCCCGCTCGAGGCCGGCACACAGCGCCGGGTAGCGGCCGGCCAGGCGGGCCTCGCGGGCCAGCGCCTCGCCGTTCGCCGCGGAGCGCCCCACACCCCACAGCACGCCGCTGGCGTGCAGGTCGAGGCGCGCCGCCCGCTCCGCGAGCTCGGCGTCCGGCGCCTCGACGGTGAACTGGCTCGCCGTGCCGTCGAGGATCGCCACCTCGCCCAGCAGCAGCGTCTCCCAGCTGCCATCGGCCAGGCGCTCGGCGAGTGCCTCGTTGAACAGGAAGCTGCGCGCCGCCGAGAGCAGCATGCCGTCGCGGTCGTCACGCTTGCGCCAGCCCCGGGCCAGCAGCGCGCGGGCGCGCAGCAGGTTGCGCCCATCGGGACCGAAGCGCTGGGGACCGAAGAGGTTGGGCACGCCGCGCTCGAGCAGTCGCTCCCAGCGCGGCGTGAAGCCCGGCGATTCCACCGCCGGCCCGGTGAGCCGCAGCCGGAAGCGGTTGGCGCGGTGCACGCCGCGCTTGAGCTTGCGCGGATGGCGGGCCATCTCCAGCACCCGTATGCCCTGCTCGGCCAGCGCATCAACGAGGCCCGCCGGCGCCACGCGCCCCGGCAGCTGCACCGAGAGCCACTGACGGGTCACGGCGACGCGATCCTTCATGCCCGAGACGCCCACCACCCGCGGCGACACCTCGCACAACCGCGCCAGCGCCTTGACCGCCATGGCGGTGGTCAGGTCGCGTTTCTCGATGAACAGCCACAGGTGCTCGCCCTCCCCCTCGGGGGCGAAGTCGAGCACCTCCTCGACCTGGAAGTCCTCGGGGCGCGCCCGGTACTCCCCGGGCGGCGGCGGGCCGAAGGCGTCGTCGAGCGATCGCGGCCAGGTCGGGGGCCAGGCAATGGCATCGGGCTCGCGGGGGGCGTCGACCTCACTCACCGGCAGGCTCGCCCTGCCGGTCCGCGACCGGCACATCTGAGACCGACATGCCGGCGACCGGCAGCAGCAGCGCCACCGCCTCGGCGGCGATCCCCTCGCCGCGGCCGGTGAAGCCCAGCCGTTCGGTGGTGGTGGCCTTGACGTTGACCGCACCGCGCGCCACACCCAGGTCGTCGGCGATGTTGGCCGCCATGGCTCCCACGTGGGGGGCCATCTTCGGCGCCTGGGCCATCAGGGTGGCATCGAGGTTGCCGACCCGGTAGCCGGCCTCGCGCACCAAGGCCACCACGCGGCGCAACAGGTCGCGGCTGTCGGCGCCCTTCCAGGCCGGATCGGTGTCCGGGAAGTGGCGGCCGATATCGCCCAGGGCGCAGGCCCCGAGCAGGGCGTCGCTGATGGCGTGAAGCAGCACGTCGCCGTCGGAGTGGGCGATGAAGCCGCGCTCGAAGGGCACGGCGACACCGCCGATCATCAGGTGGTCGCCCTCGCCGAAGCGGTGGACGTCGAAGCCATGGCCGATTCGCATCATCTCTCCGCGGCGCCCGCCGGCGCCGTCTCGTTCTCGGCCGAGGCCTGGGCGGCCAGGATCAGCCCGGCCAGCGCCAGGTCCTCGGGATGGGTGATCTTGAGGTTGTCGCGCCGCCCCGGCACCAGCAGAGGCGCCTCGCCCAGCGCTTCGACCGCCGAGGCCTCGTCGGTGACCGCCACGCCCGCGTCGGCGGCCGCGGCAAGCGCCCGGGCCAGCAGGCCATGGCGGAACCCCTGGGGCGTCAGGGCGTGCCACAGCCCGTCGCGGGGCTCGGTGGCGGCCACCCGGCCGGCGCCGTCGTCGCGCTTCATGGTATCCGCTACTGGGGCGGCCAGCAGCCCGCCCACCAAGTCATCGTCAAGCGCCTGCTTGAGCCGACGCAGGTCATCGAGCGCCACGCAGGGCCGCGCCACGTCGTGGACCAGCACCAGGTCGTCCTCGCGGGCCTCGTCGGCGATGGCCGCCAGGGCATTGGCCACGGAGTCGGCGCGCTCGGCGCCGCCGGCTACCCACCGCCAGTCGGCGAAGGGTACCCAGGCCGGGTCGAACCAGGCGTCGTCGGGATCGAGGCAGAGGCACAGCCTCGCCGCCGGGAAGGCGGCGTGCAGCCGCGCCAGGGTATGCGCCAGCACCGGGCGCCCGGCCAGGGTCAGGTACTGCTTGGGGCGGTCGGCGCCCATGCGTCGTCCGCGGCCGGCCGCGGGCACCACCAGCCAGGGCTCCGCCCTCATCGGCGCGCCTCCAGCTCGGTGGCGGGCAGCGGGTTAACCACCGGCTCGGCCTCCACCGCCACGTCGGGCACCCAGAAGAACTGCTCGTCGGTGCGCACCATGCCGATGTCGCTGCGTGCCCGCTCCTCGATGGCATCGAGGCCTGTCTTGAGGTCGAGCACCTCGGCCGCCAGGCGCGCGTTGCGGTCGCGCAGCGGCTGGTTGGCCGCCTCCAGCGACGCCACCCGCTCGCGCACCTCGGCGAGCTCCTCGATGCCGCCCTGGCCGAGCCATAGCCGGTACTGCAGCAGCGCCAGCAGCACCGTCAGCGCCAGCGCCAACCCCTTGAGCATGGTGCCTTCCCGTTACGTCGTTACGATGGCAGGCATTATGCCATCTTAGCGGCCCGCCGGCAGGGCCAATCTCGGCGGCAGGCTCGGCGAAGAGGCTAGGCCCCGCGCCGGAAAGGCAGCGCCGCCTCGGCGGCTCGGCGGTAGGCCAGCACATGCTCGCGCTCCTCGGCGCAGAAGCGAGCCACGGCGTCGCGCAGCCGCGGGTCGGCGATATGGTGCAGCGAGGTGAGCAGCCGCGGGGCAAAGCCTCGGGACAGCTTGTGCTCGCCCTGGGTGCCGGGGTCGAAGGTGGTCAAGCCGCGCTCGAGGCAGTGCTCGATGCCCTGGTAGTAGCAGGCCTCGAAGTGCAGGCAGTCGGCGACCACCTCGCTTCCCCAGTAGCGGCCGTAGAGGGTGCGTGCGCCCTGCAGGCAGAGCGCCGCCGCCACCGGCTTGTCCTCGAGGCGCGCCTGGATCAGCAGCAGGGCCTCCGGCAGCGTGGCGCGCAGGCGACGAAAGAACTCCAGGCTCAGGTAACCGCTGCGGCCGCGCTCGAGGTAGGTGATCTCGTAGCAGCGAAAGAAGTGTTCGAGGGCCGCGGCGTCGATCGCCTCGCCCTCCAGGCGGTGCAGGGTCAGCCCCTGGTCGGCGACCAGGCGCCGCTCGCGGCGGATCGCCTTGCGCCGCTTGGCGGTCAGGGCGGCGAGGAAGCCCTCGAAGTCACCGTAGCCGGCGTCCCGCCACTGGAACTGCACCCCATGGCGGGCCAGCAGGCCCGGGCGCGCCGCCTGCCAGTCGGCCACCTCGGCGTCCGTGGCGAACAGCAGGTGCCAGCTCGACAGGGCCGGATCGTCTTCCCAGGCCGCGGCCAGGGCCTCGCGGGCGGCGAGCGGATCGATGCCCGGCGCCAGGGCCAGCCGCGGTCCCGGCGCCGGGGTGAAGGGAACGGCGGTGAGCGCCTTGGGGTAGTAGCGCCCGCCGGCGCGCTCCCAGGCATCGGCCCAGGCCCAGTCGAAGACGTATTCACCGAGGGAGTGATACTTGTGGTAAAGCGGCATGACGCCCACCAGCCGCCGCCCCTGCCACAGCGTCTGGTGGCGCGGCACCCAGCCGGAGGCCGGCGCCACCGCGCCGCTGGCCTCCAGGGCGTGCAGGAACTCATGGCGCAGGAAGGGGGAGTCGTCGTCGACCAGGGCGTTCCAGTCGGCGGCGGGCAGCGCCTCGATGGCGGGCACTTCCTGCGACACGAGCGAGGGCATGGCGACTCCGGCGGCTGACAAGGCGTTGGCGAAGGGCCTACATTGTGCCCAGACTCCCGACCCCTTGCCATCACCGCCTCAAGGACCCTCGCATGGATGATGCCCGCGCCCTGACCGCGCGCCTCGACGCCCAGCGCCGCGCCTTCTCGGCCGCCCCCTATCCCAGCCTGGCCGAGCGCCGCGATCGCCTGGCCCGGCTGGCGGCCCTGACCCGGCACCACCGCGAGGAGATCATCGCCGCCATCGGCGAGGACTTCGGCCACCGCGCCGAGGCCGAGAGCCGGCTGGCGGAGATCGCCACCGTGCTGCAGGCGGTGCGTCATGCGCGGCGCCACCTGCGCCGCTGGATGCGCCCGCGCCGAGCCGCCGTGCCCTGGCGGCTCCAGCCGGCCACCGCGCGCACCCACCCCCAGCCGCTGGGGGTGGTGGGCATCATCGCCCCCTCCAACTACCCCTGGAGCCTGGCCTGGCTGCCCGCCATCGACGCCCTGGCCGCCGGCAACCGGGTGATGATCAAGCCCAGCGAGCACACCCCGGCCACCTCGGCGCTGATGGCCAGGCTCGCGGCGCGCTACTTCGCCCCCGAGGAGCTATGTGTGGTGGAGGGCGACGCCGAGGTCGCGCGCGCCTTCGCCGCCCTGCCCTTCGACCACCTGCTGTTCACCGGCGGCGGGGCCATCGGCCGCGAGGTGGCACGCGCCGCGGCGGCCAACCTGACGCCGGTCACCCTGGAGCTCGGCGGCAAGAGCCCGGCCCTGGTGGCCGCCGACGCCGACCTGGAGAAGGCTGCCGAGCGCATCGCCTTCGGCAAGTGGCTCAACGCCGGGCGCACCTGCATCGCCCCCGACCATGTGCTGATCGAGGCCTCGCGCCTCGACCCCTTCCTCAAGGCGCTGGAACGCCAGGTGGCGCGCTTCTACCCCGAGGGCAGCGCCAGCCGCGACTACGGTGCGGTGCCGGGAAAGGCACAGCGCGAGCGCCTCGAGGCGATGCTCGCCGAGGCCCGCGACCGCGGCTGCCGGGTGATAGCGCTCGGCGAGCGGCTCGAGCTTGCCAGCGGCGGGGTCAAGCTGCCGCCTACCCTGGTGGTCGACCCCACCGACGACCTGCGGATCATGCAGGAGGAGATCTTCGGCCCCTGGCTCGCGGTGATCGGCGTGCCCGACATGGCCCATGCCCTGGCCCGCGTCGCTGCCGGCCCGCGTCCGTTGGCGCTCTATGCCTTCACCGACGACCCCGACCTGCGCCGCCGGGTGCTTCAGACCACCCACTCCGGCGGCGTGGTGTTCAACGACACCCTGTGGCACAACGCCGTGCCCGCCCTGCCCTTCGGCGGGGTCGGCGCGAGCGGCATCGGCGCCTACCAGGGCGAGGCGGGCTTCCGTCGCTTCAGCCTGGAGCGCAGCGTCTTCGTCCAGTCGCGACGCAGCGCGGTAGGCTGGCTCAACCCGCCCTACCGGCGCTGGCTGCTACGCCTGCTGGGGCTGTGAGCCGCGGCCCCTTCAAGGTAAGAAAACTACAAAAAGGACAACAATTCCGCTAGGATTGGCGAAAGCTCGCAATCTATATTGGTAAACTTACCAAAACAAACCGCCGAGGTGTCCCATGGCCAGTCCCACCCCCGCCCTCAACGCCACCGTCGCCGACGTCACCCGCCGCATCCGCGAGCGCAGCGCCGAGCGCCGCGCCCTCTACGAGGCGCGCATGGCCGACCAGCACCGCCGCGGCGTGCACCGGGGCGAGCTCTCGTGCGGCAACCTGGCCCACGGCTTCGCCGCCTGCGGGCTCGAGGACAAGAATGCGCTGAAACTGATGAACAGCGCCAACCTTGGCATCATCTCGGCCTACAACGACATGCTCTCGGCCCACCAGCCGCTTGCGACCTTTCCCGAGACCATCAAGGCCGCCGCCCGCGCCATGGGCTCCACCGCCCAGTTCGCCGGCGGCGTGCCGGCCATGTGCGACGGCGTCACCCAGGGCCAGCCGGGCATGGAGCTGTCGTTGTTCTCCCGCGACGTCATCGCCATGGCCACCGCCGTGGGGCTCTCCCACAACATGTTCGACGCGGCGCTCTACCTCGGCGTGTGCGACAAGATCGTGCCGGGGCTGTTCATCGCCGCGGCACGCTTCGGCCACCTGCCGGCCATGTTCGTGCCGGCCGGCCCCATGCCCAGCGGGCTGCCCAACAAGGAGAAGGCGCGCATCCGCCAGCTCTTCGCCGAGGGCAAGGCGAGCCGCGAGGAGCTGCTCGAGGCGGAGTCGCAGTCCTACCACAGCCCCGGCACCTGCACCTTCTACGGCACCGCCAACTCCAACCAGCTGATGATGGAGATGATGGGCCTGCACCTGCCGGGCACCTCCTTCGTCAACCCGGGCACCGAGATGCGCGAGGCGCTCACCCGCTTCGCCACCGAGCAGGCGATCCGCAATACCGAGCCCGGCGGCGACTACCGCCCCTTCTACAAGCAGATCGACGAGCGCGCCATCGTCAACGCCATCGTCGGCCTGCTCGCCTCCGGCGGCTCCACCAACCACACCCTGCACCTGGTGGCCATGGCCGCCGCCGCCGGCATCACCCTTACCTGGGAGGACTTCACCGACCTCTCCGCGGTGACGCCGAGCCTGATGCGGGTCTATCCCAACGGCCAGGCCGACATCAACCACTTCCAGGCCGCCGGCGGCATGAGCCTGCTGTTCCGGGAACTGCTCGCCGCGGGGCTGCTCCACGGCGACATCCCCACGGTGTTCGGCACCGACCTCACCGCCTACACCCGGGAGCCGTTCCTCGAGGAGGGCAAGCTCACCTGGCGCGAGGGCCCCGAGAGGAGCCTCGACGAGGAGGTGCTGCGCGGCGTGGCCACGCCCTTCGCCCCCACCGGTGGCCTCACCGTGGTGGACGGCAACCTGGGCCGCGGGGTCATCAAGGTCTCGGCGGTGGCCGAGGAGCATCGCGTGGTGGAGGCCCCGGTCAAGCTCTTCGAGGACCAGAATGAGCTCAAGGCGGCCTTCGAGGCCGGCGAGCTGGACCGCGACGTGATCGCCGTGGTGCGCTTTCAGGGCCCCAAGGCCAACGGCATGCCCGAGCTGCACAAGCTGACGCCCTACCTGGGCGTGCTCCAGGACCGCGGCCACAAGGTGGCACTGGTCACCGACGGGCGCATGTCCGGCGCGTCCGGCAAGGTGCCGGCGGCGATCCACATCAGCCCGGAAGCCCTCGACGGCGGGCCGCTCGCCAAGCTGCGCGACGGCGACATCGTGCGCCTGGATGCCAACGCCGGCACCCTCCAGGCGAAGGTGGACGCCCACACCTGGGCCGACCGCGAGAAGCGCGTCGCCGAGCTGGATCACTACCACGTGGGCCTGGGCCGCGAGCTGTTCGCCGGCTTCCGCCACCTGGCCATGCGCGGCGAGGAAGGCGCCGGGGTGTTCGGCGGCTTCGAGGCCGACGACCTGGCCCGCCAGGCCGGCCAGATCCACGACGAGGACGCCTGAGCCACGCCGAGGCCGTCTGATCCACGGCATGTGAGATAGTGAGAAGCGCCGGGGACAAGCCGCAGAGGGGGTCCTACGCCATGGATGGCGTCGGTAGCGCCCAGGGAGGGGTTCACAGCGCCCCCTCGCAGGCTTGTCGCCGGAACAGCTTCGAGCGACGCAGCCCTAGAGAACCATTGACGATGATTCGACCCGCCCTGATCGGCGATATCGGGGGCACCAACGCCCGACTCGCCCTGGTGACCCCGGGCGCCTTCGCGCCCCACGACATCCTGACCCTGCCCTGCGCCGACTACCCCGGCCTGGTGGAGGCGGTGCGCGACTACCTGGCCCGGGTCGGGGCGGTAGGCGAGCGCGCGCCCCGCGAGGCCTGCCTGGCCTTCGCCTGCCCGGTGCATGATGACCGCATCAAGATGACCAACAACCACTGGGTCTTCTCCCGCGCCGCGGTGCAGGCGGAGCTGAGGCTTGAACTCTTCAAGACCATCAACGACTTCACCGCCCAGGCCCTCGGCGTCCCCCACCTGGGCGAGGACGAGCTGGTCGAGGTGCAGCCCGGCACGCCCGCCTCCCACGCCGCGCGCCTGGTGATCGGGCCCGGCACCGGGCTCGGCGTGGCCACCCTCTTCCCCGGCCGCCACGCCTGGATCCCGCTGCCCGGCGAGGGCGGGCATGTCACCTTCGCCCCCACCGATGAGTGCGAGCAGAACCTGCTGCGCCACTTCCGCAACCGCTACGGGCGGGTATCGGTGGAGCGCGTGCTCTGCGGCCAGGGGCTGCTCGACCTCTACCTGGCCCACTGCTCGCTGAAGGGCGCCAACCCCGCCCACGCGAGCCCCGCCGAGGTCACCGCCGCCGCCGACGCGGACCCCGTGGCCCGTGATACCCTGCTGCGTTTCCTGAAGATCCTCGGCGACGTCTGCGGCGACGCGGCGCTGACCCTCGGCGCCCGCGGCGGCGTCACCCTTTGCGGGGGCATCCTGCCGCGGCTGCTCGACTGGTTGCCGAAGAGCCGCTTCCGCGAGGCCTTCGCCGACAAGGGGCGCATGCGGGCCTACAACGCGGCGCTGCCGATCCAGGTGGTCACCGCGCCCTGGCCGGGCCTGCTGGGCGCCGCCGAGGCCCTGCACAATGAGGAGGTCGAATGATTCCCGCATCCCTGCGCGCCCTGCTGGACGCCACCGATGGACAGCGCCGCGCCGAATGGGCCGGCCGCGAGGTATGGCTGGCCCGCGAGGCCTGGGGCGAACTCGCGGTGTCGCTCCAGGGCGCCCAGGTGCTTCACTATTTACCTCACGCGCCCGAAACCGCGCGAGCCGCGGGCGCTCCTGTGTCGCCCGAGGACGCGACAGCCGCGGGCGCTTCCGCATCATCTGAAGACGCGACTGCTGAAGGCTCTGCTTCCGCGCCGCTCTCTAACGCGTCCGAAGACACGCGAACGCGCACCAGCACTTCCCGCCCGGATCAGAGCGAGGAAGCCCTGGTGGCCGGCGGCTGGCTGTGGGTCACGCCCACGCCCCAGGCGCTGCCCGGCGCCATCCCGCTGTGCTGGCCGTGGTTCGCCGACGAGCACACCGCCGACGAGTCCCCGGATCGTTCCGGGCCGATGCACGGGCCGGCGCGCAAGGCCGACTGGCGCCTCGATGCCGTGGACGAGCACGAGGAGGGCGTCGAGCTGCACCTCTCGCCGCTCGAGCGCCTGCATTCCCAGCTGGTGCCCCGGGCGGTGATCCAGGCCAATGCCAACCGCCTGCATGTGGAACTGATCACCGAGCATGTCGGCGAGACCCCGGCCAAGATCACCGGGGCCCTGCACAGCTACCTGGCGGTGGCCGACGCCAGGGACTGCCGGGTCGAGGGGCTAGCCGGCGCCCGCTACCTGGACAAGCTCGCCGACTTCGCCGAGCGCGAGCAGCAGGGCGAGCTCGGCGTGCGCGGCGGGCTGGACCGCATCTATCACTCCAACGCCGAGCTCGTCCTGGACGACGGCCAGCGTCGGCTGCGTGTCGCCCGCCAGGGCAGCGACTCGGCGGTGGTCTGGAACCCGGGCGACGCGCTGCCCGACGACACCCCCGCTGAGGCCGCCCGCCACTTCCTCTGCGTGGAGTCGGCCAACACCCGGCTCGACCCGGTGTGGCTGGTCCCGGGCGCCCAGCACCTGCTCGGCACCACGCTCTCGGTGGCGGATGCCGCCTCATGAGCGCCGCGCCCCGCATCGACGCCCCCTTCCTGCTCGGCATGATGCGCCTGCACGAGGTGCCGGCGCTACATGCCCCCGGGCGCCTGGGCGACTGGATCGAGGCGCGGCTCGACGAGGGCCTCGCCTGGTTCGACCACGCCGACATCTACGGCGACGGCCAGGGCGAGGCCCTGTTCGGCGCCGCCCTGCGCGCCCGCCCGTCCCTGGCGGGGCGGGTAAAGGTGGTGACCAAGGCGGGCATCGTCACCCCGGGGCGCGACGCCTCCCGAGCCGGCCAGCGGGATACCGGGATCAAGCACTACGACAGCTCGCCGGCCGCCCTGACGCGGGCCATCGATGCGGCCCTCTCGCGCCTCGGGGTGGAGCGCCTCGACCACTTCCTGATCCACCGCCCCGACCCGCTGATGGCGGCCGCGGCCACCGGTCGCGCCCTGGACGATGCCATCGCCGCCGGCAAGATCGGTGCCGCCGGGGTCTCGAACTTCCTGCCCGAGCAGTGGCGACGCCTCCAGGCCGCCATGCATCACCGGCTGGAGGCCCACCAGCTGCAGCTCTCCCTGGACCACCCCACGCCGCTGTTCGACGGCCGCTACGATGCGCTGGTGGCCGACGGCCTGGCGCCACTGGTCTGGTCGCCGCTGGGTGGCGGCCGGGTCTTCCAGGGCCCGGCCGTGGGCCTGCTGGACCACCTGGCCGGGGTCCACGGCGCCACGCCGGCCGGTGTGGCGCTGGCCTGGCTGCGCGCCCTGCCGGGGCGTCCGGTACCGGTGATCGGCAGCCTGCGCGCCGAACGCATCGCCGCCCTGGCGCAGGATGCCGACCTCGCCCTGGCCCGTCCCGACTGGTACGCCCTGCTCGAGGCTGCCCGCGGCCATCCGGTCGCCTGACGGCGCTCGCCCCTACCCGCCCCTCTTGAGGAGACCCCCGATGATACCCGTGATTGCCTTCGGCGAGGCCCTGGTCGACATGCTCTCCAGCCGCCTCGGCGATGCCGGGCAGGGCCCCGAGACCTTCACCCCCTATGCCGGCGGCGCGCCCGCCAACGTCGCCGTGGCCTGCGCGAGGCTCGGCGTGCCGAGCCGGTTCCTGGGCATGCTGGGCGACGACCACTTCGGCGACTTCCTGGCCGCCGAACTCGCCGCCCATGGCGTCGACACCTCGGGCGTGGTGCGCACCCGCGAGGCGCGCACGGCGCTGGCCTTCGTCTCCCGGGACGCCGCGGGGGAGCGCACCTTCGACTTCTACCGGCCACCGGCCGCCGACCTGCTCTACCGGCTCGAGCACCTGCCCCAGGGCGTGTTCGCCGAGCCCGCCATCCTGCACCTGTGCAGCAACAGCCTGACCGAGCCGGAAATCGCCGAGACCACCCTGGCCATGGCCGAGATGGCCCGTCGCGCCGGCTGCCTGGTCAGCGTGGACGCCAACCTGCGCCACAACCTGTGGGCGACCGGCCAGGCCGACATCAGCCTGGTGACCCGCCTGCTCGACGCCGCCGACCTGCTCAAGCTCTCCACCGACGAGCTCGACTTCCTGCGCGCCGACCACCCGGAGGAGGCCTGGCTGGCCGAGCGGCTGGCCGCCGGGGTCAAGGCCGTCGTGATCACCGACGGCCCGGGTGACGTGCGGCTGCTGGGAGTGGGCATCGAACGGCGGGTGACACCGCCCGCCGTCGAGGCGGTGGACACCACCGCCGGCGGGGACGCTTTCATCGGCGGGCTGCTGGCCGAGCTCGCCGAACACCTCGGCAGCGCAGGCCTGGAGGGCTGGCAGCGCGACGAGGCGTTCCTGGCCCGCGCCGTGGAAACGGCCTGCCGCTGCGGCGCCCACGCCGTGACCCGACCCGGTGCCTACGTCGCCCTGCCGACCCGCGAGGACCTGGCCGGGCTGCGCCGCTGACCCGCCTTACGAGACGGGCCGGCGCTCCGGCAGGCGCCAGCGCAGCTGGCGGGCGATCACGGTGGCCCCGGGCCGGTAGCTTCCTCGCGCCGCGGCGAGGGCGGCCTGCAGGGCGGCCGCGGCGATGCGGTCGTGATCCTGCACCGCCGAATTGACCGGCAGCGGCAGGAAGTCCAGCAGGCGGCTGTCGCCGAAGGTGGCCAGGCGCAGCGACGGGGGCAGCCCACCCTCCTCCAGCAGCACGTCGAAGACGCCATCCAGCAGGGTGTAGGAGGCGGTGATCAGGGCGTCGGGCAGGCCATGGGTGTCGAGCAGTTCGCGCATCAGCCGTGCGCCATGCTCCCGGTCGTAGCGTTCGGCGCAGCACATCAGCGGACGCGCCTCGCCTTCCGTCAGCGCCTGCCGGAAGCCGGCCCGCCGCTCGGCGGTGATCGAGAGCCCCGGCACCGCATCCAGCCAGGCCACGCTGTTCACCCTCTCGCCCAGCACCGAACGGCTCAGCCGCTCGGCCGCCTCGCGGTCGTTGCTCACCACGCTGGCAAAGCGCGCCGGATCGAGGCCGCGGTCCACGGCGACGACCGGCAGGCCGTCGGCCAGGAGCTCGCCGTAGAAGGGGTCGCCCTCGGACAGGCAGCTGGCGACGATCAGGACCTCGCAGCGCTGGGCACGCAGCGCCAGGGCCAGGTCGCGCTCGGCATCGGGCCGGTCGTCGGAGCCGACGATCAGCAGCTGGTAGCCCTGCTCTCGGGCCCCGCGCTCCAGCCGCTTGGCCAGGCGCGCATAGCTGACGTTCTCCAGGTCGGGAATGATCAGCCCCAGGGTCCGGCTAGAGCCGCGGCGCAGGGCGGCGGCCTGGGCATCGACCCGGTAGCGGTGTTCACGCACCACGGCCATCACCCGCTCCACGGTCCGGGGACTGATGCGCTTCTCCTCGGCCTTGCCGTTGATGACGTAGCTGGCCGTGGTGCGCGAGACGCCGGCCAGCCGGGCGATTTCGGCGAGTGTCATGGGTTACCTCCCGTGGCGTTCGCGCCATTGTATGTCAGGGCGTGGCGACCTCCCCCTACCAATGTCGTAGATGCGGCCACTTGCCAACGCAGGTGAATCGATCCAGCCTTGAGTATAGACAGGTGACACGATTCAGCCAAAGCCGGACAACGCTATCCGACACGGCCCGCCACCCTTACAGGAGCCCCCCATGCTGACCCTGAGTCCCGACGATATCCTGCTGGACTGCCATGCCGACGACTGGCGGGCCGCGCTGGACAGCGCCGCCGAGACGCTGCAGCGGTCAGGCCTCGTCACGGCCGGCTACCGCGACGGCCTGCACGCCCGCGAGGCCCAGTCCTCCACCTACCTGGGCAACGCCATCGCCATCCCCCACGGCACCCCGGAGAGCCGCGAGCATGTAAGGGCAACCGGGGTGCGGGTGCTGCAATTCCCCCGCGGCATCGACTGGCACGACGGCCACCGCGTGCATGCCCTGGTGACCATCGCCGCCCAGAGCGACGAGCACCTGGACATCCTGCGCCAGCTCACCCATGTGCTTGACGACGACAGCGTCGCCGGCCGCCTCGCGCAGGCCACCTCGGCGGGGGTGATCGCCTCGCTGCTGTCGAAGGCCGTGGTGGAGGCGCGCCTCGATGCCGACACCCTCTGCCTGGGCTTCCCCGCCCGCGACGTCCGCGAGCTGGCCCTGGCCGGGGCCGCCCGCCTGCGCCAGCTCGACTGCGTGGCCGGCGGCTTCGTCGCGGCGGTGGCCGAAGGCGCCCCGCTGCGACTCGGCCAGGGGCTGTGGCTGGCCACCAGCGACCGTGGCGTGGAGACGCCCGCCCTGTCCCTGGCGACCTCCGACCGAGCCCTGGCGGAGAACGACGAACCGGTCACCGGGGTCTTCTGCCTGGCGGCGCGGGGCGATGCCCATCGCGGCCTACTGGAGCGGATCCTGGCCCTGCTGGAGAGCGGCCAGGCAGGGGAGCTCAAGGGGGCCGACGCCGCCACCGTGCTGGGCCGGCTCTCCGGGGAATCGGCCAGCGCCCATACCCGCCTGGCCCGGGTCCTCAACGCCCATGGGCTGCACGCCCGTCCGGCCAAGCAGCTGGTGCAGGTGGCTCGCGCCCAGGGCATTGCGATTCGCGTGCGCCTCGCCGAGGGCGGCGGGGAAGCCGTGCCGGCCACCAGCCTGACCAAGGTGATCGGCCTGGGGGCTCGCCGTGGCCAGCAGCTCGCCTTCTCCGCCGAGGGCGAGGGCGCCGAGGCGGCCCTCGAGGCGCTCGACCGCGCCGTCGCCGAGGGGCTGGGCGAGCAGGTCCTGCCCTTCGACGAGAGCCGTGAGCGACTCGCCCCCCGGGAAGCGGCCGCGCCCCTGACGCCCCTGCCCGCCGACCTGCCCCACCCCGGCGTCGCGGCCTCCCCCGGGCTGGCCATCGCCCCGGCCTTCGTGCTGCGCACGCCCCGCTTCGACTACCCCGACCGGGCCGCCGACCCCGCAGCCGAGCGCCGCCGCCTGGAACAGGCGATCCACGAGGGGACCGCGCAGCTGGAGGCCCTGGTGCAGCAGGCCCGCGGCGGCGAGGTCGCCCAGATCCTCTCCATGCACGAGGAGATGCTGAACGACCCCGAACTCCTCGAAGCGGCCGGCGAGGGCATCCGGGACGGTCGCTCCGCCGAGGCGGCCTGGTGGGACGCCATCGAGACCGCGGCCCACGCCCAGGAGATGCTCGCCGACCGGCTGCTCGCCGAGCGCGCCGCCGACCTGCGCGACGTCGGTCGCCGGGTGCTGGGGGTACTCTGCCGGGTCGAGCTGCCGGCGCCGCCGGACCACCCCTATATCCTGGTCACCGACGACATCGGCCCCTCCGATGTGGCGCGCCTGGACACCACCCGGGTCCGCGGCCTGCTCACCGCCCGCGGCGGCGCCACCGCCCACAGCGCTATCCTGGCCCGCGCCCTGGGCATCCCCGCGGTGGTGGGGGCCGGCGAGCGGGTGCTCACCCTGGAGAACGGGAGCGAGCTGATCCTCGACGGCGAGCGGGGCCGGGTGGTTCCCGCTCCCTCCGCCGAACGCCGCGCCGCCGCCGAGCAGCGCCTGGTGGAGCGCGAGCGTCGCGCGGCCGAGGCCTGGGAGGCCCGCTTCGGCGAGGCACGCACCCGCTGCGGCCACCGCGTCGAGGTGGCCGCCAACCTGGGCAACACCGCCCACGCCGCCGATGCCGTGGCGCGCGGCGCCGAGGGCATCGGCCTGCTGCGCACCGAGTTCCTGTTCATGGCCCACGCCCACGAGCCGGACCTCGACACCCAGGTCGGCGAATACCGCGAGGCCCTGGACGCCCTGGACGGCCGGCCGCTGGTGGCCCGCACCCTCGACGTGGGGGGCGACAAGCCGCTCCCCTACTGGCCGATGCCGAAGGAGGACAACCCCTTCCTCGGCCTGCGCGGTATCCGCCTGGCCCTGACCCGGCCCGAGGTCCTCGAGACCCAGCTGCGCGCCCTGCTGATGGCCGCGGCGCCCGCGGATGAATCGGGAAAGGCGCCTGCGGCTGGGGTTACTGAAAAGGCCCGGCCGCTGCGCATCATGCTGCCCATGGTCAAGGACATCGGCGAGTTCCGCGCCGCCCGGGCGATCGTCGACCGGCTGCTGGCGGAGATCCCCGAGGCCGAGCGCGCCACCGACCTGCAGCTGGGGGTGATGGTCGAGGTGCCGTCCAGCGCCCTGCTGGCCGCCAGCCTCGCCGACGAGGTGGACTTCTTCTCGGTGGGGACCAACGACCTGACCCAGTACACCCTGGCCATCGACCGCGACCACCCCGAACTCTCCGCCCAGGCCGACGGCCTGCACCCGGCGGTGCTACGGCTGATCGAGATGACCGTGGCCGCCGCCCATGCCCGCGGCAAGTGGGTCGGCGTGTGCGGCGAGCTGGCCTCGGATGCCACCGCCGTGCCGGTGCTGGTGGGGCTTGGCGTCGACGAGCTGTCGGTGAGCGCCCGCCAGGTGCCGCTGGTCAAGGCGCGCCTGCGCGAGTTCGACCTCGCGGAGGCCCGCGACCAGGCCGCCCTGGCGCTGGCCCAGGCCACCAGCGAGGCCGTCCGCGACGCCCTGGAGGTGCGCTGATGGCCCGCGTGCTCACCCTGACCCTCAACCCGGCCCTGGACCTCTCGGTGACCCTAGAGCGACTGGAGCCCGGCATCGTCAACCGTACCCGTGCCACCCACCTCGCCGCCGCCGGCAAGGGCGTCAACGTGGCCCGGGTGCTCGCCGAGCTGGGCCACGACGTCACGGTGACGGGGTTCCTCGGCGAGGAGAACGACGGCCCCTTCCTGCGCGCCTTCGAGGCCCTGGGCGTGGAGGATGCCTTCCTGCGGGTGCCGGGGGAGACCCGCATCAACGCCAAGCTCGCCGAGGCCGACGGCCGGGTCACCGACATCAACGGGCCGGGCGCGCGCATCGACGCCGCCAGCTGGCAGCGCCTGCTCGACTGGCTGGACGCCCGCCTGGCCAACGCCGAGCGCCGCCCCGCCGGGGTGGTGATCGCCGGCAGCCTGCCGCCCGGCGTCGCCGCCGAGGACCTGGCAGGCCTGGTGGCCCGGCTGCGCGACGCCGGCCTCGCGGTATGGGTCGACACCAGCGGCGAGGCCCTGGCACGGGCCATCGACGCCCGCCCCACCGCGGTCAAGCCCAACGAACAGGAGCTGGCGGCCTGGGCCGGCACGCCCCTCGACACCGCCGAGACTCGTCTCCGGGCGGCGCTTCGCCTCTACGCCGCCGGCGTCGAGGAAGCGCTGATCTCCGCCGGGCCGGCCGGGGTGCTGTGGGTCAGCCGCCGTGGCGCCTGGCAGGCGGTGCCCCCGCGCCTGGACGTGGCCAGCACCGTCGGCGCCGGCGACACCCTGCTGGCTGCCATGCTGCACGGCATCCTCTCCGGCCATACGCCGGAACAGGTGCTGCGCTTCGCCACCGCGCTCTCCGCCGAGTCCGTCCGCCATGTCGGCGTGGGCCATGTCCGCGCCGATGACTTCCCGCAACTCCAGCAACAGACCCGCGTGCGTCGCCTCAACGACGTCGACGCGGGGGGAGCCCTCGCATGAACGCCATCATCGTCACCGCCTGCCCCAGCGGCCTGGCCACCACCTTCCTCGCCGCCCGCCGCCTGGAGCAGGCCGCCCAGCGTCTCGGCTGGCGGGTCGATGTCGAGATGCACGGCGAACTCGAGCCCGTCACGCCGCTGTCGGCGACCGCCCTGCAGGCGGCCGACCTGGTCATCGTGGCCGCCGACCATGTGCCCGACCCGCAGCGCTTCGCCGGCAAGCGGCTCTTCCAGGGCCCGATCGACCAGGCGCTGCCCGACCCCGCCGCCTTCCTGGCGCGGGCCGAGCGCGAGGCCGAGGCCTTCACCCCGGCCGACGACCCCGCCCCGGCGCTGGCCACCGGCACGGCCCCCGGCTCCGGCGCGCGGATCGTGGCGGTGACGGCCTGCCCCACCGGGGTGGCCCACACCTTCATGGCCGCCGAGGCCCTGAGCGAGGCCGGGAAATCCCTGGGGCACGAGATCCGCGTGGAGACCCAGGGGTCGGTGGGCGCCCAGGACCGGCTCACCGAGGAGGAGATCGCCGCGGCGGACCTGGTGGTCCTGGCCTGCGACATCGAGGTGGACCCCACCCGCTTCGCCGGCAAGCGGGTCTACCGCACCTCCACCGGGGCGGCGCTCAAGAAGCCCCGGGCGACCCTCGAGGCCGCCTTCGAGCAGGCCGAGACGGAACACGCCAACGCACCGGCCGCCGGCGGCGAGGCAAGGAAGAGCGCCAAGGAGAAGGGGGTCTACAAGCACCTGCTCACCGGGGTCTCCTTCATGCTGCCCATGGTGGTGGCCGGGGGCCTGCTGATCGCGCTCTCCTTCGTCTTCGGCATCGAGGCCTTCGAGCAGGAGGGCACCCTCGCCGCGGCGCTGATGCAGATCGGCGGCGGCACCGCCTTCGCCCTGATGATCCCGGTGCTGGCCGGCTATATCGCCTACTCCATCGCCGACCGTCCCGGCATCGCCCCGGGGATGATCGGCGGCATGCTGGCGGCCAATATCGAGGCGGGTTTTATCGGCGGCATCCTCGCCGGCTTCCTGGCCGGCTACGTGGCCCTGGCGGTGACCCGTCATGTCAAGCTGCCGGCCAGCGTCGAGTCCCTCAAGCCGATCCTGATCATTCCCCTGGTGGCCAGCCTGGTCACCGGCCTGACCATGATCTACGTGATCGGCGAGCCGGTGGCGGCAATTCTCGCCGGCCTGACCAGCTTCCTGGCCGGCATGAGTTCCGCCAACGCCGTACTGCTGGGCGTGCTGCTGGGTGCCATGATGTGCTTCGACCTGGGCGGGCCGGTCAACAAGGCCGCCTACACCTTCGGCGTCGGCCTGCTGGCCTCCCAGACCTATGCGCCCATGGCGGCGATCATGGCCGCCGGCATGGTGCCGGCCATCGGCATGGGCATCGCCAGCTTCGTCGCCAAGCAGAAGTTCTCCGGGCCGGAGCGCGAGGCGGGCAAGGCCTCCTTCGTGCTGGGCCTGTGCTTTATCAGCGAGGGCGCCATTCCCTTCGCCGCCAAGGACCCGCTGCGGGTGATTCCCGCCTGCATCGCCGGCGGCGCCGTGACCGGGGCCCTCTCCATGCTGGTGGGGGCCCAGCTGATGGCCCCCCACGGCGGCATCTTCGTGCTGCTGATCCCCAACGCCATCACCCCGGCCCTGCTCTACCTGGCCGCCATCGTCATCGGCTCGCTGATCACCGGCCTGGGCTATGCGGCGATCAAGCGCGGCGCCGCGCCGGTGGCGGTGGGCGCCAGCACCTGAGCGTGGCCGTGGCAGGCCACGGGGCAGCGCATTGTTGTTTTATTACAGGATAACGTCGATCAATGCGCATAGATTGGCCAAAATCCCGCCCATTGGGTAGTATTTTTACATAACAAACCCTCGGCACCCCACCGACCCACAACAACGGAGCGCCCCATGTTCCAGCTTACCCGCAGCGTCACCTGGCAGGCCCTCAAGCAGCTGCACGCGCAGACCGCGGACGACCGCATCCGCGACTACTTCACCGCCGACCCCCAGCGCTTCGAGAAGATGAGCCTGCGGGTGGGCGGCCTGTTCCTCGACTACTCCAAGCATCAGGTCTCCGACGCGGTGCTCGACAAGCTGATCGAGCTCGCCGAGCACTCGGCGCTGGTGCAGCGCCGCGCCCAGATGTTCTCCGGCGACATCATCAACGTCACCGAGGACCGTCCGGTGCTGCACACCGCCCTGCGCAACCTCGGCGAGGGGCCGCTGATGGTCGATGGCCAGGACGTGATGCCGGAGATCCAGCGCACCCGCGAGCAGATCCGGGCGTTCTCCGAGGCGGTGCGCAACGGCGAATGGAAGGGCTACAGCGGCGAGCGCATCCGCGACGTGGTCAACATCGGCATCGGCGGCTCGGACCTGGGGCCCAACATGGCCTGCCGGGCGCTGCTCAAGCACCGCCACCCGGAGCTGAACTTCCACTTCGTCTCCAACGTCGACGGCGCCCACATCCAGAAGGTGCTCAGCCGCCTCGACCCGGCCACCACCCTGTTCATCGTCTCCACCAAGACCTTCTCCACCCAGGAGACCCTGCTCAACGCCCATACCGCCCGGCGCTGGTTCCTGGAGAATGCCGGCCCGGATGCCGACGTGGGGGCGCACTTCATCGCCGCTTCCACCAACAAGAAGGCGGCCATGGCCTTCGGCATCCGCGAGGAGAACGTCTTCGAGTTCTGGGCCTGGGTGGGCGGGCGCTACTCCATGTGGTCCTCCATCGGGCTGCCCATCGCCCTCTCCATCGGCTTCGAGGGGTTCATGGAGCTGCTGGAGGGCGCCTATGCCATGGACCAGCACTTCCTCACCGCCCCCTTCCGCGAGAACATGCCGGTACTGATGGCGCTGATCGGCATCTGGTACATCAACTTCGTCGGCGCCGAGACCCAGGCCATCGTGCCCTACGACCAGGCCCTGCATCAGCTGCCGGCCTTCCTGCAGCAGCTCGACATGGAGTCCAACGGCAAGTCGGTGGACATCTTCGGCCACCCGGTGGACTACAAGACCGGGCCCATCGTCTGGGGCCAGACCGGCTCCAACGGCCAGCACGCCTTCTTCCAGCTGCTCCACCAGGGCACCCGCTACGTGCCCATCGACTTCATCGCCTCGCTGAAGCCCGAGCCCGGCATGGAGGAGCACCACTTCGCCCTGCTCACCAACATGCTGGCCCAGGCCAACGCCTTCATGGAGGGCAGCGCCAAGGGTGGAGAGCTCGATCCCTACAGTTGCCCGGGCAACCGACCCTCCAGCACCCTGCTGCTCGACGAACTGACGCCCAGGAACCTCGGTGCTCTGATCGCGCTCTACGAGCACAAGGTGTTCGTTCAGGGGGTGATCTGGAACATCAACTCCTTCGACCAGTGGGGCGTGCAGCTCGGCAAGCGCATCGCCGGAGAGATCAGCAGTCGCCTCGACGCCCAGAGCCAGGACTTCGACGCCTCCACCCAGGGCCTGCTCATGCGGGTCAGGGAGCATTTCCCCGGTCACGCCAGCGCGACACCAGAACCCGCGGCCCCCAGATCCGGCAAGGGGGCAAAGGGCAAGGCCAGCAGCCGAGCACCCAGCCGCTGACACCATCTTGATGGTTACGCCTCTGGACCCACGATGACCGGTGAGGCATGTTCCCTGCTAGCCAATCGACAAGCGGCCAAACGTTCCGACGGGTGAGCCGGGACAAGCGCACCAAGCAGACAGGCCTGCCATGCCAGGCCTCTACCCCAGCAAGGAGACGCCGACATGCGCCAGCTCCAGTGGGGCATCCTCAGCACCGCCGGCATCGCCCGCAAGGCGATGATCCCGGCGATCCAGACCGCGCCCAACGCGCGTCTGACCGCCATCGCCAGCGAGAGCGGCAAGGCCGGCGACGTCGCCGCCGAATATGGCATCCCCCGTGCCCACGACGGCTTCCGCCACCTGCTGGAGGATCCCGACGTGGAGGCGGTCTATGTGCCGCTGCCCAACCACCTCCACGCCCGCTGGGTGTGCGAGGCGGCCCGCCACGGCAAGCACGTGCTGTGCGAGAAGCCCGCGGCCCTCGACGCCGAGCAGGCCCGCGCCATGCAGGCCGCCTGCGACAGGGCCGGGGTGGCGCTGATGGAGGGCTACATGTACCGCCACCATCCCCAGCATGCCCGCGCCCGGGAGATCCTCGAAAGCGGCGAGATCGGCGAGGTGCGCCAGGTGCGCGGGCTCTTCTCCTTCCCCCTGGACCTGGGGGCCGACGACATCCGACTCTCGACGGCGTCGGCGGGTGGCAGCCTGCATGACGTCGGCTGCTACCCGCTGGACGTCATCCGCCGCCTGCTCGGCATGCCCGCGGCGGTGACCGTGGTGGGAAGAGTGCCCGGGGCGCTGGGCGTGGACACCAGCGTGGGCGGCATGCTGCGCTACGCCGACGGCCGCCTGGCCGAGTTCGGCGCCAGCTTCGAGCAGACCATGGTCAACCGCTACGAGGTGATCGGCAGCCACGGCCGCCTGCTGCTGCCCGTCGCCTTCCGCCCCGACAAGCAGGGCGGCGTGGGCGAGATCGTCATCACCGACGAACGGGGCCGCACCCGCCGCGAGCCGGTCTACGGCGATCAGTATCCGGCCCAGGTCGAGGCCTTCTCCGCCTGGGCCCTGGGCGAAGGCCCAGCGCCAGATACCCCCACCGAGCTCGCCGACCAGGCGCGACTACTGGCGGCCTGCCGCGACTCGCTGCACCAGGAGCGCACCATCACGCCGTGAGCCGTGCCGGTGTCCTCGCGAACGTCGTGTCCACCCAGGGGCAGGCCATCGGCCTGCCCCTGCGCGTTTCGGTACCGGGGGAATGCGACCAAGGGGCACTTGCCTAAATGTCAGACATTTCATAGCATGGAGGTCACACCCTGGCCGGTCGCCTCGCGACGGCCGCTCCCCACCCGGACCCAGGAGCCCCCATGAAGATCACACGACTCAGGACCTGGCAGGTGCCGCCGCGCTGGCTGTTCCTCAAGATCGAGACCGACGAGGGCTGCTACGGCTGGGGCGAACCGGTCATCGAGGGCCGCGCCGCCACCGTGGAGGCCGCCGTCCATGAGCTTTCCGACTACCTGGTCGGCCAGGACCCGCACCGCATCGAGCACCTGTGGAACACCCTCTATCGCGCCGGCTTCTACCGCGGCGGCCCGATCCTGATGAGTGCCATCGCCGGCATCGACCAGGCGCTGTGGGACCTCAAGGGCCGTGACCTGGGCGTGCCGGTGCACCAGCTGCTGGGCGGCGCGGTACGCGACCGCATGCGCATGTACGCCTGGACCGGGGGCGACCGGCCCAGCGACGTGGGCGAAGGCGCCCGCGCGCTGGTGGAGCAGGGTTTCACCGCCTTCAAGATGAACGGCACCCCGGAGCTGCAGATCGTCGACAGCCACCGCAAGGTGGACGAGGCGGTGGCCCGGGTCGCCGAGGCCCGCGACGCCGTGGGGCCGGACGTGGGCATCGGCATCGACTTCCACGGCCGGGTGCACCGCCCCATGGCCAAGGCGCTGCTGCGCGAGCTGGAACCCTTCCACCCGATGTTCGTCGAGGAACCGGTGGCCCCCGAGCATCTGCCCTGCCTGAAACAGATCGCCGGGGGACTGGGCTACCCGCTGGCCACCGGCGAACGGCTGTACACCCGCTTCGCGTTCCGCGACCTGCTGGCCGACGGCATGATCGACATCGTCCAGCCCGACCTCTCCCACTGCGGCGGCATCAGCGAGGGCATGAAGATCGCCGCCCTGGCCTCGGCCCATGACGTGGCGCTGGCCCCGCACTGCCCGCTCGGCCCGCTAACCCTGGCCACCTCGCTGCAGCTGGATGCGGTCTGCCACAACGCCTTCATCCAGGAGCAGAGCATAGGCATCCACTACAACCGCGGCAACGACGTGCTGGACTACCTGGTGGACAAGTCGGCGCTGGCCATCGAGGACGGCTTCTGCGCCATCCCCCAGGGGCCGGGGCTGGGCGTGGAGATCGACGAGGCCTTCGTCGAGGAGCGCGCCAAGGTGGGCCACCGCTGGCGCAACCCGGTGTGGACGCATCAGGACGGCTCCATCGCCGAGTGGTGAGGAAACGCTGCCCAAATGGCTGCGCGAGCGAATCGCTGCGTTGCGCGCTGCTCGAAAGCCTCACCTAGTACCGCATAGGCTCCGGTTTCTGCGCTGCGTGCGCCTTGCGCTTCATCTCGCTCGCCTATTTGTATCAGCGCTTCGAAGGAGGAGGACAAGATGGATATCGAATTTCACGACCTCAAGGGCCAGAGCGTCTTCATCACCGGTGGCGGCTCCGGCATCGGCGCGGCCCTGGTGGAGGGCTTCCTGGCCCAGGGGGCGAGGGTGGCCTTCGTCGACCTGGAGCCTGCCGAGGCCTTCTGCGAGGCCATGGCGACGGCCCATGGCAGCCGCCCGCTGGGCATCGCCTGCGACGTGCGCGATGTGACGGCGCTGACCGCCGCCATCGACCGGGCGCGCCAAGCCCATGGGCCCATCGGCGTGCTGGTCAACAACGCCGCCCGGGACACCCGCCACCGCCTGGACGACTGGAGCGTCGAGGAGTGGGACGACAGCCTGGCTACCAACCTGCGCCCCCACTTCTTCACCGCCCAGGCGGTCGCCCCGGACATGCGCGAACTGGGGGGTGGCGCCATCATCAACCTCTCCTCCAACAGCGCCTTGCTGGGCCTCTCCGGCTACCCCACCTACGTGGCCGCCAAGTCGGCCATCCTGGGGCTGACCAGGGCGCTGGCTCGGGAGCTCGGCGGTGACGCCATCCGCGTCAACAGCCTGATCCCCGGCTGGGTGATGACCGAGCGCCAGAAGGCGCTGTGGGTCAAAGACGCCGACCTCGCCGAGTGCCTGGCCCAGCAGTGCCTCAAGGAGGCGATCCCGGTGGCGGACCTGGTCGGCCCCTGCCTGTTCCTGGCCTCCCGGGCTTCGCGGATGATGACCGGCCAGGAGCTGGTGGTCGACGGGGGGCGCGCATGAGCGCCGCCGTCGAGAGCCGGCTGGCCTGGGTCGCGGTGGACTGGGGCTCCAGCAACCTGCGCGCCTGGGCGCTGGACGCCCGGGGCGAGGTGCTGGCCCGCGCCGGCTCCGGGCACGGCATGCTCGCCCTGGCCCCCGACGACTACGAGGCCGAGCTGCTGCGGGTGATCGGCGACTGGCTGCCCGCCACGGGGCGCGTGCCGGTGCGCATCTGCGGCATGGCCGGCGCCCGCCAGGGTTGGCGCGAGGCCGCCTACTTGCCGGTGCCGACCCGCCTGGGGGCTCTCGCCCGGGGCGCGGTGGCGCCGGCGGTGGCCGACCCCAGGCTCGCGGTGGCGCTGCTGCCGGGCCTGTGCCAGACCGCCGACGAGGGCGGGCGCGCCTTCGACGTGATGCGCGGCGAGGAGACCCAGCTGGCGGGGCTGGTGGCCCGCGAACCCGGCGTCGCGGGCCTGGCCTGCCTGCCCGGCACCCACGCCAAGTGGGCAAGGCTCGAGGCCGGCGCGGTCACCCGCTTCACCACCTGCCTCACCGGCGAGCTCTTCGCGCTGCTCGCCCGCCAGTCGGTGCTCAAGCACTCCCTGGCGCAGGGCGACGATGACCTCGACGACCCGGGCTGCCGTGACGCCTTCGTGGCGGCGGTGCGCGAGATCCGCTCGGCCCCCGCCGCCTACTCGGCGAAGCTCTTCGGGCTGCGCGCCGCCGACCTCCTCGACCCCCGCCTGCCCCGCGGGCCGGCGCGCGCCAGCCGACTCGCCACGCGCCTCTCGGGGCTGACCATCGGCCTGGAGCTCGCCGGCATCCTCGACACCGAGGACGGCGCCGCGGCAGGCCCGGTCACCCTGATCGGCGGCGCGTCGCTCTGCGCGCGCTACGCCCTGGCGCTGGACGCCCTGGGCCGCGAGAGCCGCTGCCTGGACGGCGAGGCCGCCGTGCTCGCCGGCCTGCGCCTGGCCCACGATGCCCTCGGCCCCGCCGAGGGTGACTGATTCCCATGCTGGAGACCTTGCCATGACCCTGCCCCTGATCGGCATCCTGCGCGGCGTCACCCCCGAGGAGGCGGTGGCGGTGGGCGAGGCGGTACTCGCCGCCGGCATCACCACCCTGGAGGTGCCGCTCAACTCCCCCGAGCCACTGGAGAGCATCCGCCGCCTGACCGACGCCCTGGGCGAACGCGCCCGGGTCGGCGCCGGCACCGTGCTTACCCCCGACCAGGTGCGCGAGGTCCACGCCGCCGGCGGGCGCCTGGTCGTCTCGCCCAACTGCCGCCCGGCGGTGATCGAGGCGACCAGGCGCCTGGGCATGGAGAGCTGGCCGGGGGTGGTCACCCCCTCCGAGGCCTTCGATGCCCTGGACGCCGGCGCCAGCGGCCTCAAGCTCTTCCCCGCCGTGCAGGTGGGGCTCGCCGGGATGCAGGCGGTGCGCGCCGTGCTACCGGCCGGTACCCGGCTCTACGCGGTGGGCGGCATCGGCGAGGCGAACTTCGCCGACTGGCGCGCCGCCGGGGTGGATGGCGCGGGCCTCGGTGGCGCCCTCTACCGGCCCGGCCAGGCGCCGGCGCAGGTGGCCGAGCAGGCCCGGGCACTGGTGGCGGCCTGGCGCGCCGCGGGAGGCGAGGCATGAGCCTGCCCAGCGTCCCAGCCGAACTCGCCGTGGAGAGCCGCTGCGCGCTGGGCGAAGGCCCCCAGTGGCACGTCGCCAGCGGGCGCCTCACCTGGTGCGACATCCTCGGCCGCCGGCTGCACTGGCTAGAGGTCGCCTCCGGCGCCACCGGGCACCACGAGCTCGAGCGCATGGTCTCACTGGCCGCTCCCTGCGAGGATGGCGGCCTGCTACTGGTGGGCGAGGATCGCCTGAGCCGTCTCGATCCGGCGGGCGGGCTCGAGGTCCCCCTCTGCGACTTCGAGGCCGACAACCCGCGCACGCGCAGCAACGACGCCCGGGTCGACCGCCACGGCAGCCTGTGGCTCTCCAGCATGGGCAAGGGGGCCGAGCCCGGCGCCGGCCGCCTCTACCGCCTGCATCGCGGTGAGCTGGTGACGCTGCGCACCGGGCTCACCATCCCCAACGCGCTGTGCTTCTCGCCGGGCGGCGAGTTCGCCTGGTTCACCGACACTCCGACCGGGGTGGTGATGCGCTGGGCGCTGGACCGCAACGGCTGGCCGGTGGGTGACCCGGTGCCCTGGGCCGACTTCTCGGCCACCCCCGGCAACCCCGACGGCGCCGTGGTGGATGCCGAGGGCCACCTCTGGCTCGCCCTGTGGGGCGCCGGCCGGGTGGTGCGCCTGGACCACGACGGCCGCGTGGTCGCCGAGGTCAGGCTGCCGGTTTCACAGCCCTCCTGCCCCGCCTTCGCCGGGGCCGACCTCGAACGCCTCTATATCACCACCGCCCGGGAGGGGCTCTCCGCCGAGGCGCTGGCCACCGAGCCCCTGGCCGGCGCACTGTTCGTCGCCGAGACGGGCGTGACCGGCCTCGCCGAGCCACCGCTGCGGCTGGCATAGGCGTCCGCCGACACTGCCCCAAAAAAACCCGGCCGCGAGGGCCGGGTGAAAGGCGACAGCGACTGGCTGTCGAGAGAGCACACGGGAAACACGACGCTCAGTGGTGGTAGCGCTCGGCCACCTCGCGGGCCAGCTGGCGGATGCCGTTCCAGTCCTCCGCCTCGACCAGCGACGCCGGCGTCAGCCAGGAGCCGCCCACGCACATCACGTTCTTGAGCGCCAGGTAGTCCTCGGCGTTGTCCAGGTTGATGCCGCCGGTGGGGCAGAAGCGCGCCTCCGGCAGCGGGCCGGCGAAGGCCTTGAGCGCCTTGACGCCGCCGCTCGCCTCAGCGGGGAAGAACTTGAAGCGGCGATAGCCATACTGCCAGCCGGTCATCAGCTCGGAGACGGTGGCCACCCCGGGCAGCATGGGCACCGGGCTGCCCACGCCGTAACGGAACAGCGCCTCGGTGGTGCCGGGGGTGACCACGAAGTCGGCGCCGGCCTGCTCGGCCTGGCGGTACTGGGCCGGGGTCAGCACGGTGCCCACCCCGATGCTGGCCTGGGGCAGCGCCGCCTTGATGCGGCGGATCGCCTCCAGGGCGCAGTCGGTGCGCAGGGTCACCTCCAGCACGCTGAGGCCGCCCTCGACGAGGGCGGTGGCCAGGGGCACCGCGTCCTCGACGCGCTGGATGGCCAGCACCGGGATCACCTCCGCCTTGAGGCAGATGCTGTCCAGCTCGGTGGTGCGGGTCGAGGGCAGCTGCTTGTCGATGCTCATGTCGTCGTCTCCAGGTGTTCAAGGGGCCCAGTAGGTGGCCAGCGGGCAGGCGAGGAAGGCGCGGATCGGCAGCTCGCGGACGTCGTCCCCGGCCAGCGCCCGGGCCAGCACAGCGCGCTTGTCGCCGCCGGTGATGTGCAGGAAGTGCCGCCGCGCCTGGTGCAGGCGCTCGGCGGAAAGGGTGATGCGCGGCTGGGGCTGGCTCGGCGTGCGCACCGCCACCGCCGCGGCCTCGGTGGTCAGGGCCAGGGCGAGCTCGCGGCTGTCCGGGAACAGCGAGGCGGTGTGGCCGTCGCCGCCCATGCCCAGGATCACCGCGCTGGCCGGCCAGGCCAGGGCCGCGAGGCGCTCGGCCACGGCGGCCGCGCCCTGCTCGGGGGTGGGGTCGGCGGTGGTCAGCGGCACGAAGGTGGCGGCGGCGGCAGGGCCCTTGAGCAGGTGCTCGCGCACCAGCCGGGCGTTGCTGTCGGCAGCGTCCTCGGCCACCCAGCGCTCGTCGGCGAGGGTCACCTGGACCCGCGCCCAGTCCAGCTCGCAGGCCGCCAGGGCCGCGAAGAAGGGCACCGGGGTGGAGCCCCCGGAGAGCACCAGCAGGGCCCTGTCGTGACGCGCCAGGTCGGCGCGCAGCGCCTCGGCCACCGCCTCGGCCAACTGGGCGGCCAGGCGCTTGCGGGAATCGTCGCTCATCTCAGTAGTCCTCGTACCAGCTGCGGCCGTCCTGGGTGATCATGGCGATGGAGGCGACCGGGCCCCAGGAGCCGGCGGGATAGCGGCGCGGCGGCTCGTCGCGATCCTGCCAGGCGGCGATCAGGTTGTCGCACCATTGCCAGGCGTGCTCCACCTCGTCGCGGCGCACGAAGAGGTACTGCTGTCCCTTCATCACCTCCAGCAGCAGGCGCTCGTAGGCGTCGGGGATGCGGGTCTTGGGGAAGGCGCTGTTGAAGTCCAGGTGCAGCGGGCCGCGGCGAAGGCGCATGCCCTTGTCCAGGCCGCTGTCCTTGGTCAGCACCTCCAGGGCGATGCCCTCCTCCGGCTGCAGGCGGATCACCAGCTTGTTGGCGGCCAGGTCGCGCTGGTCCGGGTCGAAGATGTAGTGGGGCTGCTGGCGGAAGTGGATGACGATCTGCGAGAGCTTCTCCGGCATGCGCTTGCCGGTGCGCAGGTAGAAGGGCACCCCGGCCCAGCGCCAGTTGGCCACGCCGGTCTTCATGGCCACGAAGGACTCGGTGTGGCTCTCGGTGTTGGCGCCCTCCTCCTCGAGGTAGCCCGGCACCGACCTGCCGTCGATGGTGCCGGCGGTGTACTGGCCGCGCACCACGTCGCGCCCCAGCATGTCGTCGGTGAAGGGCTTGAGCGCCTTGAGCACCTTGACCTTCTCGTCGCGGATGGCGTCGGCGTCGAGGTTGGCGGGCGGGTCCATGGCGATCAGGCAGACCAGCTGCAGCAGATGGTTCTGCACCATGTCGCGCAGCTGGCCGGCGTCGTCGAAGTAGCCCCAGCGCCCCTCGATGCCGACCTGCTCGGCCACGGTGATCTCCACGTGGGAGATGTGGTTCTGGTTCCACTGGGTGCCGAACAGCGGGTTGGCGAAGCGCAGCGCGATCAGGTTCTGCACCGTCTCCTTGCCCAGGTAGTGGTCGATGCGATAGATGCGGGACTCGGGGAAGACGGCGCCGATGGCGTCGTTGATCTCCGCCGACGACGCCAGGTCGTAGCCGATCGGCTTCTCCACCACCACCCGGCACTCGTCATCCAGGCAGCCGCCCGCCTCGAGGTGGCGGCAGATGTCGCCGTAGATCCTGGCCGCCACCGAGAGGTAGACCACCATGGGGCGGCCGGCGTCCTGGCGCCACTCGCGGATGGCGGCGTAGCCCTCGGGCTGGGTGAAGTCGAGCGTCAGGAAGTCCAGGCGGGCCAGGAAACGCTTGAGCACGGACCGCTCGAGCTCCTCGGCCTTGACGTAGGTCCGGAGCGCCTTCTCGATGCGTGCCCGGAAGGCGTCGGCATCGAGCTCCTGGCGCGCCAGGCCGAGCAGGCGGGTCGCGGGATCGAGGAGACCCTCGCGCTCCAGGTGGAAGAGCGCCGGAAACAGCTTGCGCTGGGCCAGGTCGCCGAGTGCCCCGAACAGCGCCAGGTCGATCTCGGTGCCGGCGGTCTGGCCGGTGCGATTGCGTTGGCTCATCTGCGACCCCATATTGTTAACTTACCAAAAAAATACTGCTCTTCGCCTGAAAACACAAGTTATTTGAGTAAACTTACCAAAATAATGCCACGCACGGGGCACCATGCTGGTTTGGCATCACGGCCCAAGCTAGGATACCCGCCACCATGTAGTTAAATCACCACATCGACCGTCAACGCCCAGCCACCGGAGACCGCCCCTCGATCATGGCCCGTCACGACCTGCTCGACCGCATCCGCCAGCGCCTGGACGACCTCAACCGCTCGGAGCGCAAGGTCGCCGACGTCATCCTGGCCGACCCGGCCGCCGCCACCGGCATGAGCATCGCCACCCTGGCCCAGGCCGCCTCGGTAAGCGAGCCCACCGTCAACCGCTTCTGTCGCAGCTTCGAGGCCAAGGGCTACCCCGACTTCAAGATCAAGCTGGCCCAGAGCCTGGCCGGCGGCACCCCCTACGTCAGCCAGGCGGTGGAACCCGACGACAACGCCGCCGACTATACCCAGAAGATCTTCGGCGCCACCATCGCCGCGCTGGACGAGGCGCGCCGCCAGACCGACCCCAAGCGCATCGAGCGGGTGGTGGACTACCTGATCCAGGCCAAGCAGATCCACTTCTTCGGCCTGGGCGCCTCCGGCGCCGTGGCCCAGGATGCCCAGCACAAGTTCTTCCGCTTCAACCTGCCGGTGACCGCCTACGTCGACGTGCTGATGCAGCGCATGGTGGCTTCCACCTGCCGCACCGGCGACGTGGTGGTGATCATCTCCTGGACCGGACGCACCCGCGAGCTGGTGGACATCGCCCGACTGGCCCGGGAGAGCGGCGCCGTGGTACTGGGCATCACCGCCCCGGACTCGCCGCTGGCCAGGGAGTGCAGCGAGACCCTGGAGGTCGCCACCCACGAGGACACCGACCACTTCATGCCGATGACCTCGCGGATGATCCAGCTGGCGCTGATCGACGTGCTGGCCACCGGAGTGACCCTGCGCCGCGGCGAGGACTTCCTGGGCCACCTCAAGAAGATCAAGGACAGCCTCAAGGAGACCCGCTACCCCAGCGGCTAACGTTAGTCATGTCGCGATAGCGAAAGGCGCCGGGGACAGACCGAAGAGGGGGTCCTATGCCAGGGGTGAGGAGCACTGCTCCGAACGGGCTGGCCATGGATGGCCAGCACCGGACCTGCAAGCGGAGCAGGACGCGAGAGCGCAGCAGGGCATCGGTAGCGCCCAGGGACGGGTTCACAGCGCCCCATCGACGGTCCGGCGCTCCGGGGCCTGTCGCCGGGAAAGCCTAGAGCGGTGCTTCCTACGACAGCCTTTATGCCACCACCCCAGCGGGCACCCGGCGGGGCGGTGGCTCTCCTCAGGCGCCGGCGAAGGCGGCGTAGATGATCACCACCAGCACCACCAGCACGCTGCCCACCGGCACCGCACCCCTCCAGGGGGTGAGATCCACCGCCTGGACGTCCTCGTGGACCCAGGGGGTCTCGCGCGGACGCAGCTTGCCGATCAGCAGCATCAGCGCCACCAGCAGCACGAACACCAGCGCCACGAAGTGGAACTCGTGCATGATCACCGGCAGCCTGTTGAAGGGCGGCACGAAGTACCCCGCGGCGATCAGCAGGCAGCCGCCCACCAGGGCGATCTTGGCGGCCATGGGCGGCACCCGGCGAGTCAGCAGGCCGACCACCACCACCGCCAGGATCGGAATGAAGTAGATGGCGTTCATCTTCTGCAGGTAGCCGAACAGGCTCTCCTGGCCGGCCAGCAGTGGGGCGATGATCATGGTGACGGCAGCCATGATCCAGCCGAACACCTTGCCCGACCTCACCACCTGCTCCTCGCTGGCGTCCTTGTTGAGCACGCCCTTGTAGATGCCGAGGCTGAAGATGGTGGTGGTGCTGTTGAGCGCCGAGTTGAACGACGACAGGATGGCGCCCACCATCACCGCGGCGAAGAAGCCGGTGAGGTAGGGCGGCAACACGTTGAACACCAGCTGGCCGTAGGCCTCGTCGGCGCGCACGCCCTGGTCGGCATAGAGGTGGTAGGCGATGATCCCCGGCAGCACCAGGTAGAGCGGCCCGAGCAGCTTGAAGAAGCCGGTCAGCAGCACCCCCTTCTGCCCTTCCGCCAGGTTCCTGGCGGCGAAGGTGCGCTGGATGATCTGCTGGTTGGTGGTCCAATAGAAGACGTTGATCAGGAAGACACCGGTGAACAGGGTAAAGAAGGGCACCTGCTGCTCGGCGCCGCCGATGGAATTGAGCTTCTCCGGATGGCTCTCCTTGAGGAGGTTCCAGCCCTCCAGCACCCCGCCGCCATCGCTGACCGCCTGCAGGCCGAAGTAGACGATGACGAAGCCGCCCACCAGCAGCCCCACGCCGTTCAGGGTGTCGGAGACGGCGACGGTACGCAGGCCGCCGAACAGCGCGTAGATGGCGCCGATGATGCCCACCACCCAGACGGTGAGCCACAGCAGCACCGTGGGCGACTGGATGCCGGTCAGCCCCTGCAGGTCGAGCATGCCCTGCAGCCCCATGGCGCCGGAGTAGAGGATGATCGGCAGCAGGATCACCGCGTAGGCGATCAGGAAGATCACGTTGGTGATCAGCTGGGTGCCGCGGTCGAAGCGGATCTCCAGCAGCTGCGGCAGGGTGGCGATACCGCTTCTCAAGAAGCGCGGCAGGAAGAACAGCGCCAGCGCCACCAGGGCGATCACCGCCACCACCTCCCAGGCCATCACCGAGAGGCCATCGGCGAAGGCGGCGCCGTTGAGGCCCACCATCTGCTCGGTGGAGAGGTTGGTCATCAGCAGCGAGCCGGCGATCAGCGGGAAGGTCAGGGTGCGCCCGGCCAGGAAGTAGCCGCTGGTGCTCGAGTGGTCGTCGCGGCGCGTGATGCGCCAGGTGATGAAGGCGACCAGCCCCGTGAAGAACAGGAAGGACGCCAGGGTGAGGGCGTGCATGGGAGACTCCTTCGAGTCGGTTTGGGTGGGCCGGCCGGGCGGCGCACGACCGGCCATGTCTGACATTGAAATGATCACGACATTCTAGCCACCTGAATCGTGTGAAATACCCGACCTTGGTCGAAGTTTCGCCATTAATATTGGTAAGTTTACGTACCCACGCCCGCCTACCTGCCGTCGGCCGGGCCTGCCCTTGCCAGGCCCGGCCGAGAGGGGAACAATAGCCGCCTCACTTCTTCCAGGAGCCACACCATGCGCCGGATCGCCCTCCTCGCCGCCCTCGCCCTGCCGCTGTTCGCCGCCCAGGGCGCGGCGGCCGAGACCTTCCGCTTCACCGCCATCCCCGACGAGGACCAAGCGCGCCTGGTGGAGCGCTTCGGCAAGGTGGCGGACTACCTCGAGGAGCGCCTCGGCGTGGAGGTGGAGTACGTGCCGGTGAAGTCCTACGGCGCCGCCGTGACCGCCTTCCGCAACGACCAGGTACAGCTGGCCTGGTTCGGTGGCCTCTCCGGCGTCCAGGCGCGTCGCCTGGTGCCGGGCTCGCGGGCCATCGCCCAGGGCAGCGAGGACGCCCGCTTCCAGAGCTACTTCATCGCCCACGAGTCCACCGGGCTCGAGCGGGCCGAGACGCTGCCCGAGGCGATCGAGGGCATGAGCCTCACCTTCGGTGCCCGCACCTCCACCTCCGGGCGGCTGATGCCGGAGCACTTCCTGCGCCAGCGCTTCGACGACGCCGACCCCGAGGCGTTGTTCTCCCGGGTCGGCTACTCCGGTGACCACTCGCGCACCATCGCCCTGGTGGAGGCCGGCACCTGGGACCTGGGGGCGATGAACTACAGCGTGTGGGACGCCGCGGTGGCCGACGGCCGCGTGGATACCGACAAGGTCTCGGTGATCTGGGCGACACCCGAGTATCCCGACTACAACTGGACGATCCGCGGCGACGCCGATGAACGCTTCGGCGAGGGCTTCGGCGACGAGGTCCAGGCCGCCTTCCTGGAGATGGAGGACCCCGAGCTGCTAGGCGCCTTCCCCCGTGAGGGCTTCATCGCCGCCGACAACGCCCTCTACGCGCCCATCGAGGAGGTCGCGGAAGCCCTCGGGCTGCTGCGCTGAGCCGCGCCATGGAGAGCGAGCAATGCGGCCTCCCGGCCGGCGAGGCGCTGGTCAGCTTAGTCCACGAGGACCTCGGCCACGCTGACCACGTAGTGCTGCCAGGGCTCTCCCTCAGCCTCTACCCGGGGGAGCGGGTGGCGCTGCTCGGCCAGAGCGGCGCCGGCAAATCGACCCTGCTCGCCGCCCTGCGTGCCCGCCTAGGGCGCGAGGCCGCCTGGTGCCCCCAGCACCACGGCCTGGTGCCTCAGCTCGCCGTCTACCACAACGTCTACATGGGGCGATTGCCCGAGCGCTCGGCGCTGGCCAACCTCTGGAACCTGGTGCGACCGCTGCGCGGCCCCTGGCAGGAGGTGGGCGAGCTGTGCGCCCTGCTCGGCCTGGCGGGACTGGAGCGGCGCCCCGTGGCGCACCTCTCCGGCGGCCAGCGTCAGCGGGTGGCCATCGGCCGCGCCCTCTACCAGGGGCGGCCGGTATTCCTGGGCGACGAGCCGGTAGCCAGCGTCGACCCCCACCAGGCGTGGCGGCTGCTCGACCTGATCGACGCCCGTCACGCCACCGCGGTGGTGGCGCTGCACCAGCGCGAGCTGGCGCTGTCGCGCTTCGACCGCGTCTGGGGGCTGCGCGATGGGCGCCTGGTGCTGGACGCCCCGGCGGCCGACCTGAGCCTGGCCGACCTCGACACCCTCTACCCCGACGCTTCGCCCAACACGGCCCACGCCGAGCCCGACCCACCCTCCACACCCGGTCCGGAGATACTGCCCTGCTCGCGGGGCCGCCCATGAGCCGCGCCCTCGCCGAACGCCTGGGGCACGGCCGCCACTGGTGGCGCGGCGCCACCCCCGGGCTGCGTCTCGCCCGCCACACCCTGGGGCTGGTCGCCCTGGCGGTGCTGCTGATGCCCTTCGCCGACCTGGCGATCCACACCCGCGACCCCTGGGCGGAACTGGGTCGCATGGCCCTGGGCCTGGCCTGGCCCGCCTGGGGCTCGCTCGAGTCGCCGCTCACCGCCATCGGCCTCACCGTGGCGGTGGCGCTGTGGGGCACCCTGGCCGGGGTGGTGCTGGGCATCCCGCTGGCGCTGCTCTTCGCCCGCTCGCGCCTGGTGCGCGCCGGTTGCGCCTTCGTGCGCGCCATCCACGAGCTGTTCTGGGCGCTGCTCTTCCTGCAGGTGTTCGGGCTCTCGGCGCTCACCGCCCTGGCGGCGCTGGCGATCCCCTACGCCGGCATCTTCGCCAAGGTCTACGCCGAGATCCTCGAGCAGGTGCCGCGCGCCCCGGGCGACGCCCTGCCGCCAGGCAGCGGGCGGCTGTCGCGCTTCTTCTACGTGGAGCTGCCGCTGGCCTGGACCCAGCTGGTCGGCTACACCCGCTACCGCTTCGAGTGCGGGCTGCGCGCCAGCGTGTTGCTCGGCTTCGTGGGGCTGCCGACCCTGGGCTTCCACCTCGAGACCGCCTTCCGCGAGGGGCGCTACCACGAGGCCGGCGCCCTACTGTGGCTCTTCTACCTGCTGATCGCCGCCCTGCCCTGGTGGAGCCACCGGCGGCTGATCCCGCTGCTGCTGGTGGGCGGCGCCTGGCTGCTGGGCCCCTGGCCCGAGGTGGACGGTGCCCTGCTGTGGCGCTTCGTCTCCCAGGACATCTGGCCGGCGGCGCTGCTCGCCGGCGACGCGGCGGGCCTGGCCGCCTGGTTCGCCGACATCCCGGAACTCGCCCCGGCCATCGGCAACACCCTGCTGCTGGGGCTGCTGGGCACCGTGGGGGCGCTGGCGGTGGCCCTGGTGCTGTGGCCGCTGGCCTGCCGCCACTTCGGCAACCCCGTGACACGACTCGCCGGCAGCGGCCTCTTGATCGTGCTGCGCTCCACCCCGGAGCTGATGCTGGCCTTCCTCTTCCTGCTGCTGCTGGGCCCCTCGCTGCTGCCCGCCTGGCTCGCCCTGGCGCTGCACAACGGCGCACTGATCGCCTTCCTGGTGGCGCGCCACGCCGACGCCCTCTCCCCCGGCATGCCGGGGCTGCCGGCCTCGGGCCGCTACGCCTACGAGCTGCTGCCGCGGCTCTACCCGGGGCTGCTGGCACTGCTCTACTACCGCGCCGAGGTGATCCTGCGCGAGACGGCGATCCTGGGGATGCTGGGGGTGGCGACGCTGGGGTTTTACATCGAGGGGAGCTTCGAGTACCTGATGTTCGACGTCGCCTTCTTCCTGCTGCTGGTCACCGCCGGACTCAACATCGCGGTCGACGCCCTCTCGCGGCGGCTTAGGCCGCGCGAGGGTGCCCTGCTGGACGACCCCTGCGCCCGCTGAGGGCACAGGAGCGGCGATGCGCCGGGGCTCAGTCGCCCTTCACGGCGGCGGTGACGGTGACCTCCACCCTGAGCTCGTCGGCGGGCATGGGGGCGCAGACGCAGGTGCGCGCCGGAGCATGGCCGCTGGGTACCCAGGCGTCCCACACCGCGTTCATGGCGGCGAAGTCGTGGCCGTCCTTCAGGTAGAGGGTGGCGGTGAGCAGGTGCTCGCGGTCGCTGCCGATCTCCTCGAGCAGGGCATCGACGCGGGCGAGCATGCTCTCGGTCTGGGCGGTGATGTCGCCATGGCGCGCCTCGGGGCCGGCCACCTGGCCGCACAGGTAGGCGATGCCGTTGTGGATCACGGCGCGGCTCATGCGCGCCTTGGTGTCGTGGCGTTGGAGGGTCATGGGCGTACTCCTGGTGAGGGGGAAAGACGCCCGAGATTATCGCCGCTTCGCCGGGGTGCGTCGATGGGCGATGCCCACCATCAAAAGGCCCGCGACAGGGGCCGCGGGCAAGCATCGAGACGACTGCCGAAAGGAAGACGGGCGCCGGACGCTGCCGGCGCCGGTCGGCTCAGAACCAGACCTCGGTCTGCACGCCGAAGGTCCACTGGCTGCCGGTGAAGCCCTCCTTGCCCAGGGCGTCGTCGTCACTGTAGCCGTCGAGCTCCTCGTCCCAGTCGCTCCAGGAGGCGAACAGGCGGATCTCCGGGCGCTGCCAGAAGCCGCCCACCTCAGGCTTGAAGGTCGGGGCGAGGGTCAGCTTGGTGTAGTCCCCCTCGACGGCGCGGTTGCCACCATGGCCCCGGGGGTCGAGGTCCATCCACTGGTAGCTCGCCTCGTACTGCAGCTCGAAGTTCTCGGTCAGCTCGTTGGCCAGGCGCACGTTGAAGGTGGCCCAGTCGTACTGGTCGCCGTCGACATAGCGGTCCTCGCTGGTCTCGGCGAGGATGGCCGGGGCCACGCGCCAGCGGGGCGCCAGGTAGGTGGTGCCGTAGAGGGCCAGCCGGGTGGAGGTGGCCTCGTCGGTCAGGTCACCGTTGGCGCCCAGCCCCTTGACCTCGGCGCCCAGTCCCTGGCCGTGGAGCACGGCGGCCTTGAAGTTCCCCTCGGCGAGGCCGAAGAAGCTGTCGCCATGGTAGGCCACCATGGTATGGAAGCCGGATTCCGCGGCCTCCTGACCCTGGCCGATGTCCCGCTCCTCGTTGTCGGCGGCGGACATGCCGTTGACCATCCACTGCCAGTTTCCGAAGTAGTTGTTGGAGGTCAGGATCAGGTTGTCGGTGTCGCCGGTGTCGTCAGGGTTCTCGCTGTCGACCCGGTAGTCGGAGAAGCTGCGGCCATAGAGCGAGAGGTTGGAGGTCCAGCTCTCGGCCAACTGCATGTCGTAGATGCCGGCGCCGGTACCGGAGAGGAAGACCACGTCGCTGTCGAGCCAGTGGATGTCGAAGTTGTCGCGGTCGAAGCGCTTGCCGGCCCAGATCGAGGCGTTCTCGAAGGCGCCGCTGAAGCTCGGCAGGTCACTGAACTCGGCGTAGACCTGGCGGACATTGAGGTTCGACTCCTCGGCGGTCCAGTCGTTGCTGGTGGTCACCCCGTCGGCCAGCATGGTGGTGTACCTGGCCCTGGCACCGTTGTCGAAGCGCATGCGGTAGTTGAGGATCGCCTCGGCGTAGGTATCCGGCTCGTTGCCCAGGCGTCCCACGGCACCGCCCTGGGCGCCCGCCGGGGTGAGGTAGGGGCCACCCTCGGCGCTCTTGCCGTCCTCGCCGATCAGCAGGCCGGAGCGAGCGTAGGCATTGAAGGAGAAACCCTCCTCGCCGCTGGCCTGGCGCTCGACCCGGGCCAGGCGCTGTTCGACCTCTTCCGACGACAGGCGATCCGCGGCCTGCCGCTCGGCCAGCTCGGCACGCTCCTCGGCGGCATCGGCGCGCTGCTCGGCGGCGGCGATGCGCGCCTCCAGCTCGGCCAGGCGAGCCTCGAGATCGGAGGGCTGGGCGGAGGCGGTGCCGGTCAGGGCGAGGCCGGCGGCGGCCACGGCGATGGCCAGCGGGGTCTTGAAGATGACGCGGTTCATGATGATGCATCCCTTGTTGTTGTGAAGGCGTTGGTCACAGGGGCGGGCGATGAGACAACCAGCCGGGCTCCCTCGCCCCGGGCGCCGAGAGACGACGCGACAGCGAAAACTTAATCGTTTAAGCGGCCAGCAACAACGCGGAATGCCCCCTTTTCGACCAATGTCTTAATCGTTTCAGTCTGCTTAGGATGCCAGCCGAATTGCGACAAAAGTCTAGGTTGATGCGTCCCGGCCGGTGGTCTTAACTGTCGCCACGAACTTAATCGTTTAAGACCTGCGGCGAGTGGCGCACTGCCGCTCGCCCCGGCCCCACAACAACAAGCCACGACGAGGACATTGCCATGCTCAAGAAGCCACTGATCACCGCCATCGTCCTGGGCGGCGCCAGCCTCTCCGGCACCGGCCAGGCCCAGGCGGCGGACCTCACCATCTCCTGCGGCGCCGTCGGCGCGGAGCTGACCCTGTGCGAGCAGGGCGTCGCTCGCTGGGAGGCGCAGACCGGCCACGAGGTCGACATCGTCTCCACCCCCAACTCCTCCACCGAGCGCCTGTCGCTCTACCAGCAGATCCTCTCCGCCCAGTCCAGCGACATCGACGTGATGCAGATCGACGTGGTGTGGCCGGGCCTGCTGGCCAACCACCTGCTCGACCTCGGCGAGGCGCTGGGCGAGGACGCCGCCGCGGGGCACTTCGAGACCATTGTCGCCAACAACACCATCGACGAGCGCCTGGTGGCGATGCCCTGGTTCACCGATGCCGGGGTGCTCTACTACCGCAAGGACCTGCTCGAGGCGCATGGCGTCGCGGCCCCCGAGACCTGGGAACAACTGACCGAGATCGCCACCGAGATCCAGGCCGCTGAGCGCGAGGCCGGCAACGACCGGATGTGGGGCTACGTCTTCCAGGGCCGTGCCTACGAGGGGCTGACCTGCAACGCCCTGGAGTGGATCGCCAGCTACGGCGGCGGCACCATCGTCGATGCCGAGGGCGAGATCACCATCGACAACGCTCAGGCCGCGGAGGCGCTGGACCTCGCCGCCAGCTGGATCGGCAACATCTCGCCGAAAGGCGTGCTCAACTACACCGAGGAGGAGGCCCGCGGCATCTTCCAGAGCGGCAACGCGGTGTTTATGCGCAACTGGCCCTATGCCTGGTCGCTGGCCCAGAGCGAGGAGAGCAACGTGCGCGACAAGGTCGGCGTGGTCAAGCTGCCCCACGGCGGCGAGGGCCCCAACGCCGCGGCTTCGGGCGGCGAAAACCGCAGCGCCGCCACCCTGGGCGGCTGGAACCTCGCCGTGTCCCGCTACACCGAGAACCCGGAGCTCGCCGCCGACCTGGTGGCCTTCCTGACCGGCGAGGCGGAGCAGAAGCGCCGCGCCATCGAGGGCGCCTACAACCCCACCCTGGCCGCCCTCTACGAGGACGAGCAGGTGCTCGCCGCCGTGCCCTTCTTCGGCACCCTCTACGACACCTTCACCAACGCCGTAGCACGCCCCTCCGCCCCCACCGGCGACAACTACGGCCGGGTCAGTAACAGCTTCTTCAACGCCGTGCACCAGGTGCTCTCCGGTGACCAGAGCGGCGCCGAGGCCGTCTCCCAGGTGGACAGCGAACTCTCCCGCATCAAGCGTCGCCGCTGGTAACCCAGGAGGTCCTCATGTCGACTCCCGCCACTCAAGGCGCGCCCCGGGTGGGGCGCGCCGCGCCGGCCGGCTACCGCGGCACCAAGGTGCGCCGTCAGCGGGTCCGTGCCGCCTGGCTGTTCCTTCTGCCCATGCTGGTGACGCTGGCCCTGGTCGCCGGCTGGCCGCTGCTGCGCACCTTCTACTTCAGCTTCACCGATGCCTCGCTGTCGGATACCGCCGGCGCCGCCTTCATCGGCTTCGAGAACTACCTGGTCCATGACGACGGCGCCTGGTACGGCCTGCTCACCGACCCGGTGTGGTGGACCTCGGTGTGGAACACCCTCTTCTTCAGCGTCGTCTCGGTGTCGCTGGAGGTAGTGTTCGGCATCATCGTCGCCCTGCTGCTCAACGCCGAGTTCAAGGGGCGCATGCTGGTGCGCGCCGCGGTGCTGATCCCCTGGGCGATCCCCACCATCGTCTCGGCCAAGATGTGGGCCTGGATGCTCAACGACCAGTTCGGGATCATCAACCACCTGCTGATGGGGATCGGTATCATCGACGCGCCCATCGCCTGGACCGCCAGCGCCAGCTATTCCATGTGGGCGGTGATCATGGTCGACGTGTGGAAGACCATCCCCTTCGTCGCCCTGCTGGTGCTGGCCGCCCTGCAGATGCTGCCCAGGGACTGCTACGAGGCCGCCGAGGTGGACGGCATCCATCCGGTCAAGGTGTTCTTCCGGGTGACCCTGCCGCTGATCACCCCGGCCCTGCTGGTGGCGGTGATCTTCCGCCTGCTCGACGCCCTGCGGGTGTTCGACGTGATCTACGTGCTCACCTCCAACTCCACCAGCACCATGACCATGTCGATCTATGCCCGCCAGCAGCTGGTCGAGTTCCAGGACGTCGGCTACGGCAGTGCCGCCTCGACGATGCTGTTCCTGATCATCGCCCTGGCCGTGGTGATCTACCTCTACCTGGGCCGCCGCCAACTGGGAGTCGACCAATGAACCGCTATCAGCTGACCAAGCTCGCCAAGCGGGTCGGGTTCTATGCCCTGATCGCCGTGGTGCTGGTCTACGCCATCTTTCCCTTCTACTACGCGGTGATCACCTCGCTGAAACCCTCGAGCGAGCTGTTCACCGTGAGCTACTGGCTCGATTCGCTGGACCTCTCCAACTACGTGACGATCTTCAGCGAGGGCAGCTTCGTACGTGCCATCCTCAACTCCGTCATCGTCTCGCTCTCCGTGGTCTTCATCGCCCTGCTGCTCGGTATCACCGCCTCCTATGCGCTGGGCCGGGTGCGCTTCCGCGGCCGGGGCACGGTGATGCTGGTGATCCTCGGGGTCTCGATGTTTCCCCAGGTGGCGGTGCTCTCCGGGCTCTTCGAGGTGATCCGCGGGCTCGGCCTCTACAACAACCCGGCCGGCCTGATCCTGAGCTACACCATCTTCACCCTGCCCTTCACCGTCTGGGTGCTGACCACCTTCATGAAGCAACTGCCCATGGAGCTTGAGGAGGCGGCGATCATGGACGGCGCCACCCCCTGGGTGACCATCACCCGGGTGTTCCTGCCGCTGATGTGGCCGGCCATGGCCACCACCGGCCTGCTGGCCTTCATCGCCGCCTGGAACGAGTTCCTGTTCGCCCTGACCTTCACCCTCACCGACGACCAGCGCACCGTGCCGGTGGCGATCGCCCTGATCTCCGGCGGCAGCCAGCACGAGCTGCCCTGGGGGCCGATCATGGCCGCCTCGGTGACCGTCACCGTGCCGTTGGTGGTGCTGGTGATGATCTTCCAGAAGCGCATCGTCTCCGGCCTCACCGCCGGCGCCGTCAAAGGATGAACCGACACATGGACCCCAAGATGCAAGACAACCTGACCTGGTGGCGCGGCGGCGTCATTTACCAGATCTATCCGCGCAGCTTCCTCGACGCCAACGGCGACGGCATCGGCGACCTGCCGGGCATCACCGAGAAGCTGGACTACGTGGCCTCGCTTAACGTGGACGGCATCTGGCTGTCGCCCTTCTTCACCTCGCCGATGCTCGACTTCGGCTACGACGTCAGCGACTACCGCGACGTCGACCCGATGTTCGGCACGCTCGAGGACTTCAAGGCGCTGCTGACCCGGGCCCATGCGCTGGGCCTGAAGGTGATGATCGACCAGGTGATCAGCCACTCCTCGGACCAGCATCCCTGGTTCCAGGAGAGCCGCGCCGATCGCACCAACGCCAAGGCCGACTGGTACGTGTGGGCCGACCCCAAGCCCGACGGCACCCCCCCCAACAACTGGCTGTCGATCTTCGGCGGGCCGGCCTGGACCTTCGACTCGCGGCGGCGCCAGTACTACCTGCACAACTTCCTGGCCAGCCAGCCGGACCTCAACTTCCACCATCCCGAGGTCCGTCAGGCGCAGCTGGACAACCTGCGTTTCTGGCTGGAGTTGGGCGTCGACGGCTTCCGCCTGGACACCGTCAACTTCTACTTCCACGACGCCACCCTCGCCGACAACCCGCCGGTGCCGGCGGGCGCGGCCAAGACCCTGGGCGCCCCGGAGTCGAACCCCTACACCTGGCAACGCCACGTCCATGACATCAGCCGCCCGGAGAACCTCGACTTCCTGCGCGAGCTGCGCGCGCTGATGGACGAGTACCCCGGCACCACCACCGTGGGCGAGATCGGCGACGACACCCCCCTCGAACGCATGGCCGAGTACACCGCCGGCGGCGACAAGCTGCACATGGCCTACACCTTCGACCTGCTCAACGCCCCCCACTCGGCGGCCTACCTGCGGGAGGTGATCGAGCGCTTCCAGCACCTGGCCGGCGACGCCTGGCCCTGCTGGGCGACCTCCAACCACGACGTGGAGCGCAGCGCCAGCCGCTGGGGCGCCGGCGAGGATCCGCTGGCCTATCCCAGGGTGGCCCTGGCGATGCTCTTCTCGCTGCGCGGCAGCGTCTGCCTCTACCAGGGCGAGGAGCTCGGCCTGCCGGAGGCCGAGGTGCCCTTCGAGCGCATCCAGGACCCCTACGGCAAGGTGCTGTGGCCGGAGTTCAAGGGCCGCGACGGCTGCCGTACCCCCATGCCCTGGGAGCCGAGCGCGGATGCCGGCTTCACCGCCCCGGGCGTCGAGCCCTGGCTGCCGGTGGACGAGCGTCACCTGGCCGTGGCCGTGTCGCGCCAGCAGGAGGACCCCGCCTCGGTGCTCAACGCCACCCGCCGCCTGCTGGCCTTCCGCAGCGAGCACCCGGCGCTGGTCGCGGGTGAGCTGACCCTGGTGGACGTGGGTGAGGCGCTGCTCGGCTTCGTGCGTGAAGGCGAGGGGGAGCGGCTGCTGTGCGTGTTCAACCTCACCGGCGAGCCCCGCTCGACGCGGCTGCCCCTGGCGGTGGAGGCGCCACTCGAGGGCCACGGCTTCGCCGCCGAATGCGACGGCGACACCCTGCACCTGCCGCCCTACCAGGCGGCCTACTACCGGCTGGCCTGACCCGCGCCACCGGCATCCGACAAGACGCCGGCCCGGGCAGCGCCCACGGGCTCCGGGTCGGCAAGGAGAGAACAATGGCAAGCGTCACCCTGAACAGGATCAACAAGGTCTTCGGTCGCGACCACATCATCAAGGACGTCGACCTGGCGATCGGCGATGGCGAGTTCGTGGTCTTCGTCGGTCCCTCGGGCTGCGGCAAGTCGACCCTGCTGCGGCTGATCGCCGGGCTCGAGTCGATCAGCGACGGCGAGCTCGCCATCGGCGACACGGTGGTCAACGACCTGCCGCCCCGGGAGCGCGGCGTGGGCATGGTGTTCCAGTCCTACGCCCTCTACCCGCACATGACGGTGTACGAGAACATGGCCTTCGGCCTCAAGCTGGCCAAGGAGAGCCAGGAGACCATCGAGGAGCGGGTGATGGCCACCGCGCGCATCCTGCAGCTCGAGGAGCTCTTGCACCGCAAGCCCAAGGCGCTCTCCGGCGGCCAGCGCCAGCGTGTCGCCATGGGCCGCGCCATGGCCCGGGAGCCACGCATCCTGCTGTTCGATGAGCCGCTCTCCAACCTGGATGCCTCGCTGCGGGTGCAGATGCGCAACGAGATCGCCCGGCTGCACAACCGCCTTGGCTCGACGATGATCTATGTGACCCACGACCAGGTGGAGGCGATGACCCTGGCCGACAAGATCGTGGTGCTCAACGGCGGTCGGGTGGAGCAGGTGGGCAGCCCCCACGAGCTCTACCAGCGCCCGCTCACCCGCTTCGTCGCCGGCTTCATCGGCTCGCCGACCATGAACTTCCTGCCGGCGACCCTGGTGACCGGCGACGCCGACGGCTGCCGGGTACGCACCGCGGGCATCGGCGAACTGGCGCTGCCCCAGGACGCCAGCGGCCGCCGCGCCGACGAGGCCCTGACCCTGGGCGTGCGCCCCGAGCACCTGCGCCTGGCCGAGGCCAGCGGCGACAACGCCTTCGAGATCGTCAACGTCGAGTACCTGGGCAACGAGGTCTACGTCTACCTGGAGCCCCGCGACGGCGACACCCTGCTGATCCATCGCAGCGAGGCGCCCAGCCGCTGGCAGGAGGGGCAACGCGTCGCCCTGGTGCCGGACCCCGAGCATCTCCACCTGTTCGATACGGCGGGCCACGCCCTGCCTGCCCGGCCCCGCCGTGCCGCGGCCTGAGGGCGGCCCGGCCCGCCGTGAGGCGCCCCGGACTGGCAAAGTCGCGGGCCAGCGGCTAGCATAGCAGGCTAACTGAATCGTTCCAGAAGGCGAAGGATCCGCACCGTGACCCACTCACGCCGCATGACCCTGAAGGACCTGGCCCGCGAACTCGGCGTCTCCACGGCGACGGTCTCCAACGCCTTCAACCGCCCGGACCAGCTCTCGCCGGCCCTGCGCGAGCGCATCCTCGGTGAGGCCAGCCGGCTGGGCTACCGTGGCCCCGATGCCAAGGCGCGCAGCCTGCGCACCGGGCGTTCGCGGATCATCGCGGTGATCCTCGCCGAGAGCCTCACCTACAGCCTCAACGACCCGGTGGCCAGCGAGTTCCTCTCCGGGGTCGCCGAGGTCCTCGATGCCCAGGGGCACACCCTGCTGCTGCTCTCCTCGCGCCAGGCCCAGGGGCTGCTGCCGGGCTCCGCCAGCATGGCCGACGGCTTCATCGTCTACGGCCTGATGCCCAGCGGCGACCTGCTCGACACCCTGCCGGCCCAGGCGCCGCTGGTCTCGGCGGACTTCGACATCGCCGGCCGCCCCTCGGTCCACGTGGACGACGAGCCGGCCTGCTACGGGATCGCCCGCCACGCCCTGCGCCGGCCGCCACGGCGCCCGGGCATCATCAACCTGCGCCTCACCGCCGAGCCCTGCAACGGGCGCGTCACACCCGACCACACCCTGCTCGGGCCCGAGCAGACCATCACCCGCTCGCGCCTCATCGGCTTCCATCGTGCCCTCGAGGAGGCCGGCTTCGCCCCCGACCAGGTGCCGATGTGGAACATCGAGGAGAACACCTTCCCGGTGTGCGAACCGGTGATCGCCGGGATCCTTGACCTGCCCGAGGAGGAGCGGCCGGACCTGCTGCTGTGCATGTCCGATCGCATCGCCCTCACCGCGCTGACGCTCGCCGAGCGCCGCGGCCTGCGCATCCCCGAGGACCTGCGCCTGACCGGCTTCGACGGCATCGCCGAAGGGCAGTATCGCTCGCCGCGCCTGACCACGGTGCGCCAGGACAGCACCGAGAAGGGGCGCATCGCCGCACGCATGATCCTCGGCCTCGTCCCCGCCGAGCCCAGCCTGCTGGCCACCGAGCTGATCGTCGGCGAGAGCTGCCCCTAGGCCGCAAGGCACGACGCCCCGGGCCATGCGGCTCCGGGGCGACGTTGTCGCGCCGGAAAGGCGGACCGGTTCGGCAACCTCAGCGCAGCAGCAGCACCGGCCCCCTGGCCTTGCGCAGCATGGCGGTGGTGGTGCTGCCCACCAGCAGGTGGCGGATGCGCGAGTGGCCGTAGGCGCCCATCACCAGCAGGTCGATGCCGTGCTCCTCCAGGTAGCCGCGCAGGGTCGCCTCCACCTCGCCGGCGCGGATGGCGCCCTCGGCCGCGTGGCCGGCTTCGCGCAGGGTCTTGAGTGCCCAGTCGAGCTGGGAGCGGTTGTCGCCGGTCTCGGCACCGACGATCACCACATGCACCGGGATGCCCGCGAAGAGCGGACTCTTGGCCAGCATCTCCACCCCCTTGCGGGTGGTCTTGCTGCCGTCGAAGGCCAGCATCACCTTCTCGGGACACTGGTAGGTGTGGGGCACCATCAGGATCGGGCGATGCAGGCTGCGCACCACCCGCTCCAGGTTGGAGCCCAGGTGGCCGCTGTCTTGATGGGCGGTCTCGCCGCGCTTGCCTACCACCAGCAGGCGGATCTCGTCGGCCAACTCCTCGAGGGTCTCCACCAGGGTGCCGTTGCGCTGGCGGCCGGCGGGCTCGGCGACGCCTTTCTCCACGGCGCGCTCCCGGGCCGCCTTGAGCATCAGCCGGCCCTGCTCCTGGGCCACCCTGGCCCGCTTCTCCTCCAGCTGGGAGAGCTCCTCCAGCAGGTGTTCCCGCGCCCCCAGGCCGATGTTGCCGGAGAGGTCGGCCTCGGCGGTCTGGGGGTGGTTGTCGTTCACGTGCAGGAAGGTCAGCGGGGCCTCGAGGGCCCGGCTTGCCCAAGCGGCGTAGTCGCACACCCCTTCCGAGAACCTGGAGCCATCGATGGCGGCCATTACCTGTTCGGTCATCGTCTTGTCCTGATACTGGCGTGTCGGGTCAGGGTGTCACGTTCTCCCTGATCATAGCGGCCGTCAATGGCCGCCCATCAGCTTCTCCACCGCCTCGGGGTCGTCGTGCACCGCGTAGCGGTCGACGATGGTGGCGCTGGCCTCGTTGAGGCCGACCAGCTCCACCCGGGTGCCCTCGCGGCGGAACTTGATCACCACGCGGTCCAGCGCCTGGACGGCGGTGATGTCCCAGAAGTGGGCGCGGGAGAGGTCGATGGTGACCCTGGCTACCGTCTCCTTGAAGTCGAAGGCGTTGCCGAAGCGCTCGGAGGAGGCGAAGAACACCTGGCCCACCACCCGGTAGACGCGCGCCTCGCCGTCGTCGGCCTCCTCGCTGCCCACGTAGAGGATATTGCCCACCTTGTTGGCGAAGTTCATGGCGGCGAGCAGCACGCCCACGAAGACGCCGATGGCCAGGTTGTGGGTGCCCACGGTCACCGCCACGGTGGCCAGCATGACGAGGTTGGTGCTCATGGGGTGCTTCTTCAGGTCACGGATCGACTCCCAGCTGAAGGTGCCGATGGAGACCATGATCATCACCGCCACCAGCGCCGCCATGGGGATCCGCGAGACCCAGTCGGACAGGAACACGACCATCAGCAGCAGCGCCACGCCAGCCACCAGGGTGGAGAGCCGCGTCCGCCCGCCCGACTTGATGTTGATCACCGACTGGCCAATCATCGCGCAGCCCGCCATGCCGCCGATCAGGCCGGTGCCGATGTTGGCCAGGCCCTGGCCCTTGCACTCGCGGTTCTTGTCGCTCGGGGTATCGGTGAGGTCGTCGACGATGGTGGCGGTCATCATCGACTCCAGCAGGCCCACCACGGTGAGCATCACCGAGTAGGGCAGGATGATCATCAGGGTCTCGAGGTTGAGCGGCACCTCGGGCCACAGGAACACCGGCAGGCTGTCGGGCAGCTCGCCCATGTCGCCCACCGTGCGAATCTCCATGCCGGTGGCCAGGTAGACGGCGGTGAGCACCAGGATGCAGACCAGCGGGGAGGGCAGCGACTTGCCGATCACCGGCAGGTAGGGGAAGCCATAGATGATCGCCAGGCCCGCCGCGGTCATGGCGTAGACGTGCCAGGTCACGCCGGTCAGCTCCGGCAGCTGGGCCATGAAGATCAGGATCGCCAGGGCGTTGACGAAACCGGTGACCACCGAGCGCGACACGAAGCGCATCAGGTCGGCGAGGCGCAGATACCCGGCGAGGATCTGCAGCACCCCGGTGAGCAGGGTGGCGGCCAGCAGGTACTGAAGGCCATGCTCCTTGACCAGGGTGACCATCAGCAGCGCCATGGCGCCGGTGGCGGCCGAGATCATCCCGGGGCGACCGCCGGCGAAGGCGATGATCACCGCCATGGAGAAGGAGGCGTAGAGGCCCACCTTGGGGTCGACCCCGGCGATGATGGAGAAGGCGATCGCCTCGGGGATCAGCGCCAGGGCGACGACGATCCCCGAGAGGGTGTCGCCCTTGAGGTTGGAGAACCAGCTCAGTTTCATCTTTTCGTACATGCTGCGGTCCGGTCAGGGGGGATGGAGGGGCCGTGAGGCGTTGGAGCCTGTCGATCACGCGCCGTGGCCGCCCCGACGAGGGGGCGGTGGCCGAAGACCGCACGGGGAGCGGGCGTGAGTCGCGAGCCAGGAGGGCGCGCCGAGGCGCCCGGGACATCAGGATGATGTCGTGCGATGACGCATCGAGGACGGCGTCATCGCCGAGGGATAGGAGGGGTGCGCTAGGGCGGCGTGACCAGCCCTGCCAGGGGAGTCATCATGTGCATCGGGCTCATCAGACGAAGGTCCAAGGCTGCGGGTGACGGAAAAGCGGCATTCTAGCAGGGCTCGTGCTGCGCTGCACCCAGCGCCCGCTGGCGACGCTCGACCCGCCGGTCCACCAGTCCCTTCGCCAGCAGGCTGCCGAGCACCAGGGCGCCGCCGGCGAAGGCGGCCGGCGTCGGGCGCTCGCCGAGCAGCCACCACACCCAGAGCGTGCCGACCACCACCTCCAGCAGCATCAGCAGCCCCACCTCGGCGGCGGGCAGGTAGAGCGGCCCCCGCTGCAGCAGGGTGAAGCCCAGTGGCAGCAGGCCCAGGCAGAGCAGCAGCAGCCACCCCAGGGTGTCGCCGGCGGGCAGCGTGAGGCCGGGGCCCGTCAGGCCATGGAGCGCCGCGAGGGCCGCCACGATCAGCCCCGCCAGGGTCAGCATGGGGCTCATGTCGACGCCCTGGCGGGTGCGGCAGAGGGTGAAGTTGGCCGCCATGGCGGTGGCGGCGAGCAGGGCGAAGGCGTTGCCCTGCCAGGAGCCGACCCCGGCGTCGTCCAGGGCGATCAGCGCGATGCCCACCAGGCAGGCGAGGATCGCAAGCCAGGTGCGCCGGGGCAGGCGTTCCTGCAGGAAGCACCGGGAGAGCAGCGCGGCGATCAGCGGGGCACCGGCCAGGATCATCAGCACGTTGCCGCCGCGGGTGTACTGGTTGCCCAGCACGAAGCCGAAGGTAGAGAGGCTGAAGAGCAGCGCCACGCCGATGCCGGTCCAGCCGCAGCGGCGGTAGGCGGCGAGCGCCCCGCGCCCGTGGCGGGCGACCACGATGGCGATGAAGCCCAGCGCGGTGAGCAGGCCGCGCCAGACCAGGATCTCGGCGTCGGGCAGGCCGATCACCTTGATCAGCAGGGCGTCGGGGGAAATGATCAGGGCGCCGCCGCCGGTCATCAGCAGGCCCTGCTGGCGGCGGCCGAGGGGGGAAGGCGTCAAGGCAACCTCGTGGACGGACAGGGCGCCTCAGGATGCCATGATGGCCCCGCCTTGGCACGGGGTCAGGCCGGGTCGCCGTCCTCGTCGGCGCCGGGACGCGGCGCCGGACGGTTCGCCGCGGAGGCCTGCATATGCTTGAAGGCCTCCATGATGTCCATGGGCAGCGGGAAGACGATGGTCGAGGCGTTCTTGTTGCTCATGTCGCTCATGGTCTGCAGGTAGCGCAGCTGCAGCGCGGCGGAGTTCTCGGCCATGACATTGGCCGCCTCGACCAGCTTGCGCGAGGCCTGCAGCTCGCCTTCGGCGTGGATCACCTTGGCGCGCCGCTCGCGCTCCGCCTCGGCCTGGCGGGCGATGGCGCGGATCATGCTCTCGTCGAGGTCGACATGCTTGATCTCGACGTTGGCTACCTTGATGCCCCAGTTCTCCGCCGAGGCATCGATGATCTCCTGGATGTCGTCGTTGAGCTTGTCGCGCTCGGAGAGCATCTCGTCGAGGTCGTGCTTGCCGAGCACCGAGCGCAGCGTGGTCTGGGCCAGCTGGCTGGTGGCCTGGGTGAAGTTCTCCACCTGGATGATCGCCTTCTCGGGGTCCACCACCCGGAAGTAGAGCACCGCGTTGACCTTGACGGTGACGTTGTCCCGCGAGATCACGTCCTGTTCGGGCACGTCCATGGTCACCACCCGCAGGTCGACCACCTCCATCTTCTGGATGCCCGGGATGATGATGATCAGCCCCGGCCCCTTCACCGACTGGAAGCGCCCCAGGAAGAACACCACCCCGCGCTTGTACTCCGGCAGGATGCGGATCGAGGCGGCGAGCAGCATCACCACCAGCACCACGGGAACGAGATAGGAAATCAGCATGGTTGCCACTCCTTGAAGGATCGGGAGACGGCGGATGCCGTTTCCCGGCTTGCGTTACCCGGACGACGCCAGCGGCGCCACCTCCAGGGTCAGGCCGTCCACCGCGGTGACCCGCAGCGTCTGGCCCCGGCTCACCGGCTCGCTGGCGCGGGCGTTCCAGCGCTCGCCCATCAGGCGCACATGGCCGCTGCCGGAGAAGTCCTCCAGCGCCACGGCCTCGTGGCCGATCAGCTCCTCCTGCCCGGTGCGGGCGCGCCGCCGACGCAGGCCGGCGAAGCGCATCAGCACCCACAGCATCAGCGCCGAGGCGATCAGTGCCACGCCGCCGATCAGCGGCAGCGAGAGTCTCAGGTTCTCCGCGTCCATCAGAATCACCGATCCGATCACGAAGGCGGCGATGCCGCCGATACCGAGGATGCCGAAGCTGGGCATCAGCGCCTCGCCCACGATCAGCGCCAGCCCCACCAGGATCAGCGCCAGGCCGGCATAGTTCACCGACAGCACCTGGAAGGCGAAGAGCGCCAGCAGCAGACAGATGATGCCGATGGTGCCCGGCACCAGGCTGCCCGGGTTGGCCAGTTCGAAGATCAACCCATAGAAGCCGATGATCATCAGGAAGTAGGCGACGTTGGGGTCGGTGATCACCGAGAGCAGCTCGGTGCGCCAGTCGGGAGCGAAGCGCTCGATGGCGAGTCCTGCGGTGGCGAGGGTGCGCTCGCCCGCCTCCATCACCACCGTGCGCCCATCGATCTTCGCCAGCAACTCGTCGAGGTCCCGGGCCATCACGTCGATGACGTTCGCCTCGAGCGCCGCCTCGGCGGTGAGGTTGACCGCCTCGCGCACCGCCGCCTCGGCCCAGTCGGCGTTGCGGCCGTGACGCTCGGCCAGGCCGCGGATATAGGCCACGGCGTCCTCGAGCACCTTGCGCTCCATGGCGGTCTCGCCGCGGCGGGGCGCGTCGCTCGCCTCGCCGTCGGGAGACTGCGGCAGGCCCTCGGCCGCCTCCCCCTCCCCGCTATTGCCTGCCTCGTCGCCCTCGCCGCCGCCGAGGCCCGGCAGGCCGCCGCCGCCCAGCTGCACCGGCGTCGCCGAGCCCAGATGGGTGGCCGGGGCCATGGCGGCGACATGGCTGGCATAGAGCAGGTAGGTGCCGGCGCTGGCCGCCCGGGCGCCGGCCGGGGTGACGTGGATCGCCACCGGCACCGCGGAGGCGAGCATGTCGCGGATCATGTCGCGCATGGCGGCGTCCAGGCCGCCGGGGGTGTCCAGCTCCACCACCACCAGCTCGGCGTCCGCCTCGGCGGCACGCGAGAGCCCGCGCCGGAAGTAGTCGGCGATGGCGGGACCGATGGCCCCCTCCACCGTCATCACCAGCGCCGTGCGCTCGCCCTGCTGTGCCTGGACCGCCGCCTGGCCGGCCAGCAGCAGCACGCCCAGCGCCAGGCAGGCGAGGCTGAACAGCGGCAGGCGACGCCCGAGCAGGGCGGCAAGGCGTGGCATCATGGCGATCATCCCGGCGGTGCCCCCAAGTGGAGGAGGCTCATGGCATGAGAGTCCCGGCGCGCCGCCGGGTTCTGGGCAAGGCGCGCCGTCTGTGACTTCAGCGTAGGCGGCGGGCGAACGGGCTGGCAAACCCCCGTCGCCGGGCGCGACAGCCTGTCGCGCCCGGCGGGATGCCGAGGGCAGGCACCGGCCTAAAGGTCGTGGGACTCGCCGGCGACTCGTTTCTGCACCTCGACCATGTAGGCGGCCAAGGAGGTCAAGGCCTCGCTGCCCCAGGCCAGCGGCTCGGCCTCCATAGGCGCCACCATGCAGATCTGCACCATCTCGTCGGCGTGCACCTGGTTCATGCCGAAGCGGTCGCGCGCCATGGCCACCTCGTGCGGGAAGGGCTGTGCGAAGGTGGCCTGGTAGCCGACATCGTTGCCGTCGCTGCCGTGGCAGCTGGCACAGGCCAGGCCGTTGCCGCTCAGCGAGGTGTCATAGTAGAGCGCCTCGCCGCGGGCCAGCATCTCCCGGGGGTTGTCGCCGGTCTCGCTGTAGGCCGGCGAATACTCCTCGGGCCTTGCCACTGAGGCACTGTCACCGCCCTCGGCTTCGGCTTCTCCCTCGGCTTCAGCTTCTCCCTCGGCATGGGCACTGGCGAGGAACCAGGCTCCCTCCCGGGACTCCAGGGCGTGCTCGTCGTCCACCAGCGAGATGCCCCCCGCCGCCAGGGCGAGGATGGGGACGCTTCCGGCCAGGCCGCGGCGCAGCCGGCCGAGCAGGCGACGGCGTTTGTCGTTATCGTGTGTCATCTGCACTCTCCTTCATCACGTCGGGGATACCCTGGCTTGCTCGAGTCGGGGCGTATCGCCCGCCCCTGCCGCCGGCATGCGGCGATAGGGCTTGGTCTGGCGACGCGGCGGATCCTTACGTTCCCGCCCCGCCGGCTGTAAGGTGCCAGCGCCTGGCCCGACAATGCCTCCATGACGATGCCAACCGCGAGGAGCCCGATGACGTCGATTCCCCCCGTCACCCTTCCCGACTCGCTCGAGGAGGCGCTGACCCGAGCGCTTACCGAGACGGGCCATGACCGCGGGGTGGCCGCGCTGCGCCCCATGGCCGACACCGGCCTGGCCCATCACCACGTCTGGCTCGTGCGCGACGGCGAGGACTGGGTGGCCCGGCTGCCCAAGCAGAGCCAGATGGACCTGTCCCCCCGGGAGAACCTCGCCTACCAGGCCGCCTGCTTCGCGCGGGCCGCCGAGGGCGGCCATGCCCCGGCACTGCACGGCGTGCTGCCGCCCTCGGCGGCGCTGCCCCGCGGTGGCCTGCTGGTGGAGGCCGTGCGCGGCCGCCCGGCGCGGCTCCCCGAGGACCTGCCGGCCATCGCCGAGGCGCTCGCCGCCCTGCACGCCCTGCCGCTGCCCGCCCCCGAGGCGCGTGCGCCGCTGCTGGCCCCCGCCGATCCCTGGCGCGCCATGCGCGACGAGGTCACCACCCAGGCCGAGCACCTCGACGACGCCGGCCTGTCGCCCGAGGTCATCGCCACGCTGCGCGAGGAGCTCACGGCGCTGCCCGCCCGGCTCGGCGACGATGCCACGGCCGAGCCGCGGCTGATCAGCTTCGATGCCCATCCGGGCAACTTCCTGGTTCGCGACGACGGCCGCGCCATGCTGGTGGACCTGGAGAAGTGCCGCTATGGCCTGCCCGGCTTCGACCTGGCCCACGCCAGCCTCTACACCTCCACCACCTGGGACCCGGCCAGCCACGCGGTGCTGGCACCGCCGGCGCTGGCCGACTTCCACCGCCGCTGGATGGCCCGCACCGGCCGGCACTCGGTCGATACCCAGCTCGCCTGTCGCCGCGCCATGTGGCTGTGGTCGCTGACCTGGTGTGCCAAGTGGCGCGCCCGCCAGTCCCGAGCCCGCGACGCCCAGGCCCGCGGCGAGGACTGGTCCGCCGAGCTCAGCGACGCCGCGCTGATCGCCCATGTCCGCGACCGGGTCGACCACTACCTGTCGCTTGCCACCCTCAACCATGTCCGGCGCGAGTTCGACGCGCTGGCCCATGCCCTCAACAAGGACGCCTGACGATGCGCCATCCCCTCTCTCGACCCGCCGCCCGGCTCGCCCCCCTGCTCGCCGGCCTGGCCCTGGCCGCTCCCCTCGCCGCCAGCGCCGCCCCCGACCTCGATGACTGGGGCGCCGTGCGCGACGCGGCCCGCGGCCAGAACGTCTACTGGAACGCCTGGGGCGGCGACACCCGCACCAACGGCTACATCGCCTGGGTGGCGCAGCGCATGGCCGAGCGCCACGGCGTCGAGGTGGTGCACGTCAAGCTCGACGACACCGGCACCGCGGTCTCCCGGGTAGTGGCGGAGAAGGCGGCGGGTAACGTCGACGAGGGCAGCATCGACCTCATCTGGATCAACGGCGAGAACTTCGCCGCCATGCGGGAGCGGGAGCTGCTCTACGGCCCCTTCGCCGAGGCGCTGCCGAACTTCGCCCTGACCCGCCCCGAGGCCAACCCCGAGGTGGTCACCGACTTCACCCTGCCCACCGAGGGCTACGAGTCGCCCTGGGGCAAGGCCCAGATCACCTTCTACTATGACAGCCGTGAGCTCCGCGGGGATAGTGACGAGCTCCGCGGGGACGGCGAGGGGGTGGCGGAGCCGCCCGGCAGCATCGAAGCGCTGCTCGACTGGGCCCGGGCCCACCCCGGGCGCTTCACCTACCCACGCATCCCCGACTTCACCGGCAGCACCTTCCTCAAGCAGGCGCTGATCGCCCTGACCGATCGGCGCGAGGCGCTCTACGCCCCGGTGGAAGAGAGCGACTTCGCGGCGGTGACCGCCCCGCTGTGGGAGTACCTGGACGCCCTTCACCCCCACCTGTGGCGGGACGGCCGCCAGTTCCCGGACTCGGGCCCGGCGCTGCGCGGCCTGATGGGCGACGGCGAGCTGGCCCTGGCCTTCACCTTCTACCCCTCGGAACCGGCCGCCGCGGTGGCGGACTTCGAGCTGCCCGAGAGCACCCGCAGCTACGTGCTGGACGACGGCACCCTGGGCAACGTCCACTTCGTGGCAATCCCCTTCAACTCGCCCCACAAGGCCGGCGCCCTGGTGCTCGCCAACTTCCTGCTCTCCCCCGAGGCCCAGGCCCATAAGCAGGACCTCACCGTATGGGGCGACCGTACCGTGCTCGACGTCGCCCACCTCGACGAGGCGACCCGCTCGCTGTTCGCCATCGACGCCGAGAACCCCGCCATGCTGGCCCCCGAGGCGCTCCACAAGACCCTGGCCGAGCCGCACCCGAGCTGGATGACGGCGCTGCAGGCGGCGTGGCAGGCACGCTACACCGCGCGGTGAGGCGACACGGGCAGGGATTCGGGAGGCATCGGTTGCCATGCTGCTGCGGCTGACCCCGACACTGATCGTCACCCTGCTGGTGGGGCCGATCCTGGCCGGGTTGGCGATGGCGCTGCTGCCGGCCTTCGGCTACCTGCCGGCGCTGGGCGGCGAATCGCTGAGCCTGGCGCCCTGGCGAGAGTTGCTGGCCCAGCCCGGGCTGGCGCGCTCGACGGGGCTGAGCCTGGCCGTCGGCCTCGTCACCACCGCGGTGTCGCTGGCCGCGGTGCTGCTGTTCCTGGCCGGCGCCGCGGGCACCCGGCTCGACCGCTGGCTGCGGCGGGCGGTGTCGCCGCTGCTGTCGCTGCCCCACGCCGCGGCGGCCTTCGGCCTCGCCTTCCTGATCGCCCCCTCGGGGCTGATCGCCCGGCTGCTCTCCCCCGGGCTGACCGGCTGGGAGCGCCCGCCGGACCTGGTGATCCTCCAGGACCCCTGGGGCCTCTCGCTGATGGCGGGGCTGATCCTCAAGGAGATCCCCTTCCTGCTGCTGATGAGCCTCGCCGCCCTGCCCCAGCTCGACGCCCCCCGCCGCGTCGCCATGGCCCGCTCGCTGGGCTATCGCCCGACGATCGCCTGGCTGAAGACGGTGGCGCCGGCGCTCTACCCGCTGATCCGGCTGCCCGTCTATGCGGTGATCGCCTTCGCCACCTCGGTGGTGGACGTGGCGCTGATCCTGGGCCCCACCCTGCCGCCGACCCTGGCGGTGGCGGTCCTCGAGTGGTTCAACGACCCGGACCTCTCGATGCGCTTCCTGGCCGCGGCAGGCGCCGTGCTGCAACTGGGCGTGACACTGGCCGCGCTGGCCCTGTGGTGGGCCCTGGAGTGCCTGGTGCGCCGCCTCGGCAAGCGCTGGCTGGTCAACGGGGCGCGGGTGCGGGGGGATCGCCTGCTGCGCCTGGCCGGACGTGGCATCCTGCTCGCCAACACCCTGGCCGCAGGCCTGGGCCTGGTCGGCCTGGCGCTGGCCTCGCTGGCCGGCTTCTGGCGCTTCCCCGCGGCACTGCCCGACCCCTTCACGCTGCAGCACTGGCAGCGCGCCCTGCCCACCCTGGGCGGCCCCGTCACCACCACCCTGCTGATCGCGGTGGCGGCCACCCTGCCGGCCCTGGTGCTGGCGCTGGCGGCGCTGGAGAACGAGCAGCGCGGCGCACGGCGTCCCGCCCAGGGGCGGCTGCGCTCGGCATTGACGCTGCTCTACCTGCCGCTGATCGTGCCCCAGATCGCCTTCCTGTTCGGCCTGGTGGTGCTGCTGGAGGGCCTGGGGCTGCGCGCCCGGCTGGGACTGGTGATCTTCGCCCACCTGCTGTTCGTGCTGCCCTACGTGTTCCTGTCGCTGGCCGAGGCCTACCGGCGCCTCGACCCGCGCTGGGCGAGGCTCGCCCTGAGCCTCGGCCACTCCCCGGCCGGCGTCTTCTGGCGGGTGCGCCTGCCGATGCTGCTGGCCCCGCTGCTGACCGCCGCGGCGGTGGGGCTGGCCGTGAGCATCGGCCAGTACCTGCCCACCCTGCTGCCCGGCGCCGGGCGCGTCGCCACCGTGACCACCGAGGCGGTGGCCCTCGCCGGCGGCGGCAACGGCCGGGTGATCGGGGTCTGGGCGCTGGTGCAGGCCGCCCTGCCGCTGCTCGGCTTCATCGTCGCCCTGGGGCTGCCGCGGCTGCTATGGTCGAACCGTCGCGGCCTGCGAGGAACCCCATGAACACGCCAACCGTCCTGCGCCTGGAACAGGTGCGCATCGCCCTGGCCGGCCGGCTGCTGGTGGAGGTGGACGCCGAGATCGGCCCCGGCGAGGTGCTGACGCTGATGGGCCCCTCGGGGGTGGGCAAGTCGACCCTGCTGGCCTTCATCGCCGGCTTCCTCGATCCCGCCTTCGCGGCCGGCGGGCGGGTCAGCCTGGCAGGCCGCGAACTCACCACCCTGCCCGCCGAGGCGCGCAGGGTCGGGCTGCTGTTCCAGGACCCGCTGCTCTTCCCGCACCTCTCGGTGGCGGGCAACCTGCGCTTCGGCATGCCGCGTCGTGAGGCCGACAAGCGCGCCCGCATCGACCAGGCCCTGGCCGAGGTGGGGCTCGCCGGCTTCGGCGAGCGCGACCCCGCCACCCTCTCCGGTGGCCAGCAGGCCCGGGTGGCGCTGCTGCGCCTGCTGCTCTCGCGACCGGCGGCGGCGCTGCTCGACGAGCCCTTCTCGCGCCTCGACCGCGCCCTGCGCGGGGAGACCCGCCGGCTGGTGTTCGCGCGCCTCGCCGAGGCGGGCCTGCCCTGCCTGCTGGTGACCCATGACCACGAGGACGCCGAGGCCGCCGGCGGTCCCGTCATCATCCTCGAGTGACGCGCCTCGACACGAAAGCCAACCGGTGCCAGGAGACTGCATGCCCGCCACGACAGCCAACACGACGCTCAGCCTGATCCTGCCGGTGCTGGACGAGGCCGCCACCCTGGAGGCGACCCTCACCGCCCTGGCGCCGCTGCGCCGGCGCGGCGTCGAGGTGATCGTGGTGGACGGCGGCAGCCGCGACGACAGCGCGGCACTGGCCGCGCCGCTCTGCTCCCGGGTGCTGCATTCCCCCGCCGGGCGCGCCCGGCAGATGAACTTCGGCGCCGCCGCGGCCCGCGGCGATACCCTGCTCTTCCTGCACGCCGACACCCGGCTGCCCGAGGGCGCCGAGGCGCATGTCGCCCGCGCCCTGGCGAGCGGGCGTTGCTGGGGACGCTTCGATATCCGCCTGGCAGGACACAGCCGGTTGCTGCCGGTGATCTCCCGGGCCATGAACCTGCGCTCGCGGCTGACCGGCATCGCCACCGGCGACCAGGCGCTGTTCATGACCCGCGAGGCCTTCGCCGCGGTGGGCGGCTTCCCCGACCAGCCGCTGATGGAGGACATCGAGGTGTCGCGTCGCCTGAAGCGTCGCTCGCCGCCCGCCTGCCTGCGCCAGCGGGTGACGAGCAGCGGGCGGCGCTGGGACAGCGAAGGCCCCTGGCGCACCGTGTGGCGGATGTGGCGGCTGCGCCTTCGCTACTGGCGCGGCGTGGCCCCGGAGGCGCTGGCGCGGGAGTACCGCCATGTGCGCTGAGGCGAGTCATCCCGCGGTACGGCTGGCCATCCTCGCCAAGGCGCCACTGCCCGGGCGGGTCAAGACGCGGCTGATCCCCGCCTGCGGCGCCGAGGAGGCCGCCCGGGTCCACGCGGCGCTGCTGCGCCACACCCTGGCGGTGGCGGCCGCCGCCCTGCCGGCGGCGCGGATCACGCTGTGGACGGCGCTGGCGCACGACCACCCGCTGTTCGTCGAGCTGGCCGCGCGCCACACCATCGCCCGCCGCGACCAGCCCGAGGGTGACCTCGGCGAGCGCATGCGCCAGGCGCTGACGCCGGGGCCGGCGATGGTGATCGGCAGCGACTGTCCCGTGCTGACCCCGGCGCTGCTCAAGCGCTGCGGCGAGGCGCTGGCGACCCACGACGCCGTCTGCCTGCCCGCCGAGGATGGCGGCTACGCCCTGCTCGGCCTGCACCAGGCCCACCCCAGCCTGTTCACGGAGATCGCCTGGGGCGGCGAGACGGTCATGGCCGATACCCGTGAACGCCTCGCGGCCCTGGGCTGGCGGCTCGCCTGCCCCGCCACCGCCTGGGACCTCGACCGCCCCGAGGACCTCGAGCGCTGGCGGCGAAGCAAGACCGGGATACCACACTTGTAAGGCCAGGCGCATCACGACGACCAAGGCAGGGCTCGATCCCGAACCGTCACCCGAAGCGGAGACCGACGCCGATGACCGACGACACTTCCCGGGACGTGGCGCCCGGGACCACTCGCATGCAGCGCCTTTCGACGCTGCGGCCCCGGCTGCTTTCCTTTGCCAGGATGCACCTTCGCGACAATGCCATGGCCGAAGATGCCGTGCAGGAGGCGTTGATGGCCGCCATCGAGAAGGACGCCACCTTCGCCGGACGATCGGGTTACGAGACCTGGGTCTTCGGCATCCTCAAGTACAAGATCCTCGACATCATGCGTCATCAGAAACGACAGGGTCGCTTGCAGCCTCTCGAGGATGAAAGTGACGATGATGCTGTGGATCGACAGTTTCAGCTGAATGGCCGGTGGAATGACGCTTCACGACCTGACAGGTGGGGGAACCCCGATACCCTGCTCGATAACCAGCATTTCTGGAAGGTGTTTGACGCCTGCATGGTCGCTCTTCCTGACAAGATCGCCAGAGTCTTCTCCATGCGCGAACTGATGGACCTCAGTACCGACGAAATTTGCGAAATTCTAGAGATAAAGGAAAACAACTGCTGGGTGATACTTCATCGCGCCCGCTTACGCCTTCGTCAGTGTATCGAGGAAGGCTGGCTCAAAGGAGACTCACGATGATGATGTGCAAAGAGGCAACACGTTTGATGTCACTCAGGCTGGAGCAACCTTTGACACCACGCGAGAAACTATCACTCAGGTTTCATCTTGCGATGTGTGGCGCCTGCAGGGAGTGTGACAAACAATTCACCCTGCTGCACAGGGCGGGAGAGAAGGTCCGCTCCGACATGGAAAAATCAGACCAGTAGGGCCCCCGACTTCATGCATTCCCACCCCCTGATCCCCATCCTCCAGCAGGACATGGCCGACTCCCGCATCAGGAGTCGGCCATTCCCCTTGTCCTTGGCTATCGACCGGGAAAGGTGCTCACATCCACCAATAGCGAAGAGCCTTCTGGGTAAGGAGTTCACCCTCCCCCGCCATGCTGGCAACAGTCCTATCTGGGTTCCTTTCACTAGATGAAGACTTACCTTGATCTTGGTCGTGACTCTTCTCCTGCTGCTCCTGCAGTTGCTCACGCTTCTTCTCCAGAAACTCCGAGTCCATCGCCATCACGGCAACGGGCCCCGCCAGTAGCGCAGTAGCAACCATTGAGACTATAACCTTATTCATGACGTCACCTCATCTGTTGATGGTTGAAAGACCTGACTTTCAGGTCTTGACTTTTAGTGTCATCAGCGCCTTTTCCATTACATGAAGCGCTTCCATCAACCTGCACGAAAGCATCACCACGGGGACGGCAATCGACAGAAGAGAGGTCCAAATGAAACGTAACCTGCTGATCACAGCCATAGGGATACTATCCCTGCATGTCACCGCCGACGCCTCCAACCTGGAGTTCTCCCCCTCCGAGATCATGGGTTGGCCAACACGCTCCTTCGCAGGGGAAACGGAGTACCGAGTCGTCGAAAAGGGGGGCACACGCGTGCTGCAGGCCAGGTCGAAGACACAGGCCTCGGCGAAGTATCTGGAGAGGGAAGTTGACCTCGACCGTACCCCATACCTCCGCTGGTGCTGGCAGGTCTCCGGCATCCACCAGGGGCTGGATGAAACGACACGGAACGGGGACGATTACCCGGCCCGTGTCTACGTGGCACGCAAGACGGGCCTCCTTCCCTGGCAGGTTCAGTCGGTGAACTATGTCTGGGCGTCGAGCCAGCCCAAGGGGGCGAACTGGCCCAACGCCTTCACCTCGCGCGCCCGTCTTCTGGCGCTGCAGAGTGGTGAATCACGCGTCGGTGAGTGGGTAGCGGAAGTCCGTCACGTTGCGGAGGATTTCGAACGGCTCTTCGGGGAGAGGGCCGGCCGGGTCGATGGCGTCGCGCTGATGAGCGATGGCGACAATGCCGGCGTCGACGCTAGCGCCTGGTTTTCGCGACTGGGCTTTTCGTCCAGCCCCCAGCCGCCGGATTGTCCGTGACGCCATCGCCCGTTCTCCCAGTCAGCGACTCTCCTCGGTCACCCGCGAGGCGATGGTCGAGAAGATGGCGTCGAGCTCCTCGCCGATCTCCACCAGTCCCTCACCGCCTTCCTCGACATAGGGGGCGAGCACATGGCTGGGGGCCTTCCAGGACAGGGTGGCACTCCCATCCGCCTCCTCGGTGACATAGAAGCGCATCGGCGCCTCGATCATCGCCGGCACGCTCAGGCGCAGGATCTCCACCGCGTAGTCGTTGCGAAACACGCCGACGACCCGGTTGCCGGGGATGGTGACACCCCGATTCGCGGCGGCCTCGGTGGGGCCGGCCTCGGTGACGACGAACATCCCCTCCGCCCGGACGGCGGCCTTGAGCTCGTCGAGCAGCGTCGTATAGGACATCGCGGTCGGGTGGACCTCCCAGCCCTGCTGCGGCCACGACGTCTCGGCGGCCAGCGGGGTGGCGAGCAGTGCCGCGGTCATGCCGATGGCCGCCACGCGGGGAAATCGTGTCTTCATGCCGTTTGCCTCCTTGGATCGAGACTCTGCGGGGAGGTGGCCTTGCCCTGCTGGCGCTGCCAGTGGCGCAGGGTCGAGGGGTGGACGCCGAAATCTTCCGGCAGCACCACCCCGAGCCGCTCGGCGAGCAGCCCCAGCAGCGCCATGTGGTGCACCGTGTGGCTGGTCAGGAAGGCCAGCTCCCTGGCCAGGCTGGTGGCAAGCGACTGGCTGACGCTCCCCTCCGCGACCGGATAGGTCAGCGACAGCGCCGTGGAGGAGGGCTCGGTGAGGCGCGCCAGGCCGCGCCGGATCTCGGCGAGGCGCTCCAGTGCCCGTTGCGGGTCGCGCTCCAGGCGAGGGTCGCGCGCCCGGCTCTCGTAGTCGATGCGCCCGGCGCCGATGCCCTCCAGCAGGGCCTGGTAGTGGTCGAGGATATGGCGCAGGTGGCGCCCCAGGGTCTGTTTCCCTTCGGCGTCGAAGGGGTGTCGATACTGCGCCGGAGAGAGGCAGGCCAGGAAGGCTTCCAGCTGCTGGAGGCTCCAGAGACCCTCCTCGACCAGGGGGTCGAGGCAGGGTGGCGCGTGGGTGTGGCTCATGGACATACACCTCCGGTGATGGTGACGCCGCGCCGGCCCCGTGGACCGGCACGGCGCCTGGGTGGTCTCGAGAGGGGCGGCGTCAGGAGGCGCCTTCGCCTTCGGCCTCGGCTTCCCCTTCGGCCTCACCTTCACCCTGGCCCTCGGCCTCGCCTTCGCCCTGGGCCTCCTCGTCGTCGTGGCCACCGGCCTCGGCGCCACCTTCCGCGCCGCCCTCGGCATGGGCCTCGGCGAGCATCAGCGGGGCCTCCTGGCCGCTGGTATAAGCGGGCTCGGTAGGCGCATCGGCTACCGCCTGCATCGCCGCACCGCTGGCGACCAGCGCCAGGGCGGGCGCGGCATGCCCCAGCCGACGGCCGAGCCGCTCGATCAGGGTCTTGCGTTGATGGTCTGCTTCCGTCATGACATGACCTCCGTCAGGGTGTCGCGGGCAGGGTCACTCCCTGCCCTCGGGCGAGAAGGCGGCATGCCTCCTCGACAGGGGAGTCGGGCTCCCGCTGCTCAGGCATCGACCGAGGCATCGGCCGCTGCATCGTTCGCTTCCTCGCGGGTGGTGCCGCCGCGAGCCAGCCGCCAGGCGGCCAGGCGCTCCGGACTCAGTGTCGGGGCAACCTCATGGCGCGCGACCTCCTCCAGCCAGGCATCGAGACCCGCCATCGCCGCGGCCGACGGCGTCGTCTCGCCGGGGCCATGGGTCAGTGGCAGCAGCGCGGCCAGGGCCTCGAGCCGGGAGAGCGGGCGAGGCGGGCCGGCCTCCCCGCCCTCGCCATCGCCCTGGATCACCACCAGCGGCACGTCGGCCGCCCCCCGCGCGGATGTGGCCGCGGCGGGGTGTCCCACCAGGGGCAGGCCCAGCGGTTCCAGGCGCGGTTGCCCGCCTTCGACCACCAGGCGCACGCCGCGGCAGGCCTCGCCGGGCAGGTCCGTCGGCAGGCGTTGGGCCGTCTCACCGAGGGCCAGCAGCGTCGCCTGGCCGGGCGCCGGAGACCACCAGACCAGGTCCAGCACCGGCGCCTCGGCGCGGGCGACACGGCGCAGAAGCCGCGTGCCAAGCGCCGGCACCACCTCGGCCAGGGTCAGCCGGCTCGCCACCAGGCGTGCGTCCTGCGCCAGCGCATAGCCGCTCGGCGACACCAGCACCGCCAGGTGCACCGTTGTCACAGCGGCCGACGCCTCCGACGAGGCGGGAGAGAGCCGCTCGCCGAAGGCCTCTGCCAGGCGCCGCTCGACGGCGGCGTCAGGCAGCATCACTACCGCGTCGAGGTCATCGCAGCGCAGCCGCCAGTGGGAGGGGCTCGCCTCGGCGGGTGCCTCGCCTCCCTGCTCCTCGGCCTCCTGGGCCAGGGCCTGGGTCTGCTGCTGGCCCTGGCAGAGCAGCCCCTCCCGACACCACTCCCCCAGGGTCGACCACACGGTGTCGCGCAGCGCCTCCAGCGACGCCGGCGCTTCGCTCGCCTCGGCGAGGGCCGCGGCGATGGCGTCGGGGTCCAGCCCCTCGGTGGCCAGCAGCCAGATCAGCGCCGCGGCGTCGTTGGGGCGATAGAGACGCCCGCTCGCCTCGGCAAAGAGGGCCAGGCGATCCTCCTCATGGAACTCCGCCACACGGCGACGCACCAGCCGCGGACGCGGCAGGGCGCGCCCCGCCACCGCTTCGGCCAGGGTGAGGTCGGCCAGGCTCGGCAGCGAGAAGGCGGGCAGGTAGCGCTCGGGATCATCCGCCGGCAGCAGCCGCTCAAAGCCGCCGGCCCGGCGCTCCTCGGCCCGGGCCTCGGCGAGCAGGGTCGCGGCGTCGCGGCCCTCGACCGGCGGGTGATCGCCGGCGACATCCACCAGCGCGAGCATGTCACGCACCAGCTCGCCCTTGATGCGCGCCTCGACCCGGCCGCCATCCTCGGGAGCGGCGCAGGTGCCCAGCGACGGACTGAGGTTGCACTCCAGGATCCACGGCTTGAGGTCGGCGTCGACCAGGCAGTCGAGCCCCAGCAGTTCGTAGCCGCCACGGGGATCGGCACCCACCTCCTGGCCACGGCGGCGCAGGTCGTCCACCGCGGAGATGGCGGTCAGGGCCACCAGATCCTCGATGCGCGCGAACAGCCCGGCATCGTCATGGCCCTGATCACGCAGCCAGGCGCGGTAGCGCGCGAGGTCGATGAACTCCACCGGCACCTCGGCGCGGGTGTTGAGGGCGTTGATGTCGGGGTTGGTCAGCTGGCTGAAGGGGTTGTCGGCATCCTCGGGATCCCAGGGCTCCGAGGCCAGCTTGGCGAACCCCTGGCGGTAGAGGTAGAGCCGCAGCGGGGTGAGCGAACTGATCAGCACATAGAGGCGCAGCACGTACTTGTGGCCGCGGATGGTATGCGGGCGGTCCAGGTACGCCTGGACCAGGTGATCCCGCGCCGTCGTCGCCTCGGCCACATCGCGCAGCACCCGCACCCCCTTGCCCTTGGAGGCGTTGGTGGGCTTCTCGATCCAGCGGGTCGCAGGGGCCGCCAGGGCGGCAAGCTGCAGCGCCTGGACGTCATGGGGCATGGCCCAGGCGCGGGGGAAGAAGTCGAGACGGGCGGTCAGCGGATGCGCCGCGCCGTAGCCGTCGACCAGCCGAGCGCGCAGCGCGGCGAGGCTATCGTGCAGGCGGCTCTTCACGGTCAGGGCGGCGTTGCCCGGGAAGTGGTTGAGCTTGCGCCGCGGCGCGGCGCGGCGGAACTGCTCCGGGGCCGGCATGCCGGTGACCCAGGCGGCGTCCCAGTGGGTCTCGTCGCCCTCCTCCCAGCCCTGCACCTCCAGCGCCTCACGGAAGAAACGGTCCTGCTCAGCGGCACGGCGACCGCTGAGCCAGAAGCGGCGCGGGGCACCCGCCGGGTTGGTCTCTCGGGGCATGCGGACTCTCCTTCTGTGGGGCCGATCGGCGGCCTCTAGGGTTGGGTCGCCGGAACGCGGCATCCCTTACGGCATTCTCTACAGCCATAGCAAGTCGAGGCGACGCTGTCGCCCCTTGAATTATGGATCGACCGATACTAAATTCAACACATGACACGTGGACGCCCCCTCGCCTTCAGCCCCGACCAGGCCGCCAGCGCCGCCATGCAGGTGTTCTGGCGCCATGGTTTCGAGGCCGCCTCGACCCGAGACCTGCTCGAGGCCATGGCTATCTCCCGCAGCAGCCTCTACCAGGCCTTCGGCAACAAGGAGAGGCTGTTCCTCGAGGCCCTGCGCCGCTATCGCGAGGCGCTGCTGGCACGCCTCGAACGACGCCTCGACGCGGCCCCCTCGGCCATGGCGTTCCTGGAGGCGTTGTTCGGCGACACCGCCGATGAGGCCGGCAGCGACCGGGCCGCCCTGGGCTGCCTGATCTTCAACTCCGCCACCGAGCTCGGCCAGCGGGGTGACCCGCCCGCCGAGCAGGCCCGGGAGAGCCTCGCCACCATCTCCACTTTCTTCCAGCGGGCGATCGTCCAGGCCCAGGCGGAGGGCGATATCGACCCCGAGCGCGATGCCGCGGCGCTGGCCGGCTACCTGACCATGGGCATGGCCGGGCTACGCACCCTGCTCAAGAGCGGGGCCGACGCTCGCCAGGCCCGCCAGGCGGTGGACCTGCTGCTGGAGACCCTGAAGCGCTCCCCACCGGAGGGCTGAGTTTTTTTGCCATATATGGACCGATCGTTCCATATATGGCGTATCGCGGCATCCACGATCACCCGAACCATACGACGAAGGAGGACGTACCATGGCAGCCGAGTATCAGATCCAGATGGCACCCAAGACCCTCGACACCGCCGATGACAAGGCCAAGCCGCTGCTCGAGGGGGCCAACGAGAAGATGGGCTTCGTACCCAACATGTACGCAGGCATGGCCAAGGCACCCGGGGTGCTGAGCACCTACCTGCACGGCTACGAGTGGTTCCGCAACGACTCCGGCTTCACTCCGGCCGAACAGGAGGTGGTCTTCCTGACCATCAGCCGGCTCAACGGTTGTGGCTACTGCATGTCCGCCCACAGCATGCTGGCCGACAAGGTCTCCGGCGTGCCGGCCGAGGTGCTTGACGCCATCCGCAACGGTCAGCCAATTCCCGATGCGCGCCTGGCGGCGCTGGCCGAGTTCACCCGGGTGATGTTCGAGAGCCGCGGCATGCCGCGACAGGCGGACGTGGAGGCGTTCCTGGCAGCGGGCTTCGAGGAGCAGCAGGTGTTGCAGGTCGTGCTGGCCCTGGCGGTGAAGACGCTCTCCAACTATGCCAACCACCTCAACCATCCGGAAGTGGACGACGCCTTCGCCGGCCATGCCTGGCAAGGCTGAGACCGAGAGGATTTTTCGAGCTAAAAGATACCTTCTATATAACCTTAGGCACTAGGGATGGCAGGAAACCTTCTTGGCGAGGGAGCGCTACTCCGTTGCAGCATTGACGGTCTCCCCATCCCCGACGAGGAGGATCCGCCATGAGATCCCGACTGATCATCGCCGCCGGCGCCCTGGCGGTAGCCGGCCAGGCCCACGCCCTGCACCCCTCCCCCCTGGTGGAGGCCGAGTGGCTGAACGACCAGCTGGGCAAGGAGGACCTGGTGGTGCTGGACGTGCGCTCCTCCATCGACGATGGCGGCGACCGCGAGAGCTTCGAGTCGGCGCGCATCCCGGGCAGCCGCTACTCCAGCTACACCGACGCCGGCTGGCGCGAGAACCGTGACGGCGTGGCCGGGCTGATGCCCGAGGTGGCGGCGCTGGAGACGCTGATCGGCGAGCTGGGCATCGACAACGACGACACCGTGGTGGTGGCCGCGGCCGGCACCGGGCCCACCGACTTCGGCAGCGCCGCGCGGGTCTACTGGACCTTCAAGGCGCTGGGCCATGACGAGGTGGCCATCCTCAACGGCGGCGTGGCCGGCTGGCAGGCCCAGGGCTACGAGGTCGCCTCGGGCGCCCCGGAGGCCATCGCCGCCAGCGACTTCGAGGGCCGCCTGCAGGAGGAGCTGCTGGCCACCACCGCCGAGGTCGAGGCCGCCCGAGAGAGTGACGCGGCGCTGGTGGATGCACGTCCGGTGGACTTCTATCGCGGCGAGACCCAGTCGCCCGCCGCGCGCGCCCCCGGCACCATCCCCGGCGCGGTCAACCTGCCCCACCACGACGCCCTGGTCGAGCGCGACGGCGCCTACTACCTGGACGCCGAGGCACTGCAGGCCAATATCGACGCGCTGGGCCTGGCCCCCGAGGCCCCCACCGTGGCCTTCTGCAACACCGGCCACTGGGCCGCCAGCGGCTGGTTCCAGCTCAGCGAGGTGGGCGGCCTGGAGAACGTCAGCATGTACGACGGCTCCATGGCCGAGTGGACCCGGGACGACGACCGGCCCCTTCACCTGGCCGAGCGCGGCACCGTCACCGTCGGTGAGCTGGCCGACTGATCGCAGGCCGACCACCACGGCAATATCTTCCAGAACCCCGAGGCCCCGCGAGCCTGAGCTCGCGGGGCCTCGCCGTTTGCGTCCCTCGCACTGACCGACTCAGCCGAGTCGCTCGGCCAGGGCGTCGAGGTCGGTGACGGTGAGGTCGGGCTCGATGCCCCAGGGGTCGAAGGGGGCCTCCGGGCTGCGCCGCACCCAGGCGGCGTGGAGGCCGGCGTAGCGCGCGCCGATGACATCGAAGGCGTTGCTGGAGATCAGCCAGGTATCGCCGGGAGCGCTCTCGAGACGGTGGCGCAGGTGGGCGTAGACCGCGGGATCCGGCTTGAAGCGTCTGACCTCGTCGACGCTGACCACCTCGCTGAAGTGGCGGCGCAGGCCGGCCTGCTCGAGCAGCCCCTCCACCGCCGCCGCGGTGCCGTTGGAGAAGGCCACGCAGGTCACGCCGGCCTGCGCCAGCCGCGTCAGGGCGCCCTCGGCCTCGGCGAAGGCCGGCAGCTCGGCGTAGACCTGCATCAGGTGGTCGCGGTCGTTCTCGGAGAGGCCGGCCTGGAGCGCGCGGTCGGTGAACACCAGGGCCTGCTCGGTGCAGCGGCCGAAGGGCGCATAGGCGCCCATCAGGCCGCGGCGGAAGCTGTACTCCAGTTGCTTGTCGCGCCAGCGCCGCGAGAACTCCGGCGCCAGCTCGGCCTTGCCCAGGGCGCCGAGCCGCCGCTCCAGTTCGGTGACCACCCCGTGGGTGTCGATCAGGGTGCCGTAGACGTCGAAGGCCAGGACCTCTGCCATGGGAAGCGCTCCTTCACGGGTGTCGATGCCTGGAGGGTGTGCCAGCCGGGACGGCAAGGCAAGCGTGACGTCTCAACGACGTCGCCGCGGGGCGGGCCCGCGGCGACGAGAGGGCCCGAAGGCCGAGGAGGAACGCCGGATCAGGCGACGGGGGCGGTCACCGCCTTCAGGGCACCCTCGCGCACCAGGGCGTCGGTGACCCTGTCCACGGCGCGACGGGCGCGGGCGACGATCTCGTCGACCTGATCGCGGGTGGCGATCAGCGGCGGCGCGAAGCCGAGGATGTCGCCCTGGGGCATGGCGCGGGCGATCAGGTTCTCGTCGAGGGCCGCGGCGGCGATGCGCGGGCCCACCTTGAGCGCCGGATCGAAGTGCGCACGCTTCTCGGGGTCGGCGGAGAACTCCAGGGCCGCCAGCATGCCCACGCCGCGCACGTCGCCGACGATGGGATGGTCGCCGAAGGCGTCCGCCATGGCACGCTGCAGGTAGGCGCCGGTATCGCGCGCGTTCTCGGTCAGCTTCTCGCGCTCGATGATCTCGAGGTTGGCCAGCGCCGCGGCACAGCCCAGGGCATGCCCGGAGTAGGTCCAGCCATGGCCGATGGGGCCGTACTGGCCGGTGCCCTGCTCGAGCACCTGCCAGACGCGGTCGCCGACGATGACCCCGGAGAGCGGCTGGTAGGCGCTGGTCAGCCCCTTGGCCACGGTGATCAGGTCGGGTTGGATGGCGTAGTGGTGGCTGCCGAAGTCGGCGCCGATGCGCCCGAAGCCGCACACCACCTCGTCGGCGATCAGCAGCACGTCGTACTTCGCCAGCACCGCCTGGATCGCCGCCCAGTAGCCCTCCGGCGGCGGCACGATGCCACCGGTGCCGAGCACCGGCTCGCCGATGAAGGCGGCGACGGTCTCCGGCCCCTCGGCCAGGATCATCTCCTCCAGCTTCTGCGCGCAGTGGGCGGAGAACTCGCGCTCGGTCATGCCCTCCTGCTCGGCGGCGCGGTGGTAGTAGTAGGGCGCCTCGGTGTGCAGGATGCCCTCGAAGGGCAGGTCGAACTGGTCGTGGAACGCCTTGAGGCCGGTCAGCGAGCCGGTCGCCAGGCCCGAGCCGTGGTAGCCGCGCAGGCGCGAGATGACCTTCTTCTTCCTGGGCAGGCCACGCACGTTGTTGTAGTAGCGCACGATCTTGAGCTGGGTCTCGTTGGCATCGCTGCCGCCCAGGCCGTAGTAGACCTTGGACATGCCGGGGCCGGCCAGGTCGATGATCTTCTCGGAGAGAGCGATCTGCGGCTCGTTCGAGTGGCCCACGTAGGTGTGGTAGTAGGAGAGCTCCAGGGCCTGCTGGTAGATCGCCTCGGCCACCTCGGTGCGGCCGTAGCCGATGTTGACGCAGTAGAGCCCGGCGAAGCCATCGATGAACTCGCGGCCATCCTTGTCGCGGATGGTGATGCCCTGCCCGCCGGTGATCACGCGGCCCGGCGCGTCGCCATGGGCGAAGTCGCGCAGGTGGCTGGAGGCGTGGAAGGTGACCTTGCGGTCGCGGTCGATCAGGTCCTGGTGCTGCTGGCTCATGTCGTTCTCTCTGTTAGCAAGACTCCCCGGCGTCCCGCCGGGGAGAGATTTCTCTATCGTTTCTTCGTCGGGGCGCCTATCGGCGCCTTCACCCGGCAGAGCCGGCCTCCCACAGGGGCCGATCTTAGCTACCGGATACGGAGCCGAGGGCGCCGAGGCAGTAGTACTTGGTCTCGAGGTACTCGTCGATGCCGGTGATGCCGCCCTCGCGGCCGAGGCCGGAGTGCTTGACGCCGCCGAAGGGCACCGGGGGGCCGGTCATCTTCACCGAGTTCACCGCGACCATGCCGAACTCGAGCGCGCGCATGATCTTCCAGATGCGGCGGATGTCGTGGGTGTAGATGTAGGCCGCCAGGCCGTACTCGGTGTCGTTGGCCATCTCGATCACCTGGTCGTCGTCGGCGTAGGCGGTGATGCCGGCGACCGGGGCGAAGCTCTCCTCGTGCCAGATCTTCATGTCATGGGTCACCCCGCTGAGCAGGGTGGGCATGAAGAAGTTCTCGCCCGGCGCCTGGCTCTGGTCGCCGGCCACCAGGGTGGCGCCCTTGGCCAGGGCGTCGTCGACGATGGCCGCGGCCTTCTCCACCGCCTGGCGGTGGATCAGCGGGCCCAGGTCGATCTCGCTCTCCAGGCCATTGCCCACGGTCAGCGCCGCCATGCGCTCGGCGAAGTGTTCGACGAAGGCGTCATGGATCGACTCGTGGACCAGGATGCGGTCCGCGGCGAGGCAGTCCTGTCCGGCGGTCTGGAACTTGGCCGCCACCGCGGCGAAGGCCGCCTCCCTGGGATCCATGTCCGGGCCGACGATAAAGGGAGCATTCCCTCCCAATTCGAGGGAAACACGCTTGACGGTGTTGGCGCTCTGCTCCAGCAGCAGTCGGCCGACCCGGGTGGAGCCGGTGAAGGAGAGCGCCTTGACGCGATCCTCGGCACACAGGACCTTCGACACCTCGGCGGGCTCGCCCAGCACCACGTTGAAGACCCCGGCCGGGATGCCGGCGCGCTCGGCGAGCTCGGCCAGCGCCAGCGCCGAGAAGGGGGTCTCCCCGGCGGGCTTGACGATCACCGGGCAGCCGGCGGCCATGGCGGCGGCGGCCTTGCGGGTGATCATCGCCAGCGGGAAGTTCCACGGGGTGATCAGCGCGGCGATGCCCACCGGCTCCTTGATGGTACCCAGGGCGGCGTTGGGGATGTGGCTGGGGATGGTCTCGCCGAAGGTGCGCTTGCCCTCCTCGGCGAACCAGCGCACGAAGCTGGCGCCGTACTCCACCTCGCCGCGGGCGTCGGGCAGCGGCTTGCCCTGCTCCAGGGTCATGATGGTGGCCAGGTCCTCGCGATTGGCCTGCAGCAGGTCGTACCAGGCCAGCAGACGCTCGCAGCGCTCGTCGGCACGCAGGGCGCGCCAGTGCACGAAGGCGGCGTCGGCGGCGTCCACGGCGGCACGGATCTGGTCGGCCTCGAGCCACGGGATATGCCCGATCACCTCGCCGGTGGCGGGATCGATCACGGCCTCCTCGCGGCCACCGTCGCCGTGGGTCCACTTGCCGTCGACATAGGCGTACTGACGGAACAGACGCGGATCGTCGAGCATGGTGGACAGCGTCCTGGACAGCTTCATGTTCATGCGGCACCTCCCCTGAGCACTGGCCGGATTGACGTGGTGGGCCAGCACGAAAGAAACGGGCGAGCCGCCTGCGGGCGGCTCGATGGGGACATGGTAGGGGAGATGGCGCGGCGGGAGTTTTCGTTAGCCGACGAGGCGAATGGGCTTTTTTTCGTCCTCGTCGGCGTGACGCGAAGTTTTTCTGTGGCCCTCGCGCCTGGCCGGGCGGGTCAGCCCGCCGCGGGGTCGACCAGGGCGGCCTCGGTGAACACCAGCAAGCCCAGCTCCGGGCGGTAGCCATGGATCTCCTTGACGTCCAGGGCCTGCAGGAAGGCGAGGATCTCCTCGCTGACCACCTGCCCCGGCACCAGCACCGGGAAGCCCGGCGGATAGGGAATCACGAAGCTCGCCGAGACCACGTCGCGGCCCTGGCGCATCTCGGCCTGCAAGGCGCCGTTGTCGAAGCGCAGGTACTCGGTGTTCTCCTCGTCGTAGGCCAGGAAGTAGGCGCGCCGGATGTCGCCCTGGGGCGTGTCGGCGCACTGGCGGAAGGCATCGTGGAAGCGGCTGAAGTCGGGCAGCGGCGGCAGCTCCTGGGTCAGGGAGTGCACGCGGTGCTCGATGATCTTGCGCTCCGGCCGGCTGCTCTCCTCCCAGCGGGCCTCGAACTCCTTGGCCAGCTTGATCAGCACGTCGAGCAGGTAGGCGATGGCGCCCCGAGAGGTGCCGATGTTGGTCATGAACAGCACGGTGTTGCGCGAGGTCTTGTTGATCTGGATGCCGTACTTGTTCATTAGGTACTCGTTCTTGAAGGCGTCGCCGTCCACCCCGGTGGCGCCGATGGCGATGGTCACCCGGGTCGGGTCGACCACGAACTCGTCCCGCGCCCAGGCCTCCTCCATCTGGTTCCAGCCGGTCACCGGGTCGTAGAAGGACTCCACCTTCGACTCGCGGTACGCCTCGGGCACCATGTCGCTGTTCTTGAGCACCCGGAAGTACTTCTGCAGCAGCGGGTTGGTATAGAGCTGCTCGCGCAGCGACAGCGCCGCCTCCACCTGGGCGTGGACCAGCTCGAAGCCCTCCATCTCCGCCTGCATCCGGCCCACGTCCAGCGAGGCGAGGATCTGGTAGTTGGGCGAGGTGGAGGTGTGGGTCATGTAGGCCTCGTGGAAGGGGGCCTCCACGCGCTGCCGGAAGTCCTGGTCGTAGACGTGGATCATCGAGCCCTGGCGCAGCGAGGTCAGGGTCTTGTGGGTGGAGTGGGTGGCGTAGGCGCGGATGCGCACCGCGTCGGGGTCGGGCAGCAGCCGACGCTCCAGCCAGGTGGCGTCGTCGTCGGGGTCCAGGGCGTCGAACTCCGCCTTCCAGGCGGCGTACTCCTCGCGGTAGGCCTCGCTGCGGTAGCGGTCGCGCAGGGTACGCGCGGCGTGCATGGCGGTGCGCGGCCGATAGGTGGGGTTGAAGCTGGCGAAGGCGAACCACGCCTCGTCCCACAGGAACACCAGGTCGGGCTTGATCGCCAGGCACTCCTCCATCACCCGGCGCACGTTGTAGACCACGCCGTCGAAGGTGCAGTTGGTGAGCAGCAGCATCTTGACCTTGTCGAGCTCGCCGGCGCGCCTGTAGGCGAGCAGGGTCTTCTTGATCTCGGCGAGCGGCACCGCGCCGTACATGGAGTAGTCGTTGAGCGGATAGGAGTCCAGGTAGCTGACGTGGGCGCCGGCCAGCACCATGCCGTAGTGATGCGACTTGTGGCAGTCGCGGTCGATCAGCACGATGTCGCGGGGCTTGACCAGCGCCTGCACCACGATCTTGTTGGCGGTGGAGGTGCCGTTGGTGACGAAGAAGCTCTGGCGCGCGCCGAAGGCCCGGGCGGCGTACTCCTGGGCCTTCTTGATCGGCCCGAAGGGCTGCAGCAACGAGTCGAGCCCCCCGGAGGTGGCCGAGGTCTCGGCCAGGAAGATGTTGATGCCGTAGAAGTCGATCATGTGGCCCGCCCAGTGGGAGCGGGTCACCGACTTACCCCGCGAGATGGGCATGGCGTGGAAGACCCCGGTGGGTTTCCTGCTGTACTCGCGCAGGGCATCGAAGAAGGGGGTGCGGTAACGGTTGTCGATGGCCCGCAGGATGGTGTGGTGCTGCTCGATGTAGTCGGTCTCGCGGTAGAAGATCCGGTTGAAGTGGCGGATATCGCGGCTGGCGGTGGCCTCGACGTCGCCGCTGGTGACCAGGAACTGGTCGATCTCCGGGCGCAGCTCGTGGATCATCGAGCTGAGCAGGATGCTGCGGTCGGCCTCGGACTGGTTCTCCAGCTCCTGCTCGGAGAGCCCCTCGAGGTAGTTGCGCAGCGCGCTCAGGTTGTACTTCGACTTGTAGGGGAACTCGTAGCGGATCAGGCAGGCCTGGATGTTGGGGTTGACCAGCACCGCGATCAGGGCGTCCTCGAAGCTTCGCACCGTGACCACGTCGTAGACGAAGCGGTCCTCGGGGCGGCGCAGGTTGTGGAAGGCCTCGCGCACCACCTCCTCCTCCTGGAGGGAGAGGTTGTCGACGATCAGCAGCTCGAAGTAGGGCTGGGCGGAGCTGTTGGAGGCGGGGTGGCCGCGACGCAGCTGGTTGAGGGCGTCGAGTGTCTCCATGTCCTCGGCGTCGGCGTCGGTCTCGGAGAGGTCGACGTGGCGGCGGCGGTAGGACTCGCTGATCAGCGCCCGCACCAGGCGCTTGACCACCTTCTCCAGCAGGGCGTACTCCTCGCGGTCGAACAGCGACCAGAGGTGGCGGAAATCCTCCTTGGAAGGGAAGGCGTGGTAGTCCTCGATGATCTCCAGACGGGTCAGCTTGACGTCCACCGCCTTGACCAGGGTCCGCGCCCGCGGGCTGCCCGCCTCCTGGCGGATCAGCTGGCCCAGGTCGCGCTTGAGGGCGTTCCAGGTGTCGGCCCGCAACTGGGAGATCTTGTGGTAGAAGCCCAGCGCGGTGTAGGGCGTTTCGGTATGGCTCTCTTGCATGGCGCTACCCTCAAGGGTGGTGATTGTCGTTGTGGATGCAAGCCGCCCGCTCAGCCCCCGAGCCGTTCGCGCACGCCGTAGCGCACGCTGACCCACTCCTCGGGGAAGTGGTCGAAGCCCAGGTCCAGGTCGAGGCCCGGCCAGTGATAGCGCACCCGACCCTCGCCGGGCCGATAGAAGGCGGTGTAGATGGTGCCCAGTCCCCGGCGATAGTCGTGGCGGAACAGCGGCGGCGCCTTGAAGGCGGCCTCCAGGCGCGCCGCGTCGGTGGCCTCGTCGTCCACCAGGATGGAGAGCTGGCGCTCGCGGATCAGGGTCTCCGAGGCCAGGGCGTGGGCGTACCACTCGATCTTCTTCTGATGGTTGGTGGCCACCGGCACGCGGCGGATGCTGGCGCGCCGGTCCGGGCCGATCATCGCCGTCACGTAGCGTCCGGCGGCGTCGGCCAGGGTGATGTTGTAGGCCATGTGGGTGGGCACCCGGGCCAGCACCTCGGCGGCCTCGGGCACCGTGTCGCAGAACTCCAGCAGGTAGCGCAGGATGATCGGCGCGCCGAAGCCGTCGCCCACCGCCTTGCGCCCGCCGAAGGAGAGCGACACGGCGAGCCCGCCATCGTTCATGCCGTCGAGCACCCCCCACAGGCAGTCCGACATGGCGATCACCCGCCGCTCGTTCCAGCGGGTGAGGAGGATGGTGCCCTCGCACAACTCCGGCGGGTAGTCGTAGTTGCGCGCCAGCAGCGTCTCCTCGGCGCGCGCCAGCACCGCCTGGGAGCAGCCGGTGATGTAGGGGGGCGGCTGGTAGAGGCTGAGGAAGCGTGCGGCGAGGTCGCCGCCGCCCGCCAGGTCGCACAGGGTGCGGTAGGTGGGCAGCAGCTCCGGCATGTGCCGCCGCAGGGCGTTGAGGCAGGCCAGGTAGCCGGGGCGCTCGCGCTCCCCCTCGGCCAGGTACCAGGCCTCGTAGGCGGGCCAGTGGGTATCGAACAGCGACCGCCATTTGGGGCCCGGCACCGCCTCGCTCAGGCTGCGGAAGTGCAGCGTCTTGTCATCCATCACGCTTCCCGACACCTGGGACTCGCCGCGCTCACAGGATCTTGAAGTTGCCACCGCCGACGGCGTGGCTCACGGCGACCTCCTCCACCACCGGGTCCTGCAGCGACTGCCCGGCGTACTGACCACGGATGCCCTCGATCCAGGCCTTGGCCCGCTCGTTGAGCTGGAAGTCGTCGTCCATCAGCCGTCCGCGGGTGATCAGGATGCCCAGGTCGGCGCCCTCGTAGCGGAAGTCCCCGGCGCCGCTGATGCGCAGGAAGAAGCCCTCCTGCTCGTTCTCGGCGGCATGGGGATGGTAGCTGTAGTGGTCGTAGGCGATGCCGCCGTCGGCGCCCATCCTCCACACCCCGGTGCGCGGCGCGGCGGTGAGCAGGTCGACGCTCTCGTCGGTGTGCTTGATCACCAGCTGGCTCCAGCTGTCGACGCTGTCGGGGTGGGACCAGCGCTCGTTGATCTCGTCGATGTCGAGCTCGAAGTCGACGTCGGAGAACTCCAGCAGGTGGAACAGGAACAGTGGGATGTCGGAGTGGGCGAAGGCGGCCACGTTGGTCAGCGAGCTGGCCCCGGTGACCCGCGGGTTGAGTTCGCCCAGGTAGACCTCGCCGTTGTCCATGTCGATCAGGAAGTCGAGCTCGAAGTAGCCGCGGTAGCCCTCCTCGCGCAGCGCCTCGCCGAACTGGAAGGTGTACTCCCGGGCCTTGTCGCGGATCTCCTGGGTGAAGGCACCGGCGAACATCTCGTTGCCGCACCAGCCACCCTTGTAGGGGGTCAGCGACTTGAAGCCGACCAGCTCGGTCATCAGCGGCCCCACCACGGTGCCGCAGCGGGTGGCGCAGGCCTCGATGGCCGAGCCGCGGCAGTTGATGCGCTTCATGATCTTGACCTCGGCCTCGGCCTCGATCTCCTCGGCGTGCTTGTAGTAGTCCTCTTCGCTCGAGATGAAGAAGGTGGTGTGGCCGGAGTCGCCGAAGGCGGTCTGCACCACCAGGTCGTCACCCAGGTCGCGGCTCACCTCGCAGAGCTCCTGGTAACTGCCCACCTTCGCCAGCACGTTGGGCACGCTGGGGACGCCGGCCTTGTTGCCGATGCGCACCGTCTCGATCTTGTTGTCCATGCGTTGGCGCAGCGCCGCCGGGGGGAAGGCGATGCGCAGGCCGAGCTGCTCGCACACCTCCTCGGTGTGTTCGTCGAACATCAGGAAGGCCGCGGTGCCGGCCTTCTCGCCGTCGGCCCTCGACTGGATGAAGTCGATCACCTCCTTGTGCTCGAGGAGGTAGTTGTTGATGTCCTCGATGCTCTCGAAGTCGCGGGGGAACTTCTCCTTGGGTACGAAGACGTTGCGCTGCTGCCCCTCGAAGCAGTCGATGTAGTTGATGTGCCGGAAGTTGCCCACCCAGTCACCGATGCCGAGCAGGTTGAAGTTGGTCGCCGAGATGAAGTAGATCGGCTCCTTGTTGTTGAGGAAGTGGCGGCGGACGTCGGCGATGCTGGTGATCTTGTTCATTGTGGTCGCTCCAACGGTGGTGTTTCGGGCGGCATCTCGGGTGGGGTGACGGGGCGTGGAGCCCCCGCGGCCGAACAGCCGGCACAGGGTGCGCTTCAGGGACTCCAGCATGGCATGGCCCTCCGGGTGGGGGTGTCAGTACTCCTCGATATCGGCGCGCTGGGGCTTGGCCAGCGGCCCCAGGGTGTCGAGGAAGGGCGAGGAGCCGGTCTCGCTGCGATAGAGCGAGAAGTCCACGGCACGGTCGCGGAAGCTCTTGAGCGGCTGGCCCAGGCCACGCAGGCCGGTCTCGCGCTCGCGGCGCACGCGGTTGAGGTCCACCTCGATGGGCATCACCTCCTCGCCGGTGCCCGCCTGGTGGATGACGTCCCCGGAGGGGCCGACCACGATGGAACGGCCGTTGCCGAGGGCGCCGGCGCCGTTGATGTCGAAGAAGTAGCACTGGTTGACCGCGGCGTTGGTGCGCGCGATGGAGAGCTCGATGTCGCGGTCGATGGTGTCGGTCATGGTGGGGTGGAGGATCACCTCGGCACCCATGGCGGCGAGGGTCCGGGTGGTCTCGGGGAACCACATGTCGTAGCAGATCGAGACCCCGAAGCGCGCCACGTTGGGCACGTCGAAGACCACGAACTCGCTGCCGCTCTCCACGCCCGCCTCGTAGGGACGGAAGGGGAACATCTTGCGGTAGCGGGCCACCACCTGGCCGTGGGGATTGATCACCGAGAGGGTGTTGTAGATCCCTTCGTCGGTGTGTTCGAACATCGAGCCCGGGATCAGCCAGATACGATGCTGCTCGGCGAGCTGGCAGAACATCTGCTCGGCGTGGCTGGGCATCGGCTGGGCATGGTGCGGCGAGGCCCCCAGGGGCATCAGCTCGCTGAACAGGACCATCTGCACCTGGGGAAAGCGGCTCATCAGCACGTCGATCCGGTGGCGCATGGCCTCGGTGTTGTCGCCGTGGTGCAGGGCATTCATCTGCACCCCGGCAATGGTGAAGTAGGACATCGTCGTCTCTCTCGTCAGGCGATCCTGGTATTGCGTGGGCACTGCATCTGGTCCGGCACTGCGGTGCCGGAAAGATCGCCCGGCCGTCGGGCATCCGCCCTCCCTCGATGATTACCAGCTTAGGCGGACGAGGTCCAGCGCCGTCAACGCTCTACTCGCGATGGCCGCGCGGCTCAGCCGACGAAGTCGTCGCGGGTGAAGCCCGCCGCCGGACGCTTGACGCTCTTGGTAACGATATAGGTGAAGTAGCGCTCGATGCCGGCCTCGCCGGTGAGCCAGGCGTCGATCAGGCGCTGGTAGGCGTCGATGGAGTCGGCCTCCACCTTGATCAGGTAGTCGACGCCACCGCCCACGGCGACGCATTCGGTGACCTCGGGGGTCTCCTGCACCAGCGCCTCGAAGCGGGCGAAGCTCTCGGCGTTGTGCGCCTTGAGCTCGATCTGCACCCACACGGGGGTGCGGCGCACCAGCGCCGAGGCGTTGATGCGGGCGCTGTAGCCCTCGATGATGCCGGCCTTCTCCAGCCGGCGCACCCGCTCCCAGCAGGGGCTGACCGAGAGGTTGATCGCCTCGGCCAGCTTCGACTTGGTGATGCGCCCGTCATGGGAGAGGATCTCGAGGATCTTCAGGTCGTAGCGGTCGAGTTTCATCGTGCTGCCGGCCGCCTCATCCCAGGGAGTCGACGATATCGGCGATCACCGCGATGGTGTCGCCCATGTTGACCAGCGCCGGGTGACGCCGCGCCGCCAGCACGCCGCTGCGCGCCGCGCGGTAGGCCACCGGGGGAGTGCCGCTGCGGGTCATGTCGTAGACCCGGGCCACCACCTCGCCCTTCTCGACCCGCTCGCCCAGCGCGAAGCAGAGCTCCAGCACGCCGGAGTGCTCGCTCTGCACGTAGCAGCTGGCGTCGGGCATGTCGAGGTAGACCTGGGGCTCGGCCGGCATCGCCACCTCGCCCTGGAGCAGGCCGTAATGGATCAGGAAGTTGCGCACGCCGCGTTCGGTGATGGCCATGCTCTCGGGGGTGGAGGTGCCGCCGCCGCCGAGCTCGGTGGCCACGAAGACCTTGCCCTGGCGCTCCACCGCGGTGTCGAACAGCGCCGCCGCGTCGAGCTCGAACATCATCATGGCGTAGGGGGCACCGAAGGCCTTGGCGCCCTCGAGGGCCTGGCGCTGCTGCTCGGGATCATCGAGCACATGGGAGGCGCCGAAGGGGATGATGTCCAGGGTGCGCCCGCCGGAATGCAGGTCGAGCACCACGTCGCACATCGGCACCATCACCCGGGTGAAGTAGTCGGCGATCCTCTCGGTCACGCTGCCGTCGGGGTCGCCCGGGAAGCTGCGGTTGAGGTTGCCGCCGTCGAGGCCGGAGGTGCGCTTGCCGGCCATCACCGCCGGGGTGTTCATGCAGGGCACGATGATCACCCGGCCGCTGACCTCCTCGGCCCTGAGCTCGCTCGACAGCTTGAGCAGCGAGGTGATGCCCTCGTACTCGTCGCCGTGGTTGCCGCCGGTGAGCAGCGCGGTGGGGCCCTCGCCGTTCTTGACCACGGTGACCGGGATCATCACCGCCCCCCAGGCGGAGTCGTCCACCGAGATGGGCAGCTTGAGGAAGCCGTGCTGGACGCCATCGGCGTCGAAGTCGACGGTGGCGCTGATGGGGCTGGGACGCTTGGTCATGGGGTACCACTCCTTGTTCTCATAGGGCGTCGGCATGGTGGCCTTGATGCCACTCGGGGCTGATCTGGCGACAGATCTTCGAGGGGGCGCTGTGAACCCGTCCCTGGGCGCTACCGACGCCATCCCTGGCGTAGGACCCCCTCTACGATCTGCCGCCAGCGCCCCTCGTTGTTCATTGCAGCAATCTTGGATTCTGTATGTTCAGCGCACGAAGAGCTGGCGCGGGAAGTCGGCCAGGGTCTCGCAGCCGGTCTCGGTGATCAGGATGCTCTCGGTGATCTCCAGGCCCCACTCCTCTTCCCACAGGCCCGGCATGAAGTGGAAGGTCATGCCCGGCTGCAGGATGGTCTCGTCGGAGGGACGCAGGCTCATGGTGCGCTCGCCCCAGTCCGGCGGGTAGCTGATGCCGATGGGGTAGCCGCAGCGGGCGCCGCCGCGGTCGAAGCCGTACTTGTCCATGGCCGCGCCCAGCGCCATGGCGATGTCCGCGGTGCGGTTGCCCGGCTTGGCCACGGCCAGGCCGTTCTCGATGCCCTCGAGCAGCGCCGACTCGGCGCGCACGAACTCCTGGGGGGGCTTGCCCAGGAACACCGTGCGCGACATCGGCGCATGGTAGCGCTTGTAGACCCCGGCGATCTCGAAGAAGGTGCCCTCGCCCTTGCGGAAGGGGGTGTCGTCCCAGGTCAGGTGGGGCGCGGCGGCGTCCTTGCCGGTGGGCAGCATGGGCACGATGGCGGGGTAGTCGCCGCCGAACACCTGGCCACGCTCGTCGCGCCAACCCTCGATGGCCACCCGGTAGATCTCCGACACCAGCTTGCTCTTGGGCAGCCCGGGCTCGATCACCTCGAGGATGCGCGAGTGCATCCCCTCGACGATCTTCGCCGCCACCCGCATGTAGGCGATCTCCTGGGGGGACTTGATGGCCCGGCACCAGTTGACCAGCGAGTTGGCATCCATGAAGCGCGCATGGGGCAGCTCGCGCAGCAGGCTCTGGTAGGCCTTGGCGGAGAAGTAGTAGTTGTCCATCTCCATGCCCACCACGCCCTGGTGCCAGCCGCGGTCCGGCATGATCGACTGGGCCAGGTACTCCATGGGGTGCATGTCGGGGTTCTGGACGTAGTAGTCGGGGTAGTAGGTGATGTTGTCCGGATCGATCCAGCAGGTACGCAGCGCCCCGTTGGCGTCCATGCGCCGGCCATACCACACCGGCTCGCCCTCCAGCCCCACCAGCACGCACTGGTGCACGTAGAACGACCAGCCGTCGTAGCCGGTGAGCCAGGCCATGTTGGAGGGATCGCTGACGATCAGCACGTCGATGCCCCGACTCGCCATCTCGGCGCGGACCTTCCACAGCCGGGTGGCATACTCCTCACGAGTGAAGGGCAGGTTTACCTGGGTCATTGGGCCACTCGCCAAAGCAACATCTAGAAAATCGGCCCTCTCGATGAGGAGAAGGCCGGGCCAGGGTCACGGTCACTGACGAGATGCCTGAACGGGTGACGCGCCGATCAGTCGCACCGGGCAGTGGGGGAGGACCCCCGTAGGGGAGGTTACTGCCAACCCACGGTAGCCGGTCAAGCATTTCATGGCCCCTTGCTCATACTTGTTCATCGCCCGCCGTCAGGCCCATGATGGCGGCATGCCAACACGAGGAGACGACATGAAGGTGCTGGTGCATATCGACGACGCCGAAGGATGGCGCGAGGCCCTGGCGCGACGCCTTCCCGAGGCCGAGGTGATCACCTCGGCGGCGCCCGTGGAGCAGCGTCGCGAGGCCGACTACCTGGCCGTTTGGAAGCCGCCGGAGCAGCTGCTGCGTGAGCCCACCGACCTCAAGGGGATCGTCAACCTGGGCGCCGGGGTGGACGCCCTGCTCAACAACCCCGGCCTGCCCGCCGGCGTGCCCATCGTCAAGCTCCGCGACGCCGGCATGGCGGAGCCGATCGCCGACTACGTGCGCTATGGCCTGCTGCACTTCCAGCGCGACTTCGACCGCTACCGGCGCCAGCAGCACGCCCGGGTGTGGCGCGAGCATGCGCCGGTGGACAAGGCCGACTGGCCGGTGGGCGTGCTGGGGCTCGGCGCCATCGGGACCAAGGTCGCGGCCAGGATCGCCGCCGACGGCTTCCCGGTGCACGGCTGGAGCCGCTCGCCCAAGGCCCTCGAGGGGATCACCTGCCATTACGGCGACGACGGCCTCGCGGCACTGCTCGGCCAGGTCAAGAGCCTGGTGCTGCTGCTGCCCGATACCCCGGCCACCCGGCATCTCATCGACGCCGAGGCCCTCGCCCGGCTGCCCCGGGGTGCCAGCCTGATCAACCCGGGGCGCGGCAGCCTGATCGACGAGGCGGCCCTGCTGGCGGCGCTGGGCCCCGCGGAGGGCGACGACGAGGCCGAGGGCCGGCTGCGCGGGGCGCTGCTCGATGCCTTCCCCGAGGAGCCACTGCCCGCCGCGAGCCCGCTGTGGGTCCATCCACGGGTGTGGGTCACCCCGCACATGGCGGGACCCACGCCCCTCGGCGCGGCACTGGACCAGGTGGCCGAGGCGCTGCGCGCCTTCGAGGCGGGCGAGGCGCAGGACACCGTCGACCCGGACGCCGGCTACTGAGCGCCGCCCCTGTCACGAGCCCCGGGAAGGCCTTACGCTGAAGGCAGGAGAACCCGACGCCCTGCGAGGAGGTAGGCGATGCGCATGAACCTGGAGTACGGCCCCGACGACGCCCTGCTGGTCGTCGACATGCAGAACGACTTCTGCGAGGGCGGCGCCCTGGCGGTGGCCGGCGGCGCCGCCCTGGTGCCGGGCATCAACGCCGAGATCGCCGCGGCCCGTGCCGCCGGTGCCCTGGTGGTCGCCTCCCGGGACTGGCACCCGGTCGACCACGCGAGCTTCACCCATCGCGGCGGCCCCTGGCCGGTGCACTGCGTGCAGGACACCCAAGGCGCCGCCTTCCACCCCGACCTGGCGCTGCCCGATGAGGCGATACGGGTGAGCAAGGCCACCGCCTTCGACGCCGACGCCTACTCCGCCTTCGACGGCACGGGGCTCGGTGGCTACCTCAGGGAGAAGGGCGTCAGCCGGGTGGTGGTCTGCGGCCTGGCGCTGGATGTCTGCGTCAAGGCCACCGCCCTGGAGGCCCGGCGCGAGGGCTTCGCCACCCGGCTGCTGGCACCGCTCACCGCCGCGGTGGACCCGCAGGGCACGCCGGCGGTCCTCGACGAGCTCCGCGACGCCGGCGTGGCGATCGATGGCGAGGCGAGCTCATGACCCAGGCGTCCGGCACCCTCCCTCCCCATGCCATCCCGCCCTATGCCGTCCAGGACGACGACCTGGCGCTGCTCACCGACCTCTACCAGCTGACCATGCTGCAGGCCTACTGGGGCGAGGGCATGCGCGAGCGTGCCACCTTCAGCCTGTTCTTCCGCCGCCTGCCCGAGACCCGCCGCTTCATGCTCGCCTGTGGCCAGCAGCACGCCGCCGAGCTGGCCACCCGGCTGCGCTTTCGCGACGCCCACCTCGCCGCATTGGCCGAGACCGGCCTGTTCGACGACGCCTTCCTCGAGTGGCTCGGCGACTGGCGTTTCACCGGCGACATCTGGACCCTGCCCGAGGGCACCCCGGTGTTCGAGAACGAACCCTTCATGGAGGTGGATGCCCCCATCGTCGAGGCACAGCTGCTGGAGAGCCTGGTGATGAACCTGGTGCAGCTGGAGACCGTCATCGCCTCCAAGGCGGTACGCGTGGTGCTCGCCGCCGAGGGCCGCCCGGTGATGGACTTCGGCCTGCGCCGCATGCACGGCGTCGACGCCGCGGTGCGCGGCGTGCGCGCCTACCGCACCGCGGGCCTGGCGGGCACCAGCAACGTGCTCGGCGGGCTGCGCCACGACCTGCCGCTCTCCGGCACCATGGCCCACAGCTACGTGCTGGCCCACGACGACGAAGAGGCCGCCTTCCGCGCCTTCGCCCGCCGCTACCCCGGCACCACCCTGCTGGTGGACACCCACGACACCCCCGAAGGGGTGCGCAAGGTGATCGCGTTGATGGACGCCGAGCCCGGCCTCCGGGTGGGGGCGGTGCGCCTCGACTCCGGCGACCTCGGTGCCCTGGCCCGGGAGGCCCGCGCGCTGCTCGACGACGCGGGGAATCCCGAGGTGAAGATCGTGGCCAGCAGCGGCCTGGACGAGTGGCAGATCGCCGCCCTGCGCGAGGGCGGCGCCCCCATCGACGGCTTCGGGGTGGGCACCGAGATGGGGGTGTCCTCCGACGCCCCGGTGATCGACCTCTCCTACAAGCTGGTGGAGTACGCCGGCACGCCGCGCCTCAAGCACTCCCCCGGCAAGGTCAACCTGCCCTGCCGCAAGCAGCTCTACCGCCGGCACGACGCCGAGGGCCGCTTCGTCGGCGACGTCATCGCGCTGCGCGACGAGCCCGGCATCGAGGGGGAGGCGCTGCTGCGTCCCCTGGTGCGCGGCGGACGGCTCGCCGCCGAGGAGATGGCCCTGGCCGGCGAGGCCCGGGAGCGCGTCGCCGATGCCCTGGGGCGGCTGCCGGAGGCGCTGCGGCGGCTCGACCCGGGGCCCGGCGACTACCCGGTGACCCTCTCCCCGGCCCTTCAGCGCCTGCGCGAGCAGGGTTGAGCCCCGCCACATCCGGGTGCCCGGGGGCAGGAAATATGGCATCGTCGAGGGAGAGGGGCGGCCTGCCGGCCCCACCCTGTCACGGAGAGCGACGATGTCATGCCCCGCCAAGTGGTCCCGCCGACTCGCGGCGTCCCTCTTGCCCTGGCTGCTGGCCGGCCTGCCGCTGGTGGCCAGTGCCGAGACCCCCTCGGCCGCGCCGCCGCCGGCCCAGCGCACCGCCGAGAATCGCGCCGCCACCAACAGCGCCACCCCGCGCCCCTTCGCCGCGCGCTATCGCCTGGAGGTCAAGGGCTGGCCGGCGGCCTACGTCGACCACCGGCTCAGCCATGAGGGCGACTACTGGGAAAGCCTGATGGAGACCGGCATCCGCATCGCCCGGGGCAGCGAGCGCAGCCGTTTCCTGATCCAGGCGGGGCAGGTCCGCTCGATCTACTACGCCAGCGGCTACTCGCTGCTGGGGGTCGGCGACAGCTACCAGCTCGGCGCCGAGATCCTGACGCCCCACCCGGATCGCCAGACCGCGCTGTTCATGCTCTCGCGGCGGGTCATCGGCGGCGACTGTGCCGCGACGCCCTGTCGCCTCACCTACCTGGACCACAAGGGGCGCGAGGAGACCCTGGAGGTGCGGACCCTGGGCGAAGGCTCGGTGAGCCTGCCCGCCGGCACCTTCGAGGCGATCCGCGTGGAGGCGGTGGAGGGCGACAAGCCCGACCGCCGCCTGGTATTCCGCTTCCACCCGGAGCTGCCCGGCCTGCTGCTCTCCGCGGACTACCATCGTGGCGACGAGCGGCGCAGCCACCTGGCGCTCAGCGAGCTGACCGTGCTCGAGTAACCCCCGCTTGGGAAGGCTCCCCGCGGCTGCTAGAGTAGCCGCTTTTCACGCGCCGCCAGGCGGCGCCCGAGAGAAGGGAATCTCCATGCTGAGCGGCCTGGTGATCGTGCTGCTGCCGCTGGTGCTGGGCTACCTGGTGCCGGTTCGCCACCCCGCCGTCCTGGCGGCGATCAACCACGGGGTCAACGCCTCGGTCTACGTGATCCTGCTGCTGATGGGGATCGGCCTGGCGGGGCTCGATGACCTCGGCGGGCAGCTGTCGCGCATGGGGGGCCAGGCGCTGACCCTGTTCCTGGCCACCTCGGCCTGCAACCTTGCCGGGCTGTGGTGGCTCTCGCACCGCCTGCGCCTGGCCGCCGACCCCCGGCGCGCGGTGCCTGGCGCCCCCACCAGCAAGCTCGCCGCCATGGCCGGCTCCCTGGCGCTGGTCGGCGTGGTGGTGCTGGGGGTGGCGCTGGGACTCGCCGCCTCCCGCCTCGCCTCCACGCCGATCCACGCCGGCGCCGAGACCCTGGCCGAGTGGGTGCTCTACGCCCTGCTGGCGCTGATCGGCTGCCAACTGCGCAACTCCGGCATGCCGCTGCGCCAGATCCTGCTCAACCGCCATGGCCTGGCCATCGCCACCACCCTGGCCGCCACCTCGCTGGTGGGCGGGCTGATCGCCGCGCCCTTCCTCGAGCTGCGCTGGAACGAGGGGCTGGCCATGGCCGCGGGATTCGGCTGGTACTCGCTCTCGGGGATCCTGGTGGGCGATGCCCTGGGGCCGGCGCTGGGGGCGGTGGCCTTCTTCAACGACCTGACCCGGGAGCTGGTCGCCTTCGTGCTGATCCCGCTGGTGATCCGCCGCCACGCGGCGCTGGCCATCGGCTACGGCGGCGCCACCTCCATGGACTTCACCCTGCCGGTGATCCAGCAGCATGGCGGCGTGGGCTGCGTCCCGGTGGCGGTGGTGTCGGGCTTCCTGCTCTCCCTGCTGTCGCCGCCGCTGATCCTCTTCCTGCTCACGCTGTGAGGCGCTTGCACGCGAGTTGCACATTCGCTGACCATTGGCTGCATGCCCGGGGGCGACCCTGGCGGACCACCCTGCTCGCGGCGAGACGCCCATGCGCCTGACCCTGCCCCGCCCCGCCATCTCCCGGCTGGGCATCAAGCTGTTCGCGGTGATCCTGGTGGTCAACGTGGCCATCTCCGGCCTGGTGTTCCTGGGGGTGTCGCGCAGCCTGGACCAGGGCTTCATCGACTACCTCGACCAGACCCAGACCCAGCGCGCCGAGACCCTGGCCGCCGGGCTCGCCGAGGAGTGGGCACGCCGCGGCGACTGGCAGTGGCTGCGCGAGTCGCCGCGCGCCTGGCACCGCCTGGTGCGCCGCCAGCTGTGGCCGGGCGCCGGCCCGGCGCCGGTGGGCATCGAGCGCCAGCTGGGCGACCCCAGGGACTTCGTGCTCCACGACGGCACGGGGCTGCCGGTGATCGGCCTGCCGCCGGATGACGACGAGGAGGCGGCCACCCTGCGCTGGCTGCCCATCGAGCACAAGGGCGAGCGGGTCGGCACCCTGGGCTACCGACCGCCGGAACAGCTGATGGCGCGCATGGAGCGCATCTTCCTCAGCCGCCAGCAGCGCAACCTGGGGATCATCATCGGCGCCCTGGGCCTGGCCTCGCTGCTGCTCGCCGGCGGCCTCTCCTGGTGGCTGGGGCGACGCACCCGCGGCATGGCGCTGGCCACCCGAAGGCTCACCGAGGGCGACTACGGCACCCGCCTGACGGAACGCGGCCGCGACGAACTCGCGCGCCTCTCCCGCGACTTCAATGTGCTCGCCGCCACCCTGGAGGCGAGCCGCGAGGCACGCAGCCGCTGGGTCTCCGACATCGCCCACGAGCTGCGCACCCCGCTCTCCGTGCTGCGCGGCGAGATCGAGGCGATGCAGGACGGCATCCGCGCGCTGGACCCGGACAGCCTGCACTCCCTCTCCCAGGAGGTCGGGCAGCTGGAGCGCCTGGTGGCCGACCTGCGCCTGCTCTCCCAGAGCGACGCCGGGGCCCTGGAGGTACAGCTCGCCCCCATCGACCTGGCCGAGAGCCTGGCCCAGCGGCTAGAGGAGGCCGGCGGCTGGCTCGACGACAGCGGCATCGCCCTGGAGCAGGCGATCCAGGGGCCGGCCTGGATCCGCGGCGACGCCAGCCGCCTGCGCCAGCTGTGGAGCAACCTGCTCGACAACACCTGCGCCTATACCCGGGCCCCCGGCCGGCTGCGCGTCGTCCTCGCCCGCGACGCCGGTGGCCCGGTGGTGACCTGGGAGGACAGCGCTCCCGGGGTGCCCGCCGCGGTGCTGCCGCGGCTCACCGAGCGGCTCTACCGGGTCGAGGGCTCGCGCAGTCGCGCCAGTGGCGGCAGCGGGCTGGGGCTCTCCATCGCCACTGCCCTGGTCAAGGCCCACGGCGGCGAGATGACGGCCGCCGCCTCGCCGCTGGGTGGGCTACGCTGGACCCTGCGCTTTCCCCCACTCGATGACGCCACGCTCAGGGAGGAGACCCCATGACCCACACCGAACGGCCGCCGCGCGTCCTGATCGTCGAGGACGAACCCAAGATCGCCCGCCTGGTGGCCGACTACCTGGCCGGCAGCGGCTTCGAGCCCCATCACCTGGACCACGGTGATGCCGTCATCCCATGGCTGGAGGAGACCCGCCAGGCCGGCGAGGGGCCGGCCCTGGTGCTGCTCGACCTGATGCTGCCCGGCACCGACGGGCTGACCCTGTGCCGCGAGATCCGCCAGCGCTGGCCGGCGCTGCCGGTGATCATGCTCACCGCCCGGGTCGAGGAGGTCGACCGCCTGCTGGGCCTGGAGCTGGGCGCCGACGACTACATCTGCAAGCCGTTCAGCCCCCGCGAGGTGGTGGCTCGGGTCAAGGCGGTGCTGCGCCGCAGCCAGCTGGCCGGTGAACCCGACCCTGCCGGAAGCGACCTGGTGCTCGACGAGGAGGGCTGGCGCGCCCTGGCCGACGGCCACGACCTCGGCCTCACCGCCGTGGAGTTCCAGCTGCTCAAGGTGATGATGCACGCCCCGGGGCGCATCTTCTCCCGCGACCAGCTGATGGATCACATGTACCGCGACCATCGCATCGTCTCCGAGCGCACCGTGGACAGCCACGTCAAGAAGCTGCGCCGCAAGATCGCCGAGGCATGGCCGGAGCGCGAGGTGATCCGCTCGGTCTACGGCGTCGGCTACAAGTACCAGCCGGAGGCGTGAACCTGCACCCTCGTTGCACCGTCGCTGCATCGACCTTGCACGCCGGCGGCGCAGAGTGACAGGGGTCAACCCGAGGCCCAAGGAGCTTCCCCATGCAGACCCGATTCCCCCGCAAGACGCTGGCCGCCGCCCTGCTCGCCCTGGCCATCGCCCCCGTGGCGCTCACGGCCACCGCCGCACCCGATGATGGCGCCGAGACCCGCGAGCAGTGGCTCGAGGCCCGCGCCGAGCATCAGGCCGAGCGGCGCGCCGCCCTCTTCGAGCGCGCCGGCATCGACGCCGAGACCCGCGAGGCCCTGGAGAGCGCCAGCCGCGAGCACCGCGAGGCCATGGCCGAGCTGCGCCGGGAGCATCGCGAGCGCATCGACGCGCTGCTCAGCGATGAGCAGCGCGAGGCCCTGAAGGCGGCGCGCCTGGAGATGCACCAGGAGTCCCAGGCCGAGCGGCACCAGCGCCGCGCCACCTCCCTGCAGCGGCGCATGACCGAGATGGTCGACGGCTGGGACCTCTCCGAGGAGGAGCGCGAGGCCCTCGGCGAGCTGCGCCGGGAGCACTACGCGGCGATGGCCGAGCTGCGCGACCGCGACTTCGATTCCCGCGAGGCGCGCCGCGAGGCCTTCCAGGCCCTGCGCGACGAGCACCAGGCCGCGCTGGGTGAGCTGCTGACTGAGGAGCAGCTCGAGGAGATGCGCCAGACCGCCCGCGAGGCCTACGTCAAGGAGCCCAAGGGCGGCAAGGGCGACGGCCAGGGCCGCGCCGACTGACCCACTCCTCCCCCTCCGCCACTCGCGACGCCCGGCCCCGTGCCGGGCGTCCTCGTCTGTGTCTTTGCTGCGACACGCCGCGGCTGCGACCTTGGCCGCCTTGCGGCGGCGTCGGCGGCGGCGTAACGTCATGGCCTCGCTCTTTAGCAAGCAAAGGAGTTGCCATGTCACGCGCCTCCGATGACGCCGGCTACCGCCTTCCCCTGCCCGGCAGCGCCCTGCTGGCCACCTGGCGCCGGGGATACGGCCTGGCCGAGCTGCGCCGCGACCTGCTCGCCGGCCTGACCATCGGCATCGTCGCCGTTCCCCTCTCCATGGCGCTGGCCATCGCCACCGGCGTACCGCCCCAGCACGGCCTCTACACCGCCATCGTCGCCGGCGCCATCATCGCCCTCACCGGGGGCTCGCGCTTCAACGTCTCCGGCCCCACCGCCGCCTTCGTGGTGATCCTGTTCCCCATCGTCGCCAACCACGGCATCGGCGGACTGCTGATCGCCACCCTGATGGCCGGGCTGATCCTGGTGGCGTTGGGGCTGGCGCGGCTGGGCAGCCTGATCCAGTTTGTGCCCTACCCCGTGGTGCTGGGCTTTACCGCCGGTATCGCGGTGGTCATCGCCCTGCTGCAGCTCCCCGACTTCCTGGGCCTCGAGGTGGCCCTCGGCGAGAGCACCCTGGGCAATGCCGCCGCCATCGGCGGGGCACTCGCGACCCTCGACCCCGCCGAGCTGGGCGTCGGCCTGGTGACGCTGGCCACCCTGATCCTGTGGCCGCGCCTGCGCCTGCCGATTCCCGCGCCGCTGGTGGGGCTCGCCGTGGGCACCCTGGCGGCGCTGGCCGTGACGCCCCTGGGCGTGGAGGTGGACACCATCGCCTCGCGCTTCAGCTGGAGCCTGCAGGGCGAGAGCGGCAGCGGCATCCCGCCCTTCGCGCCGAGCCTGGTGCTGCCCTGGCAGCTGCCGGGCCCCGACGGCACCCCGCTGACGGTGGACTTCGCGCTGATCCGCGAGCTGCTCGGCCCGGCCCTGGCCATCGCCATGCTGGGGGCCATCGAGTCGCTGCTCTGCGCGGTGGTGGCCGACGGCCTGACCCGCACCCGCCATGACCCCAACGCCGAGCTGCTGGGCCAGGGGCTGGGCAACATCGCCGCGCCCTTCTTCGGTGGCATCACCGCCACCGCGGCACTCGCGCGTACCGCCACCAACATCCGCAGCGGCGCCGTCTCGCCGGTCGCCGCGGTGGTCCATGCGCTGGTGGTGCTGCTGGCCGTGGTGCTGCTGGCGGGCGTGCTGGCCCTGGTGCCCATGGCGGCACTCGCCGCGCTGCTGTTCATCATCGCCTGGAACATGAGCGAGGCACGCCACTTCCTGCATACGCTGAGAAGCGCCCCGGCCAGCGACGCGGCGATCCTGGTGATCTGCTTCGCCCTGACGGTGATCTTCGACATGGTGCTGGCCGTGGCGGTGGGCATGGGTCTGGCGGCGGCGCTCTTCATCCGCCGCATGGCCGAGGTGACCGAGACACGGCGGCTGGACGCGCCACACGAGACGGACCGCGGCGACCTGCCGGCCGGGGTGGCGCTCTACGATATCGACGGCCCGCTGTTCTTCGGCGCCGCCGAGAAGGCGGTCTCCTCGCTGCGGCTGGTGGACCCGGAGATCCGCGTGATGCTGCTCGACATGCGCGACGTGCCGAGCCTCGACGCCACCGCCATCGTCGCCCTGCAGACGCTGGCCGAGGAGCTCGAGGCAGAGGGCATCGGCCTGGTGTTCGTGGGGCTGCCGGCGCGCCTGGTGCTCAAGCTTCGCCGCGCGGGCCTGCGCCGCCGGGCCGGACGCCTGGCCATGGTGGGCGACCCGGCCCACGCCCGGCGCCTGGCCGAGCGCTGGCTGGCCAGCCTGGAGAAGCGGGTATCATGATGGAAACCCGCGCGATCCCTGAAGGACACCCCATGCCACGCGCTCGCCGCCGCTCCCTGTTCGCCCTGCTCCTGACCGCCACCTCGCTCCTGCTCGCCGGCTGCGACAGCGACAACGAGGTCGGCGACGTCTCCCTGGGCCTGTTCACGACCAAGGACATCAAGATCGAGAGCCTCACGGACCCCAAGATCCCCGGGGTGACCTGCCACCTCAGCAATATCGATGCCGACCTGGACCTGGCGGATCCCTCCGACAGCAGCCTCGCCTGCCGCCAGACCGGCCCCATCACGCCGGACATGCTGGCCGACATCGACACCTCGCCGAGCGGCGAGCTGCTCTACCGCCGCTCCAAGAGCGTGGAGGCTCGCCGATGATCGCACGCAGCTACCTGGACCTCATGGGGGAGCTGGGGGTGACGTGCAGCCACAGCCGCCCGAGGGTGAGTAATGACAACCCGTTCAGCGAAAGCCAGTTCAAGACCAGCAAGTACCAGCCCGACTATCCCGGGCGCTTCGAGAGCATCGTCCATGCCCGGCAGTGGTACAGCGCCTACGTCGACTGGTACAACCTGCAGCACCATCACAGCGGGCTGGCTGGCTTCACGCCAGAGCAGGTCTTCACTGGCCGATACCGCGAGATTGCAGAGATCCGCCAGCGAGCGCTCGATGACAGCTTCGAGGCGCATCCCGAGCGGTTCGCGCGCGGGCGCCCCAAAGTGGCGATGCCGCCGGCCAGCGTCTCGATCAATCCGGTACAGCCCGATGACGACGACCCGGCACCCTACAGCGTGGTGAACTTCCCGACCCTGCCGGTGGCAAGCGACACCGCGACGAAATCGACATTAATTTTTAACAAGCTGTCTGAATCAGGTTGACAGGTTCCGCCTGGGCCTCGCTGCTGATTGTGCCCGTTGCTTGGATCGGGGTGCGTAACGGCCTCTGGCTACAGAGTCGCGTCAATGAAAAGCTGTTTTACCGCTTAGTCATTCTGGCCATGTTCTTAGTGGGGGTTAACTTGGTGTGGCAGGCCGTGAGCTAGCCCCCTATTACTGACGTTTTCCACAAGTAGGCGCCCTCCTCCTCTTATCTACGCCCCTTAACAGGCTCGCGAGGAGGATTTGAGTCACCCTGCATACCGTCATGTTATGAGCAACAATGCCAACAAAGGTGATCTCATGTTTGCGAAATACTCCGTTGCCCTGGCTGCCAGCGCGACACTGAGCATAGGGCTTTCCGCGCAACCTGCTAGCGCCGACACGTTCGTACACTTATTTGAGTGGCAGTGGGAGGATGTTGCCCAGGAGTGCGAAAATTGGCTAGGCCCAAAAGGATTTAAAGCCGTACAGGTCTCGCCCCCACAAGAGCACATTCAGGGTGATGCTTGGTGGACTCGCTACCAACCGGTCAGCTATCAACTTGAAAGCCGCAGCGGCTCCAGCGAAGCATTTGCTGATATGGTGCAGCGCTGTAACGCAGCGGGGGTCGATGTTTATGCGGATGCGGTGATTAACCATGTTGCCCACGGCAAGGGCCAGGGCATTGCAGGCTCCTCTTATGACAGTGAAGCACTGAGCTATCCCCATTATCAACGCGACGACTTCCACGAACCCTGCGGCATCGAACAGAGCGACTATGCGCAAAATGCCGAAAGCGTTCGACAATGTCAGTTAGTTGGCTTGCCCGATCTGAACACGAGCGACCCCACCGTGCAGAGCCGTATTGCGGATTACTTGGATACCTTGGCAGCACTGGGTGTAAGAGGTATTCGGATCGATGCAGCCAAGCATATGGCACCCAGCGATATTGCGGAAATTCTGGCGCAGGTAGACGCTCCGCTTTATGCCTTTCAGGAAGTGATTGACCTAGGGGGCGAAGCGATCAGTGCCACGGAGTATCAAGGCACGGCGGATATCACCGAGTTTCGCTACGGCGCGTCTCTTGGTGATATTTTCAACAATCAAACCCTTGCCAACCTTCAGCAGTTTGGCGAATCGCCTGCCCTGCTGCCGAGCGAACAAGCCGTCGTATTTACCGACAACCACGATAACCAGCGTGGCCACGGTGCGGGCGGCAGCAATATTTTGACGCATCGAGATGACGCGCTTTATCGCTTAGCCAACATGTTTATGTTGGCATGGCCTTATGGTTACCCGAAAGTCATGTCAAGCTACGCTTTTTCTAATAGCGACCAAGGCCCACCGCAAGCCCCCGTCTATCAGCAGGGCGAGGCCCAATGTGGGGAAGCCTGGGTATGCGAACACCGCTGGCCCGAGATTGCCAATATGGTCGCGTTTCGCCAACAAGCCGACGGCGCAGAGGTCACCCACTGGTGGGATAATGGCCATAATCAAATCGCCTTCAGCCGCGAAGCCCAGGGCTTTATTGCGATTAACCGGGAGCAGCAAGCGCTCACCCACACTTTTCAAACCGATATGGCAGATGGCCGCTATCAAAACGTGGCGGCTGAAGAGCAATGTATCACGGTGGAGAATGGTCAGCTCACGCTGAATATCCCCGCCATGTCTGCGGCGGCTCTGCACGTCGGTGCTCCTTGCCCAGCCTCATAACTTAGTCATATAGCGGGCTCTGCCAGCAGAGCCCTTCAAAGAGACGCTATGGACCGACTGGCAAACCTGACCATGCAGTTAAATCACCTTAGCAACAGAGGTAGTTGCGGCTGCCCGCCGATCTAAACGCCGCGCCGGGCGCCTGGCGATGGTGGGCGACCTGGACCAGGCATTGCGCCTGGCCAGGCGCTGGCTGGCCGCCGCCGACGGCGCGTGCTGATGCTGCCCGTGGGCAACACCGCATGGCACCGGGGCGCCGCCTCGTCCATAGTGAAACGAAGCTATCGATCGCTGACGAGGCGAGCCCATGACCGCACTGCCCGACTAGCAGGTAAGCCGCTGGCTCAACTGCGACACGCCGCTGACCCTGGGCATGCTGCGTGGCCGGGTGGTGATGATCCATGTCTTCCAGATGCTGTGCCCGGGCTGCGCCATGCACGGCCTGCCCCAGGCCCAGCGGGTGACGCGACTGCTGGTCGACGCCCCGCTGACGGTGATAGGGCTGCACAGCGTGTTCGAGCACCACGCGGCGATGACGTCCCTGGCGCTGGGGGCGTTTCTGGCCGAGTACCGCTATACCTTCCCGGTGTCCATCGACGCCGCCAGCGCCGACGGTGATCCTCGGCCACGCACGATGCGCGCCTGGGCGCTGGAGGGCACCCCCACCACGCTGCTGATCGACGCCCACGGCCGGCTACGCCACCGCCTTTTCGGCGTCGAGGAGGAGCTGGCCCTGGGCGTGCGCCTGGGCCGGCTTCTGCAGGAGGTCGAGGGCGCAGCAGACGCACCGCGGTGAAGCCCCCGGGCCTGACAGGCGGGCGCCGTCGAGTCGCGCGGGTCGTAAACGCCATAAACACCATAAAAAGGGGCGCGACGATCGTCGCGCCCCTTGGCTTCCTCCCGGATGGCGTGACTCAGGCCATGTCGAGCACCACGCGGCCCTCGATCTTGCCGTCGATCATGCGCTGGAAGACCGCGTTGATGTTGTCGAGGCGATCGGTGGACACCGTGGCCTTGACCTTGCCTTCGCCAGCGAAGTCCAGCGCCTCCTGCAGGTCCTGGCGGGTGCCGACGATGGAGCCGCGGACGGTGATGCCGTTGAGCACGGTGTCGAAGATCGGCAGCGGGAAGTCGCCGGGGGGCAACCCGTTGAGCACCAGGGTACCGCCGCGGCGCAGCATGCGCTGGGCCTGGTCGAAGGCCTGGGGCGACACCGCCGTGACCAGCGCGCCGTGGGCGCCGCCGATCTCGCGCTTCAGGTAGGCCGCGGGATCGGTCTTCAAGGCGTTGGCGGTGACCGCCGCTCCCAGCCGCTCGGCATGGGCCAGCTTGGCGTCATCGACGTCCACCGCGGCCACATTGAAGCCCATGGCGCGAGCGTACTGCACCGCCATATGCCCGAGGCCACCGATGCCTGAGATCACCACCCACTGGCCGGGACGGGCATCGGTCATCTTCAGCCCCTTGTAGACGGTGACCCCGGCGCACAACACCGGCGCGATCTCCAGGAAGCCGACGCTATCCGGCAACCGCCCGACGTAGCCAGCATCGGCCAGGGTATAGTCGGCGAAGCCCCCGTTGACCGAGTAGCCGGTGTTCTGCTGCGATTCGCACAGGGTCTCCCAGCCGCCGAGACAGTGCTCGCAGTGGCCGCAGGCGGAATAGAGCCAGGGCACGCCGACGCGGTCACCCTCCTTGACATGGGAGACGCCCGCCCCCACTGCCACCACGTGGCCCACGCCCTCGTGGCCGGGGATAAAGGGTGGGTTGGGCTTGACCGGCCAGTCCCCGTGGGCGGCGTGCAGGTCGGTATGGCAGACGCCGGAAGCGGCCACCTTCACCAGGATCTCCCCCTGCTGCGGACGCGGCACCGCCACCTCCTCGATCACCAGCGGCTCGCCGAACTTACGTACCACGGCGGCCTTCATCGTGTTGTCCATGCTGTCTCTCCTCGATAGGTCGGACGACCGGATGACGTCCGTCTCACCATGTCTCGCCAGGGGGCGAAAGCGGTGGAGCCGCACATTCTGATGCGTCCTGAGGGGGCAGCGGCCCTGCACGGCGCTGCCCCCGAAGCCCAGGGCCTAGAAGAAGCCCAGCGGATTGGTGTCGTAGCTGACCAGCAGGTTCTTGGTCTGCTGGTAGTGCTCGAGGGCCACCTTGTGGGTCTCGCGGCCGACGCCGGACTTCTTGTAGCCACCGAAGGCGGCGTGGGCCGGGTACTGGTGGTAGCAGTTGGTCCACACGCGGCCGGCCTGGATGCCGCGGCCCATACGGAAGGCGACGTTGATATCGCGACTCCACACCCCGGCGCCCAGGCCGAACTCGGTGTCGTTGGCGATGGCCAGGGCCTCCTCCTCGTCCTTGAAGGTGGTCACCGCCACCACCGGGCCGAAGATCTCCTCCTGGAAGACCCGCATCTTGTTGTGGCCCTTGAGCAGGGTCGGCTGGATATAGAAGCCGTTGTCGTAGGCGGGATCGAAGCTCGCCTTGTCGCCGCCGGTGAGCACCTCGGCACCCTCGTCGCGGGCGATCTCCATGTAGGACATGATCTTGTCGAACTGCTCCTGGGAGGCCTGGGCGCCCACCTGGACATCGGTGTCCAGCGGGTTGCCACGGGTGATCTGGCCCACCTTCTCCATGACCTTGGCCATGAAGGCGTCGTACATCGACTCCTGGATCAGCGCCCGCGACGGGCAGGTGCACACCTCGCCCTGGTTGAAGAAGGCCAGCACCAGGCCCTCGGCCGCCTTGTCGATGAATTCCGGCTCGGCGTTCATGATGTCGGCGAAGTAGATGTTGGGCGACTTGCCGCCGAGCTCCACGGTGGAGGGGATGATGTTGTCGGCGGCGCACTTGAGGATATGCGCGCCCACCGGGGTGGAGCCGGTGAAGGCGATCTTGGCGATGCGCTTGCTGGTCGCCAGCGCCTGGCCCGCCTCGGCGCCGTAGCCGTTGACGATGTTGACCACCCCCGGGGGCAGCAGGTCGCCGACCAGCTTCATCAGCTCGAGGATCGAGGCTGGGGTCTGCTCGGCGGGCTTGAGCACCACGCAGTTGCCCGCGGCCAGCGCCGGCGCCAGCTTCCAGGTGGCCATCAGCAGCGGGAAGTTCCAGGGGATGATCTGCCCCACCACGCCCAGCGGCTCGTGGAAGTGGTAGGCGACGGTGTTGGCGTCGATGTCGGCGGCGGTGCCCTCCTGGGCGCGGATGCAGCCGGCGAAGTAGCGGAAGTGGTCGGCGGCCAGCGGCAGGTCGGCGTTGAGGGTCTCGCGCACCGCCTTGCCGTTGTCCCAGGTCTCGGCCACGGCCAGCATCTCGAGGTTCTGCTCGATGCGGTCGGCGATCCTGAGCAGGATGTTGGAGCGCTCGGTGGCGGAGGTCTTGCCCCAGGCGGGCGCGGCGGCGTGGGCGGCGTCCAGCGCCTTGTCGATGTCCTCGGCGGTGGAGCGCGGGATCTGGCAGAACACCTGGCCGTTGACCGGGCTGACGTTGTCGAAGTACTCGCCCTTCACCGGCGGCACGAACTCGCCACCGATGTAGTTGCCGTAGCGCTGCTCGAAGGTGATGACGGCACCGGACTCGCCGGGATTGGCGTAGATCATGGCATGGCTCCTGAGTGTTGTGGTTATGATCGCTATGCCTCTCCAGTCTTGGTCGCCACCACGATCTGGGACATACTCCGGTGGCATGAGACGCCCTCCTCCCTTGGTAGGAGGGCCAGGACAGGAGAGCCCCATGACCACCCTGATGGTCGCCGACGACCACCCGCTGTTCCGCGAGGCGATCGCCGCGGTGATCGCCGCCGGCCTGCCGGAGAGCCGGCTGCTGGAGGCCGACAGCCTGGCCCAGGCCATGCAGCTGGCCGAACGGCTCGAGGCCGACCTCGACCTGCTGTTGCTCGACCTGGGACTCCCCGATGCCGCCGGCCTCGAGGGCCTGGCGCGACTGCGCCAGGCCCTGCCCGGGCTGCCGGTGGCGATCCTCTCCGCCGAGCAGGACCGGCGCACCGTGCTCGAGGCGATCGAGCTCGGCGCGGTGGGCTATATCCCCAAGTCGACGCCCCGGGAGGACCTGCTGGCGGCCCTCGAACGCATCCTGGAAGGCGACCTCTACCTGCCGCCCCAGGTGATGCGCCGGCCCCCGTCCCCTGCTCCAGCTACCGACCGCTCGCTGCCCGCCTCCCTGGAGACGCGCCTGGCGCGCCTCACCGACAAGCAGCTCGAGGTGCTCGAGCGCCTGCACCGCGGCGCCTCCAACAAGGGCATCGCCCGCGAGCTCGACATCGCCGAGACCACGGTGAAGACCCATGTCTCGGCGATCCTGCGTCGCCTGGGGGTGAAGAGCCGGGTGCAGGCGGTGCTGCTCGCCGGCGAGCTGGACCTCGCCGCCTACCGGGCCGAACGCCGCGGTCGCTGAGCCTCCAGCAGCGCCCCCAGCAGCAGGCGCAGGCGCAATGGCTTGAGCGGCTTGAGCAGGCACTCGAAGCCCGCCTCGCGGATGTGGGCCTTGAGGGCGGCATCGTGGTTGGCGGTGATCACCACCACCGGCAGCCCGGGATGGCGCTCGCGCAGCCCCCGGGCCACCGCCAGCCCGTCGGGGCGCCGTTCGCCGAGATGGTAGTCCACCAGCAGCGCCGCCGGCGCCGGCCCCGAGAGCGCCTCCGGGGAGGCGGCGCACGCCACCCGGCAGCCCCAGCCGCCGAGCAGTGCCGCCATGCCGTCGCGGATATCGGCGTCGTTGTCGATCACCCAGACCCGCGCCCCCGCGAGGGGCTCCGGCGCCTCGTCGCGCACGGCCGCCCCGGGGGCGGCGCGCTCGCCGTAGGGCACGGTGACCGAGAACAGCGCACCGTGCCCGGGCCGCGAGACCAGCCCGAGCGGGTGGCCGAGCATGCCGCCGATGCGCTCGACGATGGCCAGCCCCAGACCCAGGCCGCGGTTGTCGCCCTCCTCGGCCGTTCCGAGGCGACGGAACTCCTCGAAGATCAGCCGCTGCTGGGCCGGGGCGATGCCCGGCCCGGTATCGCCGACCAGGATCTCGAGCCCCTCGGAACGACGGCGGCAGCCGAGCAGCACCCGTCCCGACTGGGTATAGCGGATCGCATTGCTCAGGAAGTTGCGCACCACCCGCGCCAGCAGCGCCAGGTCGGAGGCGATCACCGCCCGGGTCGGCACATAGCGCAGCTCGAGGCCGCGGCTGGCGGCCAGCTGGCGATACTCCTCGGCCAGCACCCCGAGCAGCTCCTCGGCAGGGAAGCTGGCCACGTCTGGCCTGAGCACCCCGGCATCGAGCCGCGAGATGTCCACCAGGCTGCCGATCAGCGATTCGACGTCCTTCAGCGAGCGTCCGATGCTACCCACCAGGCGCCGCGACGAGGCGGGCAGAGCCTGGCCCTCCAGGGCGCTGGCGAAGAGCCGTGCGGCATTGAGCGGCTGCAGCAGGTCGTGGCTGACCGCGGCGAGGAACTTGGTCTTGGAGAGGTTGGCGGCCTCCGCTTCGGCGCGGGAGCGCTCCAGGGCCGCCAGGGTGCGCTGCAGGGTCTCGGTGCGCTCGCGCACCTGCTCGGCGAGCAGCACCGAGTGCTCGAAGGCGCCGTAGGGGCCGCCATGGGGCACGCCGCCCGCCTCCACGCGCTCTATCAGGGCGGCGCAGATGCGGCGCAACCGGTCGTTCTCGGCGGCCAGCGCCTCGGGGGAGGCGCCGGGCTCAGGCGGGCGGCGCGGATCCAATGGCCACTCCGGTGAAAGTCTGGTTGAGGTGCATGCCATGGTGCTGCTCACCGTAGGTGTTGAAGCCGATCACCCTGCCCCGGGCCAGCAGCCGCGAGGCCGCCGCCAGCTCGCCGCGGCTCTCCAGCTCCAGGCGGCGCAGGAAGCAGTCGCAGCCGATCACCAGGGCCGGGTCACCGAGGCGGCCGGCCAGGCCGGCGAGGACCGCCTCCAGCTGCTCGAGCATGGGCGCAGGATGCATGGCGGTGAGCACGATGCCGGTCTCCACCGCGCAATAGAAGCTCAGGCTGCCGTCCGGATTGACCCGCTGCACCGAGCGCACGTAGTGGGCATCGGCGATGCGCACCGCCAGCGGGTGCAGGGCGAAGGCCTCGGCGTCCAGCGCCGCCACCGGCACGCCGACCAGGCGCGCATACTCCTCGGCGGCGGGCAGGGCGTTGAGCTCGAGCACCCGGCGCGTCGCGCTGTCGGCCCGGGTCACCACCAGCTTGTGGTCCAGCGGGCGCAGGTGGTGGGTGGTGAAGACCTCGAAGGGGAGCGCGGTCGCCACCATCACCACCACCGCCGCCTGGGAGTGGAAGCGCCCCTCGGCGTAGACATGGGTGCGGGTGAGGCGGTTGTCGTCGCCGGCGGAGCCACCGAAGCCGGGGATGCGCCCCAGCGCCGCCTCCAGGGTGGCCAGCACCTGCTCCTCGCGGCTGGAGAGGCCGTCGAGCAGGGTCAGGGCAAAGCGCTCGGCGCCCGCCGGGGCCCCCGGACGACAGCGCTCGAGCAGGTCGTCCACCAGCCGCTGGGCGGCGAGCAGGTCGAAGCGGTCGAGGTCGGCCACCAGGGCGGTGGCGACGGCGAAGTCCTCCCGCGCGAAGCCGATGGCAACGATGCAGCCGCGCTCGTAGCCGCTCGGGCTGATCTCGCCGGCGGTGGTGCAGCCCACCACCGGCAGCTCGCCGAAGGTGTGCCGCAGGGCCCGCGACAGGCCCTCCAGCGGATAGTCGGCGCTGCAGAAGAAGAGCACGCCGCCGAGCGCGGGGTGGTCGAGCGCCTCGCCCAGCTCGGCCACGGCGGCCTCGGGGTCGGCATGGCGCGAGACCGCGCGACACAGGGGGGCGGCCGCGGGCGGTGGCGGGGTGTCAGGGCGCATCCTCGGCTCCGGTGGCGGGCGAAGGCCCAGTGTAGGCCGGAGCGCGGCGCCGCCACAACGCCGGGCGGCCGGGGCGGTCAGGCCGCCTCGAGCCGGGCCAGGGTGGCGGCGAGGCAGCGACGCAGCTCCGCGATGACGGCGTCGGCCGCCGCGAGGTCGCCGTCGACCGCCAGGCGCTCGACCCGGGCGGCGAGGCCGGCCACCTTGACCGCCCCGAGGCTCGCGGACTCCCCCTTGAGCTGGTGGGCCGCCTGGCGGGCGCGGCCGGCGTCACCGGCCCGGCGGGCGGTCGCCAGCGCCTCGAGGTGCGTCCCCGCCTGCTCGCGGTAGAGGGCGATCATCGGCGCCAGCCCCTCCTCGCCCAGTGAGGACCGCAGGCCATGGAGGATCAGCGGATCGACCAGGGTTTCCTGCCCCACCCCGGACGCGGGTGTCGCAGACGCCTCGTCGCCGCCCAGGTGACGCCTGAGCACCTCGCGCAGCGGCCCCTGCAGCAGCGGCTTGGCGAGGTAGCCGTTCATTCCGGCGGCCAGGCAGCGCGCCTGCTCGCCCTCCGGGCCGCCGGCGGTCATCGCCACCACCGGCACCCGGGAGAGCCAGCCGTGCTGCGCACGCAGGCGCCGGGTCACCTCGAGTCCATCCATGCCGGGCATCTGGATATCCATGAAGATCAGGTCGAAACGCTCCCGCGCCACCCGGGCCAGCGCGTCCTCGCCGGACTCGGCCAGCGCGACTCGGCACCCGAGGCGCTCGAGCATCGCCAGGGCGACCCGCTGGTTGACGGGGTTGTCCTCCACCACCAGCACCCGGCCGACACGGGGGGCACCACGCCGCGGAGCCGCGACGCCCTCCCCGGCCGAAGGCGGCGCGACGGCCGCCACCAGCGGCAGCCGGCAGCGGAAGCGGCTGCCCACCCCGGGCTCGCTCTCCAGCTCGATGCCACCGCCCATGGCCTCCACCAGGCGCCGCGAGATCGCCAGCCCCAGCCCGGTGCCACCGAAGCGACGCGCGGTGGTGGCATCCCCCTGGCGGAAGGGCTCGAAGATGCGCTCGCGCTGCTCGAGGGGGATACCACAGCCGCTGTCGCGCACCTCGAGGCACAGGCTGCCGTCGGCACCGACGGTGGCCGTCAGCCGCACCTCGCCCTCGGCGGTGAACTTCACCGCGTTGGCCACCAGGTTGAGCAGCACCTGGCGCAGCCGCGCCGCGTCGCCCATGACGTGGGTCGGCAGTTCCGGGGCGATGCGTGACACGAGACGCAGGCCGCGCCCCTCGGCACGGGCGGCGAAGATCGTCACCACGCCCTCCACCAGCTCGGCCAGGGCCAGCGGCTGGAACTCCAGCTCGAGCCGTCCTGACTCGATCTTGGAGAAGTCGAGCAGGTCGTTGATCAGTCCCAGCAGCAGGCCCGCGCTGTCATGGATGGTGGCGGCGTACTCCCGGGCGCGCCCCTCGAGGGGCTCCTCCAGCAGCAGGTCGCTCATGCCGATCACCCCGTTCAGGGGCGTGCGGATCTCGTGGCTCACCGTGGCCAGGAACTCCGACTTGGCCTGGCTGGCCGTCTCGGCACGCCGCGCGGTGGCCTGGAGCTCCCGGCTCAGGGTCTCGAGGTCGCGGCGGGCGGCGGCGTTGTCGCGCGCCTCGCGGAACAGCATCATCGCCACCAGCAGCGCGGCGAAGCTCATCGCCAGGATCAGTACCAGCAGCAGGCCGTAGAGGCGTTGCAGCTGGCGCCGCTCGCGGGTGGTGCTCTCGGCCAGGTGGCCGTTGATGGCGATCACCAGCCGCTCGGTGCGGTTGCCCAGCGCCTCCAGGCGTTGTTCCAGGGAGTCCTGCGCGTCCGCGTCGAGGGCGGCGAGCCCGCCGATGGCCTCATCGAGCGCCTCGATGCGCGCCTCGATCTCGTCGATCAGCCCCACCGCGGCCGGGATCCGGGCGATCAGCTCGGTGACGTCGCCCTGGCGCAGCAGGGTCAGGCGGCTGTAGAAGAGCTCGAAGCGCAGGCGCAGGCCGGACAGGCTGGCGTCCGGCTGGACCAGATAGCTGCGCATCTGCACGGTATCACGGTCGAGCTTGTAGGCGTGCCATACCGCGTCGCCACCGACGCTCCCGGCCAGGCTGTCCTGGCGCCAGGAGACCAGCCCCACCACCACCAGGGCGGCGGCGAACAGCACCAGGGCACTGATGGCCCCCAGCCGCAGGCGCAGCGGCAGCTTCAGCATGGCACCGCACCCCGGGCCGGCGCGCCCTCAGGGCGCATGGATCTCGGCGACATGCCACACCGAGCGGAAGCGTACCGCCTCGTTGTGCAGCTCGGGATGGTCATCGAAGGGATAGAGCACGAACAGCGGACCGAACTCGCGGATCGGCATCGCCTCGCCATTGCGCCGCATGGCCAGGATGACGTCGTAGCGTCGAAGCTCGGCCACGGGGATCCGCGCCCGGTACTCGTTGAGCGCCTGGACCACCACGCTGTCGCTCTCGACCCCGGCCGCCGCCAGCACGTCGCGCAGCAGCGGCCCCTCGAAGCAGCCGTGCTCGCGGTGCCAGGGGGTACGGGTGCAGACCTCCACGAGCGACAGGTCCTGGAGCATGGCACGGTCGAACTGCGCCACCTCACCGACGTTGGGATGGCGGATATCGCCGCTGACGGTCAGCAGTACCTCTCCCTCGGGCTCGGGCAGCGCCGCGGCGACGGCGAACAGAGGAAGCGTGGCCAGCAGCAAGGCAGCGATCGACAGGCGCATGACAGGGACCCTTGAAGGCAACTTAGGGCGGCCAGCCTAACCGATCCCGGCGGCGGGGTCAGCTCGACGATGGGCGCGGGCAAAACGCCGCGGGGGCGCCTCGGCGCCCCCGCGGGTCGTTTCCCTCGATCGATGGGTCTTCCTGGTCAGCCGTGGAACTCCTGCTTCTCCTCCACGGGCTTGACCACCACCAGCTCCTCGTAGGCATGCCAGCTGGCGAACCCGAGCACCGGCAGGATCAGCGCCAGGCCGATATAGAAGGTCAGCACGCCTACCAGCACGCAGCCGGTGAGGATGGCGGCCCACAGCAGCATCGGACGGAAGTTGCGCGCCACGGTCCGCACGCTGGCCTCGATGCCCTCCATGAAGGTGAGGTCGTGGTCCATCAGGGTGGGGATCGCCACCACGCTGATGGCGAAGGCGCCGAAGGCGAGCACGCTGCCCAGCGCCGTGCCGACGGCGATCATGCCGAGGCCTTGGGGGGTGGTCAGCAGCGCCGCATAGAGGGCGTCGGGGCTGGGCACCTCGAAGCCGAAGAACAGCGCGAACAGCAGCGTGGCCACGCGGATCCAGGCCATGAAGAAGATCATCATCATCACGCCCATCATCGCCAGCTGGCCGGCATGGGGTCGCCAGGCGCCGAAGGCATCGCCCAGGTGCGGGGCGCGATTGGCCTCCAGGGCGCGGCTGATGCCGTAGGAGCCCACCGCGACCAGCGGCCCGATGAACATGAAGCCTGCCACCAGCGGCAGCAACCAGTGCCAGAGGCCGAGGTAGACGGCGCCCACGGTGACCGCGATGCTCAGGCCGACCCAGAACATGCCGTAGGCCAGGCTGACCGCAGTGGCCTGCCGGAAGTCCTCGATGCCGGCGGCGAGCCAGGCCCGGGGGCGATCCATCCCCACCGGCTGGATGGTGATCCTGACGCCCGGCGCTGCCGGCGCGTGACGTGCTTTCGCGGTTGCCGCATTCATGTGTCACCTCTCTTCACCGTTTTCCGCCCGACCGTTGCAGGCGCTGCACGAATGGCTCGGCTCGGCCGACCCATCGAGACACGTTAACGGCGCATTTCGTCGTTAACCCATCCTTAATCTAGTTGATGCGGGTCAACTCTGCAGGCAATACCACTGGCCCTTTTTCACGCTGGGGATTTTCACGCCGGATGCCCACGACGAAACGGGCCCCGACGCCTGGTCGGGGCCCGTCACGCGATGGTGATGGAAGGAAGGGAGGCGGCCGGAGTCGCCGCATTCAACGCACGATCATCACCGATACCTTCGAGTGGTGCACCACGTGCTCGGCATTGGGGCCGAGCACGTAGTCGGCGAACTTGCGCTTGTTGTGGGAGGCCATCACGATCAGGTCCACCTCGAGCTTCTTGGCCGCCTTGACGATCGCCTCCCAGGGCGAGCCGTCGACGATCACGCTCTGCACCGTCACGTCCTCGGGCACGTTCTCCTGGATGAAGCGATGCTGCGCCTCGGAGACCGCCTCATGGGCCTTCTTGGCGAAGTCCTTGGGGAAGTAGGAGCCCACCAGCGGCATGCGGTAGTCCGGCAGCACCGTCACCACATGCAGCGAGGCACCGAAGCTGTGGCAAAGGGCCAGCGCCGTGGGCAGCGCCTTCTTCCAGGAGGCCTCCTCGTTGAGGTCCACCGGCAACATGATCTTCTGGTACATGACGCTCTCTCCTTCAGGCTGACGCCGCGGCGGCCGTGCGATCACGCCGCCGACGCTGCAACACTACGATCAGGCCGAACACCAGGAAGGCCGGGATCCACATCAGCTCCTTGGTCCAGCGATCGACCGGGGCCAGCACCTGGATGATCTCCTGGTCGAACTCGAAACCGAGCTGGGCCGCCTGGCTGCCGTAGGTCACCATGTCGACGACGGCCTTGTCGTCCTCGATCAGCAGCATCAGCCCCAGGTTGTCCAGCCGCTCCTGGCCCGTCTCCCCTTCCGGCACCGGCAGTGTCATGTAGGTGGTCATCGGGTCGCCGAAGGCGTCGAGGCCGGCGATCTGCAGGCGCAGGGTGCTGTCCTCGTCGACGTTGCCGAGTGCCTCGACGAACTGCGCCGGCGGCACCTCCCGGTAGGGATCGTGGATCTGGTCCATCCAGAAGCCGGGACGGAACAGGGTGAAGGCCACCAGCAGCAGCAGGATCGACTCGTACCAGCGGTTGCGGGTGATCATGAAGCCCTGGGTCGCCGCGGCGAAGATCAGCATGGCGATGGTGGCCACCACGAAGATCAGGATGCCCTGCAAGAGCGAGACATCGATCAGCAGCAGATCGGTGTTGAAGATGAACAGGAACGGCAGCGCCGCGGTGCGCAGGCTGTAGTAGAAGGCCTGGAAACCGGTGCGGATCGGATCGCCCCCCGAGACCGCCGCCGCGGCGAAGGAGGCGAGCCCCACCGGCGGCGTGACGTCGGCCATGATGCCGAAGTAGAACACGAACAGGTGCACCGCGATCAGCGGCACCAGCAGGCCGTTCTGCTCGCCCAGCTGGATGATCACCGGCGCCAGCAGCGCCGAGACCACGATGTAGTTGGCCGTGGTGGGCAGGCCCATGCCGAGGATCAGGCTGAGCACCGCGGTGAAGAACAGGATGAGCAGCAGGTTGCCCATGGAGATGGTCTCCACCACGTCGGCCAGCACCAGGCCGACGCCGGTCTGGGAGACGGCGCCGACGATGATGCCGGCGGTGGCGGTGGCGATGCCGATGCCGATCATGTTGCGGGCACCGCTCACCAGGCCGTTCCACAGGTCGAGTGCGCCTTCGCGGATGTCCGCCGCCATGTCGCTCTTGCCGCGGAACAGTGCCATCAGCGGCCGCTGGGTCAGCATGATGAAGATCATCAGCACCGTGGCCCAGAAGGCTGAGAGCCCCGGGGAGAGACGCTCCACCATCAGGCACCACACCAGCACGATCACCGGCAGGATGTACTGCAGACCGACCATCACCGTGGGACGGGTCTGGGGCAGCTTGTAGACCGGCTGGCTGGGGTCATCGAGCTCCAGCTCCGGGTAACGGGCCCCTACCTTGAGCAGCGCCAGGTAGATCACCACCAGGCCCGCGGCCACCACCCAGACGGCGGCGTCACCCAGCGCCGGCTTGAGCCAGCCCAGGCCATAGTAGACCGCCAGCGCCGTGGCCATCATCAGCAGCAGGCCACCGAGGAAGCCGATCGCCTTGCGCACCAGCGGCTTCGGCGGGTTGCTGCTCTCCAGGCCCTGCATGTTGGCCTTGAGCGCCTCGAGGTGGACGATATAGATCAGCGCGATATAGGAGATCAGCGCCGGCAGGAAGGCGTGCTTGATCACCTGCACATAGGAGATGCCGACGTACTCCACCATCAGGAAGGCCGCGGCCCCCATCACCGGCGGCATGATCTGGCCGTTGACCGAGGAGGCCACCTCCACGGCGCCAGCCTTCTCAGAGGGGAAGCCGACGCGCTTCATCATCGGGATGGTGAAGGTGCCGGTGGTCACGGTATTGGCGATGGAGGAACCGGAGATCAGGCCGGTCATGCCCGAGGCCACCACGGCGGCCTTGGCCGGCCCGCCCTTGTAGTGCCCCAGCAGCGAGAAGGCGACCTTGATGAAGTAGTTGCCGGCCCCGGCCTTGTCGAGCAGGGCACCGAACAGCACGAACAGGAAGACGAAGCTGGTGGAGACCCCCAGCGCGATGCCGAAGACCCCCTGGGTGGTCAGCCACTGGTGGTTGACCAGGCCGTAGAGGCTCACCCCGCCGTGGGCGAGGATGCCCGGCATCCAGGGGCCGGCAAGGGAGTAGGCCAGGAAGACGCTGGCCACGATCATCAGCGGCGGACCGAGGGCCCGGCGAGTCGCTTCCAGCAGCAGCAGGATGCCGACCACACCGATGATCACGTCCTGCAGGATCGGTGCCCCCGGGCGCTGGGCGAGCTGCTCGTAGAAGAGGAACATGTAGGCGCCGCAGAAGGCGGCGACGGCGGCGAAGACCCAGTCCTGGATGGGGATGCGGTCCCGCGGCGAGCGCTTGAGCGCCGGGTAGGCCATGAACGCCAGGAAGAGCGCGAAGGCCAGGTGGATGGAGCGGGACTCGGTGGCATTGAACACACCGAAGCCCAGCATGAACGGCAGCGGCGAGGCGATCCACAGCTGGAACAGCGACCAGACGGCGGCGATCCCCACCAGCAGCTTGCCGGGCGTGCCCGCCGGCTTCCTCGCCCCGGAGTCACTGGAGGCGACCATATCCTCCAAGTCGACCTCGTGCCCGGCGGCCCTCTTGTTGTCCTCGGTCATAAGCGTACCCTGCCCTGAGTGTTGGGTGTAGCGTCCATCCGCGATGCCGGGCGGCATCCCTCAAACAGAATGCGCGGCCCCCTCGGGTGACCGCGCATTCTTCACCGAGGTGTCATCACCTCAGATCACCGGATCACTCGATCCAGCCCTGCTCACGATAGTAGCGAGCGGCGCCGTCGTGCAGTGGCGCAGAGAGACCCTGGCTGACCATCTCTTCCGGATCCAGGTTCTGGAAGGCCGGATGCAGCTGGGTGAAGCGATCGAAGTTGTCGAAGATCGCCTTGACGGTCTGGTAGACGACCTCCTCGTCGGCCTCGGCGGTGGTCACGAAGGTGGCCGCAACGCCGAAGGTCTCGACGTCCTCGTCGTTGCCCTTGTAGAGGCCGCCGGGGATCACCGACTTGGAGTAGTAGGGATACTCCTCGACGATGCCGTCGATGGCCTCATCGTTGAGCGGGATCAGGCGCGAGTCGACGGTGGTGGTGGCCTCCTGGATGGAGCCGTTGGGGTGGCCCACCACATAGACCATGGCGTCGATGTTGTTATCGGCCAGGGCGGCGGCCTGCTCGGCAGCATCCAGCTGGGAGGCCAGCGAGAAGGTGTCCATGTCCCAGCCCTTGGCCTCCATCACCACTTCCATGGTGTTGCGCTGGCCGGAGCCCGGGTTGCCGATGTTGACGCGCTTGCCTTCCAGGTCGTCGAGGGTCTCGATGCCGGAATCGGCGCGGGCCAGAAGGGTCAGCGGCTCGCCGTGGACGCGGAACACCGCACGCAGGTCCTCGTAGGGTTCGCCTTCGAAGTTGCCGGTACCGTTGTAGGCCTGGTACTGGACGTCGGACTGCACCACACCCATGTCCAGCTCGCCGGACTTGATGCCGTTGACGTTGGCCACGGAGCCGCCGGTGGAGGGCGCGTTGCACTTGATGTTGGCGTCTTCCAGACGGTTCACCAGGCGGCAGACGGACTGGCCGACCACGTAGTAGACGCCGGTCTGACCACCGGTCCCGATGGTGATGAACTTCTCTTCCTGGGCCACGGCGGGCGATGCGACCATCGCGGCGCCGAGGAGCGCGCCGGTGAAGGCGGCAGCTGAGAAAGCATGGCGTTTCATGAACACACCTCTTTGACGTTGTCGGCAGACGAGTGGCAGCGGCCCTGCCGCGCAGGTCGCCTGACTTACCACTCCCTCCTACTTTAGCGAAAAATCCTTCCTCGGGGTAATGCCGGACACGCATCGCCTGGGCAGGGACCGGCAGACCTTCACTCCTCATTCTAGTCAGGCCGAGCGTTTACGAGGCGTTTATCTTATGCTGCACCACAGCAAGGAGGCCGGGCCCTACGACGCCTTCATGATCAGCGCCTGCTTCGCGTCCTTCATGGCGGCGAACTCGGCCTCGAAGAAGAACTCGCTCTCCCCCAGCGCCGGTTCCAGGTGGTTGAGCCAGGTGGCGGCCTCGTCGTACTTGGCGAAGAACGGACGCTGCACCCAGTCGCCGTCGCGGCCCTGGATGAAACGCAGGACGAAGACCTTCTCCCCCTGGATCTCGGTGACCCCCTGGATCTCCACCTTGCCGGGGTCGGCGGACATGGAGGGTCCACGGGCGGTACGGGCCAGGCCCGGCACCTGCTTCATCGCCTCGCGGTAGATCTCCCAGGCACGCACCAGCGGCACCTCGAAGTAGTGGCGGGCACCGGTGTCACGCTCCACGAACATGTAGTAGGGGATCATCCCCAGGCGCACCTGGGTGGTCCACATCCTCGCCCACTGGTCGGCATCGTCGTTGATGTGCTTGAGGAGCGGCGCCTGGGTGCGGATCTCGGCCCCGGTGGCGCGGATGCGGCGGATCGCCTCGCGGCAGATGGGGGTGTCCATCTCCTTCCAGTGGTTGAAGTGCGCCATGAAGGCGACATGCTTGCCGGCCGCCGTCAGCTCGCGGAACAGCGCGAGGATATCCTCGGCGTCGGGGTCGGTGACGAAGCGATAGGGCCAGAAGGTCAGGCTCTTGGTGCCGATGCGGATGTCCTGGACGTGGTCCAGCTCCGGCGCCATCAGCCCCTCCAGATACTGACGCAGGTGCTTGGCCTTCATCACCATGGGGTCGCCGCCGGTCATCAAGAGGTCGGTGACCTCGGTGTGCTCGGCCAGGTAGCGGTGCAGCGAGTCCGCTTCGCTGGAGGCGAACTTGAGGTCCTTGTCGCCGACGAACTGCGCCCAGCGGAAGCAGAAGGTGCAGTAGCTGTGGCACACCTGCCCCTGGCTCGGGAAGAACAGCACCGTCTCGCGGTACTTGTGCTGCATGCCGGGCAGCGGCTCGCCATCGAGCAGCGGCAGGTTGAGGTCCATCTGCCCCGCCGGATGGGGGTTGAGCTCGGCGCGGATTCGCTCGATCGCAGGCTTCATCTCGGCGGCCGAGGCCTCGCGGCGCATCAGCTCGGCCACCTCCTCGAAGTGCTCGGGAAGCAGCATGCCGCGCTGGGGGAAGGTGAGCTGGAAGACCGGGTCCTCGGGCACCTTGTCCCAGTCGATCAGCTCCTCGATCACGTACTCGTTGACCCGAAACGGCAGCACCTGGCTGACGACCCGCATGTCGAAGCGCAGGTCGTCAGGCAGGTTCTGGATCGCCTCGATCCTGTCGAGCTGACGGTGGGTGTAGACCTTGAACTGGCGGGCCTCGAAGGCCTCGGCTGCGGGGCTGCCGAGCGCGATGTTGACGCTCTGGTTCATCTCGCCTCCTCCTGTTGTCGCGTCCGGCGCCCGGGCAGGGGGCTCGGGGCTGCCGCCACGGGAGGCGGTGCCGGCATCGGTTATCGGGGGGAGGCTATTGGTACAGGGACGAGGCCCGGGTTGCAACTTTCTGTGCCGATTTGCAACGAATGTCACGAAAATCGCTAGAAACCGCAACACTCCTGCCGAGCGTCATCACCCCTGCCCGGGCGGCCGCCGGATCAGCATCGCCGCCAGGCGCTGAAGGCGCGGTGCGCCCACCAGGATCAGGGCGAAGGCGATCGGCCAGGCGATATAGAAGGCACGCCACCAGCGGCCGGTGAACCCCTCGGAAAGCCCGGTGTTGACCCAGGTGATCACGAAGGTCATCAGGCTCACCATGTAGAGCGACATCAGCACGGCGAAGACCAGGGGCGCGAGGCGCGGCGGGAAGAACATCGGAACTCCTGATAGCCTGAGGAAGGAGGTGAACGGCCGATTATAGGCCGCCCTCGCCGAATGGTACCCGCGCCCGATGGTCGCATGCCCCTGGAGGCCCCATGGAACTGCTCGCCTGCCAGCCCGTCATCCCGCCCACCCGCTGTCGCGGCGACCAGCTCGCCTGGCTCGGGCGCCTCACCCGAGAGGTCGAGGCACGCTGCGCCGAGGAGCCCCCCGACCTGGTGGTGCTGCCGGAGCTCGCCAGCATGGAGTACGGCGGCGGCGCCTTCGCCTGCCTGGGGGACCTGGACGACGACCTCAAGGGGCCGGTGTTCGAGCGCTTCGCCGAGCTGGCAAGGCGGCTGGGTTGCACCATCGCCTACGGCACGGCCCGTCGCGGCGACCGGGGACGCCATATCAGCCAGGTGCTGGTGGGGCCGGATGGCGCCCTGGCGGGGGTCTACGACAAGCTGCACTGTGCCCAGTTCGGCGCCTCCGCCGAGGCCGCCCACTTCACCCCGGGCGAGACCCTGCTGGTCGTGGACATCGCCGGCTGGCGGGTGGGCGTGATGATCTGCTACGACCTGCGCTTCCCCGCGCTTGCCGGCCGGCTGGCCGCCGAGGGGGTAGAGCTGGTGCTGCACCCGGTGGCCTTCACCCGCGACTTCTCCTTCGCCAGCTGGCACGCCTTCGTCACCACCCGCGCCATGGAGCATCAGCAGTGGTGGCTGAGCCTGAATCGCGCCGGCGAGGCCTGGGGCCATTCGCTGCTCTGCCCGCCGCTGATGGACGAGGCTCACCCCACGCTGGACTTCGGCCCACAGGAGAGGTGGCAGCGGCTGACGCTGTCGAAGGCGGCGCTGGCCGAGGCGCGGGAGCGCCTGCCGCTGGCTGCCGACCGACGCGACGACCTGGCCGGGCTGCCGCTTTGGCGGCACGGCCCTCGAGACGCCTGACAGGAGGCAAGATGATCGAGTGTGTCCAGGGCGATATCGCCCATCAGCCCGACATGGAGGCGGTGGTCAACGCCGCCAATGCCCAGCTTCGCCCCGGCGGCGGCGTGGCCGGTGCCCTGCACCGCGCCGCCGGCCCCGAGCTCGACCGCGCCTGCCGCCCCCTGGCGCCGATCTGCCCCGGCGAGGCGGTGATCACCGCGGCCTTCGGCCTGCCCAACCGCCACGTCATCCACTGCCTGGGGCCGGTCTACGGCGTCGACGAGCCCGCCGACGAGCTGCTGGCCGACTGCTATCTCCACGCCCTGGCGCTTGCCGAGCGCGAGGGGCTGCGCAGCGTCGCCTTCCCGGCCCTCTCGGCGGGCGCCTTCGGCTACCCGCTGGAGGAGGCCGCACGGGTGGCGCTGGAGACGGTGTCCGCCACCCTGCCCCGCTGCCCGCACCTGGAGCGGGTGCGCTTCGTGCTCTTCGACGCCGAGACCGCCGCACTCTTCCAGCGCCTGCTCGACGAGCAGCCGGCAGGGTAGCGACCCACCCCACGTCGTAGCCGTGGATCCGCGGCAGCCACAGGGCGATCTCCGGCCAGCATCAAGGGCGCCATCAGGGCCTTACCCCACGTTGTAGCCGAGGGTCCGCGGCAGCCACAGGGCGATCTCCGGGAACACCGCCACCAGCGCCAGGGCGCCGGCCATGGCGACGACGAAGAGCAGCGCCCAGCCCAGGGTCTGCTCGAGGCGGATCTTCGCCACCTCGGTGGTCACCATCAGGTTCACCGCCACCGGTGGCGTGAACTGGCCGATGGCGATATTCATCGCCAGCAGGATGCCGAACCAAACCGGGTTCCACTCGAAGTGCTGCATCACCGGGATCAGGATCGGCATCATGATCAGGTAGATGGAGATGGCATCGAGCAGCATGCCGGCGGCCAGCACCGCCAGCATGATCAGCACCAACAGCAGCACCCCGCTGTCGGAGAGCGAGATGATCCACTCCGCCAGGTGGCGGAAGGTGCCGAGCATGGTGCCCGCCCAGGCGAAGATGCCGGCCAGGGCGATGATCAGCATCACCACCCCGGAGATCACCGCGGCCTCGCCGAACAGCGCCCAGAGGTCCTTGACTCCGAGCTCGCGGGTGACGAAGAGCCCCACCACCACGCCGTAGGCCACCGCCACCACCGCCGCCTCGGTGGGGGTGAAGAGTCCCGAGCGCAGCCCGCCGAGGATCAGCACCGGGGCGAACAGCGCCGGCAGCGCCTGCCTGAAGGTCTCTCCCACCCGGAGGCGCTCGGCGCCGGCGGCCGGCGTGCCGCCCTCCCAGCCATGGCGCTTCGAGACGATCAGCGCCGGCACCAGCAGCGCCAGGCCGGCCAGGATCCCGGGGAAGAGCCCGGCGGCGAAGAGCGCGCGCAGGTCGACCCCAGGCACCACGATGGAGTAGAGGATCAGCGCCACCGAGGGCGGGATCAGGATCGCCGTGGAGGCCGAGGCGGCGATCAGGGTCGCCGAGAAGGGCTTCGGGTAGCCCGCCCTGGTCATGCTGGGCAGCATCACCATGGCCACCGCCGCGGCGTCCGCCGGGCCGGAGCCGCTCATGCCACCCATGATCATGCACACCAGCACCGCCACCAGGGCCAGGCCGCCGTGGCGCGGGCCGATCAGCGCCTGGGCAAAGCGCACCAGGCGCAGCGCCACCCCGGAGCGCTCGAAGATCAGCCCGGTGAGGATGAACAGGGGGATGGCGATCAGCGGGTACTTGGCGATGCTGTTGTAGGTGTTGGTGCCCAGGGTCGCCAGCATCGCCGGCGACAGCCCCGCGAGGATCCCCGCCGCCCCGGCCAGCCCCAGCGAGAAGGCCACCGGCACCCCGGCGATCAACAGGCCCGCGAAGGCCAGCAGCATCCACAGGTCAGGACTCATCGTCGAGCCTCCCGCGCAGCCGGTCGAGGGTCTGCTGCAGCTGGCGCACCAGCATCACCGCCGCCAGCAGCGGCAACCAGACGATGTACCACCACTGGGGCAGCCCCAGCCCCGGCGAGGTGGTCTCCCAGCGGTACTCCTGCCAGGCCAGCTTGGCGCCGAACCAGACGATCAGCCCCAGCAGGAGCACGCCGCAGAGGCCCTGGAGGAGCACCAGGGCCCGCCGTGGGCCGTGGGGCAGGGCCCGCTCCAGCATGCCGATGCGGATATGGCCGTTGCGGCGCAGCGCCACGGCGGCGCCGGCGAAGGTCAGCACCACCAGCAGGAACACCGAGAGCTCCTCGGTGAAGGCGAGCGAACCGCCGGTGATGTAGCGGGTGATCACGTTGCCGAGGCTGATCAGGGCGATGATCACCAGGGCCAGGGCGGCCAGCCAGCGCTCCGGCCGGGCATCGGGGGATGGCGTCATGGGGGAACCTCACACGGCAGCGGCCGGCCACGAGGGCCGGCCGGTCGAACGATGGTAGGGCGAACGCTCAGCGGGACTCGACGGCGGACCTGGCGGCCTCGACGATCGCCTCGCCGATCTGCGGCACCCACTCGTCATGCACGCTCTCGGTGGCCGCCACGAAGGCCTGGTACTGGGCGTCGGTCAGTTCGGTGACGGTGACGCCGCGCTCCTGGATGGCGGCCAGGCGCTCGCTCTCCTGCTCGCGGGTCATCGCGATCTCCCACTGCCCGGCCTCCACGGCGGCCTCGCGCAGGATCTCGCGGTCGCCCTCGTCCAGGGACTCCCACACCTGGCGATTGACGGCGAAGATCAGCGGATCGTTCATGTAGTTCCACAGGGTCAGGTGCTCCTGGCCCACCTGGTCGATGCGCGCCACGTCGAATACCGAGAGCGGGTTCTCCTGGCCGTCCACGGCGCCGGTGGTCAGCGCTGGCTTGGCGTCGGCCCAGCTCATCTGGGTGGGGTCGGCGCCCAGGGCGTCGAAGGTGTCCTGGAACAGCGGGGAGCCCACCACGCGGATCTTCAGCCCCTCGAGGTCGGCGGGCTCATCGATCGCCCCCTGGGAGTTGGAGAGCTGGCGGAAGCCGTTCTCGCCCCAGCCCAACGGGATGACATCGCGGGACTCGATGGCCGCGAAGATCATCTCGCCGGCCTCGCCGCCGGTCACGGCATCCACCGCCGCCTCGTCGGGCAGGAAGAAGGGCAGCGAGAAGAGGTTGAGCTCCGGCACCTGGGGCGACCAGTTGATGGTGGAGCCCACCGCGGCGTCGATCAGGCCGGAGCGCATGGCGGAGAACTCGCGGGTCTGGTCGCCGTTTACCAGCTGGGAGTTGGGGTAGACGCGCAGGGTGATGCGCCCCTCGGTGCGCTCCTCCACCAGCTCGGCCCACTTCTCGGCCGCCTGGCCCCAGGGGAAGGCGTCGGAGAGCACGGTGGAGACGGAGAGCTCGCGGGCCTGGGCGGAGAGCGAGGCGAAGAGCACGGCGGCACCGGCCAGGGCGGCGGCCAGCTTGGCAAGCGGTCGATGGAGGGTCATGGCGTGTCCTTGCAGCGGCGCCCCGAAGCCCTCGGGGCGCGATTATGGTTATGGGTCGGGCGATGGACCGGCGTGGCCGTCCACCTCGCCCCATTCTAGGGCCGCAAGCGTTGAATATCAGCCCGGGGAGGGCGACTCGCAGCGGGACGCCACCCCCGGCCAGGCGACGCAGTCGCCCACCTCGACGCCCAGCGACGCGAAGGTGCCGGCGGGAACCTCCAGCGCGGCCCGATAGGGCACCCCCGGTCGCGTCACCGGGCAGTCACCGGGGGCGTTAGAGCCGCAGGGCACCATGGTGTGGGTCGAGACGATGCGCCCCGCCCCATCGATGAAGGCGATATCCAGCGGGATCAGGGTGTTGTACATCCAGAAGCCGCTGCCACCGGGCTGCTCGGTGGCGTAGAGGAAGAGCATGCCGGCGCCCTCGGCGAGTTGCTCGCGCCCCATCAGGCCGCGGCTGCGCTCGGCGGGCGCGTCCGCCACCTCGACCCGGAAGGCGTGGCTGGCCTCCCCGGCATGGATGCGCAGCGGCCAGGGCTCCGGCACCGCCTCCTCGGCGAGGCCCGGCGTGGCCAGGGGCAGCGCCAGGGTGGCGAGGGCGGCAAGGCGAAAGAATCGGGTCATGGGTCACTCCTGGCGTCATCGCCGGGCGGCGAGGCGTCCGGCATCAGGTGGATGCCCGCGGCGAGCAGCGAGACGTGCACCGCCTCGCCCCGGGCCAGGCCGTTGCGGCGGGCGGCATGGGTGGCGATCTCGAAGCCGAGGCGCCGCGGGGTATGCGCGAAGGCCAGGGTGACCGAGGCCATGCCGCCCAGCACCACCAGCTCCTCGACCCGGGCGCTCACCGGGTTCTCGCGTTCGCCGAGGGACGGGCGGCCACGCCGATGCAGCACCACGTCGGAGGGCGGCAGGTACCAGGCCACCCGGGACCCCGGCGCCAACGCCGCCAGCCCCTCGGCCACCTCCAGCCGCCAGGGACCCCACGCCAGGCGGCGCTCACCGCCCTCCTCCACCACCTCGCCCGCGAAGACATTGTGGCGATCGAGCAGCCGCGCCACCTGGGGCGAGGCCGGGCGCCGGAAGAGCGACTCCGGCGGGCCGGCCTGCAGGGTGCGCCCGGCGTGCAGCACGCAGAGGCGGTCGGCCAGGGCCGCCGCCTCGTCGAGGTCATGGGTCACCAGCACGATGGGGATGGCGATCTCCTCGCGCAGCAGCGCCAGCTCGCGCTGCAGGCGGCGCCGGGTGACCTGGTCCACCGCCGAGAAGGGCTCGTCAAGCAGCAGCACCCGCGGCTCGCGGGCCAGTGCCCGGGCCAGCGCCACGCGCTGGCGCTGGCCACCGGAGAGCTCGGCCGGGTGGCGCCCGGCCAGCCCCTCCAGACGCACCCGAGCGAGCCACGCCTCGCCGCGACGCCGCCGCTCGGCCACCGGCAGGTGGTGCAGCGCCACCATGACGTTGCCCAGCGCCGTCAGGTGCGGAAACAGGGCGTAGTCCTGGAACACCAGGCCCAGGCGGCGGCGCTGGGGCGCCAGCGCCAGGCGCCGGCCGGCATCGAACCACAGCGCCTCGCCGCAGGCGATGCGTCCGGCGGCCGGCCGGTAGAGCCCGGCGATGCTGCGCAGCAGGGTGGTCTTGCCGCTGCCGGAGGGGCCCACCAGGGCCAGCAGCTCGCCGGCCTCGCAGCGGAACTCCGCCGCCAGGGGGATCGGCCCCGACTGGTGCAGGCTGACCTCCAGGGGAGCGGGGCTCGCGACGGGCTCAGGCACGGCGCCACCTCCGCCGGCCGGCGAGGCCGTAGACCACGCCGATGGTGACGAAGGAGACCAGCAGCAGCATCGCCGACATGCTGGCCGCGCCGCTCTCGTCGAAGGCCTGCACCCGGTCGTAGATGGCGATAGCCAGGGTACGGGTCTCGCCGTCGATGGCCCCGCCCACCATCAGGATGACGCCGAACTCCCCCAGGGTATGGGCGAAGGTGAGCGCCAGCGCCGAGACCAGCCCCGGCCACACCAGCGGCAGCTCGATGCGCCACAGGGTGTGCAGCGGCGAGAGGCCGCTGCACCAGGCCGCCTCGCGCAGGTTGGCGGGCACCGCCTCGAAGGCGCGCTGCACCGGCTGCACCGCGAAGGGCAGGTTGGCCACCAGGGAGGCGAGCAGGATGCCCTCGAAGGTGAAGTTGAGCCCGGTGCCGAAGAGACGCTCCCAGAGCCCGCCGAAGGGAGCCTCCACGCCGAAGGCCTGCATCAGGTAGAAGCCCAGCACCGTGGGCGGCATCACCAGCGGCAGGGCGATCAGCGCCTCCCAGAGCGGCTTGGCCCGCGAGCGGCTGGCGGCCAGGGTGCGCCCCAGCCACAACCCCACCGGCAGCAGCAGCAGCGCCGTGAAGGCCGCCAGGTGCAGCGAGACCGAGAGCGCCGTCCACTCCATCAGCGTGACGCCGCCTCATCGAGGCGGAGGCCATCGCCAGGGGCGCGGAAACCATAGGCGGCAAGGAGCTCGCGGGCCTCCTCCTGCTGCAGCCAGGCGTAGAAGGCCCTGGCGGTCTCCCCGGCACCCTTGACCAGCGCCATGCGCTGCACCAGCGGGCGGTGCCAGTCGGCTGGCACCATCACGAAGTCGCTGCGCGCCGCCACCGGCGGCGCCAGCGCCTGGGACCAGGCCACCAGCCCGCCGCGGGTATCGGCGGAAAGGGCGAAGCGGGTGGCCTGGGCGACGTTCTCGCCCATCACCCGCAGCGGCTCGCTCGCCTGCCACAGGCCGGCGTGGCTCAGGGCCTCGCGGGCGGCCACGCCGTAGGGGGCATGCTCGGGGTTGGCCAGCGCGATCCGCGCCCGTCCCTCCCCGGCGGCGTGCGCCGCCAGCGCCTCGCGCACGGCGGCCAGCGGCTCGTCGTCGGGCGGCAAGGGCCCCTGCCCCGGGCCCTGCAGCCATACCAGCCGCCCCACCGCGTAGACCACGCCGGCATCCTCCAGGAGGCCCGCCTCATGAAGCGCCAGCACATACGCCTCATCGGCGGAGAGGAAGAGCTCGAAGGGGGCGCCCTGGCCGATCTGGCGCCGGAAGTTGCCGGACGAGCCGAAGTTGACCCGCAGCGAGGCCCCCGTCTCGGCCCGGAAGGCCTCGACCAGCCGCGGGAAGACCGCCTGCAGGGAGGAGGCGGCCGCCACGATGGGCGGCTGGGCCAGGGCCGGCGTGGTCAGCAGCAGCGCCAGGCCCAGCAGCAGGGCGCGGCATCCCGGGCGGATCAGGGAGGGCATGGCAAGGCTCCGCAAGGCGTGGTTGGGCGCATTGTCCGTCACCCCGTCGATGCCCTCAACCCGCCGGAGGGTCCCAGTGCGGGCGACGCCGGGGAGAGGTCCCGGACCGGTCGAGGGATTCGGGCGCGGGCGACTCCCGCTGCCGTTCAGCTGGTGGTGACGCCGGCGAAGATGGCGCGCAGGTCGGCCTCCTCCTCGCGAGGGCCCAGATCCAGCAATGCCTCGAGGCTCGCCAGGTGCGCCTCGATGGCGCGTCGCGCCCCCTCGGCGTCGCCTCCCGCCAGGGCCGCCAGCAGCCGCGGGTGGTCTCCCTCGAGGAAGCAGGAGGCCAGCGTCGGCCGCTTGTAGAGGGCGATGACGATGGAGGTACGCAGCACCAGGTCGGTGAGCATGGCGCCCAGCACGCGATTGGGCGAGAGCGCCGCCAGGCGATGGTGGATGGCCAGGGAGTGGGCGATGCGCGCCGTCTCGTCGCCGCGGCCGTGGGCCTCGACCTCGGCCTGCGCCTCCCGCTCCAGCTCGTCGAGCACCCCGGGCTGGAGTCCGCGGCCCGCCAGCAGGGCCGCCACCTCCCCCTCCACCAGGCGGCGGGCGGCGAAGGTCTCGCGGGTCTCCTCGACGCTCGGCGAGCGCACCCGGGCCACCTGGTTGGGACGCTGGTCGATGACATGCTCGGCGGCCAGACGGGTCAGGGCACGCCGCACCACCGAGCGGCTGACGCCAAAGATCTCGCCCAGCGCCACCTCCGGCAGGCGGGTACCCGGCGGCAGGCGCTGGCTGAGGACCGCCTGGCGTACCTGCTCGACGATATAGGGGTCGCTGATGCGCTCGCCGGCGCGGATGGCGGCCTCGACGCCGGCCTTCCAGGAGTGGCTCATGCTCTCTCGCTCATGGTGATCTTCCTGGCCGCACCTTCGCACTTTTCGGGGCAAATGGCCACATCCTGCCCACCTTCTGTATACAGGAAGGGGCTCAGAAGCGCGTCTCCATCACCTCCTGCACCTCCAGCGCCTCGTCCACCCGCAGCACCCGTTGCCAGCGATCGAAGGTGAGGCAGGGGTGGGAGATGCCGAAGGCCACCACGTCGCCTACGCGTACGTCGCCCACGCGCACCTCGTCCTCCCCGGCCACCGGCTCGGGCAGGCGCACGAAGGCGTGCTGGTCCATCAGCCTGGTCACCTCCCAGCCCGCCACCGTCAGGGGCTCGGTCGCCGCGCCCCCCTCCCGGTAGCGGCGCAGGGGCAGCGGCAGGCGGTCGCCGCCCACGTCGCGCCGCCCCATGGCGACGATCGCCAGCCCCGGCTCGGGGAGCGATTGCACCTGGGCGAACACCTCCAGCGCCGGGCGCAGCCCCTCGTCCAACCCCTCGCGGGCCAGCACCCCGCGCTGCGCCTCGGCGTAGAGGCCATGGTCATGGACCACATAGCAGCCGGGACGCAGCACGGGCTGGAAGGGCCGCTCCAGCGCCTGGAAGGCCGTGGCGACCCGGTCGTACCAGGCCGAGCCCGCGGCGGTGATCAGCGGGGTGGGGGACTCGAAGCGCCCCGCGGCGCTGAGCGCCTGGGCCACTCCCACCATCTCGTCGAGGTAGTCCGCCACCCGGCGCTCGCCGTCGTCGCCGGCCAGCCCCTCGTAGCCCTCCAGGCCGACCAGCGAGAGCCCCGGCAGGGCGGCGATGCGCTCGGCCAGGGTCAGCGCCTGGTCCTCGCCGCGGCAGCCACAGCGCCCGCCGGGCACGCCCAGCTCGATCAGTACCGTCAGGCGCAGGCCGCGGGCAGTGAAGTGGCGATCCAGGGCGACGGCATTGGCCTCGCTGTCCACCAGGCAGATGAGCTCGGCCCCGGCCTCCAGCAGGTCGGCGACGATGGCCATGTTGGCCTCCCCCACCAGCTGGTTAGCGAGCAGCAGCCGCGTCACCCCGGCCGCGAAGGCGGCGCGGCACTGGGGGGCCGTGGCCAGGGTGATGCCCCAGGCCCCGGCCGCCAGCTGGCGATGGAAGAGCGCCGGGGCCATGCTGGTCTTGCCATGGGGCGCCAGCCAGGCGCCGCGCCGTTGGGCGAAGCGCTGCATCCAGGCGAGGTTGTGGGCCAAGGGTGCCTCGCGGACCACCGCCGCCGGCAGGCTGACGCCTTCGAGCAGGCGCCGCCCGGTCTCCGGACAGCCCTTGTGGCGGCGCTCCGCGCCGGGCTCAGCGCGCATGGCCGGCGTTGACGTCGAGGATCTTCATGGTGTTGGTGCCGCCATGGGCGTTCATCTCGTCGCCGCGGGTGAGGATCACATGGTCGCCCGGCTCGGCGATGCCCTTCTCCACCAGCATCGCCAGGGCGCGGTCGTTGAGCTCCTCGGCCGTCATCTCGCTGGTGTCGAAGGGCAGCGAGACCACCCCGCGGTAGAGCGCCATGCGCCGCTGGGCGATGGCGCTGTGGGCCAGCCCGACGATGGGCAGCCCCGAGCGGATGCGCGAGGCGATCAGCGGCGTGTAGCCGGTGGAGGTCATGCAGGCGATGGCCGCCACCCCGGCGAGGTGGTTGGCGGCGTACATGGCGGAGAGCGCGATGGTCTCGTCGATCTGGGTGAAGCCCTCGTGGATGCGGTGGCCCGACTCCTGGGCGACCTTCTCGCGCTCGGCGCCCAGGCAGACCCGGTCCATGGCCTCCACGGTCTCCACCGGGAAGTCGCCGGCGGCGGTCTCGGCGGAGAGCATCACCGCATCGGTGCCGTCGAGCACGGCGTTGGCGACGTCGAACACCTCGGCGCGGGTGGGCAGCGGCGCCTCGATCATCGACTCCATCATCTGGGTGGCGGTGATCACCGCGCGGTTCAGGGTGCGGGCGCGCTTGATGATGCGCTTCTGCATGCCGATCAGCTTCTCGTCGCCGATCTCCACGCCGAGATCGCCGCGCGCCACCATCACCGCCTCGCAGGACTGGATGATGCCGTCCAGGGTCGCCGCGTCGGCCACCGCCTCGGCGCGCTCGAGCTTGGCCACCAGGCCGATCTCGCGGCCGGCCTCGCCGAGCAGGTCGCGGGCCTCGGCCATGTCGGCGGCGCTGCGCGGGAAGGAGACGGCCAGGTAGTCGACGCCGATCTCGACCGCGGTGGCGAGGTCGGCGCGGTCCTTGTCGGTGAGCGCCGGGGCCGAGAGGCCGCCGCCCTGCTTGTTGATGCCCTTGTTGTTGGAGAGCCGCCCGCCCACCGTCACGGTGGTGTGGATCTCGCGGCCCTCGACGCCGCTGACGTCGAGCACCACCCGGCCGTCGTCGAGCAGCAGGCGGTCGCCGGGGGCGACATCGTCGATCAGTTGCTTGTAGTCGCAACCCACGCGCTCGCGGGTGCCGGCGTCGCTGGCGAGCGCCATATCGAGGATAAAGGGTTCACCCTCGACCAGTTCCACGGCCCCCTCGGCGAAGCGGGCGATACGGATCTTGGGCCCCTGCAGGTCACCCAGGGCGGCGACGCTGCGCCCCTGGCGGGCGGCGATCTCGCGGACGCGGGTCAGGCGCTGGCGGTGGTCGTCGGCCGAGCCGTGGGAGAAGTTGAGGCGCACCACGTCGACGCCGGCGGCGATCATCGCCTCGAGCACCCCCTCGCGGTCGCTGGCGGGGCCCAGGGTGGCGACGATCTTGGTGCGCCGGATGGGGTCATGGATGGGGGCGTGGGGGAGATGCGTCATGGCGTCCTCGGCAAGACCAGGATGGCACGGAAATCGTTGACGTTGGTGCGGGTGGGACCGGTGACGATCAGCCGCTCCAGCGCCTGGAAGAAAGTGTAGGCGTCATTGCGTGACAGATAGGTGGCGGGGTCAAGCCCCAGCTCCCGGGCGCGCTCCCGGTCGGTATCGGCGAACAGCGCCCCGGCGTTGTCCTCGGAGCCGTCGATGCCATCGGTGTCGATGGCCAGGGCGTGGATGCCAGGCGCCCCCTCGAGGGCCTCGAAGAGCCCCAGCAGGTACTCGACGTTACGCCCGCCACGGCCATCGCCACGCACCGTGACGCTGGTCTCGCCGCCGGAGAGCAGCAGCAGCGGCCGGGTGAGTCCCTCCTGACTCGAGCGTGCCAGGCGCGCCTGGGCACGCCCCAGCTCGCGGGCCTCGCCCTCGAGGTCGTCGCCGAGCAGGCGCACCTCCACGCCGGTCGCCGCGGCGGCGGCCTGGGCGGCCTCCAGGGCATCCTCGGCGCGGGCCAGCACCCGGGCGCGGTCGCGGGCGAAGCCGGGATCCTCCGGCGCCGGGGCCTGGCCGGGCCCCTCGAGGTGACGCCGGACCGCCTCGGGGATGGCGATGCCGTGGCGCTCGAGGATCGCCAGCGCATCCGCCGGGGTGGTGGCGTCGGGCAGGGTCGGCCCGGAGGCGACCAGGGTCGGGTCGTCGCCGGGCACGTCGGAGATCACCCAGGTCAGCACCGGCGCCGGATGGGCCGCGGCGGCCAGGCGCCCGCCCTTGATCGCCGAGAGGTGGCGGCGCACGGTGTTGATCTCGCGGATCGGCGCCCCGCAGCGCAGCAGCTCGCGGTTGAGCGCCTGCTTGTCGGCCAGGGTGATGCCGGGGGCAGGCAGGCTCATCAGCGCCGAGCCGCCACCGGAGATCAGCGCGATCACCAGGTCCTCCTCGCCCAGCGGCTCGACCGCCTCGAGCATGCGCCGGGCGGCCTCCTCGCTCAGGCCGTCGGGCATGGGGTGGGAGGCCTCGAGCACCTCGATGCGCCGGCAGGGCGCCTCGTGCTCCTCGATACCGTGCCCGTAGCGGGTCACCACCAGCCCCTCGAGAGGGGCCTCGGGCTGATGGGCCAGCCAGGCGCGCTCCAGGCTCGCGGCCATGGCGGCGGCGGCCTTGCCGGCGCCTACCACCAGGGTGCGGCCGGCGGGGGGCGGCGGCAGTTCGCCGGGCAACAGGCTTGCGGGGTGCACGGCGCGCACGGCGGTCTCGGCCAGGCCGCGCAGCCAGCGCAGGGCCTCCGGCGCCGACAGCGCGGCGATGGCCTCGGGGGAGGATGGGGACGGCGTGGCGACCATGGGATTCTCCTCTGCGCCGATGGCCTCGCCAGGGGCCATCATGGAAGTCGTGGGTCGAGACTCTGTAAAAAGGACCCGGCGACAGGTCGCGCCTGCCACCGGGAAAGGCCGCCGGGGCGGCCGGAAGGCGTGCGACGACCCGACGCCCGCCTTCCGGAGCCTACCGGATTCTGCCGCTCGTCGCCGAACAGCGTTGTCCGGCAGGCCCCTCGGGGAGCAGTCACCTCCCCTGTCCGCGCCGGCCCAGCACCGGGTCGACGGCGGAACTCATGCCTGGCCCACCGCGTGGTTGGCCAGGGTCTCCAGGGCACGCAGGATGCCGGCATGGTCCCACTCGGCGCCGCCGTTGGCGGCACAGGCCTGGAACAGCTGCTGGGCGTTGGCGGTGCCGGGCAGCGCCAGGTCGAGGCTGCGCGCGCCTTCCAGCGCCAGGTTGAGGTCCTTCTGGTGCAGCTTGATCTTGAAGCCGGGGTCGAAGGTCCGCTGGATCATGCGCTCGCCGTGCACGTCGAGGATCTTCGACTGGGCCAGGCCGCCGAGCAGCGACTCGCGCACCTTGGCCACGTCGGCCCCCGCTTTGGAGGCGAACAGCAGGCCCTCGGCCACCGCCTCGATGGTCAGGGCGACGACGATCTGGTTGGCCACCTTGCAGGTCTGGCCGGCGCCGTGGCCGCCGATATGGGTGATGGTCTTGCCCATCACCTCGAGGACCGGCCTGGCCCGGGTGAAGCCCTCGTCGGTGGCGCCCACCATGATGGTCAGGGCGGCGTTGATGGCACCGCCCTCCCCGCCGGAGACCGGGGCGTCGACGTACTCGCCGCCGGCCTCATGGATGCGCCTGGCGAAGTCCTGGGTGGGGATCGGCGCGATGGAGCTCATGTCGATCACCAGGGTGCCGGGCTTCAGGCCCTCGATGACTCCCTGCTCGCCGAACAGCACCTGCTCGACGTCGGGGGTGTCCGGCACCATGGTGATGATCACCTCGGCCTGCTCGGCGACCGCCCTGGGGCTGGCGAGCTCCTGCATGCCCTTGTCGGCCAGCTCGGAAGCCAGCGGCTTGCCGCGCTTGACGGTGGTGAGCTCGTGGCCGGCGTCCAGCAGGTGGCCCGCCATGGGGCGGCCCATGATGCCGAGGCCAATAAATCCGATCTTGCTCATGGTCTCTCTCCTTTGTCTGTCTTGTCGTTGTAGTCCTGAGTAGAAGGCCTCGTCGCTCGAGGCTGACCCGTCAGCAGGCCTCTCGCCATGTAGGGCGCGCTCAGCCCCGCGCGGCGTCCAGCCAGCCAAGGCCCTCCTCAGTGCGGCCGGCGGGCTTGTACTCGGCGCCGACCCAGCCCTGGTAGCCCAGGCGGTCCAGGTGGGCGAACAGGAAGGGGTAGTGGATCTCGCCCGTGCCCGGTTCGTGACGCCCCGGGTTGTCGGCGATCTGCACATGGGCGATGCGATCGAAGTACTTCTCGATGGTCGGGGCCAGATCCCCCTCCATGATCTGCATGTGGTAGATGTCGTACTGCAGCTTGAGGTTGTCGCTGCCCACCTCGTCGAAGATCGCCAGTGCCTGCTCGGTGCGGTTGAGGAAGAAGCCCGGGATGTCGCGGGTATTGATCGGCTCGGCGATCAGCAGGATGCCCTCGGCCGCGAGCCTGTCGGCGGCGAATCGCAGGTTCTCGACCAGGGTCTGGCGTGCCTGATCGTCGCCGACGCCCTCGGGCTGGATGCCGGCCAGGCAGTTGACCTGGGTATTGCCCAGCACCCTGGCGTAGGCGATGGCGCGCTCGACGCCCTCGCGGAACTCCTCGACGCGATCCGGGTGGCAGGCGATGCCGCGCTCACCGGCGGCCCAGTCGCCCGCGGGCAGGTTGAACAGCACCTGCTCGAGGCCGTTGTCCTCCAGGCGCCGCCTGATCTCCTCGGCCGGATGGTCGTAGGGGAAGAGGTACTCCACGCCCTTGAAGCCCGCCCGGGCGGCGGCCGCGAAGCGGTCGAGGAAGTCCACCTCGGTGAACAGCATGCTGAGGTTGGCGGCAAACTTGGGCATCTTGAACTCCTTGGGTCGTTGTCGATTCAGGTCAGGGAGGCGATGGAGGTCGGCGCGTCCTGGACGTTCTCGGCCAGGGCCTCGAACTCGTTGACGCCGTCCAAGTCGGTGCCCATGGCGATATTGGTCACCCGCTCGAGGATCACCTCCACCACCACCGGCACGCGGTGCTCGGCGGCCAGGCGGCGGGCCTCCTCCAGGGCCGGGGCGATGGCGTCGGGCTCGGTGACCCGCAGCGCCTTGCAGCCCAGCCCCTCCGCCACCGAGACATGGTCCACGCCGTAGCCGTTGATCTCGGGGCAGTTGATATTCTCGAAGGCGAGCTGCACGCAGTAGTCCATGTCGAAGCCGCGCTGGGCCTGGCGGATCAGCCCCAGGTAGGAGTTGTTCACCAGCACGTGCACCCAGGGCAGCTTGAACTGGGCGCCGGCGGCCAGCTCCTCGACCATGAACTGGAAATCATAGTCGCCGGAGAGTGCCACTACCTCGGCCTCGGGATCGGCGCGGCGCACCCCCAGGGCAGCGGGAATGGTCCAACCCAGCGGGCCGGCCTGACCGCAATTGATCCAGTGGCGCGGCTGGTAGACGTGCAGGAACTGGGCGCCGGCGATCTGCGACAGGCCGATGGTGCTGACATATCGGGTGTTGCGGCCGAAGACCCGGTTCATCTCCTCGTAGACCCGCTGCGGCTTGACCGGCACCTCATCGAAGTGGGTCTTGCGCAGCAGGGTGCGCTTGCGCTCCTGGCAGGACTCGATCCAGCGGCTGCGCTGGCGCAGCCGCCCCTCGGCCTCGAGCTCGCGGGCCACCTCGAGGAAGAGGTCGAGCGCCGCCCCGGCGTCGGAAACGATACCGAAGTCGGGACCGAAGATGCGCCCGATCTGGGTCGGCTCGATATCCACGTGGACGAAGGTGCGGCCCCGGGTATAGGTCTCGACGTTGCCGGTGTGGCGGTTGGCCCAACGGTTGCCGATACCCATCACGAAGTCCGACTCCAGCAGGGTGGCATTGCCGTAGCGGTGGGAGGTCTGCAACCCCACCATGCCGGCCATCAGCGGGTGATCGTCGGGGATCGCGCCCCAGCCCATCAGGGTGGGGATCACCGGCACCCCGACCAACTCGGCGAACGCCACCAGGCGATCGCTGGCGTCGGCATTGATGATGCCGCCCCCGGCGACGATCAGCGGCCGCTCGGCCTGCTGCAGCATGGCGATGGCCTTCTCGGCCTGGGCACGGGTGGCTGCCGGCCTGTAGACCGGCAGCGGCTCGTAGGTCTCCGGGTCGAACTCGATCTCGCTCATCTGCACGTCGATGGGCAGGTCGATCAGCACCGGGCCGGGGCGGGCCGAGCGCATCAGGTGGAAGGCCTGCTGGAAGGCACGCGGCACCTGGGCCGGCTCCAGCACGGTGACGGCCCACTTGGTGACGGGCCCGGCGATCTCGCGGATGTCCACCGCCTGGAAGTCCTCCTGGTGCAGCTTGGCGCGGGGCGCCTGACCGGTGATGCAGAGGATCGGGATGGAGTCCGCGGAGGCGGAGTAGAGGCCGGTGATCATGTCAGTGCCGGCGGGACCCGAGGTCCCGATGCAGACCCCGATGTTGCCGGCTTTGGTGCGGGTGTAACCCTCGGCCATGTGCGAAGCGCCCTCGACATGGCGGGCGAGGATGTGGTCGACGCCTCCCACCTTGCGCAGGGCGGCATAGAAGGGGTTGATGGCGGCGCCGGGCACGCCGAAGGCGACCTCGATACCTTCCTTGCGGAGCACGTGAACGGCGGCTTCTGCAGCGGTCATGCGAGCCATGACGGCTTCCTCCTGAGGGATTTATTTTTGTGGAAACATTTTCTGTATACCGAGACTAGGCCCGTCACAACGGAGCGTCAAGACTAAGTGGAAAATATTTTCAAATATTCTTGTATCCAAAAAATACCCAAGCCGTTCAGGGGCTTGGGTACCTGTAGGGAGGCCGTGAACCCTGCGTTACAGGACGACCTGTATCGACAGGGGGTATTCATCGCAGTTGTTCCCCTCGCCGCCGCGATCGACGACCAAGAACTCCCCTTCCCGCTCCAGCACCGACTGGATGGCATGCCAGGTGCCGGCGCGGTAGTTGACCCCCTGGCGCCCGTCGGTGACGAAGGCACGCACCTCGGCAGGATCGATCTCGTCGCCCGGTGGCGCCACCACCACCACGAACCGTTCTTCATGGAGCGGCATGAAGGCCTGGCTGCCCAGCGGATGGCGCTCCAGGAAGTCGAGTTCCAGCGGGATCTCGACGGGCTGGCTGACGAAGACGCTGATCAGCGTCCGCGCGCCCTCCCCCAGGGTCTCGACCTTGGCCAGGTCATGGTGGCGTCGGGTGCGCCCGGCATTGATTGGAAACCAGTCGGCGGTGCGGGCGTCGATGACGTCGCCGAAGGGGGCGAAGGCCTCGGCGGTCAGCGTCTCGGCTTTGAGTTCCAGCATGATCGGGTACCTATGTGTGCTGAGCGAGAGGCGCCGGGGACAGGGCGAAGAGGGGGTCCTATGCCAGGGATGGCATCGGTAGCGCCCAGGGAGGGGTTCACAGCGCCCCCTCGCAGCCCTGTCGCCGGATCAGCCTCGAGCGTTACCTCTATGCTCGGATTGCGTCGCTATCTCAGCGTATCGCCAGCCGCAGCGCGGCGTGGCGGTTGACGTCCTTGTAGAGCAGGTAGCGGAACGGGCCAGGGCCACCGGCATAGCAGGCCTGGGGACAGAAGGCGCGCAGCCACATGAAGTCGCCGGCCTCGACCTCCACCCACTCCTGGTTGAGGTGGTAGACCGCCTTGCCCTCGAGCACGTAGAGGCCATGCTCCATGACGTGGGTCTCGTCGAAGGGGATCACCGCGCCGGGCTGGAAGGTGACGATATTGACGTGCATGTCGTGACGCACGTCCTCGGGGTCGACGAAGCGGGTGGTGGCCCAGCGTCCCTCGGTGCCCGGCATCTCGTTGGGGGCGATATCGTTCTCGTTGACCACGAAGGGCTCCGGCACCTCGATGCCCGCGACCCGCTCGTAGGCCTTGCGCACCCAGTGGAAGCGCACCGGGGCGTCGGATTCGTTGCGCAGCTGCCACTTGCTGCCCGGCGGCAGGAAGGCGTAGCCGCCGGGCACCATGCGGTGGCGCTCGCCGGCCAGGGTCAGGGTCATCTCGCCCTCCACCACGAAGAGCACCCCCTCGGCCTCGGGATCGGGCTCGGGGCGCTCGCTGCCGCCGCCGGGGGAGACCTCCATGATGTACTGGGAGAAGGTCTCGGCGAAGCCGGAGAGCGGGCGCGCCAGCACCCACAGCCGGGTGTTCTCCCAGAACGGCAGGTTGCTGGTGACGATATCGCGCATCACCCCCCGGGGGATGAAGGCGTAGGCCTCGGTGAACACCGCCCTGTCGGAGAGCAGCTGGGTCTGGGGCGGATGCCCGCCGTGCGGGGCATAGTAGGTGCGTTGGTTCATGGTGTGTCCTGAAAGACTCGGGGCCGAAGCCCGGGTTGTTCGAATGACCCGCAAAGGTCAGCGCGAGAGGCACCGGGGACAAGCTGAAGAGGGGGTCCTATGCCAGGGAAGGCATCGGTAGCGCCCAGGGAGGGGTTCACAGCGCCCCCTCGCAAGCCTGTCGCCGGATCAGCCTCGAGCGTTACGGGTGTTCAAGGGGTCAGCTACCCGGAGCCGGATGATGCTCCGCCCAGTGCCGGGCGATATCCACGCGGCGCGCCACCCACACCCGGTCGTGGACCTCGATATGGTCGAGGAAGCGCTGCAGGGCGCGGAAGCGGCCGGGGCGCCCCATCAGGCGGCAGTGCATGCCGATGGAGAGCATCTTCGGCGACGCCTCCCCTTCCGCGTAGAGCACGTCGAAGGCGTCGCGCAGGTAGGTGAAGAAGTGGTCGGCGGTGTTGAAGCCTTGGGGCGCGGCGAAGCGCATGTCGTTGGTGTCCAGGGTGTAGGGCACCACCAGGTGGTCGTGCTCGACGCCCTGACTGTCCTGCTCGCGGGTCCAGAACGGCAGGTCGTCGCCGTAGTAGTCGCTGTCGTAGAGGAAGCCGCCCTCGTCGAGCACCAGCCGGCGGGTGTTGGGGCTGTCACGGCCGGTGTACCAGCCCAGCGGCTTCTCGCCGTAGAGGCGCTGGAAGATCGCCATCGCCTTCTTAAGGTGCTCGCGCTCGACGTGTTCGGGCACCTCCTGGTAGTGGATCCAGCGGTAGCCGTGGCAGGCGACCTCATGGCCCAGCTCCCGGAAGGCGTGGGCCACCTCGGGGTGGCGCTCCAGCGCCATGGCCACGCCGAACACGGTGAGCGGCAGGCCGCGGCGCTCGAACTCGCGCAGGATGCGCCACACCCCCGCCCGCGAGCCGTACTCGTAGATCGACTCCATGCTCAGGTGGCGATCCGGGTAGCTGGCCGCGCCGATGATCTCGGAGAGGAACTGCTCGGAGCCCTCGTCCCCATGGAGCACGCAGTTCTCGCCGCCCTCCTCGTAGTTGAGCACGAACTGTACGGCGATCCGGGCATTGCCGGGCCAGTTGGCATGGGGCGGCGTGCGGCCGTAGCCGATCAGGTCGCGGGGGTAGGAGGAAGCGCTCATTCCATCACCTTGTTGTTACCGGGATGACGACATTGAGACCAATGCCGGATAATTTTTGTATACAACAAGAATGTACTCCTGCCCATGCGGCGGTGCAAGCCCGCCGCTGCCCCGGGTGTCAGACCTGGAAGATGCGCTGCAGATCCGGCGTCTCCTGCTCCTCCTCGACGATCGCCAGGGTGGCCTCCACGGCACGCAGGTGCTCGCCCATCCGTATGGCGGCCTCCTCCCCCCTGCCCTTCTCAAGCAGCGCGATCAACGCCTCGTGGTCATGGGTCTCGCATCCCAGGTGGCCCGGCATGCCGTAGACCGCCAGGATCAGCGAGGAGCGGAAGCAGAGCCGCTCGACGAAGTCGGCCAGGGTGGCGTTGCCGGCGAGACGCGCCAGGTGCGTATGTAAGTCGGCCGAGAGGCGGATCGCCGCGCTGTGATCGCCCTCCCGCAGGGCCTGCTGCTCCTGGGCGGAGAGCCCACGCAGCACTTCGGCATCCTGTGCACCGATCCGCCTTGCCACCTCGGGCATCAGCCCGCACTCCACCATCTGGCGGGCGTCGAAGACGTCCTTGGCCTCGTCGGCGGTGGGCCGGGTGACGCTGGCGCCGCGCCGCGGGGTCAGGGTGACGAGCTGCTCCAGGGCCAGGCGCTGCAGGATCTTGCGGATGCCGGTGCGGCTCACCCCGAACACCTCGGCCAGGGCGTCCTCGCGCAGGCGTGCGCCGGGCTTGAGGCGGTGTTCGATGATGGCATCGCTGATCGCCCGGTGGATCGCCTCATGGCGCTCGGCGCCGTCGCCGTTCTTGCCGCGGCGGCTGGGGACCTCCTGACGCTGGTTCATGTGGCCTGGCTCCCTGTGGTTGGCTTTGCTCATTGTATACGTGACGCCCGTAAAATCCTGCCCCTGACCCGAGACAAGGCCCGAGACAAAAGGACCCGCCACCAGGGCGGGTCAAGCGGGTCATCACGCGGGAGGCTCAGGGATCATGGCGACCAGGCGGCGATGGTCTCGCGCTCCTCCTCGGTCATGCCGGTGATGTTGCCCAGTGGCATGTAGCCGCTCGCCACGACCTCCTGGATCCTGTCGCGCTGCTGCAGGATCTGCGCGTGGGTGTCGTAGGCCAGCCCGGCGGGGGGCGCATTGAAGCCCTGCTGGGTAGGCTCGCTGGCATGGCAGGCGGCGCAACGGGTCTCGATGATCGGCTGCACCTCGGCCATGCCCACGGACACCGACGCCTGGGCTTGGCCGGTATTGCCGCCGACGCTGGGCATGGCGACCCAGAAGGCCACCGCGATCAGCACGGTGCCGGCCACCGGATAGGCGGGCTGTATCTTGCCGGCGTGCATCAGCACGAAGAACTGGCGGATCAGCGCGCCACCGAAGATGAACAGCGACATGATCACCCACGCCTGCTCGTGGGAGTAGGCGAAGGAGTAGTGGTTGCTGATCATCAGCAGCACCACCGGCAGGGTGAAGTAGGTGTTGTGTACCGAGCGCTGCTTGCCGCGCTTGCCATCCAGCGGGTTGGGGGCCTCGCCCGCCTTCATGGCCTTCACCATGCGGCGTTGCCCCGGGATGATCCAGAAGAAGACGTTGGCCGACATGGCGGTGGCCATCACCGCGCCGGTGAGCAGGAAGGCCGCGCGGCCGGAAAAGAGCTGGGTGCTCAGGTAGGAGACCACCACCATCATCACCGCCACCGCGACGCTGAGCAGGCCATCGCGGGTCATGTTCGGGCTGATGCGCTTGCACAGCTCGTTGTAGACCACCCAGCCGCCGAGCAGGAACAGCAGCGCCACCACGTTGGCCTGCCAGCCGCTCATGTTGGCGGCCCACGCCCAGCTGGCATTGGGGTTGACCAGGTAGAAGCTGGGGTTGGCCATATAGAGCAGGATGAACAGCGCAAAGCCCGACAGCCAGGTGGTGTAGGCCTTCCAGAACGACCAGTGCAGGTCCTCGGGCAGCTTGGCCGGTGCCGTGGCGTACTTCTGGTTGTGGTAGAAGCCGCCGCCGTGCACGGCCCACATCTCGCCGAACACGCCCTTGTCGCGGTCCTCGGCGGCCTTCGGCGTGCGCAGGCCGTTGTCCAGCATCACGAAGTAGATGGATTCACCGATCCAGGCGATGGCCGCGATGACGTGCAGCCAGCGCAGCATGAAGTTTCCGAAATCCAGCAGATAGGCTTGCATAGGGGGGCCTCGTCTAGCGTCTTGTTATGGGCATCTCGGCGGGGGAAGCCCCTCAGCTTCCGCGGTAGGTGGAGTAGCCATAGGGCGAGAGCAGCAGCGGCACATGGTAGTGCGCGCCGGCATCGGCCACGCCGAAGCGCAGCGGGATCACGTCCAGGAAACGCGGCTCCTCGGCCTCGACACCCTGGGCACGCAGGTAGTCCCCGGCATGGAAGACCAGTTCGTACTGGCCGGCAGCGAACGCCTCGCCCTCGAGGATCGGCGCGTCACAGCGCCCGTCGTCGTTGGTTACCACCTCCTTCAGGCGGGTGCGGCACTCGCCCTCCAGGCGATAGACCTCGATGCGGATGCCCTCTCCCGGGCGACCCTGAGCGGTGTCGAGTACGTGGGTGGTCAGGCGTCCCATGGTGGTGCTCCTCGTGTCGTGTTGTGGATTGTCGTGATGGAACCGGGTTTCGCTTGTCGGTGCAGGTGCCCGAGGCTACCCTCACTCTTTGAAAACAGTTTTAGACATTTTTGCAGTACATTTCAAAACAATTTTTGTATACATTTATTCGGAGCACTCGCAAGAACTAACCGACCGCCCCTGAAGGAGCATGACCATGAGCGACAGAACCCTGAGCCCGCGACCCAGCCAGCTGGACAAGGCCGCCTTCGTGGCCGCCTACGGCGAGATTTATGAGCACTCCCCCTGGGTCGCCGAACTGACCTGGGAGAAGGGTCTCACGGCGGCACAGGACACTCCCGAGGGACTCGCCGAGGCGATGGGCGAGGTGCTCGCTTCCGCTCCCGCCGAGCGCCAGCTGGAGGTGATCCGCGCCCACCCGGATCTCGCCGGCAAGGCAGCGGTGGCCGGCGAGCTCACCGACGACTCCACCCGCGAGCAGGCCGGCGCCGGCCTCGACCAGTGCTCCCCGGAGGAGATGGCCCGCTTCGAACGGCTCAACGCCGCTTACAAGGCGAAGTTCGGCTTCCCCTTCGTGATGGCGGTGAAGGGCAGCGACCGCTACGCCATCCTCGACGCCTTCGAGACACGCCTGGAGAACGACCCCGCCGAGGAGCGCCGCACGGCGGTGGCGCAGATCAACCGCATCGCCCGCTTTCGCCTGGAGGCCAGGGCCGACGCCGGGCAGTGACGCCGACAGGGGCGGCACCTGCCCCCGTCGACCCCAAGCGGACCCGAGGGCGGGGCGCCGGCGAGCCGGCGCCCCGCTTGTCGTCTGGGCCAGGCAGGCCGGCAAGGTGCGCCGAACCGCCAAGCCGCCGCCTGGCACCGGACCGGGCGGCGGCCTCCTTCGGGGCCAGATGTCGGGACCCGAGACGCGAGTCAGCGGCAGGCCTGCGGCGAGCCCTCGGCGCCATCCCTGCCGCGGCTGTCCGTCTCGGGGAGCGGCTGGACATCCGGGTCCTGACCCGCGGCCTCGGCGTCGGCACGGGCGATCTCCTCGCGCTCGCGTCGTTCGTCGGCCAGGGAGCGATGCGGCAACACCAGGTTGAGCACGAAGGAGGTGATCGCCGCCACCACGATGGGCGCGCCGCCGATGACGTTCCGCACCATCTCGGGGAACTGCGCGATGGCCGCCGGCACCTGGGAGATGCCCAGTGCCAGGGCCAGGGAGAGGCCGACGATGGTCACGTTGCGGGCCGAGAGCTCGTCCTTGATGAGCAGCTGGATGCCGGTCATGGTGATCATCCCGAACACCGTGATGGTGGCACCACCCAGCACCGGGTAGGGAATGGTGGTCATGATGGCGCTGAACTTGGGGCTCAGCCCGGCCAGCAGCATGAAGATGCCGGCGATGGCCAGCACCGAGCGGCTGATCACCTTGGTCATGGCCACGATGCCCACGTTCTGGCTGAAGGTGGAGGTGGGCAGCGCCGCGAACAGCGCGCTCACCGCGGTGGTCAGGCCGTTGCCGAGCAGGCCGCCGGTGAGCTCGCGGGTCTTCAGCTCGCGGTTCATGCCCGCCACGCTGGTGGCGGAGAGGTCGCCGATGGTCTGCACCGAGTTGATCACGCAGATCACCACCATGGAGACGATCGCCGCGGAGTGGAACTCCAGCTCGAAGGGCATGAACCGCGGCACCGAAAGCCAGCTCGCCTCGGCCACCGCGCCGAAGTCCACCATGCCCATGGGCAGGGCCACCGCATAGCCCACCAGGATCCCGACGATGATCGCCGAGAGCCGCACCACGCCGCGACCGAACTGGGAGGCGCCGAGCACGGCCAGCAGGGTGATGATGCCCACCATCCAGTTGGCGGGGTCGCCGAAGCCCTCGGCGTTGACGTTGCCGCTGCCCGCCATGTAGCGGATGGCGATGTCGTAGAGCGATAGGCCGATCACCAGCACCACGGTGCCCGCCACGATGGGCGGAAAGAGGTGACGGATGTACTGGATGAAGTAGCCGACCACCATCATGGTGATGCCGCCGATCAGCTGGGCACCAAGGATCCCCTCGATGCCGAACTGTCCGCCCACGGCGATCAGGGTCGGCACATAGGCGAAGCCGACGCCGAAGATGGCCGGCAGGCGCGCGCCGAACTTCCAGACGCCATAGAGGTGGAACAGGGTGCAGAGGCCCGAGGCGAGCACCGCCACCTGGATCAGCAGCAGCTTCTCCTGGGGCGTCGAGCCGACCACGCCGGCGATGATGATGGGAGGCGTGATCACCCCGGCGATCATCGCCAGCACGTGCTGCAACGAGATGGGCAGCGCCTTGTAGACCGGCGGCCGCCCGTCGAAGTCGAACAGCGAGGTGTTGTGTGTCTTGGTTGTCATGGGGCTATCCGGGGCTGTTGTTGTCCGTCGTCCATGCATACCGTATGTCGACACCGATGGCCATGTATCTGACATCGATTAGACACAAAGTTGTATACATTATTGTCGCCTGACGGCGTTCAGAAGTGCCACTCGAGCTGCAGGGTCGGTGCGTCGGTGTCCACGCCGGGCTTGTCGTGGTTACCGAACTTGTTGCGCCAGAACTCGTAGCCGACCCCGGCCCACAACTGGTTCTCCCCGCCCCAGGCCAGCCGGCCCACATCGAGCATCAGCGAGGTGCGCAGCAGCTGCTCTGGCTCGGTGTCGGCACCCTGGTAGTCCGCGCCTTTCTCGCCGTTGTAGTTGTAGAACCCCTGGAACTTGAGCGCCGCGGCGCCGATCTCGAAGGGCAGCCCCCAGGCCAGGTTGAGCTGGACGTAGGGGTCGAACTCGATCTCGTTGACGTCGCAGAAGCCCGCCCCGCAGTGGTTCCACTCGTGAGCATAGAAGAGGCTGAGGTCGACGAAGCCCCGGGGCACGTCGAACTTGAGCGTCGGCCCCGCCACCACCAGGCGCTTGCGGGGCGCGAACGCGGTGTTCTTGGTGTTGAGATCGACGCCGCCGGTCAGCGCCACCTCCCTGACCGGCCCGAAGGTCATCGGCTCGCCGGCAAGCTTGCCGAGGTACAGCTGGTGGCGATAGGTCAGGTAGGCCTCGGTGGCGCCGCTGTCCCCGCCGCTGGCCGGGTCGGCGCTGTCCGACTGCAGCAGGTCCAGGTTGAGGAAGTTCTGGCCCAGGGCGTAGCCGCTCACATGGGTGAACTGCAGCACGTGCTTCTCGATATCCTGTGGATTGCCGGGCTCGGTGAACTGGGTGCCGTAGCGGTAGCCGAGGAAGGTGTCGCTCCAGGTCGCCGCCTGGGCGCTGCCGGTGACCAGGCCGCCGAGCAGCAGGACGGCGCCAAGGCGCCGCTTGGGGGTGGGCTCTCGCATGGAGAAGATCTCCGCTTGTTGTGTTTATTGGATACAAGCGAGCGCGCTCGCTGTGTACACAATAGCCCAACAAGACATATTCGGAAAACCCTTCCATTTTCTTTTCCCGCACAGGGACGCTCCCGCCGCCACGCGAGACGGCGGTCGCCGAGGCGTCGAGCAGAAGCGCCCGCTCTTCTAGACTGAAGAGAGAAAGGTACCCAAGGAGACCCCGCATGTTCCGCAACCGTCACGCCGCGGCTGAAAGGCTCGCCGAGGCCCTTGCCCACCTAAAGGGAGAGCACCCGCTGGTGCTCGCCATCCCCCGCGGCGGGGTGCCCATGGGCCGGGTCATCGCCGATACCCTCCAGGGCGAGCTGGACGTGGTGCTGGTGCGCAAGATCGGCGCACCAGGCAATCCGGAGTACGCCATCGGCGCGGTGAGCGAGGATGGCAGCGTGCACCTCGAGGAGGCGGCACGCGGCTGCCGGGAGGCATGGCTGGCCGGGGAGGTCGAGCGCCAGCGGGAACTGATCGCCGAGCGCCGCCGGCGCTACACGCCAGTGCGCTCACCGATCGACCCGGCCGGGCGCCTCGTCGTGGTGGTGGACGACGGTAGCGCCACCGGGGCGACCATGGCAGCGGCCCTGGCGACCCTGCGCCAGCGCGGGCCCGCCCGTCTGGTGGCCGCGCTGGGGGTGGCCCCACCGGACACCGTTGCACGCCTGGAGACGCTGGCCGACGAGGTGGTGTGCGGCGAGGTCCCCGAACGCTTCGGCGCCGTGGGCCAGTTCTTCGCCGACTTCGACCAGGTCGGCGACGACGAGGTGGTGGCACTGCTCGGCGCCGGGCCTGCCGGCGACGGCTCACGTGCCTGACCCTCGACACACCGCCTGGCCATACGACGACAGCGGGCCGCCCCGAGGGGCGGCCCGCTGTCACTGCCTGGAAGGATGGCGGCTTACTTGCTGCCGACGGCCTTCAGGCTCTCCTCGACCAGCTTCTGACCCTTCTGTAGGTAGTCCTGGTTGAGGGTGGAGAGCTTCTCGACGTCGGCCTTGACATGGTCACCGAGGTCCTGGGCGGCCTTCTGCTGGCCCTCGAAGGCCTGCTTGAAGCCATCGGCATCGCGAACCGCGATCCAGGCGCGGGCCTGGGCCAGGCTCAGGTCGCTGTAGCGACGTGCGGCGTCGAGCTGGGCACCGACGAGCTTCTCGGTGTACTCGAGGGCCAGCGAGCCGTAGGCACGGGCCGGCTCGACGAAGAGCCCTTCAAACTGTTCGGTCGCTTTCTGCTGGGTAGCCTTGGTGGTCATGGAACACCTCCGTCTCTGTGGCCAAACAGGACGATATGTCCTGTGCTGCAATGCAACATAGCAGGCGTTTTTGTGCGCTGCAACATCGAATTCCTCGGCCAGCCCCTCAGCGATAGGCCCCCTCAACGTCGGTGATGCGCATCGCCTGGCGACCCAGGCCGGCGTAGAGGTCCAGCATGCGCTCGAGCCAGGCGTGGACCGGGTCGGCGTTGGAGACCAGGTCGGCGCTGGAGACGCAGCGCGCCCACATGAAGCAACCGAATACCAGGTAGTCGGCCCCCGCCGGGGCGTCGCCATCCAGGAAGGCGGCCTCCTTGAGGCGACCACGCAGCGGCTCGAGGCCGGCATCCAGCTGGGAGAGTCCCTTCGCCGGCGAGTGGAACTCCTCCAGGGTGCGGCCGAAGCGCTTCTCGCGGCTCTCGCGGAAGTAGGCCCGGTCGTCGGGGTGGATGGCGTTGAACAGGTCCATGATGATGGTGCGCATGATGGCCGGCTGCAGGGTGCGCTCGGCATAGTGGCGCAGGAAGCGCGCGCGCCCCTCGGCCAGGTCGTCCCCCAGCAGCGGCGCCTCGGGGTAGGCGCGATCCAGGTAGCGCAGGATCTCGTAGCTGTCGGTGACCACCGTCTCGCCGTCCACCAGCACCGGCACCTTGTCATGGTCGGCGAACGCCAGTGCCGCCTTGTCGGTGAAGCGCCAGGGGCGAGTCTCCACCTCCAGACCCTTGTGGGCCAGGGCATAGCGCACGCGCCAGCAATAGGGCGAGAAGCGCAGCCCCTCGTCGATGCCACACAGGTCATAGAGCACTCGTGTCATGCCATCTCCTCGTTCGGGTAACCGTCAGGGTGATACCGGTGCAGTCTGGCAGCGATTGCCACCCCCGCCAATAGCGGCCGGCGCCTGTCCATTAGTCTAATAACCATCGTCATGCGACCGTCGACGCCTGGCCGGCAACAGGGCCTTTCCCCAAGCGTGACAAGCAGTTAGATGGCGAAGCAGCACAAGCGCCGGCTTCAGGCTTTTGGTCATACCAATTTCCCATCTATGGAAAGCACGTGGGCCAGGCCTTAAGGTCCTGCAGTCCAACACCCCCGGCCGGCGCTTCGCCGCCCGGGCACCCTGCTGACTGCTGATCGAGGATACCCGTTCCATGAATGACACCCTCCTTGCACTGCTGGCCTTCGTGCCCCTGGTGCTGGCCGGTGTGCTGCTGATCGGTCTGCGCATGGCGGCCAGGACCGCCATGCCGATCGTGTTCGTGGTCACCGCCCTGATTGCCCTGTTCGCCTGGGAGATGAGCGCCACCCGCGTGCTGGCTTCCACCTTCCAGGGCCTGATCCTCACGGTCTCGATCCTGTGGATCATCTTCGGCGCCATCCTGCTGCTCAATACCCTCAAGCACTCCGGCGGCATCAAGGCGATCCGCAACGGCTTCTCAGGCATCAGCCCGGACCGCCGCGTGCAGGCGATCATCGTCGCCTGGCTGTTCGGCTGCTTCATCGAGGGCGCCTCGGGCTTCGGCACCCCCGCCGCCGTGGCCGCCCCGCTGATGGTGGCGCTGGGCTTCCCGGCGCTGGCCGCCGTGGTGGTGGGCATGATGATCCAGTCCACCCCGGTCTCCTTCGGCGCCGTGGGCACCCCCATCGTGGTCGGCGTCTCCGGCGGCCTCGACCGCGCCGGCATCACCGAGACCCTCGAGGCCGGTGGCGCCACCTGGATGGAGTACTTCCGCCTGATCGCCGGTGAGGTGGCCGTCATCCACGGCATCGTCGGCATCCTGATGCCGCTGATCATGGTGGTGATCATGGTGCGCTTCTTCGGCGCCAACCGCTCCTGGAAGGAAGGCCTCTCCATCGCCCCCTTCGCGATCTTCGCCGGCGTCAGCTTCGTGGTGCCCTACATGCTGGCCGGCGTGCTGCTGGGGCCGGAGTTCCCGTCGATGATCGGCGCCATGGTCGGCCTGGCCATCGTCGTCCCGGCGGCCCGCCGCGGCTTCCTGATTCCCAGGGACAGCTGGGACTTCCCCGAGTCCTCCGCCTGGCCCGACCAGTGGATCGGCAAGCTCGAGATCAAACTGGACGACGTCACCGGCAAGGCGCCGATCTCCACCCTGATGGGCTGGGTGCCCTACGTGCTGCTGGCGGTGATCCTGGTCGCCTCGCGCACCGTCGAGCCGTTCAAGAATGCGCTGACCTCCTTCGCCTTCGGCTGGAGCGACATCCTCGGCGAGGCGGGCGTCTCGGGCGCCATCCAGCCGCTCTACCTGCCCGGCGGGATCCTGCTGATGGTGGTGCTGCTCACCGCCCTGCTCCACCGCATGCGCCTGGGTGAGCTGAAGGCGGCCTTCGGCGAGTCCTCCAAGACCATCCTCGGCGCCGGCTTCGTGCTGATCTTCACCATTCCCATGGTGCGGATCCTGATCAACTCCGGTGTCAACGCCGCCGACCTGGTCTCCATGCCGGTGGCCATGGCACAGCTGGTGGCCGACAGCGTGGGCGGCATCTACCCGTTCTTCGCCCCGGCCGTGGGCGCGCTGGGCGCCTTCATCGCCGGCTCCAACACCGTCTCCAACCTGATGCTGTCCGACTTCCAGTTCAACGTCGCCCAGCAGCTCGGCCTCTCCACCGCCTTCATGGTGGCGCTGCAGGCCGTGGGGGCCGCCGCCGGCAACATGATCGCCATCCACAACGTGGTGGCGGCCTCGGCCACCGTGGGCCTGCTCGGCCGCGAAGGCGAGACCATCCGCAAGACGATCCTGCCGACGATCTACTACCTCGTCGCCACCGGGATCATCGCGCTGATCGCCTTCTACGTGCTGGGCATCGGCGACCCGCTGCTCGGCCTCGGCTGACCGGGTCCCCCCGTCGCGAACACATCGCCCCCGGCATTGCCGGGGGCGATGCGTTTCATGGGACAGCAAGACCGGTGGAGAGAAACGACTGGCCAGAGCCGGGCCAGAGGCGCTACTCCCACCCATCCAGCCGCATCGCCGAGCGCTCCAGCCGCTCGTCCTCGGCCTCGATCTCGCGCAACGCCTCGCCGAGGCCGTTGAGGTGCTCCAGCGCCACGCGGCGGGCCTGCTCCGGCTTGCCCTTGACCACGGCGTCGTGGAGCCGGGCGTGCTGGCGGTTGATCATCTCCCGGGGCTCCGGGCGGTGGTAGAGGTTCTTCACCGAGGCGAACACCGAGCTCAGCAGCAGGTCGGTGAGGCTCTGCAGGGTATGCACCAGCACCGGGTTGTGGGAGGCCTGGGAGATCGCCAGGTGGAAGGCGTGGTCGAGGCGCGCCAGGCGCTCGACGTCGATGGGGTCGGCGCTGGCCACGTAGTCGGCCATCTCGCGGTAGCGCCGGGTGATCAGCACCCGGTCCGCCGGGTTGCCGCGGCTGGCGGCCAGCCGCGCCGACTCCCCTTCCAGCAGGGCGCGCACCTCGAGCAGGTCGAACAGGGTGCGCGGATGGTCACGGAAGAGGTGCATCAGCGGGCTCTGCTCCCGGGCCGGCAGCAGCGAGGCCACCGTGGAACCCCGCCCCTGGCGGGTCTCGATGATGCCCTTGCTGCGCAGGATGCGCAGCCCCTCACGCAGCGAGGCGCGCGACACCCCCAGCCGTTCGCACAGCCGCCGCTCGGAGGGCAGCAGCTGCCCGGTGCGGAAGATGCCGTCGAGGATCAGGCGCTCGAGGCGCGCGGCCACCCCCTCCGGGGTTCGCTGGCCGCCATAGGCGTCATCGGGGCTTGGCGTCATGGGCTCTCTCCTGCCGGTGCGGCGTCACGGTCGTGGCCGTCGCAGCGACGAACGGCTAGGCTGCGAGGATACACTGGAAAATCCTTCCATATAGTAGACCAATTACTGGTCTGACCAGTGCACCACAGACTGGACAGCAGCGCCAGCGCTGCCACGATAGTGCCATAGATGTGCCGCAAGGCGCGCCCACCGCCGTGACCGGGACGCGCCTCGCGATGGCCGTTCCGCCCTGACGAGACGCATGGGGAGTCCACATGAGCACCCACTACGACGCCCGGCTCGATGGCGAGCCGCCCCGCATCGCCCAGGCCGAGGTCCTCGCCGACCTGCGCCAGGCGCTGCCCGGCATGACGCTGCTGCACCGCGAGGAGGACCTGCGCCCCTTCGAGTGCGACGGCCTCTCCGCCTATCGCGCCCTGCCGATGCTGGTCGCGCTGCCCGAGACCCTGGAGCAGGTCGAGACCCTGCTCAAGCGCTGCCATGTCCTGGGCGTGCCGGTGGTGACCCGCGGCGCCGGCACCGGCCTCTCCGGCGGCGCCATGCCGCTGGAGCACGGCGTGCTGCTGGTGCTGTCGCGCTTCAACCGCATCCTCGAGATCGACCCCGAGGCGCGCACCGCACGGGTCCAGCCGGGGGTGCGCAACCTGGCGATCTCCGAGGCCGCCGCCCCCCACGGGCTCTACTATGCGCCGGACCCCTCCTCGCAGATCGCCTGCTCCATCGGCGGCAACGTCGCCGAGAACGCCGGCGGGGTGCACTGCCTCAAGTACGGCCTCACCGTGCACAACGTCATCCGGGTCGAGGTGCTCACCATCGAGGGCGAGCACATGACCCTGGGATCGGACGCCCTGGACGCCCCCGGCTTCGACCTGCTGGCGCTGTTCAACGGCTCCGAGGGGATGCTCGGGGTGGTCACCGAGATCACCGTCAAGCTGCTGCCCAAGCCGGAGACCGCCAAGGTGCTGATGGCGAGCTTCGATGACATCGAGAAGGCCGGCGACGCCGTCGGCGCCATCATCGCCGCGGGCATCATCCCCGGCGGCCTGGAGATGATGGACAACCTGGCGATCCGCGCCGCCGAGGACTTCATCGGCGCCGGCTACCCGGTGGAGGCCGAGGCGATCCTGCTCTGCGAGCTGGACGGCGTGGAGGCCGACGTCGACGACGACTGCCAGACCGTGCGCCGCGTGCTGGAGCAGGCCGGCGCCACCGACATCCAGCAGGCCCGCGACGAGGCCGAGCGCGCGCTATTCTGGGCCGGACGCAAGAACGCCTTCCCCGCGGTGGGCCGCATGTCGCCCGACTACTACTGCATGGACGGCACCATCCCCCGCCGCGAGCTGGCCCGGGTACTCAAGGGCATCGGCGACCTCGGCGAGGCGTACGGCCTACGCGTCGCCAACGTCTTCCACGCCGGCGACGGCAACATGCACCCGCTGATCCTCTTCGATGCCAACCAGCCCGGCGAATTCGAGCGCGCCGAGGAGCTCGGCGGGCGCATCCTGGAGCTGTGCGTCGAGGTCGGCGGCACCATCACCGGCGAGCACGGCGTGGGGCGCGAGAAGATCCATCAGATGTGCGTGCAATTCAGCCCCGGCGAGCTCACCACCTTCCGCGCCGCCAAGGCAGCCTTCGACCCGGACGGCCTGCTCAATCCGGGCAAGAACATTCCCACGCCGGCGCGCTGCTCCGAGTTCCGCCTGACCAAGAGCGCCGGCGACGCGCCCGCGCCGACCCACGCCTGAGCGCCGGCCAGGAGACAGGACAACATGGTGACCATGAACGACATCCCAAGCCAGGACGCCAGCGAGGCGCTGGCCGACCGCATCCGCCGCGCCGAGGCCGAGGGCAGCCCCCTGCGCCTCGTCGGCGGCGACACCAAGGCCTTCTATGGTCGCGCCGTGGACGGCGAGAGCCTCTCCACCCGCGAGCACCGCGGCATCACCGAGTACGACCCGGTGGAGCTGATCGTCTCGGTGCGCGCCGGGACGCCGCTGCGCGAGCTCGAGGCCGCGCTGGCCGCCGAGGGGCAGATGCTGCCCTGCGAGCCCCCCCACTTCGGCGATGACGCCACCGTGGGCGGCATGATCGCCACCGGGCTCTCCGGCCCCCGCCGCCCCTGGGCCGGTAGCGTGCGCGACTTCGTGCTGGGCACGCGCGTGATCATGCGCCAGGGCAGCGAGCAGCGCTTCGGTGGCCAGGTGATGAAGAACGTCGCCGGCTATGACCTCTCGCGCCTCATGGTGGGTGCCCAGGGCACCCTGGGGCTGATCACCGAGGTCTCCATGAAGGTGCTGCCGCTGCCCGGCGCCAGCCGCAGCCTGCACCTGGACATGCCGCTGGCCGACGCCCTGGAGCGGCTCGCCGAGTGGGGTCGCCAGCCCATGCCGATCACCGCCGCCGCCTGGCTGGAGGGCGCCCTGCACCTGCGCCTGGAGGGCGGCCCCAGCTCGGTGGCCGCCACCGCCGAGCGCCTCGGCGGCGACGAGCTGCTCGACGGCTTCTGGGAGGCCCTGCGTGAGCAGCGGCTGGACTTCTTCACCGCCGAAGACCCACGCGCGCTGTGGCGGCTCTCGCTGCCCCACCACACCCCGGCGCTGGAGATCCCGGGCGTCACCGCCGAGACCGACGTGCTCTACGACTGGGCCGGCTGCCAGCGCTGGGTGCGCAGCGACGCCGACGCCGAGGCGATCCGCGCGGTGGCACGCCAGGCCGGTGGCCACGCCACCTGCTGGCGCGGCACCGGCGGCGCGGCGGTGGACACGCCCTTCACCCCGCTCGAGCCGGTGGTCGAGAAGTACCACCGCAACCTCAAGACCCAGCTGGACCCCAAGGGGATCTTCAACCCGGGCCGGCTCTACGCGGCATTCTGAGACACGGGGAGACGCCACCATGCAGACGCACTTCACCGCGGAAGACCTCCAGAAGCCGCATATCCGCGAGGCCGATCGGGTGCTGCGCACCTGCGTGCACTGCGGCTTCTGCAACGCCACCTGCCCCACCTACCAGCTGCTGGGGGACGAGCGCGACGGCCCGCGCGGGCGCATCTACCTGATCAAGGAGATGCTCGAGGCCCCCGAGGGCAGCGACAAGGTGACCGAGGAGACCCGCCTCCACCTCGATCGCTGCCTCACCTGCCTCAACTGCGAGACTACCTGCCCCTCGGGGGTGGAGTACCACAAGCTGATCAACATCGGCCGCGCCGAGGTCGAGCGCCGGGTGCCCCGCAAGGCCTCGGAGCGCGCACTGCGCTATGGCCTGCGCAAGGCGCTGGTGGAGCCCAAGCGCTTCCAGGCGCTGCTCAAGCTGGGGCTGACCTTCAGGCCGCTGGTGCCGGGCGTGCTCAGGGACAAGATGCCGCCCGCCCCGGTGGATGCCGGAAGGCGCCCCGAGGGCAGGCAGCATGCCCGCCGCATGCTGATCCTAGAGGGCTGCGTGCAGCCGGGCCTCTCGCCCAACACCAACGCCGCCACCGCCCGTGTGCTGGATCGCCTCGGCATCGGCCTCACCCCGGTGGCCGAGGCCGGCTGCTGCGGCGCCATCGACTTCCACCTCAATGCCCAGGACGAGGGGCGCGCGCGGGCGCGGGCCAACATCGACGCCTGGTGGCCGCAGATCGAGGCCGGTGCCGAGGCCATCGTGCAGACCGCCAGCGGCTGCGGCGCCTTCGTCAAGGAGTACGCCGAGATCCTCGCCGACGACCCCGACTACGCCGACAAGGCCGCCCGGGTGAGCGAGCTGGCGAAGGACCTGGTCGAGGTGCTGCGTGACGAGGCCCTGGACGACCTCGAGGTGAAGCAGGGTCGCCGGCTCGCCTTCCACTGCCCCTGCACCCTGCAGCACGCCCAGAAGCTTGGTGGCGCCGTGGAGGGCGTGCTGACCCGGCTCGGCTTCGCGCTGACCCCGGTGGCCGACGCCCACCTCTGCTGCGGCTCGGCGGGCACCTACTCCATCACCCAGCCGGAGCTCTCGAAGCAGCTGCGCGACAACAAGCTCGACAACCTCGAGGCCGGCAACCCCGAGGTGATCGTCACCGCCAACATCGGCTGCCAGACCCACCTGGCCGGCGCCAACCGCACCGAGGTGCGACACTGGATCGAGATCGTGGACGAGGCGCTCGCCTAGCAACCGCCTCCGAGCCTGCTCACCCCCTGCAACAGCGTTCCATCATCAAGAGGAAGACTACTCATGAAGACCAAGCCAGCCCTGACCCTGACCGACGTCAACGCCATCCTCGATGCCGCCCAGCAGGAGGCCGAGGCCAACGGCTGGGGCGTGACCATCGCCGTGGCCGACGACGGCGGCCACCTGCTCGGCCTGCGCCGCCTGGATGGCGCGCCGCCCTTCAGCGCCGAGGTGGCCGCCCAGAAGGCCCGCAACGCCGCCATCGGTCGCCGCGAGACCCAGGCCTTCGAGGAGATGATCAACGGCGGTCGCACCGCCTTCGTCACCGCCCCCATGCAATCGCTGCTGGCCGGCGGCGTGCCGGTGCTGGTGGACGGCGAGGTCGCCGGCACCGTCGGCATCTCCGGCGTCAAGCCCGACCAGGACGTGCAGGTCGCCCGCGCCGGCGTGGCCGCCATCGGCTGAGGCCATCGCCACCCGCCATCGCCTGTGCGCAGGCGCTGCAGTAAGCTACAGGGCCCCCGCCATGCGGGGGCCCTTGCGTTGGAGAAGAGGATAAGGATGCCACTGCTTGCCTTCCTGGCGCCGCTCGGCGCCGTGCTGATCTGGTCGGGCAACATGACCATCAACCAGCTCACCGTCGGCGCCATCGCCCCCAGCAGCATCGCCTTCCTGCGCTGGGTGCTGGCGCTGGCCGTGCTGACGCCCTTCCTGGCCCCGGCGGCCTGGCGCCATCGCGCGGCGATCTGCCGCGAGTGGCCGAAGCTCGCCGTGCTGGGCCTGCTCGGCATGGGGCTGTGGCAGGGGCTCGCCTACGTCGCCGCCGAGACCACCAGCGCCACCAACATGGGCATCCTGGCCGCCATGGTGCCGCTGCTCACCGTGCTGCTCAGCGCCCTGGTGCTGCGCGAGCCGCCGAGCCTGGGCGGCGTGGCCGGCGGCGTCCTGGCGCTTGTGGGCGTAAGTGTCCTGCTGGGGCGCGGCAACCCGCTCTCGCTGCTGGAGCTGACGGTGGCGAAGGGCGACGCCCTGATGCTGGTGGCCGCCACCTGCTACGCCCTCTACGGGGTGATGCTCAAGCGCTGGCCCATCGACCTGCCGCCCTGGGTACTGCTCTACGGCCAGGTGATCTTCGCGGTGCTCTTCCTGCTGCCGCCCTACCTGCTGGGCCCCATGACCCCGGTGGACGCCGGCAACGTCGGCCTGATCCTCTACGCCGGCATCCCCGCCTCCATCGTCACCACCTTCCTGTGGATGCTGGCGATCCGCCGCATCGGTGCCAGCCAGGCCAGCATCTTCATCAACCTGATGCCGCTGTTCAGCGCCATCATCGCCATGCTCGCCCTGGGCGAGACCATCGCGGCCTTCCACTTCCTGGGCGGCGCGCTGATCCTCGCCGGCGTGATCATGGCCCAGACCCTGACCCGGCCGCTGGTCCGCCCCCGCGCCAGCCGGGACCCCGACCCCACGTGCTAGACTTCTCGCTCTGCCCTCCGACAGACAAGGATGCACCATGTCCCTCGACGACCTGCACCTCACGCTGCGCAACCTGACGCTTGCGGACTACCCCCAGCTCGAGTCGCTGATGGATGCCGTCTACCACGACATCGGTGGCGCCTGGTCACGGCATACCATCGAGAAGCTGATCGAGTCCTTCCCGGACGGCCAGGTGGTCATCGAGGACGACGGCCGCCTGGTGGGCATCGCCCTGACCGTGCGGGTCGACTACGACGAGTTCACCAACCCCCACAAGTACGACGACCTGATCGGCAAGCGCGAGGTGATCCTCGACGACCCCGAGGGCGACGCCATGTATGGGCTGGACGTGCTGATCCACCCCGACTATCGCGGCTACCGCCTGGGCCGGCGCCTCTACGACGCGCGCAAGGAGCTGTGCCGCTCGCTGAACCTGCGCGCGATCCTCGCCGGCGGCCGCATCCCCGAGTACCACCAGCACGCCGAGGCGCTCACCCCCACCCAGTACATCGACCAGGTGGCGCGCAAGGAGATCCACGACCCCATCCTCTCCTTCCAGCTGGCCAACGACTTCCAGGTCAAGCGCCTGCTGCGCGACTACCTGCCCGAAGACGAGCGCTCCCAGGGCTATGCCACCCTGCTGGAGTGGAACAACTTCCTCTACGAGCCCGCCGAACTGGTGCTCGACACCCGCAAGACCCAGGTGCGGGTCGGCGCCGTGCAGTGGCAGATGCGCGAGTTCGACTCGGTGGAGGCGGTGCTGCAGCAGGTGGAGTACTTCGTCGATGCCCTCGCCGACTACAAGAGCGACTTCGCGGTCTTCCCGGAGCTGTTCAACGCGCCGCTGATGGGCCTGCAGGACCGCGCCGCCCAGCAGGACCAGATGGCCGCCATCCGCTTCCTGGCCAGCTTCACCGAGCAGTTCAAGACCGAGCTCTCGCGCATGGCGGTCTCCTGCAACATCAACATCATCGCCGGCTCGATGATCGAGGTGGGCGAGGACGACCGCCTCTACAACGTCGCCTACCTGTGCCACCGCGACGGCACCCTGGAGCGCCAGGCCAAGCTGCACATCACCCCCCAGGAGCGCCGCGACTGGGTGATCGAGGGCGGCGACGACCTCCAGGTGTTCGACACCGACGCCGGGCGCATCGGCATCCTGATCTGCTACGACGTGGAGTTCCCGGAGCTGCCGCGGCTGCTGGCCGAGCAGGAGATGGACATCCTCTTCGTGCCCTTCTGGACCGATACCAAGAACGGCTACCTGCGGGTGCGTCACTGCGCCCAGGCCCGGGCCATCGAGAACGAGTGCTACGTGGTGCTGTGTGGCAGCGTGGGCAACGTGCCCTCCATCGAGAACATGGAGATCCAGTACGCTCAGTCATCGGTCTTCTCGCCCTCGGACTTCGCCTTCCCCCACGACGCCGTGCTCTCCGAGACCACGCCCAACACCGAGATGATCATGTTCTCGGACCTCGACCTGACGCGGCTGACCATGGTGCGCAACGAGGGCTCGGTGACCAACCTCAAGGATCGCCGCAAGGACCTCTTCGACCTGCGCTGGCGCGACTGGTCGTGGAAGTCCGGGGCCGACCTCGACGAGAACTGAGGAGGCGCCTAAGCGATGCTGGATCGCCTGCGCCGCTGGCGCGAGCAGCGCTTCGCGGCGCGCCACCCCTTCCCCGAGGCGGCCTGGGCCGAGGCCCGTGGGCGCGTGCCGCTGCTGGCCGCCCTGGCCGAGGAGGAGGCCGCATGCCTGGGCCGGCGCGCCTGGCGCTTCCTGCACGCCAAGCGGGTCACCCTGCACCCCGAGCTCGCCGAGGTCACGCCCTTCGACCTGCCCGCGCGGCTGGCGCTGGCCGCCCAGGCCGGCCTGCTGACCCTGGGCTGGTCCGAGGAAGAGCACCATGAGGCCTTCGCCAACGTCCACGAGGTGCTGGTGCTGCCCGATGCCTTCCAGCGCCGGGTGGAGGAGATGGACGAGTTCGGCGTGATGCACGAGTACGACGACGAACGTGCCGGCGAGACCTCCCACCAGGGGCCGGTGGTGGTGGCCTTCCCCGACCTGATGGAGAGCGGCGACTTCTCGGGCTTCAACGTGCTGATCCACGAGTTCGCCCACAAGCTCGACCTGGGCAACTCGCTGGACGTCGACGGCTTCCCGCCGCTGCCCGCCGAGATCGACCCGCGGGAGTGGCACCGGCTGTTCATGGCGGTGTGGGACGACCTCCAGGCGCGGCTCGAACGCGGCGAGGCCACGCCCATCGACGACTACGCCGCCACCCATCCCGGCGAGTGCTTCGCGGTGTGCTGCGAGGCCTTCTTCACCGCCCCCGACCTGTTGCATGATGCCTACCCGGCGCTCTTCGAACTGCTCGGCCGCTACTTCCGCCAGGCCCCGCTGGCCCGCCTGCCGGCCGAGTATCAGCTGCGGCCCCTGACGGCCCACCCCGAGCGCCACTGACCCACCGCCCGTTCCCCAGGAGGCGCCGATGATCGACCTGCGCAGCGACACCGTCACCCGCCCCAGCGCCGCCATGCGCGACGCCATGCATGCCGCCCCGGTGGGCGACGACGTCTGGGGCGACGACCCCAGCGTGGCGCGCTTCGAGGCCGCGGTGGCCGAACGCGCCGGCAAGGCCGCCGCCCTGCTCTTCCCCAGCGGCACCCAGAGCAACCTGGCCGCCCTGCTCGCCCACTGCCAGCGCGGCGACGAATACCTCGCCGGCCAGCAGGCCCACACCTACAAGTACGAGGGCGGCGGTGCCGCGGTGCTCGGCGGCATCCAGCCCCAGCCGCTTGAGCACGCCGAGGACGGCTCGCTGCCGCTGGAGCGCATCCGCGCGGCGATCAAGCCCGACGACTTCCACTTCGCCCGCACCCGCCTGCTGGCGCTGGAGAACACCATCGGCGGCAAGGTCCTCGACCCCGACTACGTGGCGGCGGCCACCGCGCTGGCCCGGGAGCACGGCCTGGCCACCCACCTCGACGGCGCCCGGCTGTTCAATGCCGCGGTGGCAAGCGACACCCCGCTTGCCGCGCTCTGCGCGCCCTTCGACTCGGTCTCGCTGTGCTTCTCCAAGGGGCTCGGCGCCCCGGTGGGCTCGGCCCTGGCGGGCTCCCGCGAGCTGATCGACAGCGCCCGGCGCTGGCGCAAGGTGCTGGGCGGCGGCATGCGCCAGTCCGGCATCATCGCCGCCGCCTGCCACCATGCGCTGGACCACCACGTGGCCGACCTTGCCGCCGACCACCGCCGTGCCGCGCATCTGGCCGAGGGGATCCGCGCGCTGCCCGAGCTCGAGGTGGCCTACCAGGCCACCAACATGGTGTTCCTGCGCGTGCCCGAGCGCCACGTCGCCCCGCTGCGCGCCTGGCTCGCCGAGCGCGGGATCCTCGTCGAGCTGCTCTACGCCACCCGCCTGGTGGTGCACCGCGACCTCGATGACGACGCCATCGAGCGGGTGCTCGAGGCGCTGGGCGACTACCTGGCCCGGCAACGGGCATGAGGGTGTCGCGCCGCCCCCCCGCCGCGCTGTGGCTGCCGCTGGTGGTGGTGCTGACGCTGCTGCTCCTGGCGCTGGGCTGGCAGTGGCTGGCCCGAGAAGGGGTGCTGACCCTGGAGGCGCTGCGGGCGCTGGCCGCCTCGGCGCCCGGCTGGCGAGACGCACCCTGGACGCTGCTGGTGGTGATGGCCGTCTACGCCGGGGCGTCGCTGGTGATGTTCCCGCTGAGCCTGCTGGTGGGGGCCACCGGGCTGCTGTTCGGCCCCTGGTGGGGCTTCGGCTACGCCCTGGCCGGCACCCTCGGCGCCTCGCTGGTCACCTGGTGGGTGGGCCGGCGCATCGGCCGCGAAGCCCTGCTGCGCCACGGCGGCAAGCGCCTTAAGGGGATCTCGCGCTACCTCTCCGGGCGCGGCATCCGCACCATGACCGTCGTCAACCTGCTGCCGCTGGCCCCCTTCACCCTCACCAACATGATGGCCGGCGCCTTTCGCCTGCGCCTGCGCGACTATCTGGTGGGCTCGGCGCTGGGGATCGCCCCCGGGCTCGCCGGGGTCACGCTGCTGGGCAGCCAGCTGGGGGAGCTGGCCACCGCCGAGAGTCGCGGCGAGCTCGCCTGGGGGGCCGGTGGCCTGCTGCTGGCGGTGCTGCTGCTGGTGGCGCTCAAGCGCTGGGCCGACCGCCGCCGGCGCTGATCACTTCGCCGGCCCGCCGGGCCACCAGTCGGGGCGCTCCTCCTCCCAGGTGGCGTGGACCAGCTTGCCCAGCACCCGGCCACGGTGGCGGAGCATCTGCCACTCCGCCCCCAGGCGGTGGCGCACCCGCTCCCAGCCCCCCTCCTCGGCATGAGTGAAGGGACCGCCGGCGGCGATGGCACGCCGATAGACCTCGAGACAGCGCTCGGCACAACGCGCCTCGTCGAAGGCCGCCGCGGTCCGCTCCGCCCCCTCTGCCAGGGGCGCACGCGCCGCGGGCTCGACCAGCGCCGCCAGGGCCGCGGCCATCGCCTCGGCATCGTCGGCCTCCAGCAGGCAGCCGTTCTCGCCGTCCCGCACCACCTCTCGCACCCCGGGGGCATCCAGGGCCACCACCGGCAACCCGGTGGCCATGGCCTCGGCCACCACCATGCCCTGGGTCTCGCTGTGGGAGGCGAAGGCGAAGAGGTCCATGGCGTGGTAGGCATCGATCAGCGCCTGGCCCTGCAGCCGCCCGGTGAAGTGCACCCGCGCGCCGACGCCGGCCTCATCGAAGCACGCCTCCATGGCCGGGCGCGCCTCCCCCTCCCCCACCACCAGGCAGTGGAGGCGCTCGTCGCGCTCCAGCGCCAGGCCGACGGCGCGCGCCAGGAAGTCGAGGTTCTTCTCGAAGGCCAGCCGCCCCAGGTGGCCGACCACGCAGGCCTCCTCGGGGATTCCCAGCCGCTCGCGCCAGGCTCGCCCGTCGCCGGCGGCGAAGCGAGACATGTCCACGCCGCTCGGCACCACGCTGATCGCCGCGTTGGCGCCGCGCTCGATCAGCAGCCGACGGATGCTCTCGCTGGGCGCGATCACCTCGTCGCACAGCCGGGTGTACTCGGTGGCCAGCGCCACGGCGAAGCGCTGCATGCGCGGCGAGTCGCCGGGCACGTAGTGGGTGTAGTGCTCGTAGAGGGTGTGGTGGGTGAACACCAGCGGCAGGCCGTAGGTCTCGGCGGTGCGTGCCGCGGTGTCGCCGAGCAGGAAGGGGTGATGGGAGTGCACGATGTCCGGGTCGAAGGCCTCCACCGCCTCATGGAGCTGGCCGGGAATCGGCACCGGCAGCGAGAAGTCGCTGCCGTTGAAGTGCTGCACCGCCGCGACCCGCACCACGCCCTCCTCCGTCTCCGCCTGGCCATCCAGGCGCGGCGCCACCACCAGCACCCGGTGGCCGAGCTCGCGCAGGCTCACCGCCAGGCGCTGCACGGACTCGCTGACCCCGCCGACGATCGGCAGGTAGGTGTTGGTAAACATGATGACGTTCACGGCCGGGGGCTCCGCTGCTCGGGATGAAGACAGTGTAACCCTCGTCGCCAGCCGTTCACACGACCGCAGACACAGCAGACCCGCATGGCCCGGCGCACCACAGAAATGGCGTGTGTCCCCTGGAAGTCATCCGGTTCGCACCAGCAGGGACCAACACGCGGGCTCTCGACTCAGGGTCAAATGCCTGGACGACCCACTGAGCGGGCCGCCTGGTATTCCAACTGCCGCTCGTATAACCCTTTCGCTGTCAATGTCCCCAGCACCAGGGCGCCGCCCAACAGCGCCACGGCACTGGGCCGCTCACCCAGGATGCCCCAGGCCCACAGCGTGCCCACCACCACCTCGAGCAACAGCAGCAGGCCCACCTCGGCCGCCGGCAAGTAGAGCGGCCCGCGCTGCAGCAGGGTGACACCGACCGGCACGATGAACAGGCACAGCAGCACGACATAAGCGCCACTTTGTAGACCAGGCAGTGGCAGATGCCCACTGCCCAGCAGCAGAACGAGCGACGCTCCGCTACCGACGATCAGCCCGTTGAACACCAGCATGGGGCTCATGTCGATTCCCGGCCGGCGTCGGCAAAGCGTGAAGTTGAGCGCAAGCGTCGTTGCCGCTATCAGGGCGAAGCCGTTGCCGAGCCAGCTGCCCGCGCCGGCATCATCGATCACGATCATGCCGATACCCAGCATGCAGGCGCCGATCGCCAGCCAGGTACGCCGCGGCAACCGCTCGTTGAGGATGAGGCGCGAGAACAGCGCCGCGATCAGGGGCGCGGCGGCAAGGATCATCAGGACATTGCCGGCCTTGGTGTACTGATTGCCCAGCACAAAGCCGCAGGTAGTCAGGCTGAACAGCAGCGCCACGGCGATGCCGGTGCCGCCACATCGGCGGTAGACGCCCAGGATGCCTCGCCCATGACGGGCCAGGGCGATCAGGAAGAAGCCCAGCCCGGAAAGGAAGCCTCGCCACATCAGGATCTCGGCATCGGGCAGCGCGGCGAGCTTGATCAGCAAGGCATCGGGGGACATGACAAGGGCCCCGCCACCGGTCAGGAGCAGGCCCTGCTGCCGGTGGGAGAGCCCCGATGAAGCCCCAGGCGCCATCAGGAGCGGGTATCGGCCAGCACGCCGATCACCTCGGGCACCAGCAGGTCCTGTGGCTCCACGCCGCGATATAGCCCCTCCACCGCCAGCGCGACGTCGCGCCGCGCCCCCAGCGCCTCCGTCATGGCGTGGTAGTAGCCCAGGTCCTTGGTGGCATTGGCCACGCTGAAGCGGAAGCCGGAGGGGTCGCCGCTTTCGATGAAGGGGCGCAGGCGTTCGAACACCACGCCGCCGCCCCCGCCCTTGCCCAGCACCTCGAGCAGCGCGGCATCGTCGATGCCTGCCTGGCGAGAGGCCGCGGCCGCCTCGGCGAGCACCGCCGAGAAGCCCAGGGAGACGAAGTTGTGCAGCAGCTTCAGGGTATGACCGGCGCTGACCTCTCCGGCATGGGCGATGTTCTCGGCGAAGGTCTCGAGCAGGGGCCGGGTCGCCGTGAACAGCGCCTCCGGGGCCCCGACGATCAGGTTCAGCCTTCCCTCCTCGGCTTCCTTCGGCGTCCGGGTCATGGCGGCATCCATGAAGCAGCCCCCCGCCTCGGCGATGCGCTCGGCGATGGCTCGGGTGGCACTCGGGATGGCCGTCGAACAGTCGATGATCAGAGTGCCTTGCCGCACTCCCTCCGATACGCCATCGGCATCGAAGAGCACGCTCTCCACCTGAGGGGTGCCCGTCACGCAGAGGATCACCACCTCCGAGCGCTCGGCCACCTCCCGGGGTGTGGCCGCCAACGTGCCACCGGCCGAGAGCAGGTCGTCCAGTGGCTGATTGCCGGGGTGATCCAGAATGACCAGGGGATAGCCGGCCTTCAGGATATTGCGGGCGATACCGTGCCCCATCAGGCCCGCTCCGATCAGGCCGATGCGCTGACGACTCTCCATGCGTTTCTCCTTTCCTGTCCGTGAATTCAGCCGTGGTGCAGTGCCACCGTCTTGATACGTGTGTAACTGCGCAGACCCTCAAACCCCTTCTCGCGACCATGCCCGGAACGGCCCACGCCGCCGAAGGGAAGCTCGATGCCGCCGGCGGCCCCATAGTTGTTGACGAAGACCTGACCGCTGCGGATCCCCTTCGCCAGTCGGAGCTGACGGCCACCATCGCGTGTCCAGATGCCGGCACAGAGGCCGAAGTCCGTGGCGTTGGCAAGCGCGAGCGCCTCGGCCTCGTCCTCGAAGACCTGGACCGCCAGGACCGGGCCGAAGAGCTCCTCACGTAATACCTCGTGACCCGCGGGGATATCGGTCAGCACCCTGGGCATCACGAAGTGGCCCCCTGCCGGCGCACGTTCTGCCATCTGGCCCTGGGCCAGGGTCCGGATGCCATCACGGGCCGCCGCCTCCAGGCGTGCCTCCAGCTTGGCCTTCTGCCGGGCGTTGATCAGCGGACCGCAATCGGCGTCGGCCTCCCCCACGTCACAGCGCAACGCCGAGAAGCGCTCGGCAAGGCGTTCCAGCACCCGGTCGGCGACCGACCGCTGCACCAGGAGGCGGCTTCCCGCCGAGCACGTCTGACCGGCATTCTGGATGATGCCGCGCACCAGGAAGGGCAGCGCGGCGTCGAGGTCGGCATCGTCGAACACCAGCTGGGGCGACTTGCCCCCCAGCTCCATGGTCACCGGCACATGGTGCTCGGCGGCCGCCTGGGTCACCAGGGTGCCCGTCTCCGGCGATCCGGTGAACGACAGGTGGTCGATGTCCGGGTGCGCCGACAGCGCGGCGCCCGCCTCGTGTCCCAGGCCGGGCACGAGGTTGAGTGCTCCCGCTGGCAACCCCTGCTCCACCGCCAGCTCCGCCAGTCGCAGCACGCTGAGGCAGGCATCCTCCGCCGGCTTGAGCACCACGGTGTTGCCGGCCGCCAGGGCCGCCGCCACGCAGCGCCCGAAGATCTGGGCAGGGTAGTTCCAGGGGATGATCTGCGCACAGACCCCATAGGGTTCACGCAGGGTCATCACCGCGAAGTCGTTCTCGAACGGGATGGTCTCGCCATGCAGCTTGTCGGCGGCACCGCCGTAGAACCGGAAGTAGCGCGCGCAGGCGGTGATATCCCCCCGCGCCTGGGTCATCGGCTTGCCGGTGTCGGCACACTCGAGGCGGGCCAGGCGTTCATGATCCGCCTCGATGGTGGCGGCGAACCCCAGCAACCATTCGCTGCGACGTCGTGCCGTCCAGGACGCCCATTCGCCCAGTTCACCGCTGAAGGCCTGGCGCGCCGCCTGAACGGCCGCCCCCACCTCGGCGGCCTGGCAGCGGGCAATCCGGGTGATGACCTCGCCACGGGACGGCGTCTCCACCTCCAGGGTATGCGGCGTGGTGACCCACTCGCCACCGATCAGTGCCTGCGGGCGGGGGTACTCGAGCGGTTCCGTCATGTGTCACTCCTTGTTGTTGTCGACGATATCAATAGAGCAGATCCACCAGCCCCAGGGAGATCCAGGGCATATACGTGATGGCCAGCAGACAGGCCAGCACCACCAGCACAAACCTCACCAGCCAGGGCAGCAGCTGGTCGATGGAGAGCTTGGCCACCGCGCAGGCGGCGAACAGGTTCACGCCCAACGGCGGGGTGAACATGCCGAGCGCCAGGTTGACCACCACGATCAGCCCGAAGTGGACCGGGTCGATCCCGTACTGCATCGCGATCGGGGTGAAGATGGGCGCGAGCACCAGGATGGCGGCGGAGGTCTCGATGAACATACCGATCACCAGCAGCATGACGTTGACCGCCAGCAGGAAGGTCCAGGGGCTCTCGAAGACCTGGGTGACCCACCCCGCCACCTGGGTCGGCAACCCCGAACGGCTGATCAGGAAGCTGAACAGCGCCGCGGCCGAGATGATCAGCATCACCGCCGCGGTGGAGATCACGCTCTCCTTGAGGATGGGCACCAGCTCCGCCCAGCTGAGCTCGCGGTAGACCAGCCCGCCCACCACCAGGGCGTAGACCACGGCGACGGCGGACGCCTCGGTGGGCGTGAACACCCCACCATAGATACCGCCGATCACCACCACCGGCATCAGCATCGCGGCCCAGGCTCGCTTGAACGCGGTCGGGAAGGCCTCCCGGTCCTCCCGGTCCTTGAGGCCGTAGCCCCGGACCTTGCAGAACAGATAGAGGAACAGCAGCAACGCGCCGCCGATCAGAAGCCCGGGACCGATACCCGCGATGAACAGCTTGCCGATGGAGGTATCGGTGCTGACGCCGTAGAGGATCAGCGGGATCGACGGGGGGATCAGCACGCCCAGCTCGGCCGAGGAGGCCTGGATCGAGGCCGCCAGCGGCCGGGGGTAGTCATGCTTGACCATCGCCGGGATCAGGATGGAGCCGATGGCGAAGGTCGTCGCCACGCTGGAGCCCGACACCGCGGCAAACATCATGCAGGTGAGCACGCAGGTCATGGCCAGTCCGCCCTGCAGGCCACCGACGATGGACTTGGCCAGGTCGACCAGCCGACGGGAGATGCCCCCCGCCGCCATCAGGTTACCGGCCAGGATGAAGAACGGGATCGCCATCAACGGGAAGTGGTCGATGCCGACAAACATCTGCTGGGGGACCAGCAGCAAGGGCAGGCGAGAGAAGAACTCGATGCCGATGATCGAGGCCAGCACGATCGACACGGCAATCGGCACGCCCAGGGCAAACAGGATGATCAGCGACAGGCCGATGGCAGCATTCATGGGGTATCACTCCTCTCTGCCACGATGGGCGTTTCCTGCAGGGTGTCTTCTGTCACCGGGCCGATCTGGTCGATGCCCAGCGCCTGGGCGACGAGGCGGGCCAGCACGGCGATCAGGGCGAAGGCGGAGCCCACCGGCATGGCGGCATAGGCCCAGGCGATGGAGATCTCGAGGCCTGAGAGCATCTGGCTTCGCACGCGCAGCATCATGGCGATGCCGAACACGATCAGCACCACCAGCACGATGGCACAGCACAGCGCGATGAAAGCCTCGAGCCAGATCAGCCTGCGCCGGGGAAGCAGGCGATAGATGACCTCCACCGACATCATGAAACCACCACGAAACCCGGCGGCCGCGCCGAGGAAGACGCACCAGATCATGGTGGAACGCGAGATCACCTCGGACCAGGTCGACGGCGCGTCGAACACGAAACGGGTCAGCACCTGGTAGAAGCCCAGGCTGACCGAGATGATCAACATCACGATAGCGCCGAGCAGCGCCAGACGCGTGGTCTGCTGCTCGAGACGCAGGAAGAGTCGCAGCATTACAGCCACCTTTCGCTATGGGGCGCCCGGCCCTGGGCGGGCCGGGCTTTCGTCATGGCGGGTCAGCAGTCGCTGGCACGAATGCGGTCCAGCATCTCGCTGCCGTACTGCTCGGTGTAGATCTCGTAGGCCGGCTGCACCGCCTCCTGGAAGGGAGCCTTGTCGATATCGGTCTCGACGGTCATGCCGTTCTCGCGAAGCAGCGCGACACCTTCACGCTCGAGGCGAGAGACCTCTTCACGGGTCGCCTCGGCGGCGGCCTGGGCGGCCTCGACGAACCAGCCGCGCTCCTCGTCGGAGAGACCGTCCAGCAGGATCGGCGAGCCCAGCACGGCGGCCGGCGAGTAGACGTGACCGGTCAGTGACAGGTGGTCCTGCACTTCCCAGAACTTGGTGGCCACGATGACGGTGATCGGGTTCTCCTGGCCGTCCACGGTGCCCTGCTGCAGCGCGGTAAACACCTCCGGGAACGCCATGGGCGTCGGATGCACGCCCATCTGCTCGAAGGCCGCCATATGCACCTTGTTCTCCATGGTGCGCACCTTGAGGCCTTCGGCATCCGCCGGCGTCTTGACGGAGCGCTGGCTGTTGGTCATGTGGCGGAAACCGTTTTCCGACCAGGCCAGCCCCACGATGTCGTGATCGCTCATCTTGTCGAGCAGTTCCTGGCCGATCTCGCTGTCCAGCACACAGCGTGCCTGGTCGTAGTCCTCGAACAGGAACGGCAGATCGAGCACATAGGTCTCCGGCACGAAGTTGCCGAGAGGCCCGGTGGAGGTGATCACGACATCCACCGTACCGATCTGCAGTCCCTCGATCATGGCGCGCTCGCCGCCCAGCGCCCCGGCGGTATGCTCGACCACCTCGAACTCGCCATCACTCAGGCGCTCGAGGGTCTCCTTGAAGGCATCGGCGCCCACGGAGTAGTGGGAGCTGTCCGACAGGGTATGCCCCAGGTTGACGGTCTGCGCCGCCTGGGCATTCAGGGCCAGGAAGGCCAGGCTGGCGCCGGTGATGGCGGTGGTAAGCGTCTTGCGTGCAAAGTGAGCTGTCATTGTTATCACCTCGGTTGGGTTGGACACGCTTGAGTGACCCCGGGGGTCAGTGGCGCTCTTCCTGGAACGCCTGGAGGATGTCGCGAAAGTCCCTGTCGCGCTCGAAGCCCAGCACATCGGCGCGCCGGGTATGGAATCGGGTGGGCCAGCTGCCCACGATGGCCTGGATCTTCGTATCCGGCTCGTGGCGAATCCGCTCGACCGCCTGGGAGCCAGCCACCTCCCGGAGAGCATCGATCATCTCGGCGACGCTGACGGTGATCCCCGGCAGCATGAAGGCGCGAAACGGGCCGACCGCCTCGCCATCGACCTCGGCGCCGTGGACCAGGGCCTCGACCACCTTGCCCGGCGACATGACGAAGAGCTCCAGGTCGGTGGGCACCGGACAGATGGCCTCCTCTCCGTTCAAGGGTTCGCGCATGATGCTGGAGGCGAAACTTGAGGCGGCCGCATTGGGCCGGCCGGGACGGATGACGATGGTCGGCAGCCGCAGCACCAGGCCGTCGACCAGGCCGCGCCGGCTATAGTCATTGATCAGCAGCTCGCACATGGCCTTCTGGGTGCCATAGGAGTTCTGGGGGTGGAGCGCCGTCATGTCGTCGAGCGTCTCCGGCAGCTCGCCGCCGTAGGCCGCGACCGAACTCGCCATGATCAGCCGGGTGTTCCCCAGATCTCGCTGGCGGCATCCCTCGAGCAGGGCCCGAGTGGCATCCAGATTGACGGCAAGGCCCAGGTCGAGATCGGCCTCGGCCGCCGAGCTAACCACGGCCGCCAGGTGGTAGATCACATCCGGGCGTGCATCGAGCATGTCGTCGAAGGCCCCGGCGGCGGTGATGTCGCGTGCCTGGCTGACCACCTCGACACGCGACCCACCGGGCACCTCGGCCTCCACCTGGTCAAGCAGCGTGAGCCTCGTGATGGCCTGCCCGCGCAGCTCTCCTTGATCGAGCAGTTGCCGGATCAGGCGTTGACCGAGAAAACCGGCGGCGCCGGTAACCGCGATATGCATGGCCGTTTCGTCCTCTGATGGAAGTGGTAAGGATTGAAAGAACCGATGACAGGCACATGCCCCTGTCGGGTTGGACTCAGTGCGACATCAGCCCGAAGGCCTCCCCCCACGCCAGCCCGGACCGGGTATCGGCGGCGGGCCGATACTCACAGCCGATCCACCCCGCATAGCCCAGCGCCTCCAGGCGCTCGAAGAGGGCGGGATAGTGCACCTCTCCGCGGTCCGGCTCATGGCGCTCTGGAACACCGGCAATCTGGACATGGCCGATGTCACCGAACTGGTGCTCGAGGTGGCGTATCAGGTCACCGTCCATGATCTGGCAGTGATAGAGGTCGAACTGCAGGCGCAGGTTGGATTCACCCACCGCTTCCAGCACCGCCATCGCCTGGGCCTGACGCGACAGGAAGAACCCCGGCATGTCGCACGTATTGATCGGCTCGATCAACACCTCGCGCCCGACCCTGGCCGCCTCACGGGCGGCAAAGCGGAGATTCTCGATAAAGGTCGCGTGGTGCGCCTGACGGGTCGGCTCGTCCGCGCCCTCCGGGAGCAGGCCCGCCATCGCATGGACGCGAGGACAGTCGAGGGCCTCGGCGTAGCGCAGTGCTTCCACCACCGAGTCGCGAAACTCGGCTTCACGACCGGGCAGGCTGGCCAGGCCACGCTCGCCGGCCTCCCAGTCACCCGGCGGCAGGTTGAACAGCACCTGCTGCAGATGGCTCGCCTGCAGGGCATCCCGCAGGGTGTCCGGCGAGTGGTCATAGGGGAAGAGGTACTCCACGCCACGAAATCCCGCCTCGGAAGCCGCCGTGAAGCGATCCAGGAAATCATGTTCGGTGAACAGCATGCTCAGGTTGGCCGCCAGGCGAATCATGTCGGGCTCCTCAGTCGCGGGGAAAACGGGCTTCCAGCTCGGCCACCTGCTCGGGCGTCAATACACGAGGGTTGCGGCCATGCAGCAGCAGGAAGAGCTTGGCGGTCTCCTCCAGCTCCTCGGTGGCATAGACGGCTGCCTCAAGGCTCTTGCCCGCCACGACCGGTCCGTGGTTCGCCAACAGCACGGCACTGTGTTTGCCGGCCAGGCCGCGCACCGCGTCACCCAGGGTGGGATCGCCAGGCACGTGATAGGGCACCAGCGGCAGCCTGCCCACGCGCATCACATAGTAGGCCGTCAGCGGGGGAATGCAGTCGCAGGGATCGATATCGGGCAGACAGGAGACCGCCACCGAGTGTGTCGAGTGCAGATGGACTATCGCCTGGGATTGGGGCCGCTCGGCATACATGGCCATGTGCAGGAAATGTTCCTTGGTGGGCTTGTGGCCATCCAGCCATTCGCCCTGCCCCCCCAGGCGAGAGATCTCGGCCGGATCCAGGCGCCCCAGGCAGGCATTGGTGGGCGTCATCAGCCAGCCACCATCCTCCAGGCGCACGCTGATGTTGCCACTCGAGCCCATGGTGAGCCCTCGGTCGAACAGCGACCTGCCCAGCGTGGCGATCTGTTCGCGCAGACGTGTCTCGTGATGACGACTCATGCCCTGCTCTCCCCGGCGCTCAGCGCATCCAATACCTCGAAGGCACGAATGAAGAAATCCTCCGCTCCGAAGTTTCCGGATTTCAACGCCAGTGACAGCACCCCATCGCGGTCTATCATCGGCGATTGTGTCCAGGGCACCCCCGGGTCGATCTGCCCGCCGATGCGAAGCTCGCGCACCCTCAGCGCCGACACCACCGCACCGGAAGTTTCGCCACCGGCGACCACTAGGCGACCGACGCCTTCCGCCACCAGGCGACTGGCGAGCTGTCCCATGGCGTGCTCGACCAGCTCGCCCGCCCTCGCCACGCCCAGCGCCGCCTGAGCCGCCTTGACGCGTTCGGGATCGGCGGAGGCATACACCAGCACGGGGCCACCCGCGGCCAGATGCTCTCGTGCAAAGGCCTGCGCCTGGGCCAGGTGTTCGTCTCCCTCCGCCAGGGCCAGCGGGTCCAGTGAGATGCCGGGATGGTGTTCCAGGAAGTGCTTCACCTGAGACAGCGTGGCCCGGGAACAACTGCCCGACAGCACCAGGGCACTGCCCGTCGCCCTGGCCAGGCGACCCGGGTCGGCTACCGGTTCCAGCCAGCCGCGCCGGCGATACTGCTCGGGCAGTGCCTGGCCGAGTCCGGAGCCACCGGTCACCAGCGGGGTGTCCACCACGGCTTCGGCGAGCACGTCGAGATCCTGCTCATCCAGGGTGTCACAGATCACGTGACGGACTCCCCGCTCGGCCAGGGCATCGAGATGGCCGCGCGTGGCGCCAGCCCCCTGCGACAGGACATGACGTGACGCGAGGCCGACCGGATGGGGCGTCTGATGCCCGAGGAAGCGCACCAGGTCCGCATCCGTCATGGGATTGAGCGGGTGATGTTCCATGCCGCTCTCGTTGAGCAGCCGGTCACCGACAAAGAGGTGTCCCTGGTACACGGTGCGGCCGTTGACGGGAAAGGCGGGCACCATGACGGTCTGGCCACTCGCCAGTCGCTCCAGCAAGGCATCGGCGACGGGGCCGATGTTGCCGGCCTCCGTGGAATCGAACGTCGAGCAGTACTTGAAGAAGATCTGTCGAGCACCATGCGCCTGCAGCCACTCCAGCGCGGACAGAGACTCCACCACAGCCTCCTTGGCCGGCGTGGAGCGTGACTTCAGGGCGACCACCACGGCATCGACGTCGGACGGCTCGACGGAGGCGTCGGGAACGCCCAGCACCTGCACGCAACGCATGCCGGCCCTCACCAGGTTGTTGGCCAGGTCGGTCGCGCCGGTGAAGTCGTCGGCGATGGCGCCAAGTACCAGTGTCATGGTCAGGCCCCCTCCGGATCATTGGCGGCGGCGGGCAGGTCGATCCCCGAAAGGCGCTGGTAGACCTTGATCACCGCGGCATCGTCCTCGCGCCCGAAACCGGCGCCCCTGGCCGCCGTGAACTGTTGTAGCGCGCTGGACGCCACCGGCGTGGGCAAGGCCAGGTCCCGCCCGGTCTCATGCACTAAGTTGAGATCCTTGACGAAGATGTCGACGGCCGAGAGCGGCGTGTAGTCCCCCTTGAGGATGTGAGGGACCCGATTCTCGAACATCCAGGAGTTGCCCGCCGAGTGGGTGATGACCTCATATACCGTCTCGGGATCGAGCCCGAGGCGGATGCCCAGCGCCATCGCCTCCGCGGCGGTCGCGATGTGCACCCCGGCCAGCAGCTGGTTGACCAACTTCATGCTGGAGCCGACACCGGCGCTGTCGCCCAGGCGGTAGACGGTGGCGGCCATGGCATCCAGAACGGGCTCGGCCTTCTCGAAGGCGCCAGCGTCCCCGGAGGCCATCACCGACAGCTCACCGCTGCGTGCCTTGGCGGCACCACCACTGACGGGGGCATCCAGCATCGCCAGCCCCAGGCTTCCCAGGCGCTCCCCCAGCTCACGGGCGAAGGCGGGGGCAACGGTAGCGCACTGGATCACCAGGCTGCCCGGGGTCAGGTGGCGGGCCAGCCCCTGCTCACCGAACAGCACCGACTCGACCTGCTGGGCATTGACCACCAGCACCACCACGACATGACAGTCGGCAAGGTCGGAGGGAAGCGCGACGCTGCGCCCGCCCCCGGCCTCGAAGGCCTGGCGGGCCTGTTCGATGATGTCGCAGCCCACGACATCGAGGCCTCGCTCGTGAAGCGCCAGAGCGGTGCCTCGGCCCATGGCCCCCAGGCCGATCACGCCGATTCGCAGGCTTTGGTTTGGTTGGCTCACCGGACTCCCCCTGTAATTGTGTGGTCGCTTGTTCCGGGTTCGGCTGGTAGCGCTAACATGTTAGCGCTAACATTGTTGTAGAGGATCGGCCTTCATCCAGCAAGCGTCACGACAGGGAGTGCGACCAATGTCTACACATCCTCCCCAGCCACGTCACCGCAGGGGATCCGACCAGCCCACCCTGGCCCAGGTCGCGGAAATGGCCGGCGTCTCCTCCATCACAGCATCCCGGGCACTGAATGCCCCGGAGCGAGTGAACGATGCGACCCGACAGCGGGTGCTGGATGCCATGGACCGCCTGGGCTATGTGCCGAACCTCGTGGCGGGCAGCCTCGCCTCCTCGCGCTCGCGCTTCATCGCCGTCATCGTCCCATCGCTGGCCAACACGGTGTTCATCGAGGTGATCAAGGGCTTGCAGTCCACCTTCGAGGCGGCGGGCTACCAGATCCTGCTGGGCAACACGGATTACGATATCGAGCGCGAGCATCGGCTGGTCCGGACCTTTCTGGGCTGGTCCTGCTCCGCGCTGGTCACCGCCGGGCTTCGCCACACCGATGCCTGTCGCAAGCTCCTCAAGGGCTGCGATCGTCCGGTGATGGAGGTGATGGAGCTGGGCGATGCTTTGGATCTCAACGTGGGGCTCGACCATGTGGAGGCAGGACGTGCCATGGCGCGCCACCTGGTCGACAGAGGGTATCGACGCCCGCTCTTCGTGGGCGCAAGGCTGGGGGACGACTATCGGGCGCAGATGCGCTACCGCGGCCATGCCGAGATCCTGGAGGCTGCCGGCATGTCACCAACGGTGCTGGAGCTCGATCAGCTGGGCAGCCTGGAAGCGGGGGCCGCTGGCCTCGAGCGGGCAAGGCGCGAGACCCCCGATGTCGATGCGATCCACTTCGCCAACGACGACCTGGCCAGCGGCGCCCTCCTCCACGCCCTTCGGCTCGGGATCAGGGTGCCGGAAGAGGTGGCGATCGCAGGCTTCAACGGCCTCCCGTTGGGCCAGTTCATCACCCCGCGCCTGACCACCATCCAGTCACCCCGGGATACCATCGGTCGACTGGCGGCGCAGGAGCTCCTCCAGCGCCTGGAGGGCAAACGCGTCACCCGTCGTCAGCATGACGTCGGGTTCGAGCTGCTGATCGGGGACAGCACCTGAGTGGAAGGAACGAACCTTGCTTCTGGCAAGACTCGCTACCGGGCTTTCCGTAGCAGCTCGTGGCAAGTGTGAAGTCAGGGGCAAGCGCACAGACGGCAGCATCTGTAGGCCTTATGGGGACTGCAAGCTGGCGCAGCCGACCCACCATGGCGGATCGGCTGCCTCACACTCACCTATCAGTCATCGTCGTCATCGACCTGATGGCCGATAACGCCGCCAACGATGGCACCGCCAACGGTACCGGCGGTGCTGCCTCCCGTCAGGACCGAGCCGCCGACAGCACCGGCACCCGCACCGAGGGCGGTGTTCCTGTCCTGGGTCGACATCCCGGAGCAGGCCGACAGGCCCACCATCAGGGACAGGGCCAGGGCACCCAGCGTCAATCCTTGCATCCTGTTCATGATCCACCTCCATGAGTATCCGTCGCTAGCCGCGACATCGTGGCTGAAAGCCAAGTGAGACAACGCCCTGTGCACTCCCATCCGTATCCTAGCGACTTTACCCGGAAGATGAAGTTCCCAGCATACAAGCTAGGCGCCGGCCTGACGCATGTTGTCGAAGAAGCGACTGTGTGCACTATCTGGATATGCGCTCCCGACATTTTTTTGGTTCATCGCATTTTCCCGGGACGACACTCACAGCGCGTGCCGAACATCGCCGCACTCGATGACTGGCAAGGTAGTGGGCCATGTCTAAGCCGGGGTAACGGCGGAAGGTCCAGATGCCCCGACCCGTCGTGGCAGCTCGTCATGCAGCATCTCGACGAAGGCGCGTATCCGCGCGGGCACATGGCGACGCTGGCGATAGACGGCATGGAAGTCGGCGCGCACGCCCTGCCACTAGGGCAGCGGCGCCACCAGGCGTCCATTACAAACATAACTTTTTACCTGCTAGACATTGCCGACCAACTATTTGAAATGCGACTCATCCTCGTAAATTCGGCAACAAGAAAAACATAGCTCTGGACAAATTGTATGACAGAGTTACAATTATCATTCCAGAGCAGTAGTATTACAATTTCCTCTAAAAAATTCAGCTCAACCCCTTATAGGTAACAAAATGACGACTCCAGCTTTGTGGAGTGCCCAAGCGCACATGCCTTCGGTGACCGGCCGACAGATTCAGGTGGTCTCCGCGAAAGGCGCCTATCTCACCACAGATACCGGCGCCAGGCTCTTCGATGGCACCGCATCCCTGTGGTACGCCAACATCGGCCACGGGCGCGAGGAGATGGCGAAGGTCGCCTACGAGCAGATGAAGACGCTCGACTCCTACCATGTGTTCGGCCGCTACACGAATGACCGGGCCGTTGCGCTTGCGGAAACGCTCGTCAGTATGGCCCCGATCGACGATGCCAAGGTCATCCTGAATAGCGGCGGCTCCGACTCCATCGATGTGGCGCTGAAGCTGGCGCGCCGCTACTGGAACCAGATGGGCCGCACATCGAAGCGGGTAGTGATCAGCCGCGAGCACTCCTACCACGGGCTCCACGCGTATGGCACCAGCGTCGCCGGGCTCGACTTCAACCGTGAAGGCTACGGAACGGATTCCCTGGTCGATGGCACCGAACGCGTCGACAAGCACTCGACAACGGCCTTCGCCGAGGCTATCCAGCGGATCGGCGCGGACAACATCGCCGCCTATATCGCCGAACCCGTGATGGGAACCGGTGGGGTGCATCCTCCGCAAGAGGGCTACTTCGCGGAAATTCAGCGGCTATGCCATGAGAACGACATCCTGTTCATCGCCGATGAGGTGATCACCGGCTTCGGGCGAACCGGCGCCATGTTTGCCTCGACCCGCTATGCGCTGCAGCCGGATATTGTCACCTTCGCCAAGGGCGTGACCTCCGGCTATGCCGCCCTAGGTGGGATATTCGTTGCCCCCCGCGTGTGGCGGCCTTTCTTCGAACGGGGAGCCGCCTCTCCGGTATACCGCCACGGCACGACGTATTCCGGCCATCCCGTTACCGCCGCCCTCGCCATTAAGAACCTCGACATCATCGAACGCGAGGGCTTGGTGGAGCGCGCGGCGGCGCTCGAGCGCGTGCTGGCCGGTGAGCTGGCGGCGATCGCATCGCATGAACTCGTGACAGCCACGCGTGTCGGTGGCTTTTTGGGGGCCATCGAGCTGAATGACGAGGTTCAGGCGGAATGGGTCACCGACCAGATTCTCGACCTCGGCTTCATCACTCGCCCCTTGCGGGGCAACACCGTGCAGATCAGCCCGCCCTTCATCACGACGGACCAGGAAGTGCGCGACCTCGTCAACGGTGTTCGACACGTACTCGACGACATTCGGTCAGGCGTAGTTCGGGCCTCGGCATAAGTGAAGAACGGAGAAGTACCTACCATGCAACAACCTACCCCTTCACCTGAGCGCCTCGCCGCTTCCGATGAGGCCCTGAAGAGCTTGCCCGGCCATCGCAACCATGCGCCCGGCGACAAGGAATTTGCCGTCCTCGACCCCTCCACGGAGGAGCGTATCGCCACCCTGCCCAGCATGACGCCACAGGAAGCCCTGGCCGAGGTGGCGATAGCCGACAAGGCCGGCCGCTCCTGGGCGAAGACGACGCCGCGGTTGCGTTCCGACACCCTGCACAATGTCTATTCGGTACTGATCACCAATCAGGAACGCCTGGCCTATGTGATCAGTCGCGAGATGGGCAAGCCGCTGGCAGAGGCCCAGGGCGAGGTGCAGTATGCCGCCGATTACGTCCGGTGGTATGCCGAAGAGTTACTGCGCCCGGCTGGGGAGTACCGCGAGAATCCGGCGGGAGGCTCGACGATTCTGACACGCCGTGCTCCCGTGGGCCTGGCCCTGCTCATCGCGCCATGGAATTTCCCCATGGCGATGATCACGCGCAAGATCGCGCCAGCGATTGCCACCGGTTGCGCCTCCGTGATTAAGCCAGCAGCCCTGACACCATTGACCACGCTGCTGACCGTCGAGCTGATGGCGGAAGCCGGTGTGCCGCGTGAGCTGATGCGCGTGGTCACCACGGCGGATCCCGCCGCGTTCAGCGAAACGGTTCTCTCGGACCCGCGAGTGCGGAAGATTTCGTTCACCGGCTCCACCAGTGTGGGCAGTACGCTCATGGGGCTTGCGGCCAAGAATATCGTCAAGAGCTCGATGGAACTGGGGGGTAACGCCCCGCTCATCGTCTTCGACGACGCCGACCTCGAGCGCGCCGTTGAGGGAGCGATGCTGGCAAAGCTGCGCAATGGCGGGCAATCCTGCGTGGCGGCAAACCGCTTCTATGTGCAGGACAGCATTGCCGATGCGTTCGTCGAGGCCTTCAGCAAGCGGATGTCCGAGGTCGTCGTTGGCAATGCCATCGCCGAGGGAGTTGGCCTGGGTCCGGTGATCAACCGTCGTGCCGTCAACAACTTTGAGCACCTTGTCAGTGATGCCATTGCCCACGGTGCCGAGCTGCGCACCGGCGGGCTAGCCCCGGATGGCAACGGCTACTTCTTCGCCCCGACCGTGCTCGATCACGTGCCGGCTGAGGCCAGAATCGCAAACACCGAGATCTTCGGCCCCATCGCAGCCATTTCGCGCTTCTCGACCCAGGAAGAGGTGGTATCCCGCGCGAACGATACGCCGTTCGGGCTGGCCGGCTACGTCTTTACGGAAAACCTCGACCGCGCGCTCAATGTCGCGGACGAGCTGGAAACCGGCCTGGTCGGCATCAACAATGGGGTGCCCTCGAACCCGGCAGCGCCTTTTGGTGGCATGAAGCACTCCGGTCTTGGCCGCGAAGGCAGCCACGAAGGGCTGGAAGAATACCAGGAGATCCGTTACTACAATATCGCGCGTCGCCCCACCGTGTGAGCGATTCCCACGAACAGGGCCACGGCTGCCACCGGGGCCCCGTTCGTCGAGGGGCCCCCTACTTATGGTTTTACGTTAGGGGTTAAAAGATGCAAGGCGATACCCAGGCCCGGTATCATCTTGTTTCATTCACCCAGGAAACAGGAGCAGGGAGACGGCGCCACTACCGTCAACAGGGATGGGTATCCCCGCCTGGTTCCCCAGCTCAAGGTATCTCCCACCCACCATGAGCACACCCAAGCTTCGTACTATCTCAGTCGTGGATGCGGTTGCCGAGCAACTCAGCGAGGCAATTTTCGATGGTACCTTTCGTCCCGGTGACGTATTGGTGGAATCGCAACTCGCAAACCGCTACCAGGTACCTCGGCAAACGATCCGCTCCGCGGTCGTGGTGCTGATACATGATGGCATCCTCCGGCGTGAGCCCAACAAGAGCGTATACGTACCGCAGTTCTCGGAAGATGATCTTCGCGATCTTTTTGCCGTACGCCGGCTGCTCGAGATCGAAACGGCCCGCATCCTCGCATCGCGGAAGGTGGTCCCCAAAAGTGCCGAAAGCGCTGTACGGTTCATGGAAGTGCTATGTGATGAAAACGACTGGGACGAAGTCCTGAAGCTCGACTTTCAGTTCCATCAAGCACTGATTGAAGCCACTGGCAGTCCACGCCTGCAGCGGTTCTATCGCAGCATTTCGGCTGAAAAGCGCCTGGCACTCTCCTATTACCGCTCGGCCAACTCGTCACCCAAGGTGATCGCTCAGGAACATCGTGAGCTGCTCGATGCACTGCGCAGTGGAGACTCTGACACGGCCGCAAACGCTAGCCGCATCCACATAGAAGAGTCAGAAGCGTTCATCAATCGGGCGATACAAGCGCAACGCGAGCGTCAAGCCGTTCATCAAAATGCCAAGGCGCCTGAAGAGGAAGCCGAAAAGTGAGAGTCGCGGTCGTCGGACTCGGGGCCATCGGCGCACAGGTTCTGTGGCAGTTGAGCCGCGTCGGCGGCGTCGAGGTCCATGGCTTCGATAAGGAGTACCCCGGCCATCAGGCAGCTGGCGTAGGCGGAGAAAGCCGGCTGTTCTGGAACCTGGAACTGGCCGAGCCGGCCTACACTCCCCTGATCGAGCGTGCCGCGGTGGCATGGCGTGAACTCGAAGCCCTTAGCTGCCAGGTGCTGCGCGACCCCACTGGCGTGCTGATCTACGGAGGAGAACAGGACGCCCAGATGCAGTGCGCGCTTCACTCCGCCAAGGCGCTAGACGTACCCGTAGAGCCCCTGGAGACACCCGCCCTGCGACGTCGTTTTCCACGCATGGCGTTCGATGATCGTTCCCTTGGCCTCTGGGACATCAATGGGGCCGTCATTCGGCCAGAGCGTACCGTGGAAGTCACGGTGGCACTGGCCCGCCGGCACGGTGCTGTCGTTCATGAGTTCAGCCCTGTCAAAGCGCTCGATGTCACAGATTCCAAGGTCAGCCTACTCTCACCTTCCGGCAGGCAGGCCTTCGACCGTGTGGTGATATGCTGTGGCGGCTGGACACCGAAACTGGTACCCCATATCCAGCAAGACGTGGTGACAAGGCGCCTGACCTCATTGTGGTTCCATGCACGCCAGGACGATTTCATCGACGTGCCGCCATTCCTGAGAACGGCGCCTCAATACTGCTATGGCATTCCCAGCCATGACCGGCGCTCGGTCAAGCTCGGGCTTGGGTTCAATGACCATTACGTCACCGGCGATGCCGACAGGCTACCGCGACAACTCGAAGGGGCTGATCTCGCAGCGGAACTGGGCAAGTTCGAATGGGTTCGCGAGCGCATGCTGCCATGGCTCAGTCGCCGCCCCTACCGTGTCGAAACGTATGTCGAAAGCTATACGCGTTCCATGCTCGAGTATATTCGGCCGCATGTCGATAACCCGAATGTCATTGTCATGACAGGATTCTCGGGGCACGGCTTCCGTGTCTCTCCCGCCATCGGCGAGATCGGTTGCCAATTGGTGATCGATGGAAAAACCAGCGTGGATATCGGCTTCATGGAAAGGGCAAGCCCTGTGTTCTCCATTCTTGACCCCAAGCAAGGCACCACGACGCACAACTCTGTGATGGCAAGCAACCCTTCCCTGGCTTGAGCCCGCCAATCCCCTCCTCCTACCTTGCGCCGAGTGGGGCGCCGGACGGATGCCCCGCCAGCGCCCCGCCAGGTTCACAAGGAACGTGTCATCCCAGCAAATTGGGCAAGAAGAGAGAGATCTGCGGCACGTACGCCACCAGGAACAGGATGGCGATAAGTGCCGCCACGAACGGCAGCGCCGCGATGCTCACCTTTTCTATCGACAAGCCGCTGATGGCACTGGCCACATTGAGGTTGTCACCCACGGGCGGCGTGGCAAAGCCAATCATGGAAGCCATGATCATCACAATGCCGAAATGGACCGGGTCCATTCCCATCTGCATGACCACGGGAACGAGTATGGGCGCCAAGAGGATGATCCCCGCCACCGTCTCCATGAACATGCCAACGAACAGCAACAACAGAACGATCACGGCGAGAATGATCCAGATCGGCACAGGCAACGCACCGAGAAAGTTGGCAATCAAGGTGGGGATTCGTTCGAGCGTCAAGATTCTAGCATAAGTGGATGCCGTCGCGATAATCACCAGGATCATCCCGGAAATGAGGAAGGTGGTTTTCAGCATCAAGGGTATTTGTGACAGCTGGGCCTCGCGATACAAGGATGCAAGCACCAGACTGTAGGCCACGGCGATACCCGAAGCCTCGGTCGGCGTGAACACACCGCCATAGATGCCACCCAGCACCACCACAGGCATGAGCAGCGTCCACTTTGCCCTCCATATGGCCTCACGGCGCTCACCCCAGTTCGCTTTGGGAGACTTGATACCGTAGCCATTCTTCTTGCAGATGTAACGGCTGACAATATAAAGGGTCAGCACGATGACAAGGCCGGGAATGAGGCCGGCAAGAAACAGGTCACCAATGGACGTGTTCGTGGTTATGCCATAGATGATGAGCGGAATGCTGGGGGGTATCACAATGCCCACGCCTCCAGCGGTCGCCAATGTGCCGGCACTGAAGCCTCGACCGTACCCTTCCCGGATCATCGCGGGAATCATGATCCCACCGATGGCGGCTACCGTTGCCGGGCCAGAGCCACTCAACATGGCAAACACAGTGGTTCCCAGCAGTGTAACGGCCGGCAACCCGCCGGTGATATGGCCAACGAATGCCTTGGCCGCCTCGATCAACCTCTTGGAGAGCCCGCCATACTCCATGATGACGCCGGACAGCACGAAAAGAGGCACCGCAAGCAATGAGTATGAGTCAATGGCCCCAAACATCGTTTGCGTAAGATAGTTGACCGACACGACCTCAGTCATCATGACCGAGAGCATAGAGGAGACCCCAAGCGCAAACGCAACGGGCATGCCCAGTATGAGAAGCACAATAAAGCTAATTGCCAGAACACTGATGCCCATGACTTAATCACCTTCGGGCTGTGATGGAGGAATAGGGGCGAAGGGGTTTCGAATGATATCGACGAGAGAACGCAACGTATGCTGCAACACCCGAAACGACATCAAGGATAGGCCCAGGGGAAGCCCGACATAGACGAGATACATGGGAATCTGTGAACCGGGAGACAACTGTCCAGTAATCACTTGCCTTCTGACCATCTCGATCGACAGAAAAAACATGTAAACGAGAAAGGCCAGCCAGATGATGAGTATAACAAGTTGGACAATCCGTTGAGCGAGAGGTACTTTCTTGCCAATCAGGTCAACGACTACGCCAAACCTTACATGTCGCTGATACTTGATGGCATAACTGCCACTCAAATAGACGAACCAGACAAGCGCATACCGTGCAAGCTCTTCAGACCATGCGGGTGGACTATTGAAGACATATCGCATCACGACCTGGAAAATCACCAGTGACGCAAACACGACGAGGGCTACCGTGGCCAGGTAGGTTTCGATGTGATCGTCGAAATGTGAATATATCCACTTCAGCATGGGGCTATCATCCATTCTGCGACAAAGACAACGCGCCCCTACCCAAGCCTGTCGACTCAGATAGGGGCACTCTTGGCCTAAATTACTGAATGGCTTCAAGGAAGGTGGCGTTGCCTGCCGCTTCCAGAATCGCCTTGAGCTTTTCTGTATCCACTTCGGAGGCGTTATCCGCATAGAACGGAACGGCCGAGTCAATCCATGCTTGCCGCTCTTCTTCTGTCAGATCGGTGACGGTGCCACCCTCGGCCTCGATTTCGGCACGGATCTCATCGCTCACGGTCTTCTTGAGAGAGCGAATCTTATCGATCGCCGCATCGGCGGCAGACTGAATGACCTCCTGATCCTCCTCGGACAGGCTCTCATAGAAATCCTTGTTGATGAGCAGGACTTCAGGGTCATAGATGTGCCGGGTTTCGGTCAGGTAGTTCGCGGGCTCGGTCAAGCGAGCCGAATAGAGAAGTTCGTAGGGGTTCTCCACACCATCCACGACGCCCTGTTGCAGGGATGTGAAAACCTCGGGAAAGGAAATAGGCGTAGGCGCCGCACCGATACTCTCCCAATACGCAATATGCATTGGCACCTGCATGGTACGGAGCTTGATGCCTTCCATGTCCTCCGGCACGCGGACCGTGCCATCGGTCATAGCTAGGTTACGGAAGCCATTCTCGCCCCAGCCGAGCGCGATCAAGCCGCTGTCGGCCAAACCCGCCAGCATCTCGTCGCCGAGTTCGCTGTCGAGCACTTCATGGGCCGTATCCGCGTCCTCGAAGATGAAGGGAAAGTCAAAGACCTCGAGTGACTTGTCGAAGTTGGCAAGCACGCCAACCGAAGGCGCTGTCATCTCGATATCGCCGAACTGGGTCGCTTCGATCATTTCTCGCTCACCACCAAGCTGGCCATCGGGGTACACCTCGACCGTAATTCGCCCGTCGGTACCCTCTGCCACCTGCTCAGCGAAAAGCTCATAACCCTGGTTTTGCGTGTCGCCTGCAGAGATAACGTTGCCAAATTTAATGGTGTGGCTGTCAGCAGCAGTAGCGACGCCCGACCAGGCAGTGAGACCAAATGCAGCGACGGCTCCGGCAGTAATAAGGTTTGTTGTGCGGATCATACAGTACTCCTGTTATTGGAAAGTCATGTTGGAGCAACAGAATGATGGGCTGGTGGGTCGGTTGCCAATTTTACCGATCATGCACCCCCAACACTGTCTTACAGTAACACAATATGCATCATGCGCAACTGACATACGAACACCTTACGAGGGCTAGGTCTAAGCTAAGCGCTTCATGCACAGCGAATCGCAGAGAAGGAGATGGGTATACGCTCGTGGTGGGTGGTGGTAGTAAGAGACCAGCGACGGACCGGAAATCTTGACGTCATCAGCCGTTGTGTCGCCGTGTAGGAAGGTTTTCAGGGCAGATCTCCACCGCTTCGCGGTGTTAGCTCTGCCCCCACATCAGATTTTCCATGGAAAGCCCCACCCGCCCGGGCAGCTCGTCATGCAGCATCTCGACGAAGGCGCGTATCCGCGCGGGCACATGGCGACGCTGGCGATAGACGGCATGGAAGTCGGCGCGCACGCCCTGCCACTCGGGCAGCAGCGCCACCAGGCGCCCTTCCGCCAGGTGCGACTGGACATCCCACCGCGAGCGCAGGATGACCCCGTGGCCATCCAGCGCCAGGTTGACGATGACCTCGCCGTCATTGCTGGCCAGGGGCCCGGCGACCTTGACCGCCTGGTCCGGGCACGCGCCAGCGCGGTGCTCGAAGCGCCAGAGCGCAAAGTCGCTGTCGTTCTCGCGCAGCACCAGGCAGGAGTGCCTCGCCAGGTCCGCCGGCTCCGCCAGGCGGGGCATCCGCTCGGCATAGGCGGGCGCCGCGCAGAGGATCCGGCGGTTGTCGAGGATGCGCTGGGCGACCAGCCGCGAATCGGGGAGGGCTCCCACCCGGATGCCGATATCCACGCCCTGCTCGCCCGGCGTCATGGGGAAGTTGCTGAGTTCGAGGATGCCCTCCACGCCCGGGTGGCTGGCACAGAAGCGGGAGAGCAGCGGGGCCACATGGCGGCGCCCGAGGCCGAAGGTGGCGTTGACCTTGAGCGGCCCCGAGAGCGCGGCACGCTGGGCACCGAGGCCCTCCTCCAGCTCGGCCAGCTCATCGAGGATCGACCCGCCATCGGCCAGGTAACGCTCCCCTTCCGCCGTCAGGGTCAGGCGCCGCGTGGTGCGACTGGCCAGGCTGACCCCCAGGCGGGACTCGAGCTGCTTCAGGCGCTTGCTGACCGCCGACAGGGAGAGCCCCAGGTCGCGGGCGGTCGCCGTCAGGCTGCCGGCCCGCGCCAGGCGCTGGAAGAAGGCGAGGTCATCAAGCGGCGCCATGGAACTCTCCACTCAGGGTCAACAATGCCTTGCATCCTAGCCTGATTATCTCTCTCCTGTCAGGGACTAGAGTAGGAGCATTCCCCGCACAGAGAAGAGGAGAAGGGTAGATGGCACAGCGCATCGCAGTAATCCCCGGCGACGGCATCGGCAAGGAGGTGATGCCCGAGGGCGTGCGCGCCCTCACGGCCGCCGCCGAACGCTTCGGCATCGAGATCGAGCTCACCGACTTCGACTTCGCCAGCTGCGACTACTACGCCGAGCACGGCCAGATGCTGCCCGACGACTGGTTCGACCGGCTCAAGGACTTCGACGCCCTCTTCTACGGTGCCGTTGGCTGGCCCGAGACGGTGCCCGACCACGTCTCGCTGTGGGGCTCGCTGCTGCAGTTCCGCCGCCGCTTCGACCAGTACGTCAACCTGCGCCCCTGCAAGCTGCTACCAGGCGTGAAGAGCCCGCTGGCGGACCGCCGGCCCGGCGATATCGACTTCTACGTGGTGCGCGAGAACACCGAGGGCGAGTATTCCAGCGTCGGCGGCAAGATGTTCGAGGGCACCGAGCGCGAGGTGGTGATCCAGGAGACGGTGATGACCCGCCACGGCACCGACCGGGTGCTGAGGTTCGCCTATGAGCTGGCCCAGTCGCGCCCGAGGAAGAAGCTCACCTCGGCCACCAAGTCCAACGGCATCGCCATCACCATGCCCTGGTGGGACGAGCGCGTGAAGGCGATGGGGGCGAACTACCCGGAGGTGTCGGTGGACCAGTTCCATATCGACATCCTCACCGCCAACTTCGTGATGCACCCCGACTGGTTCGACGTGGTGGTGGCCAGCAACCTGTTCGGTGACATCCTCTCCGACCTGGGCCCCGCCTGCACCGGCACCATCGGCGTGGCGCCCTCGGCCAACATCAACCCGGAGGGCACCTTCCCAAGCCTGTTCGAGCCGGTCCACGGCAGCGCCCCGGACATCGCGGGCAAGGGCATCGCCAACCCCATCGGCCAGATCTGGTCGGCGGCGATGATGCTCGAGCACCTGGGCCACCAGGAGGCGGCCGATGCCATCGTCGCCGCCTTCGAGGCGGTGCTCGCCGAGGGTGACAAGGCGGTAATGACGCCGGATGTGGGCGGCACCGGCACCACCGAGGGCCTGGGCCGCGCCATCGCCGCGCGCATCAGCGGCTGACGCCCCCTCGATGTGAGACGGCCATCGCTTCCGCGGTGGCCATCGCCGTTTATCCCATCTCGCCTTGCCGTTGCCTCAGCCCTTGCGGGGCCGGGGTGCTATCACCTCGTCGTCGTGCAGCGTCTCCCAGCCGGTGATCATCGCCTTGATATGCGAAAGCGGCGTATGGCCGGTGGTGGTCAGGTAGACGTGGACGATCACGAAGGCCAGCATCAGGAAGGCGCCGAGCACATGCAGCCCCGCCACCTGCTCCAGGCCCAGCCAGGCCGGGGCCAGCTCGCGCAGCGGCTCCCAGAACAGGTAGGCGAGCCCCGTGACCCACACCAGCGGGTTGATCACCAGCTTCACCCCCAGGTAGGCCAGCCGCTGCAGCGGGTTGTGCTTGCGCTGCGGGGTCTGCCGGTAGGGGTGGGGGTCGCCGACGAAGATGCCGTAGGCATAGAAGCGCACCACCGCCCCGATGCGCTCCAGGGTGGGAATGTACTGGCGCCACTGGCCGGTGGTGAAGTGCCAGAAGATGGCGAACACCCAGAGCCCGATCAGCAACCAGGCCGCCGTCTCGTGAAGCCTCACCGCCGGGCCGAAGTGGAGCAGGTCGTGGACGCCGCGGATGGCGAAGCCACTGAACAGCAACACCAGCACCAGCAGTGCCTGGGCCCAGTGCCAGAAGCGCTCGAAGCGGGTAAAGAGATAGACGCGCTGGCTCATGTCAGTGCTCCTTGCGGCGGTGGCGGGTCGCGACGCGCAGGGCCCCGTGGCCAAGCACGCCCAGCAGCATCAGCCCGGCCAGGCCGAAGCCGAAGCGGTCGAGCAGTTCGTGGCGATCGCGCCCGGGCAGCCACACCCCCTCCACCCCGGCCAGGCGGCCCTCCTCGGCGTGGCAGCTGCCGCACTTCAGGGCCTGCTCGCTCGGCGCCACCATATGGGTGATGGGCCACAGCATGGTGGTCTCGACGAAGTCGAACTCGCCGCTGAAGGGCTGGCCGGCGGCCTCGGTGCCCGCCTCGAGCGCCTTCGCCCAGTCGAAGTTGAACCAGAAGGCGGTGTCGTCGGGGATCGCCACATGGGGCACCAGCAGGGTGTTGTGCACGGTGTCGTAGGGCTGCTGGCCGTGGAACAGCTTCACCGGCCAGATGCGCGAGTCCTCGCCGCCCGGCGTGCCGTGGTACGTATTGATGGGCACCGGGGCGCTGTCGGGATCGATCTCGGTCTCGGTGGTGGTGAAGGTCACGTCGCCGTTGAACCAGACATACTCGGGCACCACGTCCTCGCCCAGGGTGAAGTCGCCCTTGCGGCTGTCGTAGATCACATGGCCATCGTCATCCTTGCGCTGGAACGGCTTGCCGTCCTCGTCCAGCTGGCCGCCGGTGGACCAGTCCCAGGCCATCTTGGTGGGCACCCCGCCACGGGCGAAGGCGGGGATATGGCAGGTCTGGCAGGCCAGCGCCCGGGTATGCTCGTTGAGCCGGGTGGCCATGGCGCCCTCCTCGTGGGGCGCATTGCCGTGACAGGCCTGGCAGGTGGCCGGGTTGCGGTCGGTCTGCTCGCCGCGGCGGATCGCCCGGTTGTCGTCCACCGCCGAGACCTGGATGCGGCTGCCCGGTACCGCATGACTCTCGGTCTGGTGGCAGGTGCTGCAGCGGAAGTCGCCGCCATCCAGCCCCATGTGCACGTCAAGCGTACGGCTCGCCTCCACCAGTGAGGAGTCGAGGTCGCCATGCTTCACGCCGTCGCCGCCACCGCCATAGAAGTGGCAGCTGCCGCAGGTCTCCCGGGAGGTCTTGCCCACATGGCGGGCCACCTCGGCCAGGTCGGTGGGGCCATGGAACTTGCCGGAGCCCGGCGGATACTCGGTGCGCTCGACGGCGGGCCGCCCGGCCAGCCCCGCCACCTTCTTGTAGTCGCCGGTGTTGTGGCAGGAGAGGCAGTCCACCTTGAAGGGGTTGGAGAAGTCGAAGGTCTCGTCCTCCCAGCCATAACCGATATGGCACGAAGGCCTCGTTGGAGCGGTCGGCGATACAGAAGCCGTTGAGCATGCTCTTCTTGCCCAGCACCTCACCATCCACCGGGTTGTGGTACTCCCAGGTCCAGTGGCGGGTCGCCATCACCTCCTCGGCCGCCTCGGTATGGCAGCCCAGGCAGGCCTCGGTGACCTCCTCGCCGCTGGCGAAGGGTCCCTCGAGCGCCTCGAACTGACGATGGTCCGCGGTGCTGGCCAGCGTCGGCACCGACAGCCACACCATCAGCAGCGCTACCAGGGCCCAGCGTCCCGGTCGTGGATCCTGCCCCCGCATCATGCCTCCCCCCTTCGGCGGCCAGCCAGACGGCATGCCTGGCATCAGCATTGGCCAGCTTCCGCCCGCCCGCCTTGACGGGGGTCAATTTTCGTCCGCCACGACCCGCGTCAGCTTGTCGCCCTCTCGCGTTCGAGCCTGGCGGATGGCGGCGGGCACAACGCGACGAGGCCCGCCCCGTGTCGGCGGGGCGGGCCTCGTCAGCGGCCAGGATGTAGAGAAGTAGAGGGTCAGCCGGCCAGTCTGGCGGCGATGCGGGCCACGTGCTCGCCCTGGAAGCGCGCGATCTTGAGCTCCCGTTCGTCGGGCTGTCGCGAGCCATCCCCGCCGGCGATGGTGGAGGCACCATAGGGATTGCCGCCACCGGCCTGGTCAAAGACGTACTGCTCCTCGATGCCGTAGCCCAGCGGCACGATCAGCATGCCGTGATGGGCCAGGGTGTGCCAGAAGGAGGTGATGGTGGTCTCCTGGCCGCCGCCGGTGCCGGTGGAGGTGAAGACGCTGGCCACCTTGCCGCGCAGTTCCCCCTTGGCCCACAGGCCGCCGGTCTGGTCCAGGAAGGTGCGCATCTGGCCGGTCATGTTGCCGAAGCGCGTGGGGCTGCCGAAGAGGATGGCGTCGTAGTCGGCCAGCTCCGCCGGGGACGCCTCCGGCGTGTCGAAGCGCTGCCCGCCGGCCTTCTCGAACACCTCGGCGTCCATGGTCTCGGGGGCGCGCTTGACGGTGACCTCGACGCCCTCGACGCGGCGAGCTCCGTCGGCCACCGCCTGGGCCAGGGTGTCGATGTGACCGTACATGGAGTGATAGAGCACCAGAACGCGGGTCATGCAGACCTCCTGTGTCAGTGGATGCAACACCACCGAGTCTAGTCGGATGTCCGGAGAGGAAAAGCGAAGGAATTCGAGGGCCGGCGACGATTCGGTCGAACGGACGCCGCCAGCCGCCGGGTGGCCTCAGGCCAGCCGCCAGCAGCCCGCCAGGATGCGTACCTTGCCGGCCGCCAGGTTGTCGCGCAGGTTGCGCCCCATCTCGGCAAATCGCTCGCCGAAGATCAGCCCGGGGCCGGGCAGCGTCGGGCCGGCAGGGACCTCCCCGCCGCCCTCTCGCCGGCTGTGCTTCTGTCGCCAGGCCAGGGCCGACTCGGTCACGTCCTCCAGCGTCTCGGGCACGAAGCCCGCCTCGGCCAGGCGCGCCTCCAGCGCCTGCCGGGTCTGCAGGTGGCTCGCCGCCGGCGTGCTGGCCCAGGGTACCGGCAGCGCCAGGGGTTCGCGGTTGTCGCCGGCCACCACCTCGTGGAGCAGCAGCCGTCCGCCCGGTACCAGCAGCCGGTGCCACTCCGCGAGCACCGCCGCCGTGTCCGGCATGTTCATCAGCGCATGCTGGCACCACACCGCCTCGAAGCGGCGATCCGGCAGCGGGGTGCGGGCGGCGTCCGCGCACAGGAAGCGGGTACGCTCGGCCAGCCCGGTGGCGCGGCTGAGCCACTCGGCCGCCGTCACGAAGGCCGGGGTGATGTCCACGCCCAGCGTCTCGCAGCCCAGTTCGGCGGCCAGCAGGCGGCTGGCCCCGCCGGTGCCGCAGCCCACGTCCAGCACCCGCATCCCGGAGGAGAGGTGTCCCAGCGCCGCCAGGTGCCGGCTGGCCCGGCGCCCGCCCAGGTGCAGCTGGTCGATCCCGGCGACCTCGTCGAGGCTCAGGTGCCCGGGATCGCACCCCGCCGCACGGAAGGCCGCCGCCAGGCGCGCGACCAGCGGCTCGCCGCCGGCATGGCCCGGGGCGTCGTAGTGGCCCGCCAGGGAAGGGGTGGGCGAAGCGGGGTCGGCGGACATGGCGGGCTCCTGGCAGGGGGATCAGCCCCATAGCTTAGCGCCGTGCCGCGGGCCGCCCCATAGGCCAAAGGTCCCGCGCCGGGCGACTTTCACCCTGGCACCGGCACTTTCACGGCGTCGACGCACCCCTTGCCCGGCGGCGCCGGCTGGCGGAAGGTAGCCGGACCCGTATCGTCGAGGATTGTGCCCCATGAGCCTATCGCGCCCCCCTTTCCCGTCGGCCTCCCGTGCGCCGCTGGCGACCTGGCTGTGGCGCTGCCTGGACGGCGAGCCCATCGCCCCCTTCGCGCTGCTCGGGGGGAGCGCCGTGCCACGCGGCGAGGGGGTGATCGAGCTGGTGCCCGAGCACCCCGCCGCCGACGCCCGCGCCAGCGTGGTCTCGGTCGGCATCCACGGCGACGAGACGGCGCCCATCGAGCTGCTGCAGGGCTGCCTCGAGCGGCTCGCCGAGGGTCAGGCCAGGCTTGGCGCGCCGGTCCTGCTGGTGCTGGGCAGCCCCGCGGCGGTCCGCCGCCAGGTGCGCTACGTCACCACCAACCTCAACCGGCTGTTCCGTCGCGACCTCGCCGAGGCGGGTGACGAGCCCGAGCGGGCGCGCACCCTGATGGCCGCTGTGGACGCCTTCTTCGCCCGCCACCCCGGCCGGGAGCGCCTGCACTACGACCTGCACACCGCCATCCGCGACAGCCGCTACCCGCGCTTCGCGGTGGAGCCCTTCGACGACGCGGTGCCCACCGCCGCGGAGCAGTGGCGCTGGCTGGCCGCCGCCGGCCTGCAGGCGGTGCTCCACCAGCATCGCCACAGCTGGACCTTCTCCCACTACAGCAAGCATTATCATGGGGCGATGGCCTTCACCCTGGAGCTCGGCCGGGTGCGCCCCTTCGGCGCCAACGACCTGGCGCCACTGGCGCCCATGGCACGGCTGCTGGAGGCGCTGCTGACGGGCGCCCGCCCGGCCGCGGCCGACCCGGCGGGCCTGGTGTTCTTCCGCGTCGAGCACGAGCTGATGCGCCACGGCGAGGCCTTCCGTCTGGCCTTCACCGACGACACGCCCAACTTCACCGAGTTCGCGCCGGGCACCCTGCTCGCCGAGGACGGGGAGCACGGCGAGACCCGGGTCGGCGAGGCACCGCTCGCGGTGGTCTTCCCCAACGCCGCGGTGGAGCCGGGGGCGCGCGCGGCCCTGCTCGCCCGCCCGGTGCCGGCACCGGGGTAGGTCGTCTGGCCCCGGGACGACGGAAACGCTTATAACAACGATAAAGTGGAGGTAGAATCTTGCCCCTTTGCCGATCCGCACCCGATCCGTGTCGCCCACCGCCCCACAAGGGCCGGCCGGCAGCCGCTGCCCGCGCCTGGCGACACGCCCCATCCGGAGTCCGACCCCATGGCTGACACCCCGATTCCGCTGCAAGTGCGCAACATCAAGAAGCGCTTCGGCGACACCGAAGTCCTCAAGGGGCTCTCGCTGGAAGCGCACCAGGGCGATGTGATCACCCTGATCGGGGCCTCCGGCTCCGGCAAGAGCACCTTCCTGCGCTGCATGAACCTGCTCGAGCAGCCCGACGAGGGCGAGCTGATCGTGCATGGCGAGGCGATCCGCTTCAAGGAGACCAAGCACGGCCGCGAGCCGGCCGACTGGAAGCAGGTGGTGCGCATGCGCGCGCGTCTCTCCATGGTGTTCCAGAACTTCAACCTCTGGGCGCACATGACCCTGCTGGAGAACATCATCGAGGCGCCGGTCCACGTGCTCGGCAAGCCCAGGCAGGAGGCCATCGCCCACGCCCGCGAGCTGCTCGAGCGGGTCGGCCTCACCGAGCGCGCCGACGCCTACCCGGCCCAGATGTCCGGTGGCCAGCAGCAGCGTGGCGCCATCGCCCGCGCCCTGGCCATGGACCCGGAGGTGATGCTGTTCGACGAGCCCACCTCGGCGCTGGACCCGGAGCTGGTCGGCGACGTGCTCAAGGTGATGCGCGACCTCGCCGACGAGGGGCGCACCATGATCCTGGTGACCCACGAGATGGCCTTCGCCCGGGATGTCTCCAGCCAGGTGATCTACCTCCACCAGGGGGTGATCGAGGAGGCCGGCCCGCCCGAGGCGGTGTTCGGCACCCCCCGCTCCGAACGCCTGAAGCAGTTCCTGGCGCCCAAGCACTGAGCCGGCCCACGCGGAGAGACCCATGATCGATCTTCACGGCTACGGCCCGCGCCTGCTCGAGGGCGCCCTGATCACCACCGAGCTGGCAGTGCTGTCGCTGGCCCTGGCCATCGTGCTGGGGCTGATCACCGCCAGCGCCAAGATGTCGCGTAGCCGTCTGGCCCATGCCGTCGGTACCCTCTACACCACCATTATCCGCGGCGTGCCCGACCTGGTACTGATGATGCTGCTGTTCTTCGGCGGCCAGATCGGCATCAATACCATCACCGATGCGCTCTACGCCCACTTCGGCTGGGACATCTTCATCAACGTCAACGAGTTCGTGGCCGGGGTGCTCACCATCGGCCTGATCTTCGGCGCCTACATGGGCGAGACCTTCCGCGGCGCCTTCCTGGCGGTGGAGAGCGGCCAGATCGAGGCCGGTCGCGCCTACGGCATGGGTCCCTGGCTGGTGTTCCGGCGCATCCGCTTCCCGCAGATGATGCGCCACGCCATCCCCGGGCTCTCCAACAACTGGATGGTGCTGCTCAAGACCACCGCCCTGGTCTCGGTGATCGGCCTCTCCGACATGGTGCGGGTGGCCGCCGAGGCCTCCAAGGCGACCCGCGAGCCCTTCACCTTCATGATCATCGTGGCGGCGATCTACCTGCTGATCGCCAGCGTCTCGGAGTGGGCCTTCGCCCGCCTGCAGAAGCGCTATGACGTCGGCTACGGGGAGACCAAGTGATGGAGGCCCTGCTCGCACGCCTCGAGGCCCTGCTCGCCGACAACAGCATCTTCACCCTGCAGACCCTCTCCTACTACGGCGAGGGGCTGGTGACCACGGTGCAGCTGGTGTTCCTGTCGCTGGTCATCGGCCTGGTGATGGCGGTGCCACTGGCCATCGGCCGCGGCTCGCGCCACCGCTGGATCAGCCTGCCGATCTTCCTTTACTGCTACGTGTTCCGTGGCACGCCGCTGCTGGTGCAGCTCTACCTGATCTACTACGGCGTGGTGTTCGTCGAGGGGATCCAGGACACCTGGCTGTGGCTGATCCTGGAGAAGCCCTTCGTGCCGGCGCTGATCGCCTTCACCCTCAACACCGCGGCCTACACCACCGAGATCTTCCGCGGCGCCATCAAGGCCACCCCCCGGGGCGAGATCGAGGCAGCGCGCGCCTACGGCATGTCGCGGGGCCTGATGCTGCGCCGTATCGTGCTGCCCAGCGCCTTCCGCCGCGCCCTGCCCGCCTACGGCAACGAGGTGATCTTCATGCTCCACGCCAGCGCCATCGCCAGCGTGGTCACCATCATGGACCTCACCGGGGCGGCACGCTTCGTCTATGCGCGCTACTACGCCCCCTTCGACGCCTTCCTGTTCGTGGCGGCCATCTACCTCTGCCTGACCTTCGCGATCCTCTACTTCTTCCGCTGGCTGGAGCGGCGACTGCTGGCCCACCTCAAGCCCGCCGGCGGCTGAGCGAGCGTCAAACGAGCGTTGGAAAACGCGGGGCTTGCCGGCCCCGCCACCCCTTCCGGGCCCACCGGCGATCCGCTATGGTGAGTCCGTCGTCACCCACGAGGTGCATCCACCAACACGAGGGACCCCCCGCCATGAAGATCCAGAAGATCCTGACCGCCGGCGCCCTGAGCGCCGCCCTGCTCGCCGGCACCGCCGGCGCCGACGTGCGCGACATCCGTATCGGCGTCGACGTGCCCTACGAGCCCATGGAGTACCGCACCCCCGAGGGCGAGCTCACCGGCTTCGACATCGAGCTCGGCAACGCCCTGTGCGCCGAGATCGGCATCGACTGCGAGTGGGTCGTGCAGGGCTGGGACGGCATCATCCCTGGCCTGATGGCGCGCAAGTACGACGCCATCATGTCCTCCATGACCATCAACGACGAGCGTCGTGAGCAGGTGCTGTTCTCCGACCCCTACTTCACGCCGCCCTCCGCCTGGTTCGCCCCCGCGGATGTCGAGGTGGGCACCCCCAGCGAGGAGAGCCTCGAGGGCCTGACCATCGGCGTGCAGCGCGGCACCCTGCAGGACAACTACGTCACCGATATGTATGGCGACGTGGCCGACGTCAACCGCTACGCCACCGCCGACGACATGGTGCTGGACATGGACTCCGGCCGCCTCGACATCGTCTTCCTGGACTACCCGGTGGGCAAGTCGACCCTGCTGGAGAGCGAGGCCGGCAACTACAAGGTGGTCGGCAAGATGATCACCGAGCCCAAGGAGTACTTCGGCGACGGCTTCGGCATCGCCTTCCGCCAGCGTGACGAGGCGCTGGCCGAGACCTTCAACGAGGCACTGGCCGAGCTCAAGGCCAACGGCACCTACGACGAGATCCACACCAAGTACTTCGGTGAGTAAGGCGTCGACGCATAGGCGCCACCCGCCGATGGCCCGGTAGCCGCTGCCGGGTCCGCAACACCACACAGGCCGGCTCCTCGGAGCCGGCCTGTGTCGTCTGGTACCTGCTTGCCCTGCGAGCGGCTCAGCGCAGCACGCGTCGCACCAACAGGGGGCCGATCATCTCGAACACCAGGGTCGAGCCCACCACCGCCGAGAGCAGCAGCGCCCCATGCTGCGGGAAGCGCTCCGCGGCCAGCAGCGCCATGCCCATGGCCACCCCCGCCTGGGGGGTCAGCGCCAGGCCGATGTCGCGGGGCAGCTCAGCCTGGCGAACCCGGGCCAGGCGCACTCCCAGCACCCCGCCGAGGTAGCGCCCCGCCAGGCGCAGCACGATATAGGCCAGCATCGGCCAGAGGGCGTCGCCCAGGTGGCGCAGGTCGACGCTGGCCCCCGAGAGCACGAAGAAGAACACCAGGAAGGGCCACTCGATATGCTCGATCTCGTTGAACGAGCGGGTATGGTGGCGCGACAGGTTGGCCACCAGGGCACCGGCCAGCATGGCGGCCAGCAGCGCCGAGACCTCGAGCCAGCTGGAGAGCCCGGCCAGCAGCAGGATCAGCGCCAGCGCCTCCACCTGGGTGGGCTCGCCGGGGCGCAGGCGGCCGGTGAGCCAGGCCGCCGGCAGGCCGATCGCCGTCCCCAGCAGCACGGCTCCGCCCACCTCCCAGCCGGCCAGCGCCAGGGCGGCCTGGCCATCCCCGGAGAGCCACCAGCCGAGCAGCGCCATGGCCAGGCCGAAGGCGAGGATGCCCCAGCCGTCGTCGATGGCGACGATGCCCAGCAGCAGGCGCGCGCGCAGCCGGGTGTCGCCGCTCTCGTGCACCGTCTCGCTCACCGCCGCCGGGTCGGTGGCCACCGAGATGGCGGCAAGCGACACCGCCACCGCCAGCGGGAAGCCCAGCGCGGCGAGCCCCACCCCCACCAGCAGCGCCCCGACGCCGATCACCGCCAGCGAGACGATCAGGATCAGCGGCCCGGTGGTGCGCAGCCGCTCCAGGGTCAGCTCGCCCCCCAGCAGGAAGGCCACCATCACCAGCGCCAGCTGGATCAGCGGCTCCCCCAGGCCATCCAGCGGCGCCGCCTCGGCCTGCCCCAGGACCAGCTGCTGCACCACCGCCACCCCCAGGCCGACCATCACCAGCAGCGAGATCCGCGGCAGCCGGGTACGACTGGCGACCACGTCGGCCAGGATGCTCGAGGCGAGGATCAGCCCCAGGAAGAGCAGCGCCCCGGCGGCAGGCGTCAGGTGCGCCGACACGGGCAGGAAAGAGTCGCTCATAGGAAGGCTCCTTGCGGGTCAGGAGACGAAGGAGGAGTGAAAGCGTGTCAGGAGCCCCAGCCTGACACAGGCCGCCGCGCCGGGCACGGCTCAGTCGAGCCCGAGCCCCAGGGCCAGCAGCGCCAGGCTGGCCAGCAGCACCACCACGTTGAGGCCCATCAGCGCTTCCAGGCGGTCATGCGCCGCCAGGGCCCCGGGCAGGCGCCAGGCCAGCCACAGCGCCCCGGGCAGCGCCAGCCAGGCGAGCCCCGCCATCGCCGGCAGCCAGCCGGCCAGCACCCCCAGCGCCAGCAGCGCCGGGGCGGCGAGCAGCAGCTCGCTCACCAGTTGCGCGGTGCGACGCGGACCGAGCAGGATCGCCAGGTGCCGGCGCCCCACGCGGCGGTCGGCGTCGCGATCCGGCAGCTGGTTGAGCAGCAGCAGTTCGCTGGCCAGCAGCCCCGCCACCGCGGCCACGCAGAGCGCCGCGGCATCCGGCATGCCACCCAGTGCCAGCAGGGTGCCGAGCACGATCAGCGGGCCGAAGCCGAGCCCCGGCGCCAGCAGGCAGAGCCAGGGGGAACGGGTGAGCCAGCGGGTGTAGGCGACGATCAGTGCCAGCCCCGGCACTCCCACGGCGAGCATCGGCCAGCCCCGCCACCACAGGAAGAGCCCACCGATGGCCACCACCCCGGCCAGCGCCGAGATCCCGGCGGCCAGCACCGCCGGCGCCGCCCAGGGGGCCTCGGGCAGGGCCCCGCTGCCGCCGGAGAAGGGCGTGCGGCGGGTCAGGTGATCCAGTCCCGAGCGGAAGTCGTCATACTCGTTGAGCAGGTTGACCGCAGCGTGGGCCAGCAGGCCGCCGAGCAGCACCAGGGCCACCTGAAGCGCTGACGGGGTCAGCCCCTGGCGCACCGCCAGCAGCAGGCCCAGCACCACGCAGAGCGGCGCCAGCACCAGGAAGCCCGGACGACTCGCCCGCCACACGGCGGGCGTGGTGCTGCCACCCTGCACCCCGCCTACTCGAAGCTGAAGCGCGGCGCCGGGGCATCCGGCAGCAGCGCCGCACAGGCCCGCACCCGCTCCAGCAGCGCCTCGTGGGTGGGCGCCAGCAGGTTGACGTGGGCCAGCTTGCGCCCGGCGCGCTCGCTCTTGTCGTAGCGATGCAGGTGGGCGTCCGGCAGCGCCAGGATCGCCGCCGGCTCCCCCTCGCGGCCGATCACGTTGACCATGCAGGTGGGCATGCGCGCCGTAGTGTCGCCGAGCGGCAACCCCTGGATGGCCCGCAGATGGTTCTCGAACTGGCTGGTCACCGCGCCGTCGATGGACCAGTGGCCGGAGTTGTGCACCCGGGGTGCCATCTCGTTGGCCAGCAGGCTGCCGTCGGCGCACTGGAACAGCTCCAGGGTCAGCACGCCCACGTAGTCGAGCTCGTCGAGCAGCGCGCGGATGTAGCCGTCGGCGGTCTGCTGGACGCTCTCGGCCAGGTCCGGCAGCGGGGCGATGGAGTAGCGCAGGATGCCGTCGACGTGCTGGTTCTCGGCCATGGGGTAGAAGGCCACCTCGCCGTCGCGGCCGCGCACGGCGATGATCGACACCTCGCGCTCGAAGTCGACGAAGGCCTCGACGATCAGTTGCGGGTGGTTGATCGCACGCCACGCCTCGGCCGCCTCGGCGGGGTCGCGGATCACCGCCTGGCCCTTGCCGTCGTAGCCCTCGGTGACCGACTTGGCCACCACCGGACAGCCGAGTTCGCGGACCGCGGCCTCGAGCTCGTCGGCATGCGCCACCAGCCGGTAGGCCGGGGTGGGGATGCCCAGGCGGTCGAACAGCGCCTTCTCCTCGGCGCGATTCTGGCAGACGCGGATCGCCTCGCTGGAGGGGTAGACCGGCTTCACCTCCTCGATCGCCTGCACCAGCGACACCGGCAGGTGCTCGAACTCGTAGGTCACCAGGTCCACCTTCTCGAGGAAGGCCTCGAGGTGCTTCCGGTCGGTGTCGATCATCACGTCCCCGATGCCGGCGCTGGGATGGCCGGTGGTGTCGAGGAAGGTGAAGCGGTTGGCCAGCGGGTAGCCGGCCAGCGCCAGCATGCGGCCAAGCTGGCCGGCTCCCAGGACGCCGATGTTCATGGTGGGCTCCTTCAGTCGCTGTCGGGCCGGGGGTCGGGGTTATCGAGCACGCTGCGGGTCTGCTCGGCGCGGAACGCCTCCACGGCGGCGCGCACCTCGGCGTCCTGCAGGCCGACGACCTGCGCGGCCAGCAGGCCCGCGTTGGTGGCGCCGGCCTTGCCGATGGCCAGCGTACCCACGGCGATGCCACCCGGCATCTGCACGATGGAGAGCAGCGAATCGAGCCCCTTGAGGGCCTTGGACTCCACCGGCACGCCGAGCACCGGCAGCGCGGTCTGGGATGCCACCATGCCGGGCAGATGCGCCGCGCCGCCGGCGCCGGCGATGATCACCTGAAGGCCGCGTTCGGCCGCCCCCTTGGCGTAGTCGAACAGCAGGTCAGGGGTGCGATGGGCGGAGACGACGCGGGTCTCGCAGGGCACGCCCAGGCGCTCGAGCATCGCCACGGCGTGCTCCATCACCGGCCAGTCGGACTTCGACCCCATGATCACGCCGACCTTCGGCGACGGTTCGGACTGCATGCACGGCTCCTCGGCAACTGCCTTTGATGCGATGGATGGATGCGGTAAAGAGTGCGAAAGGAAAGCCGCACATTCTAGCCCCGCGGACCTGGCCCGTCACCTTGACCAGCCGGACAACCGACCAGAGATGTCGCCTTAAAGAGACAGATGGTTCCATGCTATGTGCGTCGATGACTGCTAAGGTCGAGAGGAGTGGGCAGCACGGAGACGCCCATCGGCAAGCCAACAAGGAGACAGACCATGAAGCGCACCCTGATCGTTACCGCGGTACTCGCCGGATCGCTGCTGCTCGCCGGCTGCGACGGCAAGGAGAACACCCAGCAGGAGGAGGCCGTCGAGCAGGAGGCCCAGCAGGCCATGGACTCGGCGGAACAGGCCGCCGAGGAGACCGCCGAGGCCGCCGCCGACGCCACCGAGGCCGCGGAGGCCGAGCTGGAGGAGGCCACCGAGGAGGCCGGCGAGATGCTGGATGACGCCGCCGCCGAGACCGAGGAGGCCCTGGACGAGGCGACTGCCGAGACCGAACAGGCCGCCGAGGCGACCGGCGAGGCGCTGGAGCAGGCCGGTGACGAGGCCGCCCAGGAGGCCAGCGAGGCCGCCGCCGACGCCGAGCAGGTTGGCGAGGAAGCCGCCGCCGAGACCGAGCAGGCCCTGGACGAGGCGGCTGCCGAGACCGAACAGGCCGCCGAGGCCACCGGCGAGACGCTGGAGGAGGCCGGTGACGAGGCCGCCCAGGAGGCCAGCGAGGCCGCCGCCGACGCCGAGCAGGTTGGCGACGAGGCCGCCGCCGAGACCGGAAGCGCCCTGGACGCCGCCCGCGATGCCACCGCCGATGCCGTCGAGTCCGCCCGTGAGGTGACCGCCGACGCCGTGGAGGCGGCCAAGGAGAAGGCCGGCGAGCTGGTCGAGGAGGCCCGCGAGATGACCTCCGGCGGCGAGGGCGCGGAAGCCGAGGTCGAGGCAGAGGCCGAGACCACTACCCAGTAGGCCTTTCCCCGGCCCTGACACGACGCGGCCCGCCCGGATTCCCGGGCGGGCCGCGTCGCTCGAAGGGTCTGCTCAGGCCATGGCGGCACGCCGGCTGGCCAGCCAGTTGCCGAGGAGCACCACCAGCATCACCGCGGCGCCGGCCGCCTCCACCATCAGGCTGGGGTAGAACACCGCCACGATCGCCGGCAGCAGCAGCACCCGCAGCGGCCAGCCCATGCGGGTGAAGAGGTACCCCTCCAGCGCCGCGGCGAAGGCCCCCAGGGCCAGGAAGCCGGTCAGCGCCGTCCAGATCAGCAGCGGCCAGGGCCCGCCCATGATGATCTCCGGGTTGTAGACCATGAACAGCGGGATCAGGTAGAGCCCCTTGGCGAACTTCCAGGCCTGGAAGCCCGTCTCCATGGGCTTGGCCCCGGCGATAGCCGCCCCGGCGAAGCCGGCCAGGGCGATGGGCGGGGTGACGTTGGAATCCTGGGAGTACCAGAACACCACCAGGTGGGCGATCAGCAGCGGCACGCCGAACTCGGCGGTGAGCGCCGGGCCCACCAGCACGATCAGCACGATGTAGCTGGCGGTGACCGGCAGCCCCATGCCCAGCACCAGGCTGGCCAGCAGCACCATGACCAGCGCCAGCAGCAGGTTGCCGCCGGAGAAGGCCAGCATCATGGAGGAGAACTTCAGCCCCAGGCCGGTCAGCCCCACCACGCCGACGATGATGCCGGCCACCGCACAGGCCATGGAGACCGCCACGGCGTTGCGCGCGCCGAGCTCGAGGCCCTCCACCAGCCTGACCAGGCCGTTGCGGGTGGCGGTGGCCAGCCGCTCGCCGGTCACCGGCTGGCCCTCCCCCGGCGCCACGAAGAAGAACCACACCAGGAAGCGCAGCACCGCCACGCCCAGCATGGTGAGGATAGCGAAGTAGCCCACCCGCATCGGCGAGAGGTTCATCACCAGCAGCACCACCAGCACCGCCAGCGGCAGCAGGAAGTGCCAGCCGTAGGCCATCACGTCGCGCATCTGGGGCAGCTCCGAGCGGGCCATGCCCTGCATCCCCTGCTTGAGGGCGATGATGTGCACGAAGAGGTAGACGGTGCCGAAGTACATGACCGCCGGCAGGATGCTGACCTTGACCACCTCCAGGTAGGGCATCCGCGTGTACTCGGCGATCAGGAAGGCACCGGCGCCCATCAGCGGCGGCATGATCTGGCCGCCGGTGGAGGCCGCCGCCTCGATGCCGCCGGCCTGGTGGGGGCGATAGCCCAGGCGCTTCATCAGCGGGATGGTGAAGGCCCCGGTGGTCACCACGTTGGCGATGGCGCTGCCGGAGATGGAGCCCATGCCCGCCGACGCGATCACCGCCGCCTTGGCCGGGCCGCCCCGCTGGCGGCCGGTGGCGGCGTAGGCCAGGTCGATGAAGAACTTGCCGGCGCCGGTGATCTCCAGGAAGGCGCCGAACAGCACGAAGATGAAGATGTAGGTGGCGGCCACCCCCATGGGCAGGCCGAAGATCCCCTCCTGCCCCAGGTAGAGCTGCCCCACCAGGCGATCCAGGCTGTAGCCACGATGCTCCAGGATGCCCGGCAGCCACTCCCCCAGCCACGGCAGGTCGCCGCGGGGGCCGGCGAAGGCGTAGAGGATCGCGATCACCCCGATCACCGTCATGCCCAGCCCCACCGCACGGCGTGCCGCCTCCAGCACGGTGAGCGTGGCGATGCAGCCCACCACGATGTCGGTCTGGCTCCAGAAGCCGGCACGGTTGATGATCTCGTCGAGGTAGAGCACCAGATAGCCACCGGTGACCAGGGCCCCGGCCAGGAAGATGGCGTCCAGCAGCCAGCCGGCCAGCCCCCGCGCGCGGCGCGGGCCGAACACCGGGAACATCAGGAAGGCCAGCATCATGATCAGCATCAGGTGGATGCTGCGCTGGTAGAAGAGCCCCAGCGGCTGGATGCCGGCGGAGTAGAGCTGGAATAGCGACAGGCCCACCGCCACCAGGGTGATCAGCCACAGCACCGATCGGGCGTGGTTGGACTGGCTGCCGGGGACGACGGGGGAGTTGCCCGTTTCGCTCATCGTGGTTCTCTCAGGGTCGTGGGTTCGGTCAGGGGGTGACGAGGCGCAGGGTCACCGCGCGGTCGGCAGCCAGGCGGCTCAGGCTGATGCGCTCGCCATCCACCACCAGGCGGTGGTCGACGGCGAGGCTGCCGACCCGCAGGCGATAGGCGTTGCCCGGGACCGGCTCGTCGAGGTCCTCGATCCAGTAGCCGCCCTCGCCGTCGGAGACCTGGCGGCCGCGGCCGGGAATGTGGTCGAGGCCGGCGGCGAAGTCCGGCAGGTGGCTGCGTTCGAGCACCATGCGCCCGTCGCGGTGGCGATAGCAGTCGAGGACCGCGAAGCCCTCCACCGAGTGGTTCCACTCCAGGCACCACCCCTCGCCCTCGGCCATCGGCAGCGTCACCAGGGGCTCGCCCGCCGCGCTGCTCACCACCAGGCGGGCCTCGTCCTGGCCGGCCACGGGACCGGCCAGGACGAGGCCCGCACACAGCAGCAGGGCGAGCAGCCGGGCCCGCCCTGCCAGGTGGCGCGTGTCACGCATCATTCAGGACGCTGGTGATCCTGGACCTCGGCGCCGACCTCCTCGTAGTAGCGCAGCGCGCCGGGGTGGAAGGCGATCGGGGTGGAGTCGACGGCGAACTTCACGGTGGTGTCGTTGGCGGCCGGGTGCACCTCGATCAGCTCGTCGGTGCGCTCGAAGAGCATCTTGGTGATCTGGTAGGCGAGCTCCTCGTCCATCTCGCTGCTCACCGCCAGCACGTTGGGGATGCCGATGCTCTGCACGCCCTCTTCCATGCCCTCGTAGAGGCCGGCGCGCAGCTCGTAGGGGGCGAACACCGAGACCTCCTCGCGGGCGTTGGCCACCTCCTCGTCGCTGAGGCCGATCAGGCGGATGTCGCGGGTGGTCGCCAGGTTCATGATCGAGCTGGTGGGCGGCCCCACGCTCCAGAAGCCGGCGTCGATGTCGCCGTCGCGGATGGCGTCGGCGGTCTCGTTGAAGTTGAGACGGCGCGGGTCGAAGTCGTCGTAGGTGATGCCATTGGCCTCGAGCAGCGCGCGGGCGTTGAGCTCGGTGCCGCTGCCGGGTGCGCCCACCGAGACCACCTTGCCCTCGAGGTCGGAGAGGCTCTCGATGCCGGAGTCGGCCAGGGTGACGATCTGCACGGCGTTGGGGTAGACCGAGGCCAGGGCGCGGATGTTCTCGAGCTGGCGGCCCTCGAAGTCGCCGGTGCCGGTGTAGGCCTGGTGGACGGTGTCGGCCAGGGCCAGGGCGAGGTCGGAGTCACCGCGCCACACCAGCCCCATGTTCTCCACCGAGGCGCCGGTGACCTCGGCGACGGCTTCATAGCCCTCGATATGCTTGCCGATCATCTCCGCCAGGCCACCGCCCAGCGGGTAGTAGGTGCCGCCGGTGCCGCCGGTGGCGACGGAGAGCTGCTGCTGGGCGACGGCCAGCGGGGCCGTCGCGATCAGCGAGGCGGCGACGGCATACTTCATGGCTTTCATGGCGTTCCTCCGGTCCTGGAACCAGTTGGAGTATTGTCGTTGTCGACGCAGTGGTCGACGTCCTGACTCAAGCTAGCACGCGGGCTGCGTGAGAGACGAACACCATGATTTCTACGTTTTTCGAGAATTTCAGCAATGCCACCATGGTCGCGGCCGTCACGCCGCGACCATCTCGCGCACCTTGTCGACGATATGGGCCCCGATGGGCAGCGCCGAGGTGGCCGCCGGCGACGGGGCATTGCCCACGTTCACCGTGCGCCGCGTGTTGACGAACAGGAAGTCGTCCACCAGCTTGCCGTCGCGGGAGACCGCCTGGGCGCGTACCCCGGCCGGATAGGGCTCGAGGTCCCCGAGCGTCAGGCTCGGGCAGTACTTGCGCACCAGCTCGAGGTAGCCGCGCTTGTGCAGCGAGTTCTTCATCTCGGTGAGGCCCGGACGCAGGTTGCGCCCCAGCACCTTGAGGATGCCGGGGTCGCTGAACATCCTCGCCATGTCGCCCAGGGACACGTCGCGCCGACGATAGCCCTCGCGCTTGAAGGCCAGCACCGCGTTGGGGCCCACCGTGACCGAGCCGTCGATCATCCGTGTCAGGTGCACCCCCAGGAAGGGCATGGCGGGGTCGGGAATCGGGTAGATCAGGTGGTTGACGATGGCGTTGTGCTTCTCCGGCAGCCGGTAGTACTCGCCGCGGAAGGGGCAGATGGTGAAGCCGGGCTCCTGGCCCAGCAGGCGCACCACCCGGTCGGCCATCAGCCCCGAGCAGCTCACCAGGTAGCGCCCCGTGAAGGTCCCGGCGCCGCTGCCCACCACCACCTCCTGGCGACGCTCCTCCAGCGCGGTCACCTCGGCGCCATAGCGGATCTCCCCGCCCATCCGCTCGAACTCGGCGGCCATGGCCCGGGTCACCGCGGCGTAGTCGACGATGCCGCTGGAGGGCACGAAGATCCCGCCGAGCCCGGTGATGTTGGGCTCGCGCTCGGCCAGCTCCCCGGCGGAGAGCCACTCTCGCGTGAGGCCGTTGGCGGCGGTGCGCTCCCACAGTGCCTTCATGCGCTCCATCTCCAGCTCGCTGGTGGCCACCAGCAGCTTGCCGCAGGTGTCGTAGGCGATGCCGTGCTCGTCGCAGAACGCCTTGGTGGCCCGATTGCCCTCCAGGCAGAAGCGCGCCTTGAGGCTGCCCGGGGTGTAGTAGACCCCGGCATGGATCACCCCGCTGTTGTGGCCGGTCTGGTGACGGGCCGGGCCAGTCTCCTTCTCCAACAACAGCATCTTGCTGTCGGGATAGGCCTGCTTGAGCTGCATGGCGGTGGACATGCCAAGGATGCCGCCGCCGATGATGATGAAGTCGTGCATGTCACCCCTCTGCTTGACCCGGGAACGGGCTGGTAAAGGCAACGGCCACGCCGCCATCGGCGTGGCCGGACAGGCTATCTTGACGGCCGCGACGGCGGCCGTCACCTCACGCCCGGGCGGGAGCGCGCAGCGTGCGGGCGTGGGTGAAGTAGCCACGCTGGCGCATCAGCTCGCGGCGCAGCTCCGGGTGGGGGGTGAAGCGGTCGCGACCGTGCAGCCAGAAGTGGTTGTTGATCAGCAGGAAGCTGCCCACCGGGTTGGGCACCGAGAGGATCGCCGGGCTGCCCTCCAGCGACGCGGAGAGGTCGCACAGCCAGTTGCCCTCCTCGAAGTCCCTGGGCTGCACGAACTGGTCGATGTAGGCCATGATCGGGCGCCCCTCGCGGTCGACGTCGAACACCGGGTGGAAGACGTCGCGCACCACGTTCTTGCTGGGCGGCGCGCTCCAGCGCATCGGCCGATGGGCCAGCGGATCGGCGAAGAAGCGCGCCAGGTCCTCCCAGTCATCCAGGTGCAACAGCAGCGAGTTGCCGCCCTCCATGTGCTGCTCGTCGATCTTCATCATCAGCACGTAGTCGGTGTCCTGCTCGACGAAGGTGCCGTCGTTGTGCAGCTCCATCACGCGGTGCGGCTGGCGCAGGTAGCTGTCGGAGTCGTCGACGTTCCTGACCACGAAGCGCGCGTAGAACTGGCCGCTCATGGCATCGAAGTTGGAGCGCCCCATCAGGTGCGCCACCGCGGTGGCCAGCTTGACCATGTCGTCGGCCTGCTCGACGCGATCCAGTCCCTCCGGCACCACCTGCAAGCCCCCGGTGGCGCGATCCACCAAGGTGTTCACCAGCACCGGCTGCAGGGTGTTGTCGCACAGGTCATCGAGCACCTTCGCCACGCGGAAGCGCAGCATCGACTTGTACTCCAGCGCCTGCACTGGCCACTCGGCCACGGCCGCGAGGAAGGCCTCGACCACGTCGCGGGAGATCGTCAGCTGCAGCAGCCGCGGCGACGCCGCGGAAGGAGCCAGGGTGAAGCCGCGGATGTCGGCGGGAAGCGGCATGGCGGTATCGGGAAGCTGGGTCAGCACGGTCATGTCAGGGTCTCCGGGTCTTGTGGGCTTGCCCGTTAAAAATATCTACATTTTTAAATTTCATCAACATTAATAGGTATAATTGACAAATACGGCACCCGTGCCACCCGGCGAAGCAGAGCCACGGCACGGCGCGCCCGGAAACGCCGAACCCCGGCGCAAGGGCCGGGGTTCGAGGCGATACGACGGGGCTGGCGAGGCTCAGCGGCCCTGGTAGGGGTCCGCCCCGGCCAGCTCGCGCTGCATCATGCCGTCGCTGTAGGCAGTGCCATAGCGGGCGCGGGACCAGGCGTAGAGCGCCAGGCCGATCCCCATCCAGCCGGCGAAGATCGCCCACTCGATGGCGGAGAGCGCCGAGGGACTGCCCGGCAGGTACATGGCGGTCAGGCCCAGGGAGAGCAGCACCGCCAGGGCACCCACCAGCTTGCCCTGGCGCACCTTGAAGGGGCGCTCCATCTCCGGTTCACGGCGACGCAGCACCACGAAGGAGAGCGACACGAAGAGGTAGGCGATGACGATCCCGAGCCCGCCGGCCACCACCAGCCATACCAGCGCCGGGCGACCGAAGAAGGGCGCGATGGCGGAGAGGATGCCCATCACCAGGATGGCGTTGGTGGGCGTGCGATAGGTCGGGTGCAGCTTGCCCAGCCAGGCGGGCAGCATGCCAGAGTGCGCCAGGGCGTAGATGGCCCGGGAGCCGCCGATGTAGAAGGCGTTCCAGCTGGTGATGATGCCGGCGATACCGGCAATGATCATCAGGTTGCCGGCCCAGGGCGCCTGGAAGGCCGCCTGCATGGCATCCGGCACGGCGAGCGAACTCGCGCCCAGCGCCTCGGGGTCGAGCATCAGCGAGGTGCCAAGGATGATGAAGGCGTACCAGAACACCGCCAGGATCACCGAGATCATCAGCACCCGGCCGATCTCGCGGAACGGCAGGTTGATCTCCTCGGCGGCCTGGGGGATCACGTCGAAGCCGACGAACATGAAGGGCACCATGATGATTACCGTCATGATGCCGCCCATCACGCCCTCCTCGACGCTGAAAAGCGGCTGCATGGTTGCGGTGCTGCCCTGGAAGAGGGCCCCGGTGATGAACAGGATGCCCACCGCCAGGATCAGCAGGGTCACCACCTTCTGCACCAGGGCAGCGGTGCGCACGCCGATGTAGTTGATCCACATCATGGCCAGTGAGCCGGCCACGCCGACCGCCACCCAGGTGGCCTTCACCTCCCAGCCGTTGATGGTCCACAGGTGCCCCACCGCGTAGTTCGGGAAGAGGTGCTCCACAACCGTGGGCAGCGCCACGGCCTCGAAGGCCACCACGCTCACATAGCCCAGGGTGATGGCCCAGGTGCACAGGAAGGAGGCGAAGTGCCCCATGGCACGGTAGCTGTAGACGTGTTCGCCGCCCACCTGGGGCATCGCCGAGGCGAGCTCGGCATAGGTGAGGCCCACCAGCACGATGATCAGCCCGCCGATCAGGAAGGCGGTGATCGCCCCGAGGCTGCCGGCGGACTGGATCCAGCTGCCGGTGAGCACGATCCAGCCCCAGCCGATCATGGCGCCGAACGCCAGGGCGAGGACATCCTTGCGGGCCAGCACGCGCGTCAGCTGGCCTTGAGAGGTCGTGGCATCTTGGGTCATATGGTCCTCGATCGTTGTCGTTTTATCCTAAAAACTTTGTTTTCACGTAACGTCGACAAAATAGGGAAAGAGGCACCATACGACAAGGTTGTTCGAAATTCTTGATGCTAGACATTGGTCGACGCCCCGCCGCCGGCCCAGCTACTACAAGGGTTGGCACCCCCTCGTGACGGGCCTCGGTCGACACGATCAGCGTGAAGGATATTGCACGCCTGGTGGCACTCTGCCTGCCACCAAAGCCGCATGCAATCGAGACTGGCAAAAACGCCGAAGAGCCCCCATAGTGTGCTTGTCGCAACCGCCCACTGGAGCATCATGAGCACGGCACGACAGTCCCGATCCGCGGACCTCCTGGACCCTCCGCGAAGCAGCCCTGACCTCGACGTCAGGGACCTGGAACAACGTACACGCCTCATGCGCATCGTGACCCGGCTGATCGCCGTGTCCGACCTCGGCAGCCGCGAGATCGCCCGCCGCGCCGGGCTGCCGATGCAGAAGATCAGCGACCTCCTCGCGGGGAAGCTGGAGCACCTCTCCCTCGACGAGCTCCGCCTCGTCCACCGCACCATCGAGGGACAGGGCGCGACCCACTAGGCCCCGCTCACCGGGCCGGTCGCCACCGCCATCATGAACAGCGAACGCCCCGCTACCTGCGGGGCGTTTTTCGTGATGCCCTACCTACAGGAAACTCCTTTATCACCAACCACTTGTGCCAACATTACGTCAACATTAAGAGTTTGCTAACTAACTCTTGATCGACATCAAGCGCCTAGACCTTGGTCGCAGGTAGCCTTCCGGTATCGCCACCCCTTCATCGCGCGGACATCCCCGCGCCCCACCAGGCCACCGGAGGCGCCATGGACCCCCTACGCCGCACCCTGCTCGGCCAGCTGGCCCGCCTCAGCGCGGGTGCCGCCCTGATCCCGCTCTCGAGCGTCGCCAGCGCCGGCATCAACCAGCAGCCGCCCCGTCGCGAAGGCGACCCCAGCAAGCGCTACGGCATGCTCATCGACCTGCGCCAGTGCATCGGCTGCCAGGCCTGCACCGTGTCGTGCCATATCGAGAACGCCGCCCCGCTGGGCAGTTTCCGCACCACCGTCTCCCAGTACGAGGTAGAGCACCAGGCGAGCGGCGAGGTCGCCACCTTCATGCTGCCGCGCCTGTGCAACCACTGCGAGAACCCGCCCTGCGTGCCGGTGTGCCCGGTGGAGGCCACCTTCCAGCGCCAGGACGGCATCGTGGTGGTGGACAGCGACCGCTGCGTGGGCTGCGCCTACTGTGTCAACGCCTGCCCCTACGACGCCCGCTTCATCAACGAGCGCACCCAGACCGCCGACAAGTGCACCTTCTGCGCCCACCGCCTGGAGGCGGGCCTGCTGCCGGCCTGCGTGGAGAGCTGCGTGGGCGGCGCACGGATCATCGGCGACATGCGCGACCCGGAGAGCCAGATCAGCCGCATGATCGCCGAGCACCGCGATGAACTGATGGTGCTGCAGCCGGAGAAGAACACCCTGCCCCAGGTCTTCTACCTCGGCATGGACGAGCGCTTCGTCACTCGCCCGGACGCCGAGCCGGTGGCCCTGGAAGTCCTCGACCCCCACGGCAAGGAGATGGGCTATGAATTCCGCCATTGAGCTGCTCGCCCCGCGCTACGACATCGCCTGGTACCCCTGGGCGGTGCAGTACTTCTTCATGATCGCGCTCTCCTACGCCACCCTGTGGCTGGCCGCCCCGGCGCTGGTGTTCGGTCGACAGCGCTGGCTGCCCACGGCACGCCTGGCACTGCTCGCCTGCCTCACCACCACCCTGGTGGCGCCGGTGGCGCTGCTCGCCGACCTCCACCAGCCGCTGCGCTTCTGGCACTTCTACGCCTACGCCAACAGCCACTCCTGGATGTCGGTCGGCAGCCTGGTGCTGCCCCTCTACGTGGTCGGGGTGATGGTGCTGGCCTGGCTCGCCTGGCGCCCGGCGCTGCAGGCCCATCGCCAGGCCAGCGGCCTTCCCGGCCTGGTCGCCCGCTGGCTCTCCTTCGGCTCCGCCCCCACCCCGCGCGCCCTGGTGGTGCTGGTGGGCCTGGGCACCCTCGCCCTCTCCACCGGCATCATGCTCTACACCGGCGCCGAGGTGGCCATCGTCAAGGCCCGCCCGCTGTGGCACACCGTGTGGCTGCCGCCGATGTTCGCGGCCACCGGCTTTATCGCCGCCACCGGCCTGGTCCTGGTGCTCAACCGCGTGGCCGGTGAGCGCAGCAGCGTGGTCACTCGGCAGATGCTCAAGGTGATGCTGGGGGCCTGCCTGGTCGCCGGGCTGGTCGCCGGCAGCTGGTTCCTCGACGGCATCAACGCCAATGTCGGCTCGGTGGCCGCGGCCATGGCCTCCGTGCGCGACAGCGCCGAATGGCGCAGCACCGCCCTGTGGGGCGGCCTCACCGGCCTGGTGCTGTTCGGCGCCGTGCTCTACCTGCTCACCCGCCCGGTGTCACGCCGCCCGGCGCTCTACGCCTGGGCGTGGGTGCTCGGCCTGGTGGCCCTGCACGTGGGCTGGATGTTCCGCTGGGTAGTGCTGATGGACGTGCAGACCGTGGCCCGCCACAGCGCCGGCTTCCACCACTACGGCATCCCCGCCGGCTCGTCCGGCATCCTCGGCATCGTCGGCACCTTCGGCCTGTGGCTCGCCGCCCTGCTGCTGGTCGACCTCCTCGTGCCGTGGCGTCACGCCACCCAGGGTGGCAGCGCCGCCGACGCCTCCCCCGCCGACCCCGACCACCCTGACGTCGAAGGAGCCCTCCGTCATGGCTAAGTCACCCGACACCTCACGTCGCCGCTTCCTCAAGGCCGCCGCCGCCGCCGGCGGTGCCGCCACCTTCGCCGCCGGCTACTCCGACCCGCTGGTCAAGATGGCCAAGGGCGTCACCGGCAGCGCCGGCGAGAAGCCGAACCACCGCATCCACGGCAACTCCCTGGCGCCGGAGTACACCGTCGACCCGGAGAGCGGTGAGCTGACCCTCAACCCGGACCAGCGCGTGGCCTTCACCGTCTGCTACGGCTGCACCACCAAGTGCGGCGTGCGGGTGCGCGTCGACAACGAAACCGACCAGGTGCTGCGCGTGGCCGGCAACCCCTACCACCCGCTCTCCGCCGACGAGCACCTGCCCATGCGCACCCCGGTGGCCGAGGCGCTCCGCAGCGTCAGCGCCTTCGGCGACCAGGGCCAGCAGAACCGCTCCACCGCCTGCGCCCGGGGCAACGCCATGATGGCGCAGATCGACAGCCCCTTCCGCGTCACCCACTGCCTCAAGCGGGTGGGTGAGCGCGGCAGCCGCGAATGGCAGAGGGTGCCCTTCGAGCAGGTCATCGAGGAGATCTGCGAGGGCGGCGACCTGTTCGGCGAGGGCCAGGTGGACGGCCTGCGCGCCATCCACGACCTCGACACCCCCATCGACCCGGAGAATCCCGAGTACGGCCCGAAGGCCAACCAGCTGATGGTGATGGAGGCCACCGACTACGGCCGCTCGGCGCTGCTCAAGCGCTTCGCCTTCAACGCCTTCGGCACCCGCAACTACGGTCACCACGGCTCCTACTGCGGCCTGGCCTATCGCATGGGCTCGGGCGCGGTGATGGACGACCTGGCCAAGAACGCCCACACCAAGCCGGACATCCAGAACGCCCGCTTCATCCTCTACGTGGGCACCGCCCCCAGCCAGGCCGGCAACCCCTTCAAGCGCCAGGGGCGGCTGATCGCCCAGGCGCGCGCCGAGGGCAGCCTGGAGTACGTGGTGGTGGATCCGGGCCTCAACGCCTCGGCCTCCCACGCCGCCGACCACAACCGCTGGGTGCCGATCCGGCCGGGCACCGACAGCGCCCTGGCCATGGCCATGATCCAGTGGCTGCTCGACCACGAGGGCTACGCGAAGGCCTTCCTCGAGCTGCCCGGCCAGCCCGCCGCGGACGCCGCCAATGAAGCGACCCACACCAACGCCACCCACCTGGTGATTACCACAGAAGACCACCCGCGCCGCGGCCGCTTCCTGCGCGCCAGCGACCTGGGCCTGGCCGAGGCGGAGAGCGATGGCGACGTGCCCATGGTGGTGGCCGACGGCGAACTCGCGAGGAGCGTTGATGCCATGGCCGCCGAGCTGTTCGTCGACCGCGACGTCACGCTGGCGGGCGGCGAGACCGTGAGGGTCAAGAGCAGCATGGTGCTGCTGCGCGAGTCCGCCAACGAGTACAGCCTGGCCGAGTATGCCGCGCACTGCGGCATCCCCGAGGCCACCATCGTCGACCTGGCAGAGCGCTTCGCCCGCCACGGTCGCCGCGCGGTGACCAACTCCCATGGCGGCATGATGTCCGGCAACGGCTTCTATGCCGCCTTCGGCATGCAGATGCTCAACGTGCTGGCCGGCAACCACAACCGCAAGGGCGGCAGCGCCGCCGGAGGCGGCCAGTTCAACGGCGTGGGCAGCGGTCCCCGCTACGACCTGGCCAACTTCCCCGGCAAGCGCGGACCCAAGGGGGTGTTCCTCTCCCGCTCGCGCTTCCCCTACGAGAAGTCCTCCGAGTACCAGCGCAAGGTGGCCGCCGGCGAGAACCCCTACCCGGCCCGCGCCCCCTGGCGCTCGCTGGCACCGCCCACCCTCACCGAGCACCTGCCCTCGGCGCTGGACGGCTACCCCTACCCGATCAAGGCGGTGATCGGCTGCATGGCCAACCCCATCTACGGCCAGGCTGGCCTGGAGGCGCTGATCGCCGACAAGCTCAAGGACCCCAAGCGCCTGGGGCTGTTCGTGGCCGTCGACGGCTTCCTCAACGAGACCAACCGCTACGCCGACTACATCGTGCCGGACTCGGTGATGTACGAGGTATGGGGCTTCACCGGGGCCTGGAAGGGCAACCTGGGCAGGATGACCACCGCCTGCTGGCCGGTGGTGGAACCGCGCCAGCAGAAGACCGAAGAAGGCGAGCCGGTCTCCATGGAGAGCTTCTTCATCGCCACCGCCAGGCGCCTGGGGCTGCCCGGCTTCGGCGAGGGGGCGATCCCCGACGCCGACGGCAACCTGCACCCGCTCAACCGCGCCGAGGACTTCTTCCTGCGCGCCGCCGCCAACGTGGCCATGCAGGGCGAGCCGCTGCCCGACGCCGACGAGAGCGATATCGCCCATGGCGGGATCGCGCCCCTGCTGCCGAAACTCGAGCGCACCCTCAAGCCCGAGGAGCGCGGCCCGGTCGCCTACCTCTACGCCCGCGGCGGACGCTTCGAGGACTTCCAGGACCACTTCAAGGGCGAGAACCTCACCAGCGCCTGGAAGCGCACCCTGTGCGTCTACAACGAGCAGGTGGGCACCAGCATCAACACCCAGACCGGCGAGCCCAACCGCGGCGTGCCGCGCCATGGCCTGCCGCCGCTGGCCGACGGCCGCGCCATGCGCGAGGTGTTCAGCGAGGAGGAGTGGCCGCTGCTGGCGTTCTCGTTCAAGTCCAACCTGATGAACTCCTACGCCATCGGCCTCGAGCGGCTGCGCATGATCAAGCCCTACAACCCGGTGATGATGCACCGCCAGGACGCCAAGCGCTTCGGCATCAGTCACGGCGACACCATCCGCATCGAGAGCCCCGGGGGCAGCGTGGTCGCCCTGGCGCTGGTCGGCGAGGGGGTGATGCCCGGCGCGCTGGGCATCGAGCACGGCTATGGCCACCGCGACCTGGGGGCCACCCCCCACGTGATCGACGGCGAGTCCCAGCCCGACCTCGAGTGGCTGCGCGCCGGCATCAACATCAACGACCTGGGCTTCAGGGACCCGACCCGAAGCGTCGACGGCACCTGGCTCGAGCCCATCAGCGGCGCCGCCGTGCGCCAGGGCATGCCGATCCGGGTGACCCGGCTCGACGCCTGAACGGCCTCTGGCCACGGCACCAGGGCGCGCGCCGGGAAACCGGCGCGCGCCTTTTGCTCTAGACTGGGCCACCGTCCCCTCTGTCATGAGCGACCCCGACCATGCAGCCACCTCTACCACCGGTCTCGCGCGATATCGTCCTCATCGGCGGCGGCCATGCCCATGTCGGCGTGCTGAAACGCTTCGCCATGCGCCCCGAACCGGGCGTGCGGCTCACCCTGATCTGTCGCGACACCCACACCCCCTATTCGGGCATGCTGCCGGGCTACGTGGCCGGGCACTACGGCTATGACGAGGTGCATATCGACCTGCGGCGACTGGCCCAGTACGCCGGGGCCCGCTTCTTCCGCGACGAGGCCGTGGGCATCGACCACGAGGCGCGCAGCGTGCGCTGCCGCTCGCGGCCGCCGGTGCCCTACGACTGGCTGTCGATCAATATCGGCTCGACCCCGCGCCTGGATGCCACCGCCGGGGCCGGCGAGCATGCCGTCCCGGTCAAGCCGATCCACCGCTTCAACGCCCGCTGGCAGACGCTTCTCGAACGTATCGAGGCTGACCCCGGACCGATCCGGGTGGCGGTGGTGGGCGGCGGGGCCGGCGGGGTCGAGCTGCTGCTGGCCATGCAGGTCCGGCTGCACCGGGAGCTGGCCGTCCGGGGACGCGACCCTGGCGAGCTCACCTTCGCGCTCTTCACCCGCGGCGCGCGAATACTCCCGACCCACAACGCCCGGGTGCGCGCCCACTTCGAGGCCACGCTGCGGCGCCGGGGCATCGAGGTGCATACCGCCACCGAGGTGGTCGCCGTCGAGGCGGGCCGGCTCCAGGCCGCCGACGGCCGCTGGCACGCCGCCGACGAGGTCGTCTGGGTGACCAACGCCGGCGGGGCCGACTGGCTCAGGGACACACGGCTCATGCTCGACGACGACGGCTTCATCGAGGTCGGCGATACCCTGCAGTCGCTGTCGGACCCGCGGGTCTTCGCCGCCGGCGATATCGCCCACCAGGTCAACCATCCCCGCGAGAAGGCTGGGGTCTTCGCCGTGCGCCAGGGCCGCCCCCTGGCCGACAACCTGCGCGCCGCCGTGACCGGCCGCCGGCTGCGCCCCTATCGCCCGCAGGCGAGGTGGCTGTCGCTGATCAGCACCGGGGACCGCCACGCCGTCGCCTCCCGGGGCGGGCTCTATCTCGCCGGCGACTGGGTATGGCGCTGGAAGGACTGGATCGACCGGCGTTTCATGGCCCGTTTCAACGACCTGCCGCCCCGCCCATCCGCCTGACGGGATAAGGCAAGGCGTTGCCGCCCGGTGCCGCCACCCCTGCAGGTCGGCGCCTCCCTCCGGTCATGTCGGATCACGCCGGGTCGGGCAGCTCATGCAGCGGCTGCCGCCCCGGCCACGCCCCAGCTCGCCGCCAGGGATGGCCAGCACCTCGATGCCCGCCGCCGCCAGCGCCGCGTTGGTGTCGTCGTTGCGGTCATAGGCCACCACCACGCCGGGACTCAGCGCCAGCAGGTTGTTGCCATCGTTCCACTGCTCGCGGGCGCGTTCCTCCGGGGTGTCGCCACCGGTGGGCACCACCTCCAGCCGCGGGTAGCCCAGGGCCTCGGCGACCACGTCGAAGAAGTGGCGCCGCTCGGGCCGGCAGCTGGGGGTGCGCCCGTTCTCGCCCGGACGCAGGTCGTGGCACACCACGCCGTCCGCGACCTCGCGGAACGCCGTGGCCACGTTGCCGCCGCACAGGGTGAAGACGGTATCCAGGTGCATGGCCGAGCGCGTCGCCGGAAGCCGGCAGGCGATCACCCGCTCCAGCGTGCCATCCTCGAACAGCGCCTGGGCGAGCCTGCCGATGGCCTGGGGCGAGGAACGCTCGCCCATCCCCGCCAGCAGGGTGCCCTTGCCCAGCACCATGAGGTCGCCGCCCTCCAGGCTGGCGGCGCCGGCAGCGCCCGCCGGCGCGTCCCAGAGCACCCTCGCCCGGCCGGCGAAGTGGGGATGGAAGCGGTAGATGGCCGTCATCAGCAGGGTTTCCGGCTGCCGGGCAGCCCAGCGCATGGGGTTGAGGATGACGCCGTCAGGCAGCCAGGCGCTGCTGTCGCGGGTGAACAGCAGGTTGGGCAGCGGGGGCAGCACGAAGCCCGATGCCCCGAGGTGGCTGCCGAACAGCGACCCGGCGTCGAAGGGCAGCTCCCCCGCCCTCACCCCGCCGACCAGCCAGTCGGCCAGCGCCCGGCTCGGCAGCGTCTCCATCCAGGCGCGCAGCTCCGCCACCAGTCCCACCCCGACGCTCTGCCAGGAGAGCCGGCGCTCCAGCAGCCAGGCGCGCCCCGCGGGGATCTCCAGGGTCTCGGCGAGCAGGTCGTGGAGCTCCAGCACCGCGACACCGCGCTCGCGCATCATCGCGGCGAAGGCGTCGTGGTCGCGCTGGGCCTGCTTGACCCAGAAGACGTCGTCGAACAGCAGGTCGCGACAGTTGAAGGGCGTCAGCCGCCGATGGGCGAGGCCCGGGCGGCAGACGATCACCTCGCGCAGGGTGCCGGTCTCGGAGTGGACCCCGAAGGCGGGCGCCGCCATGCTCAGCGCCCCGCCCCCGTCACGGTGACGACTCGGCGTCGGTCACCGCGCCGGTGCTGGCCGAGCTGACCAGGCGCGCGTACTTGGCCAGCACCCCGCGGGTGTAGCGCGGCGCCGGCTGGCGCCAGGCGGCGCGGCGACGCATCAGCTCCTCGTCGGGGAGGTCGACGTCGATGGTGTCGGCCTCGGCGTCGATGGTGATGCGGTCGCCATCCTCCACCAGCGCCAGCGGGCCGCCGTCGAAGGCCTCCGGCGTCACGTGGCCCACCACGAAGCCGTGGCTGCCGCCGGAGAAGCGCCCGTCGGTGATCAGCGCCACCTCGCTGCCGAGCCCGCGGCCCATGATCGCCGAGGTGGGGGTGAGCATCTCGCGCATGCCGGGCCCGCCCCGCGGTCCCTCGTAGCGGATCACGATGACGTCGCCGGCCACCACGGTGCCGTCGTTGATGCGCGCCTGGGCCTCCTCCTCGGAGCCGAACACCCGGGCGGTGCCGGAGAAGCGCGTGCCCTCCTTGCCGGTGATCTTGGCCACGGCTCCCTCGGGGGCCAGGTTGCCGTGCAGGATGCGCAGGTGGCTCTCGGCCTTGATGGGTGCATCCAGCGCCGCGATGATCCGCTGGTCATCGGGATAGGGGGCCACGCTCGCCAGGTTCTCGCCCAGGGTCCTGCCGGTCACGGTCAGGCAGTCGCCATGCAGCAGGCCGGCGTCGAGCAGGGTCTTCATCAGCGGCTGGATGCCGCCGATCGCCACCAGCTCGCTCATCATGTAGTGGCCACTGGGGCGCAGGTCGGCCACCACCGGCACGCGCCGGCCGATGCGGGTGAAGTCCTCGAGGGTCAGCGCTACGCCGATGGTGCGGGCCATGCCGATCAGGTGCAGCACCGCGTTGGTGGAGCCACCCAGCGCGATCACCACGGTGATGGCGTTCTCGAAGGCCTCGCGGGTCATGATGTCCGAAGGCTTGAGGTCGCGCTCGAGCAGCTCGAGCACCGCCGCGCCCGCCGCCTCGCAGTCCTGGCGCTTGTCCCTGGAGACGGCGTTCTGGGCGGAGCTGCCCGGCAGGCTCATGCCCAGCGCCTCGATGGCCGAGGCCATGGTGTTGGCGGTGTACATGCCGCCGCAGGAACCCGGCCCGGGGATCGCCGTCTCCTCGATCTGCTTGAGCTCGATCAGGTCGATGTCGCCGCGGCTGTGGGCGCCCATGGCCTCGAACACCGAGACGATGTCGGTGTGGCCCTTGCCGGGCAGGATGGTGCCGCCGTAGACGAACACGCTGGGACGGTTCAGCCGCGCCAGCCCCATCAGGCAGCCCGGCATGTTCTTGTCGCAGCCGCCGATGGCCACCAGGCCATCGAAGCCCTCGCAGCCGGCCACCGTCTCGATGGAGTCGGCGATCACCTCCCGCGACACCAGCGAGTACTTCATGCCCTCGGTGCCGTTGGCGATGCCGTCGGAGATGGTGATGGTGTTGAAGATCACTCCCTTGCCGCCGGCGGCGTCGGCGCCGTCGCTGGCGTGGCGCGCCAGCTCGTCGATATGGCTGTTGCAGGGAGTGAGGTTGCTCCAGGTGGAGGCGATGCCCACCTGGGGCTTCCTGAAGTCCTCGTCGGTGAAGCCCACCGCACGCAGCATGGCGCGGCTGGCCGCCTTGCCGGGGCCATCCACCACCGGGGCGGAGTGGCGGCGGCGGGGGTCCTTCGGGGTATCGCTCATGGCAGGGCTCCTGTGCAGAGGGTGAGACCCTCAGAGGGTGGACCGCAACTCATGTGGCTGTCCATGGACGACCTGCCAACCTTGCCACATGAAGCGGAGACGACTACTCTTTATCGCAGAATGCGATAGAGCAACCGCCATGCATGTCATCACCCAGAAGCGCATCTGGGAAGCCAAGCAGAAATGGCCCCAGGCCGCCTCTGCCCTGGATGCCTGGTATCGGCTGATGAAGTCGAGCGAGCCTGGCAGCTTTGCCGAGATGAAGGCGCTGTTTCCCGCCACCGACAAGGTCGGCCGACAGCATGTCTTCGATATCGGTGGCAACAAGATTCGCCTCATCGCCGTGGTGCACTATCGATTCAAGAAGGTCTATATCCAGCACGTCCTCGACCACACCGAATACGACAGGGGCACCTGGAAGGAGTGAACATGACCAGCATCGTCCAACAGGCGGCCGCCCACTGGCGCTTCGTGGCCCCCCTGCTCAACGCCCCGCAATCGGAAGATGACTACGACGCCCTTGTCGCAGCGCTCGATGAGCTGCTGGGGCTGGTCGGGGACGACGAAGAACACCCCTTGGCAAGCCTCGCCTCCCACATGGGTGACCTCATTGAGGAGTACGACGATGCCAATCGCCCGATGCCGGAGGTGAGGGGGGCCGACATGCTCCGCCACCTGATGCAGTGGCATGGCCTCGACCAGTCGAGCCTGCCGGAAGTCGGCACCCAATCGGTGATCTCGGAGATCCTGAACGGCAAGCGACGCCTGAACGTTCGCCAGATCAAGGCCCTGACCCTGCGCTTCGGGCTGCCTGCCGACCTCTTCCTCGACTGAAGGGGGACTCACCTCTTCCCTGGGCGACACCCACCGAAAACGACGGCAAGCATGGCGCCTGCTTCGCTCAGCGCGGCATCACGGCATCGTGGAAGGCGCGCTCCCTGGCGACGGTCTCGCGGAAGCGTTCGGCCATGCGGGTGAAGGCGGCGTCATCGAGCCGCTCCGCCTCCTCGTCCAGGCGGCGGCGCAGCCAGGCGACGAAGTCCTGGAAGGCCGGGTTGTCGTGCAGGTCGATCCACTCCCCCACCAGCGGGTGCAGGCCCTCGGCGCGGGTGATGCGCAGCGCCCACGCCAGGTAGACCCACTCGGTGACCACCAGCGCCGCGAGGATATCGGCGTAGCCGCCGCCATCGCCGGTCTCGCGCAGCAGCGCCTGGAAGGCGCGGGTCTCGGGCAGGTAGTCCGGCGCCTCGCGGGTCGAGACGGGCACGCCGAAGGCCTCGAAGGTGCGCTGGAAGGTGCTGTTCTCGTCGCTGGTCAGCATGCCCATGAACTGCCCCAGCACCACCCGGTCCGCCATGCCCGGCGCCCGGCCGATGGCGTGGCCGATCAGGGCGGTGAAGGGGTCCACGAAGCCGTAGTCCTGCACCATGTAGGCGGCGAACTCGTCCCCGGCGAGGCGCCCCTCGGCCAGGGCATCGAAAAGCGGGTGGTGCACGGTGGCGGACCAGTCGGGCTCGCTGGTCTCGCGCAGCCAGGTGGTGATGCGCGGCGCCTCCTGATTGGCGGCCCAGGCGTTGAAGTCGGCGCGGGTGGTCATCGGGCATCTCCTTGAACGGTCGGCTGGCCTCGGGTTCCCGGGCGCCACCAGGCGATCAGCAGGCTCGCCAGGGTGGAGGCGACCAGCGCCCCCAGGAAGGGCGGCAGGGTCGGGATGCTGTCCGGGAAGGTGGCGGCCAGCACGCCGGCGGCGAGGCTGCCCGTGGCGTTCCAGCCCGGCACGATGGCCCCGGCCATGCCCGCGAGCCCGCCGGCTACCGCGGCCAGCGGCGACATGCGTCGCCACAGCCCCAGCAGCACCGGCACCACGATGGCCGCACACAAGAGATCCGCGATCAGGAAGAGGCGCAGCACCGAGAAGCCCTGCAGGGCCACCCACACCACCGGTAGCATCAGCGCCACCGTCATCAGGCGCGCGGCGCGTACCGAGAGCCCGCGTTTGCCGGAACTCGCCACCGCCATGGAGGCGATGGCGTTCTGCAGGGTATCGACGCTGGAGGCCACCAGGGTCACCGCCAGCACCAGCGCCGGCAGGCCCAGCCAGGCCGGCGCCGCGGAGAGTAGCGCGAAGAAGGGCATCGGCGGCTCGCCCAGCGGCAGCGCGTGCATCGCCGCCAGCATGCCGAGGCCGCCGATCGCCATCACCACCAGAAGGCTGCTGGCGCCGCCCAGCAGCGCGCCGCGGCCCAGGGCGCGATCGTCCTCGGCGGCCCAGATGCGCTGCCAGTACCCCTGATGGAAGAGGTTGGCCGCGGTGACGGCGATCACCAGGGTCAACGCCACGGAGAGCGCGCTGCCGACGGGAATGGCCGGCATCACCGCCCCTGCCGGCATCGGCGGCAGCCACCACCAGGCCACCCCACCGACCATCACCAGCAAGGCCAGCAGCAGCCAGGCCTGCCAGCGATCCGTGGCAAGGCTCGCCCGCAGCCCGCCCAGGGTGGTGTAGACCAGGGTGACCACCGCCACCCCGAGGATCACCAGGGAGGGTGGCACATCGGAAAGCAGCGCGGCGATGGCGCCGATGGCGGTGAGCTCGGCGGCCAGGAAGAGCGCCATATAGGCCACCGAGACGAAGGCCACCCAGCGGCGCACCCCGGCACCGTAGCACGCCTCGGCGAACTCGCCGATGCTGCGCCCTTCCGGCAGGTGGCGGCGGATCGCCGGTCCGTAGAGGCCCAGCACGATGAAGGGCAGCGAGGAGCCGATGGCATAGCCGGCCAGCGCCATCGGCCCCACGAAGGCACCGATCTCGGGCGGTGCGAAGAGGATCCAGGCCCCCATGCCGGAGGCCAGGAACGACAAGCCAATGGCTTGGGCACCCTGGGAGTTGCGGGCGGTCACGTAGTCGTCGAGGGGGCCATCGGCCCGGCGGGCCCGCAGGCCCAGGAAAGCAAAGCACAGCAGCGCCGCGCCGAGCACGGCAGACGTCAGGTAGGGCATGTCGCGCTTCCTCCGCCGGTATTAACCGGATCAGGTTCCAGGGTCGGCGCATGGCCCTCTCAGCCCCCGCGATGCGGCGGGACTCCCCTGGCGACAAGTGGATGAATTGTGGAGCCACGCTTACACAGAGGCAAGGCGTGACCGGGGGCATCATAGCGCTGGACTGACTGAGGTACCAGCCACATAACGTGACGCCAAACCTTGCGCTACTTTTCCCGCGGCACCCGTCCCATCAGGTAGAACTCCTCGTTGGGCGGGGTGCCGGTCAGGGTGACCAAGCGGTTGGAGAGGCCGAAGAAGGCGGCGATGGCGCCGATGTCCCAGATGTCATCGCGGGTGAACCCGGCGTCCGCCAGGCGGGCCTCCCACTCGTCGGTGAGCTCCCCCACCTCCAGGCCGCAGTGCATGGCGAAGTCGAGCATGGTGCGATGGCGCTGGCTGATCGGAGCGGTGCGGTGGTTGATGGCCACCTGGTCGGCCAGCAGCGGGTCCTTGCTGTAGATGCGCACTAGGGCGCCATGGGCCACAACGCAGTAGAGGCAGCGGTTGCGGGCACTGGTGGCCACCACGATCATCTCCTTCTCCGCCTTGGTGAGGGTGTCGGACTCCCGCTCCATCAGGGCGTCGTGGTAGGCGAAGAAGGCGCGGAACTCGGCCGGACGGTGGGCCAGCATCAGGAAGACGTTGGGGACGAAGCCGGCCTTCTCCTGCACCGCCAGCATGGCATCGCGGATATCCTCGGGCAGGTCCTGGATCGACTCGGGGACGGGAAAGCGGCTGATGGACGCGGTCATGATGGCTCCTGGAGTTGTGGTTATCGTCGCCGAACCAACATAACAGCTTACGTTAACGTCAACATGCCTGCCAAAGTCGCATACACCGAAAGCAGGGCCACTATGCCGGTCGCGCCTCCTCGAATAGCTCGGCAGACATGGGGTGGGCCAGTTCCCAGGTCATGGCGATAGGCCGGTCCCCCTGGTAACTCTTGAGAGCCTTGGCCGGCCCCAGGAAAGTAAAGGGCGCCGTCTCACCGTCGGTGCGTTTGGTCAACCTGGCGAAGAAGAGGATGGTGTAACCGCGCTCCTCGAAGTGAAGGTAGTTCTGCCCCGTTGCACTGGCCTGACTGGTGTTCGACTGACTCTCCCAGTGCAGCAGAGTGCGACTGATGGGGTAATCTCGATAACGTGTGGTGGGGGAGAAGTCGGTGTCATCCTTTTGGAAGGTCACCAGGTGGATATAGGCACGGATTTCCTTTGCATGGATCACCCCCACGCCGGTGGCGCCCGGCTTTTCCAAGCTCGACAACCCGAGTGCTGCCTTGATCTCTGGCAAACCATAGGCGCCATGCAGGAGCAGCTGGCAGTCGAAAGGCAGCTCACTCAGGCGCCGCAGGGGCACCTGCTGATGAGCTAGCTTCCAGGCTGCAATCTCGGCGGCATCGGCCGCGACACTGGGGTTGGCGCGCCACTTACGTAGCGACTCTTCGAGGCTATCGACGCCAACCAGGCCGCCCTTCTGGCCCCATAGCAGATAATGCAGTGCCGTTTGCCGTGCGGTGTCGTAGCGCCCCAAGGCCTCCTCGACTCCCTCTGTCTCGCCGAGCGTCTCGATGGCCGACAGCAGTTCGGGATCGCTGCGCAGTGCGATCCGCGGCAGCGCCTTGCGTGCCTGATCGATATCGGGATCCTCGGGCATCGCTTGACGGTCGGCCAATGCCTTCCACTCCGACCAGCTGCGACGCGACAGCACCTGTACAGGCGTCAGCCCAGTCACTTCGATGAAACGCCCGAAAGTGAGTGGCTTCCCGACCTCTTCCGACCAGGTGCGCAGTGTCTCGGGGATAAACTGATTGAGATCGGCCAGTACCGAGCGAATCTTGCTCAGCACCCGATCCCGCGCCACCCGCTCGAGCTGGATGCTGCAGCCGGGAGGCAGGCTAGGAAAGTCGGCCTCCACCTCACGATCCAGCCGCTGGCGCCTCCCGGAGAGCAGCGACGTGAACTTGGTATCCAGGCGATAGCGGCGATGCGTCTGCCCCACGAAATCCAGGACGGTGAGGCACTCCTTCCCCGGCGCGTGGCGCAATCCACGCCCTAACTGCTGGAGGAAGACCGTCAGGCTCTCGGTCGGCCGCAGGAACATCACAAGGTCGATATCGGGAACATCGACCCCTTCGCTCAGCACGTCCACCGTGAACAGGAAGGGCAGCTTTCCGTCACGGAACTCACGCAACCGTTCGGCGCGAACCTCCGCCGGCGTGTCTCCGACAAGGACGGAGGCCCGATACTCATCGCCCAACCGATTGAAACACACGGCCATGTATTCGGCATGGCGAACGCCGGCGCAGAACCCTACCGCACGAATGCCGTGTAGATCGGGCTGGTAACGCTTCAGCGCCTGCAGGACGGTGTCGACCCGTTGCCTGGCCCGAAAATCATCACCGGTTAGCAAATTCTCCAGCTGACGGACGTCATAGCGGCCGTTGCGCCACAGCGAGTCATCACTAAGGTCGACGCTATCGCTGACCCCGAAGTAGTGGAAGGGGCATAGCAGCTTCTCTTCCAACGCCTCCGGAAGGCGAATCTCGGCGGCGAAGTCGCCATCGAAGTCCGGCAGTATGCTGCTACCGTCCATGCGCTCGGGGGTGGCCGTCAGGCCCAGCAGCACGGCTGGCTGTAACTCCTCGAGCAACGGCCGATAGCTGCTGGCGGCCTCATGATGGGCCTCGTCGATCACCACGTACTGAAAGTGTTCCGTCCCCAGCGACTCCCAGGGGCGCTGTCGATTGAGTGTCTGTACCGAGGCGAACAGATGACGCTGCTCCGTCGGCACATGGCCACCCACCCAGAGCTCACCGAAGTTCTGGTCGCGTAGCACGGTGCGGTAGCAGGCCTGGGCCTGCTCAAGGATCTCCTTGCGATGGGCGACAAAGAGTAGGGGTACCTGGCGCTTCTCATGCTCACAGACTCGTCGATAATCCAGCGCCGAAATCACGGTCTTACCGGTACCGGTCGCCGCGACCACCAGGTTGCGAAACGAGCCACGCTGACGAGCGGCATCGATGGCTTCCAGGATTCTCAACTGAAAGGGGCGCGGCGTGATTTCGGCAAAGAATGTCGCCCCAACTTGGGTTTGAGCCTTATGGGCCACGATCGCCCGCCGAAAGCGCGAGAAATCGTCGGGCGTATAGGGCTCAAACTCGTCGTTCTCCCAGTAGGCCGAAAACTCCGCTTCGAAGCGCTCGAGGATATGCGCCATGTCCTGAGCGGTGACCTTGACGGTCCATTCCAGCCCTTGGGTCATCGCCGAGTGGGACATGTTCGCCGAGCCGATATAGGCCGTGGAGTAACCACTCTCGCGGCGAAAGTGATAGGCCTTAGCATGCAGGCGCGTGCCGCCGGTGTCGTAGGAGACCCGCACGGTGACATTGGGCTGCTGGGTCAGCCACTCCAGTGCCGTCGGATCGCTGGCGCCCATATAGCTGGTGGAGATCAGGCGCACCGGTATGCCGCGATCGGCCAGGCGCTCGAAGGCGGGCATCAGCAGCCGAAGCCCCGACCATTTGATAAAGGAGACCAGGATGTCGACGCCGTCGGCGGTGGCCATCTCGGCGCGTAGCTCGTGTTCGAGTGGCGGGTCATGCCCCAGCCCCGTGAGCAGGGCGCTTGTCGCCAAGGGTGTCGCCGGCCGTGGGAGTGGATGACTCCCCCGGCCCAGCTCGCTGAGTATCGGTTTATCCACCGCCAGCAGCTTCTTGCGCACCAGGTAGTCGAGGCCATCGGTGGCCGAGATCAACTCGATCAGGCGATTGAGGAGCGGCAGGCGTCGATCGGCGTCGACGATTTTCAAGGCCTGATGAAGCAGCTGGCCGAGGAACAGGGCGTAAGTGTGGGGGGCCGACTCATCGTCGAGCTTGCGCAGCACCGGCCTAAGCTCTGGATGTCCCTCCAGCTGTTCCCAAAGCTCCTCATCGAGCAGCCGTTCGTATAGGCCTTCCGGCAACCGGTCCATGGTGTCTCTTCCCTGCCCCGTCGATGCTCACCAGGGTAGCAGTAACGGTCCATTGTAGGAGGCCTTCGGCCTCCATTCGCCCGGCGAAGCCGGCCTCCCACCAGAAGAGTGAAACGCTGGATGATTTCCTGTCGTCCTTCACGCAGCGAAGCCGGAACGCCGGACCATGCGCTTCCACAAAGGACCTCCGCCGTCCACACACGACGCGGCCCCGCCTCTCTCGAGGCGGGGCCGCGTTGTTACCGAGCGGGTGTGATCAGCTCAGCGAGATGGTGCTGTTGATGCCGCTGGAGACGTTCTCCGGCTCGAACCAGCGGGCGGTGACGGTCTTGGTCTGGGTCCAGAAGGCGATGGCCTGCTTGCCGTTGGGGCCCAGGTCACCCAGCTTGGAGGCGCGCGAGCCGGTGAAGCTGAAGTAGGCGACCGGCACCGGGATCGGCACGTTGATGCCCACCTGGCCGACGTCGATGTCGCTCTCGAAGCGGCGCGCCACCCAGCCGGAGTTGGTGAAGATGGAGGTGCCGTTGCCGTTGGGGTTGGCGTTGATGAAGGCGATCGCCTCGTCGAGGGTGTCGACGGTGACCACGCAGAGCACCGGGCCGAAGATCTCCTCGCGGTAGATGGTCATCTCCGGGGTGACGTCGGTGAACAGGGTCGGGCCGACGAAGTTGCCGTCCGGGTAGCCTTCCACCTGGTAGCCGCGGCCATCCACCAGCAGCTTGGCGCCCTCCTTCTCGCCGGCGGTGATCAGCCGCTCGACGCGCTCCTTGGCCTGGGGCGAGACCAGCGGGCCGAGGTCGGCGTCGGTCTGGGTGCCGGGGCCCACCTTCATGGTTTTGGTGCCCTCGACGATGTCGTCCAGCCACTCACGGGCCTCGCCCACCAGCACCACCACGGAGTTGGCCATGCAGCGCTGGCCGGCGGCGCCATAGGCGGAGCCCAGCAGGTTGTTGATGGCCTGGCTGCGGTTGGCGTCCGGCATCACCACGCAGTGGTTCTTGGCACCCATCATCGACTGCATGCGCTTGCCGGCGGCGGCGGCGCGGTTGTAGAGCAGCGAGCCCACGTGGGTGGAGCCGATGAAGGAGAGCGCCTTGATGTCGGTATGGTCGGCGATCTGGTTGGCGACGTCCGGGCCGCCGTGGACCACGTTGAGCACGCCGGCCGGGATGCCCGCCTCGTGGGCCAGCTCGACCAGGCGCATGGTGGAGCTCGGGTCCTGCTCGGAGGGCTTGAGCACGAAGGTGTTACCGGTGGCGATGGCCAGCGGGAACATGAAGCAGGGCAGCATGATGGGGAAGTTGAAGGCGGTGATGCCGGCGCCCACGCCCAGCGGCTGGTTGAGGGTGTAGACGTCCACCTCGCTGGCGGCGTTCTCGGCCAGCTCGCCGAGCTGCAGGGAGGTGATCGAGCAGGCGTGCTCCACCACCTCCAGGCCGCGACCCACCTCGCCGGCGGCGTCGGGCAGGGTCTTGCCGTGCTCCTCGGTGATCAGCGCGGCCAGCTCGTCGGTGTTATCGCGGATCAGCGCCTGCAGCTTGAGCATGATGCGCATGCGCTTGGCCAGCGGCACCTTGCGCCAGGTCTTGAAGGCCTCCTTGGCACTGGCCACGGCGCGCTCGACCTCCTCGGCGGTGCAGAACGGCACCCGGGCGACCACCTCCTGGGTGGCCGGGTTGACCACGTCGCGCCACTCCTGGCTCTGGGACTGAACGGGCTGGCCGTCGATGTACATGGGGATTTCGCGGACTGACATGGGCGTGCTCCTCTGGGTGCTGTCGCTGCCGGTGGGCGGCTTGTGCTTTTGCTTGTGCTCGAGGCGCGGCCGATGGCCGCTGCCGTCGCCCGGCATTAGACTTTGTGTGTATAAAAACACGAGCGATGATGGCATCGAGTGTATCCAGAGGTCGGATGGCGTGACAACGGGCACTCAGGCACATTGCTTGTGCACTGATGCACAACCGAGTTTTCTCCGTGGAGCCCCGCCATGCTCGACTGGCATGACATCCAGATCTTCCTGGAGGTGGCGCGTACCCAGCGCCTCACCGACGCCGCCCGGCGCCTGGGGCTGGACCACTCCACCCTCTCGCGGCGCACCCGGCGCTTCGAGCAGAAGCTCAACACCCAGCTCTTCGAGCGCAGCACCCACGGCTACCACCTCACCGAGGCGGGCCAGCAGCTGCTGGCCCACGCCGAGGAGATGGCCCGCCACGCCTTCGAGGCGGGCGAGAGCCTCTCCGACAAGGACCACCAGGTGAGCGGCCAGATCCGCCTGGGGGTCACCGAGGGCTTCGGCACCTGGGTGATCGCCCCGCTGCTCTCGGCCTTCTGCAGCCGACATCCCGGCGTCACCCTGGACCTGCTCGCCCTGCCCCGGGTGGTCAACCTGAGCCGCCACGAGGCGGACCTCGCCATCACCGTGGAGCGCCCGGTGAGCCCGGGCCTGGTGATCTCGCGGCTGTGCGACTACCGCCTGCGCCTCTATGCCAGCCACGCCTACCTCGCCCGCCACGGGCGGCCGGCGCGCCTCGCCGAGCTGGGCAAGCACCGCCTGATCGGCTACGTCGACGACCTGATCTTCAGCCAGCAGCTCAGCTACCTGGAGCCGCTGGTGGACCCCGCGGTGGTGGGCCGGCCACCCCACTTGACGGTGCGCAGCACCAGCGTGACCACCCAGCAGGTGGCTTGCCGCCACGGTGCGGGGCTGGCCGTGCTGCCCTGTTTCATGGCCGAGACGGACGCCGGGCTCGAGCGCGTGCTGGCCGAAGAGGTCGCGGTCGACCGCCAGTTCTGGATCACCGCCCGCCAGGAGCAGCGCCGCCTGGCCCGGGTGCGACTGCTGTGGGACTTCCTGCGCGAGGCACTGGAGGCCAACCACGCCTTCCTGATGGGCGAGAGCCACGAGCTGCGCCTGCCCGAGGCCACGCCGGCCCCTTCCTCGCCCGGCTAGCCTCACGTCCGCCTTCTCGCCGATAGCTGCTGGCTATGACATCGGTCGGCAATCTCGCATTGTCCTTATGGAGCAGGCGGGAGTAGCTTGGACGAAGAACCGAGAAGGAGTCGCCGGTCGCTCTTCCGGGTTACGGCCGAGAGTTGACCGAGCTCATTGCCCCGCCGGAGCGCCATCGTCTATACAAGGATGGCAGCTCCTCAACGCCGACAAGAGGGAAGAGCAACATGGGTGATCAGCAGAACGCAGGCAAGTGTCCGGTGATGCATGGATCCAACACCCAGGAGAAGGCCGATGTGGTCGCCTGGTGGCCGGAATCCCTGAACCTGGACATCCTTCATCAGCATGACCGCAAGACCGACCCGATGGGCGAGGACTTCGACTATCGCCAGGAAGTCCGCAAGCTCGACTTCGAGGCACTGAAGAAGGACATGCACGCCCTGATGACCGACAGCCAGGAGTGGTGGCCGGCCGACTGGGGCCACTACGGCGGCCTGATGATCCGCTTGGCGTGGCACGCCGCCGGCACCTACCGCCTGGCCGATGGCCGCGGCGGCGGCGGCACCGGCAACCAGCGCTTCGCCCCGCTCAACTCCTGGCCGGACAACGGCAACCTGGACAAGGCGCGTCGCCTGCTGTGGCCGATCAAGAAGAAGTACGGCAACAGGATCAGCTGGGCCGACCTGATCATCCTGGCCGGCAACGTCGCCTACGAGTCCATGGGCTTCAAGACCTTCGGCTTCTCCTTCGGCCGCGAGGACATCTGGCATCCCGAGAAGGACATCTACTGGGGGGCCGAGAAGGAGTGGCTGGCACCCTCCGACAGCCGCTACGAGAACGTCGAGAAGCCGGACACCATGGAGAACCCCCTGGCCGCGGTGCAGATGGGGCTTATCTACGTGAACCCGGAAGGCGTGAATGGCGAGCCGGACCCGATCAAGACCGGTGACCAGGTGCTGGAAACCTTCGCCCGCATGGCGATGAACGCGGAGGAGACCGCGGCGCTGACCGCCGGCGGTCACACCGTGGGCAAGACCCACGGCAACGGCGATGCCGAGGCGCTGGGGCCCGAGCCGGAAGGCGCCGACATCGAGGCCCAGGGCTTCGGCTGGCTGAACCCCAACCTGCAGGGCAAGGCCACCAACGCTGTCACCTCGGGCCTGGAAGGCGCCTGGACGACCCACCCGACCCAGTTCGACATGGGCTACTTCGACCTGCTGTTCGGCTACGAGTGGGAGCTCAAGAAGAGCCCGGCCGGCGCCTGGCAGTGGGAGCCCATCGACATCAAGGAAGAGGACAAGCCGGTCGATGCCACCGACCCGTCCGTGCGTCACAACCCGATGATGACCGACGCGGACATGGCCATGAAGATGCACCCGGAGTTCCGGCCGATCTGCGAGAAGTTCATGGCCGACCCGGAGTACTTCAAGGACTGCTTCGCCCGCGCCTGGTTCAAGCTGACCCACCGCGACATGGGGCCCAAGGCCCGCTACATCGGCCCGGAAGTGCCGGACGAGGACCTGATCTGGCAGGATCCCGTCCCCCAGGGCGAGACCAACTACGTCGAGGAGGTGGTCAAGGAGAAGATCGCCCAGGCCGGCCTCTCGCTGAACGAACTGGTCTGCACCGCCTGGGACAGCGCCCGCACCTTCCGCGGCTCCGACATGCGTGGCGGTGCCAACGGCGCGCGCATCCGCCTGGCCCCGCAGAAGGACTGGGAGGGCAACGAGCCGGATCGCCTGGCCAGGGTGCTGAAGGTCTACGAGAAGATCTCCACCGAGACCGGCGCCAGCATCGCCGACGTGATCGTGCTGGGCGGCAACCTGGGCATCGAGCAGGCCGCGAAGGCCGCGGGCCATGACGTGCACGTGCCCTTCCTCAAGGGCCGCGGCGACGCCACCGACGAGATGACCGACGCCGAATCCTTCGAGCCGCTGGAGCCGCTGTCCGACGGCTTCCGCAACTGGCAGAAGAAGGACTACGTCGTCAAGCCGGAGGAGATGCTGCTCGACCGCGCCCAGCTGATGGGCCTCACCGCCCCGGAGATGACCGTGCTGCTCGGCGGCATGCGGGTGCTGGGCACCAACCACGGCGGCACCCAGCATGGCGTGTTCACCGACCGCGTCGGACAGCTGACCAACGACTTCTTCGTCAACCTGACCGACATGGGCAACCGCTGGGAGCCCACCGGCAAGAACGCGTACAACATCGTCGACCGCAAGAGCGGCAGCACGAAGTTCACCGCGACCCGGGTCGACCTGGTGTTCGGCTCCAACTCCATCCTGCGCAGCTACGCCGAGGTGTACGCCCAGGATGACAACGAGGCGAAGTTCGTGAAGGACTTCGTGGCCGCCTGGACCAAGGTGATGAACGCCGACCGCTTCGACGTCGAGACGCGCTGAGCCGCCACCTGGCCGGGCGCTTGCCCGGCCAGGAACGCCACACGCAAGCCCATACAGAGACGCCCGGGGAAACCCGGGCGTCTTTTTGCGTGTTCAGGGGCAGCAGCAGACGGCTCAGGTGCCGCAGAAGGTGCGCAATACCCGCTCGGTGGCCGGGGCCGGCTCGGCATAGGCCTCGCGGCCGGGCTGCGCGGTGAAGGGCTCGGCCAGCACCTCGCGCAGCGCCTCGAAGGGAGCGAAGTCATCATGCTCGGCGGCCGCGGCGATCACCCGCTCCACCTGGTGGTTGCGCGGGATATAGAGCGGGTTGACCGCGTTCATGCGCGCCGCGATCGCCTCGGGCGAGGCCGACTCCCGGGCCAGGCGCTCGCGCCAGCGCGGCAGCCAGTCGCCCAGGGCCCCACCGTCCTCGAACAGCTCGAGCAGCGCGGGGGCGTCCGCCTCCACCGCCTCGGCGAGACGCCGGAAGGCCAGGGTGAAGTCGGCGCGGCCGGCCGCCAGCGCCTCGAGGAAGGCCTCCGCCAGCGCACGGTCGCCCTCCTCTTTGCGGGCCAGGCCGAGCTTCTCGCGGAAGACCGCCAGCCACTCGGCCTCGTAGCGGGGCTCGTAGGCCTCGATCACCCTGGTGGCCCTGGCGATCGCCGCCTCCTGGTCGTCGTCGATCAGCGGGATCAGCGTCTCGGCCAGGCGCGCCAGGTTCCACTGGGCGATCCAGGGCTGGTTGCGGTAGGCGTAGCGCCCCTGCTCGTCTATGGAGCTGAACACCATGGTCGGCGAGTAGGCCTCCATGAAGGCGCAGGGGCCGTAGTCGATGGTCTCGCCGGCGATGCTGCAGTTGTCGGTGTTCATCACGCCGTGGATGAAGCCGAGCCCCATCCATTTCGCCACCAGCGCCGCCTGGCGCTCGGCCACCGCCTCCAGCAGGGCCAGGTAGCGCTCCTGCCCCTCCCGCTCCGCCAGGGGGGAGTAGTGGCGCTCGATGGCCATGTCGGCCAGGGTGCGCACCGCCTCCACGTCGTCCCGGGCGGCGAAGTACTGGAAGGTGCCGACGCGCAGGTGGCTCGCGGCCACCCGGGTCAGCACCGCGCCGGGCTCCGGCACCCGGCGGAAGACCCGCTCGCCGCTGGTCACCGCGGCCAGCGCCCGGGTGGTGGGCACGCCGAGGCGGTGCATCGCCTCGCTGACCAGGTACTCGCGCAGTACCGGGCCCAGCGGTGCGCGGCCGTCGGCGCCCCGCGAGAAGGGGGTCATGCCGGCACCCTTGAGCTGGATGTCGCGCAGCCTCCCCTCGCGGTCGACCACCTCGCCGAGCAGCACCGCGCGGCCGTCGCCGAGGCGCGGGTTGAAGTGGCCGAACTGGTGGCCGGCGTAGGCCTGGGCCACGGGCTCGGAGCCTTCCGGCACGGCATTGCCGGCGAACCAGTCGGCGGCGCGGGCCTCGTCGAAGGCGGCCAGGTCGAAGCCCAGCGTCTCGGCCAGCGGCCGGTTGAAGGCCACCAGGCGCGGTGCGGGAACCGGCACCGGGTCGAAGCGCAGGAAGAAGCGGTCGGGCAGGCGCGCATAGCGCAGGCTGAACTCGGGGAACATGGCGGCTCCGGTCGGGGCGATCACGGCCGATGGTTGAATACCCGAGTATAACGCTCAAGATTGTGCCTTTCGAGGTGGACGTCTCCCGACTTTCCCTACCCCGCCGTCGGCGCTAGTGCCTCTCGGATCAGCTCGGCCAGGCGCCGCGCCGGCTCGGTGGGGCGGCGCGCGGCCCGGTGCAGGGCCAGCTCCACGGCGGGCAGCGCCGGCAGGCCGCTGGCTTCGTCCAGGGCACGCAGCTGGGGGCCCAGCATGCTGCGGGTGACCACCACGATGGCGAGCCCCGCCTGCACCACCGGCGACAGGCCGGCCATGGACTGGCTGGTATAGGCTACCCGCCAGGTGCGGCCGGCCGCGGCCAGGGCCTCCTCGGCCACCTCGCGGAAGAGGTCGGCACCCGGCGAGTAGAGCGCCAGCGGCAGCGGGTCGGTGAGCGAGGGCTGGCGCTCCAGCCCCACCGCCCAGGCCAGGGGCTCGCGGCGGATCACCTCGCCCCCCGGCGAGCGCCGCTGGCGGGTCACAAGCGCCAGGTCCAGCTCGTCGCCGCGCACCCGCTCCACCAGGTCGGCGCTGGTGCCGCAGGTGACCTGGAGCCCCACGTCCGGGTAGAGCTGGTGGAACCAGGAGAACACCGCGGTGAGCAGGGTGGCGTAGTCCTCGGGAATCCCCAGGTTGAGCTCGCCGGTCACCCGGCGCGCCTTCATGTCGGCCAGCGCCTCGTCGTTCTGCGCCAGCAGCCGGCGGGCATGGCCCAGCAGGCGCTCGCCCTCGGCGGTGAAGCGGATGCGCCGCCCCTCCCGCTCGTGCAGCGCCACGCCCAACGAGCCCTCGAGCCGCGCGAGCTGCATGCTCACCGTGGACTGGGTGTAGGCCAGCTGCCGGGCGGCGGCTGTGACGCTGCCGGTATCGGCCACCGCCACCAGGGTGCGCAGCAGGGCGAGGTCGAGGGTCGGGGCACGCATAAATCCATCAAGCTCCTTGATGAATGACTTCAAGAAAGATCGTTATCGTGATGAGTATGGCATGGCTAGCATGGCGGCATCATCCACCCGCCCCGGCACCGGAGGTCTCCACCATGCAGCTGCGCCATTCCCGTCTCGCCCACTCCCCCTGGCTCGGTGGCGGGGCCGCCGCCCTGGCGGTGGTGCTGTGGGCGCTGGTGCCGCTGCTGGCCGCCGACACCCAGGCGCTGCCGCCATTGCGCCTGGCGGCCCTGGCGCTGCTGGCAGGGGCTCTCGGCACCCTGCCCATGGCCAGGCGCCGGCGCCACCGCGACGCGCCGCTGTCGCCGGCCCAGCGCGTGATGGTCTACCTGGGGGTGCCACTGCTGGTGGCCGGCGCGGTGGGCGCCTGCTTCGCCGCCTTCCGACTGGCGCCCGCCGGGGAGGCGGCACTGATCCTCTACACCTGGCCGGTGCTCTTCCTGCTGGCGAGCCGGCGGCTGGCGCTGGGCCGGCTGTCGGCCGGCACCGTCGTCGGCGCCGGCCTGGCGTTCGGCGGCGCGGCGCTGCTCGTGCTGCCCGACGCCCTGGCGGGCGGGGTCTCGGGCGCCTGGGGCGGCTACGCCTTGGCGCTGCTGGGCGCACTGTGCTGGGCGCTCTACTCGCTGGCCAGCCAGGTAGCCGCCTGGCGCCTGGGCGAGCGCCTGCCCCACCTGCTGCTGGTCGCCAGTGTCATGGTGGGTGGCCTCAGCCTGGCGCTGGAAGGCACCCATGCCCTGCCTTCCCGTGACGCCCTGCTGGCCACCGCCGTCCTGGGCCTGGGCCCCTACGGCCTGGCCATGCTGGCCTGGGACCGGGCCATGCGCGACCCACTCGCCCACCGCCTCGGCAACCTGGCCCACGCGGTGCCGGTGCTGGCCACGCTGTTCCTGGTGATGGCCGGCGTGACCACCCCGGACTGGCGCCTGCCACTGGCCGCGCTGCTGGTGGTGGCCGGTAGCCTGACCGCGAGCCGGGAGCCGGCGCGACACGGCCCTCTCCGGGCACCTCGCCGTTTTCGGCGACGCTGACACCTTTTCCCCCCGCGTTCGGGGCAGATTGGACATTCGCCCTTCGGGTGGGTAGGGTATCCGTCCCCCGGATCAGGACAACATCGACAACAACCGATCCCTGACGAGCCACGGCCACCGGCCGGGCCACCCTGGTCTTGCCTCACCGCAGACTGGATCGCCGTACCTTCGACTGACCGTCGTCGACGCCATCGAGAGAGAACGAATCCATGTCGCGCCACTACGCCGATGAGGGCCGCTGCATGCCGCGCCGCCCGCCGCCCCACCTCCCCCACGCGGGGTAATGCCGCCCACGGCAGCCACTGCCGTGCCTGAACGCCATCCCTGACGCTACCTCGTCCTGCTGCCATCCCGGCGGCCGGGTCACCTGCGTCGGCGTTCGTGACCCTGGCACCACCCCCAGCACCATCACCGCGTTCGGCATCCGGCCTCGTCCGGGATGCCCGGGACGCCTACGTTCCACCCACCGAGGGACTGCCCTTGAACAGCGAATCTCTGTACCAATTCTCGACCCTGACCGTGATCCTGCTGCTGCTCGCCTTCTACGGCGGCACCTACCTGATGACGCTCGGCATCCGCCGGAAGAACGAGGACGCCGATGCCTACATGGTCTCCAACCACCGTATCGGCTTCGGCATCGGCGCCGCCAGCATGACCGCCACCTGGATCTGGGCGGCCTCCTTCTACGCCGCGGCCACCTCCGGCTACACCTACGGCGTCTCTGGCCCCATCCACTACGGCCTGTGGGGCGCGTTGATGATCCTCTTCATCTATCCCTTCGGCCGGCGCTTCCGCAAGCTCGCCCCCAACGCCCACACCCTGGGCGAGCTGATCCACGCCCGCCACGGCTCCTCCAGCCAGCTGATCCTGGCGCTCTCCAACGTGCTGGGCAGCGTGATCAGCCTGATGGTCAACTTCACCGCCGCCGGCGCGCTGGTCTCGGTGCTCTCGCCGCTCTCCTTCCAGGCCGGGGTGATCATCGCCGGCGTGGGCGTGCTGCTCTATACCCTGTGGTCCGGCTTCCGGGCCTCGGTGCTGACCGACTTCGCCCAGCTGGTGGCGCTGATGGCCATCGCCATCGTGATCATTCCGGCGGTGTTCTTCGCCATGGGCGGCCCCGAGACGCTGGTCGCCGGCCTCGACAACCTGACGCCGGAGCAGGCCAACTTCTTCTCCAGCGAGGCGATCCTGCAACAGGGCGCGCCCTTCTTCGTCGCCGTGCTGGCCTACGCCATCGGCAACCAGACCATCTCCCAGCGCCTGTTCGCGGTGAACGAGGACCACATCAAGCCCACCTTCCTCACCGCCACCGTGGGCTACGGTGCCATCGTCATCGGCCTGGGCATGATCGGCCTGATGGCACTGACCATCGGTGTGCAGCCGCTCGACGGCGACATGAACAACCTGATCCCGCAGATGGTCTCCGGCTACCTGCCGCCGGTATTCATCGCGCTGTTCTTCATCCTGGTGATCGGCTCGCTCTCCTCCACCGCCGACTCCGACCTCTCGGCGCTGTCGGCGATCATGATGGCCGACGTCTACGGCAAGAACATCGCCAGGGGCAAAGCCGACCCCAAGCGCATGCTGCTGGTCGGCCGGCTGACCATGATCACCGCCACCGCGGTGGGCATCGTCTTCGCCAGCTTCTCGCTGGATATCCTGGTGATGCTGGTGTTCGTGGGCGCGCTGTGGGGCGCCATCGTCTTTCCGGTGATCGCCAGCTGCTTCTGGAGCCGGGTGACCAACCAGGCCTTCACTACCTCGGTGCTGGTGGCCATGGTGCTGTTCTGCGTCGCCCGCTTCGAGCTGGTCGACCTCGCCGGCCCCGGCGGCCTGTTCTTCGAGCTGCTGGCCAGCATCGGCGGCGGTGTGATCATCGGCCTGATGGTGTTCGGCTTCCTCGGCCGCACCGCCGGCTTCGTCGCCGGTGCGCTGGCGCTGGTCGCCATGCTGGTGTTCGCCACCGGCTTCCTGCGCGACTACACCGTGCTGCTCGCCTCGCTGACTGCCTACGGCACCAGCACCCTGGTGTGCGTGGTGATGAGCCTGGCCAGCCGCGAGCGCTTCGACTTCGCCACCATCCGCGAGCGGGTGGGCGACTACGACGCCCACGAGGCCGAGCCCGAGGCGGGCGAGGCGATCCCCGCCGCGGCGAGCCTGGCTGCGCAGCGCTGAGTCCAAGCGGTGCCGCCCGACGGCACCGCGCCACCCTTTCTCGCTCCCCATTCCAGAGGAGACGTCACCATGACGACACTGTTCACTTTCTATGTGCTGGTCTGGCCCGCCCTGACCCTGGGCGTGCTGGCCCTGATCTGCCGCGCCGTGTGGCGCGACCAGTGCCGCGCCCGCGCGGAGAACCGCGAGCTGGTGTAGGCCACCGCTGAGAAACGCCATCGGCCCCGCCGGCACTGCCCGCGGGGCCGATGACGTTGTGGCCCTGGGGTTCTGGAGATCGGGGTCTGGAGATCGGGGTCTGGAGATGGAGGCCTGGCCATGGCGGCCAGACGCGGTAGACTCGGGTAAGGATCCGCGACGCCGATCGCCGGCAGGAGCACGCGCCATGAGCCACGACACCCTCGACTACTACCGCCCCCCGGACGCGGACGCCCTGGGGCTGGTGCTGATCCGCGCCAGCGCCGAGGGGGTGACCGAGATCGACTTCGTCGACGCAGAGACCGAGCCCGCGCGTCCCGGGCCGCTCACCGAGCTGGCCCGGGAGCAGCTCGCCGAGTACTTCGCCGGCAGCCGCCGCGACTTCGACCTGCCGCTGGCCCCGCAGGGCACCGACTTCCAGCGGCGGGTGTGGGAGGCCCTGGCGGGCATCCCCTTTGGGGAGACCCGCAACTACGCCGAGCTCGCCGAGCAGCTCGGCAGCAAGGGCGGCCAGCGCGCGGTGGGTGCGGCCAACGGCAGGAACCCCATCGCCATCGTGGTGCCCTGCCACCGGGTGATCGGCAGCGACGGACGCATGACCGGCTACGCCGGCGGCATCGGCCGCAAGCGCTGGCTGCTCGCCTTCGAGGCCGGCGAGGTGCCGATGCTGCTGGGTTGAGCTCGGTTTCAGGGCTCAGGGCTAGGGGCTGAGCGAGGGCTCAGCGGGCCGCGATCTCGCCGACGCCGTCCGCCCGGTCGGCACCGAAGCGCCGCACGCTTGCGACGAAGTCGCTGAAGCGCTCCCCCTGGATCAGCACGTGGTCGCGCATCGCCTGCTCGGCGCGCGCCGCGTCACCCGCCTCGATGGCCGCCACGATCTCGCGATGCTCCTGCAGCGAGGAGCCGATGCGCTGGCGCACCTGCAGCTGCAGGCGCCGGTAGGGCTTGAGGCGCTGCTTGAGCTGGCGCGCCTCGCCGGCCAGGAAGCCATTGTGGCTGGCGCGGTAGATGCAGTCGTGGAAGGCCTCGTTCTCGTAGTAGTAGTCGTCGGCGTCTCCCGCCTGGGCGGCCGTCTCGCAACGCCGGTGCGCCTCGCGCAGCGCGGCCAGCTCCTCCCCGCCGATGCGCCGCGCGGCCAGGCGGCCGCACATCCCCTCGAGCTCGGCCATCACCTCGAACATCTCGATCAGCTCGTCGATGCCGACCCGGGCGACGAAGGTACCCTTCTTGGGCGACACCGTCACCAGGCCGCTGGCCACCAGCTGCTGCACCGCCTCGCGCACCGGGGTGCGCGACACCCCGAACTCGCGGCACAGCGCCTCTGGATCGAGGCGCTCGCCGGGCGTGCGCCGGCCGTTGATGATGTCGTCCTCGAGGGCGTCCCTGAGGCGCTGGGCGTTCGAGCGTTTTTGGATGTCCATGAGAATTACCTTAGCGTGCCCTGCAAGCTCCATGCTTGCACAATGCTGATGTATGCGTTATACATTCTGAAGTATACAACAAACAACATGATATATGACATGAACAATTATTTTAGATCCGAGATACCTACGAGTGACGCTGCCGAGTGGCCAGTTGGTTACAAGATGCCTGAGATTCTAGCCTATGGGGCAACCGAACTCTCTCAAGAGATTCATGCAAAGCGCATCAGCTGCACTGAGGTTATGGAAGCTTACCTCAAGCATATTGACAACATAAACCCTTCAGTAAATGCAATTGTATCCATCAGGCCAACAGAGGAGCTGCTCGAAGAAGCTCGCCAATATGATCTTGAGTTAACAAGAGGCAAATCACGCGGGTGGCTACATGGAATACCGTTGGCAATAAAAGATTTATCAGCAACATCAGGAATAAAAACCACCCTGGGCTCACCTCTCTTCAAAAACAACGTACCACAGAAAGATAGCTTTATGGTGAGCAGAATAAGGGAAAAAGGAGCAATCATAATAGGCAAAACCAATACACCAGAATTCGGGCTGGGCTCACAAACCTTCAACAACGTATTCGGAATAAGCAGGAATGCATACGACAACAAACTTACAGCAGGCGGCTCTAGTGGCGGTGCTGCTGCCGCTCTAGCATTACACATGCTGCCTGTCGCAGATGGTAGCGACATGATGGGTTCACTGAGAAACCCAGCCGCATACCATAACATATATGGATTAAGGCCTTCTTTTGGCCGAATACCGTCAGGCCCGGCACCGGAATTTTTTTGTCATCAACTTGGCACTGAAGGCCCGATGGCGAGGAACATTGATGATTTACAAAGACTGCTTCATACACAGTCAGGACATGAGCCAAGAAGCCCACTAACACTTACGGATGATCCCTCCAAATTATTAGGAGGCTTGAGCAGCAACCAAAAAGGCACACGCATTGGCTGGCTAAAAGACTGGGGCGGCGAACTCCCGATGGAAGAGGGAGTAATAGAGGTTTGTGAAGAGGCCCTAAAAACTTTTGGCGACATCGGCTGTATAGTCGAAAACAGCCCTCCCCCCATGGCAATGAGTCAAATCTGGGAAAGCTGGACCAAACTTCGCCAATGGGCAATATCAGGAAACCTTGCAACATTCTATAAAGACGAAAAAAAACGCAGCCTGCTTAAACCGGAAGCACAATGGGAGATAAGAGAGGGCTTATCTCTCACTGCACATGAGATCCATGAAGCTAGCGTAACAAGAAGCCTGTGGTACACAACTCTCTTCGAATGTTTTGAAAATTATGACTTCTTAGCATTGCCAAGCGCGCAATGCTTCCCGTTCCTTGCAACAACACCTTGGCCTAGCGAAATATCCGGAAAGGTGATGGACACATACCATCGATGGATGCAAGTAGTTGTACCCGGCTCCCTTTCCGGATGCCCAATATTGAACATTCCGGCGGGGTTCAACCCCCAAGGACTCCCAATGGGCATTCAGGTCATCGCTCCACACCGAAGCGAACTATCGCTTCTCAAACTTGCTAAAGCTTACGAGGAGGCAGCTCCAGACTGGAAAAAAAGAAAGCCCAAAATTTTAGAAAAAAAAGATAATAATTAATGAAAGATGCCTGGTTGAACACGCAAGCCCATAAAACCCTCCAGCGGAGGGAAACAATCAAATCAACCAAAGAGACTCCCTTATGATAAAGCAACTCGGCGATGTATTCTCCACATTCTCAGAGCGATTCATGCCTGAGCCAATAATTTTTGCTTTCTTGCTAACAATTGTAACTTTTGTACTTGGACTCTTGCTTACAGATAGCAGCATAATAACAATGGTTGATCATTGGTATGAAGGGTTCTGGAATCTTCTATCCTTTACCATGCAGATGGTAATGATATTGGTCACTGGCCATGCATTGGCAACTGCACCTGCCGTAAAGAAGTGGATACAGCGGCTGGCCTCTCAGCCAAGCAGCAGCGCACAAGCAGCAGCGCTAACTGCCCTGGTAGCCTGTATTTTTTCGTGGTTCAATTGGGCACTTGGATTGATTGTAGGGGCTATTTTTGCATTAGAGATAGGAAAGGCCGCATATAAGCAAGGTGTAAAGCTACACTACCCATTAATTGTGGCAGCCGGCTATTCTGGACAAATGGTATGGCATCTGGGTCCGTCTTCTTCATCAGGCTTGACTGTTGCAACCAGCGGCCATTTTCTTGAAGACGCCATCGGCATCATACCTATCACAGAAACAGCTTTCTCTAGCTATGCGCTTCTCAATAGCCTGATGCTCATTGCAGTAGTTGTCCCTGTCACTTTCTTCCTGATGTCGCCTCGCAAAGAAAACGAGCTATCTGGAATTGAAGAGTACGCACCGCAATTCCTCAAAGAAGAAGACCCCAACGCAAACATAGATACTTCTAATAGTATCGGGGCGCGAATGGATTCAGTTTGGTTCACGGTAATTTTTATAGCGCTTGCTGGTTGCTATGCATTCTTGCACTTTTCTCGAAATGGGTTTGATCTTAACCTAAATATCGTCAACTTTGTTTTCCTTTTCCTTGGCTTGGCCTTACATAAAACACCAGTCAGATATATGAATGCTGTGACAGATGCTGCCAAGGGAGCGAGCGGGATCATACTTCAGTTTCCGTTTTATGGCGGCATCATGGGTATGGTGACCCTATCAGGTCTGGCAGTAATCTTCGTGGATGCAATGCTAAGCATAGCGACTCCACAAACCCTTCCAGTGATCAGCTGGTTCTCTGCCGGTTTGCTTAATATTTTTGTACCTTCCGGGGGCGGTCAGTGGGCTGTGCAAGGTCCCATCTTGGCAGAGGTGGCTCAAGAGCTTGGTGTGTCCGTTGGGAGAATCATTACTGCCTTCGGCGCAGGCGACACTTGGACCAATATGTTCCAACCATTCTGGGCACTGGCACTGCTTGGCATCACAGGGGTCAAGGCGCGCCATATCATGGGCTACTGCATGACATTGCTCTTAGTTGCAGTTCCTTTCTATATAATCGGCCTGACTTTCTTTCCATAAATGAAATGATTGTCCCCCGGCGTGTCCGGGGGACGTCTACAAGAAGTTAAGGCATATTTACATGAACATGACCTTCCTGCAGGAGCTGTTCAACAACATCACCCAGCGCGACGCCCTGCTGCGGCGTCGCCACGGGGGTGACGAGTCGCCGGACCACGAGGACCTGGTGGCCGCCTGCCACGCCCTGCTCGAGAGCGACGGCGAGGCCTCCAGCATCGCCCTGGCCAGCCGCGCGCTGGACATGTACGAGTGCCTCGCCGAAGAGCAGCGCCTGGCCTTCTTCGTGCGGCTGGGCGGAGAGTTCGCCGCCGAGCCGGCGACCATCGACGCCGCCTACGCGGCCTACCGCGAGGGCCGCGACAACGCCGCCCTGGAGGCGCTGTTCGAGGCCTGCGAGCCGCGCCGCCAGGAGCTCTTCCGGCGCCTCAACCTGGCCCGCGACGGCACCTACGCACTGGTGCGCATGCGCGAGGACCTGCTCGGTATGCTGCGCGAGCACCCCGAGCTCGCCGCCATCGACAGCGACTTCGCCCACCTGTTCGGCTCCTGGTTCAACCGCGGCTTCCTGATGCTCAAGCGCATGGACTGGAACACCCCGGCCTCGATCCTCGAGAAGATCATCCGCTACGAGGCGGTGCACGAAATCCGCGACTGGGACGACCTGCGCCGCCGCCTGGACGCCCGCGACCGGCGCTGCTTCGCCTTCTTCCACCCGGCAATCGGCGACGAGCCGCTGATCTTCGTGGAGGTGGCGCTGTGCAAGGGGCTGCCGGCGCGCATCCAGCCGATCCTGGCCGGCGAGGAGAGCGGCGTGGAGGAGCCTGAGGAGGCCGATGCCGCCGCCTTCTTCGGCATCAGCAACTGTCAGACCGGGCTGCGCGGCATCTCCTTCGGCAACTTCCTGATCAAGCAGGTGGTGCAGGAGCTCAAGCAGGAGTTGCCGCAACTGAAGCACTTCGTGACCCTCTCGCCGGTGCCGGGCTTCGCCCGGTGGCTGGCCGAGCGGCGCGACGACGAGGCCCTGCCGGCGGCCACCCGTGAGGCACTGGCTTCGCTGGAGGCACCCGACTGGCACGCCGATGCCGAGCGCGCCGAGGCGCTCAAGGCCCGGCTGCGCCCGCTGGCGGCGCGCTACCTCGCCGAGGAGAAGAACGCCCGCGGCCTGCCGCTCAACCCGGTGGCCCGCTTCCACCTGGGCAACGGTGCCGAACTGCACCGCATCAACTGGCTCGGCGACGTCTCGACCAAGGGACTCGAGCAGGGCGCCGGGCTGATGGTCAACTACCTCTATGTGCTCAACGACATCGAGCGCAACCACGAGAACTACACGGCCCACGGAACCGTGGCCTGTTCGGGCGAGGTGAAGGACCTCGTGCGCAAGGCCAGGAAGCAGGCCAAGGGAGAGACAAGCAAATGAGCCACAACCTGTTCGAGACCTTCGCCGCCCGCATGCAGGCCCGCGGCGACGCCGACTTCGTCACCACCCGCGAGGGGCGCCGCTACTCCCACGCCGACGCCCTGGCCGGGAGCGCCCGCCTGGCCGGCGTCCTGGTCGAGCTGGGCGTGACGCCGGGGGATCGGGTGGCGGTGCAGGTGGACAAGAGCCCCGAGGCGATCCTGCTCTACCTCGCCACCCTGCGCGTCGGCGCCGTCTACCTGCCTCTCAACACCGGCTACACCGGCGACGAGATCCGCTACTTCCTCTCCGACGCCGAGCCGGCACTGTTCGTCTGCCGCCCGGCGGTGCTCGATGAGGCGCGCACCATCGCCGGGGAGACCGGCTGCCCGGCGGTCCAGACCCTGGGCACCGCTGCCGACGGCAGCCTGATGGAGGCCACCGCCAGCGCCACCCCGCGCGAGGCGGTCGAGCCCCGCGAGGAGAATGACCTCGCCGCCATCCTCTACACCTCGGGCACCACCGGACGCTCCAAGGGCGCCATGCTCACCCATCGCAACCTGGGTTCCAACGCCGCCACCCTGGTGAAGGCGTGGGGCTTCGGCGAGGAGGACCGGCTGATCCACGCCCTGCCGATCTTCCATACCCACGGCCTCTTCGTGGCCTGCAACGTCACCCTGATGGCCGGCTCCAGCATGCTGTTCCTGCCGAAGTTCGACGCCGACGTCATCTTCGAGGAGATGCCCCGCGGCACGGTGATGATGGGCGTGCCCACCTTCTATACCCGCCTGGTGGCCGACGACCGCCTCACCCCCGAGGTCACCGCCAGGATGCGCCTGTTCGTCTCCGGCTCGGCGCCGCTCACCGCCGAGACCCACCAGGCCTTCGAGGAGAAGACCGGCCACGCCATCCTCGAGCGCTATGGCATGACCGAGACCAACATGAACATCTCCAACCCCTACGACGGCGCGCGCCGCGCCGGCACCGTGGGCCAGCCGCTGCCCGGGGTGGAGATCCGCATCACCGACCGCGAGAGCGGCGAGGAGGTCCCCCGGGGCGAGATTGGCATGCTCCAGGTGCGCGGCCCCAACGTCTTCATCGGCTACTGGCGCATGCCCGAGAAGACCCGCGAGGAGCTCCTCGAGGACGGCTTCTTCATCACCGGCGACCTGGCCCTGGTGGACGAGCACGGCTACGTGCAGATCGTCGGCCGCGACAAGGACCTGGTGATCTCCGGCGGCTTCAACGTCTACCCGAAGGAGGTGGAGCAGGTGATCGACGAGCTCGAGGGCGTGGTGGAGTCGGCGGTGGTCGGCCTGCCCCACCCCGACCTCGGCGAGGGGGTCACCGCCGTGGTGGTGCCCGAGGCCGGCGCCGAGCTCACCGAGGCCGAGGTGCTCGGGCAACTGCAGGGGCGCCTGGCCCGCTACAAGCAGCCCAAGCGGGTCTTCTTCGTCGACAGTTTGCCCCGCAACACCATGGGCAAGGTACAGAAGAACCAGCTGCGCCAGCAGTTCCAGGACACCTATCGCTGAGGAGCCCTCATGCCGACCACGATCCGTTACTACTACACCCACATCTCACCGTGGAGCTACCTGGGCCATGCCCGTCTCGGCGAGATCGCCACCCGCCACGGCGCCAGCGTAGACTACGTGCCGCTCACCCTGGGGGCGATCTTCCCGCGCACCGGCGGGCTGCCGCTGGCCAAGCGCGCCCCCGAGCGCCAGGCCTACCGCATGGCCGAGCTCAGCCGCTGGCCGCAGCGGCTGGGTATTCCCCTCAACCGGGAGCCGGCGCACTTCCCGACCGATGACCGCCCGGCGGCGAGGCTGGCGCTGGCGGCCAAGGCCCGGGGGCATGACATCGCCGAGCTGTCGCTTGCGCTCATGCGCGCCTGCTGGGCCGAGGAGCGCGACATCGCCGACCCCGCGACCCTGCGCGAGGTCGCCGACGCCTGCGGGCTGGACGGCAGCGCCCTGCTGGAGGAGGCCGAGAGCGAGGCGGGCCAACGGCACCTGGAGGAGGCCTGCCGGGCCGCCCTGGACGATGGCTGCTTCGGGGCGCCCTGGTACCTGCTCGACGGCGAGCCCTTCTGGGGCCAGGACCGCCTGGAACTGCTCGAGGAGGCCCTGGCGCGCCGCGCCTGACCCCTTGGACTAGACTCATCAGCGGTTCCCCCCAGGAGAGCACGACATGCCACAACCTCCCGTCGCCCTGGCCGATGTCAGGGCCCTGACCTTCGATGTCTTCGGCACCGTGGTGGACTGGCGCAGCAGCGTCATCCGCGAGGGCGAGGCGCTGGGCAAGCGCCTGGGCCTCGCGGTGGACTGGGCGGCCTTCGCCGACGCCTGGCGCGGCGGCTATGCGCCGGCCATGGACCGGGTGCGCCACGGCGAGCTGCCCTGGACACGCCTCGACGACCTGCACCGCATGACGCTGGACCGCCTGCTGGAGGCGTTCGGCATCGCCGATGCCCTCGACGAGGCCGAGCGGGAGCGCTTCAACCGGGTCTGGCACCGCCTGGATCCCTGGCCGGACAGCGTCGCCGGCCTGGCCCGCCTGCGCGAGCGCTACGTGCTGGCCACCCTCTCCAACGGCAACGTCTCGCTGCTGGTGAACATGGCCAGGCGCGCCGGGCTGCCCTGGGACTGCGTGCTCTCGGCGGAGCTCGCCGGCCACTACAAGCGCGACCCCGAGGTCTACCGCATGGCCGCCCGCCTGCTCGACCAGCCCCCCGAGCGCATCCTGATGGTCGCCGCCCACCAGGACGACCTCCAGGCCGCCCACCGCGAGGGCTTCCGCACCGCCTTCGTACGGCGCCCCCTGGAGCATGGCCCAGACGCCACCCCCGACCTCACCGTCGACCCGTGCTTCGACCTGGTGGCCGACGACTTCCACGAGCTGGCCGACCGGCTCGGCCTGCCCGGCGGAGCACACCCTTGACGGATGCCAGCCGCAAGGTGGGGCCAGACGCGGGTCATCCTCGCCGAGCCCGCAAGCCCGCGTACCAGCCGGCATAGGGCGTGTTCTCGACCTTGCGCCGGGTGTGGTCGGGAGCACCGTCCTCCCACCATACCGGCCCACGTTCACCCAGCGCATGCTTCGCGGCATCGACCCGTTCCCGGGCCTCGCGCTCGGCACGGGCGTCGCCCTCCCGACGAGCCTGGCCCACGTCGCGACGGGCCTGCATCAGCCGCTGCACCGCGTCCTTGCGCTGTGGTTCCGGCAGTGAAGGGTCAGAGCAGCGCCAGAGGCGGCCCCGGACCACGATATAGCGCCCGTCCGGCGTCGTGAGTGGCGCGGAGCCCATGGTCAGGCTCAACCGCCGCGCTGCTGGGCGCTCATGGCGCTGCCCGAGGCGGGGCGCTCCACCTCGAAGAGGTCGGTGCAGCGGGCGTAGTCGTTGCCGGCCATGCGCCCGATGGGCCTGAGCCCCTCGGCATCCACGTGGCGGCCGTCCCACAGGGCGTCGTCGACATGGATCGACACCACCTCGGCCAGCACCAGGTTGCCGGCCAGGGGCTGGTCGCCGAAGCGCACGATCTCCCTCAGCCGGCAGCCGAAGGCCACCGGGGCACCGGCCACCCGCGGCACCGATACGCCGGGCATCGCCACCTTCTCGAGGCCGGCATGCACGAACTCGTCGTCGCCGTGCTCGAGCCCCGCGCTGGTGGCGTTCATCTCGTTCACCAGCCCCTCGCCGCTGATATGCACCACGCACTCCGGCACCTCAGCGAGGTTGCGGATGGTGTCCTTGGGATGGCCGTCGCCGTCGAGCAGCGGCGAGAAGCCCAGCACCGGCGGGTTGACGCTCACCACGTTGAAGAAGGAGAAGGGCGCCAGGTTGGCGTTGCCCGCCGCGTCCAGGGTCGAGACCCAGGCGATGGGGCGTGGGCAGATGCTGCCCGAGAGCAGGCGGTAGACCTTGCCCGGGCTCAGGGGGTGTTCCTCCAGCAGGTAGTCGCTCATGACAGGGCTCCGTGAGAATCGCGATGCCCCGATGGTAGCCCATCCAGAACCTCGCTGTGGCACCATGACCCTGTCTCCCCGGCACCCAGCGAAGGAACCGCGCCATGCCCGCTCACGACGCCTCCCTGCAGCCCGGCTTCATGGTGATCCACGGCAACCGCCTGGAGGTCCTGCGCGGCCTGGCGGTGGAGTGGATGCGCGGCCATCCGCTGGGGGTGCTGGAGAACGAGACGATTCTGGTGCAGAGCAACGGCATCAGCCAGTGGCTGAAGCTGGCGCTGGCCGAGGACCGCGAGCGGGGCGGCGCCGGCATCGCCGCGGCGCTGGATGTCACCCTGCCGGCGCGCTTCCTGTGGCAGGCCTACCGCTCCGTACTCTCTCAACGGGAGGGCGAGGACGCGGTGCCGCCGGTCTCGCCCTTCGACAAGCCGCGCCTGGTGTGGCGGCTGATGCGCCTGCTGCCCGCCCTGCTCGACTCGGATACCTTCACCCCCCTGGCACGTTTCCTGGAAGGCGACGACGACCTGCGCAAGCGCCACCAGCTCGCCGAACGCCTGGCCGACCTCTTCGACCAGTACCAGGTCTACCGCGCCGACTGGCTCGCCGCCTGGGCCGCGGGCGAGGACGTGATCCTCACCGCCCGGGGCGAATCACGCCCGCTCGCCGAGGAGCAGCGCTGGCAGGCCGAGCTGTGGCGGGCGCTGCGCGACGACATCGAAAGCGCCCACGGTGAGGCGGGCCTGGCCTCCAGCCGCGCGGCGGTGCACGAGCGCTTCCTCGCGGCCTGCCAGGCGCTCGATGCGACACAGCGTCCGCCCGGCCTGCCGCGGCGGGTGGTGGTGTTCGGCATCTCCTCGCTGCCCGCCCAGACCCTGGAGGCGCTGGCCGCCATGGCGCGGGTGAGCCAGGTGCTGCTCTGCATGCACAACCCCTGCCGCCACTACTGGGCGGACATCATCGAGCACAAGGAGCTGCTTCGCGCCGAGAGGAAGCGCCAGCGGCGCCGCCCCGGTATGCCGGCGGACCTCGCCGAGACCGAGCTGCACCTCCATGCCCAGCCGCTGCTGGCCGCCTGGGGCAAGCAGGGCCGCGACACCCTGCGCCTGCTGGACGAGTTCGACGAGGCCCAGGCCTACCGCCACCTCTTCGAGGGTGAGGCGCTGCGCATCGACCTCTTCGACTCACCGCTGGGTGAAGGGGAAAGCAACGCCGAGCCCAGCCTGCTGCGCCAGCTGCAGGACGATATCCTCGAGCTGCGCCCGCTCGCCGAGACCCGCGAGGCCTGGCCCGCCGTGGACCCAAGCCGCGACCGCTCGCTGCGCTTCCAGGTCGCCCACAGTGCCCTGCGCGAGGTGGAGGTCCTCCACGACCAACTGCTCGCCGCCTTCAGCGAGGACCCCACCCTCAGGCCCCGCGACATCCTGGTGATGGTGCCGGACGTGGACCAGTACGCCGCCGCGGTGCAGGCGGTGTTCGGCCGGCTGGACCCCGACGATCCGCGGCATATCCCCTTCACCCTCTCCGACCAGGCGAGCCGCCACCGCCTGCCGCTGCTGATCGCCCTCGAGCAGCTACTGCGGCTGCCGGAGCTGCGTCTCTCGGTGAGCGACCTGCTCGACCTGCTGGAGGTGCCGGCGATACGCGCGCGCTTCGGTATCCCGGAGAATGGCCTACCCACATTGCGCCGCTGGATCGAGGGCGCCGGCATCCGCTGGGGGCTCGACGCCCGCCAGCGCCAGAGCCTCGACCTGCCGGAGGGCCTCACCGCCAACACCTGGGCCTTCGGCCTGCGCCGCCTGCTGCTGGGCTACGCGGTGGGCGCCGCCGCCGAGGGCCCCTGGCAGGCGATCGAGCCCTATGACGACATCGGCGGGCTCGAGGCGGCGCTGGCCGGCCCCCTGGTGACGATGATCGACACCCTGGAGGAACAGTGGCGGCGGCTGGCCGAGCCCTGCGACGTGGCCAGCTGGGGCGAGCGGCTGCGCGAGCTGCTCTCGGCCTGCTTCCTGGCCGAGGCCGACCAGGATCTGATGGCGCTGACCCGCCTCGAGCAGGCGCTGGAGGCGTGGCAGGAGAGCGCCGAGGAGGCCGGATTGACCGAGCCCCTGCCGCTCTCGGTGGTGCGCGAGCACTGGCTCGCCCAGGTGGACGAGGCGAGCCTCTCCCAGCGCTTCCTGGCCGGGGCGGTGAACATCGCCACCCTGATGCCGATGCGCGCCATCCCCTTCCGCCACGTCTGCCTGCTGGGCATGAACGACGCCGACTACCCGCGGGTGCAGCGCCCGCTGGACATCGACCTGATGGCCCAGGACTACCGCCCCGGCGACCGCTCGCGCCGCGAGGACGACCGCTACCTCTTCCTGGAGGCGCTGCTCTCGGCCCGCGACCGGCTGAGCATCAGCTGGGTGGGGCGCAGCATCGTCGACAACACGGAGCAGCCCCCCTCGGTGCTGCTGGGCCAGCTGCGCGACCACCTCGCCCGGGGCTGGAAGCTGGAGGGAAGAGAGGACGACGACGGTGGCAGGGCGCTATTGAAGGCGCTGACCACCGAGCACCCGCTGCAGCCGTTCAGCATCGAGTACTTCCGTGGTGCGGCACCGGGCACCGATAGAGAGGGCTCGGGACTCTTCACCTACGCCCACGAGTGGCGCGAGCTGCACCGCCCCGAGGCCGAGGCGGCACCGTCCCCGGCGGTGGAACCGCCGCTCGCGCCCTACCGGCAGGAGCGCCCGCTGACCCTGGCGCAGCTGGGCAACTTCCTCAAGGCGCCGGTGCAGGCCTTCTATACCACCCGGCTCAGGGTCCATCTCGAAACGGAGGCCATGGAGCGGCTCGACCACGAGCCCTTCGCCCTGGACGGCCTCGACCACTGGCAGCTGCAGCAGGCGCTGATCGAGGCGAGCCGCGTGGCGGTGGAGGCCGGCGAGCCCCATGAGCCAGCCATGCTGGCCACTTTGGAGCGCCTCGAGCGACAGGGGCGCCTGGCCATGGGCGGCTTCGCCGAGCGGATGCGCGACAGCCTCGTCGAGCCCATGGAGACCCTCTTCGCCGACTACCGCCAGGCCCTCGCGGAATGGCCCCATGCCATGCAGGCGCCGCTGGATATCTCGCTGGCGCTTGGCGAGGCGCTGGGCGAAGGGTGGGATGAGAGTCGGAGCGCAGGCCTCGCCCTGGAGGACTGGCTGGGCGAGCTGCGCGTCAACGACGCCATGGAGCGTTGCCGGCTGCTGCTGGTCACCAGCAGCCTGGTGAAGAAGGGCAAGTACCAGTGGCGCCACTGGATCGGCCCCTGGGTCGCTCATCTGGCCGGCCAGCTGCAGGGCCCCATGACCACCCGCCTGCTCTCCCGCGCCGGCGGCGGCACCCTGGCCCCGATACCCGCCGAGCAGGCCCGGGCCCACCTCGCCGACATCGCCGCCGCCTGGCAGCACGGCATGGCCACCCCGCTGCCGCTAGCCCGGGACTCTGCCTTCGCCTGGCTGGAGAAGGGCGGCACGCCCCAGGCCATGCAACGCTGCCTTGCCGGCAAGGCCAGCGAGGAGGACGCCAAGGCCTGGAAGGCGTTGGACACCACCTTCCACGGCAGCGGCTACAACAACGACCATGGCGAGCGCGGCCGCGATCCCTACCTGATGCGTCAGTGGCCGGCGCTCGAGGCGCTGCTGCACTCGCCGGAAGGTGGCGGCTTCGCCGAGCTGGCCGAGCGGCTCTATGCCCCGCTGCTGCATGCGGTGCGCAAGCCGAGGACGAGCAAGGGTAAGGGAAACAGTGGCAAGGGAGGCCAGGCATGAGCAGCGATCACCACACGCCCCCCACCCTGGACCCGACCCACCTGCCGCTTACCGGCAGCCGGCTGATCGAGGCCAGCGCCGGCACCGGCAAGACCTTCACCATCGCCCTGCTCTACGTGCGCCTGGTGCTGGGCCCGCGGAACGAGGACGACGCCGAGAGCTTCCCCCGCGCCCTTACCCCGCCGGAGATCCTGGTGGTGACCTTCACCAACGCCGCCACCCGCGAGCTGCGCGACCGCATCCGCGCCCGGCTGGTGGAGGCCGCGGATGCGTTTCTGGAAGCAGCGGGCGACTCAGCAGACGAAGCGCCGGGGAAAGCCCCGTCCATGACAGGGGATCTCTTCGCCGAACCACCGGTGGATAACTCGGAAGCCGTGGATAATTCGGCGGCGGTGGAAAAGCCCGGCGGCGATCCGCTGCTGGCCCTGCGCGACAGCTACCCCCGCGAGCGCTGGCCCGCCTGCGCCCGCCGCCTGCAGCTGGCCGCCGAGTGGATGGACGAGGCTGCGGTCTCCACCATCCACGCCTGGTGCCACCGCATGCTGCGCGAGCACGCCTTCGAGAGCGGCAGCCTCTTCTCGCTGGAGATGAACCTCGACCAGTCCGAGCTCGAGCTGGAGGTCGCCCGGGACTACTGGCGCAGCTTCTACTACGCCCTGGACGCCGATGCCCTGGCGGTGGTCACCCGCCACTGGGAGACCCCGGACGATCTGGTGGAGGACGTGCGCCGCCTGCAGGGCGAGGCCGACCTGCTCCCCGACGCCCCGCCCCCCGCCGGCGCCCTGGCCGCCATGCGCGCCGAACGCGAGCGGGTGCTCACCGAGCTCAAGGCGCCCTGGCCCGCCTGGCTCGACGAACTCGCCGAGCGACTCGAGACGGCCGCCGCCGCCAAGGCCTTCGACCAGCGCAAGCTCAACAGCAAGAGCCGCGCCGACTGGCTGGCGAAACTGCGCGACTGGGCCCAGGACCCCGAACTCACCGCTCCGGCGCTCACCGATACCGCCTGGAAGCGCCTGACGCCCGAGGGCATGGCCGAGATCTGGAAGACCGGCGAGCCCCTGGACCACCCCGCCCTGCACGCCCTGGCCGAACTGCCCGAACGGCTCGAGGCCCTGCCCGACGCCCGCGCCGACCTGCTGGCCCACGCCGTGCGCTGGATGGGCGAGCGTCGCCGCCGGGTGCAGCAGCGCCGCGCCGAACTCGGCCCCGACGACCTGCTCGAGCGTCTCGACGAGGCCCTCGACGGGCCCGCCGGCCAGGCGCTGGCCACCCAGGTACGCCGACAGTTCCCGGTGGCGCTGGTGGACGAGTTCCAGGACACCGACCCGGTGCAGTACCGGCTGTTCGACCACGTCTACCGCCTCGCCCAGGCACCGGACCCCGAGGACCCCAGCGGCATCCTGCTGATCGGCGACCCCAAGCAGGCGATCTACGCCTTCCGCGGCGCCGACATCCACACCTACCTGCAGGCGCGCCGCGACACCGCCGGGCGCCACGTGACGCTCGGCACCAACTTCCGCTCCGCCAGCGCCATGGTGGAGGCCGTCAACCGCGTCTTCCGCTTCGCCGACGCCCACCCCGCCGGCCGCGGCGCCTTCCTGTTCCGCTCATCCGAAGGCGACAACCCGGTGCCCTTTCTACCGGTGGCCGCGAAAGGGAGAAAGGACACCCTGATCCGCGACGGTACGGTGCTTCCCGCGCTGACGCTGTGGCACCTTGCGGCGCAGGGCGACGATGCCGAGAAGGGCATGAGCAAGGGCGCCTACTTCGACACCATGGCCGAGCGCTGCGCCACCGAGATGGCCACCCTGCTACGCGAGGGCCAGGCCGGGCGCACCGGCTTCGCCGAGGCCGGCGAGCCCTTCCGCGCGCTGGCACCGTCGGACCTCGCCGTGCTGGTCAACAACGCCAGCGAGGCCAAGGCGATCCGCGGCGCGCTGCTGGCCCGCGGCATCAGGAGCGTCTACCTCTCCGACAAGGAAGGCGTCTTCGAGACCCCGGCGGCCCTAGAGCTCGAGGTGTGGCTGGCGGCCTGTGCCGAGCCCGACAGCGAGCGGCGCCTGCATGCGGCGCTCGCCATGCCGAGCCTCGGCATGGGCCTCGCCGATCTCGACGCGCTGCAGCACGACGAGCTGGCCTGGGAGGAACAGGTGCTGCAGTTCCGGGGCTACCACCGCCAGTGGCAGCGCCAGGGCGTGCTGCCCATGCTGCACCGGTTGCTTGCCGACTTCGCCGTGCCCACCCGGCTGCTCAGGAACGCCAGTGGGGAGCGCCATTTGACCGACTTGCTGCACCTGGGCGAGCTGCTGCAGCAGGCCAGTGCCGAGCTCGATGGCCAGCACGCCCTGCTGCGCCACCTGAGCGAGGCCCGCGCCCAGCCTCCGGCGCAGGCCGACACCCATCGTCTGCGCCTGGAGAGCGACGCCGACCTGGTGCAGGTAATCACCATCCACAAGTCCAAGGGGCTGGAGTATCCGCTGGTCTTCCTGCCCTTCATCTGCGCCTTCCGCGAGAGGAAGGCCGGCGACCTGCCGCTCACCTGGCACGACGCGGCGGGCCGCCGCCGGCTGTCGCTGGCCCCCGACGAGCACGCCCTGGCCCGTGCCGACGACGAGCGCCTGGGGGAGGACCTGCGCAAGCTCTACGTGGCGCTGACCCGCGCCCGCCACGCCACCTGGCTGGGCCTCGCGCCGCTCAAGGGCTTCGAGCGCAGCGCCATCGGCCAGGTGCTCACCGCCGGTGCGCCACTCTCGCCAAGCTCGACGGATGGCCTGATCGATGCCCTGTTCCCCCTCGCCCAGGGCGCGGAGGAAACCGAACTGAAGGTGCTGCCGGCGCCGGAGCCCAGCGATCTCGCGGTGCCCGTCGAGGAGAACGGCGAGGCCCTGCGCGAGGCACTGACGCCGGCCCGCCGCGCCCGGGAGCACTGGTGGATCGCCAGCTACTCGGCGCTACGCCTGGGTGGCGAGAGGATCGGGGGTGGGGAGAAAGAGCCAGCTCTTCTGGAAGAACCCGAAACGGCGCTCTCGACAGAGCCCGAAACCGCTCTGGAGGCCACCGCCCGGGAGATGCGCGACGAGCCCCAGGACCCGGCGCAGCCGGGCCAGCCGGCGAGTGATGACTCGCTCCACCGCTTCCCCCGCGGCCCGGCGGCGGGCACCTTCCTCCACGGCCTGCTGGAGTGGGCCGGCGCCGAGGGCTTCGTGCGGCTGGCCGCCGAGCCTGGGCGCCTGGATGACACCCTGGCCCGGCGCGCCAACCTGCGCGGCTGGCGCGAGCGCATCCCGGCGCTGCAGGCCTGGCTGCGGAGCCTGCTGGCCTGCGAGCTGCCGCTGCCGAGCGCCCCGGAGGGCGCGCTCGCGCCGCTGCGCCTGGACCGGTTGGGAAGCGCTCACTATCAGGTGGAGATGGAGTTCTGGTTCGCCGCCCGCCACGTCGACACCACCCGCCTCGACGCCCTGGTGAGCGCTCACACCCTGGGCGGCGCCGCGCGGCCGGCGCTCGAGCGCGACCGCCTCAACGGCATGCTCAAGGGCTTCATCGACCTGGTGGTGGAGCACGAGGGGCGCTTCTACGTGCTGGACTGGAAATCCAACCACCTGGGCCGCGACGACGAGGCCTACAGCGAGGCGGCCATGGCGGAGGCGGTGCGCGAGAAGCGCTATGACCTGCAGTACTGCCTCTACCTGCTGGCCCTGCACCGCCTGCTCCGGGCACGCCTGCCCGACTACGACATCGATCGCCACCTGGGCGGGGCGCTCTACGTCTTCCTGCGCGGGCTCCACGCCCCCTCCCGCGGCGTGCATCGCGAGCGTCCGCCGCGCCGGCTGATCGAGGACCTGGACGCCCTGTTCCGCGACGCCGAGCGCGCCACGCGAGAGGAGCCCTGCCATGAGTGACCACCCGCCTACCCCCGAGGCCGCCACCGCCGAGGCCCTGCACGACGGCGAGGCGCTGTTCACCCTGCTCGACCGCTGGGTGGCCCGCGGCTGGCTGCGCGCCCTGGACCGCGCCTTCGCCGCCTTCCTGGCCCGGGAGGTGCCGGACGCCCCCGCCCCGCTGCTGCTCGCCGCGGCGCTGGCCAGTCACCAGCTCGGCCGCGGCCATGTCTGCCTCGACCTGGCGCAGACACTGGCCGAGCCGGACCTGGCCCTCTCGCTGCCCCCCGAGGGCGACAGCCTGGAGGACCCGCCGCCACGCCCCAGCGCCCTGCTGGGTGCGCTGGCCCTCACCGACTGGCAGGCGGCGCTCGCTCACCCGCTGATCGTCGGCGACGGCCCCGGCAACACGCCACTGGTGCTCGACGCCACCCGCCTCTACCTGCGCCGCTACTGGCACCACGAGCGCTCGATCCAGCAGCATATCGCCGCCCGGCTGGAGGGCGATGCCAGCGACGCCCGCGACCCCGCCACCCTGGCCCGGGCCCTGGCCGCCCTCTTCCCCGCGAGCGACACCCTGGACTGGCAGAAGGCCGCCTGCGCCCTGGCCGCCCGCTCGCCCTTCGCGGTAATCACCGGCGGCCCCGGCACCGGCAAGACCACCACCGTGGTCAAGCTGCTCGCCCTGCTGCAGACCCTGGCGCTGGGCGAAGGCAGCCGCGCGCTGCGCATCCGCCTGGCCGCCCCCACCGGCAAGGCCGCCGCGCGGCTCAACGAATCCATCGCCGGGCAGGTCTCGGGGCTCGATCTGGATGCGCTTGCTCCTTTACTCGGGGGTGGGGGGAGCGATACCGAGCCGCTCCGCCGCGCCATTCCCACCGAGGTCACCACCCTGCACCGGCTGCTCGGCTCGCGCCCCGATACCCGCCACTTCCGCCACAACGCCCGAAACCCGCTGCCGCTGGACGTGCTGGTGGTGGACGAGGCCTCCATGGTCGACGTGGAGATGATGGCCGCGCTGCTCGACGCCCTGCCGCCCCGCGCCCGCCTGGTGCTGCTCGGCGACAAGGACCAGCTCGCCTCCGTGGAAGCCGGCTCGGTGCTGGGCGACCTGTGCGCCCGTGCCGAGGGCGGCCACTACACCACCGAGACCGCCGACTGGCTCCGCCAGGCCATCGGCCAGGCGCTGCCCGCCGAGATGCTCGACGCCGAGGGCACGGCGCTGGACCAGGCCATCGCCATGCTGCGGGTCAGCCACCGCTTCGACGCCGCGAGCGGCATCGGCCGGCTCGCCGGTGCGGTGAATCGCGACGCCCCGGGACGCGAGAAGCGCGCCGCCATCCGCGAGGTGCTGGGCCACGGCTACGCCGACCTCTCGCATCTCAGGCTGGAGACCGACCATGATCGCGGCCTCGAACGGCTGGTGGTCTCGGGCCATGCCGCCGGCTTCCCCGACGGTGGCGAGGGCCGTGTGGTGAACGGCACGCCGCTGCCGCCGCCGGTGGGCTATCGCCACTATCTCGCGGTCATCCAGTCCGCCGCGCCGCAGCTGAGTGCCAATGGCGAAGTCGACCGCGAGGACCTGGACGACTGGGCACGCAAGGTGCTCGACGCCCACGGCCGGTTCCAGCTGCTCTGTGCCCTGCGCCGCGGCCCCTGGGGCGTGGAGGGCCTGAACGAGCGCATCCGCGCCGCACTCGAGAAAGAAGGCCTGATCGACAGCGGCGAGGGCCGCCGGCTCTGGTACCCCGGGCGCCCGGTGCTGGTGACCAGCAACGACTACGGCCTGGGACTGATGAACGGCGATATCGGCATCACCCTGGCGCTGCCCGGGGTGGCCTCCGCCGAGGGCACAGGCCGTGGCCCGGCGCTGCGCGTCGCCTTCCCCGCCGGGGACGGCAGCGGCCAGGTCAAGTGGGTGCTGCCCAGCCGCCTGCAGGCGGTGGAGACGGTGTTCGCCATGACGGTGCACAAGTCCCAGGGCTCGGAATTCACCCACACCGCCCTGCTGCTCCCCGACGCCCCCAACCCGATCCTCACCCGGGAGCTGGTCTACACCGGCATCACCCGCGCCAGGCACTGGCTCACCCTGGTGGAGACCGGGCGCGGCCAGCTGCTGGACGCGGTGGAGCGGCGGGTGATGCGGGTCAGCGGGCTGGGCGGCGGCTGAGCGTTGGCGACCAGCCGTTTTCCCGTAACCCGGTAACGCTTATATTGCAGCGGGCCGGCGGCGCCGACCCCCTGCTCATGTCATCGACCACCCCAGGACCGGGAGAGCGGCCCTTGTCATCACCCACCCCACGTTATCCGCTGCACCGGCTCACCGGCCAGTTCCTGGAGCCGGCCAGGGAGGCGAGCTATCGCCGCGAGATCGCGCCCCGGGCGCGACTCGAATCCAGCCTGGCGCTCTGCGTGGCGGCGCCGGTCTTCGGCATGTTCGCCATCTCCGACTATCACTACCTCGAGCCGAGCATAGAGCTGACCCTGCTGCTCGCCATGCGCCTGGTGGTGGTGGTCGCCTGCCTGGCGCTGGCGGTCGCGATCGGGCGCCTCGGCGACTTCAGCCGCCGGCTGTGGCTGCACGCCCTGCCGCTGTGGATACTGGCGACGGGCATCATCCTGATCGTGCTCCTGCGCCCCGAGAGCCTCGCCACCCAGGTCACCGCGCTGGTGGTGGCCACCATCGCCTTCTACCTGCTGATCCCCAACCTGCTGCCGGTGGTGGCCTTCGCCAGCCTCTACCTGAACCTGGGGTTCCTTGCTTCGGCGGTGGCGATGACCGACATCTCGGCCGTGGTGGTGCTGCGCATCGGACTGCTGCTGGTGATGACCAACGCCGTGGGCTTCTTCGCCCTGCTGCGCCTGGAGCGGCTGCAGCGGACGCAGTTCGCGCTGCTCGAGGAGGAGCGGGTGCAGAACCGCCAGCTGATGGAGGAGATCGCCCATCGCAAGTCGCTGGAGGCGCAGCTGCGCCAGGTCGCCGAGCGCGATGAGCTGACCGGCCTGGACTCGCGCCGCCACTTCATGGCCCGCGCCGAGGCGCTGCTGCGCCGCGCGCGGCACGAGAAGGCGCCCTTCAGCCTGTTCATGATCGACGTGGACCACTTCAAGGCCATCAACGACACCTGGGGGCACGGCCAAGGCGACCGGGTGCTGGCGGCGCTCGCGGAGACCTGCCAGCGTTCCCTGAGGCCCCAGGACGTGATCGGCCGCTTCGGCGGAGAGGAGTTCATCGTCGCCCTGCCGGACACTCACCCCAGGGAGGCGCTGATGGTGGCGGAACGCCTGCAGCAGAGGATCAGCGACCTTGAGGTGATGGAAGCGCTGCCGGAGCACCGCCTCACCGTCACCATCGGCATCGCCGGAGGCGTCGACGAGGACGCCGACCTGGACACCCTGATCCAGCAGGCCGACCAGGCCCTCTACGCCGGCAAGCACGCCGGCAGGAATCGGGCCGTGGTGAGCCAGGAAGTGAGTGACGAGGCGTGACGGGACAGTCAGGACTGCCACCACAGGGAGCGCGAGCCCAAAGCCAGGCCATCGGCGACATGGATGGAGAAGTCGTCGGCTGCCGGTCATGCCCCCGTCAGCATCTTGCCCACCACGCCAAGCAGGAAGCCGGCGGAAGCGCCCAGGGGAGGCGCCCAGTGGCTCTTCAGCCTGGCCTGGGGGGCGATGTCCTGGAAGATGATGTACAGGATACCGCCGGCCGCAAACAGCATGATGCAGGAGATCACTCGGGGATACTCGGCCAGGAAGGCATAGCCGGTGAGCCCGGCGATGGGCCCCAGCAGGGCCATCAGGACGAAGGCACCGATGATGGGCAGGCGCCGATAGTCGGTGGACGCCATGATCTCCCGATAGGCATTGAAGCCTTCCGGCATGTTCTGGAGGGCGATGATGCCGGCCATCAGGAGCCCCGCGCTCTCCGAGAAGGTGAACGCCGCGCCCAGCGCCAGGGCCTCCGGCACGAAATCGGAGAGCATGGCGACCAGCTGGCTGAGCTGGGTGTCGTTCGCCGCCAGCCGCATGTCCAGCAACATGAACAGCAGGCTGCCGCTGACGAAGGACGCCACCACCGCCCACGGCGGCAGGCCATGCATTCCCTCCGGCACCAGCACCAGGGCCACGGCGGCGAGCAACGCCCCTCCCCCGAAGGCGATCACGGCGTGGCGCAGCTCGTTTTCCAGCCAGAATGGCCGTATCCGTTCGACCGCCGCCAGCGTCGCCCCCAGCGGCATCGCCAGGCCGGCGATCAGCGTCAGTACGACGATCTTCACTACTTCATTCATCATGGTCACGCTCGCCCGCCAGGCATGTCAGTCGATGACGCCTCGATAGAAGACCACCCGCTCCTCGATCGCCTCCATTCCTTCCTTCGGCCGCCCATAGCTCCACGCCAAATCCTTATGCTCACCAAAGGTGAAGTAGGAGGCATTCCCCTTGAAAGGGCAGTGGGTCACAGTGTCCGAGGGAGTCAGCAGGTCCATTCGCACATCCTCGCGGGGGAGATACTGGCGTGGCGGGTAGCCACGTTCGCGCAGTTCGATGGCGCGGGTGGTGTCGGCAAGCAGGGTGCCATCGATGACGACGCGCACCCGGCGGGAATGCGGATGCAGCGTGATGCGGGGCTCGGTGGCATCGTCCATGATCATTCTCTGTGTTTTTTCTAATATTGATCTGCATAGCGTAACAGGCCTGGGCGCCATCGCCGACGACAGATCGCTTATGACCAACGTCCAGCCTGACACGTCATGGCCGGGCGAACTCTCGGCCAACTGGTCCGCTCACCAGGTGGTGGTGACCTGCTCCTCTTCCTCCTCGAGGGGGTCCTCCAGCGGCTCGCCCTCCTCGTTCTGGAGCTGCTGGTCGTAGGCCGCCTGGAGGCCGGTCTCCTCCTCGGCGACCTCTTCCTCCTCCGCCTGGGCGATGGCGCCCGGGTAGAAGGGCGAGAGCACGGCCACCAGGATACCCAGCGCGGCGAACATGGCGAAGGCGTCGGCGTAGCCGAAGCTTCCCACCAGCGCACCGACCGCCGGCGAGCCGGTGGCCTGGCCCAGCGATACCGCCATGAAGGGCAACACCGGGCCGACGGAGAGGCGGCCAGGCAGCAGGCGGATGCCGGTCATCAGGTAGAGCCCGGCCAGGCTCATGTAGGCCAGGCCGAAGACCAGCGCGGAGAAGGCCGCCAGCAGCGGCTGGGCGGGGCTGGCGGCGAGCAGCGCCAGGCTCGCGGAGAGCATCATCAGCATCAGCGCCTGGGTGATCGGTGGATTGTTGCGATCGGCCAGGTCGGCCACCACGGCGCCACCCAGGCCGGCCAGGCCCACCGCGAACCACAGCCAGGCGGTAGCGCTGGCGGGCAGCTCGCCGAGGCTCACCACCAGGTCGGGCGCAAAGATCCAGTAGGCGGCGGAAACGAAGCCCATCAGGTAGGCGAACAGCGTGAGCCTGACCAGGCGCGACCAGGGCAGCTCATTGAGCGGCGGTGGGTCTGCCGCATCCGCCGGCACGATGCGCGAGACCGAGGGCAAGAAGAGCCAGGCGGCAATCACGCCGAGGCCGGCCATGACGGCGAAGGAGAGATAGGCGAGGCGCCAGGCGCCGACCATGAACAGCACCGTGGGCACGGCCACGATCACGCCGATGCTGGTGCCCGCGTTCATCACCGAGCTGACCCGCCCGTGCAACGAGCGCCTCACCATCGCCTGCATGGCGGCGGTGAGCGCGGGCATCATCAGGCCGGTGCAGATGCCGCAGGCGAACACCCCAGAGCCCAGCATCACCGGGCCCGTGGCCCGGCTGATCAGCATGAGCCCGGCGACGCCGAAACCGCCGGAGAGCACCGCCGTATAACGGGCACCGAGGCGGTCGGTGATCAGGGGCGCCACCGCCGTGGCCAGCAGAAAGCTGATCAGCGGCAGCGAGCCGATGATGCCGATCACGTAGGAGGAGAGGCCCAACTCGTCGCGGATCGGGGGGACGAAGAGCCCGAAGGCGAAACGGGCGAGACCGTAGCTGATCGCGATCAGCCCGGCCCCGAGGATGGCGAACCCCGTGCTGGTAAGCCTCATCATGTGTCCTCCGCCAGACCGCGTGGAGGAAGTGCGTCGCCGCCGTCACGGGGGCAGACGCGCCGGCACCCTCCCAGCGTGGAGCAGCATGGCGGTATCGACAAGGGCCGCGACCCGCAGATGCGACCTTGTCCCGCCCGGGGCGAGCTGTCATGGTCGGGCGGCAGTGTCACCAGACAGGGAGATCACGCCGTGTATATCGCCATGAACCGTTTTCGGGTCAACCCCGAGCGCACGCAGGAGTTCGAGCAGATCTGGCTGGAGCGCGAGACCCACCTGCAGGGGCTGCCCGGCTTCGAGGCCTTCCATATGCTGCGCGGACCGGAGCGCGAGGAACATGTGCTCTATGCTTCCCATACCGTGTGGCGCTCGCGGGAGGACTTCGAGGCTTGGACCCGCTCCGAGGCCTTCCGCCAGGCCCACGCCAACGCCGGCCAGAGCAAGCGCGAGGGGCTCTACCTGGGCCCGCCGAGCTTCGAGGGCTTCGAGGTCATCCAGACCGTCGACAACGAGGAGAGTGACGCATGAGCCACCGTGACGCCTACGAGCAGAAGCTGCGTGCCAAGCTGGACGAGTGGCAAGCGGAGATCGACAAGCTGAAGGCCCAGGCCCGCGGCGCCGATGCCGATGCCCGCATCGAGCGGGAGAAGGAGGCCGAGCGCCTGGAGGAGAGGCGCGAGGAGGTGCGCCGCAGGCTGGAGGAGCTGCGCGAGGCCGGCGACGACGCCTGGGACGACATCCGGGCGGGCGCGGAGCGTGCATGGGAGTCGATGAGCGACGCCTTCGAGAAGGCCCGCTCGCGCTTCAAGTAGCCGGGCCGGCTGACGGCCCCGGGGAGGCGCCAGCATGAGCGAGACCCGAGAGAGACGCCTGCATCCCACCCTGGAGCGGCTTCACCTAGGGTGGGACCTGCTGGTCATCGCCCTGGTGGTCGCCAACCTGTCGCTGCTGCTGTTCGACAGCCTCTTCCTGCTGGCGCCGCTCAATGCCGCCTTCGAGGCCACGGCACCGGGCCTGCACGGCGCCTACGAGCGCCATGTCCACGCCAACTTCCTGGCCATCGACCTGGCCTTCGTGGCCGTCTTCGTGCTCGACGTGCTGCTTGGCTGGGCGGTGGCCATCGCCGAGCGGCGCTACCACCGCTGGTTCTTCTACCCCTTCGTGCACTGGTACGACGTGCTGGGCTGCATTCCGGTGGGCGGCTTCCGTCTGCTGCGCATCCTGCGCGTGATCTCGTTGCTGCATCGCCTGCAGCGCATGGGGCTGATCGACGTGCGCCGCTGGTACCTCTACGGCGTGTTCGCCAAGTACTACGACATCCTGCTGGAGGAGCTCACCGACCGCATCGCCATCCGCCTGCTGGACAACGTCCAGGCGGAGATCCGCGCCAGCGACTCGCTCTCCCGCGGCGTGGTGGAGCAGGTCGTGCGCCCCCGCCAGCAGGCGCTGATCCACGAGATCAGCCAGCGCCTGGAGGCGATGGCCGACAGCGCCTACACCCACAACCGCGAGGACATCCTGCGCTACGTGCGCGGCCTGGTGGGCCGCACCCTGGCGGAGAGCCCGGAGGTCCGCCGCCTGGAGCGCCTGCCGCTGGGCGGCCAGCTGACCCGCGGGCTCGAGGCCTCGCTCTCCGACCTGGCCTGCCGGCTGGTCAACGAGGCCCTGGCGGGGCTGCAGTCGCCGGAGTTCACCGCCCTGGTGGAGCACCTCGCCGAGAGCGGCTTCGACGCCTGGCTGCGCACCGACCCGCACACCGAGCAGGTCACCGAGCAGGTGCTGGTGGACATGCTGGAGCTGCTCAAGGAGCAGATCGCGGTGAAGGGCTGGCAACACCGCTATGAGTGACTTCGCCCTGACCTCGACTACTGGTTACTCCCGCAGCGCCATGACCCGCTCCAGCTCCTGCCGATAGGCCGCCTCATGCGCGGCCGGGTCGGCCGGGAAGCGGCCGAGCGCCACCGCCAGGTCGAAGAAGCCCTGCCGAGGCAGGTCGCCGCGGCGGCTGACCACCAGGGTGGCGATCATCGGCCGCCCGGCGGCGACGTCCTCGCGCATCAGCGCCTCCAGGGCCTGAGCGACGCGCTGGATGGTACGCGGCGGCGAGAGCCCCAGCGCCTCGGCGGCCTGGTGGTAGCTGATCGGCAGCGCCTCGGAAGGCAGCTGCTCCAGCCGTTCCCGCAGGCGCGGGGCGAGATCGTCAGGGTCGTTCACGAGGTGTCTTCCCTCCCGGGGAGTGAGCAGCGCAGGGCGCGAGGGGCCGTCATCACAGCGGCAGGTGCAGGATGGCGCCGCGCAGGCCGCGAGGGTCGGCCCACAGCTTGCCCAGAGTGATGGGCAGCCGGAAGCGTCGCTTGCCGGCGGCACCCGGGTTGAACAGCAGCCGCCCCTCCTGCCACTCGTTGCGGGGCTTGTGGGAGTGGCCGTGAAGCACGGCGTCGCAGGCGGTGGCCGGGTCGAGGTCGGAAAGGCGATGCACCAGGTGCAGGCGCCAGCCGTTGACCGTGAGGTCGAGGGTCATCGGCAGCGCCTCGGCCCAGGGCGCGGTGTCGACGTTGCCGCGCACCGCCAGCACCGGGGCCAGCTCGGCCAGCCGCTCGAGCATGGCGGCGTCCTCGTCACGGTGGCCCACGTCGCCCAGGTGCAGGATCAGCCCGCAGCCCTCCAGCAGTGTCAGCGCCTCGGGACGCAGCAGGCCATGGGTGTCGCTGATCACCCCGACAGGCGCCTCGAGGGCGAAGGTCCGCTCAGCGGGTGGCACTCAGCCCCTTCCAGTCTTCCAGGTCCAGCTCGGGCTTCTCGGCGCGGAAGCGGGCGTAGAGCTCGATGCCGCGCGCATCCTCGAGGATATCCACGCGCACGCCCCGGGCCTTGAGCAGCGGCTCGGTGCCCGAGGCGTTGGTGACGTCGCCCACCACCACCCGGCAGAAGCCGCGCATGCTGAGCAGGGTGGCGCAGATCTCGCAGGGGCTCAGCGAGGTGAAGAGGGTGGTGCGGCCGAAGTCGATGCGCCCGGCGTCGCGCAGCGCCGAGGTCTCGCCGTGGTGGTAGGGGTGGTTCTCCTGCACCAGGGTGTTGTGGCCCTTGCCGAGGATGCGCCGGGTGGCGTTGTCGACGATCACCGCGCCGATGGGACAGCCGCCCTCGTCGAAGCTCTTCTGCGCCAGCCACACGGCGATGCGCATGAAGTCGGCGTCGGAGAGCCGGCGGGCGAAGTCGTCGTTCATCAGCGTCGGCAGGCTACGGGTGGGCATGTAGGCGATGGCGACGAGTGCCGCCTCGCTGACCGGGGTGCTGGCATCGAGCAGTGTGTCCATGGCGCCTCCTGCTGGGTGGTGCTGCCAAGATGCGCGGCGCCGGCGGCTTGCGTCAACCGCCGCCGGAGCGGGTATGCTGTGCGGCGTTTCCTTCCCGCCCGGAGCACCGATGCTGGACAACCCCACCGCCCTGGCCGGCCAGGCGGCCGGCCTGGCCGCCCTGCTGCTGTGCATCGCCGCCTTCGCCAGCAAGCGCGACGAGCGCCTGCTGGTGCTGCTGATCTCGGCCAATGTCGCCTTCGCCCTGCAGTTCCTGTTCTTGGAGAGCTGGACCGCGGCGGCGCTGACCGTGCTGGTGATCGTGCGCATCGCCCTGGCGCGACGCTACCCGGGCAGCAAGGCGGTGATGGCCGGGGTACTGGCGGCCAGCGCCGTGGCCGCCCTGGTCACCTGGCAGGGCTGGGCCGACCTGCCGGCGCTGGTGGCCATGGTGCTCGGCACCGTGGGCATGTTCCTGCTGCGCGGCATCCCCATGCGGGTGATGCTGGGGCTGGCCGCGGTGGCCTGGCTGCTCAGCCACCTGCTGGTGGGCGCCGTGGGCGGCTCGCTGGCCGAGGCGCTGGTGGTGGTCACCAACGCCTTCACCATCTGGCGCCTGTGGCGGGCGAAGCGCCGCTATCCCGAGGCGTTCGAGGACGGCGGGGCCTGACCCCGGGCGCGGATCACTTCATCTCGAAGCCGCGCTTGACCAGGAAGTCGCGCATGTGGGGGCGCAGCTTGGTGTCGAACAGCGGGGTGAGGTTGCGCGACCAGGTGGTGTCCTTGGGGCCGCCCTTGCGGCTCTGGTAGTAGGCGTGCATGGCATCGTCGTAGGCGGCCACCGCCTCGCCGTCGTCCTGGTAGCGGTCCTCCTTGAGGATGGCCGACACCGGCAGGCGCGGCTTCACGTCGGGGTCGTGGGCCGGATAGCCGAGGCACATACCGAACACCGGGTAGACGTGGTCCGGCAGCCCCAGCAGGTCGCTGATCTGCTGGGGGTTGTTGCGGATGCCGCCGATGTAGCAGATGCCGAGCCCCTCGGACTCCGCGGCCACCGCCACGTTCTGGGCCATCAGCGCGGTGTCCACGGTGGCCACCAGCAGCTGCTCGGTCATGCCGCGCACCACCCGCGCACCGGTGCGCTCGGCGGCGTCGGTGGGCCGCTTCATGTCGGCGCAGAACACCAGGAAGGCGCCGCAGCTGGCCACGTAGCCCTGGCCGCCGGCGAGCTCGGCGATCGCCTCGCGGTTCTCTGGCTTGGTCACATGGATCACCGAGTAGGCCTGCACGTGGCTGGAGGTGGCGGCGGCCTGGCCGGCCTCGATCAGCGTCTCCAGCAATTCCCGGGAGACGGGTTGGTCGGTGAACTTGCGGATGGAGCGGTGGGACTTCAGCAACTCGATGGTGGGGTTCATGGGGCCTCGCTCGACGGGTGGGTGTGTCGTTATCCCGCTCATTGTTCCATGACGCGCCCGCCGCTTGCACCGCCTTTCACCGCCGTGCTTTTCAGCGCCGCCGGCGCCGGCTAGGGTGTGACCTCTCTCCCTTGCCGCCCCGAGGCCCCGCATGCCACGCATCCTGCTCGTCGACAACGGCTCCCTGCGCCCCCAGGCCACCCTCAACCTGCGCCGCCTGGCCGCGGCGCTAGCGCGACGCACCGGCGAGACGGTGGAGGCCGCCTCGCTGCTGCACTCCCACAAGGTGCCCGCCGAGCGGCTGGAGGGGGAGAAGGCGGTGACCCTGGGCCCGCTGGCGGAGCGACTGGCCGCCGAGGGGGAGACGGAACTGGTGGTGGTGCCCTTCTTCTTCGGTCCCAGCCAGGCGCTGACCCGCTACCTGCCGGAGCGCCTGGCGGAGGTACAGGCGGCACATCCGCGCCTGGCGGTTCGGGTGGCGCTGCCGCTGTTTAACACCCTGCACGGCCTGGACCTGCGCCTGGCGCGCCTGCTGGCCGACAATGTCCGAGAGGCCATGGGACCGGCCCGCGAGGGCGGCGAAGATGCGTGCCGCCCCACGGTGGTGCTGGTGGACCACGGCAGCCCGATCCCCGAGGTGGCCGCGGTGCGCAACGTGCTGGCCGGCCAGCTGGGTGCCCTGCTGGAGGGCGAGGCGGGCAGCGTCACCTTCGCCTCCATGGAGCGCCGCGAGGGCGAGGCGTACCGCTTCAACGAGCCGCTGCTGGAGGACCTGCTTGCCGACCCGGCGCTGGCCGGTCGCGAGGTGATCCTGGCGATGCTGTTCCTCTCCCCCGGTCGCCACGCCGGCGAGGGCGGCGACATCGCCGAGATCGCCGCGCGGGCCATGGCCGCCTCGCCGGGGCTCTCGGTCACCCCCAGCCGGCTGGTGGGCGAGCACGACGGCATCCTCGAGCTGCTCGCCAGCCGCGTCGCCCAGGGGCTGGCCGGGGAACCGCTGCTGCTGGCACTGCCACCGCGGGCGTAGCGACTCAAGGCAGCAGGACCAGCGTGGAATGGCACAGTCCAACCTCACCGCGCGAATCGGTATGCTGTGGCCACAACAACAATCGCCACAGGGAGAGCCCATGTCGACCTTCAGCCTGAGACCTCGACCACGCGGTGGCCGCTGGCCGACGGCCCCCGCCTGGCTCGGCGTGCTGCTGCTGGTGGCCGCCGCGGTCCTGATGGGCGGCGCCGGCCCGGCCCATCGCCTCGGCCTGCTGCCGCTGGGCACCGCCTTCGACCTGCTGCGCCTGGGCGCCTACCTGGGCGTCGGCGCCGCCGCCCTGGGCCTGCTGACCCTGGTGATCGCCAGCCTCTGCCGCCGCTGGCGGCCGGCCTTCGTCGGCCTGCTGGTGATCGCGCTGGTGGCGGCGATGATGGCGGTGCCCTGGCAGCTGATGCAGCGCGCCCAGGCGGTACCGCCGATCCATGACATCACCACCGACATGGTGGACCCGCCGGCCTTCGAGGCCCTGGCCGCCGCCCGCGAGGCCGCCCCCAACGCCGTGGACTACCCCGGCGAGCGCTTCGCCAGCCAGCAGCGCCGTGCCTACCCCGGCCTGCAGCCGCTGGTGGTGGATCGCCCGCTCGACGAGGTCATGGCCGCCGCCGAGGCCGAGGCGCGCGAACGCGGCTGGGCCATCGCCGCGGTGGAGGAGACGCACCTGGAGGCCACCGCCACCACCCGCTGGTTCGGCTTCGAGGACGATGTCGCGGTGCGCCTCACCGAGCAGGCCGATGGCGTGCGGGTCGACGTGCGCTCGGCCTCGCGCCTGGGGCGCAGCGACCTGGGCACCAACGCCGCGCGCATCCACACCTTCCTGACCGACCTCGAGGCACGGCTGCGCTGACGGCAGGGGCGTCAGGCCGCCGCGGAACCTGTATGCTGCAGGAACCGGGCCCCACGCGAGGCCCGGCACCATAAAAGAAGAAAAGACGGTACGCCCACGGGCCGACCGCCATGAGTATCGATCGCCGACATCGCCCACAGGAGGCCCCATGGGTTGCGCAAGAGTGGACGGGGAATGCCGTCGCTGCGAGGGGGACCTGCCCTTCGACATCATCATGGCCTTTCAGCCGATCGTCGATCTCGAGCGCCGCGAGATCCACGCCTACGAGGCGCTGGTGCGCGGCGCCGGCGGCGAGTCCGCCGGCCAGGTGCTGGAACGGGTGACCGACGAGCTGCTCTACCGCTTCGACCAGGCCTGCCGGGTGCAGGCCATCGAGCAGGCCAGCCGGCTGGGGATCCAGGAGTCGCTCTCCATCAACTTCCTGCCCAACGCCGTCTACGAGCCCGAGGCGTGCATCCAGGCCACCCTGGAGGCGTCGCGCCGCGCCGGCTTCCCGCTCGAGAAGCTAATCTTCGAGGTGGTCGAGTCGGAGCAGATCACCGACCGCGAGCATCTGCATGACATCATCACCGCCTACCGTCGCATGGGCTTCCGCGTGGCGCTGGACGACTTCGGCACCGGCTACGCCAACCTCGACCTGCTCACCGAGCTGACCCCCGACAAGCTCAAGCTGGACCGCCAGCTGATCCAGGGCTGCCACCGTGACCCGCGCCGCCAGGCGCTGGTCGATGCCATGGTGGCCGCCGCCCGCCGGCTCGGCATCAAGCTGATCGCCGAGGGCGTGGAGGAGGTGGACGAGGCGCGCTGGCTCCACCAAGCCGGCATCCCCCTGCAGCAGGGCTACTTCTATGCCCGCCCGGCCGTGGATGCCCTGGCCGGCGACCTCGAGCCCGCCTTCGCGGCGGTGCTCGCTCCCCTTCCCGCCGGAGTGTCCCGATGCCGCTGACACCGGACCGGCTCGACAATGTCGAGCGGGTGATCCAGGCCGCCCCCATCGGCATCTGCGTGACCGATGCCCAGGGACGCTTCGAGCGGGTCAACCCCACCTATTGCGAGTTCTATGGCTACCGCGAGGAGGAGCTGATCGGCCAGCCCTTCACTCTGGTGGTGCCGGAGGCCAACCGCCCCATCCTGCAGGCGCTCCACGACCGCTTCATCGCCGGCGAGGATGACGAGGAACTGGCCCAAGAGTGGGAGGTGCACGGCAAGGACGGCGAGCTGCGCAACATCCTGGCCCGGGCGGCACGCATCGTCGACAACCAGGGGGCGGTGAAGAAGGTCACCTTCGTGGTGGACATCACCGAGCGCAAGCGCATGGAGCAGCGCCTGGAGTTCCTGGCCCGCCATGACGAGCTGACCGGGCTGCTCAACCGCCGCGCCGGCCTGGCGCTGCTGGAGGAGGAGATCGCCCGCTCCCGCCGCTACTCCACGCCGCTGGCCATCGCCGCCTGCGACCTCGACCACTTCAAGCGAATCAACGACCGCCACGGCCATGCCGCCGGCGACAACGTGCTGCGCGAGGCGGCCATGCGCATGCGCCGGGCGCTGCGCCAGCACGACCACCTGGTGCGCACGGGCGGCGAGGAGTTCCTGGTGATCCTGCCCGGCATCTCCTTGGCCGAGGGGTGGCAGGCCATGGAGCGTCTGCGCCTGGCGCTTTCCGCCACGCCCCTGGAGGCGCCGCCGCTGACCCTGACCCTCTCCGCCGGGGTCGCCGAGCTGGCCCCAGGCGAGGATAGCGACGCCCTGATGGAGCGCGCCGACCGCGCCCTCTACGGCGCCAAGGAGGCAGGGCGCAACCGGGTGCTGGAGGCCGCGCAACCGGTCATGGGCAAGGCCACGAAATCCGGGTAGCATGGCGCCCCCTGCCATCGGCGAGCCGTGAGGTGGCCCGTGAATCCCGAAGACCTGCTGACCCTGGTGAGGATGCGCATGCCCTTCGGCAAGTACGAGGGGCGGCTGCTGGCCGACCTGCCCGGCCCCTACCTGGCGTGGTTCGCCCGCGAGGGCTTTCCCCACGGCGAGCTCGGGCGACTGCTCGCCCTTATGCACGAGATCGACCACAACGGCCTGGGCGGCCTACTAGAGCCGCTGCGCCGTTCCTGACCCGACCACGGACCCGGTGATGCTGAAGATTTCCAACAGCGTGACGCTCGGCGACTGGGAGATCGAGCTCCAGCCGATCCGCGCCCAGGGCGCCGGCGGCCAGAACGTCAACAAGGTGGAGAGCGCCATCCACCTGCGCTTCGACATCCCCCGCTCCAGCCTGCCGCCCTTCTACAAGGAGCGGCTGCTGGCGCTCTCCGACCAGCGCATCACCCGCGACGGGGTAGTGGTCATCAAGGCCCAGCGCTTCCGCACCCAGGAGCAGAACCGCGAGGATGCCCTGGAGAGGCTGAGCGAGCTGATCCGCGAGGCGGTGAAGCAGCACAAGGTGCGCAAGCCCACCAAGCCGAGCCGCGCCGCCAAGCGCCGCCGGGTGGATGCCAAGACCCGCAAGGGCAGGACCAAGGCCCTGCGCGGCAAGGTGAGCCCATGAGCAAAAGGCGTCAGGATCGACCGGCCTCGCCCTGCGTGCGGATCTGCCGCGTGACACCAGGCGGCGGCCGCTGTGAGGGGTGCGGACGCAGCCTCGAAGAGATCGCCGCCTGGTCGCGCCTGGACGAGGATGCCCGCGAGGCGGTCTGGCAGCGCCTGGAGGCCGAGGGCTGGCCGGTCACCGACGACGCTCCTGCCTGAATCCACGGCGCGGCAGGACCGGCGCGGCAGAGGGCCTCAGTGCTGCTTGACGCGCCGGATGCGCCAGGCCAGCACGCCGATGATGCTCAGCCCCAGCGGTCCCAGCACCGCCGCTGCCACCGCGGGCACGATGCTCACCCCCAGGGCGTCGAGGCTCTGCAGGCCGAGCTTGAAGAGGCTGAAGAGGTAGTAGCTGATCACGATGATCGACAGCCCCTCCACCGCCTTCTGGATCTTCAGCTGGCTGCTGGTGCGCTCGTTGAGGCTCGCCAGCATCGCGGCGTTCTGCTCCTCGATCTCCACCTGGGCGCGGGTACGCAGCAGGTCGTTGAGGCGCGCGACGCTCTCGGCCAGGTCCTGCTGGCGGCGATGGATCGAGGCGCAGAAGTGCACCGTGGGCCGGAAGCGGCGCAGGATGAAGGTGCCGAGCCCGGGGCTGTCGCCGACCCGGCTCTCGCGCAGCTCCTCGATACGGGTGAAGACGATCCGCGCGTAGGCCTCGGTGGCGCTGAAGCGGCGTCGCGAGCGCGCCCCGGAGCGCTCGAGGCGCGCCGAGAGCGACGACAGGGCCGCCAGCAGCGGCCGAGAGCTCTCCGCCTGCCCTTCCGCGTTGCGCTCCGAGAGCTCACCGAGCTCCTGTTCGTGGACCTGCAGCTCGCGCTCCAGCTCCTTGGCCAGGGGTAGCGCCAGGCTCGCCATCATGCGGTAGGTCTCTATCTCCAGCAGGCGACGCGTCATGCGTCCCAGCCGGAAGGCATCCAGTCCCTGGTTGACCAGCAGCAGGCGGTTGATGCCCTGCTCGGTCAGGCGAAAGTCGCTCCATACAATGGCGTCGCCGTCGCCCACCCGCGAGCCTGCCGGGTCGCGCAAACCATAGGCCGCGGCGCTGCCGGCCCAGCGGTGGGCGGACGCCACCAGCACCTGGGTGACGCCGATCAGCTGATCCTCGTGGCCCGCCACCAGAGTCTCCAGCAGCGGCGGTGGGAGTGGCCAGGCGGTCTCCTCCGGCTCGCGCGGCGCCAGCAGGGTCAGGGTGAGGAACTCGGTGTGGCGCTCCCACTTCAGGGTCAGGCCTTCGACCTCGAGGATCTGCTGGACAGCATCGACCGGTGGCGGTGCCCCGGTGCGCTCGACCAGGCGGGCCAGCACCGCCTCGCAGGCGCCGGCCTCGTCGAGCAGGGCGTAGTGGTGGAGGGTGGCCGGCTCGTCGAAATAGATCGAGGGCCGGGCGTGCAGCTCGTTGTGCAGTCGCTCTCGCTGTGGGTGCATGGTCGAGTCTCGAAAGGGGTAGCCTTGGAGCCTACGGCCCCCACCCCGCCGCGCCAAGCGCCTGCGTCAACGGGCCCCAGGCGCCTGGCGGGTGTGATCGATCGTCACGAGAGAGTCGGATCTCGCAGTCGATCAGTGTTGGCCCGAGAGGCGCCTATAGCCAGCGGATGCGCCGGAACAGCCAGATCAGGCCCGCCGCGATCGCCAGCATCACGCCGAGCAGCATGAAGTAGCCGTAGCGGAAGCCGAGCTCGGGCATATGGGCGAAGTTCATGCCGTAGATGCCGGCGAGGAAGGTGAGCGGCACGAAGATGGCGGTGATCACCGTGAGCAGGCGCATGGTGATGTTGAGCTGGTGGGATGAGAGCGAGATGTAGCCGTCGATCAGGTCGCCGCAGATGTCGTAGTACATCTGGGTCAGGCTGTGCAGGCGCTCGAACCGTTCGTGGACGTCGTTGATGGCGTGCAGCGTCTCGTCGACGTCCCGGGGCAGGTGGGCGTAGTCGTAGGCGGTCAGCTCCTGGGTGATGCCCACGTGGTAGTTGAACACCCGGCGCATCTTGACCAGCCGCGAGCGGTAGCCGATCAACTGGCGCATCAGGGCATCGTCGCCGCCCTCGACCAGGCCATCCTCCAGGTCACTCAGCCGGTTCTCGAACTGCAGCAGGCTGTCCAGGTAGTAGCCCGCCGAGAGGTACATGGCACGCAGCGCCACATGCTCCGGGGAGCGCGCCAGCAGCCGTTCGCCCTCGGCGCCGTAGAGGCGATCGAGGCTCAGCGCCGTGCCGGGGTGCAGGCTGATCAGGAAACGCTCGCCGATGAAGAAGGCGACCCGCTGGGGCACGAACTCGAGCTCGGCATCGAAGGAGCCGATGCCACGGTAGATGATCAAGGTGTGCCCCTCGAACTCCTCGATTTTGGGCGGATGACGGTCGCGATGGGCGTCGTCGATGGCCAGCGGGTGGCAGCCGAAGGCCTCCAGCAGCTCGCGCTCGCGCGCCTCGGGCTCCCCCTCCAGGTCCAGCCACAGGTGGCTGTGTGGCGTCGCCCGCCAGCGCTCGATCAGGGCGGCATCGCCGCGGGTGGCATGGCCGTCGGCCTCGGTGAGTATCGCGCGAATCATCCCTTGCTCTCCCGGTGGTCGATGCGCTGAGTCTTGCAGAGTCGCCGGCCGCTGTCTCCCGTCGGCCATGACCTTGCCGGCCCGGGGTCTGGCCGGTCCAGGGTATCGCTGGCCCGAGCGGCGACACCCCGCCTCGCCGGCTGCTACGCTTAGGCTCATCCCGCTCGAGGAGTGCGCCGATGCCCACCCCGATCACCCGTCTTGTCGTGCCGGTGGATGGCTCCCCCGCGGCCGGCGCCGCGGTCCGCCATGCCGGCCACCTGGCCACCCTGCTGCAGGTGCCGCTGCGACTGCTGCATGTGGTGCCGCTGCCCCCGGCGGAGCTCAGTGACATCCCCGCCAACCGCCAGGCCACGGCCGACCACGACCTCGCGATACGGCGCGAGCGGGCCGAAACCGCCATCGCCCGGGCGCGCGAGGCGCTCGACCCGGCGCTGGAGGCCGAGGAGCGCATGGTGGAGGACGCCCGCTTCCTGCGCAGCCCCGAGCGGGCCATCGCCGATCATGTCGCGGGCGAGGCGGGCTGCCTGCTGGTGATGGGCGCCCGGCACCTTCGCGGCGTCGACCGTTTCGTGCAGGGCAGCGTCAGCCATGGCGTGCTGCACCAGGTCGGCTGTCCGGTCACCATCGTCCATGACGAACCCGGGGTCGATCCCGCCGCCATCGGCCGCGTGCTGCTGCCGGTGGACGGCTCGGAGCACGCCCGGCGAGCGGCTAGCCTGGCCGGCGAGCTGGCGCGAGCGGCCGGAGTGGCGGTGGAGCTGCTCTTCTGCCGTCCTGGCCAGGCCGCGGACAGCGAGGCTGACTCCGCCTCCGCCGTCTTCCGGCGTGCCCGCGAGACACTGGGCGAGGCCCCCGCCGAGGTGGTGGAGACGGTGCTGCCGGCGGAGCGCTTCGCGGAGGCGATCGTCGAGCTGGCGCGCCGGCGCCAGGCCGAGCGGCCGCTGATCGTGATGGGGCGACGTGGGCTGGGCCGCTGGCGGGAGTCGCTGCTGGGCAGCGTCAGCCACCGAGTGATCAACCTGGCCCCCTGCCCCGTCTGCGTAGTGCCCTGAAGCGGGGCTCAGGCCTCGTAGGCGGCCTTGAGGCGGTAGAACTCGGCGACGATCTCGTCCATCGCAGCGGCGTCATAGTCGCACAGGCCACTGACCACCAGCTTCTTGGAGCCGGTGCCCACCGGCTCGCCGCCGGAGTCGATGCGGAAGTCGAGCAGGGTGTCGCCACGCTTGCCGTTGACCTCGAGCGTCGCATCGCGCAGCTCCAGGGCGGGCGCGAGGCCATCGAGGCGCTCCAGCGAGAAGCCCATGCTGTCGTAGATCACCAGCGGTCGACGCGGGTTGAACATCACCCCCTTCTCCTCCATCAACGGCTTGAGGTAGTGGGGGAAGTTCTTGCCGGAGAAGGCGACGTAGCAGCGGGTGAAGGCCTCGACGACCGCCTCGTCACGGGTGGTCTCGCCGCTGCGGGTCACCTCCAGGTAGCACTTGTCGGCGTCGTCGCAGACCCGGATCACCCCGTCTTCATGCTCCCGGAAGCGCAGCGGTGTACCGTCCCCCACCATGTTGAGGAAGCGGAACTCCATGCGCTGGGAGAGACCGAAGCGCGCCAGCACCATGGCGAACAGCAGGTCCCCCGGGACGCAGAAGCGCCGGGCATCCGGGTTGTGGATGGGGTTGTAGTCGCCGGCGACTCCCTTGGCGAAGCGGCTGGCCTGCTCCGCCGAGATGGTGATGCGGTCCCCTGCCAGCGTATGAAATTCATCGAGAAACATGCGTGACTTGCCTGCGTCGTTGGCGATCCGAAAGCGGCCGGCGACTGCCGGAGGGCAGATGATGCCACAAAACCGCCTTTGGGGGAGCCGGAGGCCCCGCGTTCGTGGCACTACTCCTTTGGTGGTAAGGCTTTGCGCCTATATTGCGCTGCACTAGCGGTGCTAGAATAGGCACGCTTTCCAACCCCTTCCCACCCACCCCTTTCCTGGATTCCACACCATGCCATCCTTCGGACGACAAACCTTACGGCCCCGGCACCCCGCCTGGTGGTCGGGATGCCTTGTGCTCGCCTGTCTGCTGTTCAGCCCCGCGGCCTTCGCCGTCACCGGCGAGCTGGACCTCACCGACTCGGTGGTCGGCCTTGTCGCCGTGAGTATCTTCGTCCTCGCCTATGCGCTCGTCATGGGCGAGGAGAAGCTGCACATGCGCAAGTCCAAGCCTGTGCTGGTCGCCGCCGGTATCATCTGGGCGCTGATCGGCTGGGTCTACGTGCAGGCCGGCATGCCCACCGAGGCCGAGCACGCCTTCCGCGAGACGCTGCTCGAGTTCACCGAGCTGATGCTCTTCCTGCTCGTGGCGATGACCTACATCAACGCCCTCGACGAGCGCCGCGCCTTCGACGTGCTGCGCAGCTGGATGGTGCGCAAGGGCTTCACCTATCGCCAGCTGTTCTGGATCACCGGCTCGCTGGCCTTCGTGATCTCCCCCATCGCCGACAACCTGACCACCGCCCTGCTGATGTGCGCGGTAGTGACCAAGGTGGCCGAGGGCGACAAGCGCTTCATCAACCTGGCCTGCGTCAACATCGTGGTGGCGGCCAACGCCGGTGGCGCCTTCAGTCCCTTCGGCGACATCACCACCCTGATGGTGTGGCAAGCCGGCATGATCCAGTTCCAGGAGTTCTTCGTGCTGCTGGGGCCGTCGCTGGTCAACTTCCTGATCCCGGCGGTAGCGATGAGCTTCTTCATCAAGAACCGCAAGCCGGACAGCATGGAAGAGGAGGTGTGGCTCAAACGCGGCGCCCGACGCATCATCTTCCTCTTCCTGCTCACCGTGGCCACCGCCGTGGCCTGCCACACCTTCCTGCACCTGCCGCCAGTGCTGGGCATGATGACGGGCCTGGGCTACCTGCAGTTCTTCGGCTACTTCCTGCGCCGCACCCTGCCGCGCTCGCTGGAGAAGAAGCGCACCCGCTACGCCCGTCGCGGCGACGACAAGAAGCTGGCCCAGCTGGGCAGCGTGGTGCCCTTCGACGTCTTCAACCGTGTGGCGCGCGCCGAGTGGGACACCCTGCTGTTCTTCTACGGGGTGGTGATGTGCGTCGGCGGCCTGGGCTACATGGGCTACCTGGCGATGCTCTCCGAGTCCCTCTATAGCGGCTGGGGAGCCACCAACGCCAACATCGCCCTGGGCCTGATCTCCGCGGTGGTCGACAACATCCCGGTGATGTTCGCGGTACTGACCATGGAGCCGGAGATGTCCCATGGCCATTGGCTGCTGATCACCCTCACCGCCGGTGTCGGCGGCAGCCTGCTCTCCATCGGCTCCGCCGCCGGGGTGGCACTGATGGGCCAGGCCCGCGGCAACTACACCTTCATGGGCCACCTGCGCTGGGCCCCGGTGATCGCCCTGGGCTATGCGGCCAGCATCGCCACCCACCTGTGGCTCAACGCCGGTACCTTCCAGGTCTTCGGCTGAGCCCTCGCTGCCCGGCGGCACGGCCGCCGGGCAGCGGTTGCGTTGAAGCGCAGCGCTTTACATTCCCTTCCCTTGATGTAGCGTAGAGAGAAGATGACCGTCACGGCACACCGCTGCGTGTCGGCTCGTTCACGGTCAGCGCGAGGCCTGTCACCGTGACGCGACTACCGTGACTGCAGGCAACCAGAGCCCGACACAAGGGAAGCCGATACGCCATGACGACCCGCCAGCACGCCTCGCCGCCCTTCCGCCATACGACGCCACCAGGGGTCGAGCCATGGCGTGGCTGAAGGCCACCCTGCTGCTCTGCCTGCTCGCCGTGGCGGGCGGCAAGGCCACTGCCGAAGAACCGGCCCCCCTGCTGGTAGCCCATGCCGACGTCGCCACCCAGCGCCTGACCCGCGACACCACCCGGGCCATCTTCGCCATGCGCCAGCGTACCTGGCCCGATGGTCAGTCGGCTCGGGTCTTCGTGCTGCACAACGACCACCCGGTCCATGAACGCTTCGTCAAGGAGCGGCTGGCCGTCTATCCCCATCAACTTCAGCTGGCGTGGGACCGCATGGTCTTCTCAGGCACCGGTCAGGCACCGGACCGGGTGCGAGACCAGGCCGAGATGCGCGAGCGAATCGCCACCACCCCCGGCGCGGTGGGCTATCTGGAAAGGGAGTACCTGGATGAGCGTATCCAAGTCATTTCGATGGATTGACGGGCCTGCCCCTGTCGCCCTGGGCCTGCTGGCCACGCTGGCACTGCCGGCGGGACAGGCGTGGGCCGACGAGGGGGTCCTGGATACGCTGCAGATGCACGGCTTCCTCAGCCAGGCGCTGGTGATCACCGACGACAACAACTTCTTCGGGCCCAGCAGCGAAAGCGACGGCAGCCTGAAATACACCGAGATCGGCGCTAACGTGTCGCTGCGCCCTCACGAGAACGTGCTGCTGGCGGCCCAAGTGCTGAGTCGTCGAGCCGGCGGAGATGGCAGTGATGCCAGGCCAGTGCTTGATTACGGCATTCTCGACTACCAGTTCCTTTCCAATCAGCAGCGAACCCTTGGCGTCCAGCTCGGCCGAACCAAGAACCCCTTCGGCTTCTACAACCAGACCCGCGATGTCGCCTTCACGCGACCCAGCATCCTGCTGCCACAGTCGATCTACTTCGACAGGACCCGCTCCCTGGCACTCTCGGGTGACGGTATCGCCGCCTACATGGAAGAGCGCATCCCCTCCGGTACCTTGAGGGCCCAGCTGGGCTTCGGTGTGCCACAAGCTGGGGACGACCTGAGCAGCACCCTGAGACTCGACACCATTCCTGGCTCCCTGGACCCTCGCGCTTCCGCTATCGGCCAGATCAAGTACGAGCACCAGGGAGGGCATTTCGTAGCAGCCATCAGTGGGGCGGATGCCAATGCGCGTTTCGAGTCCGGCTCACCGTTCCTGAGCAATGGCGACTTCTACTTTCGCCCCTGGATACTGTCGCTGCAGTACAACGAAGAGAACTGGAGCCTCACCGCCGAATATGCCTGGCGTAACTCGGGACTGGAGAACTTCAACAATGACAGCGTCAACTTCGACGTGACAGGAGAAAGCTGGTATGTGCAGTATGCGCGGCGCTTCAACGATAACTGGCAGTGGCTGGTGCGCTACGACAGCCTGACCAGCAACCGCGACGATCGCGACGGCGAGGCCTATGCAGCCAGCGGCGCCGGCCCCGCCCACAGCCAGTTCGCCGATGACATCACCCTGGGCCTGCAGTGGAGCGTGAACCCCCGCCTGATGCTGGCGGCCGAATATCACCATGTGGATGGCACCGGCTGGCTGCCGATACAAGACAACCCGGATCCTTCGGAGACCGAGCGCCGCTGGAACATGCTGCTCTTCCAGCTCTCCCTGCGCTTCTGAGCCTACGAAGCCTAGGGAGATCACGCCGCCATGAGCCCCGCCAGCCGAATCACCACACGTCACCGCCTCAGCCTGACCTGGCGCGTCATCGCGCTGAGCAGCCTGCTGGTGCTGGGCCTGGTGCTGGCCTTCTCCTGGGTCGGCCATGCCAACCTCACCCGCCAGTTCGAGGAGAGCCGCAACGAGAGTGCAAGCCGCCAGGCCGGCGAGATACGCCTGGCCATGGAGCGCTCCGCGGAGGGGGTTCGCCAGCTGGCCTCGCTGGTGGCCGCCACCCAGGGGCTGGGTGCCGCCCTCACCCGCCGCACCGGCGAGGAGCTGCTGGAGAGCCTGGGTCCGCAGTGGCCGACCCTGCAGCTGGAGTCGGGGGTCGACGAGATCCTGCTGTTCGATGCCGATGGCCGCCTCGCCGCGGAGTGGGGCACGCCCCAGGCGGAGAACGGCCGCCCCGTCCAGCAGTGGGTGCGCCGCGTCATCGAGACCGAAACCCCGCTCACCGCCCTGCGCTGCTCCAGCGACTGCCGCCAGTACGCCGCGGTGCCGGTCCTCATGGCGGGCAGCAGCGCCGGCGTGGTGATCCTGTCGCGCTCGCTGGCGGACCTGATGCGCCAGGCCCACCAGATCGCGGAGGGCAATGTGGCGCTGCTGGTGACCGGCAACCTGCAGGACTCCCAGATCCCTCCCGAACGCCAGCTCCCGCGCTGGCAGGGACAGCTGGTCGCCCTGACCGAGCAAGAGCATAGCCTGCCGGTACTCCAGCGAGCGGCGGAGGTGACGACCCTCGGCGAGATCACCACGAGTCCCAGCCGCTTCCGGCTTTCGGGGCGTGACATGGAACTCAGTGCGGTGCGCATGGAGGGTGACGGCGACCGCCGCAGCACCGGCTATGTCCTGTTCACCAACGACATTACCGACCAGATCCAGGCCATTCGCCAGGATACGCGCACCCTGACGATGGTCGGCCTCGGCGGCTGGGTGGCCGCCGAGCTGCTGCTGCTGGCCATCCTGCTCAGCCCGATGGCTCGCCTGAGACGCATCTCCGGCATCCTGCCGAACCTGGCCAGGGGCGAGTTCGCCCAGGCCCGCGCCGCGGTTCCCCCTCCCGATCCGCGCCTGGCCGACGAGATCGATATCCTCGAGGGTGCCACCCTGCGCCTGGCCGACCAGCTGGAGACCCTCGAGGGCGAGGTTCGCTCCCGCGGCGAACAGCTGGCCCAGCGGGTGGATGAGCTGGCCCACGAGCGCGACTTCATCGGCAGCCTGCTGGATACGGCACGCGTGTTCATCGTGACCCAGGATCCGGATGGCCGGATCACGCTGGTCAACGACTATGCACTGTCGGTCATGGGGGTGAGCGAGGCGTTGCTGCTCAAGCGTCTCTTCGATGACGTCTTCGGAGGGCAACGCCAGTCACTGGCAGGGAGCGATGGCAAGGGGCAGGAGGAGCGCAACCTCACCACCGCCGATGGCAAGCGGCACACCATCGCCTGGTACCACGCCTCGCTTCCCGGCAATCCCGGGGAGCCCGACGGCCGCATCTCCGTCGGCCTGGACATCACCGAGCGCAAGGCCGCCGAGGCACGCCTGACCTGGCTCGCCGAGCGCGACCCGCTGACCGGGCTCTACAACCGTCGCTTCCTCAAGGAGGCCCTCGACGGCGCCATCACCCAGGGACACGCCGGTGCCCTGCTGCTGCTCGACCTGGACCAGTTCAAGGACGTCAACGAACTGAGTGGCCACCAGGCAGGCGACCAGCTGTTGCGCAAGGTCGCCACGGTACTCGGCGAGGAGCTCGGTCACCGCGGCACCCTGGCCAGGCTCGGCGGTGACGAGTTCGCGCTGCTCCTGGTGGGCGCCGGCGAGACCCTGGCCACCCGCATCGCCCAGCAGGTCAACCAGATCCTGGCCACCGTCTTGCTCGATGTGGGCGATCGCCGCCACCGCGCCGGCGCCAGCATCGGGATCGCCCTGTTCCCGGTCCACGGTGACAACGCCATCGACCTGATGGCCAGCGCCGACATGGCGATGTACAAGGCGAAGGCCTCCAGCAGCCAGCGCTGGCACCTGCTATCGACCCTGGCCGCGGCGCGTGGCGAACTGCAGGAGCGTGTCTACTGGGAGGAGCGCATCCACCACGCCCTGGAGGAGGATGGCTTCGAGCTGATGGTGCAGCCCATCGTGCGCCTGGAGGATCGCGACATCCGCCACTACGAGGTGCTGCTGAGGATGCGCGACGAGGCCGGGCAGCTGATCTCCCCCGGTGCCTTTATCCCGGTGGCCGAACGCAGCGGCCAGATCCTGCAGATCGACCGCTGGGTCCTTCACCATGCCCTGAGGGTCGTCAAGGCGCTGGAGGGGTCGGGCGTCAGCCTGGCGATCAACCTGTCGGGGCAGTCACTCCATGATGATGACCTGAGGCATTACCTGGCCAATGAGATCGCCGTCAGCGGCGCCGATCCCCAATTCCTGATCCTTGAGGTGACCGAGACCGCCGCGGTAACCGACTTCTCGACGGCCCGTGGCGTCCTGCAGTCACTGCGTGAGTTGGGATGTCGCACCGCCCTGGATGACTTCGGGGTGGGCTTCAGCAGCTTCCACTATCTCAGCCAATTGCCGGTAGACTACATCAAGATCGATGGAAGCTTTATTCGCAACCTGGCTCACGATGCCGACAGTCGCGTCATCGTCAAGGCGATCGCCGATATCGCCAACGGGTTCGGCAAGCAGGCCATCGCTGAGTTCGTCGACCAGGAGGCGCTCCTGCCCATTCTGAGCGACTATGGCATCGCATATGGACAAGGCTTTCACCTCGGCAAACCGAGGCATGTCGCCGACGCCTTCGGCTATCTGTCGAGCTCCAGGGGGAAGGATAATGTCAAGCCGTCCGACCACTAGACAACTGGCAAGGAAGAGGTGGAATGCATACTTCCAGAGTTAATGAAGGAAAGGTGATGGACCTGCAACCTCTCCTGGCTCGTTTCATGAACGAGTTCTCGTTCATGATCGCTTCCGACGATAGCCAGAAGCGTCGTGTCTACCGATTGCGACACGATATCTACTGTGAAGAACTGAACTACGAACCGCCGAGCGACCCGGTCAACAAGCTTGAATACGATGGCTACGATGAAAGGGCGATCCACTGCTTGATCGAGCATCGCCGTACCGGCGTGACTGCCGCCTGCACGAGAATCGTACTGCCCCAGCCGGACGCGAAGCCGCCTTTCGATCGCTTGCCGATGGAGAGCTACGGAGGAAGAAGCCTGACCCACCCGGAACTTCATCCACAAAGGCTGCCCCCTGCCGACTATTACGAGATTTCTCGACTGGCGGTGGCCAGGGCCTTTCGAACCCGGCTTCATGGCAAGGCGGTTCCGGGAATCTGCGACACCCCCCTCGAGTTTACAGACAAGGAACGGGAAACCTTCTCCATGCTGGTCAGCGGGCTCTTCATTTCCGGGTATGCGATAGGCAGACTGCTGGACAAGAGCATCGCCTTCGCGATGATGGAGCCGCGTCTACCCAGGCTCCTCTCGATGTCAGGCTTCCACTTCACCAAGGTAGGCGACACCATCGACTTTCATGGTCGCCGCAGTGCCTACTGCATCACACGCGAGCAGGCAGAATCCGGTATGAATCGGCAGCTGATCCCCTTGTACGAGCACATACGCGACCAGTTGGAGGCACAGCTCATCTCATCGGATGACCTGACGCACAGGGCGGCCATGAACCTTTAATGGATATGATGGGCGATGCCGAGCCGCAGATCTGATTCACCTGCCCGGCCGCGGTCAACCATCGAAGCATGGCCCCGGATGGAGCCGGCCCTGCCAGCCCAGCACCATGATCGCCAGCACGTTGCGATGCTCCCCCCGGGCCAGGTCTGTGCTGCCCGCCGGGGACGGGATCATGCCGTGCTCGCGATCCAGCGCCGCGACCAGGACATCGCGGATCCGCGCCACCAGCGGGTGCTGCTCCTGACGCGCCAGCAGGAAACTCAGCGCCACCTCCGCCTGGATATCCTCGGTGGCTTCACGCAGGATCCGTTCGGGATCCGATTCGAAGGCCGTCAGCACCCAGGCATGCGCCTCGCCATCGACTCGCTGCTGATAGTAGCGGCTGGCGGCGATGACGAAGTGGGTCAGGCCATAGAGCCAGTTGCGGTACTCGCGGTTGTCGAGCCCCTCCACCACCTCGGGGGGATAGCGCCGCCGGAACGCCGCCTCGACCTCCGCACGCAGGTCCACCACCCCTAACTGATGCAGGTAGTGCACCTGGTTGGCCACCTGGGCGGCGTAGACGCGCAGCACCTCGGGGTCGGTGAGGAAGGCTTCCCATGGCAGCTCGCCCAGGTAGTCCAGCGCCCGCTCATGCCCGGAAATCTCCTGGAGGAGGCCGTGATAGTCCGCCTGGACCATCCGGAACAGCAGGCCACGGGCGTAGGCGATCTCGCCCCAGTCGGCCAACATCGCCGCCCGGGCACGCTGCTTCTCGGTGCGGCGGGGGTAGCCGTCGATGCTTTCACGCGCCAGCGCCTCCGTGCGCCCCGGCACCGCCAGCATGGCGACCTCGCTCTCGAGACGCGCCTGCAGACGCGCCATGTAGTCATGGTTATCGGCCAGGTAGCGCGCCTCCCCGGTCAGCCGGTAGAGGCGCTGGGCATAGTGGCGCCGCTTGCTGGCAGGCAGCTCGGGCAAGGCGGCGTCATAGGTGGCGCGGATCAGCGCCGCCGCCTGGCGGTGGCGTTCGGCAGGGTCGCCCTCGGCGGGCTGCAGGGCGCAGGCCGAGAGCTGCAGCGCCAGTACACCGAGGGCAAGCCAGGCCAGCCACCGGGGGTGGAGAGCCACCAGGCTCATGAGCGGTTCTTCCTGCGCCGTGACTGCTCGGGGCGGATCATGCGCACCCGCACCTTGGGGCGTGGAGGTTCGGCGGGAGGTGCCGGTGGAGCCACCTCCTGATCGGCGGGTGGCGCCGCCTCGGAAGCTGACGGGATCACCACCCAGGCGAAGGTGGGCAGCGCCAGGTGCCAGTAGATGGCGGCCAGGCGCAGGCCGAGAGTGGTGGCCAGCGACACAGCGACGGCCAGGGGACCCGGCGCCCCCAGGGCATCCAGGCCGACATAGGCGATGCCGCCGGCGATGGCCGCGGTGGCGTAGATCTCCTCGCGCAGCACCATGGGCACCCGGCGCGCCAGCATGTCGCGCACCATGCCACCCGCCACTCCCGTCATCATGCCCATCAGCACGGCCACCAGGCCGGGCATCTGCAGCTGTAACGCCTTGTGGGCGCCGATCACCACGAACAGCGCCAGTCCGAAGGCGTCGGCCACGGGCAGGAAGCCGCGCGACAGACGGTGGATGTAGTGGAAACCGAGGATGGAGAGCCCCACCGTTACCAGGATGACCCACAGGTAGGTCGGGTCGGTGACCCAGAATACCGGCCCCACCCCGAGCACCATGTCGCGCAGGGTGCCGCCGCCGATGCCGGTGACCGCGGCAAGCACCAGCATGCCGAAGGGATCCATGCGCGTGCGGCAGGCGAGCACCACCCCCGACAGCGCGAAGACGATGACCCCCGCCATGTCCAGCCAATAGATCAGAGCGTTCAACGTCAGCTTCCTCCCGCCGACCGGTTTCGAATGGCCGCACAGGATAGACCAATTTCGGCCATGGGGAAGGGGGTCAGCGCTGTTTCGGCGGGTCGCCTGTGCCGAACCTGGCCAGCTGCATCTCGCGCAGCCGGCTGAGGGTACGCCGGAAGGGAAAGGCCAGATGCCCCCGGGGATAGAGTGCCTCCATGGGCACCTCCGCGGCGAGGTAGAGTGGCGTGCGCCGGTCATAACACTCGTCGACCAGCGCGATGAAGCGACGCACGCCGTCATCACGCCGTGACAGCGGTGGCAATTCCCGATCTCCCGCCTCGACCCGGCTGACCCCATCCTCGGTTCCCCGGGCGATGCCGCCCGCCAGGCGGGCATCGCTCAGGCAGGGCACCCCCTCCAGCAGGATATGCTCGAAACGGTCGACCAGCTCGATGAAGTCCAGCGCCGCCAGGGGCTGCTCGCAGAGCTCGGCATAGTCGCACCATACCGCCGAGGCGCTGCGTCCCCGCACCGCGATGGTGCGGTGACCCAGCTCTATCGGCGTCGTCGACCTCTCCTCCCCCTCACTGAGCCGGCCGAAGGATTCCGACAGGGCGGCCGTCTGCTCGGGGCCCACGACCCAGTAGCGCTGCCGGGTCCATCCGGGGTGCAGGCGATGATCCTGGCCGCCGTCGAGCTCAACCTCGCGCATATGACGTTCGATAGCGGCGATGGCCGGCAGGAAGCGCTCACGGTTGAAGCCGTCGGCATACAGCTGCCGCGGCGCCTGGTTGGAGGTACAGACCAGCACCACGCCCTGCTCGAAGAGCGCCGTCAGCAAGCGGCCGAGCAGCATCGCATCGGCGATGTCGCTGACGAACAGCTCGTCGAGGCAGAGCACCCGAACCTCGGCCGCCAGCTCGCCAGCCAGGGTCAGCAGGGGGTTCGGCGTGCCGCCATGCTGGAAGAGCCGGCGGTGCACCCAGCGCATGAAGTGGTGGAAGTGCTGGCGGCGTGCAGGCACGCGCAGCCCCTGATGGAAGGCATCCATCAGCCAGGTCTTGCCACGCCCCACCGGCCCCCACAGGTAGACCCCGCCGGGCTGGGCGACCGGCGACGCGCCATGCACGGCGTCGAAGCAGGCCTCGAGGACCTCGGCGGCGGACCGCTGCGACGAATCGGCGACGAACCCCTGGTGCGCCAGGGCCTCATGGTAGGCGGCCAGGGGAGAAGACAGGGCGTGCCGGTGACTGGCCTCCTCGCCATTCCCCTGGCGTGTCACGCTCCCTCCAGCTGGAAGGGGTAGACGCTGCCGATCCCGAGCAGACGGCTCAACTCGTCCAGAGCCGTCAACGACTCCCTGGTCAGCGCCGGGTCGGCCAGCTCCTCGGGCAGCAGGCGGTCGCGGTAGTGGCGCTCCACCCAGGCGACCAGGGCGTCATAGAGGGCATCGTCCAGCAGCACCCGGCCGGAGAGCGCCGCGCGCTCCGCGGCGGAGAGCACCACCCGCAGGCGCAGGCAGGCGGGGCCACCGCCGTTGCGCATGCTCTGCTTGACGTCCTTCACCACCACCTCGCCGATGGGGTTGGCCCCGGCCAGCAGGTGGTCCTGCAGGGTGCGCCACACCGCTTCGTTTTCCTGGCACTCGCCGGGCACCACCAGGGACATGCTGCCGTCCGGGTTGGAGAGCAGCTGGGAGTTGAAGAGGTAGGACGACACCGCGTCCGCCAGGCTCACCGCCTCGGCGGGGATGCGCACCGGGATCAGCGGCGCGTCCATGCGCTGGCGCAGCGCCTCCAGGGTGCCCGGCTCGTCGAGGAAGGCCATCTCGTGGTAGAGCAGCACCGGCCCGTTACCCACGCTGATCACATCGTTGTGGAAGACCCCGGCGTCGATGGCCTCGGGATGCTGCTGGGCGAACACCAGCCGCGACTCGGCGAGGCCGTGCTGGCGGGCCACCGCCTGGCTCGCCTCCAGGGTCTGGCGCGCCGGGAAGCGCCGCGGCGCCGGGCGCTCCTCGGTGCCCCAGCCAAACGCCTCTCGGCCGTAGACATAGAGGTGCACCCCCGGCTCGCCATGGTCGCCGGCCAGGCGGGTATGGTTGGCCGCGCCCTCGTCGGAGAACGCCGGGGTGGCGGGCAGCGCCGGGTGGTGGGCGAAGTGCGCATCATCGCGGAAGATCGCCGCCAGCACCCGACCGGTGGTGGCGGGTTCCAGGAAGCGGTGGAAGCTCGACTGCAGGTTGGCCGGGGTGAAGTGCACCCGGCCATCCGGGGCATCGAGGCTCGGCGTCACCGTGGCGGCGTTGGCGGTCCACATGCTCGAGGCGGAGCACACCGCGCGCAGGATCTGCGGCGCCTCGCCGGCGGCCCGGGCCAGCACCCGCTCGTCGCTGCCTGAGAAGCCCAGGGCGCGCAGCGCGCCGAGATCCGGGCGCTGCTGGGGCGGCAGCACCCCCTGGGCGTAGCCGGCGTCCATCAGCGACTTCATCTTGGCCAGCCCCTGCAGGGCAGCCTCGCGGGGGTTGGCCTCGAGGCCGCCGTGGCGCATGGAGGCGACGTTGCCAAGCGCCAGGCCGGCGTAGTTGTGGGTCGGTCCCACCAGGCCGTCGAAGTTGACCTCGAGGACGTCGGTCATGGCATCCCGGCTCACAGGCTCACCCCCGGCGGCAGCTGGTCGGGCAGGTGCAGCTCCTCGCTCTCCATGGAGGCCACCGGGTAGGCACAGTAGTCCGCCGCGTAGTAGGCGCTGGGGCGGTGGTTGCCGCTCTCGCCCACCCCGCCGAAGGGGGCATCGCCGGAGGCGCCGGTGGTCTGGCGGTTCCAGTTGACGATGCCGGCGCGGATGCGCAGCAGGAAGTCATCCCAGTCATCCGGCTCGCCGCCGATCAGCCCGGCGGAGAGGCCGTAGCGGGTGTCGTTGGCGAGCGCGATCGCCTCGTCCCAGTGGCGGTAGCGATACACCTTGAGCAGCGGGCCGAAGTGCTCCTCGTCGGGCACCGCCAGGCCGGTGACGTCGATCAGCGCCGGGCTGAGCAGGCTGGTATCTGCCTCCAGGCGCTCCATGCGCGCGAGCACCGTGCCGCCCTGGGCCTCCAGCGCCGCCTGGGCCTCGAGCAGGCCGTCGGCGGCGGCCACGCTCACCAGGCCGCCGTAGAAGGGCGCCGGCTCGGCGAAGGGAGGCGCCACCCGCAGCCGCGAGATGGCGTCCGCCAGGGCGTCGAGCAGGTGATCCCCCACCTGGCCCTCGGGAACGATCAGGCGGCGCGCGCAGGTGCAGCGCTGGCCGCCGGAAAGAAAGGCGGACTGCAGGATGGTCAGCACCGCGGCGTCCTGGTCGGGGACATCCTTGACCACCAGCGGGTTGTTGCCGCCGAGCTCCAGGGCCAGGATCTTGCCGGGCTGGCCGGCGAACTGGCGGTGTAGCAGGCCACCTACCCTGGCGCTGCCGGTGAACAGCAGGCCGTCGATGCCCGGGTCGGCGGCCAGCGCCTGGCCGGTCTCGGCCCCACCCTGCACCAGGTTGATCACCCCGGCCGGCAGCCCCGCCTCCTGCCAGCACTGCAGGGTCAGGTCGGCGGTGAGCGGCGACTGCTCGCTGGGCTTGAACACCACGGCGTTGCCGGCCAGCAGCGCCGGTACCATGTGGCCGTTGGGCAGGTGGCCGGGGAAGTTGTAGGGGCCGAACACCGCCATCACGCCGTGGGGGCGATGGCGCAGCACGGCCTGCGTCTCGCCCAGGTCGCGCTCGCGCTCGCCGGTGCGCTCCTGATAGGCGCGCAGCGAGATCGCCACCTTGCCGATCATGGCGCCCACCTCGGTGCGCGCCTCCCAGAGCGGCTTGCCGGTCTCGTGGGCGATGGCGGCGGCCAGCGCCTCGCGGTGGCGCTCCAGCACCTCGCGGAAGCGCTCCACCAGCGCCTGGCGCTCGGCGAAGGGCGTCCGCGCCCAGGCGGGGAAGGCCTCGCGGGCCGCGGCCACCGCGGCGGCGACGTCCGCGGGGCTGGCGCCGGCCCCCTGCCACAGCCGCTCACCGGTGACGCCGTCGTGCTTGGCGAAGCGTTCCCCGGCGCCGTCGCGCCAGTGCCCACCGATCAGCAGGGAGTGTGTCGGCTTCATCAGGCTTCCTCCTCGGTATCCAGGATGCGCAGGGTGGCGCCCGCCTCGACCTCCAAGCGTGCCGCCTCGGCGGGACTCAGGCGCAGGCGGCCCTCGGCGTCGGGGCCGCGCCCTACCCAGGCGGCGCGGAAGTGCGCCATCTCGGTGGTGGCGGCCAGCCAGCGCGGGCGCTCGCCCGCCTCGTCCAGGGCGGGGTCGAGGGTGACGGTGACTCGCCGCGACAGGCGCACGCCGCGCACGTCGTCGATGTAGGCCTCCACGGTGGGGCCGCCGTCGAAGATGTCGATGTAGCCCTCCCAGCGCAGCCCCTCCTTCTTGAGCATGGCCAGGGCCGGGCGGGTCTGCTCGTGCACCTGTCCGATGCAGGCCCGCGCCGCCTCGGAGAGGAAGGGCGTGTAGATGGGGTACTTGGGCATCAGCTCGCCGATGAAGCTCTTCTGGCCCAGGCCGGTCAGGCGGTCCGCCTCGTCGAAGTCCAGCGGGAAGAAGTGGCTGCCCAGGCAGTGCCAGAAGGGGCTCTTGCCCTCGCCGTCGAACACCCCGCGCATCTCCGCCAGCACCTTGTCGGGGAAGCGGTCGCGGAACTCGGCCATGAACAGCCAGCGCACCATGGAGAGCAGGGCGCCGTTGCGCTGGTGACGGCGGTCACCGCCGCGATAGGCCGGGCGCAGGAACAGCGAGGCCACCTCGGCGTCGCCGGTATGGTCCGAGCACAGGAAGAGGGTATCGATGGTGCGGTGCAGGTCGAGCTGCACCGAGGAGTGGGCCAGGGTGCCGAGCCGGTAGTGGTAGAAGGGCACCTCGCGCCCCACCTCGCCCTCGATGGCGCAGCAGCCGGCCAGGTGGCCACTGGCCTCGTCCTCGAGCACGAAGAAGTAGTTGCGCTGGCCCGCCGGGGTGCGCTCGAGGAAGGTCGCCTCGGTGGCGGCGATCTTGGCGGCCAGGAAGTCGCGGTTGTCGGGCAGCGAGGTGAAGCCCACCCCGGTCTCCCGGGCCAGGGCCTGCAGCTCCTCGAGGTCGCCCTCGGCGATGGGTCGGATACGCATCACAGCTCCCCCTCGTCATAGCCCGGGTCGGCCGACTCGGCATCGGCGAGTGCCAGCGGCGCGGCCAGCACCGCCCTGCCCTCCTCCACGCCCAGCACCGCGGCGTGCTCCTCGGAGAGCATCAGCTGGCCGGTGGGCGACAGCGCATAGCGCGCCACCACGCAGCGGAAGTCGGCCAGGCGCTGGTTGGCGACCATCGCCGGCTCGGCGTCGGGCAGGGCGTGGACCGGGCGGATGCGCACCGGGTGCCAGGCGGCGCGCCGGAAGCTCTGCAGCCGCTCGCGCTCGGCCTTGATCACCGGACCCGCGTCGAAGATGTCGACGTGGCGGGAGCGCTGGAAGCCCTCGGCCAGCATCTCCGCCAGGGCCACCTCGTGGTCGGGATGCTCGCGCCCGATGGCGGCCCGCGCCTGGGGCGTGAGCAGCGGCAGGTAGAGCGGGAACTGCGGCATCACCTCGGCGATGAAGCTCTTGGAGCGCACCCCGGCCAGGTAGTTGATCTCCTCGAAGTCGCGCACGAAGAAGTGGCGCCCCACGCTGTTCCAGAACGGCGACTCGCCGGCCTCGTCCAGGAAGCCGGGGAAGGCCATCGCCAGCACCCCGGCGAAGCGCTCGGGGTACTGGGCGATCAGCATCAGCCGCGCCCGGCGCAGCAGGCTCTCGGCGCTGGTGCCGCGATAGCGCGGCGCCAGGGAGTAAGCGCACAGCAGGCTCGCCTCGGAGACCTCGTGGGAGAGCGCCAGGGTCTGCACCTCGCGGCGCACGTTGAGCTGCTGCGAGGCGTGGATCAGCGTCTCCTGGCGATAGGTGTAGTAGGCGTCGCGGGCGCCGGCCTGGGCGCGTACCGTGGCGGTGCCGGCCACCTCGCCGCGGGCCCGGTCCTCGAGCACGAAGGTGTAGTGCTCGTCGCCGGGGAACTCCACCTCGGCGGCGAAGGCCTGGCGCGAGCGGGCGATGCGCTCTTCCAGGCGGTCGCGGTGGGCCGGCAGGTTGGTGAGTCGCGGCACGGCCTCGCCCGCCAGCCGCTCCAGGGCGGGCAGGTCGGCCGGGGCGACGGGGCGAACGACCAGCATGGCGGCGTCTCCCTCGCCGCTCACTGGCCGGCGACCAGGCGGCTCACGGCACGCTCCAGGCGCGCCATGCCCTCGGCGATGTCGGCCTCGGGAATCACCAGGGAGGGCGCCATGCGCAGCACGTTGGGGCCGGCGATCAGCGCCATCAGCCCCTCCTCGATGGCCAGCGGCAGGATGTCCTTGGCGCGGTCACGCCACGCCTCGCTCATCTCGGCGCCGATCAGCAGGCCCATGCCGCGGACCTCCTTGAAGACCCCGTGGCGGGCGTTGATCGCCTCCAGGTGCTCACGGAAGAGGTCATGGCGGCGCTTCACCCCCTCCAGCACCTCGGGGGTGTCGATGTGCTCGATGGCTGCCAGCGCCACCGCCGAGGCCAGCGGGTTGCCGCCGTAGGTGGAGCCGTGGGTGCCCATGGAGAAGGCCGGGGCGACGCGGTCGGTGGTCAGCATGGCGCCCACCGGGAAGCCGCCGCCCAGCGCCTTGGCGCTGGTCAGGATGTCGGGGGTCACGCCGAACTGCTGGTAGGCGTAGAGCGAGCCGGTGCGGCCCACGCCGGTCTGCACCTCGTCGAAGATCAGCAGGGCGTCGTGGGCATCGCACAGGTCGCGCAGTCCCTGCAGGAACTCGCGTTGGCCGGGCAGCACGCCGCCCTCGCCCTGCATCGGCTCCACCATCACCGCGCAGGTGTCGTCGTCGATCAGGTCGCGCACGCTGTCGAGGTTGTTGTACTCGCCATGGACGATGCCGCCGGGCACCGGGCCGAAGCCCTGGGCGTACTTGGGCTGGCCGCCCACGCTGACGGTGAAGAAGGTGCGACCGTGGAAGGCCTGGCCGAAGGAGACGATGCGGTGCTTGTGCTCGCCGCCCTGGTCATGGGCCCAGCGCCGCGCCAGCTTGAGCGCGGCCTCGTTGGCCTCGCCGCCGGAGGAGCACAGGAACACCTTGTCGGCGAAGGTGCGCTCCACCAGGGCCCGGGCCAGGGCCAGGGCCGGCTCGTTGGTGTAGACATTGGAGAGGTGCCAGACCCGCTCGGCCTGAGTCTTGAGCGCCTCGACCAGCACCGGGTGGCAGTGCCCCAGGCCGTTGACCGCGATGCCGCCGGCGAAGTCGATGTACTCGCGGCCCTGCTGGTCCCACAGGCGGCTGCCCTCGCCGCGCACCGGTATCACCTGCTGGGGGGCGTAGTTCGGCACCATGTAGCGGTCGAAGTCGGCGCGGGTCGGGGTCTGGCTCATGACATCCTCCTGTGAAGTCGAAGACACGCATCATGTATGCGGTGCCCTCGAGTATAGGGAGCCTGTCGCCGCGGTGCTTTCACCCAAGGCACGAGGACTTGTGTAAAAGCTCCCGGAGGCGGTTACTCTGGGGGCATCCCCCGAGGAGGAGCCCCGGATGTTCAACACCACCGGCTGGAACCGCCGCCGCTACACCCTCTACGCGCCGATCTACGACGCCGTGGCCGAGCGTGCCTTCCGCCGCGCGCGGCGCGCCTCCCTGGCCCAGGTGCACTGGCGCCCGGGGATGCGCGTGCTGCTAGTGGGCGCCGGCACCGGGCTCGACCTGCCCTTCCTGCCGCGGGACATCGAGCTGCACGCCACCGACCTCTCGCCGGCCATGGTGCGCCGCCTGGAACGCCGCGCCGAGGCGCTAGGCCGGGACCTGGAGGCGGAGGAGATGGACGCCGCGCGCCTGACCTACCCCGACGGCCACTTCGACGTGGTGGTGATGCACCTGATCCTGGCGGTGATGCCCGACCCGGCCCGGGGGCTCGCCGAGGCGCACCGGGTGCTCGCCCCCGAGGGCCAGCTCTGCGTGATGGACAAGTTCCAGGCCGACGACCGCCCGGCCGGCCTCGCCCGCCGGGCCCTCAATGCGCTGACCTCGGCCATCGCCACCGACATCACTCGCCAGGCGCGGCCGCTGCTGGAGGCCGGGGGCTTCGTCATCGAGCAGGACACCCCGGTGATGATGGGCGCGCTGTTCCGGGCGCTGCTGGCCCGGCCCGCCTGAGGCCGGCACCGCTCAGCCCAGGCGCTCCTCGCGGGGCGTCACGCCGAAGTGGTTGCGGTAGGCGGTGGAGAAGTGGGCCGCCGAGGAGAAGCCGGTGAGCATCGCGATCTCCCCGGCGGGACGCTCGCTCTCGCGCAGCAGGCGGCGGGCACGGCGCAGGCGCAGGTTAAGGTAGTAGCGGCTGGGCACCGCCTGCAGGTGCTTCTTGAACAGTCGCTCCAGCTGACGCCGGGAGAGCCCCAGGTGCTCGGCGAGCTCGTGGGTGGTCAACGGCTCCTCGATGTTGGCCTCCATCAGCGCCACGGCGTCCACCAGGCTCTGGGGGGCGCCGGCCAGCGGCGAGGCGGGCTGGGGCTCGTCGGCCATGCGCACCCGCTCCAGCACGAAGTGCGCCGAGACCCGCTCAGCGAGCTCGCTGCCGTGATGGCTGGCGATCAGGGTCATCATCATGTCCATGGCGGCGGTGCCGCCGCCGCAGGTGAGGCGGTCGCGGTCGATCTCGAAGAGCTGGCGGGAGAGGCGGACCCCCGGGTGGGCGCCGGCCACCGCCTCGAAGCGCGGCCAGGGCACCGTGGCGCGGTAGCCGTCGAGCAGGCCGCTGCGCGCCAGCAGCTCGGCGCCACCGCCGATCCCGGCAAGGGCCACCCCCGCCAGGGCCAGGTGACGCAGCCAGGCCGCAAGCGCCGGGGTCGGTGACTCGCCCCAGGGGGCGCACAGCAGCAGCAGGTCGAGGGAGACCGGCTCGCCGATGACCGCATCGGGCATCAGCAGGTGGCGGGAACCGCTGCGCACCGGGTGGGCGTCGAGCCCCAGGGTGACCAGCGAGTAGAGACCCTCACCGGTCAGCTGGTTGGCCACCGCCAGCGGCTCGGTGGCGCAGGACTCGGCCAGCAGCGAGAACCCCTGCAGCAACACCACGCCCACCCGTCGCCGGGCGGGCGGGGTCGAGGTGGGGGGAAGGTCGGGCATGCGGGGCTCTCGCGACGACGGGAGCGACCATTGTAGCCAAAGCCCCTGCCCGGGGCAGCCTCAGCGCCTCAGTCGGCGACGCCGGTCAGCAGCATGAAGCCCACCGCGGCGACCGCCAGCACGATCACCAGCGGCAGGACCCAGGGCAAGCCACGGGAAGGCTCCCGGGCCTCGGGCTGGGTCTCTTCGGGCTCGGGGTGCTCGTAGTCCTCGGGCTGGCTGACTTCCTTGAGGTGCTGGAGCTCCTCTTCGGGGGTCTGGCTCTCGCGGGTATCCATGGCGCCCTCCGGGTCTGCGGGAATGACCGGCAGGACGCCGTGGGCGCCCTGCCCTTACAGGGTTACGACATCGAATTCCGCCACGGGATCCACGTCGGCATCGTAGTCGACGTCGTCCCGCTCGAAGCCGAACAGCTTCAGGAACTCGTGCTTGTACCCAGCATAGTCGGTGATCGCGAAGAGGTTCTCGGTGGTCACCTGCGGCCACAGGTCCTTGCACGCCTGCTGGACGTCGTCGCGCAGCTCCCAGTCGTCCAGGCGCAGGCGGCCGGCCTCGTCGGTCTCGGCGCTGCCCTGACCTGCACCCCGATAGAGGCGCTCGCCGAACAGGCGGTTGAGCTGGTCGATGGTGCCCTCGTGCAGGCCCTTCTCCTTCATCACCCGGTAGACCATGGCGATGTAGAGCGGCATCACCGGGATGGCCGCGCTGGCCTGGGTCACCACCGACTTGAGCACCGCCACGTTGGCGCCGCCGCCGGAGGCCGAGAGGCGCTTGTCGATCTCGCCGGCGGCGCGATCCAGGTCCTCCTTGGCCTTGCCCAGGGCGCCATGCCAGTAGATAGGCCAGGTGATCTCGGTGCCGATGTAGCTGAAGGCGACGCTGCGCGCGCCTTCGGCCAGCACGCCGGCGCGGTCCAGGGCGTCGATCCACAGCTCCCAGTCCTCGCCGCCCATCACCGCCTTGGTGTCCTCGATCTCCTGCTCGGTGGCGGGCTCGACCTCGGCCTCGATGATGGCGTCCTTGTTGGTGTCGATGGCGGTGGCGCGGTAGGTCTCGCCGATCGGCTTGAGGCTGGAGCGCTTGAGCTCACCGGAGTCGGGCAGCTTGCGCACCGGCGAGGCCAGGGAGTAGACCACCAGGTCGACCTGGCCCAGGTCCTGCTTGATCAGCTCGATGGCCTTCTCGCGGGCCTCGTGGGAGAAGGCGTCGCCGTTGATGGACTTGCTGTAGAGCCCCTCCTGCTTGGCGAAGCGGTCGAAGGCGGCACTGTTGTACCAGCCCGCGGTGCCCGGCTTCTTCTCGGTGCCCGGCTTCTCGAAGAACACCCCCAGGGTATCGGCGCCGTAGCCGAAGGCCGCGGTGATGCGCGCCGCCAGGCCATAGCCGCTGGAGGCCCCGATCACCAGCACCTTCTTCGGCCCGTTCGCCTTGTCCAGGCCCCGGGCACGGGTCGCCTCGATCTGCTCGAGCACGTTCTTCTCGCAGCCGACGGGGTGGGTGGTGGTGCAGATGAAACCGCGTACCTTGGGCTTGATGATCACGTCAGACCTCGCTGTTCGTCCTGGGGAGCGGCTGGACCGCCCGCTGAGTGGTGCGTCGATGCCCTATTCTAGCGGCCGCGTGCGGCGCTGTCCGCCCTTGAGCCGGGCCGGCGCCTGGGGCAGGATGCCAGCCTGACGAGCACAACCGGGAGCGAACCATGGATGCCCAGAGCCTGGTCGACCGACGCGGCGAGCTGTGGCTCGCCCTGGCACCGCTGTGGCTGGAGCGCGAGCCCGGCGAACGCGACTACGCCGAGATGATCACGGTGATCGAACGCCACGACCTCACGGTGCACGAGCTGGAGTGGGTGTTCCGGCTGGAGCTGGCGCCGGTGCTCGCGCGCCACCAGATGTCGGTGGTGGGCGAGTGGCGCGCCTTCGATGACTACAAGCTGATGAAGCAGCTGGTGGCCCACAACCTGCGCCTCACCGGATGGCGGCGCAAGAGCTGGGCGCTGTTCTCGGGGCTGACCACCATGATGACCCGCCATCGCTGGAACGAGCTGATCGCGCGGCTGATGGTGGAACGCGGCGAGACACCTCCATGATGACCCGACTCTCGCCACTTCAGGCTGGAACGAGCTAGGCCTCGTCCAGCGCCACCTCCAGCGCCTCGCGCAGCTCGGCCTCGCCGTGGCGCGGCGAGAAGCGGCGGATCACCCGGCCATCGCGCCCCACCAGGAACTTGGTGAAGTTCCACTTGACCATGCCGCTGCCCAGCACCCCGGGCGCCTCGCGCTTGAGCTCGACGAACAGCGGGTGGGCGTGGCGGCCGTTGACCCTCACCTTCTCCATCAGCGGGAAGCTCACCTGGTAGTCCCGCGCACTCAGGGTGCAGAAATCCAGCGCCGACTCCGGCGACTGGCGGGCGAACTGGTTGCAGGGGAAGCCGATGACCATGAAGCCACGCTGGCGATAGCGCCGATAGAGGCGTTCGAGCTCGCGCAGCTGGGGCGTGAAGCCGCAGCGGCTGGCGACATTGACGATGAGCAGCACCTGTCCGCGCAGCGCGGCGAAGTTGAAGGACTCGCCCTGGGCGGTGTGGCACCGGTGGTCGTGGATGGACATGGGGGCGCCTTGCGGGTCGTGGTCATCCACGATGCCACGCCCTCCGCGGCGACGCTACCCCCCGGCCCGGTGCCGCGGCAGGCGCCGGCGCACCTCGGCGACACGCCGCCCCAGGACTCGCCGCCGCTCACGGCGCTCCGCCGCCGCCAGCGGTGCATAGCGCAGGCGCTCGAGCTGGTGGGCGCAGTCACGCAGCGCCGGTCCGGCCGGGCCGGCCGCCTCCGCCAGGCGGCGCAGGTGGGCGGCGGGCGACTCTCCCTCCCGGGGCGGCAGCCCGCGCCGGGCCAGCCAGGCCTGCAGGCGCCGGATGCGCAGCGCCTCGTCGCGCCCTTCACGACGGGCCCGCCAGGCCAGCGCCAGCCCCCCGCCGAGGCCGGCGAGCAGGCCCGCGGCGATCGCCAGGCCCGCCAGCCAGCCCAGCGGGCCGCGTCCGGGCAGCGCCCCCAGCAGGGTCTCCCAGAAGGCGTGCAGCCGCTCGACCAGCCGCGCCATCAGCGCGGTGCGCGCCTGGTCGCGGTAGCCGATCACCTCGCGCTGCCAGCGGTACTCCATGCGCTCCCAGCCCAGGCGCAGCCGATTGACCCAGCCGATCTCGCGCATGCGCAGCGGCGAGAACCCCGAGTCGGCCAGGAAGGCCTCGCCGCCATCCTCGATCGCTCCGGCGCCCTGCTCGATGCGCTCCGGGGCGATGGCCGCGGTGGGGTCCAGGCGCTGCCAGCCGCCGTCGAGCCACACCTCGACCCAGGCGTGGGCGTCGTAGTCGCGCACCGTGAAGTGGCCATCCGGATGGCGCTCGCCGCCCAGGAAGCCGGCGACGATGCGCGCCGGCAACCCCGCGGCGCGGGCCAGCACCGCCATGGCCGAGGCGTAGTGGGTGCAGTAGCCGGCACGGCTCTCGAACAGGAACTCGTCGACCCGGTCCCGGGAGGTCAGCCGCGGCGGGGTCAGGGTGTAGCGGAACGGCGCCTCGCCGAAGCGTGCCATCAGCGCTTCCAGGTAGGCCCGCGGCGCGCCCCCCGTCTCGCGCCACAGCCGCTCGGCCAGGGCGCGGCTGCGCGGGTTGCCCTCCTCGGGCAGCCGGGTGTGCCAGCGTGCCCCCAGGGGGTCGGGCCAGCCCGGTGCCTGGCCGCTGCTCGAGAGCCGCAGCAGGCTGCGCGAGGCGAGCGGCGAGAGCCCCTCCACGGTGCCGTCGGCGAGCCAGCGCAGCCGCTCGTCGCTGGCCAGGGGCGCCCCCAGGGAGGGGCGCCAGGGACGGCTGTCGGGCTCCAGCAGCAGCTCGGCCTCGAAGCGCGGCTCGCCGGACGGCGGCCACGGCGAGCGGCGCCCCTCCGCCGCCAGGGCCCCGCGGCCGAGGCCCAGGCGCGCCGCCGTGGCCCGGCGCCAGCGCTCGCCGTCGAAGTCCGAGAGGGTGTAGACCCGCCAGTAGCGCTCGGCGGGGGCCGGCGCGTCGCCCAAGAATCGCGCCCGGAAGGCGCGTCGGTCGCTGCGCGACAGCTCGGCGATATCCCCCGGGGCGATCTCGTCGCTGAGCCCGGTGGCGGCACGCTCGGCCTGGGGCAGGTTCCACAGCGGCCCGAAGCGCGGGAAGGCCAGGAACAGCAGCACCATCAGCGGCGCCGAGAGCCCCAGCAGCCAGGCGCTCTCGCGCCACGCTAGGCGAGCATCGCTGGCCCCCGCCAGGCACACCAGGGAGTGCAGCAGCCAGGCCACCGCCAGCAGGGCGCCGAGCGCCACCGGGATGCCCTGGTCATGGAGGAAGGCCACGGTGGTGGCGACCAGGCCGATCAGCACCACCACCCGGGCATCGCGACGGGTATGGGTCTCCAGCAGCTTGAGCAGGTAGACCCCGAGCAGCAGGCCGATCATCGCCTCCATGCGCCCCAGGGTACCGTACTGCAGCCATAGCCCGGCGGTGAGCGCGGCGACCCCCGCCAGGCGCAGCACCACCCCGGCCCGAGGCAGCCGCCGGCGCAGCTGCAGGGCGCGATAGCCCGCCACCAGGGCGGCGAGCCCCGCCAGCCAGGCGGGCATGAAGGCCAGGTGCAGCGCCAGCACCAGGCACTGGCCGATGAACAGCCGGCGCAGCATGGCCGCGCCCAGGGCGCGGCCGTCGGCGAGCACGGCGGGGGTGGCCTGGCGCCGCCTCATGACGCCGCCCCCGGGCCCTCGGCCGGGTGCCCCGGGAAACGCGCCAGGGCGGCGAGCGCCTCCCGGCGCTGGGCGGCGCCCTCGCCCTGGGGCAGGGTCAGCCCCGGCAGGCGCAGCCCGTAGCGGTCGCCGGCCTGGTGGTGGGCCAGCACCCGGGCGCAGAGGGTCGACAGGCGCGTCTCGGGGTCGCCGCGACAGGCGTCGTAGTCGAGCCACAGCTGCTGGCGGGGCGGCACGCTGAACGCCTTGGCGGCCAGTACCCCGGTGCGGCTCCACTGCTTCCAGGCCAGCCGCGCGGGGCTGTCGCCGGGCTCGGCACGGCGCAGGCCGGCGAAGTCGGTGGCCTCGAGGCCCGCCCCGGCCAGGCGGTGCTCGGGGAGTTCGTCGGGCCGGGGGCGCGGATAGACCAGCAGCCGCTCGTCGGCCTCCAGCCAGGCCACCGCCCGCACCAGGCCCAGCGGCCAGGCGCTCTCCAGGCGCAGCAGCGGCAGCGGCGGCTCGCCGCGCCGCGGGGCCGGAAGAGACAGGAACGCCTCGCCGCGCCCCTCGGGCAGCGAGACCGAGGCGGATGCCCCCGGGGCGTGGACCTCGACGACGTGGCGCGGACGCCCGCCCTCGAGGGTCACCCCCAGGCGCGCCTCGCCTCCGGCGAAGGTCTCGGCGGGCAGGCGCAGGGTGGCGCGCAGGCCGAGCAGGTTGCGCCAGGTACGCAGCAGGGCCACCACCGCCACCGCGAACAGCCAGAAGGCGAGGGCGAAGGCGAGGCTGTTCTGGTAGTTGATGCCGAACAGCAGCAGCAGCAGGACCAGCACCGCCCAGCCCAGGCCGAAGCGGGTCGGCAGCAGGAAGAGCCGGCGCTGGGGCAGCGGTGTGCCGGGGGCGATCGCCACCCGGCGCCACCAGCGCTGGCGTGACGCGCGCCGCAGCACGGCTAGCCCATCACCGGCACGCGGGCCAGCAGGTGGCGGGCCAGGGCCTCGCCCTCCTCGCGGCGGCCGCTGCTCAGCCGGTGCCCCACCACCGGCACCCAGACCGCCTGGACATCCTCGGGCAGCACGTGGTCGCGCCCCTCGAGCAGCGCCCAGCCGCGGGCCGCCTGGAGCAGCGCCAGGGCGCCACGGGTGGAGAGCCCCCAGGCCAGCTCCGGATGCTCGCGGCTGGCGGTCACCAGCGCCTGGACATAATCGAGCAGCGCCTCGGCGACGTGGATGTCGGCCAGGCGCGCCTGCCAGGCGCGCAGGCGTTCGGCGTCGAGCAGCGCCGGCAGCGCAGCGAGGCGCTCGCGCCCGGCGCGGCCACGCAGGATCTCGCGCTCGGCGCGGGGGTCGGGGTAGCCCAGCGAGAGACGCATCAGGAAGCGGTCGAGCTGGGACTCCGGCAGCGCGAAGGTGCCGGCCTGCTCCTGGGGGTTCTGGGTGGCGATGACGAAGAAGGGGTCGGGCAGGGGGCGGGTCTCGCCCTCCACGGTCACCCGCCCCTCCTCCATGGCCTCGAGCAGCGCGCTCTGGGTCTTGGGGGTGGCGCGGTTGATCTCGTCGGCCAGCACCACGCCATGGAAGATCGGGCCGGGGTGGAAGGTGAAGCGCGCCTCGCGGGGGTCGAACACCGAGACCCCCAGCACGTCGGCCGGCAGCAGGTCGCTGGTGAACTGCAGCCGCTGCATGTCCAGGCCGGTGACCCGCGCCAGCGACTGGGCCAGGGTGGTCTTGCCCAGCCCCGGCAGGTCCTCGATCAACAGGTGGCCGCGGCACAGCAGGCAGCACAGCGCCAGGCGCAGCTCCCGGGACTTGCCCAGCACCACCCCCTCGAGGGCCGCGGTCACCGCCTCCAGCTCGCCGAGCCTGGCCGGGCGGTTCATGGTGCCGCCTCCAGCAGGCCGGCCACCAGCAGCGCCTCCACCGCCTGGCGGGTGTCGGGGGTCACCGCCTCCCGGGCCAGCGCCGCGGTGGGTGGCAGCCAGAAGGCGTCGGCCACCTCCTCGGCCTGGAGCTGCAGCGGTCCGTCGTGCTCGACCAGGTAGAGGCTGCCGAAGATATGGTGGCCGCCCGAGGCGTGGACGAAGCCTCCCGCCGGGCGCAGCGGGGCCCCGCGGATACCCAGCTCCTCCTCGAGCTCGCGGCGGGCGGCGACATGCACCGCCTCCCCGGCCCCCACCACCCCGCCGGCGGCGAGGTCGAGGCCACCGGGGAAGACCTCCTTGGTGAGGGTGCGGCGCTGGACGCACAGCTCGCCGCGGGGGTTGACCACCACCACGTAGGTGGCGCGGTGCCAGAAGCGGAAGCGACGCATCTCGGCGCGCCAGGCGCTGCCGCAGGGGCGATTGCGGGCATCCACCAGCTGGATGCGCTCACGGGCGATATGCGGCGCCGGCAGCGGCGCCTCGCGCGACTCGTCGGTCATGGGCCTCTCCCCGGAAATGCCTTCAGCCTACCCAGTCGCCGCCCCGGCGTCACGTTGACCGTCGCCGCCGCGCCTTCCATGCTCGAGGGAGGCCTCCGCCACGGAGAGACGCCATGCCTGACCGCGCCCCCCGCAACCGCCTGGCCACCCACGAGGTGACCAACCAGCCGCCGCCGAGCGGCGATCGCGACCGGCTCGCCGATGACCTGCCGCTGCGCGAGGCGCTGGCCCGGGAGGCCCCCGCCTGGGTCGCCGAGCGCCTGGCGCCGCTGGGCCGGGCGGTGGGCAGCGAGCACATCCAGGCGCTGGGCGAGGCGGCCAACCGCCATCCGCCGGCGCTGCGCCTCTTCGACCGCCACGGCCGCCGCCTGGACGAGGTGGCCTACCACCCCGCCTACCACGAGCTGATGGCCCTGGCCATGGAGGGCGGCTGGCACGCCGTGGCCTGGCAGCAGGAGGGCCGCGGCGGGCACCAGGCCCATGTCGCCGCCCTCTACCTGCTGACCCAGGCCGAGCCGGGCTTCTGCTGCCCGGTCACCATGACCCACGCCGCCCTGCCGGCGCTGCGCCACGCCCCCGGGGTGGCGGCGCGCTGGGCCCCCGGACTGCTCGCCCACCACTACGACCCGCGAGCACTGCCCGCCGGCGAGAAGCAGGGCCTGACACTGGGCATGGCGATGACCGAGAAACAGGGCGGCAGCGACGTGAGAACCAATGCGACCCGAGCGGAGCCGACCGACGATGGCTGGCGGCTTGGCGGCCACAAGTGGTTCTGCAGCGCGCCGATGTCAGACGGCTTCCTGACCCTGGCGCAGAGCGAGGCGGGGCTCGGCTGTTTCCTAGTGCCACGCTTCACGCCGGACGGCAAGCGCAACGCCATCGAGCTGCAGCGGCTCAAGGAGAAGTGCGGCAACCACGCCAACGCCTCCGCCGAGATCGAGTACCGCGGCGCCTGGGCCAAGCCGGTGGGGCCGCCCGATCGCGGCATCGCCACCATCCTCGCCATGGTGCAGCAGACCCGCCTGGATGCCGCCACCGCGCCGGTGGGCATGATGCGCCAGGCGCTGGACGAGGCATGGAGCCACGTGCAGGCACGCCACGCTTTCGGTCGCGCCCTGGCCCAGCAGCCGCTGATGCGCGCGGTGATCGCCGACCTGGCGCTGGAGGTGGAGGCGGGGGTCGCCCTCTGCCTGCGCGCCGCCCGCGCCTTCGACAGCGCGGCCCGGGGCGAGGGGGGGGAACGGGCCCTGGCCCGACTGCTGCCGGCGCTGGCCAAGTACTGGCACAACCGGCGCGGGCCGGGTTTCATGGCCGAGGCCATGGAGTGCCTGGGCGGCATCGGTTACGTGGAGGAGGCGCCGCTGGCGCGGCTCTATCGCGAGGCGCCGGTCAACTCCATCTGGGAGGGCTCGGGCAACGTCATCTGCCTGGATGTGCTGCGGGTGCTGGGTCGCCACCCCGAGGCGCTGGAGGCGCTGCACGCCGAGCTCGTCCCGGCGCGGGGTCAGGTGCGGGAGTTCGACGCCGCCCTCGCCGGGCTGGAGCGGCTGCTGGGCGAGTCGCCGCAGGCGCTGGAGCCCCGCGCGCGCTGGCTGACCCAGCGGCTCGCCCAGTGCCTGCAGGGGGCGCTGCTGCTGCGCCACGCGCCGGTGGAGGTCGGCGAGACCTTCTGCCGCGCGCGCCTCGGCGAGGAGGCGGGTCCTGCCTACGGCGTGCTGCCCAGCGGTGCGCCGCTGGCGGCGGTGCTGGCGCGCATCGCGTCCTGAGTGGCGCCCAGCTCGAGGATCTCCTCGGCGGGCATCGGACGGGCCAGCCCGAAGCCCTGCACATGGGTGCAGCCGAAGCGATCGAGCAGCGCCAGCGCCCCCGGGTCCTCGACCCCCTCGGCCACCACCCGGATGCCGAGCCGGCGCCCCAGCAGCGCCACCGCCTCGACGATGGCGGCATCCTGGGACTCCTCGTGCAGGTGGCGCACGAAGCTGCGATCCACCTTGAGCTCGCTGATCGGCAGCAGCTGCAGCCGCGCCAGCGAGGAGAAGCCGATGCCGAAGTCATCCACCGAGACCTCCAGGCCGCCCAGGCAGAGCCGCGCCGCCACCTCGCTGCCCAAGAGGTCATCACGCATGGCCGCGGTCTCGGTCACCTCCAGCACCAGTGGCGGATCGCCGGGTCGGCGGCGCCGGGTAAGCGCCAGCAGGTCGGGGCAGCCGAGGTCGTCGGCGGTGACGTTGACCGACAGCGACGGCATCACCCCCTCGCGGTGCCAGGCCTCGGCGTCCAGCATCGCCATCTCCAGCACATGGCGGGTCAGCCGCTGCCCCTGGTCGGAAGAGAGCAGCGGCAGGAAGGCGCCCGGGCCGATCAGCCCCAGCTCGGGGTGGGCCCAGCGCACCAGCGCCTCCACGCCGCTGAGGCGGCCGGACGAGAGCTCGAACTGGGGCTGGTAGTGGAGGGTCAGCTCGCGGCGCTTGAGGGCCAGGTCCAGTTCCTCGCTGGAGAACACCGGGTCGCCGTGCACCTCGGCGGGCGGCTCGCGCCCGACCCGCAGGTTACCGAGGCAGCAGCGCAGCTCGGCCAGGCGCATCGGCTTGTCCAGGCAACCGAGCATGCGCAGTCCCAGGGCCAGGCCCACTCGCTCGGCGATGCGGGCGATCTTGCGCTCCACCCCGGAGAGCAGTAGCACCCAGCCCCGGTAGCCGGTGGCCGCCAGGCGCCGCAGCAGGGCGATGGCGTCCTCGCTGCCGTGCTCCAGCCCGAGGATCACCAGGGTCGGCGCACGGCTTTCCACCGCCTCCAGCAGGGGGCGCGAATGTGCGTAGTAGCGGCTTCCCAGCCCCAACGTCTCCAGCTGCAGGGAGAGCACGGCGGCCATGTCCATGTCCGCCTCCAGCACCAGGGCGAGCGCCTGCGGCGCCCGTGACGACTCGTTCATCGGCAGGACCTGCGCGGCGAGGATGACGCCTTGAGCCTAACACCACTGAGGATTCGCCACATGGCGCGACCCATGACCCCGGTCAACGCTAGGCGACCAGCGGCCCGGCCACCACACGCACCGCCAGCGCCAGCAGCAGCGCCCCGGTGGCGCGGTTGATCCAGTGGGCATGGGCCTGCAGCCAGGGCAGCACCCGCGAGTGCGAGAGCCCCAGGGCCACCAGTACGTACCAGGCGCCGTCGATCACCATGGCGGTGAGCACGATCAGCGCCTGGCCGGCGAGGCTCATGCCCGGGGTGACGAACTGGCTGAGCAGGGCGATGAAGAACAGGATCAGCTTGGGGTTGCCCAGCGCCACCAGCATGCCGTCGCGGGCCGCCTGGCGGCGGGTAGTGCTCGTCCCGCCCGCCTGCAGGGCGCCGCCACGACCGGCGCGCAGCGCCCTGACGCCGAGCCAGGCGAGGTAGGCCGCCCCGCACCAGGTGACGGCCTGGTAGAGCAGGGGCTGACGCACGATCAGCGCGCCCAGGCCCCACACGGTAAGCAGCGCATAGAACCCCACGCCCAGGGCGTGGGAGAGGCCCGCCACCATCCCCGGGGCACGCCCACCCCCCAGGGTGTGGCGCAGCACCATGGCCAGGCTGGGGCCCGGCGACATCGCCCCCATGGCGCACACCGCCACCAGGGAGAGCCAGAGGGAAAGGGGCATGCCGGCGACCTCAGCGATGGAACTGCTTCTCGCGCTCGGGCTGCCACAATATGGCATCCACCCGCAGCTTCACCTCGCTGCCGTCCGGCAGCGGCCAGTCGATGGCATCGCCGACACGCAGGCCGATCAGCCCCGCGCCCACCGGCGCCATCACCGAGATGCCATCCTCGGTGGTGGCCAGGGCGTGGGGATAGACCAGGGTGCGGATCATCTGGCGCCCCCGGGTCAGGTCGGTGAACTGGATGCGGCTGTTCATGCTCACCACATCCTCGGGGATCTCCTCGGGGTCGATCACCTCGCCGCGCTCGAGCTCCTCCTCCAGCGCCTCGGCCACGAAGCGGTCCTTGTCGGCGACCTCGTCGATCAGGCGCTGCAGGCGGTCGGCATCCAGCCGGTTGATGATAAGGGGGGGACGGGACGACATGGGACCTCCTGAAATCCGATAAACGCTTATTGGACGTTTACCGGGGTATCCAACGAAAACAGCCCTCCACCCGCGAAGGGGCGAAGGACTGTGTTACCTCACCATACGACATCCGGCGGCCTTCGGACAGTCCCCGTCAGCACGGCACTCGCCGGCCCGTCGGGACGGGCTGCAACCCGGCGTGGCGGCCGTTAGACTGGAGCCCCCTCACCGCCGGAGCTCCCCCATGTCGGTTCGCCTCTTTGCCTGGATGATGATCGGCCTCGGCCTGCTGCTGCCCGTGGTGGGCTGGCAGACCGCCAGCCCCGTCGGCTTCGTCGGCCCGGTGCTGGCACTGCTGGGCATCCTGCTGCTGGTCACGTGGCGTGGCCGCTGAGACGGGACCGGCCAGCCTCGGTGAGCTGCTGGAGCGGGTGAGCCACGCCGGCAGGCAAGATCACAGCGTCAGCCTGCGGGCCCTGCTGGAGGCGGTGGGCCGGCGCAGCTTCGCCCCCTTCCTGCTGGTCGCCGGCCTGGTCACCCTGGCGCCACTGGTCGGCGACATCCCCGGGGTGCCGACGCTGATGGCCAGCCTGGTGCTGCTGGCGGTGGGCCAGCTGCTGGCGGGGCGACGCAGCATCTGGCTACCGCGCTGGCTGCTGGAGCGGCGGGTGTCCCGCGCGCGTTTCCGGCGCGTGCTGGCCTGGCTGGAACGCCCCGCCGCCTGGATCGACCGGCTGCTGAAGCAGAGGCTGGTGTGGCTGACGCGTCCGCCGGCCCATCTTGGCGTCGCCCTCACCTGCCTGGTGGTGGCGCTGGCCATGCCGCCCATGGAGGTCATCCCCTTCAGCGCCAACGGCGCGGGCCTCGCCCTCACCCTGTTCGGCCTGGCACTGCTCGCCGACGACGGCCTGCTCGCCCTGCTCGGCTACCTGCTCACCGGCGGCACCCTGGCGGTGGTGCTGGCAAGCCTGATGGGGTAGCACGATATTCAGGAGGCGGCGCGGGTCAGGTCATGGAAGTGGATGCCGGTCGCCTTGATAACGGCGGTCATGGTACGCAGGGTAGGGTTCCCCTTGGGCGACAGCGCCCGGTACAGGCTCTCGCGAGAGACCTGGGCACGCTCAGCCACGGCAGCCATGCCGCCCTGGGCCTCCACCACATGGCGCAGCGCCAGCAGGAAGGCAGACTCGCCCCCCTCCTCATCCAGTTCATCGAAGGCAGTGCGCAGGTAATCGAGCGCCATATCAGGGTCATCGCGCAGCATCTCGACGACAGCGGTGTCGTGGCTTTTCATCTTCGTGCTCTCCTCCGGTGGTCAGCCAGAAACTCCTTGGCCTGCTCGATGTCGGCCTGCTGGCGCTTCTTGGTCCCACCGATTAACAACATCACCAGGCGCCTGCCCACCTTGGTGTAATACACCCGGTAGCCAGGGCCGTAGTCGATTCGCAGCTCCAGCACTCCGTCGCCAACAGCCTTGGTATCTCCTGCATTCCCAGCAGCCAAGCGGTTGAGGCGAGTCAGCACGCGCATGGCGGCCTGACGATCCTTGCCCTTGGTGGCATCCAGCCAGGCTTGAAACGGATCGTGGCCGTCAGCGGTGAGGTAGTGCGTCAGCTCCATCATCGGGAGCATTGTAGCCTAAAAGCTATAACAGAGCGCAAGAAAACAAGCACAGGCGGAAACTGCTACACCCGGCCTGCCCAATAAGTAACGCAGAAGCGAGGGAAAACGGCGAAAACGACGACGGCCGCCTTCGGGGATGGCAGGCGGCCGTCGTCATGAGAGAGGGGGGCTGGTACCGGCGGTCGGACTCGAACCGACAAGGGCTTGCACCCGGCGGATTTTGAATCCGCTGCGTCTACCAATTCCGCCACGCCGGCAACGCGCGAAGCATTATACGTGGGCCCCACCGCGGGTCAATCGCGGGCCTGACTTCACGTCCGCCAGGCGGTATCCTAGTCGGCTTGCCGGCTCCCGGCATCGCCCCCTTGCCCGCACCACCGGACCCGATACCGCCCATGCAGCGCGCCGACTTCCATTTCGAGCTTCCCGACGAGCTGATCGCCCGCTACCCCTCCGAGCAGCGCACCGACTGCCGGTTGCTGTGCGTGGAGGGGGCGAGCGGCACCCTGACCCACCGCCGCTTCCCGGACCTGCTCGAGCTGCTCGAGCCCGGCGACCTGCTGGTGTTCAACGACACCCGGGTGATCCCGGCCCGCCTGCACGGCCACAAGGCCAGCGGCGGCAAGGTGGAGATGCTGCTCGAGCGCCCGCTGGACGCCCACCGCGGCCTGGCCCACCTGCGCTCGAGCAAGTCGCCCAAGCCCGGCACCGAGCTCGAGTTCGAGGGCGGCATCCGCGCCGTGGTGGAGGGGCGCCGCGAGGCGCTGTTCGAGCTGCGCTTCCTCGGCGAGACGCCCCTGGTCGAGTTGCTGGAGCGCCACGGCCATATGCCGCTGCCGCCCTACATCGACCGCGAGGACGAGTTGGCTGACCGCGAGCGCTACCAGACCGTCTACGCCCGCCGCGAGGGCGCGGTGGCCGCCCCCACCGCCGGCCTGCACTTCGATGAGCCGCTGCTCGAGGCGCTCGCCGAGAAGGGCGTGGAGCGCGCCTTCGTCACCCTGCACGTGGGCGCCGGCACCTTCCAGCCGGTTCGGGCCGACGATATCCGCGAGCACGTCATGCACAGCGAGTGGCTGGAGGTGGACGAAACGGTGTGCGAGAAGGTGCGCGCCGCCCGCGCCGCCGGGCGCCGGGTGATCGCCGTGGGCACCACCAGCGTGCGCTGCCTGGAGAGCGCCAGCGACGAGCACGGCGAGATCGCCCCCTACCGCGGCGAGACCGATATCTTCATCTACCCCGGCTACCGGTGGCGCTGCGTGGACGCCCTGATCACCAACTTCCACCTGCCGGAATCCACCCTGCTGATGCTGGTGGCCTCCTTCGCCGGCTTCGAGACCACCCTTTCGGCCTACCGCGAGGCGGTGGCCGAACGCTACGCCTTCTTCAGCTACGGCGATGCGATGTTCCTCACCCGCCAGCCTTCCTGACCCGCAAGGGGCACCGAGATCGATCATGCGTAACGACTGCTTCATGACCTTCGAGCGCCTGGCCAGCGACGGCCGGGCGCGCCGTGGCCGCCTCACCTTTCCCCGCGGAACGGTGGAAACCCCCGCCTTCATGCCGGTGGGCACCTACGGCACCGTCAAGGGCATGACCCCGGCCTCCGTGGAGGAGATCGGCGCCGAGATCATCCTCGGCAACACCTTCCACCTGTGGCTGCGCCCGGGCATGGAGGTGATCGAGGCCCACGGCGACCTCCACGACTTCGCCCAGTGGGACAAGCCGATCCTCACCGACTCCGGCGGCTTCCAGGTGTTCTCGCTGGGCGCCATGCGCAAGATCACCGAGCAGGGCGTGCACTTCCGCTCGCCGGTGGACGGCGCCAAGGTGTTCATGGGTCCCGAAGAGTCCATGGCGGTGCAGCGCTCGCTGGGCTCCGACGTGGTGATGATCTTCGACGAGTGCACCCCGTACCCGGCCACCGAGAAGGAGGCGCGGCTCTCCATGGAGCGCTCGCTGCGCTGGGCAAGCCGCTCCCGGGAGGCCCACGGCGCCTCGCCCTCGGCGCTGTTCGGCATCGTCCAGGGCGGCATGTATCCCGAGCTGCGCGAGCGCTCCCTGAAGGGGCTCATGGAGATCGGCTTCGATGGCCTGGCCATCGGCGGCCTCTCGGTTGGCGAGCCCAAGGAGGAGATGATCAAGGTGCTCGACTATCTGCCCACCTGGATGCCGGAGGACACCCCCCGCTACCTGATGGGGGTGGGCAAGCCCGAGGACCTGGTGGAGGGGGTGCGCCGCGGCATCGACATGTTCGACTGCGTGATGCCGACCCGCAACGCGAGGAACGGCCACCTATTCACCGCCGAGGGCACGGTGAAGATCCGCAACGCCCGGCACCGCCACGACACCGGCCCGCTGGAGGCGGAGTGCGACTGCTACACCTGCCGGCACTTCTCCCGGGCCTACCTGCACCACCTGGATCGCTGCGGCGAGATGCTCGGTTCGATGCTCAACACCATCCACAACCTGCGCCACTATCAGCGCCTGATGGCCGGTTTGCGCGGTGCCATCGAAGCGGGTACATTGGCCAACTTCGTGGAAGGCTTCTATGCCCGGCGCGGCCTGCCGGTGCCTCCCGCCCCGAACTGATCCGTGCGCGGTGCCGCCATCCGAGGGTACGGCATCGCGCCAGGGCGCCCGACGCGGCGGCCTACCCCCTTACCCATCCCAATCAGGAGACTCCCACCCATGCTGGACTTCTTCATCGCGCCGGCCTACGCCCAGGACGCCCCCGCCGGCGGCGGCATCGCCCAGATCGTCATGCTGGTCGGCTTCGTGGCCATCTTCTACTTCCTGCTGTGGCGCCCCCAGGCCAAGCGTGCCAAGCAGCACAAGCAGCTGATCGCCGGCCTCTCAAAGGGTGACGAGATCGTCATCGGCGGCGGCATGCTGGGCCGCGTCACCAAGGTCAGCGACGACAGCGAGTTCCTGACCATGCAGATCGCCGAGGGCACCGAGGTCAACGTGCAGAAGAACGCCGTGGCCGCGGTGCTGCCCAAGGGCACCCTCAAGTCCATCTGACCCGCGGCCAATCCGGCCTCGCCAGCACCACGCGGCGAGCCGACTCACGACCGCCGCCGGCTTCGCCGGGGGCGGTCGTGGCGTGATCGCGCCAGCTCCCCTTCGTCAGCAACCTGGGACGAGCCCGCATGCTCAACCGTTACCCCCTGTGGAAGTACCTGCTGATCCTCATCGTGCTCCTCGTCGGCCTGGTCTACTCGCTGCCCAACCTCTTCCCCGAGGATCCGGCGATCCAGATCAGCAGCGAGCGCGGTGACGCCACCGTCGACGAGCGCCAGCTCGAGCGCATCCGCGGCTCGCTCACCGAGGCCGGCATCGACATCAAGGCCGTGGAGCGCAGCGAGACCAGCACCCTGCTGCGCCTGGAGACCCCCGATGCCCAGCTGGCCGCCCGCGACCGCGTCGCCGCCATGCTCGGCGACGACTACGTGGTGGCCCTGAACCTCGCCGAGTCGACCCCCGAGTGGCTGCAGGCCCTCTCCGCCTCGCCCATGACCCTGGGCCTCGATCTGCGCGGCGGCGTGCACTTCCTGCTCGAGGTGGACATGCAGGCCGCCGTGAGCCAGCGCCTGGAGGTCAACGCCAGCGCCATGCGCGAGCTGCTGCGCGACGAGCGCATCCGCTACCGCGACACCGACATCGACGGGCGCACCCTGACGCTGACCTTCACCGACGCCGAGGACCGCGACACCGCCCGCAGCCTGATCAGCCGCGAGTTCCCCGACTTCCAGTACCAGAACCAGGGCGACGGCCGCGGCGCCGAGCTGGCCATGACCCTCACCGACCAGGCGGTCGACGAGATCCAGGACTACGCCATCAACCAGAACCTCACCACCCTGCGCAACCGGGTGAACGAGCTGGGCGTGGCGGAGCCGCTGGTACAGCGCCAGGGGCCGGACCGCATCGTGGTGGAGCTGCCCGGCGTGCAGGATACCGCCGAGGCCAAGCGCATCGTCGGCGCCACCGCCAACCTGGAGTTCCGCCTCGAGGCGCGCCCCGACACCCCGGAGAGCGAGACCGAGACGCTGCCGTTCCGCAACACCCCCTCGCGCGACGCCGACCTGATGCGCGACGTGATCATCACCGGCGACCAGGTCTCCAACGCCAGCCGCAGCTTCGACGAGAACGGCCGCCCCCAGGTCAACATCAACCTGGACGGTACCGGCGGCACCCTGATGAACCGCGCCACCCGCACCAACATCGGCCGCAACATGGCGGTGATCTACATCGAGCACAAGACCCGCGACCGGGTGGAGACGGTGGACGGCGAGGAGACCATCGTCCGCGAGCCCTACACCGAGCGCGGCATCATCAGCCTGGCCACCATCCAGAGCGCGCTGGGCAACAGCTTCCGCATCACCGGCCTGGACTCCCCCACCGAGGCCGCCGAGCTGGCCCTGCTGCTGCGCTCAGGCTCGCTCGCCGCCCCCATCTACTTCGCCCAGGAGCGCACCATCGGCCCGAGCCTGGGGGCCGAGAACATCCAGCGCGGGGTGATGTCGGTGCAGATCGGCCTGCTGCTGGTGGTGCTGTTCATGCTGATCCGCTACAAGGTGTTCGGCGTCTTCGCCAACATCGCCCTGGCGCTCAACCTGACCCTGCTGGTGGCGGCCATGTCGCTGCTGGGCGCCACCCTCACCCTGCCCGGCATCGCCGGCATCGTGCTGACCCTGGGCATGGCGGTGGACGCCAACGTGCTGATCTTCGAGCGCATCCGGGAGGAGCTGCGCACCGGACTCTCGGTGCAGCAGGCGATCCACGCCGGCTACGAGCGCGCCTTCAGCTCCATCATCGACGCCAACATCACCACCCTGCTGGTGGCGGTGATCCTGTTCTCGATCGGCACCGGGCCGGTCAAGGGCTTCGCCGTGACCCTGTCGCTGGGGATCCTCACCTCGCTGTTCACCGCCCTGCTGGTGACCCGTGCGATGGTGAACCTCGTCTACGGCGGCAAGCCGGTCAAGAAGCTCTGGATATAAGAGGTGAGCATGAAAAGCCTGGCCAATCGACAGCTCGACTTCATGGGCAAGCGCAAGGTCGCCTTCGCGATCTCCGGCCTGCTGATCCTGGCGTCGATCGTCTCGCTGCTGTTCCAGCAGCTCAGCCTGGGGCTGGACTTCACCGGCGGCACCCTGGTGGAGGTGCGCTACGCCGTGGCGCCCTCCCTGGATGCCGTGCGCCAGACCCTGGAGGCCGCCGAGTTCCGTGATGTCTCGGTGCAGACCTTCGGCGCCGCCAACGAGGTGCTGATCCGCCTGCAGCAGGCCTTCGACGCCGACGTCGGCGACCGCGTGGTGGAGCTGCTGCGCCGCGGCGGCGAGGAGGTCACCCTGGTGCGCGCCGAGTTCGTCGGCGCCCAGGTGGGCGACCAGCTGCGCGACCAGTCCGGCCTCGGCCTGCTGGTGGCGCTGGGCATCGTGATGCTCTACGTCGCCTTCCGCTTCCAGTACAAGTTCGCCATCGGCGCGCTGCTGGCGCTGCTGCACGACGTGATCATCGTGGTGGGCATCTTCTCGCTGTTCCAGATCGAGTTCGACCTCACGGTGCTGGCCGCGGTGCTGGCGGTGATCGGCTACTCGCTCAACGACACCATCGTGGTCTACGACCGCATCCGCGAGAACATCCGCAAGTCACGCATCGACGACATGGCGGCAATCTTCAACGAGTCGCTCAACCAGACGCTGTCGCGCACCCTGGCCACCTCCGGCACCACCCTGCTGGTGCTGATCGCCCTGCTGCTGCTGGGCGGCGACATGATCGAAGGCTTCTCCATCGCCCTGATCATCGGCGTGGTGGTCGGTACCTTCTCCTCCATCTACGTGGCCGCGGCCCTGCTGCTGGCGGTGAAGCTGGAGCGCGAGGACCTGATCCCGGCGAAGAAAGAAGACCCGGAGGCCGAGGAGCTGCCCTGAGCGGCACCCCCGGACCGCGCAACGACAGCGCCCCCGCCGAGGCTTCGACGGGGGCGCTGTCGTGCCGGAGCGCGGTTGGCGCGAGGCTCAGTTGGCCTCGCGCCAGCCCCCCAGCACGCGCTGGTCGGGGCCGAAGAACACCAGGCGGTCGTGGTCGATCAGGTAGCGGTAGGCGGTCTCCAGCATCCCGGTCACCCGGGCGGCGTCTTCCAGCTGCGGACAGCCGCGCCGGGTGGTGGCCAGCTCGCTGACCTCGATGCGCTGGTTGTCGCCCAGGCGCACCCGGCCGCCCATCGCGTTGCAGCCGTCGCTGCCCACCAGGCGTCCGTCGCGGCTCACCTCGAACCAGGGCGTCTCGGGCATCGCGAGCCGCTCGCTGGTGCCGACCAGCAGCAGGTTCCAGCGCTGTCCCACCACCGGCCCCTCCAGGCCTTCGGCGGTGGGCGACTCGGGGGCCGGGGTGCGGCCGGCACAGGCGGCGAGCAGCACGGCGGCGGCAAGCGCCAGCAGCGGGCGGGAGCGATGGAGTACCGATGGCCTTACCATGTGCCGGTGTTCTCCATGGAGGCCCAGGGTTCGCGGGGCGCCTGTGCCTCGCCCTTCTGCAGGAGCTCCACGGAGATGCCGTCGGGGCTCCTGACGAAGGCCATGTGGCCGTCACGGGGAGGCCGGTTGATGGTCACCCCGGCGTTCTGGAGCTTCTCGCACAGGGCATAGATGTCCTCCACCCGGTAGGCCAGGTGGCCGAAGTTGCGCCCCCCGGTGTACTCCTCGGGGTCCCAGTTCCAGGTCAGCTCGAGCTCCGGGGCCTGGAGCTCCGCGGAGCGTCCCTCGTCGTCGGGGGCGGCGAGGAAGATCAGGGTGAAGCGCCCCTTGTCGTTCTCCTTGCGACGCACCTCGCGAAGGCCCAGCAGGTCGCAGTAGAAGTGCAGCGAGGCGTCCAGGTCACTGACGCGCACCATGGTGTGCAGGTACTGCATATCGAACTCCTTGTCGTGTGGCGTGAGTCGTGTAGCGTGACGGGCAGTGTAAACCCGCCGAGGAGGAACACGGAATGGCCAGAGAGACCCCGGCATGAGCGACTACTGTGACCTGGCCCCGGGGCATCCGTTTCATGGCCCCTACCATGACCACGAGTACGGCTTCCCGGTCGCGGGCGACGACGCCCTGTTCGAGCGTCTGGCCCTCGAGATCAACCAGGCAGGGCTCTCCTGGCTCACCGTGCTCAAGAAGCGTGAGGCCTTCCGGCGCGCCTTCGAGGGCTTCGCCATCGAGCGGGTGGCGGCCTACGGTGAGGCCGAGCGCGCGCGGCTGCTGGCGGACGCCGGCATCATCCGCAACCGGCGCAAGGTCGACGCGGTGATCCACAACGCCTCGGTCATCCTCGAGCTCCAAGAGACCCACGGCAGCTTCCACGCCTGGCTCGACCACCACCATCCCCTGCCCCATGAGGAGTGGGTGCGGCGCTTCCGGCGCACCTTCCGCTTCACCGGCCCGGAGATCGTCGGCGAGTTCCTGATGAGCACCGGCTACCTGCCCGGCGCCCACCGCGACGACTGCCCGGTGCAGGCGCGCATCCTCGCCGCCTCGCCGCCCTGGACACGCCGCTGATGCCGCCAGCCGGGCGGCCGGGGGAACCCTCGCCGCCGTCAGGCATCCCAGATCAGACCCCGACCACGAGGACACCTCGACCATGGATTCCCTGACCCAGGCGGCGCTGGGCGCCGCGGTGGGGGGCGCCGTGCTCGGCCGCCGCCTGGGCCGCAAGGCCGTGCTGATCGGCGCCGCGCTCGGCACCCTCCCCGACCTCGACGTGGTGATCGACTACGGCGACGCCGTGGCCAACGTCACCGAGCATCGCGGCTTCTCCCACTCGCTGTTCGTGCTGACGGAGCTGGCCGCGCTGCTCACCCTGCTGGCGAGGCGCCTCGCCCCGGCCCGGGACATCACCGCGGGGCGCTGGGCGACCTTCTTCGGCCTCTGCCTGCTCACCCACCCGCTGCTCGACGCCCTGACCACCTACGGCACCCAGATCTGGTGGCCGCTGGACGTGCGCCCCGCCGCCTACCCCATCGTCTTCATCATCGACCCGCTGGTCACGCTGCCGCTGCTGGTGGGGATCGGGGTGGCCCTGGTCACCGGCAACGGCCAGCGCGCCCCGGCCCGGGGGCTGGCGCTGGCGGGCGCCTACCTGGTGCTGGCCTTCGGCGCCAAGCAGCTGGTGGAGGCGCGTCTCGAACCGGTGCTGGCCGAGCGCGGCCTCGAGGCGAGCCCGCGACTGCTCCAGCCCACCCCCTTCAACATCCTGCTGTGGCGGGCCACGGTGGTGGCGGGTGACGACCACCACGAGCTGCTGGTGGGCGTGCTGGACGGCGACACCCCGCCGACGGTGGAGACCTACCGCCGCGGCGCCGAGCTCGAGGCGGCGGCACTGGAAACCGATCGCGGCCGGCGCCTGGCGTGGTTCGCCGGCCCCTTCCTGCGCTACGAGAGCCGTGAGATCGACGGCCGGGAGACCCTGGTGGCCACCGACCTGCGCCTGGGCTTCCCGGGATTCCACCCCTTCGCCTTCGACCTGGCGATCCGCGACGGGGAGGCATGGCGGCCGGTGGCGACCTCCCGCCAGCTCCCGGCGCCGTCCCGCGGCAACCGCGAGGCGCTGACGCGCCTCGCCGGGCGCATCCTGACCCCGAGCCCGGCACTGTGCACCAGCGACTTCGTCGCCGCCGGCTGGCTGCGGGAGGCGCCCGAGGGCTGCTGAGCCAGCACCGGGCAACACAAGCAACGGGGCGGCCCTTGGGCCGCCCCGCTGCGTTGCCGTGGCTCGGCTGGTGTCGCCTTACAGGCGCTCCACCAGGCCATCGATGGCCTGGCGGGCCTCCTTGAGCGCCGCCTCGCGATGCGACTCGCCCATGTTGAGCCCCTCGGCGAAGACGGTATCCACCTCGGTGATCCCCATCATGCCCAGCATCAGCTTGAGGTGAGGGGTCTGGGTGTCCTTCTCGGTGCCGGCGTACTGGCCGCCACGGGCCGCCAGGATCACCGCGCGCTTGCCCTCCACCAGGCCCTGGGGGCCGTTCTCGGTGTAGCGGAAGGTCTCGCCGGCACGCATCACCCGGTCGAACCACGCCTTGAGCTGGCTGGGGATCCCCAGGTTGTACATCGGCACCCCCAGCACCACGACGTCGTGGCCGCGCAGCTCGGCGAGCAGGACGTCGGAGCGGGCGGCCAGCGCGCGCTGCTCGTCGCTGCGCTCCTCGGCCGCCACCTGCCAGCTGCCCAGCTCGGCCAGCCCCAGGTGCGGCAGCTCCTCGGCCACCAGGTCGCGATGGGTGACCTCGACGCCGTCACGGGACGCGGCGCGGGCGATGAAGTGCTCGGCCAGCCCCTTGGACTGGCCGTTCTCGGCGAGGATGGAAGCGGTAAGCACGAGGACACGAGTGGTCATGGCGACCTCCTTGGATCAGGCATGGAAGGATAATCGCCATGATAGTTGGATTATTTGCCACGAAAAGCGCAAATATCCGCCTTCAATATTCGATAAAAACGAAAATCAGGGAGCAATCCCCTGGCCACAGCCCCGATACTGCTCCCCGTCGACGCTGAGGGTCACCCGCGCCGGGAAGGGCTCGCCGCTCATGTCGTCGAGGCAGGCGCCGGCCTCGATGCGCAGCGTGAAGGGGGTGTCGCCTCGGCCGCTGGCCAGGATCACCCGCCCCGCCTCATTGTCGAGGGTCGTCACCCGGTAGGGCAGGGTCTGCTCGCGGCTGCCGTAGTCGAGGGTCAGGGTGACCTCGGGGCGGTCGTGGGCGAGGCTCGCCATCCAGCCCGGCTCGTTGCCCCGCGCGTGGAACATCACCCCGGGGCGCTGCTCGCGGGTCAGCGCCTGGCGGCGCAGGCGGGCCTGGCACTCCAGGCGCCCGCGAGGCGACTCGACGACGGCCTCCTCCCCCTTGTTCCAGAAGCTCAGCTCGCCCTGCTCGAAGCGCGCTCCGCTGGCCACCACGGCGGGAGTCAGCCGCCAGGCGCCGTGGGCCGACCACAGTCGCAGCTCCTCCTCGCCGGCGGCGGTGACCAGCGCCTGGTCCGGGGTGCAGCGCCAGGCGGTGAAGGCCTCCGCCTCGCCGGGGAAGAGAGTCGAGGGCAGCAGCGGGGCCTGGCCGGTCGGGGTGATCGGCGCGGGGGCGCTGGCACAGCCCCCCAGCAGCAGGGCGGCGCCGAACAGGACGGGGGCGAGCGGGCGGGACATGGCGACTCCTTGCATGAGCGAGATCCGATGGCCCCGAGCATAGCAGCTCCCGCCGCCCGCCGGCGCCACCTAGCCATGGCACCCAGGGCAATCGCAGTTAGTCATGCGGCGATAGCGAAAGGCGCCGGGGACAGGTCGTGGTGGGGGTCCTATGCCAGGGAAGGCATCGGTAGCGCCCAGGGAGGGGTTCACAGCGCCCCCGAACAGGCCTGTCGCCGGGAGAGCCTTGAGCGGTGCTTCCCTCTGCGATAGCCCCGCATGGCTGCAGGAACGCTCAGCCGAAGCGTCGCCGCAGCTCGCGCGCGGCCGCCACCATGTTGGCCAGCGCCGGCTCCACCTCCTCCCAGCGCCGCGTCTTGAGACCGCAGTCGGGGTTGACCCACAGCCGTTCGGCGGGGATGCGCTCGGCCGCCCGCACCAGCAGCCTCACCATGGCGTCGACCTCGGGCACGTTGGGCGAGTGGATGTCGTAGACGCCGGGGCCGATCTCGTTGGGATAGGCGAAGTCGCGGAAGGCGTCGAGCAGCTCCATGTCCGAGCGCGAGGTCTCGATGGTGATGACGTCGGCATCCAGGGCGGCGATCGCCTCGATGATGTCGTTGAACTCCGAATAGCACATGTGGGTGTGGATCTGGGTCGCGTCGCGCACCCCCGAGGCGGCCAGGCGGAAGCAGGCGACCGCCCAGTCGAGATAGCCGGCCCACTCGCTGCGCCGCAGCGGCAGCCCCTCGCGCAGTGCCGGCTCGTCGATCTGGATGGCGCGGATGCCGGCGGCCTCGAGGTCGGCCACCTCGTCGCGCAGGGCCAGGGCGATCTGGCGGCAGGTGGTCTCGCGGGGCTGGTCGTCGCGCACGAAGGCCCACTGCAGCAGGGTCACGGGACCGGTCAGCATGCCCTTCATGGGGCGCTCGGTCAGCGACTGGGCATACTCGCTCCAGCGCACCGTCATCGGCCCCGGCCGGCTGACGTCACCGACGATCACCGGCGGCTTGACGCAGCGCGAGCCGTAGCTCTGCACCCAGCCGAAGCGGGTGAAGGCGTAGCCGTCGAGCCGCTCGCCGAAGTACTCCACCATGTCGTTGCGCTCCGCCTCGCCGTGCACCGGCATGTCGAGGCCCAGCGCCTCCTGGCGCGCCACGGCGTGGGCGATCTCCTCCTCCATGCGCGCCTCGTAGGCGTCGCGGTCGAGCTCGCCGGCCTTGAAGGCACGCCGCGCCCCGCGGATGGCGTCGGTCTGGGGGAAGGAGCCGATGGTGGTGGTGGGAAAGAGCGGCAGGTCCAGGGCCCGGCGCTGGGCCAGGGCCCGCCGCGGGTAGGGGCTGGCGCGCTCTTGGTCCGTCGGCTCCACCCCGGCCAGGCGGTCGGCCACCTCGGGACGGTGCAGGCGGGTCGAGTCGCGGCGGGCCTGCAGGGCCGCGGTGGCATCCGCCAGCCGCTCGTGGTCAACCGCGGTGGCGCGGCCGTCGAGCAGACGCGCCAGGGTCACCGTCTCGTCGAGCTTCTGGCGGGCGAAGGCGAGCCAGCGCCTGAGCTCGGGATCCAGTTCGGTCTCCCGCTCCAGATCCACCGGCACGTGCAGCAGCGAGCAGGAGGGGGCGATCCACAGCCGCTCGCCGAGGCGCAGGCGCGCCTCGGCCAGGCGCTCGCGCAGCAGGGCCAGGTCGGCGCGCCACACGTTGCGCCCGTCGATCGCCCCTACCGAGAGCACCTTGTAGGCGGGCAGGCGGTCGAGCACGGCCTCGAGCTCGCCGGGGGCACGCACGGCATCGATATGCAGCCCGTCGGTGGGCAGCGAGGCGGCCAGCCCCAGGTTGTCGCCCAGGCCGCCGAAGTAGGTGGCCAGCAGCAGCTTCAGTGGAGCGCGGGCGAGCACGCTGTAGGCGGCCTCATAGGCCTGTCGCCAGGCGGGCGGCAGCTCCTGCACCAGTGCCGGCTCGTCGAGCTGCACCCAGTCCACCCCCTGCGCCGCCAGGCGGGCGAGCAGCTCGCCGTAGACCGGCAGCAGGGCGTCCAGCAGCGAGAGCCGGTCGAAGGCGACCTCGCCCTTCTCCTTGCCGAGCCACAGCCAGGTCAGCGGGCCGAGCAGGGTGACCTTGACCGGGTAACCGGCGGCCAGCGCCTCATCCACCTGGTCGAACAGGCGCGTGGCGGCCAGGCGGAAGGCCTGGCCCGCGTGCAGCTCCGGCACCAGGTAGTGGTAGTTGGTATCGAAGTACTTGGTCATCTCGCAGGCCGCGGCGGGTGCCCCCGAGGGGGCCCGGCCCCGGGCCATGCGGAAGGCGGTGTCCAGGTCCACCTCGCCGGCGGCCACCTCGGCCTCGGCGGCGAAGCGTGGCGGCACCGCCCCCAGGGCCACCGAGAGGTCGAGCACCTGGTCGTAGAAGGCGAAGTCGCCCACCGTCACCAGGTCGAGCCCCGCCTCGCGCTGCGCAGCCCAGTGCCGGGCACGCAGCTCTCGGCCCACCGCCTCCAGCCCCTCGCGGTCGAGCTCGCCGCGCCAGTAGGTCTCCACGGCACGCTTGAGCTCGCGGTCGGCGCCGATGCGTGGATAGCCAGAAATATGAGCCAATGTCATGATCAAACCCCTTCTGCATGAACGATTCAGGGGAGTCTGGCTGGCCAAGGGGAGTGAATCAAACTAAACTTCCTAATCTTCAAAATGAAAGCGACTCACCCATGCTCGAGCTGCGACACCTCCGTACCCTGATCGCCCTGCGCGACGCCGGCTCCCTGGTGGAGGCGGCGGAGCGCGTGCACCTGACCCAGTCCGCCCTCTCCCACCAGATCAAGGACCTGGAGGAGCGCCTGGGCAGCCCGCTGTTCGTGCGCAAGACCCGGCCGGTGGAGTTCACCCGCGCCGGCCAGCGGCTGCTGACCCTGGCCGAACAGGTGCTGCCCCAGGTGCGCATGGCCGAGCGCGACCTGGCGCGCCTGGCCGGCAACGAGCAGGGGCGTCTGCACATGGCGATCGAGTGTCACAGCTGCTTCCAGTGGCTGATGCCCACGGTGGATCACTTCCGCGACCACTGGCCGGAGGTGGAGATCGACATCCCCGGCGGCCACCACTTCGACCCGTTGCCGGCGCTGGCCCGCGAGCAGCTCGACCTGGTGATCACCGCCGACCCCCAATCGTTGCCGGGGGTGCACTACGAGCCGCTGTTCCGCTACGAGGGGCTCTTGGCGGTGGCGCGCCAGCACCCGCTGGCCGGCAAGCCCTTCGTCACCCCCGAGGCGCTGGCCGAGGAGACCCTGATCACCTACCCGGTGGAGCACTCGCGGCTGGATGTCTTCACCCAGTTCCTCGACCCGGCGGGGGTGCAACCGAAGGAGGTGCGCACCGCCGAGCTGACCATCATGATGATGCAGCTGGTGGCCAGCGGGCGCGGCGTCTGCGCGCTGCCCAACTGGGCGCTGACCGAGTACCTGGAGCGCGACTACGTCAAGGCGGTGGCCTTGGGGGAGAAGGGGGTATGGAGCACGCTGTTCGCGGCGATCCGCGAGGAGACTCGCAGCGCCCCCTGGATGGAGGACTTCCTGCGCACCGCCCGGGAGACCTCCTTCGCGGTGCTGGACGGCATCAGGCCGGCGTGAGACGGGCGTCCTCGCCGCGCCGCGGCAGCAGCAGGGTGAAGCGCGCGCCACCGAGTTCGGGGCTGTCGTCCACCCCGACGCTGCCGCCGTGCCAGCTCATCACCTTCTGCACGATGGAGAGCCCCAGGCCGTAGCCGCCGGCGCTGCGGGTGCGGCTGTCGTCGAGGCGGGCGAAGGGCTTGAAGATGGTCTGGCGATCGGCCACCGCCACCCCGGGGCCATCGTCCTCCACGTCGATGCGCACCAGGGCGAGCTCGCCCCTGACGCGGATCCTCACCCGCGAGTGGGCGTGGCGGCAGGCGTTGGCCACCAGGTTCTGCACGGCACGCTGCAGGTAGCGCGGCTCGGCCAGCGCCTCCACCTCGCCGCCCTCAGCCAGGCTCAGAGTGAGCTGCGGGTGGAGCGGGCTGAGCGCCTCGATGACACGGCGTGCCAGGTCGCGACAGTCGACCTGCTCGGCGTTCATCTCGCGGCCGTCGACCGCCTCGCTGCCCAGCCGGGCATAGGTGAGGATCTCGTCGATCAGCCCGTCGAGCTCCTCGATATCGGCGTCGACCCCCTGCAGCTGCCGGCGCACCCCCGGGTCCGCGGTCATGTCCTCGACCATCTGCACCGCGAAGCGGATGCGTGCCACCGGGGTGCGCAGCTCGTGGGAGACGGCACGGATCATGTCCTGCTGGGCGCGCAGCAGCGACTGCACCTGGGCAGCCATGCCGTTGAGCGCCATGCCCAGGCGGCCCACGAAGTCGGCACTCTCCACCTTGACCCGGGTGTCGAGGCGACCCGCGGCGATCCGCGAGGCGGCCTGCTCCAGGCGCACCATGCGCGCCTCCACGCCGCGCACGATCAGGTAGATGGTCACCCCCAGCACCGCCAGCAGCACCAGCACCAGCAGCAGCTGCAGCGAGCCGGGCATCGGCTCGAAGGCGGAGACCGGCCCCACCACCAGCCAGCTGGCGTCGCCGCTGCGCTCGCGCAGCGCCAGGTAGATCGCCACCGACCAGCGCCCGGGGAGCAGCTGGATCACCACCTCGCCATTGGAGAGCCGCCTCAGCTGGTGGTCGTCGAGCCCGTTGGGCGGCGCCTCCTGCAGGCGGATCGGCAGGCGCCCCTCGGCCAGGCGCTCGAGCCGGGCCTGGCGGGCCTCGGCGGGCACGCCCGCCAGCCACTCGCCGAGCAGCTCGGTCAGCCCGCGCAGCTGGTGTTCGCTGAGGTTGGTGAGCTCGACCCGCAGCAGCCGCTCACCGCCGGGCAGCAGCGACTGCAGCCGCCAGCCGGTCTCCTCGCGGGGTTCGACCAGCACCCGTCCCCGCTCCAGGCGCAGGCGGGCGAAGTAGCCTGGTGCCGCCTCCTCCAGCGGCAGCACGCCGGCGGTCATGTCCAGGCGCCGGCTCTGGGCATCCAGCCAATCGTCGTGGGCACTGGCAGGCAGGGTGGCAAGGCGGGCGGCGAGCAGCCGCATGGGCGCCTCGGCGAGCTGCTCGCGGTGCGCCTCGCGGCGTACCTGGTCGACCAGCGCCAGGCCCAGCAGGGCCAGACCGAAGGTCAGCAGCAGGGCCAGCGCCAGCAGCAGGTAGACGCGCAGGAAGGTGCTGTCGGCGAGGACCCGACGCATGGTTCAGCCGTCCCTGACGAAGAGGTAGCCCTTGCTGCGCACCGTCTTGATGCGGTGCGGCTGGTTGGGGTCGTCGCCGATCTTGGGGCGGATGCGCGACACGCGCACGTCGATGGAGCGGTCCTGGCCGTCGTACTTGATGCCGCGCAGCTGGGAGAAGATCTCCTCGCGGGTCAGCACCCGGCCGGCGTTGCTGGCCAGCAGCCAGAGCAGGTCGAACTCGGCGCTGGTGAGCTCGATGCGCTCGCCGGCCAGCCACGCCTCGCGGGTGGCGTTGTCGATCTCCAGGGTGTCGAAGGTGAGGCGGGTCTCGCCACTGCCCTCGCCGATCTCGGCGCGGCGCAGCAGCGCGCGCATGCGCGCCAGCAGCACCCGCGGCTGCACCGGCTTGGCCACGTAGTCGTCGGCCCCCATCTCCAGGCCCAGCACCTGGTCCATGTCGTCGGTGCGCGCGGTGAGCATCAGGATCGGCCCGGGGTAGTCGTCGCGCACCCGGCGGCAGATCGACAGGCCATCCTCGCCCGGCAGCATCAGGTCGAGGATCACCAGGTCGGGCTGCAGGGAGAGGATCCGCTCGACCCCGCGGGCGCCATCGGCCTCCAGGGTCACCCGGAAGCCATTGGCCTCCAGGTAGTCCCGGGTCAGCTCGGCCAGGCGCTGGTCGTCCTCGATGATCAGCACGTGGTCCTGATCATGGGGCAGCAGGCTATCGTCCATCCTCGCGTCGTCTCCCTGGGTCGGTGGAAGGCGCACCGTGCGGTGCACCGCCATTTCCTGAAGGATACCCGAAAACGCGGCCGCCGCCTGCCCGTCGGTGTCCGGCGACAGCGTGCTCCCCGAGATAACCCCGGGGATAGCCCGGCGGAGGTATTGTCGGACCCGGGACACCGCGCCACACTGGTTGTGTGCCTCGCCGTCGCGAGGCGTGGCAGTGGAGGTCCCCGCATGGAGAAGAGTGTCATCACCCGCGTCTACGTCCCCACCCACGTGCGCACCGGCCCGGACGGCGAGCGGGTGATCGTTCCCGGCCATTACCGGGCGCCCGACAGGCGCCGCTGAGCGCCATGCGCCAGCCCATCGTCGGCTACCACCGTGACGAGGAGGGGCACTGGGTGGCCGAGCTTGCCTGCGGCCATAACCAGCATGTGCGCCACCAGCCGCCCTGGGTCGAGCGCCCCTGGGTGACCAGCGACGCGGGGCGACGCTCGCGCCTGGGCCTGGAACTTCGGTGCGTGAAGTGCGACCGCGGCGAGCCCCGTGACAACCCGCCCCCCTGAACGCCTTCGGGCCACCCGAGGGTGGCCCGAAGGCTGGCCAGGCGGCTCACGCCGAAGGCATCGCTACCCCTTGGGACCGAACAGGAACCACACGATCAGCCCCACCAGCGGGAAGAACAGCAGCACCAGGATCCAGATCAGCTTGGCCAGGCCACCGGCCGAGCTCTTGGCCACCTTGACGATGGCCCAGATGATGATGATCAGCCAGATCAGGCCGAGCAGCCCGGTCACTTCGATACCCATCGTGCACCTCCTTGTTGCCGTTTGCCTCGAATGCCTTGCCCCTCCATAGGTAGCACAGGCCCCGGCGGCGAACCAACCGTCTCCCGACCGCGACAGGCCTCGCTCAGCCTGTCGGTGCCGGTTCGATGGCCGGCTCGCCCCACCACCCCGGCAGCTGCCGGCGCACCTCGGGGCGGGCGAAGCGGTCGTCCAGCAGCAGCAGGGTGCCGCGGTCCTCGGGCCCGCGGATCACGCGGCCGGCGGCCTGTACCACCTTGACCAGCCCCGGCACCCGGTAGGCGTACTCGTCGCCGCGCCCGAAGCGTGCCTGCAGGCGCGCCTTGAGCACCTCGTTGACCGGGTCGGCCGGCGGCAGCCCCAGGGTGGCGACGAAGGCCCCCACCAGCCGCTCGCCGGGGAGGTCGATCCCCTCGCCGAAGGCGCCGCCGAGCACCGCGAAGCCGATGCCGCGGCCATCCTCGGTGAAGCGGGCCAGGAAGGCGTCGCGCTCGGCCTCGGCCATGCCGCGATGCTGGGCCCAGGCGGGGATCCCGGGATGCGTGGCGGTGAAGCGGGCGAAGGCCGCCTCCAGGTAGGCGAAGCTGCTGAAGAAGGCCAGGTAGAGGCCGGGGCGGCGCGTGTACTGGGCGGCGATCGCCTCGCCGATGGGCGAAAGCGACGCCTCGCGGTCGCGCAGCCGGGTGGAGAGGTCGGCGCGGATGCGCAGCTCGAGCTGGTCGGCGGCGAAGGGCGACGGCATCTCGCGCCACACGCTGTCGGCGGGCAGCCCCAGCAGGTCGCGCTGGTAGTCCGGCGGCCCCAGGGTGGCGGAGAACAGCACCGTGCTGTGGGCCGCGGCGAAGCGCGGGGCGAGGAAGTCCGCCGGGATCAGGTTGCGCAGCGCCAGCCGCGCCCTGCCCCGCCCCTCGCGGGTCAGCTCGCACAGGGTATGGTCGCCGAAGCGCTCCGCCAGGCGCGTGAAGGCCAGGGTCTCGAACAGCAGCTCCTGCCACTCGACACCGAGCTCCGGGCGCTCGCCCAGCGCCTCGGTGAGCGCCCCGGCGAGCCCCTGCAGCACGCCGAGAAGGCCGCCGGGCAGCGCCTCCAGCCGCCGCCAGGCGGGGCGTCCCGGCGCACCCGCCTCGCTGAGCCCCGCCTCGCGCACCAGGGCCTGCCAGTGCCGCTGCAGGCGCCCCAGCGGTGCCTTGAGCACGGCCGGGGCCGAGCGGCGCAGCCGTGCCAGATCGCGCTGGCGCAGGCTGACGCTGTACATGCCGCGCGCCCGGCCCACCAGGTTGTGGGCCTCGTCCACCAGCAGGCCGACCCGCCAGCCGTTCTCCCGGGCCAGGCCGTGGAGCAGGGCGTGGTCGTCGAACCAGTGGTTGACGTCGCCCACCGTCACGTCGCTCCAGCGCGCCATCTCCTGGCCCAGGTAGTAGGGGCAGACGCCGTGCTCGGCGGCCAGCGCGCGCAGCGCCTCGCGGTCGAGCCAGCGCCGCTCGGCGGCCGCCTCGCGCGCCGCCGGCAAGCGGTCGTAGAAGCCCGCAGCCAGGGGGCAGGCCTCGCCGTGGCAGGCGCGCCCGGGGTACTCGCAGGCCTTGTCGCGGGCGGTCAGCTCCAGCACCCGCAGCGCCATGCCGCCCTCCCCGGAGGGGGACGCGGCGCCGAGCCGGGCCAGGGCTTCCAGCGCCAGGCGGCGCCCCGGGGTCTTCATGGTCAGGAAGGCGAGGCGGTCCAGGCCGTGGCGCGGCATCGCCTTGAGCAGCGGGAAGAGGGTACCCAGGGTCTTGCCGATGCCGGTGGGCGCCTGGGCCAGCAGCACCCGGCCGGTGGCCGCGGCCCGGTAGCACGCCTCCGCCAAGGGGCGCTGGCCGGGGCGGAAGTCGTCGAAGGGGAAGGCGAGGGCCTCGAGGGCCGCGTCGCGGGCGGCGCGGTGGCGCGCCTCACGCTCGGCCCAGGCACGATAGCGCGCGCAGCGCTCGGTGAGCTCCGCCATCAGCTCGGACGCCGTGGCCTGCTCGCTCACCCGCGTCTCGCGGCCGCTGCCCACCTCCAGGTAGACCAGCGCCAGCTCCAGCGTGTCGAGCCCGCGCTCGGCGCACAGCAGGGCACCGTAGCTGCGCAGCTGGGCGCGGTGCAGGGCGCGCTGGTTGGCGGCCAGCCGCGAAAGCTCGCCGCGGTGGGTCTTGACCTCCTCCAGGCGGTTGGCCGCCGGGTCATAGCCGTCGGCGCGCCCGCTCACCGCAATCCCCGCCACCTCGCCGGAAAGCGGCAGCTCGGCCAGGTAGCCGGCGCCGCGGCGGCGCGCCACCTCGCGATGCCCCTCCTGGCCCTCCCGGGCGCTGGGCGAGGGGGTGAAGCGGTGGTCCAGGTCGCCCTCCCGGGCGGTGACGTCGCACAGGGTGCGCACCGCGACCCTGAGCCCCGGCACGGCGCTCACGCGGCCTCCTCCCAGCTCAGCTGGCACACCGCCGCGGGGATGCCGTGGCGCCGGAAGAAGGCCAGCCAGCGGCGCTGGTTGTCCTGCAGGCGATCGCCCGGCCCCTTGACCTCGATCAGCCGGTAGCGGGGCTCCCCCGCCGGGGCCTCGGGGAGGAACTGGACCAGGTCCGGCAGGCCGGCACGGTTGGCGCGCAGGTCACCCAGCAGGCGCTCGAAGCAGGCATGCAGGTGGGCCGGCGGGATGCAGGCCAGGGCCTGCGCCAGCAGCGCCTCGGAGAGCGCGCCCCAGTGCACGAAGGGGTTGGCCAGCCCCTGCTTGTCGCGCCAGGCGGCGAGGATGGCCGCGCGATGCGTCCCCGCCTCGAGGCGCGCCAGGCAGGCGTCGAAGCGCCCCCGTCGGCGCGCCACGAAGTCCTCGCGGTAGAGGTCGGCGGGCCCGGACTGGAAGGGGTGGAAGAAGGCCCCGGGCAGCGGCGCGAAGAGCGCCTCCCAGCAGAGCAGGCCGAAGAGCCCGGTGATCAGGGTGTTCTCGACGTAGTGGACCGGCGCCGCCTCGCGGTGCAGGTGGTCGCGCACCGCGCCCTCGACCCAGGCGGGGCCGGGCAGGCGCAGGCTAAAGCGTTCGGGGCTCGGCTCGGCGCTGATCGCCCGGGGCGGCAGGCCCAGCCGGCGACGCAGCCGCGGCAGCAGCCGGTCGAGCGCCTGGGCCTCGGCCTCGTCGCGGGTGAGCCGGGCCAGGGGCTCGGCCAGGGCCAGCGCCTTGCGCGTCTCGCCGCGCCGCTCGGCCAGGCGCAGCAGGCGGATGCGCCCCTCGCCGCTCGCCGCGGGGGCCGGCCAGCCGGCGCGGCCATAGAGCGACAGCGCCAGCGTCCCCTCGCCCTGGCGCTCCGCCTGGCGTCCCAGGGCCAGGCAGAGCCGGGCGTGGCGCGACGCCAGCCAGGTGTTGGTAGGCCGCTCCGGCAGCGCCGCGGCCAGCAGGTCCGGCGCCTCGCCCTCCTCCAGGCGGCCGCGCAGGTGGTGCAGCGCCAGGTAGGCGTCCACCTCCTCGCGGCGGCGGAAGGCGCGGGCGTCGACGCCGAAGGGCACCGCCTCGAAGCGCTGGTGCCCCAGCTCGGCGAGCACGAACTCCGACCAGTCCTGGCGCAGGTTGCCGAAGAACATCAGCCGCAGGCGGTCGCAGGTGGCCATCACCGCCAGGCGTACCACCCCCTCCGGGGCCCCGGGCCACCAATCGGCCAGCGGCCGCGGCGACGCGTCCCGGGCCAGCAGCGCCTCGCGCAGCACCGCCTTGCCGGCACCGGCGGGCAGGCCGGCGGCGCGGATCTCGTCGGCCAGGGCCTGGCGCAGCTCGGGGAGGCGCAGCTGGGCGAAGAGGGTCTCGAGGTCGAGAGGTGGCGCCTCCTCCACCAGGCCGGCCGCCACCAGCGGCACCAGCGCTGCCGCGGTGTCGCCGGCCTCGGCGTCGATCTCGGGGTAGGCGAGCCGCGAGGGGCGGAAGTGCTCGCCCTTGCGCATCACCATGCGCACCAGCAGCGCCCGGGCGGGCCGCGGCAGGTCGGCGAAGGCGGCGAGGAAGGCGTGCTCCGCCTCGCCGAGCAGGTCGCCGTGGCGCTCGGCCACCCAGGCCAGCACGAACTCGAAGTTCAGCAGGTAGTAGAAGGGGTCGTCGAGGGAGGCGGCGACCGCGGCGGGACGGTTCATGGCGCCATGGTATCAGCCCTCGGCGGGCGTCAGCACCATGCGCGCATCGCGGATGCGGATATCGAAGTGGTTGAGGAAACTCATGCCCAGCAGGGCGGTGTCGCCCTCGAGGCCCGAACTGATGGAGCCACGCACGTCGCGGGCCACGTAGCCGCCCAGGCTGACCTCGTCGAGGGTGGTGAGAGCGCCGCGCACCCGCCCGTTGGCGGTGTTGAACCAGGCGCTGCCGGTGGCCTCGAGCCCCAGCCGCTCGGCCATCTCCCGGGGCAGCGACACGTAGGTGGCGCCGGTATCCACCAGGAACTCCACCGGCTCGCCGTTGATGCGCCCGGTGGCCACGAAGTGGCCGCCGCGACTGCGCTCCAGCACCAGCGGCTCGCCCTCTGCCACGGCGCTGACCAGGTGGCTGTTGGGGTTGCGCTGGCGCTCCACGTAGCCGTGGAACCACCAGGTGCCGGTGGCGATGAACAGCAGCCAGAACAGCAGCATCATGCCGATCCCGGTGCGCCGCACCGCCCTGCCCTCGTCGCTCATCGCCTCCTCCTATCCTCTCGGGCCAGCCCGGCCCGGCCGGCAGCACCAGGCGCAGCAGCATGAACTCGCCCGGCTTCATGGGCGCCACGCCGAGCAGCACCACCATCCGGCGCCGGGCCAGGTCGTCGGGGGTCATGGTATTGCCGAGGCCGAAGCGCACGAAGTAGGCCTGGCGGGACGAGGCCCCCTGGAAGGCACCGGCCCGGTGGAGGCCATCCAGGAAGGTCGCCACCGAGAGCCGCAGCGAGGCCCACAGGGCGGCGTCGTTGGCGTTACCCTCGACCCAGGCGAGCCCCTGGCGCAGGCTCTCTTGCAGGAACAGCGCCAGGCGCTGCAGCGGCAGGTAGCGCCGCTCCGGATCGTCGGGCGAGGCCAGGGTACGCGCGCCCCAGGCCAGGCAGGCGCGCCCCGGGAAGTCGACGATGGCGTTCACCCCGCGAGGGTTGAGTACCTGGAGATGGGCGCGGGTGACCGGTTGCATCAGGCCCGTGATCCCCCTGACCCGCGCCTCCAGGCCGGCGGGCGCCTTCCAGACGCCGCGACCGGCATCGCTGCGCGCCCAGAGCCCGGCCATGGCGCCGCTGGGCGGCAGCGCCAGGAGCGGGCCTGCCTCCCCGGCAGGCGCACGGGGATCGGCCACCGTCACCCAGGGGTGGTAGCAGGCCGCATGGCGCGACACCGGCAGCCCCAGGGCCGCCAGGTCCGCGGCATCCGCCAGTGTCGCCTCGGCGGGCGGGTCAACCAGCACCATGCGCTCGCCCAGGCGCTCCGCCTGGTCAAGCGCCGCCTGGACCACCGGGTTGCCACCGGCCACCCAGGGCTGGCCGGGCAGGCACAGGGTCGCGACACTGCCCGGCGCCTCGATGGCGGCCAGGGCCGCCAGGTAGTCGGCATTGGTGGGCGGGCGAGAGGCGCTGCCCAGCGGCAGCACCCGCGCCTCCCGCCCGCCGTTGTCGAAGAACAGCCGCAGCGAGCCGCACAGCGCGCTGGTCGCCACCGCCGGCGCCGCGTCGGCCAGCCAGTCGGCGAGCGCCCGGTGTCCCGTGAGGGTCTGCGCGCCGCGCTCGCACTCGCCCTCCCAGCGCCCGATGAAGGCGGTGCGGGCGGTAGGCACCGGCTCGATGGTGCGCAACCGCAGCGAGCTCTCCGCCAGGTAATGGCCAGGCCGGTCGACGCCAGGCATGTGACTCCCCTCCCCGCCGCCCTCGGCGGCATCGTCTCCTGCACAGAGCATCGCCCAACCCCGGGAACTTGGCGAGCTCAGCCGTTGCGGCCGTTGCGTGCCTCCCAGGCGGCGGCGGCGCGCTGGCCGCGGGCCTGGTCGACTGCCAGGCAGATGCCGATGGCGACCAGGAACAGCGCCGCGCAGAGCAGGATGGAGGCCTTGAGCCCCACCACCGACTGGAGCAGGCCCAGGGCGATGATGCCGAACACCCCGGCAAGCTTGTTGGCCAGCCCCCAGAAGCCGAAGAACTCGGCGGCCTTGCGGCTGGGGGAGAAGAGCCCCACCAGGGCGCGGCTGGCGGACTGGCTGGAGCCCAACGAGAGCCCCGCCAGGCAGCCGACCACCAGGAACAGGTGCTGCGCCTCCCAGGCGAGGCCGAGGTGGGCATTGAGGAAAGCGGTGACCTCGGGGGTCGCCCAGATCGCCAGGATCGCCGCCACCCACAGGCAGAGGGTGAACTGGTAGGTGACCTTGGTGCCGATGCGGTCCTGGAGGAAGCCGAAGCCCAGCGCCCCTGCCGCCGCGGTGATCTGCACGATGATGAACATCAGGTTACGGATCGACGCGTCCCAGCCGATCACCTGGGCGCCGTAGATGAAGGCGAAGGCGATGATGATGTAGACACCGGCCATGGAGAAGAGCAGCGACACCAGGAAGGTGGCCAGGTCGCGGAAGCGCCTCAGCTCGTGCAGGGTGGTGGAGACACGCTCGATGGCGATCTCGCGATAGGGCTTCCCCGCCGGCTGGGGCGTGCCGCGCTCCTTCACCCACAGGAAGGTGGGGATGGCGGTAACCAGGAAGAAGCCGGCGGCGAAGGGGCCCACCCAGCGGATGCGCTCGAAGTTCTCCGCCGTGGCCTCGCCCAGCGCCACCAGGGTGAAGCCCGCGGCGAAGAGCCCGCCCACGTAGCCCAGCGCCCAGCCGAAGCCGGAGATCTTGCCCAGATCCTCGGGCGGGCCGAGGTCGGGCAGGAAGGCGGCGATGAAGGACTCGCCCATGGAGTAGGCGTAGTTGGAGACCACGATCAGCGCGAGGCCCAGTACCACGTAGCCCGGCGCCACGAAGTAGAGCATCGCGGTGGCGGCCACGGTGGCCAGGTAGCTGGCGAACAGGAAGCGCTTCTTCTCGGCGCGGTAGTCCATCACCGCCCCGCACAGCGGCCCCGTGACCACCACCAGCAGGTAGCTCACCGCCAGCGCCAGGCTCCACAGGAAGTTGGCCAGGCGATAGCCGTCGCCGCGGTCGCCGACGATCACCGTGGTGAAGAGCTCGCCGAACACCACGGTGATGATCAGCAGGGTGTAGGCCTGGTTGGCGAAGTCGAACATCGCCCAGCCGAAGATCTCCTTGCGCGAGGCGCGCGGTGTCGTCGGCACGGCGGAGGGGATGGGGCTCATGCGGGACGTCCCTGTGGCGGCAGGACGTCACCATAGCAGCCCGTCACGGGGACGACGAGGGCATCACAGCAGCAGGGTCAGCGCCAGGGCGATGCCCCCCACCACCAGGGCGATGATCACGGCGGCATCCACCAGGCGATCGAGCCACGGGTCCAGCCCGGCGAGGCTGGGGCGCCGCGCCCCCGGAGGGAGCCGGCGACGCCTTGTGGCGCCGCGACGGCGACCGCGGGCCAGGGGAAGCAGAGGCATGGTCGAAGTCCGTTTTCACCATTGTCCCCTGAGCTTACGACCTGTGCCGTCGCCCGGCCAGTGGCGACGGCCCGCCATGGCGCAGGACAGGCCCTCGTCGCGGTGGGTGCAGCGATCGACCCGCGGCGGCGCCCGGCGCACAACGCGCCCCCAGGCACACGCTGTCCGGGGGGATTGCAACGCCCTGCCCTTGCCCCCACCAAGGATGACAAGCAAGCTAATCGTTTTCCCGCCCCGGAGGTGCCATGCCCCGTCTCGCCGATACGCCCCTCTCCGTCCTCGACCTCGCCCCCATCCGCGAAAGCGGCAGCGCCGCCGACAGCTTCCGGGAGAGCGTGGCCCTGGCCCGGCTCACCGAGCGCCTGGGTTTCACCCGCTACTGGCTCGCCGAGCACCACGGCATCGAGGGCATCGCCAGCGCCGCCACCGCGGTGCTGATCGGCCATATCGCCGGGGCCACCGAGCGCATCCGGGTGGGCAGCGGCGGCATCATGCTGCCAAACCACCCGCCGCTGGTGATCGCCGAGCAGTTCGGCACCCTGGAGACCCTCTACCCGGGGCGCATCGACCTGGGCCTGGGGCGCGCGCCCGGCTCCGACGCCGCCACCATGGCGGCGCTGCGCCGCGACCCCTACGCGGGGGTGGAGGACTTCCCCCAGCGCCTGGAGGAGCTCCAGGGCTTCCTCGGCGACGAACGGCCCGGCCAGCGGGTGCGCGCGGTGCCCGGCCAGGGCACCAGGGTGCCGATCTGGCTGCTCGGCTCCAGCGGCTACAGCGCCCAGCTGGCGGCGCGGCTGGGCCTGCCCTTCGCCTTCGCCGCCCAGTTCGCCCCGGGCTACCTGTTCGAGGCCCTGCGCCTCTACCGCGACAACTTCCGCCCCTCGGCGGTGCTGGAAAAGCCCCACGCCATGGTGGGGCTGCCGGTGGTCGCCGCCGACAACGACGCCCACGCCGAGTACCTGGCCACCACCTCCCAGCAGAAGTTCCTGGGCATGATCCGCGGCCGGCGCACCTGCGCCAAGCCGCCGGTGGAGCACCTGGAGATGACCCCCATGGAGGAGGCGCAGCTGCAGCAGTTCCTGGGGGCGGCCATCGTCGGCGGCCCCGAGACGGTGCGCGCCGGGCTCGAGGCCTTCCTCGAGCAGACCGGCGCCGACGAGCTGATGCTCAACACCGATGTCTACGCCCAGGCGGATCGCCTGAGGAGCTACGAGATCGTCGCCGAGGTCTGGAAGGGGTAGCCTCCCTGGAGGGATAGGCCAGAAGGAACGAACCTCGCCCGCGGCTTTCCAAGGGGCAGTCCATTTCGCGGCGTCACGCGCCGCCATTCAGGAGAGTTCGATGCCCGATTCCCGAGGCCCTCACCGCGACCCCCGCCAGAATCCCGCCTGGCGGGCCGCCCAGGCATGGCAGCAGCGCGCCCGCCAGAGCCAGGGCGGCGGCCTGCTCGACGGGTTGAAGATGCTGGCCGCCTGGCTGCTGTTCGGCACCCTGATGATCGTGGCCATGGTGTTCGGCCTGGTCTTCCTGCTGCTGGGCTGGGCGCTGATGCCGCTGCTGCGCCACCGCCTGAAGAAGCGCATGGAGCAGATGCGCGCCGAGCAGGCCGAGGACGTCGGCGGCGGCTATCACTACCGCGAGACCCACTACCGAGAGACCCACGACGCCTCCGGCACCCGCCGCGAGCAGCGGGTGCTGGAGGGGGACTATGAAGTCAGAGGCGAGGAGGTGCGCCAGGAAGGGAGCGACGCCGGGCAAGACGGCCGCTGAGCTTGCCACGACCGGGTCACCGCTCAGTGGTGGCCCAGCGCCTCCAGCGTCATGGCGTTGGGACAGAAGGCACACGCCTCGGGCGTCGGGCCCTGGTCAAGCACCCGCGCGCAGCGTGACCTGGCGGGGCAGGCGCTGCACACCCGCTCGAGGTCGCGCTTGACCCCATTGCCCACCACCAGCGGCGTCATCGGGTCGACCCCGAAGACCGCCATCATGCGCGGCAGCTGGGACGTCGCCGAATCGCTCCGCTCGCCAAACAGCGAGGGATCGAAGCGCGCCAGCCCCAGGTCACGCAGGCGAGCCTCCCGCTCCTCCGGTTCGAGGTGCATCCAGCGACGCTCCTCCCGGCCGCGTCGCCAGGCGCTCGCCATCGAGCGCGCCAGGGTGTGAACGCCATCGTGAAGGGGAATCATGGCAGGTCTCCTCGTCATGTGTCCTGAGCCTCACCCTAGGCCACGCTGCCCGCCCCCGCCTTGACCTGCATCACGCCGGGATCGACGCCTCAGCCGCGGTCGGCCGGCCGGTAGACGGCCACTGGGCAGCACGCCTCGTGGAGCACCTCGTGGCTGACGCTCCCGGCCACCACCTGGGAGAGGCCGCTGCGCCCATGGGTGGTCATCGCCAGCATGGCGTTGTGGCTGTCCGCCAGGTAGCCGACGATGGCGTCGGCCGGGTCGCCATGCAGCACCTCCCAGTCCACCTCCACGCCGTGCTCGTGCCCCAGGCGACGGGCCAGGCCGTGGAGATAGCCGGACTCCATCACGTCGGCGTGGCCACCGTCGCGGGGCACCGCCGCCGCGGCGCTGACGTCGATCACCTGGAGCAGCTGCAGGCGCGCACCGAAGCGCGCGGAGAGGGCCAGCGCATGGGGCAGGATCGCCTCGGAGAGGCGCGAGCCATCGACGCAGACCATGATCGTCTCCACCCGCTCGTGGCGGTCGGGGGCGTAGCGCGGCCCGCACAGGAAGACCGGCCGGGGCGCACGACGCACCACCCCGGCGGTGACGCTGCCGATCAGCATCTCGGGCACCGGCCGCCGCCCATGGGCGCTCATGCAGAGGCCGGCCTGGTCGTCATCGAGCAGCGCGGCCAGGGCATCCTTGGCGCTGTCGCCGGTGAGCACCGTGACCTCCGCCGTGGCGCCCTCCTCCTCCAGCGCGGCGGCGAGCGACGCGCGACGCGGCTCGGCCCGCGCGGGCTCGGCCACCACGGAGACCAGCGACAGCGCGGCCCCCGACTGGGCGGCCAGGCGGGCGCCCAGCCGCAGGCCACGGCGCGAATAGTCGGACTCGTCCATTGCCACATGCAGCTTGTTCATGCGGTTTCTCCTGTAAGCACTATTGTTGTTTGCTGGATGCCGCCGACCCGGCGGATGACGATGCCTCGGCGCCGCGGCCGGGCAGCCGGAAGGGGCGATGCAGCAGCTGGTAGGCCAGCGCCCCGGCCACCACGCCCCAGAAGGCCGACCCCAGTCCCAGGAAGCTGACCCCCGAGGCGGTGGCGATGAAGGTGATCACCGAGGCCTCGAGGTGCTCCTTCTGGGCGGCGAAGGCGCTGACGTTGCTGGTGATGGCGCCGATCAGCGCCAGCCCCGCCAGCACCGCCACGAACTCCCCGGGTAGCGAGGTGAAGAGCGCCACGATGGTGCCGGCGAAGGTGCCGCCGATAAGGTAGAAGACGCCGTTGGCAACCCCGGCCACGTAGCGCTTGTCGGGGTCCTCGTGGGCCTCCTTGCTGGTGCAGATCGCCGCGGTGATGGCCGCCACCACGGTGGTGATGCCACCGAAGAAGGCGGTGCCGAAGGAGGTCAGGCTGGCCACGGTGACGATCGGCTTGGCGGGGGTCGAGTAGCCGGAGGTGCGCAGGATCGCCATGCCGGGCAGGAACTGGCCGGTCAGGCTGACCAGCACCAGCGGGATGGCGAGGCTGAGGGTGGCGCTCCAGCTCCACTCGGGGCGGATGAACTGCGGCTGGGCCAGGCTCAGCGACACCCCGTCGAGGCTCGCCCCCTCCAGCACCACCGCCAGCACCACGCCGACCAGCAGCAGCACCAGGCTATAGCGCGGCGTCAGCCGCTTGGCCACCAGGTAGGCGACGAGCATGCCGATGGCCAGCGCGGGGACCGCCTCCAGGGCCACGAACACCCCGACGCCGAACTGGAAGAGGATGCCCGCCATCATGGCGCTGGCGATGCCCGGCGGGATCAGGCGGATGATGCGATCGAAGGAGCCGGTGACGCCGATCACGAAGAGCAGCGCCGCCGCCACCAGGTAGGCGCCCACCGCCTCGCCCAGCGACAGCTCGGGGAAGAGCGTCACCAGCAGCGCCGTGCCCGGCGCCGACCAGGCGGTGACCACCGGTACCTTCAGCCACAGGCTGAGCAGGATGCCGGAGACGGCGGCGCCCAGCGAGATGGCCCATATCCAGGAGGTCATCATGGCGCTGGAGATCTCGGCGCTCTGGGCGGCCTGGAAGAAGATCGCCAGCGGGCCGGAGTAGGAGACCAGCACCGCCACGAAGCCGGCGGTGATGGCGGGGACCGAAGCGTCCTTGAAGAGTTGCATGGCAGGGGTTCCCGAAGAGTGATGCATGGAATCGCCCCGGCGGCGGCCGCCGGGGCGGCGTCAGGCGACGCCCAGGTGGGTATCGAGGATCGCGGGGTCATCCTTGAGCCCCTGGGCATCACCGGCGTAGACCACCTCGCCCTTGACCAGCAGCACGTGCTTCTCGGCCACCTCCAGAAGGTTGTCGATGTTCTTGTCGACGATGATGGTGGCGATGCCGGACGCCTTGATCTCGCGGATGATCTTCCAGATCTCGTCGCGGATCAGCGGCGCCAGGCCCTCGGTGGCCTCGTCGAGGATCATCAGGTCAGGGTTGGTGGTCAGCGCCCGGCCGATGGAGAGCATCTGCTGCTCGCCACCGGAGAGGAAGGAGCCGTCGTGGTGGATGCGCTGGCCCAGGCGCGGGAAGGTGTCCAGCACCCGCTCCAGCGTCCAGGGCGTCTCGCCCCGCTCGTTAGGCCGCGCGGCCATGATCAGGTGCTCGCGCACGCTGATGCCGGGGAAGATCCCGCGCCCCTCCGGCACATAGCCGATGCCCTGGCGGATCAGCTGCCAGGGGCGCCGCCTGGCGGTGGAGACGCCCTTGATGAACACCTCGCCGCGGCGCGGCGGCACGAAGCCGAGGATCGACTTCAGGGTGGTGGTCTTGCCCATGCCATTGCGCCCCAGCAGGCTGAGGGTCTCGCCGGGCATCAGGGTGAGGTCGACGCCGTGCAGCACATGGCTCTCGCCGTAGTAGGTGTGCAGCCCGCGGGCCTCGATCAGCGGGGTGATCTGCTGCTGTGCGGTCATGCGGTGGCCTCCTCATGGTGGCGCCCGAGATAGACGTCGCGCACCTTCTCGCTGGTGCGGATCTGCTCGGTGGGACCGCTCTCCAGCACGCAACCATCCACCATCACGGTGATGCGGTCGGCCAGGCGGAACACCGAATCCATGTCGTGCTCGATCAGCACCAGGGTGTAGCGGTCGGTGAGGCTGGCCAGCAGCTCGGTTACCTGGGCGGTCTCCTCGCGGCCCATGCCGGCCATGGGCTCGTCGAGCAGCATCAGCGACGGCGCCGTGGCCAGCACCATGGCGATCTGCAGCTGGCGCTGCTCGCCATAGCTCATGTCGGCGGCCGGGGTGTAGGCGCGATGGGTCAGCTGGCAGGTGTCGAGCACCTCCAGCGCCCGCTCGCTGACCCGGCGCGCCTGCCGGCGGGAGCGCCAGCTGCCGAACACGCCGCCCATGTGGATACGCGCCGCCAGCTCGCAGTTCTGCAGGCAGTTGAGCCGCGGGAAGATGTTGGTCTTCTGGTGGCTGCGGCCGATGCCCATGCGGGCGATCTGGCGCACGCTCCTGCCCTGGATCGGCCGGCCGCGGTAGCGCACCTCGCCCTCGGAGGGCGGGATCTCCCCGGAGAGCAGGTTGATCAGGGTGCTCTTGCCGGCGCCGTTGGGGCCGAGGATGGCGTGGATCTCGTTGGGGGCGACGTCGAAGTCGACGTCGTTGACCGCGACCAGGCCGCCGAAGCGACGGGTCAGGCCCCGGGTGGCAAGGATCGGTTCCTGGGTCATGGCTCAGCCCTCCTCGCCCTGGGTGGCAGGTTTCCCCGGTGTCGCCTCGTCGGCCGCCGGCTCATACGCCGATGCCCGGCGGCGCCAGGGCGGCGCGATGATCACGCCGGCGATGCCGCGTGGCAGCACCAGCACCGCGGCGATGATGGTCAGGCCCATCAGGATCGGCCAGTGGGTGGTGGCATGCTCGTAGACGAACAGCAGGATCTCGTAGGCGAAGGCACCCAGGATCGGCCCGAAGATGGTGCCCATCCCACCCAGGATCAGCATCATCAGCACCTCGCCGGAGGTGTGCCAGCCCAGCTGCGCCGGGTTGGCGAAGCCGTACTGCATCGCCGCCAGCATCCCGGCGATGGCGGCCATCACCCCGGCGATGACGAAGGCGACCAGCTTGTAGCCGGCGGTGGCATAGCCCAGCGCCTGCATGCGGTGCTCGTTGTCGTGGATGCCGTCCAGCACCTGGCCGAAGTAGGAACGGGTCAGCCAGCGCAGGAAGAGATACCCCGCCACCAGCAGGCCGAGGCAGAAGTAGAAGAAGGTGTAGGGGTTGTCGAGGTCCAGCAGCGCCGTCTCGCCGAGCGTCAGGCTCGGCCGGAACATGATGAAGACGCCATCGGTACCGCCGGCGAACTGGGAGGTGCTGATGAAGTAGTAAAGCATCTGCCCGAAGGCCAGGGTGGTCATGATGAAGAAGATGCCCTTGGTGCGGATCACCAGCATGCCGACGACCAGCGCCGCCACCGCCGCCACCAGCATCACCAGGGGCAGCATCCACCACAGCGAGGCGGGGCTGAACTCGGGGCTGGCCAGCGCCAGGGTGTAGGCCCCCAGGCCGAAGAACAGCGCATGGCCCAGGCTGACCAGGCCCACCACCCCCACCAGCAGGTCGAGGCTCATGGCGAACAGCGCCAGGATCAGCATCAGGGTGATCTTCTCCAGGATGAAGTCGGCCTGGCCGCCGAACACCGCCTCGCCCCACAGGGGGAAGGTGGCGACGATGGCGGTGAGGGCCAGCATGATGGCCATCACGCGCTTGGGATAGGTATGTAACATGGTGTCGCCCTCCTCAAGCGAACAGTCCGCGTGGCTTCACCAGCAGCACGGCGGCCATGATCAGGTAGATCACCATGCTGGCGAGGCTGGGGATCAGCACCGACCCGAAGGTGGTGGCCATGCCGATCAGGATCGCGCCCCAGAAGGCGCCCTTGATGGAGCCGATGCCGCCGATCACCACCACCACGAAGCAGGTGATCAGGATGCTGTCGCCCATGCCCGGGGCGATGGAGGTCAGCGGGGCGGCGATCATGCCGGCGAAGGCGGTCAGCGCCACGCCGACACTGAAGATCAGGGTGAACAGGGTGCGCACGTTGATGCCGAGCCCCTCCACCATGTCGCGGTTGACCGCGCCGGCGCGGATGATGATGCCCAGCCGGGTATGGCGGATGACCCAGTAGATGACCCCGGCCAGGGCCAGGCAGACCCCCATCACGAACAGCCGGTAGACCGAGTACTGCAGGTTGTCGGTCAGCTGCAGGCTGGCGTCGAAGGGTGCCGGCACCGGCACGCTGTGCACGTCGCCGCCCCAGATGATGCGCTGCGCCTCGTTGAGCACCAGGATCAGGCCGAAGGTGAGCAGCACCTGATAGAGGTGGTCACGCTTGTAGAGCGTGTCGAGGAACAGCCGCTCGATGATCAGCCCCAGGGCGACTGCCACCGGGATGGCGATAAGGATCGCCAGCCAGAAGTTGCCGAGCCGCAGGGTCAGGTCCCAGACCAGGTAGGCACCGATCATGTACATGGCGCCGTGGGCCAGGTTGATGATCCCCATGATCCCGAAGATCAGGGTCAGGCCGCTGGCGATCAGGAACAGCAGCAGCCCGTACTGCAGCCCGTTGAGTAGCTGCACGCCGAAGAATGCGAGATCCATGTGATCCCCTCCAGATGAAGGGGGCGAGCCCCGCTCGCCCCCGAGTCAGACGGTGTCCGCGTTACATCCTGCAGGCGTCGTCCGGCACCTCGAGCTGCTCGGCGGCGACGCCGACCACCTCGTGCCTGCCGTCGCGGATCTCGCGCAGGTAGACGTTCTGGATGGGGTGATGGGAATCGGAGAAGCTCATCGGGCCACGCGGGCTCTCGAGCTCGACACCGGCCAGGGCCTCGATCAGCGCCTCCTGGTCCTCGGTGTTGCCGTCCACGGCATCGAGCGCCTGGACCAGCATCATGCCGGTGTCATAGCCCTGCACGGCATAGGTGTCGGGCGCCTCGCCGTAGGCCTCCTGGTAGCCGGAGACGAAGGCCTGGTTCTCCTCGCTGTCGAGGGTCTCGGCGTAGTGCAGGGTGGTCATCACCCCCTCGCCGGCATCGCCCAGGGCCGCGACGTTGCCCTCGGTGAGGAAGCCGGAGCCGAGCAGCGGAATGCTCTCCTTGAGCCCTGCCGCGGCGTAGTCACGCACGAAGCTGACCCCGCCCCCCCCGGCGAAGAAGGTGTAGACGGCATCCGGCTCGAGGCTGGCGATCTGGGTCAGATAGCTCTGGAACTCGGTGCTCGGGAAGGGCACCAGGATCTGCTCGACGATCTCGCCACCCTCGGCCTCGAAGGCCTCCTCGAAGCCGGCCAGGTCCTCCTTGCCACCCGCGTAGTCCCAGGTGATGGTCACGATCCTGCGGTGCCCCTGCTCATAGGCGACCTTGCCCATGGGATAGGCGTCCTGCCACATGCTGAAGGAGGTGCGGAAGACGTTGGGCATGCACAGCTGGTTGGTGGCCGCCTCCAGGCCGGCGTTGGGGATGATGGTGATGGCGCCGCTCTGCTTGGCCACCCGCAGCATGCCCATGGCCACGCCGGAGTGCACCGGGCCGATGACGAAGTCGACCTTGTCGCCCTTGACCAGGCGGCTCATGTTCTGGGGGGCCTTGGAGGGGTTGGCCTCGGAGTCGAGCTCGACGTACTCGACGTCGCGTCCGCCCAGCTGGCCACCCTGCTGCTCGATGGCGAGCCTGAGGCCGTTGGTGATGGCCTCGCCCAGGGCGGTGTAGGTGCCCGAATAGGGCAGCATCAGCCCCAGCTTGACCGGGTGGTCGTCGGCCATGGCGCCGAACGCGGACACGAGGGTAGCGGTGCCCAGCACGCTGGCGAGGGCGGTCTTCTTGAGGTTTTTCATGGTGATTCCCAGGGGGTTGCTTGTTATTGGGCTTGTGTGGCGTGCCGGGACGTCCCTGTCCCGCCGTCGTCCCTGACGGTCAGACGTGATAGACGTCGATGACCTGGTGGATATAGTCGTTGTTGAGTTGCACGACCTTGCGGGTGATCAGCGGCTGCTCCCCGGACACGTCGAGCGTGTAGAAGGAGCTGCCGAAGAACTCCAGGGTCTTCTTGTAGCGGTGTACCAGGGTGTGCCAGTTGAAGCGCAGCTCCACCTTGTCACCCTCCTCCTTGAGCACCTCGATGTTGCTGACCAGGTGCGTGGTACGCGGCTCCGGCGTGCTCGCCCCGCTGCGCTCGGTCTTGATCCGGTAGACCCGGTCCTCGAGACCCTCGCGGTTGGGGTAGTAGATCAGCGAGATCTCGCTGTGCGGGTCGCGGCTCAGCTGGTCGTCGTCGTCCCACGCCGGCATCCAGAACTCGACGTCCTTGCTGTAGCAGGTCAGCCACTCGTCCCACTCGCGGTCATCCAGCAGGCGCGCCTCGCGGTACAGGAAGGCCTGGAGGTCCTGATAGTTGATGCTCATGGTCTCTTCCCCTTATGCGGATGCGGTGGCGATGAACTGGCTGCGTTCCTTGTCGATGGCGCGCAGCATCTCGTCGACCCAGTGCTTGTGGTGCATCACGTAGAGGCCCTCGTCCTCGGGCGAGGCGCCGCTGAGCAGCGGCTTCATGCCGATCGCCTGGGCGTTGTCGTCGGCGCCCTCGATCCACTGCTTGGCGCCGCGGGAGAGGTCGTTCCACTCGGCCAGGGCACCGTTGTAGCCCTCCTGGCAGGCGCGGAACTCCTCGAGGTCGTCCGGGGTGCCCATGCCGGAGACGTTGAAGAAGTCCTCGTACTGGCGGATGCGGATGCGACGGTTCTCGGCCGACTCGCCCCTGGGCGCGAAGCAGTAGATGGTGACCTCGGTCTTGTCCACGTCGATCGGGCGCAGCACGCGGATCTGGGTGGAGAACTGGTCCATCAGGTAGACGTTGGGGTAGAGGCAGAGGTTACGCGTCTGGTTGACGATGGAGTCGGCACGCGCCTCGCCGAACTCCTTCTCGATCCACTCCTTGTTGCTGTAGACCGGGCGCACCTCGGGGTTAAGCAGGCGCGTCCACAGCAGCATGTGGCCGTTCTCGAAGGAGTAGAAGCCACCCAGGCTCTTGGACCAGCCGTCGGCGTCCACCGCCTTGGTGCCGCCGGCCTCGTAGTTGCGGCGATCCATGGTGGAGGCGTAGTTCCAGTGCACGGTGCTGACGTGGTAGCC
>NZ_FNIV01000009.1 GCF_900104135.1 Halomonas shengliensis | reverse complement strand
CGTGCGCGCCACCGCCTTCGATGCGGTGGGTGAGAGTGGTTCCGCCGCCATCGAGGCCGTCGACGTCGTCGCCGACAACGCCCAGTCCACCTTCGTCAAGGAGGCGCTGGCCGAGTCCGACCGTCCCGAGCTGGGCGCGGCCAAGGTGGTGGTCTCCGGCGGCCGTGGCATGGGCAGCGGCGACAACTTCAAGCTCCTCGAGGGCATCGCCGACAAGCTGGGCGCCGCCATCGGCGCCTCCCGCGCCGCGGTGGACGCCGGCTTCGTGCCCAACGACATGCAGGTGGGTCAGACCGGCAAGATCGTCGCCCCCGAGCTCTATATCGCCGTGGGCATCTCGGGCGCCATCCAGCACCTGGCGGGCATGAAGGACTCCAAGGTGATCGTCGCCATCAACAAGGACGAGGAGGCGCCGATCTTCCAGGTGGCCGACTATGGCCTGGTGGCGGATCTCTTCGAGGCGCTGCCGGAGCTCGAGCAGAAGCTGTAAGGGCGACCTTTCCCAGGCGTAGTAACGAAGGCCGGCTCCCTCTGGGGCCGGCCTTCTGCTGTTTGCAGGGCTATCGTCGTTAGCTCAGCATCGATAGCGAAAGGCGCCGGGGGCAGGTCGAAGAGGGGGTCCTATGCCAGGGATGGCATCGGTAGCGCCCAGGGAAGGGTTTACAGCGCCCCCTCGCAGGCCTGTCGCCAGAAAAGCCTTGAGCGATGTTGCCATATGCGATTGCTCTGCTGTTGCCTGGCCCGAGCTAGACGGATTCCGATCGCCTGGAGTAGGGTGGCCTCACCCTCGCGAGAGCGCGTGGCAGGAAAAATCTTGGCCGAGGCGGTTGAAAACCTCGCGCCCTGGCCGCATCTCGCGTCAGTGCAGGACACGAATTGCATTTCATGCAAAGCCACCACAAGGAGATGATCAACATGGCACATACCCTCCCTGACCTCCCGTATGCCTATGACGCACTCGAGCCGCATATCGATGCGCTGACCATGGAGATCCACCACTCGCGTCACCACCAGACCTACGTCAACAACCTGAACGCTGCCCTCGAGGGCACCGGCCTGGAAGACGTGCCGGTCGATGAGCTGCTGGCCGATCTGGACAAGGTGCCGGCGGAGAAGCGTCAGGCGGTGATCAACAATGGTGGCGGCCACTCCAACCACACCATGTTCTGGCAGATGATGTCGCCCAATGGCGGCGGCCAGCCCAAGGGCAAGGTGGCCGAGGCCATCGACAGCGAGCTGGGTGGCTTCGAGGCCTTCAAGGACGCCTTTACCAAGGCTGCCCTGGGTCGCTTCGGCAGCGGCTGGGCCTGGCTCTGCGTCACCCCGCAGAAGACCCTGGTGGTGGAGAACAGCCTGAACCAGGATAGCCCGATCTCCAACGGCAACACCCCGGTACTGGGTCTGGACGTGTGGGAGCACGCCTACTATCTCAAGTTCCAGAACAAGCGCCCGGACTACATCGCCGAGTTCTTCAACGTGATCAACTGGGACGAGGTCGAGCGTCGCTACCAGGCGGCCACCGCCTGATCGACCGACGACTTCCGGTCTCACCACGCAGCGCCGCGGCCCCTGGGCCGCGGCGCTGTCGTTGTGCGCCAGGCATGGCGCGTAGCACCGATAGGTGCTGTTCCCGAGGGTGGCGCCTCGGGATGACTCGGGGGTGAAAGTCCCCTGCGGACCCTGATAGCGGGAACCGCTAGCCGAACAGCAAGGGTGTCCGCCGTGAGGCGGAATCTGAAGGAAGCTGTAGGCAAACTCCCGGCCCGACGAACAGGAACCGCATATGAGGCAGCCACATCTGGGCGAGAGGGCAATGACACTCGAAGCCCAATAGCTATCCGGAAGATGTGGAGGTAAATGCGGCGGGTAGATGGGAGGAAGGTCGCGCGTCTTACCCTGGGAGGTCTGGTGGTCTGCCACGGTGCTACCGGCGTCGAGAGGCGACGGGATGGGCCACCAGACGTCAGCCGAGGCCATAGTAAGTGCCGGTTCACCGCGGCACCAAGGGCCGAACATGAAGAACCGCGAGTAGGCGATGACGTCTCGAGGATCGATCGTGAAGACAGGAAGTGGCGCTGATACCGCCACCCACCCAGAGGGGCAGGGGCGGAACCCCGAGCCCTGGCCGGTGGGCGTCGAGACGGTCCCGGCGTCGTCATCGTGGACGAAAGCGGAGCCCGCCCCGCTGATGGAGGCTGTGGTAGAGAAGGCCAACATGGCGCGGGCTTACCGCAAGGTGGTCGCCAACAAAGGCGCGCCGGGTGCCGATGGCATGACGGTGCACCAGTTGGCCGACCACCTGAAGCAACACTGGCCGACGCTGCGCAAGCGGCTGCTGGTCGGTGAGTACCACCCCAGCCCGGTCCGGGCCGTCGAGATCCCCAAGCCCAAGGGCGGGACGCGGCAGCTCGGCATTCCCACGGTCACCGACCGGTTGATCCAGCAGGCGCTGCTGCAGGTGCTGACGCCAATCTTCGATCCGGGTTTCTCCGCATCGAGTTACGGCTATCGCCCCAGACGCAGCGCCCAGCAGGCCGTCTCGGCGATGAAGACCCATGTCACCGCCGGCCACCGCTGGGTGGTCGACCTCGACCTGAAAGCCTTCTTCGACAGAGTAAACCACGACCTGCTGATGGCGCGGGTCGCGCGCCGCGTCCGCGACAAGCGGGTGCTGCGCCTGATCCGTCGCTACCTGGAAGCCGGGATGTTCCAGGACGGCCTGGCCGCGCCACGCCGGCAGGGAACGCCCCAGGGTGGGCCACTGAGCCCGCTGCTGGCGAATATCCTGCTGGATGATGCGGACAAGGAACTGGAACGCCGCGGTCACCGCTTCTGCCGCTATGCCGACGACATGCAGGTGTATGTCAGGAGTCGGCGAGCAGGTGAGCGCGTCATGGCCAGCCTGAGTGATTTTCTCGAGAGCTCGCTTAGGCTGACGGTCAATCGCGACAAGAGTGCGGTGGACCGGCCGTGGAACCGGGGGTATCTGGGCTACACGCTGACTCGGCACAGGTTGCCGAAGCTGACGCTGGCCAAGGCCAGCCTGCAGCGCCTGATGCAGCGTGTCCGCGAGATCCTCAAGCGCGGCAGGGGGCGCAACATACGGCGCGTTATTGAAGAGTTGATTCCGGTCCTGCGGGGCTGGGCCAACTACTTCTCCCTCGTCGACGTAAAGCGCCCGCTGGAGGCGCTGGATGGTTGGATACGTCGCCGACTTCGTTGCGTGATCTGGCGGCAATGGAAGCGCCCATGGACCCGGCGCCGGAAGCTTACGGCGCTGGGCCTGGATCACCACCGGGCGTGGAAGTCAGCGGGAAACGGGCGAGGCCCTTGGTGGAACGCCGGCGCCTCGCACATGAATCAGGCTCTGCCTCGGAAGTGGTTCGACCGTCTGGGCCTGATCTCGGTACTCGATACGGTAAGGTGGCTCAGCCGTTCTGCATGAACCGCCGTATACCGAACGGTACGTACGGTGGTGTGGGAGGGCGCCGGGGGCAACCCCGGCCCCTACCCGATTTCAGGCATCCGTCATCTGCGCCCTGACATGATCTCGATGCCGCAGGACGCCTCGTGGCGGCATCCTGCCCTGCTTGCCCCTTGCCCCTTGCCCCTTGCCCCTTGCCCCTTGCCCCTTGCCCCTTGCCCCTTGCCCCTTGCCCCTTGTCCCTTGTCCCTTGCTCCTTGCTCCTTGCTCCTTGCTCCTTGCCCCTTGCCCCTTGCCTCTGTCCGCTTGTGCTTTATGTCTTCCTGCACCACAACATATGGTATTTCAAGGGTGACGAATTCTATATATGGTGTATCCTTGCCTCTGTAGATGCCATATATAGTTTTCCTGCCAACAGGGAGTGTCACCATGGAAATCGAGGTCTATACCCGCCCCGCCTGCCCCCAGTGCACGGCCACCTGTCGCACCCTGGAGCGCCAGGGCATCGCCTACCGCCTGATCGACCTGGAGCGTGATCCCCAGGCCCGCGAGCGGGTGATGGCCCTGGGCCATCGCCAGCTGCCGGTGGTGGTGGCCGGCAGCGAGCACTGGTCCGGCTTCCGCCCGGACCGCCTCGGCCACCTGGCCCGGGCCTGACCGTGGCGGCCGTCTCGACGTCGCCACCGGAGCTGATCTACTTCTCGACCCGCTCCGGCAACACCCATCGCTTTATCCAGAAGCTGGACTTGCCGGCCCGGCGCCTCCCGCTAGAGCGGGAGGCGCCGGCCCTGGAGGCCACAGGCCCCTTCGTGCTGGTGACGCCCACCTACGGCGGTGGCGAGGCGAGGGGGGCGGTGCCCGCGCCGGTGATCCGCTTCCTCAACGACGCCGGCAACCGGGCGCTGCTGGTGGGGGTGATCGCCGCCGGCAACACCAACTTCGGTGCCGCCTACGGGCTGGCCGGACGCATCATCGCCGAGAAGTGCGGCGTTCCGCTGCTGTATCGATTCGAATTGCTGGGCACGGACGAGGACGTGACCCGGGTTCGCAAGGGAGTGAGAGAGTTTTGGACACGACCATCCTGACCCCGCCGCCCCGTCAGGGGGAGGCCGCGCGCGAGCTGGACTACCATGCGCTCAACGCCATGCTCAACCTCTACGACGCCGACGGGCGACTGCAACTGGGGCACGACCGCGAGGCGGTGCGCCAGTACTTCCTGCAGCACGTCAACCCGAACACGATGTCCTTCCCTTCGCTGGAGGAGAAGCTCGATTATCTGGTGGCGCAGGAGTATTACGAGCCGGCCGTGCTGGCGCAGTACGACGCTGGCTTCATCAAGGCGCTGTTCAAGCAGGCCTACGCCTGGAAGTTTCGTTTCCCGAGCTTCCTCGGCGCCTTCAAGTTCATCACCAGCTATACCCTGAAGACCTTCGACGGGCGCCGTTACCTGGAGCGTTTCGAGGACCGGGTGTGCATGGTGGCGCTGACCCTGGCCCGCGGCGACGAGGCCCTGGCCCGCTCGCTGGTGGGCGAGATCATCGGCGGCTGCTTCCAGCCGGCCACCCCCACCTTCCTCAATGCCGGCAAGCGCCAGCGCGGCGAGCTGGTCTCCTGCTTCCTGCTGCGCCTGGAGGACAACATGGAGTCCATCGGGCGGGGTATCAACTCGGCGCTGCAGCTCTCCAAGCGCGGCGGCGGGGTGGCGCTGCTGCTCAGCAACATCCGTGAGGCGGGGGCACCCATCAAGCAGATCGAGAACCAGTCGTCGGGTGTCATCCCGATCATGAAGCTGCTCGAGGATGCCTTCTCCTATGCCAACCAGCTGGGGGCCCGCCAGGGGGCAGGGGCGGTCTACCTCAACGCCCACCATCCCGACATCCTGCGCTTCCTCGACACCAAGCGCGAGAACGCCGACGAGAAGGTGCGCATCAAGACCCTCTCGCTGGGGGTCACTATCCCCGACATCACCTTCGAGCTCGCCCGACGCAACGCGCCCATGCACCTCTTCTCGCCCTACGACGTGGAGCGGGTCTACGGCGTCCCCTTCGGCGACATCAGCGTCAGCGAGAAGTACCACGAGATGGTGGAGGACCCCCGGATCCGCAAGACCAGCATCGACGCCCGGGCCTTCTTCCAGACTCTGGCCGAGGTGCAGTTCGAGTCGGGCTATCCCTATGTGATGTTCGAGGACAACGTCAACCGCGCCAACCCCATCGCGGGGCGGGTCAACATGAGCAACCTCTGCTCGGAGATCCTGCAGGTCAACGCCCCCAGCGAGTTCGACGAGGACCTCAGCTACCGCCGCCTGGGGGAGGACATCTCTTGCAACCTGGGCTCGCTCAACATCGCCAGGGTGATGGACGCGGGTGACCTCGGCGCCAGCGTGGCGGTCGCCGTGCGCGGCCTGACCGCGGTGGCGGAGATGACCGAGATCGCCGCGGTGCCCTCGGTGGCTAACGGCAACGCCCGCGCCCGCGCCATCGGCCTGGGGCAGATGAACCTGCACGGCTTCCTGGCCCGGGAGCACATCCATTACGGCTCCGAGGAGGCACTGGACTTCACCTCCGCCTACTTCGCCGCCGTTGCCTACCACGCCATCGCCGCCTCCAACCGCCTGGCCCGAGAGCGTGGCGAGGCCTTCGCCGGCTTCGCGACATCCGCCTACGCCAGCGGCACCTTCTTCGACAAGTACACCGAACGCGACTGGCACCCGCGCACCGAGCGCGCCCGGGCGCTGTTCGAGCGTCGCGGCATCGTGCTGCCCACCCGCGAGGACTGGGCGGCCCTCAAGGCGGCGGTGATGGCGCACGGGCTCTACAACCGTTACCTGCAGGCGGTGCCCCCCACCGGCTCGATCTCCTACATCAACCATGCCACCTCCAGCATCCATCCGGTGGCTTCTCCCATCGAGATCCGCAAGGAGGGCAAGCTGGGACGGGTCTACTACCCGGCCCCCTATCTGGACGACGGCAACCTGGCGTTCTACTGCGACGCCTACGAGATCGGGCCCGAGGCGATCATCGACACCTACGCCGCGGCCTCGGAGCATGTCGACCAGGGGCTGTCGCTGACGCTGTTCTTCCCCGACACCGCCACCACTCGGGACATCAACCGCGCCCAGATCTATGCCTGGCGCAAGGGCATCAAGACCCTCTACTACGTACGCCTGCGCCAGAGCGCCCTGGAGGGCACCGAGGTCGAGGGCTGCGTTTCATGCACTCTCTAAGGAAGGAGTACGACATGACGACGGCAACATCGCGACTGACCCGCGTCCACGCCATCAACTGGAACCGGCTCGAGGACGACAAGGACCTGGAGGTGTGGAACCGCCTGACCAGCAACTTCTGGTTGCCGGAGAAGGTGCCGCTCTCCAACGACATCCCCTCATGGAACACCCTGAGCGAGCCCGAACGGCGGCTCACCATCCGGGTGTTCACCGGGCTGACCCTGCTTGACACCATCCAGAGCAGCGTCGGTGCCCCTACGCTGATGCCGGACGCGATGACCCCCCACGAGGAGGCGGTCTACGCCAACATCGCCTTCATGGAGGCGGTGCATGCACGCTCCTACAGCTCGATCTTCTCGACGCTATGCACCACTCGCGAAGTGGACGACGCCTTTCGCTGGAGCGAGGAGAACCCCGCGCTGCAGACCAAGGCCGAGCTGATACTCGAGCGCTACCGCGCCGACGACCCGCTGATGCGCAAGGTGGCCAGCGTCTTCCTGGAGTCCTTCCTGTTCTATTCGGGCTTCTACCTGCCGATGTACTGGTCGAGCCACGCCAAGCTGACCAACACCGCCGACCTGATCCGCCTGATCATCCGTGACGAGGCGGTGCACGGCTACTACATCGGCTACAAGTTCCAGCAGGCCCTGGCCGAGGCGAGCCCAGAGCGCCGGGAGGCGGTCAAGGCCTACGCCTACGACCTGCTGCTGGCGCTCTACGACAACGAGGTGGCCTACACCGAGTCGCTCTACGACGAGGTGGGGCTGGCCGAGGACGTCAAGGCGTTCCTCCACTACAACGCCAACAAGGCACTGATGAACCTGGGCTTCGAGGGGCTCTTCCCCGCCGAGCTGTGTGACGTGGACCCCACCATCCTCGCCGCGCTCTCGCCGGGCGCCGACGAGAATCACGACTTCTTCTCCGGCTCCGGCTCCTCCTACGTGATCGGGCGCACCGTGGCCACCGAGGATGAGGATTGGGCCTTCTAGACGCCGCTGGCCGCCGGGTGCCATCGAGGCGTGGCTAGAGCCGTCGCAGTCCCCACAGGAAGTAGGCGCCACCCAGCAGGGAGGCGACCAGGCCGGCGGGGATCTCCTCGGGGAACAGCCACTGGCGGCCCAGCCAGTCGGCCAGCACCATCAGCAGTGCACCGCATAGCGCCGCGCCGAGCAGGTGGAAGCCGGCCCGGGAGAAGCCCAGCAGCCGGGCCAGGTGAGGGGCCAGCAGGCCGACGAAGGAGAGCGGCCCGACCACCAGGGTGGCGCCGGCGGTGAGCAGGGCCACCAGCAGCAGCAGGAGCAGACGCGCACGGGCCAGCGGCAGCCCCAGGGCGGTGGCACTGGCACCGCCCAGCGGCAGGATATCCAGCCAGCGAGAGAGCGGGGCGGCAGCCAGGGCCAGCAGCAGGGTCGCCCCGCCGACGGTGAGGGCGCTGGTCAGGTCGACGTAGTAGGTCGAGCCGGAGAGCCAGGCGATGACCTGCTGCCCCCGGGGATCGCCGCCGGCCAGGACCACGGCCCGCACCGCGTCGAACAGGGCGGTGATGGCCACCCCGGTCAGCAGCAGGCGCTCGGGTTGCAAGCCGCTACCGCGGTTGAGTCCCACCAGCACCGCCAGGCTGGCCAGTGCCCCCAGGGTCCCGGCGCCCACCAGGGTCAGGTTGTCGGGGGCGGGCAGCAGGAAGAGGGCGCCCATCAGGGCGATGGCACTGCCACCGCTGATGCCGAGCAACTCGGGGCTGGCCATGGGGTTGCCGGTGAGCCGCTGGATCAGGGTGCCGGCGATGGCCAGCATCACCCCGCAGCCGGCCGCGGCCAGCAGCCGGGGGAGTCGCCACTGCAGCAGCGTCCCGTCGTCCGGAGTGGCCCAGTGCCAGCCAGTTGCCGTCTGGCCGGCCAGCAGCGCCACCACGCCAAGCCCGACCAGGCCCAGTGCCAACCAGGCGGCCAGGTGCCCGGGCGCCGGATGCCGGCGGGCGATGGCGCGGGCCTCCCGGGGCAGGGCCTCGCCGGAGAGACGCAGCCGTGGGAGCAGCCACAGCAGCAGGGGGGCACCCAGGGCGGCGGTGGTCGCCCCGGTGGGAATCAGGGTGGGCAGCGCCCCGGAGAAGCGCTGCAGCAACAGGTCGGTGGTGGCCAGCAGCAGCGCGCCGAGCAGCGTCGACCACAGCAGCCGCGCCCCCAGGCGGCGGGAGCCGGCCAGGCGCACGATGTTGGGGGCCGCCAGGCCGATGAAGCCGATGATGCCGACCACGCTGACCACGCAGCCGGTGAGGAATACCGCCAGGCCAAGGCCGGCCAGGCGCAGGTGCCTGAGGGAGACGCCGAGGCTCCTGGCGCCGGCCTCGTCCAGCTCCAGCACCGCCAGGGGGCGACGCAGCCAGAGGGCGGCGAGTGCCCCTAGGGCGAGGCGCGGGGCCAGGAAGGCGGCGTCCTGCCAGCCGTTCTGGGCAAGCGAGCCGGCGCCCCAGATCAACAGCCCCTTGAGCTCCTCTTGGTGGAACAGCAGCAGCACCATGGAGAGGGCGCCGAAGTAGAGGTTGATCACCAGGCCGCCGAGCACCACCACCACCGGTGCCAGGCCGCGCCGCCAGGCCAGGGCGAAGACCAACGCCATGGCGCCACCCCCGCCGGCCAGTGCTACCCATTCCCGGCCCAGGCCAAGCAGGCCGGGGGTGAGCAGGGTGGCGGCCATCAAGGCCAGGTTGGCGCCGCTAGCCACGCCCAGGGTGGTGGGGGCGGCCAGGGGATTGCGCAGCACCTGTTGCATCAGCACACCCGCGAGCGCCAGGCCGCCGCCGGCGAGCAGGGCCATGGCCAGGCGCGGCCACCAGGCGAAGTGCACCACCAGGGTCTCCGCCGCGTAACCCGGAGCCATCAGGGCGGCGAGGCCGTCGCCGATGCCTGTCCTGATATCCAGCTCGACCAGCGCCAGGGCCAGCACGGCCAGCCCCAGGGTGAGGCAGGCGCGCACAGGCGTCAGGCGTGGCCGCAGGCGGTAGGCTAGGGCGTCAGACGGCATCGTCCGCCTCCAGGGCACCCACCAGCAGCTCGGCGAAGCGTGCCGCCGAGGGCAGGGCGCCGAAGCTCCACACCGGCGGCAGGACGATCGGCGCCCCCTCGCTCGCCTCTACCAGGTGACCCCATAGGCTGCCCTCGGTCAGGGCGTCACGCACCCCGGCAGGGTAGGGCTCCACCACCACCAGGCGTGCCTCGAGGCCGACCAGCGCCTCGATGCCCACCAGCGAGAAGCCCCAGGCATTTGTGGGGCCGCTCCAGGCGTTGTCCAGCCCCAGACGGTCGAGCACCGCCTGGAAGAGGCCATTGTCGCCGAAGACCCGTACATGGCGGCTATCCATAAATTGCACCATCACCAGGGCGGGCGCCGCGCCATCCAGGCGTCCCCGCAGTGTTTCGAGACGGGCCTCGGTCTTGTCGATCAGTCGCTCCGCCGCCTCGGGGCGGCCCACGAGGTCGCCCAGTGACTGCGTCAGCTCGCGCATTTCCATCCAGGTGTCGCGTCCGGGACGGTAGAGAGCCAGGCTCTCCACCGGGGCGATGCGCTCGAGGCGCGGGACAAGGTTGGCGAACATCGGCGAGATCAGGATGCGTTCGGGGGCCAGGCTTGCCAGCAGCTCGAGGTTGGGCTGGCTGCGCAGCCCCAGGTCGATCGTCGTGGCGGGCAGGGCGGGCTTGTCCACCCAGGCATGGTAGGCCTCGACCTGGGCCACGGCGAGGGGCGGCGCCTCCAGCGCCACCAGGGTCTCGGCCAGGGTCCAGTCGAGGGTGGCCAGGCGAGGTGCGGCGGCCTGGGTAGTGATGGTGGCCAGCATGGCGAACAGGCCGGCCAACCAGGGCCGGGCGCGTCGAGGGTTAAGCAGGAGCGACTCCAAGGGCGATTCCACGTTCAATGGACTGTGCGACTAGTGGGCGATGGCGACAGGGTACTCGCCGGCGGGATGGGACATGACGTGCATGGGGATGCCGTAGATGGCTTCGAGGGTGGCGCCGTTCATCATCGCCTCCGGCGTGCCCTGGGCCAGCAGGCGGCCGCCGTGCAGCGCCACCAGGCGGTCGCAGTAGCGGGCGGCCATGTTGATGTCGTGGAGCACGATGATCACGCCGAGGCCTAGCTCGCGGCAGAGCCGACGGATCAGGGTCAGGACCTCGACCTGATGGGCGATGTCCAGGGCCGCCAGGGGTTCGTCGAGCAGCAGGAAGCGGCTCTGCTGGGCCAGCAGCATGGCCAGCCAGACCCGCTGGCGCTCACCGCCGGAGAGGGTATCCACCTGTCGCTCGGCGAAGGCCTCGGTATGGGTCAGTACCAGGGCGCGGTCGATCGCCGCCTCGTCCGCGCGGCCGTGGCGGCCCAGCAGGCCATGCCAGGGATAGCGGCCGAAGCCCACCAGCTCGCGGCCGGTGAGGGCCTCGGCGGCCGGCAGCTGCTGGGGCAGGTAGGCCACCTGGCGGGCGAAGGCGCGATGCCCCCAGGCCGCGAGCGGCGTGCCGTCCAGGTGCAGCTGCCCCTGGCTGGCCGGCTGCTGGCGAGCCAGCAGCTTCAGCAGGGTCGACTTGCCCGAGCCGTTGTGGCCGATCAGGCCATGGACCCGGCCCTCCTCGAAGGTGAGGTCGAGGGGATGCAGCAGGCATCGGCCGTTGACCGCGAAGGAGGCGGCGCGCGTTTCCAACATCGATAGCTCCTGACGAGACACCGCCGCGGGGCGGGCATGGCGGTGCAAAGGCTAATGCAAACGATAACAAATATCAATAATGACGGGCTTCCGGTGTTTGCCAGCGAAAGATCCGGGTTCACCTGCACCTCACGTCGATCGGGCGGCGCTACCGGCGCTCCGGCTGGCGCGAGCGCAGGCCAGCGGGCAGTTGCCGCAGACGCCAAGCTCGTCGATCAGGTAGCGAAGGCAGCAGAGTCGTCGCACCCGGCGTGGCGAGCCGGTTTCGTTCGCCTCGACATAGCGGACCGGGCGGTAGAGGGGATTGCGACGACCGTCGGGGAGGGTCCGGCTTTCCAGCAGCTGCCGGGCCGGGGCCGTCACTTCCGGCGTGGCCAGGGGGTGCTCGGCCAGGGCCTGGGCGAAGTGCTCGAAATAGTTACCCGCGTTGCTCCAGAACACCCTGGGCGCGGCTCCGGTGGCCCTGGCCAGGGCCTCGATCAGCGGCGTCAGGTGGCCGTCGAGCAGGGTGGCGAAGCGGGAATCGTGGGCGAGCTCGGTCAGGGGGCGGCCGGCATGGCGTAGCACCAGTCCGCTGGTCCGTCCCTCGGCAGATATCTCGAGATGCAGGTCATCCAGCCCCAGTGGCAGGTCGCGCCCCAGCAGCAGGTTGGCCGCCAGGCCATGGGCCGTTACGGCGCTGAGGTGCCACTTGGACCACAGCGAGGCCACCGCGCGGCGATCGCCCGTGCCGTAGCGAGCGCCGAAGCGGGCTAGCAGCGCCTCCAGGGTGACCGGGTCCAGCAACTGCCGGGCCGGCATGCCCGAAGAGTGCAGTCCGGAAGTGATTCGGGGAGCTGCCAGATGGGCCATCGGACCCCGATACAGTCTCTCGAGCGGCGTTGGGTTGTCGTTGCCAGGGAGCAGTGTCATTGTGTATATTGAATCTAAACAAGAAGTAATATCATTAACACTAACACAGAAAGACAAGGCTTGCTCCTCATGTCACCACGCTACGTCCTGCCCTTCGTTCCCCCCCTGAGTCGCGCCGTGCGCCATACGCTTGGCCTGGCCACGGCCGGTGCCCTGGTTGCGTTCTCCCCGGCGCTGATGGCCCAGCAGGGTACCGACGCCGGGGATGGCGCCACCGACCTGGAGCCCCTGACCGTCGAGGCCGAGGCCCTGTCGGTCGTCACCGAGGGCACGGAGCGTTACCGGGTGCCGCTCACCAGCACCGCGACCCGGCTCGACCTGACACCCCGCGAGACCCCCCAGTCCGTCTCCACCGTGACTCGCGCCCAGATCGACGACTTCAACCTCGACACCACCAATGATGTCCTGGAGAGCACGCCCGGGGTCACCGTGGAGCGCCTCGAGACGGACCGCACCTACTACACCGCGCGGGGCTTCGAGATCTCCAACTTCCAGGTCGACGGGGTGCGCGTGCCGATGCCCTACAACAACGTGCATGGCGACATGGATACCGCGATCTACGACCGGGTAGAGGTGGTACGTGGCGCCACCGGCCTGATGTCGGGCTCGGGCAATCCCGCGGCGACGGTCAACTTCGTGCGCAAGCGCCCCACCTATGTGTCCCAGGCCTCGGTCTCGGCAAGTGTCGGCTCCTGGGACCAGCGGCGCCTGGAGGTGGATGTCGCCGGGCCGCTGGATGATGCGGGGCGCGTCCGAGGGCGCCTGGTGGCGGCGGGGCGAGAGGGCGACTCCTACCTGGACCGGCTGAGTCGCGAGCGCGGGTTGCTCTACGGCGTGCTGGAGGCCGATGTCACCGACAGCACCCTGGTGACCCTCGGCCACACCTGGCAGCAGAACAATACCGACGGCAACATGTGGGGCTCTCTGCCGCTCTATGACTCGGCCGGCAACCCTACCGACTACGACGTCGAGACCTCCTCGGCACCCGACTGGTCCTACTGGAACGTGGAGACAAGGCGCAGCTTCCTCGAGGTGCAACAGGCCCTCGGCGAGAGCTGGTCGCTGAAGGGCACGCTTACCCATCTGGATATGTTCTCCGACACCCAGCTGTTCTATCTCTACGGCACGCCGGATGCCACGACAGGGCGCATTGCCGATGAGCAGTTGACCCTCAGCCGATACGATCGCCACCTGGAGCAGTGGGTGGCCGACCTGCATGCCAAGGGCGACCTAGAGGCCTTTGGCCGTAGCCACCAGCTGGTGGTGGGCACGGACTGGAGCCAGAGCCGCAACCAGCAGCTCTCCCGCTACCCCACGGCGGACTTCGATGCGGGAGGGCAGGGGTTGCCACCCTTGGACGACTGGAATGGATACTATCCCGAACCCGACGCCTGGGTGGCCTTGCCTGGTACCGACGGGGATGCCACGGTCAAGGAGCGCAGCCTTTACGGCGCTGCCAAGCTGGACCTCGCCGAGCGCTGGACCGCCGTGGCCGGCGCCCGGCTGAGCTGGGCCGACACCACCGGCGAGCAGTACGGGGTCTCCCAGGCGAGCGACCATGACCGGGTGCTGACCCCCTATGGCGGGCTGATCTATGATGTCACCGACCGGGCGTCCCTCTACGCCAGCGTCACCGAGATCTTCCAGCCCCAGACCGCCATCGACCGCAACGGCGACTACCTCGACCCCGTCGACGGCATCAGCCAGGAGGTCGGCCTCAAGGCCGAGCTGTTCGACGGCGGCGCCGATGCCTCGCTGGCGCTGTTCCGCACCGAGCAGGATAATGTTGCCCAACCGGCAGGTACCCGGCCGGATGGCATCGCCTTCTATACGGGCGGCGACGGCATCACCAGCGAGGGCGTGGAGGCCACGCTCGCCGGGGAACTGGCCCCGGGCTGGCAGGCCAGCGTCGGCTATACCTACCTGGAGGTGGAAGACGCCGAGGGCGAGGCCACCAACACCTATATCCCTCGCCACCTGGTGCGCGCCACCACCAGCTACCGGCCGGCCGCCCTGGACGCCCTCAAGGTGGGGGCGCGAGTTCGCTGGCAGGATGATATCGAGCGCGACCGTGACCTCGCCGATGGCAAGACCCGCCAGGCGGCCTATGCCCTGGTCGACCTGATGGCGAGCTACGACTTCAGCGATAACCTGACCGGCTCGCTGAACGTCAACAACGTCACCGACGAGACGTACCTGGCGAGCCTCAAGTGGGACCAGGCCTTCCATGGCGCGCCGCGCTCCGTGATGGCCAACCTCACCTGGCGCTTCTAGTGGTGCTAGGGCGACACTCCCCCATCCCTGCCGGGCTCGGTAGGGATGGGGGCACTCAGTGACCTTCATATGATTGATAATTGTTATCATTTTTGAGATGATCTTGCCGCCTTTCGATACGGATCCAGGGAGCTCGACGTGAAGAGGATGCTACCCGCGCTGCGCTGGGGATGTGCCGGCCTGCTGCTGGCGACGACCCCACTGCTGGGCCAGGAACTCCTGCAGGAGGCCGGTGAGGGCCAGCGTGCCCAGGCCGAGCTGCAGGTGCGCATCGATGCCGCCGACGAGGCGACTCGCGACATGCTCGCCGAACTGCGCCGCCTGGAGGCACAGACCCGTCGCCTCCAGGCGCAGGGCGAGGCCCAGGCGCCGCGACTGGACCGTTTGGCCGAGCGGCTCGATGAGCGCGAGGCGGCCCTGGAGACTCTGGCCGATACCCGTGAGAGGTTGCCGGCCCTCGAAAGTGCATTGGTCTCGCGCCTGCAGGCCTGGGTCGAGCGCGACCTGCCGTTCCTCGTCGAGGAGCGCCTGGCGCGGGTCGCGACTCTCGAGCAGGGGCTGGCCGACCCCGATGCCTCGGCTGCCGAGCGGCTGGACCGGATCCTCGCCGCCTGGCGCGCCGAGCTCGACTATGGCCGTGAGCTGGATGCCTGGCGTGGCACCTTGCACCAAGCAGAAGGCGAGGGCGGCAACCGCCGCGAGGTGGACTTCCTGCGCCTGGGGCGTGTGGGGCTCTACTACCTGACCCCCGACGGCCGGGAGGGCGCCGTCTGGCGTGCCGACGAGGCGCGCTGGCAGCTCCTCGACGAGGCCGGGCGGGTCGAGCTTCGCCATGGCCTGCGCATCGCCCGGGACCAGCGGGCCCCGGAGCTGCTGACCCTGCCGGTCTCCCACCCCATCACCGCCGCCGCGCAGGAGGCCCCATGATCTCCCCCGTCATGCCGGCTGCCCGGCGTCTCGTCGCGGCCGCCCTGGCCGCATTGCTGCTGGCCGGTGCGCTGCCTGCCGCGGCTCAGGACGACCCCCTGGCCACCCTGCGTGCCGAGCGCGAGGCCGCCGAGGCCCGCGATGCCCAGCGCCTGGCCGAGCTGGTCGAGGATCGTGACGCCCTGGCCGCGGCCCTCGAGGAGGCCCGAGCCGCCAACGCACAGGCCGAGGCGCGTGCCGCGGCTCAGGCGGAGCGCCAGGCGGCGCTGCAGGCGCGCGAAGCGGCGTTGGCGGCCCGCCAGGCCGAAGAGGGGGAAGACCTCTCCGCGGTGCTGGACACCCTGGCGCGCCACAGCGGCGAGCTGCGCGATGCCCTGGCCGAGAGCTGGGTCACGGTGGGCGGCGCCGCGCTGCCGCCGCGCCTGGATGATGCCGAGGTGCTGCGCCCCGAGCACCTCGAGGCCCTGGGCGACGCGCTGATGGCGCTGACCGCCGAGACCGGTCGCCTCTGGGCCTTCGAGGCCCCGGTGGCCGCCAGCGACGGCGAGATCGCCAGCCGCGAGGTGGTGCGCCTGGGCGACCTGGCGGCCTTCAGCCAGGGCGAGCTGCTCGAGCGCGGCGCCGAGGAGGGCCTGCTGGCCACGGTGGCGCGTACCCCGGACGCGGTGAGCGAGCGGCTGGCCGCCTTCCAGGCCGGGGAGGGTGATCGCGTCGCCCTGGACCCCACCCGGGGCCAGGTGATCGCCGCACTCGCCCAGCGCCCCAGCCTGATGGAGCGCTTCCAGCAGGGCGGTGCCGTGGGCTATGTGGTGGTGGGGCTGGGGGCCTTCGGCCTGTTGGTGGCCCTTGCCCAGTACGGCTACCTGCTCAAGGTCAGCATCGCGGTGCGCCGGCAGCTCAGGGGGCTGGATCGCCTGCGCGAAGACAACCCGCTGGGCCGTGTGCTGCTGCGCTTCCGGGCGCTTGCGGACGATCCCTCTCCGGAGGCGCTGGAGGCACGCTTGGACGAGGCGGTGCTGGCGGAGTTGCCGCGGCTCGAGCGGGGGCAGCCGCTGGTCAAGCTGCTGGCCGCGGTGGCGCCGCTGCTGGGGCTGCTGGGTACCGTCACCGGCATGATCGTCACCTTCCAGGCGATCACCGTCTTCGGCACCGGCGACCCGCAGCTGATGGCCGGGGGCATCAGCCAGGCGCTGGTGACCACCGTGCTCGGGCTGGTCACCGCGGTGCCGCTGCTGTTCGCCCATACGGCCCTGGCCGGGCGCAGCCGCCGACTCACCGGCGTCATCGAGGGGCAGGCCAGCGCGGCCCTGGCCGAGCGCCTGGAAAGCCGTCACCCGGTGCCCGGTACCCGCGGGAAGGCGACCCATGCTGCCGCTCTGGCTTGAGCCCCTTGCACGGCTGGTCGATGCCGGCGGGGTCGTGCTGCTGGGTATCGTCGCGGTGGCGACGCTGCTCTTCAGCCTGGCCCTGGAGCGAGTGCTGTTCTTCCGCATCACCTACCGGCGAGCGCGGCGCGCACTGATCCGGCGCTGGGCCGCGCGGCCGGATCACCACAGCTGGAGCGCCCTGACCCTGCGCGAGGTCTGGACCCGCGAGCTGATCGCGCGACTGCGCCGGCCGCTGCCCTGGCTCAAGCTGCTGGTGGCGCTCTGCCCGCTGCTCGGCCTGCTGGGTACCGTGACCGGCATGATCGCGGTGTTCGACAGCCTGGCGCTGAGCGACACCGGCCAGGCACGGGCCATGGCCGACGGGGTGGCGCGCGCCACCCTGCCCACCCTGGCGGGGATGGCGGTAGCCGTGGTGGGGCTGCTGTTCACCACCCGCCTGGAACAGATCATCCGGCGCGAGGACCAGCGGCTGCATGACCGCCTGGCCCGCGCCGTGGAGGAGAACGATGCGTAGACGCCGCATGACCGTCGCTGAGGCGGGTGACGCCGGCGAGGTCAACCTGACCCCGATGCTCGACGTGGTCTTCATCATGCTGATCTTCTTCATCGTCACCACCAGCTTCATCAAGGAGAGCGGTGTCGAGATCCAGCGGCCCGAATCCAGCGCCGCCGCGCCGCAGCCGGATGCCCAGCTGATGGTGGCCATCACCCCCGAGGGCGCCGTCTGGGTGGATGGCGAGCCGGTGGATGCCCACCGTGTCGGTGATGAGGTCGCGGCGCTGGTCAGCGGCGAGGGCGGCGTGGTGATCCAGGCCGATCGCGACGCCACCACGGGTCTCCTGATCGAGGTGATGGATCGCATCCGCCAGGCCGGCGTGGAGAAGGTCGCGGTGGCGGCGACCCGAGGCGCGCCATGACCCGGGTCCCGGTCGCCATCCTGGCCGGTGCCCTCCTGGCGCTGGGGCTCTTCTGGCTGCTGGCGCTGCTGGTGTCACCGCCGGAACAGGAGATCGAGGTGCTGGAGATGCCGCTGACGATGATGCAGCCGGTGGCGGCGCCGGAGCCCGAGGCGGCCGAGCCTGCCACCCCGCCGCCCCCTGCGGTGCCACCGGCCGCCACCCCGCCGCCGCTGCCGGAGCCTGCCCCCTTGCCGGATGCCGCCCTGGCCTTGCCGGAGGCCGAGCTACCGGCCGAGCGGGCGGAGCCGGTGGCGCTGGACAGCTCGCTGCCCGAGCTGGCCGAGGTACGCCCCGACCCCCCGCCGCAGGAGCCACCACCCCCCGAGCCCCGTCGCGAGCTGCCGCGGGAACCGCGGGCGGCGCCCGCCCCGGATCCGGTACCTTCCCCGGCCCCCGCGTCGGCATCCTCCCCGGCGGCCGAGAGCCCCGAGGAGGCGGTGGCCCGGGCGCCCGTCAGCCGCGAGCCGGTGGACGTGGGGCAGATTGCGCCCACCCGCCGGGTGCCGCCGGAGTATCCGTCGCGGGCCCAGCGTCGTGGCCTCGAGGGGTACGTCGAGCTGGCGTTCGTGATTCGCGCCGACGGCAGCGTCGACCGCTCCAGCATTCGCGTGACCTCGGCGCGCCCCGCCAACGTCTTCGACAAGGCCGCGCGCCAGGCGGTATCGCGCTGGCGCTTCGAGCCCGCCCAGGGGCTGCGCCGGGCGCGCCAGCGCCTGGAGTTCCAGCTGAGATGAATCGCCGGGAGTCATGGATGCACCATCGCGGATACCTTCCTGTCGGCCTGCTGCTCTGCTGGCTGGTGGCCGTGACGCCGGCCCAGGCCGCCCCCCCGCTCGAGGCCGCCTTCATCGAGGACCTGCAGCGGCTGGAGGCACGCCTTCAGGGCGGCGAGCCCGCCGCGGTGGAGGAGCGTGCCCTGGCGCAGGCGCGGCGTCTGGCCGGCGGCAATGCGGCCGACCGCTGGGCCCGCGCCCTCTATCTGCAGCTGGCCGCCGGTGCCGCCTCGCGGCAGGGTGAGCCGGCGCGGGCGGCCGACCTGCTTGCCGAGGCGCGCCGCCTCGACGGCCTCGAGGCGGCGCAGCATGACCGCTGGTTGCACGACGAGGCACGCCTGCGCCTCGCCGCGGGGGAGCGTGAACTGGGGAGCGAGTTGCTGGCGCAGTGGCTGTCGCGTCACCCGGGCGAGCCCGGCGACCATTGGCGCCTGACCCGGGCGCTGGCCGAGCTCGAGCGCTGGGAGGCCGCGGCGACCTGGCTGGACCAGGCGCTGGCGGCGACGCCCCGGCCCGACCCCCGGCAGCAGGCGCTGGCCGCCGCCGTGTTACGCCGTGCGGGGCGCGAGGAGGAGGCGCTCTCCCTGCTCACGGCCGGGCTTGCCGACAGCCGCGACCCGGCACACTGGCGCGAGGCGGCCGCCCTGGCCCAGCGTGCCGGCGAGCCCGGCCGGGCCGCGGCGATCTGGGAGGCGGGGTGGCGCGCCGGCGTGCTCACCGGGTCTGAGGCACTTCGCCGACGGATCGAGCTGCACCTGGCCGGCGGCACCCCAGCCCGCGCTGCGGAGCAGCTGGCGGCGGCCCTGGCGTCGGGCGCGCTGGACGATGACGAGGCGAACCGGCGCCTGCTGGCTCAGGCCTGGGAGCGGGCCAGGGACCGCGAGCGCGCCCTGGCCGCCTGGCAGGCGGTGGCGGAGCTCAGCGAGAAGGGGGAGGACTGGCAGCGGCTCGGTCGCCTGGCCCACGCCTGGGGGCGCGACGCGCTGGCCGAGCGGGCCCTGGCCCAGGCTGGTCAGCACCCAGCGCCATAAACGCTGTACGTTGAGCCGCAAGGCTCCTCGTCGCGAGCCTCGGTGCGAAACCCTGCAGGCTTGCTCCTTGCTCCTTGCGCCTTGCGCCTTGCTCCTTACGGCGCCTGCCGTACCCCGTCGATCTCGCGCACGAAGGGCGGCAGGGAGTCGAGGAGCGCCCGGCCGTAGCGGCGCGTCAGCACGCGGCGGTCGAGCAGGGTGATGCGGCCGTGGTCGGCCTCCTTGCGGATCAGCCGGCCGCAGGCCTGCACCAGCTTGATGGAGGCGTCGGGCACGCTGATGCGCATGAAGGGGTTGCCGCCCTGGCGCTCGATCCACTCGGCGAGCGTCGCTCCCACCGGGTCGTCGGGCACCGCGAAGGGCAGGCGGGTGATCACCACGTGGGTCAGGTAGTCGCCGGGCAGGTCGATGCCCTCGGCGAAGCTCGCCAGGCCGAAGATGATGCTGCCCTCGCCGGCGTCCACCCGTTCGCGGTGTCGGCTGATTAGCTCGCGTTTGGGCAAGCGGTCCTGGGCCAGTACCCGCTCGGCGAGTGTCCGGGGCAGCGCCTTCTCCACCGCGCGCAGCTGGGCCCGCGACGAGAACAGCGCAAGCACCGCCTCCTGCTTTCCCAGCCCCTGCACGAAGTCGACGATGGCGCGCTCGTGGCCTTCGCGGTCGGCGGGGTCGACGGCCTCCCGTGGCACGCTGAGCACCGCCCGCGAGTAGTCGAAGGGGCTCGGAAGGCGCTGGTAGCGGTAGCGGTTGGCGAGCCCGGCGCGCTCCTGCAGGCGTTCGAAGCGGCCCAGGGCTGTGAGCGTCGCCGAGGTGACCACGGCACCGAAGGTGGTGCCCCACAGGTTCCTGGCCAGGGTGTGGGCGGCGGAGACGGGGCTCGCCGAGAAGGTCAGCTCCGGTTCGCCACCGAACCGCTCCAGGGTCAGCCAGCGGGCCCGGGGCGGTTCGCCTTCGGCATCGGTCTCGGCGAAGGCCTGCCACAGGGCGTGGGCCTCCAGGGCGCGGCCATGCAGCAGGGCGATCAGCGGCAGCCATGCCTCGGCGGCCTCCCGGGGCAGGCCGGTGTGCTTCTCGGGGTCGAGGCTCTCGCGCAGGATATCGGCGATGCTCTCCAGGGTGCGGGAGAGCTCGGCGAACACCACCACCAGCGCCGCGGCATGCTCCTGCAGCGCGGCGGGGGCGCGGCCCATCTCGAAGCGATGCTGGTGGAAGCTCTCCTCGTCGCCGAGTCCCTGGGGGCGCTCGGCCAGCTGGTGGCCCAGGGCGAAGGCCTCGCCGAGGCGTGGCTCGGCGGCATCCAGCGCCTGGGGCAGGCTGGCCAGCAGCCGCGCCACGGTCGCCTGGCCGCCCAGGGCGGCGTTGAGCTCGGTGAGCGACTTCTTCAGGTTGCGCAACCAGCGCAGGCCTGCATTGACGCCGAAGCGGTGGGCGAAGTGGTTGAGCGCCTTGTCGGGCAGGTGGTGCCCCTCGTCGAAGACGTGGATGCAGTCACCCGGGTCGGGTAGCACCACGCCGCCGCCCAGGGAGAGGTCGGCCAGCACCAGGTCGTGGTTGGCGACGATGATGTCGGCCTGTTCCAGGTCGCGGCGGGCGCGGAAGAAGGCGCAGGCGCCGAAGTGGCCGCAGCGGCGGTTGGTGCACTGGCGATGGTCGACGGTGAGACGGCGCCAGTGGGCGTCGTCGATCGCCTCCGGCCAACTGTCGCGGTCGCCTTCCCAGCGGCCGCTGCCGTAGGCGTCGCCCATCGACTTGACCAGCGCCTGGAAGTCGTCGCCGCCGCTGTCCAGCGCCTGCTCGAAGAGCGACAGGGTGGGGTTCTCCTCGCCGCCCTCCAGGGCCTGGTCGAGACGCGCCACGCAGACGTAGCGCCCGCGCCCCTTGGCCAGGGCGAAGCGGAAGTCGATGCCACTGTGGGCGCGCAGCGCCGGCAGGTCCTGATGCAGCACCTGCTCCTGCAGGGCCACCGTGGCGGTGGAGAGCACCAGGCGCTTGCCGCGCGCCCGTGCCACGGGCAGGGCGGCGAGCAGGTAGGCGAGGGTCTTGCCGGTGCCGGTACCCGCCTCGAGCACGCAGACATGCTCGTCGGAGGTGCGCTTGCCGGTCTCGTCTGCCTCGATGCCCGCCAGGGTGCGGGCGATCTCGGCGATCATCAGGCGCTGGCCGTAGCGGGGGGTGAGGCCCAGGCCCTCCAGCACGCGGCGGTAGGCGCCCTGGATCTCGTTCTTGAGGGCCTCATCCAGCATCGCGGGTTACAGCAGTCCTTCCGGGGGGTGTTCGCAGGGCAGCTTGTCGCCGATGAAGCGCTCGATCTCGGGCAGGGAGAAGGCGTCCTCCTCGCCGACGAAGCTGATCGAGACCCCCTTGGCGCCGGCACGGCCGGTACGGCCGATGCGGTGGACGTAGTCCTCCGGGTCCTCGGGCAGGGTGTAGTTGACCACGTGGCTGACGTCTTCGATATGGATGCCGCGCCCGGCCACGTCGGTGGCCACCAGCACCTGGATCTCGCCCTCGCGGAACTTCTCCAGGGTCTGGATGCGCTGGTTCTGGGGCACGTCGCCGGAGAGCATGGCCACGTTGATGTCGGCCTGGCGCAGCAGCTCGTCGAGCTTACGTACCAGGTCGCGGCGGTTGCCGAACACCATCACCCGGTCGAAGCTCTCCTGCTGCAGCAGGTTGATGAGCAGGCGCTGCTTGTCGGCATCGCTCACCAGGTAGACGCGCTGGTCGATGTCCGCCTGGTTGTCCACGGTGACCGCGATCTCGACATGGGCCGGCTCATGGGTCCACTGGCTCGCCAGGTTGAGGATGTCCTCGGTGAAGGTGGCCGAGAACAGGAAGGTCTGGCGCTCCTCCTTCTTCGGGGTGTGGCGGATGATGCGCTTGACGTCAGGGATGAAGCCCATGGAGAGCATGCGATCCGCCTCGTCGAGCACCAGCACCTCCACCTCGCGCAGGTCGACGTCGCGCTTCTCGTGGAAGTCCAGCAGGCGACCGGGGGTGGCCACCAGGATATCGACCTTGCCGGCGAGTCCCTCGCGCTGCTTCTGGTAGTCCATGCCGCCGACCACGCTGGCCACCTTGAGGTCGGTGAAGCGGGCCAGGGCCTTGGCGTCCTTCTCGATCTGCAGCGCCAGCTCCCGGGTGGGGGCGACGATCAGCGAGCGCGGTGCGCCGTTCTTCTGGCCGTTGGGGCGCTCCTCCTCGAGGAAGTAGGCGAGGATCGAGATCAGGAAGGCGGCGGTCTTGCCGGTGCCGGTCTGCGCCTTGCCCACCACGTCACCACCCAGCAGGGTGTGGCGCAGCGCCTCCGCCTGGATCGGGGTGCAGTACTCGAAGCCCAGGGCGTGGATGGCGCGCATCAGCGGCAGCGGCAGGTCGAAGTCGTGAAAGCGCCACTTGCCGGCCACCGGGGGGACCTGGAACTGGCGCAGGTCCCAGTTCGACTGGCGACGGCGCGGCTTGCGGCGACGACGCTTGGGCTTGCGGTTCTCGGCCGGGGCCGTGGTCTGTTCCGACTCGCTCATAGGCTTGCTGTCTTTCCGTGTCGATAGGGAAGTCATGTGATGCAAACGCGCATTGTACCAGTCTATGCGACGAAGGGCGCGTCCCGTGCCACGAGGCTGGTAGAATGCGCGCCATAGCAGAGGAGTTGCCCCATGACACGACGCAAGAAGACTCGTTCGCTGGCCGACAAGGTGCAGATTCGTACCGGCCGGCGCAAGGACTACAAGAAGTGGCGTCACGAGAACCCGGATCAGGTGACCTCGTCGACCCGCTACACCCAGAAGAAGCGCCAGCAGCGCAAGGTGCAGGCCGCCCGAAAGCTGGCCCGCCAGCAACAGGGTCAGGAGATCGCCATTCACCCCGACGCCGAGTCGGGCGGGGAGGAGCGCTGATGCGCCTGGTCTCGTTCAACATCAATGGCATCCGCGCGCGCCTGCACCAGCTCTCGGCCCTGGTGGAGGCCCACCGCCCGGCGGTGATCGGCCTGCAGGAGACCAAGGTGCAGGACGCCGAGTTTCCCCGCGAGGCGGTGGAGGCGCTCGGCTACCGTGTCGCCTTCCATGGCCAGAAGGGGCACTACGGGGTGGCGCTGCTGGTCGATCCCGCCCAGTGTGGTGAGCCGGAGACCTTCCACCTCGGCTTCCCCGACGACGGCGACGAGGCCCAGCGGCGCATGATTGGAGTGCGGCTGCGCCTGGCCGACGGCGAACCACTGACGGTGTGGAATGGCTACTTCCCCCAGGGCGAGAACGTCGAGCACCCGGTGAAGTTTCCCCACAAGCGCGCGTTCTACGCCCAGCTGCAGCGCCTGCTGGAGGGCGCCTACCGCCCCGACGAGCGCCTGGCGGTGATGGGCGACTTCAACATCTCCTCCGAGGACATCGACATCGGCATCGGCGAGCCCAACCGCCGGCGCTGGCTGCGCGAGGGCAAGACCAGTTTCCAGCCCGTGGAGCGCGAGTGGCTCGCCGCGATCAAGGCCTGGGGGCTGACCGACAGCTACCGGGTGCTCTACCCCGAGGTGGATGACCGCTTCAGCTGGTTCGACTATCGCTCCAAGGGCTTCGACCGCGAGCCCAAGCGGGGCCTGCGCATCGACCATATCCTGGTGACCGCGCCGCTCGCCGAGCGAGTGGTGGAGGCGGGTATCGACTACGACCTGCGCGGCATGGAGAAGCCCTCCGACCACGCCCCGGTGTGGACCGAGCTGGACCTCTGAGGCTTCGTCTGCCCTGAGGCACCCCCCGAAGACGACGACAGGCGCCCGGTGAGGGCGCCTGTGCGGTCGTGCTTCGTGGCGGTGGCCGCGGTCAGGCGGCCTGTGTCCGCTTCGCCAGCACAGGGGCGAGCTTGGCGTTCATCTCCTTGAAGGCACGTTCGGTGGTGTCCCAGTCGATGCAGGCGTCGGTGATGGAGACCCCGTACTTCAGCTCGCTCAGGTCCTCGGGCATCTTCTGGTTGCCCCAGCCGAGGTTGGATTCCACCATCAGGCCGATGATCGAGCGGTTGCCTTCCAGCAGCTGGTTGGTGACGTTCTCCAGCACCAGCGGCTGCAGCGCCGGGTCCTTGTTGGAGTTGGCGTGGGAGCAGTCGATCATGATGTTGGGTTTGATGCCGGCCTTCTTGAGCTCCTGCTCGGCCAGCGCCACGCTGACGCTGTCGTAGTTGGGCTTGCCGTTGCCGCCGCGCAGCACCACGTGGCCGTAGGCGTTGCCGCGGGTGCGGATGATCGCCACTCGGCCGGCGTAGTCGATGCCCAGGAAGTTGTGGGGATGGGCCACCGACTGCAGGGCGTTGACCGCCACCTCCAGGCTGCCGTCGGTGCCGTTCTTGAAGCCCACCGGGCAGGAGAGGCCGGAGGACATCTCGCGGTGGGTCTGGGACTCGGTGGTGCGCGCGCCGATGGCCGACCAGCTGATGCAGTCCTGGATGTACTGCGGCGAGATCGGGTCCAGCGCCTCGGTGGCCAGCGGCAGGCCCATCTCGGCCAGTTCCACCAGCAGCTTGCGGGCGATATGCAGCCCCTCCTCGATCTCGAAGGAGCCGTTGAGGTGCGGGTCGTTGATCAGCCCCTTCCAGCCTACGGTGGTGCGCGGCTTCTCGAAGTAGACGCGCATCACGATATACAGGCTCTCCTTGACCTCGTCGGCGAGACGGCGAAGGTGGCGGGCGTAGTCGATCGCCGCATCGACGTCGTGGATGGAGCAGGGGCCTACCACCACCAGCAGGCGCGGGTCCTCGCCGTCGAGGATGCGCTTGATGGTGTCACGCCCCTCGATCACGGTCCTCTCGGCCGCCTCGGTGAGCGGGATCTCCTGCTTCAGGGCTTCCGGGGTGATGAGCACGTCCTGGGAGAGGACGTTGAGGTTGCTGACCTGCTGATCTGTCATTCGAATACCCGTGTCGTGTCTGCGCTGATGGCCTGTCGGCATGCTAATGGTGGCCCTACTATACACCGGGCGGGGCACCCACGATCAATCGCGGGAACCTCCCGCAGGGCCGGCTGTCTCAGCGCGGGCGCCGCTCGATGAACGCCGGCTTGATGGATGCGCAGGAAAAGGGAACACTTGTGCGACTTTCGACGATGGTCTTTGACCCCCACTCGCCCAGGCATCAGGTAGACGCTATGCAGCCAAGTCCACGCCCCGACGCGACGCCGCCTTCCGGCCGCCGCCTCACTTCCCGTCGCCTGCGGACGGGGAGAGGTTAGATGGGGGCCAGGGAAACCGACCAGCAGCTTGTCGAGCGCGCCCAGAAGGGGGATACCCGCGCCTTCGACCTGCTGGTGAAGAAGTATCAGCACAAGATCATCGGCCTGATCGGGCGCTACGTGCACGACCATGCCGAGGTGCAGGACGTGGCCCAGGAGGCCTTCATCAAGGCCTACCGGGCGCTGGGCAAGTTCCGCGCCGAGAGCGCCTTCTATACCTGGATGTACCGCATCGCCATCAATACCGCCAAGAACCACCTCGTCTCCCGGGGGCGCCGCCCGCCCGGCAGCGACCTGGACATCGCCGACGCCGAGATCGTCGATCACAGCGGACGCCTCTCCGAGACCGAGACGCCGGAGGCGGCCCTGGCGCGCGACCAGCTGGAGGCGGCGGTGTTCGAGGCGATCGAGGCGCTGCCCGATGACCTGCGCACGGCGATCACCCTGCGCGAGCTCGAGGGGCTCTCCTACGAGGACATCGCCAACATCATGGAGTGCCCGGTGGGCACCGTACGCTCGCGGATCTTCCGTGCTCGGGAGGCGGTCGACCAGCATATCCGGCCGCTGGTGACCACCGCGCGCAACCGGGAGCCGGGAGAGGCCTGAGGTCACATTTTTTGTCGATTCGCTGAACTGTCCCACGCCATTGGCGTCATAGGCAGTGTTCACGTCGCCGACGGCGGAACGGGATGTCGCCATTCCCGGCACAGCGGCCGGGAATGGCGATATCGGGCTGACAACGGATGCAGGGCACGACCCTGCCTGGTTGAGGGTGTTGAGAATGAGTCAGAACGCACGGGAATCGCTTTCTGCCCTGATGGATAACGAGGGCGACGAGCTCGAGCTGCGCCGCGTGCTGAAGTCCCTGGAGGAGGCGCCGGATGCCGCCGAGGCCTGGCGCCGCTACCACCTGATGCGCAGCCTGATGCGCCGCGAGGGCGAGATGGATGTCAGCACCGATCTCTCCGCGGGCATCCTGTCACGCCTCGAGGAGGAGCCGGCACCTGGCCGCGAGGTCGACCTCGACAACAGCGCCATCCCCGCTTCTCGTCGCTCGCTGCCACTGGCCCGCAGCGCCGGCATCGCCGCGGCGGTCTCGCTGATGGTGATTACCGGCGTTCAGTTCTATAACGGTGGCCTCCCGGGCGCCTCGGTGGGGCAACCCGCCGAGGTGGCCGGCGCGGGGGCGGGGCAGGCGGCCCCGGCCAGCCTCGCCGCCGCGCCCGCCGCTGCCGAGGCCGTGCGTCGCCCCGCCCTGGCCGACCTGCCGCTCTTCTCGCTGCCTCAGGGCGACGGCGGCCTGATGACCGTGGGCGCCGGCGGTAGTGCCACCCCGATGTTCATGGCCTCCAGCCAGCGCCAGTCGCTGATGGCGGACGAGGAGCAGGCACGCCTGCTGCAGTCCTACCTGGATCGTCACGCCGAGGGGGCGGCCTATCGCAGCGGTGACGCCTGGATGCCACTGCTGCGTGCCACCGGTGCCGACGGCCTCGGCCAGCGCTGAGCGGAGGGTGGCGATGCGCGCCGTTCGTCGCTGCCTACCGGGCTTCCTCTCGCTTCTGTTTCTCGCCGTCCCGCCGGCGCTGGCCCTTGAGGTTGCGCCTGATGCCGAGCGCTTCGATTGCCGGCGCCTCGAGGCTGCCGCGTCGCCGGAGACGGCGCTGGAGTGGTTCGAGCGTAGCCTCTGGGCCGGCCATTGCTATGCCTACGAGGCCCAGGCGGTGCGCATTGGCTTCGATGGCGTGCGTACCTTGGTTCTCAGCCACTCTGTCCACGACGGCACCGAGCGCGGCCTGGCCCGCTTCCTCGACGGTCCGCCCATGGCCTTCGAGAGGCGCAGCCGCATCGGACGCCTGAACGGTGTCGAGGCGGGCGCGCTGCCGCCCACCCCGGCGGGCGCGCTGCCGCCCACCCCGGCGGGCGCCGCGGCCCATGTCGATGACCACTACCGTCTCAGCCTGGGGGGCGAGGAGCGTATCGCCAACCGCCGAGCGCGTCGCCTGGATATCGCCCCGCTGGACAGCTTCCGCTACGGCAAGCGGCTGTGGCTCGACGTGGCCACGGGGCTCACCCTCAAGCAGAGCCTGCTCGACGAGACCGGGCGCGCGGTGGAGACCTTTCAGCTGACCTCGCTCGAGCGCCCGCGACTGCACGCCGGCGAGGTGAAGATCGACCCCGTGCAGGCGCCTTCCGAGGACCCCTGGCGGCTCGGCTGGCTGCCCAAGGGCTTCACCGCCCAGCCGGTGGAGACTCGCAGTGCGCGGCACGGCGGGGCGGTGACGCATCGCCTCTACAGCGATGGTCTCTCCACCCTGAGCCTCTTCGTCTCGCCGCTGGAGGGCATCGAGCCGTTGGCCCCCGGGCTGCACCGGCTGGGTGTCTCCCATGCGGTGGTGCGCCACCGCGAGCTGGGTGGCCGCCAGCGCCAGGTGGTGGTGATGGGCGAGATGCCCCCGCGGGTGCTGCTGCGGGTGGCGGATGCCCTGAGCTGGCGCTCGCCGGCCTCCTGAGCCTGTGAGGGCAGCGCGCCATCACCATCTCCGTAACCGCACCCTATCGGATCCCTTGACCCACGATACTCACGCAGGAGTCACCATGATGCGAACCTTGCGATACGTCTCCCTGTGGATGCTGCTGGCCGCCAGCCTGCTGGCCTGGCAGGGCGCCATGGCCCGGGAGCTGCCCGACTTCACCGAGCTGGTGGAAGAGGCCGCCCCCGGGGTGGTCAACATCTCCACGACGCGCACCGTGGAGAGTCGCAACCCCTTCCAGGGTTTCAACCATGAGGAGATCCCCGAGATCTTCCGCCACTTCTTCGGTGACCGCTTCCCCATGCCGCCCGGCATGGAGCAGGGCCCCGGCCGCTCCCAGGAGCGCCAGTCGCTGGGCTCCGGCTTCATCATCAGCGAGGACGGCTACATCATGACCAATGCCCACGTGGTCGATGGTGCCGACGAGATCGTGGTGCGCCTCAATGACCGGCGTGAGCTGGCTGCCGAGCTGGTGGGCAGCGACGAGCGTACCGATGTGGCGGTGCTCAAGGTGGAGGCCGAGAGCCTGCCGACCCTGCGCCTGGGCGACTCCGACGACCTCAGGGTAGGGGAGTGGGTGGCCGCCATCGGCTCGCCCTTCGGCTTCGACCACTCGGTAACCGCCGGCATCGTCAGTGCCATCGACCGCACCCTGCCGCGGGACGCCTACGTGCCCTTCATCCAGACCGACGTGGCGATCAACCCCGGCAATTCCGGCGGTCCGCTGTTCAACCTCGACGGCGAGGTGGTCGGCATCAACTCCCAGATCTTCACCCGCAGCGGCGGCTTCATGGGGCTCTCCTTCGCCATCCCCATCAACGTCGCCATGGACGTGGCCGACCAGCTGCGCAGCGATGGTCAGGTGCGCCGCGGCTGGCTGGGGGTGATGATCCAGCCGGTCTCCCGTGACCTGGCCGAGTCCTTCGGCATGGACGAGCCGCGCGGCGCGCTGATCGCCGACCTCGACCCCGAGGGTCCCGCCGCCCGCGACGGCCTGCGTGCCGGCGACATCATCCTCGCGGTGGATGGCGCCCGGGTGCATGACTCCAGCGCCCTGCCGCGGCTGATCGGGCGCACCGCTCCGGGCAGCGAGGTGGCGCTCGAGCTGCTGCGCGACGGCGAGCGCCAGACCCTCGAGGTCACCCTGGGTGACTGGCCGGATGCCCAGATGGCCGCCGACCAGCCGGAACAGGAGAGCCAGCAGGCACGCCTGGGCGTCTCGGTGAGCGAGCTCGAGCCGAGCGAGCGCGAACGCCTGGGGATCGAGGGCGGCGTGCGCATCCTCGAGGTGGCGCCCGATGGCGCGGCGGCGGCGGCGGGGCTGCGGCCCGGCGACGTGCTGGTGAGCATCGACCATCGCACGGTCGCCGGCCCCGACGAGCTGGTCGCCCTGGTGCGCGAGCTGCCCACCGACCGTGCCGTACCGGTGCGCCTCTACCGCGACGGCCGTTCGCTGTTCGTGGCGCTGCGCCTCGACGCCGACTGAGCCCCACCGACGTTTCATGAGCCACCACCCGACGGCCCCCGGCCGTCGGGTTGCTGTATCTGGCCCGCGCATGCCGGTACAATGGCGCACGATCCCGGCCGACGCCGCGCGCCGCGTGCGCCCGCCCGAGGCCCGAACCTAATCAGGCAGAAGTCATTCGATGTCCCAAGACACCCCCTCCGACAAGCTCAAGCATATCCGCAACTTCTCGATCATCGCCCACATCGACCATGGCAAGTCGACCCTGGCCGACCGCCTGATCCAGACCTGCGGCGGGCTGACCGAGCGTGAGCTCAAGGAGCAGGTGCTCGATTCCATGGACCTCGAACGCGAGCGGGGCATCACCATCAAGGCCCAGTCGGTGACGCTGGACTACCATGCGCCGGACGGCAATACCTACCAGCTCAACTTTATCGACACCCCCGGGCACGTCGACTTCTCCTACGAGGTATCCCGCTCGCTCTACGCCTGCGAGGGGGCGCTGCTGGTGGTGGACGCCGGCCAGGGCGTCGAGGCCCAGTCGGTGGCCAACTGCTACACCGCTATCGAGCAGGGCCTCGAGGTGCTGCCGGTGCTCAACAAGATGGACCTGCCCCAGGCCGACCCCGACAAGGTCGCCCACGAGATCGAGGAGATCATCGGCCTGGACGCCACCGACGCCTGCCAGGTCTCGGCCAAGAGCGGGATGGGCATCGATGCGCTGCTCGAGCGTCTGGTGCGCGACATCCCTCCCCCCAAGGGCGACCCCGAGGGGCAGCTCCAGGCGCTGATCATCGACTCCTGGTTCGACAACTACCTGGGCGTGGTCTCCCTGGTGCGGATATTCGACGGCACCCTCAGGAAGGGCGACAAGATCCGCATCAAGTCCACCGGCCGTGACTGGCAGGCCAACGAGGTGGGCATCTTCACCCCGCAGCGCCGCGAGACCGACATCCTTCGCGCCGGCGAGGTGGGCTTCGTGGTGGCCGGCATCAAGGACATCCACGGCGCCCCGGTGGGGGATACCATCACCCACGCCAGGACCCCCGACGTGGCGCGCCTGCCGGGCTTCCAGAAGGTCAAGCCCCAGGTCTATGCCGGCATGTTCCCGGTCAGCGCCGACGACTACGAGGACTTCCGCGATGCCCTGGAGAAGCTGGCGCTCAACGATGCCTCGCTGGAGTATGAGCCGGAGAACTCCGACGCCCTGGGCTTCGGCTTTCGCGTCGGCTTCCTCGGCACCCTGCACATGGAGATCATCCAGGAGCGCCTTGAGCGCGAGTATGACCTGGACCTGCTGACCACCGCGCCGACGGTGATCTACGAGCTGCTGATGAAGGATGGTGAGCTGCGCTATGTGGCCAACCCTTCCAAGCTGCCGGACATGGCCGACGTGGAGGAGATGCGCGAGCCCATCGTGCGGGCCAGCATCCTGGTGCCCCAGGAGTTCGTCGGCAACGTGATCACCGAGTGCGAGCAGCGCCGCGGCACCCAGAAGGACATGCAGTTCCTGGGCAGCCAGATCCAGCTCACCTACGAGCTGCCCATGTCCGAGGTGGTGATGGACTTCTTCGACCGCCTCAAGTCGATCTCCAAGGGCTACGCCTCGCTGGAGTACAACTTCGAGCGCTTCGAGGCCGCCAAGCTGGTGCGCCTGGACGTGCTGATCAACGGTGACAAGGTCGACGCCCTGGCCGTGATCATCCACCGCGACCACGCCCACTCCCGTGGCCGAGTGCTGGTGGAGAAGATGAAGGAGCTGATCCCTCGCCAGATGTTCGACGTGGCGATCCAGGCCGCCATCGGCAGCCAGGTGGTGGCGCGCTCCACCGTCAAGGCGCTGCGCAAGAACGTTACCGCCAAGTGCTACGGCGGCGACGTGACCCGCAAGAAGAAGCTCCTCGAGAAGCAGAAGGCGGGCAAGAAGCGCATGAAGCAGGTGGGCCGGGTGGAGATTCCCCAGGATGCCTTCCTCGCCGTGCTCAAGGTGAACGACTGACCTCTCATACAGGGAACCCCGACCGCCATGGACTTCTCACTGCTGCTGGTGATCGCCGTCGCCGTTACCGGCGTGATCACCCTGTTGAACCTCGTCTGGTGGCGCCCGGCGCGGCGCCAGGCGCTGCAGACCGCCGAGGCCGGCACCACCGAGGGACTGACCCCCGATGCCCGCGAGCAGGTGCTCAAGGAGCCCTGGCCGGTGGACTACGCCCGCTCCTTCTTCCCGGTGCTGCTGGTGGTGCTGGTGCTGAGAAGCTTCGTGGTGGAGCCCTTCCAGATCCCCTCCGGCTCCATGCGGCCGACGCTAGAGATCGGTGATTTCATCCTGGTCAACAAGTTCGCCTACGGGCTGCGCCTGCCGGTGGTGCACACCGAGATCCTCGACCTGGACGAGCCCGAGCGCGGCGACGTGATGGTGTTCCGCTTCCCCAGCGAGCCGTCGGTCAACTTCATCAAGCGCGTGGTGGGCCTGCCCGGCGACCGCATCCGCTACGAGGGCAAGCAGCTCTTCGTCAACGGCGAGGCGGTGCCCAAGGTGCTGCTCGAGGAGAGCCCCGCCGAGGCGCGTGGCGAGCTGCTGCTGGCCGAGCGGTTGGGCGAGGTGGAGCACCGCATCTACAATAACCCTCGTGACCCGGGCCCCCAGGTGCGTGAGCTGGTGGTCCCCGAGGGGCACTACTTCACCATGGGCGACAACCGCGACCACTCCAACGACAGCCGCTACTGGGGCTTCGTGCCGGAGGAGAATATCGTCGGTCGCGCCTTCGCCGTCTGGATGCACTGGGACGGCGGCCTGCCCAGCTTCACCAGCGTGCGTCGCATCCACTGATTGCCCCTTCCGATCCGCCATCGCAACCGACACACAGACGACAGGATTTTCGTGAGCCAGACCCTCAACGCCTTCAGCCGACGCCTCGGTCACGACTTCGGTGACGACGCGCTGCTCGAGCTTGCCATGACCCACCGCAGCTACGGTGGCCAGAACAACGAGCGCCTGGAGTTCCTCGGGGACTCCATCGTCAACTTCGTCATCGCCGAGGCGCTGTTCCGGCGTTTCCCCGAGGCCCGCGAGGGGCAGCTCTCGCGCCTTCGCGCGCGCCTGGTCAAGGGCCAGACCCTGGCCGAGCTGGCCCGGGAGATGGGCTTCGGCGAGCACCTGCGCCTGGGTTCCGGCGAGATGAAGAGCGGCGGCCATCGCCGCGAGTCGATCCTGGCCGATGCCGTGGAGGCGGTGATCGGCGCCATCTACCTCGACGCCGGCATGGAGGCGGTGCGCACCCGGGTGCTCTCCTGGTACGCCGTGCGCCTGGAGGGCATCAGCCTGCAGGACACCCAGAAGGATCCCAAGACTCGCCTGCAGGAGTTCCTGCAGTCGCGCCAGGCGCCGCTGCCGCGCTACGAGGTGGTCGGCGTGGAGGGCGAGGCCCACGCCCAGATCTTCACCGTGGAGTGCCACGTGGAGCTGCTCGAAGGCCATACCGTCGGGGTCGGCTCCAGCCGGCGCCACGCCGAGCAGCAGGCCGCCGAGCTGGCGCTCAAGCAACTCGAGCCCAGGGGGACGCGCGCATGACCCAGACCTGCGGATTCGTGGCCATCGTCGGCCGCCCCAACGTCGGCAAGTCCACGCTGATGAACCGTATCCTCGGCCAGAAGGTGTCGATCACCTCGCGCCGGCCCCAGACCACCCGCCACCAGGTGATGGGGATCAAGACCGAGGGCGAGGCGCAGGCCATCTATGTCGACACCCCCGGCATCCATATCCTGGCCAAGGACCGCAACAAGGCCATCAACCGCTTCATGAACCAGGCGGCGACCCAGGCCCTGCGCGACGTCGACTGCGTGGTGTTCATCATCGACCGCACCCGCTGGAGCGAGGAGGACCAGGTCGTCCTGCAGCGCCTCGAGCACGTCAAGGCGCCGGTGATCCTGGCGGTCAACAAGGTCGACCGCCTCAAGGACAAGGCGGAGCTGCTCCCCTGGCTGGAGTCGGTGGGCGCACGGCGCGAGTTCGCCGCCATCGTGCCGATCTCCGCCAAGCACGGCACCAACGTGCCGGAGCTCGAGGCCGAGGTGGCCCGGCACCTGCCACAGAGCGTGCACTTCTTCCCCGAGGACCAGATCACCGACAAGAGCCAGCGCTTCCTGGCCGCGGAGCTGGTGCGCGAGAAGGTGATGCGCCAGCTGGGCGACGAGCTGCCTTACCAGATGACCGTGGAGATCGAGGAGTTCCGCGACGAGGGCAGGGTGGTGCATATCAGCGCCCTGATCCTGGTGGAGCGCCAGGGACAGAAGAAGATCCTGATCGGCGAGAACGGCGAGCGCATCAAGAGCATCGGTCGCGAGGCGCGCCTGGACATGGAGCGCGCCCTGGGCGCCAAGGTGATGCTCAACCTGTGGGTCAAGGTGAAGCGTGGCTGGTCCGACGACGAGCGCGCCCTCAAGAGCCTGGGGTATGACCTCGACTGAATGACCCCCGAACCCGCCTTCCTGCTGCACAAGCGGCCCTACCGCGAGACCAGCGCCCTGGTGGAGTTGCTGACGCTGCACCACGGGCGGGTGCGGGCGGTGGCCCAGGGCGTGCAGCGCCCCGGCTCACGCTCCCGTGGCCGCCTGCAGCCCTTCGCCCCGCTGCACCTGACCTGGGTGGGGGAGGGTGAGCTCAAGCGCCTGCGCCTGATGGAGAGCCGCGGCGCGGCCGCGCTGCTGGCCGGCGAGGGGCTGCTGTGTGGCCTCTACGCCAATGAGCTTCTGACCCGTGCCCTGCCGGTGGAGCTGCCGGTGGCCGAGGTGTTCGCCTTCTATGCCGCCCTGCTGGAGGCGCTGCCACGTCCCGACGCCCGTGCCGGTGCCCTGCGGCGGCTGGAGTTCGCCCTGCTCGAGGCGCTGGACGCCGCACCACGCTTCGTCGAGGCCGGTGGCGGCGAGCTCGACCCTCAGGCGCGCTATGTCTTCGATGTCGACAGCCGTGCCTTCCGCCATGGCCAGCCGGGCCTGGACGGACGCACCCTGCGCCTCCTCGCCGGCGGAGACTGGGAGGCTCCGGGGCTCGCCGGCCCCGCCAAGGCGGTGGCCCGCGCGGCACTGGCTCCACTGCTGGGCACTCACCCCCTGCGCTCCCGGGAGCTGATGCGCCAGCTTGCCGAGCGTCGGCGGGCCGGGTCAGACTAGGGGCTTTCAGCGCTTAGCGTGTACACAACGAGGGGCGCCGCTCGGCCCCATGATCACGGCGATCACGTGACTTCCTGCTGATAATTCGACTCTCCTGGAGCCCGTCATGCATCCCCCCAGAATCCTTCTCGGCGTCAATATCGACCATATTGCCACCCTGCGGCAGGCCCGCGGCACGCGCTATCCGGATCCGGTCCAGGCCGCGCTGCTCGCCGAGGAGGCAGGCGCCGACGGCATCACCGTGCACCTGCGCGAGGATCGCCGCCATATCCAGGAGCGTGACGTGCGCCTGCTCGCCGAGGTGTTGACCACCCGCATGAACCTGGAGATGGCGGTCACCGAGGAGATGGTCGCGCTGGCCGAGACGGTACGCCCGGCCCATGTCTGCCTGGTGCCGGAGAAGCGCGAGGAGCTGACCACCGAGGGCGGCCTGGACGTGGTCGGCGGTTTCGCGGCGATCCGCGACGCCTGCCGGCGGCTCGCCGCGGCGGGCTGCGAGGTGTCGCTGTTCATCGACCCCGAGCCCGCCCAGATCGAGGCCGCGGCGCGTGCCGGGGCGCCGGTGATCGAGCTGCACACCGGCGCCTATGCCGAGGCCAGCGGCGAGGCCGCGACCCGCGAACACGTGCGCCTCTCCGCCGCCACCGAGATGGCCCTCGAGCTGGGGCTCACCGTCAACGCCGGCCACGGCCTGCACTACCACAACGTCGAGGCCATCGCCGCTATCCCCGGCCTGCACGAGCTCAACATCGGCCATGCGATCATCGCCCGGGCCCTCTTCGTGGGCCTCAAGGAGGCAGTAGCCGAGATGAAGCGCCTGGCTATCGCCGGCCAGGAGGCGGGCTTCGTGGCGGCGCTGGAGGCGCATGATCACGACCACGACGATGACCACCACGTCCACTAAGCCATGATCCTCGGCATCGGCACCGATATCGCCCGGGTGGCGCGCTTCGAGGCGGCGCTGTCACGCCGTGGCGAGCGTCTGGCGTGGCGGCTGCTCGGCGAGCTGGAGCGCGAACGCCTGGCAGGGCACCTTCAGCCGGCGGCCTTCCTGGCCAAGCGCTTCGCCGCCAAGGAGGCCTTCGTCAAGGCGCTCGGCACCGGCCTGCGCCACGGCATGCGCTGGGGGGAGATCCAGGTGGTCAACGACAGCCTCGGCCGTCCCTCGCTGCTGCTCGCCGGCAAGGCCCATGAGCTGGCGCGCGTCGCCGGCGTGCGTGCCACTCACCTGTCGTTGTCGGACGAGGACGAGTTCGCGGTGGCCTTCGTGGTGCTCGAGGGCTGAGCCTCGCCGCCCACCTCGGCGGGGTGGTCGGCGTCCCAGCGACGCAGCGCCGCCATGGCCTCGAACAGCGGCGCCATCAGCGGCGCCATCGCCTCGCGGCCGCGACTGCGCAGGCGAGTCTCCATGGTCTCCACCAGCAGCGCCAGGCGCGGGGCCCCGCAGTAGCGGCAGGCCCCGTTGAGAGCGTGAATGGCGTCGAGTAGCGCCTCGTGGTCCCGTTCTCGGTAGGCCTGGCGGATCGCCGCCTCGCTCTCGGTCAGCGAGTCGGCCAGCTGACCGAGCAGCCGACGGGCGAATGCCTCGTCCCCTCCGGCGAGGCGGGTGCCGAGTGCCAGATCCACGGTGGGCAGGTCGTTGCCATGGGATGCGGGTTCGGGGCTGGCCATGGGCGCCGGGGCCTCGCCCCGGTCACCCAGGTGGCGGGCCATCAGGGTGGCGAGTCGTTCGGCATCCAGCGGCTTGGTGATCACGTCATCCAGGCCGCTTGCCAGCAGGCGGCGGCGCTCTACCTCGAGGGCATGGGCGGTCACCGCCACGATGGGCGTGTGGCTCCACTCCGGCCCCAGGTGACGCAGTGCCCGGGTGGCGGCGATGCCGTCCATGCCCGGCATGCGGATATCCATCAGCACCAGGTCGAAGCGGGCCTGGCGTGCCAGGGACAGCGCCTCCTCTCCGCTGGCCGCCAGCGTGACCTCGACCCCGGGCCCGGCCAGCAGCGCCCCCAGCAGTTCCCGGTTGGCGCGGTTGTCGTCCACGGCCAGCAGCCGCCGCCTGGCGGGCATCGCCTCCGGCGCCGCGTCCCCGGCCTGGCCGCCGTGATGCGACCCCAGGGCGCGCGCCACCGCCTCGCCGAAGGTGCGTCGCGTCAGCGGTTTCACCAGCACCTCCCCGCCCCGGGGCAGCGGCAGCTCGGGTAGCTCCAGCGGGCTGGTGTTGCATAGCAGCAGGGCGGGGCAGGGCAGCGTCGCCAGGCGCCGCCGCCAGCGCTCGAGCATCTCGGGGTGGCGTGTCGCGTCTCCGAGGCTTGCCACCAGCAGGCGCGGCGGGGCGTCCGCCGAGGCCTCTCCCGGCACCACCGGCCGCGCCCCCCAGCGTTTCAGCAGGTGCTTGAGGGCGCGGCGCGTGGTCGGGTGGGGCTCCTCCAGCAGTACCGCCTCGCCCGCTAGGCGCAGTTCCGGGGGGCGCTCCGCCGCCGCGTCGCCCGCCAGGGGCAGGGTGAAGGCGAAGGTGCTGCCGCTCCCCGGTTCGCTCTCCACGCCGATCTCGCCGCCCATCTGCTCGACCAGCCGACGGCAGATGGAGAGGCCGAGCCCGCTGCCGCCGAATTCCCGCGAGTGGCTCGGGTCCCCCTGGCGGAAGGCCTCGAAGAGGCGCCGCCGATGCTCCGCCGAGAGGCCGATGCCGGTGTCGGCGACGCTCACCCGCAGGGTGACCCGCCCGGCTTCGCTCTCCTCCACCATGACCCGCACCACCACCTCGCCGCGCTCGGTGAACTTGACCGCGTTGCCCACCAGGTTGGTGAGCAGCTGGCGGATGCGCAGGGGGTCGCCCTGCAGGCCGGCGGGCACGTCGTCATAGACCATGCCGACCAGTTCCAGCCCCTTCTGCTGGGCCGTCGGCGCCTGCAGGGCCAGCACCTCGTCCACCAGCTCCACCATGTCCACCGGGAGGCGCTCGAGTTCCAGGCGTCCCGCCTCCAGCTTTGAGTAGTCCAGCACGTCGTTGACCAGCATCAGTAGGTTGCCGCAGGCGCGATTGACGTGTTCCAGCCACTCGCGCTGGCGGGCGTCCAGGGAGGAGCGCCCCAGCAACCGGCAGAAGCCGATGATGCCGTTGAGCGGGGTGCGGATCTCGTGGCTCATGTTGGCCAGGAACTCCGACTTGACCCGGTTGGCCTCCAGGGCCCGGCGGTGGGCGAGGTCGAGCTGCATGTTCTGCACCTCCACCGTCTCCATGGACTCCTCGAGCTCGGCGGTCGCCTGGGCGACCTGGCGCTGCATCTCCTCGCGGGCCTCCTGGAGCCGACCGGCCAGGGCGTTGATGCGCTCATCCAGGGGCGGCAGCTCCGGCGGCAGGGCGGCAAGCGGGGCATGGGGCTCCCCGCGCTGCAGCCGCGCCAGGGCCGCATCGGCCTCCTCCAGGGGGCGCTGCAGCCGGCGGCAGGTTGCGGTCGTCGTCGCGCCCAGCAGCAGGGCCGCCAGCACCAGCAGCACGCCGGCGACCCCGACCTGGCGGTAGTGGGCGAGCAGCAGGCCGCCGCCGTCGATATCCAGCACCAGGCGCGCCCCCCCGCCTTCGGCAAGTCCGGTGTGCAGCCGCCAGTGGCCCTCGCCGTGGCGCCTGAGCCCGTTGGTCTCACCCTCGGCACCGGCCTCGTCGGCGATCGGCCGCAGCCGGCCCAGCTCCAGCAGGCGCTCCCCCGCCCCATCGGTGATGGCCAGGGCGCGAACCTCCTCGATCGCCAGCAGTCGATCGGCATAGGCCTCGAGGCGCGACGCGTCGCCGTCCTCTAGGGCCGCGACCAGGCTCGGGGCGACCAGCGCCACCGCCGTCTCCATCCGGTCGGCCACCCGGGCCTCTTGGTCGCCGCGGTGCAGGGGCAGGGTGATCGCCGTGACGGCAACCATCAGCAGCATGGGCAGGACCAGGGCAATCAGCAGCAGGCGCAGCTTCAACGACATCACGGGCCTCTCGGGCAGGGAAACGCGACGCGAGCTCCGACGGGTGCCTGTCCACCCCGGAGCCGCGCGGATATAATGACGAAAATACCTTTAGAGAAGGATGCTTGCATGCATTTTCCCACCATCGAGGAGGTCGTCGGTCACACGCCCCTGGTGCGCCTCAAGCGTATCGGTGCCGGCCGCAACAACGTGCTGCTGGCCAAGCTGGAGGGCAACAACCCGGCCGGCTCGGTGAAGGACCGCCCGGCGCTCTCCATGCTCGAGCAGGCCGAGGCACGCGGCGAGATCACCCCCGGCGACACCCTGATCGAGGCCACCTCCGGCAACACCGGCATCGCCCTGGCCATGGCCGCGGCGATCAAGGGCTATCGCATGGTGCTGATCATGCCGGAGAACGCCTCCGAGGAGCGCAAGCAGTGCATGGCCGCCTACGGGGCCGAGCTGATCACGGTGAGCCAGGCGGGCGGCATGGAGGAGGCCCGCGACGTTGCCGAGGCGATGCTCGCCCGGGGCGAGGGCAAGCGGCTGGACCAGTTCGCCAACCCCGATAACCCGCTCGCGCACTACCGCGGCACCGGTCCGGAGATCTGGGAGCAGACCGGCGGCAGCGTGACCCACTTCATCAGCTCCATGGGCACCACCGGCACCATCATGGGGGTCTCCCAGGCGCTCAAGGAGCGCAACCCCGAGGTGGAGATCATCGGCCTGCAGCCCGAGGATGGCGCCAGCATCGCCGGCATCCGCCGCTGGCCGGCGGAGTACCTGCCGAGCATCTTCGATGCCAGCCGCGTCGACCGCGTGCTGGACATCGGCCAGCGCGAGGCCGAGGCGCACATGCGTCGCCTGGCCCGCGAGGAGGGCATCCTGGCTGGCGTCTCCTCCGGTGGTGCCCTGGCCGGCGCGCTGCGCGTGGCGGAGCAGGTGGAGAACGCGGTGATCGTGTTCATCGTCTGCGACCGCGGCGACCGCTACCTCTCCACCGGCCTGTTCGCCGCGGAGGCTTGAGCCATGGCGATGCTGGGCAAGCGCCGCCCACGGCGCCAGGCGTCGGGTGTCTCCGGCCTGCAGGGGCGTCAGCAGCCCCGGGGGGCGCCGCTGTTGCGCGGCGGGGGCGAGCCGGCCTCCCGCGAGGTCACCATCGAGCGCCTGGCCCATGACGGCCGCGGTGTGGCCCACGACCCCGACGGCAAGACGCTGTTCGTCGAGGGGGCGCTGCCGGGGGAGCGGGTCGAGGCGGCGGTCCACCGCACCCGCAAGCGCTTCGACGAGGCCCATGTGCGCGAGGTGGTCGCCGCCGCCCCGGAGCGCGTCGCGCCGCCCTGCGCCCACTACACCCGCTGTGGCGGCTGCGACCTGCAGCACCTGGCGCTGCCGGCTCAGCGTCGCCACAAGCAGGCGGTTCTCCGCGAGCTGCTGGCCCGTCAGGGCATCGCGGTGGACGGTGAGCCCGAGCTGCTGGCCGGGGCCGGCGAGGGCTACCGTCGCCGGGCCCGGCTCGGCGTCAAGGTGGACGCCCAGGGCGCGATCCACCTGGGCTTTCGCGCCCGCCACAGCCATCGCCTGGTGACGATCGACCACTGCACCATCCTGGCGCCGGCGCTGGACGCCCTGCTGGGGCCGCTGCACCACCACTTGGCAAGCCTGGAGGCGCCACGCCAGGTCGGGCATCTGGAGCTGGTCGAGAGCGACCAGGGGGCGGTGGTGGTGGTGCGCCAGCTCAAGGGGCACGAGGGCGACCGCGGACGCTGGCAGGCCTTCGCCGCCGCACGCGGCGTCCCTCTCGCCTGGCTGACGGGCCGGGAGGCGCCGACCCTCGAGTGGCTCACCCCGCCCCCGGCGCTCAGTTGCCGGGTGCCGAGCGCCCGCCAGGCGTCCGGCGCCAGCGACTTGACCCTGGGCTTCGCGCCCGGCGACTTCCTGCAGGCCAATGCCGAGGTCAACCGTGCGATGGTCTCCACCGCCCTGGCCTGGCTGGGGGCCGGCGAGGGCGCGCTCGCCGGCCGCGAGGTGCTCGACCTCTTCGCCGGGGTCGGCAACTTCAGCCTGCCGCTGGCCGATGCCGGGGCGTCGGTGACCGCCGTGGAGGGCAACCTGGCAATGGTCGATCGACTGGCGGACAATGCCGCCGCCAATGGGCTGCCTCTCTTGGCGCGCCAGGCCGACCTGGCACAGGAAGCCACCGCCGCTGCGCTGCTCGCAGAGGCTCGCCCGGAGGTGGTGGTGCTCGACCCGCCCCGGGAGGGCGCCGAGTCGGTGGCCCGCGCGCTGTGTGCCGCCCCGGTGCCGCGCGTGCTCTACGTCGCCTGCGATCCGGCCACCCTGGCCCGGGATGCGGCACGCCTTGTGCATGGTGGCTACCGGATGACCCGGAGCGCCGTGGCCGACATGTTCGTGCACACCTCACACCTGGAATCGATGCTGCTGTTCGAGCATCCGCGGTGGCAGCAGCCGCAAGGAGCCTCACCCGATGGTTAAAGTCCGCGAGGACCAGCCCCTCACCCACGGCGGTCGCGTCGACATCCCGCGCTGGGTCGAACGCCTGCAGGAGGACGTGCGGCTGCGCGACCCCGCACGCTTGGTGGAGGCCTGCCACCTTGCCGAGCGCCTCGAGCATGACGCCGACCGTCCCCAGCGGCGCTGGCAGCCCGATGGCTCCAGCTTCCGCATGGGCCTGGAAATGGCCGACATTCTCGGCGAGCTCCGGCTCGACCAGCCGGCGCTGGAGGCGGCCGTGCTCTATCGCGCGGTGCGCGAGGGGCTGATCGGCCTCGAGGCGATCGCCAAGCGCTTCGGCCGCGAGGTCGCCGCGCTGATCGATGGCGTGCTGCAGATGGCGGCGATCAGCGCCACCCAGCTGCCCAGCCACGACATGAGCCAGCACGACCAGCAGGACAACCTGCGCAAGATGCTGGTCAACATGATCGACGACGTACGGGTGGCGCTGATCAAGATCGCCGAACGCACCTGCGCGCTGCGCCAGGTCCGGGACGCCCCCCGCGAGAAGCAGCTCCGCGTGGCCCGCGAGGTGTTCGACATCTACGCGCCCCTGGCCCACCGCCTGGGCGTCGGCCACCTCAAGTGGGAGCTTGAGGACCTCTCCTTCCGCTACCTCCACGAGGACGACTACAAGGCGATCGCCAGGCAACTCGCCGAGAAGCGCGTCGACCGCGACCGCTACATCGCCGAGGTGGTGGATACCCTCAAGGGGCTGCTCGACGCCCAGGGCATCCCCCGCTACGACGTCAACGGCCGCGCCAAGCATATCTACTCGATCTGGCGGAAGATGAAGCGCAAGCGCATCGACTTCTCCCAGGTCCACGACATCCGCGCGGTGCGCATCCTGGTGCCCGAGGTGGCCGACTGCTACACGGTGCTGGGGCTGGTGCACTCGCGCTGGCACCACGTGCCCAACGAGTTCGACGACTACATCGCCAACCCCAAGAAGAACGGCTACCAGTCGCTGCACACCGCGGTGATCGGCCCCGAGAACAAGGTGCTGGAGATCCAGATCCGCACCTTCGCCATGCACGAGGAGGCCGAGCTCGGGGTCTGCGCCCACTGGCGCTACAAGGGCCACGACACCAAGGCCAAGAGCACCAGCTACGAGGAGAAGATCGCCTGGCTGCGCCAGGTGCTGGAGTGGCAGGAGGAGGTCGGCGACTTCGGCGACCTGCGCGAGGGACTCAACAGCGACGTGGCGCCAGACCGCATCTACGTCTTCACCCCCGACGGCCACGTCATCGACCTGCCGCGCATCGCCACCCCCATCGACTTCGCCTACCGGGTGCACACCGAGGTGGGCCATCGCTGCCGGGGCGCCAAGGTCAACGGACGCATCGTGCCGCTCACCTACCGGCTCAAGACCGGCCAGCAGGTGGAGATTCTCACCGCCAGCAAGGGCGGCCCCAGCCGCGACTGGCTCAACCCCAGCCTCGGCTACGTGCGCACCTCCCGCGCCAGGGCCAAGATCCAGGCCTGGTTCAAGCACCAGGCCCGCGACCAGAACGTCGAGGAGGGGCGCGCGCTCTTCGAGCGCGAGATGAAGCGCCTGGACCTCGAGGACATGGACCTCGACACCCTGGCCCGCAAGGTCAACTACGTCACCCCCGATGACATGTACGCGGCGCTCGGCGCCGGCGACCTGCGCATCGGCCAGGTGCTGCACCAGGCCCAGCAGCTGTTCGGCGAGAGCGACGACCAGGAGCAGCTCGACCGCCTGCTGGCCAGGCCCCGGCGGGCCCCGGGCAAGGGCAGCCAGGGTGACATCACCGTGCTCGGCGTCGGCAACCTCAAGACCAGCATGGCCAACTGCTGCCATCCGGTACCCGGCGAGCCCATCGTCGGCTTCATCACCCAGGGGCGCGGGGTCACGGTGCACCGCCAGGACTGCCCCAATATTCTCCAGCTGCGCCTCGACGAGCCCCAGCGCATCATCGAGGTGGAGTGGGGCGAGCGGGCCCGCACCCAGTACCCGGTCAACATCGAGGTCCAGGCCTGGGACCGCTCCGGCCTGCTGCGCGACGTCACCGGGGTGCTCGGCAACGAGAAGGTCAACGTGCTGGCGGTGAACACCCTGACCGACAGCGACGATGGCATCGCGCGGCTGACCATTACCCTGGAGGTGGATGGCCTGGAGACCCTGGGACGACTCTTCTCGCGCATCCAGCAGCTGCCCAACGTCATCGAGGTGCGCCGCCTGCGCGGCGGCGCGCCCGGCAGGCGCAAGGGCAAGGAGAGGAAGGCATGAGCCGGCGCCACACCCTGGATGACCTGCTGACCCTGATGGCGGTGCTGCGCGACCCCGATCAGGGGTGTCCCTGGGACCTCGACCAGGGGTGGGACTCCATCGTGCCGCATACCCTGGAGGAGGCCTACGAGGTCGCCGACGCCATCGAGCGGCGCGCCTGGGACGAGCTGCCCGGCGAGCTCGGTGACCTGCTCTTCCAGGTGGTCTACTACAGCCGGTTCGGGGCGGAGGAGGGACGCTTCGACTTCCATGACGTGGTCGACGTCCTCACCGCCAAGATGCTGCGCCGCCACCCCCACGTCTTCCCCGACGGCACCCTGGCCTCACGGCGCCCGCCGGGGGTGACGGCCGAGGAGATCGAGCGGCGTCAGGTCCACTCCCGCTGGGAGGCGCTCAAGGCCGAGGAGCGTGCCGCCCGGGCCGGCAGCAAGGACACCGGCGCCGCATCGCTGGGGGACAGCGCCGCGGCGTCGGTTCTGGATGACGTGCCGCGGACCCTGCCGGCGCTCTCGCGGGCCGCCAAGCTCTCCAAGCGTGCCGCCCGGGTCGGCTTCGACTGGCCCGACGCCCGCGGGGTGATCGCCAAGATCCGCGAGGAGCTCGACGAGGTGGAGGAGGCCCTGGCCGCCGAGGACCCTGAGCACGCCGCCGAGGAGGTGGGTGACCTGCTGTTCGCGGTGACCAACCTGGCGCGCACCCTCAAGGCCGACCCCGAGCAGCGCCTGCGTGCCACCAATGCCAAGTTCGAGCGGCGCTTCCGCCACGTGGAGGCGGCCCTGGCGGCCGAGGGCCTTGCCCCCGCCGAGGCCGGCCTCGACGCCATGGAGCGCCACTGGCAGGCCGCCAAGCAGACCGAGGCCCGCCATATGGAACCCAACGACAACGCCATTCCCGGAGAGTCACGGCCATGAGCCACGATCTGCACGAATCCCTGCGCGACAACGTCCGTATCCTGGGTGACAGCCTGGGCCGCACCATCGCCGACGACCTGGGCAGCGGCTTCGTCGACCGGATCGAGGCGATCCGTGGCTTCGCCAAGCGTGGCCGCCAGGGCGACGAGGCGGCCCAGCGCGAGCTGATCGACTACCTGCGCCGGCTGCCCGACCGTGACCTGCTGCCGGTGACCCGCGCCTTCAACCAGTTCCTCAACCTGGCCAATATCGCCGAGCAGCACTACCGGGCGCGCTTCCGCCGCGTGGAGGACTACCGCCCCGGGACCCAGCCGGTGCTCTCGGAGCTGCTGGAGCGGGCGCGGGGGGCGGGCCATTCGCCGCGCCGGCTGGTGGAGAGCCTCTCGGGCATGCGCGTCGAGCTGGTGCTCACCGCCCATCCCACCGAGGTCATCCGTCGCACCCTGATCCAGAAGTACGATGCCATCGACGACTGCCTGACGGCCATCGAGTCCTCGGCGGACTATCCCGAGCGCGGTGCGAGGGCCAAGGGGCGACTCGAGGAGCTGATCAGCCAGGCCTGGCACACCGACGAGATCCGCCACGAGCGCCCCTCGCCGGTGGACGAGGCCAAGTGGGGCTTCGCGGTAATCGAGAACTCCCTGTGGCAGGCGGTGCCGGACTTCCATCGCGACCTCGACAACCTGCTGCTCGATGCCGCCGGCGAGCGCCTGCCGCTGGATGCCGCGCCGATCCGCTTCGCCTCCTGGATGGGCGGCGACCGCGACGGCAATCCCAACGTCACCTCCAAGGTGACCCGCGAGGTGCTGTTGCTGGGACGCTGGATGGCCGCGGACCTCTACCTGCGCGACCTCGAGCAGCTCAAGGCCGAACTCTCCATGTGGAAGGCCAACAGTGCCCTCAAGGCCGAGGTGGGCGAGGTCGCCGAGCCCTATCGCGAGCTGCTGCGCCGGTTGCTGTCACGGGTCGAGGCGACCCGCGACTGGGCCAAGGCGTGCCTCGACGGTCGTGCCTATGATGGTGGCCCGATCATCGAGAGCCGCGACCAGCTCTATGCGCCGCTGCTGGCCTGCTACCGGTCGCTGTGCGATGTCGGCCTGGACACCATCGCCAACGGCGCCCTGCTTGATACCCTGCGCCGGGTGGCGGTGTTCGGCGTCACCCTGACCAAGCTCGACATCCGCCAGGAGGCGGGGCGTCACGCCCAGGTGATGGAGGAGCTGACCGACGGCCTGGGGCTCGGCCACTACCGCGAGTGGAGCGAGGAGCAGCGCCAGGCCTTCCTGCTCGAGGAGCTCGCCTCGCGGCGCCCTCTGATCCCGCGCCGCTGGGAGTGCTCGCCGGAGTCCCGGGAGGTGATCGACACCTTCCGGGTGATCGCCACCGAGCAGGCCGAGGCACTGGGCACTTACATCATCTCCATGGCCGGCCAGCCTTCCGATGTGCTGGCCGTGGCGCTGCTGATGAAGGAGGTGGGCGGTGAGGTGAAGCTGCCCATCGCGCCGCTCTTCGAGACCCTCGATGACCTCAACCACGCCGGCGACGCCATCGACCGTCTGCTCTCTCTGCCCGGCTATCGCCGCCTTTGCGGCGAGCGCCAGGAGGTGATGATCGGCTACTCGGACTCGGCCAAGGATGCCGGCCAGCTGGCCGCCGCCTGGGCCCAGTACCGGGCCCAGGAGACGCTGGTAGAAGTGTGCGAGCGCCACGGGGTCGACCTGACGCTGTTCCATGGTCGCGGTGGCACCGTGGGGCGCGGCGGGGGGCCGGCCCATGCCGCCATCCTCTCCCAGCCGCCGGGGTCGGTGAACGGCAGCCTGCGGGTGACCGAGCAGGGGGAGATGATCCGCTTCAAGTTCGGCCAGCCGGAGATCGCCCTGCGCTCCATGGAGATCTACGCCTGCGCGGTGCTGGAGGCGACCCTGCTGCCGCCACCGGCGCCGGAGCCCCATTGGCGCGAGGAGATGGACCGCCTGGCCGAGATCGCCCACCGCGCCTACGTGGGGGTGGTGCGCGAGGATCCCGACTTCGTGCCCTATTTCCGCGCGGTGACCCCGGAGGGCTCGCTGGGTCGCCTGCCGCTGGGCTCGCGCCCCACCAAGCGGCGCCAGGATGGCGGGGTGGAGACCCTGCGGGCGATCCCCTGGATCTTCGCCTGGACCCAGATCCGCCTGATGCTGCCGGCGTGGTTGGGCAGCGGCGAGGCCTTCGCCACCCGCCTCGAGGAGGAGGGCGGTCGCGAGGTGCTCCAGGAGATGCGCGACCGCTGGCCCTTCTTCGGCACCTACCTCGACATGCTGGAGATGCTGCTGGCCAAGGCCGATGTGGGCATCGCCGCCTACTACGAGCATCGCCTGGTGGACGAGCCGACCCTCAAGGCGCTGGGCCAGCGGCTGCGGGAGCGCTTCGCGCGCCTCAACGCAGTGGTGCTGGAGATCCTGGAGCAGGAAGAGCTGCTGGAGAAAACGCCGCTGATCTACCAGGCCATCGCCGTGCGCAACCCCTACATCGACCCGCTCCATGGCCTGCAGGCGGAGCTGCTGCAGCGCAACCGCGACGCCGACGGCGCCATCAGCGCCGACCTCTCTCGGGCGCTGATGGTGACCATGGCGGGCATCGCCGCGGGGCTGCGCAATACGGGGTAGGGCTTCGGCCAGCGCCAAGCGACAAGGAGCAAGGCTCAAGGAAATCCTTGGCTTGCTCCTTTCGTTTGGGGAGTCTGCCTTGCGCCTTGAAGCAGCGTAGCCGCGCTCTTAGAAAGGAATATGCACCGAGGCGGTGAGCAGGTTGAGGTGGGCCATGTCGGGAGCGTCGTACTCCTCGAGCTCCAGGCGGCTGGTGAAGCCGGGCAGCTCAAGGCGGGCGCCGAAGCCCGTCACCCGGGTGGTGCCGGCCTCGTCGAAGTCGCCGCGGGCCACCACGGCATCGCCCTCCCAGCCCACCAGGCCGGACTTGGCGTAGAGGCCCAGGCGCCCCAGGCGCACCCCCGCTACCAGGCTGCCGCCGAGGCTGATGGTGTCCATCAGCAGTTGCTGGTCGCCGAGGCGGGTGGGCACCTCGTCGCTCTCGAAGTAGCTGAACTCCGCGCCGAGGTCGAGGCGGGGCAATCTCAGGGGAGTGAAGCCGGCGATCAGCCGGAAGCCAGAGGTGTAGCCGTCCGGGGTCTCGACGTCGCGCCCGTCGATCACCACGCCGTTCTCCAGGCGGGTCAGGTCGTCCGCCTGGGCGGCGTAGGCGGGGGTCGAACCGCCCTGGCGGGCATCCTCGGCGGCGATCGCCGTGAACGGCGTCGTCAGGGCAAGGCAGGCCAGCAGCGAGGCGATGGCATGACCGGGTTTCATGGTTCCCTGTCCTTGCGCTATGGCCTGCTCCGACCGGAGCAAGCCGCAGTGCGAGTGGCGATGAGATCCTACTAGGCTAGCAACCCGGCGACGTCTCCGCCAGGCGACGTGCCAACTCCGCGAGGACGGGCGTGGCCAGGCCATGACGGGTGGCGGCCTCCAGCAACGGCCCCAGGATCGCCTCATGCTCGGTGGGTCGGTCGGCCAGCACGTCCTGCAGCATGGAGGCGCGGTTGCCGGCGGTGGCCGTCACCACCTTCCAGATCAGCGCTCGCCAGCCCGCTAGGCCATCGCCCTGGGGCGGCGTGACGCCCTCGGCGGCCATGACGGCCGCCACCTCGACGATCACCGCCTCCACCTCGTCCCGGTAGCAGGGGTCGCGCAATTCGCCGTTGCGGACCCGGTGGTATGCCACCAGCGGATTGATGGCGGCATTGACGGCGAGTTTCTGCCACAACCGGCGCCGGATGTCCGGCACCGCGCTGGTGGGCAGGCCGGCAGCGCCCAGGGTGACGGCCAGCGAGGCGGCCAGCTCAGTATGCCGCCCGTCGAGGGCGCCGAGGGCTGTCTCGCCATGGCCGGCGTGGACTACCCGCCGATCGTCCTCCACGAAGGCGCCCTCGGTGGTGGTGGCACACAGCACCGGGCCAGGGTGGCGATCGGTGAGGCGGGGTTGGGCCGTGAAACCGTTCTGCCACAGCACCAGCGGGGAGGCCGCGTCGAGACGAGCGGCGAGCCCGGCGAAGGCCGTCTCGGCGGCGTAGGCCTTGGTGGTGAGGTGCACCACGCATGGCGCCTCATCGGGCGGCGCGACCCGGGTAGGCAGCTTTACTGCCAGAGCGTCGCCCTCGGGAGTGATCAGGGTCTGATGGTCGGGGAGGGGACGCCGGCCGATCATCACCACTTCATGACCGGCAGAGGCCAGGCGCAGGGCCAGCAGCCGGCCGATGGCGCCGGGGCCGACGATCCAGTGAGGCGCGGGTGCCATCACGATGACGCCTTGCGACGGCGCGGCGAGGCGCGCTTGCCTGAACCGCGCCGCGGGCCGCTTCGCTGGCGGCGGGCGGGCGCGGCGGGTCCCTCCTCGCCCCGGGCGGTGGCCAGGGCCTCTTGCAGCCGCCGGGCGTCGGCGCTTGCCAGCAGCCCGCGCAGGTCCGCCACCAGCGCCGCCAGGAAGGGGGCCGGCTCGGCCTCCTGCTCGGCGATGGCGGCGAGGCGCTGCTCCCACAGGGCGGTGCGCTCGGGACGCCCCACCGCCTCGGGCAGCGAGGCGATCAGGGCGCTGCCCAGGCGGGTGGCGCGCAGCGCCTTGGCCCGACGCACCAGGTAGCCGCGCTCCACCAGGGTCTCGATGATGCCGGCGCGGGTCGCCTCGGTGCCCAGCCCATCGTGCTCGCGCAGGGTGCGCCTGACCGCGGGGTCCTCGACGTAGCGGGCGATGTTCATCATCGCCTTGATCAGGCTGGCATCGGTGAAGGGTTCCGGCGGGCGGGTCTCGCGGTCCTCCACGCCGGCCTCCTGGACCCGACAGCCCTCGCCTTCGGTGAGGGGCGGCAGCGGCGGCGCCTCCTCACGGGTGGTGAACAGCGGCTTCCAGCCGGGATCTAGGACCACCTGGCCCCGGGTGCGGAAGGTCTCCTCGAGGAGGGTGAACTCCGCCTTCACCTCCCGGGTGGCAAGCGCCGGGTAGAACTGTGCCAGCACGTTGCGGGCGATCAGCCGGAAGACCTTGGCCTCGGTGGTCGAGAGCCTTGCGGGGTCCATGGGGCGCCCAGTGGGCGCCAGGGCATGGTGGGCACCCACCTGCTTGTCGTTCCAGGCCCGCGAGCGGCGCGTGAAGTCGGCACCGGCGAGCCAGCCGCGCAGGGTCTCGTCGCCACCACAGGCGCCCGCGAGGGTGGCACGTGCGGAGGCGAAGTGCTCCTCGGGTAGGTAGCGGCAGTCGGAGCGGGGATAGGTGATCAGCTGGTGACGCTCGTAGAGCGCCTGGCAGGTGTCCAGCACCGCCTTGGCGGAGAGCCCGAAGCGCCTCGCGGCATCGACCTGCAGCGCCGACAGCGAGTAGGGCAGGGGGGCGGCCTGGCGCTTCTCCTGGGACTGCAATCGGGTCAGTCGCCCCTCGGCGCCGGGCAGGCGCTCGGCCAGGAGCGCGGCCGGCGCCCGGTCCAGCAGGCGGCCCTGGTCGTCGAGGGGGTGGCGCTCGCCGGGTACCCACCAGGCGCGCAGCTGGCCGTGGGCCACCGCGAGGTCGGCCCACAGCACGAAGAAGGGGCGGGGCACGAAGTCGCGGATCTCGTTGTCGCGGCGCACCACCAGGCCCAGCACCGGGGTCTGCACCCGGCCCACCGAGAGCACCCCGTCATGGCCCGCCTGGCGGCCGGTGAGGGTCCAGGCGCGGGTCAGGTTGATGCCGTACAGCCAGTCGGCCCGGGCCCGGGACTCGGCGGCGCGGTAGAGCGGTTGGTAGCGGGCGTTGTCCTCCAGTCGCGCCAGTGCCCGCTGCACCGCCGGACGGTTGAGGTCGCTGACCAGCAGCCGGGAGACCCTGCCCTTCCACCCCAGGTGCTCGATCACCTCCTGCACTAGCAGTTGTCCCTCGCGGTCGGGGTCGCCGGCGTGGACCACCTCGTCCGCCTGCTTGAGCAGCCGGCGGATCACCGCCAGCTGGCCGCGCGCCTTGGGCCGTGGCGTGAGCTTCCAGCGCTCGGGGAGGATCGGCAGGGCGTCCAGGCGCCACTGCTTCAGGGCCGGGTCGTAGGCATCGGGCGGCGCCTGCTCCAGCAGGTGGCCCAGGCACCAGGTCACGGTGGTGTCGCCGGCCACGATCGCGCCCTCCTGCTTGCGGGAGGTGCCGGGCAGGGCCTCGGCGATGGCACGGGCCAGGCTGGGTTTCTCGGCGATGATCAGGCGCATGGCGGGCTCGTCGGCAGAACTCTGGACATTCTTCCAGTGTCCGTGGCGATTGGCCAGGTGTCATCGTCATCAAGTGGTGTACAATCCTTGTATCACTTATCGCGGCGAGGACCCACCATGCGCGAGCGAGGCAGGACGAGACGGTTGCTGGGGCTGGGGGCGCGCACCGGCGGGGCGCTGCTGCGCACCCGGATGGGCGGCCAGGCCGACTGGCGCGCCCTGGGCGAGGCGCTCTTCGAGGGGCTCTCCGAGCTCAAGGGCCCGGCGATGAAGCTGGCCCAGATCATGTCCCAGTGGGACGACCTGCTGCCGCCCGACCTCGCCGAGGAGCTGGCCCGGCTGCAGCGCCAGGCGGAGCCGATGCCCTGGGAGGCGATCCGGCGCACCCTGGACGACCACTACGGGGAGCTCGAGGCGGTGTTTCGCGAGGTCGAGACGCGCCCCTTCGCCAGCGCCTCCATGGGCCAGGTCCACCGTGCGGTGACCCACGACGGCGAGACCCTGGTGCTCAAGGTGCAGTATCCCGGGCTTGGCGAGGTGCTGGAGGGTGACCTCGCCCAGGTGCGACGGCTGATGCGGCTGGGGCGCTGGTTCAAGGTGCCCCAGGCGCGCCTGGACGCGCTCTTCGAGGAGCTGGCGGCGAGCCTGCGTGGCGAGCTGGACTACCACGCCGAGGCCGAGGCGCTGGCGCGCTATCGCCGGCGCTATGCCGACTGGCCGGGGCTCGAGATCCCCGAGCCCCTGCCCGACCTCTCCGGTGAGCGTGTGCTGGCCATGCGCTATGTGCCGGGCACCCCGCTGCGGGAACTGGAGGGTGCCGACGACGCCACCCGCCAGGGCATCGCCCGCACGCTGGCCGACTGGCTCACCGAGGAGCTCTTCACCTTTGGTGAGCTGCACGCCGACCCCCATGCCGGCAACTTCGCCGCCGACGACCAAGGGCGGCTGGTGATCTACGACCTGGGGGCGGTGATCCCGGTGCCAGAGGCGCGCCTGGCGGCGATGATGCGCCTGCTGGAGGCGACGCTTGACGGCGACCCCATGGCCATGGACGAGGCGCTGCTCTCGCTCGGCGGACGCCAGGGGCAGGGCGCGCCGCTGGCGCTCTATCGCGATGCCGCCGAGGCGGTCTCGGCGCTGTTCGCCCCTGGCGAGCAGGACTTCGGCGACGTGCGGGTCCACCGCCGCCTGCGCGAGCTCTCGCCCCGGGTGTGGGCCGCCATGGACCGCCTGCAGCCCCCCGCCGATACCCTGCTGCTGTCACGCACCCTCAACGGCCACTACTGGAACCTGGTGCGCCTCGGCGCCCGTCTCGACATGCGTTCGCGCACCGACCCACTGCTGGCCTGGGCTGGTGAACAGCCTTAGCGCCGAGAGTGCTGAAGCCCGGAGCTGATCTGGCGACAAGCCTCCGAGGAGGCGCTGTGAACCCTTCCCTGGGCGCTACCGACGCCCTGCTTCGCTCTCGCGTCCTGCTCCACTCGCAGGACCGGTGCTGGCCATCCATGGCCAGCCCGTTCGAAGCAGTGCTTCTCACCCCTGGCGTAGGACCTCCTCTCCGGCTTGTCCCCAGCGCTCCTCATATCGTGCTTCTGCCATGGCCCTGTACATAGCCATTGAGCAGCTGCCAAGCGCTGGTGCCGACTGGTAGACTGTGCCGTTTTCCGGACGGTGGAGGTCACGATGCTGGCGGTATGGGTGGAACAGCTGCTGGGATTCGCCTCGGCGGCGCTCAAGGCGATTCGCCAGGATGAGCGCTATCCGACGCTGATGGCCTGGGCCCGGGAGGAGGGGCCGGCGCTCGTCGGCGGCAAGCTGCCGCTGGCCCAGGCGCTGGCGCCCGAGCTGTGGTCCCAGACCCCGCTCGAGCGCCTCGACTTCCGCTGCGAGCCCCTCGCCCGGCCGGGGCGCAACGAGCCCTGCTGGTGCGACTCCGGGCGCAAGACCAAGCACTGCTGCGGTGCCGTCAGCCTGCCCGGCTCCGTCCCGGGGCACCTGATGTGGATGCTCTCGCTGCGCGACTGGAAGGGGGAGACCCTCAAGGCCGCGCTGGCAAGCGGCAGGGCGCCGGCCCAGGCGCTGCTGGAGGCCGGGCTGATCGCCGCCGAGACCGGGCAGCGCGGCCGCGCCCAGCAGATCCTCGAGTCACTGTTCGAGCGCGGCGACTGGGAACGGCTGCCGGAGCAGGCCGAGCCCGCCTTCGAGATCCTCCTCGACCTCTACCAGGAGCGCGGCTTCACCCGCAAGCGCGAGACTCTGCTCGACGCCGTGCTCGAGCATGGCCCGCTGTTCCTGCGCGGCGTGGCGCTGGAGCGGTTGTGCCTGATGCACCTGGACAACGATGACCTGGACAGCGCCCGGGCCGCCTTCGTTCGCGCCCAGCAGGCGCTGCCCGACTCGCCCACCCTGGCCTACATCGAGGCCATGCTGCTGCTTCATGAGGGGCACGAGGAGGAGGCCTCCGAGCGGGCGCGCTTCTGGTTTCGGCGCCTGGCGCGTCAGGGCGACCTCGAGCCCGACCAGCTGCAGTTCCTCGCCGACCTGGCCGAGAACCCCGGCGCCACCCTGGCCGAGCAGCTGCTCAGCGCCGAGGAGGACCTCGCCGGTCCCCTGGCCGCGCTGCAGGCACTGCTCGCCGAGCTGCCCACCGCGCCGCGCCTCGATGTCTCATGTACCGCGGGTGGGCGGCTCGAGTACCACACCACCGCCCGCGAGGACACCCTGCATGCCGCCTGGCGCGAGGTCTTCCCGGTGGCGGCGGTCTCCGACTCGCCGCTGGGCCTGGAGGATGACCCCTGGCCCGCGGCGGGGGAGTGGCTGCCCGACCTCTGCAGTCACCCCGAATGGCTCGATGCCCCGGCGGTGGTGCAGGAACTGGCCCTGGCACTGACCACTCGCTTCGGCAGCCTGCCGTGGATGGCGCCGAGCCTCTTCGTCCCGCTGGCGGATCGCCTGGAGCGCTGGCTCGAACAGGTCGCCGCCGCGGGCCCCGGCACCCTGGCCTGGGAGGAGGCCGACAACGCCTTGTTGCTGCGCACCGGCCTGGCGCTGGTGGTGGGCATGGAGCGCGGCGCGCGCCAGCGCTCCCGGCGGCTCGCCGAGAGCCTGCTCGCGGTGGACGACCACGACAGCCTGGGGCTGCGCGAGCTGGTGCTCGACCAGCTGCTTCGCGACGGCCGCGACGCCGAGGCGCTGGCGGTCAGCGAACAGCCGCCGGAAGCCGAGGCCGAGGGGCCGGCGCTGGGGGTGCTGATGGGGCGCGCCCTGGCGCTCTATCGCCTCGAGCGGTCCGCCGAGGCCGAGGCGGCCCTCGGCGAGGTCCAGGCCCACAATACCCATGCCCTCGCGCTGCTGTGCGCCGAGCGTCCGCGCCCCGTTCCGGGTGGTGACGCCGGCGAGGCGGAGCCCGGCAGCCGCGCCGAGGCCTGGCAGTACCGCACCCTGATGCGTGACCAGTGGCGGACCACCCCGGGGGCGCTCGCCTGGTTACAGGATTGGCTGGATAGCTAGACGCATCGCCGCTAGATCGGGCACCCAGGGGGTCGCGAAGGCTAGGACGCCATCACGACTTGCCACTCTCCGCTTCCGGCGCCGGCACTGGCGCCGGCACCAGCTCCCGGTTGCGGCGGATCCACAGCGCCAGGAGCACCGCGGGAATGCCCAGGGCGGTGGAGATCAGGAAGAAGGTGGCATAGCCGTCGGCCTCCACCACCAGGCCCCCGAAGCCGCTCAGGAACTTGCCCGGCAGCGTCATCAGCGACGAGAAGAGCGCGTACTGGGTCGCGGTGTAGGCGCGCGAGGTGAGGCTCGACAGGAAGGCGATGAACACCGCACTGGCCAGGCCGTTGGCCAGGTTGTCGCCGACGATGGTCATCACCAGTAGCGGCAGGCTCTGGCCGGCCAGCGCCAGGGCGGCGAACAGCAGGTTGGTCAGCGCTGCCGCTGTGGCGCCCAGCACCAGGATGGGTCCGATGCCGTAGCGGGCCACCAGGAGCCCTCCCAGGATGCCGCCGCCGATGCTCATGGCGATGCCGAAGATATTGGTGACGTTGGCGATGGTGGCGAGCGAGAAGCCGAGGTCGATGTAGAGCGGGTTGGCCATGGAGGCCATGGCCAGGTCGCTGATGCGGAACACCGCCACGAACAGCAGCAGCCAGAGGGCCTTGCGGCGATGGCGGGTGAAGAAGTCGGTGAAGGGGCAGACGATGGCGCCGATCGCCCAGGCCCCCAGGCGTCGCCACACCTTCGCCCGGCCGCGGCTGGCGCGCAGGAAGGCGCGCACACGGGGCTCGTGGATCAATTGGGTGGTGAGCGACAGGCGCGCCGGCTCCGGTCGCAGCAGCACCGTCACCACGCCGATGCCGACGAGGGCCGCCATGCTCAGGTAGGCGGCCTCCCAGGAGAGCCAGGAGGCGACATAGAGCGCCCCGGCGCCGGCGGCCAGCAGCCCGCCGCGGTAGCCGATGATATAGGTGGAGGCCATGGCCGCCTGGAGGTCTTCCGGCGCCGACTCGATGCGGAAGGCGTCGATGACGATGTCCTGGGTAGCGCTGCCGAAGGCCACCAGCAGGGCGAAGAGGGCGACCAGCGGCAGCTGGCCTGCCGGGTCGATGCCGGCCAGCCCCACCAGGCCGGCGGCGATCATCGCCTGGGCCGCCAGCATCCAGCCGCGGCGCTGGCCCAGGGTACGGGTCAGCAGGGGCAGCGCCAGGCGGTCCACCACCGGCGCCCAGAAGAACTTGATCGAGTAGAGCATGCCGATCCAGGCGAAGAAGCCGATCGCCGCGACCTCGACGCCGCTGCTGCGCAGCCAGGCCGAGAGGGTGGAGAACACCAGCAGGAAGGGCAGGCCCGCCGAGAAGCCCAGGAACAGCATGGTGATGACCGGCGCACGCAGGTAGATCGCCAGGGCGTCGCGCCAGCTCCTCTGCACGGTAGGCGTCGGCATGGGGCTCTCCTTGCAACGGTGGTAGAATCCTCGCCTCGAAATGCCGGGCACCCCGCGGCGCGCCCCGCAGGCGGTCATGATTGTTGCAGAGCCCCGGCAGTGATACCAGCGTCCAGCCTCACAGGTGAGTCATGAACGAGAGCCAGACGACCCAGGCGCCCGAGTCGAGTGACGCGGCGGTACCGCGCTGGTATGCCATCCAGTGCAAGGGCGGCGAATCCTTCCGCGCCACCGAGAACCTGGTCAACCAGGGCTTCGAGGTGTTCCACCCGGTGCTCGAGGTGCAGAAGAAGCGCCGCGGCAAGCTGACCTGGGTGACCGAACCGCTGTTCCCTTACTACCTGTTCATCCGTCTCGACCGGCTGGTGAGCAACTGGCGCCCCATCCGCTCCACCCGCGGTGTGCTCAAGCTGGTCGCCTTCGGCGAGATGCCCATCGCTGTGGATGACCGGCTGATCGAAACCCTGCGTGAGCACGGCAACGAGCGCAAGATGGACGCCAACCTCTACTTCCGCGCCGGCGAGACGGTGCAGATCACCGAGGGCCCCTTCAAGGAGCTCCAGGCGGTGTTCGAGTCCCACAAGGGCGAGGAGCGCGCCATCGTGCTGCTCAACCTGCTGCATCGCCAGCAACGCCTGGAGATGCCCGTCGCCAACCTGCGCCGCGGCTGAGGCGGCCGTCTCCAACCCTTTGCCAGCGCCCCATTTCCCTCCCACTCAGGAGACCCCAATGACCATCGCCCCCCAGCGCGTCGTCACGCTTCACTATGTGCTTCAGGAGGTCCTCGGCGACGCGGACGTTGAGGTGCTCGACGACTCTCGTGCCCGCCAGCGGCCCCTCGAGTACCTGCATGGCCACCACAACATCGTTGCCGGCCTCGAGCGCGCCCTGGAGGGCCAGGCAGAGGGCGCCGAGCTCTCCGTGACCCTGATGCCGGCCGACGCCTATGGCGTGCGCAACGAGGCACTGGTTCGCGAGGTGGGGCGCGATGCCTTCCCCGTGCCGGACCTCGCCCCCGGCATGCGCTTCCAGACCCCCGGCGACGATGGCCCGCAGATCGTCACCGTGGTCGAGGTAGGCGACGACAGCGTGCTGATCGACACCAACCACCCGCTGGCCGGGCGCACGCTGCGCTATGCCCTTGAGGTGCTCGCGGTGCGCGATGCCACCCGCGCCGAGCTGGCCAAGGGCCATCCGCTGCCCCCGGACACCGACCCCGCCGAGGTCGAGGACAAGAAGCTGCCCTGAAAACTGACCTGAATCAATTCTCCTCCCGCCCCTGACGGCACGCCGGCCGATACTTGATGCAGGTCAGGTTTCGCCGCGCCTTCCCGGTCTACAGTGCACTCAACACATCGAGACGGGGAGGACATCATCATGTATCTGGACGACGCCGTAATCTTTGGTCTGGTCACCGTCGCGATGATGGTTGCATTCATGGGGGGCTGGGTCGCCTTCATCGTGCGGGACCACCGCAAGAAGAAGCACTGAGCCAGCCGTTCCACCAGTCGTCAGGGGAGGGGGGAGTCACTCCCCCCAGTGGGCCGACCTTCACGGGTCGGCCCTTTTTTTCATCAGCTGGTTTCCACGCGCGAGCGCGATCGGCTGTCGCGGATCCGCAACGCCCGGTGGAACAAATCGACAACGCCTCCGCGGCGGCGGCGCGACGGACGCGCGATGGCTAGGATGAACAGTGTTCGACATCATCCGGCGCCGTGACGCCCCAGGAGGTATTGCATGTCCACCGAGCTTCATCGCGACGCTGCCGCCGAGACCCATCGCCGTCGCCGGCGTCGGCTGCTGGCTACCCTCGGGGTGGGCCTCGCCGGCGCCTATGTGGCGCCGACCCTGTTCAGTGTCGGCCAGGCCCAGGCGTGGGACGGCCATCGGCGTTCCCGACCCAGCCGCTCGCGGCCCAGCTGGTCGCGCCCCAGTCGTTCGCGGCCGAGCCGCTACGATGGCGCCTACCGTCGCCACGAACGGGCGCGCTACCGGCGTCGCCATCGCGACGATCACTACCGGCGCGACGACCGTTACCATGCCCGCCGCGATGATCGCTATTACTCGCGTCGTGACTACGAGCATGACCGCCGCCGGCTGCGGGACTATCGCGAGGATCCGGTGACCATCGTCGAGGATATCGTCTTCGGACGCCCCGAACGCCGCTGGTGATGGCGGACGCGGTCGACCTCTCCCTGCCGGGCCTCGGGCGTTGCCTGCGTGTGCAGCAGGCGCCCGAGGTGGTAGGGGCCCTGACCCAGGCGTTGCCGGGATGGCCGGCATCGATCGCGCCGGCACGGGGCCTCGCCCCGGCCATCCGGCTGCGGCGAACCCCGGCGGGCTACCTGCAGCGCTCCCCCCAGCTTCCCCGTGGCCTCGTGTTGCCCACGCCGGCGTCCGCGGTCTGCAGCCTGGTCGCCGACCTGGGCGGTGACCGCCTGGCACGTGGGTCCGACCTGCTCGGCCTGCACGCCGCCAGCGTGGAGGTGGAGGGTCGCCTGGTGCTGTTTCCCGAGAGTCATCGTGCCGGCAAGAGCACCCTGGCGGTGGCCTTCGCCGCGGCGGGGTTCCGGCTGTTCGGCGACGACGTGCTGGGGCTGACCGCCGACGGGCAGGGGGTCGCGCTCGGCATCGCCCCCCGGCTGCGCCTGCCGCTGCCCGAGACCCTGGCCCCGGAGCTTTCCGGCTACGCCGAGGCCCATGCCGGCCCGGCCGATGCGCGCTACCGCTTCGTGCTGCCCGGTGGCCAGGGGCTGGCCGCCCACGGCGAGTCCGCACCGCTGGGGGCCCTGGTGCTGCTGGAGCGCGATGACGGCATCGCGGCGCCGGAGGTGCTGGCGCTGCGGCCCGGGGAGGGGCTACTGCAGCTGCTCACTCAGAACTTCGCCTACCACACCGCGCCGGAGGCGTTGATGGCCCGGCTGCTGCCGCTGATGCGGCGGCTGCCCTGCCTGCTGCTGCGCTACGCCGAGCCGCTGGCGGCGGTGCGTTGCCTGGCCGACGCCTTGCGTCGTGATACCCCCGCGCCGGGCGGCGAAGGTCCCGCACGCGAGCGTACCGCCCCTGCCGAGGCGCCGCCCCCGGTGGATCCGCGGCGGCGCTGGGCGGCGAGTCCCGGCGGGCGTGTCTATCCCCTCGGCGATGAGCTCTTCCTGATCGACCCAGACGGGGGGATCCATCGTCTCAACGCCACCGGCCAGGCCGTGTGGCGACTGATCGGCGAGGAGCCGCTTTGCGGGGCAGAGCTGGGCGAGCTGCTGGCGGCGCACTTCGCGGCGCCTGTGGCGTCGGTGACCCAGGATGTGTGCCGATGGCTGGCGCAGCTTGCGGAGGCCGGCCTGGTGATCGCCGTCGAGTAGTGTTAGGCGCGTTGGCGAGTGATCGGCTCACCGCTGCACCGTGGCTCGGGGCTCGGCGGGTCGCCAGTGGCGCTGCCAGGCGCGCATCACGCGCTCCGGGTACCAGGTCTTGCCCAGGCTGCCGTTGTAGCGGGCCAGGGCACGCGTGAAGTCGCCATCCTCCACCGCCAGGTAGTGGGCGAGGATGGTGCAGCCGTAGCGCAGGTTGCGCCACGGGTCCTTGAGGTCGTCGGCGGGCACGCCCAGTTCGCGGATCCAGAATGGCATGATCTGCATCAGCCCCACGGCCCCGGCCGAGGAGACGGCCTCGACCTGGAAGGCGCTCTCCACCTGGATCAGCGCCAGCACCAGCTCGGGGGGCAGGCCTGCCAGGGTGGCCTCGTGATAGACCCGGCGCAGCAGTGCCTGGCGCATCTCGGGGTCCTTCACGTGGCGCGCCAGTGTGGGTTCCATGGCGTTGAACCACTGGCGTGCCGCCCAGATGTCGGCAGGGTCCCGGGGCGAGGCGAGGGCCTCGTCCAGGGTGCTGCGCAGGGTCCGCGGGGTGGCTGGCAGCGGTTGCACCAGCAGCGGCAGGCGGTCCGCCTCCAGGGCGGCGACGAAGTCCTGGGCCGATGCCGTGAGGGGCGTCAGCAGCCAGGCGCCCGCCGCCATGAGGGCGGCGAGCTGGCGGCGAGCAGGGCGGAAGGGCTCAGCCCAGGCGGATCGTGCGGCGCAGGAAGTCGAGGATCTCGCCTGCCGGCACCATGGTGGCGTCTTTGTCACGGCGTCCCTTGTACTCCAGTTCCCCCTTGTCCAGCCCGCGGTCGCCGACCACCAGGCGGTGGGGAAGGCCCATCAGCTCGTGGTCGGCGAACTTGACGCCGGGGCGCAGGTCGCGGTCGTCGAGGAGCACCTCGAAGCCGGCCTCGGTGAGCGCGGCGTAGAGCTTCTCCGACTCCTCCCGCACGCGCTGCGACTTGTGGGCGTTCATCGGCACCAGCGCGACATGGAAGGGCGCGATGGGGTCGGGCCAGATGATGCCGGCGTCGTCGTGGTTCTGCTCGATGGCGGCGGCCACCACGCGGGTCACTCCGATACCATAGCAGCCCATCCAGGGGTGCAGGGCGCGACCTTCGTCGCCCAGCACGGTGGCGTTCATCGCCTCGCTGTACTTGGTGCCCAGCTGGAAGACGTGGCCCACCTCGATGCCGCGCTTGATGGAGAGGGTGCCGCGGCCGTCCGGCGAGGGGTCGCCCTCCACCACGTTGCGCAGGTCGGCCACCTTCGGCAGCGCCACGTCGCGCTCCCAGTTGATGCCGAAGTAGTGCTTGCCATCGATGTTGGCGCCGGCCCCGAAGTCGCTCATCAGCGCCACCGAACGGTCGATGATGACCGGCATGTCCAGGTTCACCGGGCCCAGGGAGCCGGGGCCGGCGCCCACCACGGCGCGGATCTCCTCTTCGCTGGCCATGGTCAGCGGGGCGGCCACCTCGGGCAGGTTCTCCGCCTTCACCTCGTTGAGCTCGTGGTCGCCACGCACCAGCAGGGCGATCAGGCCACCCTCGGCGGCATGCACCATCAGGGTCTTGATCGTCTTCTCGATGGGCAGGCCGTGCTGCTCCACCAGGGCGGCGATGGTGCGGGCATCGGGGGTGTCGACCAGGCGCAACTCCTCGGCGGGGGCGGCACGCTCGCCCTGGGGGGCCAGGGCCTCGGCCTTCTCCATGTTGGCGGCGTAGTCGGACTCGGTGGAGAAGACGATGTCGTCCTCGCCGGAGTCGGCCAGCACGTGGAACTCGTGGGAGCCGGTGCCGCCGATGGCGCCGTTGTCGGCGATCACCGGGCGGAAGTCCAGGCCCAGGCGAGTGAAGATGCGCACATAGGCGTCATACATCACCTGGTAGGTCTCCATCAGCGAGGCCTCGTCGACATGGAAGGAGTAGGCGTCCTTCATGATGAACTCGCGGGAACGCATCACCCCGAAGCGCGGGCGGATCTCGTCGCGAAACTTGGTCTGGATCTGGTAGAAGTTGGCCGGCAGCTGCTTGTAGCTGGCGATCTCCTTGCGCACCAGATCGGTGATCACCTCCTCGTGGGTGGGGCCGACGCAGTAGTCGCGATCATGGCGGTCCTTGAGGCGCAGCAGCTCGGGGCCATACTGCTCCCAGCGACCGGACTCCTGCCACAGTTCGGCGGGCTGCACCGCCGGCATCAGCACCTCCTGGGCGCCGGCGCGGTCCATCTCCTCGCGCACGATGCGCTCCACCTTGCGCAGGGTCTTGAGCCCCAGCGGCAGCCAGGTGTAGAGACCGGAGGTGAGGCGGCGGATCATCCCGGCACGCAGCATCAGCTGGTGGCTGATGACCTCGGCATCGGCGGGGGTTTCCTTGAGGGTGGCGATCAGCATCTGGGTGGCGCGCATGGGTCCGGGGTGTCCTCGGTCGTCAAACGGAGTGGCCGCAGGGGCGGCGATGATGAGCGCATTGTAAGGCCAAGCGGCAGGGGCGGCAAAAGGCAGGCGGCTCCGAGGAGGGCTCACGGCAGGTGCTTGATACCCATCAATATTAATTGGCTTAAAGATAGCGAGATAATAGATTTCATGGAATCATCATGGCGTGATCCATTTCTCGGCCTCGTCGCCGAGCCTGAAAGGAGATGACCGTGGACAAGCCGGACATGACCCGTATCGAGACACGTTGCCGCTGGCAGGGGTGGCGCGAGAAGTTGTGCAGTGCCGAGGAGGCCGCCGCTCTGATCGAGGACGGCATGACGGTGGGCATGAGCGGCTTCACCCGGGCCGGTGAGGCCAAGGAGGTGCCACGGGCCCTGGCCGAGCGTGCTGCCCTGGACCCGCTCTCGATCACCCTGATGACCGGTGCCTCGCTGGGCAACGATCTGGACAAGCTGCTCACCGAGGCCAACGTACTCTCGCGGCGCATGCCGTTCCAGGTCGACGCTACCCTGCGCCGCGCCATCAATGACGGGCGGGTGATGTTCATCGACCAGCACCTCTCCGAGACGGTGGAGCTGCTGCGCAACCGCCAGCTGGCGGAGCTCGACGTGGCCGTGGTGGAGGCCTGCGCGATCACCGAGGAGGGCGGCATCGTGCCCACCACCTCGGTGGGCAACTCGGCCAGCTATGCCATCCTCGCCGACAAGGTGATCATCGAGCTCAACCTCGATGCCCCCGCCGAGCTGGAGGGCCTGCACGACATCTATATTCCGCAGATGCGTCCCACGCGCCCGCCGATTCCCGTGGTGGCGCCGGACTCGCGCATCGGCACGCCCTACATACCGATCGACCCGGATAAGATCGCCGCCATCGTGGTGACCGAGGGTCGGGACAGCCCCTCCACGGTGCTGCCGCCGGACGCCGACACCCGGCGCATCGCCGACCACCTGATCCGCTTCTTCACCGAGGAGGTGAGTGCCGGGCGGCTGGCGCCCTCCCTGCTGCCGCTCCAGGCCGGCATCGGCAGCATGGCCAACGCAGTGATGAGCGGGTTGGCCGAGGGGCCCTTCGAGCACCTCACCATGTACTCCGAGGTGCTGCAGGATTCGACCTTCGACCTGCTGGATGCCGGCAAGCTGGACTTCGCCTCGGGCTGCTCCATCACCCTCTCCGAGGCGTGCGGCGAGCGGGTCTGGTCGAATCTCGACGCCTATCGCGAGCGCCTCATCCTGCGCCCTCAGGAGCTCTCCAACCACCCCGGTATCGCGCGTCGCCTGGGCATCATCGCCATCAACACGGCGCTGGAGGTGGATATCTACGGCAACGTCAACTCCACCCATGTAGGCGGCACGAAGATGATGAACGGCATCGGTGGCTCCGGCGATTTCGCGCGTAACGCCCAGCTCTCGGTATTCGTCACCAAGGCGGTGGCCAAGGGCGGCGATCTCTCCAGCGTGGTGCCCTTCGTCAGCCATGTGGACCACACCGAGCATGACGTGGATGTGCTGGTGACCGAGCATGGCCTTGCCGACCTGCGTGGCCTGGCGCCGCGGGAGCGCGCCGAGCGGGTGATCGAGCAGTGTGCCGACCCGCGTTATCGGCCGGCGCTGCGCCGCTACTTCGCGGAGGCCTGTGGGCGGGGTGGTCATACGCCGCACTGCCTGGAGCAGGCACTGGCGTGGCATATCGCCGTGGAGCGCGATGGCCATATGCGCAGCCTCCAGGCGGAGGGTGCCGAGGCCGTGGGCGCGTGAGCGCCCGGTAGAGGCCTGACACGGCAGCAGGCCCGGCCGGTACTGCCAGCCAATAGCCCTGAGGGGCTATTCGGCGCCCCGATAGCCCTCGAGGGCTATCAATCTACCGGGCCAGCTCCCGCATGGCGCTCTCCAGTCCCTCGAGGGTCATGGGGTACATGCGATCGTCGATCAGCTCGCGGATCAGCCGGGTGGAGTGGGTGTAGTCCCAGGCGCGCGGCGGCATTGGGTTGAGCCAGGCCAGGCGCGGGAACTTTGCCGTCAGGCGCTGGAGCCACACGGCCCCGGCCTCGTCGTTGAAGTGCTCCACGCTGCCGCCGGGATGGGTGATCTCGTAGGGTGACATGGCGGCGTCGCCGACGATCACCACCTGGTAGTCGTCGCCATAGGTATGCAGCACGTCCAGGGTCGGGATGCGCTCGTCGGCGCGACGCGTATGGCTCTGGGCATTGCTGCGCCACAGGCCCTCGTAGATGCAGTTGTGGAAGTAGTAGGCCTCCAGGTGCTTGAACTCCGCGCGTGCCGCCGAGAAGAGCTCCTCGCAGGTGCGGATGTGGTCATCCATGGAACCGCCCACGTCGAGGAGCAGCAGCACCTTCACTGCGTTGTGGCGCTCCGGGCGCATCTGCACGTTGAGCAGGCCGGCGTCCCGCGCCGTCTCGCGGATGGTGGCGTCGACGTCGAACTCCTCCGCGGCCCCCTGGCGGGCGAACTTGCGCAGCCGGCGTAACGCCATCTTGATGTTGCGGGTGCCAAGCTCCAGGGAGTCGTCGTAGTCGCGGAAGCGGCGCTCGTCCCACACCTTCACCGCCCGACGGTGGCGTGAGCCGTCCTGTCCGATACGTATCCCCTCGGGGTTGTAGCCGTAGGCGCCGAAAGGGCTGGTGCCGCCGGTGCCGATCCACTTGTTGCCGCCGGAGTGGCGCTCCTGCTGTTCCTCCAGGCGCTGCTTGAAGGTCTCGATCAGTTTCTCGAGGCCGCCCAGGGACTCGATCTGCGCCTTCTCCTCCGCGGAGAGCTGCTTCTCGAACTCCCGGCGCAGCCAGTCGTCGGGGATCAGCGCCTCGATGGCGGCATCCAGGTTCTCGAGCCCCTCGAACCAGGCGGCGAAGGCGCGATCGAAGCGGTCGAAGTGGCGCTCGTCCTTGACCATCACGGTGCGGGCAATACGGTAGAAGGCCTCCATGTCGGCGAACACCACGCCACGGGCCACCACCGCATGGAGGTCGAGCAGCTCGCGCAGCGACACCGGCACCCCGGCGCGCTTGAGGGTCTCGAACAGGCCGATGAACATGCTCAGCGCCTCGCGTTGCCCTGGCGGCGCATCATGAAGGCCAGCCGTTCCAGCAGCTGCGTATCCTGCTCGTTCTTGACGAGGGCTCCGGCCAGCGGCGGGATCGCCTTGACGGGGTCGCGCTGGTAGAGCGCCTCCCGGGCGAGCTCGTCACTCATCAACAGCTTCAGCCAGTCCACCAGCTCCGAGGTGGAGGGCTTCTTCTTGAGCCCCGGGGCCTGGCGCAGGTCGAAGAACACCTCCAGCGCCTCGCCGACCAGCTTCGGCGCGATCTCGGGGAAGTGCACGTCGACGATCGCCTGCATGGTCTCGCGGTCGGGGAACTCGATGTAGTGGAAGAAGCAGCGACGCAGGAAGGCGTCGGGCAGCTCCTTCTCGTTGTTGGAGGTGATGACGATGATCGGGCGGTGCTTCGCGCGGATGGTCTCGCCGGTCTCATAGACATGGAACTCCATTCGATCCAGCTCCTGGAGCAGGTCGTTGGGGAATTCGATGTCGGCCTTGTCGATCTCGTCGATCAGCAGCACCACCCGCTGCTCCGCGGTGAAGGCGTCCCACAGCTTGCCGGGCTTGATGTAGTTGGCGACGTTCTCCACGCCTTCGACCCCCAGCTGGGAGTCGCGCAGGCGGCTGACCGCGTCATACTCGTAGAGCCCCTGGGCGGCCTTGGTAGAGGACTTGATATGCCAGGTGTGCAGCTCGGTGCCCAATGATGCCGCCAGCTCCTCGGCCAGCAGGGTCTTGCCGGTGCCCGGCTCGCCCTTGATCAGCAGCGGGCGCTCCAGGGTCACGGCGGCATTGACCGCCTGCTTGAGGGCCTCGGTGGCCACATAGGTGGAAGTGGAATCAAACGCCATGGGGCATGCCTCGGCTTGTCGTCAGCGGGTCGAAGGAATTCGAACGAGTGTACGGAAGGGTCGGGGCGGGGACAAATATCGGCCTACATGGGGAACGGCGAGTCAGGCTCCGTGATCCTACCACTATCTAGTTGCTGGACTACCCGGTCGATGAGCTCTGCGACAGTATTGGCGAGGTAGGTTGAAAACTTGGCCTTGTATAGCGTGCGTTCCAGAACCGCCTGAGGTAGGAAGCGCAGCATTTCATCAAGAAACGGACGGCTCTGCACGATGTCAGCAAGCTGAGCCTGTCGCTTCCGGGCCTTCTCGAGGTAATGTTCCACTCCGTAATCCTCGAGCTTTCTACGGACAAGATCGACCTCGACCTTGGCATCCTGTTGGGCTAGCCAGGCGAGATCCCAGATGTCTCGATGGCGGATATAACGCTGGTTGTTGACCAGCGATACCAGCTTGTCGGCCATGACCTCGTCGAGGGTTTCCATCATTACCAGTGTGTCGCGGTAACCGTCCGGAAGGAAGTCGTAATTTAGATGAAGGGCACGAGGCTCGCGTGTATAGGCTGGCACATTGGCAATTTCCAGCTTGATGCGCTGTCGGGGGATGTCGCGGCGTGCCGGAGCCGTCACCACGGATAACTGCCATTTATCGACTCGCACATCCGCATACTGCGGCTCCTGCCGTAGTTCGGCAGGTTGCTTGACGTTAACCGTCAACTGGTACCGTTTCCCGACGTAATGCTCGAGACATCGCTTGATATCAGTCATCTGCGCGGAGGCGAACTGGCGGCCACCAACGAAGTCCAGATCCTCGCTGAATCGTGAGGCGCCGTGACAGAGTCGCAGCGAGGTGCCTCCCTGAAACGTGAGGTTCTCGAGCAGGCCCTCCTGGTCGAGTGCGAAGAGCATGTCGTAATGCAGAAGCTCCTTCTCGATCACCGGGCGCATGGCCTTTAGCCCGCTGGCTCGCATGGCTCTCTCCACCAGTGTTTCGAAATCTTCGGGTTCAATCCGCATGCAGGGCCTCCATATCGACCAGGTGGCAGTTGCGCCCTACACGCTTGAGGTCGGACCAGGCCGCCTCGCGAGTGGCAACACGCAGGGGTCGCCCAGCATCCACCATGCGCAACAGGAGCTCACGCACGGGGCGCTTGGTATGTGTAAACTCGATAGTGCCGAAGGGGGTTCGATAGGTCCCGCTGCGTCCGGTCGTCATGATAGTCAATCGATCAAGCGGAATCTGGGAGATGGCACCGTACTCCGATAGGGCAGACTCCAGGCTGACGTAGTTGTACTCGCCTCGGCGCAAGGCGGTGGCGATGCGTTCGAGGATATGGATATCGCCTCCATCGCCATGTGGGTAGACGTATACTCCGCGGCAGGCACGCACCAGCAAGCCCTGTTTGACCAGCCGGTTGAGGCCCTCCTTGCGTGTTTTGGGGCTATCTTCAGGGAATAGCTTGGCCAGGTCTCGAACTAGGAAGATGTATTTCCCTAGCTGACGCCAGTGCTCAAATCGTACCTGTGCCGTCTTGTAGTCCATCATCAAGTCTACAGTTAGACTATTTGTATGTAGTCTAGTTGTAGACTAGTTGGCTGGCAACCTCACACCCCAGAGCAGACATCATGGGCCACAATATCTTTGCATTGCCTCCAGGCATCATGGAAGCCGAGCAGTTCGATGAGCTAGCCGCCGGCAAGGACGTGCGTATCGAGCGCATCGTTTCGCAGGGCCACACTTCGCCGGAGGAGGACTGGTACGACCAGCCACAGCATGAGTGGGTGACGGTGCTGCAGGGACGCGCGGTGCTGGCCTTCGCCTCGGGGGAGGAGGTCACGCTGGGCCCGGGCGACCATCTGACGATCCCGGCGCACTGCCGACATCGCGTCAAGTGGACGGATCCCCAGCAGGCTACCGTCTGGCTGGCGGTGCACTATTCGGCATAGATCATCTTGCGCGTCATGCCACCGTCCACCACCAGGTTCTGGCCGTTGATGAAGCCCGCCTGGTCGGAGAGCAGAAAGGCTGCGCCGATGGTGGATCCGGGCTTCAGGGATCAATGCGGGTGATGCTGCTCGAGCCTCTCGGCCAGCCAGATCTTGATGATCGACTGCCGTGTCACCCCCAGGCGAGCTGCCTCGCGATCCAGGGAGTCGATCATCCAGGTAGGGAAGTCGACATTGACGCGCTTCTGTTTCCTGAGGGGGCGCCTGGCGTTGTCCAGATCCAGTTCGTCGGTGATGTCGTCACCGTCATCGAAGCGCCTGTCAAGCTCAGTCGCCTTCATAGAGTTCAACCTCTCTGCTGCGGGCCCGCCTGACAGAGATCAGGCGTATTCGTGTCCCGCGGTAGGTGATGATGCCGGACCAGTGTTTCTGACCAATCCTGCCGATTACCACGTAGCGAGGCTCATCCGTCGACCTTGCCGGAATCTCGAGCAGGTCTGGGTCCTGCCAAAGCCGCTGCGCCTCGACAAAGTCGATGCCGTGTTTGTCTCGATTCGCCTCGCTTTTTCGAGGGTCATACTCGAAGTTGGCCATGAGTAGAAATTATACCTTTCTGGCCCCTCCGAAAAGTCCTCATTCGAGCAGGTGAGGGAATATTTCAGTGTCGAGGGCGGTAGGCCTCCACCAGGGTCGCCGGGTCATGCTCGGCGTGGCCGCGGGCGGCATGGGTGCGCAGCAGCTGAGCGGCCAGGCCGCTCATGGGGGTGGCGCTGGCGCTGCGGCGGCTCTGGGCCACCGCCATGTCCAGGTCCTTGAGCAGGGTGCGCAGGTGCCAGGGCGGGTTAGCGTAGTCGCTCGCCGCCATGCGTGGGGTAAGGATCCGGAAGGGTGTGGAGTCCGCGAAGCCGCCGGCCAGCGCTTCGGTCAACCGGCCGGCCTCCACGCCGCTGGCCTCGGCCAGGGCCACCATCTCGGCGAGCACCGCGGCCTGGCAGCCCACCACCATCTGGTTGCACACCTTGGTGACCTGGCCAGCGCCCACCGGGCCCATATGGGTCACCCGCGAGGCCAGCGGGGCGAGCAGCGGGCGCAGGGCGTCGATCCGCGCCGCCTCGCCACCGGCCATCATCACCAGGCTCCCCGCCTCGGCGCCGGCCACGCCCCCGGAGACCGGGCAGTCGACCCAGGCCATGCCGCACCGTGTCTCGAGCCTCGCGGCGAAGTCGCGGGTCGCCTCGGAGTCGCTGCTCGAGAAATCGATCAGGGTCTGGCCGTGGCGGCCATGCTCCGCCACGCCGCTCTCGCCGAGCACCACGGCTTCCACCGCCTCGGTGTTGGCCAGGCACAGCATCACCACATCCACTCTCTGCACCAGCTCAGCGATGGAGCCGGCCACCCTGGCACCGGCCTCGCCGAGCGCCTCCGCCTTGGCGGGGGTGCGGTTCCAGACGGTCACCTCGAAGCCGGCGTCGAGCAGGCGGCGGGTCATGGGGTCGCCCATCAGGCCGAGGCCGATGAAGCCGAGTGTGGGGTGGGGCATATCACTCTCCTTGGCAAACGGAAGGCCGCCCTGAGGCGGCCTTCATCATGCGGTCACAGGAAAACCCCGGCAAGCCGTTGCTAGCCATAGACCTGGAAGCTGCCGGCGTTGAGCCACAGGTGCACCAGGATGCTGGCCACATAGCCCAGGGCGATCACCGGGGCCCAGCGCAGGTGGCCGGCGAAGGTGTAGTAACCGCGGGCCTGGCCCATCAGTGCCACCCCGGCGGCGGAGCCGATGGAGAGCAGGCTGCCGCCGACGCCGGCGGTGAGGGTGATCAAGAGCCAGTGGCCGTGGGACATCTCCGGCTGCATGGTGAGCACCGCGAACATCACCGGGATGTTGTCGACCACCGCCGAGATCAGACCCAGGGCGATGTTGGCCCAGGTGGCATCCCAGCCGGTGTAGAGTGCCTCGGAGAGCAGGCCGAGATAGCCCATGAAGCCCAGGCCGCCCACGCACATCACCACCCCGTAGAAGAACAGCAGGGTGTCCCACTCGGCGCGGGCGACACGGTTGAAGACATCGAAGGGCACCACGCTGCCCAGCTGGGCCAGGCGCCGCTCGTCGCCCAGGCGCGTGTAGCGGGCGCGCTTGCGCTCCAGCGAGCGGGGCAGGGTGCGGCGCAGGAAGAAGCCGAAGAACTGCAGGTAGCCCAGGCCCGTCATCATGCCCAGCACCGGGGGCAGGTGCAGCAGGCTGTGGCAGGCCACGGCGGTGGCCACGGTCAGCAGGAAGAGCAGCACGATCCGGCGTGCACCGCGCTTGAGCTCCACCTCCTCCTCGACACCCTCCGGCGTGCGCTTGCCGATGAACAGGCTCATGGCGACGGCGGGCACCAGGAAGTTGACCAGCGAGGGGCCCAGCAGGGCGAAGAACTCGTAGAACTTGACCATGCCGGCCTGCCACACCATCAGGGTGGTGATGTCGCCGAAGGGGCTGAAGGCGCCTCCGGCGTTGGCCGCCACCACGATATTGATGCAGGCCAGGTTGATGAAGCGCTTGTCGCCTTCGGCCACCTTGATCACCACCGCGCACATCAGCATGGCGGTGGTCAGGTTATCGGCAACGGGGGAGATCACGAAGGCCAAGCCGCCGGTGATCCAGAACAGCTGGCGATAGCTGAAGCCCTTGCGCACCATCCAGGCGCGCAGGGCGTCGAACACCCGGCGCTCCTCCATGGCGTTGATATAGGTCATCGCCACCAGCAGGAACAGCATCAGCTCGGTGAACTCGAGCAGGGTCTCGCGGAAGGCATGTTCGGCATCGGTGGGCATGCCGGCCTGCACATAGACCCAGCCGATCAGGCCCCAGATCAGGCCGGCGGCGATCAGTACCGGCTTGGACTTGCGCATGTGCAGCTTCTCCTCGCCCATGACGAGTGCATAGGCGAGGATGAACAGCGCCACCGCCACGAACCCGGAAAGCGACCCGGTCAGGTCCAGGGGACCGGTGGCGGCATGGGCGGGGGCGCCGGCAAGCAGAGGTACGCAAACGACGGACAGCAGAAGACCCGGCCGGCGGAGGTTCCGCGGCCAGGCTGAAGGGTGACAGCCGGTAGGCATGGCAGTGTGTCCTGGGAAGGAAGGGAAGGGTGGGAAAGCCCTCTCGTTATAGCACGCCATGCTGCATTGCGGTGTCGGCGCGTCACCCCCAGGCCATGCCAATTCGGCATGGCGCCGCCGGCATGCGGCCGCCTGCCATGGCCTTCGCGTATCGCCTGAAGCACACTGGCATCCATGGCCAGTGAAAAGGACATGGAAGATGCGCCTGAGAGTGCTGTCTGACCTGCATCTGGAACATTTCGCCGAACCGATCGTCCTGCCCGAGGCCGAAGCCGATGTGGTGATCCTCGCCGGCGATATTCACTCGGGTGTTCAGGGCCTTCGTTGGGCGGCGGAACACTTTTTCGGCACCCCGATCCTCTATGTGCCCGGCAACCATGAGTTCTACGGCACCGCCATGCCGGCGCTGCGCAGGGAGCTTCAGGCCGAGGCGACGCGTCTTGGCATCCACCTGCTGGACAACCGCACCCTGACCCTGGATGGCGTGCGCTTTCATGGCTCCACGCTGTGGACCGATTTCGCCCTCTACGCCGAGCAGCCGGATCAGAATCCGGCGTTCACCGAGGAGAGGGTGCTGGCCTTCATGCCGGACTTTCGCATCATCGAGCAGCCGGACGGGGCGGTGTTCACCCCGGCGGAAAGCCGACGCCTGCATGCCGAGGCGTTGGCCTGGCTGGAGGGCGAGCTGGCACGGCCCTTCGATGGGCCGCGGGTGGTGATCAGCCACCATGCGCCCCTGGCCGAGTGCATTCCGCCTCGCTTCCGCGGTGATGCGGCCTCACCCGCCTTCGCCTCCCACCTGCCGCAGCTGATGGGCCGCATGGATCTGTGGATCCATGGCCATGTGCATGAACCCGTGGACCTGGAGGCAGGCGGTACACGGGTCATCGCCAACCCGGGGGGGTATCCCGGCGAGTTCGATCCGCCGCTGTTCACGCCCGACCTGATAGTGGAGATAGGCCTCCCATGATGTTGCTGAATGGTGTCTACCTGCTGGCGAGCCTGGCGGCCCTGGGATAGCCCCTTGTCGAGTCGACGAGGGTTCATCCTGACCCGCCACTGGCAGGATAGCGCCGAGGGCATCCGGGTATGGCTGTGGCTGGCCACCGATGAGGGGCCGCTGCGCGTCACCCTGCCGCCGCAGCGGGCAGTGGCCTTCCTGCCTGCCGAGCAGCGGGCCCGTGCCGAGGCGGTGATCGGTGACGAGCCGGGCCTCGAGCTGCGTGGCCTCGAGCTCGAGGACTTCCGGCAACGGCCGGTACTCGGGCTCTATGCCCGCCAGTATCGACAGCTTCAGGCGGCGGGGCGTCGGCTGGAGGAGGCCGGCGTCACGCTGTACGAGTCGGACATCCGTCCCCCGGAGCGCTATCTGATGGAGCGCTTTATCACCGCGCCCGTTGAGGTTCAGGGGTCGCCGGACGGGCAGGGCGGCCTGGTGGGGGTGCGCCTGCGACCGGGCCCGGACTACCGCCCGCGCCTGCGCACGGTCTCGCTGGATATCGAGACCAGCGCCCGGGGCGAGCTCTACTCCATCGCGCTGGAAGGCTGCGGGCAGCGCCAGGTCTACATGCTGGGGCCGGCCAACGGCGAGGCGGGAACGCGGGATTTCTCTCTCGATTACTGCGCCACCCGAGGCGAGCTTCTTGAACGGCTTAACGCCTGGTTTGCCGAGCATGATCCCGATGCCATCATCGGCTGGAACCTGGTGCAGTTCGACCTGCGCCTGCTCCAGGAGCATGCCCGGCAGCTGGGCGTGCCGCTGCGGCTCGGGCGCGGCGGGGCGGCACTCGAGCTGCGTGCCCATGGCCATCCGCCCAACCATCTGTTTGCCGCCGCCGAGGGGCGGCTGATCATCGATGGCATCGAGGCGCTGCGTTCGGCCACCTGGAGCTTCCCCTCCTTCAGCCTGGAGAGCGTGGCCCAGACGCTGCTCGGCGAGGGCAAGGCGATAGAGGATCCCTACCGGCGCCTCGACGATATCCTGCGCATGTTCGCCGAGGACAAGCCGGCGCTTGCCCGCTACAACCTCAAGGACTGTGAGCTGGTCACGCGCATCTTCGCCAGGACCCAACTGCTGACCTTCCTGCTGGAGCGCGCCACGGTGACCGGCCTGCCCGCCGACCGCAGCGGCGGCTCGGTGGCCGCCTTCACCCACCTCTACCTGCCGCGGCTGCATCGGCTGGGATGGGTGGCACCCAACCTCGGCGAGGGAGAGGCGGCCGAGAGCCCCGGTGGCTTCGTGATGGATTCCCGGCCGGGGCTCTACGCTTCGGTGCTGGTGCTCGACTTCAAGAGCCTCTACCCCTCGATCATCCGCAGCTTCCTGATCGACCCGGCGGGGCTGGTGGCGGGGCTGGCCGAGCCTTCGGAGGCCGCCTCGGTGCCGGGTTTTCGCGGCGCGCGCTTCTCGCGTACCCGGCATGCGCTTCTGGCCATCGTCGAGCGAGTCGGGGCCGGGCGCGAGGCGGCCAAGGCGGAGGGCAACGCGCCATTGTCCCAGGCGTTGAAGATCATCATGAACAGCTTCTACGGCGTGCTGGGCTCCAGGGGCTGTCGCTTCTTCGATGCGCGGCTCGCCTCGTCCATCACTCAGCGCGGGCATGAGATCATGCGGCTAACGCGGGGGCTGATCGAGGACAAGGGGTATACCGTTATCTACGGCGACACCGACTCCACCTTCGTCTGGCTCGGTCAAGCCTGCGAGGAGGATGACGCTGCAGCGATCGGCAAGGCGCTCGTGGATCATGTCAATGCCTGGTGGCGTGACCACCTGCAGGCAGAGTATGGCCTGGCCAGTGCCCTGGAGCTGCAGCTCGAGACCCACTATCGACGCTTCCTGATGCCCACCATCCGCGGGACCGAGGCGGGCAGCAAGAAGCGCTATGCCGGACTGGTACGTGACCTCGAGGGGAATGAGCGGGTGGTCTTCAAGGGCATGGAGACGGTGCGCAGCGACTGGACGCCGCTGGCCCAGCAGTTCCAGCGCGAGCTCTATCGACGCATCTTCCGGGATGAGCCCTACCGGGACTATGTGCGGGATTACGTCAACGCCTTCATCGAGGGTGCCAGGGGCGAGGGGCTGGATGAGCGGCTGGTCTATCGCAAGCGCCTGCGCCGCCGCCTGGAGGAGTACCGGCGCAACGTGCCGCCCCATGTCCGGGCGGCCCGCCTGGCCGATGCCGAGAACGATCGCCTGGGCCGGCCGCGCCGCTATCAGCGCGGTGGCTGGATTCGCTACGTGATCACCGTGGCCGGTCCTGAGCCCCTGGAGGCATGGCGCTCGTCCATCGACATCGACCATTACCTGAGTCGTCAGCTGCAACCGGTCGCGGATGCCATCCTGCCCTTCGTGGGCGACGACTTCGCCGCCCTGGTCGATCGCCAGCTGGGGTTGTTCGGCTAGGCCGCTCAGTGGCTCTCCCGTGACCCAGATCAACGCCATCGACGGCCGAGGCGGACGGAATGTCGCACCCGGGTGGTGGCAAGCCACCACTTGAGACCGGCACGTGGCGGGCCCATAGTCTCAACAGGCCCTTTCTTCGAGGAGCGTAAGATGTCCGAAGCCCTGACCCTGGGATGCCCCCACTGCCACGCCGTCAACCGTATCAGCCGGGCGCGCCTCAACGACGGCCCCACCTGCGGGAAGTGCAAGCGGCCGCTCTTTACCGGCGAACCGGTGACGCTGACCGCGGCCAACTTCCGGGCCCTGGTGGAGCGCAGCGAGCTGCCGGTGGTGGTGGACTTCTGGGCCGGCTGGTGCGGCCCCTGCAAGATGATGGCGCCGGTCTTCGCCGAGGCGGCCCGCGAACTGGAGCCGCGCATCCGCTTCGCCAAGCTCGATACCGAGGCGGAGCAGGCCCTGGCCGGACGCTTCGGCATCCGCAGCATTCCCACCCTGATTGTCTTCAAAGGCGGCCGGGAGGTGGCCCGCCAGGCCGGAGCCATGCAGGGGACGCAGTTGCGTCAATGGCTGCGTCCGCACCTGGCATAGCCAATCCGTCGGTGCGCCAGGCAGAGGGTTCCAGCGGATCGCCACACTCGGGGACCGGTCGGGGCGCCACCACCACTCGGTTGCGCCCCTGTGCCTTGCCGGCATAGAGCGCCTGATCGGCTCGCAGCAGGGCGGGGTCGATGCGTGACTCCCCCTCCTCCACCCGGCTGATGCCCACGGTGACGGTAAGGGGTGTCTCGTCGCCGAGCATCGGCAGCTTGAGGGAACTGACCTTCTCACGCAGTCGCTCGGCGATGGTGGTGGCCATGTCCAGGTCGGCAAGGGGGAGGGCGATCACGAACTCCTCGCCACCATAGCGGCCCAGTACGTCGGAGTCCCGGAGCACCGACTGGCAGCAGCCGGCCACGATCGCCAGCACCCGGTCGCCCAGCGCATGGCCATGGTGGTCGTTGAGACGCTTGAAGAGGTCGATGTCGACCATGCAGACCGCCAGGGGTGTCCCGTCGCGTCGAGCGCGGCGCAGCTCCTGTTCGGCCAGTTCGAAGAAGTGGCGGCGATTGGCGATGCCGGTCAGGTCGTCGGTGCAGGCCATATGACGCAGCTGCGCCTCGAGTGTCTCGCGCTCGAGGATCTCGTCCTTGAGGCGGCGGTTCGCCGAGCGCTCTTCCAGCAGCATGGCAAACTGCTCACGCTTTAGGCGTTTGATCCGTGAGATGGTCGCCCAGCCGAGCAGGTTCACGAAGGCCAGAAGCAGCAGGCTGGTCAACACGAGGCCCGGCGGCAGGGGGGCCCAGAGGGTGATGGCCACCAGGAAGCCGAGCAGCAGGTAGGTGTTGGTGGCCAGCATCCAGCGGATACGGTTGGGGATGAACAGGTAGAGCGCCATGCTGGCGGTCACCACCGAGGCGACGTGGATGCCTTCGCCGGGACGCAGGGGGATGGTCAGCAGTAGTACCGATAGGCCGAGCAGGCAAGCCAGGTTGACGGGGAGTGGTGCCTGGGCCACCACCGGTCGGCGCCAGGCGGCCAGGGCAAGCAGCAGGCTGACCAGAATGACCAGCAGCCGCATGACCAGCAGTGCCTGGAAGGTCTGGCCGGGGCCGAGCACGCTGTAGTCTGCCAGGGCGAAGGCCAGGAAGAGGCCTGAGATTACGGCCAGCGCCAACCGCAGCTGACAGGCGTGATAGGCCACCAGGGTGCGCCGGAACAGGGCCTCCATCGCGGGGTCGTGAAACTCGGCCTGCCAGTTCAGCCCCTCCAGACGCCGGGAGTCGGCTTTCACCCCGGCCACCCCGGCGGCAGTGGTCCCACCGCCGCGCCTTGCCTGCGATCCATGTCATGCCCCCAGGCCTGGAACGTTCGCCCAGGCGGTAGCGAATTATCGCTTCAGCTTGGCCCCCGATGGCCACTTGCGCCAGTCGCAGGCCGATGCTGTCCCATCGGGCGTACAGACGGCGTAGGAGATGGCTTACCTGATCCGTTTTTTCTTTATAAACATGTTTTTATTGAGGGTGTGCTCTTCGCTGCGCTGGCGGTTCAGCTCCCGGACTTCAGCTGCTCCTTGAGCTGCTTGGGCACCTGCTTGATGATCAGCCGGTCGCCGGCCTCGTCGTATTCCACGCTGGAGCCCAGCAGGTGTGAGTCGAAGCTGATGGAGACGCCACCGGCGCGACCGGTGAAGCGCTTGAAGCGGTTGAGGGTCTTCCTGTCCGGCGGGATCTCCGGGGAGAGGCCGTAGTCGGCGTTGCGGATATGCTCATAGAAGGCCCTCGGCTGCTGCTCATCCAGCAGTTCCGAGAGTTCCTCCAGGGTGATCGGCTCGCCGCGGCTGGCCTGGTCGCTGGCATAGTCGACCAGCGTCTCGGTCTTCTCACGGCTGGCGTCCTCCGCCAGGTCCTCCTTCTCCACGTAGTCGCTGAAGGCCTTGAGCAGGGTGCGGGTCTCGCCTGGCGCATCGACGCCCTCCACCGCCCCCAGCAGCGCCGCGAAGCCTTCGGCCAGCGCCTTGCCGCCACGTTCGCGGGTCCAGGAGAGGTACTGCCTGGAATCGCCGGCCTGCCACTGGCTGACATCGAGCCGGGCGGCCAGGCTCATCTGGGTCAGGTTGAGCTGGCGCGTCGGCACCGGCTGCAGGGCATCGTCGATGGCGAATCCCTCGCGATGGTGCAGCAGGGCCAGGGTCAGGAAGCGCGCACCGCCGAAGCGGGTGTCCAGCACCAGCAGATCACCGGAGGCCGACAGGTGGTCGTCCAGCAGCCTGGCTAGCCGTTCGGCGAGGGGGCGAGTCAGGGCCACGAAGTCGCGCTGCTCCGCGAGGTAGTCGCCGATCTCCGCGGCCAGCGGCGATCGGCCCGTGTCGTCTTCCCCTTGCGCGGCGTCTGCCTCCATGGCCGTATCGGCGAAGTGGCCCCAGGCCTTGCTCTTGGCATGGTAGGCGCGGGTCAGCGCCTCCAGCATCGCCTCCAGGGCATCGGAGGCAGGCAATGGGGCGCTGGCCGGCAGCAGGCGTGCCGGGGCCTCGCCGGCCTTCTCGATGCGATGGACGATGGCGTTGAGGATCGGCATGGCGGCTCCGTGGTCGGACGCGGGGCCGGCATGATACTCGCTCAGGGCTTCAGCCGGTAGCCGGTGCGGAAGATCCAGGCCACCACGGCCAGCGCCGCGGCCAGGAACAGCAGGATCATGGCGAGGCTCACCAGCGGGCTGACGTCGCTGATGCCGTAGAAGCTCCAGCGGAAGCCGCTCACCAGGTAGACCACCGGGTTGGCCAGGGTTACCGCCTGCCAGAACGGCGGCAGCATGTCGATGGAGTAGAAGGTGCCGCCGAGGAAGGTGAGCGGGGTGATCACCAAGAGCGGCACCAGCTGCAGCTTCTCGAAGCCGTCGGCCCAGATGCCGATGATGAAGCCCAGCAGGCTGAAGGTCACCGCGGTGAGCACCAGGAAGAGCGCCATCATCAGCGGATGCTCGATGGAGTAGGGCACGAACAGCCGCGCGGTGACCAGCACGATGATCCCCAGGATCAGCGACTTGCTGGCCGCCGCCCCCACGTAGCCAACCACCACCTCCCAGTAGGACATCGGCGCCGAGAGCACCTCGTAGATGGTGCCCGAGAAGCGTGGGAAGAAGATGCCGAAGGAGGCGTTGGAGACGCTCTGGGTGAGCAGCATCAGCATGATCAGCCCTGGCACGATGAAGGCGCCGTAGCTGACCCCGTCCACCTCGCTGATCCGCGTGCCGATGGCGGCGCCGAACACCACGAAGTAGAGCGAGGTGGAGAGCACCGGCGAGACGATGCTCTGCAGCACGGTGCGCAGGCTGCGCGCCATCTCGGCGCGGTAGAGCGTCTTCACGGACTCGAGGTTCACGCCTCCTCCTTGACCAGGTTGACGAAGATCTCCTCCAGGGAGCTCTGCCGGGTGTGCAGGTCCTTGACCGCGATGCCCGCGGCCTCGAGGTCGGCCAGTAGCTCGGCGATACCGGTGCCGTCCTCCTCGCCCGATTCGGCGTCATAGGTATACACCAGGGCGTGGCCCTCCTCGGCCAGCGACAGGGCATGGCGCGCCAGGCGCTCCGGTACCGTCGCCAGGGGCTCACGCAGGTGCAGGGTGAGCTCCTTGCGTCCCAGCTGCTGCATCAGGGCATGCTTGCCCTCCACCAGCAGCAGCTCGCCCGAGCGGATCACCCCGATGCGGTCGGCCATCTCCTCGGCCTCCTCGATGTAGTGTGTGGTGAGGATGATGGTCACCCCAGCATCGCGCAGCTGGCGCACCACCTCCCACATGTCCCGGCGCAGGGCCACGTCGACCCCGGCGGTGGGCTCGTCGAGGAACAGGATCTCCGGCTCGTGGGCCAGCGCCTTGGCGATCAGCACCCGGCGCTTCATGCCCCCGGAGAGGGTGATCATGCGGTTGTGGCGCTTCTCCCACAGCGACAGCGAGCGCAGCACCCGCTCGATGTGCGCCGGATCGGGAGGCTTGCCGAAGAGCCCGCGGCTGAAGCTCACGGTGTCCCACACCTTGATGAAGGCGTCGTTGGTCAGCTCCTGGGGCACCAGGCCGATGCGCGCCCGCGCCTCGCGGAACTCCTGCACGCTGTCATGGCCGTCCACCAGCACCCGACCTTGGCTGGGGTTGACCAGGCCGCAGATGACGCTGATCAGGGTGGTCTTGCCGGCGCCGTTGGGGCCGAGCAGGGCGAAGATCTCGCCGCGCCGGATCTCCAGGTCGACCGCCCTGAGCGCTTCGAAGCCGCCGGCGAAGGTCTTGGAGAGCCCCTCGACGCGGATGACGGTGGCATCCCGTGCCTCACTCAAGGGTGATGTCCCCGTCGAAGGTCAGCGCCAGGCTGAGGCCATCCACCTCGACGGTGACCCGTGCCGGGAGGCGCTCGTCGCCGGTGAGGTGACCCGCCTCGAGGCCCTCGGCGACGGCCTTCTCGATCTCCTGCTGGGTGGTCACACCGACATTCTTGAGCAGCTTGCGGATGCTGTGCTGGAAGGTCTCCTGGTCCATGGGGGGCTCCTGATAGCGGTCGATGATGATAGGTCTATCCTACTCGCTCGAATCGATTCGTACAGGGCCTGTATAAAAAAAGCGCCCCTGGCGGGGCGCTTCGTTTATCGACGTCGGCGTGAAGCAGTGGCTTCAGGCCGGGCCGCCCCGAAGGGCGGCCTTCGATGTTGCGAGCATCGGCGTCGAGGTTGAGTCTATCAGACCCTGGGGGTATCAGGCTTCCTGGGCGACGGGAATCACGTTGGAAGCGGCGTTCTGATACTCCTCGATCTCGTGGAAGTTCATGTAACGGTAGATCTCGCCGGCCATGGCGTCGAACTCGCCCATGTAGCGGCGGTACTCGTCGACGCTGGGCAGGCGGCCTTCCACTGCGGCCACGGCGGCCAGTTCCGCTGACGCGAGGTAGACGTTGGCACCGTCGCCCAGGCGGTTGGGGAAGTTACGCGTGGAGGTGGAGACCACGGTGGACTTGGCGGCGACGCGGGCCTGGTTACCCATGCACAGCGAGCAGCCCGGCATCTCCATGCGCGCGCCGGCGCGGCCGTAGATACCGTAGTAGCCCTCCTCGGTCAGCTGGTGCTGGTCCATCTTGGTGGGCGGTGCCAGCCACAGGCGGGTCTTCAGGCTGCCGGCCGGCTGCTTCTCGAGCAGCTTGCCGGCGGCGCGGAAGTGGCCGATGTTGGTCATGCACGAACCGATGAAGACCTCGTCGATCTTCTCGCCGGCCACCTCGGAGAGCAGGCGGGCGTCGTCGGGGTCGTTCGGGGCGCAGAGCACCGGCTGGTCGAGGGCGTCGAGGTCGATCTCGATCACCTCGGCGTACTCGGCGTCCTTGTCGGCGCGCATCAGGCTCGGGTTGGCCAGCCACTCCTCCATGCCCTGGATGCGGCGCTCGATGGTACGGCGGTCGCCGTAGCCATTGGCGATCATCCACTTGAGCAGGGTGATGTTGGACTTCAGGTACTCGGTCACGCTCTCCTCGGAGAGGGTGATGGTGCAGCCCGCGGCGGAGCGCTCGGCGGAAGCGTCGGAGAGCTCGAAGGCCTGCTCGACGGTGAGGTCCTCGAGGCCCTCGATCTCCAGCACGCGACCGGAGAAGGCGTTCTTCTTGCCGGACTTCTCGACGGTCAGCAGGCCCTGCTGGATGGCGTAGTAGGGGATGGCGTGGACCAGGTCACGCAGGGTGACACCGGGCTGACGCTTGCCCTTGAAACGCACCAGCACGGACTCCGGCATGTCCAGCGGCATCACGCCGGTGGCGGCGGCGAAGGCCACCAGGCCGGAGCCTGCCGGGAAGGAGATGCCCAGCGGGAAGCGGGTGTGGGAGTCGCCACCGGTGCCCACGGTGTCGGGCAGCAGCATGCGGTTCAGCCAGCTGTGGATGATGCCGTCGCCCGGACGCAGCGAGACGCCGCCACGGTTCATGATGAAGTCGGGCAGGGTGTGGTGGGTGTTGACGTCCACCGGCTTCGGGTAGGCGGCGGTGTGGCAGAAGGACTGCATCACCAGGTCGGCCTGGAAGCCGAGGCAGGCGAGGTCCTTGAGCTCGTCACGGGTCATCGGGCCGGTGGTGTCCTGGGAGCCCACGGTGGTCATCTTCGGCTCGCAGTACATGCCCGGGCGCACGCCCTCCATGCCGCAGGCCTTGCCGACCATCTTCTGGGCCAGGGTGTAGCCCTTGCCGCTGTCCTTGGGCTGCTCGGGCAGGCGGAAGACGTCGGAGGCGGGCAGACCGAGGGACTCACGGGCCTTGGTGGTCAGGCCGCGGCCGATGATCAGCGGGATGCGGCCACCGGCGCGCACCTCGTCGAGGATCACCTGGGTCTTGAGTTCGAAGGTGGTCAGCACCTCGTCGGTGCCGTGCTTGCACACCTTGCCCTCATAGGGATAGACGTCGATGACGTCGCCCATCTCCATCTTGGAGACGTCCATCTCCACCGGTAGGGCACCGGAGTCTTCCATGGTGTTGAAGAAGATCGGCGCGATCTTGCCGCCGAAGCAGAAGCCGCCGGCGCGCTTGTTGGGCACGTTGGGGATGTCGTCGCCGAAGAACCACAGCACGGAGTTGGTGGCGGACTTGCGCGAGGAGCCGGTACCCACCACGTCGCCCACGTAGGCGACCGGGTAGCCCTTGGCCTTCACTTCCTCGATCTGCTTGAGCGGGCCCTTGACGCCTGGCTCCTCCGGCTCGATGCCGTCACGCTCGTTCTTGAGCATGGCGTTGGCGTGCACCGGGATGTCGGGGCGCGACCAGGCATCGGGGGCGGGGGAGAGGTCATCGGTGTTGGTCTCGCCCGGCACCTTGAAGACGGTGAGGGTGATCTTCTCTTCCAGCGCCGGCTTGGAGAGGAACCACTCGGCGTCGGCCCAGGACTGGATGACCTCCTTGGCCACGGCGTTGCCCGCCTTGGCGCGCTCTTCCACGTCGTGGAAGGCGTCGAACATCAGCAGGGTGTGCTTGAGCTGCTCGCCCACTTCCTTGGCCAGGTCGGCATCGTCCAGCAGCTCGACCATGGAGACGATGTTGTAGCCGCCCTGCATGGTGCCCAGCAGCTTGACCGCGTGGATCCTGTCGATCAGCGGCGACTCGGCCTCGCCCTTGGCGATGGCGGTCAGGAAGCCGGCCTTGACGTAGGCGGCCTCGTCGACGCCCGGGGGCACGCGGTTGGTCAGCAGGTCGAGGATGAACTCCTCCTCGCTGGCCGGCGGATTCTTCAGCAGCTCGACCAGCTCGGCGACCTGCTCGGCGTTCAGCGGCTTCGGCGGCACGCCTTCCGCGGCGCGCTCCTCGACATGTTGGCGATAGGCTTCAAGCACGTTAGGGCCCTCATTGCGTGTGGGGCCAGAGTGTCGCGACCCGGCAGAAACGTCGCCGGAACAAGCCTCTGGCGCGTGGAACAGGGGGTGTGAACTCCCGTCTCAGGTGGCCGCGATTCTACGCGAGACTGTCGACAATGTTAAGCGAGGCCCATGGTGGCGGGCCTTGCACTTTGGTCGGCGGCGTGTGGGTTCGGCTACAGGGGAGTTAAAGAGGCAGGCTAAGCTGGCGCCTGGCATCCGCCGCCACCAGCCGGGTGCCCACACCCAGCAGGCGCACCGGGCGTCGGCCGCGCTCCCAGGCCTGCTCCAGCAGCCGGGCGTAGTGCTCGGGCGTCGGCGCCAGGCCCCGGCTCTCCAGGGTGGTGAGGCTGAAGTCGTCGAAGCGCACCTTGACCACGATGCCGGCGAGCGGCGGGTGGCCGTGGCGGGCCAGGCGCTCCTCCAGCTTCTCGCACAGCGGCACCAGCGCCTCACGGCAGTGGGCGAGGTCGGGCAGGTCGCGGGCGAAGGTGGTCTCCACGCTCACCGACTTGCGCTCGCGCTCGACCCTCACCGGCCGGTCGTCGATGCCCCGGGCGAGCTCGAAGAGGCGCCGGCCGAACTTGCCGAACTCCTCGACCAGCCGCTCCAGGGGCAGCTCGCGCAGCTCGGCGCAGGTGGTGATGCCTAGGGCATCGAGCCTTGCTCCGGTGGCGGGGCCCACGCCGTGGAGCTTCTTGACCGGCAGGGCGCTGACGAAGGCGTCCACCTTCGACGGCGGGATCACCGTCAGGCCATCGGGCTTCTCCCAGTCGCTGGCGATCTTGGCCAGGAACTTCGCGGGGGCGGCCCCCACCGAGACGGTGATGCCGGTGCGCCGGAGGCTCTCCTCCTTGATCCAGCGTGCCATCCAGGTGGCGCTGCCCGAGAAGCGCTCGACCCCGGTGACGTCGAGGAAGGCCTCGTCCAGGGAGAGCGGTTCCACCAGGGGGGTGAGCTCATGGAAGATCGCCTGGATCTGGCGGGAGACCTCGCGGTACTTGTCGAAGTCGCCCCGCAGCAGGGTGAGGTGCGGACAGAGGCGCAGGGCGCGGGCGGTGGGCATCGCCGAATGGATGCCATAGGCCCGCGCCGGGTAGTTGCAGGTGGCGATAACCCCGCGGCGATCGACGCTGCCGCCGATCGCCAGGGGGATGTCGCGCAGCGCGGGGTTGTCGCGCATCTCCACCGCCGCGTAGAAGCAGTCGCAGTCGGCGTGGAGGATCTTGCGCTCAGGAGAGGGCCTGGCCATTGCCTCCACGGATCACCCCGACGCCCACGCCCTCGATCTCCAGCGGGTCGTGGCGCAGGTCCACCTCGATGGGCGCGAAATCGGGGTTCTCGGCGCGCAGGGTGACGCGGTGGCCGTGGCGCTCGAAGCGCTTCACCGTCACCTCCTCCTCCAGGCGCGCCACCACGATCTGGCCATTGCGCACCCGGTCGGTGCGGTGCACGGCGAGCAGGTCGCCCTCGAGGATGCCGATGTCCTTCATGGAGAGGCCACGCACCCGCAGCAGGTAGTCCGCCCGGGGGGTGAAGTACTCCGGGGGAAGGGGGCAGTAGCGGTCGATATGCTCGGCGGCCAGTATCGGGCTGCCCGCCGCCACCTCGCCGATGATCGGCAGGCCCTGGGAGGGGGCCTCGTCGCCGCTCTCCTCGGCCTCCGCCTCCTGGGCGGGCAGGCGGATGCCCCGTGAGGTGCCCGAGATCATGCGGATGGCCCCCTTGCGCTCCAGGGCACGCAGGTGCTCCTCGGCGGCGTTGGGGGAGCGGAAGCCCAGGGCGCGCGCGATCTCCGCGCGGGTGGGAGGATAGCCGAGCTCCTGCATGGTCTTGACGATGAAGTCGTAGACGTTCTGCTGGCGCTGGGTAAGGGGGCGTGCCATGGGACCTCCTGTGCGGATGGCAGTACCGTAGTGATCAAGTATACAGCATGTTGTTCCGTACAGTAATGTTGCGTGCCGTTTCAAACGATGCGTGGGACCAGCGTTGAGCCGCAACGTGCGTCTGGCGTAGAATTGCGCCACGTTTGAAACAAATGTTTATTACCGGACGCTCCGCCCATGGCCCAGAACGATACCGTCACCCGGATTCTCGACACCGCCGAGGTACTGTTCGCCGAGCGCGGCTTCGCCGAGACATCGCTGCGCACCATCACCAGCAAGGCCAAGGTCAACCTGGCGGCGGTGAACTACCACTTCGGTTCCAAGAAGTCGTTGATCCAGGCGGTCTTCGCGCGCTACCTCGACCCCTTCACCGAGCGCTTCCATGGCGCCCTGGATGAGCTCGAGCGCCGTTATCGGGGCGAGGCCATTCCCCTCGAGGAACTACTCGAGACCATGGCGCGCAGCGTGCTGGAGGTGCCGGCGGAGCGCAACAGCCTCAAGGTCTTCATGCGCCTGCTGGGGCTCGCCTACAGCCAGGCCCAAGGCCACCTGCGCCGCTACATCCAGGAGGAGTACGGCAGCGTCTTCACCCGCTTCACCGATCTGATCCGCCAGGCCACGCCGGAACTGCCCGACGCCGAGCGCTTCTGGCGCTTGCACTTCGTGCTGGGCACGGTGATCTTCACCCTCTCCGGGCTGGATGCTCTGCGTGACATCGCCGAGAAGGACTACAACGAGCACGTCACCGTGCGCGACCTGGTGCGCCGGCTGCGGCCGGTGGTGGTGGCCGCCATGCAGGCGCCGCTGCCCGCGCCGGCGCCCGCCGGCGTACGGGAGGCGTGACCATGGCCGACGCCAGCGCCCGAGCGCCCCGTTCGTCGTCCGCTCCGCCGCTGGGCCCGGTGATGCTCGACCTCGAGGGCACTCGCCTGACCGACGAGGAACGCACGCTGCTGCGTCGTCCCGAGGTGGGCGGGGTGATCCTGTTCGCCCGCAACGTCGAGGCCGCCGCCCAGGTGCGCGAGCTGTGCGGGGCCATGCGTGCGGTACGCCCGGAACTGTTGATCGGGATCGACCAGGAGGGAGGGCGCGTGCAGCGCATCCGCGACGGGGTGACGCGACTGCCTTCCATGCGCCGCCTGGGACGTGACGCCGCCAGCCATCCCGAGGTCACCCGCCGCCTGTGCCAGGACAGCGGCTGGCTGCTGGGCATGGAGATGGCCGCCTGTGGCCTCGACCTGACCTTCGCCCCGGTGCTCGACGTCGACGGCGGCACCTCCACGGTGATCGGCGACCGCAGCTTCTCACGCTTTCCCGAGACCGTCGCCGCCCTGGCCGGCGCCTTCATCGACGGCCTGCACGAGGCCGGCATGGTGGCGGTGGGCAAGCACTTCCCCGGCCACGGCAGCGTGGCGGCCGATTCCCACCTCGAGCTGCCTGTCGACGAGCGCTCGCTGGAGGCGCTGCGCGCCCACGACCTGGTGCCGTTCGAGCGCCTGGCCGGCCAGCTCGACGCCATGATGCCCGCCCACGTGGTGTATTCGGCCTTCGACCCGCGCCCGGCCGGTTTCTCCCCCGCCTGGCTCGGCATGCTGCGCGAGAGCCTTGGCTTCAGGGGCGTGATCTTCTCCGACGACCTGAGCATGGCCGGTGCCGCCTCCGCCGGCTCCCCGGCCGAGCGCGCCCGGGCCGCGCTCTCCGCCGGCTGCGACATGCTGCTGGTGTGCAACGACCGCGCCGCCGCACTGGAGGTTCTGGATGCCTGTCGCCAGCACTCGCCGGCACCGCGCCTCAACAGGCTGCGCTACTCCCGAGCGCGCCCGACCCTGGAGAGCCTGCCCGCGCTCTCCCGCTGGCGGCGCCTGCACGCCCACCTCGAGGCCCTGGGGTCAGACCACCAAGCCACCTGAACCTCGGTCCCCTGAGGGGGCTGACCCATGTTCGACCTAACCACGAGACGCCCGACGATGTCCCAACTCGATCCCCAGACCCACGACTCCCTGCACCATATGCGCGAGCTGATGGAGAGCGCCGACTGCCTGATCAGCCAGGCGGAGGTGGAGGGCGCCCTCGACCGCATGGCCGACGAGATCACCCGCGACCTGGGCGACAAGCTGCCGGTCTTCTACTGCGTGATGAACGGCGGGCTGATCACCACCGGCCACCTGCTGACCCGGCTCGGCTTCCCGCTGGAGGTGGACTACCTCCACGCCACCCGCTACCGCGGCAAGACTCGCGGCGGCGAGCTGTTCTGGCGCGTCTCCCCGGAGATCCCCATGGCCGGGCGCCATGTGGTGATCGTCGACGACATCCTCGACGAGGGCGCGACGCTCGCCGCCATCCTCGACTACTGCCGCGAGGCGGGGGCGGCCAGCATCACCACCGCGGTGCTGGTGGACAAGCAGCACGACCGCAAGGCGGTACCCGGCCTCAAGGCCGACTACTGCAGCCTGGAGGTCGCCGACCGCTATGTCTTTGGCTTCGGCATGGATATCAAGGGTTACTGGCGCAACGCCCCGGGGATCTTCGCGCCCAAGGGGATGTAAGCCGCAAGAGTGGCGCGATGGTGCCGTTGTGGTAGGAGGGAGGCTTTGCCTCGCGACTGGCGCCGCCAGGCGCCCCGGCGGTGTTGACAAGGTATGGAGACGTACCGGGAGGCCTTCGGCCTCCAGTCGCCCGGGGGACCCGGCCTCCCACCACAGCCCCCAGCCTCCCACCACACCCAGCCTTCCTGCCATAGTTGGTCGGCCTCCCGGCGGGTGGCGGTGCATAGAATCAGAAACCCCGCCGGCCCTTGAGGCCCGCGGGGTTTCTCTTTCTACTTTCTACTTTTCCCTTGGCCGCCTACGCCAGTCCAAGCTCGTGGGTGGCTTCCTCACGCATCTTGAACTTCTGGATCTTGCCGGTGACCGTCATCGGGAACTCGTCGACGAACTTCACGTAGCGCGGGACCTTGTAGTGGGCGATCTTGCCCTTGCAGAAGGCCTTGAGGGCCTCCTCGTCCAGCGATTCGCCGTCGGTGAGCTTGACCCAGGCCATCACCTCCTCGCCGTACTTCTCGTCGGGCACGCCGATCACCTGGACATCGGAGATCGCCGGGTGGGTATAGAGGAAGTCCTCGATCTCGCGGGGATAGATGTTCTCGCCGCCGCGGATGATCATGTCCTTGATGCGCCCGACGATCGCCACGTAGCCCTCGTCGTCCATGGTGGCGAGGTCGCCGGTATGCATCCAGCCCGCCTCGTCGATAGCCTTGTCGGTGGCCTCCGGGTTGTTCCAGTAGCCGAGCATCACGCTGTAGCCGCGGGTGCACAGCTCGCCGGTCTCGCCGCGGGGCACCACGGCGCCGGTATCGGGGCTCACCAGCTTCACCTCCAGGTGGGGGTGGATGGTGCCGACGGTGGTGACGCGCTTCTCGAGCGGCGCGTCGGTCTGGGTCTGGGTGCTGACTGGGCTGGTTTCTGTCATCCCATAGCAGATAGTGACGTCCTGCATGTTCATGCGATCGATCACCTTGCGCATCACCTCGATGGGGCAGATGGAGCCCGCCATGATGCCGGTGCGCAGGTGAGAGAGATCGAAGCGCTCGAACTCTGGGTGTTCCAGTTCGGCGATGAACATGGTGGGCACGCCGTAGAGAGTGGTGGCCTTCTCCTCGGAGACCGCGGTCAGGGTCTGTTCGGGGTCGAAGCCGTCGCCCGGGTAGATCATGGTGGCGCCGTGGGTCACGCAGCCCAGGTTGCCCATCACCATGCCGAAGCAGTGGTAGAGCGGCACCGGAATCACCATGCGGTCCTTCTCGGTGAGCGCCATGGTGCGCGCCACGAAGAAGCCATTGTTGAGGATGTTGTGGTGGGAGAGGGTAGCGCCCTTGGGCGCACCGGTGGTGCCGGAGGTGTACTGGATGTTGATGGGGTCGTCGAACTGCAGGGTCGCCTGCACCTCGGCCAGGTGCTCCGCGGAGACCTCGTCGGCGTGGGCCAGCATCGACTGCCAGGTGAACATGCCGGTCAGGGCGCGATCGGCGTCCAGGCACACCACCCGCTTGAGCTCGGGCAGCTTGGCGCTCTTGAAGGTGCCGGGGCCGCCGTCGCGCAGTTCCGGGGCCAGCTCGGCCAGGGTCGCCACGTAGTCGGAGCTCTTGAACTTGCCCTGCAGGATCAGCGTCGAGGTGCCGGACTGCTTCAGCGCGTACTCCAGCTCGTGGGTGCGGTAGCTGGGGTTGATGTTGACCAGGATGGCGCCGATCTTCGCGGTGGCGAACTGGGTGATGGTCCATTCGGCGCAGTTGGGCGACCAGATGCCGACTCGTTCGCCCTTCTTCACGCCCAGGGCGAGCAGGGCGCGGGCGGCCTCGTCCACCGCTGCCTGCAGCTCCTTCCAGGTGTAGCGCAGCCCCTGATGGCGGCTGATCAGGGCCTCGCCGTCCGGGAAGCGGGCCACGGTGTCATCGAAGCAGTCGCCGATGGTCTGCCCCTTGAGGGGGGTGTCGCTGATGCCGCTGACGTAGCTTGCGGGAGTGTGTTGGCGTGTCATGTGTGCGTCTCGCGATGGTGGCTGGAAGTTGTTGGTCCGACGTTTGTACGTCCAGTTTGTAGGTCCAGGGACTACACGATCACGATCCGGGCCGGCGGCTAGTCGTTGGCCTCGTCGCCGAGGCTCGCCAGGACGTCGCGGGCGCGCCGTTCGACGTCGTCGATGTCGAGCTGCATCAGCCGGATATCCTCCAGCTGCTGCTCGAGATCGGCGCGCTTGTTGGCCAGGATCTCGAGAAGACGCTTGAGCTGACGCCGGTTACCGTCGGGCATGGCGTCATACATCATCACCACCTCGCGAATCTCGGCCAGCGAGAAGCCGAGGCGCTTGCCGCGCAGGGTCAGCTTCAACCGCACCCGATCCTTCTCGCTATAGATGCGGGTCTGGCCGCGCCGCTCCGGGGCCAGCAGGCCCTCCTGCTCGTAGAAGCGGATGGTGCGGTTGGTCACCTCGAACATCTTGGCCAGCTCGCCGATGCTGTAGGTACGGCGCTGGCGGGGCAGGGGACCGTCCCGGTGGGCCTCGCTGTTCGGAGCGCTAGCCGGAGAGGAAGTGGTCTGAGTCATGGGCGTCTTCCGTTTTTTATTGGCTGGCGGCGCGTGGCTCGCCCGCCTGCAGGCAACACTAGCCGAGGTTTACGTTAACGTAAAGTGCTTGTTCGACCATGGGGTGATAGGGTAAAAACCAAGCAAGTGCTAGGTTGGGCTCCGACACCAATTCCTGATGCACGTCGCTTTTTCCAGCATCGCCACGACAACAAGAGCCACCACGACGAGACGAGGACTGCCATGGACTTCTCCTTGACCGACGACCAGAAGGCGCTGGCGCAGGCCGCCGCCGACTTCGCCAGGGCCGAGCTGGCCGAGCACGCCGCCGAGTGGGACGCCGCCTCCCACTTCCCCGTGGACGTGATCCGCCGCGCCGGGGAGGCCGGCTTCCTGGGCATCTACACCCCCGAGGAGCACGGCGGCCTGGGGCTCTCGCGCCTCGACGCCTCGCTGATCTTCGAGCAGCTCGCCCAGGGCTGCGTGGCCACCACCGCCTACCTCACCATCCACAACATGGTCAGCTGGATGATCGCCAGCTGGGGGGACGACGCCCTGCGCGAGCGCTGGGTCCCGGCCATGGTAGCGGGTGAGGCGCTCGGCTCCTACTGCCTCACCGAACCCGGCGCCGGCTCCGACGCCGCCAGCCTGCGCACCAAGGCCGTCCGCGAGGGCGACGAGTATGTGATCTCGGGCTCAAAGATGTTCATCTCCGGCGCCGGCAGCACCGAGGTGCTGGTGGTGATGGCGCGCACCGGCGCCCCGGACAGCGGCGCCGGTGGCGTCTCCGCCATCGTGGTGCCCGCCGATGCCGCGGGCATCGAGTATGGCAAGAATGAGGAGAAGATGGGCTGGAAGAGCCAGCCCACCCGCCTGGTCAGCTTCGACGGCGTGCGCGTGCCGGTCACCAATCGCCTGGGCGAGGAGGGCGAGGGCTTCAGGTTCGCCATGAAGGGCCTCGACGGTGGCCGCCTCAACATCGCTAGCTGCTCGCTGGGTGCCGCCCAGCAGGCGCTGACCCTGTCCCGCGACTACCTCGCCGAGCGCAAGCAGTTCGGCCGCGAGCTCAACCAGTTCCAGGCGCTGCAGTTCAAGCTCGCCGACATGGCCACCGAGCTCACCGCCGCCCGGCTGATGGTGCGCCAGGCCGCCTGGCGCCTGGACCAGGGTGACCCCGAGGCTCCCGCCCACTGCGCCATGGCCAAGCGCTTCGCCACCGACATGGGCTTCAGCGTTTGCAACGAGGCCCTGCAGCTGCACGGCGGCTATGGTTATATCCGCGAGTACCCCCTGGAGCGGCTGGTGCGCGACACCCGGGTGCACCAGATCCTCGAGGGCACCAACGAGATCATGCGCCTGATCGTGGCCCGGCGCCTGCTCGCCGATGGCGTGATCGAAGCGCTTCAATAAGCTCGCTGCCAATAGAAGGAAACCAGGATGTCGGATCTTCCCGTGATCTTCGACGAGCGGCCCACCGCCTGTGGCGGCCGCATCGGCGTCGCCACCCTCAACGCGCCGCGCTCGCTCAACTCGCTCTCCCTGGAGATGGCCCGCCAGCTCGAGGCCAAGCTCGACGCCTGGGCGGTGGATCGCAACATCGTCGCCGTGTGGCTCGAGGGCAGCGGCGAGAAGGCCTTCTGCGCCGGCGGCGACGTGGTGGCGCTCTACCGCGCCCTCACCGAGGAGGGCGAGAACAGCGGTGCCGGTCGCGACAGCGAGCTGCCGGGCACCTACTTCACCGTGGAGTACCGCCTCGACTACCGCATCCACACCTACCCCAAGCCGGTGATGGTGTGGGCCGACGGCATCGTGATGGGCGGCGGCCTGGGGCTGACCGCCGGCGCCTCCCACCGCCTCGTCACCGAGACCACCCTGATCGCCATGCCCGAGATCACCATCGGGCTCTATCCGGACATCGGCGCCAGCTGGTTCCTCAACCGAATGCCGCCCGGGGTGGGCGCCTACCTGGGTCTCACCGGCGCCCAGCTCAACGCCCGTGATGCCCTGGATCTGGGTTTGGCCGACCGTTTCGTGCCCCGTGACAGGCGCGACGCCCTGCTCGAGGCACTCGGCGAGGCCGACTTCGGCGACCGCGGCCCCGAGGCGCGTCGTGCCGCCGTGCAGGCGGTGCTCGACCGGTTCGAGGCCCGCGACCAGGCCCCCAAGGGACAGGTGCAGCCGCACCAGGACGCCATCCAGGCGCTGGTCGGCCACGTCGACGTCGAGACCGCCGTGGCGCGGATTCTTGCCGACGACAGCGACGACAAGTGGCTCGCCGCCAACCGCGCACGTCTCGCCGCCGGCTGCCCGATCAGCGCGCACCTGGTGTGGCGCATGCTGGAGCGCCACGCCCACTCCAGCCTCGCCGACGCCTTCCGCGACGAGCTGGTGCTCTCGGTGCAGTGCGGCCGCCTGGGTGACTTTACCGAAGGCGTCCGGGCCCTGCTGGTCGACAAGGACAAGAATCCCCGCTGGACCCACCCCGACGTGGCCAGCGTCCCCGACGCCTTCCTCGACGCCATGTTCCAGTCGCCCTGGTCCGCCGAGACGCATCCGCTGCGCGACCTCGGCTGGGGGCATCGGGTGGGCTAACGAATTCAGTAGGAGGGATGCTTTGCATCGCGACTGGAGGCCGCAGGCCTCCCCGGCAACACCGCCAAGGCGCCTGGCGGCGCCAGTCGCGCGGCATAGCCGCCCTCCTACTGCTGTGAATGCCCCGCTGTACCACCAATGTTTCCAGCACTGTTAAGGCTAACAATCACAAGGAGTCAATCATGAAAATCGCCTTTATCGGCCTCGGCAACATGGGCGCGCCCATGGCCAGCAACCTGGTCAAGGCCGGCCATGACGTCACCGTCTTCGACTTGGTCGAGAGCGCCATGCAGGCGCTGGAAGGGGAGGGGGCCAGGCGCGCCGAGAGCGCCGAGGCCGCCGCCAAGGGGGCCGAGGTGGTCATCTCCATGCTGCCTGCCGGCGTCCACGTCAAGGGCCTCTACCTGGGTCGCGACGGCGCCCCCGGCCTGCTCGATGCCCTGGAGGCCCATGCTTCCAACACCAGGCCCCTGATCATCGACGCCTCCACCATCTCGCCGGAGGATGTCCGTACCGTCGCCGCCGCCGCCAGGGAGCGAGGGTTCACCTGGCTAGACGCCCCTGTCTCCGGCGGCGTGGGCGGCGCCAAGGCCGGCACCCTGACCTTTATCGTCGGCGGTGAGGCGGCCGGCTTCGAGCAGGCCAAGCCGGTGCTCGAGGCGATGGGCAAGAACATCTTCCACGCCGGCGACAGCGGCGCCGGCCAGGTCGCCAAGATCTGCAACAACATGCTGCTCGGCATCCTGATGAGCGGCACCGCCGAGGCCCTGGCGCTGGGTGTGAAGAACGGCATGGACCCGGCGGTACTCTCCGAGATCATGAAGCAGAGCAGCGGCGGCAACTGGGCGCTCAACGTCTACAACCCCTGGCCCGGGGTGATGGAAGGCTCGGCCGCCGGCCGCGACTACCAGGGCGGCTTCCTCACCGACCTGATGGCCAAGGACCTCGGCCTCGCCTGGGAACTGGCGCTCGGCTCCAGGGCCACCGTGCCCATGGGCTCCCAGGCCCGCAACCTCTTCGCCCTGCACAGCAGCCAGGGCAACGGTCAGCTCGACTTCTCCAGCATCCAGAAACTCTATCGAGCGGGGGAGTAACCTTCCTCCATCAAGGCCAGCCCCAACGCCTCAGGGGGCTGGTCCCCACCTACACCAAGGTCGAATGACCTCCTATCCGGTCGCGGTTCGCGCTACCATGGCGTTTTAACGTTATGTTCACCCGCTGAAGCGCGACCCCATGACCGAGACACTCACCGAGTCACATGCCGAACCCTCCGTCGCCGATGCCGAGGCGCTGCTCTCCGACGAGCTGCTGGCGTTTCTGGCCTGCCGCACCCCCGATGCCTGGGTGGACTGGGCGCTCGAGAACCCCGAGCTGTTGCTGATCGACCACGCCCAGTGCGAGAAGAAGGCGGCTTCCACCGCCATGAGCCTGCTCTACCGCTACGTCGACCAGCCGCTGCTGCTGACCAAGATGAGCCAGCTGGCCCGGGAGGAGCTGCTGCACTTCGAGCAGGTGGTCAAGCTGATGGAGGCGCGCGGCATCGCCTATCGCCACCTCAGCGCCTCGCGCTACGCCGAGGGGCTACGCCGCCATGTGCGCGCCAACGACCCCGAGCGGTTGTGCGACATCCTGATCATCGGCGCCTTCATCGAGGCGCGCAGTTGCGAGCGCTTCGCCCGGCTGATCCCCCACCTCGACGCCGAGCTTGCCAAGTTCTATCGCACTCTGGTTAAGTCGGAGGGACGCCACTATGAGGACTACCTGATGCTGGCGCGGCACCTTACCGATGCGCCCATCGAGTCCCGAATCGCCTTCTTCGCCGAACGCGAAGCGGCGCTCATACAAGAGCCGGATACGGCCTTTCGTTTTCACAGCGGCGTGCCGGCCTGATCCCGGCCCGCCGACCAGGACGCAGGAAAACCACGATGCGGGATGCTTCCGACGTCACCGATACCCCGACCCAGGCTCGGTTGACCCTCTTCGGCCACTTCTCGCTCGGCCTGGGCGAGGACACCCTGACCCAGTTCAGCTACGACAAGGTCAAGGCGCTGCTCGTCTACCTGCTGCTGCACCAGCAGCCGGTGAGCCGCGCGACACTGGCCGAGCTGCTGTGGCCCGACCAGGGGCTGTCGTCCGGGCGCACCAACCTGCGCCATGCGCTGCACTGCCTGCGCCAGTCGCTGGGCGAGAGCGCCGACGAGGTGCTGGTGGTCTCGCGCCAGACCATCGCCTTCCAGCTGCCTCCGGCCTGGGGCCTCGACCTCCACGACATCCAGCGCCTGCTGGAGCACGAGCGCGACCTGCCGACCCTGGCCGCGCTGCTCGAGCACTACCACGGCGATCTGGTGGAGGAGCTACAGATCACCAACTGCCCCGAGTACCAGCGCTGGCTGGTGCAGGTGCGCAACGACTGGCGCCAGCGCGTGATCCGCTTCGCCGAGGCGGTGCTGGACCGCTTCGAGTCGGCTCCAGACTCCCTGCTGGAGACCCTGGTCAACCGCTTCTCCGGCTATGGCCCCTTCCATGAGCGGCTGGTGCGCCAACTTGCCGAGCAGGGCCAGCTCGCCGCCGCCCACGAGCAGTACAACGCCTACCTGCAGCTGCTGGCGCTCTCCGGGCAGCAGCCCGAGCCCGGTTTCCTGCAGCTGGCGCGCTACTGGTCCGACGCCCAGGCCGATGCCGCGGGCGCAGCCAGCGTCGGCTTCTCGCGCACCCTGGCGCCGGACAGCTCTCCCCTGCGCGAGGAGGAGATCGAACAGCGCCAGCTCTCGGTGATGGCCATCCGCCTGCGCCTCAAGGGTGACCTCTCCACGCGCCCGGCGAGCCGCGCCTGCCTGATGCTGCAGTTCGAGCTGATGCGCTGGCTGGAGGAGCAGTGCCACCACCTGGGCGGCTTCTGGCTGCCCGGTGCCACCGGCGGCCTGGGCCTTGCCTGCTTCGGTACCCATGGCCCGGCCCACCAGCTCGCCGAGCTGGTCGCCCTCTACGAGCACTGCCGGCGCATGCTGCCGGAGGAGTCGCGTCGCCACTGGAGCGGCGAGGGCGAGCCGCCGCGCATCGAGCTGGCCGCCGGCCTCAATAGCGGCCGCGTGGTCTACCTGCCCGAACGACGCCTGGTCGACCCGCTGGGTCAGGTGACCCAGGGCGCGCTCGACCTGATGAGTGCCGCCGAGGGCAGCGAGCTTGTTATCTCCCAGGAGGCCAGCCAGCACATGCCACCGGCGTTGGACCTGCAGCCGCGGCTCAGCTCGCGACTGGTGGCGAGCGACGGCAGGGTACGCCTGCGCGCCCTGGTACTCGGTGCCAACGAGGGCGGCCGCGAGGCGCTGCCGCCGAGCCTGGTGGGGCGCGAGCCCCAGCTGCGCACCCTGCGCGACGCCCTGGCCAGGGCCGGCATCGGGTTGCGCCAGAGCGTGCTGGTGCGCGGCCCCTCCGGCATGGGCAAGTCGGCGCTGATGGTGGGCTTCCGCCAGCTGGAGCAGAGCCGTGACGCCGCCATCTGCTGGCAGCCCACCACCCGCCTCTCGGTGCAGGAGCCCCACGGCGTGGCGCGCAAGCTGCTGCGCTGGCACCTGGGCCATGCGATCGACGCCGAGAGCCTTGCTAGCCTGTGCCAGACGCTTGAGATGCCGGAGTGCGACGAGGCCCGCCTGCGCCTGCTGGAGGAGGCACTCGGTGCCCGCGAATCCCACGCCGTGGCCGAGCTCAGCCAGAGCGGCGAGGCGGTGGAGCTGGTGGTCGGCCTGCTGCAGCGGCTGATCGGCCGCATCGCCGCCGAGCGCACCCTGGTGCTGATGATCGACGACCTGCAGTGGCTCGACGAGCCCAGCGTCAAGGTGCTGGCCGGCCTGCAGGCCCGCCTACCCATCAACTGCGCCTTCATGCTGGTGGCCAGCCACCATGGCCGCGAGGGGCTGCCCGCCAAGCTGCACTGGGACCAGCAGATCACCCTCGGCAAGCTCGACGCCATGCAGTCCTCGCGGCTGCTCTCCCAGCTGGCGCGCCGCTACCGCATCCATATCAGCCCGCGCCTGCGCGGCCAGATCATCGAGCGCTGCGACGGTGTGCCACTCTATCTCCAGGAGATCGTGCGCCGCGTCGACATGGACCGCCGCGAGGGGCGCAGCGTGCAGCTCGACGAGCTGCCCCACGGCCTGCTCGGCCTGCTTGCCAGCCGCATCGACCAGCTCGACGGCGACCGCGAGGTGGCCCATATGGCGGCGGTGCTGGGGCGTCGCTTCCGCTACGACTTCCTGGCCGAGTGCAGCGAGCTCGACGGCGCGCGCCTCACCCAGGCGCTGGAGCAGATGCGCCGCCTCGAGATCATCGAGCCCGCCGAGGGCGACGATGCCGGCCGCGAGTTCCAGTTCACCCACCAGCTGCTGCAGGAGGCCGCCTACCTCTCCTGCCCGCGGGACGTGCGCACCGCCATCCACCGCCAGGTGGTGGAGCTGATCGAGGGGCGCTTCCCGATGTGGATCAGCCGCCACCCCGGCGACTTCGCCACCCACCTGCGGCGCAGCGGCCACTATGCCCGCGGTGCCCGCTACTACGAGCTCGCCGCCCGCGAGGCGCTCAAGGTCAGCGCCAACCGCACCGCCCTGAAGATGGCCGACCTGGGCCTGGTCAGCCTGCGCCAGGTGGCCGGGCAGACCGAGCGCGAGATCAGCCTGCTCACCGTGCGCGGCCAGGCCGCCTTCGCCCTGGAGGGGCATGGCTCGCCCACCGCCCACGAGAGCTTCGTGCGCGCCCGTGAGCTGACCCAGGCGCTGGCCGAGGAGGGCGAGAGCGTCGATCTGGAGCAGGCCTTCCTGGTCAAGTGGGGGCTGTGGGTGGGCTGCAGCCAGCGCCACGCCCACGCAGATGCCTTCCGCCTCGCCGCCAAGCTGGCCGACCTGGCCCGCGAGCTCGAGGATCCGCGTTACGCGCGCCTGGCGGAGTACGCCCAGGCCAGCTGCGAGTACTGGGCCGGGCGCATCCCGCTCGCCTATGACCACCTGGACGAGATCAACCCCCTCGAGTCCGAGATGATGATCGAGTGGCTGCCCTTCTCGGACCACCCCCAGGTGGCCGCCGCCTGCTTCCAGGGCTGGACGCTCTGCCTGCGCGGCGACTATCGCCGTGCCGAGACCCAGGTGGAGTCCGCTATCCGCCTGGCCGAGCGCATCGGCCATCCCGGCAGCCTGGCCATGGCGCTGATGTATGCCGCCGCCCTCTACCGCCAGCTGGGCCATGTGCACCTCGCCGCCGCCCGCGCCGAGCGTGCCCATGAGCTCACCGGTACGCCGGACCTGCACCTCTGGCAGATGGCCGCCCGCGGCGTGCTCGGCTGGCAGCGCGCCATCGCCGGCGACCGCGACGGCCTTGCCCAGATCCAGGCCACCCAGGAGGAGCTCACCGAGCTCACCGGCCGCGACCCCTACACCCGTCCCTCGCTGTGGCTGGTGGATGCCTGCATCGCCCTGGGTGAGCACGCCCGCGCCGAGGAGTACCTGGACCAGGCGCTGGTTTTGGCGCGTGAGCGCACCACCCTGTTCGTGCCGGAGCTCGCGGTGCAGCTCGCCCGGGTGCGCCACCTGCTCGGCCACCCCCGCGAGGAGATCGTCGCCCTGATCGAGCTGGCCCAGGAGCACGCCCGCCACGACGGCAACCTGCACCAGCAGATCGCCGCCCTGGAGGCCTGGCTCACCCTAGTCGACCCCGCCGACGCCAAGGCCCGCCAGGCGTTCCGCCGCCTGCTTGCCGAGGTCCACCACAGCGACGCCCCCATCCTCACCCGCTGGCACAGCCTGCTCGACCGTGCCCAGTCAAGGACCATGGATACCGCGCTGTAGGAGGGAGCGGTTTGGCGTTTCGACTTCGCCGCGCGGCAGGTTGCCTTGTAGGAGGGCGGCTTTGCCGCGCGACTGGCGCCGTCAGGCGCCCCGAAGGTGTTGCTGAACTCTCTGGCGTTACTGGGGAGGCCTTCGGCCTCCAGTCGCGATGCGGAGCATCCCTCCTACCAGCGGTCCGGGAGCCGTCAGGCGCCTCGTCGGTGTTGCCATTCGAGGATGGCGTTACCTGTAGGAGGGCGGCTTTGCCGCGCGACTGGCGACGTCAGGCGCCCTCGCAGGTCTTTTATGCCAGCGGCTCCGGCCTGCCGAACAGGAAGCCCTGGAAGCGGCGGCAGCCGCGGGCCTGGAGCCAGCGGTGCTGCTCCTCGGTCTCCACGCCTTCGGCGGTGACCTCGAGCCCCAGGCGGTTGGCGAGCGTCAGGGTGGTGTCGACGATGGCCATGTCGGCGGGTTCGAAGGGGATGCCGGCGACGAAGCTGGCGTCGATCTTCAGCTCGTGCAGGCTCAGCCGCTTGAGGTAGTTGAGCGACGAGTAGCCGGTGCCGAAGTCGTCCAGCGCTAGGCGCACGCCGAGCTCGCGCAGCTCGCTCAGCCGTTGGCTGACGCACTCCGGGTTCTGCATCAGGAGCGACTCGGTCACCTCCAGCACCAGCCGCCGGGGCGGGGCGCCGGTGGCGGCGAGGATCTCCCTGAGCTCGCTGACGAAGGTCCCCTCGCTGAACTGCACCGGGCTGACGTTAACCGAGATCGCCTGGTCGGCGAGCGCGGGATCCCTGGTCCAGGCGGCCAGCCGGCGGCAGGCGGTCTCCACCACCCAGCGCCCGATCGGCACGATCAGCCCGGTCTCCTCGGCCAGCGGGATGAACTCCCCCGGCGAGACCATCCCCTGCTGGGGATGCGCCCAGCGCAGCAGCGCCTCGCGCCCCGAGACCTCGCCGTCCTCGTCCACCTGCACCTGGTAGAAGAGCCTGAGCTCGTCGCGCTGGAGGGCGCGGCGCAGGTCCGCCTCCAGGCGCACCTGGCGATTGACCGCCGCCTGCACCGCGTCGTCGAAGAAGCGCAGCCGGTTGCCGCCGGCGGCCTTGGCCTGGCCCACCGCCATGTCGGCCTGTTGCAGCACAGTCTCGGGGGCGGTCGCCTCGCCATCGAACAGCGAGACGCCGATGCTGCCGGTGATGCCCAGGTCGGCCACCTCCGGCGTCTGGGCGGCCACCACGGCGGAGAGCAGCCGCTCGCCCAGCCGCTCGACCCGCTGGGCCGCCTGGTCGGCGCGTTGCCCCAGGCCGTCCACCAGCACGGCGAACTCGTCGGCGCCGAGGTGGGCGAGGAAGGTCGTGGTGCCGCCGAGCGCCGCCTCGAACTGCTCGGAGAGCTGGAACAGCAGTTCGTCCCCCTCGCGGTGGCTGCGGGTGTCGTTGACCCGCTTGAAGCGGTCCAGGTCGATCTGCAGCAGGGCGGTGTAGCCGTGCGCCGCAGGGGGCGTGGCGAGCCGGCGGTGCAGCTGCTCCATCAGGTGGCGCCGGTTGGGCAGGCCGGTGAGGGAGTCGTAGAGGGTCAGTCGGCGGTTGTCCTCGCGCACCTGGCGGATCGCCGCCAGGTGGTCGCGCACCCGCCGGCGCAGCGTCAGGTTGCCGAGCATCGCCAGCCCCATCAGGGCGAAGGAGCCGATCAGCGCCCAGCGCAGCCACCTCGGTACCGGGTGTCCTCCCTCGCCGGAGCGCCAGCGCTCCAGCGCCTGGTGGTAGGGGGAGCCGGGCTGACGCTTCCAGCGCAGGAGCTGGGCGTCGATCCGCTCCAGCAGCGCCGCGTGCCGGCCGGGTGGGGCGGCGAAGAAGAGCCGCGAGGGCTCGAACATGATGGGGCTGGCGGTCAGGCCATAGCGCGGCGCCTGCCAGCCGCCGTAGAGATGGTTGCTCACCACCGCGTCCGTGGTTCCCTGCTGCACGCTGGCGAAGCTCTCCTGGAAGCTCGGCAGCGCCACCAGCTCGGCCTCGATCCCGAAGCTCTCGAGCATCCGCGCCAGGGCGCGCTGCTGCATCGAACCCTCCAGCACCGCGATGCGCCGCCCCGCGAGATCCTGTATCCCCTCGATCTCGAGCGCCGGCTCATGGTAGAGCTGCGACCAGCTGTGCAGCACCGGCTCCTGGTGGAAGGCGAACCGTTCGGCGCGCGCCGCGGTCCAGGCCACGTCCGGCATCAGGTCGAGCTCGCCGGCCTCCAGCAGCGCAAGGCACTCCTGCCAGGCACACGTCACGGGCGCCAACCGCCAGCCGTTCTCCTCGGCCAGTGCCACCGCCAGATCGCCGAAGATGCCGCCGGGCTCGCCATCCTCACCCAAGTGGAGCTTGGGCGGGTTGTGGTAGACGCCGATGCGGACGACCTCTTCCCCCACGGCCGTCGGGGAGGCGGCGATCAGCAGCGCCAACAGGGCGGCGGTGGTGAGGGCAGGGCGGCAGGGCAGGTGCATCCATTCACCGTGGTTGTTGGAGCGGCACACTCAGTTATAGCAGATCGGGCTTCGGGCTTGGCCAAAGCTTGCTTCGCGTGGGCGCGCACGGGCCAGGGCCACACAAGGCGGCGCTCGACCCGTATAATGTGGCGCTGACGCTTCCCTACGACGCGAAAGGACTCCCCATGAAGATCGCCATCGCCGGTACCGGCTACGTCGGCCTCTCCAACGCCATGCTCCTCGCCCAGCACAACGAGGTGGTGGCGCTGGATATCGTCGCCGAGAAGGTGGCCCTGCTCAACGACAAGGTCTCGCCCATCGAGGATGCCGAGATCTGCGACTTCCTCGCCCACCGCGAGCTCGACTTCACCGCCACCCTGGACCGGGAGCAGGCCTACCGTGGCGCGGAGGTGGTGGTGATCGCCACCCCCACCGACTACGATCCGGTCACCAACACCTTCGATACCTCGAGCGTCGAGGCGGTGATCCAGGACGTGATGGCCATCAACCCCGACGCCCTGATGGTGATCAAGTCCACCGTGCCGGTGGGCTACACCGTGGAGGCCAGCAGGCGTTTCGGCACCGAGAACCTGATCTTCTCGCCGGAGTTCCTGCGCGAGGGCAGGGCGCTCTACGACAACCTGCACCCCTCGCGGATCATCGTCGGCGAGCGCTCCGCGCGTGCCGAACGCTTCGCCGAACTGCTACGGCAGGGCGCCGAGAAAATCGACATCCCGGTGCTCTTCACCAACAGCACCGAGGCCGAGGCGATCAAGCTCTTCGCCAACACCTACCTCGCCATGCGCGTGGCCTACTTCAACGAGCTCGACAGCTACGCCGAGACCCACGGCCTGGACACCCGCCAGATCATCGAGGGCGTGGGCCTCGACCCGCGCATCGGCAAGCACTACAACAACCCCTCCTTCGGCTACGGCGGCTACTGCCTGCCCAAGGACACCAAGCAGCTGCTCGCCAACTATCAGGACGTGCCCAACAATCTGATCCAGGCCGTGGTCGACGCCAACCGTACCCGCAAGGACTTCATCGCCGAGCAGGTGCTGGCCCGCCGGCCCAGGGTGGTGGGCATCTACCGCCTGATCATGAAGTCCGGCTCCGACAACTTCCGCGCCAGCGCCATGCAGGGCGTGATGAAGCGAATCAAGGCCAAGGGCATCGAGGTGATCGTCTATGAGCCGGTGCTGGAGGAGGAGAGCTTCTTCGGTTCCCGGGTCATCCGCGACCTCGACACCTTCAAGGCCGAGGCGGACCTCATCCTCACCAACCGCCGCGCCCCCGAGCTCGACGACGTCACCGACAAGCTCTACACCCGCGACCTCTTCGGCAGCGACTGACTTCGGGTACCAAGCATGCTGATGTCGCCCCCAGCAGACATCGGCGGTTCGAGGTTTCACCGATGCGACAGGGGAGTGTAGAGCCTCCCGCGAGAGTCGCGTAGAATGCTGCCGAAGCAAAAATTGCCGTGCCGCATGGATGCTGGCAGAAAGCGAGGCTCCAGACTTACCAGCCGCATGGCAGACTCAGTTGGCCTGAGTTTCACAGGACACCGCAAGGGCATGGGAATCCGCCCGGAGCAATCCCCGGGCGGTAGCGTGCCCGCTCGATGGAAGTAGAGTACCTAAAGGACACCGTAATGAGCACTGACCCCATGCAGGATGCCTACAGCGACGAGATCGACCTGCGCGACCTGGCGCTGATGCTGCTCGAAGGCTGGTACTGGATCCTCGGCACCATTGTGGTGGCGGTGGTGGCCGCCTTCGCCTACCTGGCGGTGACTACACCGACCTATGAGACCCGCTTCCGTGCGGTGCCTGCCCCGAGCGCCAACTTTTCAGGGTTCAGCCTACTCAACGGGTTTACCATTTCGCCGGATGAAGCCTATCGCACGCTTGGCAACCGCCTCTCGAGCTATCAGAACTTCGAGATCTTCGTTGAAGAGCACCGTGATCTGTTCCAGCTCGATGAGAATGCCAATCTTGGCAGAGTGTTCAGTGGCCGCTTGAGTGTCGACGGGCTGAATGCCGAACGCGACGGTCGGCTGGCATTGGATCTGACTTACCGTTACCCGGAAGGCGAGCAGGGGGCAGAAGTTCTCAACGCCTATGTGCGCGCTACGGCCGAAGAGGTGTGGGCTACTCTGCGCAGCCGGTTCGATGATTACAACCGCGCCCAGATCGCACGACTGCAAACCGATCTGGAACTAGAGAAGGAGTCGTTGAAGAGCGCACGTGAGGATCGATTGTTTGCTCTGGAACAGGCTATCAAGGTGGCTCGACGCCTTGAGATCGAGAAGCCGACAACACCACAGCAGTTCGGCCGTCAGCCGTCCGGTAGCGAAGTTATCTATGCCAACATCAACGGCGATGGCTCTCTGCCGCTCTACTTCATGGGCTACCAGGCTCTGGAGGCCGACCGTGACACGCTAAGCGACGCCATCGATCAGGGGCTGAGCAACGGCCAGATTCGTGCCATCGAACAGCATCTTGAGCAACGTCAGCGCATCGCTCAGCTGCTGGATAGTGGTCGCCTCTACGGCGTCGACGAAGGGGTCGAGCCCAACCACACCGAGCGCGTGGTCGATGTGGTCGAGTACGCCTTCCCCCCGGCCGGCCCCAGCGAGCCCCGCAAGGCGCTGATCCTCGCGCTCTCTCTGGTGCTCGGTGGCATGCTCGGTGTGATGCTGGTGTTCCTGGCGCGGTTTGCGGGGAGCCTGAAACGCTACCGGCAGCGCCAGGCATAGAGCCGCGCTTCCTCCACGCCGCCATAGAAGTCCCCGGCGTGGTCCTCGAAGGCATCGCTACGCCGGATATAGCGCTCGAAGGTGCTCTGGTAACGGTGACCGCTGACGCGCTTGATATCCACCGCGGCCTTGCCGCGACGATGCGCCTCGGTGATGAAGCCGGCCCGAAAGCTGTGCGGTGAGAAACCACGCTCGGCCATGCCGGCGGCCTTCAGGTGATGTGTCAGGCGTTGTGCCACCACACAGCCGGTCAGCCGCCCGGCCCCCAGCTTCCCGGACAGGCTGATGCTGCGAAACACCGCCCCGCGCCGAATGCCCGAGGCCGCCAACCAGGCCTCCAGCAGGCGCACGGGGCAGTAGGAGAAGGGTTCCGGCGCGCGGAGGATTGCCTTGGTCTCCTCGGCCCCCTCCTGGTTGGTCTTGCTGCGCCGCAGGGCTACCAGAATCCCGCGAGCCTCCCATTGGATATCCTCCAGGTAGAGCGCCACCACCTCGCTGAGCCTAAAGGCACCGTGGAAGCTCAACGCGAAAAGGGCGCTATCGCGCTTGCCACGCAGGTCGGTGCGATCGATGTGATCCAGCAGCCGATGCAGATCCTCGAGCAGCAGCGGCGGCGCCTCCTTCTGTCGCGTGCCGGCCGAGCGGCGAATGCCGCGCATCACCGCACGCACCGGCATGCTCCTCACCGGCGACGGCAAGTTCATATAGCGGTGCCACATATGCAGGGAGTTGAGGTAACGCTCGAGGGTGGCGGGCTTCTTGCCCAGAGCACGTTGATCGGCGATGAAGTTGGCGATATCGAACTCATCCGCCGGCAGCAGGCCGCCTGCACGCTGATAGACGCGCAGGTCGGCCCGCATGCCACGGATGGTGTTCTTCGACACGCTGTTGGCGATATGCCGGCGTGCCCGGGCCGATAGGCGCTTCACCACCTGGGGCAGGCGCTCAAACTCCACCACCGCCTCATCGGCTTCGATGAGCTCGCCGGGTCGGCTATCACGGGTCATGGCACTGCCTCACCTGACCGGCTGGACTATACTGGATAAGTAATCAGTATAGACGCAGAGGAGGCAACTGCCATGGGCCAGCATCACGGCACAGACGACCATGCGACTGAATCAGCACGAAATCGATGTCATCAAGACGGCTGCTGCCGAGATCTTTGGCAAGAAAGCCGAGATCCGCCTCTTCGGATCTCGCGTTGACGACGCTGCCAGGGGAGGCGACATCGACCTTATGGTCACGGTCACCCAGCCTGTCGAGAATCCGGCCTGGGACTGCGCGCGCCTCGAAGGTTCAATCATCATGAAACTCGGGGAGCAGAAGATCGATGTTCTCCTGGAGGCTCCCGGCTTGAAGCGTTTTCCGATCCACGAGACCGCCAAGGAGAAGGGCATACTGCTGTGAGGGAAAATGCGCCTATCCCTGTCTGACATTGATGCCATCAAGGCAGTGGTTACCGAGATCTGTGGCGAAAGGGCCGTCGTCCGGCTCTTCGGTTCCCGCCTCGATGACACCGCCAAGGGCGGCGATATTGACCTTATGGTGGAACTCGATGAAGCGGTTGAGCATCCTGCGCGCTTGTCGGCCTGGCTCAGTGTCAAAATCATGCGCGCCACGCAGGGTCGCAAGGTGGATGTGATACTGGCGGCCCCCAACCTCGAGGAGTTGCCGATTCACCGTATCGCCCGGGAGCAGGGGGTCATATTGTCTCATGACGCATAATCATCAAGAACGCCTTGTCTTTCTGAACCGGGTCGTCAATAAGGAAATTCAGCACTTGCGGTTTTCTGCTACACGTGTATTTGACCAAGCACTGGATGTCGAACGAGCAGCCAGCCTCGCCACTGATGAAGCTTTTGCCGAAAGGGTTGAGGCGTTTGCAAGCCGTTTCTGCCGACTGCAAGACACCGTTGGAGACAAGCTTCTTCCTCTATGGCTGCAGGCGCTTGGGGAGAAGCGGGGTGCGGTAGTCGATAACCTCGACAAGGCAGAGAAGCTGGGAATGCTGGAGTCCGCCGATCACTGGTTAGCAATACGTCAGACTCGTAATCAGATGATCCATGAGTATATCGAGTCTGCCCAAGTATTGGCCGATGCGTTGAATGCGGCTCACGATTACCAAGAACAAATCATTAGTTTTGCTAAAGCAATGTTAACTGATGCCAAAAAGCGTGGGTTGATCTAGTTTTTCTGAGTCTGGACTCGATTGGCAGCCTTCTCTTATCGTCAATACACTTAAAAATCAATGGGTTAGGTAATGCGCTTTCGCCAAGCTGCGGGACCACCCCGCCAAATGGCGGGGCCTTTGGCGAAACGGTCGATGCCGCCAATTGGCGGGCCCAGGTGTTTCGGCAGAACGCTGCCAGTAGCCATGCCAATAGCCATTCGTCACCCCGTCGCCACTCTTTTGATGACGTCCTGTTTGTCGCGAATTGCTGCGTTGACTTCTTGGCTTAAGTGTGAAAGTGGCTCGCTGAGATGGATCAGGAAGTTAGTCTGCGACGACGCCGTGATTTTATATCTTGATAAATAATTATCTTTGCAAAGGTTAAACTAATGCATAGCTATCACGAGAATCGGTTTTATGTCTAACCCACAGGATGTGCTGATCCACAAACTCCAGAGCAAGGAAGCCGTTATCGGCATCGTCGGCCTCGGCTATGTCGGCCTGCCTCTGATGCTACGCTACAACGATATCGGCTTTCGTGTGTTGGGGATCGACATCGACCAGGAGAAGGTCGACCACCTGAACGCCGGCAAGAGCTACATTGAGCATATTCCGTCCGAGAAGGTGGCCAGGGCGTCCCAGTCCGGTTTTGAAGCCACGACCGACTTCAGACGCGTGGCGGAAGCGGATGCCATCATCCTGTGTGTGCCCACGCCGCTCAACAAGTACCGCGAACCGGACATGAGCTTCGTGATCAACACCACCGATGCACTGAAGCCCTATCTGAGGGAAGGGCAGGTTGTGTCGTTGGAGAGCACCACCTATCCGGGCACTACAGAGGAGGAGCTGCTCCCCCGTGTGCAGGAAGGCGGTCTGGTCGTGGGTGAGAGCATCTTCCTGATCTATTCGCCTGAGCGGGAAGACCCGGGCAACCCGGACTTTGAAACGCGTACCATTCCCAAGGTGGTGGGCGGCCATACCTTGGCCTGTCGTGAGGTGGGGGTGGCCCTGTATGAGCCGGCCATTGACCAGGTAGTGCCGGTCAGTTCCACCAAGGCCGCCGAGATGACCAAGCTGCTGGAGAACATCCACCGCGCGGTCAACATCGGGTTGGTCAACGAGATGAAGGTCGTTGCCGACCGCATGGGTATCGATATCTTCGAGGTGGTAGACGCTGCCGCGACCAAGCCCTTCGGCTTCACGCCTTACTATCCGGGCCCGGGTCTGGGCGGCCACTGCATCCCCATCGATCCCTTCTATCTGACCTGGAAGGCCCGGGAGTATGGCCTGCATACCCGCTTTATCGAGCTTTCCGGTGAGGTCAATCGCGCCATGCCCGAGTACGTGGTGGGCAAGCTGATGGACGGCCTCAACGACCACGGCAAGGCGCTCAAGAGCAGCCGCGTGCTCGTGCTGGGCATCGCCTACAAGAAGAACGTCGACGACATGCGCGAGTCCCCCTCGGTGGAGATCATGGAGCTGATCGAGGCCAAGGGGGCCGAAGTCGCCTACAGCGACCCCCACGTGCCGGTCTTTCCCAAGATGCGCGAGCACCACTTCGCGCTGGCAAGCGTCGATTTGTCTGCCGAGAGTCTGGCGAGCTTCGATGCCGTGGTGCTGGCCACCGACCATGACCGCTTCGACTTCGAACTGATCCAACAGCATGCCAAGCTGATCGTCGACAGCCGCGGCACCTTCCGCGAACCCGCCGCCCATATCATCAAGGCCTGAGGAAGAGAATGAAGAACTTTGCCCTGATCGGCGCCGCCGGTTATATCGCCCCGCGCCACATGAAGGCGATCAAGGAAACCGGTAACCACCTGGCGGTGGGCTACGACATCAACGACTCTGTGGGCATCATCGACTCCATTTCACCCCAGAGCGAGTTCTTTACCGAGTTCGAGCGCTTTCAGGAGCACGCCTGGCGGCTCAAGCGCAACCCCGAGACCGCGTTGGACTACGTGGCGGTCTGCTCGCCCAACTACCTGCACCACGCCCATATCGCCGCCGGCCTGCGCTTGGGCTGCGACGTGATCTGCGAGAAGCCCCTGGTGCCGACGCCTGAGCTTCTCGATGAGCTGACAGTGATCGAACAGGAGACCGGCAAGCGGGTCTACAACATCCTGCAGCTGCGCCACCACCAGGCGATCCTCGACCTGAAGCAGAAGGTGGAGCAGGAGTCACGCAGCGACAAGCATGAGGTGGAACTCACCTACATCACCTCACGCGGCAAGTGGTACATGGAGAGCTGGAAGGGCGACCCGCGCAAGTCCTTCGGCGTGGCCACCAACATCGGCGTGCACTTCTTCGACATGCTGCACTTCATCTTCGGCAAGTTGCAGAAGAACGTGTTGCACTACGCCAGCAACGACAAGGCCTCCGGCTACCTGGAGTACGAGAAGGCGCGAGTGCCCTGGTTCCTCTCCATCGACGCCGGCGACCTGCCCGAAAGCGTCAAGGGCAAGCAACCTACCTATCGTTCCATCACCGTGGATGGCGAGGAGATCGAGTTCTCCGGCGGCTTTACCGACCTGCACACGGTGAGCTATCAGGAGATTCTCGCAGGGCGCGGCTACGGCATCGAGGACGCACGCCACTGCATCGAGACCGTGAACACCATCCGTGCCGCACAGCCGAAGGCCCCGGAGGCCGGTGAAGCCCACCCTTTCCTAAACAGGGTGGTGTGAGATGAGTGTCACCAACGTGAAGATCCACGACTCCGCCATCGTTGACGATGGGGCTCAGATCGGCGAAGGCTCCCGCGTCTGGCATTTCGTGCATGTGTGCGGCGGTGCTCGGATAGGCAAGGGCGTCTCGCTCGGCCAGAACGTTTTCGTGGGCAACAAGGTCATTATCAGCGACTACTGCAAGGTGCAGAACAACGTCTCCGTGTACGACAATGTGCATCTGGAAGAGGGAGTCTTCTGCGGCCCTAGTATGGTGTTCACCAACGTCTACAACCCGCGCTCATTGATCGAGCGCAAGGACGAATACCGCGACACTCTGGTGAAGAAGGGCGCCACCCTGGGCGCCAACTGCACCATTGTCTGCGGTGTGACCATCGGTGAATACGCCTTCATCGGTGCGGGCGCAGTCATTAACAAGGATGTGCCGGCCTATGCGCTGACGGTCGGCGTGCCGGCACGACAGATCGGTTGGATGAGCCAATACGGCGAACAGCTCAAGCTGCCGCTGGAGGGGCAGGGGGAGGCGGTGTGCCAGCATACCGGCGAGCGCTATGTACTGGAGGGAAAGCAGTTGAGGAGGATTGCCTCATGATGCCGTTTATCGACCTCGCCGCTCAGCAGGAGCGCATCAAGGACAAGATCGATGCCGGCATCCAGCGAGTTCTCGCCCATGGCAAGTACATCCTTGGGCCCGAGGTCGCCGAGCTCGAAGAGAAGCTGGCCGCCTACACCGGCGCCAAATACTGCATCACCTGCGCCAATGGCACCGATGCGCTGCAGATCGCCCAGATGGCACTGGGCATCGGCCCGGGTGACGAGGTGATTACTCCTGGCTTCACCTACATCGCTACTGCCGAGACGGTGGCCCTGCTGGGTGCCAAGCCGGTCTATGTGGATATCGACCCACGCACATACAATCTCGACCCGACCCTGCTGGAAGCAGCGATCACGCCGCGCACCAAGGCCATTATTCCGGTATCGCTCTACGGCCAGTGTGCAGATATGGATGCCATCAATGCCATTGCCGAGAAACATGGCATACCGGTCATTGAGGACGCTGCTCAGAGCTTCGGCGCCACCTACAAGGGCCGCAAGTCCTGCAACCTGAGCACCATCGCCACCACCAGCTTCTTCCCCAGCAAGCCGCTTGGCTGCTATGGCGACGGCGGGGCCATCTTCACCAACGATGAAGAACTGGCCACAATCCTCCGCCAGATCGCCCGCCACGGCCAGGATAGGCGCTACCATCACATCCGCGTAGGGGTGAACAGCCGGCTGGACACTTTGCAGGCGGCGATTCTGTTACCCAAGCTGGAAATCTTCGATGACGAGCTGGTAAAGCGTCAACACGCGGCGGAGCGCTACACGCAACTTATTAACGAAGCTGGTAGCATCACGACACCCCATATTGAGGCGTACAATAGAAGCGCTTGGGCCCAATACACTATTCGTGTAGAGAGCCGAGAAACAGTGCAATTAGCGCTCAAAGAAGAAGGAATCCCGACGTCCGTGCATTACCCTATACCGCTTAATCATCAGCCGGCGGTAAAAGATTGCCAAGCAAATCTTCCGGAAGGTGGTTGTGCCGCAGAGAAAGTGATTTCTTTGCCGTTGCATCCATATATGGGGAATGGTGAGTTAAATACGGTTGTTTCTTCGTTGAAGTCGGCTACAAAAAAATGCTGAACTTTGTTAAAAACAAAATGATTAATATTTTTCCTAAAAACCGCTTCGCAAGAAGTGTTTCTGTTTTAGCAGGCGGTACGGTAGCAGGTCAAATTATTGCAGTAGCAGCCTCGCCGATCCTAACCCGGCTCTATAGTCCTGAACACTTTGGGCTTCTTGCTGTTTATAGTTCTTTATTAACCTTGCTTGGTGTGATTGTTACGCTCCGATATCATTTGGCCATTCCTCTTCCACAAGAAGAACAAGAAGCAAAGTCTTTAGTGATAATTTCATTGATCTTTTCTTTTGTCACGGCGCTATTAGTGAGCCTTGGAGTTTGGTTCTTTTCTGAAAAATTAGCTTTATTGCTCAATACACCTTCCCTAGCTTCCTATGCCTTCCTGCTCCCGGTTGGAATGATTCTATTAGGTATCTATCAAACATTGTCGTACTGGAGCATAAGGAAAAAAAAGTATAAAGACATATCTAAAACAAAATTTACTCAAGCCGGCAGCATGGCGTTGATTCAAATTTCTGGATCTTCGTTCGGCCCTATAGCTCTTATTCTTGGACAAATTGTGGGACAGGCTGCGGGAGCGGCAAAACTAGCCAAAGGGCTGATTCAGCACCACTCAAATCATAAGATGAGCATTAGGCTAACATTTTTCATTGCACTTAAAAACCATTGGCGGTTCCCGTTATTTAGCACATGGGGCGGTTTGTTTAATGCGGCATCTAGCAATGCTCCACTTATATTATTTCCTGCTCTTTTTTCTCCAGCCATAGCTGGGTATTATTTCCTCGCTCAAAGGATAATGTTGACACCAATTCGGCTTGTTGGTCTTTCTGTTGCACAAGTGTTTTATGGAAGTTTGGAAGAACGTATAAGAGAGAACAATCTCTCTGATGTAGTTATAAAAACGCATAAAGTTTTAGTGATGGTCTCTTTGGCGCCTGCACTCCTTCTTTTGGCTGGGGGGCAAGAAATATTCACGATATTTTTCGGTAAAGATTTTGCGCAAGCAGGATATTTTGCACAGTTGTTAGCACCCTGGATGTACTTTGAATTGACAACAGCTCCAATAAAAAAGACGCTTACTGCGGTAAACCACCAGTTTATTGAAAGCCTGTGGGAAATATCAGTTTTTTCTTTCCGCGTTGCATCTATAATAATTGGCGCATTTCTCGAATCTGTTGAGATTGCCATAGTTCTTCTGTCACTTTTCTCGAGCATCCATTACGCAGTGTTACTATACATTGTAAACTATCTAACCTCAAGCAGGCTGCAAGTAATCTATTGGCAGAAAACAACATTCTTTTTTAAGTTATCTTTTGGCACATCGCTACTAGCCGTATTGGCTTGCCACTCGACTGTTGTGAAAAATGGCGATGTGATAATCGGTTTTTTCGGTATTACAATTGCTTTATTTTTGATCTCTTTAAGAGAGCTAAAAGTGAACATGGAAAAAATACGTACTAACGATGAATATTGATTATGAACTAAAATTGCAAATATTGCTTCGAGACCTTCATGCTATTGATTATGAAGGGCTTGATCCATCGACTATCCGTTTTAGTCCCCTTGTACTGCGCTTGGCGGGGAAAGAAAGCAACACGATTTATGCAAAGCTAAGACGATCAATCGTCTATCGGAGTTTGACATATTTCGGTCATCGTTTGGCACCTGAAAAATGGGCTCCAAAAGCTAGGTTACCAAAGTGTTTGGCACTAGCGGCTCTTGCAAATATGCTTCATGATGAGTCAAAAGTTAGCCAGGAGCGAGCAAGATGGCTTCTTTCAGAACTCAATAAGGAAAGATTAAAAGATAAGTTTACGTGGAGCCATGGCTTCCCGTATAGCATTCAAGGGGCAGAGATTTTAGCAAAAACCCCTAACCTAGTAACTACATATTTTTGCTATTTGGCTTATCATACAGCAGAATATTGTGGCGTTAAAGATTTACCTGATGAAGTTAATTGGAAAAAAATCGCAATAAATTCTCTTAGTGTGTTCCCAACTAGAGTCTATAATGATTTACCCTTTTACATGTATACTCCCAATTCCGGCTACTTTGTACACAACGCAAACTTAATGGCGGTAGAAATGGGGGCTGCATTGAAGGCCTGCGGTAACTGTATTCCTAATGAGGTGGAAGGAGCTCTTCTTCACTCAATAGAGCATTTTGAGAAATCCGAGTCATTTCCCTATTCTGCACCTCCTTCAAAAAATATTACAGAAGATAATTACCATACTGGGTATGTCCTTCGTTCCTTAGATCGAATAAAAAAATTCGATGCCTATCCTCAGTATGCAGAAAGGATAGATAAAATCCTACGGATGGGGTGTAGACGGTATGTTGATATGTTTATAAAAAATAATAAAGTTATGCGGGATAGCCAGTCTATCGATACTCACAGCTTGGCCGAAAGCTTGCTTTTTTTGGATAGATTTAGAGGAATGCTAAGTACAGAGCAGGTGGAGAAGCTAGAAAAAGCAATCGAATGCACAAACCAAAAACTTTGGGATAAAAAATCAAAAAAATATAAAAATAAATTATTATTAATTCCGAAGACTAAAATTGCAGTTACAGATAAAACAAGTTATCCGAGATGGAGCCAAGCTTGGATGGCATTTGCTTACGCACAAAGTTTGGCACCAGTTAGTAGAAAAATGCTATGACGATATTGTTTTTACTTGTCTGGGCGGCAACCCTTTTTATATTTATTTTTATCACAAAAGCTACAAAATTGACAATTGGCAAGATCAGTGAAATACAAATATTTTTATCTTTGACTGTTTTGATGTCATTTCTTGGATATCCAATACTTTATTTTAAGTTAGATGATTACCGAGTCATGACTGGCATTACAGATATAAAAATTATTGTAACAGCAATGTTGGCTGCTTCATGGTCTTTAATAGGAGCTATACTAGCTTATGGCATTCTTGACTCTATTTCAAGGAAAAAAAGATTTTTAAACTATCCCGTAAAAGATGAAGAAAACGAGAATATAAATGCACTGACTCCTATTTTTTTGTTTTGGTCTTTAATATTTTCAGTTGTCTTGTTTGTCACCTATGTCTATATAAGCAAAATAGACAGCTTAGCAATATTAGAATCATTAAGTGGAAAAAGTGTTGCTCAATCACGTAGCAATATGACTAATAATTTCTCTGGTTCTTATCATTGGTATAGTTTGTTTTTTTATGATTTAAGTTGGGTTTGTTCATTGGCCCTTTATGCTTTAGCCTTGACATATCGATCAGTGTTCGGTTGGTTTTTATTCTCAATTTTTTTCTTATGTACTTCTTTTTTTCTTACAATGACAGCGCAAAAAGCTCCATTTGTTTTCTTTTTAGCAACAATCTTTTTAGTACATTCATACTTGCGATCAGGAAAAATGTTATCAACAGCAAAGATGCTTTCTATGAGCCTGGTTTCTTTGGCAGCAGTTTTGATAATGTACATATTGTTTATGGGTAGTGGAAGCTTTATTTCAGCACTGTCATCTACAGCCTCTAGAGCACTTACAGGACAGTTAAGCGGTGCTTATAATTATCTTTGGATATTTCCAGAAAAAGTAGATTATCTCTTGGGTAGGAGCTTCCCTAATCCTAGCGGAATATTCCCTTTTGATCACTATCAAATTACCACTGAGGTAATGAAAATAGTCAATCCTCATTTCGCGGAGCGGGGGGTGGTGGGCTCTCAACCAACGATGTATTGGGGGGAAGCATATGCTAACTTTGGGTGGGTGGGAGTATTAGTCGCTCCCTTGTATGTCGGCGCTTACTTCTTTTTCTGGAAGTGGTGTATAGGTTTTATTGTCAGACCGCACATAAAAGCAGTTGCTACCGTCTGGATTGGTTTGCAACTTGGTAGGTTTGCTTTCAGTGGCTTCAGTTGGTCAATGTTTCCAGTGACACTTGTGGCTGGTTTTTTGTTGCTAATCACAGCAGATCGCCTATCGAAAGCCAATATAAAGTATAGTCATTTTTAATAGCATAAAGACGCAGGCATTTCCGCATGAATTTACATATAGTTAGAAACTCGGTAAGTCATGATTCTCGTGTTTTGAAAGAAACTGAGAGTATTCTTGAGAGTGAGCTTTTTAATAGATTAGAAATTTCAGGTCTTAAGGAGGACGGGTTTCCTGTAAATGAAAAAATTGATGATGGCCGTACAATTTGGAGGGCTTCACTGCGTACAAGGAAGTTTCCAAAGGATTTAGTGAGTCAATTTATTAAGTATGCCGAATGGTACCGCTTACTGGTTCGGCGTTACCGGAACTCAGGCCTAAATGTGATCCACTGCCACGACTTGACACCATTGCCAATAGCTGTGCGCCTTAAACAGATCACAGGAGCGCGGCTTATATATGATGCGCATGAGCTTGAGACTGAAACAGCTGGCGCCCGAGGTGCGCGCCAATCTTTAGCGAAAAGTTTGGAGAAACGGCTCATACCCAAAGTAGATGCCATGATTACAGTCAGTCCATCTATTCAGAAGTGGTACGGGGAACGATACCCTGAAATTCCAGTTCACCTCATTCGGAACATTCCCGCTCCCGTTGAAGAGTCAATTGATGCTGTGCCACTGCGCGAGATTCTTGGTATTCCTGATCACGCCCTTCTATTCATATACTTAGGCGGGTTAAGCAAAGGGCGCGGAATTGAGATAGCGCTTGAAGCTTTTCAACAAGAAGGTGTTCCGCACCATATAGTCTTTATGGGAAATGGGCCATTAGAAAACACTGTACGAAACGCCGCACAGAATGATTTTCGTATTCATTACAAGGATCCAGTCCCACCCAAAGATGTTGTTTCTCATGCTTCGGGTGCGGATGTTGGAATTTGTTTGTATGAGGATACATGTCTAAATCATCGTTACTGTCTTCCTAATAAGTTATTTGAAAGTTTGCTCGCAGGCTTACCTGTTTTGGCGTCCCCTCTTCCTGATCAGGCTGAAGTTGTAAAAAAACATCAAGCCGGGTGGGTAGTTGAAAATGATGTTGAGTCAGTTTCTAATTTCCTTAGGAAGTTAACATTACAAGACGGAGTGTCTCTTAGAGAAGGGCTGCTAGAACGAGTAGAAGGGTTGACATGGAGGAATGAAGGTAAAAAATTGTCTGAGCTTTATCATTTCCTGGTACAGTTAAATGAGGGCAATCGATGAAGGTTGCACACTTAACTACCGTGCATCACCGCTCGGATACTCGTATTTTTATAAAAGAGTGTGCTTCTCTTTCGAATAGCGAATTTTCTGTTTGTCTTATTGTGGCTGATGGAGAAGGGGATGATTATAAGAATAAAGTAACTATTTATGATGTTGGTAAGTCACAAGGTCGTCTGGCTCGCATCCTAAATGCTACGAAACGAGTATTACAAAAGGCATGTTGTCTAGATGCAGATTTATACCATCTGCATGATCCTGAGTTGCTTCCCATTGGTTTGAAACTGAAAAAAATGGGAAAAATAGTAATTTTTGATTCTCACGAAGATGTTCCGAAACAGATTTTGGGTAAGGCCTATCTAAACAAACATGCTAAGTGGATTTTGTCGAAGGCTTTTGCAGCTTACGAAAGCTGGGCATGTCGTAAGTTTGATGCGGTGATAGCAGCCACGCCTTATATCCGTGACAAGTTTGCCGCCATGGGCGTTCTGTCTGTGGATATCAACAATTATCCGTTGGTTTGTGAGCTATCTAACTTTGAAGTTGACTATTCAAAGAAAAGAAACAAGATATGTTACGTTGGCAGCATTAGCGAGATTCGTGGTATTTTGCAAGTCGTTCAGGCTATGGGGCAGGTGGAGTCGGATGCGAGACTTAAGTTGGCTGGTCAATTTAATAAGAAAAGTACACAGCAATTCGCTCTATCTAGTTTTGGCTGGTCGAAAGTCGATGCCATGGGCTTTGCGAACCGGGAGCAGGTCCGTGATTTGCTGGCTCAATCAGTAGCGGGTTTGGTCACTTTTCTTCCTTTACCCAACCACATTGATGCCCAGCCTAACAAAATGTTCGAGTACATGAGTGCTGGTGTGCCCGTTATAGGTTCAAATTTTCCTCTTTGGAAAGAGATTATTGAAGGCAACCAGTGTGGTCTCTGTGTCGATCCACTTGACCCCAAAGCGATAGCTGAGGCTATTGACTATTTGGTAGCTCATCCAGAAGCGGTCAAAAATATGGGCCGCAATGGGCAACGAGCTGTTCAAGATCAGTACAACTGGAGCATCGAAGAAAAAAAGCTCTTTGAACTTTACTCCTCTTTGGCTAAGTAGTGAATTTATGCAACGAATTCTTACAATCATAGGTGCACGCCCGCAGTTCATCAAGGCTAGCGTGGTATCCCGTACCATCAAAAAGACTGACGGTATCGAAGAGATCATGCTGCATACCGGTCAGCATTTCGATGCTAATATGTCGGATATCTTCTTCAATCAACTAGGCATCCCTAAGCCGGATATTCAACTAGATATCCATGGTGGTAACCATGGTGTTATGACGGGCAGGATGCTGGCGGAGATAGAGCAGGGCATTCTAGAGTATAAACCAGATCGAGTGCTGGTCTACGGCGATACTAATTCTACCTTGGCGGGCGCGCTTGCAGCTGCCAAGTTGCATGTTCCGGTAGCGCATGTTGAGGCAGGACTGCGTAGCTTCAACATGCGAATGCCCGAGGAAATCAATCGTATTCTCACCGATCAAATCAGCGATATGCTGTTCTGCCCCACCGACACTGCAGTTCGTAACCTGGATAAGGAAGGCTTTGCAAGCAAGCCGGTCAATGTGCTTCAGGTCGGTGACGTGATGCAAGATGCGGCGTTGTTTTTTGCTCAGCGTGCGGTGGCGCCACGTGACTTTATAGTGAATCGCAACTTCGTGCTAGGCACATTGCACCGTGCGGAGAATACTGATGATCCTGAACGTCTGACTGCCATCATTTCGGCGCTTAACCATGTACACCAGAGCGTGGCGCCAGTCGTTTTGCCATTGCACCCGCGCACTCGTGCCGCGATTGACAAGGCTGGGTTATCACTAGAGGTGAATGTCATTGACCCGGTGGGCTACTTCGAGATGGTCTGGCTCCTCAACCACTGTAGTCTGGTCCTGACAGATAGCGGAGGGGTGCAGAAAGAGGCCTTTTTCTTCGGCAAGGCGTGTATCACAATGCGTGATCAGACAGAGTGGGTTGAGCTTATCTCTGCCGGAGCTAACCATCTGGTTGGCGCCAACCAGGAAGAAATCATTGCTCATTCCAGCACCCACTTTGGTCGAGCGATTGAAGATCATCAGCATCTATATGGCGGTGGGAATGCCGCAGAAAGAATTGTTGAACACCTAGTGTAAGCGTACTTAAACGGCTGATCAGATTTTTTGTTTCGAGTTTTTTATAACGTGTTTGGAAATAATGAATGCACATCGTGATCATGACCCATGGCGGTGGCTCGCCCTACCATGGCCCCAATATGCGCTGGTACTTCCTTGGGAAGGCGCTCCGCGATTTGGACTTTAGAATCACTATTGTGAGCTCGTCTTATTTTCATAAATATCATGAACTTCCAAATACTGATGGAGATGTCACCCATGAGAATATTGATGGCATCAAGTATGTCTGGTTGAAAACTAGATCCTATCAGCGCCGGCTAGGCCAGGTTTTTAACCAGTTTCAGTTTGCCTTCAAAGCATATCGGTATGCCACATCGGATCTTGTTCCAGCAGACGTTGACGTGGTAGTTGCTTCATCACCACACCCTTTTGTGATCTATGCGGCAAATCGCCTAGCCCATCAGCGAAAAGTTCCCTTACTATATGAAGTAAGAGACCTATGGCCCTTGGTTATTCGCGGTCTGAGCGGAGCACCTGCCTACCATCCATACTTGCTGCTATTGAAGTTCACCGAGTGGTTCGCCGTTAGGAAGGCCGATGTCATTGCTTCCGTCAAGCCAGGCGACAAGGATTACTTCCAGCAGATGTATGACTTCGACGTCCAACGTTTTTTCTATGCCCCTAACGGCTTTTATGTGGATAAAGTACCTGAGGTGTCCTTGCTTCCTGAAGAAGGATGTGGCAGTGGTGATTTGAGCACACCTGAATCACCTTTCGTAGTTGGCTATGTTGGCGCCTTAAGTAGTTATTATGGTATTAATGATCTGATTGAAGCCGCCCGGCTGTTGCAAGATGATCGGCAGATTCGATTCCGCATTGTGGGCGGCGGCGAGGATCTCAATAAGTTACGCGATATGGCTAAGCAGTATGAGCTGACGAATATCGAGTTTGTGGGCCCGGTTCCAAAATCCGATGTTTTGAGGGAATTGCAGAGCTTTAATGCGTGCTATGTAGGATTGAAGGACGTCGAAGCGAATCGCTACGGTATCTCCTGCAATAAACTCTTTGAGTACATGCATGCAGGGAAGCCCGTCATCGCCAGCTATAAGACAGACTATGATCCCGTGGCTTTTGCTAGGTGCGGTATCACGGTTCCTTCAGGAAATCCTTCCATGATTGCTAATGCTGTGATGCGCTTGAAGGAGAATCCGTCTCTTTGTCATAAGCTCGGAAAAGCCGGCGCGAACTACTTTTACGACAATCATGAATTTTCTGTTGTCGCTAATAAATACTACGAGCTTTTCCACTCTCTCAAGAAGACCATTAAGTGATGCAGCCATTGGTAATAATAGGTGCCCCTCGAAGCGGCACCAACATGCTGCGCGACGTGCTCTGTCAGTTCGAGGGTGTGGCCACCTGGCCATGCGACGAGATCAACTACTTGTGGCGCCACGGCAACGTGCGCCATCCCTCCGACGAGCTACCCTCCGAGCGCGCCACGCCTGCCGTGCAGAGCTATATGCGCAAGCAGTTCGAGTGGGTGGCGCGGCGATACAGCGCGCATACGGTGGTCGAGAAGACCTGCGCCAACAGCCTGCGCGTACCCTTTGTCGACCGAGCCGTTCCCGGCGCCCGCTTTGTCTATATCTACCGTGACGGGCTGGACACCACCGGTTCCGCCAAGCTGCGCTGGCAGGCCAAGCTCGATATTCCGTATCTGCTGGAGAAGGTTCGCTTCGTGCCGTTCACGGACCTGCCCTACTACGGCAGCCGTTACCTCTGGAGCCGCCTCTATCGCTTTTTCTCCCGGGAGAAGCGCCTGGCGTTCTGGGGCCCGACACTCGATGACATGCCGCAACTGCTGGAGACGCACACGCTCAACGAGGTGTGCGCCCTGCAGTGGCAGCGCTGCGTGGAAAACGCCGAGGCCGCCTTCGCCGATATGCCCGACGATCGGGTCATCCGCGTGCGCTACGAGCACTTCGTGCGCGAGCCCGTGGCGGAACTGCATCGATTGTTCGAGTTCCTGGGGCTGCAGGTGAGCGGCGAGGCCGTGCGAGATGCTGTTTCCGGGGTTTCCAGCCGCAGCATCGGCAAGGGGCGTGCCTCGCTGGAGGAGGGCGAAGTCGCACAGTTGGAAGCGTTGATCGGGGAGACGTTGGAGCGTTATGGCTATCGCGGTTGAACAGGAAGGACTGAGCGTGCCCCAGGCCATACAGAAGCGTGCCTTCGATGTCGTCGTCTCTGCTGTGGGGTTGACACTGAGTGGTTGGCTGATCCTGTTGGCTTGGGTGGCGGCCAGTCTCGATACGCGCAGCAACGGCTTCTTCACCCAGCGCCGTGTCGGCAAGGATGGGCGGCTATTCACCGTGGTGAAGATCAAGACCATGCGCCCCAGCCGCGAACTGACCACGACGGTGACCCGATCGGGCGATCCGCGCATCACGCCACTGGGGCGCTTCTTTCGACGCACCAAGATCGACGAGCTGCCGCAGCTCTGGAATGTGCTGGTGGGCGACATGAGCTTCGTCGGCCCGCGGCCGGACGTGCCGGGCTTTGCCGACACGTTGGAGGGCGAGGAGCGGCTGCTGCTGACCATCCGTCCCGGCATCACCGGCCCGGCGACACTCAAGTATCGTGACGAGGAGGCGATGCTGGCCGCCGCCGACGATCCGGAAGCCTACAACCGCGAGGTCATCTGGCCGGACAAGGTGCGCCTCAACCTGGACTACATCCGTGACTGGCGGCTGACCGACGACCTGCGCTATATCTGGCGCACGGTGGTTGGATGACGGCCTCGCTTGATCCACTGAGTTCCCTTACCCAGGACGCTGTATGTTAAACGGACCTTTCTCTCCCTGGCCCTCCTTCACTGAGGAGGAGGCCGAAGCGGTGCAGCGCGTGCTGCTCTCCAACCGCGTGAACTACTGGACCGGTACCGAGGGTCGCGAATTCGAGCAGGAGTTCGCGGCCTTCGCGCAAACGGGCTTTGCCATCGCCGTGGCCAACGGCACCAACGCCCTTGATCTCACCCTGAAGGGGTTGGGTATCGGCTCGGGCGAGGGCAGGGGGCGTGACGAGGTGATCGTCACCTCCCGCACCTTCCTGGCCTCCGCATCCAGCATCGTCACCGCCGGCGCAGTGCCGGTGTTCGCCGACATCGACCGGGACAGTCAGAACATCACGGCCGAGATGGTGGCTGAGAAGATCACGCCGCGCACCCGGGCGATCATGGCGGTGCACCTGGCCGGCTGGCCCTGCGAGATGGATGAGCTGATCGCGCTGGCCGAGCAGCACGATCTCTATGTAATCGAGGATTGTGCCCAGGCCCATGGCGCCCGCTATCGCGGTCGCAGCGTGGGCAGCATCGGCCACGTGGGCTGCTGGTCGTTCTGCCAGGACAAGATCATGTCCACCGGCGGGGAAGGAGGCATGGTCACCACCCACGATGAGATCCTGTGGCGACGCATGTGGGCCTACAAGGACCACGGGAAGAGCTGGAACGCCGTCTATGAACGCGAGCATCCGCCGGGCTTTCGCTGGCTGCACGAGAGCTTCGGCACCAATTGGCGCATGACCGAGATGCAGGCCGCCATCGGGCGCATTCAGCTCGGGCGCATGCCGGCGTGGAAGGCGGCGCGCCGAGCCAACGCTGAGCGCATCTGGCAGGCCGCCCGGGACTGCCCCGGTCTGCGTGTGCCGGGCGTTCCCGATCACATCGAACACGCCGCCTACAAGTGCTACGTCTTCGTCGAGCCCGAGCGCCTCGCCTCGGGCTGGGATCGCGACCGCATCCAGGCCGCGACGGTGGCGCGCGGCGTGCCGTGCTTCTCCGGCTCCTGTTCCGAGGTCTATCGCGAGAAGGCGTTCCAGCACACCGACTGGCGCCCGGAAACGCCGCTGCCGGTGGCCCGCGAGTTGGGCGAGACCAGTTTGATGTTTCTCTGCCATCCCACTCTCACGCGGGAAGAGATCGATAAGACGTGCGGGGTGCTGGCCGAGGTGATGGCAGAGGCGACGGCGTGACTGTGTAATCCCGCCCATGGCGTAGTGGGCGGGGAGAACATCTCTGGCAATACGTATCAGCAGCCCGGCCTAGCGCCGGGCTGCTGCGTTAATGGGCTGCGATCAGCCTCAGTGGCCCCAGACGACGAAGTAGGGGTTGAGGTGCTGCTCGGGCGAGGAGTAGTCAAGCGGTTCTCCCTCCAGCGTTTCCACCCGGCCACCGGCCTGCTCCACTACCGCCTGGGCGGCACCGGTGTCCCACAGGCAGGTAGGGCCAAGGCGAGGGTAGGCATCGGCGGCGCCTTCGGCGATCAGGCACAGTTTCAGCGAACTGCCCATGGGTACCATGTCATGCTCACCCAGCTGATCCAGCCATTCGGCCAGGTCCGGGCTGGGGTGGGAGCGGCTGCCCACCACGCGCCAGGGGGTGCCTTCGGCGGGCTGGCCGGCGACTACGATCGGCTCCCGCTCGCCCTGGGCATCGATCTTGAAGGCGCCCAGGCCCTCGGTGGCGAGATAGGAGACCTCCAGCGCCGGGGCGATGACTACGCCGAGCACCGGCGTGCCGTGCTCGATCAGCGCGATGTTGACGGTGAACTCGCCATTACGCTTGATGAACTCCTTGGTGCCGTCCAGGGGATCCACCAGCCAGTAGCGGCCCTGGGCATCTACCCCGGCGAAGCCTTCGGCGTCTTCCTCCGAAAGCACCGGGATACCCTCCGGCAGGGCACTTAGCCCCTTGACGATGACGTCATGGGCGGCCTTGTCCGCTTCGGTCAACGGGCTCTTGTCCTCCTTCTCCTCGATGGAAAAGTCGCGGGCGTAAACGGCCATCATGGCGTCGCCAGCATCCTTGGCGATGGTGTAGACCTGTTCCAGCAGGTCAGATGTGTTTAGTGGCATGTGATAATCCATATCAGGGTATCCCGGCATAGCAGGCTGGGGTTGCATGCTGTGGGAGCCGTGCTTGCACGGCGATTGTTTAGCAACCCCTTTTTCGCGGTGCGAGCACCGCTCCCACAGGCTTCTATCAGGTGATGATCTGGCGCTCGCGCAGCAGCGCGATGATGGCATCGGCGGCTTCGTCGCTGCTTATCTCGGTGGTCTTGATGTGCAGGTCGGGGTTCTCCGGTGCCTCGTAGGCCGAGTCGATGCCGGTGAAGTTCTTCAGGTCGCCGCGGCGGGCCTTGCGATAGAGCCCCTTGGGATCGCGCTCCTCGGCCACGTCGAGCGGGGTGTCGACGAAGATCTCGATGAACTCGCCGTCGTCCACTAGGTCGCGGGCCAGCTGGCGCTCGCTGCGGAAGGGCGAGATGAAGGAGGTGATCACCAGCAGGCCGGCGTCGACCATCAGCTTCGCGACTTCCGCGACACGGCGGATGTTCTCGACGCGGTCGGCATCGGTGAAGCCCAGGTCGCGGTTGAGGCCGTGGCGCACGTTGTCGCCATCCAGCAGGTAGGTGTGCTGGCCGGCGGCGTGCAGTTTCTTCTCCACCAGGTTGGCAATGGTCGACTTGCCGGCGCCGGAGAGGCCGGTGAACCACAGCACCGCGGGCTGTTGCGCCTTGGAAAGGGCGCGTGCCTGCTTGTCGATATCCACATGCTGCATATGGATATTCTGGCTGCGCCGCAGGGCGAAGTTCAGCATGCCGGCGCCGACGGTGTTGTTGGTCATCCGGTCGATCAGGATGAAGCCACCGGTGTCGGCATTCTCCTTGTAGGGATCGAAGGCCACCGCCTTGTTCAGGCTCAGGGTGCAGACGCCGATGGCGTTGAGGTCGAGCTGCTTGGCCGCGGTGTGCTCGAGCGTATTGACGTTCACCTGGTACTTGATATCGGTGACGCTGGCCGAGACCTGCTGGGTACCGATCTTCATCAGATACGGTCGGCCCGGCAGCAGCGGCTCGTCGTGCATCCACACCAGGCTAGTCTCGAACTGGTCGGCGGTCTCGGCAGGCTGGTCGACCCCGGAGATCACGTCGCCCCGGGAGATATCGATCTCGTCATTCAGCAGCAGGGTCACCGACTGGCCGGCGATCGCCTGCTCCAGGTTACCGTCGTAGGTGTAGATCTGCTTGACGGTGCTGGACTGGCCGGAGGGCTGCACGCGGATGGCGTCGCCCGGCTTGATACTGCCGCTGGCGATCATGCCGGTGAAGCCGCGGAAGTCCAGGTTGGGGCGGTTGACCCACTGCACCGGCATGCGGAACGGCTGGTGCTGCAGGCGCTCCTCGTCCACCTCCACGGTCTCCAGGTAGGCCATCAGCGTGGGGCCGTGGTACCACGGCATATGGTGGCCATGCTCGATGACGTTGTCGCCCTTGAGCGCGGACATCGGGATGAAGGTGATGTCCTCCAGACCCAACTGCTTGGCGAACTCACGGTACTCCTCGACGATCGCGTCGAAGCGTGCCTTGGAGTAGTCCACCAGGTCCATCTTGTTGATCGCCACTACCACATGGCGCATGCCGATCAGCGACATCAGGAAGCTGTGGCGACGGGTCTGTGGCAGGATCCCCTGGCGCGCATCCACCATCAGGATGGCGGCATCCGCGGTGGAGGCGCCGGTGACCATGTTGCGGGTGTACTGCTCATGCCCCGGGGTATCGGCGACGATGAACTTGCGCTTGTCGGTGGAGAAGAAGCGGTAGGCCACGTCGATGGTGATGCCCTGCTCGCGCTCCGCGGCCAGGCCATCCACCAGCAGCGCGAAGTCCATCTCGCCGCCCTGGGTGCCCCACTTCTTGGAATCGGCCTCGATGGCGGCCAGCTGATCCTCGAACAGCAGCTTGGATTCGAACAGCAGACGTCCGATCAGGGTGCTCTTGCCGTCATCGACGCTGCCGCAGGTGATGAAACGCAGCAGGCCCTTGTGTTCGTGCGACTTGAGGTAACCCTCGATATCGCCGGCGATCATGTCGGATGCGTGTGCCATCAGAAGTATCCTTCCTGCTTTTTCTTTTCCATGGAGGCGGCGCTGTCGTGGTCGATGACGCGGCCCTGGCGTTCGGAGGTCTTGGTGAGCAGCATTTCCTGGATGATCGACGGCAGGGTGTCGGCCTCGGACTCGATGGCGCCGGTCAGCGGGTAGCAGCCCAGGGTGCGGAAGCGCACCTTGCGCATCATCGGCACCTCGCCCGGTTCCAGCGGCATGCGCTCGTCGTCGACCATGATCAGAGCGCCGTCGCGCTCCACGACAGGGCGCTCGGCGGCGTAGTAGAGCGGCACGATGGGGATGTTCTGCAGGTAGATGTACTGCCAGATATCCAGCTCGGTCCAGTTGGAGAGCGGGAAGACGCGGATGGACTCGCCCTTGTGCTTGCGGGTGTTGTACAACCGCCACAGCTCCGGACGCTGGTTCTTGGGGTCCCAGCGGTGCTGGGCGGTGCGGAAGGAGAACACCCGCTCCTTGGCGCGGGACTTCTCCTCGTCGCGGCGCGCCCCACCGAAGGCGGCATCGAAGCCATACTTGTCCAGTGCTTGCTTGAGGCCCTCGGTCTTCATCACATCGGTATGGATCGCCGAGCCGTGGGTGAAGGGGTTGATGTCCTTCTCCACGCCCTCGGGGTTGATATGCACGATCAGATCCATGCCGGTTTCCTCGGCCATCTTGTCGCGGAACTCGTACATGGCCCGGAACTTCCAGCGCGTATCCACGTGCAGGAGAGGGAAGGGCGGTGGCGCCGGCGCAAACGCCTTGCGCGCCAGGTGCAGCATCACCGCGCTGTCCTTGCCCACCGAGTAGAGCATCACCGGATTCTCGGTCTCGGCGACCACCTCGCGCATGATCTGGATGCTTTCCGCTTCCAGCTTCTGAAGATGGGTGAGTGACGTCATGTCGTTGGCCTGTGTGGGTGAAAAATGGTTCTTCGCAAATTGGCGTGCGGGAGTGCGTTCGGCGGTGAATGGTGGGAGGCCGGTTCTGCCGGGCGAATGGAGGCAGAAGGCCTCCGAAAGGTGCAAGTGGCCACCCAGCCCTTGGTGGGAGGCCGGGTCCCCCGGGCGAAAGGAGGCCGAAGGCCTCCCGGTAGAGCCCAGCGAGTTAGGCAACACCGCTGGGGCGCCTGACGGCGCCTTCGCCCGGCAAAGCCGGCCTCCCACAGGGCAGCGCCTAAAAAGCCGGGAGCCCACAAGGCAGCGCCTAAGTAAATGCACCAACAGGTACGGCCACCAGCCGCATTTTCGGGTTCTGATTGAGCCACCGCCCGATCTCGGGTGCCGCCCGGAAATCCGCGCCATGAAACACCAGCACGACCGGTTTGCCATTGGCCTGCTCGAGTAGTCTCTCGAACAGCGCCAGGTAGCTGGCTGCCCGCGGTGGTGCGTTTAGCACCTGGGTATAGAGCACGCCGCGCTTGCCGTGCAGGTAGAGCTGGTAGCAGCGCGGTGGTGCGGCTGACTCGGCATCGCCGGGTCGCGTGACTCGCACGCCGCCGCGCCAGATGCTGCCGCCGGCCTGGTGTACCTCTTCGAGCACTGGCACCACCTGGTGTCGATACCAGCGGCCCGCCTGGCCACGCTTGTGCGCGAGCGCCTCCAGCGCCATGGGCTCGGGCTTGAGATCGCGCGCCGCAAGCCAGTGCTCGATGGCCCGGGGCGATACCTCATGGCCCTGTTGGTGCAACGCCTCAGCCAGTGCGCGACTGCCCCAGGCCGGCAGATCTCCAGACGGCAGGACGGCAAGACACGCGGTAAGCGCCTCTTCTGCTGGGGTATCCAAGCGCGTCGCTTGTCCCGCCTTGCGTCCTCGCGGGCGTACCGGCACCGCCTCCCAGCCGCCTTCGCGGAAGGCCTTCCATGCCGCCGATACCGTGGGCGCGGAAAGGCCGGTGCGTGCGGCGGTTTCGGCGACCGTGTGACCATCCAAGCGTAGCCGTACCGCCTGCTGTCGGCGCTGGTTGAGTATTTCCAGCGTTAAATGTTTAGTGGTCTTCAATGCGATAACTGTATGACAATGCGGTATAAAATAGAAAACGCTCGAATTCGTATAAGGCCAAAGTCGACGTCATCATAAAAGCCTGCGTAGAATCCCACAAGCCGCGTTCACTGGCGCAAGGATTCGACGTCGATGCTTCCCTGGATGGTTCTGTTTTCCCTGCTAGGCCTGCTGGCTCTGCTGATCGGTGGCTGGGTGCGGCCGGCCATCGCCTTTGTGGGCCTTGCGGGCGCCTACCTGGTGCTTGGCCTGGTGGATACCCCCACACTGCTTGCGCAGTACACCAACCCGGCGCTGGCGACCCTGCTGTTACTGTTGCTGGTCTCCCTGGCGCTGGAGCGCACGCCGCTGCTCGACTGGCTCTCCCAGCGCCTCCTCACGGGTAGCGAGAGGACCGCCACCGCGCGGCTGATGGGGGCCAGTGCCGTGCTCTCGGCGTTTCTCAACAACACGGCGGTGGTGGCGGCCTTCCTGGGCGCCATCTCGCGTCAGCAGCGCATCGCCCCCTCCCGGCTGCTGATCCCGCTCTCCTACGCGTCGATCCTGGGCGGCGTGACCACCCTGGTGGGTACCTCCACCAACCTGGTGGTGAACTCCTTCGCTTTGGGTCGCGGCGGCTTCGAGCTGGGCATGTTCCAGTTCACCCTGGTGGGCATACCGGTGGCACTGCTGACGTTCGGCGTGCTGCTGTGGCGAGCGCGCCGTCTGCCGGCGCACCCCCCCGAAGACACCGAGGAGAAGCTCTCCTACTTCCTGGCCGCCGACTTGGAGGCGGACTCGGAGCTGGTGGGCAAGAGCATCGAGGAGAACCAGCTGCGTAGCTTGGAGGGGCTCTACCTGCTGGAGATCGAGCGTGAGGGGCGGCTGCTCAGCCCGGTGGGGCCCGACGAGATCCTGCAGGCTGAGGATACGCTGGTATTCACCGGAGAAGTCGGTAAAGTGCAGGCACTTCAGCGCTTCCCCGGGCTTACCCTGTTCGGCCACCAGGCCGACGACCTGCTGGCCACCAACCTGGTGGAGGTGGTGGTTTCTCACGAGTCGGAGCTTGCCGGCCAGACGCTGCAGGACGTCGACTTCCGCAGCATGTTCAACGCCGGTGTGGTGGGCATTCGCCGCGGTGGCAAACGACTGGAGGGGCAGCTGGGACAGATCCCGCTGCGCGTAGGCGATTGCCTGGTGCTGGCGGTGGGCAGCGACTTCCGCCAGCACCGCAACATCGAGCGCAACTTCCACCTGCTCAGTGGCAGCTTCAAGCGCCCGCAGCTCAAGCGCACCGAGAGCATGCTGACCTTGGCCGGCTTCGCGGCGGTGATCGGCCTGGCGGCTCTGGAACTACTGCCGCTGTTTCACGGCCTGTTGCTGCTGATGGCAGGGCTGGTAGCCGGCAAGGTGCTCAGCCCCGCGGAACTCCGCCGACGCTTCCCCTTCGAGCTGTGGCTGATCATCGGCTCGGCGCTGGCCATCGCCCAGGGGCTGGAGAGTTCTGGCGCCGCCGCGCTGCTGGCCCAGGGCATGCAGACGCTGATTGCGGGTTACGGCATCTACGCCGCCTTCGTGGGCTGCTACCTGATGACGCTACTGCTCACCGAGACCGTCACCAACAACGCCGCCGCCGCGCTGGCCTTCCCCATCGCCTGGACGACCGCCCAGGCCTTCGGCGCCGACCCCATGCCCTTCGTCATGGCCGTGGCCTACGGCGCCAGCGCCTGCTTCCTGATCCCCTACGGCTACCAGACCCACTTGATGGTCTACTCTCCCGGCCGCTATCGAATCAGTGATTTCATCAAGACCGGGCTACCGGTGAGCCTCACTTACTCGGCCGGGGTGCTGGTGCTGACGCCGGTGGTGTTTCCTTTCTGAGTCGCTCGCGGTAAGGGGTATGGACCGGGGGAGGGGCAGGACGGCAGGCCCCGGTCGGACGACAACGCAAGCCCACCTTGCCGCTTTCGCGCGTGCGGGAACATAGTGCCCTACCGCCCGCCTACAGATGCAGGCCGCACTCCCGCTGCATACCGAAGAAACGCGTGTCTTCTTCCTGCATGCCCGGCTGGAGGGGTTGGCTGGTGTGCCAGTCGCCCACCGAGGTGTAGCCCTGTTCCCACAGCGGGTGGTAGGGCAGGTCGTGTTCGGTGAGGTAGCGGTGCACGTCGCGGCTGTGCCAGTCGATCAGCGGGTAGACCTTGTGGCGCCCATCGTGGCGTTGCTCGATCACCGGGCGCTGCTCGCGGGAGCTGGACTGCTGGCGGCGCAGCCCGGCGAACCAGGTGCCGACCTGCAACTCATCGAGCTTCTGCTCCATCGGCGCGACCTTCATCAGCTGGTTGTAGCGTGTCAGGCCCGCCAGGCCTTGCTCCCACAGCTTGTCGTGGCGCGCTTCAAGGTGGCCTGGTGACAGCTCGGGTCGCGCGATCTTTAGGTTGAGGTTCAGCCGCGCGGTGAGCGTATCCCTATGCGTCAAGGTAGTTGTCACCTAAACCGATTGAGAGGTGATCAACGTGCGTTACCCCGCAGAGCGTAAGGAAGCCATCCTCAAGAAGATGGCACCGCCCATGAGCATGACCATCCCGGAACTGGCCGCGCAGGAAGGCATCACAGCAACAACCCTCTACAATTGGCGGAAACAGGCCAGAGCACGAGGACAGGTTTTGCCATCACGTTCTACCCAGCCAGATCAGTGGACCAGTCAGGAGAAGTTCCAGATCGTCCTGGAGACAGCTCCGATGAACGAGGCTGAAGTCAGCGCCTACTGCCGCGAGCGCGGGCTCTACCCCGAGCAGGTGGAGGCCTGGCGGGATGCCTGCATGAACGCCAACGACGATGCGGCAGCGCAGGCCAAGCAGCTTCGACAGGCGCGTAAGGCGGAGCAGAAGCGGCTCCGTAAGCTGGAGCGCGAGCTGCACCGCAAGGACAAGGCCCTGGCCGAGACGGCGGCGCTGTTGGCCCTGTCAAAAAAAGCCGAGGCGATCTGGGGCACGACCAACGACGAGGACGACTGACCAGCCTCCCGGATCGCCAGCGTATCGTGACTCTGGTGCAAGACGCCCAGCGTGACGGTGCTCGGCTGGCCAAGGCCTGTCAGGTGATGGGCATCCATGTGCGAACCTATTACCGCTGGGTTGCGGAAGGCGAGGTGACGGCGGATCGCCGCCCCGACGCCGATCGCCCGGAGCCGGCCAACAAGCTGTCGCCCGAGGAACGAGAGGCTGTTGTGGCGCTGTGCAACGCCCCGGAGTATCGGAGCCGCCCTCCCGCCTTCATCGTGGCCGATCAGGCGGACAAGGGCCACTACCTGGCCTCTGAGTCGACGATGTACCGAGTGCTTCATGAATATGACCAGCAACACCATCGGGGCCGACAGCAGGCCCCACAGCGCAAGCGACCGCCGACCACGCACCAGGCCACAGCGCCAAACCGGCTTTGGTGCTGGGATATCAGCTGGTTGCCGGGCCCTGCACGCGGTACCTGGTGGTACCTGTACCTGATCATGGACGTCTTCAGCCGCAAGATCGTTGGGCACGAGGTCTATGAAACCGAGACCGGCGAGCTGGCCGCCGAGCTGATCCAGAAGGCCTGCTGGCGAGAGCACCTCACCGATCGTCACAAGCCTTTGATTTTGCATTCCGATAACGGCAGCCCGATGAAGGCGGCGACCTTCCTGGAAAAGCTCTACGATCTGGGCATCACCCCGTCGTACAGCCGGCCAAGGGTCAGCAACGACAACGCCTTCGCCGAGTCGGCCTTCAAGACACTGAAGTACCGGCCGGGGTTCCCCGCCGACGGCTTCGCCACACTGGCCGAGGCACAAGACTGGGTCCAGCAATTCACCGAGTGGTACAACCATGAGCACCGGCACAGCGCCCTGCGCTACGTCACGCCGAGCCAGCGTCATAACGGCGAGGCAAAAGGCATTCTGACGCAGCGCCGAGAGGTTTTTGAAGCCGCGAAGCAGCGCCACCCGGAACGGTGGTCAGGTGACATCCGGAAACTCAGCCTGCCGGATGTAGTGCACCTAAATCCCGAACGGGACCCAGTGCCACAGGCCGCAGGATTTTAAAGAGCTGAAGTCATTTTATATGGCAACTATGTTGACAGACTCCGG
>NZ_FNIV01000023.1 GCF_900104135.1 Halomonas shengliensis | reverse complement strand
TCGGCGTACACGACGCTCCTCTACCGCTCGTCATTCGACGAACCCGTAGCTTCGGTACCTGGTTTGAGCCCCGTTACATCTTCCGCGCAGGCCGACTCGACTAGTGAGCTATTACGCTTTCTTTAAAGGATGGCTGCTTCTAAGCCAACCTCCTAGCTGTCTGAGCCTTCCCACATCGTTTCCCACTTAACCAGGATTTGGGGACCTTAGCTGACGGTCTGGGTTGTTTCCCTTTTCACAACGGACGTTAGCACCCGCTGTGTGTCTCCCACGCGTCACTCACCGGTATTCGGAGTTTGCCTCGGGTTGGTAAGTCGGGATGACCCCCTAGCCGAAACAGTGCTCTACCCCCGGCGGTGCTACGTGAGGCGCTACCTAAATAGCTTTCGAGGAGAACCAGCTATCTCCGGGCTTGATTAGCCTTTCACTCCGATCCACAAGTCATCCAAATCTTTTTCAACAGATCCTGGTTCGGTCCTCCAGTTGATGTTACTCAACCTTCAACCTGCTCATGGATAGATCGCCCGGTTTCGGGTCTATTCCCAGCGACTGGTCGCCCAGTTAAGACTCGGTTTCCCTACGCCTCCCCTATACGGTTAAGCTCGCCACTGAAAATAAGTCGCTGACCCATTATACAAAAGGTACGCGGTCACCGAACGAGTCGGCTCCCACTGCTTGTACGCATACGGTTTCAGGATCTATTTCACTCCCCTCTCCGGGGTTCTTTTCGCCTTTCCCTCACGGTACTGGTTCACTATCGGTCAGCCAGGAGTATTTAGCCTTGGAGGATGGTCCCCCCGTCTTCAGTCAAGGTTTCACGTGCCCCGACCTACTCGATTTCACATGATCAGGTTTTCGGCTACGGGGCTATCACCCTGTATCGCTGAGCTTCCCAGCTCATTCGCCTAACCGGTCACATGCTTAAGGGCTGGTCCCCGTTCGCTCGCCGCTACTGGGGGAATCTCGGTTGATTTCTTTTCCTCGGGGTACTGAGATGTTTCAGTTCCCCCGGTTCGCCTCCCGCACCTATGGATTCAGTGCGGGATACCCACGTTGCCGTGGGTGGGTTTCCCCATTCAGAGATGCCCGGGTCACAGGTTGTTTGCCACCTCGCCGAGCCTTATCGCAGGCTTCCACGTCTTTCATCGCCTCTGGCTGCCTAGGCATCCACCGTATGCGCTTCATCGCTTGACCATATAACCCCAAGAGGTCTGGTCGGCGATGACACACGACAATTGCCGGATACGCTTGAGACGTATCTCGTGTCCCTTTCTTTCGAAAGGAACGTTTGTCAGCATGATTCACATTGTTAAAGAGCA
>NZ_FNIV01000024.1 GCF_900104135.1 Halomonas shengliensis | reverse complement strand
CAAGGCCGAGAGACGAGACGAACAGACTACGGTCTGGAAGTCATCGATGCCACGCTTCCAGGAAAAGCCTCTAAGCTTCAGATACAGTGGGACCGTACCCCAAACCGACACAGGTGGTCAGGTAGAGAATACCAAGGCGCTTGAGAGAACTCGGGTGAAGGAACTAGGCAAAATGGTGCCGTAACTTCGGGAGAAGGCACGCCGGCGTAGGGTGATGGGACTTGCTCCCCGAGCCCGAACCGGTCGAAGATACCAGGTGGCTGCAACTGTTTATTAAAAACACAGCACTCTGCAAACGCGCAAGCGGACGTATAGGGTGTGACGCCTGCCCGGTGCCGGAAGGTTAAGTGATGGTGTTAGGTTCGCCGAAGCTCCTGATCGAAGCCCCGGTAAACGGCGGCCGTAACTATAACGGTCCTAAGGTAGCGAAATTCCTTGTCGGGTAAGTTCCGACCTGCACGAATGGCGTAATGATGGCCACGCTGTCTCCACCCGAGACTCAGTGAAATTGAAATCGCAGTGAAGATGCTGTGTACCCGCGGCTAGACGGAAAGACCCCGTGAACCTTTACTACAGCTTCACACTGGACGCTGATGTTGCTTGTGTAGGATAGCTGGGAGGCTTGGAAACCCGGACGCCAGTTCGGGTGGAGCCAACCTTGAAATACCAGCCTGGCATCATTGGCGTTCTAACTCAGGTCCGTGATCCGGATCGAGGACCGTGTGTGGTGGGTAGTTTGACTGGGGCGGTCTCCTCCCAAAGCGTAACGGAGGAGCACGAAGGTACCCTCAGCACGGTTGGAAATCGTGCAATGAGTGCAAGAGCATAAGGGTGCTTGACTGCGAGACAGACACGTCGAGCAGGTACGAAAGTAGGTTCTAGTGATCCGGTGGTTCTGTATGGAAGGGCCATCGCTCAACGGATAAAAGGTACTCCGGGGATAACAGGCTGATACCGCCCAAGAGTTCACATCGACGGCGGTGTTTGGCACCTCGATGTCGGCTCATCACATCCTGGGGCTGAAGTCGGTCCCAAGGGTATGGCTGTTCGCCATTTAAAGTGGTACGCGAGCTGGGTTTAGAACGTCGTGAGACAGTTCGGTCCCTATCTGCCGTGGGCGTTGGAGATTTGAGAAGAGCTGCTCCTAGTACGAGAGGACCGGAGTGGACGCACCTCTGGTGTTCCGGTTGTCACGCCAGTGGCATTGCCGGGTAGCTATGTGCGGACAGGATAACCGCTGAA